>NZ_CP029209.1:0-857937 GCF_003296175.1 Nitratireductor sp. OM-1 | reverse complement strand
CGGCCGCGCTCAACCTTCCGGTGAGCGACATCGGCAGCACGCTCAGCCTGCTTGTCGGCAGCGGATCGGTCGCGCAGTTCGACCGCGATTCCAACAGCTACGACATCATCATGCAGGTGCCGCAGGAATACCGGAACAACCCCGAGCGTCTGGGCGACTTCTTCGTGCGCAGCGCAACGGGCGAAATGGTTCCGCTCTCGGCGGTGATCACCGTGTCGACCGATGTGGCGGCTGCGGCCATCGAGCAGTTCAACCAGCTCAACTCCGCGACGATTTCGGCGCTTCCGGTGCCGGGCGTTTCGACGGGTGACGGACTGGCCGTGATCGAAGATATTGCCCGGAGCACCATTCCGGACGGCTTCTTCATCGAATATTCCGGCCAGTCGCGTCTGGAGGTGGAGCAGGGCAACACGATCGTGATCGCCTTCTCGCTCGCCATCGTGGTGATCTATCTGGTGCTTGCGGCGCAGTTTGAGAGCTTCCGCGATCCGCTCATCATCCTGATGACCGTGCCGCTGTCGATCTTCGGCGCGCTCCTGCCGCTCAACCTCGGCCTTTCGACGTTGAACATCTACACGCAGGTGGGCCTCATCACGCTGATCGGCCTCATCACCAAGCACGGCATTCTGATGGTGGAGTTCGCCAACCAGCAGCGTGAAGAGCATGGCATGTCGCGCCATGAGGCCATCATCGCCTCGGCCAAGGTGCGTCTGCGCCCGATCCTGATGACCACCGCCGCCATGGCGCTGGGCGTCGTGCCGCTCATCCTCGCGGATGGTGCGGGTGCCGCGGCGCGTTACTCGATGGGTCTGGTCATCTTCACCGGCCTGATCATCGGCACCATGTTCACGCTGTTCGTGGTTCCGATGTTCTACACCTACATTTCGAAGGCGCAGCTGGTTCAGGAAGAAGACGATCATCCAGACCAGCAAATACAACCCGCTCCGGCAGGCCACTAGATCGCCATTCCAAACAAAAAGATTTGCCCCGCTTCGGCGGGGCTTTTCTTTGGTTGCATCAGAAGACTCATTTTTTGTTTTTCCCGGCAATCCGAATTGATTGGGCGGGTGCGGCGTATTCTTTCTTCTCGCCACAATCTTCATGAGGGTGGCAGCCGGGATGAACCCGGGGTCGGGCCATGCATTGTCCCTCGTGGAGGGACACCCGAAAGGAAGGAGTTCCAGTATGATTCTTCGCACCAGGCTGCGCACTGCCGCCACCGCAATCGCCTTTACCGCCAGTGCGGCCGTGTTCTCACCGGCCATGGCGCAGGATGCGGTTCCGTCACCTTCGCCGGCTCCGCAGGCGCAGACGCAGTCGTTCGACGATCAGAAGCTGCAGGCCTTCACGGTCGCGTTTCTCGCCGTCAGCGACGTGAAGGAGCAATACACCAAGCGTTTCCAGGGCGCGTCTTCCGACAATGACAAGCAGCAGGTTCAGGCGGAAGCCACACAGCAGATGGAGCAGGCCGTGGAGAAGACCGACGGCATCTCGGTCGATGAGTACAACCAGATCATCCAGTCCGCACAGACGGATGAGGCGCTGGCCCAGAAGCTGAACGGAATGATCGGCGAGACGGCCAAGGCCCGCAACTGATTGCATTCCATGAAAGGAGAGGGCGCTTTCAGGCGCCCTTTTCTATTTCATGGAACAAGGCGACGACTTCGTCGCGGGCGACCGCGATGTGATACCGAAGGGCCTCGCGCAGCTCTTCTCCGTCGCGCTTCTTGAGCGCTTCCATGATTGGCTCATGCGTTTCAGCCATGCGCTGCGGATCGTCATAGAGCTTGCCGATCAGCGTGATGCCGGCGCGCATTTCCATCGCCAGTTCGTCATAGACTTTCAAAAGGCGCGCATTGCCGCCGGCCTTGCAGAGCATGCGGTGAAAGGTGAAATCCTCGAACATCTGCGTTTCGAGGGAGGCCTGGCTGCCCTTCTGGTTCTGGTAGAGCAGGCTGAGCTGCGCTTCCAGACCGGCGATATCGGCTTCGGTGGCGCGTTCCACGGCGAGACACCCCGCATGAAGCTCCAGACCGATTCTCAACTCATAGATGTCGCGCATCTCGGTGGCGTTGAAGGTGCGGACGAAGAAGCCGCGCCTCGGAGAGAAGGTGACGAGCCCCTGGCTTTCCAGTAGCCGGGCGGCTTCACGCACCGGCGCGCGGCTGGTGCCAAACTCCCGCGATAACTGCAATTCGGTCAGGCGTTCGCCCGGCTTCAACTGGCCGGCGACAATCGCCGCAGTGATCTGCCGGGCGATCTGTGTCACCAGATCTGTCGTTGAAACTTCCGAGAACAAGCTCACGCATACCGTCCGTGCATCTGGTTAGGCCACCCTGCCAATTGCCACCAGGGCGGGTAGCCGCGGCTGGGAGTATGGCACCATCAATGACGATTGTCGACAATTGACACTTACCCCCGCCTGTGTTTGCCTAGACGTTTCTTGCACGGCTCTGAGGGGAGTCCGTTGGCAAGACAAGGCGCCGGCAGGGCCAAAGCCCGCAGGCGCACAGAAAGCAGGGAGAACTGGATGAGCGCACAGCCGCAGCTTGTCGCCGATACCGACATTCAACAGCCGCAAGAGCGAATCGAGCTGGCCGCCGCCTATCGGCTGGTCGCGCACTACAATCTTGACGACAGCATTTTCACGCACATTTCGGCGCGCGCGCCGGAAAATGAAGGCGAGCACGCCTTTCTGATCAATCCGTTTGGCCTGCGCTTTGACGAGGTGACGGCTTCCAATCTCGTTACCGTCGACATCAATGGCGATATTCTGCGCGACAGCTATGGCGCGGGCATCAACAAGGCCGGCTTCACCATTCACAGCGCCGTTCACGCCGCGCGCCCCGACGTGCACTGCGTTCTGCACACGCACACGGTCGCGGGCGTTGCGATCTCCTCCATGGAAGAGGGCATCCTGCCGCTGAACCAGTGGTCGCTGCAGTTCCACAACCGCATCGCCTTCCACGACTATGAGGGCATTGCGCTGGATCTGGACGAGCGCGAACGGCTCGTTGCCGATCTCGGTGACCGCAATGCGATGATCCTGCGCAATCACGGTTTGCTCACCTGCGGCCGCACGGTGGGCGAGGCGTTTGCGCTGATGTTCAACATGGAGCGCGCCTGCCGCGCCCAGCTTGCGATCATGTCTTCCGGCGGCAAGCCGGTGCGGGTGAATGAGGAACTCGCCGAAAAGACCGCCCGTCAATACGAAGGGTGGGACAAGCACCACGCCGGCAACAAGCCGGACCCGCAATGGGAGGCGTTCCAGCGCCTTGCCATCAAGCACTATCCCGACCTCGTTACCTGAGGCCAATCCATTTTCCGGTGCGGGCAAAGGAGAACGCCCGGCGCCAGTCAGCAAGAAGGGGAACAATAGCCATGCTGAAACGACTGACCCTACTCGCCGCCGCCTTCATGGTTACAACCGCGCTGCACGCCGAGCCCGTTACGGGTGGGCGCGCCAATGTGGTGATCCAGCCCGAACCGCCGAGCCTGATGCTGGGCCTCGTGCAGAACGGCCCGACCCAGATGGTCGCCGGCCAGATCTATGAAGGCCTTCTGCGCTATGACGAAAAGCTGCAGCCCATGCCGCAGCTCGCCAAGTCCTGGGAAGTTTCCGAGGACGGCCTGACCTACACGTTCAACCTGCATGACAACGTCAAATGGCATGACGGTGAACCTTTCACCTCTGCTGACGTCGTGTTCTCCGCCGATGTGTTCCTGCGCGAAACCCATGCGCGCCTGCGCACCTCGCTCGAGCATGTGGAATCCATCACCGCGCCCGACGACACCACCGTCGTCTTCAAGCTGAAGCAGCCTTTCGGTCCCTTCCTCGGCATTTTCGAGGCCGGCACCATGCCGATGGTTCCCAAGCACATCTATGAAGGCACGGAGTACAAGAGCAACCCGGCCAACAACACGCCGATCGGCACCGGTCCGTTCAAGTTCGCGGAATGGGAGAAGGGTTCGCACATCCTGCTCACCAAGTTCGAGGACTATTACGAGGACGGCAAGCCGTATCTCGACGAGATCTACTGGCATGTGATCCCGGATGCAGCCTCGCGCGCCGTTGCCTACGAAACCGGTGTGGTCGACATCCTGCCCGGCGGCTCGGTCGAGAATTTCGACGTGCAGCGCATCGCCGACATGGAAAACACCTGCATCACCGACAAGGGCTGGGAGTATTTCGGTCCGCTGTCGTGGATGTGGCTGAACAACCGCGAAGGCCCGACCGCCGACAAGCGCTTCCGCCAGGCCGTCATGTACGCCATGGACCGCAACTTTGCGCGTGATGCGCTCTGGAACGGTCTCGGCAAGGTTTCGACCGGTCCGGTCTCCTCGTCCACGCGCTTCTACACCGATGACGTGAACCAGTACGACTACGATCCGGAGAAGGCCAAGGCCCTGCTCGAAGAGATGGGTTATGACGGCGAGACCGTGCGTCTCCTGCCGCTGCCTTATGGCGAGACCTGGCAGCGCTGGGCCGAAGCCGTGAAGCAGAACCTCGGCGAGGTCGGCATCGATGTCGAGATCGTCTCCACCGATGTGGCCGGCTGGAACCAGAAGCTGGCCGAGTGGGACTATGACATGGCCTTCACCTATCTCTACCAGTACGGTGATCCGGCACTTGGCGTCGCCCGCAGCTACATTTCCACGAACATCGCGAAGGGTTCGCAGTGGAACAATGTCGAGGGCTACGAAAACACGGAGGTCGACGATCTCTTCGCCAAGGCTGCGGTGGCCGTGACAGCCGAAGAGCGCCAGAAGCTCTACGACGAGGTTCAGCAGAAACTGGTGGACGATGTGCCGGTGGCCTGGCTCCTCGAGCTCGGTTTCCCGACCATCTACCGCTGTAACGTGAAGGATCTCGTCACCACCGCCATTGGCGTGAATGACGGCTTCAAGGACACCTATATCGAAAAATAGGCCGTCACCCTGATCCGGATGCGCGGGCCAGACCGTCCGCGCATCCCTGCCTTGATTCTGATCCTGCAGGGGCTCGATGCTACGCTTCATACTCATGCGCCTGGGCAAGGCGGCGATCATCCTGATCGCCATCCTGACGCTCAATTTCTTCCTGATCCACGCCGCCCCCGGTGATCCGGCCGCCGTCATGGCGGGCGAAGCGGGTGCTGCCGACGCCAAGTTCATCGCCCAGCTGCGTGAACAGTTCGGCCTCGACAAGCCACTGCTTACCCAGCTCGGGATTTACCTGAAGGGCGTGCTGCAGTTCGATCTCGGCTATTCCTACCGGCAGCAGATGCCCGTCGCGGACCTGATCCTCGACCGTCTGCCCGCCACACTGCTTCTGACGATGACGGCCTTCGTCATCTCGCTGGTGCTCGGCACCGCAGCCGGCGTTCTCGCCTCGGCGCGTGTCGGCAAATGGTCGGACACGGCCATCTCCACACTGGCGCTGCTCTTCTACGCGACCCCGCTCTACTGGGCCGCGCTGATGGCGGTGCTTCTGTTCTCCGTCTATTTCAACTGGCTTCCGGGCTTCGGCTACGAAACGGTCGGCGCGAACTACACCGGCTTCCGCCGTGCGCTCGACATCGGCCAGCACCTGATCCTGCCTGCCACCACGCTCGGCCTGTTCTTCATGGCGGTCTATATGCGCATGACGCGCGCCTCCATGCTGGAGGTCAGCCAGCTCGACTTTGTGAAGACGGCGCGCGCCAAGGGCCTGAAATCCGGCATCATCCAGCGCCGCCACATCTTCCGCAACGCCATGCTTCCGGTGGTGACGCTCGCGGGCCTTCAGGCAGGCCAGCTGGTTGGCGGCGCGGTTCTGACCGAAACCGTTTTCGCGTGGCCGGGCATCGGACGCCTGATGTTCGAGGCGCTCGCCCAGCGCGACTACAATCTGCTTCTTGGCGTGTTCTTCGTGTCCGCCGCCATGGTGCTCGTGTTCAACCTCATCACCGACATTCTCTATCGGTTCGTTGACCCAAGAATCCGGGTGGCATGATGGCTGATTTCTGGAAACGTTTCTCACGCAATCGCGGCGCGGTGATCGGCCTTGCGATCCTCGCCATCGTCGTTCTCGTGGCGATCCTTGCGCCGCTTCTGTTCCCGCAGTCGCCCTGGCGCATGGTGCAGCGGCCCTTCCTGCCGCCCTTCGCCATGGACCAGTATCCGCTGGGCACCGATGCGCTCGGCCGCAATGTCATTTCGGGCCTTGCCTATGGCGCACAGGTTTCGCTTCTGGTCGGCCTCGTCTCGACAGTGGCTGCCCTTCTGATCGGCATTCCGATCGGGGCGCTCGCCGGCTATTTCGGCGGCTGGGCGGATGATGCGCTGATGCGCTTCACCGAGTTCTTCCAGACCGTGCCGAGCTTCGCTCTGGCCATCGTTCTGGTCGCCATTTTCGAACCGTCGATCCAGTCGATCATCGCCGCCATCGCCATTGTGAGCTGGCCGCCGGTCGCCCGTCTTGTGCGCGGCGAGGTGCTGTCGCTGCGCTCGCGTGAATATGTGGAAGCGGCGATCCTTTCCGGCCAGACGAGCCTGACGATCATTCTCAGGCAGGTTCTGCCCAACACGATCTCGCCCATCATCGTGCTTGCATCGCTGATGGTGGCAACCGCGATCCTGCTGGAATCCTCGCTGTCCTTCCTCGGGCTCGGTGATCCGAACCTGATGTCCTGGGGCTACATGATCGGCGCTGCGCGCACGGTCATCCGCCAGGCCTGGTGGCTCTCCTTCTTCCCCGGCGTCGCCATCCTGCTCACCGTTCTGGCGCTCAACCTGATCGGTGAGGGTCTGAATGACGCGCTCAATCCCCGCCTTGCGCGGCGTGGCAAATAGGAGGGCGCGATGAAAGACCCAGTGCTCAGCATCAAGAACCTCAAGATCGCGCTGCCGGAAGGCGCCGACCGCGACTTCGCCGTCGATGATGTGACCTATGATCTGTTTCCCGGCGAAATCCTCTGCATTGTCGGTGAATCGGGTTCCGGCAAATCCATGTCGGCCAATGCCGCGATGGGCCTGCTGCCCGATCTGGTGCGGCCGGTCGGCGGCGAGATCATCTTCGACGGCACGGATGTTCTGAAACTCTCCGAAGCCGAGATGATGGATTTGCGCGGCAAGAAGATCGCCATGATCTTTCAGGAGCCCATGTCGGCCCTCAACCCGCTGATGCGGGTGGAAGATCAGATCGCGGAAGTGTTCGAGGCGCATGGTCTGCTTACGCCGAAGGAACGCGCTGCCCGCGCCATCGAACTTCTGACGGAAGTGGGCATTCCCGATCCGCAGAAGGCCGCGCGCGCCTATCCGTTCCAGCTTTCGGGCGGCCAGCGCCAGCGCGTCATGATCGCCATGGCGCTTGCGCTCGAACCGCGCATCCTGATCGCCGACGAGCCGACCACCGCGCTCGACGTGACGACGCAGGCGCAGATTCTGGAGCTGATCCGCAATCTGCAGGAAAAGCACGGCATGGCGGTGATGTTCATCACTCATGATTTTGGCGTGGTGGCCGAAATCGCCGACCGCGTGGCCGTGATGCAGTATGGCAAGATCGTCGAGGCGGGAACCGCTGACGAGGTGCTGGACAATCCGCAGCACGAATATACGCAGAAGCTGATCGCCGCGATCCCGAAACTTGCGGCCGAAGAGACCGAAGCGCCGGTGGGCAAGACGCCGATCCTTGAGGTGGAGGGGCTCAACAAGACCTATGTGACCGGTGGCGGCCTGTTCTTCTCCAAGCCGCGCGTCGTGCATGCGGTCAACGACGTGAACCTCACCCTCTGCGAAGGTGAAACGCTCGGCATCGTGGGTGAATCCGGTTCTGGAAAGTCCAGTGTCGGGCGCTGTCTGGTGCGACTGATGCAGCCGGACTCCGGCACGGTGAAGCTTGCCGGTCATGACATGGCGCAGCTTTCCGGCGATGCGCTACGCGAGGCGCGCAAGTCGATCCAGATGATTTTCCAGGACCCCTACGCCTCGCTGAACCCGCGTTCCAAGGTGGGGCGCATCATCGCCGAGGGGCCGATGGCGCACGGGGTTTCCAAACAGGAAGCCTATGCCCGCGCGGTCAAGCTTCTGGAACTGGTGGATCTCGATGCGCTTGCCATCGACCGCTATCCGCACGAGTTTTCAGGCGGCCAGCGCCAGCGCATCGGCATCGCCCGCGCGCTGGCACTGGAGCCGCGCGTCATCATCGCCGACGAAGCGGTTTCCGCGCTGGACGTGTCGATCCAGGCGCAGGTGCTCGATCTTCTGGCCGATCTGAAAGAGCGGCTGAACCTGGCCCTGATCTTCATCACCCACGATCTGCGGGTTGCCGCACAGATCTGCGACCGCATCGCGGTGATGCAAAAGGGCAAGGTGGTGGAGATGGGACCGGCGCACGCCATCTTCAACAATCCGCAGAGTGACTACACCCGGACCCTGATCGAGGCCATTCCCGGCCGCGAGAAGGAGCTGGCGGCAGCGGGGTAGGCCCGGTGACGATAGGAGCTCACTTCAGCGCGGTGCGTGCCCATTCCCTCGCCCTTCGACAAGCTCAGGATGAGGGAAGGGGCATGGATAGGCTGGTGCCTATGCCAGGGGATTGCACAACGCTTGCGTTTCCAACACCAGCCCTGAGCCGGTTCTCACCAACACCAACACCAACACCAACACCAGCGCTCAGCCAGCTATCACCGCCACCAGCCCTCATCCTGAGCCTGTCGAAGGGCGAGGGCGGGATGACGTGGGCAGGCATTCGACGTTCTGCTGCTGCACGACCTGTAACGGCGGGAGAAGCAGCGCGCACCATCTCCCACCATCCTCAATACTAATCTGCAGGAACCACCAACGTGGACGAACAACTGGCACAGAAGATCCTCGCCGCAGTCGAGGAAGGTTTTGAAGAGCAGATCGGCTTTACGGAAGACCTGATCCGTTTCCCCTCGCTGCGCGGCAAGGAAAAGCCCGCTCAGGAATTCGTGCACAAGGCGCTCGAAGCGCGCGGCTACGCGGTTGAGACCTTTCACATCGATGAAGACAAGATCAGGGATCATCCCGGTTTCTCGCCCGTGGCCGTCGATTATTCCGATGCGGTCAATGTGATCGCTACGCATGCGCCGCGCGTCGAGAAGGGCCGTTCGCTGATCCTCAATGGCCATATGGATGTGGTGCCGGAAGGCCCGCATGATATGTGGGAGGTTTCGCCGCCCTATGAGCCGAAACGCGTGGGCGACTGGCTCTATGGGCGCGGCGGCGGCGACATGAAGGCCGGCATCGCGGCGAACATTTTTGCGCTCGACGCACTGCGTCGCATCGGCCTGCAGCCGGCGGCGAAAGTGCATGTGCAGAGCGTCGTGGAGGAGGAGTGCACCGGCAATGGCGCGCTCGCCTGTCTGGTGGAAGGTTATACGGCGGACGCCGCCATCATTCCCGAGCCGGAAGACGAAATGCTGGTGCGGGCCAACACCGGCGTTCTGTGGTTCGAGGTGAATGTGTCGGGCCATCCGGTGCATGTGCGCGAGGCCGGCACGGGCGCGAATGCCATCGAAGCGAGCTACCGCGTCATAGAGAGCCTGAAACGCCTGACCGAGGAATGGAACGCCGAAAAGGTGAACTATCCCTATTTCGAGGAACTCGATCACCCGATCAACTTCAATGTCGGCAAGATCGAGGGCGGCGACTGGGCGTCCACCGTTGCCGCATGGTGCAGGATTTCCTGCCGCATCGCCATCTATCCCGGCGACGACCCGAAGGACCGGGCAGCGCAGATCGAGGCGCATCTGGCGCGTGAGCTGGCCGATGATCCGTTTCTGGGAAACCGCCCGCCGGAGGTGATCTGGAACGGGTTCTTCGCGCGCGGTTACGTTCTGGAAGAAGGAACCGAGGCCGAGCAGGCACTGGCCGACGCCCATCGCAAGGCCACGTCGAGCGAACTGAAAAGCTTCGTCACGCCGGGCTATCTCGATGCGCGGGTCTTCGTGATCTATGCCGGCATGCCGTGCCTCGTCTATGGCCCGATCACGGAGAACATTCACGGTTTCGACGAGCGCGTCAGCCTGTCGTCCATCAAGCGCGTGACGGGCGCCATTGCGCTTTTCATCGCCGACTGGTGCGGGGTTGAACCGATCGAGGGAGAGGCCGGCAATGGCTGAGCAGGACGTGATCGAGGGCGTCTTTCTCAGTGCCGCATACGATCTTCGGGAGATTTTCGCCGAGGCGCTGGCACCCCATGCAGACACGATCCGGCTGCGCCATCCCCATGAGATCGATGATCCCGAAACGATCCGGTTCGCGCTGTGCTGGCGTCCTGCGGACGACGCCTTCCTGCCCTATCCAAATCTGCGGCTGGCAAGTTCCATCGCCGCCGGTGTCGACAGCATCATCAGCTGCCCGAGCCTGCCAGCCGATGCGCTGGTGACGCGTGTGCGCGACGAGGATCAGGGCGATGTCATGGCCGGTTTCGCGGCGTGGCACGTGGTCTGGCATCACCGCAACATGCGCCATCACATTGTGCATGAGGCGAAGCATGAATGGGCGCGGCTGATTTCGGCAAGGATGAAGCCGCCACGGGAAACGCCCGTCGGCATTCTGGGTTTCGGCCTGATGGGCCGCGCCATCGCGCGCGCGGTGACAGCGATGGGTTTTCCGGTAGTCGCGGCCGTGCGCAACGCACCGCGCGACGCCATGCCGGGTGTGCGTTTCGAAAGCGGGGAGGGGGCTGCCGAGCGGGTTGCCGAGCAGGCCGCCATCCTCATCAACGTGCTGCCTTTGACCGCGCAGACGCGCGGCCTTCTCGATCTCGATTTCTTCAATCGCATGCCCGTGGGCGCGGCGCTGATCCAGCTTGGGCGCGGGGAACATCTGATCGAGGCCGATCTTCTGAAGGCGCTCGACAGCGGACGCCTTTCCTCCGCCTCGCTCGACGTCTTCGACATCGAGCCGCTGCCGGCGGAGCATCCCTTCTGGGCGGATGAGCGCATTCTCGTCACGCCCCATCAGGCAAGCGACTGCTCGCCCCGGCGCATGGCGGAACAACTCGCCCGCGCAGCCAGGGACGTGGTGGCAGGACGGATACCGGAAACGGTGGTCGACAGAGCCAACGGATATTGAAGGATGACAATGAAAGCCATTTTCGACGAACGTCAGCTGTTACATACGCCCGCCCGCTATTTCCGGCGCGGGGCCTACATGCCGCATCCCGAGCAGGCCGAACGCGCCATCCTCATCCGCGACATGCTCAGGCGCAACGCCTTTCCCATCGAGACCCCGCGCGATTTCGGCGAGGACCCGATCAAGGCCGTGCACGATCCCGATTACGTGGATTTCTGGAAGGACGCCTATGAGCGCTGGCGCGCCGAAGCGCCGGATCAGGAGCCGATCCCGAACTGTCATCCTGGCCCGCGCCGGGGGCGTCCGTCATCCTCCGTTTTCGGTCAGCTCGGCTGGTGGGCGACCGACACGTCGGTGCCATTGACGGAAGGCACGTGGAACGCGGTCTACTGGTCGGCGCAGACGGCGCTTGAAACCGCCGAACGGGTGAAGGAAGGCGCGCGCATGGTCTATGGCCTGTGCCGCCCGCCGGGACACCACGCGCTTTCCAACGCCTCGAACGGCTTTTGCCTGTTCAACAATGCGGCCATTGCCGCGCAGAGCCTGCGCTCGCATTTCGGCAAGGTGGCGGTGCTCGACATCGATACCCACACCGGCAATGGCACGCTCGACATCTTCTATGATCGCGGTGACGTTTTCGTCTGTTCGCTGCACACGGACCCGGATCTCTATCCGACCTATTATCTGGGTTATGAGGATGAGCGTGGCGAGGGCGAAGGCGAGGGCGCGACGCTCAATCTTTGCCTGAAACCCGGCTCCGACACCGAGACGATCCTGACGCGCTTCCGCGAAGGGCTCGCGGCGCTCAGGGATTTCGGCACGGAAGCGCTGGTGGTTTCGCTCGGCCTCGACATGGCGGAAGACGATCCGCTGTCGGAGGTGAAACTGACAGGCGAAGGGTTCGCCACCATGGCGCGCGAGATCGTCGGGCTCGGCCTGCCGACTGCGCTGATCCAGGAGGGCGGTTATCTCGGCCCGTCACTGTCGAAAAACGCGGAAATCTTCCTCACCGCCAGCCGCGATGCGCTGGCGAGCGCGGCGGACTGACAACGGACATGCCATCACCCCGGGTTTCAAACGGGGTGATGGCGCGCTGCTCGATCTGCTCTCGTATTTGTGCGGATTTCAGCTGAAAGCAAAACGCGCTATCCGCGAAGCGCCTTCACCAGACGCGCCGAACGGCGCAGCGCAGTGAGGGCCGCGCCGATGGCCACGATCCAGAGCGCCACGGTCAACACTTCACCGCGCCCGTTCCAGAGCGGCTCGAAGAGCGACAGCACTGCCGCCGCCGTGATGGTCGCCATGCGGTGTGGCTTGGCCATCGGGCCGGAAAAGTCTGCCTGCTGGCCGCAAGCGCGACCGAGCTCGCGCACATAGGCCGTCAGAACGGCAAAACCCGCCGCCGCCCAGCCAAGTGCTGGCAGGCCAAGGCCATAGCCGGCGCCGACGAGGATCGCGATATCGGCGACCCGGTCGGGAAACTCGTTCCAGAAAGCGCCGTCCGGCGCGCTTTTGCCCGCCTCGACCGCGACCATGCCATCGAACAGATTGCACAGGAGGCGGAACTGCACGAACAGCCCGCCCAGAATGAGAAGCACTGCCCGGATCACGCCATCGGCAGATCCCGCCTGCCAAAGGGCGAGACCGGCGAGGGCCGCAAAGCCCATGCTCGCCATGGAAATCTGGTTCGGTGTGATGGATGTGGCGGCCAGCCAGCGCGTGATGCTGTGCGCCCAGCCGGTGTCGCGGCTGGCCAGCGGACGTCGGTTCTCAGTATCGCTCACGGTCGGGCGCTCCATAGGGTGTAGGTGTAAAGGGCGGCATAGGATGTGGCGACCGTCAGCGGCAGGGCGACCGTCGCAAGGAGTTCGGGTGTGCCCGCCGCCGCGTGGATCGCGGACAGAAGCGTTGCGGAAACGAGACAGGCGATGAGCGGCGGCAGAACCAGCGCGCCAAGGCCGGAAAAGCGACTGGTCAGCCACTCCACGATGCGTTTCAGGAACAGTGTGATGCAGGCGGACAAAAGCCCCTGCACCATGCCCGCCACCAGCGGACGCGGCATTGCGTGCCCCCGGTTGGCGAACACGGCCCAGCTTCCCATGGCGAGAAACGCGAACGCCATGTGAACGGCGCTCGATCTCGCCAGTCGGGCAAGCGCAGGGCTCATGTGAGCGACCACCAGTAGCGCACCAGGTGGAAGAAGATCGGGGCCGAGAAGATGACCGAATCCAGCCGGTCGATGAAACCGCCATGCCCGGCGATCAGATGCCCCCAGTCCTTCACGCCGCGATCACGCTTGATGGCCGACATGACGAGCCCGCCGAAAAAGCCCAGAAGCACGATGACGAAGGACAGAAGCCCGGCCTGAACCGGGGTGAAGGGCGTCATCCAGAACAGCCCCGCGCCCACCAGCGTTGCACTGAGCGCGCCACCGATCAAACCTTCCAGTGTCTTGGAGGGCGAGAGGTTGGGCGCGATCTTCGTGCGCCCGAGCAGCTTGCCCCAGACATATTGCAGGACGTCGCTCGACTGCACGACCACCACGAGGAAGGCGATCAGAAGCAAATTGCGTCCCTCATAGCCGGGGATATCCAGTGTGAGGAGCGCGGGCACGTGGGACACACAGAAGACGCAGATCATCAGCGCCCACTGCACCTCCGCCACCCGGACGAGAAAATGATCCGTATCGCCGCGCACCGCCGAGACAATGGGCAGAAGAAGGAACGCATAGACCGGCACCAGGATCGAATAGAGGCCGTACCAGTCGATATAGATGAGATAATATTGCAGCGGCAGGAAGATGAAGAAGGCCGAGGCGAGCGCCCAGTGGTCGCCGCGCCGCGTGTTGGTCAGCGTTACGAATTCGCGCAGTGCGGCGAATGATGCAAAAGCGAACAGCAGGATCGCGCCAACCCGGCCGAACATGAGCGCGCCGCCCATGAGGATGATCATCACCCACCAGGCGTTCACCCGGTCGTTGAGGTTTTCGATGGCCGTGTTGGAGCCATCGGGCGAGAATTTGCGCTGAAGCACATAGCCCACCAGCGATGCCGCAATCAGCACGCCGGCCAATCCGCCGAGCAGTTTCAAAAGGTCGATCTGATGTTCGCTCATCACGCGTCACCTTCCGAAGTTGCCGAGAGGGAAAGAAGCGCATCGCGCGCCCGGGTGAGGAAAGCCTCTTTCGTTTCGTCATCACCGACCCGCATGGCTTCACCGAACGTGACCGTGCAGATGAGCGGTACGGGCACGAATTCGCCCTTGGGCATGACGCGGTTCAGATTGTCGATCCACACCGGAACGAAATCCACGTCTGGCCGCGCCTTGGCCAGATGGTAGATGCCGCTCTTGAAAGAGAGCAGCGGCGCGTCGGTCTCGTTGCGCGTGCCTTCGGGAAAGATGATGAGGGAGGCCCCGCCATCCAGCGCATCGGCCATTTGCCCGATGGGGTCGCTTGCGCGCGTGTCCCGGTTTCTGTCGATCAGCACCGCATTGAACACGTCACGGCCGATGAAGCGCCTGACGGGTGATTTCAGCCAGTAATCGGCGCCGGCGACGGGCCGGGTCTGCCGGCGCATGCGCGGCGGCAACACCGTCCATAGCAGGATGAAATCGCCATGGCTCACATGATTGGCGAAATAGACGCGCTGACGGGGAACCGGCTCGATGCCCTGCCAGTCGGCGCGTACAGCGGTGATGAAACGTGCAAACAGCGTGATCGCGCCTGCCGCCACCCGCGACAAAAATGCCATTGTGTCCCCTGGAGCTTTGCGTGGAAACCAGATTCAGACGCTGTATAGAACGGTTGCAGCGTGCGGCCAAATAATAACGGCGATTGAAAACAGCATGAATTCTCCATGCCCGAAAAGGCATGGATGTAATGGAGCCTGACACGTTAACAGCGCCACGGGTCGTGCTCGACTGTCCCGTGGCGGTGCAGAGCGGGCATTTTCATTTCCTGTACTGTCATCGCCTCCGCTCAGGTTGAAGGGCGGGCCATGCGGGGCTTATTGGCACATAAGCTAGTTTTCCTATTTTGAAATCGTCGTTGCACCCGGCCTTGCTAACCACGACGTCTTCGCTTGCAGATTGAGAAGGTGTTTACACGGCGTGTCGCCGTTTACATGCGCAAGTATGTGGATCGTTACAGCTCGCTGTGATGGCACTGGAGGAGGCCAGCAGGTTTTCGAGACCGTGCGCGAGCCGGGAAAGAGGCAGCGTTACAACGCCCGCACAATAACCCCTGTGGTTTCACGATGACGGATGGCTGTCCGTCAGCCCGGTCGTCAGATTCAGTCAGTATTGGTCAGAATTGGTAGGTGGAATCTGACCTGAAACACTCTGTATTGAAAGTGATATCGGCTGGAACACGTGTCTTCCGGGAGGATATTGAGGCATGACGGATCGGATGGTTGGTTTCTGTGCGACGGAAACCGGGAGGGGTAGCAGGACCTTATCCAAGCGTGTCCGGCTCTCCCGCGCGCTGTACGCGTCGCTCATGCTGACCACGGCGCTCGTTCCCGCCACCGCCATGGCCGATGACGTTCTGCCCACCGGGGGACAGTTTACGACCGGCAACGGGACAATATCGGCAAACGGCCCGCGGTTGGATATCCGCCAGACGACCGAAACCGGCGTCGTGAACTGGAGCGGCTTTTCTGTAGGATCGGGCAATCAGGTTCATTTCGACAACGGCAACGGCGCGACGCTCAATCGCGTCACCGGCAGTGTTTCAAGCCAGATCGACGGCAGCCTCACCGCGACTGGCAGCGTGTTCCTCATCAATCCAGCCGGTGTGGTGGTCGGCAGTGGCGGTCTGGTCGCTACGGGAGGGTCGTTTGTCGCCTCCACGCATGATGTGACCGACAGTGATTTCCTCAATGGCGGCGGGATGACCTTCTCCGGCAACAGCACCGCCGAGGTGACGAATGCCGGCACGATCCGCTCTGCACAGGGCGACATCGCCCTGATTGCCCGGCGGGTGGAGAATACCGGCACACTGGAAGCCCCCAACGGCACCGCCGCGCTTGGCGCAGGCTACAAGGTGCTGATGAAAGATGCCGCCGATACGGACGGGCTCCTCTCCGTGGAACTTGGTGGCCCGGACACAGAAGCGGTGAATTCCGGCACGATTGCTGCCGCGAATGCCGAGATCCGCGCCAATGGCGGCAATGTCTATGCACTGGCCGGCAACACGGACGATGTCATCAAGGCGACGGGCGTCACCAGTTCCGGCGGCCGCATTTTTCTGACCGCCGGGGCCACGGGCAAGGTCAGGGCCAGCGGTCGCCTCAAGGCCCGCAGGATGGCGGCGAACGTGCCCATTCCGACACCGCGTCCGGCGCGCGAGGGCGGAACGATCACCGTCACCGGCGGGGACATCACGGTCACCGGAACCTTTGACGCCTCCGCTGAAAGCGATGGCGACAGGGGCGGCGAGATCATGATCTTCGCCGAAAAGGACACAACCGTCTCCGGCGCGCTCAGCGCGCGGGGCGGGACCGGCGGCACGGGTGGCTTTATCGAGACTTCGGGCAGGAAGACCGTCGACTTCAACGGCGTCTCGATCGACACATCCGCTGCGGGCGGTACGACGGGCAACTGGCTGATCGACCCGGAAGACATCATCATCACTTACGGGCCGGCGCAGACGATTCAGAACGCCCTCGCAAACTCGAACGTCACGCTGCAAACGACGGCGACGACCGCAAACGGCCCCGTGGCCGGCACCCCTGGCGCCGGCGACATTATCGTGAACAATGGCCTGGCCTGGAGCAGCACAAACACGCTGACGCTGGACGCCTACAACGATATCGAGATGAACGCTGGCGTGTTGGCGCCGAATGGCGGCCTGACGCTGATCGCAAAAGGTCAGGGCGGACCCGATAGCGTCGGCACGATCCACACCCATTCCAACTATGCCCTTGTCGATGTCGGGACCTTCACCCTTCAGCGCGGCTATTGGGGGCAGGTCGGGGCTGCCCTGCCATCATTCAAGGCGGGCGACTTCCGGGTTGATGAGTATGCTGGGCAGTTTGTGCGGGCGCGCGGCGGGGACGGGACCGCAGCAAACCCGTATCAGCTCTCCGATATCTACGGGCTTCAGGGAATCACAGACAGGGATCGTCGAGCAGGGGTGTTTGCTCAACTCAGTTATCAGCTCGTCAGTGACATCGATGCGTCGCCAGTGTCGGGGTGGAACAGCGGCGCAGGGTTCAGGCCCGTCAGACTGGCAGGCAATCTGGACGGCCAGGGCCATACGATCGACGGGCTGTTTATAAACCGGCCCTCAGGTCACAATGTTGCACTCATTTCTTATTGGGGGGGGGCCGTTCCGTCGGAGCCGGAAATCAAGGACCTCAACGTCACCAATGCCAGCGTGACCGGAGGTTCCCAGACAGCGATCCTGGTCGGTGAGAACAGCGGCGGGGCCATCGGTCATCACATGTCGAATGTCACTGTCAGCGGTACGGTTGAGACAGAAACGTGGGGCGCAGGCGTCGTAGGCCGGTTTCATGGAAACCTCGACAGATCGACGATGACCAATGTGCATGCGGATGTTTCTGTCACGGAAAACGGCACGGGCAGCGCCGTCGGTGGCCTGGTGAGCATTGTGACTGAGGGGCTGACCATATCGAATTCCAGCTCGACTGGAACAATAACCGGATCGCGTTCTGGCGGACTCGTTGGAACCGCCAATGACAACAGCAACAGGGTCGAAAATTCCTACTCGACCGCGACGGTTGTTGCGTCAGGCAACTTCCGTGTGGCTGGAGGTCTTGTCGGGGGCTCCGAGGACCTCACGATTGAGAACAGCTATTTTGCCGGACAGGTGCTCGGCATCAATGGTGCTTCTGCGGGTGGTCTCATTGGCGAGGCCGACCGGTACACGACCATTATGAACTCCTTTGTCACGGGGCGCGTGGCGACCGATGGCTATGCGGGCGCGCTTATTGGTACGCTCCGGAATAACAATGTATCCATGACCAACGCGGCCTGGGACATTGGCACGACCGGGCGGAGCGACGCGATCGGATATACGGCGTTCTATACTCCGACAGTTACCAACACCGGCAGCCGGACCACCGCGCAGATGCAGGGCTCGCTCGACTTCGGGCTTGGCTTCAGCCTGAACAACACCATCTGGGCCACTGGCAACGACCTCTACCCCTATTTCGGCTGGCAATATGCTTCGACGCCGGTTGCCGTTTCGGGCACGGCCTATGCTGACAGCGGCAGCACACCGCTTTCCGGGGCTGATGTCAGCGGCATTTCCGGCGGCAGCCTGTTTGGCTCTGCCGTTACCGGCGCCAATGGCTACTACTATATCCTGACCGATGCGGGATCGCTCGACGCTGCCGGCGTTCTCACCTATCTCGATGGCGAGAGCACGCAAAGCGCAACCTATTCCGACCGCATGACTGCCAGCGGGGTCTCCGGCGCGGACATCTGGGGCAACACGTTCCGGCTCGAGACGGACGCCGCGGCTCTTACGGATGTTTCCACGAACCTGCAGGCCACGCTGGGTTCGTTCAGCGACAGCGATCTGGATTTCATAACCAATCTTCCGGGCAGCGTTCTGAGATCGGACAACAATGGCAAGAGCCTTGATATTGTTCTGGACGCCGGATCTGACTTTTCACTCAACATGAGTATGCACGCAGGGGGCGGGCTGACCGCTTCAACCGGCGGCACATTCTCTGTCGACAAGAGTTCCGTGTTTGTCGGGGCCGTCAATGGCGACCTGACGGTAAACGGGGACCTTGCCTGGGCGAGTTCCAATGAACTCACTCTCTACAGTCATGCCAGCAACACTTCGATCACGGTCAACGGATCGATGACGGCCGCCAGTGGCAGGCTGCACGTTGACCGGACAGGCACCGCAACCAACGTCGCCGCCATGGTGACCGGCGACATTTATGTCGACCGGTTCCAGTCTGACGCCAGTTGGACGCAGGTCGGCAGCACACTTCCGGGTTTCCACGCCAATGATTTCAACATAGCGGGCGGCGAGTTCCTTCGTGCGCTCGGGGGCGATGGGTCATCTGCAACGCCCTATCAGATCGCGGATGTCTATGGATTGCAGGGCGTGGGATCGAGCGGTCTTCTCGGCAGCGCCTTTGTCCTTGCCAACGATATCGATGCATCGGGTACGGCAGGCTGGAATGGCGGTGCAGGCTTCGACCCGATCGGCGTCTACGGCGCCGAATTCAGCGGCAGTCTCGACGGACAGGGGCATGCGATCAGCGGTCTGACCATCGACCGCGCAGCCGACGACTATGTCGGCCTGTTCGGCTATGCCGCTGCCGGTTCGTCCCTGTCGGATCTCATCCTGTCCGGCGGCAGCGTCTCCGGCAATGGTCATGTTGGCGCACTGGCTGGATACGCCGGATCCACCATCGGTGATGTGCAGACCTCGACAGACGTTTCCGGCACAGCCCACAGCATCGGCGGTCTGGTCGGCACGCTGGATGGGACGGTCGCCCGATCCTCCGCCACCGGTGCGGTGACCGGCATTGGCGGCGTCAGCGATATCGGGGGGCTGGTCGGTGTCACCGATAGCGGATCGACGATCCATCAGTCCTACGCCACCGGCAATGTGACCGTCGGCGGCGCGATCAACCTGAACTTCAACTTTGGCGGTCTGGTCGGGTACAATACGGGCTCCATCACGCAATCCTTCGCCACTGGCAATGTGACGGCAGGCGGCAACGGGGCCGGTGGCCTGGCCGGCGTGAATGACGGGTCGATCACGGATTCCTATGCGACGGGCGCCGTGTCGGCTGCCGCGTTCGCGGGCGGCCTTCTGGGGCAACTGGCTACATCCGGATCGGTTGCAAGAGCCTATGCCACAGGCTCCGCCTCTGCCGGCGACGGCAATGAGGGCGGCATTGCAGGGCTCGTTGATACCGGCGCTTCCTTCAGTGCGACTTTATGGGACACCGATGCGTCTGGCCTGACGGATGCTGTCGGCTTCTCGTATGATCCCACGGTTCCCGGCGTGACCGGCCTTACAGGCGCGCAGATGACGCAGCTCTCGACCTTCACCGCTTATGGCTTCAACATTGATGATGAGGGCGGGACAGGCGCGGTCTGGCGCATCTACGACGGTTACACGACCCCGCTCCTGCGCGGTTTCATGACCGGTCTCAGCGTGACGGGCGGCAGCGTCAGCAAGGTTTATGACGGCAGCGCAGCAAGTTCCGATGTGGGAACGCTCGTTTATGGCGGCCCCTATGACGGCTCCCGGATTTTCGGCACTGCAGGCTATCTTGCAGCCAACGCAGATGCGGGAACCTACACGGGCGGCAATCTGACCCTGGCGGGGCTTTATTCCGGCCAATTTGGCTACGATCTGACGCTTGAATCGGGTTCTCTCGCCATCACGCCGGCGACCCTGTGGGTGACGGCAAATGCGGCGAGCATGACCTATGGCGACGGTGCGCCGACCCTTGGCTATTCCCACAGCGGACTGATCGGCGGCGATGATGCATCGGTATTCACGGGAGCGCTCTCCAGTGGCGCGACCTCCACCAGCGATGTGGGTGCCTATGGGATCACGCAGGGGTCGTTATCGGCTGGCGGCAACTATCAGATCGCCTTCACCGGCGCTGACGTGACCGTCAACAGGCGCGCAGTCACGGTGCGGGCGGACGATCTGCAGCGCGACATTGACGAAGCCAATCCCGCGCTGACCTACGCCATCGTTTCCGGATCGCTGGTCAATGGCGACCAGATGAGCGGCAGCCTGTCCACGACGGCGAACCTGAACTCACCGGTCGGCGCATACGCCATTGGTCAGGGCTCACTGGCGCTCTCGCCCAATTACGAACTGACCTATCTCGGCGGCATTCTCACCGTCCTCGACGGGTCGAATATCCCGACACCCGATATCCAGCCTCAGGCATATGAGTCTTCACCGCCTCTGCTGATCGAAGCAGGAGATGGAGAGACCGAGACCTGCGAACCGGTGGCTGTCAGCGAAAGCGGCCCGCTGGCCGTTTACCCCTGTAACCGATCTTACGGCGCATGGCTGAGCGCTGCGGTGGAATGATGATGACATCAGAGTTTTCGATCCGTCAGCATCTGCTGACGCTGCCCATCGCACTGAGCGCTGGCATCCTGTTCCTTCATCCGGCAGCTTTTGCGCAGTCGGCTCTCGAGCGCAACCTGCCGCAGGTCGCGCCGGGCGAGCCGGTGTCCCTCGGCGTGGATGAACAGGAGTTCGGTGCGACGGACACGACGCCACTCGGTGTCGATCTCGCCGGCGTTTATCTGATCGGAGAAGACGATAAGGCTGCCGCTGCACCGCCAAAAGGCGTCGGTGGGGAAATCGAGATCATCGACCGGCAGGCCGCCGAGACTGCACTGGGCGCGTTCATCGGCGAGCCGTTGACCCTGGCGCTGGCGGGCAGGATCCAGGCCGCAATCGCCAGCATCTACAGGGATGCCGGTTACCCGTTTGTCTCCGTCACCCTGCCGCCACAGGAAATCACCAGCGGTGTGCTGCAGGTTCGCGTCATAGAGTTTCGCACAGGCGATGTGACGGTCGAAGGCGTCGCCCCCGGCGAAGCCGAGGGCATCCGGAAGGGGCTGCGCGCGGCGCGCGGAGAGAAAATCGATGCACGGGCGCTGGAAGAGGATCTGAACTGGCTGAACCGCACTCCATACCGGCGCGCCGAAGGGGTGTTTCGGCCCGGCGAGGACACCGCGCTCAGCAATCTTGACGTCATGATCCGGACGCAGCGGCCCTGGCAGGTTTTTGCCGGCTGGTCGAATTCCGGCTCAAGCGACACCGGGCGGGACCGCTATTTCCTTGGTGGTTCTGCGCGTCTGCCCCTGCCGGGCGCACCCTGGATTTCCTATCAGATGACGGCAAGCGACGACATCTGGAGTGATCCGGGGATCATCATTCCGCGGGAGGGTGATTATCCGGGATACATCAGTCATGCGGGTAGATTGACCATCCCGACCTTCGCCCGCCAAAGTCTGGAAATCGCCCCGGCCCTGGTTGCGAGCAGCGACCGGCCGAACCGCTTTTTCACCATTGAGAACACCACGTTCGAACTGCCGGTGATCTATCGGTCGGCGGTCTCCAACATCCTGCCGGGACGCTATTGGGGCGATATCTATGGCGGTGTTGAGTTCAAGCGTCTCGAACGCCGTACATTGTTCAACGGCGTGTCGGTGGCAGAGGGAAGTGCGGAGCTTTTCCAGCTGGTGCTGGGCTGGAGCGGGGATTTCGAAGACCGCTGGGGCAAAACGGTCGTCGATGTGCGCGTGAAAGCCAATCCGGGCGGCGTGCTTCACGGCAACGACATGGCCAGCTGGCACCCGTTTTCCAACGGTCGTATCGATGACCTTCGATATGCCTACCTGGCCATGGATCTCACCCGCGCCACACCACTGCCGGCGCAGGTCTCCTGGATTTCCTCACTCTCGGGAACCCTTGCCGGCGAGGCGCTGCCGGATACCGAGCGCGTCTCTCTTGGCGGGCGCTATGCGGTGCGCGGTTACAATTACGATGATGTGAGCGTGGACAGCGGCATCATCTGGCGCAACGAACTGCGTTTGCCGAACATCTCGCTGCTGGGAGACCGGGTCGGGGGCGACTGGCTTCCGCCCGTTCAGGACAGCCTGTCCCCCTACTTCTTCGCCGATCTCGGCTTCGGGGGCGATCACAGCACGGACCGGAGCACAACGCTGGGCGGGCTTGGAGTGGGGTTCGATTACAGTGTCGGCGAAACCTTCTCAGCCAGTTTCATAGCCGGCGTTGCTCTCAGTGACGGTGGAAACACGCAGGCCGGTGACTGGAACCTGCAGGGTTCCATAACGGCGCGTTTCTAGCTGTCTGGACCGACGCCGTCCCATGCGCGCCGGCTCATGGCATTGACGATTCGGTTGTTCCTTCAGGCCGTGAGACGGCTGCTGTCGCCATGTGATGGCGGCTGTTTTCTGTCGCCCTGCCTGGCTGCAATGCCATCCACAATTAAATAAATGCAATTGTCGTGGCTGCCAGGCGCATTGTCTGAATACCCTGCCAATTGATGCGCACTGCCGCGGTGACACGCGAAAGCAGTGTGCTTCCGCGCGCCGCACGCGCGACAAAAACGCCGCATCGAATGCCTCTTTCGCTATGCCAAAAACGAAGGTAAATGAAAGTAATATGAAAATTCTGTGTCCGACAGGTATAGACATATTGTTCTTCAGGTGTTGTCATCCAACGGTAACAATAGCTGGTCAAGAGAGATCGGTTTCAAAATCGGCGACCAGCTCTACAGGGAGATAAGAGATGAAATTTCGCGCAATGCTTTCCGCCGCGACTGCTTTAACGGTGGCGCTGCCGGCAATGGTCGGCGTCGCACAGGCCGAAGCAACCCAGATCCAGTTCTGGCATGCTTTCACCGGTCGTCTCGGTGAACTTCTGGACAAGCAGGTAGCGGACTTCAACGCCAGCCAGGACCAGTATGAAGTCGTTGCCACGCTCAAGGGCAACTATTCGGAAGCTCTGAACGCAGGCATCGCCGCTTTCCGCGCCGGCGAACAGCCGCACATCCTGCAGGTGTTCGAAGTCGGCACCGCGACGATGATGGCTGCCAAGGGCGCGATCAAGCCGGTCTACGAAGTGATGGCGGAAGCCGAAGCCGATTTCGACCCGAGCGCGTATCTCGCGCCGGTTGCCGGCTACTACACGAACACCGACGGCGAGATGCTGTCGCTGCCCTACAACTCCTCCACGCCCGTTCTCTACATCAACAAGAACGCGCTTGAGGCTGCCGGTCTCGACCCCGAGACCAAGCCGGCTACCTGGTCGGAAGTCGAGGAAATCCTCGTCAAGCTGAAGGAATCGGGCTCCGAGTGCCCGCTCACGACGGCATGGCAGTCCTGGATTCATCTTGAGAACCTGAGCGCCTACCACAATGTGCCGTTTGCCACGGAAGCCAATGGCTTTGCCGGCACCAACACCGAGCTCGCCTTCAATGGCGACCTGCAGGTGAAGCACATCGACAAGATGGGCGCATGGGCGAAAGACGGCCTGTTCAGCTATTCCGGCCGCCGCAATGAGGGCGGTGCGCGCTTCCGTTCGGGCGAGTGCGCCATGTTCACCGAATCCTCCGCTGGCTATGCCGGTGTGAAGGCCGAGGCCGACTTCCCGTTCACGGTGACGAACCTGCCTTACTGGGCGGATGCGGAAGGCGCGCCCTTCAACACGATCATCGGCGGCGCATCGCTGTGGGTCATGTCGGGCCATGAGGGCGAGGAATATGCCGGCGTTGCCGACTTCCTGAACTACCTCTCCAGCGCCGAAGTGCAGGCTCAGTGGCACCAGGACACCGGCTATCTGCCGATCACCACCGCCGCTTACGAGCTGACCAAGGAGCAGGGCTTCTACGACGAGAACCCGGGCACCGACATCGCCATCCTGCAGATGACCGGCAAGGCTCCGACGGACAACTCCAAGGGCATCCGCCTCGGCAATTTCGATCAGGTCCGCGCCATCATCGACGAGGAACTGGAAGCCGTATGGCAGGGTGAGAAAGACGCCAAGACCGCACTCGACGAAGCTGTGAACCGCGGCAACCAGCTGCTGCGCCGCTTCGAGCAGTCGACGCGCTAATCTTGTAAAATTGCGGGGCCGGCACAACAGCTGCCGGCCCCGTATCATTTGGTCGGCCCATGGAAAAACGCGTTACCTTCGACAATCGATTATTGCCATATCTGCTGCTTGCGCCGCAGCTTCTGGTGACCATTGTCTTTTTCTTCTGGCCTGCCGCGCAGGCTCTCTACCAGTCGCTGTTATTGCCTGATCCGTTCGGTCTGGGCGCGCAGTTCGTCTGGTTCTCGAACTTCGAATATCTCTTCAGCGACCCGTATTATCTCAAGTCGTTCATCACGACGGCGGTCTTCACCTTCTTCGTGACGGTGGTTTCCATGTCGGTCGCGCTGCTTTTCGCCGTTATGGCCGATCAGGTCATTAAAGGCGCGGGGACCTACAAGACGCTGTTGATCTGGCCCTATGCCGTCGCGCCTGCCGTTGCCGGTGTGATGTGGCTGTTCATGTTCCAGCCCTCCATCGGCGTCATCGCCTTTTACATGAAGGCCATCGGCATCGACTGGAACCCGGTTCTCAATGGCGGTCAGGCCATGTCGCTTGTCATCCTCGCTGCCGCGTGGAAGCAGATCAGCTACAATTTCCTGTTTTTCCTGGCCGGTCTGCAGGCCATTCCGAAGAGCCTGATCGAGGCTGCCGCCATCGACGGCGCGGGCAAGTGGCACCGCTTCCGCACGATCATCTTCCCGCTTCTGTCGCCCACCACCTTCTTCCTGCTGGTGGTCAACATCGTCTATGCCTTCTTCGAGACGTTCGGCATCATTCACACGATGACCGCAGGCGGCCCCGGTCAGTCGACCACCATTCTCGTCTACAAGGTCTACTCCGACGGTTTCGTCGGGCAGGACCTCGGCTCCTCCGCCGCCCAGTCCGTCATCCTGATGGTTGTCGTGGGCATTCTGACCGTCATCCAGTTCCGCTTCATCGAGCGGCGCGTGCATTACTGAGGAGGGCGGATCATGGTCGAAAAACGGGGTTTTGGAACCATTCTGATGCATGCGGTGCTGATCATCGGCATCGCCATCGTCTGCTTCCCGATCTATCTCACCTTCGTCGGCTCGACGCTGACGCATTTTGATATCATCCGCCCGCCCATGCCATTGCTGCCCGGGCCGCATCTCATCGACAATTACAGCGAGGCGCTGGCTTCGGGCGTGACCGCGCCTGTCGGGCGCATGCTGTTCAACTCGTTCATCATGGCCATGGGCATTGCGATCGGCAAAATCGCGATCTCCATCCTGTCGGCCTATGCAATCGTCTATTTCCGCTTCCCCTTCCGCATGCTCGCCTTCTGGGCGATCTTCATGACGCTCATGCTGCCGGTGGAAGTGCGTATCGTGCCGACCTATGAGGTCGTGGCCTCGCTTGGCCTGCTCAATTCCTATACCGGCCTGATCCTGCCGCTCATCGCCTCGGCAACCGCCACCTTCCTCTTCCGCCAGTTCTTCATGACCGTGCCGGACGAGCTGGTGGAGGCTGCGCGCGTCGATGGCGCGGGGCCGCTGCGCTTCTTCAAGGACATCCTGCTGCCGCTCTCGGTGACCAACATCGCAGCGCTGTTCGTGATCCTCTTCATCTACGGTTGGAACCAGTTCCTCTGGCCATTGCTCATCACCACAAAGCCGGAGATGAACACCATCGTGATGGGTCTGAAGCAGATGATGCCGACCGCCGATGACTACGGCAACTGGCCCGTGACCATGGCAGCCGCCATGCTGGCCGTTCTGCCGCCGGTGGCTGTGGTGATCTTCATGCAGCGCCTGTTCGTCAAAGGCCTCGTCGAGACAGAAAAATAGAAGGACCGAAATCGGCATGGCGACGATTTCCATTCGCGATATCCGCAAATCCTACGCAAAGACCGAGGTCATTCACGGCGTAAGCCTCGATGTGGCCGATGGCGAGTTCATCGTCATTGTCGGCCCCTCCGGTTGCGGCAAGTCCACGCTTCTGCGCATGGTCGCAGGCCTTGAGCGCATCACCAGCGGCACGATGGAAATCGACGGCCGGCTGGTCAACGATCTGGAACCGCGCGAGCGCGACATCGCCATGGTGTTCCAGAACTACGCGCTCTATCCGCATATGAGCGTGTTCGACAACATGGCCTATGGCCTCAAGATTGCCGGCAAGACGAAGGACGAGATCCGCCAGCGGGTCGACAAGGCCGCCACCATGCTGCAGCTCGAGCCCTATCTCGACCGCAAGCCGCGCGCCCTTTCCGGCGGTCAGCGCCAGCGTGTCGCCATGGGCCGCGCGCTCGTGCGCAATCCCGCCGTCTTCCTGTTCGATGAGCCGCTTTCCAACCTCGATGCCAAGCTGCGTGTGCAGATGCGTCTCGAGATCAAGCAGATGCAGCGCTCGGTGGGCACCACCGCGCTCTACGTGACGCATGATCAGGTGGAAGCCATGACGCTGGCCGATCGGCTGGTGGTCATGAATGGCGGCATTGCCGAGCAGATCGACACGCCGATGAATGTCTATGAGCGTCCGGCCACGCGCTTTGTCGCCGGCTTCATCGGTTCGCCGGCCATGAACATTCTGCAGGGCAGCGTCTCGGGCTCGGATTTTGAGCTGGAAGGCGGCGGCAAGCTGGCGCTCGACGCCCAGCTCGCAGAAGCTGGCCGGCCGGTTCTCTTCGGCGTGCGCCCGGAGCATCTGCAGCTTGTTTCGGCGGATGAGGCCACGCTCAACCTGTCGGTCACCGCAGTGGAAACGCTTGGTGCGGACACGCTTGCTCACGGCAAACTGTCCGGCGCAAATGGCGCGGGCGGCGAACTGATCGCCCGGCTGTCCGGCAGCGCGCAGGTCGCTCCCGGCGACACGCTGCCGCTCGCCATCCAGAAGGGCATGACGCATCTCTTCGATGCCGAGACCGGCAAGCGCCTCTGACAAAAAGCGCCGCCGGGCGAGAGGCCCGACGGCGCTTGAAAAAATTAGCGCAAGTTTCTGAAAATCAGGCGCAAAGCGGGTTCGGCATGTAACCGACAAAGCCGGTGATCTTCCAGCGCCCGTCGATTTTCGAGCAGAAATAGAGCGTTTGCCAGTTCAGCCGGTCGACGGTGCCGTCGGCCTTGGCAACCATGCCGTTGAACTTCTTGTGCAGCACCGCGCGGTCGCCATCGATGTCGATGTCGCGCATGTTGGTAACACGGAACAGGGCTTCGCGCAGCGGCTCGGCAAACGCAGTGGCCGCCGTTTCCTTGCCCTGACGCAACCACTCGTCGCGATAGGTCTCGACGTTGGGAAACTGAAGCCGCCAGGAATCCGCATCGCTCAGAAAATGCGCGTGCATGCCGAAGAACCGGTCTTCGGCAAAATCCCCTTCCACCATCGACCAGTCCTGCGAGAGGAACGCGTCGATATCGCGCCGCACCAGCATCTCCCATAAGTAATGACGGTCGGCGTCGCCTTCGGGAAAGGGATTCTTGTCGTAGTTCATCAGCTCCTCCGTCTTGATGATGGGGTTTGGGGGCAGGGTCTAGAGCGTCCCCACTTTTCCTGGAATTGCTCTAGGTCAGGCGGCCACGCGCAGCGACCGGAACGGTCTCGGTGACGGTGTCGCCATCGGCAAGGTTCACCTCGTCATAGAGGTTGGACACCGGGCAGACATGGTTGGGAATGATGCGCACTTTCTCCCCGATTTCAGGTTTTTTGGCAGAGCCTGAAAGATCGATGACGCCGTGCTCCTCGCTGAGCCCGGTAATCACCGCATCGGGATATTCCACGATGTGACCATGGCCGGGCACGGGCGCGAGGTCGGCGGCGAGCGCCTTGGAGCCCGCATCGATGACCGCGCGGTTCTCCGTCGGGCGGCTCACCACCGTGGCAAGCACCGTAAATGCGCAGTCTTCCAGCGTGCCATGGCCGAAAGCCACCTGCATCCGGTCTGAATAGATATAGGTTCCGGGCCTGTGCTCGGTCGCGCTCTTCACGCTTCCCGCCTCGTAGAAATCGGGCGAGCCGCCACTGGAAACCGTGTTCGCCCTGAGGCCGTTTTTCTCAAGTGCAGCGATGGCCTCGCTCAGCCATTCTTCCACCTCGGCGAGTTTCCCGCGCGGCGGATAGGTCATCAAGCCTTCGAAGCGCAGGCCAGGTGCTGCGTCGATTTCTTTCGCGAGCGTCACGACCTCTTCGACCGTCTGCACGCCGCAGCGCCCCGCGCCCGTATCGCACTCGATGAGAACCGGCAGGGGATGATCGGGATCGGTGAAATGCGCAGCATAACCCGCCACCGTCACCGCGCTGTCGGCGGTGACCGAGATGGTGATGCGCCGGTGCAGCGCCAGAAGCCGGTCGAGCTTGCCCGCGCCCAGAATGTTGTAGGGGATGAAGATGTCGGTAATCCCGGCATCGGCCATCACTTCGGCCTCACCGATTTTCTGGCAGGTAATGCCCACTGCGCCCAGATCGCATTGAAGCTGCGCGAACATGGGCAGTTTGTGCGTCTTGATGTGCGGGCGTAGCTTCAGACCATGTTCGTCGGCATAGGCCTGGGCACGAACAAGGTTGGCTTTCGCCCTGGCGCGGTCGATGACCACCGCCGGCGTTTCCAGGTCGAGAATGCGCACGGCATCAGTCTCCAATGGGCAGTTCGGGATCGCGGATATTCTGGCTGGCAAGGCTATGGCGCACGCGGCGCAGCGGTTCAAGCACCTTCTTGCCGAGCGTCAGGGCCGTCGCCATGGCGATGATGTCGACGCTCGCCAGCAGCGCATACCGCATGGAGGAAGGTTTGTAGAGATTGCCGTCTTCCTTGAAGGTCAGCGGCAGAAGCGCGTCGCCGGCCTCGGCCAGCGGCGTGTTGGGCGTCGTCACCACGTAAGCCCGCGCGCCATACTGGCGGGCGATGGTCACCGCATCCATGACGGAGGGCGCCTGGCCCGAAACGGAAAACCCGATCACCACCGCTTTCGGCTCCAGAACGGAAGCGCTCATGCGCTGCAATTGCGGATCGGTGTGGGCGGTGACGTGCAGGCCAAGGCGAAAGAGCCGGTTCTGCAATTCCACGGCGGCAAAGGACGAGCTGCCGCCAGTGCCATAGATCAGGATCTGGCTTGCCCGGCTGATGCTGCGGGCCATCGGCTCCAGGTCGATATCGGCCAGCGCCATCGACATGAGGTCGAGCGCGGCATGTGCGCCGGTCGCCACCTTTGCGACCACCTGACCGGAAAGCGGCAGCTCCTCCACCGGCGCGCTCGGCTCGCGCAGATAGGCCCCGCCAATGGCGAGCGCCTGCGCAAGGTGAAAACGCATGTCGCGCGTGCCGGGGAAACCGAGCGCCCGCGCCAGCCGCGTGATGGTCGGTTCGCTCACGCCCGCCCGTTCGGCGATCTGCGCAATCGGCGCGTGCGCCGCGAAATGCGGATCGGCCAGAATGCTCTCGACCAGACGAATTTCCGCGCCGCGCCCCCGCTCCAGCCGGTCCTGCAGCCGGGCGATGATATCGACCGTACGTTCCGTGTCGTTGGGCGCGCGTTCGTCCATTTTCAGGCTGCCTTCAGTCGCTGGCCATTGTCGTGGTCGAACAGATGCACGTGCTCGACGGGCACCGCAAGCCGCAATTCCTCACCGGGCCGCGGCAGATCGCGGTCGCGCAGGACGACGCGCACATCCTCGCCCGCAATCGTTCCGAACACATGGATTTCCGGCCCTGTCGGCTCCACCACCGCCACTTTGAGCGCCAGCGGTCCCTGCGGGTCACGCACATAGGATTCAGGCCGGATGCCGATCGTGACCGGGCGTCCGTCGCCCGCGCCGGCGGCGATGGGCAGTTTGCTGCCATCGCCCAGAACGGCAACCGGCGCGCCATCGGCGCTTTCCGTCCGCGCCTGAAGGAAGCTCATGGCAGGCGAGCCGATGAAGCCGGCGACAAAGGTGTTTGCGGGGTTGTCATAGAGCTCCAGCGGCGTGCCCACCTGCTCGATATTGCCGCCATTCATGACAACGATCCGGTCGGCCATTGTCATGGCTTCGATCTGGTCGTGGGTCACATAGACGATGGTGGTGCCGAGCTTCTGGTGCAGCGCCTTGATCTCGGTGCGCATCTGGATGCGCAGCTTGGCGTCGAGATTGGATAAGGGCTCGTCGAACAGGAACACTTTCGGATCGCGTACGATGGCGCGGCCCATGGCGACGCGCTGGCGCTGACCGCCGGAAAGCTGTCCCGGCTTGCGATCCAGATAGTCGCCAAGATTGAGAATCTCAGCCGCCTTCTTGATGCGGCGCTCCGTTTCGTCCTTGGGCTCGCCGCGCACGCGCGGACCGAAGCTGATATTGTCGCGCACGCTCATATGCGGAAAGAGCGCATAGGACTGGAACACCATAGAGGTGTCCCGCTTCTGTGGCGGGATATCGTTGGCGCGCGCCCCGCCGATCATGAGGTCGCCGGCGCTGATCGCTTCCAGCCCCGCAATCATGCGCAGAAGCGTGGACTTGCCGCAGCCGGACGGCCCGACCAGAACGACAAACTCGCCATCGTCGATGGCCAGAGACAGTTTCTCGATGACTGTCAGAGAGCCGTAGCGTTTGCAGATATCCGTCAGTTTCAACTCAGCCATGAAGGGGCTCCTTAGCCGGCGATCTGTTCGAGAAAGGGCAGGTTTCCGGCGGAAATGCCTGCATCCACGGGAAGCACCGTGCCGGTGATGCCGCTTGAAAGCGGGGAGGCGAAGAAAGCGGCGGCGCGCGCCACTTCCGTGGGCTCCACCATGCGGCGCAGCGGATAAAGCGCTCCGACCTTGCCGAGAATCTCCGGGTCGCGCTCGATGCGATGATCCCACGCCATGGTGCGAACGGAACCAGGTGTGATCGCATTGGCGCGGATCCCGTTCCGGCCTTCTTCCGTGGCGACCGCGCGCATCCAGGCGATCAGCCCCGCCTTGGCAGCCGCATAGGCGGGGTTGCCGTAATGGGAAAGCGCGTTGATCGAGGAGATGAAAACAAAGGCCGCACCGCCTTCGCGCTGGCGCAGGGCGGGCAGAAACGCCTGCGAAAGACGCGCCGCGCTGCGCAGATTGAGGTTCAGCTCATGGGTCAGCGCTTCGGGCGTGACATCATCCAGCGTTTCGGCGCGTGTCCACCCGGCATTGGAGATGATGGCGGAAGGGACCCCGTTTTCGCAGATCCGTTTTGCAGCCGCCTCGACCGCTTTATCGTCCAGCAGGTCGAAACGCTGCGCCTCGGCAACGCCGTCGAACGATAAGTCAGCCTCATCCAGATCGCACGCGACGACTGAAGCTCCGAAACCCGACAGAACCTCCACCATGGCCCGGCCAATGCCACCGGCCGCGCCCGTTACGACGATTCTCTGGCCACCAAGATCGATCATTGCACTCCCATTCATTCGCTCGTTTCGTCCGCCGCTTTTGTGCTCGTGTTTTTCGTTTCACAGGCAGACGGGGCGTCGGCAGTTACACCAGCCGACATCTAAAGCTTGCCGAAAAATCGTAATTTAGCAACACGATTGTGCGATTTTCCTTGCCAGAAGCGAATTTCTGTAAAAAAATTACATAAAAGATTGCCGCTCACGCCGAGAAGGCAACCGGGAAAACAGGTCAGGCCGCCGCCTCCCGAACGGGAGATGGAACAGGAACCCAAGAGAGGAACAGGGAGACAGACATGAAAAGGACTGCACTCAGGACAGCCGTTGCCGGCGCTGCTTTGTTAGCCGCGATGGGATGGGCGCATGCAGAGACCGTGCGCGTGACCGTTGCGGAATACAGCTCGAAAACCGGCCCGTATTTCGAGGAAGCCGCAAAAGCCTTCGAGGAAGCCAATCCGGGCTCCGAAATCCAGGTCGAAGTGGTGCCGTGGGATGTGCTTCTGCAAAAGCTGACCACCGATATTTCCGGCGGCGCCAATGCCGATCTCTCGATCATCGGCACGCGCTGGCTGATCGACTTCGTGGATCAGGGCATTGCCGCGCCGCTCGATGATTACATGACTCAGGACTTCAAAGACCGCTTCTTCCCGGTCTTCCTTGAGCCTTCGGTGATGCAGGAAAAGACCTATGGGCTGCCGGTCGCCGCATCGGCCCGCGCCATGTATTACAACAAGGACCTGTTCGAGCAGGCCGGCATTACCGAAGTTCCCGACACGTGGGATGAGCTTGCCGAGGCAGCTAGGAAGATCGGCGCGCTGGGTGATGATATTGCCGGCTTCGGACTTCAGGGCAAGGAAATCGAGACGGACGTCTATTTCTACTATGCGTTCTGGGCCTATGGCGGCGAGCTGGTGGAAGAAGACGGCACGTCCGGCCTCGACACCGATGCCGGCTACAAGGCGGCGGAAATGTACAAGTCGCTGATCGATTCCGGCGCAACGCAGCCGGGCGTCACCTCCTACAATCGTGAGGACGTGCAGAACCTGTTCAAGCAGGGCAAGGTCGGCATGATGATCACCGCGCCGTTCCTTTCCAACCAGATCAAGGAAGAAGCGCCGGATCTCAAATATGGCGTGGCGGCCATTCCGGCCGGTCCCGAGGGTGACCGTGGCACCTATGGCGTGACCGATTCCATCATCATGTTCGAGAATTCCGAGAACAAGGATCTGGCCTGGAAGTTCCTCGATCAGCTGTTCACCACCGAATGGCGCGCCAAGTTCACCTCCGGCGAGGGCTTCCTGCCGGTCAATCCGGAAGTCGCGGCACAGCCGGCCTTTGCCGACAATGCCGATCTGAAGGAGTTCACCGCGCTTCTGCCGGACGCCCGCTTTGCACCGGTCATCGCCGGCTGGGAGGAGATCGCGGCAACCACGTCGGATGCGGTCCAGACCATCTATCTGGGCAATGGCGAGGCCAAGGCCACGCTTGATGCCGCTGCCGGCGAGATCAACAGCATTCTCGGCAACTGATCACGGCCTGACCGAACCGGCATGCGCGGCCCAGCGCCGCGCATGCCGACTTCCAAGTTTCATCCGGCGATGAGCCGGCAAGACGTGACGGGACCATGATCCGCTCGCCTTTGACCAATCCCTATCTGCTGATCCTGCCGGGGTTCCTGCTCGCCGCGTTCATCATCCTGTGGCCGCTTTACCAGCTCGGCACGATTTCGCTCAATGACGTCAATCGTTTCGGCCAGTTGCGCGGTTTCAACGGTGTCGAAAACTACGTGGCGGTCTTCACCGATCCGGATTTTCTGGGCGCGCTGTGGCGCACCTTCATCTGGACTGGCGCCATCGTCATCGGCACGCTCGTCGTTTCCGTGCCCGTCGCCATGATCCTCAACGAGGATTTTTATGGCCGTGCGATTGCGCGCGTCATCATCATGCTGCCCTGGGCCGTGTCGCTGACCATGACCGCCATTGTCTGGCGCTGGGCGCTGAACGGCGAAAGCGGCATGCTCAATTCCGGCCTTCATGGTCTCGGTCTGATCGACCAGAACATCCAGTGGCTCGCCCGCGCCTCCACCGCCTTTCCGGTGCAGATCATGATCGGCATTCTGGTCACGGTGCCCTTCACCACGACGATCTTTCTCGGAGGCCTCTCCTCCATTCCCGACGATCTTTATGAGGCGGCGAAGCTTGAGGGCGCGTCGCGCTGGCAGACATTCCGCGAGATCACCCTGCCGCTGATGAAGCCGTTCCTGAACATCTCCATCGTGCTGAACATGATCTATGTGTTCAACTCGTTTCCGATCATTTGGGCCACCACGCAGGGCGGCCCCGCGAACTCCACCGACATTCTCGTCACCTATCTCTACAAGCTGGGCTTCCGTTTCGGTAAACTCGGCGAGGCCTCGGCCCTTTCGGTGATGATGTTCGTGCTGCTGCTCGCCTTCACCGTTCTCTATGTCTCGCTGGCCATGCGGAGGGAGCGCACATGAGCCCGAAGCTGAAGAAATCCTTCCTCTACTGGGCGCTGCTCTCGCCGCTCATCGTGCTGATCCTGTTCCCGTTCGCCGTGATGTTCATCACCGCGATCAAGCCGGCAAATGAAGTGCTTTCGCCCACCTGGTGGCCGCGCGAGCCGGCATGGCGCAACTTCATCGACATGTGGGCCGTAACCAATTTCGGCAATGCGCTGTGGAACTCGGTCTATGTTTCGGTTCTGTCGACCGTGCTGGCGCTCGCCGTCTCCATTCCCGCAGCCTATGCGATGAGCCGTTTCCGTTTCGCGGGACAGGGCTTCTTCCGCCAGTTCCTTCTGGTCACGCAGATGCTGTCGCCCATCGTGCTGGTGATCGGCCTGTTCCGGCTGGTCGTGTGGCTCGGCCTGCTCGACAATGTGAATTCCATCGTCTTCGTCTATGGCGCGTTCAATGTCGCCTTCACGGTGTGGATGCTGCAGAGCTATTTCTCCACCATCCCGAAGGATCTGGAGGAAGCCGCCTGGATTGAGGGCGCGAGCCCGGCAAAGGCGCTGGTGATGGTGTTCCTGCCGCTTGCCCTTCCGGCCATGACGGTTACCGCCATCTTCTCCTTCATCAATGCCTGGAACGAGTTCGTGATCGCACTCACCATGCTGCGACGGCAGGAGAGCTACACGCTGCCGATCCAGATCTTCTCGCTGGTTGCCGGCCGCTACACGGTCGAATGGCACCATGTCATGGCGGCCACGTTCGTCGCCACAATTCCCGTCGCCATCATCTTTGCCTGGTTGCAGCGCTATCTCGTGCGTGGCCTCGCCATCGGCGCGGTGAAATAGGTCTCAAAACGGAGTTTATCGATGACCAAGCAGTGCTTTGGCACATCCCATGTGCCGCTTTCCCCCGCCGTTCGCGCCGGCGACTTCGTCTACATTTCGGGCCAGGTGCCCGTTGGTGAGGATGGCGTTGTCGTTCAGGGCGGCATCACCGAGCAGACCCAGCAGGTGATGGCCAACGTCAAGGCCGCGCTGGCGCTCGCCGGCTGCTCGCTGGACGATGTGGTCAAGACGACCGTGTGGCTGGAAGATGCGCGCGATTTCGGCCCCTTCAACGCCGTCTATGGAAAGCACTTCCCCAAGGATCCACCGGCCCGCACCACCGTTGAATCGCGGCTGATGCTCGACATCAAGATCGAGGTCGAGGCCGTCGCCTACAAGCCGCTCTGATCCAGACAAACCGGAATCTCATCGCATGCGTGTCTTCACGGCGTCGCTCGCCACCGAAACCAACACCTTTTCGCCCATCCCCACGGATCGCGGGGATTTCGAGATGGCCTTTTACGCCGGACCCGGCGACCATCCCGAAACCCCGACGCTCTGCTCCGCGCCGATTCCGGTTCTGCGGCGGCGGGCGAAGGAGGAGGGGTTCACCCTGATCGAGGGCACCGCCACCTGGGCGGAACCGGGCGGCTATGTCCGTCTCGATGTCTATGAGGCGCTGCGCGATGAGATTCTCGATCAGCTGCGGGCCGCCATGCCGGTGGACTGCGTGGTGCTCGGCCTGCACGGCGCGATGGTGGCGCGCGGGCTCGACGACTGCGAGGGCGATCTGCTTGCCCGTGTGCGCGAGATCGTCGGCCCCAATGTGATCGTTGCCGCCGAACTCGATCCGCACAGCCACCTGACGGCGAAGCGCGTTGCGGCGGCGGACATTCTCGCCGCCTTTCTGGAGTTTCCGCATACGGATTTTCTGGAGCGCGCCGAGCATGTGGTGGATCTGGCGCTGCGCGCCACGCGCGGCGAAATACGCCCCGTGATCTCCACCTTCGACTGCCGCATGATCGACGTCTTTCCCACGAGCCGCGAGCCCATGCGCTCCTTCGTGGACCGCATGAAGGCGCTGCAGGGCAGGGGAGACGTTCTTTCGGCCTCGTTGATCCATGGCTTCATGGGAGGCAACGTGCCCGAGCTTGGCACCCAGGTCATGGTCGTCACCGATAATGCGCCGGAGGCCGGTGACGCACTGGCCGAAGAACTGGGGCTGGAGGTGCGCGGCATGCGTGGCATGACCGCGATGAACAGCCTCTCCATCGAAGACGCCATCGCGAAAGCCGGCGCCGGCGGCAGGAGCGGAAAACCCGTCGTGATCGCGGATATGTGGGACAATCCCGGTGGCGGAACCGCAGGCGACAACACCGCGCTTTTGCATGCGCTTGTTGAAAGCGGCATCACGCGCGCGGGTGTTGCGACCATCTGGGATCCGCAGGCCGTCGGCTTTGCCCATGGCGCGGGCGAGGGCACCATTCTCGACATGCGCATCGGCGGCAAGGCGAATGCGGCCAGTGGCACGCCATTTGACGGCACATTCGAAATCCGCAGGCTGGCGGAAGAAGGGTGGCAGACCTTCGGCACCAGCCGCGTCACGCTTGGCCCGGCGGCTGTGGTGCGGCTTGTCGGCACCGAGATCGACATCGTTCTCAACACCAACCGCACCCAGACCTTCGAGCCGGATATCTTTTCCAATCTCGGGGTCGATCCGCTGGAAAAGCAGGTGCTTCTCATCAAGTCGACCAACCACTTCCATGCGGGTTTTGCGCCCATCGCGGAAGAGATCATCTACGCGGCGGTGGAAGGGTGCTATCCAAACAATCCGAAGACGGCGGGATACACCAAACTCGCCCGCCCAATCTGGCCGATAGACGAGAACGCATTCCAGTAGAAAACCTGCGCTCAAATGCGGCCTGTTTGACCAATCGCAAAGTGTGCCTCCATGTCGACGGCTAGAAGGAGCCGTCGATATCAAGCGTTCGAAGCCGAACCCAGGAGACCATTCATGAAAGCGATCAAAACCGCCGCCGTGGCACTTGTTGCCGGCCTTGCCCTTGGCATCGTCGCAACGCCCGGCTTCGCCGCCGAGTTTGAGATCAGGATGCTCAACAAGGGCGAGAAGGGCGTGATGGTTTTCGAGCCGGATTTCGTTCGCGCGCAGCCCGGCGACACGATCAATTTCGTCTCGGTCGATCCCGGCCACAATGCCGAGACCATCAAGGGCATGGTTCCTGAAGGCGCAGAAACATTCCGCAGCAAGGTCAGCAAGGATTTCTCGGTGACGCTGACGGAAGAAGGCATTTACGGCGTCAAATGCACCCCGCATTACGGCATGGGGATGGTCGCCCTGGTGGTGGTCGGCGAGCCGGGGAATGCCGACGCTGCGGCGAAGGTCAAGCACCCCGGAAAGGCGAAGAAGCACTTTGCCGAACTGTTTGAAGCGCTGCCGGAAAAGCTCGCTGCCAACTGATCCGGGCAGGGCTATGCCGGGCGGGTTTCCTGCCCGGCTTTAATTCAGGGCCGGGGCCGCGGGAGGCTCCAGCGAAAGGCCCAGAAGCCCGGCAAGCGCGGAACGCTCGGCCACGAGATCGGCAAGCGAATAGCGGTCGAACACCGCCAGATATGCATCCAGCGCTTCGGCCACGACGCCCCTCAGGCGACAGGCCGGGTTCAGTGCGCAGCGCGTCTCGCCACCGCCCATGCAGGCGACCAGCGCGAAACTTTCCTCCATCTCCCGCACGACCGCACCAAGGGTGATTTCCTCCGGCGCACGCGCCAGCGCGATGCCACCGGAGCGGCCGCGCTCCGTGGTCACCACACCCATCTGCGAAAGCCGACGCGCGACTTTCAACAGATGGTTGCGCGACAGATCATAGGCATTCGCCACCTCGCTCACCGTGCAACCGGCATCGCCCCGCAGCGCCAGATAAATCAGCATCCTGAGCGCATAATCCGTCTGCTGCGTCATACGCATGGCGTCACCCCTGCGCTGCGCCGGAAACCCTGTGGGAGCGCACCAGACCGAACAGGGCGCAAAGCGATGCGCCAAGCAGGAGGAGCGCTTTAAGGCCCTCGCCGGAAGCGTAGATGAAGTGGTGCATGGAGGCCGGCAGCGGCGAACCGGCAATAACGGCCGCCATGCGCGCGTCAAGCACGGGCAGAAGCCAGAAGGATTGCACAGCGAGGATCACCACCAGAAGCGCCGTTGCCAGAAGAAGCATGCGTCGCCGATAAACGAACACCGTCGCCATCATCAGCAGGACAGCCAGCGCCCATTCAACGCGCGAAAAGGCTGCGAAGGTGACATTGCCGATCTCCAGCGCGACAGGCAGCGACATCGAGCCCGCCTGAAATTTCACCGGTGTGGCCAGAAAGGAAACACCGCACACCATGCCCAGCCAGATGAGGGCGATGAAGCCATAGGCGGCGAGCGCCACGGGGCTGGTTTCGTTCTCACGCATTGCCCGCACTCCTCGCACGCGCCGCATCCGGTCCGAGCGCCGCAGGCAGGCGGAAGAACATGGCCAGCCGCAGGCTCCTTGCAATGCGCTCGGCCCGCTCGACGAAGACCGCCGCGGTGCCCGGCGCGCACAGATCTGCAACCGTCTGCCGGAAGATGCCGAGCCAGATGTCGAAGTCGGATTCCTCGACGGTGGTGAGCTTCACATGCGCCGGCACGGGTCTGCCGTGATAGCTGCCATCCTTCAGGATCACGGCGCACCAGAAGTCCGTCATCTTTTCCAGGTGCGGTTCCCAGTGGTCCTTGATCTCTCCGGCGAAAATCGGGCCGAGACGCGCATCGCTGCGAACACGGCGATAGAATTCCCGCACCAGACGGCCGATGAAAGCGCGGTCCACCGCCGGGTCTTTCAGGGCCTCGTCCGGCTGCGGCCTGGGGCGCGCCGACAATGCATCGCTCATGGCATGCTCCTAAAGTGATATATTTGATGCCACTTTTATCATGAAGGCGCGTCCACTCAACAGACGCGATGTCGCAGCGCCGATCTGCCTGGCAGGCGAGGGGGCGGCGGTCTCAGCCATGGGTTGTGCAGCGCCTCTCATTTAATCTTGACAAAGATACTCATATTAATGATGATTGGGAACGAAAACAGCGGATCACTCGTGATGCAGTATCGTCTCCTTTCGCCAGAAAGCCTGATACCAACCGAAGACGTCGACCCCGACCGGGTTGCCGGGCTTCAGGACGTCATTCTGCGCCACGGCTTCTGGACCGTGCCCATCGCGGTCGAGAGGAACGCCCTGTTCGTGATGGATGGCCATCATCGTCTCGCCGTCGCCCAGCGCCTGCGTCTTGCCGTCGTTCCGGTCGTGTTGCGCGACTATTGCGATGTGAAGGTGGAGAGCTGGCGGCCGGGCATGACGATAACGCCAGCGCGTATCTTCGCGATGGCGCGCAGCGGCCGCAAATTCCCGAGCAAGACCACGCGGCATCTATTCGTAGAGGAACTGCCCGACTGCGCGCTGCCGCTTGGCCATTTGCGTCACCCGGGCATCGCGCCGCGTTTCTTCAGGTCAGCGCCCGAGGCGCGCCCGTGACGTTTCATGGCCACAAGCCCAATGCCGGGCTCTCCCCCGTCTTAAGCCCGGAAATCGCAAGATTTCTGGCCGAAGAAAGCACGCTTCCGATGGAGTGGATCGACCGGCACGGCTCCCCGCTCAACCTGATCTGGCCCGAACAACTGGCAAAGAATCTGGCCGCGATGGAGGCGGTTTTCGCGCAGCGTCGCATCGCCCATGCGGTCTATTATGGCGCCAAGGTCAACAAATCACCGGGCCTGATGGCCACGGCATTGAAAGCCGGTGCCGGGATTGATGTGTCGAGCCTCTATGAGCTTCAGGACGCCCTGCATCTCGGAGCCGATGGGGGAAAGCTCGTGGCAACGGGACCGGCGAAATCCCGGGCGTTTCACGAGGCCCTGATCGATTGTCAGGCCCTGATTTCGGTCGATTCACCGGAAGAACTCGATGATCTGATCGCCCGCCTTCCAGACCGGGAGTGCGTGCAGCCGGTGCTTTTGCGCCTGCAGCCTGCCGGTCATGAAAAGAGCCGTTTCGGCATGCCCGCACCGCGCCTGCGCGCCTGCCTTGCGCGCATTGCCGCCGAAAAGAGACTGCGCTTCGATGGGCTGCATTTTCATATAAGTGGTTATGCCTGGGAGAAGCGCGCAGAAGCGCTGCTTGAGGCCGCTCCGCTGATCGCTGAAGCCCGCGCCATGGGGCTCGCCCCGCGCATGATCGACATTGGCGGCGGATTGCCGGCGCAATATGTCGATCCGCACGCCTATCGCGCGCATTTGCAGGCGCAGAGGCCTGACGATTATCGAACCGGAAGAGTGCCATCCGCGTTCTATCCCTATGGGGGCGCGCTTTCCGCCGCCGACTGGCTGCGCCATCTGCTCGACGCTCCCATGGGTGATGGCCACAGCGTTGCGGATTATCTGAAGCGCGAAGCGCTGACGCTTGGGCTGGAGCCGGGGCGCGCGCTCGCCGATCAGACGGCGCTGACGCTCTTTCGGATTCTGCGGGTCAAGGCGCTCACCGCCGATGACCATGTCATCTTCGTCGAAGGCAGCAGTTTCAGCGCCTGCGAGACGTGGTTTTCGTCCGAATTTCTGGTCGATCCGGTCCTTTTGCCGACGGGTCGCTCCGCACGCTTACTCAGGCCCGTTCGTGCCTACATCGCAGGCCACAGCTGCCTGGATGAAGACGTGCTGTGCAACCGTTGGCTCACCTTTCCGGTTGCTCCACGCGCCGGAGACATTCTGGTCTGCGCCAACACTGGCGGCTACCAGATGGACCTCCTCGAAAACGAATTTCATCGCCACCCGATGCCGGGCCGCCTTTGCGTGGTTCAGGACTCAAATGGGCAGCCAGCTCTTGTTCCTGACACACTGACGAGAGGCGCACATGCTTTGCAGCACCATTGGCCAGTTGATCGGTTATACGCCGGTCATGACGATCCCTGTGCCGAATAGCGACGCTACGCTGGCACTCAAAATCGAGAAGAACAATCCAGGCGGTTCGATGAAAGACCGCATGGCGCGCAGCATGGTCATTGCCGCGCTTGAAGACGGAAGGCTTTCCCCCGGCGGGACGATTGTTGAATCCTCTTCCGGCAATACCGGCATAGGCCTGGCGCTTGCCGCGCAGGAATTCGGCCTGCGCTTTATCGCCGTGGTCGACCACCACGCCGCACCCGACAAGATCCGCACCATGCGGGCGCTCGGCGCGGAGATCCGCTTTGTCGAAGGCGATTTTCGCGAAGACGAGGTTGCGGTGGTGGAGCGGCAGCGGCTTGCCGCACAGCTCGGTGCGCAGCTACCCGGCGCGCTCTTCATGAACCAGTCCGACAATCCGGCGAACCCGGATGGCTATGCCGGCTTTGTCGATGAACTGCTCGTTCAGTTTCCCAGAGGGATCGACGCCTTTGTGGGTTGTGTCGGTACCGGCGGCTCCATGACCGGCATCGCCCGGCGTCTGAAGCGGCACAACCCGCGCATTCGCACGATCGCGGTGGAGCCTGCGGGCTCCATCGTTTTCGGCAAGCCGGGGCATGCCTATTATCAGTCTGGCACGGGAACCCCGGCCGGCGACGAAGTGGGCAAAGTGCTCGATTACACCTGCATCGATGAAGGCGTGCAGGTTACCGACACGCAGGCGTTTGAAACCGCGCGCCATGTCGCCCGCCATCATGGTCTTCTGGTCGGGGGCTCCACGGGCGGAACCATCTACAAGGCGCTGGAATTCATCGCGTCGGGCCATCTTTCGGGCACGGTTGTCACCGTGGTGGCCGATGGCGGCGAGAAATATCTTGGCTCCATCTTCGATGATGACTGGATGCTCAAACGCAACCTGCTGGATCCAGCGATTGGCGAGCAGCTCGAATTCTGGCTCTCCGGCATGGCGTGCGCGGCATGAAGGTCACGATCTGCGGCGCGGGCCGCACCGGACATCTCAACGCAGTGCTTTTCAGGCAGCAGCCGAATGTCAGCGTTTCCGTCTTCACCCGGAACGCCGAACTGGCCGATCTTTGGGCCTCTGGCGAGGGCCAGTGGGAGGCGCACTCCGCTGACGGCGGTGTGCTCTCGGCGCGGCCAGACTATGTGGGCGCGGATGTCGAGCGGGCGCTCTCCCAGACGGATCTCGTCGTGGTGACCCAGCCCGCACAGGCGCGCGCCGGGCTTCTTGAACAGCTTGCGCCACACCTCTCGCAGGAGAGGCGCGTCTTTCTCGGCGCGATCCCCGGCTTTTGCGGGTTCGACTGGCTGGCCGCCGAGATTCTGGCTGGACACGACAATGTCGTGATCTGGGGCATGAAGGATGTGCCCCACACGGCGTTCGACCTGACGCCCGGAAAGCGCGTGCGCATGGGCGGTGCAAAGGCGCTGCTTTATGCAGCGCTTCACCGCCGCGAGGATGACGCCCACGGTGCGGAACTGGCTGGCATGCTTGCCACGCTGTTTGCGGCCCCGGTGACGATGCTGCGCGACTATCTGGAAATCACGCTCACGCCTGGCAATGCGCTCATGCACCCGGCCGTGCTCTATGGCCTGATCGGCCCGGACGGGCCATGGCAGGGCAGAGCGTTCGACGCACCCGTCTGCTGGTGGAGCGATTGTCCGCAAAAGGGCGCGGATCTCCTTGAGGCGTGTGATGCGGAAAATCAGGCGATCCGCCATGCGGCAGAGGCGAAGCTCGGCATCGATCTCAGCAGCGTGAAGCCGCTCCGGCAGGAATTGATCGAAGCCTATGGCGACCAGATCGGGGATGCCCGAAGCCTCTATTCGCTCCTGCGCACGAACCGCGCCTATGCCGGTATCAAAGCCCCCATGACGCCTGATCCGCAGGGGCGGGGGCTGGTGATCGACCGCGAAAGCCGCGCCTTCCACGAGGACATCGGTTTCGGGCAGGCCCTGCTGGTTGAGATGGCGAAACGGCTCGGCGTGGCGGTTCCCAACATCGCGAAAACTTATCGCTGGGCCTGTGATTATCACGGCGGGTTGGCCGAAACCGCGCCAGCCTATGTGCCCCGCAACTGGCCGGAGGCTGCGTGATGGATGACATTCGCCTTTACACCGCCGCCAGTCTCGATGAAGCGCCTTTGCGGGAAAACGCAGTGCAGAACGCACTGCGAAGGCTCATCCGCTGCCTGTTCGCCGAAGGCCTGCTCGATCCGGCGGCCCTGCAATGGGCCGGGGACAGAAATGAGGCGGAACTTCCGCTCTGGCCATCGCGCCGGGTTCTCCATTTCGCTGATCTGCGTCGTGCGCCCGCCGGCACACTGCGCAATTTCGGACCGATTGAGCTTGTGGATGCGGCAGGCGTTCGCGCCCGCATCGAGCATCCCGTCACGCTGGTGCGGGCGATTGCCCCGAGCCTTGCCATGTCGCCCGCGGCCAATGGCATCACACATCTCCTGCGCGACATCGAAAACAGCATGGCAAACGACATTCTGGCGCGTCGCTACCGCGCGGATTGGAGCGCGGGGCTGCGACGCCGGATCGATGATGCGAAGGCCTCCGGCCTCCTTGCCTATCTGCAGGAGACCCTGCCGCCCCATCTGGCGGCGATGTTCCTCGATCAATGGGGCGCGCTTGAAGGGCACCCCTTCTATCCAACGTGGAAGGCGCGCCCGGGCCTCTCGGCAGAAGACGTGGAAGCGTTCTCGCCCGAGTTCGGCGCGCGGGTGCCGGTGCGTATTGCCGCGCTGCGCAGGGACTGGGCCTATGTCGAGAGAATGCCTCATGTGGGCGATTATTCCGACTGGTTCGCGCAGAATTTCCCCGATTGCTGGCGGGACTGGTCGCACCGGTTGGAGGCGTGCGGCCAGGTGGTAACGGAGTGGATACCGCTGCCGATCCATGCCTGGCATCTGACGCATTTCGTGCGCCACGAATTTGCAGACGAGATCGCCCGTGGCGTGCTCGACCCGGAAGGCCCCGACTTGGTGACGCTGCCTTCCATGTCGTTCCGCACCATGCTGCCGGAGACGCATACCCCGCGCCCCTTCATCAAATTGCCGGTCGCGATCTGGATGACAAGCGAGCAGCGCACCCTGCAGGCCAAGTCCATTCATATGGGGCCGCGTCTCAGCGCGATGATCCGCGAGATCCTGATGCGGGAGGGGGAGGTACTGCGTGACAGGCTCGACATTTTCACCGAGGAACTGGGCGCGATCCTCCGCGATCCCGAAACGGGCGATGAGCATCCCGGCCGCTTTCTCTCTGTTGTCTATCGCAACACCGATGTGCTGAAGCTTGCCGACGGTCAGATCGCGGTCGCCGTTGCCGCCCTTCTTGCCGAAAGCCCGCTCGATGGCCGGCCTCTCATCTGCGAGCTGATCGCCCGGGGAGACGAGGGCGGCGAGGGCGATGCGGGGGTGGAAGCCTTCTTCCGCTCCTATGCACGCACCATCATCGAGCCCGTGCTCACCATGTATCTGCTCTATGGCATCGCCTTGGAGGCGCATCAGCAGAACAGCACCATCCTGTTCGATGCGGCGGGCAGACCACGAAAACTCCTGATCCGCGATTTCGGCGATGGCCGCAGCTTCGCACCGCTTTTCGAGGAACGTGGCTTCCGGCTGAAACCCTTTGTGCGGGAGGGCATTCTGCCCACCACGTTCGACGAGGATATCGGCCCGGTGCGGTCCTTCCTCATCGATGCCTGCTTCGTCTGCCATCTGCACGAGATCGCGCTCACCCTCACCGATCACTATGAGCTCCGCGACACAGGCCTGTGGCGCATTCTCAGAGAAGAAGCGGAAAGCGTTTTCGACGCGCTGCGCCCGCGCATGCTGAGCGACGCCTTCTGGCAGCGGGAGCGTGCGGCGTTCCTTGAAGAGCCCTGGCCGACGCGCTCCGTTCTGCGCATGCATCTGGAGCGATACCGCGACTACCGCGCCGAGCACACGCTGCCCAACCCGCTGGCGGAGGCGCAATGACGCTCACGGCAACGGTCATTCGCGGCTTCGGGCCGGTCTTTGTTCTGCTCTTTGCGCTGCAATTCGTTTCCATGGGCGCGATGGAGATGAGCGGGCCGTTCTGGCCGCTGCACATCGAGGCGCTGAGCGCTTCTGAAAACGCCTTCGCCCTTGCCGGCATCGGCGTCTACGTGCTTCCCATGCTCGGCATGTCGCTGACCAGCGCTTTCTGGGGGCGGATGGGTGACCGCTACGGCAACCGGTTGATGATGGTGCGCGCGCTTGCGGGGCTGGCCGTCACGCAATTGCTGGTGGCCTTCGCAACCGATGTGTGGACCATCATGGCCCTGCGTTTTCTGCAGGGGGATGCGCGGGCTATATTGCCCCGGCGCAGGCCTATGGGGTTCAGGTCACCGGGGGCAGGGACCGCACAAGCCTGTTCGCCTGGCTCCAGGTGGCCACCAATGTGGGCTCGCTTGGCGGCGCGTTTCTGGGCGGGCTGATCCTCGATGCCTATCCCTTCGCCGTGATCAACCTCACCGCCGGCGCGGTCTGCGCCCTCTGCGCCCTTGTCGCCTGGCTAAGCCTGCCGACACCGCAGGGCGAAGCGCCCGCCGTGGGCGCGGGCAGGGTGCAGGCGCGGCCGGCCGAAGCGCCTGTCACCGCGCTCTTTGTTTTGATGAGCACGCTCATTGCCAGCCGCATGGTGCTTCAGGTTCCGTTTGCGCTTTACATGACGCAGGTTTTCGGCGCGGCCCACTGGGTTGCCGGTTTCAGCTACGGCCTGCTCGCGCTCGGCTTCGTGCTTGCCGCGCCGCTGTGGGCGCGGTTCCTCGAAGAGCGGCCCAACGCCTTTGTGCTGGGCTGGAGCGTGCTGATCACGACCGCGTGCCTGCTCGTCACGCATCTCGCCGGGGCCACCAGCTCCGTTGCGACATTCACCATGCTCTATTTCCTCTGGGGTGTGCTTCTGGGCGGCACCACGCCCGTTCTTCTGTCACTTGTCTCGGCAGCCACGCCGGGCGACCGGCAGGGGCGGGCGCTTGGCCTCGCGCAAAGCTGGCAGCAGGGCGCATCCGTGATCGGCATCACCGCCGGCGTCATCGCAACGCGGCTCTTGGGACTGGAAGCCGCGTTCCCACTCGTCTCATCCCTCTACGCCCTCTCCACCTGCATCGCGCTCGGCACATGGCTGAGGGAGCGACACTCAAACAAACAGGAGATTTCAAATGACTGAAAGACGAACCCTGCTTGGCTCCATCGCCATGGCAGTTCTGCTGACCCTGACCGTGCCATCAGGGTTGGCTCTTGCCAAAGACAGGCCGGCGGCTCAGGCGCAGGCACCGCTTGTCGTGACCGATATTGCAGGCCGCGAGGTCGCCGTTCAGGCGCCCGTTCAGCGGATCTTGCTGGGCGAGGGCAGACAGCTTTACCTCATTGCATCGCTCGCCCCGGAAAACCCGCTTTCGCGCATTGTCGCCTGGCGCAACGACTTGATCGAGGCGGACCCCGCAACCTATGCGCAGTATCTGATGGCGTTTCCCGAGCTTGCGGACCTCACCACCTTCAAGGGGCAGGAAGACAGCCTGATCGACATTGAGTCCGCCATCATCCAGAAGCCCGATGTGGTTCTGCTCAACCTCGAGGCCATGCGCGCCAATGAGGACGCCGAATATGTCGAAAAGCTCGCCGCGCTCGATATTCCGGTCCTCTATGTGGATTTCCGGCACATGCCGCTCGAAAACACCGATCCGACAATCCGCCTTCTCGGCAAGATCATGGGCCGCGAGGACAGGGCCGAGGAAATCGTCGCCTTTCGGCGCAAGGCAATGGCCGAGGTGACCGATGTCATCGCCGCGCAGAGGCCTGAACGACCGAACGTGTTCATTGAGCGCATCGGCGGCTATTCGGAGGAATGCTGCCTCACATTCGGGCCGGAGAATTTTGGCAAATATGTCGAGCTCGCCGGCGGCCACAATATAGGTAGCGATTTCCTGCCCGCGACCTTCGGCCAGCTCAACCCGGAGCAGGTGATCGTCTCCAATCCGGAGCATGTGGTCGTTACCAGCGCGGACTGGGAAGCCTATGTTCCAGGCGGACGCTGGATACCGGTCGGTCCGGGCGAAGACACCGAAAACGCGCGCGAAAAGCTGGACTGGTACACGACGCGCAATGCCTATGCCGGCACCGAGGCGCAGGAAAAGCAGAATTTCCACGGCATCTGGCACCAGTTCTACAACAGCCCCTATGATTTCGTGGCCGTGCAGCAGATGGCGAAATGGTTCCATCCCGAGCTCTTTGCCGATCTGGACCCGGACGAGACATTTGCGGACTATCACCACCGCTTCCTGCCCGTGGACTATCTGCCGGGCTACGCCGTGAGCCTGTCCGACAATCCGTCATGACCGGCATTCGCAGTGAAACAGCGCCCCTTTCGGGGCGCACCTCCTATCAGGCGCTGACCCTGCGGCGAAAGCTCGTTCTCGCCGCTCTCTCCGTCGCTCTCGTTCTGGCGCTGATCGGTGACATCGCCACAGGGCCGGCAAGCTATGGCCTTTGGGATGTGGCGCGCACGCTGATCGCGCCGGTCGAGGCCGATGCGCAGATGCGGGTTATCGTCTGGTCCATCCGCACGCCGGCCGCCTTAATGGCCATCGTCGTGGGCATGGCGCTCGCCATTGGCGGGGCGCAGATGCAGACCATTTTGAACAACCCGCTGGCGAGCCCCTTCACGCTGGGCATTTCAGCCGGCGCGAGCTTCGGCGCGGCGCTGGCCATCGCCTTCGGTGTCGCCCTCATTCCGGCAGCGGGCGAATATGTGGTTGCGGTCAACGCTTTTGTGGTCGCCATGGCGACGGCCTGTCTCATCCACATGGCGAGCATCAGGCGCGGGGCGTCCATCCAGACCATCGTTCTGTTCGGCATCGCGCTTGTCTTCAGCTTCAACACCGCGCTGGCCATCACCCAGTATTTCGCCAATCAGGAGGCGGTTGCTGCCATCGTGTTCTGGACCATGGGGAGCCTCGCCAAGGCCACATGGCCGAAATTCTTCATGACCGCGCTCGCTGTGGCCATCACGCTGCCGATCTTCCTGCGCCGCCGCTGGCAGCTTTCCGCGCTGCGGCTGGGCGAGGCGAGGGCGGCCAGCTTCGGCATACCGGTGCGCCGCCTGCGGCTTGAAACGCTGATCCTCGTGTCGCTTCTCTCGGCCATTCCGGTGGCCTTTGTGGGCACGATCGGCTTCGTCGGGCTCGTTGGCCCGCATATCGCGCGCATGATGGTGGGCGAGGACCAGCGTTTTCTCCTGCCGGCAAGCGCGCTGACCGGCGCGCTGATCATGTCGCTGAGTTCGATCCTGGCAAAGGTCGCTGTGCCCGGCGTCGTGCTGCCCATCGGCATCGTGACCGCGGCCGTTGGCCTGCCGGTCTTCCTCTATCTGATCCTCAAGAACGGGAGAGAGATATGGTAGTTTTGAGCACGGATCGCCTGGGTGTTCGCTTCGGGTCGCGTGATGTGCTGCGCGACATCACGCTGCCGCCCTGCGACGGCGGCAAGGTGGTTGCCATTGTCGGCCCCAACGCGGCGGGCAAGTCGACCCTCTTCCGCCGCATCGCCGCCCTTCTGCCGGGGCCGGGCTCCTTCAGCATCAGAAATGTGCGCGATCCCGCCCGGGCCATCGCCTACATGCCGCAGGACCAGAGCGGCAGTGCGGTTCTGACCGTCTTCGAGGCCGTTCTTCTGGCCCGCAAGCAGGTGAGCGGCTGGCGGCTGCGAAACGGTGACCTGATGGCGGTCGACCAGACGCTTCAAACGCTTGGCATCGACCATCTCGCCGACGAGGTGTTGTCGGAACTGAGTGGCGGGCAGCGCCAGCTTGTCGGGCTTGCCCAGTGCCTCGTGCGCGATCCGCAGGTGTTGCTTCTGGACGAGCCGACCAGCGCGCTCGACATGAACCGCCAGCTGGAAGCCCTGAGCTGTGTGCGCGGGCTGGCGCGCGAAAAGGACATGCTCGTCCTGATCGCGCTGCACGACCTCAACCTGGCGCTGAAATTCGCCGACGAGGTGGCGATTCTGTCAAACGGAACGCTTCATGCTTTTGGGCCGGCGGCCAATGTGCTGACCCCCGACAACCTCGCGACCAGCTTCCGCGTGCGCGCCCGCGTCGAACCCTGCTCCCGGGGCGAACCGCATCTCATCGTGGATGAGGCGATCTGATGGAGCCATTCGACGTTCAGTCTTGCGCGACCCGCCCGGAAATGCTTCGAACCGGCTGCAATCTTCAACTCTTGTGGCTGAGTGTATCATGGCTTGCCTGATCGGCGCCTGCGCACATCTCGGCCGATTTCGGGAGCGGCAACATGCAGGACCCATTCAGGCGCGCCACGCTGGGGGCGGGCGTCTTCTACCGCGATCCGACCGCCGCGCTGGACTGGCTCGAACGGGCATTCGGTTTTGAGCGTCATACCGTGGTGCGGGACAGGGACGGTGAACTCGTTCACTCCGAAATGCGCATCGGGGATGCCTGTATCATCGTCGATTCCGAATGGTCTTCCCATGTCGCCAGCCCGGCCTCGGTGGGTGCGAAGAACACGCAGGCTCTCTACATCAAGCTCAAGGGCGCGCTCGACGATCATTGCGAGCACGCCCGACAGGCCGGCGCAGAGATTTTGCAGGAGCCGGAAGACCAGATCTACGGCGACCGCACCTATCGCGCACGCGATCCCGAGGGACATGTCTGGACATTCATCCAGCCTGTCCGATCCGTTTCCCGCGAGGAGGTTCAGAACCTGACAGGCTGGTCCATTGAGGGCTGGCACGGGGAGTAGGTGTGTGATGGGAGTAGTGAAGCCAGAGCGATGGCGGAGAGTGAAACGCCGGCGGCTGCATGCTTGTTACGGAGTTGTATAGTTCGTCCCTGAGGAACCGGAAGTTTGTCATGAGCCGGAGAACTCCACGCTAGCATGGTTCCTTACGCGAATTTGCTCACCGTAAATCAACGCGCTGGCGCCTGCCTGCATCCTCTTGAAATCGATGGTGAGACGGAGCCGCTTGTTTGAAGATTGCAACAAGTGTAGCCTTTTGGGGTGCCAATGGGTGGATTTTTGTGAGGTACACGATGGTTCGGAATATGCTTGTCGTTGCAGCAGCCGCCTTTGCCATAGCTGGCTGCACCACCACAGAGCGGGACGTTGGCGTGGGAGCCACAGCAGGTGCTGTTGTCGGCGGATTGGCCGACGGTGGTCGAGGAGCGCTTATTGGCGCCGGCGCAGGGGCGTTGGGCGGGCTTCTCGTTCGAAACCTTCGCAACGGATATTGCGAATATCGCGGTCGCGACGGTCGGATCTACAGGGCCCGGTGCCGTAAGTAGTTCCCGATCCGAATGTGCAGGATTTTCAAGTGGCGGAATTAGACGTCCGACAGGATTTTCTGCCGGACGCGCCGCAATCCCTGAGGCATTGACAATCGTTCGTGCCCAGGGAGTTGAATTGCTCGGCCAGGTGACGGCTCCATCTCTGTCATCCCATTAGCACTGGTGGCTGCCCGAAAGCTGGCGTTCCGAGCGTAGACGGCAACCGGAGAACCCCATTCCTTGTCGTAATAGTCGAGGAACTCCGGCGCCGCACCTGACCAGCTCCAGCGTGGTTCACCATCGGCTCATGTGAAGAGCTTTGGCATCGTTCAGGCTTTCAAGAAGTCAAGCGCGGGTGTTGTCTTCTTGACGTCGACTTCGGTGATCTCGGCAATGACGACATTGTGCTCTACGAACGGATCGGTATTGATGCGCCTCTCGATCTCTTCGCGGCTTTCTCCTGTCGCCAGAATCGCGCCGCCGCCTTCCGGTGTCAGAGAGCCCACACATTGAAAGATGCCGTCGCCGAAACCCTGAGCGATCCATTCGTTGTGGGCCGGCATGAAATCCGAGGCGGCTGATTTGTTTTCGGAGAAGCGGAGATAGATGATGAACACTGTTGTCTAGTCTTTCGTTGAGGTTTGAACGGGAAGTCGGTCAAGCCACGCCTCCAGCGCGGAGACTTCCGCCCTGAGGAATGCCTCATCCTTGAGAGCGGAGACCATCACTGCGATGCCTTGCGAGCGGGCGAGAACATGCAACGCCAGAGCATCGGCACCGTCCTTATGCCCGAGCGCCCTGAACTGATCCGCAAGCCAGTCGCGAAACAGGCCGAAAATCTCTGCGGCGCGCGATTCTGCGATGTGATCCAGCTTGGCCAACTCGGTCGTTAGCGTCCCGACCGGGCATCCGAATGCCATGATCTTGGTCCGATTGGTGATGAGGATGCGGATGAAAGACCGTATTCGGTCTTTCGGTGCGGCATCCGTTTCCCAGGACTCGAGCAGTGTCTGTGTTGCTGCCAGGCGACGGTCAATGACTGCGTCGAGAATATCGTCCTTGGATTTGAAGTGGTGGTAGAAATTGCCGCGGGAGATGCCGACCGCTCCCGCAATGTCCGCAAAGGATGTCGCCTCGAAACCTGCCTCGTAGAAGAGGGCATCGGCCTTTTCTTCGATACGTTTGCGAGTGGCTGATCGTGACATGGAGGCCCCTGAAGAGTCGCTGTAGCCAAGATTAGGACGAGCGTCCTAATTTGTCAAGCGCGAACTCCGAAAGCGGCCGTCGTGCATCGCGCAGCATTCGGTAGCATGGGCTCAGAGCGGTCGCCGGGGCCGTACACCAGCAATCCGAATGGCGGCTGTCACAATGGCGGGTTGGAGCCCGGAGTGCGTGATGCTGCGCAGCCGCTGAATGTCGGCTTTCTTCAAGACCGCCATCCCATCGTGGCCTATCGTTGTGGTCGCATTGTTGGAGACACCTCACATGATCTTTCGCTACACGATTCTCTACGTGGATGACGTCTCGTCGTCGCTCGACTTCTTCGAAAAGGCTTTTGGGTTCGAACGCGGCTTCCTTCACGAAAGCGGCGATTACGGCGAGCTGCTAACAGGGGAAACCAAACTGGCTTTCTCCTCAAGAACCCTCATGCGTCAGTTGGACAAGGACCCGGCGCTGCCGAGACCGGACGCACCGACGTTCGAGATAGCATTCGAGACGGAGGATGTGGCTGGCACCCTGCAAAGGGCGCTCGACGCGGGGGCCACGCTCATTCAGGACGCGCGCGATGAACCATGGGGGCAGACAACGTCATACGTGGCGGACCCGAATGGGTATCTGATCGAAATCTGCACAGCAGTACAGTTGCCGGGTTGAGGCCATGATGGAGGAGTCAGAGAAAGCCAAAATTGTCGCTCAGTTGAAAGCTGTTGTCGCAACGGTCGAGCCGGAGGCGGCCTTTGTCGCGAAATATGGGGGAACCATGGTCGAGAGCGTTCCCGGGCAGCCCAAATCGCAGTTCTGCGGGATTTTCGCCTACAAGGACCACGTTTCCCTAGAGTTCACCAACGGCGCGCAGCTGGCTGATCCGGAAAAGGTGCTAGAAGGCGGCGGAAAGCACCGGCGTCACATCAAGCTCGCCAGCCTCGCCGACATCGTGGACAAGCGATGCGGGCATTTCCTACGTCAGGCCCGCGATCTCCAAGCCGATTTCCAATGACCAGTTGCCAAGCCCGGGTTGCGCCAGATCGGCAATCGCAGCAGGGTTCCGGTGGAGTTGGACGGGCGTCCAGCCGAACCACCGCACGAACTCTCGCGTCATGTGGGCCTGGTCGCTATAGCCGTAGTGCGCCGCGATCTCGGCAAGCGGGACGCGACATGGTAGGGCCTGAACCGCCCGCCGGGCCCGACCCAGCTGACGCCAGAAGGCCGGGGTTGGAAGCGACAGGTGCCTGAACCGACGTTGCAGGGTTCTTTCCGATACGCCCTGTTGCCGGGCCAGGCGATGAACGCTGTTGCCCGGCAAGCAAAGGGCATCGATGATTTCCGAAATCTCTTGGTCATGCCGCGTGAGGGCTTCGATCTCTGTATCAAGGTTCGACACGTCACGGTCCGCGATCTCGAATTCGGCAAGGTCTAGCGTGGTGCCAGGCCGCAGCCGATATCCAGTCAGGCAGGTTCCTGCGTCGAGCCTGACCAACCTTGGCGCGAAGTCCCAGTCAGTGACTTGAAGAACCTCGCTTCCCGCCCTGCCGCAGGACAAGACAAGCAGATCGACACAACCATCTGGAAGAACCACCGAGACTTCGTTGGCCCCGACTGCGTAGGTCCAGCGATGAACGCAGGGGGAGGTAGCTTGGGTCAATGCGGGCATGACAGTCAAAGTAAACGAATAGCTGCCGCTGATCCAGAGCGAAGCAACGGCTGGCTCGTCCGCATGACAGTCATTGGGGGCTGCTGGCAGGTGGCTTTGTCACGAATGCCCGCTATTTGACCTCGCGGAAAATCGTTGAACGATGCCGGTCGAGTTTCGCGGCGTTGTGGTCAACGCTAATGTCGGCCATCCGCCAGCGGGCAATCTTGCGGCGTTCATCCACGCCAATCTGTGAGTAGGTGCGTTTCATGGGGGGGCGAGAGATAAGTCATTGTTATCTCTCGCAAGTCGCACTTCAAACTTGAACCCACCCAGCTATATCAAATGATCGCATAACATACATTATGGAACCGATCTAACCCTCCGAGCGCTCCGGCGGTGCGATGAGTGAACCGGCGGTGTAGACGAGGATCGAAAGTCCCACCGCGCCCAGCGCCGCGATGCCGAGGAAGATGATGACGTCTATCGGCCCGCCGAGATCCGACAGGCTGGATTTCGTCACCCACAGCACCAGCGCCACCGCCGCCACCGCGCCGAACGGCATGGAAAGCTGCGCCCACAGGAACTTCTTCATGGAAACCGAGCGGTCGCGGATCAGCACATAGATATAGGCCAGCGTGATCACCACGGCCGCCACAACCAGAAACCAGAACAGACCGCGTCCGAACATTTCTTCGAACACCGCGATCATCGTGCCAAATGTAAGGTCTTTCATGATCCTGTCCTCTCAGGCTTCGCCGCGCAGCATCGCGTTGTAGGTCGGCTTGAGCGCCAGCTCCTTCATCAGCCAGCTGATCCATAATTCTTCCAGCGGCGCGATGATGCCCGGGAAGGATGGAACGAGATTGTTCTGATAGTCGAACTCGACCAGCATCGCCCGGCCCACGCGGGTGATCATCGGGCATGAGGTGTAACCATTGTAGCTTGCCGTACCTTCGTTCCCCGCAATGGCCGCGACCAGATGATCCTCGACCACCGGCACCTGCCATTTCACGCTGGCTGCGGTCTTGCCCTTGGGCACGCCGGCCACATCGCCCAGCGCGAAAACATCGGGATAGCGCAGGTGGCGCAGCGTCTGCATGTCCACCTCGACCCAGCCCTGATCGGTCCATTTGTCCGCCCAGGAAAGGCCCGACTGGCGCACCACATCGGGCGCGCGCTGCGGCGGGATCACGTGGAGATAGTCGTAACCAAGCTCCTTCTCGCCCTCCGGCGTGTCGAAGGTGGCGATCCGGCGGCCGGCGTCCACACGCTTCAGCACATGCGAGAGCGCCGGCGCGATGCCGCGATCCTGAAACAGCATGCGCACCTTCTCGGCCACGATGGGCACACCGAATAGCGCCTGCGAATTGTTGGCGTAGATGATCTCCGTCTTGCCGGCATTGCCGTTGGTTCTGGCAATGTCGTCGATGAGGAAGGTGTGCTTGAGCGGCGCGCCCGCGCATTTCATTTCGGTGGCGGGCCGTGTGAACACGCCGACACCGCCCTCCTCGGTGAATTTCGAAGCCGCAGCCCAGGTCCGCGCGGCATGGTCCGGTCCCGCATAAAGCGCGCCGATGCCGTTTTTGCCGACCATGTCGAGCGAGAACCCCTCGATGGCGTCGTGATCCAGAACCAGGCCCGGTGCCACAACGAGGAAATCATAGCGGACCGTCTGGCCGCCGCTGGTCGTGACCGTGCGGGCTTCCGGGTCGATTTCCGTGGCGGCCTCGGCAATCCAGTCGATGCCGTCCGGCAGCCAGTGCGCCGTCGAGGAGACGACGTAATCTGCCGGTTTCAGCCCGGCTGCAACGAGGGAGAGCCCCGGCTGATAAAGATGCCGCTCGCTTGGATCGACGATGGTGATCTTCGCGCCATCGAGCCTGCGCACCAGGCGGTTGGCAAGCGATGTGCCAGCGGCCCCTGCCCCGATGATCACGATGGAAGCGGATGTTTTCACGGTCTGGGCCGGCGCGGTGTGGGCGGATGCGCCAAGAAGGGCGCCGGCGGCGGAAAGAGTGATGAACTGGCGTCTGTTCAAGGTCAGAGCCTCCCTGCTTGTCGTGGCCTGCGGGATACTTCATCCGGAGCCACATTCATTATGATGGATAAGACAATAGACGGCTATTTTCCTTGATTAAGATCAAGCGGGGTGATGCAATACTGTCGACGCGCAGATCTCGCATCCTGTCGACAGGAATGGAATGCCCTTGATCTGCATCAACGACTTTCAGTCGGTTTCGGCTGAAGGTCAGAGGTAATGGCAGCAGCAGGAAACAGGCTCGATGATCATTCGCTCCCTGACAGAAGAAGAATGCGTCGCGGTGCTGGATCGCAACCGGCTCGGCCGGCTTGCCTGCGCCCGGGATGGCGAGCCCTATCTGGCGACGATCCACTATGTGCATGCGCAGGGCAGCCTTTATGCCTTCTCGCTTCCCGGTCGCAAGATCGATTTCATGCGCGCCAATCCGCGTGTTTCGATGCTGATTGAGGAGAAGGACGAGAAGGGCTGGCGCAGCGTGGTCGTCAATGGCCGTTTCGAGGAACTGCCAAACGAGATCGGCCACAAGAAGCAGCGTGAGCAGGCGTGGCAATTGCTGAGCCAGCACGAAAACTGGTGGCTGCCTGGCGGCCTGAAGCCGGTTCTTCCCGTCACGACGAAACAGCCGCACCTGTTCTTCCGCATTGCGGTCGAGGAAATGTCGGGCCGGCTGGCCGACCGTGAGGCGGAATAGAGCCATGGCGCAGCCTTCCGCCTTGATCCAGAACAAGGCGGAAGGGCCGGACAGGGACCATACTTGATTGCATTCAACGGTTTTGGGAGAGCGACGATGTCTTACAAGACAATACTCTGTGTGATCTCTGCCAGTCAGGGCGACAATGACCTGAAGCAGGCGCTGACGCTTTGCGAGCAGAACGAGTCTCATCTGGCCGTTCAGGTGCTCGGCATCGCCGCTCCACCGCCGGTTGGCACCTATGCCGCCACCGTTTCGGAAACCTGGGCCGTCGAGCGCCAGGCTGATATCGAGCGCCTCAGCCAGCGGGTGAAAGAGGTCAATGATATCATCGCCAGGGCGCAGGTTTCGGCGGATGTCGACAGTGTTTTCGTGGAGCGGACCGTGGTGGACGATGTGGTCGGCCGCCGGGCGCGCTATGCGGATCTCGCCGTCATTGGAGCGGATCTCAGAAACAACGAGGATCTGCGCGGCCCGGTGCTGAACGGCCTGTTCTTCCATGCCCAGATTCCAGCCATGATCTTCCCGGACGACAGGCCCATGGCGCTCGTCGCGAGCAACATCATGATTGCCTGGGATTGCCGTCTGGAGGCCTCGCGGGCCGTGCATGAGGCAAGGCCCCTGCTCGCGGCTGCCGGCAATGTCCATGTGGTGATGATCGACCCCGAGGCCGGCGAGCGCGCGGATGGCGAAGAACCGGGCGCGGATCTCGCGACTTATCTGGCCCGCCTGGGTGCGAAAGTGACCGTGGAGCGCGTCACCAGCTCCGGCCGCAGTGTTGCCGAAACGCTTCAGCGGCGCGCGCAGGACATGCAGGCCGATCTTGTGGTCATGGGCGCTTACGGGCATTCGCGGCTGCGCGAACGCATTTTCGGCGGCGTCACGCGGTCGATGATCGAAGAACCGGCAGTGCCGGTCTTCATGGCGCGCTGAGCGCGGGGCACGCTGAATGGGGGCACGCTGAACGAGAGGCGCGCCAAACCGACGAAAGGGAAACGTCTGCAATGTCGATCACACCCGAACAGTGCCGCGCGGCGCGGGCCATGACCCGCGTTTCCAGAGAGGTGCTGGCCAATGCCGCGAATGTGCCGATCTTCGTGATCGAGCAATATGAGCAGATGCTGTCGGAACCGGATGATGCGCAGCTTGAAAGCATCGAGACGGCGCTTGAGACGCTTGGCGCGGAATTCATCGATGAAGACAGATATGGCGGCGCAGGTGTGCGCCTTCGGTTCGATGCGACCCTTTCCAGAAGCATGTCCGACTGGGAAAGCGAAGGCGGCCGCGCCGCCGACAATGACGTGCCCTGAGGGCCTGCCTTAGGAGAGAACGCCCTGCTCGCGCAGCATGCCGATCTCGGCGCGGATCGTGTCGATGAAGGCGTTTTCGATCCGGCTCAGCGGGCGGTCTTCGTGATGGAAGATCGCCATTTCCCATGGGATGGAGGGCTTTAGCGGCCGCTCGATCACATCGTCGCCCGAAGGCAGAAGACTGCTGAACGGATCGACGATGGCAATGCCGACGCCACGCCGCACGAGGCCGTGCACCGCGCGCAGGGTGCGCGCCTCCGCCGCGATCTGGCGCTGCGCGCCGGCGGTCTGCATCATGTAGTCGACGCGGGTGCGCAGCGGGCTGCCGATGGCCAGCTCCACAAACACTTCGCGCCGCAAATCTTCAATCTGCACCACATCCCTGCCCGCCAGCCTGTGCCCCTTCGGGATCAGGCAGCGCGCCTCGCAGGCCCCCAGGTTAATGAGGCTCGCGCCATAGGGGCTCGCATCCAGCGTGATGCCGACGCCCAGATCGCAGCTTCCCTCGTTGAACATGCGCAGAAGCTCTTCAAGGCCCGTATCGACGATCTTCACCGCAACGTCCGGGTGCGTCTGCTTGAAGCGCGCGACGACGTCCAGCAGGAACGTGTCCACATAGATCGGCTGTGCAGCCACCACGATGCGCCCCACCTGCCGGTTGGCGATGGCGCGCGCTTCGCGCTCCAGCTCCTGAAACGCCGTCAGCGAACGCGAGACATTGGTGTGGAACAGGATCGCCTCATGGGTCGGCATGAGCTGGTTGCGTTTGCGCACGAACAGGGGAAAGCCAATCGTCTCCTCCAACTGGCCGAGAAGGCGGCTCACCATGGGCTGGCTGATCTTCAGCGCCGCAGCCGCGCGCGTCGCGGAACCATGGCTCATGAAGGCGTCGAACGCCTCGAGCTGTTTCAGGTTCATCTGCGCATCCTCAATAGTCACTATTAATAATAGTAATACTAACAGGCATAATTTGCGAAATAAAGCATACTGTGCAAAAAAAGCGTGCGCTCGGTTCATCCGGGCGAATGGCTTCACTCTCCCAGGGAGGACCCTGCATGAAATCTGTACTGAAAAACATTGTGGCTGCTGCCGCTCTCGTTCTCGCAGCCGGCACGGCGCACGCGGGCGATTATCCGGAAAAGGCCGTGACCATCGTTGCGCCTTATGGCGCAGGCGGCGCTTCGGACATGGCGGCGCGCGCATTGGCCGAGACCGCTCGTGACTATCTCGGCGACCAGCCGGTTGTCGTGGTCAACAAGCCGGGCAATGGCGGCATGATCGGCGCTCGTTTCGTTTCCGAGATCGAGCCGGACGGTTACACGCTTCTTCTCGCCCGCGTTGGCATGGCGCTCTACCCGGCGGTTCAGGAAAGCTCCCCGGTCGGCTGGGATGGCTACACCTTCCTCGGTTCGCTCGAAGCAACCCCGATGATCCTCGCCGTGGCGGAAAACTCCCCCTACAAGTCGGCTGAAGAGCTCATCGCGGCGATGAAGGCCGAGCCGGGCGCCCTCACCTATGGCGCATCCGGCGCGACCGCCATTGACGGCTTCACCGTTCAGGCGCTGCTGGCCGACAATGAACTCGACCCGCTGACGGCAGCGACCCTCGTGCCCTACAAGGGCGGCGGCGCTCTCGCGACCGCGCTTCTGGGCGGCCATGTGGATTTCCTCGCCATCGCGGCCGGTTCGCTGATGCCGCACATCGAGTCTGGCAAGATGCGCGCTCTGATGGTCTACGCACCGTCGCGCATGGACACGCTGCCTGACGTCCCGACTGCAGCCGAGCTCGGCTTCGACAAGGCTGGCCAGATCACCGGCTGGAGCGCACTCTACGGCCCGAAGGATCTGCCGGAAGAGGTCGTGACCCGCTGGCAGGAAACCCTCAACAAGGTTGGCGAGGACGAGACCTGGCTTGAGCTGGCCAAGCGCCGCGGCTCCATCTCCACGGCTGGCAAGGAAGACATGCCTGCCTATGCCAAGTCGCAGTACGAGCTGTTCAACGGGCTCGCCCGCGAGTTCGGCTACATTCAGTAAGCCAACTTAAGAACCAGGAGGACGCGGCATGCTGAACAAGGGAATGCTCCGGGGCTTTTTGATCGCCCTCTTCTTCGGCGTGGTGCTTTTCGCACTGATCCCGATCCACGTGCCGCGTCCTTCCTTCATTCCAGGCTTCGCGCCCCCGCCCGACATGTGGCCGCGCACCGTCTCCATTCTGGGCCTCGCGCTCGGCATTCTGGCGATGGTGCTTGTGGCTCTCAGCGGCGGGCGCGCAGCTCCGGAAGAGGCGGAATATTCGCCTGCCTCGCCTGCGGAATGGCGCAACCGGCTGATCCGGCTCGCGCTGGCGCTCGCCGCATTTGCAGGCTTCGTCTTTCTTGCGCCGCGCCTCGGTTTTCTGCCGTCATCGATGCTGCTGGCGCTCGCTGCCTTCATTCTCGCCGGAGCTTCGTCGCGCTGGGTCGCAGTGCTTGCGCTGGCCGTCCTGCTGCCGCTCGGCCTGCAGCTCTTCTTCGGTAATGTAACGCACACGCCCTTCCCTCAGGGGAGCTGGGGCATCTTCCCCACCTTCAACTGAGAACGCCACCAGGACCGCTCAACACATGTGGAACGATCTTCTTTTCGCATTCGAATCCGTCGCCACGCTGGCCAATGTGCTGGCCATGGGCGCGGGCATCCTGGCCGGTGTAATCATCGGCGCCATTCCGGGCATGACCGGCACCATGGCGGTGACGCTCGCCCTGCCCTTCACCTTCTATCTGTCGCCCGTCACCAGCATTCTTTTGCTCGTTGCGCTCTACAAGGGCAGCACCTATGGCGCGTCGATCTCGGCGATCCTCATCAAGACGCCGGGCACGGCGTCCGCCGCCTGTACGGTGCTTGATGGCTGGCCGCTCGCCCAGAAGGGCAAGGCCGGCAAGGCGCTCAACATGGCGCTCATCTCGTCCTGTATCGGCGATTTCCTGTCCAACATTTCGCTGATCTTCCTCGCGGCCCCGCTGGCGCTTCTGGCGCTGCGCGTTGGTCCGCCGGAATATTTCATGCTGATGGCCTTCGCGCTGACCATGGTCGCCTCCATTTCCGGCGGCTCGCTGCTGCTCGGCGTCGTGTCGGCCTGTTTCGGTCTGCTTCTGGCAACCGTCGGCGAGGACATGTACGGCTCGTTCCGCTTCGCCATGACCGAGGACATGAAGGGTGGCCTTTCCGTGGCACCCGTTCTGATCGGTCTGTTCGCCCTGCCCGAGCTTCTGCGTCTCATCGTTTTCCGCGAGGAAAACCATGGCCAGGCCATGAAACTTGGCGACAACCGGCTGACGCTGGCGGAATTCCGCGGCTCCGTGAAATCCATCATCCGCGGCAGCTTCATCGGTGTGATTCTGGGCGCCATTCCGGGCATCGGGCCGTCGGCCGCCGCCTTCTTTTCCTATGGTGAGGCGCGTCGCTCCTCCCCCAACAGCGAGAATTTCGGCAAGGGCGAGCTGGAGGGCATCGCGGCTTCTGAATCGGCCAACAATGGCTGCTGCGGCGCGACCATGATCCCGCTTCTGGCGCTCGGCGTTCCCGGCGACGTGATCACCGGCGTCATGCTCGGCGCGTTCATGATCCAGGGCCTCACGCCCGGCCCGCTTCTGTTCCAGAACAATCTGAACGAGGTCTACATGCTGTTCATCGGCATGATGTTCTCCTCGGTCCTGCTGTTCGGTGCGGGCAAGCTGACGGTGCGCTTCTTCTCGCACATCGCGTCGATCCCGCAGGTGCTTCTGACGCCTGTGGTCCTGATGCTGTGCGTCTATGGCATCTATTCGATTTCCAGCAACATGTTCGACGTCACCGTCCTGCTCATCATGGGCGTGGTCGGCTTCATCATGCTGCTTTTGAACATCCCCCCGGCGCCGTTCCTGATCGCCTTCATTCTGGGGCCGATGTTCGAGGACAATCTGCGCCGCGCGCTGGCCATTTCGCGCGGTGACCCGTCCGTCTTCTTCCAGTCCGCCATTTCCTGGATTTTCGCAGGTCTGATCGTGTTCTTCGTCGGCCTGACGATCCGCCGGGAGTGGCAAAAATACCGAGAGAACCGTGCTGCACAGAATGCCTGAGGCCGAAAAGTCCACCATGTCACTGCTTGAGAATGCCAAGAGCCACCTGAAGGATCTGGTCGCCTTCGATACGACGAGCCGCTACACGAACCGGCCGCTCATCGACCACATGGCGGCGTTCCTGCGGGAATACGGCATCGAGCCGGTCATTTTGCTGGACGAGACGGGCGAGAAGGCAAACTTGATCGCCCGCATCGGCCCTGCCGACGTTCCCGGCGTCGTGCTGTCCGGCCACACCGATGTGGTGCCGGCGCTGGAAAAGGGCTGGACTTCCGGTCCGTTCGACCTGACCGAGCGCGACGGAAAGCTCTATGGCCGCGGAAGCTGCGACATGAAGGGCTTTGCCGCCTGTGTCATGGCGATGGTGCCGCAGCTTGCAGCCGCGAAGCTGGAAAGGCCGGTCTGGCTCTGCTTCTCGCATGACGAGGAAGTGGGCTGCCTCGGTGCGCCGGCCATCGCCGAATGGCTGGCCGCGCTCGACGTGCCGCCCATGCTGGCGATCATCGGCGAGCCGACCGACATGACGCTGGTGACCGGCCAGAAGGGCAAGATCGCCATGCGCTGCCATGTGCATGGCACGTCCGGCCACTCCTCCTTCGCGCCTGATCACGTCAACGCCATCGACTATGCGGCGCGCATCGTTTCGATGATCGCCGAACGCGGCGAGCAGATCGGCGAGGAAGGCCCCTTCGACCGCGACTTCACGGTGCCGCATTCGACCATGCTGGCGACCATGATTTCCGGCGGTGTCGCGACCAATGTGACGCCGGATCTGTGCAGCTTCACCTTCGAGATCCGCAGCCTGCCGACCCATGATGCGCGGGCCGAACTGGAATCTCTGAAAAAGCGCGCAAACGAAGAAATTTTGCCGAAAATGCAGGCGAAATGCGCCGAAACCGGCATCGAATGGGAAGAAATTTTCGCCTATCCGGCGATGGGCGACAGCACGTCGACCGACGGCTTCGCCTTCTTCCGCGACATCATGCCGGAATGGTCCGGCAAGGTGTCCTACGGTTCGGAAGGCGGTGTGTTCGAGACCATCGGCGGCATCCCTTCGGTGATTGTCGGCCCCGGCTCGATCCGCCAGGCGCATAAGCCGGATGAGTTCGTTGCCATCGAGCAGCTGGACCTTTGCCTCGATTTCCTGGGCAAGGTCGCCCGGAAGGTCACCGAACCGGCCTGACCTAAGCTTTCCGGCCCGGCCGCTCATCGCGGCCGGCCCTCCCCTGACGCAGAGTTCTGCACAACCGCGTCAGCCTGCTTGACAAGCAGCACCGCCTTCGCCCACCCTAAAGCCTCACCTGGGGGGTCCCGCCAAGGGGCTGAGATTCTGCTGGCATGGTTTTCCATGCAGCGCAGTGACCCGATGAACCTGATCCAGTTCATACTGGCGTAGGGATGGTGCATGCTTGGCGGGTCACAGGCTTATCGCGGCCGAAAACCGTTTCCGTACAGGAACGTCACAGCTCTTCCTCCTCTCGGCACGAACTGGGTCTCCATTGCTGAACGAGCAGAGGAGGCTCTGAACCCATGGACGCATTTGCCCCGACCGTAACCACCGGCCCGTTGCCGGCGTCGCGCAAGGTCTACAAACCCGGAACGCTTCACCCCGAGATTCGCGTGCCCATGCGCGAAATCGCCGTGCATCCAAGCGCCGGCGAACCGCCGGTGACCGTCTACGATTCCTCCGGCCCATACTCTGATCCCGACATGCTGATCGAGATCGACAGGGGCCTGCCGCGCATCCGCGAAGCCTGGGTAAAGGCGCGCGGCGACGTGGAAGCCTATGAGGGACGCCACGTCAAACCGGAAGACAATGGTTTTGCCACCGGCGACCGGCTGACGCCGGAATTTCCCATTCGCCATCAGCCGCTGAAAGCGAAGGACGGCAAGGCCGTCACGCAGCTCGCCTATGCGCGCGCCGGCATCATCACGCCGGAGATGGAATTCATCGCCATCCGTGAAAATCTCGGACGCGCGCAGGCCAAGGCCGCGCTTGCCCGCGACGGCGAGAGCTTTGGCGCATCGATCCCCGATTTCGTGACGCCGGAATTCGTGCGTGACGAGGTGGCGCGCGGCCGGGCTGTGATCCCCTCCAACATCAACCACCCGGAAGCCGAGCCGATGATCATCGGCCGCAACTTCCTCGTGAAGATCAACGCCAATATCGGCAATTCCGCCGTCACCTCCTCCATGGCAGAGGAAGTGGAAAAGATGGTGTGGGCGACGCGCTGGGGTGGCGATACGGTGATGGACCTGTCGACCGGCCGCAACATTCACAACATCCGCGAATGGATCATCCGCAATTCGCCCGTGCCGATCGGTACCGTGCCGATCTATCAGGCGCTGGAAAAGGTGAACGGCATTGCCGAAGATCTGAACTGGGAGGTGTTCCGCGACACGCTGATCGAACAGGCCGAACAGGGCGTCGACTATTTCACCATCCATGCGGGTGTGCGCCTGCACTACATTCCGCTGACGGTCGACCGTGTCACGGGCATCGTTTCGCGCGGCGGCTCGATCATGGCCAAGTGGTGCCTGCACCACCACAAGGAGAGCTTTCTCTACGAGAACTTTGCGGAAATCTGCGACATCTGCCGCGCCTATGACGTGTCGTTCTCGCTGGGCGACGGCCTGCGGCCCGGCTCCATCGCCGACGCCAATGACGCAGCCCAGTTTGCCGAGCTGGAAACGCTGGGCGAACTGACGAAGATCGCCTGGGAGAAGGACTGCCAGGTCATCATCGAAGGCCCCGGTCATGTGCCCATGCACAAGATCAAGGAAAACATGGACAAGCAGCTCGAGGTCTGCGGCGAGGCTCCGTTCTATACGCTTGGGCCGCTCACCACGGACATTGCGCCGGGCTATGACCACATCACGAGCGGCATCGGCGCGGCGATGATCGGCTGGTATGGCACGGCCATGCTCTGCTACGTCACGCCGAAAGAGCATCTGGGCCTGCCTGACCGCGATGACGTGAAGACAGGCGTCATCACCTACAAGATCGCAGCGCATGCGGCGGACCTCGCCAAGGGGCATCCGGCGGCGAAGATCCGCGATGATGCGCTTTCGCGGGCGCGCTTCGAGTTCCGCTGGGAGGATCAGTTCAACCTCTCGCTGGACCCGGAAACGGCGCGTAATTTCCATGATCAGACCCTGCCGAAGGAGGCGCACAAGGTGGCGCATTTCTGCTCCATGTGCGGCCCGAAATTCTGCTCCATGCGCATTTCCCACGACATCCGCGCCGAGGCGCAGAAGGAGGGGATGGCGAAGATGGCGGAGAAGTTCCGCGAGGGCGGCGATCTCTACATGCCGCTCGACCAGGTGGCGGCGGAGAACGGGGACTGACCCATGCATGTCCTCATTCGCGGGGCCGGCATTGCCGGCCTCACGCTGGCCCATGAGCTTGTCCGGGCGGGCGCGCAGGTGACTGTCTGCGACGTTCGCGCCGGACCGGCGGGCAGCGCCTCATGGCTTGCCGGCGGGATGCTTGCGCCCTGGTGCGAGCGCGAGAGCGCGGAGGAGCCGGTTCTGACACTGGGACGCCTTGCGGCGGACTGGTGGGACGGGGCGCTGCCCGGCCATGTGTTGCACAATGGAACGCTGGTGGTCGCGCCTGCGCGCGATGCGGCGGAACTCAACCGCTTCGCCACCCGCACGGGCGGCCATGATTGGCTGGATGGCGACGGCGTGGCGGCACTGGAGCCGGACCTTGCCGGGCGGTTTCGGCGTGGGCTTTTCTTCCGTGATGAAGCGCATCTCGACCCGCGCCGGGCGATGACGGCGCTGATAACCGCGTTGAAAACGGCGGGAGTACGCTTTGCTTACGGTAACGATACGCCGGTTGAGGCGGACAGGATTGCCGATTGCACCGGCATGGCGGCGGCTGATGACGAGCTGCGTGGAGTGCGTGGCGAAATGCTTCTGCTGCGCACGAAAGAGATCAGCCTTTCACGCCCGGTGCGTCTGCTTCATCCGCGCATTCCGGTCTATATCGTGCCGCGCGAGGGGCATCACTTCATGGTCGGCGCGACGATGATCGAAAGCGATGATGACGGGCCGATCAGCGCCCGCTCGACAATGGAACTCCTGAACGCGGCCTACAGCCTGCACCCGGCCTTTGCGGAAGCGAAGATCGTGGAGACGGGCGCCGGTGTGCGCCCGGCCTATGCCGACAATCTGCCGCGCGTGAAGCAGACCCGGGAGGGGATCAGCGTGAACGGTTTTTATCGCCATGGCTTTCTGCTCTCGCCCGCAATGGCGCAGGAGGCGGCGGCCCTGATCCTGAACGAACGCGTGGAGGCTCTGAATGAAGCTCACGGTTAATGGCGAGGAGCGGCGCGTGACGGCAACGACGCTTGCCGCCCTTCTCGACGAACTCGACTATGCGCCCGACTTTCTCGCCACGGCGCGCAATGGCGAACTGGTGCGGGCGGGGGAACGCATTCTCTGCACACTTGATGAAGGCGACCGGATCGAAATTCTCTCGCCCATGCAGGGAGGCTGACATGCTGACGCTCTACGGCGAAACACTGACATCGCGGCTTCTGCTGGGCACTGCGCAATACCCCTCCCCCGCCATCATGGCCGAGGCGGTGCGGGCTTCGGCCTGCGATATCGTGACCGTGTCGCTGCGACGCGAGACGGCGGGAAACCGCACTGGCGGGCAGTTCTGGGAGCTGATCCGGGAACTGGGCGTGCGGGTTCTGCCCAACACGGCCGGATGCCACTCGGTGAAGGAAGCGGTGACCACGGCGCAGATGGCGCGCGAGCTTTTCGGCACGGACTGGATCAAGCTCGAAGTGATCGGCCACCATGACACGCTTCAGCCGGACGTGTTTGGCCTCGTGGAAGCCGCGCGCATCCTGAGTGCCGAGGGTTTCAGGGTGTTTCCCTACACGACCGACGATCTGGTGGTGGCCGAACGGCTTCTTGAGGCGGGATGCGAGGTTCTGATGCCTTGGTGCGCGCCCATCGGCTCGGCGCGCGGGCCTGTGAACGTGGACGGATTGCGGGCGATCCGGGCGCATTTCCCCGACATTCCGCTGATCGTGGATGCGGGACTCGGACGCCCCTCGCATGCGGGCATGGTGATGGAGCTTGGTTTCGACGCGGTTCTTCTGAACACGGCCGTTGCAAAGGCCGGCGATCCGGCAGCGATGGCGGCAGCCTTTGCCGGGGCGGTCGAGGCCGGCCACGTGGCCTTTCGCGCCGGGCCGCTGGAGCCGCGCGACATGGCCGTTCCCTCAACCCCGATTATTGGCAAGGCCGTTTTCGAATGAAGCTTGATCCCTTTTATCTCATCGTTGACAGCGCGGCGTGGATTGCCCGGCTTGCGCCTCTGGGCGTGAAGCTGGTGCAGTTGCGCATCAAGGAGATGGATGAGCAAAACCTCAAGGCCGAGATCGCCGAGGCAAAGCGCATCTGCGCCGGTCACGACTGCCAGCTGATCGTCAACGACCACTGGCGGCTTGCCATCGAGACGGGCTGCGACTTCATCCATCTGGGACAGGAAGATCTGGCGGAAGCCGATCTTGGCGCGATCCGCGCGGCGGGGATGAAGCTTGGCATCAGCACCCATGATGGAGCGGAACTGCGCACGGCGCTTGCCGAAAAACCGGAATATGTGGCGCTCGGCCCGGTCTATCCAACGATCCTGAAGAAGATGAAATGGGCGCCGCAGGGGCTCGACCGGCTGGCCGACTGGCGAAAGCGTGTCGGCGATGTGCCGCTGGTGGCGATTGGCGGGCTGAACCCGGAACGACTGCCCGGCGTGTTTGGAGCCGGTGCGGACAGCGCCGCCGTGGTGACGGACATCACTTTGAACCCCGATCCGGAAGCGCGCACCCGCGAATGGCTGGCGGCGACGGAGAAATGGCGATGAGTGCGGCGCATGTGCTGGTGGTCGCCGGCTCGGATTCCTCCGGCGGGGCCGGTATTGCGCGCGACATCGAGACGATTTCGGCGTTCGGCGTGAAGACATGCCTTGCCGTGACGGCAGTGACCGTGCAGACGCATGAGGCGGTGAGCCGCGTCGACCTCTGCGCCCCTGAGATGGTGGAAGCGCAGATGTTTGCCGCCCTTTCGGCCAACCGGGTGACGGCGATCAAGATCGGCATGCTGGGAGCCGGTGAGACGGTGGAGCGCGTCGCGGCCATTCTGCGCGCAAATGCCGACATTCCGGTGGTGCTCGATCCGGTGATCGCTTCGTCTTCCGGGCGGGCGCTGCTTGCCGAAGACGCGATTGAAACCATGCGCGAAAAGCTGATGCCGCTGTGCAGCCTTGTTACGCCAAACCTGCCGGAACTGGCGATTTTGACGCGAGAGGAAGAAGCGGAATGCGAGGCTAACCGGCATGCCCAGGCAGGCCGGATGCTTGCCGGGGGCGTGCGCGCGCTGCTGGTGAAGGGTGGACATGCGCGTGGTGTTCGCGCGGTTGACACGCTCTTTCGGGCGGACGGGCCGTCGCTTCGTTTTGATGGACCGCGCCTGCCCGGCGCAATGCGCGGCACCGGCTGCATGCTGGCGAGCGCCGTCGCTGCTGGCCTTGCCCGGGGCGATGCGCTGGAGGCAAGCGTGCGGACGGCCAAAACCCATCTTTCCGAACGCTGGCTGGCTGCCTGAGGCAGGCTGCGCCCGGCTGTCACTCAGCGTCAGCCTTGGTGAGACACTAAAACCATTTCAATCCTCGTTCGATGGCGTATAAAACGCCCCGCGCCTGCGGGCGCTTTTCCTTTCAGATCACAAGTTCAGGCAAAGCCATGACCGAGAAGACGTTTCACATCAATCTTACCTGCGAAGATCGCCCCGGCATCGTGGCGGCAGTGACGACGGAACTCGCCGGTCTGGGTGCGAACATCGCTGAATCCAACCAGTTCTGGGATCGCCAGAGCAACCGCTTCTTCATGCGCATTGCCGCGACCGCGCCCGAGGGCGTGGAACGCGACGGGCTGATGCGCGCGCTGGAGCCGGCCATTGCGCGCTTCGACATGAAGACCGCGATGAGCGACACGACGCGGCGGCCGAAGATCATCATCATGGTGTCGAAGTTCGACCACGCGCTGCTGCACCTGCTCTACCAGATCCGTGTCGGCTGGCTGGACGCCGAGGTGGTGGCCATCGTTTCGAACCATGAGGATTCACGCCGCACGGCGGAGATGGAGGGCATCCCCTATCACTGCTGGAAGGTGAACAAGGAGAACAAGCAGGAGCAGGAAGCAAAGCTGCTTGAGCTGTTCAAGGAGACGGGCGCGGATCTCGTCATCCTCGCGCGCTATATGCAGGTGCTTTCGAACGAGCTCTCGAACCGTCTCTACGGCAAGGTGATCAACATTCACCATTCGTTTCTGCCGAGCTTCAAGGGCGCGAAGCCCTATCATCAGGCGCATGAGCGCGGCGTGAAGCTGATCGGCGCGACGGCGCATTATGTGACGCCGGATCTCGATGAGGGGCCGATCATCGAGCAGGAAACCGAGCGTGTGACGCATGCCATGACGGCAGAGGATTTCGTTGCCACCGGCCGCGACATCGAAAGCCGGGTTCTGGCCCGCGCCGTGAAGCTGCACCTGGAAAACCGGGTGATGATGAACGGGCACAAGACGGTCGTCTTCGGGTGACACCTGTCAACAGTGTGTCGTGAAGGGCGCTCGGGCCTGCACGTCCCGCTTTGATCTCTGATTTTGTCATGCCCGGCCCTGAGCGGGGTATCCATGCCGTCGTCGGCGCAAATGATTGCGGTTCTGGCATGGATCCTCGGGTCAGGCCCGAGGATGACGAAGTGTGGAGGTGGGCTGGGGGTGTTCGGCTCGCGGTAGCGCTGTTTTGCTTCTGCGCGCGGAAAGTGCGTAGGAAGGCGGGGGCTGGCATGCGCAGGGTGTCGCCGTTCAGGCTGAGGGTTGGGTGTTCCGCCTTGCTCTCCGGTTTTCGTCATGCCCGGCCTTGAGCCGGGTATCCATGCCGTTGTCGGCGCAGATGATTGCGGTTCTGGCATGGATCCTCGGGGCAGGCCCGAGGATGACGAAGTGTGGAGGTGGGCTCGCGCTGGTTCAGCCCGCCGCAGCGCGGTTTCGCCTGCGGGCGCGGAAGGCGAGCAGGAAGGCGAGGCCCAGCATGGTTGCGGTGATGGCGTAGAGTGTCAGCGCGATGGGGCTTGAGACCAGAATCTGGAAGTCGCCATTCGAGATGGAGAGTGCGCGGCGCAGATTGTTTTCCATGTCCGCACCCAGAAGCAGCCCCAGAATGACCGGCACCAGCGAAATGCCCAGCATGCGCAGGATGTAGCCGATCACGCCGAACCCGACCATGACGAACAGGTCGAAGGTGGAATGGCTGATCGAGTAGACGCCCAGGAAGCTGACCATCACGACGAAGGGCATCAGCACCCATTGCGGCATGGAAAGCATGCGCGTGAACAGGCCGATCATCGGGATGTTCATGATGAGCAGCGCGACATTGGCCAGGTAGAGCGCGGCGATGAGGCCCCAGACCAGTTCCGGCTGCCGGTCGAAGAGCAGCGGGCCGGGCTGGATGTTGAGCGAGATGAGCAGCGCCAGCATGACGGCGGTGGTGCCGCTGCCGGGCACGCCGAGCGTGAGCATGGGGATGAGCGCGCCGCCGGACGCGGCGTTGTTGCCGGCCTCGGGCGCAGCGATGCCGCGCGGATCGCCCTGCCCGAACTTGCCGTCCTTGGCGCTCCAGCGCTGTTCGGCGATGTAAGACATGAACGCGCCGAGTGATGCGCCGGCACCCGGCAGGATGCCGCAGATGAAGCCGATGACCGAGCCGCGCAGATTGGCCCAGCCGCCGGACATCATGTCCTTGAAGCGCGGCAGCGCACGGCCAAGCGGGACCATTTTGGTTTCGCCCTGATGCACCCGCTCCAGATAGACCAGCACTTCGGAGATGGCGAACAGGCCGACAATGGCGACGATGGGGTCGAACCCGTCATAGAGATGGAACGAACCGGCGGTGTAGCGCGCGGTGCCCGTGGCCGGGTCGAGACCGACCGTCGCGATCATCAGGCCGATGAAGGCCGCGAGCAGCGTCTTGAACGGATTGACCGAGGTGATGCCGCCAATGGTGGCGAACGCCATGACATAGAGCGCGAAATAGTCGGCGGGGCCGAAATAGATGGCGGCCTTGGCCAGAAGCGGCGCAAACAGGGTGAGGCCGATGGTGGCGAAGGTCGCGCCGATGAAGGAGGCGACGGCGGAGATGGCGAGCGCTTCCGACGCCTTGCCGGCGCGCGCCATGGGGTAGCCGTCGAGCGTTGTCATGATCGCCGGTTCATCGCCGGGGATGTTGAGCATGATCGACGAAATGCGCCCGCCATACATGCAGCCATAATAGATGCATGACAGCATGATGAGCGCCGAGGTGGGCTCCAGCCCGAGCGAGAAGGCGAGCGGGATGAGAATGGCAACGCCGTTTACCGGACCAAGGCCCGGCAGCGCGCCGATCAGCGTTCCCGCAAAGCAGCCGAACAGCGCCAGAGCCAGATTGGTCGGCGTGATGGCGACCGCAAAGCCTTGCGCAAGGGCGGAGAGCATATCCATGAAATCAGCTCACGAATTCTGGGAGAAGCGGCAGCGGCAGGCCGAGCAGCTTGTCGAAGGTGAGGAACAGGAACGCGCTCATGATTGCCGCCGAAGCGATGGATTTCGGCCAGGAACTGCGCAGAATGCGCCCGAAAAGCGCGACGGCGATGAAGGTGGCAAGCGGAAAACCGAGCACTTCCAGAAAGCCCGCATAGGCAAGCAGCAGCGAGACCGCCGCCACCTGCAGCAACAGCGGCTTGCCCGTGACCCAGGCCGGTTCCTCATCGGGCCGGATGATCATGACCAGACTGAGAATGGCCGCAGGCACGGACAGCATGACGGGGAAGGCCGCGGGGCCAAGAGGGTCGCCGAAGCTCGCCTCATAGTCTCCCGCGGTCACGCCGTACCAGATCGAAATGGCCAGAAGAAAAAGGCCGACGATCCTGTCTGTCACTTGATGACTCCGATCTCCTGGGAAATCTTGCGCATCTGCTCGGACTGGTCCTTCACATAGGCTTCGAATTCGTCGCCGCCGCGCCAGACCGGAACAAGGCCGTTGGCCTGCGCCGTCTCTTTCCAGTCATCGGTGTCATAGAGGTTCTGCAGACGGTCGACCCAGGCGCTGTAGCCTTCGTCGGACACCTCGCCGCCCGTGTAGAAACCGCGCCAGTTGTAGCCGGTCACGTCGAGGCCCTGCTCCTTGGCGGTCGGGGCGTCGGGGAAGGCTGGAATGCGGTCGTCGGAAAGGGCTGCGAGAATACGCACATCGCCCGATTCCACAAAACCTGCGATCTCGCCGAGATCGGTGGAGACCGCCTGTACCTGACCGCCGATCATTTGCGTGACGGCCGGGCTGCCGCCGTCGAACTGCACCCAGCGGATCTGCTTGTAGTCATCGCCGGAAAGGCCTGCGGCCTGCGCCAGCATGAGAAGGCGGATGTGGTCCCAGCCGCCCGCACCGGACGAACCGGCGACGGCAAGCGCGCTCGGGTCTTTCTTGAGTGCCGCAACCAGATCATCGAGCGTCTCGAATTCGGAATCCTTCGGCACGAGAATGACGCCGACATCGGTGCCGAGCATGGCAACCCAGCGCATCACGGATGTGTCTGCCGGATATTTGCCCTGCGCGATCTGCGTGACGCCCACCGTGGAGGTGGCGACCATCAGATCCGCGTCATCGGCGCGCGAGGACATGACCTTGGCATAGGCAACTGCGCCCACGCCGCCCGGCATGTTGGTGACCTGCACCGGGGCGTCCACGCGTTTCTGGTCAAAGAGCATCTTGCCGATGGTGCGGCAGGTGAAGTCCCAGCCGCCGCCGGGGTCGGCGGGCGCAATGCATTCGGCTGCCGTCGCGCCGGCAACGGAGAGCGACGTCCAAACGACGGCCGCTCCAAAGAGCTTCGATAATTTCATCATCAAGTCCTCCCTTGTTGAAACCGAGATGCGAGATCCCGAAGCCGGTTTCCCTGACCGGCCTCAGCCTCCTTCCACGAACCCGCGCGCGCCAAAAAGGCGACGCGAATCCTCCAGCGCCTGCAGGATCTGCCCACGCACATCCTGCGCATGCCTGCGAATGGCGGCGGCGGCCTCCTCAGTCTTCCGCTGCCTTACAAGCGCTATGATTTCATTGTGTTCGCGATGGGCGATCGCGCGCGCCTCCGGCGAGCTGGCAACCAGCCAGCGGGCGCGGATCGTGCGGTTGACCGCATCCTGCACCGCGTCGCGCAAAAAGCGGTTTCCCGAAAGGGCCGCAAGCTGCACGTGAACATCGAGCCCGGCCTCGAACCAGTCGTCCGGCGTGAAATCGCTTAAGCCCTCATCCACCGTGCGCAGAATGACGTCGAGCTCTTCGGGCCTGGCGCGTTCACAGGCAAGGCGGATCGCCGCATCCTCGACGATCTCGCGGTATTCGAAGATCTCTTCGAGCTGCTGGAGATCGAATGGCGCAATGGCGTAGCCGCGCTCTGCCTTGACCACGAGCCCTTCGCGGATCAGTTCCGCCAGCGCCTGCCGGATGGGCGTGCGCGACACGCCATAGGCTGCCTCCAGCGAACGCTCCGAGACGACCTCGCCCGGCGCTAGCTTGAGCGACAGAACATCGCCGCGAATGCGCGACAGGACGCGCTCACCAAGCGGCTGTTCGGACATGTCGCGCGCGGCCTCACCCATGGGTCGTCTGTCTTCCTCCCGGATGCGCAGCCGATGCCCGGGCCGCGCCATTGTTCTTCCGGTCGCCATTTTCTGAAGGGCCATTGACCGGACTTTGCGAGACGGTATACCAATCCGGTCTACCGATGCAATCAGGTGGGAGGAAAAATCGTGACAGCAGCAACCGGCCACCATGTGAAGGGCTTCCCCGAGACCGTCAGCGTCATCGAGGTGGGGCCGCGCGACGGATTGCAATCGGAACCGGAATTCGTGCCAACGGACCGGAAAATCGCCCTCGTCAACGGGTTGATCGATGCCGGCATCCGTCATCTGGAGGTGACCTCCTTCGTCTCGCCCCGCGCGGTTCCGCAACTGCGCGATGCAGCAGATGTTCTGGCCGGGATCGACCGCTCGAAGGGGGCGGTGCTGACTGCGCTGGTGCCCAACGCAAAGGGCGCGGTTCGTGCAGCCGAGGCCGGCATCGACGCGATGGTCGTTTTCATGTCGGCGTCGGAGAGCCACAATCTGAAGAATGTGAACCGCACCCGCGCCCAGTCTCTGGAAGGATTTGCGGACATCGTGCGGATTGCCGGAGAAGCGAACATTCCCGTCTTCGGCGCGATTGCGACGTCGTTCGGCTGCCCGTTTGAGGGCAATGTGCCGGTGAGCGCCATCGTGGACATTGCACGGGCCTATCGGGACATGGGCATCACCACGCTTTCGCTGGGCGACACCACCGGCATGGCCACGCCGCCGCTGGTGCAGGAGCGCTGCCGCGCGCTTGGCGAGGCGGTGCCGGAAGCCGACATCGCGCTGCATTTTCACAATACGCGCGGTGTGGGGCTGGCCTGCGTCTATGCCGGGCTTCTGGAAGGCGTCACCCGCTATGAGGCAAGCATTGGCGGGCTCGGCGGCTGCCCCTTCGCGCCGAATGCGACGGGCAATATCTGCACCGAAGATCTGGTTTACATGCTGGATGAATGCGGCGTGGAAAGCGGCGTCGATCTCGACAGGCTGATCAGGGTTTCGCGGGAGGCGGAAGCGGTGATCGGGCGCACCCTGCCCGGCCAGGTTATGAAGGCGGGGCCACGGCTTCAAACCTACGGCATGGACAGTGTTGCGACGGCCAATGGCTGACGGGATGACCGACATGAAAGCGCCTCTAGACGGTATCCGCGTCATCGACCTGACCCGCGTTCTCTCCGGCCCCTTCTGCACCATGATGCTGGGCGACATGGGCGCGGAAATCATCAAGGTGGAGCCCGCCAAGGGCGATCCGATCCGTGAACAGGGCACGCTGCGGGATGGGTTTTCCGCCTATTATGCGAGCTTCAACCGCAACAAGAAGTCGGTCGTCATCGATCTTTACAGTGAAAGCGGCCGGCAGGTTCTAGAACGCCTGATCGCCGGCGCGGATGTGCTGGTCGACAATTTTCGTCCCGGCGTGATGGCCAGGATGGGCTTTGGCGAAGAGCGCCTGAAGGCGCTGAACCCGAAGCTGGTGACCGCCAATGTGAACGGCTACGGCTCGACCGGCCCTTATGTGGAACGCCCGGCCTTCGACTTCATCGCACAGGCGATGAGCGGGCTGATGGGGGTGAACGGGGCGGAAGGCGGGGAGCCAATGCGGGTTGCGCAGCCGATCACCGATCTGGTGGCCGGGCTCTACTGCGCTTTCGGCATCGTCAACGCACTGCGCGCCCGCGATCTTAATGGCGCGGGACAGCACGTGGAAACCGCCATGATGAACGGCGCAATCAGCATGATGGCCTATCTGGCGTCCGAATATTTCACCACCGGGGAACTGCCGGCGCGCACCGGCAACGACCACCCGCTGGTCGCCCCTTACGGGCTGTTCCGGGCGAGCGATGGCGAAATTGCGGTGGCTCCATCGAATGATGTGATCCTGAAGCGCTTTCTCGATGTGCTGGGGCTTGGCCATCTGCTTGAGGACGCGCGCTATGACACGAATGAAAAGCGTTTCGGCCGACGCGCCGAACTGAACGAGATGATCAACGGCGCGGTCGGCGGCGACACGCAGGAGGCCTGGATTGCGCGCCTGAACGCAGCCGGTGTGCCCTGCGGCAAGGTGCAGAACCTGGCCGAGGCGCTGAATGACCCGCAGACGCGCGCGCAGGAAATGGTGATCGAGGTGGATCAGCCGAACCATGGGCCGATCCGGATGCTGGGTTTTCCGGTGAAGCTGAGTGGAACGCCATGCCGATTACGCCACCCCGCCCCCGCACTGGGGGAAGACACCAGGGCGGTTTTGGAAACGAGTGGTTTCTCTGCGGACGAGATTGAGGCGCTGGCAAAAGAGGGCGCCATCGGCAGCGATTAGAGCGCTGTGCGTGGTTCGACAAGCTCACCATGAGGGACGGGGTTAGCTATTGAACTCCTTGCAACGTCTCTGATCAAGGCTCATTGCCAGGTACAACTTCCCTCATGGTGAGCTTGTCGAACCACGCACAGCGTCGCTGCAATGGGGCGTTGTCTACCTGTTCGGTGGTACAAAGAGCGGCCCAGATGCATTCTCTCGGTTCGTTGCTTTAGGGGCCATTTGGTGCGCCACCCTTGGATCGGCGTTGAACGGCACCCATATGCCGGGGAGTGTCCTGCCCCTCCGGAGTTTCCCCATGGTTCCGTTTTCCGTTCTCGATCTGGCTCCCGTTCCCGACGGTTCGAGTGTTGGAGACGCCCTGCGCAATACGCTTGATCTGGCGCGCCACACCGAGAGATGGGGTTATCGCCGTTTCTGGCTGGCCGAACACCACAATATGAGCGGCATTGCCAGTGCGGCCACCGCAGTGCTTATCGGCCAGGTGGCTGCGGCGACACAGTCCATCCGCGTTGGTGCGGGCGGCGTGATGCTGCCAAACCATGCGCCGTTGGTCATCGCAGAACAGTTCGGCACGCTCGCGACGCTTTATCCCGACCGCATCGACCTCGGTCTTGGTCGCGCGCCCGGCACCGACATGGCGACGGCGCGTGCGCTGCGGCGCGGGCTGGAAGATGGCGACGGCTTTCCGCGCGACGTGATGGAACTGATGGCCTATCTCGGCGACGGGCAGCCCGGCCAGCAAGTGCGCGCCATTCCCGGCGCGGGCACGCATGTGCCGATCTGGATTCTCGGTTCAAGCCTTTATGGCGCGCAGCTCGCGGCGCATCTGGGCCTGCCCTACGCCTTCGCCTCGCATTTTGCACCCGCGGCGCTGGAACAGGCGAGCGAGATCTATCGCCAGACCTTCCGTCCTTCGGAGCATCTGGAGAAGCCGTATTTCATGATGGCGCTGAACGTTTTTGCAGCCGATACGGACGCGGAAGGCATGTTCCTGAAGTCCACAATGCAGCAGGCTTTTGCCAATCTGCGCCTCGGGCGGCCAGGCCCCCTGCCCCGGCCGATGGAGAATGTGGAAGCAACATTCGACCCGGCAATCGCGGCAGGTGTGGCGCAGGCGCTGGCCTGCACGGCGGCGGGCAGCCCGGATACGGTGCGCGATGCGCTGCATGGTTTCATCACCCGCTACGGGCCGGATGAAATCATCATCACCGGCCAGATCCACGACCATGAGGCGCGCCTCAAATCCTTCCGGATCGCGGCGGAAATTCTCTCTGAAACCCGGACTTCGCAGGAGGTCTGAGGCCACAGGATGACCCCATAACAGCTCTGTTGGAGATATGCTTTAAGCCTGAACTGATCCAAGGATTTTGGAAAATTTGGTCTGATCGACCTTGAAATCGGCAAATTAAGACCAAACGAGTTTTTGCTCCTGTTATCGTCAAGTGAACAAGAGCGCGGGGAAAACGCGCCTTTCTTCGAACGATAATGGGAGAGAGACATGTCGTCCTCGCAAAAGGCATTGCCGAGCTTACCGCTTGCGCTCACGCCGGTGCTGCTCACGCTCATCGTGCTTGGCGTACAGCTATTCTACTTCGACGATTTCACCCCGCATGTGCCATTGGCCATAGGGCTGGCGATTACCGGCCTTGTCGGCGTCAAGCTGGGGTTTGACTGGGAAGACATCGAAAAGGGCGTGTTCCACGTCATCCACGTGTCACTGCCTTCCGTTTCGGTTCTGATCACTGTTGGTATGATCATCGGCGTTTGGATCGCGAGCGGCACGGTGCCGACGCTGATCTATTACGGCCTCACCATTCTGTCTCCGCAGATATTCCTCGCCGCCGCCATGCTTCTCTGCGCGGTCGTTTCGCTGTCGCTGGGAACCTCGTGGGGCACGGTCGGCACGGTCGGCCTGGCGCTGATGGGCATTGGTGCGGGGTTCGGCATACCCGTCTACTGGACGGCAGGCGCGGTGGTTTCCGGCGCGTTCTTCGGCGACAAGGTTTCGCCGCTCTCCGACACGACGAACCTTGCCCCGGCGGTGACGGGCGTCGACGTGTTCTCGCACATCAAGAACATGATGCCGACCACCATTCCCTCCATGCTGATTGCGCTCGGTATCTACCTTTTCGCCGGCTATGCGCTGATCGAGTCCGGTGGTGCATCCTTTGACAAGATCAACGCGATCACCTCGTCGCTGCAGGACAATTTCGTGATCTCGCCCTGGCTGCTTCTGCCGGCCATTCTGGTGATCGCGCTGGCCGTGAAGCGCATGCCGCCTATCCCCTCTCTGTTTGCAGGCGTTCTGGCTGGCGGCCTGACGGCGATGCTCGTGCAGGGCGTCGGGCTGCATGATGTCTTCACCTACGCCAATAGCGGCTACAAGATCGACACGGGTGTGAGCGAAATCGACTCGCTGCTCAATCGCGGCGGCATCCAGTCGATGATGTGGACGATCTCACTGGTGCTGATCGCGCTCGGCTTTGGCGGGGCTCTGGAGAAGACCGGCTGCCTGGAGACGATCATCCGCGCCATCATGATGAAGGTGAAGAGCTTCGCCGGCATCCAGACGGCCGCCGTCGGCACCTCCATGGCGACCAATCTGGTGGCGGGCGATCCCTATCTTTCCATCGCGCTGCCCGGCCGCATGTATGCGCCGGTCTATCGTGGCATGGGCTATTCCACGCTCAACCTGTCGCGGGCGATCGAGGAAGGCGGTACGCTGATTTCGCCGCTGGTTCCGTGGAATGCTGGCGGCGCATTCGTCATCAGCGCGCTGGCGCTCGGCGTCTCGGACGGGCATCTGGAGAACCTGCTCTACATTCCGCTCGCCTTTGCCTGCTGGCTCTCACCGGTGATCGGGCTCGTCTATGCCTATACGGGGCTTTTCTCGCCACGGGCGAGCGAGGCGGAGATACAGGGCTGGCACGATAGCGGTGAGACCATCGCTGATCTGAGCGACCATGGCTGGGAGACACCCGCCATACCGAGCACGACACCGGCGGAATAAGCCGCTGTGACACGGACAGGCCCCTTGGATGGACGCGCGGCGATCTACGGGGCCTGTTTCACATTCAGCGGGCGGGGTAGTGAAACGGCTCGCCCGCAAAAGCTTCTGCGCCACGGCCGATCTGGTGGATCGCGCGGATCATCCGGCCTTCGCGCTCAAGGAGCCGGTCGCCCAGCGCGACGATGCGCCGGTTGGGCGTGGCGCTCGGGGCGCGCTCGCGCAGCATCTGCGCAAGGGCGAATTCGTCCATCTCGCGGGCGAAGGCGTTGGCGATGACATAGGCGGCGGCCGTGGAGCGGCTGATGCCCGCATAGCAATGCACGACCATTGGCGAGCGCCAGTCCCAGTCCTGTGCGAAATCGAGCAGGCGTTCGACATGATCGAGCTCCGGCGCGATGAGGCCGGGACGCAGATCCGCGATGTCGTGCATGGCGAGGTGCAGGCGGTTCGGCACGGCGCTGGCATCATCCAGAGCCGGGGGCTCGCCGTTCGAGGTGAGCGAAATCATGTGCTGTGCGCCGGTGGCCTTGAGCATGCGCTGTAGATGCGCGCCGGGGCAGACATAAAGCATTATGCCCCTCCCCCGTCCCGGCTTTGCAGAGCGGCGCGCACGCGTTCGAAAGCCTCATCATCGCCCGGCAGGCCGATGCGCAGGCAATCCGGCCGTCCGGCGAAGCGCCGAACGAGAATGCCGCTGCGGCCAAGATGATCGAAAAGATCCGCCGCGCGCGGATGGCGCAGGAAGCGGAAGAGATCCGTTCCGCCGGCGATGGTCAGACCCTGTTCGTGGAAGAGCGCGTCGAGACGCAAGCGCTCCGTCGCGAGCCTCTGGCGCATGGCGCTTTGCCAGTTATGGTCTGCAAGCGCCTCGAGCCCGGCGTGGAGCGCCGGCCCTGCAACAGCCCACGGACCGAGCCAGCCTGAGAGTTTTTGGGCGCGTTCAGTGGAGGTGAGCGCGAACCCCAGGCGCAGGCCTGCGAGACCGAAGAACTTTCCGAACGAGCGCAGCACGAGGATGTTGCCGGCTTCCACATCGCCGGCGAGGCTCTCGGCCTGCGGGCCAACATCCATGAAGGCCTCATCGACCACCAGAACGCCGCCATCAGCGCGCAGGCTTGCGGCGAGATCCAGAAGGTCACTTCGACCGATCAGCCGCCCGTCGGGATTGTTTGGATTGACCACCACGGCGAGCCGCGCGCCACGAAGCGCATCGAAGCTCTCCACCTCTTCGACCGCATGGCCGGCCAGTGCGGCTGCGCGCGCGTGTTCGGCATAGGTGGGGCCGAGAATGCGGGCCGGGCCGGGTGCCAGAAGCGATGCGACCAGCGGGAGAAGAAGCTGCGTTCCGGGCGCGGCGATGACGTTTGCCGAAGACGGCGCGCCGTAATGCCGGGCCGCGTGCGCGGTCAGCGCGGCAATGTCGGCTTCTTCGGGCAGGCGCTCGACGGCGCTGGCAGGCAGGGGCGAAACAGGATAGGGGTGCGGGTTGATGCCGGTGGACAGGTCGAGCCAGGGCGTCGGCGCGTCTGGAAACTGCGCCGAAGCCCGAACGAGACTGCCGCCGTGATCGGTTACCTTCTCCGCCGCCCGGTCAGCCAGTCGAGGCCTGATGTCCATTCTGATCGCCCTTTCATCCATGCTGGTCGAGCTCGCCATCGGTTATCCGCAGCGGCTCTTTCGCCTGATCGGTCATCCCGTCACCTGGATTGGCCGTCTTATCGCGCTGGCGGACGCGCGATGCAATGTTGAAACCCTTTCGCCCGGTGCGCGCCGCCTGAATGGCGTGCTTTCGCTGGTCGTCATTCTGATGCTCGCAGGTCTTGCCGGCTGGTTGATCCAGACGGCCCTTTCCGGCTGGGCCGGGCTGCTGGTCGCCGCGCTTGCCGGCAGTTCTCTGATCGCCCAGCGGAGCCTTGCAAGCCATGTGAAAGCGGTGGCGGACGGGCTGGACACCGGCGGGCTTCCGGAAGGCCGAAAAGCGGTTTCGCAGATCGTTGGCCGCGATCCTGAAAGCCTCGACGAGGCCGGGGTTTCGCGCGCGGCCATCGAGAGCCTTGCCGAAAACTGCTCCGACGGCGTGGTTGCGCCGGTGTTCTGGCTGGCGGTTGGCGGACTGGCGGGCGGCGCGCTCTACAAGGCTGCGAACACGGCCGATTCCATGATCGGCCACAAGACCGCGCGGCATCTTCATTTCGGCTGGGCGGCGGCGCGTTTTGACGATCTGATCAACCTGCCCGCTTCGCGCCTGACGGCGTTTCTCTTCATTACCGCTGCGTTCTTCATGCGCGACGCCTCGGCTGGAGCGGCATGGCGGGCGGTGCGCCGTGATGCGCGCCATCATCGTTCGCCCAATGCCGGCTGGCCGGAAGCGGCGATGGCGGGCGCGCTGGGCCTCGCCCTTGCCGGCCCGCGCCGCTATGGCGGCGAGGTGGTGGATGATGCGGTGATGGGCGATGGCGGCCGCCGCGCCGCCAATGCCGGCGACATCCGCCGGGCGCTCACGCTCTATCGGATTGCGGACGGGCTTTTGATCGGGCTTTTGGCGCTTGCCGCCGGGCTCTGGCATCTGGCTTTCTGAGATTGGCGGATTGAGGCGAAGGCGTGGGGCGCGTTTGCCACGCTCTCTGATCTTCTGGCAGCTGCGTTGTGCGTGGTTCGACAAGCTCACCATGAGGGAGGTGGCGACTGGCAAGCCTGTTCATCAACATGGAGGACGCAGTTGCTGTGTCTCTCCCTCCCTCATGGTGAGCTTGTCGACCACGCACCACCTCAAAGCAGGCGATCTAGAACTCGATGCCCTTCTGCGCTTTCACGCCAGCGGCGAAGTGGTGTTTTACCTGCCCCATTTCGGTGACGAGGTCGGCGGCCTCGGTGAGTGCTGGCTTGGCGTTGCGGCCGGTCACGACCACATGAAGGTCGTCGCGCCGGTTGGTCAGCGTGGTCACGACGCGTTCAAGATCGAGATAGTCGTAGCGCAGTGCGATGTTCAGCTCGTCGAGAACGACAAGACCGATGGTCGGATCGGCCATCAGTTCCTCGGCCTTTCCCCACGCCCGCTCGGCGGCGGCGATGTCGCGCTCGAGATCCTGTGTTTCCCAAGTGAAGCCCTCGCCCATCGTGTGCCAGGAGACCTGATCGCCAAAGGCGGCGAAGGCATCCTTCTCACCGCAATGCCATGCGCCCTTGATGAACTGCACGACACCGACGCGGCGGCCATGGCCGAGCATGCGCAGCGCAAGACCGAAGGCAGCGGTGGACTTGCCTTTGCCCGGCCCCGTATTGACGATCAGAAGCCCCTTCTCGACCGTCTTGTCGCGCACCTCGGCATCCTGAACGGCCTTGCGTTTGGCCATCTTTGCCTTGTGGCGCTCGGCTTCGTTTGCGTCGATCTCTCGCATGTCACTTCACTTTCATGGGCAGGCCGGCAACCACCAGCGTGACGCTGTCGGCAACGGCGGCGACTTTCTGGTTCAGGAACCCCGCCTCATCGCGAAAACGGCGTCCGAGCGGGGTTTCTGGCACGATGCCGAAGCCGACCTCATTGGAAACGAGAACTGTGGTTCCCTCTCTTGCGGCAAGAGCTGCAAGCAGTCGCTCGGCGGCAGGTTTTAGCGCATGGTCGTTGAGCATGAGATTGCTGAGCCACAGGGTGAGGCAATCGACCAGAACCGTTTCGCGGGCCGGCAGGGTTTGAAGCACGCCCGGCAGGTCGAGCGGGGCGTCGTGCGTCTGCCACGCCCCCGCTACTTCCCCCGGCCCCGCCACTGCCCCTTTGCGCCGCGCGCGGTGAATGGCGATGCGCTCGCGCATTTCGTCATCGAAGGCCTGGGCCGTGGCGATGTAGTGCCAGGGTGCGGGCGCGGCTTCGATCAGCGTTTCGGCATGGCGGCTCTTGCCGGAGCGCGCGCCGCCCAGAACGAAATGAAGTGAACGCATCGTCAGATCCGCCGGCTCAGCCGACAAGTTGTCCGGCAAGGAAGGTTATGCCGACACCGACAATGGCGGCGCCAGCAAGCCGGGGCTGCATGGCCTCAACCGCCCAGCCGCGCGAGCGGACGAGAAAATAGACGCCAAGCGCGATGGCGCTCTGGATTGCGGCAAGGCCTGCGAGATAGGCGATGAGCGGCGTCTGTTCGCTGCCGACAATGGCTTCGCCGAAGGCATAGCCATGGAACACGCCGACCACCAGGAACAGGGCGAAGACGAGCATGTGGCTTTCCACGGCCCGACCGCGCGCCAGAAGCCAACCGCCAGCAAGAACGCTTGCCGCGATGACGATTTCGGCTGCCGGAAGATCGAGCAGCATCAGGTGCAGGCCAACACCGACAAGCGAGCCGGCAACAAAGAGAAGCGGCGCAAAAAGGCTCATGCCGGCGACGGCGGCAAACAGGCCGGCAGCGACGATGAAGGCCAGATGATCGAGCCCGATCACAGGATGGGCGAGCCCTGAAACCAGCCCTTCGTAAAGGGTCGTGGGCGTCTGCCCGTCCATGGCGTGATGGGCCTGGGCGCTGGTTGCGAAGAGCGATGCAAAAGCGAATGCGGAAAAAGTGCGCAGGAAACGCGTGTTCATGTCCGGTCCTTTCCCCTCCACCCGAGGGTTACGGTGCTTCTTTCAGGCCGTCGGCAGGTTTCCTGGCTCACGGGTCGATGCGCTTTCCAGCCTTCCCAAGGCGTCATGCCTCAGTGGCGATCAGGAAAACGCTCTCCGCTTACAGTTGCGGGGGCAGCCGTGGTTTTGGCGCTTTTGCGCCGCACCACGTTCCCTCTGGGTCCGCTTCAGCGGAACCGACAGCGGGCGGAGCATACAAGAATCGCCACGCCCCGCAAACGCTTTGTTGCCCGCATTGACAGACGTGGCGGGCGAGCCGTAAATGCGCAGCAGACGGTCCTTCTCCCGCAATGGAGAGGGCTTGGATCAGTACCTGTCAATATGACCGCAATGGTCGGCCTGATTGGTAGGTCTTGATCCTTAGAGGGAATGCGGTGCGGGCCTTGCCCAATGCCGCAGCTGTCCCCGCAACTGTAAGCGGAGAGCGCACCTGACACGCCACTGGGGTTTGCCCTGGGAAGGCTGGAGAGCGCATCGACCCGTGAGCCAGGAAACCTGCCGTCTGCGAATGAAATCCTGACCGCCTGGCGGGTGTCCCGGGCAAGGAGTGTGCATTGTGACTGCTGACAGCGCCGCTGCGCGCCTTCTCCCGACCATTCATGGTGTCTCTGCCAGTACGCGGCCGCAAAAGGCCCGTGCGCCCCTCACCCGCGTCTTATCGTTCTCCACACTCCATCACCTGAAGGATATCCCATGACCACGAGTTTCGACCGGGTTCCCTGCACCGTCGTGACCGGCTTTCTCGGCGCCGGCAAGACGACGCTGATCCGCAATGTTCTGGAAGGCGCGCATGGCAAGCGGCTGGCGATCATCGTCAACGAGTTCGGCGATGCCGGCATCGATGGCGAGGTGCTGAAGAGCTGCGGGCTGGACAATTGCCCCGAGGAAAACGTTCTCGAACTGGCCAATGGCTGCATCTGCTGCACGGTTGCCGATGATTTCGTGCCGGCGCTCGACCAGATCCTCGCACGTGAGCCGAAGGTCGATCACATCCTGATCGAGACGTCCGGTCTGGCGCTGCCAAAGCCGCTGGTGCAGGCCTTTCAGTGGCCGGCAATCAAGAACCGCGTGACGGTCGATGGCGTTATTGCCGTGGTGGACGGGCCGGCGCTTGCCGACGGCCAGGTGGCTGCTGACTTGGACGCGCTGGATGCACAGCGCGCAGCCGACGATTCGCTCGACCATGATGATCCGATCGAAGAAGTGTTCGACGACCAGGTGGCCTGCGCTGACCTGATCGTTCTGTCGAAGAACGATCTTCTGGATGAGGAGGCCGCCGGGCGCGCCCGCGCGCGGATTGCGGGGCATCTGTCGCGCAATGTGCAGATCGTGCCGAGCGCGCATGGCAAGGTGGACCCTGCCCTGCTGCTGGGTCTCGGGCTTGCCGTCGAGGACGACATCGAGAACCGCAAGACGCATCACGACGATGCGCATGACCATGAGCATGACGATTTCGACACATTCGTTGTCGACCTGCCGCCGGTGCTCAGGCCGGAAGATCTGGAAGCGCGGGTCAATGCGGCGGTGGAAACCGGCGAGGTTCTGCGCCTCAAGGGCTTTGCGCATGTGAAGGGCAAGCCCATGCGTCTGCAGGTGCAGGCGGTCGGCCCGCGCGTCTCGCACCACTATGACCGCCCGTGGAAGGCCGGCGAAGCCGCCGAGACACGGCTCGTGGTGATCGGCCTCAAGGGCATCGACCGCGCGCGTATCGAAAGCCTTCTCTCGGCCTGATCCGATGCACATCCTCGCCACCACCAGTGCCTCACTCGACGATCTGATCGAGCCTGTCGATCTGCAGCAGTCGCCGGCGGACATGGTGGCGCTGTCGTTCACCGACAGCGATCTGGCGGGGATTGCCTCTGCATGGCAGGTGCAGCGTGAGGCCCTGCCCGCGCTGCGTCTTGCCGCGCTGCGCGACCTGAGACACCCCATGTCGGTCGATCTGTGGATCGACAACACGGCAGCGCATGCCCGCGTCATTCTGGTGCGGGTGCTGGGCGGCTATGAGTGGTGGCGCTATGGCTGCGACCGGCTTTCAGCACTGGCCCGGCAAAAGGGCATCGCGCTGGCGCTGCTTCCCGGCGAATGCCATCAGGACGACCCGCGCCTGGCCGAGCGCTCCACCGTTTCGCCGGAAGCGCGCGCGGCGCTGCTCGCCTGCTTCCGCGAAGGCGGACCGGACAATATGCGCGCGCTGACCATGCAACTGGCGCGCCTTGCGGGGCGGGACATCGAAGCGCCGGAGGCGGAATCGGTGGCCAAGGCCGGCTTCTATGCACCGGGCCATGGCATTGTTGAGCCATCCTTCTTCCCGGCCGGTGCGAATGCCGACAGGCCTGTCGTACCGGTCCTCTTTTATCGCTCCATGCTGCTGGCAAGCGATGTTGCGCCCATCGACGCGCTGGTGGAGGCGCTTGAGGAACAGGGGCTGTGTGCGGTTCCCGTTTTCGTTTCCAGCCTGCGTGACCCGGTTGCCGCCGATCTCGTGCGCAACGCCGTGGAGGCGTTGAAGCCGCAGGCGCTCATCACCGCGACGGCCTTTTCGAGCGGCGCGGAACCCGGCGAAAAAACGCTGTTCGACCGCTTTGGCGTGCCGGTTTTTCAGGTGGTCACCGCCACCACGCGGCGCGAAGCGTGGCAGGAAGGGCAGCGCGGTCTCGCGCCTGCGGACCTCGCCATGCATGTGGTGCTGCCGGAACTCGATGGCCGGCTGATGGCTGGCGCCATTTCCTTCAAGGATGAGGCGGCGCTGGATGAAGGGCTTTCCTTCGGCGTTCAGCGCAACCGACCGGAACCGGCGCGCATAAGGCAGGTTGCGGCAAGGATCGCCGCCTTTCTGAAGCTCGGTGGCACTCCGGTGGCTGAACGCCGCATTGTCGTTCTCATCCCGGATTATCCGAGTGCGCCAGGGCGCACCGGCTATGCGGTGGGTCTCGACGTGCCGTCGAGTGTGCTCGCCATGCTGCATGACCTTGATGAAGCGGGTTATGCGGTTGATGGTGTTCCGGAGACGCCAAGGGCGCTGATGCAGCGGCTTGAGCAGGTTTCGGAAGCGCTTTCGCTGGATGAATACCGGGTGGCCTTCGATGCGCTGCCCGAAGAGGCGCGCGAAACGCTGCTCGCCACCTGGGGGCCGGCGGAAGACGATGCGGAAGATGGAGTCTTTCCGTTCCGCGCGGCGCGGTTCGGCAATGTCACCGTGGCGCTTGCGCCGGATCGCGGGCGCTCGGCAGACCGACGCGTGGACTATCATGACCCGACACTTGCACCGCGCCATGCGCTGGTCGCCTTCGGCCACTGGATGCGGGAGGGGCTCGATGCCCATGCGCTGATCCATGTGGGTGCGCATGGCACGCTGGAATGGCTGCCGGGCAAGACCGTGGCGCTGACGGAAACCTGCTTTCCGGAGATCGTGGCTGGTGCGCTGCCGGTGGTCTATCCCTTCATCGTCAGCAATCCGGGTGAAGCGGCGCAGGCCAAGCGCCGGATCGGCGCTGTGACGCTTGGGCATCTGACGCCGCCACTGGCGGGCGCAGGGCTCTCGCAGGACCAGCAGGAGTTGGAACGGCTGGTGGACGAATATGCGCAGGCCGACGGGCTGGACCGCCGCCGCCGCGACCGGCTGGCGCAGCTGATCGTGGAAACCGCCGAGCGCACCGGTCTGACCCGTGATGCCGGCGTTGAGGACACGGGCGACACGGATGCGGCGCTGATGCAGATCGATGCCTGGCTCTGTGATCTGAAAGATTTCGCCATCAAGGACGGGCTGCACATCTATGGCCGGGGCAGCGGCATGGATGAAGGGCCTGAACGCAGCGCCTGCGCGGAGAGCGAAAAGCACGCGCTTCTGGCCGCACTTGATGCCCGACACATCGCGCCCGGCCCCTCCGGCGCGCCGGCGCGGGGGCGTACCGATGTGTTGCCGACCGGCCGCAACATCTTCACCGCCGATCCGCGCACCCTGCCGACGCCGACCGCAACCGCACTGGGCAGGATGGCGGCGGATGAGGCCGTGCGCGGCTATCTGCAGGAGCATGGCGACTGGCCGCGCTCGCTCGTCATCGACCTGTGGGGCAGCGCCAGCCTGCGCACTGGCGGCGAGGAGATCGCACAGGGTCTGGCGCTGATGGGCTGCCGGCCGCAATGGGATCAGGCGACGGGGCGCGTGACGGGCATTGAAGTGCTGCCGCCGGCAAGCCTTGGCCGTCCGCGCATCGACGTGACGTGGCGCATCTCAGGCCTGTTTCGCGACATGTTCCCGACCCAGATCGCGTTGCTCGACACTGCGGTTGCCGCCGTGGCCGCGCGCGACGAAGACGAGAGCGAAAACCCGCTTGCCGCTGCTGCGCGCGTGGCCGGCAAGGCTCCGGCGCGTATTTTCGGTTCCGCGCCCGGCACCTATGGTGCGGGACCGGAAGAAAAGCTTGCGCGCGGAGACTGGCAGGAGCGCGCCGAACTCGGACAGGCCTATCTGGACGCGGGCGCGTTTGCCTTCGGCGGCGCGGAGGGCGAAGGCCGGCGGGAAGACGGCGCGTTTGCGCGGCAGGTGGCGGATGCCGACATGCTCATCCATACGGGCGACGATGCCGGGCGGGACATTCTCGAAGGCTCGGCGGATGTGGCCTTTATCGGCGGGTTCGCGGCGGCGGTGGAAGCGCTGGGCGGCAAGGCTGATCTGGTGGTGCTCGACACGACCGATCCGGAGCGCCCGCGCGCCCGCTCGCTGGCGCAGGCCATTGCCCGCACCGTGCGCGCCCGTGCGGTCAATCCGCGCTTTATCGAAGGGCAGTTGCGCCATGGCCCGCGCGGCGCGGCGGAACTGACGGAAACGGTCGACCGGCTGATCGGCTTCGCCGAGACCACGGATGCGGTTTCAGGCAGCCTGATCGATGCCGTGTTCGATGCCTATCTCGGCGATGAGCGTGTGCGCGATTTCCTGCTTGCAGAGAATCCGGCGGCGACCCGGGCGATGGCGGAACGGTTTCACGCTGCGCGCAGGCGTGGCCTCTGGCACCCGCGGCGCAACTCCGTCGATGACGATCTGGCAGCACTTTTTGCGGAGGCGACGGCATGACGATGCGGCGTGGCGCTTGCCCCACACTCTCCGCCCCCATGAAGACCGGCGACGGGCTGCTCGCGCGGATTGCGCCGGCCCATGGCGCGCTGACGCCTGAGAAGCTGGCGGGCATCGCAAAAGCGGCGGGCCGCCACGGCAATGGCATTCTGGAAGTGACCGCGCGTGGAAAGTTGCAGATCCGGGGCCTGACCGCTGAGAGCACGCCTTTGCTCGGGGCGGAAATCAACGCGCTCGATCTTGGGGCCGTGGATGGCTTCGCGGTGGAAACGGGACCGCTTGACGGTCTGGCGCGGGATGCGCTGAGCGACCCGACCGCGCTTGCCCGGCGGATCGATGAACATGCGGCAGCGCACTGCCTTGCCCCGCGCCTTGCCCCCAAGGTCTCGGTCACGGTCGATGGTGGCGGGAGGCTGCATCTCGACGCCATCGGAGCCGACATCAAGCTTGTGGCGCTGGGAGACGGTCTCTGGCAGATCGGCGTCGGCGGCAATGGCGCGACGGCGAGCAGGTTAGGCCAGGGCGATGAGCAGGCGGTGGGCGCTACAGCGCTTGCCGTTCTTGATCTGCTGGCGCAGACCGGCGGACGCGCGCGCGATTTCACACAGGCGCAGAGAGAGGCGCTCCGGGCCGGGCTTGAGCCAGCCGTGCAATATTTCGCGCGGGCTGACAGTGCGCCGGTTGGTCTGTTTGCGCTGAAAGACGGGGACAGCGCGCTCGGGATCGCGCTGCCCTTCGGCCAGGTCGCAGCGGAGGCGCTGGTCGCGCTTTGCGAGGCCGCCTCGGATGCCAGGGAAATACGCCTTGCGCCGCGCAGCGGCCTGCTGCTGATCGGGCTTGATGAGTCCCGGCAGGAAGCGCTGTCGCGCGCGGCTGAGGCTCTTGGATTTGTCACGGACGGGCATGATCCGCGTCTTTCCATAGCCGCCTGCGCCGGTGCGCCGGCCTGTGCCTCGGCGCGGTTCGACGCCAAGGCGCTTGCCGCCGAGGCGGCGGAAGCCGGTCTGCCGGACGGTTCGTTTCGTCTACACCTCTCGGCCTGCGAAAAAGGATGCGCCCGGCCCGCCGGGGCTGCGGTGAACCTGATCGCGGCCGAGGGTTGCTGCACGCTTTCCTCCGTTGGCGTGGAGCCTTCCGAACGCCTTCGCACCTTCCTCATCGAGCGCGGCGAGAAGCTGCGCGCCGCCCTTCTTCGAAAGACAGGCTGAATGCAAGAAACCGAGTACATACGCGACGGCAATGCCATTTATGAAAAGTCGTTCGCGATCATACGCGCCGAGGCCAATCTCGCGCGCTTCAGTGCGGAAGAGGCCGATATCGCCATCCGCATGATCCATGCCTGCGGGCTTGTTGAGGCGGCGGAGCACTTTGTCTTTTCCGAGGGTTTCGTTGCGGCAGGCCGCGCGGCGCTGAAAGCCGGCGCGCCGATCCTGTGCGATGCGGAGATGGTGGCGCGCGGCGTGACCCGCACGCGGCTGCCCGCCAACAATGAGGTGATCTGCACCCTGCGCGATGCGCGTACGCCGGAGCTTGCGCGGGAGATCGGAAACACGCGTTCCGCCGCTGCGCTGGAACTGTGGCGCGAACACATGGAAGGAGCGGTGATCGCCATTGGCAATGCGCCGACCGCACTCTTCTACCTGCTCGACATGCTGCGCGCCGGTGCGCCGAAGCCTGCCGCCATCATCGGCATGCCGGTCGGTTTCGTTGGCGCGATGGAATCCAAGGAAGCGCTCGCCGAGAGCGGGCTTGGCATTCCCTTTGCCATCGTGCGCGGCCGCATGGGCGGCAGCGCCATGACGGCGGCGGCGATCAACGCACTTGCGAGGGCGGGACTGTGAGCGGAACCCTGATTGGCGTCGGCACCGGGCCCGGCGACCCCGAACTCATCACGGTCAAGGCGCTGAAGGCGCTGGAGCGGGCGGACGTGGTGGCGCATTTCGCAAAGCGCGGACGCCGGGGCAATGCCCGCAAGATCGTCGACGACCTCCTGCCGGAGGCGGCGGTGGAGCTGCCGCTGGAATATCCGGTCACGACCGAAATCGACAAGAACGACCCGCGCTACATCGAAGCCATCACCGGCTTTTACGAGGAGTCGGCGCGCGCGGTGGAAGTGCATCTGAAAGCGGGCCGAACGGTTGCGGTTCTGAGCGAGGGCGATCCGCTATTTTACGGCTCCTACATGCACCTGCATGTGCGGCTTGCCGCGCTCTATCCGACCGAGGTGATCCCCGGCATCACGGCCATGTCCGGCTGCTGGTCGCAGGCGGGCATCGCAATCGTTCAGGGCGACGACATCATGACGGTCCTGCCCGGCACGCTCGATGAAGACGAGCTTGTGCGCCGCGTGAGCGACACGGAAGCCTTCGTCATCATGAAGGTGGGGCGCAATCTGCCGAAAATCCGCCGGGCGCTGGCGCGGGCCGGCAGGCTCGTCGGTGCGGTCTATGTGGAACGCGGCACGATGGACAATACCAGTATGACGCCGCTCGCCGACAAGGCCGACGACACCGCCCCCTATTTCTCGCTCGTGCTCGGACCGGGCTGGCAGGCCAGGCCGCAGGAGGGCGCGGCATGAGCGGGCGTCTCATCGTCATCGGCACCGGCCCCGGAAAACCGGCACAGACGACGCCGGAGGCGCGCGCAGCCATTGCGGCGGCAAGCGATTTCTTTGGCTATGGTCCCTATCTCGACCGGCTCGAACTGAATGATGGCCAGACCCGTCACGCCTCCGACAACCGGGAAGAACTTGCCCGCGCCAAGGCGGCGCTAACCATGGCCGCTGAAGGCAGGCATGTGGCCGTGGTTTCGGGCGGGGATGCCGGTGTTTTCGCCATGGCGGCGGCCGTGTGCGAGGCCATCGAGCAAGGGCCGCAGGAATGGCGCGCGCTCGATCTGGAGATCGTGCCGGGGCTGACGGCCATGCTTGCGGTGGCCGCCCGCGTGGGCGCGCCGCTCGGTCATGATTTCTGCGCCATATCGCTTTCGGACAATCTGAAACCCTGGGACCTGATCGAAACGCGGCTTGCGGCTGCTGCCGGTGCGGGCTTTGTGATCGCGCTCTACAATCCGATCAGCCGCGCCCGGCCCTGGCAGCTTGGCCGCGCCTTTGAACTGTTGAGCGGCATTCTTCCGGCCTCCACGCCCGTCGTGTTCGGCCGCGCCGCAGGCCGGCCTGATGAGCGCATGGCGATTGTTCCGCTGAACGAGGCGCGCGGCGAGATGGCCGACATGGCCACCTGCGTCATCATCGGATCGCCGGAAACGCGGATGATCGAACGCCCCGGCAAATCGCCGCTGGTCTATGCGCCGCGCTCGGCGACGGGAGCCGCCAAGTGAGTGTCGATCGCGCCCATCGCATCTTCGATGTCGGCCACGACGGCTGCGCCAGTCGGTTTTGGCCGGTCGATCATGATCACCGGCAGGCCGAGCCTGCGGGCGGCTGCGATCTTGCCATAGGTCGCAGCACCGCCGCTGTTCTTGGCAACCACGATCTCGATGCGGTGATCGGCGAGCAGCGTGATTTCATCGTCTTCAGAGAACGGACCACGCGCCAGAATGCATGCGGCGTTCGCCGGCAGGTGGGACGGTTCGACCGGCTCCACGCTGCGCACCAGATAATGATGCTGCGCCGCCGCGCGAAACATTTGAACTTCCTGCCGGCCAATGGCCAGAAAGACGCGCCGGGGCTCAGAGCCGAGCAGCGTTGCCGCCTCGGCCATGCCGGCCGCGATCTGCCAGTTGTCGCCGGCGACCGGCTGCCAGGCGGGGCGCATGAGCGTGATGAGCGGCACGCCGGTCAGGCTGGCGGCTTCCGCTGCATTGCGCGCCATGCGCGCGGCGAAGGGATGCGTGGCGTCCACCATCAGGTCGATGCCTTCGTCCTCGAGATAACGCGCGAGCCCCTCAGCGCCGCCGAAACCGCCCACACGCACCTCACCCTGCAAGGCTTCCGGTGTGCGGGTGCGCCCGGCAAGCGAGGTGATGACGCGCAGCGAGCTGCGCGCGCAAAGCCGCTCCGCAAGCCGCCGCGCTTCGCCTGTTCCACCAAGAATGAGAAGGGTCTGCTTTGCCATGACGTCTTCTAGAGCATTTTGCAGTCAGGCGGAAAGCGCTAAGCGTTGGCTCACCATTGTGGGGATAGGCGAGGATGGGCTGGCCGGGCTTGGCGGGGAGGCGCGCCGCGCGATTGCCGGTGCGGAGATCGTGTTTGGTGGTGCGCGGCACCTCGAACTGGCGGCAGGCCAGATTTCCGGCGGGACGCGGCAGTGGCCCTCCCCCTTTGGCAAGGCGCTTGATGAGATCGAAGCGCTGAGAGGGAAAAAGGTCTGCGTGCTCGCCTCCGGCGATCCATTTCACTTCGGTGTGGGCGCGACGCTGACGCGGCGCATTCCGGCGGACGAGATGCGTGTCTTTTCCGCGCCTTCTTCCTTTGCGCTCGCTGCTGCCCGGCTTGGCTGGCCGCTGCAATCGGTCGAGACGGTTTCACTGCACGGCAGGCCCATTGCGCTGATCCGCCCGCTGCTTCATCCCGGCGCGCGCATTCTCGCGCTCACATCCGATGGCGCGGCTCCGGCTGCGATAGCCGAGCTGATCACGGCTGAGGGGTTTGGCCCCTCGCGCTTTCACGTGCTGGAAGCGCTGGGCGGACCGCGCGAACGGCAGGTCAGCTTCATGGCTTCAGCGCTTTCCGCAGACAGTTTTGACGATCTGAATGTGGTCGCAATCGAGGTGGCGGCGGATGAGAATGCGCGCATCCTGCCGCTTGGAACCGGGCTGGAAGATGCGCTTTTCGAGCATGACGGGCAGATCACCAAATCGGAGGTGCGGGCCGTCACCCTTTCGGCGCTTGCCCCGAAACGCGGTGAACGGCTCTGGGACATCGGTGCGGGTTCAGGCTCCATTTCCATCGAATGGCTGCAGCAGCACCCATCGCTCAGCGCCATCGCCATCGAGGCGGACAGGGAGCGCGCGGCGCGCATTGCCCGCAACGCGGAGCGCATGGGCGTGCCGCAGCTCACCATGGTTGAGGGAAAGGCTCCCGCCGCGCTCGCGGGCCTTGCCGCGCCCGATGTGGTTTTCATCGGTGGCGGGGCGACTGCGCCGGGGCTGATGGATGCGGCGATGGCCGCTCTTGGAACCGGGGGGCGTCTTGTCGCAAACGGGGTGACGCTCGAAACGCAGGCGCTTCTGATCGACTGCCACGGGCGGCACGGCGGAGAACTGATCGAGATCGCCGTCGCGCGCGCCGCGCCCGTTGGCGGCATGACGGCGCTGCGCCCGGCCATGCCGGTGTTTCAATGGCGCTGGAGGAAACCATGATCTGCGCCGGGCTTGGAGCCAGAAAAGGCGTCACGCGCGATGCTGTTCTTGCCGCGCTCGACGCCGCTTTGACAACGCATGACATCGCGCGGGACAGGCTTGATGCAGTGGCGACCGTGCCACGGAAGCGGGACGAGCCCGGCCTGACGGATGCTGCAAAGGCGCTCGGCCTGCCGCTTGTCATTGCCGATGATGCGGCACTTCAGGCGGCGGCGACGCATTGTCTGACCCGCTCGGAACAGGCGCGCTCAGCCACGGGCCTGCCATCGGCCTCAGAGGCGGCGGCGCTGGCCGTCTGCGGCCCGGCAGGCCGGCTTCTCGGGCCGAGGATCACACTTGACGGCGTTACCTGCGCCATCGCGACCACCGGAAGAAAATCATGACCGTTCATTTCATTGGCGCCGGACCGGGCGCTGCCGACCTAATCACCGTTCGCGGCCGCGACCTGATCGCGCGCTGCCCGGTCTGCCTTTATGCCGGTTCGCTGGTGCCGGAGGCGTTGCTCGCGCACTGTCCGCCGGGAGCGCGCATCGTCAACACCGCACCCATGTCGCTTGAAGAGATCGAGGCGGAATATATCCGCGCCCATGAAGCGGGCGAGGATATCGCCCGGCTGCATTCGGGCGATCTTTCCGTCTGGAGCGCGGTTGCCGAGCAGATCCGCCGTCTTTCGGCGCTCGGCATCGATTACACGCTGACGCCGGGCGTGCCTTCCTTCTCGGCGGCTGCGGCGGCGCTGGGACGCGAGCTGACCATTCCGGAAGTGGCGCAGAGCCTTGTCCTGACCCGCATTTCCGGCCGCGCCTCGAAAATGCCGGAGGGCGAGACGCTCGCCAATTTCGCGGCCACCGGCACGACGCTCGCCATTCATCTCGCCATTCATGCGCTGGACCGGGTGGTGGCGGAGCTGACCCCGCATTACGGACCCGACTGCCCGGTCGCGATTGTTGCCCGCGCAAGCTGGGCGGATGAGCGCATTCTGCGCGGCACGCTTTCCACCATCGAAGCAGAGATGGCGAAAGATCCCATCGAGCGCACGGCGCTCATTCTCGTCGGGCCGGGGCTGGGCGCCAAGGATTTTCGCGAGAGCGCGCTCTACAGCGCCGATTATCAGCGCCGGTTTCGCGGGCGGGAGGGATTATGAGCACGCTTGAGGCGCTCAACCGCCTGCCTTTTGAACCAACGCCTTTTGAGCCGGGCCATGTGTGGCTTGCCGGTGCCGGGCCTGGTGGCTTCGGCTGCCTGACGCTCGGTGTTCTGGCTGCGCTCGATGCGGCGGATGTGGTGATTTATGACGCGCTGGTGGATCCGGATATCCTGAAGGCCGCGCCGGAAGCGCGGCACGTTTTCGTCGGCAAGCGCGCCGGCCAGCCCTCCACGGCGCAGGATGAAATCAACCGGCTTCTGGTGGAACACGCAGAGGCGGGACAGCGGGTGCTGCGCCTGAAAGGCGGAGACCCCAACATGTTTGGCCGTGGCGGCGAAGAAGCGCTGGTGCTGGCACTCGCCGGCATTCCCTTCCGCTTTCTGCCAGGCGTCACCTCGGCGGTGGGGGCGCTCGCCGATGCGGGCATTCCCGCCACCATGCGCGGCGTGAACAAGGCGGTGATCTTCGCGACCGGCCACGCCGCCGGCACGCCGGACGATCTGGACTGGGCGGCGCTGGCGAAAACGGGTCAGCCCATCGTCATCTATATGGGGATGCACAAGCTCGCCCTGATCGTGGACGCGCTCACATCCGGCGGCATGGCGGGCGATACGCCGGCGGCGCTCATCATGAACGCGACGAAACCGGAAGAACGCATTCTGACGACGGCGCTTTCCACGCTTGTCTCCGACGCATCGGTGGAAGGGTTCGGCTCGCCGTCCATCATCGTGATCGGCGGCATCGTGGCGCTGCGCGAGGCACTGGTATGACGGCGCGGGCGATCATCATCGGCGCGGCCCGTTCGGGTTCGGGCAAGACCAGTGTGACCATCGGCCTGATGCGCGCGCTCAAGAGGCGTGGCCTCGCCGTGCATGGCGCGAAATCCGGTCCCGATTACATCGATCCCGGCTTTCATCAGGCGGCGACCGGGAAGCCCGGCGTGAATCTCGACAGCTGGGCCATGCATCCGGATCTGCTCGCCCATCTGGGAAGCCGGCAGGGCGAAGACGCCGACATGCTTTTGATCGAAAGCGCCATGGGCCTGTTTGACGGTATCGTGTCGGAGCCGGGTCGCTCCGGCGCTGCGGCGGACATTGCGCGCCTTTATGACGTGCCCTGCATTGTCATTCTCGATGTGTCCGGCCAGTCGCAGACTGCAGCCGCGCTGGCAAAGGGGTTTGCAGCTTACGACCCGAAGGTGCGGATTGCCGGCGTCGTGCTCAATCAGGTGGCGAGCCCGCGCCATGAAGCGATGGCGCGCGACGCCATCGAGGCCATTGGCATCAGGGTTCTGGGCGCGGTCTATCGCAACCCGGACATGGCGCTGCCGGAGCGGCATCTCGGCCTTGTGCAGGCAAGTGAACATGCCGCCCTCGAAGCTTTCATCGAGCGGCTTGCCAATGTGATGGAACAGTCCATCGACCTCGACGCCGTGATGAAGGCTGCCGTGCCGCTTTCCATGCAGGCGGGCGATGCGGCGCGGCTTCTGCCGCCGCCGGGGCAACGCATCGCCATCGCGCAGGATGCCGCTTTCAGCTTTGTCTATCCGCATCTCGCCCGGCACTGGCGCGAGGCGGGAGCCGCGCTTCTGCCCTTCGCGCCGCTTGCCGATGAAGGACCGGCGGAAAGCGCCGACGCCTGCTGGCTGCCGGGTGGGTATCCCGAACTTCATGCGGGGCGGATCGCTGCTGCCGAGAATTTTCGTGCTTCGATGAAGGCTTTTGCGGAGAACCGGCCCATTCACGGCGAGTGCGGCGGGTTCATGGTTCTGGGCGAGGCGCTGGAGGATGCCGAAGGCGTTCGCCACGCAATGCTGGGGCTGCTCGGTCATGTGACGAGCTATGCGAAGCGCAAGATGAACCTCGGCTACCGGCAGGCAACGCTGATGAGTGACTGCGCCATCGGCAGCAAGGGCGAGACGATCCGTGGTCATGAATTCCACTATTCGCGGCTTGTGGAGCCGGGCAGTGATGCGCCGCTCGCCATGCTTGCGGATGGACAGGGCCGCGCTCTCGGCCCATCCGGTGCGCGGCGCGGGCATGTCTCCGGCACCTATTTTCACGCCATCGCGCGGAGCTGACGCGATGGCCGGACCCCGCTCGATGCTCGTGACAGCCCTTCGCGATGTGGCCGCCTGTCTCGGCTTCTACACGCGGCTGCCGCTGCCTGCGTTCGAGATGCCGGCGCACGGGTTTGCGGCCGCCCAGTGGGCAGCGCCTCTGGCCGGTCTGGTGGTCGGCGCGATTTGCAGTGCGGTGCTGATCGGCGCGGCGATGCTTGGCCTGCCGGCCACGATTGCAGCCGCCCTCGCGCTTGCAGTGGGGACGCTTGTGACCGGCGGGCTGCATGAGGACGGGCTTGCAGACGTGGCCGATGGTTTCGGCGGCGGTTCGACGCGCGAGAAAAAGCTCGCGATCATGAAGGACAGCCGCATCGGCTCTTATGGCGTTGCCGCACTGATCCTGTCGTTTCTGATGCGCTGGACGGCGCTTTCGTCGCTCGGGCTTGTCGCGGTTCCCGCCCTTCTGATGGCGCACACGGCCTCGCGCGCCCTGATGCCGGCGCTGATGCGCCTTTCGCCACCGGCGCGCGAAGACGGGCTCTCGGCAGGCGCAGGGCGACCGGAAACGGCTACCGTTCTCGTGGCGCTCGCGATTGGTGGCGCGCTGCTTTTCATCTCCGGTCCCGGCTTTGTGCTTGTGACCGCGCCGCTTCTTTTGCTGGCGCTCTTCTTCATCAAACGGCTCGCCGAAAAACAGATCGGCGGACAGACGGGCGATGTGCTCGGCGCGCTGCAGCAGCTTGCCGAAACCACCGTGCTCATCGCCGCCGTCGCTTATTTCATCTGAAGGACTTCCATGACCCGCTTTCTCAAAATCGACGATCTGCGCGCCGCCTGTAATGTCCGTCCCAGTGGCGATGAGGACGCCGCGCAGGCTGCAACCGCCCACCAGGCAGTGCTGACCAAACCGCCCGGCAGCCTTGGCCGGCTGGAAGACGCGGCCATCCTGCTTGCCCGCTGGCAGGGACGCGAAAAGCCTGCGCTTGAGCGGGTTCATGTGCTGATTTTCGCGGGCTCCCATGGCGTGACCGCACGGGGTGTTTCGGCTTTTCCGGCCGAGGTGACGGCGCAGATGGTGGCGAATTTCTCCGCCGGGGGCGCCGCCATCAACCAGCTCGCGAAACAGACGGGGGCGAGCCTCACCGTCACGTCGCTCGAGATCGAGCGTCCCACTGCGGACTTCACGGAAGCGCCGGCCATGGATGAAGCGGATTTTCTGAAGGCCGTTCAGACCGGTTTCGATGCGGTGCCGGAGGGAGCGGATCTCATCTCACTCGGGGAAATGGGCATCGGCAACACCACCGCCGCAGCGGCCCTTGCCGCCGCGCTGTTCGGTGGCCGGGGAGCCGACTGGGTGGGCCGGGGCACAGGCGTTGACGATGCCGGCCTTTCGCGCAAGGCTGAGGCCGTGGATGCAGCGCTTGCCTGCCATGGCGAGGCGCTCTCCGATCCGCTGGAGGCGCTGCGCCGCGTCGGCGGTCGCGAGCTTGCCGCCATGTTTGGCGCGGCCCTTGCCGCGCGGCAGAAGCGGATTCCGCTGCTGCTCGATGGTTTCGTGTGCGGATCGGCAGTCGCCCCGCTTGCGCGCCTTGGCGAAGACGGTCTGGCGCATGCCATTGCCGGCCATGTTTCCGCCGAACCCGGCCACCGCAGGCTGCTTGGCGAGCTGGGCTTCAAGCCGCTGCTCGATCTCGACATGCGGCTTGGCGAAGGTTCTGGCGCATGCCTTGCGATCAACATTCTGCGCGGCGCGCTTGCCTGCCACAACGGCATGGCGACCTTTGCCGAAGCCGGCGTTTCGGACGGCTGATCATGCGCACGCTTTCGCTCATCGGCATTGGCACCGGCAATCCCGAACACATGACGGTTCAGGGCATCAATGCGCTGAACCGGGCTGACGTGATCCTTATCCCCCGCAAGGGGGAAGCGAAGGAGGATCTGGCCGATCTGCGCCGTGTCATCTGCGAGCGGTTTCTGGAAAACCGGCAGACGCGGATCGTGGAATTCGACCTGCCGGTGCGTGACGCCGCCAATCCGAGTTATCGCCGGGGCGTGGACGACTGGCACATGGCCATCGCCCGCGCCTATGGCGATCTGCTTGCGGCGCATACGGGCGAGACGGGTCGCGCGGCGTTTCTCGTCTGGGGCGATCCTTCGCTCTATGACAGCACGCTGCGCATCATCGAGCACATGCGCCGGGAAACCGCGCTTGACGTCGCGCTGGAAGTGGTGCCGGGGATCACCAGCATTCAGGCGCTCGCGGCCAGCCACCATATGCCGATCAACACGATTGGCGGTTCGATCCTGATCACCACCGGTCGGCGGCTGAAAGCGGAGGGCTTCCCGCCGAATGCCGATACGCTTCTCGTCATGCTCGACGGCGACTGCGCCTTTCAAATGCTCGATGGCGATGCCTACGAGATTTACTGGGGCGCGTATCTGGGTACGCCGGATGAGCTTCTGATCGCCGGGCCGCTTGGGGATGTTGCCGGGCAGATTGTGGAGGCGCGGGTTAGAGCGCGGGAAGACAAGGGCTGGATCATGGATACCTATCTTTTGCGGGTCAGGAGGTAGGGTTAGCGTACGTCTTCCCGCCCCCGTCCTTCGACACGCTCAGGATGAGGGCTGTGTGGGCGCCCCACCTTTCTGTGGCGGGGGGCTGAATTATGCCCGCTTCCGCTCCACAGAGTTTCTAACCACGATCCATGTCCTCTCCCTCATCCTGAGCGTGTCGAAGGGCGAGGGAGAGGACACGCGCTGCGGGCACACCGCCCCTCAGGCGGCCTGCGCGCGCTGCCATCGCGGGAAAGGGTCCGCCAGTGCACGGTGCTGCGCTGGCTCGAAGTCGGTTTCACTGCCCACCAGCGCATCGTCCAGCGCTGCGGTGATGCGTTCGCGGTTCATGCCTGTGCCGATGAAGACCAGCTCCTGACGCCGGTCTCCATAGGGTTCGCTCCAGTAGCGGTCCATGAAGGCTTTTGCTTCCGGGTGGTTTGGCCAGCGTTCGCGCGGCACCGCCGCCCACCAGGTGCCAAGCGGCTTCACGCTGGATAAAGCGCCGGCGAGGCTGAATTCGGCAACCCAGTCGGGCCGGGTTGCGATCCAGAAATGACCCTTGGCGCGGATGACGCCGGGCAGCGGGGCATTCAGCACCGCATGCACTTTCTGCGGATGAAAGGGACGCCGCGCGCGATAGACGAAGGAGGAAACGCCGTATTCCTCGGTCTCTGGCACGTGATCGGCGAAGCCATAAAGCTCCTTGGCCCAGAGCGGGTGCTGGTGAGCCGTCTCGAAATCGAAAAGGCCTGTATCGAAGATGCGGGCGGGCGCGACGCGGGAATGGTCTGTCTCGATGATCTGCGCATCGGGATTGAGCGCGGTGACGATCTTGCGCGCTGCATCAAGGCGCTCCGGGCCGGCGTCGCTGACCTTGTTCAGGATCACGATATCGGCAAACTCGATCTGGTCGACCAGCAGGTCCACAAGCGTGCGCTCGTCCCCCTCGCCCGCGACTTCGCCCCGGTCGCGCAGGAAATCATGGCTGGCGTAGTCTTCGAGCAGGTTCAGCGTGTCGACCACTGTGACCATCGTGTCGAGCCGCGCGACATCGGAAAGGCTGTGGCCCTGCTCGTCGCGAAACTCGAATGTGGCGGCCACAGGCAATGGCTCGGAAACGCCGGTGGATTCGATCAGCAGGTAATCGAACCGCCCCTCCGCCGCCAGACGCCGCACCTCTTTCAGAAGATCGTCGCGCAGCGTGCAGCAGATGCAGCCATTCGTCATCTCCACCAGCTTTTCGTCTGTCTGCGACAGGTTCGCCCCACCCTCGCGCACGAGGTCGGCGTCGATGTTCACTTCCGACATGTCGTTGACGATCACCGCGACGCGCCGTCCTGCCCGGTTGTTGAGCACATTGTTCAAGAGCGTCGTCTTGCCCGCCCCCAGAAACCCGGAAAGCACGGTGACGGGCAGGCGTTTGTCCTGGTTCGGCATGATTGGTTCCTTTGCTGCAATATGGTATGTAATATCATAACAAACACGAAGCGCAAGACGTGCCTTGGGGCCTAGGGGCCTAAGGGCCTGGAGGTGTGGAGGTGTGGAGGTGTGGAGGTGTGGAGGTGTGGAGGTGTGGAGGTTCGCTCCTGCCCTGGGTGATGGCAAGCGGTTTCTGTGGTTCGTGCCAGCCTGGAGGTGGAGACCGAAGGCCTGCTCCGAAGCCGGATACAGTGCTGCCGATCATCGTTTCCCGGAGTTGCATGGCTCCAGCCGGCAATGCAGCGTTCTCCGGAAGATGGACACCGGGTCGGAAAATGCCGGGGCGCACACTTTGGCGCGCCCCGGTTTTTTGCAGAAATTCGATATCACCGAACAAGGGCGGAGAGTATCAACCACCCTGCCCTGAAATCAGATGGTCACGCCGCCATCCACGAGAACGGCCTGACCGCTGACGAAGCGGCTTTCGTCCGACAGGAGAAACACGACCAGCGGTGTGATGTCGTCGACCGTCGCAAGCCGCCCCATGGGCTGACGCGCAATAAAATCCTTCTCGGCCTGAACGGGATCCGGCGCAGCGGCGATGCGACCGCGCAGCGACGGCGTGTCGACCGTGCCGGGGCAGAGCGCATTGCAGCGCACGCCCTGCTTTACGAAATCGGCCGCAACGGACTTTGTGAGGCCGATCACGGCCGCCTTCGTGGCGCCGTAGACCGCGCGGTTGACGAAGCCTTTGATGGATGACGCCATCGACGCCATGTTGAGAACGGACACGCTGCCCGCCTCTTCGGCCCGATCCAGCATGCCGGGTAGAAACGCCTGCGTCATGCGAACCATGGAGGTCACATTGAGATCCATGCTGAACGCCCAGTCGTCCTCGGAGACATCGAGAATGCTGCCGTGATGGACGAAGCCGGCGCAATTGAAGAGGCCATCGAGCTGGCCGACCCTGCCGGCGAGCGCATCGATTGCGCTGCGGTCGCGCACATCCAGCCGGTGCGTTTCGATGGACGCGTTTTCAGCGGCAAGAGAGGCAAGCCCTTCCTCGTTGATATCGACGGCCACGACCGACGCCCCCTCTGCTGCGCAGGCCAGCGCGCTTGCCCGGCCGATGCCCTGAGCTGCTGCCGATACCAGAATCCGCTTCCCCTGAAGTCGCATGCAAAGTTCTCCCCTCACTGTCGGACAGCAGCCCGCTACAAACGTTTGCATACAAGCAGCCTTTTCGCGTGGAACAAATGGGCCAGAGAGGATAATTTGTGCGCTAAACACTGATGTCCGCGCAGGATCATCAACATTGACGGTCCGTTAGACTGATTTTTGTTGCCGACCGGTCATCGCGCTGTAACATGGCGGGAATAACCGCTGCGATATCAACGCAGAAACAATGGGAGTGCTTTCATGACTTTGATCAAACGACGCAACTTCATCAAGGGCGCGGGCGCTGTGGCAGGACTGTCGCTGGCGGCGCCGCTCATCTCGCGCAGCTATGCGCAGGGCTCTTCCGGCGCGGTCAACATCTTCGCCTGGGCCGGTTACCTCAACGACGACATGATCGGCGCTTTCGAAAAGGCGACGGGCATCAAGGCCAATTACACCCCCTACGGCACCAATGACGAACTGCTGAACCAGCTTCGCGCCAACAATGGCGGCGGGTTCGACATCATCTGGCCGACGGTCGACCGCGTGCCCAACTATGTCGAGTTCGAGCTGGTGCAGCCGATCGACGAAAGCAAGGTCAACGTCGACAACTGCCTGCCGAGCGCCTGGAAGAATTCTGAAAATCTCGGCGCGGTCATCGACGGCAAGCGCTATCAGGTGCCCACCGACTGGGGCACGGAAGCGGTTTCCTTCGACAAGGACCAGGCTCCGCTCGAATACGGCACCGCCTCCTATGGCGACATCTGGAAGCCGGAAATGAAGGGCAAGGCCACCGTGCGCGGCCATTCGGGTCTTGTCGGTCTCGGCCTCTGGCTCGAAGCCGAAGGCAAGCTGCCCATGCCGATGGCGGACGCCTTCAAGTCCGAAGAGAACATGGTCAAGATCTATGACGTGATTCTCGAGGAAGCGATTGCCCGCAAGGCCAACATCGCGCAGTTCTGGTCCAACGAGAACGAAGCGCAGGGCGCATTCCGCATCAATGGCTGCACCATCGGCCAGACGTGGGATTCCACTGCAGCGGCTCTCGGCAAGGAAGGTCTTCCCGTCGGCTTCATCGCGCCGAAGGAAGGCGCGCTGGCGTGGATGGAAGGCGTTGCAATCCCGAAGGGTGCGGAAAACCTTGAGCAGGCCTATGCCTTCATCAACTGGTTCCTGACGCCGGAAGCCGGCGCCATGTACACCAATGCAACCTCGATCAACTCCACCGCCGTTGGCGCTGCCGACAAGACGACGGACGAGGCCAAGGCCTTCTTCGCCGCCGCCTATCCCGGCGACGCGCTGGACAAGCTGTGGTGGTGGCCGATCCAGGAAAGCTGGTTCGTCGCCAAGCGCAACGAATATCAGGACCGTTTCCTCTCGGCGTAAGGCCCTGAATAACGCACGATGGCGCTCGCCCCTCATCCGCCTGCCGGCACCTTCTCCCCGCGTACGGGGAGAAGGACGAAGCGGAGGGGCGAGCGCCGACATATTCAAAAGAACGCGGACCATAATACCGCGCGCACCAGAACCGGGGGACCATGTCACATTCCGTAGAGCTCGATCATGTCGGCGTTACTTTCGGGGCGACCCGTGCCGTCGACGACGTCTCCTTCACGGTCGAAGGCGGAGAGTTTTTCTCCATTCTCGGCCCCTCCGGCTGTGGCAAGACCACTCTGCTGCGGGTGATCGCCGGCTTTTTGAAGCCGACCGAAGGCCGCGTTCTGATCGGCGACAGGGACATGACCCCGCTGGGGCCCAATCAGCGCCCCACCGCGATGATCTTCCAGTCGCTCGCGCTCTTCCCGCTGATGCCAGTCTGGGAAAACATAGCCTTCGGGCTGGAGGCGCGTGGCATCGCAAAGGCCGAGCGGCGCAAAAAGGCCGACGAGCTTCTGAAACTGATCGCGCTTGAAGGCTATGGCGACCGTATGCCGGGCGAGCTTTCCGGCGGACAGCGCCAGCGCGTGGCCATTGCGCGCGCGCTCGCGGTCGAGCCGCAGGTGCTGCTTCTCGACGAGCCGCTTTCCGCGCTTGATCTCAAGTTGCGCCAGCACATGCGCGCCGAGCTGCGCGCGCTGCAGAAACGCACCGGCGTTACCTTCATCTACATCACGCATGACCAGTCCGAGGCGCTCGCCATGTCGGACCGCGTTGCGGTGATGAGCGCCGGCGTGGTGCAGCAGGTGGGCGCGCCGCGTGAACTTTACGACAATCCGGCCACGCCTTTCGTCGCCACCTTCGTTGGCGAGACCAACGCCCTGCCCTGCACGGTGAAAGGCATCGAGAACGGCATCGCGACGGTGGAGAGCGCCCATGGCACGCTGAGCGGCCGCGCGGGCGACGGGCTTTCAGCGGGTGCGACAGCGAAGCTTTATGTGCGCCCCGAGGCGCTGAAGCCGAACGGTGGAACCAACCGGTTGGCCGCCACCATCGAGCGTATCGATTTCGAGGGCGCTTTTGCGCTCGCGCACGGCATGGCCGGGGACGGCATGCCGCTGGTTGCCTCCATCGCCAGCACGGAACTCGCAGCCGCACCTGCCATTGGCGAGAAATCCGGTTTCGGCTTTGAGAGCGCAAACGCCGTGGTGCTGCCCGATGTCTGATCTCTACAGACGTTTTGGCGGGGGGCTTGGCACGCTGTTTCTGGCGCTGGTCGGCGCGTGGCTCGCCGGCATGGTGCTCGCGCCCAATGTGATGATGATCGACTACGCGCTGCGGCCCAACCTGCCGCCATCGCAGCTCGGCGGGCCGAATGATGTCTATTCGCTCGACAACATTCTCTACCTCGCGAATGAGGGCGTTCACCGCGCGATCTTCTTCAAGACCGTGTGGGCGAGCGCGCTTGTCGCTTTCATCACCTTTCTGGTGTGTTATCCGATGGCTTTCTGGCTTGCCCAGAACGCGACGGTGAACCAGACGGCCATTGTGCTTCTCGCGCTGACCATTCCGTTCTGGATCAACGAGGTGTTGCGTACACTTGCCTGGTATATCCTGCTTGCGTTTCGCGGTCCGCTGAACGCCTTTCTTCTGTCGCTCGGCATCATTGATGAACCGGTGCGCTGGTATGGCGATGGCGGCGTGCTGGCTGGCATGACCTACGCCTACATCCTGTTCATGCTGTTTCCGATCTACAACGCGATTGAGTCTCTCGACAAATCGCAGATCGAGGCAGCGCGCGATCTCGGCGCATCCACCTGGCGCATTCATTGGCGGGTGGTCATCCCGCATGCCAAGGCGGGCATAGCCACGGGCTGTGTCTTCACCTTCATGCTCGCCGCCGGCAGCTATGTCGCGCCAGCCCTTCTCGGCGCGCCCGGCAGCCGCTGGTTCACCGAGATCATCTACAACTGGTTCTTCGAAGGCGGTGACTGGAACCGGGGCGCCGCCTATGCGCTGGTTCTTCTGGTGCTGTGCCTGGCAGTGGTGCTGATCACGCTGCGCATCGCCCGCGTGAGCCTGACGGAGGTGGCGAAATGAGTCTGGCGTTCATTCGTCCATGCAGGCGCTGCCCCTCATCCGCCCTTCGGGCACCTTCTCCCCGCGCACGGGGAGAAGGAAATGCGCCGAGATATCCGCAGCCTTTCCTCGCCCCGTTTACGGGGAGAGGATGCCGGCAGGCAGGTGAGGGGCAGCGCCAGCCTCTCTGGACAGCGCCGGAGGTTCGCGCATGAGTGCCGCCGACCGCATCGCCCGGGCCATGTTCGGCTTCTATATGGTGGCGTTCTTTCTCTACCTGTTCGCGCCGCTCGCGATCATGGGCATCGCCACATTCAACACCAGCCGCTTCCCGACCGTGACGCCGTGGCGCGGCACGACGCTTCAATGGTTCGATGCGCTGTGGAGCGACAGCGGCATGTGGCAGTCGCTGTGGACCTCCTTCATCGTCGCCTTCTTCGTTGTGATCACCGTTCTGCCCATCGGCACGGCGGCAGCGCTTGTTCTCACGAGCCTGCATGCGCGCGCCCGCAGCTTCATGTATGCGGTCATGGTGTCGCCGCTGCTCACGCCCGGCGTGGTCATCGGCATCGCCACACTGGTTCTGTGGCGGCAGCTCGGCGTCGGCGGCGGCGTGTTTCTGATCGTGGTGGCGCAGGCGAGCTTCATCATCTGCTATGTCATGCTGATGATCACGGCGCGGCTCCAGCGCTTCGACCCGACACAGGAAGAAGCGGCCCTTGGTCTCGGCGCATCGAAGTTCATGGTGTTCCGCCGCGTGCTCCTGCCCTTCCTGAAACCCGCGCTCATCGCAGCCGGTTTCCTGGCGATCCTGCAATCCATCGAGAACTACAACACGACGCTGTTCGTGCGCGGTTTCGATACGCCGCTGACGGTCTACATCGCCACCAAGGTGCGCACGGGCCTGACGCCCGCCGTGAATGCGCTGGCGTTGATCATGATCGCGATCACGGTGCTTGGAGCCATCGCCTATGAGATTGCCCGCCGCCGCAGCGCTGCGCGGATGGCGGCGGATTAGAGCAATTCCGGACGAAAAACCGGGACCCGCTTTTTCCGGAATTGCTCTGGCCCAGCGATCTAACGATCAATCCGTGTCGACAGGATGATGGAGCTCATTGTCCGGTCGACGCCCTTCAGTGCGCCAATCGTGTCGATCACCGCATCAAGCTCGGCCACCGAGGGCGCTTCGACGACGATGATCATGTCGAACGAGCCGCTGACGGAATGGACCGCGCGCACGGCCGGCATCTTCTCCATGGCTGCGATGACATCGCCGGAGAGCTTTGGCGAAACCGTTACCAGAAGATGCGCGCGGATCTGCGCGGCGTCATATTCGCCTGAGAGCCGCACCGCATAGCCGGCGATTGTGCCGCTGCGCTCCAGCCGCTCGAGCCGGCTTTGCGCGGTGGAGCGCGAGACCCCGAGCCGTCGTGCGATTTCCGACACCGACATGCGGGCATTCTCCCGCAGGAGAGCGATCACCGCACGATCCGCTTGCGATACCGTCATATTGTCCAATCTTATCGTCAATATGTTTAAAATGATAAGTCAAATTACCCGATTTATCTCTTCGATTCAACGCAGATCGGGGTGACACTTGGTGCGCATTCTACAGAATCGAAAGGGAACGGAATGAAGGAAATCGTCGTCACCGGAGCCGGGCGCATCGGCGCTGCCATTGCTGACATGCTGGTCGCCTCGGGCGATTATTCGGTCACCGTTGCCGACCGTTCGGCCGAACAGCTCGCGGCCCTGCCCGAGCACCCGCAGATTGCGGGTGTCGAGGTCGACCTTTCCGACACGAAGGCGCTGGCTGCCGTTCTGAAGGGCAAGTTCGCCCTGCTCAACGCCGCGCCCTACAATCTGACCGTTCCCATTGCCGAGGCCGCAGCCGAAGCCGGTGTGCATTACCTCGACCTTACCGAGGATGTGAAAAGCACGCGTCGCGTGAAGGAGATCGCGGCGACCGCCGACACGGCCTTCATTCCCCAGTGCGGTCTCGCGCCGGGCTTCATCACCATCGCCGCCAATTCGCTCGCCAAGCGCTTTGACGAGCTGCACGATGTTCGGATGCGCGTCGGCGCGCTGCCGCAGTTTCCGGCCAATGCGCTCAATTACAATCTCACCTGGTCGCCGGAAGGCGTGATCAACGAGTATTGCGAATCCTGCGAGGCCATTGTCGATGGCGAAATGAAGGAAGTCGCGCCGCTTGAGGGGCTGGAAGAGTTCTCGCTGGACGGCGTGCGCTACGAAGCGTTCAACACGTCCGGTGGCCTGGGCTCCATCTGCGAGTCGCTAAAAGGGCGTGTGCGCAATCTCAACTACCGCACGATCCGCTATCCCGGCCATGCCTCGATCATGAAGATGCTGCTGAACGATCTGCGCCTGATCGAGCGCCGCGATCTGTTGAAGGAGATCTTCGAGCACGCACTGCCGACCACCATGCAGGACGTGGTGGTGATCTTCGTGACGATCACGGGCCTGAAGAATGGCCGGTTGGTGCAGGAGAGCTACGCCAACTCCGTGTTCGCCGATCCGGCAGGGCCGCATGCGCGCAGCGCCATCCAGAAGACGACGGCAGCCGGCATCTGCACCGTGCTTGACCTGCTCGCCAATGGCAAACTCCCCGCAAAAGGCTTCGTGCAGCAGGAAGACATTGCGCTGGAAGACTTTTTGGCAAACCGCTTCGGCCGCACCTATCAGCCGGACAGCGGCCCGCAGGCAAAAGCGGCCTGATCGAGCATTTTTCGGCCAGCGGCGAAATAGGTCGCTGGCCGTACCGTTTCGGCCTCATGTGACATTGCGCGGGTCAGAACCCCTCCATAATCTCGCGCGATGACAAACGACCGGCCGCTAGTCGGCATCCTCCTGATGATCGGTTTCTGCGCGGTCGCCCCTCTGGGCGACTCGATTGCGAAACTGTTGGGCGAGACCATTCCGCTGTTCGAGCTTCTGGTCGTACGTTTCGCCGCGCAGGTGGTCTTTCTTCTGCCTATCGTCTGGTGGAGCGGCATACGGCTCGCACTGCCCGCATATGTGATGCGGCTGACAGTGCTGCGCACGGCGCTGCACATCACGGGCATCGGCGCGATGTTCATGTCGCTGCGGTATCTGCCGTTGGCCGACGCGGTGGCAATCGCCTTCGTCATGCCGTTCATCATGCTCGCTTTCGGAAAGTTCTTTCTTGGCGAAGCGATTGGCCCAAGGCGTCTTGCAGCCTGCACGGTCGGCTTCATCGGCACGCTTCTTGTCGTGCAGCCGAACCTCGTGACCGTGGGCGCGCCGGCTTTGCTGCCGCTGGTCGTCGCCTTTGCCTTTTCAGGCTACATGCTGGTAACGCGGAAGATCTCGCGCGTGGCCGACCCGATTGCGCTTCAGGTGGTGAGCGGCATTTACGCCGTCATCGGTTTTGCGGCGGTCGCGTTCATAAATCTCGGTTTCGATCTGCCGCAGCTGCGCATGGTGCAGCCGGATCTGCGGGAGACGCTGCTCCTGATCGCTTCGGGCTTTTTCGGAACGTTCGGGCACCTGCTCATGACCTGGTCGCTGCGCTTTGCGCCATCGGCCACCGTGGCGCCGATCCAGTATCTGGAGATCCCCTTCGCCACCGTGATCGGCTGGCTGATCTTCCGCGACCTGCCCAACGGGCTCGCCGCTCTCGGCATCGCCATCACCATTGGCGCAGGGCTCTACATCGTTTTCCGCGAGCGGGCCATTGCAAGGGATGTGCAGGCTCAGCCCTTGCCGGACGCGCAGTAGATTCCGTAGAGGGTCTGGAGCACCTGCTCCACTTCCTGTGCGGCAAGGCTGTAATAGATTTGCTGGCCGTCTCGCCGCGTCTCCACCAGCCCCAGTGCCCGTAACTTGCCGAGCTGCTGGGATAAGGCCGACTGGGACATGCCAACCGCTTCCGCCAGCGCATTCACGCTCGCTTCGCCATCGAGCAGGTGGCAAAGGATCATGAGCCGGTTCTGGTTGGCCATGGCCTTGAGGAGGTCCGAGGCTTGCCGCGCCTTGCTTTCAAAGGCGGCGATGTCGTTTTCGTTCATCTGAATACATGAATTTATGAGCATCTCAGATGTCGGGTGCGCGGGCAGTCATGTCAAGCGCTCTCGCGGGCTGCTGCACAATCCGATCCATGTCGTTGCGGGAAAGTTCAAATCATCGGGTCTTGCATTTCACTCGTATATTAATATATGAAGACATCATAATATTCAAGGAGGCATAGCCATGACACTCGATCGCGCAGTTCTCGCCTTTGCTGGCATCATGATACTTCTCTCCGTGGTTCTGACCATGTGGGTCTCGCCGCTGTTCATCTGGTTCACGGTCTTTATCGGCCTGAACATGCTACAGTCGGCTTTCACGGGCTTCTGCCCGGCCGCGTTCCTGTTCCGCAAGCTGGGCGTGAAGTCCGGCACCGCGTTTTAATCACCACAGTGAGGCTCCGATGCGCGCCATTCTTCTTCTCGCCGGGTTTCTTTCAGCAGGCCCGGCACTCGCCGAAAACATCACCCTGACGCCAACTGCGATAACCGAGTGGAAGCCGGTCTATGGCCGCGTGGAAGCTCGGGATACGGTGCCGGCGCGTGCGCGCATCGGTGGCATCGTTGTCGAACTGAATGTCAGCGAGGGCGACAACGTCACCTCCGGGCAGCAGATCGGCACGATCCGTGACGACAAGATCGCATTCCAGATCGCCGCTCTAGACGCGCAGCTGCGCGCGCTGGAGGCGCAGATGGAAACGGCGGAATCAGAACTCGCCCGCGGCCAGACACTGGTGGAACGCGGCGTTGTTACCACCCAGCGGCTCGACCAGCTGCGCACGCAGGTGGACGTGATCCGCAACCAGATCGCCGCCACCGAAGCACAGCGTTCGGTGATCGAACAGCAGGGTGCCGAGGGCGCAATCTTTGCGCCGCTCGATGGCCGGATCCTGACGGTTCCCGTCACAAGGGGCGCCGTGGTTCTGCCCGGTGAACCGATCGCCACGATTGGCGGCGGTGGGTTCTTCCTGCGTCTTGCAATCCCCGAACGGCACGCAGCCGCGCTCGAAGAAGATGCAGCCATTCACATCACCAGCCAGGGGCAGGAAGTGGAAGGCCGTCTCGCCAAAATCTATCCGCAGATCGAGAATGGCCGCGTTATCGCGGATGTGGAGGTGGAAAGCCTCGACACTGCCTTTGTCGATGCGCGTGTGCTCGTGCGTGTGCCGGTGGGCGAACGCGAAGCGCTGCTCGTTCCCGCCGCTGCCGTCACCACGCGCTCGGGCATCGATTTCGTCACCGTTGAAGCAGGCGGGGCAACCATCGAACGCACGGTGGTTCCGGGCGAAACCGTTACCCGCGACGATGGTGACTTTGTTGAAATCCTGAGCGGCCTCGCTGCCGGAGACACGGTCATCGCGCCATGAACCAAGCACCAGAAAAGCTGGGTATTGCCGGTGTGCTGACGCGCACCTTCATCAATTCGCCCCTCACCCCCCTCTTCCTGATCGCGGCTTTCGCCTTCGGTCTCGTGGCGCTTGCCACCCTGCCGCGCGAGGAAGAGCCCCAGATCTCCGTTCCCATGGTGGACATCCACGTCCAGGCCAACGGGCTGAAGGCGGAAGACGCCGTCAAACTCGTGACCGAGCCGCTGGAAACCATCGTCAAGGGCATTGACGGTGTCGAGCACGTCTATTCGCAGACCGGCGACGACCGCACCATGGTCACCGCGCGTTTCGTTGTCGGCACCTCGTCCGACGCCGCAGTGCTGCGCGTGCACGACAAGGTGCGGGCCAATATGGACCGCATTCCCGTCGGCATTCCCGAACCGCTGATCGTTGGACGCGGGATCGACGATGTCGCCATCGTCTCGCTCACCCTGTCGCCGAAGCCCGAGGCCGCCGACAGCACCACGGCGACCGATCTGACCCGGATCGCCCGCGAGCTGCGCACCGAGATCGCAAAGATCGAGGATGTCGGCCTGACCTATCTGGTTGGCGAAACCGGCGAGGTGATCCGCATCGCGCCCGATCCGCGCCGCCTGGCGCTCAACGGTATCACGCTGCAGCAGCTGGCCGGCAAGGTGTCGGGCGCAAACCGCGCCTTCCCCGTCGGGCAGGTGCGCGATGCGGGTGAGCAGATCACCGTTGTTGCGGGCGAAACGCTGCGCACGCCAGCCGAAATCGGCAATCTGCTGCTGACCGCGCGTGACGGACGCCCCGTCTATGTGCGCGATGTGGCCGATGTGAGCTTCACGACGGACGCCAGCGAAGCGCTGGTCTCGACCGTGACCCGCAGCGAGGATGGCGCAATCGAACGCGTTCCGTCCGTCACGCTGGCAGTCGCAAAGCGCGCCGGCGCAAACGCCGTGACCGTGGCGCACCAGATTCTGGAGCGTGTGGAGCTGCTCGAAGGCAATGTCATTCCCGACAGTGTCTCCGTGGAGATCACCCGCGATTATGGCGAAACGGCCAATGAAAAGGCCAATGAGCTGCTGTTCCACCTGGCTCTTGCGACGATTTCGATCATCGCGCTCGTGTGGGTTGCCATTGGCTGGCGGGAAGCGATCGTGGTGGCCATCGTCATTCCGGTCACCATCCTGCTCACCCTGTTTGCCGCCCGCGTGATGGGATACACGCTGAACCGCGTCTCGCTGTTCGCGCTGATTTTCTCCATCGGCATTCTGGTGGACGACGCCATCGTGGTGATCGAGAACATCGCACGCCACTGGGGCATGGGTGACGGGCGCGACCGCCGCCGCGCGGCCATTGAGGCCGTGGCGGAAGTGGGCAACCCGACCATCGTCGCCACGCTGACTGTGGTGGCCGCCCTTCTGCCGATGCTGTTCGTGTCCGGCATGATGGGGCCCTATATGAGCCCGATCCCGGCCAACGCCTCGGCTGCGATGATCTTCTCCTTCTTCGTCGCCGTCATGGTCACGCCGTGGCTGATGATGAAGACCGCCGGCAAGGCCCCCATCGCTGCGCATGGTGGCGACGGTCATCACCAGGGCGGTTCGCTCGGGCGCATCTATAGCTGGGCGGCCCGGCCGATCCTAAAGAGCAAGGGGCGGAGCTGGTTCTTCCTCATCGCCGTTGGTCTCGTGACGCTCGGCTCGCTCGGTCTGTTCTACACCAAGGACGTGACCGTGAAGCTGCTGCCGTTCGACAACAAGTCGGAACTGGCGGTGCTGATCGACCTGCCCGAGGGCTCTTCCGTGGAAGCCACGGATGCGGTTGCCCAGGCGGTTGCGCGCAACGTGCTCGAACTGCCCGAGGTTCGCTCGGTGCAGACCCATGCGGGCTCGGCCGCTCCGTTCAACTTCAACGGGCTGGTGCGTCACTACTTCCTGCGTGCAGCCCCTGAACAGGGCGACGTGGCGCTGAACCTGACCGGCAAGGGCGAGCGCGACCGCGCCAGCCATGACATCGCGCTCGACATTCGCGAGCGCCTTGCCACGCTGCCGGTGCCCGAGGGCACGAGCCTGAAGGTCGTTGAGCCGCCGCCCGGCCCGCCGGTCATGGCGACGCTGCTGGCCGAGATCTATGGTCCCGACGCTGAAACGCGCCGTCAGGTGGCGGAGCGGGTGGAGGCTGCGTTCCGCTCTGTTCCCTTCGTGGTGGACGTGGACAACTCCTTCGGCGATCCTGCCCGGCGTCTGCGCGCCACGGTCTCGACCGATGATGCGGAATTCTACCGTGTTGAAGAGAGCGACGTGTTCGACACGCTGGCCATCCTCAATGGCGGCCAGACCGTTGGCTATTCGCATCGCGGCGAAGGCCGTCAGCCGATCCCGATCCGTGTCGAGCGGCCCAGGGGCGAGAAGACGCTGGACGAGGATTTCCTGACGACGCCGATTCCCGCCAATGTGCTGCCGGGCAGCCGCGGCGTGGTGGATCTGGGCGATGTCGTGCAGATTTCCGAGGAGCGCGCCTCCTATCCGGTGTTCCGCCACAATGGCCGTGCGGCCGAGATGGTGACGGCAGAACTGGCCGGCGATTTCGAGGCTCCGCTCTATGGCATGATGGCCGTGCAGGAGGCGCTGGATGCGCAGGACTGGACGGGGCTCGAAAAGCCGACCATCAGCCTGAACGGCCAGCCCTCGGACGAAAGCACCCCCACGCTTCTGTGGGATGGCGAGTGGGAAGTGACCTGGGTCACCTTCCGTGACATGGGCGCTGCTTTCATGGTTGCCCTGCTCGGCATCTACATTCTGGTGGTGGCGCAGTTCGGCTCGTTCAAGGTGCCGCTGGTGATCCTGACGCCGATCCCGCTGACCTTCATCGGCATTCTCGGCGGGCACTGGTTGTTTGGCGCGCCCTTCTCGGCCACGTCGATGATCGGCTTCATCGCGCTTGCCGGCATCATCGTCCGCAACTCGATCCTGCTGGTGGACTTCATCCGCCATGCGGCGTCGCCCGAGCGGCCGCTGACCGAGGTGCTGATCGAAGCCGGTGCGATCCGCTTCAAACCGATCTTGCTCACCGCCTTTGCGGCGATGATCGGCGCGGCGGTGATCCTTGCGGACCCGATCTTTCAGGGTCTGGCGATCTCGCTCCTGTTCGGTCTGGCGTCTTCGACGCTGCTGACCGTGCTGGTTATCCCCGCGATCTACCGTGTGCTGCGCACCTGATTGCGGCGAAAGCCCTCGCCTTCCCCCTCATACGGGCGCACATGTGCCCGTCAGGGGGAAGGCACTTCTCCCCTCCCCCTGACGCATTGTTTTTACGAAATTCCGGACGAAAAACCGGTTCCCGCTTTTCCTGGAATTTCTTTAGTGCGCTAACAGAAGCGGTGCGGGCGCGCTTTGGAGCATGGTGCGGGTGACACCGCCGAGGACAGCCTCGCGGAAGCGGGAATGAACGAAAGCGCCCATCACCATCAGCTCCACCTGCTCTGCCGACAGAAACGCATTCAGCCGCGCCGTGACATCGCCATCAATGGCGGTGAGTGTTTCAATCTGCGGGTCATTGACCCCGTGGCGGACGAGATAGGCGGCAAGGTCGGCCCCCGGCGCCATGCGCGAGAGATCCTTCTCGCCGGTCACCGAAACGATGAACACCTGCTCTGCTTCCTGCAGGAAGGACAGCGCATCGTCCACCGCGCGCGCCGCACGGGCGCTGCCGTCCCAGGCAACCGCAACACGCTTCGGCGCGGGGTTGCCACCAGCCTGCGGCACCAGAAGCACAGGCCGGCCGCTGTCGAACAGCACATCCTCGACCACATCGCTTTTCATATCCGAGCCTTTGCCCGGTGCGTCGAGTACGCACAAATCGTTGACCCTTGCGAGGCGCGCAAGGCGTGCGCTGCGTGGCTCAAGCCGCGAAAGCGACTGCTCGGTCACGCATTCCACGCCGGCCCCTGCGGCAAGCCGCGCCGCAGCCTTCGCGGTTTCGCGCGTCGTGGCTTCCAGTGCGTCCAGCTCTTTCTTGACGATGCTGGCCAGGCCGCCGCCGGTGCGCGAGATCGGCAGGTAGATGGATGGCGGCAGCGCGCAGACCGTGAGACAGGAACCATGATGGGCGGCAAGCGCCACCGCATAATCGAGCGCCGGCGTGGAGGTGAACCCCTCGCTGGCCTCAAGGCCGACAAGAATGCATTTCGGTTTATCGGCCATGGTTCTTCTCCTTCTGAAAAAGCGCTACTGGAGCGTGGCGAGATAAGTCAGGATCGCGTCGATCTGGTCAGGCTCGGCGATGAAGACCGGCATGTCGGGATGGCCCACGACAATGCCTTCTGCAAACGCCTCTTCCAGCGCCTCCAGCGGATAGCGCTGCGAGAGCTCGCGGAAGGGCGGCGCTTCCGGATGTGTGCTCTCATCAGTCGCGCCGACGGCATGGCAACTGGAGCAGTTCGTCTCGATCAGCTCCCGGCCATAGGCCACGAGTTCATCAGCTTCGTCTGCCATCGCCTGAGCGCAGGCTGCTGCGAAGAGCGCCGCGAAGACGCCCGTGCGGAGCGTGAAGTTCTGCATTTCCAGCCTTTCGGATCATAATTGATTCAAGAACTATCAGCTTTAGCATAGCAAACTTTGATGCGGGTCAAGGAACAGTGGCAAACAATGACTTGATCTTTGTCAAAGCGCCTTCAGAATCGGCTTTCTAGGGTGGTGAAGAACGAAAGGATCCAGCATGACCACAGTTTCTGACCTCTCTCCGAAAATTCGCCATGTCCGGCTCGAACTCGCCCGCGAAAAAGGGCACCCGATGGGTGAGCATGACGAGGGCTACGATCTGCTCGTACCGCTGGACACGGAGGGCCGCCTCGACCCCGTGGAGTGGAAGAAGCACCAGATGCAGTGCCGCGTGCGCCGCTTTGAACCGGACGCGCAGGACAAGATTGGCCGGTTGCGCCGCAAGCCCGGCGGCCAGTGGTATTTCGACTATGAGGAAGGCGAGCGCGATGACGAGATCGGCTTCCGCCTCGGGGAGGAACGCTTCCGGCAGGGCGAATATGTTTCCATCTCCCGTGAAGGCCAGATGCACACCTTTCAGGTGAAGCTGGTCGAACGGCTTTAGCGGCCCGATGATCCGGCGCATCGCCATCGTGCTGGGGCATCCCGACCCCAGCCCCGACCGGCTCTGCCGCGCCTTCGCTGCCGCCTATGCGGAAGGGGCGCAGGGGGCCGGGCATGTGGTCGACATCATCGATCTGGCGGCGCTGGACTTCCCGCTTTTGAATTCACAGCAGGATTTTCTGCACGGAGCCCTGCCCGACGCGCTGAAACCGGCGCAGGAGGCCGTGACCGCCGCCGAACATGTGGTGTTCATCTACCCTCTGTGGCTCGGCACCATGCCAGCGCTCCTGAAGGGCTTTCTCGAACAGCTCCTGCGTCCGGGCGTTGCCTTTGCCTACAAGGAGAAGGGGTTTCCCGAAACGCTGCTCAAGGGCAAATCGGCGCGGGTTATCGTCACCATGGGCATGCCGGCGCTGATCTACCGGCTCTGGTTCTTCTCGCACAGCCTGCGCAGCCTTCGCCGCCACGTGCTGAAATTCGTCGGTTTTTCGCCCGTGCGCGAAACCCTGTTCGGCGCAGTGGAAGAAGCGAGTGAAGAAAAGCGCAAAAGCTGGATCGAAGAGGTCCGCGCGCTGGGCAAGAGTGCTCTCTAGTTGTGAAATCCACACCGCCCGGGGTGACAGACCCGGCATAACAAAGCATCTTGCGCATATGGATTCACGGATCCAGACGTGACGACGCATCATCATCAGGAGGGCATCCGCAATGGCGGGAAAGTTCGAACTCTACAAGGACAAGGCGGGTGAATTCAGGTTTCGCCTGAAAGCCGGCAATGGCGAGATCATTCTGGCCAGCGAAGGCTACAAGCAGAAGTCGAGCGCGGAGAACGGCATCGAGTCCGTTCGCACCAACTCTCCCAAGGACGAGCGCTACGAGCGCAAGGATACCTCTTCGGGCAAGCCCATGTTCAACCTGAAGGCCTCCAATGGCCAGGTGATCGGCACGAGCGAATCCTATAGCAGCGAAAGCGCGCGCGAAAACGGCATCCAGTCCGTGAAGAACAACGCCCCGGACGCCAAGCTGGAAGATCTGACGGCCTAGAGCAATTTCGGGAAAAGTGGGAACCGGTTTTCCGACCGGAATTGCGTAAAAACAATGAGTAGGGCGTTTTCGCGATCCAATGAAAAGCGGAAACGCTCCAAGCCCGGCTTTCCCTTTAGTGCTCCATGACCTTGCGTGGAGCGGAGGTCGCCTCCGCTCCACCATTCACAATGCGTATCCCCGGCACGGGCAGCGGCAGGCCTGAATTGCGCAGGGCCGCATCGATCTCGGCGAAGATCGCATCCCGGCAGTCGATGTCATCGGCGAAGCTGGGCACCCAGAATCGCACATTATAGCGAATGCCTTCCGGATCGTATGACGCTACCCGAACGTCCGGCGCCGGCGTCTGAACGATGATCGGTGAACGGCTGGCGGCCTCGGCCAGAAGCTTGCGCGCATCGCTGACGGCAAAGGCGTGAGATAGCACCACTTCCACCTGCGTTCGGTATTTCCGGTTCGGAGCGCTGTAGTTGGTGAGCTTCTGCCGTGCGATCTGGCTGTTGGGCAGGATCACATAGGTGTCGTTGCGGGTGAACAGGCGCGTGGTGCGCCAGCCGATCTCGATCACCCGCCCGCGCGTCTGGTCGTCGATGGAAACCCAGTCGCCTATGCGATATGGCGCTTCGATGCCCACTGCGATGCCGGCGAAGACATCCGCCAGCGTGCTGCGCAGCGCGAAGCCCAGAATTGCGATGATAAGCCCGGAACCGGCCAGCGCGCCGCTCCAGCTCTGTCCGATCACCAGCATCACCGTCGCCAGCGTCGCGGCCAGGAACAGGGCAGCCGAGATCAGCTCCGGCAGAAGCTTCGGCACCTGACGGCGCTTTCGCCCGGCCCGCTCCAGCGCCATGGCGACAAGACGCCCGCCCAGCCACGCCGCCGAAAAATAGGCGACAGCGCCTGTCAGCACGCGAATGGGTTTGGGCGGGATGCCCAGTTCCAGCCACTCCATGACCGGCTGGTGCAGCATATAGGCGGCAATGGCGAGCCCGGTGCAAAGCAGCGGCCAGAGTATGCGCAGGAAGGTTTTGCGGATCGCACTCATATCAGGCTCACCTCCAGGTCGACACGGCGGAAGCCGCGACCGGGGCGCTCGCGCGGGCGTGCGGGCAGCTTGACCGGCTGATCGTCCTGGCGAATGGGGCTCAGGCAATGAAGGCAGCGCGAAGCGGCGCGCGGAGACAGGCTTCCGCAATGCGCGCAAACCAGAGGCTGAATTTTTCTCGACATTTGTGATCTCTTCCAGGCACTTGGATCGCCGTGCATCCATTCGGACGCACCAAAGACGGTCCAGAGTTTCGATGGAGCATCGGAGGAAACCGAAAACCGGCTTCCACTTTTTGGATCGATGCTCTGGCTGGCACCCGGGACGGAAGAGAACTTATGCTTATCTCAACGACACACCGCCCCGGGAGAAACATGAGTTTCCCGGGCGCACCTGATCGTCGCGTTTTTCAGATTCATAAGCATGTTTTTGATTTAATTATAAAAATTTGTTTTTCAAGCTCAGAATCCAATAATAATCAGAAACCATCGCTCAAATGAGACATTCGCTTATGAATGGAGCCATTTGTTTGGTTTTTTATTGGCATTTCCCGTCTGATTGATTTCCATAAATTGTGCTTGATTGAAAAATTGCTTGAATCTGTAATTTTCTATTGCCCTTACGTAAGGAAAAATGCAGCTTCACTTCATTCATTTCACTCGTTGAAAACCACGCTTCACTGGCATGAACGACCGGCTTGCCTCCACTTCCGATTTCCTGCTTGAACTCTATTCGGACGCGGCCGACTGCCATCCCGAGGCCTTTCGGCTTCGCACGCTGGAGCGGCTCACAAAGCTGATCGATTTCGATTTCGCGGTCTGGGGCGGCGGAGCGGCTGAAAGCCGCGACGTGACGGATCTGGTTACCTATGAGCAGTCGCCCGAGATACTCAATGATTGGTCTCAGGTGGCCGATCAGGATGCCTTCTGCGACATCACGCTGGAGCAATTGGGAAAAGCCGCCCGTTTCGACGATATCCAGAATTATCGGGACAGCATCGCCTATAATGATCACTGGCGGCGCTTTGGAGCGCGGCAGATGATGGCGACGATCTCGGCCGAGCCTCTGGATGGCTATGTCAGCTTCGTGGGCCTCTGTTCCGAAGCCAGAACAAACGTCTTCTGCGACGCCTCCCGGATGATGAAGAACGTGATCTTGCCGCATCTCTCGGCAGCGCTTCGCATCAACCGGCAATCCTCGCTCATGCGTCACGGCCGCGAAAGCGAAGCCATCGGCCTTGTGGATCGGGGCGGCTGGATTCTGGTCGGTCTCGACAGGTTTTCGGAGCTGGCGCGCGAGGAAGGTGCGCTTTCCAATCGCTTGCCGCATGGGATGTGGGAGGGGCTTGTGCAGACCGGCGCCTGGCAGGGCACGGCGCTTCTTGCCAGCGCCGAGCGCTGGGGTGCGCATTATCTCGTGCGGCTCACACCACTTGGCGCATTTGCGCGCCTGCCCCCTCGCGAAATGGAGATCGTGCGTTCCTACGTGACCGGGCTGACTTTTCGGGAAATCGCGACAGAGCTGGCCATCGCCCCTTCCACGGTGCGCAACCACATCGCCAACATTTTTGGAAAACTGCACGTCGCCAGCCGGACAGAGCTGGTGCAACTGCATCTGACGACCTTTGGCCAGTTCACCGCTCCGGGCGCACCGAGAGCCCCGGGCGCAAGCCCGTAGTGCATCTGCACTATTTCCTTTTGTCTTTATCGCCGCTTCTTTCGCCCTGCCCGGCCGAAGCGCGCCGGCGGGCGGAAACGAAGCAAAGGCACGATGGAATGAGAAAACTGATCGCGGGGTTTCTGTTTGCGCTGACAGCGATGTCGGCCCCGGCTTCGGCTGAAATCGACGGGCATGGGCCCGATAGCTGGCGGGTGGTTGGCGTCTCCAGAAACGACGCGCTCAACGCGCGTATGGGCCCGGGCACGCGCTATCCGGTGATTGAGCGTTTCCGCAGCAATGAAGGCGGGCTGAAACAGGTCACATGCGTTCCATACATCCCGCCGGCACATTTTCAGCGCATGAGCGAAGCGCAGCGCCGGGCGCTGCCGCCGCGCTGGTGCCTGATGCAGGATCGCGCTTTGATCCGGGCGGGCTGGGTCAATGCGAACTATCTGCGGCCTGATTTTGGACAGCCAGCAAAACCACAAAAGCCGGCCAAACGCGTTTCCGTGGAGCCCGGCGGCGATCTGATCGCCAGATCGGAAGGGCTGGTGCGCGCGCTCTACGAACTGCGTTCGCTTGAGGATCAGGGGATTCGAACCGAGCTTTACACGCGCACGGGGGCCGGGCGGTTCTTCCAGAAAGCCATTGTGCAGCGCTTCATATCCGGAGCTGCGGGGGCCGACCCCATTTATGGCGCTCAGGATTTCGACGGCGCATGCGAAGAGCCGCGTCGCCATCCCACGCAGCCCATGTATCGCGGCATGATCACCGTCATTGTGGACTGTGTGAATTTCGGGCGGGCGCAGCGCACCGAATACGCCCTGCGTATTGATCCCGATCAGCCGGACGGTACACCGCGCATTTTCCGCATCAGCCACAAGGACTGGGATTTCCCGTGATTCCGGTCCCCTCACCTTTCCCTGAACAACCCAGGAGCACTTACATGAAGCCCACTCTGCGCCTTCTCTTGCTGGCAGGTTCGCTCGTTACATTCCCCGCCATGGCGCTGGAAGGCGAAACGATCGGCAGCGTGACGGCAACGATCGATGGAACCGGATATACGGGCGAGACACTGGCGTTCCCCTCCGAAGGCTCGGCCATGGCGACCTTCGTGCCTGTTGGCCCCTCCGTGACTGTCTCGGTTCAGGCAATGGACCCGCAAGCAGAGTCGCGCCTCAACAACATGCTGGTGATCGACTTTACGGCGCTGGGAACGGACGCCACGGCGCAGATGATCACCGGCAGCATCAGCTGGTGGCCGGAAGGGATGGACAGCCCCTTCTATATCAGTGACGAAAATGCGGGGCATGCCGGCATCACGCTAGACAGCCTCAGCCTTGACGGCGAAGCGCGTGTGACAGGGAGTTTTGACACAACAATCTGCCGCAAGGACGGGCCGTTTTCCGAAGCGGATACGAGCAAATGCGTGAAGGTGTCGGGCACGTTCGACACGGCGCTCCATGCGCAATAGCAGTGCTCCGCGCGTGAGTGCCTGGAGCAATTCCAGAAAAAAGCGGAAATGCTCTAGAAGCGGAAAAAGGAATCCTGCAGCGCCGAGTTGGAATATTCGACCGGCGTTCCATCTTTGTCGACCACGACGCGCTGTACCCGAAGCAGCGGCGAGGCCTGTGGGATCAATAGCGCTTCGGCCTCTTCCGCCGAGGCCGTGAGCAGCGAAACATGTTCGCGGGCGAGGAATATCTCGCCTGCGAGCGCCGTGCGAAGCATGGTGTAGAGCGACGTGTCCGCGAGTTTGGCAACGTCCAGCCGCCGGGCCAGAGCCGAGGGCAGAAGCGAGGTCTGGTGAACCACCGGACGACCTTCCAGTAGGCGCACCCGGCGGATTTCGAACACCTCGCTTCCAAGCGGAAGGTTCAGCGCGTGGGCGGCTGACAGGCATGCCTGACGGCGCGCGGTGGAGAGAAGCCGTGTGGAGGGGCGAAAGCCCGCTTCGCGCGCAGCGGTGGGGAAATCCACCAGCTTTTCGCTGCTGCGCCCGATGGCGCGTTCACGGTAGACCGTGCTGCGCCCCTGCCCTTTGGAAACGAAGCCCTCGCGCTGGAGAAGCTCCAGCGCCTGACGCACGGTGCGCCGTGAGACGGCATAGGCCGTGGCCAGCGCGTTTTCCGATGGCAGCGGATCGCCATTGCGCCACAGACCACCCGTCAGCTCGCTGATGAGCCGGTTGGCGAGACGCTGATAGGCGTGGTCCGCACCCATGCGCTCAGGCCGTCCGGCCGCCGATGTTGCGCACCAGCACAGCGCCGATGATGATCAAGCCGGTGAAGATGTCCTGCAGGTAGTTCGGCACACCGAGAATGGTGAGGCCATTGGCGACCACGGCGATGATCGCCGCGCCCAGAAGCGTGCCGAGCGCATTCGCCTGCCCGTCGCGGAAGGCGGTCATGCCGAGGAACACAGCCGCATAGGCCTGAAGCAGGAAACCGTTGCCGCCGGTCGGATGGGCGCTGCCAAGGCGCGCGGTGAGAAGCAGGCCCGCAAGGGCGGCAAAAAGCGTGCACAGGCCGAAGGCCCACACACTGTTGGGCACGATGCGCACGCCGGTGAGCCTCGCGGCCTCGCGGTTGCCGCCAATGGCGAGGATGCGGCGGCCAAGCTCCGTGTGGTCGAGGATGAAGGCCGCAAACAGTGTTGCCGCGAGCGCCCAGAGGGTCAGAACGGGAATGCCGGCGAGATAGCCGCGGCCCAGATCGCGGAAGCCCACCGGAATGTTTCCGAAGAGCGTTGCGCCATCGCTGATCCAGTAGGTGATGCCGCCGACAATGGTGCCCATGGCAAGCGTGACGATGAAGCTGGGCATGCGATAGGTGGCGATGGCGAGCCCGCTGACCGCGCCGACGGCGAAACCCGCAATGAGCGTGACCAGCATGACCGGCACGATGCCCCACCCCGCCCCGAACAGCGTGACGGAAACAATGCCCGCCATGGAAACCACCGCGCCGACCGAAAGATCGAACTCCGACAGCGACATGACGAAGGTGGCCCCCAGCGCAACGATGGCCAGAAGGGACATCTGCTGGGTGATGTTGATGAGGTTCGAGCCCTTGGCGAATGCCTCCGGCGACAGCGCCGCAAACAGGGCGACGATGGCCAGAAGGCCGATCAGGGTTCCGTAGCGGGCGGAAAAGCTCAAACTCGTGTCTCCGGCTGGGAAGGCTGAGGCGGCGGGGCATGGAAGGTGGCGTCGATGACGGACTGGCGCGTGACGGCGCTGTTGGGCGCATCAAGCGTGACGGCCCCCTGCGCCATGACCACGACGCGGCTTGCGAGCATCAGGAGTTCTTCAAGATCGCTGGTGGCGAAGAGAACGGCCGCGCCCTCGCCCGCAAGGCGATTGCACAGTGCATGGATCTCCGCCTTGGAGCGCACATCCACGCCGCGCGTCGGCTCATCGAGCAGGAACAGTTTCAGCGATGGATCGAACCAGCGGCCGATCATGATCTTCTGCTGATTGCCGCCCGACAGGGTCGAGATGCGGTCGCCGAGGCCGCCATATTTGACGCTGAGCCCTTCAAGCGCGGAGCGAACGCCGGCCCGCGCCCGCCGCCAGGAAACAACCGGCAGGGCTTCCATCGCGCGATGCTGCTCCAGATGCGGCAGGACGGCATTGTCGAGAATGGAATGGTGCATGACGAGACCGGTGTTGCGCCTGTCTTCGCAGACATAGGCGACGCCGGCGCGTTTGCGGCTTTCAATGCCGGAGGGTGGGAGCAATGCTCCTTCGAGAGCGATATGGCCCTGCGCCTGTCCGGTCGCCCCCCAGATCGCCTGCAACAGGCTTGAGCGCCCGCTGCCGACCACGCCGTAGAGCCCGACGATCTCGCCGGCGCGCACGGTCAGATCGATGGGCGACCGCCCGGAGCCCGCGCGAAAATTCGAGAGCTCCAGAACGGGTTCGCCCGGCGCGCGCGCATCGCCATGGCGTTCATGCCGAAACGCTTCGCCCGCCATGAGCGCGACGATCCCGTCACGCGAGGTGTCGGCGATCCGCCCGCTGCCGACAGACCGGCCATTGCGCAGCACCGTGTAGTCATCGGCCAGCGCGAACACCTCGTCGAGCCGGTGCGACACGAAGATGATGGCGCAGCCCTGATCGGCCAGATCGCGCACGATGCGGCGCAGGACGGTCGCCTCATCCTCGCTCAGCGAGGCGGTCGGTTCGTCCAGAATCAGCACCTGCGCATCGTCCGTCAGCGCGCGCAGGATCTCGACGATCTGGCATTTGGCAACCGAGAGGCGACCAACCGGCGCGTCGATATCCAGATCGAGACTGTAACGGTCCCGCAGGGCGGCGAAGCGCGTGCGCATCGCCTTCCAGTCGACGCGGCCAAAACGGCGGGGATAGGCCCGGCCCACATAGGCGTTTTCATAGGCCGTGAAGCCGGGAACGAGATTGAGTTCCTGATGCACGGAGCGCAGACCGGCGGCTTCCGCCGCGCGGGGACTGGCAGGCTCAAAATCCCTGCCGGAAAGGCGCATTGCGCCGGCATCCGCCCGGTGCACACCGGAGAGGCATTTGAGCAGGGTGGACTTGCCGGCCCCGTTCTCCCCCAGAAGGGCATGCACACGGCCGGCGGCGATGTCGAGGCGCACGCCATCGAGCGCCGTGACGCCGCCAAACCGTTTCGTGAGCCCTGCGATCTCCAGCATTTTTGCGGGTTTTACTCGCAGTTTGAGCCGAGCGTTTCGCGGTCGATTACCTTGGCCTCCACGAAAATCTCGCGGGAGGAAGGTTCGCCGCCGCCCAGAACGGTTTCGATCTCACCGACTGCGGCGCTCGCAATGCCCGGAAAATCCTGCCGCACCGTGGCAGCGAGATTGGTGCACTGTTCGATCAGGTCAATCGCCTGCGGGTTGCCGTCAATGCCGGCGATGACGATGTCCGCATCGGGCATGTCGCTCTGGATGGCGAGCAGCGCGCCAACGGCAGGCTCATCCCAGGCGGCCCAAACGCCGTCGATCTCCTCGCCATACTGGCGAATGAAGGTTTCCATGGCTTGGCGCGCATTGTCGATGGGGCCCGGCACCTGCACGTAATGCTCGGCAATGACCTCGAAATCCGGATCCTTCTTCAGCGCTTCATCCAGCGCCAGCTCACGCTGGCGAACGCCCGGATGCGCCGAGTGGAAGAACTTGACGATCTTGCCTTCGCCGCCCAGCGCCTCGAACAGATAGTCCGAGAGGATGGTGCCAAGCGCGAAATTGTCGGTCGTGATGTTGGCGGTCACACCATCGGCAAGCGCGCCGTCCAGCACGAAAACGGGAATGTTCTTGCCGGCTGCGGCTGCAACCTGATCGCCGATCTGGTTGGGATCGACGCTGACCAGCACGATGGCGTCCGCGCCTGCATTGGTGACGTCTTCCACACGGCTTGCGAGCTGCTGAAAGTCGCCGCGCGTGTCGACCACATTGACCGTCCAGCCCTTCGCCTGCGATTCCTTCGTGAAGGTCTCGACCATTTCATTGGTGGCAACGGAGCTCAAATAGGGCGTCAGCACCGCGATGTCCTCGGCATTGGCCGTAGTTGCGTGAGCGAGACCGGCCAGTGCGGCTGTGGTGAGAAGCAGGCGTTTCATCATTTCCTCCGATCCGTTGAACGGTTTTCGTTTCTTTCGTTTACGTCAGCAGGCGGGCCTGTTCCCGCGCGAAACGGGATGCTGCGAGATAGGCCTCATAGCGGCTGTCGCAGCGTTCGGTATTGGTTGTATCAGGCGCGAGAACGGGCGGCGCATCCATGGCGGCAAGCGAGAGACCGGCCTTTGCGGCGATCATGCGCAGCGCGCCCAGCGCCGTCATCTCCTGACTTGCATCGGGAAAGGCGATCTCGCGCTTCAGAACATTGGCGAGCGTGCGCCGTTGGAGCGCATCGCGCGCCGCACCGCCAATGACGGTGAGCGGCGACGGCGGCAGGCCGGCGGTTTCCAGATTGTGGCGGATGGCGAAGGCCACGCCTTCGAGCACGGCGCGCGCCATTGCGCCCTTGCCATGGGTGCGGTCGAGGCCAAGGAATGCGCCGCGCACGCGCTGATCCTCGAATGGAGCGCGCTCGCCCGAGAGATAGGGCAGGAAGAGCGGCGCGGCGCGCGCATCGTCCGCCGTCGCAGCCGCTTCCAGCAGGGCTTCGACACTCTCGCCCGTGATTTCGGCGAGCCAGTCCATGGCCGCGCCCGCCGTCAGAAATGGCGAAATGATGATTGCGCGGTCGGGATGGACCGGATCGGCAAGCGTGTAGATGTCACGCGGGGGCGCGGCATCCTGCATGGTGAGCGTGGCTGCGACCCAGCCGGTGGTCCCGAGATAGGCGTAGGCCCTGCCCGGCTCGTCAGCGGCGGCGCCCCAGGTGGCGGCTGCGGCATCGCCCGCGCCATTGAACACCGGGATGCCCGCGACAAGGCCGAGCGCTGCGGCAGCTTCCGCGCGCAGTGGACCGACGATCGCATCGGCCGGGAGAATTTCGGGCAGGCGCGACGCCTCGACACCGGCAGTGGCGAGCAGTCCGGCATCCCAGCACCGCTCTGCGATGTTCATCAGTCCTGTGGTGGAGGCAACGGTTGGATCGATTGCGGCGCGGCCCGTGAGCCTGAATGTGACGGCATCCTTCGCGCCGAAGAAGAAGCGGTGTTCGCCCGGAAGATCCGGTGCGAAACGGTCAAGCCGCATGAGCTTGAAGATCGTGTGCGCAGGGTCCGGACGGTTGCCGACGCGCTTTGCATAATCGCCCGGCAGGCGGGCTTCGAGCGCGGCAATCTCGTCTTCATCGAGGCGGCGGTCGGAATAGAGCGCGGCGGGCGCGAGTGCTTCGCCTTCGGGCGAGAGAACAATCAGGTTCTGCATGGAGCCGGTGAAAACCAGCGCCGCGACATCCGGCCTGTATGGCATATCGGCAAGCGCGCTGACCAGCGCGGCCCACCAGTCTGCCGGGTTCTGGGTCTGCGAACGGTCTGCACCGGAGACGGTGGAGATCGCCGCCGAGCGCGTGGCAAGCATTGCGCCGTCCTGCGAAAACAGAACGGCTTTCAGGGCCGAAGACCCGATATCGATTGCCAGAACAGCCCGGCTCAAAACCACCCTCCCTCTCACGGAGTGGACAAAACAATGTTGCCCACCGTGTCGCCGCGCACGCGCCTTTTTGCAAGGTCAGTTCCCGTTTTTTCTTGCGCGGTGATCCGTGAGTGCAGGTCTGGACGCGTCCCGTGTCAACGCCGGGGCGGCGCACAGCTGCATTTCGCTTCCCGAATGGGACAGATGCTTCCGAAAATGCGTCAGGAAAGGGTTCTGGAGCGTGCGGGGCTGTGCCCGCAGTAACGCCGAAAGGCGGCGGCGAACCGTCCCGCATGGGCGTATCCGACGCGGGCGGCGATTGTGGCGACCGGCAGATCGCCATGCTCGAGCAGAAGCCGGGCATGCTCCATGCGGCGCATGGTGAGATAATCATGCGGGGAGAGCCCGGTGAACCGTCGCATGCCTGTGGTCAGCGTGCGTTGGGACACCTCAAGTCGCTCGCACAGCGTCGATACGGTGAGCGGAAGCGCTGACGGATCGTCGAGCAGCGCCTTGAAGCTCAGCACATAGTGCGGCAGCGGACCGGCGGCGGCGAGCGCCGAAGGCTCTGCCTCGCGGCAGGGCACATGGGCAAAGAGCGTTTCCAGAACCGCATTGACGAGAGGCATGGGCGAAAGAGCCGTGCTGTCGGCGGCCTCGATTTCTTCCGCGACCATGAGCCCGAAGAGACGCGCCAGCCGCCGCCCGACCGGCGTGTCGAGGTCGATCTCCGGCTTGAAGAACGGCGTGCGGCGCACCGGATCGCCCGTGTAACGCTGCCAGGAACGCTCGACGAAATCGCGCTCCAGCCGCAACATCACCTGCGTGGTGCCCGGACGCCAGTTGGAGCGCACGAACGGCCCGGGAGACAGGATGAGGCCATGACCCGGACGCGACGCGACACGGTCGCGCCCATAGAGAATGTCCACCCCGCCGGAAAGCGGGAACTCCAGCATGTAGAACGTGTCGAAAATGCCGGCTTCCACCTCGATGTCGGGGCCATAGCGCAGGAGATTGAGAGAAGCCCCCTCGCCCGCGACGGCATGGTGCCGGAAGTCGAGCGATGCTTCGCCGGACGGCATCAGAAGGCGATGCGGCCTGTAGCGCGCGCCGATAGCGGCCTCGGCCTCCGCAACGTCAAGCGAATGCAGGCCGGGAACCCGGCCAAGCCTTTGCGACGCGTCGATGAGATCAGTCACCACCATGGGGCGTGAAGATATCAGGCGGGATCATCCTGTCCACTGGAAGCTGAGCCGCGAAAGGGACAAGTCGCGGGTAACCGAACATCGGCGGACGGTGATTTCGGTAGATATTTCAATAAATTGCTGAAAGTCTTGCGGTGAGACATGTGTTTGACTTGTCCCTGTCCGCCATGTGTGAATGGGCGAAAAGCAACAAGGGGACGCGCACGCATGACTGCACCCATTGAACCCAATTCCTTCCGGATTGGCCCGGATGATGACGGCATGTTCGGCATCTTCGGCGGCCGGTTCGTTGCCGAAACGCTGATGCCGCTGATCCTCGATCTGGAAAAACACTGGAACGAGGCCAAGGACGATCCGGCGTTTCGGGCCGAGCTCGAATATCTCGGCCGTCACTATACGGGTCGCCCCTCGCCGCTCTATTTCGCAGAACGCCTGACCGAGCATCTGGGCGGCGCGAAGATCTACTTCAAGCGCGAAGACCTGAACCACACCGGCTCGCACAAGATCAACAATTGCCTCGGCCAGATCCTGCTCGCAAAGCGCATGGGCAAGACCCGCATCATCGCCGAGACCGGCGCTGGCCAGCATGGCGTGGCCTCGGCCACCGTGTCGGCCCGCTTCGGCCTGCCCTGCGTGGTCTATATGGGGGCGACCGATGTGGAGCGGCAGAAGCCGAATGTCTTCCGCATGCATCTTCTGGGCGCCGAGGTGAAGCCGGTCTCTTCAGGGCATGGCACGCTGAAAGACGCCATGAACGAGGCGCTGCGCGACTGGGTGACCAATGTCGAGGACACCTATTACCTGATCGGCACGGCGGCAGGCCCGCATCCCTATCCCGAGCTGGTGCGCGATCTTCAGTCGGTGATCGGCACGGAAGCGCGCGAGCAGATCCAGGAGCTGGAGGGCCGGCTGCCCGACGCCATCGTGGCGGCGGTGGGCGGCGGCTCGAACGCCATCGGCCTGTTCCACCCCTTCCTTGATGACCGCCAGGTGGAGATCCACGGCGTCGAGGCCGGCGGACACGGGCTGGAGGGTGACGAGCACTGCGCTTCCATGACGGCTGGCCGTCCGGGCGTGCTGCATGGCAACCGCACCTATCTGTTGCAGAACGATGACGGGCAGATCCTCGACGGGCATTCGGTGTCTGCGGGGCTGGACTATCCCGGCGTCGGGCCGGAGCACAGCTGGCTGAAGGATTCCGGTCGTGTGATCTATTCGCCCATTCTGGACGATGAGGCGATCGAGGCGTTCCAGATGACGACGCGTCTTGAGGGCATCATCCCGGCGCTGGAATCGGCCCATGCGATTGCCCATGCGATCAAGCTTGCGCCGACCATGGGCAAGGACCAGATCATGATCGTCAATTTCTCCGGTCGCGGAGACAAGGACGTGCATACCGTTGGAAAGATGCTCGGCATGGAGATCTGAGCCGCAGGATCCGAACCCACAATCTGTCCGAAGAGAAAGCATCCTCCCATGACCACCCGCATTGACCGCCGCTTTGCGCGGCTGAAGGAAGAGAACCGTCCCGCGCTCGTGACCTATTTCATGGGCGGCGACCCGGACTATGAGACCGCGCTGTCGATCATGAAGGCGCTGCCTGCGGCGGGCAGCGACGTGATCGAGCTGGGCATGCCCTTCTCTGATCCCATGGCCGATGGCCCGGCCATTCAGGCCGCCGGCCTGCGCGCGCTCAAAGGCGGGCAGACGCTTTCCAAGACGCTCCAGATGGCGCGGGATTTCCGGGAAGACGACGACGACACGCCCATCGTGATGATGGGCTATTACAACCCGATCTACATCTATGGTGTGGACCGCTTCCTCTCCGATGCGAAGGAAGCGGGCATTGACGGTCTGATCATCGTCGACCTGCCGCCGGAGATGGATCAGGAGCTTTGCGTTCCGGCCATCAAAGCGGGGCTGAACTTCATTCGTCTTGCCACGCCGACGACCGACGAAGCGCGCCTGCCGAAGGTGCTGGAGAACACGTCGGGCTTCGTCTATTACGTGTCGATGACGGGTGTGACGGGTTCGGCCCTGCCGGACACGAACAATGTTTCGGCTGCGGTTTCGCGCATCAAGGAACACACGGACCTGCCGATCTGCGTCGGGTTCGGGGTGAAGACGGCGCGCCAGGCGCGGGCGATTGGCGAGGCTGCGGACGGTGTTGTCGTCGGCAGCGCCATCGTGGCGACCATCGCACAGTGTTACGACGCCGATGGCAACAGGATCGAAGACCCCGCCGAGGCCGTTGCGACCCTCGTCAAAGGGCTTGCGGACGGCGTGCGCTCAAAGCAGATGGCGTAACGCTTTTCCCGATCTGAATTCTTGGCCCAATCCGGCGATCTGTTTAAGGATCGCCGCAGCTTTCTCGCCAAGGATACCCCAGATGATTGCCTGGTCGATCTTCATTCCGGCCTGTTTTGCGTTGAACTGCGCCCCCGGCCCGAACAACATGCTGACCTTTTCCAACGCGGCGCGGCTTGGCTTTGTGCCGGCGCTTCTGGGTGGACTTGGCCGCATGCCGGCCTTCGTTTTCCTGATCGCGGTCACCATTGTCGGGCTCGGCGCGGTGCTGGCGGCGTCTGCCACGGCCTTCACCATCATCAAACTGGTGGGTGCGGCCTATCTCATTTATGTGGGCATCCAGTTCTGGCGCAAGGCGCGCGCGCTGGCGAGCGCTACTTCGCTGGATTCAGCCATCGGCAAACTGATGCGCCGTGATTTCGTGATTGCTATCAGCAACCCGAAGGCGATTGCCGTCTTCACCGCTTTCTTCCCGCAGTTCATCGACGCGTCGCAGCCGGCCTGGAGCCAGCTTGCCGCCATGGGCGGGGTGTTCCTCGCGCTCGAAGTGGTTGCTGTCGCGCTTTACGTGGTCAGCGGCGTCGTGCTTGGCAAACTGCTGAAATCCGAGCGCGTTTTCGTCCATCTGAACCGGTTGGTGGGGGCGGTTCTGATCGTTTCTGGCGGAACCATGGCAGTTTCGCGGAATTAGCACGGAATCAAGGGAAAAATGCTGCGGATTGCCGCAGTGTCGGGCCTTCACTTCGCCGCGACAAAATGCTCTATTCCGGCCGTCTCATCCGGCGCACCCTCCCGGCAGCCGGAGTTCAAGATTTCCATATCCAGGCTGCCCGGCTCCGGTCGGGATGAGCCTTGTTTGTGCCAGAGGATTAGCAATGACCGTGAGAAAAGTTCCCGACGTCACGTTCCGCACGCGCGTTCGCGACGAGTCGATCGAAGGCCCGAACCCGTTCCGCTGGGAAGACAAGACGACTGCCGACTTCTTTGGCGGCAAGCGCGTTGTCCTGTTCTCCCTGCCGGGCGCCTTCACCCCCACCTGCTCGACCTACCAGCTTCCCGATTTCGAGAAGCTCTACCCGGAATTCCAGGCCGAAGGCATCGACGAGATCTACTGCATCTCCGTCAACGACGCTTTCGTGATGAACGCCTGGGGCAAGGCTCAGGGCCTCAACAACGTCAAGCTCATTCCGGATGGCTCGGGTGAGTTCACCCGCAAGATGGGCATGCTCGTTGCCAAGGACAATCTCGGCTTTGGCATGCGCTCCTGGCGTTACGCCGCCGTGGTCAACAACGGCGTGATCGAGAAGTGGTTCGAGGAAGAAGGCTTCTCCGACAACTGCGAGAGCGATCCGTATGGCGTTTCCTCGCCGCAGACCGTTCTGGAAGCTCTGAAGGCCGGCGAAGCGCAGGCTGCCTAAGCTTTTTGAAGCATCGAATTGAAAGGCCCGGATGGCATCGCCATCCGGGCCTTTTTCTTTATGGCGGCCTATTCGACCAGAGACGGCCAGTCGCCGTGCAGATCCGCTCCGCGCCCTTCGATCTCGAAGCCGTGGGAGCCGAAGAAGTCGCGCTGGCCCTGAATGAGATTGGCCGTGCCGCGCGCCTGCCGGTAGCTGTCGAAATAGGAAAGCGCCGAAGAAAGGCAGATCAGCGGCAGCTCGCCCAGCGCGCCGGTGGCGACCACGCGGCGAAGCGCGGGGCTTGCTTCTTTCATCAGTTCCGCGAAATCCGGGACCATCAGGAGATTGGTGGCCGCATCGTCGGCAAAGGCGCTCGCCATCTGGTCGAGGAAGCGGGAGCGGATGATGCAGCCGGCGCGCCAGATCCTGGCGATGGTGGCGAGTTCGAGCCCCCAGCTCTGTTCTTCGGAAGCGCGGGCGATTACGGAGAAGCCCTGCGTGTAAGAAACGATCTTGCCGGCAAGCAGCGCCTTTTCCAGATCGTCGATGGAGATGTCGACCTTGCCTTCGCGCTTGCCGTAAAGCGCTTCCGCCGCGATGCGCTCCTGCTTGCGCGACGAGATGGAGCGGGCTGCGACTGCACCCTCGATGGCCGTTGCCGGCACGCCAAGTTCCTGCGCGGCGATTGCCGACCAGACGCCGGTGCCCTTCTGCCCTGCCCTGTCGAGAATGACGTCCACGAGCGGCCTGTCGCTCTCGCCATCAATGGCTTCGAGCACATGCCCCGTGATCTCGATGAGATAGGAATTGAGCGGGCCTTCATTCCAGCGCTTGAAAACTTCTGCGCAGGCTGCAGCGTCCATGCCGAGCCCGTCGCGCATCACACCATAGACCTCGGCGATCATCTGCATGTCGCCATATTCGATACCGTTGTGGATCGTCTTGACGAAATGGCCGGCCCCGCCCTCTCCAAGCCAGGCAACGCAGGGCTCGCCCTTGAATTTTGCGGCAATGGAGGTGAGCACGGCTTCCGCGTCATGCCATTGCGCCTTGGAACCGCCGACCATGATGGAGGGGCCATGGCGCGCGCCTTCGGCGCCACCGGAAACGCCGACGCCGAGATATCCGATGCCTTTGGGCTTCAGATAGTCGAAACGGCGCTGCGTGTCGCTGAAGAGCGAGTTGCCGCATTCCAGAATGGCGTCGCCCTCATCAAGCAATGGCAGAAGCTGTTCGATCATGTCGTCGACCGGTTTGCCGGCCTTGACCATGATGATGATGGAACGCGGTCTCTTTACCGACTGCACGAAGGCAGCGAGGTCTGCCTCTGGCAGGACGCGCTCGGCCAGGCCTTCGGTGCGGGCCTGCTCGACAAAGGCGTCGATCTTGGGTGTGGAGCGGTTGTTGACGGCGATCGTGTGCCCCTTCTCGGCGATGTTGAGGGCGAGGTTCGCACCCATGACTCCGAGGCCGATCAGGCCGATATCCGCTTTCGACATTCTTCAATTCTCCGGTTCGTCAGAAGTGGATTCTGACCTTGCGGCGGCACTATGCACCAGACGATGTTTCGATGCATCCGCGCCAGTGTGGAAAGTGTTGTGCATCAACCGGCGACATGCACCTCGACGCGGGCATCGGAAAGCGCCTTCGCCAGGGGCCCGGTTGGCTGCTCGTTGGTGACAAGGCCGGTGAGCGCCGAAAGCGGCTCGACCGTGGCGAGCAGATTGACGTCGAACTTGGAGTGATCGACGAGAAGATAGCTCTCCAGCGCCTGGCGCAGCATGGCGCGCTTGACGCCAACGGCAAGCCGGTTGACCTCGGTGATGCCCCCGGCTGTCAGCCCGCTCGCGCCGATGAAGGCGCGGTTGGCATTGTAGCGGGCGATGAAATCGATGGTTTCAGCGCCGTAGATGCCCACCTCGCGGGCCATGAAATCGCCCGGACAGATGACCACCTGAATGGTTTCGTTCTGCGCCAGGGCGGAAGCGACGGCGACGCTGTTGGTGAGAACCGTTAGGTCGCGTGCGACCGAGGCAAGACTGAGCGCAAACTGATGCGTGGTGGAGCCGGCGTCGATCATCAGCACTTCGCCGGGGCGAACCAGTTCGGCGGCGCGGGCCGCGATCATGGCCCGCTCCTCGATACGCGCCCGGTCGCGCTCTCCAAATGGCGGCTGTGCGCCCATCGGCGCGATGGAAGCGCCGCCATAGGCCCGGCGGATCAGCCCTTCCTGGCTGAGCGCCTCGACATCGCGGCGTACTGTTTCGGTCGACACGCCAAACCGCGTGGCAAGCTCTGAAGTGCGCACATGTGGATGGTGCTGCAACTCCAGAAGGATCTGTTCGCGGCGGGCGGTTTTCCTGAGACGCGCCATCAGCTCTCCCTGGCTTGAAGGATCGCGTCGGCCACTTCGGCAAACCCTGCGCCGCCGGCATTCTGCGTGATCCATTTGGGCGGCGGGACCGTGCCGTCCTGAAAGTCGGCAAAATTGGCCACGCCAATGCTGTTTTCGAAGAAGTCGAACATCGGTGCGTCGTTCGGGGAATCGCCTACGAAAATCACTTTGTCACCCGCCTTTTCGACATCGAGGCCATAACGCTGGGTAAACAGGCTACGGGTCATCGCCAGTTTGTCGTACTGGCCAAACCATCCATTGACATGAATGGATGACACTTTCGCAACAGCGCCGGCCTCTTCGAAAGAGGTCACGATCTGGGCAATCTCGGCGTCGTCGAGGCGCGGGCCGTCTTCGGCAAAATCGATGGCGAGATCCGCCTCGCGGAATGTCTGGTCCGCAGAAAGACGCGCGCGCGGAACCGCCCTGAAGATGACATCGGCGAGCGCATTCAGCCGGCGACGGCCCTCGCTCCGCTCCTCGGCAGACTGTGCGAATTCGCGGGTCATCCCGCCCTGTGGCGAGCAGGCAAAATAGAACGCGCCGTTCTCGCCGACAACCGCATCGACAGGCCAGAGCCGGGCAATGAGATCACACCAGCCGGCCGGGCGACCGGTGACCGGCACAACCGTGATGCCCGCCTCATGGAGCTGTTCCAGCGCGTGATAGGCTTGGGCCGGAAGACGGCCTTCGGTGGTCAGCGTATCGTCGATATCGGTGAGAACGAATTCAATGCCGGCCAGTCGCTTGGCGGACATTTCACCAAAGGGTTTCGGAGCCGGAACCCCGGTCATCACGTTTTCCGCCGTCACTGCCGCCACCGCGTGCTTCTCCAAAACTGAGCGTTTTGCCAAGCTTGTAACTGGATTTTTCTGCGTTTTCGAGGGTTTTCCAAATTCTGAATATTTGAATGTTGCAAACTACCACAAAAATTCGATACGATTTTTGCAATCGGATGCATTCCATCGCGTCTGAAAGGGAGAGGTGGGCCGAAAAGCCCACATTGGAGGAGAAACGAACATGCCCATGACGACCGACACCCGTTTTGCCGGGGGCGCCGCAGCGGCGCTGTTTGGCCTGTCCGCACTGCTGGCCGGCACCGCCGCGCAGGCGCAGGATTGCGCCAATCGCGGCCAGCTGGACGCGATGTATTGCGACGCCAATGAAGATCTGGTGGCGGACACGCCGAGCGACCCATCAAAGCTTTCCAACCCTGACACGCTGGTTTTCGCCTACACGCCGGTGGAAGACCCCGCGATCTATGAGGACATTTGGGAGCCCTTCATCGCGCATCTGGAGGACGTGACCGGCAAGGACGTGCAGTTCTTCGCCGTGCAGTCGAACTCTGCCGAGGTGGAAGCGATGCGCAGCGGCCGCCTGCATATTGCCGGCTTCTCGACCGGTCCGACGCCGTTTGCCGTCAATCTCGCCGGCGCTGTGCCATTCGCCATCATGGGATCGGAAGATGGCCGCTTCGGCTACAAGCTGCAGGTCTACACCCGCAAGGATTCCGGCATCAACGAGATGGGCGACCTGAAGGGCAAGCGCATTGCCCACACCTCGCCCACTTCCAACTCGGGCAATCTCGCACCGCGCGCGCTGTTCCCCGGGCTCGGCGTTGTGCCGGAGCAGGATTACGAGGTCGTCTATTCCGGCTCGCACGACCAGTCCATGCTGGGCGTGGTGGCTGGCGACTATGACGCCGCACCGGTGGCTTCTGAAGTCGTGGACCGCATGGCCGAGCGCGATCTCTACGATCCGGAAGAGGTGAAGATTGTCTGGGAGTCCGATCCGTTCCCGACCACTTCCTACACCTATGCGCACGACCTCGATCCGGCGCTGGTGGAAAAGATCAAGGAGGCCTTCTTCTCCTTTGATTTCGCAGGCACCGCGCTTGGCGAGGAGTTCTCGGGCGTGAGCAAGTTCGTGCCCGTGACCTATCAGAAGGACTGGGCCGTGATCCGCGAGATCCAGAAGGCGAATGGCGTGGAATATACGCCGCAGGGCCTCGCAAAAGAGTGACGTTACTGCGGGCGTGAGACACCGGGGCTTGGTCTCCGCCCGCTTTTTTCACTCATCTGTTTTCGGAGTTGATGCATGCTGAAAATTTCGCAGCTGGTGAAGCGCTATGGCAATGGCGCGCCGGTTCTCAAAGGGCTGGACCTGGAGGTGCCGGGCGAAAGCGTCGTCTCCATCATCGGCGCTTCAGGCGCGGGCAAGAGCACGCTGCTGCGCTGCATCAACCGGCTTGTGGAACCGAGCTCGGGCACGATCGAGCTCAACGGCCTGATGCTGACCGACCTCAAGGGCGCGAAGCTGCGCGCGGCACGCCGGCGCATCGGCATGATCTTCCAGGGCTTCAATCTGGTGGACCGGCTGACCGTGATGGAGAATGTGCAGTCGGGCCGGCTCGGCTATCTGCCGCTGTGGCGTGCAGCCTTCCGGCGGTATCCAAAAGAAGATATCCGCCGCGCCTACGAACTGATGGAGCGCGTGGGCATCGCCCATTACGCCAACAAGCGGGCGGACGAACTCTCCGGCGGTGAACGCCAGCGCGTCGGCGTTGTGCGGGCGCTGATGCAGGAACCGGAAATCCTGCTCGCCGACGAGCCGACGGCATCGCTCGACCCCAAAACGTCCGAGCAGATCATGGAATTGCTGCGGGCGCTCTCGCGCGAGTTCTCGCTGCCGGTTCTGATCAACATTCACAATGTGGCGGAAGCCAAGCAATACACCGACCGCATCGTCGGCATGCGTTATGGCCGCATCATTTTCGATGCCGAGCCCGACGCGCTCGACAAGGCGGCCATGGACGAAATTTATGCCGGTGTGCCGGCTGAAGAGCGCGGCGAGATGGACAATGTCACGCCGCTGAGGGCTCAGAAGGCATGAGCACCACAACCTCTTCCGTGCCGGACACCTGGCGCAAACCGCCGATGATCGCCAATCCCGTGCTGCGCTACGGGCTGCTCATCGCGGTGGCGCTCTATATCGGCTGGGCAGTGTTCATGCTGCCGATAGACTGGAACCGCGTAGCACAGGGCATGACGCGCGCCGCGCGCATCTTCAATGGCGCGTTTCCGCCGAGCTTCGAGCGCAGCGGGCTTCTCATCGACGGTTTTCTTGAAAGCCTGAAGATTGCCATTCTGGCGACGGTGGGCGGTGTTCTGCTCTCCATCCCCATCGCCTTCATGGCCGCCAAGAACCTCGCGCCGCGCCCGGTCTTTCTTCTTGGACGCGGCCTCATCATCGTGGCGCGCAGCTTCCATCCGGTCATCGTGGCAATCATCTTCGTGAAGGCAGTCGGCTTTGGTCCGTTCGCGGGCGTCTTGACGCTGATCGTCTATTCCATTGGCTTTGTCGCCAAGATGCTGGCCGAGCGCATCGAGGAGATCGACTGGGGCCAGGTGGAAGCCATGCGCGCCGTGGGTGCGGGCTATTTTCCGACACTGATCTACGCGGTTTTTCCGCAGATCATGCCGCGTCAGATCGGCCTCAGCATCTATCAGCTCGACAGCAATCTGCGCGCTTCGGCAGTGGTTGGCATTGTGGGCGCCGGTGGCATCGGCTCGACGCTCGCAAACGCCTTCGGGCGCTATGATTATGACTTCGCATTGGCCATCACCATTGTCATCGTCGCCGTTATTCTGGTGAGCGAGGCGATCAGCGGCCAGATCAGGAAACGGATATGGTGAGCATGGACACGACCCCGGAAGAGTGGGCGCGCTATACCCCGCGTGAGCGGTTGCAGCGCTATGCAATCTTCCTTCTTGCCGTGATCACCATTGTCTGGGCCCTGACCAGCATCGACGTGATCTGGCCCTGGGTGTTCGACGCGCCGCAGCAGATGGGCGATCTGTTCAGCCGCATGGTGCCGCCGGATGTGACGAACCTGCCGAACATATTGTGGGTGCTGCTGGAGACGGTGAACATCGCCACCATCGCCACGGCAATCGCCGTGTTCGTCTCCCTGCCCGTCGCCTACATCTCGGCGCAGAACACGACGCCCAATGCGGCGACGCTCTGGCTTGGCCGTCTCATTCTGGTCTCCAGTCGTTCGGTGAATACGATCATCTGGGCGCTGCTGTTCGTGGCGATTTTCGGTCCCGGCATCGTGGCGGGCATCATCGCCATCATGTTCCGCTCCATCGGCTTCATCGGCAAGCTTCTTGGCGAAGCCATCGAAGAGATCGACCGGCGGCCGGTGGAAGCGCTGGAAGCGACCGGCGCATCGCGCCTCAAGGTCATTCTCTACGCAATCGTGCCGCAGGTCATGCCGACCTTCTGGGCTGTGGCGATCCTGCGCTGGGATATCAATCTGCGGGAATCGACGGTGCTCGGCCTTGTTGGCGCGGGCGGTATCGGTCTCATCCTGCAAAGCGCCATTGACACGTTCAACTGGCAGGAAGCGGCCACCGTTCTCCTCGCCATTCTGGCGCTGGTGGTTCTGGGTGAGGTTGTTTCAGCCTGGCTGCGCAAGCGGATCATGTAGACGGGGAGATGCCGGCCCAACGGCCGGCACCCGGCAACAATGCGACAATGTTGTCGGCTTACACCTGAGCTATAATGGCTCCAGTTGCGCCGCCGGCAGCGGCCCCAAGGGCAGCGCCAGCGGCTGTGCCGATCGCAGCGCCAACCGTGGCTCCCAGGCCGCCGCCGGCGATGGCGCCGGTGAAGGTGCCCACAACGGGGAAAATGGAACCGATGGCGCCGCCTGCCGCAGCGCCGATGAGAGCGCCGCCAGCCGTGCCGACTGCAGCCCCGATGGGGCTTCCAATGGCCAGGCCAAAGCCGCCGGCCGTAATGGCGCTCGTGGCGACGTCACGTGCCGGCGTTCCGCCGCCGCCAAAGCTTAAAGGCGAGTGTAACGGTGTAGATAATAAATTATGGGAATTCATAACGGAACCTTTTATTTAAAAAATATTTACAATAAAGCAGAGAGAAAATTTAATCTGCATTTTTATTTTCTTTTAAATGGGCATGTCGTCAACCAGAATTTTTGGGCGACTTCAAAAATCCAAACCTGCCCCTGGGGTTTTGATGTTGTTTTGAACAATTGCTATTTAAAAAGATCAAATGTAACATATGGGTGTCAAAGCTGCTCCGCATCCATCGAACACGCGCCTCGGAATGGCCTCATCGATGGCATCAAAGACAGGCTTTAAATGTGATCAGGTCCGCTTTCTGCAGGGCTTAATTGAGGTGATATGAGCGGTTCCGTCTTCTTTCTGCACATGGCCGGCGCAGTGGCCCTGCTCCTGTGGGCAACACGCATGGTGCGCACGGGCGTCGAGCGCGCCTATGGCAATGTGTTGCGCCAGCGCCTGCGGCAGACGCTGGGAAACCCGGTTCTGGCGGCGCTGACCGGCCTTCTGCTTTCCATCGCCCTGCAGAGCTCGACCGCCGTAACCCTGCTGGTCGGCTCCTTTGCCGGGCTCGGCATTGTTACCGGCCTTTCCGGCATTCTTGCCGTGCGCGGTGCGGAAGTGGGGTCTGCACTTGTCGTCAAGATCCTGAGCTTCGACCTGACGCTGCTCGTGCCGCTGTGCCTTCTGTTCGGCACAAGCATTTTTCTCGCGACAGAGCGCCGGCAGTGGCGGCAGTTTGGGCGCATACTGGTTGGTGTCGGACTGCTCATTCTTTCGCTTGAAATGATGGGCGAGGCATCCGAACCCCTGCGGCAGAGCACCATCGTGCCGATCATTGTCGGCTACCTTTCCAGCGATCCGATCACGGCCTTCCTGCTTGCAGCAGTGGTGACCTATCTTTTCCATTCGAGCATCGCGGCTGTTCTGCTGCTGACGACATTTGCGGCGCGTGGCATCGTCTCACCGGAGCTGGGCATCGTGATGGTTCTGGGCGTCAATCTGGGCAGCTCATTCATTGCTCCAATGCTCACCCGCAGTTCGCCGCCGGCCTATCGCGTGGTGCCTCTTGGCAACCTTCTGATGCGCGGGTTGGGCTCGGTGGTGCTGCTTGTCGCCTTCATCGTTTTCGCGCCCACGCTGGAGCAGCTGGGGAGCGATCCCGCAGATCGCATCATCCACGCCCATATCGCCTTCAACGTTCTGATCCTGATTGCCGGCATTCCGCTCTCGCGGCTGATCCTGAAGGCGACCGAGGCGATCGTCGCGCTGCAGTCTCCACCGGAGAAGGACAAGGAAGAGGAACCTCTTCTGGCGGAAGCCAGCGCGCTGGACGCCTCCGCGCTCGACAACCCGCATCAGGCGCTTGCCAATGTGACACGCGAAACGGTGCGCATGTGCGAGACCGTCGAGTTCATGCTGTGCCGCATTCTGGAGCTTTACGAAAAGGCAGATCGCAAATCCATCGATGCGCTTGCCGCCGTTGACGACACGGTTGACCGGCGTCATGCCGCCATCAAACTGTATCTGGCGCGCATCACGCGACAGGACATGACGGAGGAGGATTCCCGCCGTTGTCAGGAACTGCTCGGTGTCTGCGTGAAGCTGGAACAGGTCGGCGACATCATCGTTCGCAACATGCTTGCGCATGTCGAGAAGAAGATGGAGCGTGGTGTTGAATTCACCGAGGAAGGCTGGCGCGAGCTTGCCAGTTTCCATGCTTCGGTTCTGGCCAATGCGCGGCTTGCGTTCAATCTGCTCGTGACGCAGGACACCGAGACCGCGCGCGAACTGGTCATGGAGAAGGACCGGCTTCGCGACGTGGAAAAGGAAACAAGCCACCGCCATTTCGAGCGTCTGCGCCAGGGAACGGAGCAGAGTGTGGAGACCAGTTCGATCCACCTCGACACGATCCGCGATCTCAAGCAGATCAATTCGCTTCTGGCGACGTTCGCCTATCCGGTGCTCGAAGAGCGAGGGCTTCTGAGTGGCTCGCGGCTCAAACCGGACTGAGCTCCGCGCCATCCACAACTCGCCTCTATGGATATTGATCCAGCCCAAGTATCGGGTCGAATAGGTTCGCTTGATTGTTCGGATATCTCGAAGTATAGAGTCTCGAAAATTCAAAGTGGTCAGAAAATACTTTTATATATAACATTTTTATCGAGGCAAAATCGACAAGGTATATTGTAAGATTATTTAGTGATCGCCTTGTCTTGACTGAGGTCCCATCTAGACAAGAGTGAACATGACAACTTACCGCGTTTCCGGAGCGCGCGCTCCTGATATCCGCGTCGACATGTCCGCCAAGAAGGCAGCCCCTCCGGCGCGGATACCCCGCTCTCACCAAAATAGGCGTGTTGAAACGCAGGTCGTGCCGTTGGTGCGGGGAATAACCCTGTCAACATCATTGGCAAGGCTGGTCACGGGCGAGACTTACAGGGCGATCGACAGGATCGCCGAGCACACCCGGAAGGATAGGCCCGATATCGAGGTCATGGCGCGCGAGACGATGCGAGCCATCATAAAGCGCCTTACAGGCAAGACTGTCGACCCGGACCAGCTCTATCTCAACACGTTCACGAAAGCACAATCCTCGCGGACAAGCTTCACCGGCTGGGAGCATGCGAACGCCCCGGACACGTCTACAACGCTTACCCAGCTTCTTCTGAAAAATTTTGGAGCGGGCACGCAGGAAATGCTGCCAGCCGACCTTCAGCTCAATGCAGGGATTTACCGGGAGGGCAAAGGCGCGGCGTTCTATGGGGCGACAAATGAGTTCCCACTCTCGGTAGCCGCGCTTCGGGACGCAATCTGGGCCGAGGATTTCCAGACCAGGGTGCAGGTTCATCTCCGGGACTTCTGGAAGGACCATTTCCACGATGTTCGTATATTGGCTGAAACACAGTTTTTGGCTGAAGTTGAAATGGCGAAGGACGCGGATAGTCTCTCGCCCGAAGGTCATGCTCTTGCGCGCAGCGTTTCGACCGCTGCCTCTGTCCCGCAAAATGGAATCACTCTCGCCGACCTCGGGAAAAGCAATGCCCCCGTCGAAGACATCACCGTCCGCCGGCTTGACATAAACGGCTATGCCTCCAGCGACATTCTGCTTCTCAGCGACAAGAATGGGCGCACCATCCTTTATCTCCCCGGCGAAAAGCAGGCTTTGCATGAATTTCACAACGAGGAAGAGCTGAAAAAGTGGATCAGACGGCAGGCCTCCTTGAGGAAAGGCAGAAACATGCTGGAGCGGCATTTCTCGCTCTATGTCCGTCAGGACGGGGTCTGGTACACGGGGGTCAAAAACAGCCTGAAGAAGCTCGGCACAGGAGAGTGGAAGACAGGCATCAACACGCGGAAAGACAGGATATCCGGTGACGTCTTTCTTGCTCTTGCAACCAGCATGCGCGCGCGCAGCGAAAGCGACGCAGATACGCTGATCAAATCGGACAGCGAAGTGTCGCGGGACCGGTGGCTGGAGCAGATACAGACATTCAACCACGTGTTCTGGCCGGTCACGATGCTTGTGCCGGGAGTGGAGGCCCTGTTTCTGGCTGGCAACCTCGGTAGCGAGCTTGCGCTGGAAACCAACCGCGCGGTGACAGGTGACACCTATGACGAACGAAGCGCCGCAAGCCGGGCCGCAATTCTCACCGGTAGCGGCATTCTGATCGGTAGCGCCCTGAGCACCGGCGCCCGGATGATCGCTGACCGAACAGGGAACCTGCCTCCCACTGCGGGGGTGTCAACCAGAGCAATGGACGCTGAACTCCCTGTTGTCGACCGCCCTCCCTATCAGGGAGTGCTTAGTCGCAGAGCGCAGATGACCATGAACAACATGGGCTACATTATATCCGATCACCCGACAGACATCGCCTTTGATGCAACGAATGACGCCATTGAAAGAATGAAGGAGCGTGTCGACGCCCTGCGCCACAAGTTCGAGGACCTTGGGCGAGAGCCGGACGAAACGGGGCGCTTTGGAAACCACCATCTCGTCTATCGCGTGGATGATTTTCGCCCGGAGCAGTTATTCAACGCCGGGGTGTTTCGCCCCTCATACGAGTTCAATGCATTTTCCAACATGCTGAACGAGCCGGCGACGATCGGTAGCGGTTCCCTGATAGGCAGCGACAATGTTCTTGCAGCCTGGCGCAGGGACAAGTGGTCCCGCAACACCCTTTATCAATATGCAATTGTCACTGAGGACGAGCGCGTCGCGGCCAATCTGGACGGCGGCGGCGAAGACCCGGAACACTTCGACGAGGTGCATTTTCGTCCTCCGTTGGCGAAGGATGTGTATCTTCTCGACTCGACCGATCAGAATGTGCGGCAGAAGATTGCAGACATCGTGGCCTCTCGGAGCGTGAACACAAGCTACGGCGTGCCGCTGCATGTGTACTACGAATATTCGAAAGGCCGCCTCAGGCTCCATGACGGGCCGCAGCCAGCACAGCCACTGGGCGTCCAGTATGGTCTCGAAACCATTGAACAGCCTGACGAGCAAATCGACTCCGTCAGTCCGTCACGGCAAAACTGGCAGCGCATCCGCGAATGGGTCGATGCGCTGCCGGAACCTGGTGAGAGAGAGACCGCACCCGTCGCGACGGGCTCTACTTCGTAGCGGCCCGCAGGCCTTCCATGAACGCGCCGCCAAGCTGGGTTTCGCCGAACCAGTTCAGCCGGTTCATGGTGGCGAAGCCTTCGGCGATGAGGCTGTTCTCATCGCCCTTGCGGCTTGAATGCGCGCGGCCGCGTGGCACGATCAGCTCGATCTCGTCGCCATTTTCCCGAACGATCTCGGTCTTGCGCGCAATCTTGTCGCGACCGATGGTCGGCTGGGCGATGGCGGCTGGCAGATTGGCCGGAAGATTGACGCTGAGCCAATGGCCTTCCATGGCCCACTCGCTGCGCGTCTGCCACAGACGTTCGATGAAGCGGGCCAGCCATGCGGCGTCCCCTTCGCGCACATTGGCCTCCTTCACGCGGGAGAAACCGATGGCGGGAATGCCCCAGAATGTTGCCTCGCGGGCGATGCCGAGCGTACCGGAATAGGCAAGATCCTCGCCGACATTGCGCCCGTCATTGACGCCGCCAACAACGAGATCGGGCTTCTTGCCATCGTTGAAGAGCCAGCCCATGGACGTCACGATACAGTCTGCCGGCGTGCCCGAGCAGGAGAAACGGCGCTCGCCGAGACGGCGCATGGTGATCGGGCGCGCGACCGTGAGCGACGGGCCGGCGGCCGTGCGCTTGCCGTCCGGCGCGACCACCCAGACATCGTCCGTCAGGAGGGATGCCGCTTTGGCCGCCAGCGCAATGCCGGGAGCTTCGATGCCGTCGTCATTGGAAATCAGAATGCGCATGTATCGTCTCTTTGTCGATCTGGTAGGTGTCACCGGTGCGAGCGCCGGTCAGAAGGGCGGGAATGTGCTGATGAAGCGCGTCGAGCGCGGCCGCATCGCAGGAATGGCCGATCAGCGCCGGACGTCCGGCGGCTTCCCATAACGCAACATTCTCGGGCAGCGTGGGATGCGTCGGCATGCGGATCCAGGCCGCCGCGCCCTGGTCTACGAGCCGTGCGCCGGGCGAGCCTTTCGGCAGGTGCCCGCTCAACAGGATCGGATAGCCGGCAAGCTCTGCTGCGGCGAGCGCCGGACGGGAAGGCCCGGCGACACCCATGCCGTCATGGACCAGCAGAGGGCATGCAGGCAGCGCCTCTCCCACATTCCAGTCGCGCGCGGCGGCAAGCCGTCCGGCAAGAACGTCGACACGGTCTTCATGCACGGCGCCGGGCGCATGGATCTGCGCAGACAACGCCTCGCGCATGCCGGCCTCGATGGCGAACGGCACGTCGATGGCCGCGATCAGCTCCAGCGAACGACCGGAGAGCGGTGTCGGCAGAAGGCAGCCATCGGCATAGTCCGCAACCCACTTGGCAATGCGCTGGGCGCGTTCCGTGCCGGGAATGGGATCTGCGCCATAGGAGGCGTCGAGGATGAGAAGGTCGCAGGAGGGAAGCGGCTGCATCGGGAAAACAGCGCTTTCGGGCACGATGTCGGCTGAGTAGACCACGCGCCGCCCCTGCCCTTCGACCGAGAACCAGACCCCGCCGACCACATGGCCGGATGCGCCGGTTTCAATCGCGAGCGCGCCGGCAGAAAGCCGCTCGCCCGGCTCGAAAAGCCGGATCTGCGCGTCCTTCGGCATGAACTCCCACAGCTCTGCCGCGTCCGCATACTGGGCAAGCGTTGCCGGCATCTCGGTGCGGGTCTCTGCGGTCATGTAGATCGGGCCGATATAGCCCTCGCGGATCAGGCGGCACAGCGCGCCGATATGATCCTCATGGGCATGCGAGATGAACAGGGCGTCGATGTCACCGACCGGGCGGGCGAGCACGGGGTAATATTCATCCCCTGTCGCACCCACCTTGATGCCGGCATCGAGCATGATCCTTGTGTCGCCATCGCTGACCGCAACACTGGTTCGTCCCTTTTCGCCGAACCCGCCCTGAAGATCGACCGTTAACATCAGGCTGCACCATCAGCCGGGATGAGCCAGCCCGATGTAATGGCAAGCCTTGCCCGCTGACCGGCCTCGAAGGACACCGGATCGGGCTGGTCGAAATGCAGGCCGAGCTGTGGCGCGGAAGCAGGCTCGAACTCGATGCGTGCAGACCCGCCGCGATAGACGGCGCGTGTGATCGTGCCCTCGAAGCCCGGCTGGCTCGCCCCTACGGATGTGATCTGCGATGCGCGGCAGCAGATGCGCGCGTCCTTGCGCGGCTTCTCGCCCTTGCGACAGCGCACGACCAGTTCCTGGCCAAGCACGCGCACGCGGCACTGGCCGTCCGCCTCTTCGGTCTCGACATCGGCAGGCAGAACCATGCCCTGCGAGATGAAGGAAGCGACCATCTCGTTGGCCGGCTCATGATAGAGCTCGCGCGGCGTGGCAAGCTGCATCAGGCGACCGTGATCCATGACCGCAATACGGTCTGCCAGCGCCATGGCCTCGGCCTGATCGTGGGTGATGTAGAGAATGGTCGTGCCGGTGCGCTTGTGGAAGTCGGCGAACTCGTCTTCCATCGAGGCGCGCAGATGCACATCGAGATTGGCCAGCGGCTCGTCGAACAGCACCAGCCGCGGCTCGGCGACGAGACAGCGCGCCAGCGCCACGCGCTGCCGCTGACCGCCGGACAGATTGGCCGGACGGCGGTCGCCATACTGCTCCATATTGACGAGCGCCAGCGCGTTCTTCACGCGCTCCTCACGCTCCGCTTTGGGCACGCGCGCCACTTTGAGCGCGTAACCGATGTTCTCGGACACGCTCATATGCGGCCAGAGCGCGTAGTTCTGGAAGACTATGCCCACGCGGCGCTTTTCCGGCGGCGTGTTGGCCTCGGCAGTGGAGACCTCGCGGTCGCCGATGCGGATGTTGCCGCCGGTGACGGTCTCGAAACCGGCGATCATGCGCAGAAGCGTGGTCTTGCCGCAGCCCGAAGGGCCAAGCACGGCGAGGAACTCGCCATCCGCGACATCGATGGACACATTGTCCAGCGCCTTGGTGTCGCCGAAGGCCTTGGTGACGTTGTTAATGCTCAGTCCCGCCATGGAAGAACTCCGTCCGGTAGTTTGTTTGCAAAGAGGCTGGCGAGCAGCATCAGAAGGAAGGTGGTTGCGACCATGATGGCGGAAACCGCCGCCGCATATTTTGAATCTCCGCCCTGTTCGAAGGAGAAGATGACAACGCCGATGGTTTCCGAACCGGAGGACCACAGGAGCGCTGAAACCGTCAGCTCGCACAGCGCCGTCATGAAGATCAGCAGGCCGCCGGCAATGGCCGCCGGAGCGATGAGCGGGAAGATGATGGTGCGCAGACGCGTGAACAATCCTGCGCCGGCGACCTGCGCGGCCTCCTCAAGCGCCCGGTCGAGCTGGAAATAGCCCGTGATCGTCGGCCGCACTGCCAGGATCAGGAAGCGTGCGAGATAGGCGTAGAGGATGATCCAGACCGTGTTGTAGATCTGGATGCCGGTGATCGGCATGGGCTTGAGGAACAGGAGCAGCGAGGCAATCGCCAGCACCACGCCCGGCAGCGCATAGGGCAGCTCGATGGCGAGGTTGAGCGCCTTGATCCAGCGCTTGTTGCCCCAGGCGATGACATAGCCGAGCGGGATCGCAACGAAGACGGCGAAGATGGACGCCCCAGCCGAGAGATACAGGCTGTTCAGGAAGGCGCGGCTTGCCGCGGCGTGCTGGAAGATGACGAAGTAATAGTTCTCCAGCGTTGCCGTCTCAGCCGAAAGCGTCACGCCATAGCCCCGCACCAGCGAGGTGAGAATGAGTCCCACCAGCGGCAGAACGAGGATGAACGCGATCAGCACCCACATGCCAAGCTCCACCGGCAGACGCCATGCGCCCAGCTGGTAGGGCGCTGCGGGCAGCGAGGTGGACGTGATGCGGAAATCGCGCCGGCTCGCAATGCGGTCCTGCATGACGATGCCGACCATGGCGATGATACCGATGAGCACCGACAAGAACGCGACATCGGAGAGGACATCCGGTCCACCACCGGCCAGGCGCTGATAGATGAGCGTCGGCAGCACAAGATAGTTTGCCGGAATGCCCAGGAAGGCGGGAATGCCGAAATTGCCGACACAGGAAACGAAGGTGAGCGCTGCTGCACCCACGATGGAAGGTGTCATGAGCGGCAGAATGATGGTGCCGAGCACCCGAACCCAGCCGGCGCCGCTGGACTGCGCGGCCTCGACCAGCTCACGCGGCAGCTTGCGCATGCCGGCGCGCACGATCAGGAAGACGAGCGGCGCATACTGGATGCCAAGCAGGAAAACGATGCCTTCGGGCGAATAAAGCGGATTGCGCGTGCCAAGCGGCGGAGCCATGCCCAACATGTTCAGAAGCGGGCTGGAGGGGCCGAAAAGCTGAAGCCAGGCGAGCGCGGTCACCTGCGGCGCAATCATGAGCGGCGTGACAAAGCACAGGACGAAAGCCTGACGCTGACGCACATCCGACAGTGAAACGAGAATGGCAACGGCCACGCCCAGAACCAGCGCGAACAGCGTTCCGCCAAGGCCCACCACCAGCGTGTTCCAGGTAGCGCGCCAGGTCGTTTCATCAATCAGGCCGTTGCGAATGATATCAAGCGAGAACTGACCGCCAGGCAGGATGACTTCCTGCAAAAGCCGCGCCATTGGCAGCAGCGAAAAGATGACGATAAGCGCGACGATCCCCGCTGTCAGGGCCATCTCCTGGCCCTGACGTTCCTTGCGAATAGCGGTCATTCAGATGTGTCCTTAGCCGCCGAACATGGAGGAGAATTTTTCCTTGTTGCCGGCGATCTCGTCGACAACCTTCTTTACATCAACTTTCATGATGCTGATTTCGGTGCCTTCCGGCAGCCAGTCCGGGGAACCGACCGAAGGCTTGGCCGGCAGGTAGCCCTGCGTAAGAGCCAGCTTCTGGCCGTCGTCGGAGAGAATGAAGTCGACGAACTTCTTGGCTGCGTCAGTGTTCTTCGCGGTCGACATGATGGCGACCGGCTCGGTGACGGCGGTGACGCCTTCCTCGGGGAACACGAACTCGATGGGCGAGCCGTCTTTCTTGGCGTTCATGGCCATGAAGTCGACGAGCATGCCATAGGCCTTCTCACCGCTTGCGACGGACTTCAGAACAGCGCCATTGCCGCGCACGGCAACGTGACCGTTTTCCTTCAGCTTCTCGAAATAGTCCCAGCCGAGGTCGTCACGGTTTGCGAAAGCGGACAGAAGATAGGCTGCTGCACCCGAATAAAGCGGGCTTGGCATGATGGTGAGGTCCTTGTAGGCCTCGCCCGTCAGGTCGGACCAATGCTCCGGCTTTTCGGCAGCGGCCGTGTTGTAGGCGATGCCGGTGGTGATGAGCTTGGAGCCGAAATAGGTCTTGTCGGCGTCATAGGCCGCTTCCTCGAAGCCTTCCACATTGGCTTCGGGATAAGCCATCAGGTGGCCGTCCTTCTTGAGGATTTCCATGCTGACAGCGTCAGCGATGAGGAGCACGTCGGGCTGCGGGCTACCGGCAGCGAATTCGGCTGCGAGCTTGGTCATCAGGTCGCTGGTGCCGGAACGGAAGATCTCTACCTCGATGCCCGGGTTAGCCGCCTTGAAGGCGTCAACGGTCTCGGCGGCGTCAGCGTCGGGCTGCGACGTGTAGAGCACCAGGTTCTCGGCAAAAGCCGCGGTGGATGTGAGCAATGCGGCTGCAAACGCAACCGAGCGAATGGTGGACTGGCGTACCATGGGGTTACTCCTCTGTTTGCTTCTCCGGACATTTAACGCCGGAGCTCCTCCCCTGCATGCGCAATATGACAGGCTTGTAACAAAAGCGCCTCATCATTGAATATGAACATATGTTTGTCGTCAATAACAAAAGAACGCAATAAAATTTCGTACCTTTCGCCCGGCAACGCCGCCGCGACGTGCCGAACATTGTGCTAAAACCTTGACGCGATGAGAGAGGGAATCACCGCCGTGGCGCGCAAAAGGAAAAAGAAGCCGGCTGATGAGCCGACGCTGTCTTCCGCAGACATCAATGTGAAAATGGCCTGGCTCTACCATGTGGAGGGCCTGACGCAGGAGAAGATAGCCAGCTTGCTGAATGTCAGCCGCATGAAGGTGATGCGCGCGCTGGCCGCCAGCGCCGAGAATCACATGGTGGTGACCACCATCAATGCCGACACGGCCGAACAGGTGGCACTGGAGCGGCAGCTGGAAAAGCGCTGGGGCCTGAAAAGCGCAATCGTCGTGCCCGCGCCGCAGGAAGCGGACAATCTGGAACGCTCGATCGGACATGCGGTGGCGCGCTACCTCGAAGAGCAGATGCAACCCGGCATGACACTGGCGATCGGCGGCGGCGCGACACTGCATTCCAGCCTGAGTTTCATGGCGCAGCGCGATCTTTCCGGCTCGACCGTGATCGGGCTCGTGGGCAGCCTTCCGCATTCGCAATGGATCAATCCGTCCATCGTCGCCACCAAGGTGGCGGAACGGCTGAAGGTGGACAGCTATCAGATCAGCGCGCCCGTGGTGGTGGACGACCCCGAACTGCGCGAGCGCCTTTGGGAACAGCCCTCACTGCGCGATGTGCGCGAGCGCGCCGCCAAGGCGGACATCGCGCTCTTGACGGTTGGCGCGGTTTCACCCGACGCGACGATCTTCCGCCATGGCATCGTTCCGAAGAAGCTGATCGATCCACTGCGCGACAAGGGCGCGGTGGCCAACATTCTCTGCTATTTCGTGGATGCGGCAGGCCAGCTGGTCGACCATGAGGTGAACCAGCGCATCATGGCCATCGATCTCGACGTGGTGGCGCGCATTCCGCACGTGATTCTGGCAGCCGGTGGCGAGCAGAAGGTCACGGCCATTCTGGCGGCGCTGCGCACAGTGTCCGCAGCGGCACTCGTTACGGATGCCGCTACAGCGCGGATGTTGCTGGAAAAAGCAGACGAAGAGGGGCTCTGAGCGGCCCCTCACCCAGTTAGATCAGACCGCGTCAGATCAGACCGCGCTCGCGCATGAAGTCATCGAGACCCACATGCGTGATGGTCTCGAACTCGCGCACGGCCTCGAGCATGGCTCGGCGCTGGGCCGCGAGAAGCAGAAGCACCTGCCGCATTTCGCCGGAAATGCCAAAGCGCTCCCAACGGTCTGCGAGATGGCTCGGAAGGCCGGCAGCCTCGCAAAAGGCCGCGATGTTCTTGTAACCCAGATCCGTCACGAGCGCCTGGGTCTCCTCCGGCGTCGAACGCGGCTCAAGCGCGTGGTCATGCAGACGCTGCGCCAGAAGGCGGATATCGTTCGGCTGTGGCGCGTTGGCCAGAACCTTGTTGATCAGAGACGAAACTCTCGGGGGCTTTTCGCTATGCATCGCACTCTCCATTCGCGGCGATCATAGGACGAGAGCGGGCGACGCTCAATCGGAAAGCGCCGCCCGGCGATACCACTTTCAAGCAGGCCTTTAGCCAAGAAGGCGTGCAAGCGGCTTAATGCGCTGGATCACAAGCACGTCCAGAGCGAGCAGGACCAGCAGGGTGATGCCCACCAATGGGAAGAGAAGCGCCACCAGAAGCATCAGCGCCACCGAGCCCTTCCACAGCGGCATGTCTGCCGGCATGGGCGGTGCGGCCAGACGCAGCGCGCGCGGTGGACGGCGCATCCACCACATGACAATGCCGCTGGCCGACAGGAACAGAACCGCCAGACAGAACAGCGTGTTCAGGGCCAGATTCCAGATGCCCATGTCGCCTTCGTGAAAGGCGATGCCAACCGCCATCGCCTTGCCGCCGGGTGAATAGTCGGCAAAACGAACATCGGCCAGAACATTGCCCGTATACTGGTCGACATGCACCGTCCGGTCGGAGGTCGGATCGGTGGAATCATTGCTCATGGAATCCTGAGCAAGCGTCCACACGCCGGTTTCTCCGCGCGGCGTGGCGACGCGGAACCGGCCCTCATAGCCAAGGCTCCGCCCGAAGGCGACGATCTGATCCAGATTGTAGGGAGACGCACCCGGTACGCCGGCCACACCTGCATCGGAACCAGAGGCTGGGAGCGGCGTCTGCTCCAGCGCCCAGGGCACATCCTTGGTCGCGCCGTGGTTCAGGGATGCATGCGTCTGCTCAGACAGGGGCACATTGTCCCACTTCTCCGCCGGAAACGTGCTCCAGGCCTGCACGAACTTCTCGCCCCAGATGCCGGCCCACGAAAGGCCGCTCAGGAGGAAGATGACGAGAAGCGCCGCAGCATAAAGCCCGGTGGTCTTGTGCAGGCTTTTCCAGAAAGAGCGACCGCGCGCATTGAGGTCGGGCCGGAAGGCGCGTCCTGCGCCCTGCCCGTCACGCGGCCACCACAGATACGCGCCGGTGATGATGAGCACGATGCCGAAACCGGCCGCGATCTCGATCAACCGGTCGCCCAGATCGCCGATCAGCAGCGTGCCGTGAATGTCCGAGGCGAAGTCATACCAGCCGGCCTGGCGGCTCCAGATGTCCAGCACCTCTGCGGTGTAAGGGTCGACGGCGACCAGCTTTGCCTCGCCACCGCTGTCCACGCGGAACACGGCAGCACGATCTGGCGCGGTCGGAGCGATATACTCGACCACATGCCCCTCATGCAGCGCCGTCTGCGCCGCCGAAGCCTGCGCAAGAATTGACGTCTCTTCGCCCTGCGGCGTGACCGTGATCTTTTCCCCGTCGCGGCCGTCCAGTGCGCTGACCCAGAGCATGACCAGGCCGGTCACCGCGAGCATCGCCAGAAACGGCGCGACATAGAGGCCGGCATAAAAGTGCCAGCGCCACGCTGCCATGTAGAATTTGCGTGAAAGCGTTCTGTCCACGACAGTACGCGCCGGGGCTTCCTTAAGCGCCGGCGTATCAATATGTGTCATGATTTCCTCCCGTCAGCCCTTGGCGGCCAGCTGCCTGAGCTTCTCCAGCATGGAGTCGTGCGCCTCGCCGTAAGACAGCGTGCCGACGAAACCACCCTCCCCGTTCATCAGATAGACCGAAGCCGTGTGATCGATGGTGTAGTCGCCATCATCCGTGGGCACTTTGCGGTAATAGACGCGATAGGCTTTTGTGATGGCTTCGATCTGCTCTTCGGTGCCTGCCAGTCCCTGAATGCGATCATCGAAACTGGATGTGTAGAGCGCCAACTGCTCCGGCCCGTCGCGCTCCCAGTCAACGGATACGAAGGCGAAGTTGAGCCTGTCCGCATCCGCACCGAGATCATCGATGAGGCCCGATAATTCATAGAGCGTGGTCGGACAGACATCCGGGCAGAAGGTGAAACCGAAGAAGATTGCCGTCGGTTTGCCGAGAAAATCGGCTTCGGTGACGGTGGTTCCATCCTCTGCGGTCAGCGTGAAGGGGCCGCCGATATCGGCGGTGCCCATCCCCCCACCGGACCGGCCGGTGGGAGAGAGGTTCATCGTCACCATTGCGACGATGGCAAGGACCAGCGCGAAAACCGCGCCGGCCAGGATCGATAACGAGCGACGGGACATCAGCTCTTGCCGTTGCCGTGCATGTTGTTGTGCATGTTTGGAGCCGGTGCGCCGGGCTTTGCGACCGACATTTCCACTTCGATCCTGCCTGCCTTCTCGAAGGTCAGCGTAACCGGAACGGGGGCGCCTTCCGCGATGGGCTCCTTGAGTTCCATGAACATGACATGCAGCCCGCCGGGCGCGAGATTGACCGTCTCGCCGGCCGGAACCGGAATGCCTTCGGGCAGATGGCGCATCTTCATGACGCCGTCGGTCATGTCCATCGTGTGCAGCTCCACGCGGCCTGCAAAGGCGGCCTCGGCGCTGACCAGCCGGTCGTCTTCCTCACCGCCATTGGCGATGGTGACAAAACCGCCGGCAGCCTTTGCGCCGGGCGGCGTGGCGCGGGTCCATGGCTGGTCGATGTCTAGATTGCCAAGCGTGTAGTCGCCGGCGAATGCGGGAGCGGCGATGAACAGCATTGCTGCGGTGAAAGTGCGGGTGAAAAAGCGCATGTCTTGTCTCCATAAGCGCAGATACGGGCGCATGAATGCGCAGCCGTGAAAAGGGTTTGTTGCGTCAGATGGAGTGGGATGGAGGGCCGCGCGCGTCGGCCAGAAAACCGAGCGTGACGGGGTGGAAGATCGGCGGTTCGGGCAATGTTGCCGCTGCAAGCGGCGCGCGTAAGGCGCAGTCGAGCCCGGCATGGTCACCGGGCAATGCCGGTGAAACCGCACAGCCGGCCTGGCAGAGGGTTGTGCAGCAATCGTGCGGGTTTCGGGCGGGTGCAGGGCCATTGCCCGATTCCGGCCCGATGCCGCTCGGATTACAGATGACGAAGCCGGGAATGCCGGCGGCACCCGCCATGTTGCCCTGCGCAAAGGCCGCTGCAAAGCCCTGCATGAGAAGGAAATAGGCCAGGAGGCCGGCCATGAGACCCGCCGCGAGACGATCCTTCAACATGTCGCGCATGAACTTCATGGAAGCGTCGTGACACATTTCTGCCGCCGTGTCACTGCGGCGAATGCGGCGGCCATGCAGGATGCCGCAACTGGCTCAATGCCCGGGCTGAGACGCGAGAATGTCGCGTGCGCGATCCAGCAACGGCTTGTCGATCATGCGCCCGTCAAGCGTGGCGGCTCCCCTGCCCTGTGCGTGGGCCTCTTCCATCGCCGCGACGACGCGCTTTGCCCAATCAGTTTCTTCATCCGACGGCAGGAATGCCGCGTTGAGAGGCGCGACGGCTGCCGGATGCACGCAGGTCGCGCCGCGAAAGCCGAAGGCCCGCGCCCGGCGGGCCACTGCGGAAAGATGCTCCGCATCACCATAATTGGCGACACTGTCCAGAAGTCCCAGAGGCGCGATGCCGGCGGCATGCGCGGCAAAGACGATCTGCTGGCGCGGTGCGAGCAGCGCCTCTGGCGTCGGCTGCATGCCGGTGGCCGTGGCGAAATCTTCACTGCCGAGGATCATGCCGCAAAGGCGCGGATCGGCCCGCGCAATGTCATGCACGTTTTCGAGGCCGCGCGGGGTCTCGATCATCGCCACCAGAGCGATTTCCCCAATCGGCAGGCCACGTTCGGCCTCAAGATCGAACAGCATTTCGGAGAGGAGTCGCAGTTTTTCCGCAGCTTCGCATTTGGGCACGAAGATGCCGCGCAGACCGGGCTGAACCACAGCTTCAAGATCCGGCACGGCAAGCCGCATGCCGCCATTGATGCGCACCAGCAGATCCGATGACCCCTCGGCGAGGGGCGGCAGCGCCGCCGCTGTCATCGCGCGGGCGGCGGCCTTTTCGTGATCGGGGACGCTGTCTTCCAGGTCGAGTACAACCGCATCGGCCCCACGGGTCTGGGCCTTGCCGATGAAACGCTCATTGTTGCCCGGCACATAGAGAAGCGAGCGCCATCGCGGCTGGTTTGCTGTCTGCCTCATGCATCTGCTCCGTCGTTGATGACGCCGGCGGCGACAAAGCCATCGACTTCAGCATCGGAGAACGCGGCCGCCCGCAGGATTTCGCGCGAATGTGCGCCCAGCGCTGGGGCCGGACCGCGCAGGGTGCCCGGCGTTTCGGAAAGGCGCGGCGTGGGCGCATGCATGGGCACGCTTCCGTGCTCTTCATCGGGTGCAGCGACATAGATGCCGCGCTCGATGAAATGACGGTCGGCGCTTATGTCCGCCACGTCGTAGAGCGGCGCGGCGGTGATGCCGTCCTTCTCGAAAATCTCCAGAACCTCGGCGCGGCTGCGCGCCCCGATCCACCCGCCGACAATGGCGTCGACCTCATGCCGGCGGGAAACGCGCTGCTCGTTGGTGGCGTAGCGCGGGTCGGTGATCATGTCTTCGCGCCCGATGCTGCGGAACAGGCGCTCGGCGGTTTTTTGAATGGATGCGGAAATGGCGATGAAGTGCCCGTCGCTCGTCTTGTAGACATTGCGCGGGCTCGACGTATTGGACCCATTGCCGACACGTTGTTTGGGCCTGCCGGTGATCTGGTAGTCGAGCGGCTCCGGCCCAAGCACGGAAACCATCGCATCAAGCAGGGAAAGGTCGATCACCTGGCCATGCCCGTCGCGGTCACGCGCGCGCAGCGCCATCATCACGGCATTGGCCCCGTAGAGGCCGGAAATCATGTCTGCGAGCGCCAGCGGCGGCAGCAGCGGATCGCCCCCTTCCTCGCCATTGCGATGTGCAAAGCCGGACATGCCCTCGACCAGCGTTCCGAAACCGGGGCGCGGGCTGTAGGGGCCGCTTTGGCCAAAACCGGAAACCCTGAGCAGAACCAGTCCCGGGAACTCGCGCTTGAGCACATCCGGCCCGAGCCCCATCTTTTCCAGCGTGCCCGGCCGGAAGCTCTCGATCATCACGTCGGCGCGGGCGATGAGCCGGCGCAGAAGATCCAGCGCGCCTTCCTTGCGAAAATCAAGCGCGATGCTCTTCTTGTTGCGGCCATAGACCTTCCAGAAAGTGGCATGGCCGCCCTGCTTCCACGCCCGCAGGGGATCGCCTGCGGGAAGCGGTTCCACCTTGATGACCTCGGCCCCGAAATCGGCCATCTGAAGCGAGGTCATGTTGCCCGCCACGAGACGCGACAGGTCAAGCACAACGATCCCGCTCAGCGGACCTTTTGCATCGGGCGTGAAATCGACGGGTTTCCAGGCACGGTCGGCCATAGTCTTCCTTCTTGTAGTCTCAGGCGCGCGCCGCAGGTTCGCGGCGCTTCATGAAGCGTTTCGTCGCCATGCCCAGTCCGCCAAGGACGACCATGGCAATGATGATTCCGAGCGAGATGGGGCGGTCGATGAAGATCGCCCAGTCACCTTGACCCAGCATGATCGACTGGCGGAAATAGTTTTCCGCGAGCGGGGCAAGGACAACCGCCAGAATGAACGGGCCGGTGGGATAATCCGCTTTTTTCATCAGATATCCGAGCACGCCGAACACCAGCGCGACCCATATGTTGAACGTGCTGTAGGCAAGCGAGAACGCACCCACCACACAAAGGGCGATGACGACGCTCGCCAGATGACCCTGCACGGAACGCAGAAGATTCACGAAGACGGGAATCAACAGCACGTTCGAGAAGAGCAGGAAGATGTTCGCCAGCACAAGGCCTGCAATCATCGCCCAGACCACGTCTCCCGACTTGATCATGAGAAGCGGGCCGGGCTGCATGCCGAACATGATAAGCGCGCCAAGCATGATGGCCGTGCCGCCGGAGCCGGGAATGCCGAGCGTGATGAGCGGGATCAGCGAACCCGGAACCGAAGCGTTGTTGGAGGCTTCCGGTCCGGCGAGACCTGCAATTGCGCCCTTGCCGAACTCTTCCGGCTTGCGCGAAATGCGCCGCTCCAGGGCATATTCGAGGAAGGTCGCGACAGTTGCGCCGGCGCCCGGCAGAATGCCGATGACGGTGCCGAGGATCGAGCCGCGCACGGTTGCGCCGCCGCTTTCCTTGATGGCGGATGCCGGCGGGATGTACTCGCGGATGTTGAAGCTCGGCTTGCCGAGATCGATGCGCACGCGCTTTTCGAGATTGTAGAAGACTTCGCCAAGACCGTAGAGGCCGATGATGATGGCGACAAAGTCGATGCCCTCGATCAGCTCCGGCGTGAAGGCGAAGCGGATATGGCCGGAAATGTAGTCACTGCCGAAGGTGGAGACCAGAACGCCGACACAGGCCATCAGCAGGGCTTTCACCATGTTGTCGCCGGCCAGCAGAATGATCGTACTGAGCCCCAGCAGCATGAGCAGGAAATATTCCGGTGCGCCGAGATAGATCGCGTAGGAAGAGACAACCGGTGCGAAGAAAATCAGAACGGCCAGGCCGAAGAAACCGCCGATGAAGGACGAGAACGCCGACAGGCCGAGGGCCAGACCGCCCTGCCCGCGCAGCATCATCGGATAGCCTTCCATGGCGGTGATGATGGCGGGGGCGTCGCCCGGCGTGTTGATGAGGATCGACGTGATGCGGCCGCCATACATGGTGCCCATGTAGACGCCGGTGAGCAGGCACAGGCCCGAAGCGTGCGGCATGCCGAACGTCAGCGGCAGCATGAGCGCGATGCCTGCCGACGGCCCAAGCCCCGGCAGCGCGCCGACCACCGTGCCGATCATGCCGGCAAGGAAAATCAGCAGGATGTTGTAGACGGTCAGGACTTCCGAAAAACCGCCCGCGAGTTGAGTGAGTGCGTCCATTGGAGAGCGACTTTCAGGAAGACTATTGAAGCGGGATTTTCAGCCAGAGGCTGAAGATCGTGTAGATGACGGCCAGAATGGCGGCGCTGACCAGGCAGGACTTTACGAAGCCATGCCCGTTGAAGCGCCACGACAGGATGATCATCAGCACGCCAAGCGGCGCAAGAATGCTGCCCCAGCTCATGGCGTAGATCGCGCCCGCCAGAAGAACGATAACGGCGGCCACCGGGAGCGCCGAAGACATATCCTCGATGACGGCGCTGCCGTCCGCGCCGGGCTTGCGCCCGGCCATGAAAGCCTTGACGGCGAGGATGCCAATCAGACCCAGAACGACAAGTGCGATGTTGAGCGGGATATACCCCGGCCCGAAGCTCTGCTCCGAGCCGTAAGGCATATCCAGACTGCTTATGAGGAGGACTCCCGAAAAGACGGCGAGACCCGCAAGCAGGACGATTTCCGACAGTTTCATGAGCCCTCTCCAGTCACTTATTTAATGATGCCGAGCTCGGTGAGCGTCTCGCGATAGACGCCCTGGGTCTCTTCGAGATAGGCCTCGAATTCATCACCGGTGATGAAACCCTCAACCACGGAGTTCGGGTCGAGATAGCCGGACTTCCAGGCAGCGCTCTCGTTCAGCTCGGTCATCTTCTCGATGAGATAGGCCTTTGCTTCATCGCTGATGTCAGCCGGAGCGGTGACGCCGCGATAGAGGCTGAGCGTGATGTCGATGTCCTGGTCCTTGAAGGTCGGAACATCGGGAAGCGCGTCGATGCGCTCTTCCGTGCTGATGGCCAGCGCGTTGAACTTGCCTGCCTCGATGAAGTCGCGGGCCGTACCCGGATTGGTGACGATGAAGTCGAGCTGGTTGCTCAGAAGTGCTGCAACCACATCGCCATCGCCCTGGAACGGCACGAAGTTGACCTTCTTGCCGGTCTGCTTCTGGAACTGGATGGCGACGATGTGCTCGATGCTGCCCGTGGCGGTGCCGCCAACGTTCAGAACCTTGTCGGCCTTGAGCAGGTCGTCGATCGACTTGTAGGGGCCAGCCGCGTTGACGACGAGCAGCTCGGGGTCGATGCCCAGACGCGCAATCGGCGTGAAATCGGAAAAGTCGAGGCCGATGTTGGAGGTGAGCGGCGTGGTGATGTGCGAGGAGGTCACCGACATGAGGTAGTGACCGTCACCGGCGCGCGAGTTCAGGTAGCCCATGGCCACGGCGGAGCTGCCGCCCGGCTTGTTGATCACGTTGATCGGCGTCTCGATGATGCCCTCTTCCTGCATGATCTTGGCCATGGAGCGCAGCATGGTGTCGTGACCGCCGCCCGGACCATAACCGGCGACGAACTCGATTCCGCGCTCGGGGAATTCCTGCGCGCTGGCCGGAGCGGCCTGTGCTGAAGCGAGCACGGCGGCAGCCATACCCATGGATTTAAGCATATGTTTCACGTCGTTTCCTCCTGATGATCGTCTGGTTGAGTGATGTTGGAACCGCATTGCGTGCGGATCGGGTGGCTACCTGGCCGGCAGCCTGTGGCGAAAGGCGGTGAGCGCGGCGGTGGCCTGCGCTGCGCTTTCGCAGGTCACGGCAATGACCTGATCGATGTTTGCGGCCATGCGGTCGGCGGGGCCGGCAATGTTGAGTGCGGCGCGCACACATCCGTCTGCATCAAGAACGGGAGCCGCAACGCCCGCAGCACCCTCGACCACGCCACGCAGATTGACGGCATGGCCGGCCGCGCGCGCGTCCTCCACCTTTGAGAGAATGGCTTCGCGTAGATCCGGATTGCCGGCTTCTTCAGCCGCACGCGTCGCATACGCGGCAAGCCGGTCGGCGGAAAGGCCGGCCAGAAGCACGATGCCGCTCGTGACCTGATGCGCCCTGCGCGACACGGTGATGTCGCGGTCATATCTGATCTCGCGCTCGGGCATGAGCTTGGAGATGTAACGAACGCGGTCGTCTTCATCGAGCACGGCGAGAAAGCCGGATTCGCCCGCCTCGCGCACTGCCGTGTGCAGAACCGCATCGGTGAGGCGCGCAAGTGTGCCCCATGCCTGATGCGCGTCATCCGGCTCGCCGGGAAGACGGCAAAGACGATAGCGGCCGTCATCCTCGCGGGCGGCATAGCCAAGATCGACCAGCATGCGCAAAAGGCCGAGCGCGCTGCTCTTGGGAAGCTCCAGTGCAGCGACGGCGTCGGAGAACGAGACCGCGCCTTCCTGACGGGCCATCCATTCCAACAAAAGCAAGATGCGCTCAGCGCCGCGACCACTCACCTGGCTGCCTCCTCCTCGGCCTCCGCTAGTTCAGTATGCTGAACTAGTTCTTTATTTAGAACAGTTATTTGGTAGAGGCTATTGGCGGCGGCGTCAAGCCGGCAAAGAAGAGGGCCGGCAAGTGACTGGAAAGCATCGGCTTTTGCGTGTTTTGACCGTGGATAAGGTTCAGGCGACAAACAGCACGCCCAAACGAAAACAGCCGCAGACCGGATTAGCGGTCTGCGGCTGCATGGCGTCGATCAGTCTGAATCAGCGTACGACGAGCTTGATCGGATCGGCGCTCGGCGGATCGAGATAGCCGAAGAAGCGCTCGATGGCCTTCTCGTCGCCCTCAATGGTCAGCGAGCCTTCGGCCAGTGCATCGGCAAGCGTGGTCTGCTCCAGAAGAATGTCATCCAGAAGCGCCTTGGTCGCGACGATGGTGGCGTCGGTTTTCTCCGGGCTTTTGGGATGGAAGACCGCCACGCCCCTGCGGATTTCAAGCGCGCTGTCGTCCTGGATATCCGTGAACCGGAACCCGATGGTCATGTGCGCGTCCGCCGCCTTTTCGGGATCGAGCCGCACCCGAACGGACTCGATGATGGCGTCGGGCGAAAGCGCCTTGATGATGTCGGGAGCGGCGAAGTTCCAGATGCGCGAATAGTCGAGCTTGTCCTCCAGTTCCAGAGCACCGCCAAGCGCAAGGCCGCGCCAGTAGATGTTGGGCTGCTGATAGGCCCATTCACGCATCGCCTCGGCTTTCATTGCACGGGCTTCCATGTCCTCACCATCAACGCGGACGGCGTGGGTGAGAAGCTCCATCGACCAGCCATATTCGCCTTCATCGAGCGCCTTGCGGGCCTTCTCCATGATCGCGTCACGGCCGCCGAGTGCCTCGACATAAAGCGCGGCCTTCTTTTCGAAGCCCGGCGTGGCGAGTTCGGTCGGATCTGCCTGATACCAGCCGAGATAGCCGCCATAGATGTTGCGCGTGCTGTGCGCGACAGTGCCGTAATACTCTCCAAGCCACGGATCATTGGCCAGATGCTCCGGCAGGCGGATCGTGTCTGCCAGTTCCTCCCGCGTGTAGCCCATGTTCATGAGCCGCACGGTCTGGTCGTGCACATACTGGATCGCGTCGCGATAATTGGTGATGCGCTCGACAATGAACTCGTTACCGACCCACGGACGCATGTGGGAGCCGGAATAGCTGTCTGCCTCACGCGCATACTCGAGCAGCCGGTCGACGCCCGTATACCACTCCACGGGATCGCGGAACTTGGTGCCGCGCAGCGTGTAGATATTGGGGAAGGACTCGCCCTGGATCGTTTCCGATCCGTGCAGGTGCTTCATCTCCGGGAACCAGACGCCGATTTCATCCTCGGCATCGCCATAGGCGTGGAACATGACCATCCGCACACCGGCGATTGTCACGTCCAGCATTTCGTCAAATGTGTCCGTCGGCTGTAAAAGCGACACCGGGCCGGAATCGAATGTGGGCCCAAGCGCCTGATGCACACGGCCTTCCGGGCCGACATCGAGCAGCGTGCTGGCGAGCGCGGTGCGGATCGACAGGATCGGACCGACCACGCTTGCGTCATTGACCAGATATTCCATGAAGCTGTCATGGGCGTAGATCTTCACCTTGCCAGACTTCACGTCCTCTTCGGTCACGCCGAGCCCCTTGGAGCCGAACGGGTGATCGGGATGACGGTGCGTGTAGACGATGGCCTTGATGGGTTTGTCGGTTAAGCTGCGGAACTCCTCCATGACCAGCGCGCCGAAATCGTCATTCTCGCCCGGATCGATGATGATGACGCCGTCATCGCCAACCACCATCGTGGTGCTGGTGATGCCGTAGCCAACGGCCACATAGACCTTGTCTTCCACCGGCATATAGATGCCGCGCTGCATCTGCCGGGCAAACGCGGTCTGTTCGGGATGGATCGTGTCTGAGGCTTCCGTGAAGGCGAGATTGTCGCCGCGATCGAGCACAATGGGCGCGAGATTGGGCTTGAAAGCCTCATAGCCCGCCATCAGGCGCTCGACTTCGGCCTCGTCCGCCATCGCATCGGATACCAGTCGAACATCGCCCGCCTGCGCCAGAAAGAGCGCACAGGCAGCGCCGGCAAGCAGGGACAATGTCTTGTTTCGATGTGGTTTGAGATGTGTCGTTTCAAGCCGGCGCACGACCGGCTTTGCGGATGTCTTTTGCATGCTTCTTCTCCCCAAACAGGAACCGCTGGCGGTTGCCGCAGTCCAAATGCCTGTACGAAGACCGCGCTCGGCGCTACCATGAGAGGTCTTGTGCAAAACCACTCACGGGCACGGGGCGCGGAAACCGTTCAGCCATGGCGTTTGAGTATTTCGAAACTTAGCCAGCCTGCTACGTAATTTCCGACAAGTTTTCGGGGAGGAAAACTTTGTGAGCGAGCGCGCAGGAACCGGCTTTTTCTCCACGGAGGAACCCAGCCTCTACGAGGCGGCAATCCGCCCGTGGAACCTGACCGTCGAGCCGCTGGAGGCCGGCCCGTTCGGCTGCGACATCGCGTTTCTGAAGCTCGACGGCATCGCCATCTACCGGGATCAGTACCATACGGACATGCGGCTGCGCGGCACGACACCGCCCGACGCTCTCGCTCTCGCCCTGCCGCTTGCGGGTCTGTGCGACAAGTCGGCCTTCTGGGGGCGAACGCTGTGCAAACACAACCTCCACCACAGCTTCTATCGCGAGCTGGACAGCACCACGGCTGCCGGCCACGACCAGATCGTCATCCTGATCGGTACGGATGAACGCTATGCGCCGGAATTCGCCGATCTCTGGGATCATTTCGACGCCTGCAAGAACGGTCGCCCCATTCACCTGACGAACCGGCAGGCCGGCGCCCTGCGGCGGGTCTGTCTTGATGCGCTGCACACGGGCGAAGGAGAACCAGACAGAGCGTTCGGCGACATGCTGCGTGCCGATTTGGTCGGTGCGATCAAGCCGCTCGTTCTCGACGCCTGCCGGCAGGAACAGGCCCGGCCGGACCGGCGCGGAAATTCGGCCATTGCCCGCATGTATGATTTTCTTGAAGCCTCAGACGAACCGCGCCTGACGGTTGCCGGACTTTGCAGGATGGCCGGCATTCACGAACGCACGCTGGAGCGCGCGGTACGGGCGAAATTCGACTGCACCGTCCAAGCCCTGCTCCGCCGCCGCCGGCTGCACGAGGCGCGCCGCATGCTGCTCTTCGCTGATGCCTTCACAAACAACGTGACGCGGATTTCGCACGAACTCGGCTTCTATGATGGCGGGCGCTTTGCGCGTGATTATGCCGCCCTCTTCGGCGAACTGCCTTCGCAGACATTGCGGCAGAACGCGATAGAGACCGTCACGCCCCTCCTGGTCTGAACGAAAAACGCCGCGCCTCCCATGGGATGGTTCCCGGGGAAGCGCGGCGCGTCTTTTAACGTGCCCGGATTATCAGCGACGCTGGAGAAGCGGCATGTTCATGGCGTTGGCGTATTTCACGCTCTCGGCCAGGAAGCCGTCATAGCTCTCGCGCACGCGGGCAACGTCTTCGCTCTGCGCCGTCAGCTCTTCGCGCACTTCTTCCCATGCGCCCTTGAGGCCTTCGGCCACATCGTCCGGCACATCGCGGAAGATGACGCCATCGGCCTCCAGCGACGCCATGGCGCGCGCATTGTGATAATCGAACTGGGCAAGCGCCTCCTGGCTGGCGGCAAGGGCCGCAGCCTCGCAGATTGCCTGCAGATCGGGTGAAAGCTCGGCCCAGGCATCCTTGTTGAAGACGATGGCAAGCGCTGCACTCGGCTCGTTGTAAGCCGGCAGGTAGCAGTTCTTGGTGATCTTCTGCAGGCCGAAAGCCTGATCGAGGAACGGACCGACCCACTCGGCCGCATCGAGCGCACCGGACTGAAGCGCCTGGAAGATTTCCGGCGGGGGCATCAGAACCGCGTTGACGCCGAGCTTGCGATACATCTCGCCGCCGAGGCCGGCAATGCGCATGTTGAGGCCCTTGAGGTCGTCCAGCGAATTGATCTCGGACTTGAACCAGCCGGCGCTCTGCGTGTTGGAATTGCCGGAATAGAGCGGCTTCAGATTGCGCTGGGCGTAGATGTCGTCCCAGATCTCCTGACCGCCGCCATAGCGCAGCCATGCGTAATGCTCGGCAGCCGTCATGCCGAACGGCACGGCGGTGAACCAGTGCAGGGCCGGGTTTTTGCCGGCTGCATAGTAGGGCGGGTTATGGCCGACGGGTGCCTTGCCCTGCTGTACGGCATCCTCGACGCCGAAGGGCGGAACGAGCTCGCCGCCGCCGAAAACCTTGAAGCTCAGCCGGCCATCGGACATGGCGGCGACCTTCTCGGCGAAGTTGGTGACATTGGTGCCAACGCCCGGCGCGTTCTTGGGGAAGCTGGTGGGCAGGTTCCACTCGATCTTGCCCTGCGCAATGGCTGGCGTGGCGAGTGCTGCGGCTGTCGCGCCCGCGCCTGCTGTGAGAAATGTTCTGCGTTTCATGTCGGGGTTTCCTCCTGAACAACGACTATCTGAAGAGCATGTCCGGCAGCCATGTAACCACAGCCGGGAACGTGATGAGAAGCGCCAGAGCGATCAACTGAATGGCCACGAACGGGATTACCGAGCGGTAGATCTCCATGGTCGTGATGCTGCGCGGCGCAACGGAACGATAATAAAAGAGCGCGAAGCCAAAGGGCGGCGTCAGGAACGAGGTCTGCAGGTTCATTGCAAGCAGGACCGCAAACCAGACCGGAGAGAAATCCGTGGCCAGAATGGGCGCTCCCAAAAGCGGCACGACAATGTAGATGATCTCCACGGCTTCGAGAATGAAGCCAAGGAAGAACACGACCACCATGACGAGGGCGAGTGCGCCCCATTTGCCGCCCGGAACCTGCTCCAGAAAGCCCGCCACCAGCTCGTCGCCACCGAAACCGCGAAACACCAGCGACAGCATGGAAGCGGCGATGACGATGCCGAACACCATGCCGGAGATGCGCAGCGTATCAATGACGGCGGGCACGAGAACATCGGTTCTGAAAAGCCGCCAGCCGGCAAAGAGAACGCCAAAGCCGATCAACGCGCTGGCCAGAAGGCCGAGCAGGCCGGCCGGCGCGCCAAGGGTCGCTGGTGGTAGAAGACCGGTCGCGCGCAACACGACGAGAACGCCGCCGGCGATAACCGCGGCAATGATGAGCAGACGCCCCGCCGGCCCGATTTCACCGCGCGTGAAGGCGGCAAGAAGGATCGTGCCAATCGCCCCCAGCCCGGCTGCCTCCGTGGTGGTGGCGACACCGCCGAGAATGGAGCCCAGAACGGCAACGATCAGAAGCAGCGGCGGCAGGAAGGTGCCGAGAATGCGGTTCAGCGGAACCGGCTTGCGCTCATCCTTTGCAACGGCTTTCTGCGCGCCGCGCAGCGTGAAGAGAATGTAGAGCCCGTAAAGCCCGACGAGCAGCAGGCCCGGCACAAGCGCACCGGCGAAGAGATCACCGACGGACACGGCGTCAGGCGCGAAATTGCCCGCCTTCTGCTGCGCTTCCAGATAGGTGTTGCCGATCTGGTCGCCGAGCAGAACCAGCAGGATCGAGGGCGGGATGATCTGGCCGAGCGTGCCGCTGGCACAGATGATGCCGCTCGACACGCGTGGCGAAACGCCGGCCTGAAGCATGGCGGGAAGGCTGACAAGCCCGAGCATGACCACGGTTGCGCCGACAATGCCCGTGGAGGCTGCGATCAGCGCGCTGAAAAGCAGAACGGAAAGGGCAAGCCCGCGCGGCGATGCGCCGAGCATGTCGCGCAGGACCTCGAGCATGCGTTCGGCGAGCTGCGAACGCTCCAGCACCACGCCCATCAGAATGAAAAGCGGCACGGCCATCAGAAGCGTGTTGCTCATCACACCCCAGACACGGCTGGGGAAGAAATCCAGGAAGGACAGGTCGAACGCGCCAAAGAAGCTGGCGATGACCGCCACGACGAAGGGCACGCCGGCAATGGCCAGCATGGCGGGAATGCCGCTCAGAATACCGGCGAAGAGCCCGACCAGCATCAGGCACAGAAACAGTTCCGAAAGGGTCATAGGCTTGGCTCGCCGTCGGCAGTGTGGTCGGCGCGCGGCTCAAGCACCATGGCGATGCCCTGCAGAATCATCATGGCAGCGCCCAGGGGCAGCGCCGTCTTCACGATGAAGAGGCCGGGCAGACCGCCGGTTTCCACGGACGCCTCGCGGATTGACCAGGAATAGGCGAGATCCGCCCAGTCGGCCCAGATGATGAGGCCGAACACCGGAACGAGAAACAGAAACACCGCCACTGCATCTGCAATGCGCGCATAGGCGGGTGAAAGGTTCTCGGAAAGCACCTCGACGCGCACATGGCCGCCCCGGCGCAGGCAAACCGGCACGGAGAAGATCAGAAGCACGGCGAAGGCGTAGGAAGCGAAGTCCTGCAGTTCGATGAAACCAATGCCAAAACCATAGCGCATCACGACGATGGCAAGCACGCTTGCCGTCAGGGCCAGGCAGGCAAGCACGCAAAAAGCCGTCGCCAGCCGGTCCAGCCCGGCGCAGAACCTTAAATACAAATGCAAAACCGGCTCCCATCCGAATTCCGGCGCGAAGCTAGCGCATGCGCCATGGAAAGGAAATGTCTATTCGCCCATGGTTGGGTACGCGATCACAGGGGATCGGCGAGGCCGCATGCGAGCGCGCACCAGAAGCGAGAAGGCTTTCGGGCCTTTTATAGGCGCCCACAACGAAAACACTCGCCGGAGAGGACCGGCGAGCGGATCGCATTCATGGACTTGAACGACTGTGCGCTTAGCTCTTGATCGTCGCGGCAAGCCGCGCGGAGGCCTTGTTCAGCGCTGCGAACTTTTCATCGTCAGAGCCGTCCTTATAGGCTGCATCGAGCGTGTTCACGATTTCGGAGAACAGCTCAAGCTCCTCGTCGGCAGCCGTCATGGTGAGCGGCTGGTCGTCATAGGCCTCGACGAAGCGCTGGGCGGCATAGGCGATCAGCAGGAGGGCGGCCGCATTTTCCGGCTCGCTGGTGATCCGCTGATGAGCCTTGACCGCGCAGCCTTCATAGGCACGAACGCTTCCGCCCTGCTCGTTCAGATCCTTCAAAAACGTATCAAACATGATCCAAGTCCTTTGGCATTTACTGCGGCAGTTCTGAAATGCCGCCGTGGTTCGCCGACCATACGGTCGGCGCATTCAGGAAGCTCTCGACCTCAGCGATCGTTTCCGGCGAAAAACGGTTTTCTTCCTTGCAGACGGCGAGCACATCCCACCACGTGGCGAGATGATGCAACCGCATGCCGGCGGCTTCAAGCCGCTTCGGCGTGTCTGGGAAGATGTCGTAGTAGAAAACGGCGAATGTGTCGGTGACCCGTGCGCCGGTGCGCGCGACCGCTTCGGCAAACTTGATCTTGCTGCCGCCGTCGGTGGTCAGATCCTCGACCAGAAGAACACGCGCGCCTTCGCTCAATGCGCCCTCGATCTGCGCATCGCGGCCAAAGCCTTTTGGCTTCTTGCGCACATACTGCATGGGAAGGCCCATCCGCTCGGAGAGCCATGCGGCAAAGGGAATGCCAGCCGTCTCGCCGCCCGCAATTGCGTCGAACTGCTCGAAGCCGACATTGCGGAAGATGATCGAGGCCGCGAAATCCATGATTGCGGCGCGAACGCGCGGATAGGAAATCAGCTTGCGGCAGTCGATATAGACCGGACTTGCAAGACCAGACGTGAACGTGAACGGCTGTTCGGCGCGAAAATGCACCGCCTCGATCTCCAGAAGCATGCGGGCGACCATCTGCGAAATGGCGGACTGGTCCGGGAAGGTGTTGGAGAACATGTCGTGGTCCTGTTCGTTGATCGGGCCTTTTCGCTAACAGCTATCTCCTGCCTGAGCCAGCCCGGCAATGCAGGGATTCGTTTCCATAAGAAACCACACAGTCACTCCGCCCCCGCAAGGAAAGCAAAGAGAATATCCACGCCGGCAAGGAAATCCTCGATCTCCATCGCTTCCTGGGGATTGTGGGAACCATTGCGGTTGCGCACGAACACCATGGCGGAAGGAACGCCGGCGGCGGCGAACACGGCAGCGTCGTGCCCGCCGCCGCTCGGCATGACGAAAGGCTCCTGTCCGACCTGGCGCATGGCCTCTTCAAGGCCTGCGACGAGCCCCTTGTCGCACAGCGCCGGTTCGACACGAAGCTCTTCGCCCAGCTCGAAGCGGACCCGCCGGTCGCGCTCGATCTCGCGCATTTCGCTCGCCAGAAGCTTGCGCATCTCATCCAGCGTTTCGGGCTTCTGGCTGCGCATGTCGAGGCTGAAGGACACGCTGTCGGGAATGCGCGACATGGCGTGTTTTTCGGGATCGGTCGCCACGATGCCGCTCGTCAGCACAAGATCGTCGCCCTTGTTGAGGATCGTCGTCCAGCTCTCGTCGAGCCGCACCAGAAGATCCGCCATGGCGAGAACGGGATCGCGCCGATAGGCCTTGGGCACTGCGCCGGAATGACCGGCCTCACCGTAGCAGGTGATGGAGCGGTAGCGGATATTGCCGCGAATGCCGGAAACGGCGGCTGCGGGGATGTTCTTGCCAATCAGCAGCGGCCCCTGCTCGATGTGGAGTTCGAGATAGGCCTCGATGCGGCTGACATCCATCAGCGGCTTGCCCGCGCGAATGTCTTCGACCGGCAGGCCGATATCGGCCATATGCGCTTCCAGCGTACGGCCGTCGCCCTTGTGCCGGGCTTCGATTTCAGGCGTTGCGAGTGTGCCGGTCAGCGCCTTGGAGCCGATATAGCACGGACCAAACCAGGCGCTTTCCTCGCCGCGCATGGCAAGCACATGCACTGGCTTTGCAAAGCGGCGGCCTTCGCGCCGGGCGCGGATCAGGCAGACGAGACCCGCGACGACGCCGGCCAGCCCGTCGAAATTGCCGCCGAAGGGGACGCTGTCCACATGCGAGCCGACAACGATGAAACGCTCCGCGTCGCGGTCTTCGGGCAGCGAGAACCGGGCATTGCAGCCTGCGTCGTACCAGACCTCAAGCCCCTCGGCACGCGCCACATTCTCAAGATATTCGAGTGTCCTGGTCTCGATCTCGGAGAAGGCCGGACGGCTGACACCTTCGACATCGGGCGACATGTGCGCGATGTCGCCGAACAGACGCTCTGCAAGCGCACGGTCGGTCGCATGGGCGATTGCATGGCCGGCGGCGAAAGAGGCGGGCTGGGCGTTCATGGCGCTGCTTCCATGAAGACAACGGCCTCGTCCTGTTCGCCGTCGATCACGGACCCGACCAGTTCGCGCACGGAGGAAAGTCCCTGCCCTGCGAGCCAGTCTTCCAGCCCGTCGATCAGCGAGATCATGGCCGTGGGATGAATGAAGGTTGCGGTGCCGACCTGCACGGCGGATGCGCCGGCGATCAGGTATTCGATCACGTCTTCAATGGTGGAGATACCGCCACAGCCGATGACCGGGATATTGGTCGCGCGGGCGCACTGATAGGCCATGCGAAGCGCAATGGGTTTCAGGCTCGGGCCGGACAGACCGCCCATGAGATTGCCGAGCTTGGGCCGCCGCGTGTTGATGTCGATGGCCATGGACAGGATGGTGTTGGCCACCACCAGCGCATCGGCGCCGCCCTCTTCCGCAGCGCGCGCCACTTCAGACGTTTCGCCCGTGTTGGGCGTGAGCTTGGCCCAGAGCGGCAGGTCCGTCGCCGCGCGCAGCTTGCGCATCACGTCATGCGTGGAGGACGGACGAATGGCAAACGCCTTGCCGTCTTCCTCGATGTTCGGGCACGAGATGTTGACCTCGATGGCCGCGACGCCGGGAACGCTGACCTCGGAACACAGGGTGGCGAATTCATCGGCCGTGTTGCCGGAAATCGAGACGACCAGCGGCGTCTCGTAATGGGCGTAAAACGGCACGACCTTTTCAAGAAACGCGCCAACACCCTTGCTCGGAATGCCGATGGAATTGAGCATCGACCCGTTCACTTCGCAGACGCGCGGCGTCGGATTGCCGTCGCGCCAGCCACGGGTGATCGTCTTGGTCACATGCGCGCCAAGCCGGTCCAGATCGAACACCTCCGCGAGATCTTCGGAGAAGGTGCCGGATGCCGGCATGATCGGGTTCTTGAGCTTGAGCCCGCCGATATCGACCGAAAGATCTACCATGCGATCGCCTCCATCATGTCGAAGACAGGGCCTTCGCGGCACACTCTGAGATGCACCTGCCGGTCGCCGCGATTGAACGGACGCACGCAGCAATGGCACATGCCGATGCCGCAGGCCATTTGCTGCTCAAGCGCGATCTGCCCGGGAATGCCATGACGTTCGCCGATGGTCTGCAAAAGGCGGAGCATGCGGTTTGAGCCACAGGTGTAGAACGCGTCGGCGCGGCCTGCCGCGACCAGCCCCTCGATAACCTGTTCCAGATTGCCCAGATCCGACGTGCCTTCCGCGTCGGTCAGGGTGATGACGTCTGCGCCCAGTGACGCGAAATAGTCCGTCGACATCAGATAGTCGGGATGGCGCGCACTACAAATCGCGGTGAGCTTCCGGCCAAGCCGATTGGCCTCCAGCGCAAGCGGAGCAAGCGTTGCAAGCCCCACACCGCGCGCCACCAGAACCAGGTTCTGCCAGTCGTCGGCAATGGTGAAGGGTTCGCCAAGCGGCCCGAGGACATTGAGCCTGTCGCCGAGCGCCAGCGTGGCCAGCGCGCGGGTGCCGGCGCCTGTGACCTTGTAGAGGAAATGCAGCTCTCCCTGATCGGGATAGAAGCCGTAAATGCTCATCGGGCGGCGCAGATAAGGCGTCTCGCCGCCCGCCTGCGGGCACAGGAGGTGAAAGAACTGGCCGGCACGGCAGCGCGCAAGAAGATCCTGCGGAGCGGCGAGCACCAGACGGCGATACTCGCCATTGACCGGGTCGTTGCTCTTCACGGAAAGCGGCAACTCGAATGCCTTGATCGACGGGACTGCGTCCATCGGCTCAATCCTTTCTGGAATCCCCGTCATCCGAACACCAGGTTCGGCAGGAAGGTGGAGATATCCGGCACGTATGTGATGATCGCGAGCACGATGAGGTTCGCGATGATGAAGGGCCAGAGGCCGGAGATGATCGTGAGCACCGGTTTCGACAGGGTCGAAGACGCCACGAAAATATCGAGCCCGAAGGGCGGCGTGATCATGCCAATGGAAATGTTCAGCGTGACGATCATGCCGAAATGGACAGGATCGATGCCGAGCGCCATGGCCACCGGATAGAGCGGCGGGACCAGAATCAGAAGCGCCGAGTTCGGGTCGATGAACATGCCCGCGATCAGGAAGCTGATATTGACGATCAGCAGGAACACGATCGGCCCGGCCTGGATCGCTTCCAGAAAGCCCGTGATGGCCGCCGGCACCTGCGCCAGCGTGATGAAGTAGGACAGGAGGCCGCCCATCGCCAGCAGGATGAAGATGATCGCGGTGGAGATCGCGGCGCGTTCGGTGATTGCAACCAGTTTGCGCCAGGTGAGCTCACGGAAGATCACGCCTTCAACGAAAATGGCGTAAACGACGCTGACGGCCGCCGCTTCTGTGGGCGTGAAATAGCCGCTGTAAATGCCGCCCAGAATGATGATCGGCATGCCGAGCGCCCAGCCTGCGTCCCGGATCGCAATGACGCGTTCTTTCCAGCTTGTGCGCGGACCGCGCTCAACGCCGGAGCGTCGCGCTTCGAGCGCCGCCATGATGGCGAAAGCCAGACCTAGCACCAGACCCACGGCGAGACCGCCGACAAACAGCTTGGCAACGGAGGTGCCCGTCATCCAGCCATAGATGATGAAGGTGATGGACGGCGGAATGAGCAGCGCCGTCTCGGCACTGGAAACGATCAGGCCGAGCGAGAATTTGTCGCTGAAGCCGGCCTTGCGCATTTCCGGGTAGACCATGCGCGCCATGGCCGCGACCGTGGCCGGTGCGGAACCGGAGACCGAGCCGAACGCCATGGAGCCGCCAATCGTGGTGTAACCCATGCCGCCGCGCAGATGACCGACCAGCACCTTGACGAGACCTGTCAGGCGGCGGGCGATCTGCCCCTCGCCCATCAGCTCTGCAGCCAGAATGAAGAAGGGAATGGCCAGAAGCGTCGTGTGATTGATGCCGCCCAGGATCTTCTGAATAACCACCGGGTCAGGGAGGTTGCCGTAGAAGAATTCCTTGATCATGAGCGCCGGCACGCCCAGCACGAGAAACATCTCGAAACCGAGAACCAGCAGCATGACCGCGACGATGATGACGAGTGCGAAAAGGATCATTATTCCTCCGACGCCTGTCCGGCGAAACGATCGATGCGGCCGAAGAAGCTGAGCGCAAAGCGCAGCGCCATGAGCGCAAAACCGATTGTGGGCGCGAGATAAATCCAGAAGACCGGTATGTTCAGTGTCGGGCTCTTTTGGCCCATGCCGTAAACGAAGGCGGTCATCTGGTAGCCGAGCCAGACAAGATAGATGCAGAACACGAAGCCGACCGCGTCAATGATCTTTCTGATCGGCAGGCCAGTGGCCCGTGCGATCCGGTCGCGCCAGGTGTGAACACCGGCGTGACGCCCTTTCTCAAGGGCAAGGCCGACCGTGAGAAAGACGAGGAAAAGGCTCATCAGCCGCACGGCTTCTTCAACCCAGGCGAACTCGGAGGCGAAAGTGCCGCCAACCTGGCGCGCCAGCACATTCATGAAGTAGAGCGCGACCATGACAAGGAAGATGGAGACCGCTGCTATGCGCTCGGCTGTTCTGATGATGGCAAGTGCTTTCAAGGTCTCATTCCTTGGAAAAAGGGAACCGCTGCCGGGCTCACGGGGAGCCCGACATATGAAAGTCAATGCTTTGGTTCGGTGAAAGGCCGGGGCATTGGACCGTCAGGCGAAAACCGTTTTCGCTCGGCCCGATGCCCCGCAACAAGGTGGATCGCCAGTCGCGCCCGAATGGGCGCGGGGCGTATCCGTGCTTACTGCGCCGTGGCGGCCTCATATTCCTTCTCATAGACGGCGATCAGGTTCTCGCCCTCTTCACCGGCGCGCTCCACATAGGCTGCGCGACCGGCCGGATACATCTTGTCGCGGAACGCGGTCTTCTCGTCGGCGCTCATCTCGCGGATGTCGATGCCCGATGCCTTGATCTCTTCAAGTGCGGTGGCAACGGCCGCAGCCTTGTGAGCGATCAGCTCCGGGATGACTTCGTTGAACGTGTCGACAATGGTCTGCTGATGCTCCGCCGGCAGGCTTGCCCACCAGGCCGGGTTGAACAGGATCACGTCTTCCATCGCGCCATGGTCGGACAGAACGAGGTGCTTCTGCACTTCGTAGAACTTCATGCGCTGGATGGTGTCGAGCGGGTTCTCCTCGCCATCGACAACACCGGTCTGAAGGGCGGTGTAAAGCTCGCCGAACGGCAGGGCGATCGCCGATGCGCCAAGCGAATTGAACTGCTCGATCAGGATGTTGGAATCCATGACGCGGAACTTTTGGCCGGCAAAGTCTTCAAGGCTTGCGAGCGGCTTGGAAGAGGTGAAATTCTTCTTGCCGTTCGGCCACAGGCCGATGCAGGTCACGCCGCGCGAATTGAACGATTCGCAAAGCGCCTCGCCAAACGCGCCGCCGCGGATTTCCTGCGCGGTCTCGTCATTGTCGGGGAGCAGGTACGGGATGTCCATGATCGAAACGGCGGGGTTGAAGCCACCGAGGAAAGCTGCCGGCGCGACGGTCGCCTCAAGCGTGCCGAGCTGGACGCCTTCGGTCATTTCGCGCTGCTGGCCGAGCTGGCCCTGCGGGAAGATCTGGAACTCGACCGCGCCATCGGTGCGCTCGTTCACGAGCTTGGCGACCTTGTCGAGGAACACGTGGCGCGACTGCTGCGCCGATTCAAGATGACCGATCTTTGCAACGAAATCCGCCGCCCAGACGCCTGTCGCGAATGCCGCGCCAGCCACGCCCATAACGGTCGTTGCAGCCAGTTTACGAATGAGATGTTTCATTGTTCCGCCTCCATTGCTTTTTTGAAAAAGCAGCCTACGAGCCCAACCATAGCCTGTCAACGGAATTCTCAAAAATGAGACGAATGGAACTTTCGTCCAATTAATGAGCTTTCCGTGCTTATTTGAGCATGTCCGTTGACAAGCCGATACAGGGCACCCGATAACGGAAGGAGTTGAAACTTGCGAGAAAAAAGCGTGTCACAGGGCGACTTGATCAGATTCAGCGACATTGGCGCCCGCCTGCGCGCTTACCGCCTCGGCAAAGGGCTTGCTCCCGACGAACTGGCAGAGAAGCTCGGCATCTCGCGCGCCGCTCTCTACCGCGCCGAAAAAGGCGAAATTCGCAAGATCGAGATGCTGACCAGCATCGCCGACGAGCTCGGCGTATCGCTGCCCAGCCTGATGGGCGTCGGCGTGGAATATGTGTCGAGCGCCATTGCCTTCTTTGAGCGCATGCGCCAGCTCGAAGATGACTGCCAGCAGGTGATCGGCCTGTTCAGCCCTGTCTCCTATCTCCTGACGTCTGACGCCTATGACGATGCGTTGCAGGAAGTGCTGCGGGAATCCGTGCCGCCGGAGGTCGATCCGGAAGGCCGTTCCGGAGAGGTGGTGGATGCGCTTATCGACATTCTGCGGGCGCGAAAGAAGGCGTTTCGCCTGCGCCGCCCGCTGATCGTAAGCCTGATCGCCTCGGCAGATCTGGAAGGGTTCCTGCTTCACGGTCTGATCGGCCGGCACGATCTGCCGCCGGACGTGGTGAACAAGCGCCGCATGCAGGCGCGCCGCGAGGCCGAGTACATTCTGACCATGCTGCGCGAGCAGCCCATCGGCATACAGATCGGCATCGTGCGCGAGCCGGTTCCGGCGACGAGTTTTCAGATCTTCCGCCAGCAGGACCGCTCGGTGCTGGCGATCAGCCCTTTCCGGCTGGGCGAACAGCCCAACATCCGCGTCGGGGTGGCGCTGATCACTTCCGCCCCGGAAGCCATGACGCTTCACGAGGATATCGCTGAAGGTCTTTGGGCTGATGCTCTTAAAGGCGACGAAGCGGCGAGTTATCTCGAAACCATGATCGAGAAATACGCGATCCCTGTGGACGCCTGAGGCGCGTCCAGCCTCCCCTCCGTGGATAAAGCCGACTGATTTTCAACAGCGCGCCCATGAAGAATGGGCGGGCGGCGACGCCTTGCGTGCGCCCTTCACATGCCTGTCGCCGAACTGCAAGAAATCTGTCAGCGGCGCGACACAGAGCGATGATACCCGGCTGCCAGGCGCCGATCAGGCTTCCTGTCATTTATCTCGCAAACGAGGCAGTCATGCTGAAATTCATCGTCATGAGCGATATCCACCTTTCGCCGGAAGGTGAGGCCACCAATGGCCTGGACACCACGAAGCGTCTTCAGGCCGCTATCGACAGCGCCAACACGAACCATGGCGACGCGGATTTCTGCATTTTCGCTGGCGATCTCGCCGACCGTGGCGAAGTCCCGGCATACGCCATTCTGGACCGCATGATCGACCAGCTGAAAATGCCGGTCGTCCTGACGCTCGGCAATCACGACCATCGCGACCGGTTCAAGGAAATCTTCGGCACGCTGCATGATGATGAGAACGGCCACATCCAGAAGGCCATCGACGTGAAAGGCTATCGCGTCATCGTCATCGATTCCAGCGAGCCGGAAATCGTCAGCGGCGTGCTCTGCGAACAGCGCCTTGCCTGGCTCGCCGCGCGACTGGAAGAAGCGCAGGATCGGCCGGTGATCATTGTCATGCATCACCATGCGAACGATCTTCACATGCCGGTCGACCAGATCAAGCTGCAGCAGTCCGAGGCGTTCCGCGACGTTTTGAAGACGCATCCCGATGTGCGTCAGGTGATCGCCGGCCATGTTCACCGCCCGACCACGGGCCTGTGGCACGGCATCCCGCTGACCACGATTTCGGGCAACCATTACGACGTCAACGCGCACCTGCCGGGCATGCCGGGCGAAGCGCTGCGCCTTGATGGCCCTGCACAATATGCCGTCGTGCTGGCCGATGAAAACAGCACGCTCGTGCACTTCCACGACTACATTCACCGTCATGCAGAGATGGCCGACGGCCTGTTCCGCCGGCGTCGCAAACATGCGGAAGAGACCGCAGAGCGTGAAAAAGTGGCTGGCTAAGCAAGTCTGCCCACAGCTTTCAAATAACCTTCATGAAGCGGTCACCCAGCTGTCAAGGCGCGCCGATAGCCAAGGCGCGACCGGCAACGGAGCCGGCGACCGCTCCTTTCCCATGTGAGAGAAAAAGATGCAGAAGAAACTCATCGCAAGCACGCTCGCGCTTTTGGCTCTGACGACGTCAGCCATGGCCGAGAAGGTGAAATTTGAATACTGGTACGGCCTCACCGGTCAGCTTGGCGAACAGGTTCAGGCGACCTGCGACCGCTTCAACGCTTCCCAGGACAAGTATGAGATCAGCTGCGTCAGCCAGGGCGATTACGCCACGGCGCTGCAGAACACGATCGCCGCTTTCCGCGCCAAGAAGCACCCGACCATCGTGCAGGGCGTCGAGGTCTCCACGCCCGACCTGATGCTCTCCGGTCAGGTTTACCCGGCTTACAAGCTGATGGAAGACAACGGTTTCGAGATCGACTGGGATTCCTATTTCCCGGGCATCGCCAACTATTATGCGGATTCCGACGGTCGCCTCTGGTCCATGCCGTTCAATTCCTCCACGGCGATGATGTACTGGAACGTCGACGCCTACAAATCCATCGGCCGCGACGAAGCACCGAAGACCTGGGAAGAGTATGAGCAGGTTCTGCGTGAACTGAAGGAAGCCGGCAACGCCTGCCCGTCGGGCTACGCACCGTCTTCGTGGGTCGATCTCGAGCAGTTCTCCATGGTTCATGGCGAGCCGATCGCGACGAAGAACAACGGTTATGACGGTCTCGATGCCGAAGTCGTGTTCAACAAGACGCTTCATGCCAAGCACATGAAGGACATCAAGCGCTGGATCGACGAGGGCCTTCTGGTCATCAAGACGCGCGAAACCGGCCTTTCCACCCGTGACGCCTTCGCCGCCGGCGAGTGCGCGCACTTCTTCGGCTCCATCGCCAGCCACCAGGCCGTGACCGAGCAGGTCGACGAGGGCTTTGCCTGGGACGTGGCCATGCTGCCGGTCTATGAAGGCACCGAGCGCAAGAACTCGGTCGTGGGCGGTGCATCGCTCTGGACGCTTTCCGGCAAGACCGAAGACCAGTATCGCGGCGCTGCCGAGTACTTCAAGTTCCTCGCCAAGCCGGAATCGGCAGAGTTCTGGAGCACGGTCACGGGCTACATCCCGGTGACGGATGAAGGCTTCGACTACCTGGTCGAAAAAGGCTTCTACAGCGAGCGCCCCTACAAGGGCCGCGACAAGGCGATTGAATCGCTCACCTACACGCCGGTCACCCCGCTGACCCGCGGCATCCGCCTCGGCAACTTCGTCCAGATCCGCGCCGAGTGGACCTCCCAGATGCAGGCTGTCCTGAGCGGTCAGAAGACCCCGCAGGAAGCTCTGGACGACGCCGTCGACCGCTCCAACAAGACGCTGCGCAAGTTCGAGCGCACCTATAACGGCAAGACGCTTCCCTGAAGCCGAACCGTCAACGCCTGCGCCACGGCTGCCTCCCGGCCGTGGCGCATTTCGTTGCCGTGTGACCTTCAGCGACCAACGCAACCCCCGGAACGTCCATGCAAAAGCGCGCTTATTTCAAGGCCAACTGGCTGGCCTATCTCTTCATTGCCCCCCAGTTGCTGATCATCTTCGTGTTCTTCTACTGGCCGGCATCCCAGGCCATGTACTGGGCCTTCACCCTCGAGCAGCCCTTTGGCGGCGGCAACCAGTGGGTCGGGCTCGACAATTTCCGCGCCGTCTTCTCCGACGAAACCTACTGGGCCTCGATCTGGCGCAGCATCGTCTTTGCCGTGCTCTCGACCGGCCTCGCCATGTCCATGGCGCTCGTTCTGGCGCTCTTTGCCGACCGGCAGCTGCGCGGCTATCGCTTCTTCCGCGTCGGCATGATCTGGCCCTACGCCATCGCCGCACCGGCCGCCGCACTCGCGTTCCGCTTTCTGTTCAATCCGCAGTCCGGCGTTTTCGCCTATCTGAATACGCTTTCTCCCGGCCTGTGGAACCCCGCGCTCTCCGGCGTTGACGCCATGACCGCGATCATCATCACGCAGGCCTGGAAGCAGGTCTCCTACTCCTTCATCTTCTTCCTCGCAGGCCTCCAGTCCATTCCGCGCTCGCTGATCGAGGCGGGCTCCATGGACGGTGCGCGCGTGATGCGCCGCATGCTCGACCTGCAGCTCCCGCTGCTCGCGCCGACCATTTTCTTCCTGCTGGTCATCAACATGACGGATTCCTTCACGGACTCCTTCGGCATCGTCGACATTCTCACCGAGGGCGGTCCCGCCCGCGCGACCGAGCTGATGGTCTACAAGATCTATGTCGATGGCTTCCAGGGGCTCGATTATTCGGGCGCGGCCGCGCAGTCGCTGGTTCTGATGGCGCTCGTCATCCTCATGACCTTCTTCCAGTTCCGCTTCATCGAACGCCGCGTGCACTACACGTGAGGAGCCAGACATGATCGAACGCACCCCCCTCCTCAACATTGTCACCCACGCGGTCCTGATCTTCGGCGCGCTTCTGCTCGCCGTGCCGATCTGGCTGTCCTTCGTCGCCGCCACGCTGACGGTCGCCGAGGTGAACTCGCCCAATGTGCATTACCTGCCGGGCGGCGAGTTATGGAACAACCTCACCGCCGCCTGGACCCGCGCCGATTTCGGCGTGAAGTTCATGAACTCGATGATCGTCGCCATCGCGGTGGTGATCGGCAAGGTGGCGATCTCCGCCATCAGCGCCTTCTCCATCGTGTTCTTCAACTATCGCCTGCGCATGGTGTTCTTCTGGGTGATCTTCATCACCCTGATGCTGCCGCTGGAAGTGCGCATCGTGCCCACCTATGCAGTGGCTGCAAACGCGCTCTACCCGTTCCAGGCGATCCTCGACTTCACCGGCATCAGCTGGCTCATCGCGCAGTTTTCGGGCGTCGAACTCTCGCTCGAATGGAACATGCTGAACTCCTACACCGGCCTGATCCTGCCTCTGGTGGCAACGGCCACCGGCACGTTCCTCTACCGTCAGTTCTTCCTGACCATTCCCGATGAGCTGGTGGAAGCGGCCAAAATGGATGGCTCCGGCCCGTTCCGCTTCTTCTTTGAAGTGCTTCTGCCGCTTTCGCGCACCAACATCGCAGCACTCGCAACCATCATGTTCGTCTATGCGTGGAACCAGTATCTCTGGCCACTTCTGATCATTACCGACCGGGCGAACTATTCCACCGTGGTGATGGAACTGCGCCGCCTCATTCCCGGACCCGACGCCATTGCTGACTGGAATGTCGCCATGGCCGGAACGCTGATCGTGATGCTCCCGCCCCTGCTGGTCGTCATCCTGATGCAGCGCTGGTTCGTGCGCGGCCTCATCAGCACCGAAAAATAACCTCTCAGGAGAGATTGAATCATGGCCGATATCGATATTCGCAAGGTCGAGAAATTCTACGGAAAGAACCAGGTCGTGCACGGCGTCGACCTCAACATTCAGGATGGCGAGTTCATCGTCATTCTGGGCCCTTCAGGCTGCGGCAAGTCCACGCTTCTGCGCATGATTGCCGGGCTTGAAGAGATCAGCAATGGCGAGATCTCCATCGAAAACACGGTGGTGAACCAGCTCGAGCCGCGTGAGCGCGGCTGCGCGATGGTGTTCCAGAACTACGCGCTTTATCCGCACATGACCGTGGCGCAGAACATCGGCTACGCGCTGAAGGTCGGCGGCATGCGCAAGGCGGAGCGGATGCAGAAGGTGGAAGCCACGGCAAAGAGCCTCGGCCTCGACCAGCTGCTCGACCGCAAGCCGGCGCAGCTTTCGGGTGGTCAGCGCCAGCGCGTCGCCATGGGCCGGGCCATCGTGCGCGAGCCGAAAGTCTTCCTGTTCGACGAACCGCTTTCCAACCTCGACGCCAAGCTGCGCGTGCAGATGCGCCTTGAAATCCGTCGCCTCCATCGCACGCTCAAGGCAACTTCGGTCTTCGTGACGCATGATCAGGTGGAAGCCATGTCGCTTGCCGACCGTCTGGTGGTGATGAATGCAGGCCGGATCGAGCAGGTCGGCACGCCCGAAGAGGTCTATCACGCGCCGGCCAGTATCTATGTCGGCGGCTTCATCGGCTCCCCGGCCATGAACTTCCTGCCCTGCGGCGTGTCGGATTGCGGCACCTTCGCCGTGATCGACAACACCAGTTTCCGCCTGCCCGTGGACCCGGAAATCGGCCGGACCATTGCCGGCCAGTCGGTGATTGTTGGCCTGCGGCCGGAAGATCTGAAGATCGCGCCTGAAGCCAACGACCCGAACCTTCTGACCGTTGCATTCGACTTCTCCGAAGAACAGGGCAGCGGCCGGCTGATGCATGGCCGTCTTGCCGGTCGTGATTTCGTGCTGCACTCCGCCGGACGTCATCACCCCGCGCCCGGCGCGCCCTGCTCGCTCGCCATCGGCGCAGAGAGCGTTCACCTGTTCGACCCGACCACCGAGAAGCGCATCACGGTCGCGGGCGCGAAAACCGGCCAGACGGGCACCCTGCCCGCAGCCTTTCAGAAAACCAGCGACGTCACCGTTTCCGGAGCCATTCAATGAAACTCGTCAGCTACAACATCCAGTATTCCAAGGGTAAGGACGAGCAGTTCGACCTTGATCGCATTGTTTCGGAAATCGAGGGTGCGGACCTGATCGCCCTGCAGGAAGTGGAAACCTACTTCCCGCGCACCGGGCTTGTGCATCAGGCGCAGGAAATCGGCGCGCGCCTGCCGGGCTATCACTGGGTCTATGGACCGGGCATCGACATCGACGCCTCCATCGTCGGCGACGACGGCACGGTTACCCAACGTCGCCGTCAGGTCGGCAACATGGTGCTCTCGCGCTGGCCGATCCTGTCGTCCATGAACCATCTTCTGCCCAAGATGGCGCTGACGAACCAGTATCACCAGCAGCGTGCGCTGATCGAAACGGTGGTCGACACGGATATGGGGGCGCTGCGCTTCTGCTCCGTGCATTTCGATCACATTGGCCCGCAGACGCGGCTGCCGCAGGTGCATCAGGCGATGGACCTGCTCCTGAACGCCGCACATCGCGGCTCTGCCTGGGGCGGAAAGATCGCCGGCGACTGGTACGAAATCCCGCCGCCGCCCGCGCCCGAGCGCACCATTGTGATGGGTGATTTCAACTTCACCTCCGACAGCGAGGAATACGCCCTCCTGATCGGCGACCGCGTCGAGAGGCACGGACGTCTCGTGCAGGATGGCGGTTTCACCGACGCATGGGTGGCAGCCGGCAATGACGAGGACGAAGGCGTGAGCTTCATCGGCTCGGGCGAGCGCATCGACCATTGCGTGGTGAGCAGCAGCATGTCCGGCAGCGTCAAGCGTGCCTGGATCGACATGGATGCGCAGGGCTCTGACCACCAGCCGCTATGGGTCGAGATCGACCAATAAAGCATTTTGCAGTCAGGTGGCATCACCTGACGCCCGCAAAAATGCGTGAAAACACATAGATAGAGCGTTTTTGGCGGGTGCCGGCTCAGGCCGGCATCCGCGGAACGCTCGCAAGCAGCTTCTGCGTATAGGGGTGCGCGGGGTTCGCCAGAATGTCGGCGGTCTTGCCGCTTTCGACGACACGCCCCTTCTGCAGAATGACAATCTCTTCGCAAAGGGCGGCGACAACCGCCAAATCATGCGAAACGAGCAGGATCGTCATGTCTGCCGACAGCGCTTTCAGAAGATCGACAATACGGGCGCGTGTCGACAGGTCGAGTGCGCTCACCGCCTCATCGGCCAGAATGAGCTGCGGACGCGCCACGATGGCGCGCGCAATGGCGATGCGCTGACGCTGACCACCGGAAAATTCATGCGGATAGCGGTCGATGGCGTCTGCCGGCAGGCCGACATCGTGGATCGCCTTTTCAATCGCCTCCTGATGAGACCCCGGAATGCGCAGCGCCCGCAACGGTTCGGCGATGATCGACTGCACCTTCTGGCGCGGGTCGAGCGAGGAATAGGGATCCTGAAAGACAGCCTGAACCGCCTTGCGATAATCGCGCATAAAGGCGCGGTTGCCGGGGTTGAGCTCGGCGTCGCCGAACTGAATGCGCCCGCTTGTGGGACGCGCCAGCCCAAGCAGCAGTTTCAGGATGGTGGACTTGCCGGAGCCGGATTCGCCCACCAGCCCCACATTCACGCCGGGGCGAAGGCTGAACGAAACATCGTGCAGAACCTGCTGTTTGCGCGAATAGCCAAAGGCAACATTGTCGAGTGAAATCAGGCTCATCGTGACGGTCCCAGCGCCTTGTCGAACGCGGTGGCCGCATCGACCAGAGAACGCGTATATTCGTGTTTCGGCGCATCGAACACGGCATGAACCTGCCCCTGCTCGATCACCTCGCCACGGCGCAGCACGATGACGTTTTCCGTCACCCGCGCCACCACCGGCAGATCGTGGCTGATGAAGAGAAGCGCCATGCCGTCCTCGCGCACCAGACCGGACAGGAGATCGAGAATCTCCACCTGCGTGGTGACGTCGAGCGCCGTGGTCGGTTCGTCCGCGATCAGCAGTTTCGGGCGACAGGCGAGCGCCATGGCAATGGCCACGCGCTGCCGCTGACCACCCGAAATCTCGTAAGGGTATGATTTCACGATCCGGTCGATGTCGGGAAGCGACACGCGCTCAAGCAGCGAACGCACCTCGCGCGCAACGGCTGCGCGGTCGACCGTTTCGCCTGCGCGGCGATGCCGGCGGATGACCGGTTCGGCAACCTGCCGGCCCACCTTCATCAGCGGATTGAGCGCGGTGAGCGGTTCCTGAAACACGGTTGCCGCCGCCGCGCCACGCAGGGCGATCATCGCGCTTTCGGAGGCTCCCACCACCTCGTGACCATCGAGTTTGATGGAGCCCTGAACCCGGAACCCACGCGGCAGGAGGCCGATGGTGGCGAGTGCGGTGAGCGACTTGCCGGAACCGGATTCACCGATCAGGCCAAGCCGTTCGCCGGGCGCGACGGAGAAGGAGACGTTGGAAACCAGCGTCTGACCGCCGGTGCTCAGCGTCAGGCCGCGAATGTCGAGAAGGTTCATTGGCGGCCCCTCCGGGTCGGGTCGCCCGCTTCACGCAGACCATCAGCCAGAAGGTTCATGCCGATCACCAGCGTGACCAGCGCGATGCCCGGCGCAATGGCACCGAAGGGCGCGGTGTAGACTGTGCCCTGCGCCTCCTGAAGGAGACGGCCCCACGAAGCGTTGGGCGGCGGTGCGCCAAGGCCGAGATAGGACAGCGAAGCCTCTGCGATGACGGCGAGGCCGAACTGGAGCGCAAAGTTCACTGCCAGCATCGGCCAGATGTTGGGCAGGAGATGGCGCAAGACGATGCTCGGCCACGACGCTCCTGCCGTGCGCGCCGCGGTGATGTAATCCATCGACAGGATGCGCTTGGCGAGAATGCGGGTCAGCCTTGCAACAATGGCTGAAATGGCGATGCCCAGCGCCAGCGTGGCGGAGAACAGGCTCGCGCTTTCGGTTGCCGCCACCACAAGCATGGCCAGAAGCAGTGTCGGGAAGGCGATCAGAATGTCGAACGCGGCTGCCAGAATGTCATCCAGATAACGTGTGGCGAAGGCCGACAGAACGCCAAGCGTGACGCCGATTGTTGCTGCAATGGCCACCGCGCCGAAGCCGACGATCAGCGCGATGCGCGAGCCGATCATGATCTGCGTGAAGAGATCGCGGCCAAGCCGGTCCGTGCCCGCCCAGTGCGCCCAGGATGGCGCTTCCAGCCGTCCGCCGGTCATGCCCGTGGGATCGTAGGGCGTCCACACCAGCGTGAGGAGCGCCACGGTCACATGCATGCCGACGAGGAAAAGTCCAATATTGAGGGTGAGCGACCGACGCGAAAGGCGCGGTCGGGCTGCTGTCGTTTCCGCCTGTCCGCTCATGAGCGCGCTCCCCGGCTCTCACGCAGTCTCGGATCGACCAGCCGCTGCCCGAGATCGGCAAGGAAGCCGATCAGCAGAACGAGCAGGGTCGAGATGAAGAGAACGCCCTGAATGTTCGGATAATCACGCTGCTCGATGGCAAGCAGCAGCATGGAGCCGAGACCCGGCAGGTTGAACACCCGCTCGACCACCACCGCGCCCAGAAGGGCGGTTGCAAGCTCGATGCCGAGGATCGACATGACCGGTACCGCGCCATTGCGAATGCCGTGGCGCACCAGCGCTTCGGAAAAACCGGAGCCGAGCGCGCGCGCCGTGCGCAGATAGTCACTGCCCAGCACATCCTGCGTGGCGGAGCGCACATAGCGAAGAAGCGAGGCAGACATCACGATTGCGATGGTGAGGATCGGCAGAAACAGGGTGCGCAGCGCCTCGACCGGCGTATCCCAGCCACGCGGCGGAAAGCCGCCGGAGGGGAACAAGCGCAGATTGACGGCAAACAGCGTGACCAGAAGAATGCCCACCCAGAAAACGGGAATGGCGATGCCGAGCTGCGAGACGACCGAGATGGCGGCGCCATACCAGCGGTCGGCCTTGACCGCCGAGAGGATGCCGAGCGGCACGGCGATCACAAGCGCCAGCAGGAACGACAGCACGGTCAGCGGCAGCGTGACGGCAAGCCGGTCCATGATTTCGGGCAGCACCGGCGTGCGGCTGACGAAGGACGTGCCGAGGTCGAAACGCACCAGGCTGGTGATGAACTGGAGGAATTGCTGGGCAAGCGGCAGATCGGAGCCGACCTGCCGCCGCGCGGCTGCAATCTGCGCCTCGTCGGCGCCCACGGAGATCAGCGAATTCGCCGGATCACCGGGCAGAAGCCTGAGCAGTATGAAAAGAACCACACAGGCCGCCAGAAGCGAGAAGAACAAAATGGCAAGCCGCCGGGCGATATAAACGAGGATCGGAGCCTCCCTCAGAGCAATTCCAGAAAAATCAGAACCGGTTTTTCCGTTCGGAACTGCAAAAGTCAAACGCCTTAACCGGCTTATCGTCACTTTCGCACGATGAACCGGCTTCGTAGCGGCTTGCCTTGGCGGCTATCGAGCCTGCTTGGCGATGTCGTATGCGAAGAACTGCGAGTTCAGGCCATTGACCGGATACCCGCTGACCGACGCGGTCGATACCACAATCTGCGGGTAAAGATAGAGCCATCCGCTGGCTGCATCCTCGGCGATGATGCGGTTTGCTTCCGTGAGCTTTTCATCGCGCTCTGCCTCGGAACCGCTCGCTTCTGCCGATGCGATCAGTTCCACCACCTGCGGGTTGTTATAGCCCCAGTAGAAGTTCGGATTGCCGTAGAACACGATGTCGCGGTGGTTCACGTGTTCCTGCAGCGTCGCCTGGAAATCATGCGCCTGGTAGATCTTCGTGTACCACTCATTGGCGGTGATGATGTTGATGTTCACCTTGATGCCGACCTTGGCCAGCTCATTCTGCAGGAACTGGGCGACGATCGGGTGTGGGTCGTAGTTCGGCGTATCAAGCGTGAAGGTGAAGCCATCCGCATAGCCGGCTTCGGCCAGCAGCGCCTTTGCGCTTTCCGGATCGTAGGCGTCGACATCGTTCAGGTCGACATACCACGGGTCCGTCGGCGGCACGAAGGAGCCGATCAGCGTGCCGTATTCGCCCCAGATGGAGTTCAGCAGGCGCTTGCGGTCGATGGCGCGGGCCACGGCCTTGCGCACCTTCACATTGTCGAAGGGCGCGACGCGGTCGTTATAGGCGAGCACTTCCTTGGTGGTGGACTGACCATCCGTCACGACGAAGGACGGATTGTCCTGGAACTGCATCAGCGAATCCGGGCTCTGCACGCTGGTGATGATGTCCACCGCGCCGGTCAGAAGCGCATTGTTGAGGGCGGTCGCCTCCTTGAAATAGGAGAAGGTCACGCCGCCATTCTTCGGCTTCTCGCCCCAGTAGTTCTCGTAGGGCGACAGCGTGATGCTGGAACCGCGCCGCCAGTTGTCGAGCTTGTAGGGGCCGGTGCCGTCCTCGCCCGAGGTCAGGTCCTTGGCCGCATCGTTGACGATCCAGACATAGCTCAGATTGTAGGGCAGCGAGATGGAGCGCTCCTTGAGGGTGACGACAACGGTGTTGTCATCCTTCGCCTCAATGCTCTCAATGTTTGCCAGCGTGCGCTTGCGCGAGCTCTGCGAGCCCTCCGCCGTGACGCGCTCGATGCTGGATTTCACATCGGCTGCGGTCAGCGGATCGCCGGAATGGAACGTCACATCCGGCTGCAGCGTGAACGTGTAGGTGAGACCGTCCTCGCTCATCTCGAAACCGGAAGCGAGCTTTGCGACCACATCGCCGTCATCGGTGAGCTGGAACAGGCCCTCATAGACATTGCCGTTGAAGGCTTCGTTGATGCCCTGCCCGGCGCCCGCCGTGTTGTCGAGGTTCTGCGGCTCATAGAGCGAGCCGACGCGAATGACGGCGGACGGGTCCGCATTGTCCTGCGCCATGGCCCCGGTCGCGCCCCAGAGGGCAAAAGCCACCGTGATTGTCAGGCTGCGAAAGCCCAGACCCGTCTCTTTCAGCGATGCTGTCATCTTGCTTGTCCTTTGCACTTTCTAACCCGCGACGCCTGCTCCATCAAAGGTCGCCTCAAGGGCCGCCCTTTGAGGATGGCATCGGAGTTTCCAGGCTAATCTAACCGGCAAATACAAAGACCGCGAGACAATTGAATCCCGGGAGGAGCAAATTGTTCGCATCGGACCGGCAAAATCACCGGTCCGAAGGGAATATTTATCCGGCAAAGGGCGCTTTCGTAGAACGTGCAGTGCGAGTCACGCGCCGTAGGGAACCCAGATATTCTTCACCTGAACCGCGCGGCGCAGATAGTCGCGTCCGCGTCCCTGCCCGTCATCGAGCCAGTTCGGCATGCGGCCATTGTTGACCCAGGTCGACTTCAGGTTTCCGGCCGATGCCTTCTCGACCATGGCGCTGCCTTCCGCCGAGCCGAAATACCAGAGCGCAGCCACTTCATCGTGCTCGGCAAGTGTCTTCACCAGAAGATCGCGCTCGCCGGTGATGATGTTCACCACGCCGCCCGGCACGTCGGACGTGTCCAGAACCTGATAGAAATCGCCGGCGATCAGCGGATGGCGCGCGGACGGCGCGACCACGACCCGATTGCCCATGGCGATGGCCGGCAACACCAACGAAACCAGCGACAGAAGCGGCGCTTCGTCCGGGCAGGCAATGCCCATCACGCCGAAGGGTTCGTTCATGGCAAGGGTCACATGGCGCGACTGGGTGGAGTGGACCGCCCCGTCGAACTTGTCGGCCTGCGCGGCGTAATAGAAGATACGGCGCAGCGCCGTATCGAACTCTTCGGTCGCCTTCTTCGCGCTGATCCCCGTGCTCTCGCACAGAAGCGCTTCCATGCCTGCGCGCCGCGCCTCCAGGTTTTCGCCCAGATAGTAGAGCACCTGCGCGCGGTTGTGACCGGTCGCACCGCCCCAGCCGCCGGCCTTCGCCGCCGCCTCGACCGCGTTGCGGATGTCCTTGCGGTTGCCGATGCCGGCTTCACCGATCACGAGCCCGCCCTTGCCGGTCACGGCATAGCTGTGGCCGCCATCGGGTCGCGCCTGCTTGCCGCCGATATAATTCTTCATGGTGCGGTCGATGCCCTCGACCAGCACCTTGCCGTCGCCGACCGGCGAGGCCGATGGCACGAATGCCTCCTGCCCTTTGGACGCTGCAAGGCCCTTTTCCCAATCGGCGGCGAGATATTCGTAAAGCCCCTCGCGCGCGCCCTCGCGGCCAAAACCGCTCTCGCGATAACCGCCGAACCCGGCGCCCGCATCGAGCATGTTGGTGCAGTTGATCCAGACAACGCCGGCCTTCACCCGAGCGGCGAGATCGAGCGCCACATTGATGTTTTCCGACCAGACGGAAGCGGCAAGCCCGTAACGGCTGTTGTTGGCGAGCGCCACGGCCTCGTCCGGCGTGCGGAAGGTCATGGAAGCGGCGATGGGGCCGAAGATTTCCACCTGACAGACGGTCGAGGCAGGCTCGACGTCGGTGAAGAAGCCGGGCGCGATGTAATTGCCCTTTTCGGGAAGCGGCGCGGGAGCCTGCCAGAGCGCGCCCCCCTCCTCGACGCCCTTCGCCACGAGTGCGGAAATCCGCTCCACCTGAACCGGTGACACGATTGCGCCCACATCCGTGGACTTGTCGAGCGGGTCGCCAACGCGCAGCGTCTCAAGACGCGCCTTCAGCTTGGCGTGAAAGCGCTCTGCAATGCCTTCCTGAACGAGCAGGCGCGACCCCGCGCAGCACACCTCGCCCTGGTTGAACCAGATCGCGTCCACCACGCCCTCGACAGCCGCATCGAGATCGGCGTCCTCGAACACGATGAAGGGCGATTTGCCGCCCAGCTCCAGCGACAGCTTCTTGCCGGAACCGGCAATCTGCTCGCGGATGACGCGGCCCACCTGCGTGGAGCCGGTGAAGGCCACCTTGTCGACGCCCTCATGGCCGCAGATGGCAGCGCCCGTCGCGCCGTCGCCCTGAATGATGTTGACCACACCGGCGGGCAATCCCACCTCATGGCAGATTTCCGCAAAGGCAATGGCCGTCAGCGGCGTCAGGTCGGCGGGCTTCAGCACCACCGTGTTGCCGGCGGCAAGCGCCGGCGCAATCTTCCAGGCGAGCATGAGCAGCGGGAAGTTCCACGGGATCACCTGCCCGCAGACGCCCACCGGCGAGAAGCCACGGAACTCGTCTTCCACCATCTCGGCCCAGCCCGCGTGATGATAGAAATGGCGGGCGACCAGCGGAATGTCGATGTCGCGCGTCTCGCGCACCGGCTTGCCATTGTCCATGGTCTCCAGAACCGCCAGGAAGCGCGAGCGCTTCTGCACATGGCGGGCAATCGCATAGAGATATTTTGCGCGGGCGTGGCCGGAAAGCTTGGACCACTTGCCAAATGCCGCACGTGCAGCCTTCACTGCCGCATCCACGTCATCGGTCGTGCCGCAGGCGATCCGCGCCAGCTCCCCGCCATTGGCGGGATCGGAGACGGCGATTTCGCGCGCGCCCTTCGGCGTTACGAACCGGCCATCGATGTAATGACCGAAAGAGCGGCCATGGGCTTCAAGCCACTGGACGACATCGCCATTGGCTTCCGGAGAGGGGCCGTATTCCATGGTGCGCAAGATATCCTTGATGGAAGACATGTTTCGATTCCTCATGCGACCGCGTGACGGTTGGCGCTGGAATAGCGGCCGGTCACGAAGTGCTCCAATTGCCGTTCAATGTCGCCAAGCAGCGAGCTTGCGCCGATGCGGAACAGGTCCGGCTCCAGCCAGCGATTGCCCAGCTCCTCTTTCATCAGCGTCAGCCAGGCCAGCGCATCCTTGGCGGTCTTGAGGCCGCCTGCCGGCTTGAAGCCGACAATCTGGCCCGAATATTCGCGATAATCGCGCAGCGCGCGCACCATGGTCAGGCTCACCGGCAGGGTGGCGTTCACGCCTTCCTTGCCGGTCGACGTCTTGATGAAGTCTGACCCCGCCTGCATGGCGACCATCGAGGCACGGTAGACATTGGTGAGCGTGCTCAGATCGCCGGTCGCCAGAATGGCCTTCATATGCGCCTCGCCACAGGCCTCGCGCATGGCGGCGATCTCGTCATAGAGCGCGCTCCAGTTCTGCGTGAGCACATATTCGCGGGTGATGACGATATCGATTTCGTGCGCGCCCTCTTCCACTGCATAGCGGATTTCCGCCAGACGCTGCGGCAGGGGCATGAGGCCGGCGGGAAAGCCCGTCGCCACGGAGGCCACCGGAATGTTGCTGCCTTCCAGCGCCTTCACCGCATGGCCAACCATGGTCGGATAAACACAGACAGCGCCGGTGGTGATGCCGGCATCGGCGAGCCCCAGCGCTTCCAGAATGTCTTCGCGCACCGGACGCCGCGCCTTGGCGCAAAGCCGGCGCACGCGTCCCGGTGTGTCGTCGCCGGCAAGTGTCGTCAGGTCAATGCAGGTGATGGCCCGTACGAGCCATGCCGCCTGATAGGCTTTCTTGACCGAACGGCGCGCGGCAAGCGTGCCCGCCCGGCGCTCGGCCGCAGTGCGGTTGACGGACACATCCTCGAACCATTCAGGTCTCAGTTGCGTGCCGGTGTTTCGGGCGAGAGCGTCGGTCATTGCAGCGTCCGTGTGTTTCGTGCCCGCCCCGCGAAAGACGGGGCTGCCAGATAATATGTTACGATAGCAACATTATGTTTGGATCGTTTCATAATTTGAGCGAGCCTGTCAACCCGCATCGCCTTGCCTCGCACAAAGTACAAGGTTTACTTTGCAGGAAATGGGGCTCCGGCAGTAAAATTTCGCAGAAGACGAAAGCAGCAACGGAGCATTGGGGAACGCGACCGGCAGCACATGGCTCATCTTTCGCAGATCGAATTGCTTCTTCCGGAATTGCGCGCCTATGCGCGCTCGATCTGTGGCGCGGCGGAAAGCCCGGATGATCTGGTCCAGGATGCGGTGGAGCGCGCCCTGCGTCACGAAACACGGCCAGAGCGTATCGAGGAACTGCGGCCGTGGATGTTTCGCGTGATCCGCAACCTTCATTACGACGAATTGAGAAAAAGACGCGTGCGCCGTGAATATATCGCAGCGCACAAACGTCTTATGGATGAAAGCGACGGAACGAGCAGCGCAGGACGCGATGTTCTCGTTCGGCTCGCCTTTGAGAAACTGCCGCCCGAGACGCGGGAGGTTTTGTTTCTCATCGACATCATGGGCTTCAAATATGCGGAAGCGGCCGAGATCATGAATGTGCCCACGGGCACGGTGATGAGCCGCATCAGCCGGGCCCGGAAAGAGCTTTTGCGCCGCGTAAACGGCGACGATCAGGATGAAGAGCAGGTAAAGCAGACTCCATGAGCAAGGTAACGGAAGAGGACTTCATCAGGGTCAACGCATTCCACGATGGCGAGCTGGGAGACGAGAGCGAGGCTTTCGCCCGCAGGCTGGAGGAAGAGCCGGCATTGCAGGCCGCTCTGGCTGAAATCCGCGACATGTCTGCCAGTCTGAAGGCGCTCAGGCCGGAGCCGGCGGCTCACCCCGCAGGCCAGAACGACAACAGGTTCTCCTGGCGCTGGTGGGCGAGCGCAGCGTTCGCCGGTTCTCTCGCCCTGACCCTTTTCATCGCTCTGCCGAAACAACCGGATACATCCGGGCCGGACACCGCGCTCGCCGTGCACGAGAGTTTTGCTGCGCAGACCTATGTGTCAAAAGACAAAACCTTCCGCACGGTCGCCGGCGAACGGTCCGAGGACTTCCCGGACCTCTCCGCCGCCAACCTCACACTCGTCGCGATCAGGGATTTGCCCTATGGCACTGCGGCCCACTTTGCCGGGCGTGAAGGCTGCCGGCTGACCGTCGTTGCAAGCAACAGCTCCATAGAGACCGAAACGTCGCCCGGCCTGCAAAGCGCCCAATGGGACGTGCCGGATCGCTTCTACCGGATCTTTGCGACGGACATGGATGCTGGGAAGTTTGCAGCGATCACCGATTATCTGGAGCAGGCCACGCGCCGGATGGAGAGGCCTGAAACCGTGATCGCCCTGCAGGACGCGACCGCACGGGCCACGTCCTGCGGATAGGGGCAAAAATATTTCAGCCCCGCCGGAGTGGGGCTGAAATGTGCGCCGTCAGTTCGGACGCGGGAAGTTCGGACGGTCCTCATTGTAGTGAGCCGTCAGGTAATCGAGAATGATCGTGTGGTCGGGCTCGGCAATCTCGTCCATGCCCTGCTCATCGACCATCCATTTCAGCATTTTCTCCCAGCCCTCGCGGCTGAGCCCCTGCTGTGCGACGATCATTTCCGAATGGCAGGCGGTGCAGGTGTAGTAGGTTTCCTCGACCCCGGCTGCGACTTTCAGCTTGCCGAAATCACCCTCGATGGTTTCTTCACCCTCACCGGACGCCTCGGCCTTCTTGACGTCTTCGGCGGTCTCATTCTCGTCCTCGGCCGCGCCGAACTGGAGCGGATTGTCCGAGAACGTGTTGAGATAGGCGATCAGGTCGACGCGGTCATCCTCGCTCTTGAGGCCGGCAAAGGCCATCTTGGTGCCCTTCACCTCGGTGCGGGGCTGAAGCAGATAGGCATCGAGACGCTCGACCGTCCATTCGCCGCCATAGTTTTTCATGCCCGTGGAATAGGCGTAGCCCGGCGCATCTGCGACCGGGCGACCGACGATGCCGTAAAGATTTGGGCCGACCTTGTTCCGGTCACCTTTTTCGATGGTGTGGCACGCCACGCAACGCTTGAACAGCGTCTCACCCTTTGAAACATCCGCTTCAGCAAGATCATCCTGCATATCCGCCATGGCGGGGGAAGCGACCAAAAGAGAAAGTCCGACAAGCCCCAGCCGAACAAAATTGAAGTTCATTATTCTTTTCTCCATGACAATCAGAACCGTGAAGCGGCGCTTAAGCCGCTTCACGTTATCATCCGTCTCAATGAAAACTCATGAACCGGATCAGCTTGCGCGTACGCCGACCCGGTGCATCGAGTTGTTGAGATAGCCTTTCGGGTTCCACGCGATGGCGAAAGGCTGCATGTCGCCTTCGCTGTCCGTCGCGCGCGCCCAGATCTCGTAATAGCCGGCCTGTGGCAGCGTCACCTTGGTGCGCCAGTTCTGCCATGCGCCGTCATTAACCGGATCATCCAGCTCGACCGTCTGCCAGGTCGTGCCGAAATCTATCGAGATATCGAGCTTGCTGATGGAGCGGTCGCCGGACCAGGCATGGCCGCGCACATCCGTTTCCATGCCGATATCCGTGCCATTGGCCGGGAAGGTGATGAGGGATTTCACCGGCATGCGCTCGATGATGACGAAATCCTCTTCGGGCACTTCCTGACCGGGAGCCACCGGATAGGCCGGCACACGATAGGACGTGCCCGTCATCTTGGGGCCGTCATGCACCTGATCACGCAGCTCGATGCGCGTCAGCCATTTCTGTGCGGTGGAGGCCGGCCAACCCGCAACCACGAGACGCAGCGGTGCACCGTTCATGGGATGAAGCGCCTCGCCATTCATCTCGAAGGCAATCAGCACATTGTCGGTCAGAGCCTTTGCGATGGGCACGCCACGCGAAATGGGCAGCTTGTCCGGATCGCCCGAAAGGTGGCCATCGGCGCCGTAATGGGCGGTGTAGACCACATTCGACTGCACGCCTGCCTTCTCCAATACGTCCTTCAGGCGCACGCCGGTCCATTCCGAACAGGCCACTGCGCCATAGGTCCACTGGTTGCCGGAAGCCGGCGGATCGAAGAAGCCGCGTCCATTGCCGCCGCACTCAAGCGTTAGCTGCATGGTCACCACTTCGAACTGATCACGCAGATCGGCAATCGAGAGTTCAAGCGGATTGTCCACGAAACCATCAATGGTCAGCGTCCATGCATCGGCATCGACGTTTTCCGGCGGAACACCGTTGTTGCGGATGAAGTGACGGCTGATGGGGGTGACAGCGTCATCGAGAAGTTCGGCCGGTGTTTCGGCATTGACGGGACGGTCGTTGAGAAGCGTGAGACCATCCTTTCCGGCAAGCGCGTCGCCATCCTGCGCGAAGGCGGCGGGAACGAGCCCTGCCGGCATGTTGCGATGGAACGGGATTGAAGCGCCCACCATCGCGGCCATGGTTGCAAGCCCGGTGTTCTTCAGGAAACCGCGGCGGCCGGAGTTGACGATGCCCTCGGTGGATGCGTCCGCAGGTCCGGCATCTGCGCCGGATGCCGCCTCATTGCGGGTTTGTTTCGGTTCGGCGGTGCGCGTCATTTCATTCCTCCCTGTGCGCTGGCGGTTAAGCTGGCTCGCCGCATTCAAAATGCGGCTGTCGTGGGAGAGACGTGCGGGGAGAGAAAATTATTCCATCCTTTTGATTTTATTTTGAGACCGCACAATGGCGCTCTTAACGCATTACTTAAGAAATCCGTGTCCAATTCGCCTCATACGCGATCAGTTTCAGTTCACACGCTCAACAAGTTGCAGGTCCCAGACACCATGCCTGAGAGTTTCAACGGCTTCCCAAGCGCCTTATCGAACAGAAATGCGGATGACTGCTATGTGAGTTCGGTCAAGGGATCGGAAGCTTACATAGAATTGCCCATCGCCACGACGACCGAAGAACTGCGCACCACCGTCGGCAAATTCATGGCCATCGAGACCGGCGCGCGGGAGCTTCTGGGCCAGGTCACGGAAGTGTCTCTCAAGACACAGGCAGCGAGCACGACGGGAGGGCCGAAGGCCATTGCCCGGATCGATCTGGTCGGCGAAATTTCAAGCGACGCCAGCGGCCAGCGCCGGTTTCGCCGGGGCGTCAGCGCCTATCCAGCGATTCACGACCGGGCCCGGATCATCGGCAGCGATCAGCTGCGCCTGATCTTTCGGGGTGACAAGAGTTCCTTTGCCGAGATCGGCCGGCTGCATCACGACACCAGCGTTCCCGCTTATGTGGACGTCGAAAACCTCGTCACCAAGCACTTTGCGGTGCTCGGCTCGACCGGTGTCGGCAAATCGAGCGGGCTTGCGGTCATCCTCCGGCAGGTCATCGCAAGCTGGCCGGAACTGCGGGTTCTGATCCTCGACAATCACAATGAATATGGCAGCGTCTTTGCCGATCAGGCGAACCTGGTGGGTGCGAAAAATCTGCGATTGCCCTACTGGCTGTTCAATTTTGAGGAATTTTCCGACGTGCTTTACGCCGGAAAACCCCCGATTTCGGCAGAAATCGACATTTTGTCGGAATTGATTCCGCTGGCCAAAACGCAATATCTCAACCGCCGCCAGACGGGCGAGCGCGCAAGCAGCCTGCGCAAGAACGAGCCCCGCCAGAGCAGTTTCACGGTCGACACCCCGGTGCCCTATCTGATGCAGGATCTGTTGGCGCTGATCGACGAGCGCATGGGCAAGCTGGAAAATCGCTCCTCGCGCATGACGCACCACCGTCTGATCGGGCGGATTGAAACGGTGAAGAACGATCCCCGCTACGCTTTCATGTTCTCCAATGCCACCGTTGGCGGTGACACGATGGCGACCATCCTGACGGAGCTTTTCCGGCTGGAGGCAAACGGCCGTCAGGCGACGATCATCCAGTTGGCGAGCCTGCCCATTGAGGTGGTGGACGCGGTGGTCTGCGTGATCTCGCGTCTCGCCTTCGATTTCGGCATGTGGAGCGATGGCGCGATGCCGCTGCTGCTCGTTTGCGAGGAAGCGCACCGCTTTGCCGCCGCCGATCCGACCGTTGGCTTTACGCCGAGCAAGAACGCCCTTTCCCGCATTGCAAAGGAAGGCCGTAAATATGGCGTCTATCTCGGTCTGGTGACGCAGCGCCCGGCCGAACTCGACCCCACCATCATCTCCCAATGCAATACGCTTTTTGCCATGCGGATGGCCAATGAGCGCGATCAGGCGCTCCTGAAATCCGCCGTTTCCGACGCAACGGCCAATCTGCTGGAATTCGTACCGTCTCTGGGAACCGGTGAAGTTGTCGGGTTCGGCGAAGGCATGCCGCTTCCCGTCCAGTTCGTTTTCAACCGGCTTTCGCAGGAACTCCTGCCGCGAAGCGAAGCTGCTGCGGCGCTGCCGAAAGACCTGAGCCCCGCCTCCAGAACCGAGTTTGTCAACGCGGTCGTCGAGCGCTGGCGCGGCTCGATCATGAACCAGGCGCAGGGGCAGACGGCGAGTGCCGGACAGAGCGAGAGCATCGGTTCTCAAACGCCGTCCGGCAACGCAGCCTACCAGCGTGCAGAACAGGCAGAAGACAAGATTTCCAAGGCCCTGCAGCAGGCGCGCCGTGAATATCTGAGCCGCTAGCAGATGCCTCCTGCCCGCGCCCTGCCCTCCGATCTGGAGGAAATTCTGGAAAACGCCTCCTTCGGGTTGGCCGTTACGGATGCGGATGGGCTGGAAGTCTATGCCAACCGACAGGCGGGCCTGCACCGGCTTTCCGGAGACGAGGCGACGGTGCGGGAAATGCGTTTTGCCACGCAGACAGGCGACCGCAGCTTCAATGTGAGCCTGTGGCTGGATGCCGAAGCCCTGCCCGATCTCGATGAAGAGATATTCCGGCTTGCCTTCTTCGATGAACTGACGGGATTGCCGAACAAGACCCTGCTTGGCCGCATGGTCGGGGCGGAACTGCAAACGCATGCCGACCGGCAGGCAGCGCTTTTCCTGATCGATCTCGACGGGCTTGGCCGTACCAATGACTATTACGGGGCCGCCTTCACGAACCTCCTGATCGCCGCCTTCTCTGAACGCATGTCGTCCTGCGTGCGCAGTTGCGATGTTCTGGGTTATCTCGCAAACGGCATGTTCTGCATCTTCGTCACCGATCTCGAAGATCTCGACATTTCCGATTATGCGAACCAGCTGCTCGTCCGCGCCAAGGAGCCCTTTCTCATTCAGGGCATCGAGACATTTTCCTCGGCCTCCATCGGCATCAGCCTGTTTGCCGAAGATGGTGCGGATTTCGAGACCCTGCTCGTTTCCGCCGATCAGGCGCTGCGCGCGGCGAAGTCGGAATCGAAAGGCCGGATCGGCTACAAGCCGACAGCGTCTGCCCTGCGCGGCACCACCGATATGTCCATCGAACAGCGGTTGCGCACGGCACTGCGTGACCAGAAACTCTGCTGCGTCTATCAGCCCAAGGTGAGCCTGAGGGACAACACGGTGGTTGGCGTTGAAACGCTTCTGCGCTGGCGCGATGACGATGGAAAATTGCAGGCGCTCGGCGATTTCGTGAATCTGGCCACGGATGCCGGCATCATCGACGCGGTTTCTGAGCATGTCGCACACGAGGTGATGGACTCCCTGCCGCGCATCGACGCCGTCTTCGCACCGGGCATTTCCATCAGCCTCAACATCACGGCCCATCAGGCGAGCAGTCCGGTTTTTACCCGCAACCTGCTCGACCTTCTGACCTCGTATCATCGCCCCGAGCGCTTCATTCTCGAAATCACGGAAGAAGCATTCCTGAATGGTGAGCTCCTGAGCAAAAACACGCTGCCCATGCTGCGCGAAGCGGGCGTGAAACTCTCAATCGACGATTTCGGGGTCGGCTATTCCTCGCTTTCCGCACTTGCCGCAGTCACCGCCGATGAACTGAAAATAGACCGTTCCTTCGTGCAGAACGTTCACTGCCGTCCGCGCAGCCAGAGCGTTCTCAAGACTATTGAATCGCTCGGCCATGCGCTGGACATGAAGCTGGTGATCGAGGGTGTCGAGACGCTGGAAGAAGTGGAATATCTTAAGCAGAATACGGCCATTGACGTGGCGCAGGGGTATTATTTCAGCAAACCGTTTGCGCTCGAAGAATTCGTCGATACGGGCGATCTCCTGCTTTCAGGCAGAACGCGGGAGCAGGCGCGCACCCATGCGCCCGCCCGGACGCCCGGCAACCGTTCGCCACGCTAAAACGCCCACCGTCTCATTGAAGCGATGGGCGTTTTAAAGCTCTGCAATTCTCGTATAGCGCCTAGCGGTCGTAGAAGGCGTCGACCAGGCCCAGCGACACTGGCGGCACATAGGTGACGAGCAGCAGCACCAGCATCAGAACCGCGATGAAGGGCAGATTGGTCTTGGTCGTGCTCCACACATCCGTCTTGGCGATGGAGCAGGAGGTGACCAGAACACTGGCGACCGGCGGGGTCTGCTGACCGAGTGCGATGTTCAGCGTCAGAAGAATGCCGAACTGCACCGGATCAATGCCAAGCTGGTGCACGAGCGGCATGAAGATCGGAACGGTCAGGATGATGGCCGCTGCACCGTGCAGGATCATGCCGAGGAACAGCAGGAAGACATTGATGATCATCAGGACGATGAGCTTGTTCGTCGTGATCGACAGAATGCCCTGCGCCAGGCGCTGCGGCAGCTCCGTTTCGGTGAGGTAGAGACCGAGAACGGCAGAGCTTGCGACCAGAAGCATGACCACGGCCGTCTGCACGACGCCCTCCACGAGCGAATGATAAAGCCGCCCGAGGTCGATCTCCCGGTAGATGAACACACCGATGAAGAGTGCGGTGACAACCGCGAGGCCTGCACCCTCCGTTGCCGTGACCAGACCGCCGAAAATGCCACCCAGAATGATGATCGGCAGAACGAGCGCCCAGGCAGCATCCTTTGTCGCGTGCCACAGGCGTGGAAGGCTGAAACCATCCTCACGCGGCAGGTTGTAGCGCACGGCGAAATAATAGGAGAGCGCCATGAGAAGAAAGCCGCCAAGCACTCCCGGAACGATGCCGGCCACGAACAGCTGCACGATCGACGTGTTGGACAGGGCGCCATAGAGGATCATCGGGATCGACGGCGGAATGATGATCGCCAGCGAAGCAGATGACGAGGTGATGGCTGCCGCGAAACGCGGATTGTAGCCGCGCTTCTTCATGGCAGGGATCAGCACCGAACCCGTGGCGGCGACATCGGCCACGGCGGAGCCGGAGATCTCTGCAAAGAACATCGACACGCCCACATTGACCATGGCGAGGCCGCCGCGGATGAAGCCGATGAGTGCGGAAACAAAGGCGATGAGGCGCGTGGAAATGCCGCCGGTGTTCATCAGCGCGCCGGCAAGGATGAAGAGCGGGATCGCGATCAGCGGAAAGCTGGTCGCGCCATCGAAGATGGAGAGCGCGGCGTTCAGAAAGCCCAGATGACCGTTGAGCAGCCAGAGGCCGGCAAGCGCGCTGGCGAGGATCGACACGGCAATCGGCAGGCCGATTGCGATCATCGCGAACATGGAAAGAAGGATAAGGGCTTCATTCATCGTGCGTTCTCCGCCTGAACACGCGACAATTCATCCTGCGCGCGGGCAATTTCATGTTCGATTTCGACGGCTTCCGGATCAATGCCGGCCTGCGTGCTGCGCAGACGTTCCGGCAGGGTGAGAAGGCGGCCGAGGATCATCAGTCCGGCGCTCAATGGCAGAACCGACTGCACGAAGCTTCGCGGCACGAAACGCAGCGTCGTCATGCTTTCATTGCCAAAAATTTCCAGAATGGCCCAGCCGGCCCAGGCCATGGCGGCGAAGGCGGCGATGAAGATGGTCTCGCCAAGCCAGAAAAGCAGCATTCGAATGGCAGGCGGCGAGCCGAGAAGGAGGCCATTGAAGCCCAGATGCGCATTGCGCAGCGTGGCCAGAACCGCTCCGGAAAAGGTGATCCAGGCGAGGAGCACCGCCGCGACCTCATCATACCAGATGAGCGAATTGCCCGAGTATCGAAACACGACACCGAGCACCACGACGCAGGAGAGCGCCAAAAGCAGCGTCAGCGTGACCGCCTGCAAAAAAAGATCGAGCCAATGGGCGAGCCGAACCATATCAAGAAACCCCAAGCCGGGCAGAATGCAAATCGAGTGGAAGCGGCGGGTGGCGCCCATGTTGAGACGCCACCCTGGGGCATCAGGAACCGTCGGCCAGCGACAGCGCCTGATCGATCATCGCCTGGCCGTTTTCGACTTCGGCGGCGAATTTGTCATAGAGTGGCTTGGAGGCCGCGACGAATGCAGCGCGGTCGGCCTTGTTGACCTTCATGCCGTTTTCCTCGAGCTGCTTCAGCAGATCGCCATCCTTGGAAGCGCCCATTTCGCGCGCCCAGATGGCGACTTCCTGTGCCGTCTCGGCGAGAACGGTTTGCACTTCCGGGTCAAGCTTCTCGAAAGCGGCGACGCCGACCGTAGGATAAGCCGGCGAATAGACGTGGCCCGAAAGCGACAGGTATTCCTGCACTTCGTCGAGCTTGCCGGCGGCAATGTTGGTCAGCGGATTTTCCTGACCGTCGATCACGCCGGTCTGCAGCGCGACAAACACCTCGGAGAAGCCCATCGGCGTCGGGTTTGCCCCATACTCCTTGAACATCGCCACGCGCCAGGACGAATTCGGTGTACGGATCTTCAGGCCCTTGAGATCTTCCGGGGTGTTGATCGGACGCTCATTGTTGGTGATCTGGCGGAAGCCGTTTTCCCAGATCGCCAGCGGGCGATAGCCCTGCTCCATGGCGGCCGGCACCAGCACGTCCTTGAAAAGGGTCTCGTCGATCTTCGTCAGATGCTCGCGGTCCGCCACAAGGAAGGGCAGATCGAAGATCGCGTATTCCGACGCAATGTCGGGCATGGTGGAAGACGGCAGTGTCAGGTGCATGGTCCCGAGCTTGATCTTCTGCAGCATGTCCTTGTCCTTGCCCAGCTGAGAGCTGTCAAAGACCTTGACCACGACTTCGCCATCAAGCTTTTCGTTCACACGGCGTGCGAACTCGCTGGCCGTCTGCTGCTGCAGAGAACCGGTGGCAGCGCTGAGACCGAAGATGATTCCTTCCTGAGCCTGCGCGACGCCGGCGCCCGTTGCCGGCAGCAGGGCTGCCAGACAGAATGCAATATGCTTCAGTTTCATGACTTTCCTCCCTTGATTTTCTCTCCGCGCGGCCCTCCCTGGCCGCCCGGCACTGCTTGCCAGGTTCGCCTAACCGGAAACCGTCTGCCGCTCGTGCGAGGCAGAAGCTTCCGCGCCGTTCTGCGAACCAAGCTCGTCTCCGAGCCGGCGCCCAAGCGCCAGCGCGTTGAAGGTCGCTCCCGTATCGGCGATGCCCTTGCCCGCAATGTCATATGCCGTGCCATGGGCAGGCGTGACGATCGGGAAAGGATAGCCGGCAATCAGTGTGACGCCGCGATCGAAGCCGAGCAGCTTCATCGCGATCTGTCCCTGGTCGTGATACATGGTCATCACGGCGTCGAATTCGCCCCGGATGGCCCGCACAAACACGGTGTCGGAGGGGATCGGCCCGGTTACGGCCAGCTGCTCCTGCTGCGCGCGCTCCACTGCGGGAAGCAGGATATCCTCGTCTTCCCAGCCGAAATTGCGACCGTCGCCCGCATGGGGATTGAGCGCCGCCACGCCGATGCGCGGACGCTTGATGCCAGCGCCTTCCATCACCTCGGTGGTGAGTTTCAGGCTCTCATAGATCCTGTCGACGGAAAGCTTGTCGGCAACGTCGCGCAGGGGAATGTGCGAAGTGACGCGCGCGTTCCACACTTCATCCAGAACGTTGAACTCGCGACCGCTGCGCTCTGCCTCGATGGTGGCGTCGATGAAGCCGATTTCATCCACGTAATCTGACTTTGCCAGTCGCATCGCGTGCTTGTTGAAGGGGGTGAAGAACACCGCTTTGGCAAGGCCCGCCTTGCCGACCTTCAGAGCCGCGGCAAAATTGTCGAGCGCGGCGCGACCGCCTTCCATGCTGGCCTCGCCGATGGGCACGTTTTCGGGGTCGCAATTGCCCATGTCCACCAGGACCGTGCCTTCGGGGAGGTCGCCCTCGAGCGCCTCGCGCGGCACCACTGGAAGATCGAGCGAAAGGCCGGCCTGGCGCGCACCCAGCGCCAGAACCCGCTGATCGCCGATCACGATCAAATCGCCAAGATTGGCTTTCTCATCGGCCAGGATACGTGCCGAAAGCTCCGGACTAATGCCCGCTGGATCTCCAATCGCGAAGGCGATGCGTGACTGCTGCATTGTGTATTCCTTATTTTGTATACAAAATATACAATTATAAATTCGCACGTCAACGCATCTTTTTGTATGTTTCGGAAATCCCGATGATTCAGGAGAGCCCGTTTGGAACTCAGCAGCCCCTTTCCCATGGAAGCCGTGGCGATCGAAAAGCAGACACTGCATGACCAGGTCGCCAACCGCATTCGTGATCTCATCATTGAGGGCCATCTCGCGCCCGGCACGCGCATCGACGAAACCATGCTCGTTGAGCAGCTTGGCGTCTCGCGCACGCCTTTCCGCGAAGCGCTGCGCACACTGGCGGCCGAAGGGCTGATCATCATTCGTCCGTCGAAAGGCAGCATCGTGCGCAAGCTCACCGCGCAGGATGTGTTTTCGATGCTGGAACTGCTCGCGCATTTGGAAAAGCTGGCGGGACGGCTGATCTGTGAACGCGCCAGCGATGCGCAGATCGACGGCCTTTTGAAGCTTCATGAGGAAATGCTGAAGCGCTATCGGGAGGGTGACCGCCTGCCCTATTACAAGCTGAATCAGGAATTCCACTCGCGCGTTTCGGAGCTTGCGGGCAATGAATCGCTGCGCGATGTGCAGGCGAACATTCAGGCGCGCCTCAAGCGCATCCGCTTCCTTGGCAACAGCAAGCCGGCCTATTGGGATTCCGCCGTTGCCGAACACGAGCAGATGGCCGCCGCCCTGAGAAAGCGCGACGGCGAAGCGCTGGGCCAGGTTATGGCGCAGCACCTGATGAACACCTGGGACCGGGTGAAGGATCACATCTGACGGCGCGCTGCGCCGTCAAGTGTTGGCAAACGCCCTGGCCCAGCCAAGCCCCTCATCCGTGCCCGCGCGCGGCTTGTATTCCGCGCCGAAGAAACCCTCATAGCCGCCGGCGCGCATGGCGGGCAGCAGACGTTCGAAGCAGATCTCTCCCTCATCCGGTTCCGCGCGCGATGGCACTGCCGCGATCTGCACATGGCCGATGAGATCGCCATGGGCGGCAAAGCGGCGAACGAGATCTCCCTGCATGATCTGGGTGTGATAGCAGTCGAACATTATCTTGAGGTTTGATGTTCCGACGCGTCGGATGATTGCTGCCGCCTGCTCCACGCGGGAGAGGAAATAGCCCGGCACGTCATGGTGATTGATCGGCTCGATCAGGATCGTGATTCCATGGGGTTCGGCTGCCTTGCAGGCATGGGCGAGATTGGCTGCGAACGCGGCTTCCGCCGCCTCGTCTTCCGCTGCCCGGCCCGCCATGACGTGAACGGCGCGCGCACCCACTGCCGCAGCATAGGCCACCGCCTCGTCGATTGCCGCGCGGGCTTCCTCCTCGCGCCCCGGCAGGGCCGCGAGACCGAAATCTCCTTCACGGTCGCCCTTGCGGGTGTTCAACCCGAGAAGCGGGAGCCCCGTTTCCTCAAGGGCGGCGCGCAGCTCTTCGGCCGGAACCGCATAGGGCCAGTGGCACTCGACGGCTCCGAAGCCGGCCGCGTGGGCCTTGCGGACCGCATCCGGCAGGAAAAGCTCTGTCCAGAGGAACCCGAGATTGGCGGAAAAACCCTGCATCACGACCACTCCACATCGAATTTCGTCACCACCTGAGCGATCTGCTCGGATGTCAGAACGCTGGGCGAGAGCCCGCGCGTGAGAAGCGCAAGCCGCGCGGTTTCCTCCAGCTCCTCAATGGCCTGACCTGCGGCGCGCAGATCCTTGCCCGCCACGACGGGGCCGTGATTGGCCAGCATGACGGCAGAGCGCTTTCCGGCCAGTCCGCGGATCGCTTCGCCGATGGCGACATCGCCGGGGATGAAGTAGGGAAGCAGCTTCACCTTGCCGAGCTGCATGATGGAATAGGCCGTGAGCGGCGGAAACAGATTGTCCGGATCGACATCCGGCAAAAGCGACCAGGCGACGGAATGCGTGGAGTGCAGATGCACGATGGCGCCTGCCCTGGAGCGCGTTTCGTAAAACGCCTCGTGCAGCGGCATTTCCTTTGTCGGCTTGTCGCCATCCACATGCCGGCCCGATGCATCGAAACGGCTGAGCCGTGCCGGATCGAGCGTGCCAAGCGTTGAGCCGGTGGGCGTTACCAGAAGGCCGCCATCGCTTGTGCGGGCGGAAACATTGCCGGTCGCGCCATGGGTCAGCCCGCGCGAATGAAGCGAGGCGGCAAGCGTGCACATTTCCTCGCGGAGTCTGCTCTCTTCACTCATGCGGCTTCTCCCTTCAGCACATTGAGCGCCTTTGCGAAAAATACGTCGTCACCGAAATTGCCGGATTTCAGCGCCACGAAAACAGGGCGACCGGCGGCCTTGAGCGCGGGAACGCCCGGCGCGATCTCCGGCCCCACATCAAGTGCCAGAAGATCAAGCGCCTCAACAACGGCTCCCGATGTCTCGCCGCCGGCAACCACGAGCCGCTCGTAACCATCGGCCACGAGCTGCACGGCTGCTGCCGCGAAGAAGCCTTCAAGAGCGGATGCAACTTCCTCGCGGCCGAATCTGGCCTGCGCGGCGCGCACCACGTCCGGGTCGGCAGAGGAATAGACCAGAGGCGCAATGCCGGCGGGCTGCTCCCTGACCCATGCGACGGCTGCCTGCGGTGTCATTTCGCCGGAGAGCACGGCTTCCGGCTCGATCTTCAGGGCGGGATGAGCCGCTGCGTATTCGCCGATCTGCCGGCGCGTCTGACCGGAGCAGGAGCCGGAAAGAATGGCGGCACGGCCGGAAGATCCCTGCCAGCCTTCACCGCCCTGTCCCAGAAGGCCCGCATCGCGGAAGTTTGCCGGCAGGCCCAGCCCAAGGCCGGAGCCTCCCGTGACCAGTTTCATGTCGCGGACGGCAGCACCGATCTGGTGCAGATCGTCATCGGCAATCGTGTCGACAACGATGCGCGTGCGGCCATTGGCGGCCTCCTGGCGCAGCGCGCCTGCAATTGCGTCGGCTCCCTGGCGCACGGTCTGCGCGCCGACATGACCGACCGAACCAGCGGTCTGCGGGGCGAGCCAGCGACGGATATCGGCATCGCGCATCGGGGTTAACGGGTGGTGCTCCATGCCGCTTTCGCTGAGCAGGCGGTCATTGACGAAGAGATGCCCCTGATAGACCGTCCGCCCCGTCGCCGGAAAGGCCGGGCAAACCACCGTCTGCTCCGCGCCAAGACGCTCCATCAGCGCGTCGATGACGGGGCCGATATTGCCTTCGGGCGTTGAATCGAATGTCGAGCAGTATTTGAAATAGATCTGCTGCGCGCCCTGCTCCAGAAGCCACTCGGCAGCCTCAAGCGACTGGCGCACGGCGTCCGCCACGGGGATGGTGCGCGATTTGAGCGCGACCACGCCCGCCTCCACGGACGCGTCGGCGGGGCCATCGGGTACGCCGCAATACTGGATGGTTTTCATGCCGCTCTTGGCCAGCATGTTGGCGAGATCGGAGGAGCCGGTAAAGTCATCCCCAATACAGCCGAGCAACATTCGCATCTCCTCCATACGCAATTCCGCGTAAATGTGACAACGTATCCATAAAAGTCAATGGAGCTGACATTTCCAGATTGGGAATTGAGAGAAGACTTTCAAAGGAAGATTAAATATCTCAATTCAATCAGTTTTTATGCCTTGAAAGGCGCGCGTTTCCGGTGTCGAGCCGCATCAATCGCTCACTGGGGTCGGTAATTTTTTGTGTATACATTAATGGGGAAGTGGGTAAGATGGCCTGAAATCGAGCATCCGGAGATGTCATGAGCAGCGATCAGAAACGCCCTTTCCTGCGCTCACGCGCCTGGTTTGACAATGCCGGCAATCCAGACATGACGGCGCTCTATCTTGAGCGTTATCTGAATTTCGGCCTGTCGCAGGAAGAATTGCAATCGGGCAAGCCGATCATCGGCATCGCGCAGACCGGCTCCGATCTCTCGCCCTGCAATCGTCATCACATCGAGCTGGCGAAGCGGGTTCGCGAGGGCATTCGTGAAGCCGGCGGCATCGCCATCGAGTTTCCGGTGCACCCGATACAGGAAACCGGCAAGCGCCCCACCGCATCGCTTGACCGCAATCTCGCCTATCTGAGCCTTGTGGAAGTGCTTTATGGCTATCCGCTCGACGGCGTTGTACTGACCATTGGCTGCGACAAGACCACGCCCGCACTTTTGATGGCGGCGGCGACGGTCAACATTCCGGCCATCGCGCTTTCGGTCGGCCCGATGCTGAACGGCTGGTTCCGGGGCGAGCGCACGGGCTCGGGCACAATCGTCTGGAAGGCGCGCGAGATGATGGCCGCAGGCGAGATCGACTATGAGGGCTTTGTGCGCCTTGTCGCCTCTTCTGCTCCATCGACCGGCTATTGCAACACGATGGGCACGGCGACCACGATGAACTCGCTGGCGGAAGCGCTGGGCATGCAGCTGCCGGGCTCCGCCGCCATTCCCGCACCCTATCGCGACCGGCAGGAAGTGGCTTGGCGCACGGGCCTGCGCATCGTCGACATGGTGCATGAAGACCTGAAGCCAAGCGATGTGATGACGCGTGAGGCGTTTCTGAACGCGATCCGGGTCAATTCCGCAATTGGCGGTTCGACCAATGCGCCTATTCATCTGACAGCCATCGCTCGCCATCTTGGCGTCGAACTCTCCATCGATGACTGGCAGAGCCATGGCGAGACAGTGCCGCTCCTGGTGAATTTGCAGCCAGCGGGCGAATATCTGGGCGAGGACTATTACCATGCGGGCGGTGTGCCGGCGGTGGTGAACCAGCTCATGTCCGCAGGGCTGATCCATGAGGATGCCAAGACGGTCAATGGCAAGACCATTGGCGAGAATTGCGGCACGGCGGCCATTGCCGATGAAAAGGTGATTCGCCCCTTTAACAACCCGCTCCGGGAAAATGCGGGCTTCCGCGTTTTGAAGGGGAACCTGTTCGGTTCCGCAATCATGAAACTGTCGGTCATTTCCGATGAATTCCGCGAGCGCTATCTCTCCAACCCGGACGACCCGATGGCGTTTGAAGGACGCGCTATCGTGTTTGACGGGCCTGAGGACTATCACGCGCGCATTGATGACCCTGCAATGGACATCGATGAAAACAGCGTCCTGTTCATGCGTGGCGCAGGCCCGATCGGCTATCCGGGTGCGGCGGAAGTGGTGAACATGCGCGCGCCCGATTACCTGATCAAGCGCGGCGTGACCTCCCTGCCCTGTGTGGGTGATGGCCGCCAGTCGGGCACTTCGGGTTCTCCCTCCATCCTGAACGCATCGCCGGAAGCGGCCGCCAATGGCGGGCTTGCAATCCTGAAAACAGGCGACCGCGTGCGCATCGACCTGAACAAATGCACCGCGGACATGCTTTTGCCGGAGGATGAACTCGACAGGCGTCGCACGGAGCTTGAGAAAGCCGGAGGCTATGCCTACCCGGCGCATCAAACACCCTGGCAGGAAATCCAGCGCGGCATGGTTGCGCAGCTGGATGCCGGAATGGTGCTTGAGCCGGCCGTCAATTATCAGCGCCTCGCGCAGGGCGGCAAGGATGGCAAAATGCCTCCCGTGCCACGCGACAATCACTAGGGGCAGGACCGGCACATGAAGATCTGTTTGCGGAGAGCCAAAACGCCTGTATCTGGCAGCGAACATCTGCCAACCATGACAGGCGCACCGGCAGGTTTGCGGCACGGAAGGCATTGAGGGAGGGAGCTCTGAGCAAGACCGAAGGCAAGAAGGCGGCGACCGCAAAGCAGGCACCCGGGAACAGGGCCGCTGAAACGGCTGTTGCCGTTTCGCGCCCGCGCCCCAGCCTGCAGGGGATCGGCAAGATGCCGGCGCGCGACCGCGCCTATCACGAGCTGAAATTCCGCATTCTCGAAGGCCGGCTACCGCCGGGCACCACGCTTCTGGAAACGGAAGTGGCCAGCCTTCTTTCGCTCAGCCGCACGCCCGTGCGCGAAGCGCTGATCCGGCTAGAGGAAGAAGGGCTCGTCGATGTGCGGCCCCGCCACGGGATCACGGTCAAGGCGCTGACGGTGGATGAGATCGAGCAGATCTATCAGGTCTTTTCAGCGCTCGAGGTGAAGGCGGCGCAGCTGACCGCACGGCGCGGCATCAGCGCTGAAGATCACAAGCGGCTGGACGGCATTCTCACCCAGATGGAACGCGCCTCGCAGCGCGGCGACATTGAAAGCTGGTCGGAGCTTGATGACGAGTTCCACTCGGAACTGGTGGGGCTGTGTGGCAACCCGCGCCTGCTCTCCATGTTGAGGCAGCTTTGGGACATGCAGTATCACGCCCGCCGGGCAATCACGAAGCTGCGCCCGCTGCCGCTGGTCTCCGACCGCGAACACCGGGCAATTCTCGACGCCATCGCGGCGGGAAATGCGGAGGAAGCGACCCGGCTGCATCAGGCGCATCGCGACCGCGCTGACCAGCAATTGCTGTCGCTGCTGCGCCAGCGAGGCACGACACCGACAGAACTTTAAACCGTCTTTGCGGCCAGTGAGGCCAGAACCGGGACTTAAGACGTCCAGAAACAATGTATACATTGTGATTTGCCGATGTCTGTGCCAAGACAGTCAGCGGAACGAAATGAGGAGGGGCATTTCATGAACCACATCGATCTTGAGGGAAAAAGAGCGATCATCACCGGCGGTGCTCAGGGCATTGGACTGGCGACGGCGGAGCGCTTTATCGAAAGCGGTGCGGAGGTGATCCTCTGGGACATCAATGCCGACATGCTGGACAAGGCCGTGGCGGAGCTGGGGGAGAAGGCCTCCGGCCGCGTGGTGGAACTGACCGAGGAAGATGCGGTGACCGAAGCTGCACGGCAGGCCGGCGCGATTGACATACTCGTCAACAATGCCGGCATCACGGGCGGCAACGGCAAGACCTGGGAGCTTGCGCCCGATGTGTGGCGGCGCACGGTGGAGGTCAATCTTGTCGCGCCCTACCTCACCTGCCGGGCGCTGATACCGGGCATGATCGAGCGTGGCTATGGCCGCATCGTCAACATTGCTTCCATTGCCGGCAAGGAAGGCAACCCCAACGCCTCGCATTATTCGGCCTCCAAGGCCGGGCTGATCGGGCTCACCAAATCGCTGGGCAAGGAACTGGCCAAGACGGGCGTTGTCGTGAACTGCCTGACGCCGGCGGCCGCCCGCACCCCGATCTTCGACCAGATGAGCCAGGAGCATATCGATTACATGCTCTCGAAAATTCCATTGGAGCGCTTTCTCGAACCGGCGGAAGCGGCGGCGATGATCGCCTGGCTTTCTTCGGCAGAGTGCTCCTTCACAACCGGCGGCGTGTTCGATATTTCCGGCGGACGCGCGGTCTACTGATCCGAGATAAATACAGAGGAACGATGACATGAAGCTGTTGCGTTATGGCCCCGCAGGGCAGGAAAAGCCGGGCATGCTCGCGGCGGACGGTACGCTGCGCGATCTTTCCGGCACTGTTGCCGACATTGCCGGCGACGTCATTTCGCCAGAGGGGCTGGAGCGCCTGCGCGCTATCGATCCGCAGTCCCTGCCTGTGGTTGAGGGAGAGCCGCGCCTTGGCCCATGCGTGGCCGGCCTGCAGAAGATCGTGTGCATCGGTCTCAACTATTCCGACCATGCAGCCGAAACCGGCGCCGAGCCGCCGGAAGAGCCGATCATCTTCGCCAAGGCGCTCAACGCGCTGTGCGGTCCCAATGACGATGTGGAAATGCCGCGCGGCTCCACGGCGCTCGACTGGGAGGTGGAGCTGGCCGTGATCATCGGCAAGAAGACGAAATATGTGAGCGAGGCGGATGCGATGGATCACGTCGCCGGTTTCGCGATCATGAACGACGTCTCGGAGCGGAATTTCCAGACCAAGCGCTCCGGCCAGTGGACCAAGGGCAAGAGCCATGACACGTTCGGCCCGCTCGGGCCCTGGCTTGTCACGCGCGACGAAGTGGCCGACCCGCACAATCTCGACATGTGGCTGGATGTGAATGGCGAGCGCCGCCAGACGGGCAATTCGAACACGCTGATCTTCAACGTGCCGCACGTGATTGCCTACCTCTCGCAGTTCATGACGCTGATGCCCGGCGATGTGATTTCCACCGGCACGCCGCCCGGCGTGGGCATGGGCATGAAGCCACCGCAATATCTGAAGCCCGGCGACGTGATGACGCTTTCCATCGCCGGTCTCGGCGAACAGCGCCAGACAGTCGTTCAGGCCTGATTACAGGAAGTGGAGCCCGCCATGAGCATCAGGAATGTCACCCTCATCGGCACCGGCATCATGGGCGCGCCCATGGCGCGCAACATTGCCGCGGCGGGCTTCAACCTGACCGTCTGGAACCGCACCCGCGCCAAGGCGGAGCCGCTTGCGGATGTCGCAACGGTTGCGGACGACCCGCAGACGGCCGTGGCGCAGGCTGACGCCATCGTGACGATGGTCGACAACTCGCCCATCGTCACCGAGATCTATTTTGGCGGGAACGGCATTGCGGAGCGTGCGCCGAAAGGTGCGCTTTTCATCGACATGTCGTCGATCCAGCCGGCGGTCGCCCGCGATCATGCGCAGATGCTCTCCCAAAGCGGGCACAGGCATCTGGATGCGCCCGTATCGGGGGGTGAGAAAGGGGCCATCGAAGCAACGCTTGCCATCATGGCGGGCGGCGAGGCTGGAGACTTCGCCGATGCGGAGAAACTGCTCTCCTCCATGGGGCGGGCAACCCATGTGGGCACGCACGGGGCCGGTCAGGTTGCGAAACTCGCCAATCAGGCAATCGTGGCTGTCACCATTGGCGCGATTGCCGAAGCATCTCTTCTGGCGCAGGAAGGTGGATGTGATCCGGCTGCACTGCGCGATGCGCTGATGGGCGGCTTTGCCACCTCACGCATTCTGGAACTGCATGGAGAGCGGATGCTGGAGCGCAATTTCAAGCCCGGCGGGCCGCTCGAACTGCATCTCAAGGATCTCGAAAACGCGCTCGAAGTGGCCGATGCGGCCAGGCTGAAGCTGCCGCTCACGGAACAGACGCGCGACGCGTTTCGCGCACTTGTTCACGACATGAAGATGGGCCGACACGACCATGCGGCCTATCTGCTGTGGCTTGAGGCGATCAATCCCGGAAAACGGCTCGGCAGCGGCGAGACGAAGGCCCCGCCGCTCAAGGGCTGAGCGTGATCAGGCCCGGCTGTTTTCGGGAGCCGTATGCACTTCGGGCACGGGAAAGATCAGGTCATACGCCCAGTTGAACACGAAGGCGTAGACCAGGTAGAAAAGCGCGAATGAGGCGTTGACGAAGAGCGCCTCCACCATGGGAACGCCGAGAAGTGCTGCCGTGAACGGCATCAGGACGACCAGAAGGCCACCCTCGAACAGAACGGCGTGAACGACGCGCATGAGCACCGTTTTGCGGACGCTGCCGGTGAAACGGCGCAGCGCAAGGTCGAAACCCAGATTGTAAATATAGTTCCACGCCGTGGCGACCGTGGCGCTGACGACCACGACGATGCCCATCTCGAACATGGGCTTGCCGAAAAGCCACGAGGCGATTGGCGTGACGATGAGAAGGGCGATCAGCTCGAAACTGACGGCGTGGCGAATACGGTCTGCGGCAGTGCGCATCTTGCTCCCCGTTGGTACTCGGGCCGTCCCGAAATGGTTCCCGGAATGGGGGAGGTCGTCCTCGCTTCGGCGTGCAATATAGGAAGCGTGTCGCACAACGCAAGGATGGTTTCAGATTACTCGCCCGGCAGGGCCGCCGGGCACAGGCCGGAGGCCTGAAGCAGGCCGTGACCGAACACCGGATCGCGCCCTTCAGCCCCGAGATCCAGCGCTGTTTCCGCGAGGATTGCCTTCACCGCCCGATGGTCGAGGCTTTGATCCTGACGTTTGAGCATGGCCGCTGCTGCGGTGACGAAGGGGGCTGCGAAGGAGGTCCCGGTCTTGGGACGTGCGCCGGAAACCGAAGCGGCGGTCCAGACCTGCACGCCGGGGGCGGCAAAATCGATGTGGTCGCCCTGCCCTGCCCGGCGGTAAACGCGCTTTGCGCGGTCCACTGCCGTGACCGCGATGACCGTGTCATACGCTGCGGGATAGACCGGCTTCGCGCGCGGTCCGTTGTTGCCGGCGGATGCAACGACGACGACGCCCTTTTCCGCCGCCTCGTTGACGATCCGCTCGACCACTTCATTGGCCGCGCCCGCAAGGCTGAGATTGAGCACTGCGACCTCCTGGTCGACCACCGCATCGATGGCGGCGATCAGGTGATAGGCGTCGGCCCGTTCGTCGCCCGCCTTGCGGTAAAACGGATCGGCGGCGACGAGTTTCGCGCCATTGAGGAGCCCCGGCGACCGGCTTTCGCCGGAACCGATCAGGATCGCAGCGACCGCCGTTCCGTGCTGACGGCCTGAATCGGAGCCGCCCGACACTTCCATCTGGACGAACTCGATCTCGCCGCCGTCGAAGGTGGTGTGCTCGGGGTTGATGCCGGTGTCGACAATGCCGACGCGAACAGGGCTCGCACAGGCGGGATCCTGCCCGCCGGGCTCGACCCATCCGACCAGCGCCCTGTCGGGACAGTGCGGACCTTCGCAACCGATAAGCCCGGCGCCATCTGCACCACCGCGTGAAGACGGGCGATAGTGATGATTAAGATCGAGCAGTGCATCGGGCCTGAGTGCGCGTACGGTATCGCGGGCTGCATCGAGCGATTGTTCCGCCGGGATGCGCAGCCGGTAGAGCGTTGCCGTGAGTGACAGGAGGTCGATCTGTTCCAGGACGGCGAAGCCATCGTCGACGAGCGCCTCTATGTCTCCCTGGCTCAGTCCCAGCGCGATGACCTCACGGTCGGCGTGGATGGCGGGGGGCGGTGCGGAGCGCCGGGCAGCGGGCCTGCTGCGGCGCGGTGCGCTCTTGCGGGGATTGAGGCGCTGTTTCATCGCATCGAAGAGTGTCTTTCCGGAAGAGCCCGAGCGCCGGGATGACCCGGATGAACCGCCGGAGGAGCTTCCGCTGAAGCTCGTTCCCCCGCTGCTGCCGCCGCCTCCACCGCCGCCGTTGTCATCGTCGTCATCATCATCGTCGTCGTCATCATCGTCATCGTCGGCAAATGCATAGCCGGCCGGGTCATTCACCAGCACGGGCGCGATCGCCATGGGCAATCCCAAAAGCGCGATGAACAATAGACGGACGAAGCAGCGATAGCTGTGTTTTGCGTTCATGAACCCTTCCATTCGACGCCTCATTAGCATTTTTTGGAATGCAGGCGAATAAACGGGCGAGCCCAACGTTTATTCCACATCATTCACGGAGAAGGCGCCCGGACCGGAACATGAAATCCACCTTTGCGGATGAAATCGTCGACCTTTTGCCGAACCTGCGACGTTATGCTTTCGTGCTGAGCCGTTCACTGGACGTGGCCGACGATCTTGTGCAGCAGACCTGCGAGAAAGCCTTTGCGAGCCGGAGCAGTTATGCCCAGGGCACGAACCTTTCCGCGTGGCTGATACGCATCATGCGCAACACCTGGATTGATCGGGTGCGGCGCGACAGGACGCGCGGCGAAAGCGTGGACATTGTCGACCGGCCCGATGCGATTTTCACCGATGGTGCGCATGACACGGAAACGCATCTGATGCTCGGCAATGTGGCGAGTGCGCTGCAGGAACTGCCGGCGGACCAGCGCGAGATCATCATGATGATCTGCGTGGAGGAGCTCTCCTACAAGGAAGCTGCCGCCGCGCTTGGCATTCCCATCGGCACGGTCATGAGCCGGCTTGCCCGCGCCCGGACCACGCTCGCCGGAAAACTTGATCTAAACTGACAGGGCCGCATGACCTTTTGCGACAGGACAGAACACGATGCATGAAGAAAAATTCACCGATGAAGTTCTGATGGCCTATGCCGATGGCGAGCTCGATGCGAAGACCCGCCGTGAGGTTGAAGACGCCATCGGGCTGGACACTGCGCTCGCGGAGCGCGTGGAACTGTTCATGAAGACGCGCGCGTTACTGGCGGGCACATTCGGAACGGCAAAAGTCTCCGTGCCAGACGATCTTGAAGCGCGTGTGCGACAGATGGCTGGCGCTGCGGAGATGGAAGAATCCGCTTCCGGAGCAGAGGTGCTTCCCTTCAGGCAAAGGAGCGCCCCGCGCCAACAGGGGTTCGCGCAGCGCCATGCCCTGCCCATCGCAGCTTCTCTGGCGCTGGTTGCGGGCGGATTGCTTGGTTACATGGCCGCTGGTCAGCCCGAACGGGCGGGCGGCATCGAGATTGCGGGCCTTGCAGACGACCGGATCGTGGAAGCGCTGAACGTATCGCCGTCGGGCGAGACAAGGCAGCTTGGCGAGGATGCGCGTTTCGAGGCGATTGCCACTTATCGCGATGGCGCGGACACGCTTTGCCGGGAATTCGAGGTCAGTGCGCGTGGCACATCTCATGTGGCTGTCGCCTGTCAGGAAAACGATGCCTGGCAGCTGCGCTTTGCGGCCTCGCAGGTGGATGTGAACGGCGATTTCGTTCCCGCTTCATCGCTGGAAGCGCTGGACGCGTTTCTCACGGCCACCAGGGCCGGTGCGCCGCTGTCGGCCGAGGACGAGAGCGCGGCGCTTTCCACACTGCGCTGACGCGTCCCGGCGGACTTCCGTTTCGGATCACGCTAATATGATTGGGATCGCGGAGCCGCGATACCTAGATGAGGCTCCGCAGGCAACGCGTTTCGACGCGATGCCGAGACCGATCAATGTTGAACGATCAGGAAGCCGGAGCTGCCGATGAACTACAGGAAGACCGAAGAAGCCTTGGCCCGCCTCAGCCCGGAGCAATACTACGTGACGCAGCAAAGCGGCACGGAACGCCCCGGCACCGGCGAGCACCTGAACAACAAGGAACCGGGCATCTACGTCGACATCGTTTCGGGCGAACCGCTTTTCGCAAGCAGCGACAAGTATGAGTCCGGCTGTGGCTGGCCGAGCTTTACCAAGCCCATCGCGCCGGCCAATGTCAGCGAGCTGCGGGACACGACCCACGGCATGATCCGCACGGAAGTGCGCTCCACGCATGGCGACAGCCATCTTGGCCATGTCTTCGAGGATGGCCCGCGAGACCGTGGCGGTCTGCGCTATTGCATCAATTCGGCGGCACTGCGCTTCATTCATCGCGATGCGATGGAAGCGGAAGGTTACGGAGACTATCTCGATCAGGTGGAGGATGTGCAATGACTGAACGCGCTGTTCTGGCTGGCGGCTGTTTCTGGGGCATGCAGGACCTCATCCGCAAGCTGCCCGGCATTGTCAGCACCCGTGTGGGATACACCGGAGGCGACGTGCCGAACGCCACATACCGCAACCATGGAACCCATGCGGAAGGGATTGAAATCACCTTTGATCCCGAGAAGACGAGCTATCGCCGGCTGCTGGAGTTCTTCTTCCAGATCCATGACCCGACCACGGCAAACCGGCAGGGCAATGATGTCGGCATGTCCTATCGCTCGGCGATCTACTATGTAAGCGACGAGCAGAAGCGCGTGGCCGAAGAGACCATTGCCGATGTGAACGCCTCCGGCCTGTGGCCGGGCAAGGTGGTGACGGAACTGGAGCCGGTTGGCGATTTCTGGGAAGCAGAGCCCGAGCATCAGGATTATCTCGAGCGCTATCCCAATGGCTATACCTGCCATTTCCCGCGCCCCGACTGGGTGCTGCGACGGCGCGACGCGGCGGAATAGAACGCCGGATCAGGCGCAGATATCTGACCGAAACGACAAAGATGAACTCCCTCCGGAAAAAATCCGGGGGGAGTTTTTTCATATGCGGCAAGGGTTTCAGCGGACCCGGGAGAAATAAAATCAATGCCGATGGAATAGATCCAATTCCCTCACGTTTTCCGACACCAGAGACGGCTTTCTGACAGTTTTACGACAGTTTTCTGACAGAGGCCGTGACCAACAAATGAGGAAAACAATGCTGGAAACGTTCGCATTCGGTGACACCCCAATCCGCTTTGGCATCGACGTCGTGTCGATGACGATCCTGGTCTTCGGCCTTTACTACCGGCGCTACCGCGACAAGGAACTGGTGACGGCGGCATCGCTGTTCAACATCTTTGCCTTTGGCGTTCTTTCCATTCTCTCGGCTGTCGAATTCTCGCTGGCCGCCGGCTTCGGCCTCTTCGCGATCCTGGCGCTCTTCACCCTGCGTTCGGAGCAGATCTCCAAGGTGGAAATCACCTATTTCTTCGGCTCGGTCTCCATCGCCGTGATCTGCGCCATTCCCGGAACGCCTCTGGCCATCGTGCTTGCCGTTGTCGCGCTTGTGCTTCTGGGCGCTTACATCCTCGATCACCCGGCCATCCTGCGCTCGTCCGACGGTGTGAAGATCACGCTCGACAAGATCGATCACGAAGCGCTTTCGCAGCCTGAGAAGATGCGCCGCGACCTCTCCGAGCGCCTTGGCGTGGACGTGATGTCCTACCAGATCACCGCGCTCGACTACATCAACGACATGGCCCGGATGAACGTGTTCTTCCGCAAGCCCCGGCACTGACCTGCCGGGAAGGAGACACTCCAATGGATCATTCCATCACAAATGAACTGACCGGCTTCCGCCCGATCTCGCTTGAGGGACTGAACGGCAAGGCAGCCATGCTGGAACGGCTGGACAACAAGTATATCGTTCCGGCCAATCGGCTCCGCCCCGCGCTGCACGCCTTTTCGGACCTGTTCGACGTGCTCGAAATCGACGGCATCCGCGCGTTCACCTACGCGACCCGTTATTATGATGATGACGATCTGCGCAGCTATTACGACCACCATCAGGGGCGTCGCAAACGCTGCAAGGTGCGGGTGCGGGATTACGTGGACACTGGCCTCAGCTATCTGGAAGTGAAGCTGAAGAGCAAACGGCAGATCACGGTCAAGAAACGCCTGAAGCTGCAGGAACCCGGTTCGGGCCTCGACCACTCCGGTGAAAGTTTCATCGATACGTGCCACCGCGAGATCTATGACAGCCCCTTCGACCGGCCTTTGGCCCCGGTGATCGAGATGCAGTATATGCGCATCACGCTGGTGGCCAAGGAGGGCGGCGAGCGCATGACCATCGATACGCAGCTTTCGTTCAAGGCTGGCGATGTGCGCCGCCTTGTGCGGCCCGACATCTCCATCGTGGAAACGAAGTCGGCGCGCGGCAACGGCATCGCCGATGCGATTTTCCGGGGACTGCACGTCCACCCGACAAAACGCTGCTCAAAATACTGCGTGGGCATGGCCGCGACGGGCCAGGTGGAGCGGCACAACCGCTTCCTGCCCGCGCTGCGTCGCTTGCAGCTTCTCGACGGCCGGGCCCTGAGCCCCGCCTGAGCTTCAACTCTGCCATCGAAAGGAGAGGACCATGCGTACGCATGTCAGCCCCGCTTTGCCTGAATCCGGCTATATGGCGAGCCTCGCGAAAGCCAGGTCGGACCTCAGAGACCTTGCTCCGTTTCTCGGACGTCTTTTCATCGCCCTGTCCTTCGTCGTTGCGGCGATGGCCTATGCGCTGGTGCGCGCCCAGAATGGCGGCAATCCCGAATTCGCGCTGTGGATCGCCACGGCCGCCGGCTTCGGCGCGTATATGGCGCTCAATATCGGCGCAAATGATGTCGCCAACAATATCGGCCCTGTGGTCGGCGCAAGGGTGATCCCGCTTGCAGGCGCGCTCATCATGGCGGCGGTGTTCGAGTTTGGCGGCGCGCTTATTGCCGGCGGCCAGGTCATCAGCACCGTGCGCGGCGGCATCGTTATGCCGGAGGCGCTTGCCGACCGGAACGTCTATGTCTGGGTGATGATGGCCGCACTTCTGGCCGCAGCGCTCTGGCTGAACCTCGCCACCGTGTTCGGCGCGCCCGTCTCCACGACCCATTCCATCGTGGGTGGCGTGATGGGCGGCGGCATTGCGGCAGCGGGCCTTTCGGCCGTTGACTGGTCGGTGATGGCCAACATCGCCGCAAGCTGGATCATCTCCCCGCTTCTGGGCGGCCTGTTTGCTGCGCTGTTTCTCTATGCGATCAAGCGCTTCGTGACCTACGAGCCGCAGGTGCTGAAGGCCGCGCAGAGGATTGTGCCGCTTCTCGTGGCCGCCATGACCTGGTCGTTCGGCACCTATCTGATCCTCAAGGGGTTCAAGAAGGTGTGGTCTGCGAGCCTGCTTGAGGCGACCATGGCCAGCGCGCTCATCGCTCTTGTGGCATGGGCTGTCTCCCGCTTCCTGATCGCACGCCGGCTGCCCAAACTTCAGAATGACAAATCCGCGGTGAACCAGCTTCTGGCCCTGCCGCTCATCTTCTCGGCAGCGCTTTTGAGCTTCGCGCACGGCTCCAATGACGTGGCAAACGCGATCGGGCCACTGGCCGGCATCTATGATGTGTTGACCAATGACGCGATGCAGGAAAAGGCCATCATTCCGTTCTGGGTCATGGGGCTCGGCGCTGCCGGCCTCGCCATCGGCCTCCTGCTGTTCGGCCCCCGCGTCATCCAGACCGTGGGTGGGGAGCTGACCAGGCTGGACGCGATGCGCGCCTACTGCATCGCCATGGCGGCAACCATCACCGTGATCGCGGCCAGCCAGCTTGGTCTGCCGGTTTCCACCACCCATGTGACCGTGGGTGCCGTCCTTGGCGTGGGCTTTCTGCGGGAGTGGCTGAAGCGCCGCTATGCGCGGATCGTCAGCGATATCCGCACACTGCATGCCGGTCGTGATGAGGCGGAATGCGACGCTTTCATCGCCCGCATGCAGGCAAGCCCCTTCGCGCAGCGCAGGGCCATGATCGATGGGCTGCGCAGGGAACATGCAAAGAGGCTGGCTGACACAGGCGTGTGCGGCAGCGCTGCGGCAGCCGAACGGGGAGAAGCTCTCGTGAACCGGGCGCTGATGACCAAGGTTCTGTCGGCCTGGATCATAACCGTTCCGCTGACGGCGCTCATCTCCGCCGTGATCTACTTCACCCTTCGCGGGATCATGCTGTGAGGCAGCGGGCGCTTCGGAAAATCCGGGGCGCCCTTGCCGTCTGCCAGAGGCATTTCCGCCAGAAATGAGGTCTGAACCTTGAGAACCATTCTTTTGACACCCCTCCTCGCCCTCGCCACCACGCTTGCAGTCAATGCCGAGCCGATGTCGGCGCGGGTTCTCGATCATCGGGTGTTGCCCGAAATCGATGTGAACGGCGAGACGATGGCCGAGTTATCCGGCCTCGCTTACGACCCGCAGACGCAGACCGTTTACGCGGTTTCCGACCGGGCCACGCTGTTCAGTCTCGCCTTTTCGACCGATGGCGAGACGATTACGGCCCTTGAGCCGCAGGCGGCTGCGGCGCTGACCGACGCAGATGGCAATGCGCTTGCCGAACAGGGGTTCGGGCCGGAAGCGCTGATGCTACGACCAGATGAAACGGGCGCTCTGAATTTCGCGATCCTGAGCGAAAGCGGACCGCGTGCCGCACTTTTCAAGCGTGACGGGGGATGGCTGGCAGAGATCGATCTGCCATCGGCGGTGCGTGACAGCAGCCGACAGGTGGGCAAGAACCGCGGCCTTGAATCCATAGCCCATCACCCGGAGCTTGGCCTTGTGACCCTGCCCGAAGAACCGTTTGAGCCCGCGCCGCGCACCGCGCACACGCTTTATGCGGAAGGTGGCGAAACGCTCTCGTGGTCGAGCGAGGATATCGGCGCGTCTCGGGTGAAGGCGATGACGGCGCTGCCCGATGGCAGGCTTTTGGTGCTGGAGCGCATCAAGGAAGACAAGGCGCTCGTTCCCTATCTGCGGCTTGTCGACCCGGCGGTCTGCGCGGCCGACACCTTATGCAAAACGCAGGCGGTTCGGCTTGATATTCCTGGTGTCGACGATGCGGATTTCGAAGGCATTGTCGCGGTCTCGCCGTCACTCTTTCTGCTGGTCAGCGATGACAGGATCAAGAAGGAGCAACGCTCGGTGTTCGCGCTGGTGGACGTGACGTTTCCGGCCATGCCCTGAATGAAAACGGCCCGAAAACCTCCTGGGGCTTTCGGGCCGTAAATCTCTGAACTGCGTCAGAAATTACTGCTTCTGGTACGCGTTGGTGAACCAGGTGGAGACGTCCGGCATTTCCTCAAGGCGCTTGCCGTCGGCATCGCGCATGACGCCCGCCTCGAACATGAACTTCGTGATGTTGCCGAACATGTCCGCATCGATGAGGCCGACCGGTTCGCCTTCGTCCTGCAGGTAGCCGCCATCCACGATGGCCTGCATGGAAGCGCGGACCAGCTCCGGGTTGGACAGCATGCCGCCGGTCTCGGCGATCAGCATTTCGGCTGCCTCTTCCGGGTTCTCGGCAGCAAAGGCATAGCCGCGCTGAGCCGCTTCAACGAAAGCGCGCGCGGTCTCCGGGTTGGCCTTCAGCCAGGTTCCGTTGCTGCCAAGATAGGTGGTGTGCTGATCCGGCACGCCGTAATCGGCATAGCGGAATGCGCGCTGCGGACGGTCGAGGAGCACGGAGTTCACACCTTCCCAGGTGCTGACCTCGAGCGTGAAATCGATCGTGCCGTTGGCAAGCGCCTCATAGGCAGAGGTGCCGAGCGTGACGGTCTCGAATTCGCCCTTGCCGCCATCGTTCTGGATGATGGTGGAGATGAGGGCCTGCTCCCATGCGCTGCCGAACCCGGCATAGGTCATGCCATCGAGATCGGCCGGGCGCTGGATGTCTTCACGCTCGCCATTGAAGACGAGGCGGCCCGTCTCGTGCTGCATCACCGCCATGACGACCGTGAGGTCGGCGCCCGTGGCGCGCTGGCTGTAGAAGCCGATGGAGCTGAGAATGCCGAATTCGGCAACGCCCGTGGCAACCAGCGTGCCGGAGGACGTGTCGGTGTAGGGCAGGATTTCGACATCAAGGCCGGCATCCTTGAACCAGCCCTTCGCCTGGGCGACGTAGAGCCCCACATGGTTGGTGTTGGGCGTCCAGTCCAGCGCGACGCTCAGGCGTTCCTGCGCCGTTGCCGGCAGCGCCATCGCGCCGAGCATCAGGGCTGCGGCTATCAGGCTCTTCATGGTCTTTCTCCTGTCTGACTGAGCAAGGTGTTCAAAAGGTCTTCTTCCAGCGCGCGGGCTTCGTCCGGCAGGGGCGCGCCAAGGCGCGGGCGCGGGGCGCGGACGACGACTTCGGAAATCACGCGGGCGGGACGGCGCGACAGCACATAGATGCGGTCTGAAAGGGCCACTGCTTCGCGCACGTCATGGGTCACGAGCAGCGTGGTCCAGCGTGCAGCGCGCCAGCGGTCTTCCAGCCAGCGCTGCATCTGCGCGCGGGTGAGCGCGTCGAGTGCGCCGAAGGGTTCATCGAGAAGCTGGATCGGGCGGGCCTGAATGACCGTGCGCAGAAGGGCTGCGCGCTGACGCATGCCGCCCGAGAGTTCCGCCGGATAGCGCTGTTCAAAGCCTTCCAGCCCGAATTCGGCGAACAGCGGCAGCGCGCGGGCGCGCGCCTCGGCGCGGGGCACACCCTGCACTTCCAGCCCCAGAATGACGTTGTCGATGATGCGTCGCCAGGGCATCAGCGCGTCGCGCTGCGGCATGAAGGCGAAGGTCTGGCCATCGCGCTTCAGCGGCGCGCCATCGCGCAGGATCTCGCCGCGATCCGGCGCAAGCGCGCCGGTGAGCAGGCGAAACAGGGTGGATTTTCCCGCTCCCGAAGGGCCGAGAATGGAGACGAACTCCCCCTGCCCCACATGCAGCGACACATCGTCGAGCACGGCGGTTTCGCCAAGCCTCACGCCAACATTGCGCATTTCCAGGGCGCTCATCGTGTCTGCCCCGCTTCACGCCAGCGCAGCAGCGCGCGTTGCAGAAGCGCCGAGACGCCGAAGAGCACCAGCGTCAGCGTGGAGCTGACCACGACCGCTGCCAGCATGAGATCCGGGCGAAAGCTGTTCTTGGCGTTGAGAATGACAATGCCGAGCCCGGCGCGCGCGCCGACATATTCGGAGAAGATCGCGGCGACCACGGCATAGGTGATCGAAATCCGCAGGCCGGCGAAGAAATAGGGCATGGCCGAGGGAAAGCGCGCCGCCCGGAACACTTTCCACCGCGACGCGCCCATGGAGCGCATCAGCGTTTCGATTTCGGGATCGGTGGATTCGTAGCCATCGACCAGCGCCACCAGCATGGGAAAGAAGGTGACGAGCGCCACGAGCAGGATTTTCGGTGTGAGACCGAAACCGAACCACAGGACGGCCAGCGGCGCGATGGCCACCAGCGGCAGGGTCTGGCTGACGACAAAGATCGGGAACAGCGCCCGCCGCAGCTTCGGCAGGAAATCGAGCGCCACCGAGAGGGCAAAGGCGATGCTGACGGAGAAGGCAAAGCCGGTCAGCGTCGCGCTCAGCGTTGGCAGCGTGTTCTCCCACAGGAGGGCGCGGTTGACGCCCATCTGTTCGATGACGCGCGAGGGCGCAGGCAGAACCAGCGGCGAAATGCCCGACAGCCGCACATAGATTTCCCAAAGGAGGATCGCACCGGCAACGCTTGCCAGGGCAGGCAAGCCGCGCACCAGCCGTCCGCCCGCAGGACGGGGCCGACCCTGAGACATGGGGTCAGGCCGTGGAGGGGCTGTTGGCGGAAACGGTGAGATCGACCGTCACATGGCCTTCGGGCGGACCGAACCGGCAGAAGGCCTGTTCGAGCGTTGCGAAAACCGGGCCTGCATCGCCGGTGAGACGGCTGCAGAAATTCTTGGAGCGGTCAAAGACGCCGCTCGACTTCAGGAAGTCGATGCAGCCCATGATCTCCGCCATGTGATCGCCGGCGCCCATCACGTAAAGCGAGAACTGCGCGCGTGCGATTTCCGACGTGGTCTTGGCATTGGCCACTGCTGCAAGCGCCGCCTTCTGACGTTCGGCGAGCGGCTCTGACGGATTGGCGAGTGCAGAGGTGCTGCAGATCGGATCGTCGGGCTCGCCGGGGCAGCCGCGCGATAGCGTGGCGCGCAGCACCACATGATGGCGGGTGGATGCGGCGGCGACGTAGAAATCGCGCAGCGCCGGAAACAGCACTTCGGGCGGGCCGACGACGAGCGTGGAGATATCGTCGGTCTCGATCCGCAACCGGTCCCGGTAAGGATCGAACGCGGAGAGCGACGACATGATGACGTCGACGAAATTGTCGGTCATCGGATAAAGGGAAAGCTGCGCACCTGCGAACATGATTGTCCTCCTTGCTCCGCTGGCATTACCCAGATCAGCTTCTAGGGCCCGAGGATTTGCACCCTCATCTCAGCCGCGGCGATACGCGGCACCCCTGTGGATGCGCGGAACGAACCAAATCCCGAGACGGAAAGCAAGTTGATTGTGCAGGAACTGTTTTGTCGGAGAACAAATGTACAGCTTTCCCACAGGCGTGGTGCGCCGGTGGGCTGAACGCCCCCGTCAGGCGGGGCAGGTAACCGTCACATCGGCCAGACGGAGCGCTTCGGACAGGTCTTCCGGCGGCATACTGTCGACGATCAGCGAATCGACTTCGGCAAAGGAGCAGACGCGCACCAGCCCCTTCCGGCCGAACTTGGAAGCATCGGTCACGACAACCCGGCGGCGACCACGCGCCAGAACCGCATTGCCGAACTGCGCCTCCTCCAGATCGTAATCCATGATGCCGGTCACCGCGTTCACCGCGCCGGCGGAAATGATGGCGTGATCGACGCTGAAACGGCTGACGAACTCGATGGCGGAAAAGCCGAGCGCGGAGCCACTGTCGCTGCGCAGCTCTCCGCCGGCCATGTAGACCTTGTTGCCATTGACGGTCGCCAGCGTGCGGGCGATGTCGGATGAGTTGGTAACGACGGTCAACTGCCGGTGGTCCAGCAGCGCGCGCGCCAGAAGGCTGGTAGTGGTGCCCGTGTCGAGCATCACCGACTCGCCATCGCGGATCGTCGAGGCGGCCAGTGCGGCGATGGTCTCCTTGGCCTGCCGGTTCTCCCGCATGCGCCGCTCGAACGGCGCTTCGCTGACCACGGACGGCAAGGCGATGGCGCCATGCATGCGCACGATGGCGCCGCGCCCGGCGAGCGCCTTCACATCGCGGCGGACGGTTTCCACCGACACCTCCAGATGCTGCGCCAGATCATTGACGCCCATTGTGCCCTGCTCTGTCAGAAGATCCAGAATCCGACCATGGCGGGGGGAATAGTTCATCTGCGTTGCCCTTACCGGTTGTGCCCGTTTATGCCCTATCATGACTGATTTGAAATTCAAGAATATGCAAATCGGTCAAACTTCAACATTTTTCTGTTGACTTCACACAGATGCCCATCAATTCTTCCTCAAAATCGACAGCCAAAGGCTGCGGGAGGAGACATGACGGCAGCACGGGAAATCACCGCCCCGGGCTCTGATCGGATTGCGGCACTGCCCCTATGGCAGGGGGCAATCACGATAGAGCCGCTTGTCGGCGGCATCAGCAATGAAAGCTGGCTCGTTACCGACGATGCCGGCGGCCATGTGGTCCGTTTCGGCAAGGACTATCCCTTTCATCACGTTATCCGCGACCGCGAATTGATGACCGCGCGCGCCGCCGAGTTAGCGTCCTTAGCACCATCCGTCGAGCATGCGGCGCCCGGCGTGATGGTTTGCAGACATCTCAATGCGAAAACATACGGCGAAGCCGATGTGCGCGCCAACATTGAACGCGTCGCCAGGATCGTTCGCGCCTTTCATCAGGACATGCCGCACCATGTTTCAGGGCCGGGCTTCATGTTCTGGCCGTTTCACGTCATCCGCGACTATGCGCGCACCCTGAAGGAAGGCGGGAGCCGGATGACGGAGCAGCTGCCGGCCTATCTCGCGCTGGCCGATGAGCTGGAAGCCGTACAGACGCCGCTTCCAATCGTGTTCGGTCACAACGACCTCCTGCCGGCCAACCTTCTGGATGACGGCAAGCGGCTGTGGCTGATCGATTTCGAATATGCCGGCTTCTCGACGGCGATGTTCGATCTGGCGGGTCTCTCCTCCAACGCCAGCTTTTCGGACGAAGAGTCCGAAGCGCTGCTCGGCTATTATTTCGACCGCACGCCCGATTGGGACCTGCGGCGCTCGCTGGCCTCCATGCAGTGCGCTTCGCTGTTGCGCGAGGCGATGTGGAGCATGACCTCCGAGCTTTATCTCGACGCGCCGGGCACCGACTACGTTGCCTACACGCATGAAAACCTCTCGCGGCTTGAGGCCGCGCTGGACACTTTCTACACCCAATACGGACGCGCATCACGATGACCCAGACCCTGCCTTCGCATGCCCAGATCGTCGTCATCGGAGGCGGCATCATCGGCTGCTCGACAGCCTACCACCTTGCCCGCGACCACAAGGCCGACGTCATTCTTCTGGAACAGGGCAAACTGACATCGGGCTCGACCTGGCATGCCGCCGGGCTGATCGGCCAGTTGCGCTCGTCGGCGTCGATCACGCGTGTGCTGAAATACTCGGTGGATCTGTACAAAAGGCTGCACGAGGAAACGGGTCTGGAGACCGGCTGGAAAATGACCGGCTGCCTGCGGCTCGCCACCAATGAAGACCGCTGGACCGAGTTCAGACGGCTTGCCACCACCGCGCGCAGCTTCGGCATGGAGATGGAGCTTGTCGGGCCGGAGGAAGTGAAGCGGATGTGGCCGCTCATGGACACGTCCGACCTGATCGGCGCGTCCTGGCTGCCCACTGACGGGCAGGCCAGCCCGTCCGACATCACCCAGTCACTCGCCAGGGGGGCGCGCATGAACGGGGCGCGGCTCTTTGAAGGCGTTCAGGTGACCGGCTTCGAGATGGAAGGCGGGCGCATCGTTGCCGTGGAGACGGATCGGGGCAGGATCGCCTGCGAAAAAGTGGTCAATTGCGGCGGCCAATGGGCCCGTCAGATCGGTGCGATGGCCGGGGTCTCGGTGCCGCTGCAACCGGTCAAGCACCAGTACATCGTGACCGAGAAGATCGAGGGGCTCTCTTCCGACACGCCGACCGTGCGCGATCCCGACCGCCGCATCTATTTCAAGGAGGAGGTCGGCGGCCTCGTCATGGGCGGCTACGAACCGAACCCGCAAAGCTGGGCCACCGGCCTGCCGGGCGGAGATGTGCCGAACCGGTTCGAATTCCAGTTGTTCGACGACGATTTCGACCATTTCGAACAGCATATGACACAGGCCATCGAGCGTGTTCCGGCACTCGCCGAAGCAGGCGTCAGGCAGATGATCAACGGGCCGGAAAGCTTCACGCCGGACGGCAATTTCATTCTCGGACAGGCCCCGGAATGCGCCAACATGTTTGTCGGGGCCGGCTTCAACGCCTTCGGCATCGCCGCAGGCGGCGGTGCGGGCTGGGTGCTGGCGGAATGGGTGGTGCGCGGCGAGGCTCCGCTGGATCTCTGGGTCGTGGACATTCGCCGCTTCTCGGAGCTGCACCGGGACCGAAAATGGGTCGAGGAGCGCACGCTCGAAGCCTATGGCAAGCACTACACGGTCGCGTTCCCGCATGAGGAATATGAAAGCGGCAGGCCGCGCATCGTCTCCCCGCTCTATGCAAAGCTTCAGGATCACCGCGCGGTGTTCGGCTCGAAGCTCGGCTGGGAGCGGCCCAACTGGTTTGCGCCGGAGGGGATGGACGCCCGGGACGACTATTCCATGGGGCGGCAGAACTGGTTTGGCCCCGTCGGTGAGGAACATGCGCATGTGCGCGAAAAGGTCGGCGTTTTCGATCAGTCATCCTTCGCCAAGTATGAGCTGACCGGCCCCGATGCGGCGGACGCACTGGAGCGCATCTGCGCCAACCATGTCGCCAAGCCCGCCGGACGCCTGACCTACACGCAGATCCTGAATTCGCGCGGCGGCATTGAATGCGACCTGACCGTCGCCCGTCTTTCCGATGACCATTTCTACATCGTGACCGGAACAGGTTCGCGCACCCACGACTTTGCGTGGATAGAAGACCACCTGCCTGCCGGCGCAAACGCCCGTCTTGTCGACGTGACCGAGGAACATGGCACGCTCTCCCTGATGGGGCCGCGGGCGCGTGAGGTTCTCGCCGCCGTGACCGGGGCCGATGTCGGCAACGAGGCCTTCCGCTTCGGCCGGGTGCAGGAGATCGACATTGCCGGGCACCGCGTGCGCGCCATGCGCGTGACCTATGTCGGTGAACTCGGCTGGGAGCTGCATGTGCCCATCGAGGGTACGGGCGATGTTTTCGACGCGCTGATGGACAAAGGCCGCGCGCAGGAGATCCGCCCCGTGGGCTATCGCGCCATCGAGTCGCTCCGGCTGGAGAAGGGCTACCGCGCCTGGGGCTCGGATGTGACACCCAATGACAACCCGTTCGAGGCGGGGCTTGGCTGGGCCGTGAAGCTGCGCCGTGACACGCCGTTCATCGGGCGCGAGGCCTGTGAGGCGGCTTCTGGCGGCCCTTTGACCAAACGCCTTGCCTGCTTCACCACGGCTGACCCCGACGCGGTTCTGCTTGGCCGGGAAACGATCCTGCGCAATGGCGAGCCGGTCGGCTATCTGACGAGCGGGGGCTATGGCTACACGGTCGGCAAACCCATCGGCTACGGCTATGTGCGCGCCGCCGGGGGCGTCGACGACGCATTTCTGACATCGGGAGACTACGAACTCATCGTGGCGAACGAACGCTTCGCGGCCACGGTGCACATGGCGCCGCTCTACGATCCGCCGGGGGAACGCGTAAAGGGCTGATCGAAAAACCGGCGTCAAAAAGCCGGAGGCGCATTTCGCACACTGGGAGGGAAGGCAAATGGCTTCAATCGGTACCTACGTCATTTACATAATCATGGCATGCGCCGTCGCCGGCGCAATCGCCTCCATCCGAAACCCTGAAACCGGGCTCGGGAAAGAGTTTATCGAGGGGCTGCATTCGATCGGCCCGATCTTCATTCCCGTGGCCGGCATCATGGCCGCGATCCCTTATCTTTCGGAGTTCATCCGCCTCGTCGCGGGGCCGCTTTTCGCGATGATCGGCGCGGACCCGTCCATTGCAGCCACCACGGTGATCGCCGTCGACATGGGCGGCTATCAGCTTGCCGACACGCTCGCCCAGTCGCGCGATGCGTGGATGATCGCCACCATTGTCGGGTTCATGTCGGGCGCGACCATCATCTTCTCCATTCCCGTGGGACTGGCGATGCTGGCGAAAGCCGACCACAAATACATGGCGCTCGGCATCATGTCCGGCATTCTGAGCGTGCCGATTGGCGTGTTCATCGCCTGCGCGTTGATCGCGCTTGCCGGGCTCGGCATTCGCCCGGATGTCTCGACGACGGCTGATGCGAGTTACCAGATCGCGCTGTCGCTGGTGGACATTCTGCGCAATCTTCTGCCGCTGATCGTCTTCTGCGTCGCCATCGCGCTCGGGCTGCGCTTTGCCCCCGATGCGATGATCACCGGCTTTCTGTGGTTTGGTCGCCTCATGTATGCCGGCATCACGCTCGTTCTGGTCGCTTCCATCGTCGAGTATTTCACGGGCTTCTTCACCACTGTGTTCGGCTCATGGGGCTTCGACCCGATCATTGCGGATGAGCAGGACCAGTTCCGTGCGCTGGAGATTGCCGGCTATATCGGCATCATGCTCGCCGGGGCGTTTCCGATGGTCTACCTGTTGACCAAATATCTGGCAGGCCCGATGGAGGCGCTTGGCGCGCGCATCGGCGTCTCGCCGGAAGGGGCCGCGGGGCTTCTGGCGGCGACGGCGAACATCCTCGCCATGTACCGGCTGGTCGGCAAGATGCAGCCGCGTGACAAGGTGCTGGCAATCGCCTTTGCTGTCTGTGCGGCCTTCACCTTCGGCGACCACCTCGCCTTCTCGGCGAATTTCCAGCCGAGCATGATCCTGCCGCTGATCCTGGGCAAACTCTTCGGCGGTGCTGCCGGCTTCCTGCTGGCCATCTGGCTTTCGGTTCCAAAAGCGGAGGAACTGGCTTCCCGGGAAATGCAGGCGGGAGCAGAGGCGCGCCCGGTGCCCGCCGAATAGATCGGAAAGATCACCAGCGTTCCATGGCTCCTGGGATATCTCCCAGGAGCTTTTCCTTGTTGAGAAGGCCCGCATCTTCGAGTTTTTCGAAATCCGGCAGGTCGCGCAGGGTTTCGAAACCGAAATGGGCAAGAAAACCGGGCGTCGTTACATAGGTATAGGGCGCGCCGGGCTGCGGGCTTCTGGGGCCGGAGGCGATGAAACCCGCACGCCGCAGCTTGCCGATCAGATCCCGCGAGATTTCGCGGGCAAAGAAGCTGGAAAGTTCCGAACGCGTGATGGGCTGAAAGTAGCCGATGGTCATGAGCACCAGCGCTTCGGCTTCCGACAGGCTTTCCCCCTGCTCCTCAATGCCGAATGCCGAGCGGATTGCATCCGCCACGGCGGGGCGTGTGCGGTGCTGCCAGCCGCCGGCCACGCGGACAAGCTCATAGGGCCTGTCGGCGAGTTCGGCGCTGATGTCCTCGATGATCAGATCGAGGCTGCAATCCCGGCCGATGACCTGCGTCAGGATCTCGCGCGAGACCGGTTCGGGGGCAGCGAAGATGACCGCCTCCACCCGCGCCATCCATTCCCGCCAGCGCAGGGCCTGGGGAAGATGTTCGAGCTCGCGGTCGAAGAGCGGTGCGCCCGCCTTTTCACCCTTGCCGTTCTTTCCGGATTGCGCGCTCATGAGATCACAATCCGTATATGCGGAAGCTGTCGCGACCGGTCAGTTCGCGCACCGCGCCAAGCGAGACGAGCCGCGTGTAGAGGCGGCGAAGCCCGCGGTCACTCATGCCGGGGAAATGGCTGGAGGAGCCAATGGCGTCGTCTTCCAGAAACGCCTGCACCACCGGCTGTGCGCCCTTTGCCCGCAGTTTCGGCGCGACCTGCAGGAGCTGGCCTGCCCGGCGTTCGAGCGTGATGGCCAGATCGACTGCGTCGAGCGCAGCACGGGCATAGCGCCGGGCTATCATGGCGCGCAGCATGGAGGGAACAGCCTGTGATGCGCTTGCCTCTCCCGCGAGCAGAAACAGGGGAACGGCATGGGACCAGCCAAGTGCGCGCGCCACGACCGCATCGCAAAGGAGCGGTGCGATCACCGTTTCGAATTCCGGAAAGAGGCGACGAACCGAGAGGAAAAGCCGTTCGGCGGCAGCGATTGCATCATGCCCCTCCTCTCCCGCTTCCAGCATCATCTCACGCAGGTCGGCAATGCGGCCCTCCGCACCGTATCCGCAGGCCTCGACCATTGCGCGGAGCGTGTCCTCGCCTGAAAGTGTACCGGCCGGTCTGGAAACCAGCATCCGCCAGGCAAGCAGGATGCGGCCGGCGGGGCCGACATCATCGCCTGGCCGGGTCAGGGCCAGCGCATCGCGCAGGGCTGTTTCATCTTCCGGCCGCCGGACGCGCTGACATGAGATGGCGGCAGCCCGAAGCGCAAGACGGCAGCGCCATGCCTGCGCCGCGGCCATGTCGCCACGCACAAGCATGTCGAGCGCGCCCAGTGCGGCCCCTGCCGCGAACTCCGTATTCGGAAAGGCTGGCGCCTTTGCAGCCCGGCGCAACCAGTCGGGAATGCGGGGCGTGCAAACGCCCGGCGGTGTGTCCGCAGCTGTCTGTGTGCGCGAGGGGGCGGGTCGAATCATGTTTTCAGCTTGTGCGAGCACGGCGCTTCATTCAATCGATGAGCAACATAAGCGCCGCAGCTATCGACAACTTTGCGATCAGGCGCGCCAAGCGCCTTCTCAGATCAGCGATTGTTGCCAACTGACGGCCAATGTGATTATGCAGCTGCCGGAATTGGGCTGTAAACGCCGTTTTGGCGCTAAACGAAACCTGACGAACGCCCAGCCGTAGTGTGAAATCCCTGCTGCAGGAAGAGCCGGTCGATGACCTCTGGAATGCGCCTTTTATGGTGTTCGCCGCAACCGCACTTCGCATCGGCAGGGAGGGATCTCTCTGGCGACACATGGTTTCAGATGCCGCCCTCTTCGGCAGGACCGTATTCATTTAACTCATTCGTTGAAAAATCAAATGACACATAATCGCGAACACTGGACCTCAAGAATGGGGTTCATCCTGGCAGCGGCCGGCTCGGCTGTCGGCCTCGGCAATATCTGGCGTTTTCCTTACATTACTGGTGAAAACGGGGGCGGAGCGTTTCTTCTCATCTATCTGGCGATGGTGTTTTCCATCGGCCTGTCGCTCCTCGTCGCAGAGCTCATTATCGGGCGCTCGACGCAGTTAGATCCCGCAGGGGCATTCAAGAAACTGGCGGGCGGCGCGTGGCCGCTGGTCGGCTATATGGGCATTCTCACCGCTTTTCTGATCCTCTCCTTCTATTGCGTGATTGCAGGCTGGACGCTTGCCTACACTGTCAAATCGGTCACCGGCTCGATCCTCGTATCCGATCTCGATCAGGTCGGAAGCACCTTCAACGCCTTCATCACGGATCCGCTGGAACCGGTGTATTATACGGCCGTGTTTATCGCGCTTGCCGTATTCGTTGCGCTGGGCGGTGTTGCAAGCGGCATTGAGCGCGCGGCGCGCTTTCTGATGCCGGCGCTCTTCCTCATTCTTCTCGTTCTCGTGTTCCGTTCGCTGACGCTGGAAGGTGCGGGCGAAGGGTTAGCCTTCTTCCTGAAACCCGACTTCTCCAAGGTCACCTGGGACACGCTTCTGGCGGCTCTTGGACAGGCGTTCTTCTCGCTGTCCCTCGGCATGGGGGCGATGATCACCTACGGTTCCTATCTGAACCGTCATGACGACATCGCCACATCCGCGGTGGCGGTAACGCTTCTCGATGCGGCGGTCGCCGTGCTGGCCGGGCTTGTGATCCTGCCGGCCGTCTTCGCTTTCGGCGCAACGCCTTCGGCAGGCCCCGGCCTGACATTCATCACTTTACCGTCGATCTTCGCACAGATGCCTTTCGGCGCTCTGTTTTCCGCGCTGTTCTTCTTTCTCCTCGCCATTGCGGCGCTCACAAGCGCAGTCGCGCTTCTGGAAGTGGTGATCGTGTATTTCGTGGATGAAGGCGAAGCGAACCGCCGCAAGGTGGCATTGATCATCGGCGTGATCACCTTCGCGCTGGCCGTGCCCGCCTCGCTGAGCCTCGGCATCTGGTCGGGCTACACGATCGGGGGCAAGGGCCTGCTCGATGCACTCGACTTCTTCACGAACAACATCACCATGCCGCTCGGCGGACTTCTGGTCGCGATCTTCGTGGGCTGGACGCTCAGGCGCACTGCCGTGGCGGAACTGGTTGATGGCTCGGCAATTGCGCCGGTTCTGGTGAGCGCATGGCACTTCATCATCCGCTATGTCGCGCCGCTTGCCATCGTTCTGATCCTGGTGAACGGGCTCGGCCTTATTTAGAGACGCTCCTTAACGGGAAAGGCTGGCGGGGTTGTGCAAGGCATGCTCCCCGCCGGCCAGACGGCCTCTATGCGAGACCGGTAATCATCGAAACGATTTCGTTCTTGTCGGTCTTCGAGGTTTCGCGAATGCCGATCTGAACGCCGCGCCGCAGCACGCAGATCCGGTCCGACAGGCGGAACACCTGATCCAGACTGTGGCTGATGATCAGGATCGCGAGATTGCGCTCCCGCAGCGACTGCACGATCTGTTCCACCTTGGCGGTTTCGGCAACGCCCAGCGCGGCCGTCGGCTCATCAAGCAGAATGAGCTTGGATGCCCAATGTGTGGCGCGGGCAATGGCGACGCCCTGACGCTGCCCGCCAGAAAGATCGCGGATCGTTGCGCTCGCCGAGGGGATGCGCACATCCAGCTCGTCCACCAGCGCCTGCGTCTCCTGCATCATCCCCTGACGGTCCAGAAGGCCGAAGGGCTTGCGGACCTTCTCGCGTCCGAGGAAGAGGTTCATGTAGACGGGCTGCTGATCGGCAAGGGCGAGATCCTGATAGACCACTTCGATACCGCTCGAGCGCGCCTGGCTGGCATCGGAAAAGCTGACCGCTTCGCCATCCAGCCGGATCGTACCCGAAGTGGGGGCGTGTACGCCGGAGATGATCTTGATCAGGGTCGACTTGCCTGCACCATTGTCACCCACGAGCGCGACGATCTCGCCGGCTTTCAGGTCCAGCGAGAAGTTTTCGATGGCGACGACGCCACCGAACGCCTTGTGAATGTTCTCAAGCTCCAGAACGGGGCCGGCTTCTTTTTCGGAATGTGCGGTCATGATTTACCTCAGCTCCGGCCAGTCCTGCACGACGCCAAACGGATTTTCGATGGTCTCGACCCTTGGATCGCCCTTTGAAATGCCGGAAACGCCGACCGTGAAGGCACGGGTGACAAAAGCCTGACCGCGGAAGCCAAACACCACGCTGTCGCCCGGCTTGGGTTTCGCCGAACCCGTCGTGTCGATCATGCCGTAATAATCGATTGCCGAGGGCGGCGGGATTTCAACGCTCGCCATGGCGTTCTGCGCCACGGTGGGGGTGTCGGAAACGATTGCCTGAACATCGTAATCCGGAAAGACCGGATCGATGTAGAGACCGCCGCCGAAACAGTAAGCCCGCTGCTGATGCAGATGCGAAACCTCGGAGAGGTAGAGTACGGCGGGCTGCTCAGGCAGATCCTCGATTGCATGCAGCGGCGTGGTGCCGTGCAGGCCATTGCCCGGCTCACATTGCGTGGCACCGGCCTCGGCAAGAATGTCCAGAACGATGGACGAGGTGGTGCCCGGCGCATTGACCTCGATGCCAGTGCGTCCGGCCTTTGCCAGAGCTTCCGCCGCACGCGCCAGAGTCGTGAGGTTGTGCGTGGGCAGAACCTTCTTCTTCTCCTGATCGTAAAGGAGTGCGGGAAACGTGGTGAGACCGGCGAATTGCGCACCGTCGAGCGCATCCATCATCGCGGCCACTTCGGCAATTTCCTCTGCCGGGAAACCACCCTCATGTCCGCGGTAGAACGTGTCTTTCTGCGTGTGGATGCGCGCAAGGAGCGACTGCGTGCGCCCGGCACGCTTTGCCGCCTGTGCTGCTTCCTCAGCCTTCTCGCGGCTGAAAACCGTCCAGTAATCGGGGGCGAGATGGGAGGCGGCCATGGGAGCCTCGTGACGCGGCACCTGAACGAGGTGGCCCAGATGCCCGGTTTTCAGACCGGCGCGGCTGCAGGCGACGGCGCATGCCATATCGACCGCCACGGCGCGGTCAATGCCGCCGCGCATGACTGCCTTGCAGAAGCCGCTGTTGCGGCCAACCTGCTTGGTCATCGCGAAGACCTTGAGGTTGTGCCTGTCGGCTGCTGCGCGGAAGTGACGGGCGTTGTCCTCGACCGCATCGAGATCGAGAACATAGGCATTGGCAGGAATCCTGCCTTCCTGATGGAGGCGGATGGCCGCTTCGATGAAGGCCGGGTTGCGGCGTCTCAGAACATCGAGAAACATGAGATCTCTCCAGAAATTCGGGTCAGGCGCGGGTCGTGTCCCGCAGGGAAATGGCGACGGCCAGGAGGATGATCAGTCCACGCACGATCATCTGATCGGAAACCGCAAGCCCCATCAGAATGAGCCCATTGTTGAGCATGCCCATCAGAAGCGAGCCGACGAGAGCGCCGATGATCGACCCCTTGCCGCCATTGAGCGCGGTTCCGCCGACGATCACGGCCGCGATCACCGTCATGAGATCGCTTTCTCCAAGCGTGTATTTGGCTGCCTGAAGCCGCCCTGCGTAAAGGAGGCCGGCAAGGCCGGCGCAGCCGCCGCTGATCATCAGAACCGCAAGCCGGATGCGCGGCACCTTGATGCCGGAGACCTGTGCGGCGCGCGGATTGTCGCCGGTCGCGATCACATGCGCGCCGAAACGGCTTTCGCGATAGACCAGATGGCCCACGATCACTGCGCCGAGTGTCCACAGAACAAGCGACGGAATGCCGAAGAGCGTTCCTGAGCCGAAAAAGCCTGCAAACGTGTCGTTGAGCACGGGAATGGAGCGCAGATCCGTCATGGAACGGGCAACGCCGGCAAACAGGCCCATGGTCGCCAGTGTCACCAGGAAGGATGGCAGGCGCAGATAGGCCACCAGAACTCCGTTGATCCAGCCGATGGCGAGACCGGCTCCCAGCCCGGCAAGAATGCCGAGGAACATGGAGTGCTCCTGCATCACCACGGCGCCGGAAAGTGCGGCAACGGCAACGATGGAGCCGAAGGAAAGATCGATCTCGCCTGCCGACAGCGCGAAGACGAGGCCGATGGCCATGATCGTCGCGGGCGCGGTCTGAAGCACGATGTTCGAGAGGTTCCTGGTTGTCAGGAAGCCGTCATCTGCAAGCGTGACCGCGAAGAAGAGGAAGATCGCAATGAAACCCAGATAGATGACACTGCCTTGCAGATCGAACTTTCTGGCAATCGCGGGAGTGCGCTGGAACATGTGATGTCTCTGAAAACTGTGCTGACTGGCAGGCCGCCGAAACGGCCTTCCGGGACGATTACCGGGCGGCTGCCTTGACCGTTTCCGGGGGCTGCCGGTTCATGGACTGCATCCAGCCATCGACGACATTGTCGGAGCCGACGCTGAGCGCATCCACGACGAGGAACGGCTCTACCGGCTTGTCGAGAAGGCCAGCGGCCGCCGCACGCGCCGCCGTGACGCCGATCTGGTAGGCTTCATCGGCAACAATCGCCGCGATGTTGCCGCCCTTCAGCATGTCGAGCGCAGCCGGCTCGTTCAGATCGATCGTGACCACTCTCGTGTGGTCATTGGACTGCTGGCGAAGAACGGACAGGACGCCGAGAGCGGGCTCGGCCCAGGGCGTGTAGATGCCGTCGAGATCGGGATTGCGGGAGAGCATCGCGCTTGCGATGTTCTCGGCGTTTGCCGGGTCCGTCATGCCGGACTCGATGACGATCTCGATTTCCGGATAATCGTTCTCGATGGTCCATTTGAACGCGCCATCGCGCTGGTTCGTGACCGGGAAATCCGCATCATGGAACATGTAGCCGACCTTGCCCTTGCCCCCCATGGCTTCGGCAAGGGCGATTGCGGCCTTGTTGCCGATCTGAAAGAGATCGGCCGACACCACGGTGGTGTAGTCCTCACCATGGGTGAAGCCCTCAACCGCATTGTCGATGAACACGAGTTTGACACCGGCATCGCGCGCGACACCGTAGACCGATTTCGCCGTCGGCGGATCTATGGGCAGCGACACGATGATCGACGGTTCGCGGGCCATCACCGTCTCGACATCGGCCTTCTGACGGGCCGTGTCGAACCCGGCATCGGTTTCGGCGACGATCTCGATGCCAAGCCGGGCGAACTCATCCTTCGCACCCTGGGCAACGGCGTTGGACCAGTCATAAAGCTCGTGCCAGACGAGCGCCGCCGTGTGGCCACCGGACTTGATGGTCTCGATGTCCGCGTCGCTCAGTGTGAGCGAGGCGGCCGGCGTCGGCGCTTCACCGTTCGGGCCGACAGTCTTTGGCTGTTCGGCAAAGGCCATCGTCGCACTGGTTGCGAGAAGCGGCATCGCGGCAAGCAAAGCCCTGAGTTTCATTTCATTTCCTCCGAGATTTCGGCGAGATTCCGGATCGCTGCGTCCATTGAGACGCACAAAGGCCGATCCGGGCTTTTGAATGGAGCATCGAACCGAAAACGGGGCTCGACTTCTCGGTCCGATGCTCTGTGCGGGCCGGCCCCCCGACCATTGGCCCGCTGATCTTATTTTCCGGCCTGCATCACGCTTTTCGGCGCATCGACGTGCAGCGACTGCTGCCAGGCCTCACCCACATTGTCGGCGGTCGCGGTGACGGCGGGTGCGACGATGAAGGCGGGCGTTTCCTCGCCCAGAATGGCAAGCGCGCCGGTCGCAGCCATGGCGCGGCCAAGCTCATAGGCTTCGTCCGCAACGATTGCCGTGACATTGCCGCCGCGCACCATGTCGAGCGCCACGGGCTCGCTCAGGTCGAGCGTGACAATCTTGGTGGTTTTGTTGCCATTGGCGCGCAACGCCGCGAGAACACCCTCGGCGGGCCCCGCCCAGGTGACGAAAACGCCGCCCAGATCCGGGTTTTTCAGCAGCATCGCGTTGGCGATTTCCTCGGCGCGCGCAGGGTCGCTGATGCCCTGTTCGGCAACGATCTTCATATCCGGATAGTCGTTCTCGATGGTGGTCTTGAATGCGTTGTCGCGCTGGTTGGTCACGTAGTAATCGGCATCATGGTAGATCCAGCCGACCGTGCCCTTGCTGTCCATCGCCTTTGCCAGCGCGTCGGCAGCCTGTTTGCCCATCTGGAACAGATCGTCCGTCACGACCGCCGCATAGTCCGTGCCGTGCACATAGTCCTTCGGCAGGTTCGACAGGAAAACGAGCTTTACGTCCTTTTCCTTCGCTTCTTCGAATGCGGCTGCCGAGGTTACGGGATCGAGCGGCAGGGACAGGATGATGTCGGGCGACTTGACCATGGCGGTCTCGATGTCGCTGCGCTGCTTGGCTGCGTCGAAACCGGCGCTGGTGGTGGCGACGACTTCGATGCCGAGCCGCGCGAACTCATCGCTTGCGCCGGCGGTGACGGCGTTCACGAAATCGGACTGGTCGTGCCAGAGAAGGGCCGCGCGATGCTTGCCGTTCTTGAGTGCATCCACCCTGTCGTCGGGCACGGATATCTCACCGGACGGCGTGGCGGTTTCGCCCTGCGGGCCAACGGTCTGTGCGTGAGCCGCACCGGAAGCGAGTAGCGCAGACAAAGATGCTGCGCGAAGCAGATTGACGATAGACATTGTGTTCTCCTCTTCCCCTTTGCTTTGCCCTTTTGGGCGTTTATGCGTTTTCAATGCCGCAATAGCCGGCGATGAAACTGGCGAACCCGACGATGCCGGCGAGGTATTCCTCCACGCTCACCCGCTCTTCGAAAGTGTGGCAATTCGTGATGTCGCCCGGCGCGCAATAGACCGTTGGACAGCCGAGCCGCTCGATCAGGAACGGCGCTTCCGACCAGTAAGGCGCGCCCGCAATCGCGCCGCGCCCGGGAAGCGCACCGTTCATCGAAGCGGCAAGCGCCTGTATGTCGGCCCGCTCGGGATCGACCTCGGTGGGCGAGCCGCCATGGGGATGGTCACGCCCGGCGGGATAGTTGATCGCCACGGTGGTGCCGGTGCCGGAAATCGCTTCGTTGATCACGCTTTCGAGTTCACCGACGGCATCGTCCAGCGCCTCGCCGGGCAGAAGCTTGCGGATCAGCGAGAAGCGGCATTCGCCCGGAACCGCGATGTAACCGCCGCCTTCGATGCCCGTTACGAGAGCGAAGGCCCGGCCGACGAGCGGATGGCTGGCGCGCGCGCCAATGACGTCCGAGTGCCGCCAGATTGCTTCGAGAACCCGATGCGTGGCCTTCAGCGCATCGATGCCTTCTTCGGGCACGCCGAAATAGGCCGATTTGCCGGTGATCGTCACATCCGCGATGAAAAAGCCCATTTGGGCGGGAAAGATGGAAAGCTGTGTCGGCTCGACATAGACAGCGAAATCCGGCTTCTCGATCTCACCGCTTTCAAAACGCTGCGTCAGATCCTTGATGCCGGCGCTCACGCCTGTGTCGGGTTCGCCGCTTTCCTCGTCGCCGACAAAGGCGTAGGCGACATCGCCTTTGAGCTTGATGCCGGCGCGGTCGAGAAGTGCGAGGGCCGAAAGCGAAGCGGTGATGCCGGCCTTCAGATCGCCGGAGCCCCTGCCCCAGATCTCGCCATCGATGACGGCGCCCGAAAACGGGTCTTCGCGCTCGGTGCCTTTCCAGTGTTCGGCCCAGCCGCGCACGTGAACCGTGTCCGTGTGCCCGATGAAGAGAAGGCGTGGACCTTCGCCGTGGCCCTTGCGCGCGCCCCATACATTCGGGCGACCGGGAAGAAAGTCGGCAGATTGCGGTGCAAGACCGAGCGTCTGCATCTGCTCCTGAAGGTAGGACACGAAATTCGCTTCGTTGCCGGTCACGCTCTCGCGTGCGATCGCGCCTTTGAGCAGCGCCACCGCCGCATCGGCGTCCAGAGCGCTCTTCAGCCTCTCCTGAAGCGTGTTGCCGCCTGTCATTGCGCTGCCTCCACCAGTTTCACAACGCGGGCCGGCGGCAGCGTGATTTCCGCGCCGGGGATGCCACCGGAGAAAAGCGTGGCGTGAAGATGCGTCAGCCCGACGGCTGCGCCGCCAACGATGGCAACGCGCGCGCCCAGCTCGGAAACATCGAGCTCCACCGGAGACGGGAAGCACAGCGGCAGAAGTTCGCGCACACGTTCGACAAGCTCCATGCGGCTGCCAATGGAACCGCCGAGAACGACCTTGCCCGGATTGGTGATGGCACAGATTGCCGCCACTGCGCGCGCCACATAGCGGGCGGTCTCGTCGAGCACCTGTACGGCGTGCGCGTCACCCGCCTGCAGGGCATCGAAAATGCCGGGAACGTCGAGTTCAGTGCCGGACAATTCCTTGTAGCGCCTGCGAATGCCGACCGTTGCGGTCACACGTTCCAGAGCGCCGACCTGCAGCGATTCCGCCTCGAACGGGTCGGTGCCAAAGGGCAGGAAGCCAAGCTCGCCGGCTGCGTTCCCGAAACCGCGCACCAGTTCGCCACCGACCATGAGGCCTGCGCCAATGCCCGTGCCGATCGCGATATAGGCAAGATCATCGACGCCGGCGACGCTGCCGATCCAGTGCTCGCCAATGGCTGCGAGATTGACGTCGTTCTCCAGAATAACCTCGACGCCGAGTTCGCCTGCAAGCGTCGCTCTGACATCAAGTGTGTCGAAGCCCGTCACATTGGGCGACATCGCGATGCGCCCTTTTTCCTGATCGGGAGCGCCCGGGACGCCGACCACGGCCATGCGCATTTTTTCGTAGGCGATGTTGTTGAGATCGGCGGCCTCGCGGCAGAGACGCGCCATCTGGCGGATCACATGAATGCCGCCGCGTTCATCGGTCGGTTCCGTCACTTCCGCGAGCACCTGGCACGACAGGTCGGCAATGGCCGCACGCACTTTGGTGCCGCCCAGATCGACGGTTGCGATGCAGGCCGCATCCGGAACGATCTCATATGTGACCGCGCTGCGCCCGACATGCCCCGTGGTGCGCCCCGTCTCGCGTATCCAGCCATCTTCCTCGAGCTGACGGGCGATCTCGGAAATCGTCTGTTTGGAGAGACCGGTCTGCTTGGCGATGCTGGCGCGGGAGATCGGACCGCAATGAACGATCGCCTCCATGACCATGCAGAGGGAGAATTGACGGGAGATGCGCGGAGCTTCGTTCACGGCGTCTTCTTTTAGTTCGTTCTGTTGCCGAACTTATTAAGTTGTTTTAAAAATGCCGTCAAACGAAATGATCGAAAGGCCTCTCCATGAGACTCGGCGCAAGACTGGAGCGCGCTTTGAGAAGCGCGTCGATCACATTGAAATAAAGGAGGGTTCATCCGCTCATGCCGAGCGGTAAAAAGAAAACGGCTTCCGAGGGCCATTCCGGCGCTCGAAAGCCGCTTTCGAATTTCATCTCTGCGGCCGCTTTCCCCTCAGGGCATCGGCCGCAGGGCGCTGGTCAAAGGAACAGGTCTGCGATGATGGCCGACCCGACATAGGTGCCGGTCATCACGAAGACCGCCACGATGAAGATCTTCCAGCCGGACGACTTGGCGATGCTGATTTCGCGGTTGGTGATGGCGATACCGGCATAGGCCAGGCAGGGCGTGGCCAGCGTGAGGAAGTTCACATGGCTCACCTTGTCGAGCACCCAGGCGCTGCCCGGTGTCCATGGCAGGGTCACCAGAATGCCGACGAGCGAGATCCACGCAACGGATGGCAGCTTGAGCGGCACCACATAGGTCAGGACGAGGCCCACCATCGCAATCACGTAAAGGACGGCCAGTCCGGCCAGCCCCTGCAGGACGGTTGCGTCTGTCGCGACCGTGTTGCCCACCAGCGCAACGAGGGAAACAACGAGCAGCAGAACAGCGTGTTCTGCCAGATCCGGCTTCGCCTCGGCTTCGTAATCAACGGGGAGTTCAGCAGTGCTCATGATCATTCTCCGGCGTTGTTGGTGGCGGGCTCTTTGCGGCCCAGAAGGTCATAAAGCTTCTCGGTCACCGGCAGGGCGACGAAGATGCAGAGGTAAAGACCGGTTGCGTAGGTCAGCACGTTACTGGCCCCGGCCAGAGCGAGGATCTGCTCCTCCATTGCCGGCACGGCATGGGTCAGCGCGCCGGAACAGGCGGCCATCATGGAGCCCGAGCCGATGCCGCAGGCCATGGCCAGCGCCTCGATGCTGAACCAGCCCGACGTCGCCAGAAGCGAAGCCAGAATGGCAAAGATGAAGGTGCCGAACAGCGTTCCGATCACATAGACGCCCATGACGCCCGCGCCTTCGGGGGACTTCAGGCCGTATTTGTCGGCGATGATCGCGATGTTCGGCTCACGCGCGACGGAGAAGGTTGCGCCAACCGCTTCGCGCCCCATGCCGAGCAGCAGAACGGCGATCGGGAAGGCGAGCAGAATGGTGCCCAGATTGCCCAGCTCCTGCAGGATCAGCGCCGGACCGGCGGCGATGATCTTCTCCATCGACGGTCCGATGATCGTGCCGAATTTGGCGATGAATGGCATGATCGCGATCACGATCAGCGGTGATGCTGCGCGAACCTCGCGCTGCCCCATCCAGCCCTTCATCTTGCTGATCACATTGGGGTTGAGAATCAGACCCATCACGAAGGCGTAGAGCAGCGGCAGAAGCAGGATCGAGCCGATGCCAATGGGCACTGCGATGACACCGACGGCCTCCGCAATGACGGTGATGACCAGCACGCTCAAATGAAGGCGCCAGTCGAAAAGAATATCTTTCGTCTTCTCCATAGAGATCCCCTCTCATGATCCGGGGGCCGTTCTTTCTGCGGCCCCGGATGGAACAAAAGGCGGCCCGAGGGGGCCGCCCATACGATTCAGCCCGGCGCGTAACCGAAGCCGATGGTCGGGTCGGCTGCGGTTTCGACCCAGACAGATTTTGTTGTCGTGTAAGCGGCGAGCGCTTCCCGACCGGAAGAGCGCCCGTAGCCCGACTGGCCAAAGCCGCCGAAGGGCGACATGACGTTGATGGTCTTGTAGCTGTTGATCCAGAATGTGCCAGCGCGAACTTTCGCCGCAACCCGGTGCGCACGCCCCACATCGCGCGTCCAGACTGCGCCTGCGAGCCCGTATGGCGTGTCGTTGGCGAGCGCCACAGCCTCTTCTTCGTCGTCGAAGGAGAGAACGGAGAGGACGGGTCCGAACACCTCTTCACGCGCGATTTCCATGTCGCGGGACACGCCGTCGAGGATCGTCGGGGCGTAGAAGAAGCCGCCGCTCTCTCCGAGGGCTTCCGGCCTGCCGCCACCGGTGGCCAGCTGTGCGCCTTCGGAAACGGCATTGCGCACCATGCCGTCGACCTTCTCCCACTGGCGGGCATTGTTGACCGGGCCGATCTGCGTCGCCATGTCGAGCGGCATGCCGACCGGGATGCGCGCGCTCGCTTCCGCCAGCTTGCCGACAAGCTCGGCATGCACGCTGCGATGCACCAGAAGGCGCGAGCCGGCCACGCAGCTCTGGCCGCACGCAGCAAAGATTGCCGCCTGCGCGCCGACCACGGCGCGGTCGATATCCGCATCGCCGAAGACGATGTTGGCGGACTTGCCGCCCAGTTCCAGGATGGACGGTATGAGACGGCGCGCGGCAGCGGACGCAATGGCTGCGCCGCCCGTGGCCGAGCCGACAAAGACCACCAGACCCGTTGCCGGATGCGCGATCATCTTCTGACCGGCGGTCGGCCCCTGCCCCGCAATCACGTTGACCAGCCCCTTCGGCGCGCCGGCCTTTACGCACAGCGCGGCGATGACGAGCGAGCTGAGCGGCGTCAGCTCGGAAGGCTTCAGCATGACCGCATTGCCGGCGCAGATCGCCGGTGCAACCTGCCAGCAGCAGGTGAAGAGCGGCGCATTCCAGGGGGTGATCTGCGTCACGACGCCAATGGGTTCGTGACGCGTGTAATTCAGATGGCTCGAAGGCACGGGGATTACATCGCCCGTGATCTTGTCGCACCAGCCCGCATAATATTCGAACATCTCGGCCATGCGGGCCGGCTCACCGGCTGCATCGCGGATCGGTCGCCCGGCGGAAATCGCTTCAAGGCGCGAAAGCGGCTCGGCATGCGCGCGAATCTGGCGCGCAATCTCGAACATGATGCGCCCGCGCTCGGAGGCCGTCTTGCCCCACCATTCGCGCTGCGCGCTGACGGCGGCCCCGGCAGCGGCATCGACAACGGCCGCACCGGCATCCGGGAACTCGGCAAAGACCCGGCCGGTGGCGGGGTCGGTGAGCGCCAGCGTTTCGCCGTCGCCCGGCATCAGCTGTCCGCCCACATGGTTCTGCACGTCGGCGCTGCCCAGAAGCCCGGTCAGCAAGTGTGCGACTTCGGCGCGCGTATCGGTTGCGGGGATCATGTCGTCAGCCATTCGTCTTCTCTTTCGTCCCGGCCTCAACGCGGCCAAGCAGCATGAAATCCTGATTGTCGGAAACGCCCGAATTCTCCTCGGACCAGAGGCTGGCGACCAGTTCCGACACGGGCATGGCACAACCGCTTTCCTGCGCCAGTTCGAGCGCCAGCCGCACATCCTTGCGCATCAGCCCGGCGGAGAAACCGCTGTCGAAGCTGCCGCTCAGAACCCAGTTGGGGAAATGGATCTCGCTCAGCGCGCTGCGGCCCGTGGCGCTGTTGATGACGCGCATCGCGTCTTCCGCCGGCAGGCCGGAGGCTTCGGCAAGGCGCAGGCCTTCAGCCGTGGTCAGCATGTGACAGGCGACCAGCATGTTGTTCACGAGCTTGGCGATGTTGCCGGCGCCGCTCGGCCCGACATGGATCACCTTGGCGGCAATCACATCCAGAACCGGCTGCGCCCTGGCGACCCATTGTTCATCGCCCCCGAGCATCACGGACAATGCGCCGCTTGCTGCTCCCTGGGGACCACCGCTCACCGGTGCATCGAGAAAGCCATGGCCGAGGTCTGCAAGCCTTGTGGCAAGCCGGCGGCTCACCGCCGCCTCGGAGGTGGACGTATCGATGATGATTTTCGGCTCGCTGAATGCGCCTGCCGCCAGCCCCGCCTCGACGGTCGCCTCGACATGGCTCGCCAGAGGCAGCGAAAGCACGATGGCGTCGCTTGCCGCGATCACCGCTGCGGGCGTCTCATGGGTGACGATGCCGGTTTCGGCAGCGCGGGCCATGGCTTCTGCGGAAAGATCATAGGCTGCAACTGAAAAGCCTGCGGCGGACAGGGACCGGGCCATGCCCATTCCCATTGCTCCAAGACCGATCACACCGACCGACTGCGTCATGATACCTCCCGTTTCACTTGGCTTTCATGACATTGCGGTGACAGCGTGTTGTTGAGTAGCCCCGTAAACAGGCACGTTGTGTTGCGATTATCGCAACACTGAACGGCGATCTAATCGCGAAAGGCGACCATGTGCGCAGCCAGATAATCGACGGTCACAGCCGCCGATTGCGGCAGTCGCCGGCGGGCGCGCACCATCAGATGCGCGCTGACATGCTGAAGGCTCTCTTCATCAAGATCGACAATGGCGACCTCGCCGCGCTCGGCCTGAATGGAGGCGGAAAAGCGGGGCAGAAATGTGCCGCCCATGCCTGCGCCCACATAGCGGATCAGCGCCGCGATGGAGGAGGTTTCCACCTGTGGCCGCAGCGCCAGCCCCAGATCGCTTGCCGCGCGCGCGACCAGCGTGCGGATGCCGTGACGCGCATCGAGCATGGCCAGAGGCTCGGCAAGCATCTCGGCCAGCGGGATGTGTTCGCGCGCCGCCAGCGGCGAGCCGACGGGCACGACAGCGCAGAGTGGTTGACGCGCAAAGGCGACGGAGCGCGTGGCCTCGGTCGGCACGGGATTGTAGGCAATGCCCAGATCAACCTCGCCCTCGACCACGCGGCGCTGGATCTCTTCGGTTCCGGCAAGATCGATGCGGAAACGCAGATGCGGGTGGCGTGCGCCAAGCGGGGCCAGGCCGTTCTGCATGAGATCGGCGGCGAAGCCTTCGCCAACCGCGATCCGCACCACCTGGCCGCCGGCCTCGCGAAACTTGCCGATCTGGTCGAGCAGAAAGGTCTGTTCGTCCTGCTGGACCAGCGCATGTTCGCGCACCAGACGCCCGGCATCCGTGAGCGTGATGCCCTGTGCGCTGCGCGCCACCAGCGCCACGCCCAGCCGCGCCTCCACCTCGGCCAGCTTGCGGCTGATCGCCGAGGGCGCGATGTTCAGCCGTTCGGCTGCGCGACGGATCGAACCCTCACGGGCGACGATCAGAAATTCGCGCAGGAAACGGCTGTCCAGCGCGTCCATCAGGCGGCCAGCGCCTGCCGCACGAGCCGCACCCAGAATTCCGAACCGGTCGGCAGCACGTCATCATTGAAGTTGAAATGGGGCGAGTGCAGGCCGGGATTGTCGCCCTCGCGCGCAGCGCCCAGCCAGATATACGCGCCCGGCTTCTCGTTGAGCATGAAAGCGAAATCCTCGGACGCCATGCTCGGCCCGGTCTCGCCCGTATCGAGCCCCATCGTGTCCCCGACGCGGCGCACGAGAGCCGCCTCGGCGGCGCTGTTGATCGTCGCGGGATAGCGGCGCTGGTAATCGACGCGGGCGCGGCAGCCATGGGCGGCGGCAACGCCCTGCACCACTTCGCTCAGCCGCTTTTCGATCTCGTCGCCGGCCTCCGGCTGGAACCAGCGGGCCGTGCCGCTGACAACCGCACGGTCCGGGCAGACATTGAAGGCGGAACCGGTGTGGATCTGCGTTACCGACACAACGCCCGGCACCAGCGGCGACAGGCGTCGGGCCGGGAGTTCCTGAAGGGCAGCCGCCATCCGCGCTGCCGCAGCCACCACACCGTCGCTCTGCTCTGGCATGGCGGCGTGACCACCGCGCCCCTCGATCACGATTTCGAAGATGGCGAATGCGGCCATCATCTCGCTGTCGCGGGCGACCAGCCGACCGGGCGCAAGACCCGGCCAGTTGTGAATGCCGAACACCGTGTCGCAGGGGAATTTGCCAAAAAGCCCCTCCTCGATCATCACCCGCGCACCGCCGTCATTTTCTTCCGCCGGCTGGAAAATCAGTGTGACATTTCCGTCCTTCACGCCCTCTGCTGCGATCTGGCGTGCAGCCAGAAGCAGCATGGCGGTGTGGCCGTCATGCCCGCAGGCATGCATCTTTCCCGGATGGGTCGAAGCGTATTCGAGGCCCGTGGCTTCCTCAATTGGCAGGGCGTCGATATCGGCGCGCAGGCCGATCGAAGGCCCGCCTTCGCCAAGCCGCGCAACCACGCCGGTCTCAGCCAGACCGGTGTGCACCTGCCAGCCCCAGCCCTGCAACAACCCGGCAATCAGTTTCGACGTGCGCTCTTCCTGAAACCCCAATTCGGGGTGACGATGCAGGTCGTGACGCCAGGCAACGGCCTCGGCGATGTGAGCGCTGTCGAACATGTTCCTACCCTTTCCGAACTCTTTGCCGGCCACCATGGAGGGTGGCGTATCGGAAAGCTCGTGTAAGAGGAACGGTCGCTTGTCAAGAACGCGGCGGGTCCTCAGACCCGCCTTGTTCGCTTACCGCTGAAGGTTCCAGGCCGTCATGTCCTGACCCAGCGCGCCGGCCAGATCCTCAATGGAATCATAAAGAAGCTCGAGCGCATAATGCGGGTTGTGCGCAAATGCGCCGGGGTCGGCGGTGACGAATTTCCAGTTATAGGTGGCCTTCAAAAGACGCGGGGTCCAGGCGTTATAGCCAACCGCCCTTCCATCGGCCTCGTCGATCCGCCCATCTCCGTTCATGTCTGCAAAGAAATAGGGATAGCGATGGCCGTCATAGATCATCGGCGCGCCGGCGACTTCGGCTGCGTAGGCGGTCATCAGGCCCTTCAGCCGGTCGGCATTGGCTGCGATGTCGGCGCGGATGCCTTTTTTAACATCGCCGCTGCCATCGAAACTCGCGCGCGACAGGCGAATGTCGTCCAGAGCCGCGTTTTCATGGCAGGTCATGCAGGTCTGTTCCGACACTTCCAGCGTGTGCGGTTCATGGCAGGAAACGCAGGTGGAAACCGGACGTGCATGGAAGAAGCGGCCGGAATATTCCTTCCCCGGATAGTGATAGCCGGATGCGGCATAGCCGCCGAGCCACATGGACGCAGCCACTGCGTAATGCGGGTTGATGAAACGCAGTTCCTTGTCGGGCGTGTCCTCATCCTTTTCGCCCACCGCAGTGGCAACGGTGACGCCAGCCGCGCGGCCCTGATGGCAGGTGATGCAGGAGGCTTCGCCCGGCGCGACTGGATGCGACAGACCGCTTGGAAGCTTGACTTCCTTGATCGCGGAAAGACCCGGATTGTGGCAGGTTTCGCAGTCCACAACGCCACCCGTGGGGATGGGGTTTTCCGGCAGGCCGGGTGCGCTTCCATCAAGACCGTGAAAGGCGCGGAACCCTTCGCCCGAATGGCAGGTCGCGCAATTTGGCGGGATGGCCCCGTCTTCGTTCCAGTGCGAGAAAGACTCTGAACGCGCATCCGCATGAGCCGAGCGCGCCCAGGCGGCTATCGCGGCCTTGTTGGCGATCTCGATCTGATCGGGGCGGAACGGTCCGGACTCGGGCATCACATAGGGCGCAAGCGCCTTTTCGATTTCCTCGATCTCGGATGATTCGGAATTTGCGGGAGCCGCCTGTTCCTGCGACACGGCAGCGAACGAAAGAACAGAAACAAATGCGCCAAGAGCGATAGTTGTCGTGACTAAGTTCTTCGTTTTGAAAAACATGGCTTTCCACCCCGCCGGTATGTTCCTAAACTGTCGCCGTAAAGAATGGTAATCAGTTCGACGCATTCCGGCAAACCTCAAACGCCGGTCAAACGTCGAAAATCCATCGGAGACGGAGCATGTTCGGCCCGGCCTTCTCCGCAGGCCTCGTTTTCCCGCATGACCGGGTGCCCCTGCAATCGGAAAACCCTGTTGAGGTGTTGACCGAAGAGGCGGCGCTGACGCCATCTCCCGGTGAAGAACTGCGCGTTGAAGCGCTGGTGGGCGAGGATGAACTCGTCGCGCAGGGGCAACCGCTTCTGCGCCTGAGAAACGCGCCGCAGATCGCGCTTGTCGCGCCGATGGCCGGGCGAATCGCCTCGCTCGATCTGAAGTCCGGGCGGCGGCTTTCGCAGCTTCTTCTCTTTCATGAACCCGATGGCGGACGTCATCTGTTCGAGGCCGGAAACGCGGAAGTCGATGGCAATGCGCTGAGAGCGCTTCTCCAGTCTTCCGGCCTGTGGCGGATGTTCCGCAGCCGTCCGTTCGGACGCATGCCGCACGCTGACGAGGCCCCTGCCGCGATCTTCGTCATGGCGGTGGACAGCCGACCCGGCGCGCCTGCGCCATCGCTGGCCCTTGAGGGGCGCGAGGAAGATTTTTCGCGCGGGCTGGCAGCCCTTTCGCAACTGACGAAAGACCGGCTGTTTCTTTGCGAACCAGCGGGCAAGCACTTTGGCGGTGCAGTGCCTGCCGGCCTCTCGCGCATTTCATGCGGGCGCAACCATCCGCAGGGCCTTGCCGGCATCCAGATCCACCGTCATCGACCGGCCGCGCCGGAGATTCGCGTCTGGGATATCGAGGCTGAGGATGTAGCCGATCTCGGGGCGCTGCTTGCAACCGGGCTTCTGCCCGGCACGCGGCTTGTTTCGGTGACCGGTTCGGCGCTGCGCGAAAGGCGGCTTGTGCGCTGTCAGCACGGCGCGGATCTGCGCGGCCTCAGCCAGCCTGTCGTGCGGCCCGGTGCGCACGAAATTCTGAGCGGTTCTGCGCTGGACGGACGCCCCGCACACTGGCTCGGCGCGCGGGACCGGCAGGTCACGGTTTCACCACGCGAGACCGGTGCGGTGAAGCACCACTGGTTCGGAACCGCGCTCAGAAAAGCGGCACGGCATTTGCCCGTCATTCCCACCGCCGCGCTCGATCAGGCCATGGGCGGCGACATGCCTGCCGCTGCTCTTTTGCGGGCCATCGCGTCTGGCGATGAAGAAACGGCCGTCCGGCTGGGAGCGCTTTCGCTGGTCGAAGAGGATCTGGCCCTTGCAGATTATGCAACGGGCGCCCGGCCCCGGCTGCCAAAGCAGCTGCGCATCATCCTGAACCGCATCGAAGCCGAGGAGGCGCCGGCGTGACGAGGGGGCTCTGGGACCGCGAGATGGTGGCAATGCTGCTCTTGCTCGCACTGATGCCGATGGCGCTGACCTGGCTGTGGTTCGGCGGTGCGGAAGCGGTCGGAAGGCTGTTGTTCGTGCTGCTGATCTCGGGCCTCTGGCACGTGATCTTCATGCTGGCGCGCGCACAGCCCCCGTCTTTTGCCGGTGCGCTGACAGGGCTGGCCGTGGCGATGCTCGCGCCGCAGGAGCTCAGCCTTTTGCAGCTCGTTCTGGGCATCAGCTTCGGCTCGGTGATGGCGGAACTCATTTTCGGCGGCTGGGGGCGGAATGTCCTGAACCCGGCGACCGTCACCATCGCGTTTCTGGGCTTTGGCTTTCCCGCCGCGCCATGGCCGGACTTTGCCCTGCCGGTTGCATGGGCGGCCATACCTGCGCTTGCGCTGGGCATGCTGCTTGGCGTGATGTCGGCCCGGCTGATCGCCGGCGCACTGGCGGTGATGCTGTTCGCATGGCTTGCAGACCTGCCCATTGCACCGGTTCTGCCCGCATTCGGCATTGTGCTGGCGCTTCTGGTCACGGACCCGGTGACAAGCGCCTCCACCCGCACCGGTGGCTGGCTGAACGGCGCGCTCTATGCTGCGCTGGTGACACTCTTTGGGTTTGGCTGGGGCCATGGAGCGCCGGTGCAGGTGGCCGTTTCGGCAGCGCTGCTCGCCTCGCTGGCAGCACCCCTTCTGGATGAGATTGCGATTGCGCTCTGGACGGCGCGCAGGAGAAGACGTCATGGCTGAGTTGAACCCGATCACCCTGTGGCGTCGCTTTCTGGCGCTGCCCAATGAAAGCCGCGCCAAGACGCTGATCGTCGCCTTTCTCGTGTCGGCCATATGCGCGCTGATGGTGAGCGGGGCAACGGTCGTGCTGCGCCCCATTCAGGCGGCAAACCGCGCCGCGGAACAGCAGGCGCGGCTGGAAAACCTGATCGCGGGCATTCCCGGCATGTCGGACCTTCTGTCCGCCGAAGGTGGCGCACTGTCGACGGTGGTGATCGATCTGGAACGCGGTGCGGCGGCAAAAGAGGTGACGCCGGAAACGCTGCCTGCGGCGCTCGAAGACAGCGCCAACTGGACGACGCTCACCGCCGGTGAGGATCTTGCCGGGCTCGGCCAGCGCCCGGACTACGCACAGATCTATCTCCTGCGCGACGCCAATGGGGCAATTTCGCTCGCCCTCCTGCCCATCAGCGGTGCGGGCTATAACGGCCCGATTGACGCGATCATCGCGCTCAAGGGCGACATGAACACCGTGGCGGGCATGGCGATCACCGGCCAGTCCGAAACGCCCGGCCTCGGCGCACGCATCGAGGAGCCCTCCTGGCTGGCGCAATTCAGCGGCAGGCAGATCAGCGATGCGCGCGGCGACATTCGCTTCGCCGTGGCGCGCGGCAGCGCCGGCAATGAATATGAGGTCGACGGGATCACCGGCGCGACGCGAACCTCCAACGCCATCACGCGGATGGTCCGGTTCTGGCTTGGCCCCGATGGTTATGGGCCGTTGCTGACGGCAATCCGGCGCGGAGAGTTCTGAGCCATGTCGAGCCAGCCGCGCCTCTGGACCACATTCACCGAACCACTGATCCGGCAAAACCCGGTGACGCTGCAGATTCTTGGCATCTGCTCGGCGCTCGCGGTCACGACTTCGGTGGCGACGGCGCTTACCATGTCGGCCTCGCTGACGGCGGTTCTGGTCATGTCCGCCGGCATTATCAGCGTGATCCGGAACCAAATTCCGTCCTCTATCCGGCTCATCGTCCAGATCGTGATCGTCGCCTCGCTGGTCATCGTCATCGACCAGTTGCTGCAGGCCTATCTGTTCGAGATCAGCCAGCGGCTCTCCGTGTTCGTCAGCCTCATCACCACCAACTGTCTTGTGCTCGGCCGCACCGAATCTTTCGCCCGGCACAATCCGCCGGGGCGCGCGATGATCGACGCGCTGGGCAACGGGCTTGGCTATTCGCTCGTGCTGATCCTGATCGGCAGCCTGCGCGAACTGTTCGGCGCGGGAACGCTGCTTGACTGGCAGCTTCTGCCGACGGTCGATCAGGGTGGCTGGTTCACGCCGCTCAACCTGATGCTGCTTGCGCCCTCCGGCTTTTTTCTGCTGGGTGGCCTTGTCTGGGCGATCCGCAGCCTTCTTCCCGAACAGGTGGAGGCCGGTGAGTTCACCCCGCCGGAAACCGGGGAGGATGGCGCATGAACGAGCTCGCCGCCCTTTTCCTGCGCGCGGCCTTTGTCGACAACATGCCGCTGACGCTGTTTCTCGGCCTGTGCACCTTCATCGCGCTTTCGCGGCGCACGGGATCGGCCGTCGGGCTCGGCATTGCCATGATCGCCGTTCTGGGCGTCACGGTGCCGCTGAACAACCTGATCTATCATGCATTGCTCGCTCCGGGCGCATGGGCCTGGGCGGGTTCGCCCGGCATCGACCTTTCCTATCTCGCGCTGATCGCCTTCATCGGTGTGATCGCCGCGACCGTGCAGCTTCTCGAAATGGTGCTCGACCGCTTTTTCCCGGCGGTTTACGCGTCATTCGGCGTTTTCCTGCCGCTGCTCACCGTGCAATGCGCGATCTTGGCCGGCAGCCTGTTCATGGTCGAGCGTGACTTCGACTTCGTGGAATCCACCGTCTTCGGGCTCGGCGCGGGTACGGGCTTTGCCGTGGCCGTGATCATGCTCGGCGCGATCCGCACACGGCTCTCCTATGCGAACCTGCCGGAGGGGCTGCGGGGGCTTGGCATCACCTTCATCATCGCCGGCATGATGTCGCTCGGCTTTTCCGCCTTTGCGCAGATGGTGGCGTCATGACCGAGATCCTTCTGGGCGCCGTCATCATTGTCGCACTGATCGTGGCGCTGACGCTTGCGCTTCTGGCCACACGCCGCAAACTGGTTCCGGCGGAAGCGCTGACGGTCACCGTGAACGAGACCATGCCCATCGAGGCCGCACGCGGCGACCGGCTGCTTGGTGTGCTGCATGGCGCGGGCATCGGCATTCCCGCTGCCTGCGGCGGCTCGGGCACATGCGGGCTGTGCCGCGTCACCGTGGAGGGCGAAGGCGCGGGCGAACCGCAGGCGACCGAAAAAGGCATTCTTTCAGCGGCGGAGCGCAAGGCGCATGTGCGCCTTGCCTGCCAGACCGCCCTGCGCGGTTCCTGCACCGTTACCGTGCCGCAGGCCTTCCTGGGGGCGACAGGCTTCACCTGCCGTGTTGTCTCCAATCGCCAGCTGGCCCCGCTCATCCGGGAACTCGTTCTGGAACTGCCGGAAGGCCAGCCATTCGACTTTCAGGCCGGTGGTTTCATGCAGCTCACCGCGCCGCCCTATGAACTCGACTTTCAGGACATGGCGGTGGACGAGGCGTTCCGTGAAACATGGCGGCTTGCGGACTGGCCTGACATGCGCTCGGTTTCCGACACGTCTGTTACCCGCGCCTACTCCATCGCCAACCGGCCAGAGGATGCGGGCCGTGCGGTGTTCAACATCCGTCTGGCCGTGCCGCCGGCCGGCCGCGAGACGGATATTCCGCCGGGCATCGTTTCTTCCTGGCTTTTCTCGCTGAAACCCGGCGACCGGGTGGAAGCATCCGGCCCGTTCGGTGATTTCCACGTTCAGCCGACGCAGCGCGAGATGGTCTTCATCGGTGGCGGCGTGGGCATGGCCCCGTTGCGCGCGATGATCCACGAGCAGATCGGCCTCGGCACTGAGCGCAAGATGCATTACTTCTATGGTGCGCGCTCGGCAGCGGACCTCTTCTATGTCGAGGAATTCGACGCCATCGCAAAAGCGCATCCGAACTTCCGCTGGACGCCCGCCCTTTCCGATCCCGCACCGGGCGATCGCTGGACCGGCGCGACCGGCTTCATTCACGACACGGTGCGTTCCACGCTGGCCGGGCACCCCGCGCCAGAGGAATGCGAATACTATCTGTGCGGCCCGCCGGTGATGATCTCGGCAGTGCTCAACACGCTCGCAAAACTGGGTGTGGAGCCGCATATGATATACAATGACGACTTCGGAGGCTGAACGATGCGTCTGAACCTTACCCGCCGCCACATGCTGGCGCTGACCGGCGCGACACTGGCAACCGCAGGCGGGGCCCGTGCGGCGATGGAAAAACCGGCCACGCGCACAATTGAAGGCCGGGCCTTTGCAAGCGCGTGGCGCATCACCCTGCCCGACGGCAACAATGCCGGGACGCTGCGCGCGCCCGTTGACGCGCTCCTTGCGCAGGTCGACCGGCAGATGTCGCCCTGGCGGGACGACAGCGAGATCAGCGCCTTCAACCGCGCTCACAAAGAAACTCCGGTTTCGGCAGAGACCGCGCTGGTCGCGCGGGCTGCGCTCGGCATCGCGGGGGCGAGCGATGGCTGGTTCGATCCGACCGTTGGCCCGCTCATCGCGCGCTGGGGTTTGGCCCGATCAGCGGCGACAGCATCCCGCGCTGGCAGGGGCTCGCGGCCACGGAAAACAGTCTCGCCAAGGATGCGCCGGGCCTGACCATGGACCTTTGCGGGATTGCCAAGGGACATGCGCTCGACCTTGTGGCGCGCCGCGTGGCGGATCTGGGCCATGGCGACTTCCTCGTCGATCTTGGCGGCGAACTCAAGGCGCTCGGCCAGCATCCTTCGGGACGCGACTGGCAGGTCGCCATCGAAGATCCCCGCCCCGACGCCATCGGCGCTGTTGCCGGCCTTCGGCTGCCCTCCGGCATGGCGGTCGCCACGTCGGGGCTGCGCGCGCAGAGCTATATGATCGGCGAACGACGCTACAGCCACATCATGGACCCGCGCCATGCCGCGCCGGTCGACGGGACGATTGCATCGGTCTCGGTTCTGGCTGAAAGCGCGATGCTGGCCGATGGCTGGGCCACAGCGCTCACCGCTGCGGATGCGGATGGTCCCGCGCTCGCCCGGCGCAACGGAATTGCAGCGCTTTTCCTCTTTCAGGACGGCGTACAGCTTTCGACCGTCACCACGGGCGGTTTCGACCGCCACCTGATCTGAGGAACGGGCATGGAGATCCTTCTCGCACTGGCGATCTTTCTTCTCGCGGCAACCGGCCTTGCCGTTGGCCTGTTTTCCGGGCGTGGGCCCGTGAAGGGCTCCTGCGGCGGCATGGCCTGCCTGAAAGATGTCGCCTGTGAGGGCTGCCCGAACCGTAGCCGGCAGGAGAGCCAGCAATGACGAATGGCGCCACCCTGGAAGCCATCCTGCAAAAGGACATGCCGGTTCTGAAACCGGATATGCCGATCCGCCGCGCCGTCGCGCTTCTTGTCGAGGCCGATGCGGCTGCCGCCCCGGTGGTCGACGACAGCGGTGCGCTCATGGGCATCGTCACGCAGAAGGACTGTTTTCGGCCTGCGCTCAATGCGAGCTATTATCAGGAATGGAAAGGCACCGTCGCCGATCATATGAGCAGCGAGGTTGTCACCCTGTCGCTGACCACCGATCTTACGAGCGCTGCCGAAGCCTTTCTGGAAAAGCCCTACCGGGTCTTTCCCGTTGTCGACGGCTCCCGCCTCGTCGGCATGTTGCGCCGTTCGGACGTTCTGGCCGCGCTGGTCGCGTTGGGCTGAAGTTCATCCTTTGAGGAAATGCGCGAAGACAGGACGAAACACTATTTCGCTCTGTCACAAGCACAACATTTCGGAATCTTATAGTTTTGTTTCCAGTATAGTCGTTATTCGGCTGAGGAGTTATCGGAAATGAGAGATTCTATGACAATCATCCTTGGAATAATCGCTTTTGTCGTTGCTTTCGTGGCAAGCAGCGTTCTGATGCCCACCTCGGCCGAGGCCTGCACCCGCTTTGTCTATCAGGGTGCTGCCGATCAGGTGATCACCGCCCGTTCCATGGACTGGAAAACCGATGTCGGCTCCAACATCTGGGTGTTTCCGCGCGGCATGGAGCGCTCCGGCGAAGCTGGCCCGAACTCGATCGAGTGGACGTCGAAATATGGCAGCGTCATCACGTCCGGCTACGACGTTTCCACGACGGATGGCATGAACGAGGCAGGTCTCGTTGCCAATGTTCTGTGGCTGGTCGAGTCCGAATACCCGAAGGTTGAAGGCGATGCGCCCACGCTCTCGCTTGGCGCATGGGCGCAGTATGTGCTCGACAATTTCGCAACGGTTGCCGAAACCGTCGAGGCGTTGGAGAAAAACCCCTACACCATTGTCACCGCAGACGTTCCCGGCGAAACCCGGCTGGCAACGCTTCATCTTTCGATCTCTGATGCGAGCGGCGACAGCGCCATCGTGGAATATATCGACGGCAAGCAGGTCATCCACCACAGCCGCGACTATCAGGTGATGACCAATTCGCCGACCTTCGATCAGCAGCTGGCGCTCAATGCGTATTGGAAGCAGATTGGCGGCACCGTGATGCTGCCTGGCACCAACCGCGCAGCCGACCGCTTCGCCCGCGCTTCCTTCTATGTGAACGCAATCCCGAAGACGGACAATGCGGTCGAAACCATCGCGAGCGCTTTCAGCGTGATCCGCAATGCTTCGGTTCCCTTCGGCATTTCCACGCCCGAACAGCCGAACATTTCCTCGACCCGCTGGCGCACCGTCGCCGATCATGAGCGCAAGCTCTACTTCTTCGAGTCTGCGCTCACCCCGAACATCTTCTGGGTCGACATGAACAAGCTGGATCTTTCGAAAGAAACCGGCAGCGTCATGAAGCTCGATCTCGGGCCGAACCAGACGAACATCTATTCCGGCGTCGTCAACGAGGATTTCCAGAAGGCCGAACCCTTCCGTTTCCTTGGCGTCGAATAACCGCCTGAGCGGTTTTCAATTAACGGGCATTTTCCGGGGGCGGCTCAGTTGCCCCCGGTGCGGCGCCTGAAGCGCTCCAGCGCGGCATTCAGGTGACAGGCGATGGCGGACCGCGCCCATTCGCCGTTCCCGAGGCGAATTGCCTTGACGATCTCCCGGTGCTGGCGAAGGCTCTCTTCGATATCGGCGTCCTCATAGATGAAGAAGCCGCCGATAACCTGCGGGATTTCCAGAAGATGCCGGCCGCACAGGCGCAGATGCACGCTGCCCGACCCCTCATAGAGCATTTCGTGAATGGTGCGGTTGCCCGCATCGAGCTTCTTCACCCAGCCCGTTGAACGCGCGGCAAAAGCCTGCTCCATCTCATCGCAGGTGTTTTCAAGCAGGGTTATCTGCTCGTCGGTGGCATGCTGGGCGCACAGAAAAGCCCCGTGACCTTCAAGAAGGATGCGCAATGTGAAGACATCGGCCGTGTTCTCTTCGCGCCATGGGGTGACCAGCGCACCGCGCTTTTCGCCCGGCATGAGAAGCCCCTCGGAGATCAGCCGCGCAATGGCGCTGCGCACCGGGGTCCGGCTGACCTCCAGCTCGCTTGCCAGCATTTCCTCTTTCAGCTTGGTGCCGGGATCGTAATAGCCAGAGATCAGGCGCCGTCTCAGCTTGACGTAAACGGTGTCTGTCACATTCATGTTGCTACCTCCTGCATCACGCGACTCTGCCGGCCTCCTCATACTACTCCCCATCATACGTGAAGAAGGCCGCGCATGGCGCAGCCTTCTGAAATTGGCAAGACAGCCTTTCTAATCTCTGCTGGCAAGCGCTTCGATCCGGCTTCTTCTGCGCCTCCACATTTTCATGGCGAGAGGCAGTGCAGTGGTTGCGAGAATGAGCGCCACCAGAAGCAGCGAAATAACATCCTGAAACAGCGAGAACACGCCCTCGCCCGAAATCAGCAGGGCGCGGCGCAGGTTCTCTTCTGCAATCGGCCCGAGGATAACGGCCAGAACCGCCGGGGCCGTCGGGATATCCATCTTCTCCATCGCATAGCCCAGCACACCGAAACCCAGCATCAGCCAGACTTCGAACATGCTGTTGTGAATGGCGAACACGCCGATGGTGGCCATTACGAAGATCATGGGGGCCAGAAGCTGCGTGGGCATTTTCAGGACATTGACGAAGGCCCGCGCGCCGACACTGCCCAGAATGAGCATCAGCCCGGAGGTGACCAGCATCGCAAGCATGAAACCGTAGGTGATCTCGGCCTTGTCGCGGAAAAGCTGCGGACCGGGGATCAGGCCATGCACGAGAAGCGCGCCGAGAATAACGGCGGCCACCGAACTGCCCGGAATGCCGAGTGTCAGCGCCGGGATAAGCGTTGCCGCCGTGTCGGCGTTGTTGGCGCATTCGGGTGCGGCAACGCCTTCCGGCGCGCCTTTTCCGTATTTGTCCTTGTCGGCGTCGCTGCGTCGCTGCTCGTTCCAGGCAAACAGGGCAGCGACATTGCCGCCAAGTGCCGGAATGATGCCGGTCACGACACCGATTATCGACGAACGGATCCAGACCGGGATCAGGCTCGACCAGCGAAAGGCCATTTCCTCTTCATTGATCGCCTTTACTTCGGCATCGGGCTTTTTCGGGCTCAATGCCAGATCGATGGCCGGCGGGATGGCGTAGAGACCGGTGAGCAACACGATGATGTTCACGCCGCTGAGGAGTTCCAGCTCATTGAAGGCAAAGCGTTCCGTGCCCGTCATCATGTCGATGCCGATCATGCCGATAAACAGACCGAAACAGGCGGAAAGAAGCCCCTTTACCGGGTTCTCGGACAGAAGAACGGCAATCGTCATCAGCCCGAAGATGGCGAGCCAGAAATAGTTTGCGGCGCTGAATTTCAGCGCGATCAGCGAGAGCGGCGGCGCGAGCGAAAGAAGCGCAATTGCGCTGACCGCAGAGCCGATACTGGAGGAAACCAGCGAGATGCGCAGCGCCAGTCTCGCATGACCGCTCTGCGCCATGGGATAGCCGTCGAACACGGTTGCAATGCCCGCGGGCGTGCCCGGAATGCGTAGAAGAATAGCCGGGATCGAGCCGCCATACATCGCGCCATTGTAAATGCCCGCGACCATGCCAAGCGCCACCACGGGTTCCATGGTGAAAGTCAGGGGAATGAGGACTGCGATGCCCATCGTGGCCGAGAGGCCGGGCAGCGCGCCAACCGCGATGCCGATGATCGTCCCGCCGATCATCGCGATGATGGTCCCCAGCGAGAAAACCAGCGGCAGCGCGTCAAGAATATGCTGAAAAACGTCCCCCATATCAGCCTCCGAACGGCAAGAGGATAATCTCGGGCGGCAAGGGGACCACCAGCAAGAAACGGAACACGGCGATCAGCACACAGACGAACAGCACCGTGCCGATGATGAGGCCCTTCAGGTTTCGGTATCCGAGTCCCCAGGCCAGCGTCGGCACGATGATGGCCGCACTCGTGTAGAAGCCGACAAATCGCATGCCGAAGAGGAGTGCTGCGCCTGCAACAATCAGCAGGAGCGCGCCGCGCAGCTGCGCCGAAGTGGGGGCAAGCATCGGCCCATCCGCCTGCCGCAGGGCGCTGACGGACTGGGCGAGCCATAAGCCTGACAGAACCAGCATGAGGGTCATGACGCCACGCGGCATCAAACCGCCCTCGCCCGAATATCTCCAGGCCTCAAGCAGACCCAGCAGGCTCAGCACAACGGCCGCCAGTGCGAATCCGCTTTCAAAAACGGCTCGTCTCACATCCCCCTCCCACTCCAAACAGTGAAGGCGGGGCCAGAGCATCGGACCGAAAAACGGAAACCGCTTTTCGGTTATTCCGATGCTTCATCAACAGATGAGATCGTCCTTTGTGCATCCGAATGGACGCATGACGACCCAGGCCCCGCCGACAACAACCGGTCTTGCGACTACTCCTGAACCCAGGGCGTCGTCTCCCAAAGCTCGCGGAACGTCGCGTCGAGCGACTCGAGCTCCGCCTTGTACGCGGCTGCGTTCATGTAGGACAGCGCCAGATGCTGTTCCTTCGCCTTTGTCTGGAATTCCGGATCCGCAACGGCAGCCTTCAGCGCTTCCTCCAGCTTGGCGACGACATCTTCAGGAACACCGGCAGGGGCAGCGATGCCGCGCATGGAGCCCATGATCACGTCGTAACCTTCTTCCTTGAAGGTCGGAACTTCGGTCGCGCCATCCCAGCGTTCATTGGACATCTGGCCAAGCGCGTGCAGCGCGCCTTCATGAACGTCGGCAATCGTCTCGGAGATGTTCATGCTGGCCATCATGATGTGGCCGCCGAGCGTCGCCGTGCGCACATCGGCATTTCCCGGGAAGGGAACATGCTTGAGCTGAACGCCGGTCATGCGCTCGAACTCCAGCGCCGAGAGGTGATCGTCGGAACCGATGCCCGTGGAGCCATAGGTCAGCTTGCCCGGGTTTTCCTTTGCATAGGCGATCAGATCGTCGAACGTCTTGATCCCGCTGGACGGAAGCACGCTGAAAGCGCCCGGATCGTCGACCACATTTGCGATCGGCGTGAAGCTCTCGAGCGAGTAGCGCGCTTTGCGCTGAATCGGGATTGTCAGGATGTTCGGCGTGTTGATGAAGCCGATCGTGTAGCCGTCCGGCTTGGACTGCGCCAGCTCGGTAAAGCCGATTTCGCCGCCTGCGCCGGGGCGGTTCAGAACAACGATGGAAGCATCTTCGCCGAGATATTTCTCGATGAATGGCGCGAGCGTGCGCGCGGCAATGTCGGTGCCGCCACCGGCGCTGTAGGCGACGATCATGTTGATCGGGCGCTCGGGATATTCGGCGTGTGCGGCAGTGATGGACCCGGCGACGAGCGCCGAAGCGATGGCAAGTTTGATCATGTTTCCTCCCTTGGCCCGTGCTCCTCACAGGCATTATGGATACATATTACGTTAAGTTCAGGGATGCGCCAGCGTAAAGAGATTTTTGCACGGCTCATGCAAAAATATCAAAACCTATTGTTTTTACGCACTAAAATTTTGCGAAGGGCCCCGTTCTAGAAATGAAAATGAAAGCCGGCTCTGGTTTCTGTCTTGCTTTTTGTATTTTTTTTGTATCAACCTGAATGGCAATCCGATGCCCTATGGCGCTCGGGAGGAGACAAAGAAATGAATGATTCGTCCGGCACTCACGGTGTCCGGTTGCTGGTCGTCGGCTTCGGCGCCGCAGGCCGGGTATATTGCGAGGCGTTCGCAAAAGCAGGCGCAAAAGTCACTGCCGTAGACCCCGCACTGAATGCAACCGCCATGGAAGCGGCAGGCAGGCTGGGGATTGATACATCGCACACGCTTCCTGACACACTTGACGGCATGGACCTGACTGTCGTTCTGACGCCGGCCTCCGTGAGCCTCAAGATCGAAGCAGCGATTGGCGAGCGGCCGGGCGACTGCCCCGTGCTCGATCTCACATCCTCGACGCCCGAGGCGATGCACGCGGCGCAGGAGCTTTTGGGAGACCGGCTCGTTGACGGCACGGTGATGGGCGCTGTCGGGCTTGGCGGCGTTGCAACACCGATGATTCTTGCCGGCGAAAAGGCGCAGGCGGTTGCCGATATCCTCGCTCCGCTTGGCTGTCGCATAACCTGCCTTGATGGGGTTCCGGGAGACGCCAGCACACTGAAACTCCTGCGCTCGCTTTTCATGAAGGGCCTTGAAGCGCTTGTGGTCGAAACACAGCTTGCCGCAGCAACGCTTGACCAGAACGAGAACCTGCCGCTCGCCCTGTCCGACCTCTCGGAAGTCGACATCAATGCCTTCCTGGCCGAAATGCTGCGCACCCATCCAAAACACGCAGCCCGCCGGCATGTGGAGATCGTTGCCGCTTCAGACCTCATGGAGAAGGCCGGCATGCGGCCGATCATGGCTGATGCAGCATCAAGCCTGTTCGCCAGAACCGCCTCCTTTGGGGCCGGTCCGGATGAAACGCCCGATCACGCGATCAACTGGCTTCTAAAAACCACCCAACCGGACTGTGAGGAGCGGCATGAGCAATCGCCCGGTCATCTGGATCACTGAACCGATCCACGCCGACGCGCTCGACAAACTGGGTGCGGTCACGGAAATCCTGGGCCCCGGCCCGCTTCCAGAAGCGCGCAGCGACGAAGTTCAGGCGATCATCGTGCGCGCCAACACGATCGACAAAACGCTTTGCGACCGTCTGCCAGCACTTCGCGTCGTGGGCAAGCACGGTGCTGGAACGGATAATATCGACCTGCCCCTGATGGCGGAACGCGGCGTTGAAGTGTTCAAGACCGAAGGCGCGAACGCCGAATCGGTCGCGGACCTGGCCGTGCTGCACGCCATGACCCTGCTTCGCAGCCCGCACCGGCATGACCAGGCGTTGCGCAAAGGCCGAAACGGCGATGACGGTGTTCGCGTCGGCTACGAATTGTCGGAGCGCCGCGCCGGCATTCTCGGTGTCGGGGCCATTGGACGTGCGGTGGCAAAACGCCTGTCGGACGGGTTCGGCGCGCAGGTTCACGGATACGACCCCGTGCTGCCGGAGCATCTTTGGCCGGAAACCATCGCCCGTAAAACGGATTTCGACGCCTTTCTGGCAGAAACGGATCTTCTTTTCCTGCATCTGCCGCTGACGCCTGAGACACATCATCTGATCGACGCGCGGGCGCTGGATCAGCTTCGCCCCGGCGCATTCGTGGTGAATTGCGCGCGCGGCGGGATCGTGGATGAAGCCGCTCTGGCGAAGGCCATGCGGTCCGGTCAGATCGCGGGCGCTGCCTCGGATGTGTTCGAGAGCGAACCGCCTTCGCCTGACGCGCTGCTTTTCGCGGACGACCTGAATTTCATCGGCACCCCTCATATCGGCGCATCCACGCAGGCCGGCCTGCGCCGTACCGGCATGATGATTGCCGACAAAGTCTTGAATGCCCTGTTGCTTGAGAAGGAAGTAGAATTATGACCATCGGCTTTTGTGTGCGCAAACGGCAGCGGCGCGTGGAGCAGAGCACCATTGACGCGTTTCGTGAGCTGCCGGTCGCCAATGTGAGCGATTGCATGTCGCGCATGTATGCCGGTGGCGCGCGGCTGCGGCCGATCCACGACGCCCGGAGCGTTCTGGCAGGACCGGCCCTGACCGTCCGCACCCGTCCCGGCGACAATCTGATGCTGCATCATGCGCTCGACATTGCCGAACCGGGCGACGTGATCGTTGTGGACGCCGGCGGTGACCTGACCACGGCGATCCTCGGCGAGATCATGGTTGCGATCGCGAAAAAGCGCGGGGTTGCCGGCATCATCGTCAATGGCGCAATCCGCGATGCCGACGAGATCCGGCGCATGGATTTTCCGCTCTACGCTGCGGGCGTCACCCATCGCGGCCCCTACAAGGACGGCCCCGGCGAGGTGAACACCACCATCGCAATCGACGGCATGGTCATCGAACCTGGCGATCTGGTCCTTGCCGATGGCGACGGAGTGCTTACAGTGCCGTTCGACCAGACGGAAACCATCCTCGCCGCGACGCGCAGGAAACAGGACGCAGAACAGGTTGAAATGGCCAAGATTGCCGATGGCAGCGTCGAAAGAGGCTGGGTGATGGAAAGCCTGCAATCGCGCGGCTGCGAATTTGAGTAGATGAACGATACGACTTCCACGGACCCGGTCTCCATTTCGCGGCGCAAGCCGTCCAGGGTGCCGCGCAGGCTGCGCGGCCACCTTTCACTGGATGATTTCGAGCGCAGTGCGCGCCGGCTCCTGCCGAAGTCGATTTTCGGATATGTCAGCGGCGGCGTGGAGACGGATGCAAGTCTGCGCGCCAATCGCGCCGCCTTCGGGCATATCGGTCTCCAGCCACGCATCTTGCAAGACGTTTCGCAGCGTTCTCTGGAAACGCGCCTGTTCGACCAGAGCTATACAGTGCCTTTCGGCGTTGCGCCGATGGGCTTCAGCGCGCTGGCAGCCTTTGATGGCGATGTGGTGCTGGCCAGAGGCGCGGCATCCGCCGGCAGTTTCGCAATCTGCTCGGCAGCGTCCCTGACGCCGCTCGAAAGGGTCGCCAGAGAAGGCGGGAGCCGCTGGTTTCAGGCCTATATACCGGGCAACATGGCGCGCATCGAGCCGCTTCTGAAACGCGTTTCCGCTGCCGGTTTCGATCATCTTGTGGTGACCGGCGACGTTCCGGTGGCGGGCAATCGCGAAAACAATGCGCGCAACGGCTTCGATGCACCCTTTCGCATCACGCCGCAGCTTGTCTGGCAGGGCATCACCCATCCCCGATGGACGCTCGGCACGCTGGGACGTGAAATCGCGATGCGCGGCATGCCGCATTTCGAAAACATGGAGGCCGTTCAGGGCCCGCCTCTTTTCTCCCGCGATCTCGTTCGCTCGACCATCGAGCGGGACCGGCTGTGCTGGGAGGATATCCGCCGCATACGCGACCTGTGGTCGGGCCGCCTGATCGTGAAAGGCGTTCTGCACCCGGATGATGCGCGCATGGCCCGGACGCTGGGCTGCGACGGGGTCATCGTCTCCAATCATGGTGGCCGCCAGCTCGACACAGCCGTCTCGCCCCTTCAGGTTCTCCCCTCGATACGGGAAGCCGTGCCGGAGATGCCCGTCATGTTCGACAGTGGCATCCGCCGGGGCACGGATGTTTTGAAAGCGATCATGCTGGGGGCGGACTTCGTCTTCGTGGGGCGTCCCTTCCTCTATGCGGCGGCAACCCATGGCGAGGACGGCGTGCGACACGTGGCGGCGCTGCTGCGCGAAGAAGTGGACCGCGACATGGCCCTTCTCGGCATCACCGCGCCATTGCAGATGCGCGAAGCCGCCGAACTCTCTCTGCCCCGCTGACCCGTCACAGACTGCGACATTCTTAAAGCGCCTTCGACCGGAGGCGCTCTCCAGCCATGCGCGCTTTCTCACAGGCAGAAACGGGCCGGCGCGCAAAAGCCTTGCGCAAACCGAAAGGTTCATACTATTAAAAATCGTACAGACTAGGAAGTTCCGATGACCAGACTTGCCATCGACATTGGCGGCACCTTCACCGACGTCGTTCTCGAACGCGAGGGCGCGATCCATTCGCATAAATTGCTCACCACGCCGGCCGCCCCTGAAGAGGCCGCGCTGGAGGGAAGCGCCTTTCTGGTTTCGGAGCTGGGTCTTTCCTTCGCCGATGTGCGCACGGTCATCCACGGTACGACACTTGCCACCAATGCGCTGATCGAGCGGCGCGGCGCGAAGACGGCCTTCATCACCACGGAAGGTTTCAGGGACATCCTCGAGATGGCCTATGAGAAGCGTTTCGAACAGTACGACACCGACCTCCAGCTTCCGCAGGCGCTGGTTCCGCGCGAACTGCGCTTCACACTGCGCGAGCGCATCGCCGCAGATGGCAGGGTTCTGGCTGCGCCGGATCGCGAGGATGTTCGGGCTCTCGCCGCGCGCCTTTGCGACGAGGGCGTTGAGGCGGTCGCAGTCGGCTTCCTGCACGCCACGGTCAAACCCGCGCATGAAAAGCTGGTTCACGACTGGCTGCGCGAAGACCTGCCCGCCGCGGTGACGATTTGCCTTTCCTGCGAGGTTTCGCCGGAAATCCGCGAATATGAGCGTTTTTCGACCACCTGCGCCAATGCCTATGTGCGCCCGTTAATGGCGCATTATCTGCATCGCTTCGACGCTGCATTACGGGAGCGCGGCTTTGCCGGGCAGTTCATGCTCATGCTTTCGGGCGGCGGTTTGACGACGCTGGAACAGGCGGCCCGCATTCCCATCCGACTGGTGGAATCGGGACCGGCCGGCGGCGTCGCGCTGGGCGCGCGTGTTGCGCGCGAGACCGATGAGGCAAAGCTTCTCGCCTTCGATATGGGCGGCACGACTGCAAAGATCTGCTTTCTTGAAGATGCCGTTCCGGCCACCACCCGCCGCTTTGAAGTCGCCCGCGCATGGCGTGACATCAAGGGCAGCGGCCTGCCGGTTCGCGTGCCGACCACGGAACTGGTTGAGATCGGCGCGGGCGGCGGCTCCATCGCCAGGCGCGATGCGCTTGGGCGGCTCGCGGTCGGACCGGAAAGCGCAAGTTCGGTTCCAGGCCCCGCCTGTTACGCGCTGGGCGGCGCCATGCCGGCCATCACCGACGCCAATGTGGTGCTCGGCAAGATCCGTCCCGAAGGCTTTGCCGGGGGCAAGATCACGCTTCAGCCGGAGCTTGCGACCGCCGCCATTGAAGAGCATGTCGCCACGCCGCTTGGCCTGAGCTCTGCCGAATGGGCTGCAGCCGGCATTCTGGAAGTGGGCGAGGAAGCGATGGCCAATGCCGCGCGGGTTCATGCCATCGAACAGGGCAAGGATGTCACGCGCTACACGATCATGGCGTCCGGTGGCGCAGGCCCGTTGCACGCGGTGCGCATTGCCGAAAAGCTGGGCATTGCGCGTGTCATTATTCCGACCTTTGCCGGTGTGGGGTCCGCCCTCGGTTTCCTGAGTGCGCCGGTCGCCTATGAGGTGGCCCGCTCGACGCTTGCGCCAATGGAGCGGCTGGACCTCAACCGTCTCGCCATGCTGCAGGAAGAGATGCGCAGGGAAGCATCCGCAGTGGTTCTGCCGGCCCTTGCCGAGGGAGAACCGGCGACGATCAGCCTTGCAGCCGAACTGCGCTACAGCGGGCAGGGACACGCGCTGCGCGTGCCTCTCGAAAAACCGCTTGCAAACCCCGCCGATGCAAAGGCGCTGGAGCAGGCTTTCATCACGCTCTACCGCGACACTTACGGCACCGTTCTGGAAAACAATCCGGTCGAACTGGTCGCCCTGTCGCTCATCTGCCGTGGCCCGGCCGCACCGCTGGTGGAAGCGCCGGCAGCGGACGCCGGAAAGCAAACGACCATTGCCGGAACGGTAAAGGTGTTCGACCCGGTGCGCGGCGAATTCGTCGAAAGCGCGCTGGTGCCGCGTGAAGGGCTGGCGCCCGGCCAGCCCCTGCCCGGCCCCGCCTTGGTGAGCGAAGCCCAGACCACCGCCTACGTTCCGACCGGATGGGCGATTACGCTCCATCCCTTCGGTCATGTCATTCTCGACCGCGAGGTGCGGCCATGAACGCCACCACTCCCCTTTCCGACGCAGACATCATCGCCATGAACGTGCTCTGGAACCGGCTGATTTCGGTTTCGGAGGAACAGGCCAACGCGCTTCTGCGTGTGGCTTTCGGCGCGATCGTTCGCGAATCCGGAGACCTGTCCGCTGGCGTTTTCGATGCGGAAGGCCGCATGATGGCGCAGGCCGTCACCGGCACGCCGGGCCATGTGAACACGATGGCGCGTTCCGTCTGCGCCATGCTGGAGCATATTCCGGCAGATACGCTGGTCGAAGGCGATGTGCTTGTCACCAACGATCCCTGGCTGGGTGCCGGCCATGTGTTCGACTTCGTCGTCGTCACGCCGGCATTCGTGAATGGGCGGATTGTCGGCTACCTCGCCTCGACCTGCCATGTGGTCGACATTGGCGGGCTCGGCTGGTCGGCCGAAGGGCGCTCCGTTCAGGAGGAAGGCGTTCTCTTCCCCGTGATGAAGCTGCGCAAGGCCGGTGTTCTGAACGAGGATTTCCTCGGCATCGTCACGGCGAATTCGCGCATCCCGCGCGAGGCGCGGGGCGACATCATTTCGCTGATGAGCTGCAATGATGAAGGGCTGAAGCGGCTGCTCGACCTGATGGCCGAATACGAGCTGACCTCGTTGCAGCCACTGGCCGCGTTCATCTTCGAGCGCTCCGCCACGGCCACGCGTGAAGCCATCGCGCGGCTGCCTGCCGGCACTTACAGCGCCGACACCACGCTCGACGGTTACGATGCGCCTATCGAGATCAGGGCGCGGATGACCATCGGCGAGGGGGTGATCGAGGTTGATCTGGCCGGTTCGTCGCCTGCCGCTCCGCGCGGCATCAATTGCCCGCTCGGCTATAGTCAGGCCTATGCCTCCTTCGGCATCAAGGTTGCGGTCGCGCCGCATGTGCCCAACAACCACGCCTCGCTGGAGGCAATCCACATTACTGCGCCTTCCGGTCTGATCGTCTCTGCCGAGCGCCCCGCTCCGGTCACCGCGCGGCATGTGGTTGGGCAGGCCCTGCCGGACCTGATGCTTGGCTGCCTCGCACAGGCCATGCCGGGGCAGATCCTTGCCGAAAGTGCGGGTGCGCTCTGGGTTCTGGCGATTTCCGGCGAAGACGCAGGGCCGGAAGCCCGCAGTTTCGCTTCGCTCAATGTGGCGCTTGGCGGCATGGGCGCACGGCCCGCATCCGATGGGTTGTCAACGACCGCGTTTCCTTCGGGCGTCGGTGTGGTTTCGGTCGAAGTGGCCGAATCCGTCGCTCCGCTCATCTATGAGCGCAAGGAATTCGCACCGGACAGCGGCGGCGCGGGGAAATGGCGTGGCGGGCTCGGGCAGGAGATCCGCATCCGCGCGGCAAAGGATCAGGCGCTGATCGTGTCCGCCGCCGCATTCGAGCGGCTGAGACGCGGTGCGGAAGGCCGGGAGGGCGGCCTTTCCGGACTGCCGGGTGCTGCCCGCATTACCGACGGAACGGAGATCACGTCGAAAGGGCTCTACCGGGTTCCACCGGGCGAGGCGCTGGTGTTGCGCACACCGGGTGGTGGCGGCTTTGGCCCCGCAACCGAACGCGGGAAGGAACGCGTGGAAGACGATCTGCGGCGCGGCATGATCACGCAAGCTGTCGCGCATGAGATCTATGGCTTGAAATGAAGTGAAGAACCGACAATAGCACCTTCAAGAGGAGAGAACGGACAATGATCGCATATTCACTCAAGGCACTGGCGGCAGGCGCAGCGCTTGCTCTCGTGAGCGGTTCGGCAATGGCCCAGACCAAGCTGGACTTCTCGACGCCGTGGCCCGAGACGAACTTCCAGAACGTTGCGGCAAACAGGTTCGCTGAAGCCGTGAAGGAAGCCACTGGCGGCTCCGTCGAGATCACCGTGCACAAGGGCAGCGAGATTGGCGTTTCCGCCTCGGAATCTCTGGCAGCCGTGGAAAATGGCATTGTGCAGATGGGCAGCGTCCTTCTCTTCCTTCAGGCTGGCGAAGAGCCGGTTCTGGCGATGGACACCCTTCCCTTCCTGATCCGCGGACAGGATGAGATGAAACTCTTCCTCGAAGCCGCATCGCCGCTCTATGACGAGATCGCCGAGCGCCACAATCAGAAGATCCTCTACTATGTTCCGTGGCCGTCTCCGGGCGTCTACTCGCGTGAGAAGATCAGCTCCTCCGCCGACATGGAAGGCGTGCGCATTCGCGCATTCAACCCGGCCAGCTTCCAGTTCCTGACGCTGCTTGGCGCAGCACCGCTGGAAATGCCCTGGGGCGATGTCGCCCCCGCTCTGGCCGCCGGCACCATCGACGGTGTGGCCACCTCCACCTCCTCGGGCGTCGATGGCAAGCTTTGGGATCTCACCGCCTTTTTCAGCCCCATGCAGTGGTCCACCTCTTCGGACGCCGTAACCGTCAATCTCGATACCTGGAACGCGCTTTCGCCCGAAGAGCAGACCAAGATCGAGGAACTGGCTGCAAAGATGCAGGAAGAGTTCTGGGCGCTCTCGGCAGCCGAAGACGAAACCAAAGGCAACACTCTGGCCGAAAACGGCATGACCATCGTTCAGCCGGACGAGAGCCTCATGACGTTGATGGGCGAGAGCGGCCGCACCATGTGGGATGAGTTCATCGAGCGCGTGCCCGAGGCCGGCCCGGTGATCGAAGCCTACACCAAGGCAGCCGGCAAGTAGCCAATTCCGGGCGTCCTTCATCGGGACGCCCGCTTCCGGGGGCCCAATGTTGCACGGCTTTCTGAAATTCTCCGACACGACGTCGTGGCTGGCTGAAACGCTGGCCAGCATCCTGCTATACGGCTTCTGCCTTCTGATGCTGGCGGAAGTCTTCAGCCGTGGCTTTCTCGCCACCAGCCTGGCGGTGTCGTGGGAGTTTTCGAGCTTTGCGATGGCCGGGGTCTTCCTGCTCGGCGCCGGACCGGCGCTGCGGCGCGGCAGCCATGTGCGTGTCACACTTGCGCAAGGCTTTCTCGGGCTGCAGGGACAGCGCTGGCTCAACATTGCGGCGACGGTTGTCGGCATCGCGCTGGCGCTGCTTGTGTTGATTTCCTTCTGGTCTCTCTTCGCCAATTCATGGGCGCGCGGCCTGCGCCAGTCGAGCTACACGAACACGCCGCTCATCTATCCGCAGGCACTCGCCGTTCTGGGTGCAGCGCAGCTCGTTCTGGACCTGTGCGCCCGCACGGTCCGATTATGGCTCGATCTGCCTGCGGAACAGCCGCTTGCGAAGGAGGAAGCCGATGCTTGAGATCGGGCTTCTGACGCTTCTGCTGTTTGCAGCGTTTCTGCTGGGCTCGGTCTGGGTCGGGCTTTCGCTCTTTGGCGTGGCGTTCACGCTGCTTGCCGTCTTCAAGCCCAACCTGCCGCTGATTGCCTATACGGGCAAACTCCTTTGGTCGTCGCTCACTGCACAGGAACTGCTGGCGCTGCCGCTCTTCATTCTGATGAGCGATATTCTGGTGACGGCGCGGCTCGGCCAGTCGCTGTTTTCCGGCCTCGCACCATGGGTGACCCGCCTGCCCGGTGGATTGCTGCATGTGAATGTCGCCGGATCGACCCTGTTTGCCGCCGTTTCCGGCTCATCGGCGGCGACGACGGCCATTGTCGGGCGCGTCACCCTGCCGGAACTTGAAGCGCGCGGCTATGACCGGCGGCTTTCCGTCGGTTCTCTGGCCGGCTCCGGCACGCTCGGCTTCCTGATCCCGCCCTCGATCATCATGATCATCTATGGCGTGGCCGCGCAGCAGAGCATTCTCGAACTGTTCATCGCAGGCATCGTTCCCGGCATTCTTCTGGCGACGATCTTTGTGTCCTACATTGCCGTGGCGCACACGGTTTCAGGGCGGCAGGAAGAGCGCGCGCGCTACAGCTGGGCGGACCGATGGCGCGGCCTGAGGGAAATCGGCCCGATGGTCGCGCTTATCGGCGGCATCATGGGCGCGCTCTATTTCGGGCTGGCGAGCCCGACCGAACTTGCCGCCACCGGTGTTCTGGGCGCGCTGATCCTTTCCTGGGTGCGCGGCGGCCTGACCTTCAAGGGGCTGGCGATGGCCGGACGCAGCGCCGTAGCAACCAGCGCCATGATGGGGCTGATCCTTGCCGGCGCGGCTCTCTTGAACGCAGCGCTCGGCTTTCTGGGTCTCCCGAAGGCGATTGCAGGGCAGATTGCGCTGCTTGAGCTCTCGCCGATGATGCTGATCGTTTTCCTGCTGGCGTTTTATGTGCTGATCGGCATGTTCCTCGACGGCACGTCGATCATCGTGATGACCCTGCCGATCACCCTGCCGCTGGTGGTCGCAGCCGGGTTTGATCCGGTCTGGTTCGGCATTTTCATCGTGATCGCCGTCGAAATTTCGCAGATCACGCCACCGGTCGGCTTCAATCTGTTCGTTATTCAGTCGCGCACCGGTCTTCCGATGTCGTTTCTCTTCAGAGCGGTGTTTCCCTTCTTCCTAATCATGCTGGGTTTTGCCATTCTGCTTGCAGTCTTTCCGCAAATTGTCCTCTGGTTGCCGAGCAGTATCTGATCGATGAATGCACCTCTTCCCCGCCACGCCCAACTCACCCAGACGCTGCGCGACCGCATCACGTCCGGCGCGCTGAAACTGGGCGAAAGGCTGCCGCCGGAGGTCGATCTTGCTGCCGACTACAATGTGAGCCGCACCACGCTCCGCCGCGCCATGGCCGAGCTGGAAAGCGAGGGGCTGGTCGAAAGACGCCGCCGGCTTGGAACAATTGTCGTCTCCAACCAGCCGCAAAAGAGCCTGCGCATGGCGACCAGCGGTTTCCCGGAACTGCTCAGCCTGACGAAGAGTTCACGGCTTCAGGTGCTCAAGACGCGTCACGTGGCCGATGGCGAAAGCCCGTTTCTGGGCAAGCATCAAAGCTCCACCGGCTTCTGGCTGGAGATCACGGCGGAACGTTTTCTCGGCCAGTCCGAAAAGCCGGTCAGCTGGCTGGTCATGTTTGTCGATGGCGCGTTTGCGGGGATCGACCCGGTTCTCGACCGGGTGGGCGGCTCGGTCTTCGAGCTCATCGAAGGTCTCTTTGATCTGCAGATCACGCGGCTGCGCCAGTCCGTGACGGCGCTTGCCTGCCCGTCGCAGGCCGCCGCCTCCATCGGGCTGGAAGCGGGCATGCCCGTCATTGCGCTCGATGCGGAGCTCTACGCCGAAGATGGCAGGCTCGTTGAGATCACCCACGCGATCTACGACCCCAACCGGTTCCGGCTGCGCACAGATGTCTGGATGGACTGAAGCCGGATTGCGTTCGTTCTAGAACACCGCACCGATGTCGTTCGTGCAGCGCAGCAGTTTTTCGATCAAGCGGTCGTGAAGGTCGTTTTCGTCATACTGGCCCTGCGGGAAGATGATCGACACCGCGCCCACGACACGCTTGTCGCGGTCAAAGACCGGAAGGGCGAGCGAGCTGACGCCTTCCACATATTCCGATTCACTGAACGAGAAGCCGCTGAACCGGATGGAGTTCAAAAGGTCGGTGAACTCCCGGCGCTCGACCAGCGTTTTTTCCGTATAGGCAGACAGGCTGAGCCGATCGAGGATCGCTTCGCGCTCTTCCCTGTCGAGGAATGCGAGGATGACGCGGCCGGCGGCAGTCGGCGTCAGCGGCACGCGGCTGCCGACAGTTACCATGTTGAGCGTGAAGCGGCTCGGCACAAAAGCATGGGCGACATAAACGGCCTCGTCGCCATCCAGCATGGCGAAGGATACCGATTCTCCGATCTCGTGAGAGACGTTGCGCAGAACCGGCTGCACCACCTGCGGAATGCTGCGGGTTTCGAGGAACCCGCGCGTCAGCCGCAGCACGCGCGGCGTTAGCTGATAGCGCCCGCGATCATGGGCCACGAAACCGAGCTGCTCCAGCGTGCGCACGAGACGCCGTGTCACCGCGCGGTTCAGCTCCACCTTCTCGGCGATTTCCGAAATGGTGAGTTCGCTGTTGCGCCCCTCGAAAGCCATGATAACGGACAGGCCCTTGCCGAACGTCAGGGATACTTCCTTGTCGTCCTTGTCGAGCAGGTGATGCAGTATCATGACTAAGCTGGCCTCCAGCGCCCCAGCGGCGCTTATCCGCGATCGTATCGTATCCGAAATTCAAACAGTATGCCGCCCTGCGGGCAGGCGCTTCGATCAGCAGCGCCTATCCTTCCTGCACGCCATACCCGGCTCCGCCACAGCTTTCAACGACCAGTTGATCCCCGCGGCGAAGAACCGGGGCTGAACGGCTGCCCAGTTCCTCCACCGTTCCATCGGCCCGCACGACGCGGGCGGCGGCAGGCTGCGGCGCACCGCCACCCAGAAGTCCATCGGGAACATGTCTGAACCGGTCGCCGCGCAGCGAAACATTGATGCCGTCCTGCAGTGCGAGATATCGGCGCTGGATGCCATCACCGCCGCGATAGCGCCCCGCCCCGCCGGAGCCACGGCGAATGCAGGCGCTTACCAGACGCACGGGGATCTGCGATTCCAGCGCTTCGCCCGGCATGTTCATCGCGTTGCCGACATCGGTGGAAATGCCTGAAACACCATCGCTCTGCGGGCCGCCGCCGGCGCCGCCGGCGATGATCTCCGTGGCGATGAAGCGCTTTCCATCTGCGCCCGCGCCCGAAAAGGCCAGCACGAAGGACATGCCCGAATTGGCTGCCGGCATGGTCTCCGGCAAAGCCCGGGCGAGCCCTTGCAGAAGCGTCGATGTGGTGCTGCGCACAATGCCCATGCGCGCATTGACGGCTGCCGGCGGCGAGGCATTGATCGCGCAGTTTTCCGGCAGGACCAGTTCCATGGTCCGCACCACGCCGCCATTGCGGAACACCGTATCGCCCATCGCGCTGAGCAGGCTGTAGAATGCAGCCGCGAACGGGCCTGAGCGCACGCAATTGATGGGTGCGGCCACTTGCCCGCTCGTGCCGGTAAAATCGGCGCGGAAAAGGCCGTCGCCGCAGTCGAGGCTGAGCGCGATCCGCACTTCCGGCAGGCCCGGCGCAGGATCGAGCTGTCCACTCGCCACATGTGGCCCCGGTGCCATGGTGAAAATCGTGTCGCGCGCGAGCGCTTCACCCCGCTCCAGACAGGTCACGATGCCTGTGGCGAAGGCATCCATCCCTATCTCTTCAGCCAGGCTGCCGAGAAGCGAACCGGCTTTCACCGCCGCGCCGATCTGCGAGGAGAGGTCGCCAAGCACCGTATCGGCCGCGCGTGAATTGGCGCTGATGAGATTGACCACGAGAGGGTCGATCCGGTCGCCGGCGCCCATCTTAAGCGGCGGCAGGCGCAGGCCCTCCTGGAAAATGTCCACCGCATCCGGCGGCACGGAGCCTGCCCGCATGCCGCCAATATCCTGATGATGAAGAATGCTTGCCGCGAGCGCGATCACCTTTCCTTCTGCGAAGACCGGGCGCATCACCGTCAGGTCAGGCAGATGCGTCCCGCCGAGGAAAGGGTCGTTCATGAGATAGAGATCGCCCTCGCGCATCGTCTCAACCGGGAAATGCTCGAGCATTGAACGCACGGAGCCATCAAGCGCCCCGAGAAGAAGCGGAATGGCGTCGGAAAGCGCCAGAAGCTCTCCGGTGGGGGTCAAAAGTGCTGCGGCTGCATCGTTTCCTTCACGCACCACGGGCGAGACCGCCGTGCGGAAGAGCATTTCCTGCATGGTCTGGGCGATGGCATTCAGGCGCATCTGCAATGTCTCGGGACGCAGCGCCACGGCGGCTGAATTGCGCCTGACAAAGGACACCAGCCCGCCTTCGATGACGCGCTCCCAGCCCGGGGCAGGCTGAAGGCCCATGGCCTCGCCCCCGGCGAGCTTCTTTTCCAGCGCCTTCTGTTCTTCAAGGAGGAAACGCCCGATCCTGAACACGAACCCCGCCTCGCGCGACGGATTGCCAAATCGCTCGGTGTGATAGGCAGTGAAGGCTTCGCGAATGGTCTCCACCGTCGGCTGCCCCTCATCAAGGGTGAGCGTGACGGGGTGCATGAAGGCGTTCGGCGCTATCGTGATCTGAACAACACCCTTGCTGGCGGCTGGCGCCTCTGCACGGAGTGTGTCGAGCGCCTGTCGGAGGCGCTCGTCGGTCAGTCCATTGAGGGGCGCGTTCAGCGTTTCCGACGCTTCGCTTACATGCCGGGCCAGGAGAAGACCGGCAGCGCCCGACACTGCGGCGAGTTCATCAACAATGATGCGGTTGACGCCAAGCCGCTCGCCCAGCGCATGCGCCATGACACCGCCAAGGCCGCCGCCGACAATCAGCGGCACGGCTGCCGGGTCGACATTTCGGTCAACCGCGTAACGAACAAGGGCGGCCACGACGCTGTCGAGCGCCGCGTCCCGGATCATCGCGGCGAGTTCGTCGCACCCGATTGACGCCTCTTCAGCAAGCCGGGCAACGCGGTCGCCCGCATCCGGTGCGAGTGCGGTGGGTAGTTGCCTGAGCGAAACAAGTGCGTCGGTGAGTGTGGGCGCATTGGAATCGCCTGAAAAGCGGATGCCGGCAGCGCCCGCCCACTGTGCCCGCGCGCCGCCGCCCAGAGCGACGCTTTGAATGTCGGCCATGGGATTGCGTACGGGCACGCCGGCAACGACGCTGTAATGTGTCTGCGCCGGTGCGCCATTTTCCAGCAGCACAATGTCCGTGCTGGTCGACCCCATGTCGAGCGCAAGCGCCTGCCGGGAACCTGCCATTTCTGCGAGTGAAGCGGAGAAAAGCGCCGAGGCCGCAGGACCGCCCATCAACTGCCGGCCAGCCGCAGTGCGAGCCAGCTTTGGCGTTACGAGATGACCACGCGAATCCGCAAAGGAGAGGCGGCCCGAGAAGCCGAGCCCTTCAAGTTCGTCTGCGATGCGATCCACATTTACCTGCTGCGCCGGGCAAAGGGCGGCTTCCAGACAGGCCGAGACCGTGCGTTCATATTCGCGGGCATTGCCGTCGACCGTGTGCGACAGGATGACGGGAATGCCGGGCGCGACTTCTGAAAGAATTTCGGCGCAGAGGCGCTCATGCGCCGGATTGACGAAGGAGAACAGAAAGCAGACCGCAATGGCCTCCACGCCCTGATCGCGAAGTGCTGCTCCCGCCGAACGGATCTGATCGACCGACAGGGGGGCGATTTCCGCGCCGTTCCTGTCGAGTCGGCCTTCCACCTCGTGGATGCCGTCCGGCATCACCAGAAATGTGGGGGACGGCGAGCGCGCGACCGGATCGTAAAGCTCGGAACGGTTTTGCCGGGCAAGCGCCAGCGTGTCCGCAAAGCCGCTGGTGGTGATCAGACCAACCCGGGCGACCTGCTTTCCAAGAAGCATGTTTACCGCGCCTGTTGAGCCCAGGCGGATCTCTTCAAGCGCTGTGGGTTCAAACGCCCATTGCTGTGAAAAATGCCGGATCGCAGCCGCGATCTCTTCGGCCACCGCTCCCGCGCCCTGCGTCATCTTTCCGGTGCGCAGGACGCCATTCGCCGACAGCGCCAGGTCGACGGTCGAGGCTCCGATATCGATGCCCAGAGCGCTCAAGAGACGGCCTCTTCCAGTCGGGTTTCGAGCGCCGTTTCAAGCGGCAGGAATTCCACATCCGTGCCGCCGCGCGTGCGCCACATGGTGGAAGCGAAATGCCCCGGCCCATCAAGGGCGATGATGCCGTGATGCCAGACGCCGGGATTGTAGATCACCACATCCTTCGGGCCACCGATGAAGCCGTGGGCGGTGCTTTCATGGGGATGGCCTTCCCACACGATCACGAGGTAGCGGGTGACGGACATGGGCACGAACATCTGCGAACTGTGCTCATGGCGCTCGGCCTGGTTGATGCGCACGACATCGCCCTCAGGCTGCACATCATAGAAATCCAGAGCGAGATCGACCGCCTCGGCATCGTGCTGGAAGACAGAAGGAGACTTCGTCAAAAGCACCGTATCGGCCCGGATCGACTTTGTTATCCCCTGCCCCGCGCAGGCAACATGGCCATAGGGTGCAAAACTGGCGCTGTTCAGCTGTCGAACTGCAATCATTCCCGCTCTCATATTTTATTCGATAATCGAACTTTTGATCAATTATTATAACGACAGCTGACCGCTTCTCTGTCAATTCCAAATGCCGAACCTTTCAATTTCGCGCTTTCAGCGGCCCGGGATCGCACAAACCTGCTTGACGTCCGACTGCTTTCTTGCAACGCTAAGCGAACTAATGTTCGATAATCGGTGAATTGATGGCCTTTCGTCTCTGGAGCGAGCTTTCTGCTGACGACCTGAAAACACTGGTCGATGATGCGACTGTCGCATTGTTGCCCGTGGGCGCCATTGAGCAGCATGGTCCCCACCTGCCGCTCAGCACCGACACCACGCTTGCAGAGGGCATTGCACTGGAAGCGGCGAAGCGCGTGGAGGACGCGCAGGTGCTGGTTCTGCCGCCGGTCGCCGTCGCCAAATCCGATGAACACACGGGCTTTCCCGGCGTTCTGACCCTCGACGCAGCGACGCTTCAGGCCGTGCTCATGCAGATCGGCAGGAGCGTCGCGCGTTCGGGCATTCGCCGGCTCGTCTTCCTCAATGCACATGGAGGCAATGTGCCGGTGCTGCAGATCGCAGCGCGCGCGCTGCGCATTGAAGAAGAGATGTTCTGCGTCGCCGCCGGCTGGATGAGCATGGGCTATCCGCCCGGCCTGATCCCTGAGGAGGAGTTGCGCGACGGCATTCACGGCGGACTGGTGGAGACTGCCGCCATGCTGCATCTGCGCCCCGATCTGGTTTCCATGGAAAAGGCGAAGAACTTCGTACCGGCCTCCCGTACGGTCGCCCAGTCGAATGATGTTCTGCGCCTGCTCGGCCCCGTTTCCACGGGCTGGACCATGAAGGATCTCAACGCCGATGGAGCCGCTGGCAATGCCGCGCTGGCGAAGCCGGAAACGGGCAAGGCGCTCGTCGAGCATGCAGCCACACGTTATGCCCGGCTTCTCGAAGAGGTGGCGCGCTATGCGATCCCCTTCGGAGCGCCGCGCGTATGAACATCCGCGCCTGCGAGACACAAAAGAGCCGCTGGTTCACCAATGCCCGCGTCCCGGCTGCTCTGGCAGAGGGGTTTCCGCTCCGTGCGCTGGATCATGACAGCGGCCTTGCCACCATGGATTTCGGCATCACGGCGGATGGCGCGCTGACGCCGGAGAACAATGGCGGGGCTGAACTGGATCTCGCAGGGCGGATGGTTCTGCCCACATTCGTCGATTCCCACGTCCATCTCGACAAGGCCTATATCGTCAGGCGGACGGGCATTCCCCATGGCGGACTTCTGGACGCCGTGAAGCTTTCCGGCGCGGATGCCGCCAACTGGTCGCAGACCGACCTGAAAAGCCGCATTAGTCAGGCGCTTGAACGCGCTTATCTGCATGGCACGTCCGCGATCCGCACCCATCTCGACACGCCGGTCATGCCGGATGAGAGCGACGCCTGGCGCGTTTTTGACGAAATGCGCAGCGACTGGCAGGGCCGCATTGCGCTTCAGGCCGTCGCGCTGATGGCTCTGGAGCGCGTCGAACAGGCGGAGTTCATCGAACGCTGCCGACAAATCAGGCGTCTCGGCGGCATTCTGGGCGCGTTCATAGCGCCGAAAACGGCAACGCCGGAACGCCTTGATGCGCTGTTTTCCTGCGCCGGCGAAACCGGGCTCGCGGTCGATTTCCATGTCGATGAAACGCTTGCGCCCGACGCCATGGCGCTCGAACTGATCTGCGACAGCATTCTGCGCACCGGCTTCAAGAGCCCGGTCATGGCCGGACATTGCTGCTCGCTCAGCTCCATGCCGATGGCAGACCGCGACCGCATCATCGATAAAGTGGCGCGGGCCGGCGTGCATATCGTCTCGCTCCCGCACTCCAACCTGTTCCTGCAGGACCGCTCCAATGGCGCAACGCCGTCGCGGCGCGGCATGACCACCGTGCGCGAACTGGCTGCGGGCGGCGCATCCGTGCACTTCGCCTCCGACAATGTGCAGGATCCCTTCTATCCCTACGGCGACTTCGACATGGTCGACGTTTTCCGCTCTGCGGTGCGGACAGCGCATCTCGAAACCGACATCGGCAGCTGGGCGGCCCGCCAGTTCCGCGAGGCCGCGAGAGCCTGCGGCTTCGGCCAGCACGGCCTTGTTGCGGCAGGCGCACCTGCCGACCTGATCATTCTCGATGCCGGCGACTGGCTCGACCTGATGAGCCGCTCTTCGGCCGGCCGCGTCGTTCTGCGCGGTGGCGTGCCGCTTCAACCGCTTCCCTTCAATCTGCGCGATCTTTTCGCGATGGAGTACTCATGACTGCAGATATTTCAGCGTGCCGCGAGGCGCTGGCCCATCTCGACATCGACGACAATCCCCAGACGGTGCGCCAGAAGAGCCGCGACTTCTACTGGTACAGCCCGATCCTGAAGGAACAGCTCGACGACGTGACGGCCGATCTGGTCATTGCGCCGCGCAGCGTGGAAGAAGTGGTCGAAATTCTCGCCGCCTGCTGGAAGCATGACGTTCCCGTCACCACGCGCGGGGCCGGAACCGGCAATTACGGTCAGGCCATGCCGCTTTCCGGCGGCGTCGTTCTGCACATGAAGCACATGAACGAGATCCTCGAGATCGGCGACGATTATTTCGTGGCGCAGGGCGGCACGGTGATCGAGCATATCGAGCGCTCGCTGCGCGCGGTCGGCAAGGAAATCCGCCTGTTCCCCTCGACCATGGGCTCGGCAACCATCGCCGGCTTCATCGCTGGCGGGTCCAGCGGTGTGGGTGCGATCCGCTGGGGCGGTCTGCGCAATCCGGCCAATATCCGCCGTCTGCGCCTCGTCACCATGGAAGAGAGGCCGCAAATCATTGATCTGGTCGGCGCAAGCGACATCAGCAAGGCCGCTCATGCCTATGGCGTCAATGGCGTCATCGTCGAGGTGGAAATGCCTGCCGATCCGGCGACCGACTGGGTCGACGTGATCATCGGCGTCGACACATTCGAAAACTCCTGCAGGCTGGCGCTCGAGATCGGCGACGACGACACGGTCTGCAAGCGCATGCTTTCGAATTTCGAGGCGCCCATTCCGTTCAACTATTTCCGCAGGCACCGCCCCTATCTGGAGGAGAGCGAGGCCGTTGTGGCCGTGACCGTTTCGAAAGACACACTGGACCGGCTCGTTGAGATTGTCGAAGGTTTCGACGGAGCGACGCTCAGGCTGCGCTACGACCAGCTGGAAGAGGGCGTGAAGCTGCCGGCGGCTTTCGAGCTTGCGTGGAACCACACGACGCTGCGCGCGCTGCGCGTTGATCCGACCATCACCTATCTGCAGATGATGATCCCGCGCCCGGTGATGTTCGAGAAACTCGCCGAGGTGAAAGAGCGGTTCGGAGACGAATTGCTGCTGCATTTCGAATTCACCCGGTTCGATGGCGTTGTCTCGCCCGTGGGCATTCCGATCGTGCGGCACACCAGCAATGAGCGGCTTGAGGAAATCATCCAGATACTGGAGCTGGAACTCGGCCTGCCGGTCTTCAATCCGCACCGGATCACGCTGGAAGAAGGCGGCATGAAGAAGACCAACCCGCATCAGCTGGCCTTCAAGAAACAGGCCGACCCGAAGGGGCTTCTCAATCCCGGCAAGATGATCGCCTGGAAGGATCCCGACTGGTCCCCCTCTCCCGGCAAGACCTACCTCTTCGCCGAATGATTTCCATCACAGACTGGATTTGACCGGGGGGAGATGAACACATGACCGGCAGCAAGGGACATGTAACCATCATAGGTGCGGGCATTGTCGGCGTGAGCTGCGCCGCGTTCCTGCAGCGCGAGGGTTTTGGCGTGACGGTGGTGGACCGGCTGGAGCCGGGGCTCGGCACGTCGTTCGGCAATGCCGGTTCGGTTTCGCCCAGCGCCATCCTGCCGGTGGCGATGCCCGGCGTCATGAAGAAGATTCCCGGCTGGCTGATGGACCCGCTTGGTCCGCTCACGGTTCGCTGGTCCTATCTGCCGTGGATCGCGCCATGGCTTGCCCGCTTCATCAGCCACGCCACGCGTGAGGAATGCGTTCGTGTGGCCACGGCGATGCGTTCGCTGATGGAAACCGTCTTCGACGATTACGGCGACATCCTCACCGGTGATGGGTTCAACCAGTTGATCCGCCGGAATGGCTGCCTCTACATCTATGAGAGCCGCCAGGAGCTTCAGGCGGCGAAATGGTCGCTCGACCTGCGCCGCAATCTCGGCGCGGAAATGATCGAAGTGGGCGGCGACGAGATCCGGCAGTTCGAGCCGGCCCTCAACAAACGCTTCGACATCGGCATTTTTGCGCCGGAGAACGGCTCGACCGTCGATCCCTATCTTCTGGTCAACAGCATTGCCGACCAGGTGAAGAAGAATGGCGGCAAATTCGTCACCGCCGAGGTCAAGGACGTCACACTGGGGCCGGATGGGCCGGTTGCGCTGGAAACCACTGAGGGTCAGCTCCCCGTCGACCGGCTGGTCCTGGCGGCCGGCGCATGGTCGTCGCCGCTGGCGCGCAAACTGGGCGCGAAAGTGCCGCTGGAAACCCAGAGAGGCTACCACGTCACATTCCCCAATCCGCAGATCGGTGTGAACCGCACCGTGATGTGGAACACCCGCAGCGTCTTCATCAATCCGATGGACTGCGGCCTGCGGATTGCGGGCACCGTGGAACTGGCCGGACTGAAGGCCGCGCCCAACTATGCGCGCGCGGACAAACTGACAGAAATCGCACGGGAGATGTTCCCCGAACTCGATACGACCGAACAATCCAAATGGATGGGCCACAGGCCTTGTCTTCCAGACAGTTTGCCGGTTATCGATCGTTCGCCACGCTTCTCCAACACCGTCTTTGCATTCGGTCATCAGCACGTCGGCATCTGCTCGGGAGGACCGACAGGCAGGCACGTCGCAGCGCTGATGGCGGGAAAAACACCCAAGATCGACCTATCGCCGTTTTCGGTGAGCCGCTTCTAGCGGGCGCACCGCATTTCAACTGGGAGGACTCATAATGACATTGCAGGCTGTTCCTCAGCCCCCGGACAGGACTGGAGGCAGGACCGGAGACGCAAGTTCTCCCGCCGGTCTTCCGATTGCCGGGAACGATGTCGCGCTTTCTTTCGAGAACATCTCGATGCAGTTCCCCGATGGAACGCAGGCGCTTGAAGATGTTTCGCTGACCATCCGCAAGGGCGAGTTCGTCTCGATCGTCGGCCCTTCGGGCTGCGGAAAGTCCACCCTTCTGAAGATCGCTTCCGGCCTGTTCCCCCAGACCTCGGGCATCGTCAAGGTGGATCGCAGCCAGCTTGGCTACACGTTTCAGGACGCGACCCTTCTGCCGTGGCGCAAGGTGCTCGGCAATGTGGAGCTTCTGATGGAGCTGCGCGGCTTTTCGCCTGAAGAGCGCCGCAGGATCGCCCTGGAGCAGATCAGCCTGGTCGGGCTCGACGGCTTTGCCGAGCATTATCCCAAGCGCCTCTCCGGCGGCATGCGCATGCGCGCATCGCTGGCCCGCTCGCTGGCGCTGAACCCCAGCGTGTTCATGTTCGACGAGCCCTTCGGCGCGCTCGATGAGATCACCCGCGAGCGTCTCAATGACGAGCTGGTGTCGCTGTTCATGCGCAACGGCTTCAGCGGCCTGTTCATCACGCACTCGATTTCAGAAGCAGTCTATCTGTCCAGCAAGGTGGTCGTCATGTCCCGCCGTCCCGGACAGATCCTCGAAGTGTTCGACATTCCCTTCGCCTATCCGCGCGATCCGGAGCTTCGCTACACGCCTGAGTTCGCAACCCTATGCAGCGAAGTCTCCGTATCCCTGCGAAATGCTATCGAGAATTGAGACGATCGATGACACAGACACAGCCTTCATCCAATCTCACTGCACATTCGCCGGTTCCGTTCACGGCAGAGCGCGGGACGCTTGGAAACCTCCTCATGCTGCTCGTGCCGCCGCTCGTCCTGTTCGGCATGTTCATTCTCTTATACGCGATGGTGCGCGCGAACCTTGAGCCGCACCGCCAGTTCCTCATGCCCTCGGGCTATGAACTCTGGGATAAAGCGTTCGGCCTTTCGGACGTGCGCTGGGAACTCCTGACGCGCTCGCTCACCACGCTTGGCATCGCGCTCGCCGGCCTCTGCATCTCGATCCCGGTCGGCATCCTGCTCGGCGTGATCATGTTTCGCGCCACGATTCTCGAACGCGCCATGTTCCCGAACATCGTCGCGTTCCAGTCGATCCCGACGCTCGCCATCATTCCGCTGATCCAGACGGCGCTTGGCTTCGGCACGCTGCCGAAGGTGCTGATCGTGGCCAAGTTCACCATGTTCGCCATCCCGATCACGCTTCTCCTCGGCCTCAAGAGCGTTGACCGCGGCATCATCAACCTGTTCCGCCTGCAGGGCGCGAGCTGGCGCAAGACGCTGGTCAAGGCATGCTTTCCGTCTGCAGCGCCGGCGCTCTTCGCCGGTCTGCGGATCGCGGCAAGCCTCGCCGTCATCAGCGCCATCGTCTCGGAGCTGTTCTTCCTGGCCGGCCGTGGCGGCCTTGGCCAGATGATCATCAACTCCAAGATCGACTTCAAATATGAGCAGATGTATGCGGCGCTGATGACCGCGACCTTCCTGTCGGTCTGCGTCTACATCGCCTTCACCTGGCTCGGGCACTGGTTGTTCTCGGACTGGCATGAATCCGGCGGCAAGGAGACCTGACGCCAATTCTACGGGCGGGCGAAGAGCAGCCTCTCTTCGCCCGCTCGCATTTCCGCCTGGCATTGGTTTCCCGCCGCGAGCCGATGCCTTCTCGACCCACAACAACAATGAGGGAACTGAAAATGAGAAGCTTGAAGACTGCTTTGCTGGCAACCGCGATGGCCGCGCTTCCCGCCATTGCGCAGCCGGCCCTGGCTCAGGAGCCGGGCGATTTCGCCAAGAAGGCCTACACCACGCCGCTGGCCGATGTGTGTCCCAATCCCTTCATCGTGCAGAAGGACTGGCTTGCCCAGGCCGAACACGGTGCGCTCTACCAGATGATCGGTGGCGGCGGTAAGATGGAAAGCGGCCGCTATACCGGCCCGCTGGGCAGCACCGGCATCGACCTCGTCATTCTCGAGGGCGGCGGCGGCATGGGCCTTGGTGACGGCGAAACCGCCTATTCGGCCCTCTACATGGGCAACTCCAAGGCCGGCCTGCGTCCGCATCTGGGTTACCAGGAGCTGGACAATGCCTTCATCTTCTCCGAGCGCTTCCCGGTGGTTGGTGTCGTCGCGCCGCTCAACATCGCCCCGCAGGGCCTGTTCTGGGACCGCGAGACCTATCCGGACGGCTTCCACAGCATCGATGACATCATTGCCTTCGGCGAGTCCGGAAAGGGGATGATCTACGTCTCGACCATTCAGCGCACCTTCGGCCTCTACCTCTTGCAGTCCGGCGTCTCCCAGGACGTCTTTGTGGAGGGCTACCGTGGCGACGGCGAGAACTTCGTCACCAATAATGGCACCTGGCTGAACCAGGGCTTTGTCACCAGCGAACCCTATGCATTCTCCACCGGCAACAACTGGGGCAAGCCCATCGACGCAGTCACCGTCGGCGAACTGGGCTATCCCAATTACAGCGGCATGCTGTCGGTTGCGGAAAACCGGATGGATGAACTCGCACCCTGCCTTGAAAAGCTCGTGCCGATCATCCAGCAGGCCGTCGTCGACTATATGGACGACCCGGCCGAGGTTCTGGAAACCATCCACGACTTCACCCAGGGCGGCTACGCCACGTCCTGGTGGAAGCTGTCCATGGACAAGCTCGAATATGGCTGGAAGACGCTCAAGGAGCGCGGCATCATGGGCAATGGCTCGAATGACACGATCGCCGACTTCGACACGGAGCGCGTGGCTGTCATGTTCGATATCGTTCAGCCCTGGCTGGATGAGCGCGCCAAGGAAGGCCTCGATCCGCAGAGCGTCGTGACGAACCGGTTCATCGATCCGGGCATCGGCCTGAAATAACCCGTCGCTCGCTCCCGTCGAGACCAGAAATGCCGCCCCGGAAACGGGGCGGCTGTTTTCTTTCGCGGTTTGCCATGCATCATGGCGGCCGCCCCATCTGTCAGAAGGAGAGACGCTTGGCCATTCCCGTGAACCCCGGTGATCTTCCGCCACCCTTTTCCAATTACAGCCATGCCATGCAGGTGCCGGAAGGCGCGCGTCTTCTCGTGTGCTCCGGCCAGCTCGGCATGCGCACGGACGGCACGATCCCGGACGATACGGCCGAACAGGCCCGCATATGCTTCGACAATATCCGCAAGCTTCTAGAGGCAGCGGACATGGATTTCGAGGATGTGGTGCGCATCAGCGCCTTTGTCACGGGCCGCGAGCACATGGCGCCCTATATGGATGTGCGCAATGCCCTGTTCCCTGCGCCCTACCCCGCATCCACACTGATGATCGTGAGCGGGTTCACAAAGCCCGAATTCACCGTCGAGGTGGAAGTGCTGGCCGCGAAGCGCGACTGATCGTTTCCAAATGATCGTTCATTGAAAAGGCCCGCCTCATTGTTGAGGCGGGCCTTTTCGTGTGTCGAGTTCAATCCGGCGTGGCGGAAAGCGCCTTACTCGGCTGCCGAGACATGCGGCACCTTCTCCGCCAGTTCTTCTGGAACGGGAGCGGCCCAGGGTGCTGCGCGGCGGCGCTTCACATCGACCTCCATCCAGTAGGTCTCCCAGCCGCGTGTCGGGCCGATGCCGTCCATCGTGGCCGGACCCTGAATGCTGCGGGCATGCTTTTCGTCCAGCGTCAGGAGCGGCTTGCCGCCATTGACCGCCTTTTCGATTTCCTGCTTGAGCAGGCGGCGATACTGAACGATTGCCTTGTCGGATTGCCCCAGATGCTCGCGGGTGCGGTCCTGAATGCGGCCCATCGATTCAACCGCCCACTGATCGTGAACATTGATGTCGAGGCCCATGCCCGTATAGGTCTCGGTCGCCTGCTCATGCGGGTCGAAACCGTAGTCGTTGGCCTTGTTGCGGCGCGATACATAGTCGGGCAGCTCGTAGAGCTCGAGGCGCTGTTCGCGCATCTTCTTCTTGTCGACCGGCGCACCATAGCTGGTGAAGATCGCGTACCAGTAGCAGGTCTCGTCATCGACAGGCACATGCCACTGGGTGATGGTCATGTCGCCGCTCATCGGAATGACGAAGCCGTGCGGGAAGAGCTGGTTGGTCACGCGCACATGTGTGCGTTCCTCGTCGATCTCGCGCAGCGCGATCAGGCGAAGGCCATATTCCGTGCGCTCCACATTGATGATCGGGCGGTCATATTCGCGCAGGATCTTCGTCATCGGCAGATCACTGTCGGCGGACGCGGCACGGAACTGCTTGCCGTAAGCTTTCGACGTGTCTTCATCCTCGAAGAAGCGATGCAGGAAGGACGCGTGTGCGGGATCGATGCCGACTTCGAGCGCCTGCAGCCAGTTGCACTCGATCAGGCCCTTGAAGGCGAATGTGTGGGTGCCGGGCGCCACGAAACAGTCAAGCTCGGGGAATGCCGGAGGCTCGTCACCGCCGAGATAGGCCCACAGGATGCCGCTCTTCTCAACAACCGGGTAAGCGCGCTGCTTGATGTTTTTGCAAAGGTTCGAAGCGGCGGGCTCGGCCGGCGTTTCTAGGCAATTGCCTTCAACGTCGAACAGCCAGCCATGAAACGCGCAGCGAAGACCGCCATTTTCCAGACGACCGAACGCCAGATCCGCGCCGCGGTGCGGACAGTCGCGATCCACCAGTCCGTAGCGCCCCTGCTCGTCGCGGAACATCACGAAGTTTTCGCCAAGCAGCTTGACGGGGACGATGGGGCGGTCGCCCTTCAGTTCATCCACCAGGGCTGCCGGCTGCCAGTATTTGCGCATCAGCTTTCCAGCGGGTGCGTCAGGACCGATCCTGGTGATAAGATCGTTCTGCTCTTGGCTCATCATGGCTGTGTCTCTTCCCTTCTCTTCCGCGCGTTGGCTGAAATCCCACTGCTCGAGCGCATGCTCGCCTCCACCCAGTCAGACCGGATCAATGCTAGCGGCCTCCAGATCGATCGCCAAATTGGTCGATAATCGATCCATTGTGCGATTATATTCTATTAGAACACGCAATCAAGAGCTTTAGCGGAATTCAGGAAATGGGTCGATTGCGCTCCCGCCCAATGATTTCATCATTTTGCTTCCTGCATTTGTTGACAGGCTTCCATGATCCATGTGATCAATTGGTCGATAAATGATATTGTGTTCGTTATTCGACCAATCGGAGGTCAACCGTGAGCGAAGCCATCACCATCAAGTTCGAAACCAGCGGCGGCGAGCAGATTGAAGTTCAGGCGCGCCCGGGCGTAAGCGTCATGGAAGCCGCGGTAATGAACAATGTGGGCGGCATCGAAGCGGAGTGCGGCGGTGCCTGCATCTGCGCCACCTGCCATGTTTATTGCGACAATCTCGAGGACGGCACGGTCGGCGAAATGTCTTCGGAAGAAGACGACATGCTCGACATGGCCTCCGCCGAGCGGCGACCGACCAGCCGGCTTTCCTGCCAGCTTCGTGTCAGTGAAAAGCTCAAGGATGCCGTCTTCATCATCCCGGAGAACCAGTTTTGAGCGCGGTCGTCATCGTCGGCGCATCCCACGCCGGCGTACAGGCCGCCGCATCGCTCAGGCAAAAGGGCTGGCAGGAGGGCATCGTCCTGCTTTCCGCGGAAGGCGATTATCCCTATCACCGCCCGCCCCTCTCGAAGGCCTATATTGCGGGCGAAAAGGACGAGGAGCAGCTTCTCCTGCGCGCCCCCGACTTCTATCGCGATCAGGAAATCGACCTGCGCCTGAACGAGCCGGTGCTGAGCATCGATCCTCATGCACGACAGGTGGTCACGGGTTCGGGAAGGCTCGACTACGGCAAGCTCATTCTCGCCACCGGCTCAAAGGCGCGCACCCTGCCCCTGCCCGGCGCCGAGGCGCGCGGCATTCACACGCTCCGCTCCATCGCCGATGCACGCCACCTGCGCAGCTCCATGCAGGATGCAGAGAATATCGTCATCATCGGCGGCGGGTTCATCGGACTGGAATTTGCATCCACTGCGGTCAAGCAGGGCAAGTACGTCGTCGTTCTGGAGGCGCAGGAACGCCTTTTGACACGCGCGTTGCCAGAACGGCTGAGCGCCTTTATCGGCGGCTATCACACGGCGAAGGGCGCAATGTTCCGCTACGGCGCGCTGCCGGAGCGCTACACCACCACCGATGACGGCAGGGTGAGCGGCGTTCAGCTTGGCGACGGAACCACCCTTCCCGCCGATCTCGTGCTTGTGGGCGTGGGCGGCATCGCGGACATGGCGCTGATCGAGCCGCTCGAACTCAAAACCATTGCAGGCGGCATAGAGGTGGACGCGCACGGCCTGACCAGCGCCCCCGATATCTATGCGCTGGGCGACGTTGCAGCCTTCCACAACGCCTATGCGAACGGGGCCATGCGGCTTGAATCCGTGCAAAACGCTGTCGATCAGGCAAAGTCTGCCGCCGAGCACATTGCCGGTGGCAATGCGCCGCTTGGCGCTGTTCCATGGTTCTGGACCGATCAGTATGACCTGAAAGTGCAGATGGCCGGCCTGCCGAGACCTGGCACGACGGAGCTTCTTCGCGGAGATCCTGAAAGCGGCGCGTTCAGCATATTGCAGATGGAGGGAGACCGTCTGGTGGCGGCCTATTCGGTGAACCGCGCCGCCGATCACATGGCCTCGCGCAAACTGATCGCCGCAGGCCAGAGCATCGATCAGCGTATGGCTGCAGACATCGACACACCGCTGATGAAGGCGGTTGCCGTGGCCGCCGTATCCTAGCCTGAAAGAGCGGTGGGCGAGAGAACCGCCCGCACGCCACACAACAAGACCAACAATTCGGCAGCAGCCATACCAGAGGGAAGAGACAGGCATGTCGGGCAATTTGGACAAACTCAAGAGCGGCCTCGTCGCAGCGAAAAACCTCTTGAGCGACGAGCAGTTTGAACGCGCAGACGAAGTGCTGGCGCTCATCCGCGAGCGCGGGCTGGAGACCGTGCGTCTGGCGTTTGCCGATCAGCATGGCGTGCTGCGCGGCAAGACCATTGTTGCCGACAAGGTCGATTCCCTGTTCCGCAACGGCATGGCGATGACGTCGACGCTTCTCCTGAAAGACACATCGCATCGCACCGTGTTCTCCGTCTGGGAGGAGAGCCAGAACAATGGCGCGGGAGAACTCACCGGCGCCGGCGATGTCATGATCGTTCCCGACCCTGAAACCTTCCGCCAGCTTCCCTGGTCGCCCCATAGCGGCTGGCTCTTATGCGATGTCTATTACAAGGACGGGCGGCCCTTCCCCCATTCGCCGCGTGGCATCCTGCGCGATGCCGTCAGTCGTCTTGGCCAGCGCGGTCTCGACCTCGTTTGCGGGCTGGAAGTCGAGTTCTACGTGTTCCGTGTGGATGACCCGCGTTTGGAACACACAGATGGCGGCATGCCTGCCCTGCCCCCGGAAACGAGCCTTATCTCCCATGGCTACCAGTATCTGACCGAGTCCCGCTACGATGCGCTGGAGCCCGTGGCCGACGAGCTGCGCCGTGCGTGCCAGAAACTCGGCATGCCGGTCCGGTCGGTCGAGGCGGAGTTCGGTCCAAGCCAGTTCGAGTTCACCTTCGAGCCGGACACGCCGATGAACCATGCCGACACGATGATGCTGTTCCGCTCCACCGTGAAACAGGTTTGCGCGCGCATGGGGCTGCACGCCACGTTCATGTGCCGCCCGAAGGTGGACAATGGAATGGCAAGCGGTTGGCATCTGCACCAGTCTCTGGTCGAGCGCGCAAGCGGGCGCAACATGTTCATGCCGGGTGAAGGCGAAGACCTGTCGCCCACCGCAAGCGCCTGGATCGCGGGCCTTCTGGAACACGCTGCCGAGAGCTGCCTTCTGACCACGCCGACGGTCAACGGCTACAAGCGCTATCAGCCCTTCCAGCTCGCGCCGGATCGCGTGCAGTGGGGCCGCGACAACAAGGGAGCGATGATCCGCGCCCTCTTCGCGCAGGGCGACAGGGCGAGCCGCATCGAAAACCGCGTCGCGGAGCCGGCGGCCAACCCCTATTACTATTTTGCTTCACAGATCCTGTCGGGGCTCGACGGGTTGGAGCGGGGTCTTGAAGCCCCCGCTCCCGTGGAGCGTCCATATGACAACAATTCGCAGTTCCTGCCCAAGAGCCTGATCGCGGCAATCGAGCGGTTCGAACAGTCCGATTTCTACAAAAGCGCCATCGGCGAGGATTTCGTCGCCTATCTGGCCCACATCAAGCGCGCGGAATGGAACCGCTACCTGATGACGGTTTCAGAGTGGGAGCAGAAGGAATACTTCTCTCTCTTCTAAAGGGCCGGTTCATTCTGGCGCGATATCCGACTGCCGTGGCGTCCGCGCCACGGTTCTGACGATCACTGACCGGAAAAAATGATGATCGCCTGCGCCCGGCTGGCGACATCCAGCTTCCGCAGAATTTCGGACATGTGATAATCGATTGTCCGTTTCGACGACCCCATGATGGTCGCGATGTCGCGGTTCGATTTTCCCTGACTTGCCCACTTGAGGATCTCTATCTGCTTGCCAGAGAGTTCCTTCAGCGACTGCGCCATGGCCGGCAGCCCGATGCTTGGAACGCCGAGCACGGCCGCCCGGGTGAGCGCTGTCTGCGCAAGAATGGCCACCGCATGGGGAACATCGGGGTCCACGATCACATCTGAAAACGACAGCGCAGTGATGGCGCTCACGGTATCTGTCGCCCCCCCCACTGATGCGGTCACGCCGCTGCGTATGCCAGAGAAGTCGATATATTCCGCATATGCCCGCGTATCCGCGTCCCGCGCCCAGTCGTCTGGTGTCCAGAGCTTTCGCAAACCGGGCTGCCCGGACAGTTCAAGCAGAGGATCTCGGGCACTCCAGTGCTCATTGTGATAGGCATCCAGATCCTCCGAAGTCCAGCTCGTCAGCGTCGGCGATGTCATGAACTCCCGCACATCCGCCTTGTTGCATGACAGGTTGAAGCTCTGAAAGCCAAGAGCCGCCATCCCCTCACCAAGCGCGGAGACGAGTTGAGACTTGTTTTGAGCGCCGCAAATCGATGCAACAGCGCAATCGACGGTGTGAAAGATCGACATGGGTCCAGATAAAATCCGAAACTTGCAGCGGGTAGTGCGACAAAAAAACTTAGGCGACTGACAAACTTACCAGTTCACCCTATATACTTAGGCGACTTATTCGTACATCGGAATCATTTAAAGGGTTCGTTTCTGATGAAAACGCACAAACTCGCTGTCCGGCGTCGCCTGCACGTTTCCGAAGGCTTTCAGCTGCCTGCGCGGCTAATGGCTACCGGGTCTTGCTGCAGGAGAAGCCAGAAAGCGGGCCCGCAGCATCAGGATCGCCCCTCCTAAAACCGGCTTCCCCAGAGTAGCCGGCTGTCTCCAATGAGACGTCAGACCGGTTTTAAAAGCTGCCGATGCGCCCGACGGACTGTCTTACGACACGATGCCGGCGCCCCTCCCACGATTCTGATCAGATACTTCAGGGCATTGTTTCAATGAGAATTTTATCGGTTTTCGGCACGAGACCGGAAGCGATCAAGATGGCTCCGGTCATCAAGGCGCTGGCTGCCGAAAGCGGGCTTCAGCCAATTACCTGCGTGACCGGACAGCATCGCCAGATGCTCGATCAGGTTCTCGAGCTTTTCGGCATCAAGCCGGATCACGATCTTTCGGTCATGACACCCAACCAGACGCTGAACGGTCTCTCAGGCAGGGTAATCGAGGGTCTGGACGCCATTCTCGCCGATGAGAAGCCCGATTATGTGCTGACCCATGGCGACACCACGACCGCAATGGCCGCCAGTCTGGCCGCGTTCCATCGGAACATTCCGGTCGGACATGTGGAAGCTGGCTTGCGCACCTACGATCTGTCAAAGCCGTGGCCGGAGGAGTTTAATCGGCGCACGATCGATGTCCTCGCAACAAAACTATTCGCCCCGACCGACACAAGCGCCGCCAATCTGCGCTCTGAGCGGTTGAACGGTGAAATCCTTGTCACAGGCAACACGGTCATCGACGCCCTGATGGAAACCGTCGAGCGGATCAGGACCACGCCGGAGCTGAAGGCCCAGCTGGATGCCCGGTTCTCCTTTCTGGATCCCTCGCGCAAACTCCTCCTCGTCACGGGCCATCGCCGCGAGAGCTTCGGTGATGGTTTCCTGAACATATGCAAGGCGCTGGCCAGCCTGTCGCGGCGCGACGACCTGCAGATCGTTTATCCGGTGCATCTGAACCCCAATGTCAGCGATCCGGTCCACGAGCTTCTCGGCAAGAACCCGAACATTTCGCTCATCGACCCGCAGGAATATCTGTCCTTCGTCTATCTCCTGAACAGGGCGGACATCGTCCTGACCGATTCCGGCGGTGTGCAGGAAGAAGCCCCGTCGCTCGGGAAGCCGGTTCTGGTCATGCGCGATGTGACTGAACGCCCTGAAGCCGTTGCTGCAGGCGGCGTTCGGTTGGTCGGAGCGCGAACAACGCGGATTGTCAGCGAGGTCGAGCAGCTTCTCGATGACGCGGCCCATTACGCAAGCTTCGCGCGCATCCTCAATCCCTATGGGGACGGGCATGCCTCAACCCGCATCGCCGCCGCTCTGGCGGGCAGATCGAGCGCGGCATTCGCCGCCTGATCGCAATCCCCATCCAATTTCAGAAAACGGGTTAATCATGACCGTCTCATCTCGCCGTAGCGCCATATTGTCTTCCGTTTTGAGCGGGGCGTGCGGGTTGATCATCATGCATGGCGGCAATGCCGCGCAGGCTGCGGAAATCGCCGATGCGATCACCGCGCTTTCGCAGCAAACGGAGATCCGCGAGCGGGTCAGCCTGAAGGCGCTTGGCCTCACCGAACCGGTCGTGCTCGGTTCCAGCGATGCGCGTCGCGACATCTATCTGCCGGTGCCCGCGAATATCGAGCTGTCCGAGCCGCGCCTGGTCGTGGACGGCCGCTATCTGCGCGCCGATGGCGGACAGACGACCTACACGCTTGCAGTCGATGGCACGGTCGTGGCCGCCCAGTCGCCAACCGCGCCTCAGGGAGACGTCGAGATCAGCGTCGATGTTGAGGGGGCACCGCGCCCGTCCGGGTTTGTGCGGATGGGGCTCGCATGGTCTTCGGCCACGGGGCGGTTTCTCTGCGACGATGCCCGCCCCATCGGAAACATGCTGCAGATCTCGCCGGATTCCCATCTGGAATACAGCTATGATGCAGGCGACGTGAAAACCATTGCGGATGCCTGGTCCGCCCTGCCCCAGCGTGTGGTGCTTCTGGTTTCCAGCGACGAGCTGGCAAGCGAGAGCTTCGATGCCGCCTGGCGTCTGGGCGTCACGCTCGAGCGCGCCGGCAAGACGGTGGATGTTGCAGCGCTTCCGACAATCGGCAGCGAATTCGATGTCAGCGGGCTCGAAATCCCCCGGCTCTCAAGCGCGTTCCCGCATTTGCAGCGCTTGCCGGTGGCGGTGTCATCACCCTGTCGAGCGACGCTGAAATCGGGGCCCTTATCCTGCTTGATGCACCGCAGCTGCACGCGCATATCGCGGTTGCCGACCAGATGCTGGCAGGCGGGCTGACAACCGCCCTCAAAGCGGTCGCCGAAGAACTCGAACGGGCAGACGCCGCAGCCGTCGATGCAATCGACACCCTCGTGGTGCACAAGAACGCGCTTGCAATGGCGAGCGAGCCAAAAAGCATCGAGATTGCCACGCTCACCGGTCGGCCCGTGATCGCAGTCGCGCCAGATGCCGCACGCGCCGCCTCCGGTCTGCTCGACGGTTTCTGGCGTCGCACCGCCAGCACGGATCATCTTGTTCTCGACACGGCCGCAAGGCCCGACACCGACACAGACAGCATCGCTCTGGCCTCGCTCAATCAGGCGGCCGGAAATCTGGATGTCGTTGCACGCGGCGACTGGACGACGTCATTCAACCTTGGCACCAGCCTGCCCGAGGGCAAGGTTCCCGCCAGCATGGATGTCTATGTCGCGGCCGCTCCCGGCGCGACGGCGACGGCGCCCGTCGCCTCGATCTTCATCAATGACTATCTTCTTGGCGCAAAGCGCCTCACCGCCGACGGGAAGGCGGAGAAAATCTCCGTCGACATCCCGTCTTACGCCCTCCTTCCCCGCAACACGATGCAGGTGCGCATTCAACGCCAGCCGGCAAGTGACGAATGCCGCGAAACGCCTCAGCCTTTCCCGGCTGCGGTGCTGCCGGAAAGCCGGATTTTCTTGAAATCCGCGCCAAAGCTCGGCAATTTCGCAGAAATGACGGCGCGGCTCGCCGGCGATGCAAGCCTGTTCGTTCCGACCAGCTGGCGTCTCGATGCGACCCGGTCTCTGCCGACGATCATTCAGCTCGCTGACACGGTCGGGGTCTCGCCATCCCGCGCGACGCTGAGCTTTGAAGAAGGCGACGCGGAGATCGAGCCGAAAACGCCGTATCTCGCCTTTGATACGCCCGTCAAAGGCGCCCGTGATACCGTGAAGGTCTCCGGTGACCGGGTCTCAATTGCCAATGCCAAAGGCAAGACATTCTATGATGTTTCGGGTCTCGAACGGATCGCTGTCGTGCAGGCGGTATCGGGCTCCAAAGAGCCGGGCGTCAGCTATCAGAGTGTCGGAACGCCGCCTGTCTTCGAATCGCCTTTCCAGCTTGCCGGCGGCGATATCGCCGTATTGGGAGAGGATGGCGTCCTGGCAGCAGTAAACAGCCGCGGCGCACCGCTTTACCTCAACGAAGACGGAAGCCAGCGCGGCGATGCTCCCTTCACATGGGAACGGCTGCTTGATCCTGCATTCTGGATGCACAATCTCTCGCTGCTCGTGGCCGGGGTGCTTGCCTTTGCGTTCTTCCTGCTGATCTTCTTTGCGCGCCGCGCCAAGAAGCGTCAAAGCGCCGATCAGGGATAAGCGGGCAACCGTTCGATGTCGCTCTACTGGCCCTATCTCTTCGCGGACTATTACCGATGGCTGGAATACACAGCCGTCGCAACAGCCGTGATCATCCTGATTTCCAGCCTCGATGATCTCTTCATCGACGCCCGCTACTGGATGCGGGAAATCAGGCGTGCACTGACGGTCAAGCGGCGCTACAAGCCGCTTCGGCCGGAGCAGTTGCGCGACCGGCCTGAGCAGCACATCGCCATCATGATCCCGGCGTGGCTCGAATATGACGTCATCGCGCCAATGCTGGAAAACATGGTGCGGGTGATCGACTATCGGTCCTACACCATCTTTGTCGGCACCTATTGCAACGATGCGGCCACGATCAGGGAAGTCGAGCGCATGCGCCGCCGCTACAAGCAGCTGGTGCGTGTGGAGGTTCCCCATGACGGTCCCACCTGCAAGGCCGATTGCCTGAACTGGATCGTGCAGGCGATCTTCGCCCACGAAGCCCGACACAACATCAGCTTTGCAGGTGTTGTCCTGCACGACAGTGAAGATGTACTGCATCCGCTGGAACTGCAGTTCTTCAACTATCTTCTGCCGCGCAAGGATCTCATCCAGATCCCCGTCGGCTCGCTGGAGCGCGAGTGGTACGAGCTGGTCGCCGGCGTCTACATGGACGAATTTGCCGAATCCCACGGCAAGGATATCGTGGTGCGCGAAAGCCTTGCCAAGACGGTGCCTTCGGCCGGCGTCGGCACCTGCTTCTCGCGCCGCGCCCTTCTAACGCTTGCATCCGAGACGGACAATCAGCCCTTCAACACGCAAACGCTCACCGAGGATTACGACATCGGTGTGCGGCTTGCAGCACACGGCATGCACTCAATTCTGGCGCGGTTTCCGGTCGAATACCGCGTGAAACGCACGTCCTGGTTCAAGGGCCATGCGGTGCAGGAAAAAACGCTCCAAATGCCGCTCAGCGTGCGCGAGTTCTTCCCCAACACGTTCCGCACATCCTATCGTCAGAAGGCCCGCTGGTCGCTGGGCATCTGCTTTCAGGGCTGGGCCTATTTCGGCTGGCATGGCTCCATCGTCGACCGCTATTTTCTGCTGCGCGACCGCAAGGGCGCCGTGACCGCATTCGTGGCGATTTTCGCTTACATTCTGGTTGCGCAGTACATCCTGTTTCAGCTCGCTTTCACGACCGGCCTGCTGACGATGAGTTACCCGCCCCTCATCGCAACCAATGGATGGATCGCCGTTCTGCTTGGACTGAACGGCATCGCGTTCATCCTGCGTGTGACCCAGCGTTATTACTTCACCGCCCGCACGTTCGGCTGGCGTCATGGCATCCTGTCGATCCCGCGCATGATCATCGGCAATTTCGTGAACTTCATGGCCATGGCGCGTGCGTGGAAACAGTATCTTTCGCATCTCATTTTCGGAACGCGCCTTGCCTGGGACAAGACGATGCACGACTTCCCGTCGGCGGACGGGCTGGTGGAAGAGCGCGCAAGGCTCGGTGAGTTGCTTGTCTCATGGCAGGCCATTGATCAGGGCCACCTTCAGGAAGCGCTCGACAAGCAGAGCGAAAAGAAAATGCCGTTCGGCCGCATCCTCGTGCAGGAAGGCTGGCTGACGGAAGAGGTTCTGGCAGAAGCCGTCGCCTTCCAGTCCGGGCTTGAAATCACGTCTGTCAGTGAAGCCGAAATTCTTGCCGCAAAAGACGCGTTTCCCGTCGATTTGAGCATTCGCTGGCGTGTTTTGGCGATGAAAGACAGTGAAAATGGCGCAATTCGGCTTGCCGCAGCCGCTCCGCTGTCCGAGCGCGCGAGCGAACAGATCCGCAAGGCACTCGGCCACATGCCGCCGCTCTTCATCGTGCGTGACCGTGACATCACGGCCGGCCTGCGCCTGCTCGCCGCGCAGGGAAAAGACAATCCGCAACAGCTCGGCGAACGCGTGCCGCTTCTGGGCGATCTGCTTTCACAGCGCGGCGACATCTCACATGAGGCGTTTGAAGAGGCCATGGCGAACTATTCACCCGACACGGACGGTCCGGTGGGCAGCTATCTCGTGGCGCAGAACGCCATTGACCAGAACCTGTTGCAGTGGGCGCTGGATGAACAGCGCAGGCTCGCAGAATCTGCCGCAAACGAACTTAAGGGAAAAGCCGCGTGATGACGATTGTTGGACGCCACGGAAGCCAAGGGCGCAAGACCAGCGCCCGGAACCGCTGGCTGCGCGGCACGGCAGCGCTGCTTGCCCTTCAGTTTGCATGGGGGGCATTGCCTGCCGGCGCGCAGACATCCGATCCCGCACCAGTGCAGAGCGCGCCTGCGGAAAACACTGGCGAAGAGCGCCCATTGGTGGGTTCAGCCTACGAAGTGGCAACCGAAGCCTACGAGGCCTATGCCAATGGAGACTATGCAGTCGCGGCAGAGAAAGCCCGCGAAGCCGTGCGGCAGCGGCCGGATGTCGGGCGTCTCAGAACCCTTCTCGTCCGTGCGCTTGATGCATCAGGCGAAAAAGATGAAGCGCGAAGCGCTGCGCAGGAAGGCGCGCAGGATAAGCGCCTGACCGACACGGCCCGTGAGGAGCTTGCCGCACTCGCCACTGCGCTTGCAGCCTCCAGCGAAGCGGTCTCGCAGTCGGATCCCGCCTATCTGGCGGCAGATGCAGCCTATCGAGCCTATGACCGGGGCGATTACGATACGGCGGTCGCAAAAGCCGAAGAAGCACTGCGGCTGACACCGGGCAATCGGGATTACCGGAGCCTGCTCGACAACGCTCTTGCGGCGCAGAAACTTTCCAGCGCACAGCAGTCCGCAAAAAAGGGCTCGGGTGCAGCACCGGGCGCAGGCGCGGCCAACATGGCCTATGACGCCATACGCGCAAAACGCTATGGCGAAGCCCTTCATCTGGCGCGCAAGGCTGTTCAACAGGCCCCGGGCAATCGCAGCTTCCGCCTTCTGTTGATCCAGACGCTCGTGCAGAACGGACTGCAATCCGAGGCCCTGAGCGAGACCGACCGCGCCATGAAGCGCTTCGGCAGTGATGCCGCGTTGTTGCGGCAACGGGGTGTTCTGCAGGCGTCGATGGGCAACCAGAACGCAGCGTTCGACGATTTCAGCGCTGCGCTGCGCTATTCCAGCTCACCGGCGGACGAACGTTTCCTGCGTCTTTCTCTTGCCGAGGCGGCGCTTGCCACCGACCGGCCGGAACAGGCGTATGAAGCGCTTGCCCCGCTCGGACGGCGCGCCGATCACACGGTCTGGATGAAGCGGGGCCAGGCTCTGCAGGCCATGAGGGATTTCGCAGGCGCAAACGAAGCATTTGCTCTGGCCGAAACGACGACCACGAACCCGCGCGAGCAGGATCAGGCCATCGCGGCGCGTGTGCGCCTCCTGAACGATGAGGACAGGAAAGCCGAGGCATCCCGGCTCTTCCTGGAATCGCTCGATGAGGGACGCTTTGCGTCCATGAACGATCTCGACCTCGCCTATCTCGCCGGGCAGGCCGGCGAAAGAACCATGGCTTATGACCGGTTTCAGGCCGCCGACAGAAGCGGCGCACTGAGCGGTCGCCAGTTCATTGATGCTGCCTATGCGGCGCGGCGGGCCTATCAGAACGATGATGCAATCGCTCTGATGCACCGCGCCATTGACGCGGAAGAACGCGGCGACTTCTCATTGGCGCCGCAGGCGCTTTTCGGCCTGCGCCGGGAAGTGGCCGAGCTGAAGCGCGAATATGGAGCCTATGTCTCGTTGACCCATGGCGGCATGGGCATTGCCAGCAACTCGCTCCTGCCGCAGGGCAGCAGTGGCGAATCCATGCAACTCGGTTCGGAGATCTACTGGCGGCCGCCGGGCATCGGCTACCGGGACGGCGCGACATTCGAACTGTTTGCGCGTCAGTTCACCACGCTCAGAGATTCACTGGATGGTGCGACCGGCTCTTCGACGACGCAGGGCAGTGTCGGCGCGCGCTGGAAACCCTTCGCGCAGCACAATCTCGTTTTCGAGGCGAGCAAGCTCTTCAAGGTCGGCAAGCACAGCCGCAACGACACGCTGATACGCGCCGCCTTCTCCAAGGGCATCGGCTCCGATCTGCGTGTGGACGTGCCGTCCTGGTGGATGGCGCAGTATTATGGCGAGATCGGGCATTATCTGGAATCCGGCCAGACCATCGCTTCCGACGACATTCGCATCGGCCGCAGCTTCCGCATGGATGCAATCGATGACCGGCTGGTCCTTACCCCCTATATCGGCGTCAATGCGGGTTATGACAGCGAACTGGCGGACCAGTTCACGCTGAGCGCCGGGCCGGGCCTTAACGCGCGCTACTGGTTCCGGGAAGACAAGTACACGGCTCCCATGTCCTATATCGACCTTACGGTTCAGTATCGCGCCAGACTGGCCGGAGACAACAGGGGCGAAGGCCTGTTCGCCGGGATAAGCCTCTCCTATTGATCGAGGCCGGGGTTGATCGACACCTGGTCTTTGAAACTGGCGGCGCCCAAACGGACGCCGCCATGTCGCCTTACTCGGCGATATCGACACCGTAGAAGATGTGCGTGCCCATCGGGTGGATCCTGTAGCCGGAGACCTTCGGCGACATGGGCATGAAATCGACCGAATGCGCAATCGGCATGATCGGGGCCTGCTCCTTGGCGATGACCTGGGCTTCCTTGTAAAGGCGCGTGCGCTCTTCAACGTCCGAGGTGACCTTCGCCTTCTGGATCAGCTCCTCATAAGGCTCGTGACACCACTGCGCCGTGTTCGACGCAGCCACGGAATCGCAGCCCAGAAGCACCGCAAGGAAGTTGTCCGGATCGCCATTGTCACCGATCCAGCCCAGCAGCGCTGCGCCATCGCGGTCGATGTCGCGCGCACGGTCCAGATACTCGCCCCACTCATAGGAGATGATCTCGGCATCGACGCCGACAGCGGCCAGATCGGCCTGCATCATCTCGGCCATCCGGCGTGCATTGGGGTTATAGCCACGCGCCACGGGCATCGCCCACAGTTTCATGGAAAGGTCCGTCACGCCTTCGGCTTCCAGCATGGCCTTTGCGGCTTCCGGATCATGGGGATCGTCCTGCACCTCGTCATTGTGCGACCAGATGGTTGGCGGGATCGGGTTTTTCGCGATCTGGCCAGAGCCCTGATAGACGACCTCCATGATCGCCTCCTTGTCGATGGCCATGTTGAGCGCCTTGCGCACCTTCGGATTGTCGAACGGCGCCACCTTGGTGTTGTAGGCCAGGTAACCGAGATTGAGGCCTTCCTGCTCCATCACCTTGATGTTCGGATCGGCCTGCATCGCCTTCAGATCGGCCGGGTTCGGATAGGGCATGATGTGGCACTCGCCGGCGTTCAGACGCTGATAGCGCACGGAAGCATCCGGCGTGATGGCGAACACCAGATTGTCGAGCGGCGTAGCGCCTTCCCAGTAATCCGGGTTCTTCGCATAGCGGATCACCGAATCCTTCTGGTAGGCAACGAAGGTGAAGGGGCCGGTTCCCACGGGAGCCTGATTGAGCTCTTCGGGCTTCCCGGCCTCCATAAGCTGGTCGGCATATTCTTTCGACTGGATCGACGCGAAATCCATCGCCAGATTGGAAAGCATTGGCGCTTCCGGGCGGCTCAGAACGAACTTCACCGTGTAATCATCGACTTTCACGATGTCCTTGATGAGATCGCCCATCCCCATCGCGCCGAAATAGGTCCAGCCGCCGCCCGAAGTCTTGTGATGCGGATGGTCTTCCAGCCGCTGGCGATTGAAGCTGAAGATCACATCGTCGGCATTGAAATCCCGGCTCGGCGTGAAGCTGTCATTGGCGTGGAATTTCACGCCCTTGCGGAGATTGAACGTGTACTCCAGCTCGTCGTCGGACACTTCCCAGCTTTCTGCCAGCCCCGGCACGACATTGGTGGTGCCGGTGTCGAACTCCACGAGCCGGTTGAACACCGTGCGCGACGACGCATCGAACGTGGTGATCGAGGTATAGAGCGCCGGGTCGAACCCTTCCGGCGATGCATCGGAGCAATAGACCAGCGTCTTGGCGGCGGCAGGCGCCGTTCCAAGTGCTGCAAGCAGCGCGATGGCGCTGATTTTCAGTTTCATGGACATTGGTTTCTCCCTTTCATCTGCAAGTCGTGACTTCCGCGCGCACAGCGCGCCTCATGCCGGAACCGGTTCTGCGGCGAGCAGGTTGTCGCAGAGCGCGCGCCCGATGCCGGGGAAAACGGTTGCGGCGTTTTCCGTGATCTTCTTTCCCTGCGTCATGACCGAGAGAATGACCGGCGCTGCCCCCGGAAGGGCGATGCGGATCAGGTCATGACGGTAGTAGGATGTGCGCGGGTTGCCCGTCCAGGACGTGTAGCCGGCCTTGCTCCAGACCTGCGCCTCTGCCGGAACACCGCCGCCAAGGAACTCATCAATCTGGAAGCTCAGAAGATGTGCATCCGCGCGGCTGCGGTCACGCAGAAGGATCTCCTCCGCCCGTTTCTGCGACCGCGGGTTCAACGGCAGATTGCCGGCGAAAAGTTCCAGGAAAAGCTGCGCGGAAACGAGCGGCGTGAGCACGTTCAGATAGCTTCCGTCCCTGCCCGCGAACTGCGCTTCGCGTCCATAGCGCGTATCGCCCATCAGCTTCTGCGCGATGTTGCAGCCGTCCCATTCGGGCCAGCCCAGATCCCGGAAGAAGCGATTGAGCCCTTCACGCCTGTGAGACCATTCGCGATAGGCTTCAGGCTCCAGCAGCGTGTCGCCCGTGGTTTCGGTCAGAAGGTCGATCACGTAATTGGTCGCCGTATTCGACGACCAGGTGATCATGTCGCTGAGCGCCTGATCCAGATCATCGGGAACCGCCATCTGCCCCCGCTCGATCCTGTTGAGCGCGTGAACCAGATGGAAGGCCTTCACGACACTGCACGGATAGCACCGCCAGTCGCCATTGAGCGCAAATCCTGCGGGCCTGCCGCCATCTGCACGCTCCTGCAGTGCGACAAGGCCAAACGTCTCGTCCGTCAGTCCAAAGGAACCGAACCTGTCAAAAATCTCCGACACCGCCGCTTCGCACCGGCGTGTCCACGCGGCATCCCGTTCAAAAAACATCAAGGCTTCTTTCTTCGCCAAACTTGCCGGAAGAAGCGCAAACCGCGCTCCGCATCGTCTGCCTGCCCTTCTACGCCCGAGGCAGACCCGAGGCAGACACATCTGCAATCCGGAGTTCAGGTTAGACAAGGGCGAAGCATAGGAATAATGATAAATAGATGGGTATCTATTACTGAGCTGATAATGAACCTGCGTGAAATGGAACTCTTCGGAACGTTGATGCGGGTCGGGACGACGACCGAAACCGCACGCCTGCTCGGCATCTCGCAGCCAGGCGTCAGTGCGCAGCTGAAACGGCTGGAAAGCAAGCTGGGCATTCCGCTGTTTCACCGCGCGGGCAACCGGCTTGAACCCACCCGCGAGGCCCGCGAAATCTTCTCTCTGGCCGGTCCCATCTTCACCACGCATTCGCAGGTCCGCGCCAAGCTGCCATCCCTGCGGGATCACGCCACACGGCCAGCCGTGATTTCCGCGACACCGGCTCTGGTGGAGGGGTTTCTCGGTCCCCTTCTGGTCAAAGCTGGCTATGCAAACTGGAAGAAGCGTCTCGACCTGCGCATTCACGCGCCGGAGGAAGATCTTCGCAACGGCGTGGCGGATCTCGGATTACAGATGGCCCTGCCGCCGAAGGCGGAGTTTCAGGCCCATATGGTCGGGCGCAGCTCGCTGGTCGCGATCATGGGCGAGAACCACCGGCTTGCCCGTGCAAAGCAGCTCAAATGCAAGGCAATCGCAGCGCATCCGCTGGTCTGCTATGATGCCGACTGGTCACCCATGGGGGCGCATATACGCGCGGCCTTCAAAGCCCGGGATCTGCATTACGACCCGGTCTGCACCGCGCCATACTGCGCGAATGTATGCGCATTGGTGCGTGCGTGCGGCGGGGTGGGCATCGTCGATGCGATGACAGCAAGAAACCTTGCGACGCCGGGTCTGACCTGGCGCCCCATCAGCGACCTATCGGACATCTCGATCATCGCATTCTACCGGCGTGACGAGCCCCTGAGCGCCACGGTGATGGATCTTCTGAACCACCTTCTGGAGGCGGCACCTTAAGGCTCGGGCAAATCATTCCTGCGGGCTTCGACGGCAGAGCCACACACCGCGCCCGCAAAGGGGGCAGTCCGATTCAGCTGGGATCAACTGGTCGAGAAGAAGTGGGCGCCGACTGGCGCCCACCGGTTCAGACTATTCCACGGCTGAACGCGCGGCATCGAGCCAGCCATCAACGGTTTTGCGATTGGCTTCAATCCACTCCGAAGCCTGTCGCTTCAGGTCTTCAGCACTGTCCTCGCCATTCCGCATTGCGGCGTTCTGGGCGAAGATGAAATCGAGCGGGATCGAAGCTTTCTCGAGCAGAACCTTCGCGGCAGGATTGGCTTCAAGAAACGCGTCGTTTGCAACCGGCCGGATATCATTGACCGGCCAGCCCAGCTGACAGGGCTCGGCAACGCAGCCTTCAACCCCCTCAACCGTCGCGAATTCGGCAAGATGCGCCTGTTCTTCCGGCAAGGCGACCTCCGGGGTCTGAATCCACACGACATCTTCACCGGGTTTCAGGGCATCAACCGTCCAGTTCGGCGTCCAGGTGTAGAACAGGATCGGCTGGCCCTGCTCAAAGGCTGCGATCGTGTCTGCCATGGAAGCAGAATATCCGGCCTTGATCGGATTGATGGCTTCACGCAGATCGAACGCATCCATGTGGAACTGAATCATCAATTCGCAGCCCCAGCCGGGCGGGCACGCGGTCATGTCCGCCAGCCCGTCGCCATTGCGGTCAAACGCTTCGCGCACCTCGGGACGCTTGAAATCATCCAGCGTCTTGATGTCAAACTTCTCGGCGGAAGCCTTGTCGACGAGATATCCCTGCAATGCGCCCTTCTCAACCACATAGCCCGTGGGCGTAGCCGCGAAACCGGGCTGGTCGACATAGGTATTGTGGAGCGGGAACCAGCCGTCGGGATAAAGATCCATGTCTCCCTGCGACACGGATACATAGGCAACGGGAACATCGAGCGTGACCGGTTCGGCCACGTCGTAACCCAGTTCCTCAAGAAGCTGGGCGTAAACCGCGCTCATGATCCAGCCGGTATCGTCGTTTGGCTGAGCAATCGAAACCGAAACACCATCGCCTGGCTGCACAGTTTCCGCAAAGGTGATTGGCGCAGTCGCCATCAATGCGAAAGCACTTGCAGATGCCACTCCAAATTTACGAAATTTATTGAAATACATACCCATCGAAAAACCTCACATTTCACTAACACTTACGAACAGGCGTTACATAGAAATACAGAGACACATGGGTGAATGCGGCGAATTATCGATTCACAACTAATTTTGAACACCAGAGTTCTCAGGCCAGCTCTCCTGCTCTGCGGCCATCACTCCGGCACAGGCGGAACCGGTCAACGAAGCAGCGGCGACCCCATCACCACGAACATGCTTCAATGAAGCGCACTGCTGCGGTCATAGGATTTCCGCAGTTTTCGGTGTATCGGAATGGAGGTGGAAAGGTCTGCGGATCTGCCTGTCGACGGAGATCGGTCATTGAGAATTGCGCCCGCATTCGAGAATGCAAAGCGTGCAATATTGCTCGTTCTGGGGCTGGTGATGCTGTTGCTCGCCGTGATCGGCGCGTTTCTTCCCGTCATGCCGACCACGATCTTCCTGATCCTCGCCGCATGGTTCTTCGCGCGCTCATCGCCGAGGCTTGAGCGCAGGCTTATGGAACATCCAAGCTACGGTCCGGTTCTGCGCGGCTGGCGCGATCACGGCATCGTCCCGCGCCGCGCGAAGCTCTTCGCAGTCACCGGCATCAGCTGCGGCTACGTCATTTCCCTCTTTGCCTATCAGCCGGGTCTGCCGCTCGCGATCACCCTCGCCGTGGCGATGGCCGCCATCGCCGTGTGGATCGTGAGCCGCCCGGAGGGCTGAGCCAGCCGGGCAGTCATCTGCCCGACTGCGCAAGAGGCACTATTGTGGAAGCGCTTCGCAGAACGCGTCAAAATCGTCGGCCGATGCATAGGATTTCTGTGTCCCGCGCCGGCCCACGGAATAGGCTGCATAGCGGGCCGCCCGGTTCAGCGCCGTCTCGGTCTCACCCGTTGCTGCAAAGAAATGCGCGAAAGAGCCGATAAAGGCGTCGCCCGCGCCAGTCGTGTCCACCGGGGTGACGCTCACAGGCTCAATGGTCGTGAAGCGGTCCGCTGTCACACGGCGCGCGCCACGCGAGCCGAGTGTCACGATGACGGTGCCAATGCCCTTCTCGATCAGGCTGCGCGCGGCCGCCATGATCTCTTCCTCGGTATCTGTGGGCATGCCTGAAAGAAGCGCAAGCTCGCTTTCGTTTGGAACAAGGAAGCTCAGGCTCTTGAGGTCAGAAACACTCAGCGCCGAAGTCGCGGGCGCCGGGTTCAGGATGGTCGGCACGCCCCATTCCGCCGCACGGCGAACCGTGTGGTAGATCGTCTCCAGCGGGATCTCCAGCTGCATGAGAATGAGGTCCGCATCGCGCAGCACATCCTCGGCGGCATCGACATCGGCCGGGAGCAGGTCTTCATTCGCACCCTTCACGATGAGAATGGAGTTCTCACCGCTTTCATCGACAAAAATGGGGGCAACGCCGGATGACTTTCCGGCGACCTTGGCGACATGACGGATATCGATCCCGTGATCGGAGAAATTCCGCAGCGTGTTGTCGCCGAACAGATCATCGCCAACCTTTGAGACCATGCTCACCTGCGAACCGAGCTTCGCAGCCGCAACAGCCTGGTTTGCACCCTTGCCCCCGCACCCGCTCTCAAAGCTTGGCGCTTCCAGCGTTTCGCCCGGCGCCGGCATGCGGGTGACATAGGTGATCAGATCGACCATGTTGGAGCCGACAACGGCAATGCGACCGGTTCTGCTGTTTGACGTCATGGCTCAGTCCTTGCTCATCTGGTTGACTTCGGCAATTGCGGCGGGCGCTTCCTGCGCACTCAGATATCCAAGCGTCACGGGGAAACGCGCGGTCTCGCCCGGCGGCAGAATGCGCACATGCCCCTTGGCCTTCTCGGCGGTGTAGCCTTCCGGCTCGCAGGTGGAGGGCAGCGCGAAGGCCGCGACCTGCGCATCGCCATCGTTCAGGATCCAGCGCACACAGTGCGGCAGATCTTCCGGGCGATAGCTGACGGAACAGGCATCACCCTCGGGAAGCGCCATCACCAGCCGCGTCCTGCCTTCGGCATTCGTTCCAAGCCCGCGCACATAAAACACCTGCTCGGGGCTGTAGAGCGCCGGCTCGTCCAGCGTCTGCATGCGCGCGGGGTTTCCGGAAAGGTCATCCAGAAGATCCAGAAACGCCTGCGAAGGCGTCACATGACCGGGGATGGTCTTGCGAACGACCGTGCCTTTCGGAGAATATTCCGCCGGTTGATGGATCTGCGCGCCCGCCACGAAATCGAAATTAGCGTGCAGCATGTACATGAGCTCCATCGGATGCGCCGACAGGTTCTCAACGGCCATCTCGACCTCGATCAGCCCGCTGTCCGCGCGCAGCCGAACGCGCGGTCTTGCGATGTAATGCGGCCCGAAGCCCATCACATATTCGGTCTCGCTGCACAGCTCGACAAATGCGCCTGCATCATCGCGCCCGAAGCGCAGATGCGCGCTGTCCATGCCGGCGACCGGCATTTCGCCATGAAGCGGATGATCGTCTTCCGGGCCGGGTGCGCCATTGCGCAGAACGCCTGCATGGTAAGCAAAAGCGCCATAGGTCTCGATGATCGACGCGCCCTTGCGCGGATGGGGAAACACATTGCCCATGGTGAGCCTGCGCCCGTCGAACACCGCATCCCAGATCATCTGTCCCAGATAGGGCAGAACCGTAACCTGCCCGCGCCGGTTCTCGATCCGCAGCCCCTCGACGGATGAAGGATAGCGGAACGCCGTTACGGTGAACCCGTCGCCCGTGGCCAGCACAAGCTCGCCGCGTGCAGGGAACATTTCGGGCGAAAGGTTGAAGACGGCATCGCTGTCACGAGCGCTCATTTCGACGACCTCAGATAGTTGATTGCAATCACCAGAACCAGGAAACCGCCCCACATCGCATCGATCAGGAAGTTGGAGGCGCGCATCATCTGCATGCCGGACGAGAGGAACATGAGCGCCACCAGCGCCAGAAGCACCCCGAGAACGCGCCCCTTGCCGCCGGCTGGGTTCGTGCCGCCAAGCACTGCGATCAGAACGGCCTGCAACAGATAAGACGCACCGAAATCCGCCTTGGCCGAGTTGGTGCGGCCCGACAGCAGAATGCCCGCAATCGCCGCCATGAGCCCGGTCAACGCATAGCTGTAAAGGATCATGCGGGAGCTGCGGATGCCTGCAAATACGGCGGCGCGCGCATTGGTGCCGATCAGCATCAGGTTCACGCCCAGATGCGTGCGGCGCAAGAGAATGGCCACCACGGACGCCACGACAATCAGGATCCAGAACGGCGTCGCCACACCAAGCAGTTTGCCGGTGCCGATCCAGTTCCAGGTCTGCGGGAAGCCGACAATGGCCGGACCGCCGGTCAGAACGAGCGCGAGGCCCGCAAACACCTGCCCGGTGCCGAGCGTCGCCAGAATGGGAATGATGCGCAGTCGCGCGATCAGGACGCCATTGACCAGCCCCGCCGCGAGCCCCACCAGAAGCGCGATGATCACGCCCATCGCCGTGTGGAGCACAAGACCGACGCCGCCCGCCGCAAGTGCTTCGGCGACAACGGGATGGCGGAAATAGACCCCCGCCGTGATCGCAGCCAGATTGGCGATAGCGACGATGGACAGATCGATGCCGCCCGTCAGCATGGCCACCATCATGGCAATGCACAGAATGCCCAGCTCGGGCATGATGTAGGTGATGGACTCGAAATTGTAGTAGCGCAGGAACTTGTCCGGGTTGAGCCCGGCCATCAGCACGAAGATCACCACCGTGATCACGGCCAGCTGCGCGATGGAAGCGTCATTCCCAAGGAGCCGTTGAACCAGGCTCTTCTCTTCGGCTTTGGCAGTCATGTCGTCTCCCCTCAAGCCAGTTTCTTCCGGTCGCGCCATGCGGTGATGGCGGTCGCTGCGATGATGATCATGCCGACGACGACACGCTGCCAGGTGGTGTCTACCTTCATCAGGATCAGCGAGTTCTTGACCATGACGAGCGTGAACACGCCGATCATCGTGCCGAGCACGGAACCGCGCCCGCCGAAGATCGACGCGCCGCCAAGCACCACGGCCGCGATCACATCAAGCTCCAGCCCCATGAAGTCGCGCGGGTTGGCCTGCCAGATCATCGAACTGTGCAGAAGGCCCGCAAAGCCCGCCAGAAGGCCCGCCGTGCAATAGACGAAGAAGATGGTGCGCCGCGTGTTGACGCCGGCGCGCCGCGCCGATTCCGGATCACCGCCATAGGCGTAGACAGAACGGCCGGTCATGGTGTGGCGAAGGATGATGTGGATCACCAGCGCAATCGCCAGATAGACCAGGATCATTGCCGTCAGCCCGACCGTCGCCCCGTTCTGCGCGGTTACGGTCGTCAGATCCTGCTTGCCGAATTCGATCAGCGCGTCGGGCATCTTGTTGATGTTCACGATGGAGGTGCCGAGCAGGCCCAGCACCAGCCCGCGAATGATGGAGGCAGTGCCCAGCGTGACAATCAGCGGGATCATCTTGAACCGGTCGATGATGAAGGCGTTGAACGCCCCCAGCAGCACACCGATCACCGACGCCGCGATGAATGGCAACAGAACGCCGTCATAATCGAGCGCGACCATGGTGCGCACGGTTATGTAGAGGGCCGCCGCCGAGATCGCCGGGAACGAAACGTCGATGCCGCCGGATATCATGATCAGCAGCACGCCGAGCGCCATGATGCCGATGACCACATTGGCCTTCGCCAGGCTGAACAGATTGGCGACGCCCCAGAAAGCCGGATTGATCAGGCCGATCAGCACCATCACCGCCAGCAGGACGAGGGCAATCACGGCCTCCGTGGATTGGAACCTTTTCATCTTACCGCCTTACTTGAGTGCCTTGAGGCTGTCGTTGATGGCGTCTTCGGTCATCTCCGCGCCAGAGAACGCGCCGACAAAACGCCCCTCATGCATGACATGAATGCGATTGCAGTTGCCGGTCAGCTCCGGCACGTCATCCGAAATCATCAGGACGGCAACGCCCTCCTCGCGCGCCAGATCGCGAATGATGTGGTGGATCTTGGCCTTGGAGCCTACGTCGACGCCCACCGTCGGACCGTTGAGGATCAGCACCTTCGCGCCGGTCAGGAGCCAGCGCCCCAGCATGACGCGCTGCGCATTGCCGCCGGACAGATTGCCCACCGCCGTTTCGGGCGACGGGGCCGCAATCTGCATGGCCGCGAACATCTCTTCCGTCTTCCCGCGCATCGCATCACGGTCGAGAAAGAGGCCACGCCGCAGACGGTCCAGAATGCTCACAACCATGTTGCGCTCGATGGATTGCGTCAGGAAAAGGCCCTCGCTCAGCCGGTCTTCCGGCACATAGGCGATGCCAAGGCTGATCGCCTCCTGCACCGAGCGGGGAAGAACATCCTTTCCCGCAACGCGAAACCGTCTGGCACTGGCGTTTTCCATTCCAAACAGCGCCCGCGCCAGTTCGGTTCGGCCGGAACCGATCAGGCCGGAAATGCCGACAATCTCTCCTGGCCGCAGCGTCAGGCTCACATCATCGACGCTTCCGGAAACAGTGAGCCCCTCAACCTCCAGCGCGGGCGCCGCGTCGGCGGGGATTTCGGGCTCATAGGGTTCGTCGTCCAGTTCAAGACCCGTCATGGCGCGGGTGATGGCCGGTTCGTCGAATTCGCTCATCGCGCCTTCGGCCACCTTTTTACCGTTCCGGAACACGGTCAGGCGCTCCGAAATTTCCAGCATCTCGCGCATCTTGTGGCTGACGAAGAGAACCGCGATGCCCTGTTTCTGGAGATCGCGAACGATGCCGAACAGCGCATCGACCTCATGGCCGGTGAGCGCCGTGGTCGGCTCGTCCATGACGATCAGCCGGGCGCGGGCAAGAAGCGCGCGCGCAATCGCGACGATCTGCTTTCCCGAAGTCGGCAGCGTCTCGACTTCGGCGTCGATATCGATCTCGACATCGAGGCGGGCCAGAACCTCGCGCGCCATCTCGCGGGCGCGGGGCCAGTCCATTCTGGAACGCCCCTCCAGAAGATAGGTGTTGAGCGCCAGGTTCTCGGCAACGGTCAAATTCCCGAACAGGGAAAAGTCCTGATAGATGACCTGCACCCCCTTCTGCACGGCCATGATCGGGTCAAGCCGCGAGACTGCTGTGCCATCGATCAGGATTTCACCCTCTTCGGGTGTGTAGATTCCCGACATCACCTTGATGACGGTGGATTTGCCGGAGCCGTTCTCGCCGGCAAGGCAGTGGATTTCGCCGGGACGGATGCCAATGGAGACGCCGTCCAGCGCGCGCACGCCACCGAAGCGCTTGCTGATGTTCTTCAGCTCGATCAGATATTCGGACATGATTTTCCCGGCAGGCTGAAATGGTCGCCCGGGGTCAGAACCCGGGCTCCGGCACGGTTGAAAACTGACGCCCGGAACCGGGCGTCAGCTTCGTACGAAATCAGAAGTCGTACTTGTCCATGTTTTCAGCCGTAACGCCGACCCAGCCTGCGCCATAAAGCAGGTTCGGGTTCGCCTCATCCGGCGTCGTGAGGGACTCGTAGCCCGTCAGACCGAGGTTCAGACCCGACTTGATCTGGTCGCCCTTGCCCTCAAGGGCAGCAACGGCCAGCATGTTCATGGCGTAGCCGGCAACGGCCGGATCCCAGAACTGGATGTACTGGATGTCACCATTGCCGAGATACTCGCCAGCCACCGAAGGCAGGCCCGTACCGGCAAAGAACACCTTGTCCTTGAGACCGCCTTCGGCGATCAGGCGCCCTGCACCGGCAGACGTCGGCATCGGCGCGCCGAGAATGCCCGTGATGTCGGGATAAGTGGTCATTGCCTCTTTCAGCTTGGTGTAGTCGGTGGCCGCATCGTCATAGGTCTCGAGACGGTCGCCGACCATTTCCATGTCCGGGAAATGCTCTTTCTGGTAGGCAACAGCGCCGTCGACCCATTCCATCTGGCTCTTGGAGGTCAGCGAGCCGACGGTCGTGACGTATTTGCCCTTCCCGCCCGTGTACTTGCCAAGCTCTTTCATCAGGTTGGCGCCATAGGCGAGGTTGTCGAAGGCTTCGAGGTCGTAATCGGTGTTCTGCAGGTTGGACGCCTCGTGCGAGATCACCACAATGCCGCGATCGCGCGCCTTCTTCAGCACCGGCTCCACCGCCTCGACGGAGAACGGCACAACGGCGATGGCGTCAACGCCCTGTGCGATCAGGTTCTCGATGAGCTGCACCTGCGCGGCTGCGTCAGCCTGGCTCGGGCCGACCATCCAGACGTCATGGTCCGTATCGCCCTTGAACTGCTCGACACCGTCACGCATGCGGTCGAACCAGGCGATGCCGTCAACCTTCACGACCGTGGCGATGGTGTATTTCTTGTCGTCCTTCGTTGCGATCAGCTCCTCATTGAGGTTCGACGTATCCACAATCTGGTCGGCCAGCGCGGATGTCCCCAGCAAAGAGAGCGCTAAAGAAGCTGCGGTCAGCAGAGATTTCATTGGTTTTCCTCCTCCTCGGTTCCGCCGAAACCCTGAACGGGACAGCGTGGCGGGAACGCATATGATTGAATTAACTCAATATTATGCGCTAATATTGATCAATTCCATTCAATATGATCATATCCAATCAAAACCTGCAACCCTTTGCAAATGCATTCATCACACTGCGGACAACGGCTTGCGCCATGAAGTATTGTTGAAACCTCACAGGCTTGGAGAATCATGTGGCGAGACCATCAGGGCGGGCAGCGCGGATTGAGGCACTCAGGAAGCTCTGCGCGTCAGGCGCCATTCTGCACATCGCCGAAGCGGCGCAGAAGCTGGACACATCCGAGATAACCATTCGCCGCGACCTGGGTGACGGCGAAAACGGCATTCTGTGCCTGGGCGGCTACATCATGTCCGCCAGCGAAAAGGGCGAGCGCTATTCGCTCTCCCACGCGCAGGGCACCAACACACAGGCCAAGACCCTCGTTGCGCGACAGGCGGTGGCCATGGTCGCCCCCGAAGACACCATCTTCGTCGACTGCGGCTCCACGCTGCAGCATCTGGCGGCCAACGTGCCCCAGAACGCAAACATCACCGTCGTCACGCAGGCTCTGAACATCGCCGAGATCGTGTCACGGCTGGATGGGGTGAAACTGGTTCTGCTCGCCGGTCTCTATCATCCGGAAAGCGGCAGTTTCAGCTCCGATACGGCGCTCAAGATGCTTCAGGAAATCAACATCACCAAAGGCTTCTTCTCAGCCGCCGGCATTCATGAAAACGAAGGCGTGACCTGTTTCCACTTCCACGAAGTGGCCGTGAAGCGCGCCGCCATGGCGCGCTCCCAAAAGCGTTTCCTCGTCTCTGACGCCTCCAAATGGGGCAAGCTGCGCCCCGCCACATTCGCTCAGCTGGACGAGTTCGAACTCTGGATCGGCAAGCCGGACAGCGATTAGGATCAGGCGAGGCTCGCCACCTTTCTTTCAGCGATGATCATCGGATCGAGCAGCGCCGAAAGTGCGCCTGCCCCGGTCACGATGTGGTGCGCACCGGCCTCCGCCAGCCGCTCGGCGCGATCGGGGCGAATGTCGGCGGGATCGACAAACCCGATCGGCAGCACACCGGCGGCGCGGGCGGCGGCAATGCCATGTGCGCTGTCATCGATCATGACGCTGCGTTCCGGCCGCGCGCCGCAACGCTCCAGACAATGCTGCACCAGATCCGGCGCCGGCTTTGGCCGGGGCACATCGTCAGCGCTGAAAACCCGAGGCGCGAAGCGCTGCCAGAGCGGCGTCAGGCCAAGGCTTGCCCGCAGTCGTTCATGTCCGGAGTTTGAGGCCACGCAGATCGGCGCATCCAGCCGCTCGAGCAGATCTTCAATGCCCGCCATCGGGCGCAGATCGGAGGCGAAACTGCCGAAAAGCTCCGCCTGCCAGTCCCGGTGCAGACCTTCGAAATCCTCGAGGCCGCGTTCGAGCAATGTCTGGCGAATGTCGCCAAGGCTTTTGCCGGTGAAATCCACCAGCGCCTGTTGCGACGAGATCGGCATGCCCGCAGTGGTCATGGCGCGGGCCAGTGTACGGCTTGCCAGCGGCTCGCTGTCGATCAGAACGCCGTCGCAGTCAAAAATCACAAGGTCGAAAGTGCTCATATCCGGTTCACTCCGGGCTGCCCGCTGGTCAGGGCGAAACTGTAGGTGGTGCTGGCAGGCGACGCCGGATCCTTGCGGTCTTCGATGGTGACGAAGTCGCATTGTCCGCCATCGGGCGTCAGCGTCATGGTCGCATAGCCATGCTCGCGCGAGGCCAGCTTGAGATGCGGGTTTTCCGCAAGCGCCACATCGAGGCTCTTCTGGCCTGGCGCATTGGAAGAGATGGCTCCGGTCACGAACTCGGTCGCCACGGTCTCGCTCTGCGGCTGCGCGAAATCGCGCTTCACGTCGGCGGCAAAATAGGCATGAAGATCGCCGCCGATGATCAGCGGGTTTTCCAGCCGCGCCGCCTCGATGCTGTCGAGCAGATGCCGGCGCGAGGCGCGGTATCCGTCCCATCCATCAAGGCTGTAGCGCGTGCCCGCCCCCTGCTCCAGATCACGCTCGGACAGAAGTGTGGGCTGTGCGATGACGTTCCATCTGGCGCGGGCGCCCGGCAGCGTCTCTTCCAGCCAGCGCTCCTGCTCTGCGCCAAGCATCGAGTTCCCTTCCGCCCGAGCAACTCCCTGCCCGGCGACCATTGCCGGCGTGCGATACTGGCGCACATCCAGAAGGGTGATGCCCAGAAGCCGGCCAAAACCATGCTGGCCGTAGATGCGGAACTCGCTGAAGTCCCCACCGCCATGCGGCGGCACGGGCATATGCTCATACCAGGCCTGATAGGCGGCGCGGCGCTGCTCAAGAAAGCGCTCTCCGGCAGGCGCATCGGGTGCATCATCATCGCCATAATTGTTGATGACCTCATGATCGTCCCAGATTACCAGCCAGGGAAACCGCGCATGGGCGGCCTGCAGGTTCGGGTCAGAGCGGTAGAGCGCATGGCGCGCGCGGTATTCGTCAAGCCGCGCCGGCCAGCCGCTTCCATGGTGGCGCACAAGGTTTCCGCCCCAGCTGCGCTCATAGATGTAATCGCCGAGATGCACGACGAGATCGAGATCCTCATCGGCCATATGCCGGTAGGCAGCGTAATAGCCCTGCTCATATTGCTGGCACGAGGCGAAGGCGAAACGAAGCCTGTCGGCCATGGTTTCCTGCGCGGGCGCTGTACGGGTGCGCCCCACCGGGCTCACCGCATCGCCTGCGCGGAACCGATAGAAATACCAGCGACCGGGGTGCAGCCCCGTAACCGGAACATGCACCGAATGACCGAATTCCTGCACGGCCCGCACCGTTCCGGAACGCACGGGTCGGGTGAAATGCTCGTCCTCGGCCACATCCCACGAAACATCCACCGGCGCGCGCTGGATCACCTCCAGCGGCGCAAAGGGATCGGCCGGTGGCGGTGGTTCCGGGAATGTGAGGCGCGTCCACAGGATCACGCCCTCCGGCAGCGGACAACCGGAGGCGACGCCCAGCGAAAACGGGTACGCCTCGAACCGCGCCGCACGGGCGCGGCCCATGCCGGGCCACACCGCGGCGGCGGCAAGCCCGCCGGCGATCAGACTGCGTCGATTGCGGTCGATCATGCCTGCGCGGCCTCGCCGGCATCCAGACGTGCGCGGCGCAGCCGGTCGGCGAGCACCGGCTCATCGGTGGTGATGAAGCCAGGCCCCGCCTCCAGCCAGCGGTTTATCTCTTCCGGCGTGTTGGCAACCCACGCGCCAAGCCGGGAGAGCGGAACCAGCGTGGTGATCGCGTCCCAGTGCGTGGAGAGCATGTCCTTGTGAACCGCCACATAATCGGCCAGTTCAGCCGCTGCCGAGATGGTCTCCCGCACGCCAAGCTTCTGCGCCGAATTGTCATTGACGGAGCAGAGCCGGCGCATCTGCGGGGCGAGATCCCGGCATTCATGCAGCACATCGAGATCGAAGCTCGTCAGGCAGCAGCGATCACGCAGACCCAGCCGGTCGATCTCGGCGAGCACAAGAGCCGGCAATCCGGGATACGCCTTTCCCTCACCGTCATTTTTCAGCTCGACGTGAAGATCGAGCGTGCTGTCGGCGTAGATTTCCAGCACTTCGGAAAGCACCGGCACGCCTTCATTGCTGTCGCGCAGACGCAGCGTGGCGCGCGCCTCCGGCGTCAGCGCACGGGAGGGGCCGCTGCCCTCGGTCGTGCGGTCCAGCGTGGCGTCATGGATGACGAGAAGCTCGCCCGCATCCGACAGGTGAACATCGAACTCGACACCTTCGACAGGCACATCGAGAAGCTTGCGGAAACCGTCGAGCGAGTTTTCAGGCCACACATTGCGGCCGCCCCGGTGGCCGATCAGTCCAGTCATGATTTGTCCTTTCAGGAATTGTTCGGGATCACTTCCCGGCATCCACCAGTCCGCGTGCGAACCAGCGTTGCAGTGTGAGGATGACGACGGTCGGCGGGAGCATCACGATGAAGGACGCCGCCATGGCGTAGCTCCACCAGTCGGACGGATCGTCCGGCCCCGGCAGAAGCCCCTTCAGGGCGATGATCGCGGTCGTCATTTCGGTCTTGGTGGTGAACAGCAGCGGCCACAGATACTGGTTCCAGCCGAACACGAAGAGAATGATGGCGAGTGCTGCGATGTTGGGCACCGAGAGCGGCAGCACGACATCGAAGAGGAACTTGATCGGCCCCGCCCCGTCCAGCTTGGAGGCTTCGCACAGATCGTCCGGCACCGTCAGGAAGAACTGCCGGAACAGGAACACGGCCGTCGCCGAGGCGATCAGCGGCAGGGTCAGGCCCGCATAGGTGTCGATCATGCTGAAATCCAGTCCGGCATTGATCTCGATGCCGGTGGTCCAGTTGATGAGCGCGGAAAGCCCCGTCACATCGAGGAACCAGCGCAGCGGACCGGCCACATCGGCAACCGCCTCATAGGTCGGCACGATGCGCACCTCCACCGGCAGCATCAGCGACATGAAGATCAGCCAGAATGCGGTCATGCGGAAGGGAAAGCGGAAATAGGTGACGGCGAAACCGGCCAGGATCGACAGAACGATCTTGCCCACGACGATCACCATCGTGACGATCAGCGTGTTCACGAAGGCGCGGCCGAAATCCGCCTTTTCCCAGGCCGTGACGAGATTATCCACAAAGCTGGAGCCCGGCAGCATGGGCTGCGGCACCTGCGCCATTTCCGCGCCGGTGTGCGAGCCTGCGACGAAGGCGAAGTAGAGCGGCGCGCAGACCATCAGCGCGCCGGCAATCAGGATAAGGTGGCAGATGACGTTCAGAACGGGATTGCGTTCGATCATGGATCACACCTGATAATTGACTTTGCGGTCCATGGCGCGGAACTGCAGCACGGTGAACAGCACCGCCAGCACCATGAGCACGATGCTCTGCGCGGCCGAGGAACCGAGATTCATCATGATGAAGCCGTCCTGATAGACCTTGTAGACAAGGGTGGAGGTCGAGCCAGCGGGTCCACCGGCGGTCACCGCATCAATGATGCTGAACGTGTCGAACAGGCCGTAGACCATGTTGATGATGAAGAGATACATCACCACCGGCGCAATCAGCGGCAGGCTGATCGTGCGGAAACGTTCGAGCGGCCCCGCGCCGTCAATGGCGGCGGCTTCGCGCAGGCTCTGCGGCACGGCGAGCATAGCGGCGGCCAGAAAGATGTAGTCGTAGCAGATGTGTTTCCACACCGCCGAAATGGTGATCAGGATCAACGCATCGCTGGGGCGCAGGTTCGGGTCCCATGGCACGCCCATCGCATGCAGGGCCGAGGCCGCCGGACCGATGGCCGGGTTGAACAGATAGGCCCAGATGCCGCCGGAAATCACGGGAGCAATGGCGTAGGGCAGAAGAAGCACGCTGCGATAACCGACCTGCCCGCGAATGATCTGGTCCGTGGCGAAAGCCAGAACGCCGGCAATCCCGAGCGTCGCAATGTTCTGCACAACGGTGAACCAGAGGGTCAGCCAGGCGCTCTTGCGATAGGAGGGGTCGGAAAAGAGATCGACGAAATTCTGCAACCCGACAAAGATCTCCCGCCCGCCAAAGGGGTCGACCTGGACAAAGGCCAGAGACAGCGCCTTGAACGAGGGGATGAAGAAGAAGAACAGCAGGATCAGAAGCTGCGGCGACAATAGAAGCCCGGCGAGCCAGGTCTGGGTGTAATGCGCCTTCTTCAGCCCCGTTCCATCGTCCCGGAGCATCCGGGCGAGCAGCAGCCGCGAGGCGGGAAGAGAGGGCGCCGCAAGGCGCCCTCCTTGATGTGCCGGATTAATTGACGCCGGCATTGAGCTGCTCGTACTGACGCAGGATCTTGTTGCCGCGTTCAACGGAGGAATCAAGCGCTTCCTGAACGGTCTTTTGGCCGGTGAAGGCAGCCTGCAGTTCTTCCTGAATCACCGCCCACCACTGGTTGGAATTGCCGAAGCGCATGCCCCAGGAATTGTCGCTCGGCTCACCGCCGCGCGTGAGCTGCAAGAGGGCGATCTCGCGGGTCGGGTGCTCCTTGAAGAAGCCGTCCGTCTTCAGCTTGTCATAGGCTGCATGCGTCACCGGAATGTAGCCGGTCGTTGCGCTCCACCAGGCCTGCGTGTCAGGCTGTGCGACATATTCCAGGAAGGCAGCCGCCGCTTCGTATTCGGCGTCTTCCTTGCCTTTCAGAACCCACAGGGCAGCGCCGCCAAGGTTCGAGTTCTTCGGCTCGACACCGGCCTCGTAGGGCTGCATCGTCGCGCTCCAGTCGAACTGCGCCTCGGCTTCCACGCCTGCATGGCTTGCAGTGGAAGCGGACCAGGTGGAGCAGGTGCCGGAGTTGAAGAGCTGGCTTGGCGATGCGCCCTGCCCCGAAAGCTGGACGATGCCGTCATCGACCCACTTTTTCAGGCGCTCGGCCTGTTTGGTCACCATGGTGGTGTTATAGACATACTCAGTGTCGAGCCCGTCGCGGCCATTGGCCTGCGTGCCGAAAGGCTGATCGTTGATGGTGGAATAGGCCTCGATCAGCGACCAGACATAATCCGAGTTCAGAACCATCGCGCACTCGGTGACACCCTTGTCCTTCAGGGCGTAGAGCTGCTCTTCGAAGGCGTCCCACGTCTCGGCGGGGGCGTCGTAACCGGCGGCTTTGAAGTGGTCTGCATTGTACCACATGATGCCGGTGGACGAGTTGAACGGCAGTGCGTTCACCTTGTCGTCGACCACGTAATAGGCGGCGACGGAAGGAAGGAAATCATCCTTCTTCATGTCGATGCCATTGTCTTCCATCAGCGTGTTCACCGGCACGATGGCGTTGGAGTGCAGCATGGTCAGAACGCTGCGCTCGGTCGCCTGAATGATCGCCGGATGCTTGCCTGCCCGGTAGGCCGCGATCATCGCAGCAAAGGTTTCCTCGTAATTGCCCTTGCGGACGCCGACGACCTCATACTGGTCCTGACTCTCGTTGAAGTCGGAAATCATCGTCTGGATGGCCTCTTCGATGCGGCCGCCATTGGCGTACCACCACTCGATCGAGGTCTTGTCCTGAGCGAGCGCGCCCTGGGCCACTGTGGTCAGCAGCCCGGCAAGGCCGAGGGCGGCTGCGGTTCGGAAAAAGGTCGGCATGTCGTTCTCCATCGGGATCTGGTGACGTCGCCACTTGCGCCCCAGAACATCGATGGCTGGTTTGCCGGGCAGCGACATGGCCGAGGAATTAGGCGTCCATTGTTACAGGCCTGAGACATTTGTCGGTCATGCTGGGCAAATGCTCACCGGCTGCTTCGTGCAGCCGATGACGCATTCCAAAGAATTGAAAAGGCTGCGTTTTTCAAAATGAGAAATTCCACAGGCGACAATTATTCGGAACGGCTGGACGACGCCGCGCGGGCCGGCTGGCTCTATTACATCGCCGGCTACAAGCAGGACGAGATCGCCAGAACCATGGGTGTTTCGCGGCAGACGGCACAGCGTCTCGTCGCCATGGCCCTGCGCGAAAAACTGATCCGGATTCGTCTGGAACATCCCATCATGCGCTGCATGGAACTGGCGGACCGGCTGACCCGCGCCTTCGGGCTGGAAGCCTGCGACGTGGTTCCCTCCGCTCCCGGCGAGACGAGCCCGGTTGCGGGACTGGCCGAAGCCGGCGCGCGGGCCATGGAGCGCGAACTCTCCGCCGTGCGCGGGCGGGTGATCGCCGTCGGCACGGGCCGCACCCTGCGCGCCTGCGTGGAAGAGCTGACGCCGATGAACCGCCCGGACCACACAGTGGTGGCCCTGCTCGGGCACATGATGCCCGGCGGCCTCTCGACCCGCTTCAACGTGGTCGTGCGGCTGGCAGACCGGATCAATGCCGGGCACTACCCCATGCCGCTTCCCATCTATGCCCGCTCGGCGCGGGAGCGTGAAGTCTATCGTGAGCTCGATACGGTGAAGCAGATACACCGGCTTGCACGGGAGGCGGAAGTCACCTTTGTCGGGCTTGGAAATATCGGCCCCGATGCCCCGCTTCTGGTCGACGGGCTCATGTCGCAGAAGGAGGTCGACAGCTACATCGCGGCCGGGGCGGTGGGCGAGATGACCGGCTGGATCTTCAACGCGGAAGGCCGCCTGATCGAGGGTCTGGCCAATGACCGGGTGAACAGTGTGCCGCTCACAAGACGGAAGGGACGGCGCGTCTATTGTCTGGCGGCGGGATCAAGCCGCGTCACCGCCATTCGCGCCGCGCTGCGCGGCAGGCTGGTAAACTGCCTGATCACGAATGAAGCGACAGCCGAGGAGATTCTCGCTCTGTCCGGCCTCTAGCCGCCCAGCCTCAGGAGGCGGTCACGGCCTCGTTCTCCACTTCGTTGAGATAACGCCGGACGGGCAGCGGCAGCTTGCGCGATTTCTCCGACAGGACGCCGCAGCTCTGCAACAGCCGCCGCAGGTCCGGGTCGGACCCGACGGAACGCCAGATCGTTCGCCCGCTATAAGGCAGGTTTTCGCGCCGCCAGGACACGCCGATGGTAACCCCGCGCAGATAGTTGCGCTGATATTCGCCGAACGGCATCAGGATCGTTTCGCAGACAATGGGCTGCTGCCCCAGCCCGCGTTCCACGATGAACAGCCGGTTGCGCCAGAAAGCAGCCTGTCCCAGATATTTGGAGACCTGCCGGAACTCCTGTTCCTGATCGTACATGCGCTCGACGGTTTTCACCTCCACCTTACCGTCGCGCTCACGCAGCCGGGCGCAACTGCGCACGATTTTGCCCGGCCAGGACAGGCTTTTGTGAAAAAGTTCGTAATAACCGAGATATGCGCGCAATCGGCGCATGTCGCCCGGAAAAGCCTCGCTCAGAGGCGTGTCCGCCGCGCGCGGACCGGCGCCATCGGGGGACTCGAACATGGCCCTGAAGCGCAATTCCGACAATTCAAAATCTTCCGCCGAAATGCCGAAATAACGCGCGATAAGGCCCGTATTGTATGCAGATGGAAGGGTCTGGCCCGAAAGATATCTGTTGAATTGCTGCCGGTTTATCCCGATCTCGCGGCACACGCCCGCAACGGAGGGATGGGTGCTGCATGCGAAGCGCAGGTTCGCGGCAAAATTGGTGCGATCAGTGAACATAAACAGGCGAAATAGCTTCAACTAGCGTCAGTTAGCGTCAACATACGAAATTGAGACGCAATCGCAACCCTCCTACACACGTCCCACCTCAAACAATCCCAGCGCGAATCCCCGTCCGCATTTCATGCATCGGGGACGGTTTTGCCATGAAAATCGCCGCCGGGACCGCACGACGACAAGAAAAACGAAGGAAAATCGCTCGGATGAAAAATCGCATACCCGCCACCTGCAAGACATCTCACGACAATGTGCAAGACCTCGGCCGACGCCGTTTTCTGGGTTCTGCTGCCGCTGCAGGGTTCGTGCTGAGCGCTTCCGGCCTCCTTCTGCCTTCAAACGCACGTGCCGCCGATGAAAAGCCCCAGCGCGGCGGGCACTTGAAGCTCGGCCTCGACGGCGGCCAGACCACCGACATTCTCGACCCCGGCACCTATTCCGGCAGCACCATGTTCGTAGTCGGCTTCACCTGGGGCGACCGTCTGGTGACCACCGATCCCCAGAGCGGCGAGGCGCTGCCTTCGCTTGCTGAAAGCTGGAGCTCGTCCGCAGACGCGAAAGTCTGGACCTTCAAACTGCGCCAGGATGTGCGCTTCCATGACGGCAGCCCGCTCACGATGAACGACGTGGTGCAGACGCTGCGCCGCCATTCCGACAAGGACTCCAAATCCGCCGCCCTCGGCCTTCTCGAGGACATCGAGCGGATCGAAGAGCAGAATGGCGATCTGGTGATCACCCTCAAGAACGGCAATGCCGACCTGCCGCTTCTCCTGACCGACTACCACCTGCAGATCCAGCAGAATGGCGGCATGGACGACCCGGAAAACGTGATCGGCACCGGCCCCTACAAGCTGGAGAGTTTCGAGCCCGGCGTCCGCATCACCTTCACCCGCAACGAAGATGACTGGAACGAAGACCGCGGTTTCGTCGACAGTGTCGAGATCCTCGTCATCAACGACAACACGGCGCGGATTGCAGCGCTTTCCTCCGGCAAGGTGCACTTCATCAATTCGCTCGACCCGAAGACGATGAAGCTCCTGTCGCGCGCGCCGAATGTCGAAACCCTCAGCACACCGGGCAAGGGCTTCTATTCCTTCCTGATGCACGGCGACACCGCGCCGTTCGACAACAACGACCTGCGCATGGCGCTCAAGCTCGCCGTCGACCGTCAGGCAATGCTCGACAACATCCTTGGCGGCTATGGCACGCTCGGCAATGACTACCCGGTGAACGACGCCTACGCGCTTTCGCCCACGGGCATCCCGCAGCGCGAATACGATCCCGAGAAGGCCGCGTTCCACTACAAGAAATCCGGCCACGAAGGCCCCATCAGCCTGCGCACCTCCAATGCCGCATTCTCCGGCGCAGTGGATGCCGCCGTGCTCTTCCAGTCGACAGCCAAGGAAGCCGGCATCACGCTCGACATCAAGCGCGAGCCCGATGATGGCTACTGGTCCAATGTCTGGAACAAGAAGCCTTTCTGCGCTTCCTATTGGGGCGGTCGTCCGACACAGGACATTCGCTACACCACCACGCAGCTTTCTACCTCCACCTGGAACGACACCCGGTACAAGAACCTGGATTTCGACAGGAAGCTGCTTGAGGCGCGCGCCGAGACCGATCAGGAAAAGCGCGCTGCGCTGTACCAGGAAATGGCGATGATGGTGCGCGACAACAGCGGTCTGATCCTGCCCGTGTTCAACAACTATCTGAACGCGCAGGCCAAGAACGTGAAGGGCTGGGTCGACGATCTGGGCAACGACCTGTCCAACGGACAGATCGCCAGCCGCCTCTGGCTTGCCGCCTAATCCCTGAAACGGAGACGCCGCGCGGGCTCCTTCCAGCAGCCTGCGCGCGTCCGACCAATCAGACACATGAATGATCACATTCCGGTATTTCCCCTCGCGCGGCTGCATGGCCGCTATCCGCTGACAACCCGCATCGTCGGAAGGCTCCTTCTGAGCCTTGTCCTCCTCGTGGCCAGCTCCCTGCTGATCTTCGGCGGGATTGAAGCTCTACCCGGCGACTTCGCAACAACCTATCTCGGACAGGCCGCAACACCGCAGGCCGTGGCCAATATCCGTGCGGAACTGGGCCTCGATGCGCCCGCCTATGCGCGCTATCTCGACTGGGTCGCCGGCCTTCTGCATGGCGATTTCGGGCACTCCTGGGCCAGTGGCCAGGATATCGGCGCGCAGCTCGGCAGCCGGCTCAGCAACTCGCTGCTGCTCGCGGGCGCAGCCGCCATCATCGCGGTGCCGCTGTCCATCGGGCTTGGCCTCATCGCCGTGCTTTATCGCGACCGCCTCATCGACAGGCTCATCAACCTGTTCTCGCTCGCCGCCGTGTCGCTGCCCGAGTTCTTCGTCGCCTATCTGCTGATCCTTTGGCTGGTGGTCAAAAACCCCGTCGCCGCCTTCCCCGCGACCGTCTATGCGAGCATGGGGCTTGGCGCGAAACTCGTGACCATCGCCCTGCCCATTGCAACGCTGGTGCTCGTGGTAATCGCCCACATGATGCGCATGACACGCGCAGCGATCATCAACGTGATGGATTCGGCCTATATGGAAACGGCCGCGCTCAAGGGGCTCAGCCGCTGGCGCGCCATCCTGCTCCACGCAACGCCAAACGCGCTTGCGCCGATCATCAATGTGGTGGCGCTCAACCTAGCCTATCTCATCGTCGGTGTTGTGGTGGTCGAAGTGGTCTTCGTCTATCCGGGCATGGGGCAATACATGGTCGATGCCGTGACCGTACGCGACCTGCCCGTCGTGCAGGCCTGCGGGCTGGTGTTCGCCGCCATCTACATTCTCCTGAACATGACCGCGGACATTCTCTCCGTCCTCGCCAATCCCCGTCTGAGGCACCCGCGATGAAACAGACGCTGCGCTCTATTCCGGTCTCCGCGTGGATCGGCATGGCGGGTATCACCGTTGCCGTGATCTGCGCCCTCTTTGCACCGTGGCTTGCGCCCTATGGCGAAAACCAGATCGTCGGCGATCCCTGGGCCCCATCCAGTGCGGAATACCTGCTCGGGCTCGACAATCTTGGCCGGGATCTCCTGTCCCGCCTGATCTACGGCGCACGCACGACGCTCTTCGTCGCCTTCGTGTCCACGGTGCTGGCCTTCTCGCTCGGCTCGTTCCTGAGCTTCGCCGCCGCCGCCATGCGCGGACCGGTCGATGTCGGCCTGTCGCGCATCAACGATCTCCTGATGTCGATCCCGACGCTGATCTTCGCCCTCATCGTCCTGAGCGCCCTGCCCCAGAACATGACCGTGCTCATTCTGGTCATGGCCGTGCTCGACGCCACCCGCGTCTTCCGGCTGGGCCGCGCGCTGGCGCTGGACCTGTCCACGATGGACTTCGTGGAGGCCGCAAGGCTGCGGGGCGAAGGCACGCTTTGGATCATCTTCCGCGAAATCCTGCCCAATGCCCTGACCCCGCTTCTGGCTGAGTTCGGTCTGCGGCTCGCCTTCGCGGTTCTGTTCATCTCGACGCTCTCGTTTCTCGGCCTCGGCATTCAGCCGCCAACCGCCGACTGGGGCGGCATGGTCAAGGACAACAAGGATGGCATCATTTTCGGTGTCTCCGCAGCGCTCGTGCCGGGCGCGGCGATTGCCGTGCTCACCGTCTCCATCAATCTGGTGGTCGACTGGCTCCTGAAGCGCACATCAAGCCTGAAAGGAGGGCGCGGCGATGGATAAGCCCCTCAAGACCGACAACAGGCCCCTGTTGCAGGTGCGCGATCTGCGCATCGGCGCAACCGCTTACCCGCCGGGCGAGCCACCGCGCAAAATCGAGATCGTCAAGGGCGTCAGCTTCGATCTGGAGCGTGGAAAGGTGCTCGGCCTGATCGGTGAATCGGGCGCCGGAAAGTCCACTATCGGCCTCGCCGCACTCGCCTATGGGCGCGGCGGTGTGAAGATCACCGGCGGCAGGGTTCTTCTCGATGGCGAAGACATTCTGGGGCTCGGCAGCCGGGGCATACGCGGCGTGCGCGGTGCGCGGGTCTGCTATGTCTCGCAGTCGGCGGCAGCCTCGTTCAATCCGGCCCACCGGCTCATGGATCAGGTGATCGAGGCCACGCTGCGCCATGGCCTCGCGACCGCAGACGAGGCGCGCGCCCGTGCGGTGCGCCTCTTCGGCCTGCTGGGTCTGCCGGAGCCCGAAACCTTCGGCAACCGCTTCCCGCATCAGGTTTCAGGCGGTCAGCTTCAGCGCGCCATGACAGCCATGGCGCTTTGCCCCGAGCCGGAACTGATCGTGTTCGACGAGCCCACCACGGCGCTCGACGTGACCACCCAGATCGACGTGCTTGCGGCCATCAAAAGCGCCATAGAGCAGACCGGCACGGCGGCTCTCTACATCACGCACGACCTTGCCGTTGTCGCGCAGGTGGCCGACGACATCATGGTGCTGCGCCATGGGGAAACCGTGGAACATGCCGACACGCGCAAGATCATCGAGAACCCGGATGAAGACTACACGCGCGATCTGGTGAATGTGCGTGCGGTGCGCCACACCGAGGCTGCGGAGCAGTCGGACCACTTCTTTGAAATGGCGGGCATCAACGCCGCCTATGGCCCGACACCCGTTCTGCACGATGTGTCCCTGCACGTGCCCAGAGGGCAGACGCTTGCCATCGTTGGCGAGAGCGGTTCGGGCAAATCGACGCTTGCCCGTGTCGCGACCGGCCTCCTCGCCCCGAATACGGGCGACGTCCGCTTCGATGGCGAAACACTGCCGCCGCAGCTGAAGCACCGCACGCGCGAGCAATTGCGCCGCATGCAGATGATCTACCAGATGGCCGATACGGCCATGAATCCGCGCCAGACCGTCGGTCAGATCATCGGGCGTCCGCTGCGCTTTTACGAAGGGCTGCGCGGTGCCGGACAGCGCCGGCGCGTCGGTGAGCTGCTCGATCAGATCGAGATGGGCCAGGGCTTCATCGACCGCTATCCCGCAGAGCTTTCCGGCGGGCAGAAACAGCGTGTGGCCATCGCCCGTGCGCTGGCGGCAAAACCGGACCTGATCATCTGTGACGAGCCCACCTCGGCGCTCGATCCGCTGGTGGCGGACGGCATCCTCAAACTGCTGACCGGACTGCAGCGCGAACGTGGCCTGTCATACATTTTCATCACCCATGACATCGCCATCGTGCGCGCCATCGCCGACAGCGTCGCCGTGATGCATCGCGGCCGCCTCGTCCGCTTCGGACCGAAATCCGAGGCGCTCAGCCCTCCCTTCGACGCCTACACCAATCTCCTGCTCAAATCCGTGCCGGAGATGCGGCTTGGCTGGCTCGAAGAGGTGCTCTCCACCCGTCAGATCGAGAGCGCCGACAACTGACCCGTCGCCCGGGCGATCAAGGAGATCACCGGGCGACACGCATACCCAACTCAAGAAGGTTCATCATGTCGCAACAAGGCTTCACGACATCCGAAGATCACTGGATCACACTCAGGGACGGCACGCGTCTGGCGACCCGCATCTGGATGCCCGATTGCGCGCAGGACCGCCCGGTGCCGGCGGTTCTCGAATATCTGCCCTATCGCAAGCGGGGCGGCACGGAAGCACGCGATGAATCCACCTATCCGGTCTTTGCCGCAGCAGGCATTGCCGGCGTGCGCGTCGACATTCGTGGTTCCGGCGAATCCGAAGGCGTGATCGACGGCGAATACACGCCGCGCGAGCTCTCCGACGCCTGCGAAATCCTCGAATGGATCGCCGCACAGCCCTGGTCCAACGGCAATGTCGGCATGATGGGAATTTCCTGGGGCGGCTTCAACGGCCTTCAGGTCGCAGCGCTTCGGCCGCCGCAGCTCAAGGCGGTGATTTCCATCGCCTCCACCACGGATCGCTACAACGACGACATCCACTACAAGAATGGCACGCAGCTTTCCGCGCAGGCCTCCTGGGCGGGAACCATGCTCGCTTACCAGTCCCGCTCGCCAGACATTGCCGTAGCCGGCGAGAGCTGGCGCGAGATGTGGCTGGACCGGCTGGAGAACGAACCTTTCTTCATGGCCGAATGGCTCGCGCATCAGCGCCGCGACGCCTACTGGCAGCAGGGCTCCATCTGCGAGAATTTTGCCGACGTCGCCGTTCCTTCGCTGGTCATCGCCGGCTGGGCCGATGGTTATCGCAACACCCCGCTCAAGGCGATTGAGGGCATCGGCGATACGGCCAAGGCGCTGATCGGCCCCTGGGTTCACAAATACCCGCACTTCGCATGGCCCAGACCCCGCGTCGATTTCCACGCCGAGGCCATCGCCTGGTGGAAACACTGGCTTGAGGATGGCGACACGGGTGCGGAAAAACTGCCGCAGATGCGCGCCTACATCATTGACGGCGCCCGCCCGCTGCTGTGCCGCGAAGTGGATCCCGGCTTCTGGGTCGCCAAGCAACGCTGGGAGACGCCGCAGAACGACCTTTACGGCGTCTCGGCTGGCGGCGCCCTTGCGCCCGGCGAAGAGAACGAGGGAACGGGCCTGCACTTCCTGCGCTCCCCGCTCGACACGGGCACTGCGTCCGGCGACTGGTTCACCACCGCGCCCGGCCCGGAGCTCGCCGGCGATCAGCGGCCCGACAATGGCGGTTCGCTGTGCTTCGAAACTGCGCCGCTTCAGGAAGAAGCGGTCTATCTCGGCATGCCGGAACTCGTTCTGGAAGTGCGCTGCAGCGCCGACTGGGAGAACCTCGCCGCGCGGATCATCGACGTGCATCCCGACGGCACGGAAACCCGTGTCTGCTACGGCGTTCTCAATCTTGCCCACCGCAATGGCAATGCCGCGCCGGAAGCCATGCCGCATGACGAGCCCACCCGCATCCGCATGCAGCTCGACAATATGGGCTATCGCTTTGGCCCCGGCCACCGGATCAAGATTGCACTCTCGACATCCTACTGGCCGCTCATCCTGCCTTCGCCGGATGCGCCGGGCCTGACGATCGACACGGGCAGCCTGCGTCTTTCCATGCCCCTTCTCGGCGCGCATGAGCGCATCACCCTGCCCGAACCGGCCAACCCCGATCCCCTGCCAAAATACGACATGCCCTCTCCGGCACAGAGCAGGCGCGAAGTGGTCAGGGATCTGATCGCCGGCGTCACGCACTACCGGTTGCAGGAAGACACCGGCGCGGAAGTGCATCCGGTCCACGGGCTCCAGATGCAGGAAATCCGCGACGAGGACTGGTCCATCTCGCCTGACGATCCGCAATCCATGCGCGCCGACATCAAATGGACCACGATCCAGTCGCGGCCGGGCTGGGAAGCCGTCACGAAGATCACGTCGACACTCTCCTGCACGCGTGATCAATGGCTTGTCAGCGCACGCGTGAGCGCTTTCGAGAACGGCCAGCCCCTGTTCTCGAAGACCTATGAGAAATCCATTCCCCGCGATTTCATGTAAGCGCGGTCTCATCGCATGAAAAAGGGCGCACCGGCTTCAAGGCACGGTGCGCCCTTCATTCAAGCAACACTGACAGCTAGCGCATGCGGCCGATCTCGGTCAGCAGCGCCGCACCCGTCTTGATCCCATCAATGAAACGCTCAATCTCGAGGTTTTCGTTGGGCGCATGATTGGCTTCGTCGGCATTCGCATAGGGCACCACGAAAGCCGGCTTCTTCAGGATTTTCGTGAAGACATAATCCGGCAGGCTGCCGCCAACCGTCGGATAGAGCAGCGGCTCCACGCCGCGCGCGGCCTTCACGGCCTTGCTGATCGCCTCAGCATAGGGCGAGTCCATAGGCGTCTTGGAAGGAAGCATGCCGTTCAGCGGTATGAATTCGACACCCGGCGCGTGACGCTCCACATGCGCGGCCACCTTCTCGAAGACGTAGTCCGGCGTCAGCGGTTCAACCAGCCTGATATCGCATTTCACGAACGCCTCGCAGGGCAGAACCGTCTTCATGCCCGGTCCGTCATAGCCGCTGTGAAAGCCGTTGATCGTCAGGGTCGGGTGGAACATCAGGCGGTCGAAATAGCCCCGCTCCAGCGGACCATCCAGTTCGGCCAGTCCGAGTTCGGCCTTGACCTCCTCCACGTCGAGCGGAATTTTCGAGATCGCCTCCCGCTCCGAGTTCGTCGCCGGGATTACCGGTTCCGTCAGCCCTTCGATGGTGATCTCGCCTGCGGCGTTCTTCATCGTCGAAAGGAGATGGACCAGCTTCCAGGCGGCGTTCGGCACGACACCCCCGAAATTGCCCGAGTGAACATCGCGCCCGGCTGTTTTGGCCCGCAGCTCAAACCCCGCCACACCACGCACGCCAAACGTGACCACAGGCAGCCCCGACTCATGCAGCGGCCCGTCCGAGGTCACCACAAGATCGGCCTGCAGGCGATCGGCATGTTCGCGCACGAAATCGGCAATGTGCGGGCTGCCGATTTCCTCCTCGCCTTCCAGTAAAAAGATGATGTTGCACGGAAGATCGCCATGAACGGCCAGATGGGACTCGATGGCGAGAATCTGGGCGAAGTGCTGGCCCTTGTTGTCGCCAATGCCCCGCGCATAGATCCTTCCGTTGCGGATCGTCGGTTCGAAGGGCGGGCTGTCCCAAAGCTCCAGCGGGTCCGGCGGCTGAACGTCATAGTGACCGTAGAGCAGGATGGTCGGCTTGTCGGGTGAGACATCGCGCCTGGCGAGAACCATCGGATGGTTCTTTGTCGCAACCGTTTCCGCCTCCATGCCGAGCCCTTTCAGCATGTCGACGAGCAGATCGGCGACCTCGCGAATGCCGATGTCGTGAGCGCTGATGCTAGGATGGCTCACATAGTCCATCACCCGCGCGATAAACACCTCGCTGTTGGCGTCCACATGCTCGAAGACTTTCTGCAATTCGTCGTCAGAAGCGCTCATACAGCCGTTCCTTCCTGTCGTGTGAGGATGATCGCTCCAACCGCATGCGCCTCGCCCGTCCAGCCCGGCGGCACGAGAATCGTCGTGTCGAGCTGCGTGAGGATAACCGGTCCATCGAAGCGTGTCCCGGCCCCGATTGTGTTGCGGTCGATCAGCGGAACGTCACGGGTTCCATCGGCAAACTGCACCGGCGCATGATCGTAAGCTTCAAGGGGACCACCCGGTTGAAGCCCGTCACGCGGCGGTTCCGATGTCAGGCCCGTGGCCTCAACCCGCAGCGTGACCAGTTCGATGGGCGCATCAAGCGCAAAACCGTAGAGCGCCTTGTGTTCGGCGGTGAAAGCCTCTTCCACGGCTTCGCGCGTTTCCGCCCAGGGGATCGCTATTTCGCCACCCTGCCCGTAATAGCGCAACAGCGCCACGCGATCCGTCTGCCGCTTGTCTTCGGGAACGCCCTCCACCGTCAGCCACGCATCGGCCTGCTGTTCAAGCTCCCCGAAAATCCCTTTCGCGGTTACGACGTCAATCGCCCCGGCCTTTGGCAGGGTCCGGCTGAACTCGGCCTTGAGATCGGCTGCAAGCAGCCCGTCGGCGCATAGCACACCCGGCGCGGGCGGGATCATCACGCGCGAAATGCCCAACAGCTCCGCAAGGGCGCAGCCATGCAGCGGGCCGGCCCCGCCGAAGGGCACCAGTGTGAAGTGGCGCGGATCGTGCCCGCGCTCGACGGACACCACACGAACAGCGCCAACCATGTGGTTGTCGACGATCTGGAGAACGCCGCGCGCTGCTGCCTCGAGCGACAGGCCCAGCGGTTCGGCGACCCCTTTTCGCACCACCTCGCGCGCTGCCTCGACATCAAGGCCCATGCGCCCGCCCAGCAGCTTCTCAGGCAGATGACCAAGCACCACATGGGCATCGGTGACGGTCGCATCCTGCCCGCCATGGCCATAGGCCGCTGGCCCCGGCCTTGCGCCGGCGCTGCGCGGCCCCACGGTCAGGGTCGCGTCCTCGACGGCGGCAATCGACCCGCCGCCGGCACCAATCGTCACCAAGTCCACCATCGGCAGCGGCAGCGGCCAGTCGCCAACCTTGCCATGCTGCGTGAGGTCGATCCTGCCATCCTTGATCAGGCAAATGTCGGCGCTGGTTCCGCCGATATCGACGGTGATCAGATCGCGAATACCACATGCGGCGGCAATCGCGCGTGCACCGACCACCCCGGCCGCTGGCCCCGACAACGCCGTAAGCGCTGGCGCTTCGCGGATTGCCGCCGCACCGGCCACTCCGCCATTCGACTTCATCAGAAGCAGCGGGGCGGCGACCTTTTCATCTTCGAGCCGGCGTTCCAGCCGGCCCACATAGCTTGTGACACCCGGCATCACCGCAGCATTCAGCGCAGTGGTGAGCGAACGCTCATACTCACGCACCACGGGCAGCACATCGGTCGAGATCGTCACCGCAATGTCCGGCAGTTCCTCCCGCAGAATTTCGGCCACCCGCCTTTCATGCGCGGGATTTGCGAACGCATGCATGAGGCAGACACCAACGGCTTCCACATTCATGGCGCGAATGGCGCTCGCCGCCTGCCTGACACTGTCTTCGTCAAGCGTTTCCAGAACCGCGCCGCCTGCCGCAAGCCGTTCATCCACCTCGACGATCCGCGATGCGGGAACGGGGCGCTCGGGCTTCACCCAATTGTAGAGATTGGCCTTGCGCGGGATGTCCTGCCGGCCGATGGCGAGCACGTGGCGAAAGCCGCGTGTGGTGACAAGCGCCGTACGCGCGCCCTTGCCCTCAAGTATCATGTTGGTGGCGACGGTCGTGCCATGCAGCACGCGGGCAAGATCGCTCGCCTCCGCGCCCGCATCCGCGAGCGCCAGTCTTATGCCGGTCAGAAAGGCCTCTGAAGGATCCTGCGGCACGCTGGGCGTCTTGGCGCGCCACACTTTTCCGCTCGACCGGTCGAGAAGGGAGATGTCGGTAAAGGTGCCGCCGATATCGACAGCGATGGCGAGGGAAGATTCAGCTGAGGACATCGACATACTCCTGACGATGGAAACGACGGTGGGCAGGACGTTCGGCGCGGGCGGCAACGGTGGCATCGGCGTCCACCCGGTTGCCTTCCATCACCACGCCATAAAGGCTTCTGGCTGCTTCAGGGCTGACGAACCCGCCCAGAACATCCTCGATCACCTTGCCGACCGGACGGTCGAAGGGATGGCCATGGCCGCCGCCCCCGCCGGTCTCGATGCGCAGAATGTCGCCGCGCACCAGCCTGTTGCCGTCCGAGAGCGGTGCCAGAACCTGCTCCCGGTCGGTTCCCGGATTGACGATGGCCCGGCCGGAACCGCCACCCTGACCCCCATCGATGCCCCAGGGAGGGTTCTTCACACTGTCGATACGAACCGCCAGCACCGCGTCCTCGGCCATCACCTCGTATTCGCGCACGATGCCGCAACCACCGCGGTGGCGTCCTGCGCCGCCAGAGTCCTGCGCGATGCCATAGGTGCGCAACCGCACCGGATAACCGAGTTCGAGGAATTCGACCGGATAGTTTTCCTGCGCAACGAAATAGACCGCATCGATGCCATCGGCATCGGGGCGCGCGCCGTATCCGACGCCAATCCCGTCTGCCAGAAGAAAACGCTCCAGCTCGCCCGCTTCATTGCGGAAATTGCCGCGCATGATGCTGATCACATAGGCCGAATTGGCAGCCGGCGCTTCGCCTTTCGCAACATTCACCAGCCCGCTCATGGCGGAGATGACGCGCATCGCCGTCAGTCCGCGCATGCCAAGAGGTGCGGGGAAACGCGGCGCAAGCAGCGAACCTTCGCGCAGCTTGACCGCATCGATGGCGTTCGGGCCACCCGCATTGCAGACCTGCGCCGGGTCGCCACCCAGATAGTAGAGGCCGAGCGCCATGCCCGGCACACCCTCATTCATGAGATAGTTGACCGGGCCGGGAGCCTGATCGTCTGTCTCGGTTGCATCGAAGGTGAAACGGTCTTCCCCGTCGCTGCCCTTCTCGCGGGAGAGCGAAAAACGGATCTTGAACGGCCCGTTTCCGTGCCCGTCGCCATCAATGGCATCGGTGAAACTATGCGTACCGTAATCAAAGGTCTCGGCCAGTTTCGTGCGCACCAGACGACGTGTGCGGGCAAGCAGCTGGTCGAATGCATCGGCAACCACATCAGCGCCGAACCGGTCGATGATTTCACCGACACGCCGAACACCAAGATCGACGGACGCCATCAGGGCGCGCATGTCGCCATTGCTCTGTTCGGGAAAACGCGAATTGCGATGGAAGATCGACAGCGCGGCCTCGTTGGTCTGCCCCGCATCGATCAGCTTCGTGACGGGAACAATGATGCCTTCCTGAAAGATCTCGGTGGCATCCGGGCTGATCGAGCCCGGGCGGATGCCGCCGATATCGGCAAAATGCGCCCAGCTCATCACGAAGGCGCAGCGTCGGCCATTGCGGAACACCGGTGCGAGCAGAACCTGATCGTTTGAGTGCGAAACCGCACCGCGCGAACCGTAGCAGTCATTGTACCAGTAGAGGTCGCCCGGCTGCATCGTATCGGCGGGAAATTTTTCGAAAACCGGACCGGTCATGTCGCCGAAGATCGGCACCATCGAACCAACGGCCATCACTCCGTCTGCATCGAACAGCGCGGTGTAAAAGTCCTTCTTCTCGCGAATAAACGCGGAAATCGCGGTGCGCTCCAGAAGCGCTTCCATCTCGGCCTGCGCGGCGGCGATTGCGCCGCGAATGATCTCCAGCGAAACCGGGTCGCAGACCGGCGTGTCGCATTCGGGCGGTGGGGTGGATGGCGAGGATTGAAGCATTTGCTTTCCTTATCAATGGCCGGTGCGACGTCGCTTCGTCACACGCTGACAACGATATTGCCGAGGCTTCCGCGCTCGACATGCTCATGGGCATCCGCGATCTCGCGGAGGGGGTAGGTAGCGCCGATGGCAACGTGCAGACGCGCCTCCTCGGCAAGACGGGTCAGCATCGCCTCTCCGGCGCGCCGGGAAGCAGACGGAATGTTGAAGCCCTGAATGAAGCGCAGGTTCGCGCCTTTGTTGGCGAAGGCGTAATAGGGGAGAACGGGCTCGGGATCGCTGCTGCAGGAATAGGAAGCAATGGTCCCGTTGGCTTTCAGAATGGCGATGTCGCTCAGCCGGTTCGCGGCAAAGTCCACCTCGATGATGCGGTCGACCCCCTCGCCCTCCGTTATGTCCAAAACGCGCGCGACAACATCCTCGCGCTTGCGGTCGATGATCTCGCTTGCGCCGGCTCTCCGGGCATGGCTCGCCGCCTCGTCACTGCTCACGGTCCCGATGACGCGCGCACCGCCGGCCCGGGCGAGTTGCACTGCGAAATGACCAACCGCACCCGCAGCGCCATTGACCAGTATCGTCTGACCCTCCACCGGCCCATCGGCGAAGACCGCGCGATAGGCCGTCATCGCCGGCACGCCGAGACACGCTCCGTCCTCAAAGCTCAAGCCTTTGGGAAGCGGCGCCGCCTGATCGGCAGGGATCGCCACATATTCCGCAGCCGTTCCGAATGCTCGGCCTGCGGTTCCGTAGCCGCCCTGCGCGTTCCAGAGCCAGACACGCTCGCCGACGCGCGTGCGGTCCACGCCCGCGCCCACATCGGCGATTTCGCCTGCGCCATCCGTGTGCGGGATCGCCAATGCGTGTTCCATCGCCATGCCGTGCCAGCCAGCCCGGCGTTTCACGTCGGCGGGATTGATGCCCGATGCACGCACCCGCACCAGAACCTCGCCCTTGGCGGGAACAGGTACGGCCTGTTCGCCCAGTTCAAGCACCTCCCGGGCCGGCCCTGTGCGCGTGTAAAAAGCTGCAAACATTGTTTCGTCCAGTCCTGACGGCAAGTGTTCAGAAAAGATGACAGGCGACCTTGCGGCTGCCTGCGGGACGCAGCGCCGGCGCTTCTTTGGCGCAACGGTCGAAAGCGAGCGGGCAACGGTCTCGGAACACGCAACCCGAAGGCGGATTGCGTGGATCAGGCGCGCCACGGCCAATGGGAAGCGGATCATGGCTCTGGTCGGGATGCGGCACCGGAACGGCCGCCACCAGCGCCTTGGTGTATGGGTGCAGCGGCTCGTGGACGATGTCCTCGGTCGGTCCATCTTCCATGATGCGGCCCAGATACATGACGATGGTTCGCTCGCAGACATACCGCACAAGGGCCAGGTCGTGACTGATGTAGATCGCAGTCAGGTTCAGCCGGTCGCGCACATCGCGAAACACGTTCAGAACGCCTGCACGCACCGACACGTCGAGCATCGAAACCGGTTCATCCGCAACCACGAAGTCGGGTTGCAGGATGAGCGCCCGCGCCATCACCACGCGCTGCAACTGGCCGCCCGATAATTGGTGCGGATACCGGTCAAGATATTGCTGTGGCTGTGGCAGGCGCACGAGTTCCAACGCTTCGATGATGCGCCCTTCACGTTCGGCTGCCGGAATGCCGGCATTCTCCAGCGGTTCGGCCAGTGTGGCACGGATCGTGAAGCGTGGGTTCACCGCTTCGAACGGGTTCTGGAAGATGAGCTGCGCCTTGGCGCGATAGCGCTTGAGCGCCGGTCCCTTCAGACCGGAAAGCGCATCGCCGGCGAACTCGATCTCGCCACCGGTCGCCTCTTCAAGCTTGAGAAGCAGCCGCCCCATGGAGGTCTTGCCGCAGCCGGACTCTCCCAGAAGGCCGACACTCTCGCCCTTCTGGATCTCGAATGTCACACCGTCCACCGCCTTGACGACGGAGGAGTGGCCACGCATCGCCGAAAAGGCGCTGCCGACCCGGTAATGGAGCTGGGCATCCTTGACGGAGACCAGCGGCTTGGGTGGTTTCGACACAGCCAACCTCATGCGTCTGCGAGCCATGTTTCGGTGCGGGCCGCCTCCTGCCGCAGCTTGACGGCTTCATCCGCCCGGTGACAGCTGACCCGATGGTCAGGCGCGACCATGCCGAGCGCCGGCTGCTGCGTGGTGCAGGTCTCCACTGCGAACGGGCAGCGGGGCGCAAAGCGGCACCCCGGTGGCGGAAAGGCGAGATTGGGCGGCGCGCCCTCAATGGGCGTCAGCACACCGCTTGCCGCCCCTTTCAGATCGGGAAACGCATTGCGCAGTCCCATTGTGTAGGGATGCGACGGCTCCATCAGAACGGCGTCCATCGGGCCGGCTTCGGCAATGCGCCCGGCATACATCACCACCGTCCGGTCGCAGACATAGGCGACGACCGAGATGTCATGCGTGACGAGGATCACCGAAATGCCCAGCATCGATTGCAGTTCGCGCAGCTGGTCGAGGATCTGCCGCTGAACGATCACGTCGAGCGCCGTCACCGGTTCATCGGCAATCACCAGCTTGGGATTGAGCGCAAGGGCCAGAGCGATGGCCACGCGCTGGCGCATGCCGCCGGAAAACTGATGCGGATAATCGCCAAGCCTGCCGGCCTCGATGCCAACCATCTCGAACAGTTCTTCGCAGCGCGCCCGCGCTTGCCTGCGCCCCAGCCCACCGCGTCGCCGCAGCACCTCGTTGAGCTGATATTCGACCGTGTAGACGGGATCGAGCGAGTTCATCGCGCTTTGCGGAATGAACGCGATGTCGCGCCAGCGCAGCGCATTCATCTCGCGTTCGGGCAGCGCCGCGATATCCTGTCCGTCGAACAGGATCTGACCGCCGGTAATGCTCGCATTGTCGGCGATCACCCTTGTCAGCGCTCTGGCGACGGTGGTCTTGCCGCAGCCGGACTCGCCAACAAGACCGACGATGGAGCCACGCGGCACGTCGAAACTCGCGCCATCGACAGCATCGATTGAACCCTTGCCAACCTGATAGCTGACCTTGAGATCACGAACGGAAAGCAATGTTTCAGTCATCGGCCAAGCTTCGGAAACAGGAGGTTTTCATAGCCGCGGGTAATGAAGAAGCCCGCGGACACGACGAGGATGATGCAGACGCCGGGAGGCACAAACCAGTAGTAGGCCTGCTTCGCGAGCGCCTGGCTGGCGAAGGCGTCCTGCAGCATGTAGCCCCAGCTGATCGACTGGGGATCGCCAAAGCCGAGAAACGAAATCGACGCCTCCGTCAGAATGGCCCAGCCGATGGCGATGGACCCGTAAAGGAAGGAAAGCGGCAGGATGTTCGGCGCGATGTGCCGCAGAATGATCTTGAAATCCGAAGAGCCTGAAACCCTTGCCGCATCCACATAGCTGCGGGACCGCAACGTCAGGACCTGGCTGCGGATGACCCGCCCCGTGTCGCGCCACAGAACGAGCGCCATGGCGATGACGACGTTCCAGATCGACGGTTCAAGGAAAGCGGCAAGCACGATGACGAAAGGCAGGAAGGGTATGCCGAACGCCACATCTGCCAGCCGCATCAGGAGCGCGTCCACCCAGCCGCCGAAATAGCCGGAAACCAGCCCGACGATCGATCCGATCAGCGCCACCATGAAGGCCGCTGTCAGTCCGATAAGCAGCGCGGAACGCGTGCCGTAAACAATCTGCGAGAAGATATCCCGGCCAAGGCTGGTGGTGCCGAGAATGAAGCCGTCTTCACCCGGACGCAGATCGGCGGCCAGATCGTAATCGGGCGTGTAGAGGATCTCTGTCGGATCGTATGGCGCAATGGCATCGGCGAAGATCGCGGTCAGGATGAAGATCGCATAGATGGCGAGGCCGGCAACGGCGAAGGGGTCGTTCAAAGGCAGACGCAGGCTGCGAAAGAAGCGCGCGACGAAACCCGGCCTGGGAAGCGTGGTATCAAGCATGGCTGATCCTCGGGTCGAGCAGGGAATAAAGAAGGTCCGCGATGAGGTTCATCAGGATGACCACCACGGCGATCATCAGGAACGCGCCCTGCGCCAGCGGATAGTCGGATGCCGAGACGGCATTGACGAGTTCGCGTCCAAGCCCCGGCCAGGAGAAAACGGATTCAACGACCACATTTCCCTGAAGCTGGTAGCCGACGGCGATGGCGAAGGATGTCATGACCGGCAACAGCGCGTTGCGCGCGGCATGGCGCACCACGACCGACCAGTTGGACAGTCCCTTGATGCGGGCCATGGTGACAAAGTCTTCCTTCATCACATCCAGCATGTTCGAGCGCATCAGAAGAAGCGGCAGTCCCTGACTGTAAATCGCCAGTGTCAGGGCCGGGAGCGCCAGATAGCTCAGGAACTCCCGCGAGGTGTAAAGCGCCCACAAGCTGTCATAGCTGGCGCCGGCCGGCCGTGTGCCGCCGGCGGGAAACCAGCCGAGCCAGAAGGAAAACACGGCAAGCAGCACCATCCCGAGCCAGAATTCAGGCATGGCGCGCGTCGTAAGAACCAGCGGAATTGCCGTGTTCTCCACGACGCTTCCGCGCCGCCAGGCAAGATACGCGCCGGCAAGAATGCCGAACGTGTAGGCCACGATAAGCGAAGAGAATGTGAGAATGAGCGTGTTGGGCAGGAGCGTCATCAGCCGCTCGGCCACAGGCTCGCGATAGCGAAAGCTCTGGCCCAGCTCACCCTGCAGAAGATTGCCGAGATAGATGAGGTATTGCTCCCACAATGGCTTGTCGAGGCCGAACTGCGCCATCAGCGCTTCCTGCTGTTCCACAGTGAAGGTAGGGTCGATATAGGCCGCCATCGGATTGCCCGGCATCAGGCGGAACATGAGGAACAGGATCGTGACGACCGCCCAGAGGACGAGAGCGAGTTGCAGCGCTCTGCTGGCCATCGCCTTCAAATGGGACATGAACAGGCTTCCCTTGTCTCGGCGCGAAAATTCTGGCCGCGTCACCGCAGGGCGCGGCAGCGTGGCGCGTCGGGAGGAGACAGGCGCACCGTGACAGTGCGCCTGTCAGGGCGTTATTCGGCCAGCGTTTCCTTCTGGTCGCCAGGATAATGCAGGCGGTCACCCTCGAGCGTGTAGCCGGCATCCTCAAGGATCTTCACCGCCACATCGTGGCCAGCCTCGAAGCCTTCGACCACCGCTTCATTGTGCCAGAAGCCCAGCGCGGGAGAGACAACGGAGTTGGAAGGCTCGGCGTAACCGCGATAGGCAGCCTTGACGATCAGGCGACGGTCCACGGCCGAAGAAAGCGCGCGGCGGAATGCCGGATCATCGAAGGGCGGACGGCGGTTGTTGAACGCGACATAACGGAAGCCCATCTCGACGGTCGAAACGGTTTCCAGATCGCCATCCTGCTCGGCTGCCTGCAGCAGCACCTGCGGATCACCGGAGAATTCGGCGAGGAAGTTGATCTCGCCGGAGCGCAGCATGCCCAGCGCCGCTTCAACATTCGGCACGATGCGCAGAATCCAGCGCTCGGCCTTCGGTGCGTTGAAGTGATCCTTGTTGGCGGAAAGGACGATTTCCTCATTGGTGAGCCAGCGCTCGAACCTGAACGGCCCGGAACCGATGGGTGTCTCTTCCTGATAGCTTTCCGCGTTCTCTTCCTTCGTCTTCAGATCGGCGATGATCGGCTCCCAGACATGCTTGGGAATGAGATTGATCTTCGCCAGGCTCGACGTGACGAACGACGCCGCCGGCTGCTTGAGCGTGAAGGTGATCGTGGAACCGTCAATCGCGATATTCTCGATATTGGTGGCGAATGGCGCATACATCGGCGCTTCACCGCTGACGGCGGTCTCGAAGGAGAATTTGACGTCTTCCGGCGTCACAGGCTCGCCGTCATGCCACTTCATGCCCTCGCGCAGCGTCACCGCGATGGTCTTGTCGTCTTTCCACTCATAGCTTTCGGCCGCCCAGGCCTTGGGCAGGCCATCGGGACCGACACGCACGAGCCGGTCATAGACCAGTTCGAACACCCAGCTGTCCACGCCGCCGGAGATGTAGAGCGGGTTGATCGCCTGCACATTGTCGCCGGAGTTGAGGATGATGTCCTTCTGTTCGCCAACCGGCGTCAGCGACATGAACGTCCACGTGTTGCGAATGCCAATGCCGCTCTGCTCGACAACCGAGGCCGGGTCCCAGACCGTCTTGTCGAACGCGAATGTCTGTTTGGGATGAACAAGCATCATGTTGGGCTGGTCGGCGGCGAGGATCTCCTGCGCCTTGTCGATCAGCTCCTTGCGCTTGGCTTCGTCGATCTCGACCCGCTCGGCTTCAACGACCGTGTCGTATTCCGGGTTCAGGTAACCGATGAAATTGTAACCCTTGTCCGCCGTGGTCGAATGGAACAGGTTAAAGACGATCTCATCGGGGTCCGAGCGCTCGGGCCGACCGACCATCTGCCAGGCCGTGGCGTCCCAGTTGTCGCGCTGATACCAGACGACGTCCGACATCTGCTCCCAGGGCATGACCCGCACATTCACATCGAGACCGAGCTTGCGCCACTCCTGCGCAATGAGCTGGATCGACTGGAATTCCTGTGGCTGCGCCGCCTGCGGGCGGGTGAACAGGTCGATGGTTCTGATCTGATCGCCGGCAAATGCCGGCGTCCCGGCAAGAAGGGCGAGAAACGCGGTCGAGACAACCGCTCTGCGCATTGGTATCATCCTGCTTCTCCTCTGAAGATTTTTGTCGTTGTCTTGTCGGCGCGCAGGCTCAGGCCACCCGCAGCGCCTCGAAGGACTGGCCGGCCCGCATCTTGGCGGGCATGGGATAGGCTGTCTTGGAGTGGGAGAGCCCCATGGAAACCAGCGTTTCCGCGTGCTTTAGCGCGGCCTTGCCGGCATTGATGGCCGGCGCGCCCACGGCGGCGGAAACCTCGTCCGCAAGATCCAGAAACGACATCGTCATGCAGCCGAACAAAAGAGCGTCGGCACGGTCCTGCTTCACGCAAAGCGTTGCCGTCTCGATCAGCTTCTCGCGCGTCTGATCCGGGTTTTTCATCAGCTCCAGAACGGGAATGCCCGTGGCCCGCACGGAAGCGAGCTTTTCAAGGACACCCGCCCGGTAGGCAAGCAGCTCCTGCCCGGCAACCATGCTTTCGAAGATGGTCAGCACGGAGAGCTTGTGCCCCAGGCTGGCAGCCAGAAGCAGCGAACTTTCGCATGGGCCAACAACCGGCATGGTCGTCAGTTCACGCGCGGCCTCCAGGCCCGGATCGCCAAAACAACCGATGATCGCAGCGTCAAACCCGTCACGTTCGCAACGCATGATCACGTCGATCGTGGCAGGAATGCACAGCGCCTCTTCATAAGCGGATTCGATTGATGCTGGTCCGTCCACAACATCAATGACCGACACTTCGGTGCCGGTGAATGCCCACGCATTCAGCAGCGCTTCGCGCCGCTTCATCTCCTTCAGCCCCATCGGCCCCTTGGACATCGGCCCCGGTACGACATAAGCAACACGCATTTCATCGCCCCTCATTGTTTTATTGTGTGAAACATTGTTTCTTATTTCCGTTGAGTAAATCACAAATCTGCAATATTGCAACCGTGCAGCAGACAACGATAATGCGAGAAACAGGAGCGCAGCCATGAACGAGACAGCCCCCAAGGACTACAGGATCGCTGCTGTCGACCGCGCATTGCTTGTCCTTGAAGCACTCGCCGACCAACCGGATCAGGGGGTCACAGCGCTCGCAAAATCGCTTGGCCTGACGAAGTCCATTGTCTTCCGCCTGCTGCATACGCTCGAAGAGCGCGGCTTCGTGTTCCGGGATCCGGAGCGCGCCGTCTACTCGCTCGGCTATCGCGTTGGTGTGCTGGGAGAACGTGTTGGCCGCGAAGGCAGCCTCCTGTCTGCTGCGCGGCCTGTGATGGATGCGCTGCGCGACCGGACCTCCGAGAACGTGAATCTCGTCGTGCGCGACGGATTGCGCTCGCTCGTTGTTGCGACGCGCGAGGGCCTGCATTCAATTCGCCTTTTCGCGCAGGCGGGACGCAACGGCCCGCTTCATGCCGGTGGCGGTTCGCTCTGCATTCTAGCATTCAGCGAGAAGAGCATCATCGACCAGGTGCTCGCCAGCCCGCTGGAAGCTTTTACCCCCTACACGATCACCGACCGTGAAAAGCTCCGGCAAGCGCTGGAACGCATTCGCGCGAACGGATGCAATGTCGCGATTAACGATCTCGATGAAGGCGCCTTCTCCGTCGCGGCCCCCATCATTGCGGCCGATGGCAACGTTATTGCAGCGATTTCCGTTGCCGGCGCAGTCGTGCGCTTCGATGAAGAGCGCCGCGAGGCTTACATGCAGGCCGTTCTGGCAGCAGCCGGTGAAATTTCGCAACGCCTGTCGCTGCACCGTTCCGACAAGGAAGAAGCCGGGAGCAAAGCCCGCTCCGCCGGCTGAACCCAGCCCCCAGAGCGCGATAAAAGAGCACAATAGAATCACGAAATGCGCAGCCCGCTTCCGCGGGCTGTTTTCGTTTGCCTGGCTTCCCAATGCTTGGGCCAGCGCTTGCAGCCACGCAAACGCTCTGCTAGCTTTTCTTCATTACGAAACGTTGTTTCGTTGAATGAAACAAATGGGAGCTTCGCGCATGAACAATCTCGAAAAACAAATTCTCGATTCCGTCTCGCTTGACGAACCCTGGGGGCTGGTCGAGAGCTTTGCGACTTTCAAGCGCGAGCACCCCACCGATGTGAACCGCGGCATGGACGAAATTGTCTCACGGCTGCGCAGGCACGGTGTCGAGGTCACGGTTCATGAGCCGAGCCTCTATCTCAGCCTGCCCGGTCAGGCCCGCGTCGAGGCTGACGGCAAGACGTTCCGCGCCAAGCCGCCGGCATACAGCGTCGACGCCAGCAATGGCGTCACGGGCGAACTTGTCTATGTCGGCGCGTATCACAACGCGATGATCACCGACATGTTCGAGCAAAAGGTGGACACCACGCAGGAGCTCGCCGATCGCGTGCGCGGCAAGATCGTGATTTCCGAAGGTTTTGCGAGCCCCGGCCTGGTTTCCCAGTTCGAGGAAATCGGCGCCATCGGCGTTATCGGCATCAATCCCGGTGTCGACATCCACTGGGGCATCTGCACCAGCATCTGGGGCACGCCGGATCTGGACGACCTGCCGCGCAAGCCGAAGATCGCCGCTGCGGCGGTCAACAAGGATGACGGCGCGGCGCTGGTCGCCATCGCGGAAAAGGGCGGCAGCGTCACGCTGTTCACCGAGATGGAAGAGGGCTGGTTCACGTCTAAACTGCCGGAAGTCTTCATCAAGGGCACCGAAGAGCCGGAGAAATACGTCTTCCTGCACGGCCATCTCGACAGCTGGGACGTGGGCGTGGGTGACAACGCAACCGGTGATGCGAGCATGCTCGAAATCGCCCGCGTTCTCTGGGAAAATCGCGGTTCCCTGAAGCGCTCGGTACGCATCTGCTGGTGGCCCGGCCACTCCACCGGACGCTATGCCGGTTCGACCTGGTTCTCCGACAATTTTGCGCTGGACCTCGAGCAGAATGCCGTTTCGCAGGTCAACTGCGACAGCCCGGGCTGCCGCTGGGCAACCGAATTCATCAATCTTTGCCGGATGAGCGAAACCGAAGACTTCCTCGCTGAAGTGATCGGCGAAGTGGCCGGCAAAACGATGGAAGGCGAGCGCCCGCACCGCGCCGGCGATTACTCCTTCAACAATATCGGCATTTCCAGCTACCTGATGCTGTCGTCGACCATGCCGGACGTCCAGCGTGAGGAGAAAGGCTATTACACGGTGGGCGGCTGCGGCGGCAACATTGCCTGGCACACCGAGAATGACACGCTGGAAATCGCAGACAGGGACATTCTCCTGCGCGACATCAAGGTCTATCTCCTTGCCGTTCTTCGCAATGCGAATGCCGAGATCCTGCCGTTTGACTGGCGCGCCACGGCGAAGGAATTCGCGCAGACCGTGGCCGAGTACCAGGCCAAGGCCGGCGACCGCTTTGACCTGTCGGCATCGAAGGAAGCGGTCGATGCGCTGGCTTCAACGCTCGACAGTTTCTATGCGGGCATCAAGTCCGGCAAGATCGACAGGGCAACGGCCAACACCGTGATCCAGGATCTCGCCCGCATCCTCGTGCCGATCAACTTCACCCGCGTGAACCGCTTCAGCCACGATCCGGCCCTGACGATCCCGCCGCTGCCTTCCATCGCAGAAGCAGCGGATCTGGACGGTTTTGACGAAAACACGCTTGGTTTTGCGAAAACCCAGCTCGTTCGCGGACAAAACCGCCTCATCTCCGCCCTTCGTCAGGCACAGCGCCACATCGAGCTGCTCGCGGGCTAGGCAGCGCACAAAAGCATGATTGACCGCTGCGTCTCTCCTGAAGAGAGGCAGCGGTCTTTTCATTTCCGGCCTTGCCTCAGAGCCTGCAATATTCGACGCCGCGCGCCCTTGCCAAAGAGAGAATGAACCGATCCGGCGAAAGGCGCTGAAGGCAGATCCGACGCCCCATCGCGTTGAACAGCCAGCGTCCATTGCCAAGCGGCTTGAGGGTCGTTTCGGTTTGAAGCGGTCCCACACCCCAATGGAGTGTTCGGCCCCGGATCGTCACAATCGCGTGGTCACTGATCCAGCGCCCGTCCAGCTCCGGTTCCTCATCGCAATCGCCCACCGGCAACAGCCGGACGGGCTGATGGAACAGATCGCCGCTCAGCGCTCCGTCCGTATACGCCAGCCGCATGCGCGCATGCGGCGCTGCGGAGACGAATTGGCCGTCATCGCCTGCAAAGAGCGCTTCTTCCGCATCGCGCACCACGATGGCGTTCTTTTTCACTTCGGCCCAGAGGTCCCCCTCTTCCGCCACATAGAGACCGGACGGCGCCCAATCGCCGGCGGGTTTCGGCATCTGCGCCTGCGGCACGCCACGCAGCCGCGCCCACACGCGCGCCGCAAGCCCGGTCGCATCGCCATCGTCGCGATTGCTCAGAGCCACGAGCGCGATGCCCTCCTCCGGCGCACACAGAAAGCCCGCGCGATAGCCGGCCTGCGCCCCGCCATGGCCCGGCACGCGCTCCGCGCCGATCTGCGTCAGCGCAATGCCAAGCCCGTAACCGGTCGCCTCGCCTGACCCAAGCGGCAGAGGCCGGGCGATCTGCGCAAAAACGTCTCGCGCCATGAGGTCCGACAGCCAGACCGCCAGATCCCGCGCCGAGCCCGAAAGCGATCCGGCTGCAGAAAGATGCATTCCCTGAAAGCCTTCCGACCAGCCGGGCGATGCAGGTTCATGGCCGGGCACAAGCCCCGGTGCCGGATCAGTCCAGAATTCGGACGCCCGTATGCCGATACCCAGCCTTTGTGCGTGATCCGCCACCATGTCGGAGAACACGAAACCGCGCCGCGCCAGCGCCGTTTCCAGAAGACGGTAGCCGCCATTGGAATAAGCGACCTCATGGCCGGGCCTGGCGTTCAACCAGTCAAAACCGGCCATCCAGTGGTGAAGCGGCGCGGCCTCGGTGCGCGCATGCGATCCGAAACCCAGAAGGGTCAAGCTCTCGCGCGGGTCGGGCAAGCCGCCCTGCATGGCAAGCGCCTGCGCTACCGTTACGGATGCCGGGGCCGCAGCGAGTTCCGGCAGCGCCTCGCGCAGCGTCATGTCGAGCGGCAACACACCGCTTTCGATAAGACAGGCCGCAAACACATGCTTGGTGACAGACGCCCAGCGAAACACGCTGTCCGGGCCAAGCGGCGCGCCTCCGACGCCCGCATGCCCCGCCGCCGCAACCAGCCGAACCGCTCCGTTCTCAATGCCAAGCACCACGCCGCCCGGGCCATCCGCCGGCCAAGCCCCGAGCCTTTCAAGAGCAGTATTCTCCGCCGCAGCCCAATCGCGTTCAGCCATTCGTCGTCTCCCCTGATCGTCCGCGAAGAATGCCGTTTTTCGTGACATTCCTGCAGTCCATGGACACTGGCTTTGCCGCTACACGCGCGACAATCAAGCAGATTTCACAACCACAGGTCTTTTCAACAGGCTCCCGCTTCTGTAGCCCGAAAACTGGATGATCCGCTGAAGCGCGAACCCAATTGCTCCCACGCGGCACATTGCAAAACGCCGAAACGTTTGAACGGATATGTTGCATGCATGACATCGGATTGAAGATCGCGCTTATCGGCGTCATGGGCATGGGCGCGCAATGGCTTGCCTGGAGGCTCCGCCTGCCGGCCATCGTCCTGCTCCTGATCGCGGGCATGGTCGCCGGCCCGGCCACCGGCTTCATAAACCCGGAAATGGATTTTGGCGAAATCTATCGCCCGCTCGTGTCGCTCGCCGTCGCAATCATCCTGTTTGAGGGTGGTTTGACGCTGAACTTCAAGGAAATCAGCGAAACCTCAACCGCCGTGCGGCGCATCATCCTGATCGCCGGACCGCTCGTATGGGTGATGACCGCCCTCTCCGCTCATTATGTCGGCGGCCTCACCTGGCCGACAGCCATAGTGCTCGGCGCCATTCTCGTGGTCACCGGCCCCACCGTCATCACGCCGCTCCTGCGCCAGGCGCAGCTTGCCTCGCGGCCCGCCTCGCTGCTCAAATGGGAAGCGATCGTCAACGACCCCATCGGCGCGCTCTTTGCGGTGGTGGCTTTCGAGGTCATTCTCGTCTTTCTCGGCCTGCATCAGGGCGGCAGCCTTGCCTATGTGGTTGTTGCAGCCTTCGTGGTCGCCGTCGCCGGTGGCTTTGCCGCCGCCAAGCTGATCCAGTGGGCGTTCGTGCGCGGCTATGTACCTGAATTCCTGAAAGCGCCCATATTGCTGGCCGCCGTTCTTCTGGCCTATGCGCTCACCAATCTGGTGCTCGAAGAAGCCGGGCTCCTGACCGTCACCGTGATGGGCATCGTGCTTGCAAACACCCGCATTGCGAGCCTCGCAGAGATGCGCCGCTTCAAGGAAACCATCACCGTTTTTCTGGTCTCCGGCATCTTCATCCTGCTGACCGCCTCGCTCACCATCGAGGATTTCCGAAGCCTCGACTGGCGCGCCGCGCTGTTCGTCGCCTCGCTTCTCTTCGTGGTGCGGCCGCTGGCCATCATGATCGCCACCACCGGCTCCGGCGCAACAATGCCCGAGCGCATTCTGACAAGCTGGATCGCGCCGCGCGGCGTGGTCGCCGTCGCGGTTTCAGGCCTGTTCGGCGCAGCTCTTGAAGAAGCAGGCATCATCGATGCGGATCGCATGGTCGCCTTCACCTTTGCGGTGGTTGTCACCACAATCGTTCTGCACGGCTTCACGCTCGGCCCCCTCGCCTCGCTTCTAAAGCTCAAGAGTTCGGAGAAGCCCGGCCTTCTCATCGTTGGCGGTCCGCGCTGGGCAATCGATCTCGCGAAGAAGCTCAAAAGCGTTGAAGTGCCGGTGATGATCGCCGATCCGAACTGGAACCACATCGCCGAGGCGCGGCTTGCCGACATTCCCGTCTTCTTCGGAGACATATTGTCGGAAGAGGCTCATCACACGATCGATCCCAAGCGGTTCTCGAACCTCATCGCCGTCACCGACAACGATGCCTACAATTCTCTCGTTTGCACCGATTTTGCGCCGGAACTCGGCCGTTCTCACGTGTTTCAGCTCGGACGCGGCGGAGATCAGCCGAAACGCATGTCGCTGAACTTCACGCTGGGCGGGCGTCCGTTGACCAAAGACGGGCTGGAGTTCCGCGCACTGCGCGAACGGCACTGGCAGGGCTGGACGTTCCAGGCGACCCGGCTGACCGAGGCCTTCGACTACAACGCCTATCTGGAAAGCCGCTCGGAAGACGCAATCGTTCTCCTGTGGGTAAAGCCCTCCGGCGCAATGGTTTTCGCAAGCGACGCGGCCAACACGCCTTCCATCGATGACCGCATCATCAGCTTCACGCCGGCAAAGGATCACCTCGGCGAACGCAATGGCAGCGCGAAGAAATTAAAAGAGAAATCCGCTTCGACCGCCGAGCCGGAGTGATATTTTCCGTTCAGACCGTCGGGTCGCCCCCTCCCTTGCAGGAGGGGGTGGTGTACGCGCTCGATGTTTGAAAAAGCAACAAAACAACATTTACGCTTCTTGATTGTTGTTTTCACAGAGCAGACCATGAGCCTGTGAAACGCGCGCAATACCTGCTTACGCTTGGCTTTCGGCTCCATCCGAACGCAAACCCGATTCCGGATTGGAACGCTTAATTCTGTTGCTTTGTTGTTTTTTTGAATCTAGCCTCTTCCAAACTGAGGGGAGAGGATGGCGTCAAAGAAAATCAGACGTCACGACCTGATTCAGCAGGTCGTTCAGGAACGCGGAGGCGTGAGCGTTGGCGCGCTGGCGGAGATGCTCGGCGTTTCGACCCAGACCATCCGCCGCGACCTCGACAATATCTGCGACGGCAACGGCCTCAGGCGCGTTCATGGCCGCATCGAACTGTCGACGGATCGCCTCAACACGCCTTTCGATCAGCGGGCAGGCACCAACATCGTGGGAAAACGCGCAATCGGCGAAGCCGCGGCTGCGGAGATCCCCAATGGATCCACGGTCTTCATTTCACTCGGCTCGACGCCGCTCAGCGTTGCGCGGGCTCTTGTCCGGCGACGTGAGCTGACCATCATCACCAACAATCTGAGCGCCGCCATGGCTCTGAGCGAAGAAGTGTCGAACCGCATCATCCTGCCGGGCGGCGAGGTGCGCCTGCCCGACCGCGATTTCATCGGCGAGGAAGTGGTCGAGTTCTTCGGGCGTTTTCGCGCGGAATACGCGGTCTTCGGCGTGGCCGGTGTTGCCGATGACGGGGGACTTCTGGAGTTTCACCCGGCCGAAGTGCGCGTGCGCCAGAAGATGTTCCGCAATGCGCAGACTTCACTGCTCGTGCTCGACCACACCAAGTTCGGCCGCCTTGCGCCGGCGCTTGGCGGGAACCTGGCCGATGTGGACCGCATCGTGACGGACCGGGCGCCTGGCGCAGACTACACCGATCTCATCGCTCCCTTGTCGGATCGCATCATTTTCGCAGAGGACGCTGAATGACCGCACTGCCTCCCTTCGTCCAGCTTCAGGATGTGGCCAAGCGCTGGAATGGCCAGCTCGGCGTCGAGCACATTTCGCTGTCGATCCCGCGCGGGTCGTTCGTCGCGCTTCTCGGCCCGTCCGGCTGCGGCAAGTCCACGACGCTGCGCCTGCTCTCCGGCCTCGAACTGCCCGATGAAGGCCGCATCAGCATCGACGGGAAGGACGTGACGACCGCCGCTCCCTCCGAGCGCAATCTCTCCATGGTGTTTCAGTCCTACGCCCTCTTCCCGCATCTGAGCGTGGCTGAAAATGTCATTTTCGGCCTCAAGGTGCGCAGGGTCCCCGCCGCCAAACGGCGCGAAATGCTTCAGCGCTCGCTCGAGATCACGGGACTGCTTGGCTATGAAGAGCGCAAGCCCGGCGAACTGTCCGGCGGTCAGCGGCAGCGCGTAGCGCTTGCGCGCGCCATCGTGGCGGGACAGCCGCTCTGCCTCATGGACGAACCGCTTTCCAATCTCGATGCGAAATTGCGCGCCTCGGTGCGCAAGGACATCAAAAAGCTTCAGCTCGATCTCGGCATGACGGTCGTCTACGTCACCCATGACCAGACCGAAGCCATGAGCATGGCAGACATGGTCGTGCTGATGAAGGACGGGCACATTCAGCAGGTGGGCACGCCCGAAGACCTCTATTATCGGCCAGCCAACACATTCGTTGCCGAATTCGTCGGCGCGCCGCCCATGGCGCTGATCGACCGCTCGGCGCTGCCGCAGTTTTCCGATGCGACGACCATCGGGCTGCGCGCGGAAAATGTGCGCATTGCCGAACCCGGAAAGGGCCGCCTTCTGTGCCGCGTTTCGGAATGCGAGTTTCTTGGATCGGAAACCCATATCGGGCTCAGCCACGAAGCGGCGAGCGGGCTTACGGTCAGCATGCCGGGCCTCAAACACATTCCGTCGGGCGAGGAACTGGAGATCAGTTTCACCGACGAGGATCTGCATTTTTTTGATGCAGCCGGTCAACGGATCGGGGGCGCACACGGCGCTCCGGCCACCTGAAGCAAGATGCAAGACTGCATGAACCTGGGAGGAGCAAAATGAACGCCTTTAGGAAACTGGGACTTTCGGCGGCGCTGGCCGTCAGTGTTGCGCTGCCGGCGGCGGCCGAGACCGAACTCACCATGTATTATCCGATCGCGGTCGGCGGTGCGCTGACCGAGGTCGTTGACGGCATCGTTGCGGATTTCGAAGCGGCGAACCCGGACATCAAGGTCAACGCCATCTATTCCGGCAATTATGACGACACCCGCGTGCGCGCCCTTTCCGCCCTTGCATCGGGCGAGCCGGCGCAGCTTGCCGTGATGTTCTCCATCGATGCCTATGACCTGATCGAGCAAGATCTGATCGTCGCGTTTGAAGACATCAACGGTGTTGAGGCCGACTGGCTGGGGGGCTTCTATCCCGCGCTGATGGCGAATGGCCGCATCGAGGGCAAGACCTGGGGCATCCCGTTCCAGCGTTCCACCATTGTCGCCTATTACAACAAGGACCAGTTCCGCGAGGCAGGCCTTGATCCCGAGAGCCCGCCCAAGACCTGGGACGAGCTCGTCAGCATGGGCAAGGCCCTGACAAAGGACGGCACTTCCGGCCTGATGATCCCCTCGACCGGCTACCCCTACTGGATGTTCCAGGCGCTGGCGATCCAGAATGGCAAGGAGCTCATGTCGGATGACGGCCTGACCACCTATTTCGACGATCCGGCCGTCGTTGAAACGCTCGAATTCTGGAAATCGCTCTCCACAGAACATGGCATCATGCCCACGGGCACGGTGGAATGGGGCACGCTTCGCCAGGCGTTCCTTGAAGGCCAGACCGCGATGATGTGGCACTCCACCGGCAATCTGACCGCCGTTAAGGATGCCGCGAAATTCGACTTCGGCGTCGCCGAGCTGCCGGCCAATGTGCGTCCCGGCTCGCCGACCGGCGGCGGCAATTTCTACGTGTTCAAGGATACGTCCGAAGAAGAGCGTGCTGCCGCTCTCAAGCTGATCCAGTTCATGACGGCGCCCGAGCAGGCTGCGGCCTGGTCCATCGCCACCGGCTATATGGGCGTCTCGCCCGCAGCCTATGAGACCGAGGCGCTGAAGGCCTACACGGCGGAATTCCCGCCGGCGCTCGTGGCCCGCAACCAGCTGGAAAACGCCGTGGCAGAGTTCTCCACCTTCGAGACGGCCCGCGTCCGCGACGGTCTGAACAACGCCATTCAGGCAGCGCTCACCGGATCCAAGGAGCCCGCCGCAGCGCTTGACGAAGCACAGCAGGCAGCCGAACGCCTCCTGCGCGACTACCAGTAATCCAGTCTGCCGGACGCCGGGCCTGCCCCGGCGTCCGGCGACCAGACTCGGCGGAAAACCGGACCATGGCGCATCACGTCAACATCGAACGCCGCCGGCAGGCGATCTACGGCTGGCTGCTTCTGTCGCCAGCTGCGATCCTGCTGACGACCTTTGCGTTCTATCCTTCGCTGGCGACGCTCTGGTCGAGCCTTTTCAGCCGGGGCACGCGCCGACGGCCGAGCGAATTTGTCGGAACCGAGAACTACACCGACCTGTTTGCCGACCCGACCTTCTGGGTCGTGGTCAAGAACAACCTCATCTATGCCGCCGCCACCATTCCGATTTCCATCGCAATCGCGCTGGCGATGGCGCTGTGGGCGAATTCCAAGATCCCCGCGCGCGGCTTTGTGCGCACCGCCTATTTCACGCCGACGGTTCTGCCGATGATTGCGGCGGCAAACCTGTGGCTCTTCTTCTACACGCCCGGCCTCGGCGTGCTGGACCAGATCGGCTCGCTTTTCGGCCTTCCTTCGGTGAACTGGCTCGGACAGCCTGAAACCGCACTCTGGGCGGTGATCATCGTGACGATCTGGAAAGAAGCCGGCTTCTTCATGATCTTCTACCTCGCCGCGCTTCAGACGATCCCCACGGACCTGAAGGAAGCGGCAGACATCGAGGGTGCAAGCCGCTGGACCTATACGCGGCGGATCGTACTACCCCTCCTGATGCCGACAACGCTCTTCATCATGGTCAATGCGCTGATTAACTCGGTCAAGCTGATCGATCACCTGTTCATTCTGACCAAGGGCGGACCGAACGACGCCTCGAAACTGATCCTCTATTACATCTGGGAAATGGCCTTCGCCTTCTTCGACGCGCCCCATGCCGCCGCGATGACGATCCTCGTTCTTCTGGCGCTGGGCATCGTGGCCGGGATCAAGTTCAGCTATCTCGACAAGCGGACCCACTATCAATGAGCGCGATTTCCCGACATATCGAAACCTTCGGCGCGCTGCTACTCGCACTGGTGTGGATCTCGCCGCTGGTCTTCGCCTTCTGGGCGGCGTTTCATGCGACCTCCGATGCGGTCAACATGAACCTGTTCGCGCCCTGGACGCTGGATAATTTCCACACCGCCTGGGAGGGTGCGCCGTGGCTGCGCTACTTCCTGAACACGTTCATACTCGTGACGCTGGTGCTGATCGGGCAGTTCGTCGTTACCACGCTCTCCGGTTTCGCCTTCGCCAAGATCGAGTTTCCCGGCAAGGATTTCGTCTTCATTCTCGTTCTCATGCAGCTCTTCATTCTTCCCGAAGTGCTGATCGTCGAGAACTATGCGATGGTCTCGCGCATCGGCCTTTTCGACACGATACTCGGTGTCGGCATGCCCTATATGGCGTCCGCCTTCGGCATCTTCCTGATGCGTCAGGCCTTCAAGTCCGTTCCCATCGAACTGCATGAGGCGGCGCGGGTCGAGGGCTGTGGATGGCTCGGCATTCTGTGGCGCGTTTATGTGCCGCTCGCACGCCCCACCTATCTGGCCTATGCGCTGGTTTCCGTCTCCACCCACTGGAACAACTTCCTGTGGCCTCTCATCGTCACCAACTCAGCGGACACGCGGCCGCTGACCGTCGGCCTGTCGATCTTCGGCGCACCGGAGAATGGTGTTGATATCTCGGTGATTTCGGCAGCGACCATGATGTCCGTTGCGCCGCTTCTGGTCGCCTTCCTCGTCTTCCAGCGTCAGTTCGTGCAGGCCTTCCTGCGGGCCGGGATCAAATAAGTCATGGCAAGAATTCTACAGTTGACCGACCTTCACCTGGTCGCGCCGGGCGCGCTTGTTTCTGGCGTGCTCGACACCGGCGCGCTGCTGCGCGACGCGGTTGATCGCCTTTTGGAACTGCTGCCACAGATCGGCCCACTCGATACGGTTCTGGTGACCGGCGACGTGAGCGACGACGGCAGCCCGGAGAGCTATGTGGCCGCGCGCGGCGCGCTTGACCGTCTTGGGCTGCCACTGCTTGTGGTGCCCGGCAATCACGACAACCGGGAAAACCTCCGGGCGGCGTTCGGCGACATGACTGGCATGCCGCAGAGCGGCCTGATCGACTGGTCCGTGGATGTTGCCGGAACACCCGTCATCGGGCTCGATACGCTCGTTGAGGGACAGGGCGGCGGCCTGCTTCGTCCCGAGAGCCTTGCGCTTCTTGCGACCGCACTGGAGCGCGCCGGCACGCATGATGTGCTGATCGCGCTTCACCATCCGCCGATGCGAACCGGCATTCGGTTCATGGACGCCATCGGCCTTGCCAACGCAGACGCGCTTGCTGAAATTCTCAACGAATTCGACGGCACCGCGCGGATCGTGGCCGGGCATGTGCACGGGATCTATCAGGGCAGAATCGGACGGCACGCAGTGCTCGCCGCGCCATCGGTCTGTAGCGCCTTCGCGCTCGATTGCCGCGCGGATGCGCCGGTGGGCTTCATGACCGGGCCAAGGGGCTGCGCGGTGATCGACACCGCACCCGATGGCGCATGGACCGCGATCCCGCTGGAAAGCGCGAACGGTCCCTTCTCCTTCTAGGCAGACACGTTGCAGACGCCGAGCGGGTGGGCGGGCTCTCCACGGAGCCTTGCCGCCCTGACGCCATCCGTGCGTCTTTTTCCCGTTCAGGACCATCATTCCTTAGGCACACGCCCCTTCCCAGCTGCCGAGCTGAACCCTTGCAGCGCCTGCCTGTCTGAAATCCCCCTCATTTCCAGGCTCCTCCTCCCTCCCGGCGCACCATTGCCGATGTGCGTTTGTGACAGAACTCGCGCTTGACATGAATATTGATTCAGGTTTCATATTTGCCAGACGAGAAAATCGGGAGGATCATTCTCATGTACCGGACAATCGCTCTGGCTCTGGCCGCTTCGCTGGCGGCGACGCCATTGGCGGCGGAAATCCGCATCGCGCATGTCTATGGCAAGACCGGGCCGCTCGAGGCCTATGCCAAGCAATCCCATGACGGCCTCATGCTGGGCCTCGAATACGCCACCGACGGCACGATGGAGATCGACGGCGAGCCAATCGTCGTCATCGAGAAGGACACCCAGCTCAAGCCCGATATCGGCAAGGCGCTTCTGGCCGAGGCCTATGGCGACGATGACGCGCATATCGCGGTCGGCCCCGTCTCGTCCGGCGTCGCGCTGGCCATGCTGCCGGTGGCGCAGGAATATGAGCGGCTGCTGATCGTCGAGCCCGCCGTGGCGGATTCGATCACCGGCGAAAACTGGAACCGCTACATCTTCCGCACCGGGCGCAACTCCTCGCAGGACGCCATCTCCAACGCCGTTGCCCTTGGCGGTGAAGGCGTGACCGTGGCAACACTGGCGCAGGATTATGCCTTCGGACGCGATGGCGTGGCGGCGTTCAAGGAAGCGCTGGAAGCCACCGGCGCAACCGTGGCGCATGAGGAATATGTGCCCACCGACACCACCGATTTCACCGCTGCAGCCGAGCGCATTTTCCAGGCCATGGGTGACATCGAGGGTGAGAAGAAGCTCTTCATCATCTGGGCCGGCGGGGGCAACCCGATGGGCAAGATCAACGCCATGGACCCGTCGCGTTTCGGTATCGAGATCGCGACCGGCGGCAATATCCTCGCCGCGCTGACCGCCCACAAGGAGCTGCCGGGCATGGAGGGCGCTACCTATTACTATTACGAGATCCCGCAGAACCCGGTGAACGAGTGGCTCGTGAAGACCCATTTCGAGCGCTACGGCACGCCGCCGGACTTCTTCACCGCAGGCGGCATGTCCGCCGGCTTGGCCATCGTCGAGGCCATCCGCAAGGCCGGTGGCGCTGAAGACACCGAAGCGCTGATCACGGCGATGGAAGGCATGGAGTGGGAGACACCGAAGGGCACGATGCGCTTCCGCCCGGAAGACCATCAGGCGCTGCAGACCATGTATCACTTCCGCACCGAGGTTCAGGAAGACAAGGACTACGGCGTTCCGGTTCTCGTTCGCGAGATCGGCATCGAGGACATGAACATCCCTGTCCGCAACTGATGCGCTGACCCCGGACGGGGCGGCGAAAACCGTCCCGTCACCTTTTTCGACCAAGAGCGACCTTCCTGATGACCCAGCCACTTCTGGAAACCGACGGGCTTGCCGTGCGCTTTGGCGGCCATGTCGCGGTGGACGCCGTGACATGCAGCTTCCATGCCGGAGAGCTCACCGCCATTGTGGGGCCGAACGGGGCCGGCAAGACGACCTATTTCAACCTGATTTCGGGTCAGATCACGGCCACGGCCGGCCGTGTCCGGCTGATGGGCGAGGACATCACCCGCGCGGGCATCGCCGAGCGCTGCAAGAAGGGCATTGGCCGGGCGTTCCAGCTCACCAACCTGTTTCCCGACCTCTCGGTTCTGGAAAATGTGCGTCTGGTGATACAGGCAAAGCAGAACAAGGGCTTCAGCCTCTTTTCGATGGCCGACAGCCACAGCGAAATCACCATGGCCGCGATGGCGATCCTCGAACGGGTGCGGCTGGACCCGTGGAAGGACCAGACCGCCGCCGAACTCAGCCACGGCAACCAGCGCAAACTGGAAGTGGCGCTGCTGATCGCGCTCGACCCGATGGTCTACATGTTCGATGAACCAACCGCCGGCATGAGTGTGGACGAAGCGCCCGTGGTGCTCGATCTCATCGCCGAACTGAAAGCCGAAACCAACCGCACCATTCTGTTGGTGGAGCACAAGATGGACGTGATCCGCACCCTCGCCGACCGGATCATCGTGCTGCACAACGGCGCGCTGGTGGCCGACGGCCCGCCCGCAGAGGTGATGGCCTCGGACATCGTGCAGGAAGCCTATATGGGCAGGGAGCTGGAAGATGTCTGAGCCCGTGCTGAAACTGAAGGGCGTCGAAACCGACATTGCCCAGTATCACATCCTGAAGAAGGTCGATCTGGACGTGCCGCGCGGCTCGGTGACGATGCTTCTGGGGCGCAACGGCGTGGGCAAGACGACCACGCTGCGCACCATCATCGGCCACTGGCAGGCGCGGGCCGGCTCCATCACTTTCGACGGAAACGACATCACCCGCCTGCCGGTGCCCGACCGCGCCCGCGCGGGCATCGGCTTCGTGCCGGAAGACATGGGCATCTTCGCCGACCTGACGGTGGAAGAAAACATGATCCTCGCCGCCATCAGCGGCCCGCTCGATGCGGCCCGGCGCGACTGGCTGTTTTCCGTCTTCCCCCCGCTGCGCACCTTCTGGAACGCGGCGGCGGGCAATCTCTCCGGCGGCCAGAAACAGATGCTGTCGATCGCCCGCGCCATGGCGGAACGCCGCACACTCTATCTCATCGATGAGCCCACCAAGGGCCTCGCCCCCGCCATCATTTCAACCATGGTCGGAGCGCTGCGCGAACTGAAGGCGCAGGGCGCCTCGATCCTGATGGTGGAACAGAATTTCGCCGTCGCAAAGGCGCTGGGCGACCACGCAGCGGTGATGGATGACGGCCGCATCGTGTGGACCGGCAGCATGGCGGATCTGGCCAACGACGCGACCCTTCAGGAACGCCTGATGGGCCTGAGCATGGAAATGCAATGAAGACCGTTCTCTCGCAACTGCCCGCCCGTTTCCGGCAGGGGCTCAAACAGCCGTCCTGCGCCGCGAAGAAACCGCTTCGATCCTGCGAGGCCCGCACATGACCATTGCACCGACCCACAAACCCACCTTCGCCGACATTCCGCTGTCGGAACGGCTGGCGAAAGCCACACCGCTTCTTCTGGTGCCCGTTCTGGTACTGGTCGGGCTTGCCGCCATCGGCAATCCGTCGAGCTGGCTGACGCTCACCGTATCGGGCCTCGCCATGGGCATGATGATCTTCATCATCGCTTCGGGCCTGACGCTCGTGTTCGGGCTGATGGATGTCATCAATTTCGGCCATGGCGCGTTCATCTCGGTCGGCGCTTTCGTCGGCATTTCCGTGCTTCTGGCGCTTGGCGGTTGGGCCGGCGCGCCTTCGCTCCTGCTCAACCTTCTGGTCGTTCTTCTGGCCGTGATCGCCGCCATGATCGTGACCGGCGGTCTCGGCTGGGCCTTCGAAAAGGTCATCGTGCGCCCCGTCTATGGCGCGCATCTCAAGCAGATCCTCGTCACCGTCGGCGGGTTGATCGTGATCGAACAGCTCATCGCCGTTGTCTGGGGACCGGAAGAAATCTTCTTCTCCCGTCCCGAAACGCTGAAGGGCGCTTTCACCTTCTGGGGCGCCGCGCTCGAGAAATACCGCATCCTGGCCGTGGCCGTGGGGCTTGGCCTCTTCGTCGCCATGCGGCTCGTGTTCCGCCGCACCAAGATCGGCCTGATCGTGCGCGCCGGCGTCGAGAATGGCGAGATGGTCGAGGCGCTGGGCTATCGCCTGAGCCGCGTCTTCATCGGCGTTTTCATCGCCGGTTCGGCGCTTGCCGGTCTCGGCGGCGTGATGTGGGGCCTCTATCAGGAAGTCATCACCGCCAGCATGGGCGAAGAACTGATGATCCTCGTCTTCATCGTGGTGATCATCGGCGGCCTTGGCTCGGTGGAAGGCGCCTTCATCGGTGCGCTTCTGGTGGGTCTCCTGCAGAACTATGTCGCCTTTCTCGAGCCCAAGCTGGCGCTGGTGTCGAACATCGCGCTGATGACCGCAATCCTCATGTGGCGGCCGCAAGGCATGCTGCCCGTCGTGAAGGCCAAATAAGATGCTCGTCAAGCTTCTCTCCGGTGACAAACCCCGCTCGCTGGCGCTGACCCTGATCCTTCTGGCGATCCTCGTCGCGCTGGCGCTTGCCCCGTTCCTGTTTCCCGGCGTGCGGTCTCTGGAAACGGCGGCGCGCATCTGCATCTTCATCGTGCTTGTGGCGAGCTACGACCTGCTTCTGGGCTATACCGGCATTGTGAGCTTTGCCCATACGATGTTCTTCGGGCTTGGCGCTTACGGCGTGGCGCTCGCCTCCATCCATATGGGGCGCGGCTATGACGCGCTCCTGACCGGCACCGTTCTCGGAGCCCTGGCGGCCGCCCTTCTGGCGCTTGTGATCGCCATGTTCTCGCTGCGGGTTCGGGCGATCTTCTTCGCAATGATCACGCTCGCCGTTGCCTCGGCTGTGGCGGTTCTGGTGTCGCAGATGTCCGGTCTGACGGGCGGCGAAGACGGCCTGAACTACATGATCCCGCGCGAGCTGACACCGGCCTTCCGGCTGGGCGAACTGTTCGGCGTGCGCATCAATGGCAAGGTGCTCAACTACTATCTCGTCTTCTTCGCGTCTCTGGGGCTCTTCCTCCTGATGCTGCGGGTCGTCAACTCGCCCTTCGGGCGCGTGCTCAAGGCAATTCGCGAGAATGATTTCCGCGCAGAATCCATCGGCTACAACGTTGTCTGGTACCGCACCATCGCCACATGCCTTTCCGCCGCGACGGCAGCCGTGGCCGGCAGCCTGTTTGCGATCTGGCTGCGCTATGTCGGCCCCGACACGACGCTCTCCTTCGAGATCATGCTCGACATTCTCCTGATGGTGGTGATCGGCGGTATGGGCACCATGTATGGTGCGGTCATCGGGGCGACCATCTTCGTACTGGCGCAAAACTATCTGCAGACGCTGATGGGCGCGGCCTCTGAAGCAACGGGCGGCGTGCCGCTTCTGCCGCAACTGCTGGACCCCGACCGCTGGCTTCTGTGGCTCGGCATCCTCTTCATTCTCAGCGTCTACTTCTTCCCCACCGGCATTGTCGGCAGGCTGCGGGCCGGACGCTGAACGTGACGCGCTCCATCCTGTTCCTGCATGGCTGGACGATGCGCGGAGCCGTGTTCGACCGGCTGATCGCCCGCATCGGCCCGGATTTCGACTGCCATGCGCCCGACATGCCGGGCCATGCCGCAGCCGCCCACCTGCCGCCGACGCTCGATGCCTGCGCGGACATGATCGGCGAGGCGCTCAACGCCCTGCCAGACAGGAAACCGCTGGTGGTGGGCTGGTCGATGGGGGCAGCCGCCGCCTGGCGCTATCTCGCGCGCCATGGCAGCGCCGGGATCGGCGGGCTGGTCACCGTCGACATGAGCACACACATCGTGCCGGCTGCGGACTGGCCGCACGGCCTGAAAGGGCAGACGGCTGAGAGCGTGGCGCAGTCGACCCGGCGCTTCCGCACCGACTGGGATGGCGCAACGCACGGCATCGCCGCCACCATGTTTGCCACACCCGAAGGCGCACCCGGCTTTTCGCGTGAAGACGCGCGCAGCGTGATCCTCAGTCAGGATCCGGAGAAGATGCGCACCATGTGGGATGATCTCGTGGCCATGGATGCGCGCGCACTGGCGCCCGATGTAAACCTGCCATGGCTCGTCTGCTCAGGCGCAAAAAGCCGGGTCTACCCGGCCTCGGCCTCCGACTGGATTGCGCGGACGGCCCCGAACGCGAAGCGCCATGTGTTCGCTGCCTCGGGCCACTCCCCACATCTGGAAGAAGAAGAGGCCTTCGCGCAGGCGATTATCGATTTCGCCGCAGGCCTCAACGCCTGAACCGTCAGGCCCCGACATCCTTTGCCTTGACCAGCGAACGGCCCTCGCAGATCACCGTGCCATCAGGTGCGGTGCAGCGCGCCCATAGATCGACCAGATGCTTTTCCGGCCGAAGACGGGTGATCTCGACTGTCGCCGTCAGTTCGGTGTCGAGCGGCGCCGGTGCCTTGAAAGCCAGTTCCTGCTTGAGATAGTTGGTGCCCGAGCCCGGAAGCTTTACGCCCAGAAGATAGGAAAACAGCGCCGCGATCAGCGGTTCTGGCACCTGGCTTTCCGGGGCCGCGCCGGAAAGCGCTGCATAGGCCGAAAGATCGGCAGCGGAATAGGTGCGGCGCACGGTGGCGCTCTGTCCGGTCTCCATCATGCGATCCTTGCCTCCCCGACAAGCAGTTCTGCGGCGTCTGCAACCCGCACCGCCTTCATTTCAAGCGTTCCCGGCGCGGTTTCACGAACCGTCAGCGCAACCTCCTCACCGGCAAAGGCGGGGTTGGGAAACATCATTGTCTGGCTGACCTGGCGCGCGCCGGGCTCAGCCTTCTGCAACAGGCCCCAGAGCTTGGAATAGATCAGCATGCCGTGGCTGACGGTGCGGCCAAAGCTGGTGCGGGCCGAGAATTCGGGGTCCACATGGATCGCGTTGTCGTCACCCGACACCGCAGCAAAGGCGTCGAACTCCTCCTGGCTGGGCAACCAGTGGGCGGACAGGTCAAGCATCGGTCAAAAACTCTCTGAGATCGGGTTTGCGCACCTTGCCGGCGGCAGTGCGTGGAAAATCCTCAAGCACGCAGAAGCGCACCGGCACCTTGTAACCGGCGAGCCTTTCGCGGCACCACGGCCGCAGCGTCTCGACATCAAGCTCGGCGTCGGGGCGCAGAACCAAAAAGGCGACGCCCACCTCACCCCATTTTTCGTCCGCGCAGCCGACAACGGCCACCTCCAGCACGGCGGGATGCGCGTTGAGCGCGCGCTCGACCTCGGCCGGATAGACGTTTTCGCCACCGGAGACGAACATGTCCTTGATCCGGTCGACGATGAAGTAATAGCCATCCGCGTCGCGCCGCCCCACATCGCCGGTGTGCAGCCAGCCATCGGGCGTGAAGGTCTTTTCGGTCGCTTCCGGGTTCTCGAAATAGCCCGGCGTGATGTTGGGACCGCGCAGCTGGATCTCGCCGGAGCCGGGCGCGCCATCGGGGACGCCTGCAAGGCGCACATCCGTCATCATCTGCGCCCGCCCCACCGAGCCGATCTTCTCGGCAGCGCGGGCGGCATCCATCAGGAACACGGTGGGCCCGGTTTCCGTCATGCCGAAACCGTTCAGCACATAGGCGCCACGTTCGGCGAAGAAGCGGATCAGCGGTTCCGGCAGCGGCGCGCCGCCGCAACCGCAGCGAATGGCGGTCCAGTCGACGTCTTCGATGCCCGGCATGAGCGACAACGCCTGATAGATGGCCGGCACGCCGAATACCTGTGTCAGCTCGCCCGCGCGCAGCATGGCGAGCAGCCTTTCGGCATCGAATTTCGGCAGGACCGTCGAGCTTGCGCCGTTCAGAAAGACCGGCAGCGTGTAGAGATTGATCCCGGCCGTATGGAACAGCGGCAGGAAGTTCACCGAACGATCCTCTGCCGTAAGGCCGATGGCCTGCCCGATATTGATCGCATTCGCCCAGGCCATGCGCGCAGTCTGGATCACCGCCTTGGGCCGTCCGGTCGTGCCCGATGTGAACAGGAGATACCAGGGGCGCGTCGCGGGCACCGCCGCGCGCAGCGCCGGACCACCCTGCGCGATCCAGCCATGAAGCGCATCGTCGAAACCGAACAGCGCCGCGCCGGTCTTCGCGGCCACATCCGCCGCCAGACCGGCATGCATCGCATCATGCAGGATGGCCTTTGCATTCACCGGCTCCAGCGTTTCAACCAGTTCGGGTGCCGGCTGCCGCCAGTTCAGCGGACACAGGATGATGCCTGTCTTCTGGCAGGCGAACAGCGTGAGGAAGAACTCCACCCGGTTCAGACAGAGGATCGCCAGCCGGTCGCCCTCGCCCAATCCGGCCCGGCGCAGCCCATCGGCAATGCCATCGGCTGCGGCATTCACATCCGAAAAGCTCCACGCGCGGCCTGTTTCGGCATCGCGAAAGGCCAGTGCATCGGGTGAAATCTCGGCCCGTTTGCAGGCCATGTCGGGAACGGTCTCGAACATCTCAAGCCTCCTTGCCAAGAAATGCAGCCATCTTCGCCCGTGTCGCCTCAAGCGGGATCAGTGTGCGAAAGGCTTCGGTCTCTGCTGCAAGCCGCGCCTCCACCTGCGCCCGTCTTGCGGCATCCCAGATGAGCGCCTTGCCGGCAAGCGCCATATCGATGTCGAGCGCGGCCAGCCGGGCGAGCGCAGCATTTTCGGGATCAGGGTCGACGGCGCAGGCGAGCCCGCGCGCCATGAGTTCCTCCGCTCCAAACCGCCGGTCGTTCAGGAGCCAGTCCTGTGCGGCACCCGCGCCGATCCGCTCCGGCAGCGTGGCCGTCCAGCCGCCATCAGGCGCAAAGCCCATCACCCCGTAATAGGGCTGCACGAATGCATCCGGAGCCAGAACGGCAAGGTCGGAAGCAAACAGGAAACCGGCGGATCCGCCGGTAATCGCACCCCGGCCAGCCAGAGCGACAATGGCCTTCTGGCCGATCATTCGCAGCACGCAGCGCTGTAAAAGCGGCACGACCCGCTCGGCATAGGCCACCGCCTGCCCGTCGCAGGCCGCTTCCAGAAACCGGCCGACATCGCCGCCAGTGGAAAAATTGCGTCCGCCGCAGATCAGTGCGCGGCGGAGGCCGGTATCCTCGAAATCTTCCTGAGCGGCCTCAATTGCGGCCAGAAAATCCGGCTCCAGCGCATTGGCGCGGGGCGCGGCCAGGGTGATCACGAAACAGTCGCACCCGCCGGGCGCGCTGCGAATTTCAGTTCGGACGAACGAGGGTTCGTGCGAACTCATGGGGCAAGCCCGTGACAGATCATCTTATGCGCCTCCTCAACCACCCGCTCGATGTCGGGTGTCTCCTCCCACAGCACGTAACGGTCTCCGAGCGCCTTGGAGATGCCCATCAGCGCATAGGCCCGCACCTCCGGATCGCCCGCAGAAATCTCGCCGCGCTTCTGCGCCTCGCGCAGGCCAAGCGTGTAGGCCTGCCCGAAATGCCAGAAATAATCCCGATAGGCCTCCGGATCGACGAACCGCGCCTCCTCAACGATCCGGTAGAGCTGCGGCCTTTCGGCGACGAAGCGTAAAAAGGCTTCGAGCCCCGCCCGCTCCGCGCTCAGACGGTCGGGCGCATCGCTGATCGCCTCACCCACGATAGCGCGCGTGATCCGCCCCATCTCCAGCACCAGCTCGCGGAAAACCTGTTCCTTGCTGGTGAAATACACGTAGAATGTGCCGAGCGCCGTATCCGCCAGCCGTGTGATCTCGGCAATGGACGCGGCGGAAAAGCCCTGGTCGCCCATGACCGTCTCGGCTGCTGCAAGGATCTTGGCGCGCCTTATCTGGCCGCGTTTCGTCTTCGGTTCTGCCATGACATACATGAATAATGATTCAGGTTTCAGTTTCAAGCAAAATCCGCACTTGATCCGGCTGCGATTTTCCTCCGTTTGCAGATTTTGAGCCCCAAAAAGCGGAAACCCATACGAAAAACCCGCGCGAAACAGGTCGCGCGGGCTCGTTTCTCTGGAATGCCGATAGAGGGCGTCAGATCACGCCAAGCGCGTCCATGGCTTCTGCAACGCGCACAAAACCGGCGATGTTCGCGCCCAGAACATAGTCGCCGGGCGAGCCGTATTCATCGGCGGTTTCGGCACAGGTGTCATGGATATGCGCCATGATCTCGGCCAGGCGCTCTTCCGTGCGCTCGAAGGTCCAGCTGGCACGCGATGCGTTCTGCTGCATTTCCAGCGCCGAGGTGGCGACGCCGCCTGCATTGGCCGCCTTGCCCGGGGCGAACAGGATGCCGGCTTCCTGGAACACGCGCACGGCCTCCGGCGTCGACGGCATGTTTGCGCCTTCGCCAACGGCGATGAGGCCGTTCTTCACCAGCGTCTGCGCGTCCTTGCCGGTCAGCTCGTTCTGCGTGGCCGAAGGCATGGCGACATCGCAGGGCACATCCCAGATGGACCCCTTCTCGACAAAGTGCGCGCCGGCCCCCTTGAGCTTCACATATTCCGAGATACGGCCGCGACGCTTCTGCTTGATCTCCTTGACCAGATCGAGGTCGATGCCGTTTTCATCGACGATGTAGCCGCCTGAATCCGAACAGGACACGATGAGACCGCCGAACTCGATGATTTTTTCCATCGCGTAGGTGGCCACATTGCCCGAACCGGAAACGCTGACGCGCTTGCCTTCGAAATCCATCTTGCGGGTGCGCAGCATGCGGTCGACGAAATAGGCCGCGCCGTAACCGGTCGCTTCCTTGCGCGCCTGCGAGCCGCCATAGGAAAGCGCCTTGCCGGTCAGAACGCCGGCCTCATAGCGGTTGGTGAGACGCTTGTACTGGCCGAACAGATAGCCGATCTCGCGACCGCCGACACCGATGTCGCCGGCCGGCACGTCGGTGTACTCACCGATATGACGGTGCAACTCGGTCATGAAGGACTGGCAGAAGCGCATCACTTCCGCATCCGAACGACCGCGCGGATTGAAGTCCGAACCGCCCTTGCCGCCGCCGATCGGAAGACCGGTCAGTGCGTTCTTGAAGATCTGCTCGAAGCCAAGAAACTTGACGATGCCGAGATTGACGGTGGGATGAAAGCGGATACCGCCCTTGTAGGGGCCGAGTGCGGAGTTGAACTGAACCCGGAAGCCGCGGGAGATCTGCACGTTGCCGGCATCATCGACCCATGGAACGCGGAAAATGATCTGGCGTTCCGGTTCGCAGATGCGCTCAATCAGCGCGTTGTCGGCATATTCCGGGTGTTTCGCGATCACCCGGCCAATGCTCTGGAGAACTTCCACCACTGCCTGGTGAAATTCCGTTTCTCCTGCGCTACGGCGTAATACGTCTGCAAGAATAGGCTCAAGTTTTTCGTCAACCGTACTCAAAAATTCATCCCTTTTCATTTCCCCCGACGCAAAAACCGCGTCGCCGTTTTACTCAAAGCATTGACGATGAAAGACCCCGCACACGCTGGCGCGGCATCGTCCCTCATCGAGAAAGAGAATTCTGTAGACCTGCCCCGGAAAAGCAGTATCGAAGCGAACTCGACTGGAGAAATATTCGCTTATCCGCCATCCGACAAGGCGAATTTGAATTTCAACCAATGCGTGTTGGATTTCCACACTCTGAGCATTTGGAAGTGGATGAACATGTTTTGAGCGCCGCAGAACGCCGCGACGCCCGGGATTGCGGCCTTCCGGCCGCGCGAACGCAGACTAGCCCCTTGCGCCCTGAGGAAGGGCAGCGCCGAGTTCCTCGGCCAGATCCGCCAGAAAACGGCGCAGCACATCGGCGCGCCGGTCCGCGAGCTGACGCCCCATGGAGGTCTGCATCGTCTCGGGAAGGCGCAGCAGCTTCACCTCGAAATGATCCACCGAGTAGCGCTTGTCATCGAGCGGGCGATTGACGGCAAAGGGGTCTTCTCCGTCGAACAGGCTGGAGCCGAGCTGGCCGGAAATGGCGAAGGTGCGCGCAAGGCCGATGGCCCCCAGCGCCTCGAGACGGTCTGCATCCTGCAGCGCCTTCGCTTCCAGCGTTTCCGGCGCAATGCCCGCCGAGAAACTGTGCGCCACGATGGCGTGACATGCAGCCTCGCGTTCAGCCTCGTCAAAGCCCAGTGATTCGAGAATGGGGCGCGCGGCCTCGGCTGACAGGGTGGAGGCCCGCGCGCGATCCGGGTGGTTCTTCGGCAGGTTGATCCAGTCATGGAGATAGGCTGCGGCGATGATCACGCGCTGATTGCCGCCGCCTTCCCCCGCAGCGATCTCAAGAGCAGAACGCATCACGCGGCGCGCATGGTTGATGTCGTGGCTGTTGTCGCTGCTGTCGTCATGCGCCTCGAAGGCAGCTTCGAGGTCAGCGATCAGTTTGCTATGCGGCATGAAACTCGTTCTCTTTTCAGGCATTCAGAATATGTCCGGCGGCGTCCGCCAGACTGTCGAAAACGGGCGCGCCCGTTGCAAGCAGCGCATCCCGCCCCTGCATGCCGGTCGTCACCAGCGCGGTCCTGACGCCGAGCGGCGCAGCCGCCGCGAAGTCGTCAACCGTGTCGCCGATCAGCCAGCACGCTCGCGGGTTCACATCAAGCGTCTCGCAATGACGTTCAAGGCTCTCCCGCTTGGTCGGGTGTCCGGTTCCCGTAAACCCCTGCACCAGCGTGAAATGGCTCCCAAGGCCGTGATGCTCGATCAGTTGTTCGATCTGGCCATGCGGCGCCATGGACAGAAGCGACTGGTTGGCGCGTTCTGCCAGTGTGGAGAGCGCGTCCAGCGCATCGATGGCGAGCGGAAGTCCGTGCATCGCCGGATCGTAATTGCGCTCATAAGCCTCGCCAAGATGGCGAAGCTCGTCTGGACGCGCAGTCCGCCCCAGAAGCGCACTGAAATACTCCGACAGCGGACGCCGGTAATGCTCCCGCACCATTTCGGGCGTCACGCCCGGCCGCCCAAGCTCTGCAAGGGCATCGGCGGTGATTTGCGCCGTGATGGCAAAATCGTCCAGCAGAGTGCCATTCCAGTCCCAGATCACGTGGTTGTTTTTCATACTGCACCCGCCACGCGTTTTCCTGTCTCATCGAAATAGTGAAGCGCCCCGGCCGGAATGTGGAGTTCGAGCCGATCGTCCGGCCGCACCACTTCTTTCAGCCGGGCGCGCAGCGCAAGCCCGCCGCATTCCATATGAACGAGGCGTTCCGAGCCCATCAGTTCCGAACGCCTGACGGTGACCGGCAATGTGGCCTTCTCGCCGTCCACCGGTCCCAGTTGCACGTCTTCGGCGCGGAAGCCCAGGCGGAACATTGGCGAGAGCGGGGCCTTCGGCAGCCCGTCCAGCCGCACCGCGCCCGATGTGACGAACACCCTGTCTTCGGAACGCGTCACATCGACAAGGTTCATGGAGCCAAGAAAATCAGCGACAAAGGTGTTTGCTGGGCTCGTGAAAATGTCTTCCGGCGCGCCCTGCTGCTCAATGCGGCCATCGCGCATGACGATCAGATGGTCGGCAAGCGCAAGCGCTTCCGTCTGGTCGTGGGTCACATAGACGGTGGTGGAGCCAATCTGGCGCTGCAACGCGCCCAGTTCCGCCCGCATCTCGATCCGCAGCTTGGTGTCCAGATTGGACAGCGGCTCATCCATCAGCAGAACCGCCGGGCCGCGCACGATGGCGCGCGCAATGCCGACACGCTGCCGCTGGCCGCCGGAAAGTTGCGCCGGGTAGCGGTCAAGATATGGCTCCATGCGCGTCAATGCGGCTGCAGCCCTGACCCGCGTGCGAATGCTCTGCGCATCAAGCCGCGCCATGCGCAGCGGAAAAGCGATGTTCTCGAACACCGTCTTGGTCGGGTAGAGCGCATAGTTCTGGAACACCATGGCCACGCCGCGATGCTGGGAATCCACCTGCGTGACATCCTGCTTACCGAACAGAATGCTGCCCGATGTGGGCGTTTCAAGCCCGCTCAGGCAGCGCAGCAGTGTCGTTTTCCCGCAACCCGAGGGGCCGACGATGATCGTGATGCCGCCCGCCGGGCAGTCGATATCGAGACTGGAGAAAACCGGACGCTCCGCGCCCGGCCAGTGCTTTGTGAGATTGCGAACCGCGACGGGCATGGGGTTCTCCCCCATGCCCTGCGGGCCTGCTTTCCGGGCCGATCCGTTGCGCGCGATCATTGGGCTTCGTTCAGCTCGTTCATGATGTCGGCAAGGCGGCTCATGCCCTCCTGCGGTTCGACAGCGCCGGTCAGGATCTGGTGCTGGATATCGCCGAAATTGCTCTGGAACTCATTGTTGGCGCGGCCCGGCAGCGTATACCAGGGGCGGTTTTCCTGGCCGTTCAGAGCCATGAGCGCTGGGTTTTTGGCATAGAAATCGCCGAGCAGTTCCGGCGTCTGCGCCGCAGTGACATTGATCGGCGAAGAGGCCGTCGCCTTCACCGTAGCGGCAACGCTCTCGGGCGCAACGAGCGAGAGGAGCGCCTTGCAGGTGGCTTTCTGACGCTCCGGGTCCGTCGCGAGCATCACGAAACCATTGCCGGAAGCCGCCGTCAGCGCCTCCTCGCCGTCACGGGCCGGCATCGGCGCAACCGCCAGATCGAACGCGATGTTGCTGGAGACGTTGTTATAGGCGGAGGACGAGCTCAGAAGCATCGCCACTTCGCCGGACTGGAACATGCGCGAAGCCTCACCCCAGAAGGTCGAGGGTGCGAGCGCGGGCATCTGCTGCTTCTCGACGAGGCCCCGCATGAACGCCATCAGCTCGACCGAAGCCTTGCTGGCAACGCCGGACCGGCCCTCGCCATCGACCATCTCGCCGCCCGACGAGAGAAGCTGGCTCTCATAGACATAGGTGTTCGGCATGTACATCAGCACGCCGAAACGGTTGCCGGAACCATCGCTCAGCCTGGCGGCAGCGGCCTCAAGCTCGCTCCAGTTGCGCGGCGGGTTCTGCGGGTCGAGGCCTGCGGCCTCAAATGCATCCGCGTTCACGAACAGCGCAGGCAGGGTGACATACCAGGGCATGGCATAGAGCTTACCGTCGACACGAAAATTGTCGACCAGCCCCTTGTCGAGCTGCGCCGCGAGCTCAGGAGCCGAGGCGAGGCATTCGTCCAGCGGCTGCGCGCGGCCGGAATCCACATAGGCCCGCAACACAGCCCCGGTCACGCGAACCGCATCCGGAGCGGAGCCGGCAACGATGTCGGCCAGAACCTTCTGCGTGGTGTCGAGATCGGACTGGTTGTCGAGTTCCAGATTGACCGAAACATCCTCCTGGCCGGCGTTGAAGGCCTCGAAGACCTGTTTCAGAACCGCGCCGTTCTGTTTTTCCTGACCGGAGACCAGCCGCAGCTCGGTCTGGGCGAGTGCAGGCGTCGCGCTGATCATGGCGAGAAGTGCGGTGGTGGTGAGAAGGCGTTTCATGAATTGGCTCCAGATGTGATGTGAGATGATGTCAGTCGACCTGCCCGGAGGTCATCGCGATGCCGGCGATGAGCTGCCGCTGGGCGATGAGGAAACCGACGAGAAGAGGCAGGACGGTCAGGGTTGCAGCCGCCATTTGCGGCCCGTAATCCGCACCAAGCTCCTGATCGAGAAACTTGACGATGCCGAAGGGAACCGTGGCGGCGAAATCATTGCGCAGCACGAAGGACGGCCAGAAATAGTCGTTCCAGTGCGACACGAAACTGAGAATGCCGAAGGTGACGATGGCCGGCCGCGCCATCGGGAAGACGATGTGTACCAGCGTGCGCAGCGAGGACGCGCCATCGAGCCGCGCCGATTCGAAAACCGATTGCGGGATCGACAAAAAGAACTGCCGCAGCAGAAAAACGCTGAAGGCAGAACCGATGAACGGCAGGATGAGCGCGCCATGCGTGTTGATCATGCCAAAGCGCGACAGAAGCACGTAAATCGGAATGGCCGTGGCGTGATAGGGAACCATCATCGCGGCCAGCACCAGCCACAATCCGACTTCGCGCCCGGAAAAGCGCAGCCGCGACAGCGCATAGGCTGCGGGAACGCAGACGATCACCTGCCCGACGAAGATCGCCGTCACCACGAAAATGCCGTTCAGATAATAGCGAAGCAGCGGCACTTCCGCGAAAACGCGGCGATAGTTCTCGAGGCTGAAATCGCTAAGCGCCAGAATGTTCCCGGCAAAGACCTGATCCGGCGCGGTGAACGAGGTGCGCAGCATCAGCCAGAAGGGCAGCAGCATGAAAACCGCGCCTGCAGCGAGCGCCAGATGGGTGCCGCCTGCAACAAGGCGGGCGCGGGTCGTGTCGATTGATTGGGTCATCGCGTTCCAGCCTTCTCGAGCCGTGCGGTCATGATGCGCTGGAGCGCGGTTGCGGCGATGGCGAGCGCCAGAAGAACGAGCGTGACCACCGATCCCCCGCCGATGTCAAAGAAGTAGATGCCCCGTTCCCACATGAGGTGGGCGAGCATCTGGCTGCTGCGCGAAGGGCCGCCGCCGGTCATGGTCGAAACCGTGTCGAACACCCGCAGCGCATTGACTGAAGTGATGATGCCGACAAACACCGTGGTCGGGCCGATGGCAGGCCAGGTGACGTGCCAGAAGCGGTGCCATGCACCCGCGCCATCCACCCGCGCGGCGTCGATCTGGTGGCGCGGCACGGAGGCAAGCGCCGCGAGATAAAGAACGACGACAAAGCCGATCTGCTGCCAGTTGCCGACAATGGCGACCGCCGGCAGGGAAAGCACGGGCGAGTTCAGCCAGTCGACCAGGCCGGTCATCTGACCAAGCGTCTGGTCGACGATGCCGCGACGCCCGACGAACATCCAGCGCCACACGATCGACATGGCAACCAGCGTGGCCGCGACCGGAAGGAAGTAGACCGCCTGCCAGAATGCGCGCCCGCGCCGCAGACTGTTGATCGCGAGCGCGATCAAAAGGCCGAGGATCATCGATGGCGGCACGGTCAGGAGAATGTAGGTGAAGGTGACGCGCAGGCTGTTGAGCACCTCGCCGCGCGCGGCAGCCCGGGTGAAATTCTCGAATCCGACGAAGCGAATGGTGCCGGCCAGAATATCCACGTCGAAGAAGGCGAGCAGCAGCGTCAAGAGACAGGGCAGGATCGCAAAGACGAACAGGAGCAACATCAGCGGACCGACCAGCAGATAGGGCGCGATGCGCTGCCCTATGCCTGTGGGCGCTGCCGGAATGGGCGTGAGAACCGCTGCGGGAGAAACGGTCACAGGCGATACTCACGCGTTTCGAAGGCGAGATGGATTGCACCGCTGAAATGCTGCGCTGCCGCGGCGCGCGCGCTCGGCCCGTCTTCAGGCGCTGCGAGATGGCAGAGCACCAGTTCGCGCACCCCTGCGAGAGCGGCCAGCCTGCCCGCCTCGGCAGGGCTCATATGCGCGCCGCCGGCAAGCGGGCCGGACATATGCGCATCCACCAGAAAAAGATCGGCGGAAGCGGCGAAACCCACCAGAGTGGGGTCAAAGAGCGCATCTGCCGAGTAGACGATGCGCGCGCCGTCCTTCTCGATCCGCATCGCGGCCGTCGGCGCATTGTGATCCACCGCATGCGTCTCGATCTGGTTCGCTCCAAGCCTGAGCGTGTCTCCGATGGCATACTCACGAACATCGAAAACCGTCAGAAGCCAGTCGTGCCGCTCCTGAACCGAGGCGGCAAGCGCCCGCTTTCCGGGTTCGTCCACATCGCTCGGGAACTGCCAGTTGCGGTGACCGAACAGGTCGGAGAACCGCTGAAGAAACTGCAAACCGCCCTGCGGAATGCAAAGGGGCAGCGGCGTGGTGCGCCCATCCACGAGCCATTCGGCCAGAAGCGCATAGGCAAGCGGCACGAGATCCAGAACGTGATCGGGATGCAGATGGCTGATGACCACTCCATCCAGCCCGCAATGCCGGCCATCGGCAAGCAGAGCGGTTGCGATGCCGGGACCACAATCGAGAAGGATGTTTTCCTGATCGGCCGTAACCAGATAGCCCGAACAGGGAAGCCCCCGCACGGGATACCCACCCGACGAACCCAGAACTTTTAGAGCAAGTGACACAAAAACCGCCTGAACCGAAACGCGATGGCGGCGACGGTTAAGTCGGCTGCATTTCACCTGCATGACAGTTCAATTCGAATGTCATCCGACTGATAGATAAAACCTATAGGCGGGGTGCCGTGATCAAACGCGAAAGTGTCAGGGCATGTCCGGCAATCCCATCGAACCGTCCATTCTGCGCCGCATGCGCAATGTGAGCCTGCGCCAGCTCATCTATTTCGATGAACTGGCCCGCCTGAGCGGCTTCAACCGCGCGGCAAAGTCGCTCGCCATCAGCCAGCCCACGCTGAGCCAGCAGATTTCGCAGCTTGAAACGACACTGGGCGTGCGTCTGGTCGAGCGCGGCAACCGGCTGCTGAGGCTGACGCCGGAAGGGCAGTTTCTGCTTGGACAGGCGCAGCGGGTGCTCGACATTTTCGGTGACGCCATCGAAACGCTCGAAGGGCGGCGCAATGCGCGGGAGCTCAAGATAGGCATCCCCAATTACATGTCCTATCCGGCAACCACCCAATTGCTGCAACGGTTTCGCAAAAGCCATCCGGCAAGCGATTTCTTCCTCACCGAACTTGCCGCCGAAGAGCTGAGCCAGAAGCTGAACGAAGGTGAGCTGGACGCTGCCTTCCTGACCATTCCGACGCCGCCGCGCCTGTCGGAGGATCTGGAGAGCATCACCGTCTGGAAGGCCCCCTATCTGATCTGCCTTTCACGGCACCATCCGCTCGCCGCAAAGCCGTCTCTCAGCGGCGAGGATCTGGCGCATCTGGAGATAATTCTCGCGCCGCGAAACTATCACCGCGCGCATTACGATTATCAGATGGCCGGCCTTCATGCGCTGGGCTTCACGCCGCGCATCGTCCACACCCAGGTCAGCACCGCGCAGTCCCAGATGGCGCTTGCAACGGCGGGTGTCGGCGTCTGCCTGATCTCGCCGGACACGCTCTCCATGAGCCCCGAACTGGTTCTGAAGCCCACCGAGCCGGCGCTGCCAGACCACGAGCTCGCGCTTTTCTGGTCGCCGGCGAACCAGAACCCGCTGCTCAGGGAGTTCTGCAATTGTGCCCGGCGTTTCGGCTAGGCACCTCCCCCGATTTACCCCGCCCGGCACGGGCGAAATTGCTTCAATCGATACAACAATACCAAAATGAAAATATCAGGTTGCGCCACTGATATATCAGTTGTACGGTTTCATCTCCGGCATGAATTTCACCCTGCCCACGGCCCGGAAAGGCTTCGGACAGGGGCGGAAATGTCAGGCGCCGGCCAGTTTTCCTTGCGGAGAAGGAGGAGTCTCACGCATGCTCTCAGTCAGTCGTCGTGTTCTCATGGCAGCCGCGTTTGCTGTCGCTTTGGCACCGGCAGCCACCCTGCCAACAAAGGCCGAAGACCTGCCGGAGATTGAGTTCCTCTATTCTCCCTTTGCCGACTATGCGCCCTTCTTCGTCGCGGAAGATCTGGGATATTTCGATGAGTTCGGCGTCGACGTGACGCTCTCGCCGAAGGGCAACACGGCCGAGACCATCCAGATGCTCGCCTCCGGCAACATTGAAGCAGGCGCCGCCACCTGGGCCTCCAGCCTCTTCAACGCGCTTGATCGCGGCGCCACGGTTTCCATCATCGCCACCTCGGCGCGCATGCCGAACACGGTGCCCTCCCCGTCGCCTTTCATGGTGTCGCAAACGGCCTGGGATGAAGGCATCCGCACCGTTGCCGACCTCAAGGGCAAGCGCATCGGAATTCCCGGTCCCGGCGGCTTTGGCATGTATTCGGTCGCAAAGGCTCTCGAAAAGGGTGGCCTGACCATCGACGATGTCGAGCCGGTCTATCTGCCGCCGCCCGCGACTGCCGCCGCCTTCGCCAATGGCGGGCTTGAAGCGGGCTGGAGCATCGAGCCCTTCGCCCACCAGCTTGAAAAGCAGGGTCTTGGCCGCCGTCTGGTCGAGGATCACACCTTCGGCACCGAGCTCGGCCTGATCGCCTTCAACCAGGACTTCGTCGAAGAGAACGAGGAGGCGGTTGTGCGTTTCATGGCGGCCTATCTGAAGGCTGCGCGTCAGCTCGACAATGGCGGCTGGGAAGACGACAAGATCCTCGAAATCGTTTCGAACTACACCGGCACCGAGCCCGACGCCCTGCGCGGCATTCCCTATACGGTCCGTTCCGAAGACGGCGCCATCGACATGGAATCGGTGCGTGAACAGGAAGAGTTCTTCCGTCAGCGCGGCGCGCTCGAATATGAGGGAAATTCCGACATCGACAGCGTTTATCGCCGCGATCTTCTGCAGCGTGCCAACGAACTCCTCGCAAGCAAGAAGTGATGCAGGCCGTGCAGGAAAAAGTGCGTCCGTCTCCGGCGAAGACCGCCGGAGCGGCCATCGAGGTCAGCCATCTGACCAAAGCGTTCTACGACAGCCAGGACGACCGCGTGACCGTGGCCGTCTCCGACGTCAGCTTTGAGGTCGAGCGCGGCGAATTCGTGTGCATCGTCGGCCCCAGCGGCTGCGGCAAGACCACGGTTCTTCGCATTCTCGCCGGCCTTGAGGACGAGCTGAGCGGTTCCGTGAAGCTGCACACTTCGACGCCGCCGGCGATGGTTTTCCAGGAAGCGTCCGTGCTGCCCTGGCTGACCGTGTCGCAGAACATCGCGTTCCCTCTGAGCCTCAAAGGCGTGCCCCGCGCACAGCGGGAGACGCGTGTGCGCGAAATGCTGACGCTGACGGGCCTGACCGACTTCGCGAACGCCCTTCCCCATCAGCTTTCCGGCGGCATGAAGCAGCGCGTCTCCGTAGCGCGCGCGCTTGTCGACGACCGCGACATCCTCTTGATGGATGAGCCGTTCGGCGCACTGGATGAGCAGACGCGCCTGGTTCTCCAGCAGGAATTGCTGCGGATCTGGGAAACAACCGGCAAGACCGTGGTCTTCATCACGCACAGTGTCGATGAAGCGCTGACGCTGGCGGATCGCGTTCTCGTCATGTCGCCGCGCCCCGGCAGGTTGGTCGCCGACATGCGCGTCCCCTTCGAACGTCCGCGCGACGTTGTGGAGATGCGCCGCGACAAGCGTTTCTGGGATATGACTTACGAGGTCTGGCGCTTGCTGGCCTCTCCTGCGGAGGCATGAGATGAGCACTGCGACCACGATACTGACAGAAGACGAACTCCGCCGGCTCAAAACACCGGCGCGGCGTGAAAAACTGTTCCGCTTCGCGTCCTATTTCAGCCCGCTTCTGCTCCTTTTGATCTGGGAGCTGTCGAGCCAGTTCAACCTGATCGACCGCCGCTTCTTCCCGGCTCCCAGCGCAATCGCCGAAACGGCCTGGCGCATGATCGTGAGCCTGGAGCTTTTCGAGCATATGGGCGCAACCCTGCGCCGTGTGGGCATCGGCTACATAATGGGCGCCATTCCGGGCATCACGCTCGGCCTCATTCTGGGCCTGTCCCAGCCTGCCCGCCGCATCCTCGGTCCGATCTTCTCTGCACTCTATCCGGTGCCGAAGATCGCCATCCTCCCACTGATCCTGCTGATCTTCGGCGTCGGCGATGCATCCAAATTCGTCGTCATCGCCATCGGCGTGTTCTTCCTGATGTTCTACAACACCATGGGCGGCGTCCTGCAAACCCCGCAGATCTACATGGATGTCGCCAAGAACGCAGGCGCTAGCCGGTTCCAGACCTTCACGCGCATCGCCTTCCCGGCTGCGCTGCCAAGCATCTTCACCGGCCTGAAGCTTGCTGCGGGTTCGTCCTACATCATCATCGCAGCCGCCGAGTTCCTCGGTGCGCGCAGCGGCGTCGGCTTCTTCATCTGGGCATCGTGGCAGACCTTTGCGGTCTCGCGCATGTTCGTCGGCATCGTCGTGATTTCGGTCATGGGCTATCTCACCATCCTCGCCCTTGAGGCGCTGGAGCGGCACTTCGTAGCCTGGGCAAAGAACTGATCGGCTGAGGACAAGAGGCTCATGACCGTCGACACCGGCCCGGCCCCCAACGCCCACACACCCGTCTCGGAGCGCATCTATCTTGCGCTCCGGCAAAAAATCGTGCGCTGCGAACTCGCACCGGGCACCACGCTCGACACCAACGCCATTGCGCGTGACTACGACGTTTCGAAAACGCCGGTGCGCGACGCCATGCAGAAGCTCGCGGCCGACGGGCTCGTGACGATCCTGCCGCGCAGTGGCTATCGCGTGGCCACCATCACGTTTCAGGCCGTCCACGAAATCCTGGACCTGCGCGCGGCCATCGGCCCGCACGCGGCACGGCAGGCAGCGCGTTATGCCACCCCGGCCGACATCGCCGAGCTGCGCGAAATCGTTGCCGAATACGCCACGCCGCTCGACATCGGGGCCATGCAGCAGGTGGCGCGGCGCTTCCATGTCGCCATCGCGCAGTGCAGCCGCAACAAGCGCGTTGTCGCTCTCTCGGAAACCCTGTTCGACGAGCTTGAACGCCTCCTGCGCTTCGCAATCGATTTCTCGGTCAAGATCGGCGAACACTCGGACGAGCACACGGCGCTTGTCGACGCCATCGAGGCCGGCGATGGCGAAAGGGCCGCCGCCATCGAGGCCGAACACATCAAGAGCAGCCGGGCGTTCCTGATCGAACGCCTGATGACGCTCGGTTATCTGTCCGCTGGCGAAGTCCAGATCGGCAATGCAGCGCGGGGCATGGACGAATGATCGCATTTCCCGACGCAGTTGCGCGGCTGTCGGCAGCGCTTGGCGACACTCCGGCAGCGAAACTTGCCTCAGCAGCACTGATCGAGGCCGACGCACTCAACCTGTCGCGCTTCGGCATTGCCATGCTGGATGAGTGGACGGCCGACGCCGCGCCCGTCCCTACTGCCGAAACCCCGCAGACCTTAAGCTGGCTCGACTGCTCGGCCTCCTTTGCACCGCTTGCCGTTGCGAGCGCCACGCTGGACCTCGCCACAGCCGCACGGAAAAAGGGCATCGCCGCCGTCTTTCTGCGTGGCGTCAGGGGCTTCGGCCGGCTTGCTCCCTTCGTGCGCCATCTCGCCGATGCCGGCCTTGTCGGGATCGCCGGGGCCGAAGGCCCGCCTTTCGTCGCCGCCCATGGCGGCACACGCGCCGTCATCGGCACCAATCCGTTCGCCCTCGCCATGGGCACTGGCGCGGACCGCGTGGTGATCGACGTGGCAAGCAGCACCGCCACCATGGCCGACATCCGCAATGCCCGCAGCACCGGCGCTCCCCTGCCGGAGGGAATTGCGCTGAATGGTGAAGGGCAGCCGACCACCATCGCCTCTGAGGTTACCGCGCTTCTGCCGCGCGGCGGACAGGTCGGCTCTCTGCTTGGCCTCGTGGTCGAACTTCTCGCCGGTGTCGCCGGCGGTGGCCGCGACGATCCGAAAGGCCGGGGCGTGTTCCTGCTCGCCTTCGACCCTGAAGCAGCCGGAGACAGCATCGACTGGCAGGCCCGGCTTGCAGCCCTCAAAAGCGACTGGACCGGTAGTGGCGGTCACTGGCCGCGCGGCGGCGCACGCTCGCCCGAAGCCGCATTGGGCTATGATTTTGCAAAACGCCTCGATGCTCAGCTCGCACGCATGACAGGTGAGGCAAACCGATAATGCCACGCCTTTCCCGACACGGCCGGAGTGCCTCCGGCTCAGCCCCTCTGCGCGCCAATGCCCGGAAATGGCTGACCACCCCTCTTGCAGAAATGGTGCTCTAGATGACGACAAACCCTGCTTCCGCGCCCGTTGTTTCCGTCACCCCCGCTGACGGCCTGATCGACGAGCCCCGCCGCATCGTCGTCTCGGGCCTCGCGCCCGATGAACTCGTCGCGATCTCCGCGCGGACAGTGCGGGCGGGCGGCGTTGTCTGGTACAGCCAGGCGACCTTCATGGCCGATGCCGATGGCGTCGTCGATCTGACGCGCGATGCGCCCATTGGTGGCGATTATGCGGAAATCTCGGCCATGGGCCTCATCTGGAGCCAGAAGCCGGTCGACAGCAACAGTCAGGAGCTTTTCCCCGACGACGTCATGCAGCCGCTAAAGACGGCGCTGACGGCGGAAACCGCCGCCGGCGTCAAGGCAGAGGGTGCGCTTCTCCAGCGTCTCGCGGCTGAAGGCGTGGAACGGCAGGAAATCCGCGAAGACGGACTGGTCGGCACGCTGTTCACACCCGCAGGCCCCGGCCCGCATCCCGTCGTGGTGGTGCTCAATGGTTCCGGCGGCGGCATCAACGAGCCGCGCGGCGCGCTTTACGCCTCCCATGGCTATCAGGCTTTTGCGCTCGGCTATTTCAAGGCTCCGGGCCTGTCGCCCTTCATCACCGAAACCCCGCTCGAATATCTGGAGACCGGCCTCAACTGGGCGCACCGCACACTCAAGCCGCGCGACGGTTTCGTGGCGGTTGCCGGGCAGTCGCGCGGTGGCGAACTCTCCCTGCTTCTCGGCGCGACTTTCCCCGATCTCCTCTCCGCCGTGATCGCCTATGTGCCGGGCGCCATGGTGCATGGCGCACAGGGTGCGGGCGATCCCGCACGTGGCGGCTGGCAGGGCGTGACCTGGACCCGGGGTGGTGAGCCGCTTACCCATCTCTGGCAGGACAACAAGGCCGTGCACTGGCACCCCTGGGGCGGCGATGCACCACCGAACCGGCATCATTCCGTCTTCTTCGAGGGCCTGAAGGACACCGATCTGGCCACACGCTCACGCATTCCGATCGAGAACACGAAGGCCGCCGTTCTGCTCGTTTCGGGCCGCGACGACCGCGCCTGGCCATCGAGCCTCTACTCGAAAATGGTGGTTTCGACCCTCAACCGGCACGACCACCCGCACCTCGTCCGTCACCTCGATTTCGATGACGCCGGCCATGCGATCAACCTGCCCTTCGTGCCCTCGACCCAGTTGAGCCGCGAACATCCGGTTTCGAAAGTGCCCTACACGAATGGCGGCACGCCATCGGGCAACGCGCGGGCGGATGAAGGCTCCTGGCGCGGTGTCCTCGCATTCCTCGACGAACTCACACGCCCGGCCGGCTGAAGCGCCGGTCCACCCGCTTTCTTTTGCGCAAGCAGACAACTGAATCCTTCGAAAGGAAGATGAACATGCCCACGACAGAACACCTGGAAGGTCAATGGCGCGAATGGCGCTATGCCCACGTCGCCAAGATGTTCCGCCCGTATGGTTGGACTTCGCTGGTTGCGCAATACTGGCTGGAGAAAGACGATCAGGGCGTCACTTTTGACCTTCTGCCGGGCACCTGGTCGGTGGAAGACGGACGCATCATGTTCACCCCGCCCGCCGAAGGCCCGAACCTGTCGGTGGACGGCGAATACCCCACGGGCCCGGTGGAGATCATTCCGGGCCGCAACCAGACCTATGGTCATGGCGACAGCCTTCCGGTCTATTTCGGCCGCAACGAGGTGGAAACGCTTCTGCGCACGACGCATGACGGCCAGCCTCTTTTCGGCGTGCGCGTGCGCGACCCGCGCGAGGCCACGCGTCTGGAAGACGCCGGCGTCACCGCTTTCGATTACGATCCCGAATGGCGCATTCGCGGCGTCTACACGCCGAGCGAACGCACCGACTACGAGGCTGAAACCGTGGAAGAAGGCGTGCGTGAATCCACGCCGCGCATGGGCACCTTCACCTTCGAGTACAAAGGCAAGAGCCACGAACTCGTTCTCATCGGCAAGGACACGCCGGATGGCGTGCAGCCGGTCGCCCATGTGCGCGACAAGACCAATGGTCCCGTGACCTATGGCGCAGGCCGCGTCATTGAACTTCAGTTCACCGACGAGACCAACAGCCGCATCGACTGGATCGATTTCAACTATGCTGTGGCACTGCCCTGCGCCTTCACGAACTTCGTGACCTGCCCGCTGGTTCCGCCGGAAAACCACCTCGACTTCGAGGTTCTGGCCGGCGAAAAACGCCCTGCGCAGAACATTGCGCGGACCATGACCTATCAGCCCAAGGACTGACCGGCCTCCACAGTCTTCAGGCATGTGCCGCCAGGTGTTTCCCCTGGCGGCACAACGCCCTAAAATGTGATGGAAAGCCCGACGACCGGGCCATGCTGGGTCACGCGATACTTGAAGTCGCTGACATTGTCGCCGCCATCATAGTCCTGATACAGAACGCGATAGCCGACGCGGAACATGGTGGGCACGTCGCGGATCATGGTCCGGTAGCCGAGATAGGCCTGACCGTGCGCACTGAAATCAGTGCCGGCGCCAAAGCCGCCAATGTCTGCTTCCGCCGCAAAATTCCACCGGTCATCAATGTCGTAGATCATCCGCGCGCCGATGAACGGGTCAGTCCACTGCACCTTCCGGCGAGCGGTCATCGGCCCGACTTCGACCTTGGCGTCTATCTGTGTCCAGCGAACACCAAGCGTCGGCTCGATTGCAAACACGCGCGGCCTGCCAAAGAGCGTCGCGCCACCCAGCTCCTGCTCGTAGACGCGATAATAGGCGCCGGCGGCAAGCGTGGTGTTGATGACCTGCAACGCCAGTTCATTGTCCAGAATGTCTTCATCCTGGCTGGTCTTGACGTACTGGCCGTCGACATAGACGCCGAACGTGCCATTCGTGACTTCCAGATTGCCCATCAATCCGACATCGAGATTTTTGAAGATCTCATGAAAGGGCATTCTCACATCGGTGCTATATCCAAGCACGCCCGCCGTGCCGTTGAGCGACGCGCCCCAAACATAGGGGCTGAAAATCACCCGCCATCGCTGCTGATCCTGGATTTCGGCCTCTGTCGCGCCAAGCATATCGCTGGCCTGCGCCGCAGCGGACGCAGAGCACAGGGCAAAACCCGCCAGCGCGGCCCTGAAGAGGCGCGCAGCTGATAAACCACAACTCTTGCCCGCACAATGTTCGGTCATATTCCCCCCTCGCTCCGGCAGACACCGGCCGCCCCTTGTCCCTGGGATTCAGCGCAACACTTCGCCAAACTCAGAACTCACAAACATTTATTTCATCAAACAGGGCAAGTGAACTGGTTTTTTTACGAAAGCGTCGCGAAAGCCGAAACAGACGCCAGATGATTTTGGCCATTTCCTGCATCGTTTCCATCAACTCTCACCGGAGCGGTGAAAGTATTTTTCAGATGATCAATATTACTGGGTCCTGACCTGGGTCCTGACCCTAATTCAGCACCCTGATCCGGAATTGCGCCAGCACCTTTTCCTGCTGGTCACGGCTGATGGTCAGATCATCAGTCGTCAGCGCCTCGGTCAGATCCAGCTCATCGATCTGCGCATGCGCGATGCTTGCCCCCGTCAAAACCGCACGCGTCAGCCGGGTTCCATTGAGATTGGAGCCTGCAAAACTGGCGGATGAGAGATTGCAGCCGGTCAGGTTCGCACCACGCAGATCGCAAAACTCGAACGTGCTGCTTTCAAGATTGAGGCCATTCAGATCAGCGTCCTGAAGTTTCGTGCGCACGCACGAAAAGCCACCCATTATGTGCCGATGGTTGATCTGTCGCTGAACGTCGAGCTTCAGCTGCGCCTCACCCGCATCGCAGTCTTCCAGACGCAGCATGAAGCCCAGGCAGTCGCCAAACACATTGTGCGAGACATCGCATTTCAACAGAACCGCATTCGACAGGTCGCAGCGCGACCAGGTGCAGCGCTGCGTCTCCTCCTCTCCGCTGAAACGGCAGGATTGCAGTTTTGCGTCACGGAACGAACAGCCGATGAACTGACAGTCGTGAAAGGTGGAAAGACCAATCCGGCCGCCATCGAAAATGCAGTTCACGAACTCACATCGAAAAAACGTGGTTTCAAAGATCGCAAGGTCGTCGAGAACCTCATCGCGGAAGCTCTTCTCCGAAACGTTCTGCAACCCTGCGGCTTCTTCCAGGCTCATCGGGACCATTCAGAAAACCAGCAGCCCGAGCTGTTCCAGAAGCTCAGCGGCCTGCTGCCTTGAGATCATCGCCCCCCTGAAGCGGCGGGCGTCGGTCAGCTTTATCTCACCAAGATCGGCGTCGCGCAGATCCGCAAGCTCGAAACGGCAATCCGCCAGATTCGCGCCCCGCAGAGAACAGCCCTCGAATGTCGCCCCGCGAAAGTCGCACATCCGCAGGTCCGCCTCGCCGAAATCGACCCGCTTCAACACCTTCTTGCGAAACGAGAACGATGGCAGGGTGGCCATTCTCAGGAGCACTTCCTCGAGCTGAAGCTCAAGGCTGCGCACTTCCGTCAGGTCCGCGCCGAGCATCTTGCAGCCAGTGATGACCGCCGATGTGAGCGTTGCGCGCCGAAAGTTTGTATTACTGAAATCACTACCCACAATCCGGGCGTCGGTCATTTTTGCGCCAACGAAACTGGCCTTCGCAGCCCGGCAACCAACAAAAGCGGCATCATCCAGCTGCGCGCCATCAAAACAGGTCCGGGTGAGATTGCATTCCTCAAAATGCCATCCCTCCATGTCCAGCCGCGAGAGATCGGCGTCTTCCAGAACGCAGTTCCGCAGCACCACCGGCGCACCCGACCCGGTGAGCTGGCGTAGCGCATCCCTACCGAGTTCCTGATCGGCGAGCGTGGCGGAACCTTCGCCTGTTGAGATCATCTCAAAGCGGCCTTCCATGAAAGAACTTTCTGAACCAGCGTTGTCCTATTCCCACCGCGCTCCCGCCATCCTGACGGGAGATGCATTTGCGGCGAGGCCGAAGCATCTTGATGCGCCCTTATCGAAGACGCGCCGCGAACTTGCAATCGGAAGCGGCTCTGGCCCCAGGACACTCCTGACAGTCCGGCTCACATCGTCTTTACGCGCGCGGAGCGTTTTGCAGCTGATCCGCAAGAAACGCAAGGAAGCGCGGATGCGTCCCGTAAGCGACATTCACCCGGATCGCCGCCCTGCCCTGCGTCGGCCTGCCCGGCCGAAAGACGCTGCCCGGCGCAAGGAATATGCTCTCCTCAGAGGCCGCACGGCAGAGCGCCATCTCGTCAATCGAGTCGGGGAACTCCACCCAGAGATAGAAGCCCGGCGAGACACTCTTGCGAACTGTCAGCCCCAGCGCCTCAAGCCGCGCAAGCGAGGTCTTGTGCGCTTCCTCGACGCGCGATCTCAGCTTTCGCAGATGCCGCAGATACTGCCCGCCCTGAATGAGATGAAACACGAATCGTTCCACATAGTCGGAAGTGGCCACCGTGGTCAGCATCTTCAGATTGCCGAGCGCCCCGACAATGGAAGGATGACCGGCGACGAAACCGCAGCGCAGGCTGGCCGACAGCGTTTTCGAGAAGGTGCCGACATAGAGCACACGGTTTAGCTGATCGAGGGAGGCAAGCCGCGGCAATGTCGCGGGCAGAATGTCGGCCAGGGCATCGTTCTCCACAAGCAGAAAGCCCCAGCGTTCCGCAAGCTGCATGAGGCCGAACGAAACCGCCGGCGACAATGTGCTGCCGGTGGGGTTGTGGGCGAGAGACTGCGTGAAAAAGACCTTGGGCCGATGCAGCGCCAGCTTCGCGGCCAGATCTTCCAGATCCGGTCCGTCATGGCTGCGGCGAATGCCGATGATCTGCGCCTTGGCGAGGGTCAGTTTTGCAAAAAGCGGATAATAGCCCGGATCATCGACGAACACCGTGTCACCCGGCTCGATCAGATGCCGGATGATCAGGTCGAGCCCGTGATTGACCCCATGCGTGAGAAGAAGCCCGTCCGGCTGGGCGGTGATCGAACGCTCCAGAAGCAGAACCCGAAGGCGCTCGCGCAGCGGCGCATAGCCCCAGGAACTGCCATAGCCGAAATCCACCGCAGCAGGATCCGCCGTCCTGAAACTGGAAAAATAACGCTTGAGCTCCGCCCCTTCCATCCACGAGGCCGGCGGTCTGCCGTCGCCCGGCCGCACCTCATAGTGCTGGTCGAGCTGTTCGCGCAGGAGCGAGACCACATCCACCGCCGCAGCCACATGCGGGGCGGGCGGTGCGGGGCGGTCGATCTGAAACTGCGCGACGTAGTAGCCAGACCCGGCGCGTGCCTCCAGCAGCCCCCGCGCAACCAGCCTGTCATAGGCCTCCGCCATGGTGTTTTTGGAAACACCATGCTCCCGCGCGGCCTGGCGCACGGAAGGCAGCCGCTCACCCGATTTATAGGCTCCGGCGGCGAGCAGCCCGCTGACATGCTGGACAATGCGGTCGACGCGAGAGAGGCGCGTATCGCTTTCAGTCATCGCTTATTGTCCCATTCCTCCTGCTGGGACAGTCATCGCCAATTTGCGTCAAACTGTCCCTTGATTGTCCCAATTCATTTTAGGACAATTTGCGCTTATGAACAAACATGCTGTCTTGGGAGGAAGCAATGACCGATTTGAAAAGACGCCGTTTTCTGACGGCTTCCGCATTGGGCGGTGCAGCAGCATTGGCTATGCCCGCAGTGGCGCGCGCAGAAGAAGCAGTCCAGTGGCGCATGCAGGCGCTCTGGGACGGCGGAACAACGCCGTTTGAGTTCGAGAAGAAGTTCGTCGAGCGTGTCTCGGAGCTGACCGACGGCCAGTTCGAGATCAAGCTGTTCTCGGCGGGCCAGCTCGTGCCGGCCAATCAGGCGTTCGATGCGGTTCGCAGCGGCGCATTCCAGCTGATGAAGACTTTTGACGGCTATGAAGCCGGCAAAATCCCGTCTTTCGCCTTCACCTCGACCATTCCGTTCGGCTTCCCGGATCCCGACCAGTACGAAGCCTGGTTCTATGAGCTCGGCGGTCTTGAAATGGCCCGTGAAGCCTATGGCAAGGCCGGCCTGACCTACATCGCGCCGACCGTCTATGGCGAAGAGCCGATGCACTCGACCGTCAAGATCGAGAGCATTGCCGACATGGCCGGCAAGAAGGGCCGCTTTGTGGGCCTCGCTTCTGCGGTGATGGGCGATCTGGGTGTTGCGGTCACGCCGATGGCGACGGCCGAAGTCTATTCCGGTCTTGAAAAGGGCCTGATCGACTTTGCAGACCGTGGCGACCTCACGGCCAATTACGAGGCTGGCCTCGCCGAAGTCGCGAAGTTCATCATCCTGCCGGGCGTTCACCAGCCCACGACGGCCACCAGCTATGTGGCGAATTCGGCCGCCTATGACGCGCTGCCGGAAAGCTACAAGGCAGCCCTTGCCGTCGCAGCCCGCGAGATTTCGGGTTCGCTGCGTCAGCGCATCATCGTGCAGAACAGCCAGGTGCTCGACAAATATCGCGAGCAGGGCGTCGAGGTCATCTACCTCGATCCGGCGGATGTCGCAGAGGCCCGCTCCAAGGCCGTCACATCCTGGAAAGCCGCAACGAAGGAAGATCCGCTGGCGACCAAGATCGTCGACAGCCAGATCGGCTTCATGCAGTCGCTCGGTCTTATCTGATCCTTGTTCCAGGCGGGCGGCCACAGCGCCGCCCGCTATCGACCCTCAGGCTCAATGTCATTTCCATGCAGGCAGTCTACGCCTTCGTCACCGGTGTGAACCGGGTTCTCTTCGTTATCGCTGCGGTGATCATCTTCGCCGTCGTGCCGATGCTCCTCTATGAGGTGATCGCGCGCTACGCCTTCAATGCGCCCACCGTCTGGGCCATGGAAGCGAGTACGCTCGTCTTCGGCCCACACTTCATGCTGGCCGGCCCCTATCTGCTGCATCTGCGCGGACATGTGGCGGTCGACATCGTGAGCGAGAAGGCCCCTGCTCCCGTTCAGCGCGTGCTCAATGTGTTCGCCTTTCTCGTGATCGCGGTGTTCGCGGCCGTCTTCGCCGCCGTGAGCTGGCCTCTGGCCGTCAATGCATGGTCGCTCGGAGAGACGAGCTTCTCTGCCTGGAACCCACCCATCTGGTGGCTGAAATTCGTAGTGCCTTTCGCCTTTGTCATGCTGTGCGCACAGGCGCTGGTCGAGGCGGTTTTCGCCCTGCGCAATGATGCACGCACGGAGGCGCGCCCATGAGCTCCGAACTCGTTCTGGTGATCATGTTCGCGAGTCTGGTCGGACTGCTTCTGACCGGTCTTCCGCTCGCCTTCACGCTGGGCTCGCTTGCCCTCGTCTTCACGATCACCCTTTGGGGACCGGCGGCCCTTTCCGTCACCGTTCTCAATCTCTTTGACACGATGCAGTCGGAATCGCTGCTCGCCATTCCGCTCTACGTGATGATGGCCAGCGTTTTGCAGCGTTCGGGCGTGATCGAGAGCCTCTACAAGGCGATGGAACTGTGGTCGCGCCGCCTGCCCGGCGGGCTGGCCGTCGGCACCATCGCCATCTGCACGATCATCGCCGCCATGACCGGCATTGTCGGCGCAGCCGTTGCCGCCATGGGCATGCTTGCCCTGCCCTCGATGCTCAAGCGCAACTACCAGCCGGAACTCGCCATTGGCACGATCTGCGCCGGCGGCACGCTGGGCATCCTGATCCCGCCATCGGTCATCACCATTGTCTACGCGGTCACCGCGCAGGCCTCGATCGGGCAGATGTTCATCGCCGGCGTGATACCGGGCCTTCTGCTCGCCTCGCTCTATATCGGCTACATCGTGCTGCGTGCAGCGCTCAACCCGTCGATTGCCCCGCGTCCGGAAGAGAATGAAGACATCACCTGGGCCATGCGCATAGCCGCGCTGAAGTCGCTGGTGCTGCCGATGCTCATCATCGTTGGCGTTCTGGGCACCATCTATATGGGCATCGCCACGCCGACCGAAGCAGCCGCCGTGGGTGTTGCTTTGGCCTTCGTTTCAGCGTTGATCGAACGCCGTTTCGGCTGGGAGCTTCTGCGCGGGGTTGGCATGGACGTGGTCAAGGTCACGACCATGATCCTCTGGATCACCATCGGTGCGCGCGCCTTCGTCGCGATCTTCACCGGAACGGGCGGCGCGGATTTCCTGCTCGGCTTCATTCAGGACATGGACGCCAATCGCTGGGTCGTGCTGGCCGTCATGCTGGCGATCCTGTTCTTCCTCGGCATGTTCCTTGATGAGATCGGCATCATTCTCCTTTGCGTGCCCGTCTTCCTGCCGGTCATCGACTTTCTGGATTTCGACAGGCTCTGGTTCGGCATCCTGTTCCTCGTGTCGGCGCAGATGGCCTATATCTCGCCGCCCTTCGGCTACACGCTCTTCTATATGAAAGGCGTTCTGCCGGCCGGTATCGGCATGGGAACGGTCTATCGGGCCATCATTCCCTTCATGCTTCTTCAGGCGTTCGGCATCCTGATCTGCGCGCTGTTCCCGGAGCTGGTGCTCTGGCTCCCCAAAACCATGATTCAGTAACAACAGGACACATGATGAGCGACGTCCAATCGTCCCGTATTGAAGGCCTTCACAAGATGACCCCGGCAGAGCGCCTCCAGGCCGTTGCCCGGCAGGCGGAGCTTGGAAACGAGGCCATTTCAAGCCTCACCGCAGCAGCCGAAGGTCAGATAGAACTCGCCGACCGTATGGTCGAGAACGCGATCACCACCATGGCCATTCCGGTGGGCATCGCCACCAACATGATTGTCGACGGGCGCGAAATGCTGGTGCCGATGGCGACCGAAGAATCCTCCGTCGTCGCCGCCGTCTGCAACGCAGCCAAGCGCTGCCGCTCCACCGGCGGTTTCTTCACCTCCGGCAGCGGCCCCGTCATGGCGGCGCAGATCCAGCTTCTGGGCGCAAGCGACCCCGAAAATGTGCGTCTGAAGGTTTACGAGAAAATCGAAGAAATCAGGGCCATTTGCGACGAAACCGACCCGCTTTTGGTGAAATTCGGTGGCGGTTTCCGCGATATCGATGTGCGGGTCATTGCGAGTGATGAAGGGCCGATGACCATCGTGCACATCATCGTCGACACGCGCGACGCAATGGGCGCCAATGCGGTCAACAGCATGGCCGAGGCGCTGGCCCCGCGGCTCGCCGAATGGACCGGCGCGCGCACCTTGCTGCGCATTCTCACCAATCTGGCAGACCGGCGCGTGGTGCGCGCCCGCGCCGTATGGAAGCTCGAAGAGATCGGCGGCGAACAGGTGCGCGACGACATGCTGTCCGCCTACCGCTTCGCCGATGCAGACCCCTACCGCGCCGCGACCCACAACAAGGGCATCATGAACGGCGTCAGCGCTGTCGTGCTGGCAACCGGCAATGACACCCGCGCCATCGAGGCCGGCGCGCACGCCTTCGCCGCGCGCGACGGACGCTATCGCTCCATGTCGCGCTGGGAAAAGGATGCGGACGGCAATCTGGTCGGCATTCTGGAGATGCCGATGGCCGTGGGCCTGATCGGCGGCGCGACCAAGATCCACCCGACCGCCCAGGCCAATCTGAAGCTGCTCGGCGTCGAAACGGCCGATGCACTGGCCCGCATCGTGGTTTCCATCGGTCTTGCGCAGAACTTCGCCGCCATGCGCGCGCTTGCCACGACCGGCATCCAGAAGGGACACATGGCGCTGCATGCGCAGAATGTCGCCCTGATGGTCGGCGCGGTCGGTGACGAAATCGATCTGGTCGCGAGCGAACTCAAGACCCTCGGCAAGGTGCGGCAGGATCTGGCCGAAGAGATTTTGAAGCGCATCCGGGGCGACAAGTGAGCACGCGCGTCTCAATCGTCGAGGTGGCGCCCCGTGACGGGTTGCAGGCGCGCAGGGAGCACATCGAAACCGCCCACCGCATCGCGCTGATCGAGCGGCTGCGCCGCGCCGGCATTCAGCGGATGGAGGTGGGTGCGTTCGTCTCGCCAAAGCGCGTGCCGCGCATGGCAGACACGGCGGAAGTGATGAAAGCCGTCGGCGCATCGGAACGCGCCGGCGACATGGTGCTGGTCGCAAATGAGCGGGGACTGGAGCAGGCGCTCGCGGAAGGCGCGCGCGCCGTTGCCGTTTTCACGGCGGCAAGCGATGCTTTTGCGGAAAAGAACATCGGCTCCACGGTCAGCGCCTCTCTTCAACGCTTCGCGCCCATCGTCGCGCGGGCGCGTGAGGCGGGCGTGTTCGTGCGTGGCTACATCTCCACCATCACCGACTGCCCCTATGCCGGCCCGATTGAACCCGGGGCCGTCGCCCCGGTGGCCAAGGCCCTGCGCGAGATGGGCTGCCAGGAGATCGCCCTTGGCGAAACGCTCGGAAAGGCGACACCGGCGCGCATCGCCGCCGTGGTGGAAGCGGTCGCAAAAAACGTTCCAATGGATGAAATCGCGGCCCATTTCCACGACACTTATGGCATGGGCGTCGCCAATGTCTGGGAAGCGGTGAGGCTCGGCGTTCGCACCGTGGATGCGGCTGCGGGCGGCCTCGGCGGCTGCCCCTTTGCCCCCGGCGCAGCCGGCAATGTGGCGACGGAAGATGTCGTTTATCTTCTGAACGGTCAGGGCATGGAGACCGGCATCGCGCTCGATCCGCTTCTCGACGCCGTTTCCTTCTGCGCGGACACGATGGGCATCGCCCCGACCAGCCGCGTCTACAAGGCGCTCCGCGCGCCCGAGTGCTGATGATGGAAAGCCAGCCGTGCTAAAGCTGGCTGGCTTTCGCTCTCGTCAACAAGACAGCGTCAAAGATATGCGGCAAGGCCGGCGAGCAGACCATCGATCTGCTCCGGCGTATGGCTGGAGAAGACCGCGATCCTGAGCGTTTCCACCGGCGGCGCATCCGAGTAACCGTCAGCGCTCACATGCTTCACCACGATGTCGCGCGCGCGAAGCTTCTCGCTCACCTGCTTCAGATCGACCGACGCCTGAACATTGAAGATCGGCACGGGCGTCTGCGGAACAGCGAGCCCCAGCTCGGCAAGGCCAACGCGCATATGCGCCACATTCACGCGCAGCGACTGGAGCATGGCCGGGCTTTCCATGAAAAGCCGCAACCCCGCACCAGCCGCAGCCGCAGCCGGAACCGGCGGAGGCGACGCGCCAGCGACGACACCGCCCTTGGTCGCGATTTTCTCCGCAAGCGCACGACTTGCCGGCACGACGCCGCCAAAACCGCCAAACGCCTTGCTGAGCGTGCCGGCGCAAAACGCACGGTCCCCTTCAAGGCCGAAATGCTCGAGCGTTCCACGCCCCGTGCCGCCGAGAACCCCGACGCCGTGTGAATCGTCGATGCAGAGCAGCCCGCCCGGCCAGGCTTCCAGAATATCGGCGTATGCATCGAGCGGAGCGAGCGCACCGGTTGACGGGAACACACCATCGCTCACCACGACAGGCACCTGCCCGGGCTTTAGATGACGGCGCATTTGCTCTGAAAGATGCTGCGGATCGCGGTGCTTGAAACGGACAACCGGCCGCTCGGCGCATTTCAGCGCGTCATTCACACTGAAATGGGATCGTTCATCGGCAAAGGCCACATCGTAGTCGTCACGCAGGGCGAGCAGAAGCGCCATTATGGAGAGATAACCGGAAGCCACATAGGCTGCGGCATCGCAGCCGAAGTGCTGACAGACCAGCGCTTCGGTCTCAGTATAGACCGGCATGTCGGCGCGGGTTGCCGGGCCGAGCCCATACGTCCGCAATGCCTGCACCGCCGCCTCAATGATGACGGGATGCCCATGAAGGGCGTGGTAACTGGTTCCGCAAAAGTAATCGACGTCACGGCCGCCTATGCGCATGCGCGCGCCGATGGGCGAATCCATTCTGTCCTGCGCGTCCAGTGGCTCCTCAACAATCATTCTGCATTCCGCCCAATGGTTTCGCATTCAAGACCGGCGATGAAACCGGCATCCAGATCAGCGCCAAGTCCCGGAGCATCGGGCACCATAATGCGCCCGCCCTCGCCATAGACCATGCCGCCAACGACCGGATCTTCACGCAGCATGTCTGCGCCGTCCAGATCCGCGAAAACGATATTTCCGCGTGACGAGACCAGATGCGTGGCAGCGGTGAGCCCCAGACGGGTCTCGGTCATGCAGCCGACCATGCATTTTATGCCTGTCGCTTCAGCCAGGGCGTTGATTTTCAGCGCCACGTGAATTCCGCCAGACTTCGCCAGTTTGATGTTGAAATAATCGCAGGCTCCGGTCGTGACGAGGCGCATGGCGTCGTGCTCGTCGAAAAGCGCCTCATCGGCCATGATGGGGATCGCTCCAAGCGAACGGGCGGCGGCGAGACCCTCGAAATCCCAGGCTGCAACAGGCTGTTCGCAATACTGGATGTCAAAGGCCGACAATCGCCTGAGCGCCTGAAGCGCGTCCACCCGGTCCCAGCCCTGATTGGCGTCGATCCGAATGGCGATGTCCGGCCCCAGAACGTCGCGGATCGCCGCGACGCGCGCCACATCCTCCGCAACGCCCGCGCCCAGCTTGACCTTGACCGCCGTGAAGCCGCGTTCGCGGAACTCAAGAGCGTGCGCAGCCATGGTCTCGGGCGTATCGATGCCCACCGTGTTGTCGGTGACGATCTCTCGCCTTGGCCCCGCCAGAACCGCGTATAGCGGCAATTGCGCCGTCTTTCCCAGAAGGTCATAAAGCGCCATGTCGAAAGCCGAACGGATCGTGGCGTTGTTCGGCAGGAAGGCGCGCATGCCGGCGACGCAACCGTCAATATCCAGCGGGTCCCGGCCGATCAGCCATTGCGCCAGATCGCGCGCATTGGCCAGCGCGGCCTCCCGGGTCTCGCCCACCACGGGCCGAAAGAGGTTGGCCTCCCCGAGCCCGTAGAGGCCGTCATCCGTATGCACCCTGACGAAAATCGTCTCGGTAACGCTCGTCTCGCCAATGGCGATCCGGAACGGGCGCTTGAGCGGCAATCCCGCCTTGAAAATCTCGATATGCGAAATGGACATGATACCCTCGTGACCGCTCAGGGTCGCCGCTCCAGAAACATTTGACCGACACGAATGCCCCGCCTGCCTTCCTCATCGACGGCATCGAGTTCCAGAAGCTCGTTGTCGTAGAGGATGCCGTGCATCCTGAAGCGACCCGGACCGACCGGTTCGCACGCATGCGTGCAGAAATATTCGATCAGGCATTTGAGCCCCCCATTGGCGTAAAACAGGTTGGTGACGTTGAAGTCCGGCCCGTAATCGCCAAGATGCGGCGCAATTTCCGCCGGAACTTCACTTTGACAGGGTTGGGTTTTCCGCCATTCCTTGTCTTTCCAGCGCATTTCGTCCTGCGCCGGGAAAGCGACATCCATATGTGCGTAATCCGCACCCTCACCGTAAATGCGGCCATCGATCCGGAAATCGGCCCCTGAGACGCGGCGAAGTTCCAGCGGCACGCCATCACCCATAAGGTAAAGCCGCCCATTGCTTGCGCGCACTTCCACGGCCTCGCCCTCGGTCGCATCCTGCTCGGCATAATGGCCAACGAGGTCCTCCAGCTCTTCGGGAGCCAGAGGCGTGCGTGGCTTCGGCGGCACCGGCGCCGCCCCCATCTTGCGATCAGCCAGTGCGAGTTGCAGCCCCTTCACGGTCAACCGGCTGGCGATCTGGTTGCTGAAATCCAGTGTCGAGAAAATCAGCGCACCGAGACCGGCAGCTGGCAGAAGCGTCATCTGGGTCGCAAAACCATAGACCGCGCCGCCATGGCCAATCGACATCCAGCCATCCACCTCTCCCAGTCCGAAGCCAAGGCCATAACCCTTCAGGTCACCGCTATAGCCCGGCGGCCGTTCTCCGACGGGCATCCACATCCGCGTCAGGCTTCCAGGCGAGATGATCGAGGCGCCGTCAGACGTAAAGCCACCACGAAGGAGCGTGCGGGCGAAGAGCCCCATGTCGGACAGCGTCGAATAGATGTTGCCGGCGGGCGAACCGCCGAGATCGAAGACGGGTGCGGGAACATCCGCTTCCATGGTCCACATCCACGCAGGCGCAAGCCGCGCCAGAAGTTCCGGCGATACGGTGTTAGCGCTGTTCGACATACCGATCGGGCGGAAGAGATGATCCGCCACATAGGTGTTGAAATCGCAGCCGGACACGAGTTCGACCACCCGCCCGACGACCGCAATGCCGGCGTTGGAATAACGGAAAACGCCCGCGCTGGGGTCTTCCTTCAGGGTGGATTCCGCCAGTTCGCGCACCGTTTCGGACAGAACCGGGCGCTGGGAATCAAGATAGTGTCCGCTCTTCGGCTCACGCACCAGACCGGAGGTGTGGCTCATCAGCTTGCGCAGCGTGATGTTGTTGCCATGCGGCCCGGACGGGTCGTTGTCGAAGGGATTGTGCGGTGAAAATTCCGGCAGATATTCCCGGATATCGGCATCGATATCGACCTTGCCCGCTTCTGCAAGCTGCATCAGCGCAAGCGCCGTGAACATTTTCGTCAGTGAGCCGATGCGAAAGGCCGTATCCTCACCCATCGCATGGTCCAGATCGCTGCGCCTGACATGCCCGCTCGCCAGGACGCCATCCCGGTCGACAAGCACATAGGACACGGAAGGGAGAGCCTTGTCCTCCACTTCATAGGCGACGAACTTCTCAAAACGCTCCGCGAGCGATGTCACATCTGAACTCAAGATTGCCCCCTATTTTGCGATCCGCGGATCGAGAATGTCGCGCAATGCGTCTCCGACCAGGTTCCAGGAGAGAACGAAGAGGAAGATCGCCATGCCCGGGAAAAACAGCGTGTACCAATAGGCAAAGGGGTTATCGCCCTGCCCAACGATCCAGTTGCGCGAGCAGGCGATGAACTGGCCCCAGTCCGCATAGCCCTCTTCCGTTCCGACCCCGAGAAAGCTGAGCGCCGAGGCGGCCAGAACCATGGAGCCGGTCGCCATGGTTGCCAGAACCAGAACCGGGAAGAAGGTGTTGGGAAGAATGTGCTGGAGGATAAGACGCCTGTCGCTCGTGCCATAGGCACGCGCCGCATGCACGAAATCCATCTCCTTCACGCGAAGGATTTCGCTTCGCACGACACGCGCATAATTCATCCAGCCAAACGCGCTCAGCGCGATGATCATGGGCACCAGCCCCTTGCCGAGCAGCGCCGTGAGCACCATTGCAGCGATGAGAATGGGAACGGCCATGAAGACGTCGACGATGCGCATCAGCACTTCATCGACCAGACCGCCGTAGAACGCGGAGACAGAGCCGATGAGTACACCGACGAAAACGGAAATGAGAACGACGCCAAGGCCGATCTTGAAAGCCGTACGGGTGCCCCACACCAGCCCGTAATAGATATCGAACTGGCCCTGTGTCGTTCCGAACGGATGTTCGTCGGAGGGTGGCTGCGGCTGCGCCCAGAAGCCGGCGCGCGGCGTGTCGTAAGGGCTGATCTGATAGGGTTCGGGAACCGCCAGGAGCGGCGCAAAGAGCGCCACCACCACAAAGCCGATCAGCAGAACCAGGCCGAACAGGGAAAGCGGATTGCGCAGGAGATAACGGAGCACGGTCATGCCAGCTTCACCCTCGGATCGAGCAGCGGATAGAGCAGATCCACGACCAGATTGATGACGACCAGAACGAGCGCAAAATAGAGCGCGAAGCCGAGCACGCCGGGAAAATCCAGATTGGACGCGGCATCGGCGGCAAACCGGCCAATGCCATGATAGTCGAAGATAGTTTCAGTGATCACGACGCCCCCCATCATGTAGGCCAGCTCCATGCCGGCGATGGTGACCACGGGCAGCATCGCATTGCTGCGCCCATGCTTGTTTTGAACGACCTTTTCGGGAAGCCCCTTGGCGCGCGCCGTGCGGATATAGTCCTGTCGCAGGGTCTCCAGCATGCTGGTGCGCATCACCCGCGTCATGCTGGCGAGGTTGACATAGGTGAGCGTGATGACCGGCGCGATCAGATGCCGTATAGCGTCGAAGAACACCGCCATATTGCCGTTGAGTAGCGCATCCAGCGTGTTCACACCGGTGTAGCGGGTGAAGGCGTCGCCGGCCACGACCACTTCCGCCCACTGGCTGAGACGGCCGGGCGGAAACCAGTTCAGCGTGCCGTAGAAGATCAGCAGCATCATCAGGCCGAACACGAACACCGGAAACGACCAGCCAATGATGGTGAAGATGCGAATGGCGTGGTCGATGCCCTTGTTCAGGTGAACGCCGGCCTTGGTGCCAAGCCAGATGGCCCCCAACAGGCTGGGGATGAAGGCGAAGAAGACCAGCTCCGCCGTTGCCGGAAACAGGTCCAGCAGCGCCTCAGACACAGGCGCACGCGCGGTCTCCGACCAGCCGAGATTGCCCGACAGGACATTGCCAAGCCATTCCTTGTACTGAACGAGAAATGGCTCATCGAGACCGTATTTCTCAATGAGAGCGGCGATCTGTGCGCTGCCCCCCTTCAGAAATTCCGGCCCGGGCGCATAAGCGGCGAGCCGCTGCACGGGCGACAACATCATCTGCAGGGAGAAGATCATCAGAGTGAGAGCAAGCAGCACCACGGGAATGAACACCGCTCGGCGCAGGAGATAATACAGCATGGCATCCATGTCTTCGGGGGAGCGAAACCGGGCGGCCTCCGCGCTGAGCGCGCGGAGGCTCATGGATCGTGGCGTCTATTCAGACTTGGTGACCTTGTAGAAATCCCATGCGCCGTACAGCATCATGTTGTGCACGTAGCCATCCACCCAGTCGCGCGAGACCACATGCGTGTAGTCCTCCCACAGGAACTGCGTGGTCGCATATTCATGGCTCATTTCCTGCAGCCGCTCATAGATTGGCCGGCGCTTGTCAGGATCGTTCAGCGCCCACGCCTCTGCGAGCAGACCGTCGAACTCCTTGCGCATCAGCTCGCGATAGCCCTCACCGCTGAACCCTGCAACAAGACCCGTGCTGGCCAGATAGTAGGTGGCGGCGCCCAGCGGACCACCCGGATCCGAATAGTCCGGCCCCCAGCCCATATAGGCCATGGGCAGGCTCGGATTGTTGTTCGTGTAGATCTGGTCGGAGATCGTGGCCCAGGGCAGCGCCTGGATCTTGAGGCGGAACTTGGGATTGATGCGCGCCAGATTCTGCTGGAGAACGGAAAGCGCTGCGTTTGCCAACTGCGTGCCCTCCGTCATATACGCAGTCATCTCGAAGCCGACATCCCACAGCTTGCCATCGAAGGCCTTGCGGAAATGCTCTTCGGCTTTCTCGGGATCAAAGCTGTAGACGGGACTGTCGTCGCGATAGCCCATCAGGCCACGAACCGTCGGGCCGCGCAGCTGCACCGTGTTGCCGAGGTTCACCTGCTCGAGAAGAAGCTGGTAGTTCTGCGCGTAGTTGAAGCCCTTGCGCACATCAATGTCGCCGAAGAAGTCCGGCGGTATGCCTGCGCCATCCAGCTTGCCGCTGCCGATTGCCGGATTGCCATCGGCCTGAACCGGCCACATGAAGAACAGGCTGCGTCCGAAGATGTTCTGCAGCCCCTCTCGAACCTTGATGCCCGGGCGGGTCTTCATCTCCTTGAGAAATTCGACCGGCGTTGCAACCACATCGGCGTCACCCGCTTCGAGCTGCAGGCGTCGCGTGGTCCATTCGGGCACGGAGCGCAGCACAACACGCTCCAGCTGCGCCGGGCCATCCATATAGCCCTCGAAACGCTTCATCACGAGGCGCTTTTCACCCTGATCCCACTCTTCAAGCATGAACGGGCCACTGCCATTGACCTGTTCAAACAGGGCGCTTTCGCCAAGGTCCGGCTTGTGGAACTCCACCCAGCTGTCGGCCGTGCCCGGCCAGGCTCCATGGTCGACAGCCCATTCCCTGTCGATCACCGAGGTGGCGTAGGGCAAGGCGATCACGCCCAGCGTGGCAGGAAAGGATTTCTCCAGCGTGAGAACGAGCTTGCCATCCTCGACGGTGATTTTCTCGGCAAGCGCATCATGCACCGCGACAAGGCCGGCCTCGTCCAGATCATCGAAGTTCTCGACACCGGCGAGCGCCGTCGCCCAGGCGCGGATATTGGGATAGGTCCCCGCCGTCACCATTTCCGTCACGGCATTGGCCATCCAGGATTCGCCCTGCAGGATCGCCCGCATGAAGCTGTAGCGAACATCTTCTGCGGTGATCTCACCGTAACCCGGCTCGATGCGCCCGCGCTCCTCCTCGTTCAGTTCGTCGTAGTAGCGCCACTCGATCTTGCCGTCGGCGCCCTTGAGGCCGACCTTGTGCGCATAGATCCCCTCGCGGATCGGAAACGTGTAGCGAACCGAACCGTCTTCACCCGTCTCGATCAGACCATTTTCAAGCGACGGCACCTTGGAGGCGATGGAAGGAACGAACTCGGAAATGTTCGATCCGTCATAGCCAAGAAGCCGGTTGTACATATTCAAGGAAGCATAGGTGCTCGGCGTGTTGCCGATATAGGCAGGGTCGAGAGACTGGATCCCGTCAGTCCAGAGAAAGACCAGAGTTCCGGGATTGTTGACCTGCGCATTGCCGATTCCGACCGGGCCAAACACGGCACAGGCGGCCAACAGGGCGATTTTCTTGAGCATTGGATTTCCCCTCAATTCAGATTCTGCGCTGAACCATATGCCCTTTGGGCGGGCTTATTTTTGCGCAAACGGTAGGGGGAGCTTTGCAGGCTGTCTAATACTCTTTATAGATGAACTATGCAAAAACTGCATGGAGAGCATCTTGGAACTCATCTGGATGGAAGACTTCCTTGAGATTGTCGCGTCGCGGAATTATTCGACCGCAGCCGCAGCGCGAAACATCTCTCAACCGGCCTTCAGCCGCCGCATAAAGGCACTGGAACGCTGGGTCGGCGTGGAACTCATCGACAGAAGCACCTATCCGGTCCAGTTGACAAAGGCCGGGACACTCTTCCTGCCGCGCTGCCAGGAACTGGTTCGCGAGCTATACCGCTTGCGCAACGATTGCCAGCAGCAGGCGGGCACCCGCCAGAACCCGGTTTCTTTCAGCGCGCTGCACACAATCGCGTTGTTCTTTTTCCCCGAATGGATCAAGGGCGCGGATGCCTCCAGATCACTGCTGCCGGTGAGCATGCAGGCGACCGATTTTTACGAGTGCGTCGAAGCCCTCGCCATGGGCAGGAGCGATTTCGCGATCGTCTACAGCCACCCTGAGGGCCCGCCGGTTCTGACCGCCGGACCTTTCGAATCCGTGTGTCTCGGCATTGATCCGCTGGTTCCTGTCTCCGCACTCGATGCGGAAAGCAGGCCGCTTTATTCACTGGATCACGATCAGGAAAGCCGCATTCCCTATCTCGCCTACTCCTGGAACGATGGCTATCTGGGCAAGCTGGTTTCGCTCATCCATGCGCGCCAGGAACGCCCCCTACCACTGGCAACCGTGTATGAGACATCGATTTCCGAAGGCATCAAGCGCATGGTGATGGCCGGCGAAGGCGTGGGCTGGCTGCCGCTGTGCTGCGTCAGGGACGCCATCGAACGCGGCGAACTCTGCCAGATCGGCGGACCGGAACTTCAGCTCGACATGGAGGTGAGGCTTTTCCGGCGGCAGGGCTCACGCAGCCCGCATCTCGAAACATTCTGGCACGGAATCGAACCTGCCATCACGCCATGGGAAACACGACAGACGACCGACGGGCAGGATTTGGCCGGGCCAGCTGCGGCAGAATGATTTATGCAAAAAAAACATAACGCCCGGAAACGCTGACAAAGCCTGACTTTCCCGCCCGCGCCCGTTTCCGACTCTCTTGACAAGCCCCGCTCTTCGCCTCCCGATCTGGCCAAAACGGTCCCTCGATCACGCGATGTGACCTGTCCAGGGGAGGTGGCGGAAAGATGAGTCATGTTGACGCCGAACCGGCAATGCCGGCCGAACGGGTGCTGGAGGTGGAGAACCTCAGGATTGCCTTTGCGGCGCAAAGCAAGACGCCGATCGAAGTCGTGCGCGGCGTCTCGTTCCACATCGACCGGGGCGAGACACTGGCCCTCGTCGGGGAATCGGGCAGCGGGAAATCCGTGACGGCCATGACCCTGATGCGCCTCACGGAGCATGACGGGGCCACGATCACCGACGGTTCGATCAGACTGCGCGGACGCGAGGGACGGGTCATGGAGATCACGCGCATCCCGCTGGACAAGATGATCGATGTCCGCGGGGCGGATGTCTCCATCGTCTTTCAGGACCCGATGTCCAGCCTCAACCCGGTCTTCACCGTCGGCGAGCAGATATGCGAGGCCATCGTCCAGCATCAGGGAAAATCGATGCGCGAGGCCGAACAGATCGCGCTGAAAACTCTGCAGCTCGTTCGCGTGCCCGATGCCGCGCGGCGGATGAAGCAATATCCGCACGAGTTCTCCGGAGGCATGCGCCAGAGGGTCATGATCGCCATGGCGCTCTCCTGCAAGCCGTCGCTTCTCATCCTGGATGAGCCGACCACCGCGCTCGATGTCACCATTCAGGCGCAGATCCTCGACCTGGTGCGTTCGCTTCAGGAGGAAATCGGCATGTCCGCCCTCTTCATTACGCATGATATGGGCGTTGTCGCAGAAGTCGCCGACCGCGTCTGCGTGATGTACAACGGAGTGCTTGTGGAACAGGGCGACGTTTTCTCGATTTTCGAGGCGCCCCGGCATGAATACACCAAGGCGCTGATTGCCGCCGTTCCACAGCTTGGCAGCATGGCGGAAACGGACATGCCCGCCAAGTTCCCGCTCGTGGAGTTCTCGCGGGACCGCAATGCCGGAGCAGGCGCATGACCGGGCCTTCGCAAAACCAAGATGCCCGGCCGCTTCTGGAGGTCGAGAACCTGGTCACCCGCTTCGACCTGCGCTCGGGCCTGTTTGGCCGGGTCACGGGGCGCGTTCACGCGGTCGAGAATGTCTCATTCTCTATCGCGCGTGGCGAAACCCTCGCGCTTGTCGGAGAATCCGGCTGCGGGAAATCGACCATCGCGCGCACCGTGATGCATCTCGACCGCCCCGTCTCCGGCTCCATCCGCTTTGAAGGCGAGGAAACGGTCGGCGTATCGTCGCAGAAGCTGCAATCATTTCGCCGTCACGTGCAGATGGTGTTTCAGGATCCGTTCGCCTCGCTGAACCCGCGCATGACCATCGCCCGCGCGCTGATCGACCCGATGCTGGTGCAGGGTGTGGGCGGGTCCCGCGCAGACATGCGCAGGAAGGCGGCGGAGCTTCTGAAACGGGTGGAACTGAACGAAACCCATCTCGACCGCTATCCGCACGCCTTTTCCGGCGGCCAGCGGCAGCGCATCTGCATTGCACGCGCGCTCGCCCTCGATCCAAAGCTCCTGATAGCGGACGAAGCAGTGGCGTCGCTCGACGTGACCATTCAGGCGCAGGTGATCAATCTCTTGATGGACCTGCAGGCGGAACTCGGCATTTCGCTTCTGTTCATCAGCCACGACATGGCGGTGGTGGAACGCGTGGCGCACCGGGTTGCGGTGATGTATCTCGGCGAGATCGTCGAGATTGGCGACAGGCGCTCCGTCTTCGGCAACCCGCAGCACCCCTATACCCGCAAGCTTCTGGGCTCGGTTCCGGTGGCCGATCCGCGCCGCCGGCCGGAACGGCGCACCCTGATGGTCGATGAGATTCCAAGCGCCGTACGCCCTCCCGATTACACGCCCGTGCAACGGCCCATGCACAGGATTTCCGACACGCATTTCGTGCGCGCGGAAAGCCATGCGGCCTGACTGTCCAGGGAAGCGGAGCAACGCCAGCCGGCGGCCCGCGTGACAAATGATGAAAGGTCCAGAACTCATGAACGATGGGACTTTACCCCCCGGTCTCCCGAACGGCACACCGGTATGGTGGCGCAATCCGCACGCCCTCCCCGTCGACGCTGCGATGGCGCGAAGCTCGCTTGACGGCGAGATGGTGAAAGAGGCCGAAGACGCGTGGGAATGGTATGGCCCGCTTCTGGCGCAGCTGTTTCCTGAAACCGCTGCCGATGGCGGCCGCAATCGTTCGGAGCTGCGGGAACTGAACCGGATAGCCGGGATGATCGGGCTGACACGCGGGCGGCTTTTCGCAAAATGCGATTACGCCCTGCAGACCACCGGCAGCATCAAGGCGCGCGGCGGTGTGTTCGAGGTACTGACACACGCCGTCGACATTGCCAGGGAAGCCGGTCTTGTGGAGGATGGCGACGACCTTTCGAAGCTCGCGGCGCCGGAGGCGAAAGCGTTCTTTGCCAGGCACCGGCTTCTCGTCGGTTCGACGGGCAATCTGGGTTACAGCGTCGGTCTGGCCGGGTGCAGGCTCGGTTTCGACGTCGAAGTGCACATGTCGCACGACGCCAAGCAGTGGAAGAAAGACCGGCTCACCGCGCTTGGAGCCTGCGTGGTAGAGCATGGCAGCGATTTCTCGCAGGCCGTGTGTGCCGCGCGCGAGGCGGCGGACAGACAGGCCGACAGCCATTTTGTCGATGATGAACGCTCGATCACGCTGTTCATGGGCTATGCAGCGGCCGCGCGCGAACTTGCAGACCAGATTGAAGAGGCCGGCATCCCCGTAGACGCCAACCACCCGCTGCATGTCTACCTGCCTTGCGGCGTGGGCGGCGCGCCCGGTGGCGTCACATTTGGTCTGAAACGCGTTTTTGGAGACGCCGTGCGCTGCATCTATGTCGAGCCCGTCGCATCGCCCTGCATGCTGGTGCAGCTGGCGCTCGGCATTGACCGTCCGGTCAGCGTCTATGATTTCGGCCTGGACAACCGGACAATCGCCGATGGTCTGGCCGTAGCACAGGCTTCGCAGCTCGTGGCCCGCGAGACCCGGCATATGGTCGAAGGCATAGCCACTGTCAGCGACGAATCCCTGCTGATCTGGCTCACGCATATGTGGCGTCTTGAAAAGATGCGACTTGAACCTTCGGCCGCTTCAGGGTTTGCTGCACTTGTCGAATTCGGGGGGGAGATAGAAGTGCCGGACAGCGACAGGGAGATCACACGCGTGATCTGGACGACCGGCGGCGCATATCAGCCCGAAACGGAATTCGCAGCCGCTCTGGCACGAGGAAACGATCTGATTTCGTCAATGTAAAAGCACGCATTTCTGGGAGGTACGCAAATGATGAACCTGACATTATCGCGCAGGGTGTTTCTTGCCGGCGCAACGGCCCTGTCCGTTCTGGCAGGCGGTTCGACCGCGACACTGGCGGCAGCGCCGGCCGACACGCTTGTCATCGCCAAGCCAGCCGATCCGCAGTCGCTCGATCCTGCCGTGACGATGGACAACAACGACTGGACCGTGACTTACCCGGCCTATCAGCGCCTCATGAAATATGAGACGAAGGACGGGAAAGGACTGACCAGCGTGACCGGCGACCTCGCCGACAGCTGGGAAGCCTCTGAAGACGGTCTTACCTGGACCTTCAAGCTAAAGGACGGGCAGAAATTCGATGACGGCACGGCCGTTGATGCGAACGCCGTAAAGTTTTCTTTCGACCGGCTGTTCCGCATTGGTCAGGGCCCCTCGGAAGCGCTGCCGAGCGGTGTGGAAGTGACTGTCGTCGATCCGATGACCGTCTCTTTCAAGCTGGGCGAGACCTACGCTCCCTTCCTTTATGCACTGGCAAACAACGGCGCTGCCATCGTCAACCCCAAAATTGCCGAACAGGGCGACGATGACGGCAAGGCGTATCTCGCCTCCAACACCGCCGGCTCGGGCCCATATCGCCTGGCCAACTGGGAACGCGGCCAGACCATCACGATGGAGCCCAACCCGCATTATGGCGGTGACAAGCCCGCCATCGACAAGATGCGCATCGTCATCATCGGTGAGGCTTCCGCGCGGCGACTGCAGCTTGAGGCAGGCGATGTGGACATCGCCGAAGCCCTGCCGGAAGACCAGCTCGAGGCGCTGGAGAGCAAGGACGGCATCGCGGTCCAGAACTATCCAAGCCTGCGCGTCACCTATCTCTACATGAACAACCAGAAGGCGCCGCTCGACAATGCCGACGTGCGCAGGGCGATCTCCTATGCGGTTGACTATGAGGGGCTGATCGACGGCATCCTCAATGGCAACGGCAAGCAGATGCACGGCCCGATCCCGGACGGCATGTGGGGACGCGACGAGAGCGTCATCCAATACAACCGCAATGTCGACAAGGCCAAGGAACTGCTCGCAAGCGCCGGGGCCGATGGCGCGGAGATCACCTTCCTCTACTCCGATGTCGACCCGAACTGGGAGCCCATCGCCATCGCAACCCAGGCCAATCTGGCTGAGATCGGGCTGAACGTTAAACTGGAGAAGCTTGCCAACGCGACCATGCGCGAACGCTTCGACACGGGCGATTTCGGCATGGCGACGGGCAACTGGACCCCGGATTTCGCTGACCCCTACATGTTCACCAGCTACTGGTTCGATTCCGATCGCCACGGCCTTGCCGGCAACCGGTCCTGGTACACGAACGAGAAGGTCGACGAGCTCCTGAGGAAAGCGGCGCTGAGCAGCGATCAGGCAGAGCGCGAGAAGCTCTATGCCGAGGTGCAGAAGATCGTGACCGACGAAGCGGCTTACGTCTATCTCTTCCAGAAAGACTACCGCATCGCCATGCGCGACAATGTCGAAGGGTTCGTTTTCAACCCGATGCTCCTGGACATCTACAACATCGCCGGCATGAGCAAGTGATGCACGGCTGAAACGACATGCACCGCCCCGGAGCAAATGGCCGTTCCGGGGCGGTGCACGGGTCACGTCTAGCAGAATTCAGGTGAAGGTGAACTGTGCAATATCTGAATGTGATAAGGAAACGACTGCTTTTCCTTGCTCTTGTGGTGGTCGGCGTGTCGATGATCACCTTCGCCATTTCGCATCTCATACCCGGCGATCCGGCGATGCTGGTTGCGGGCGACCGGGCCACCCCTGAAATCGTCGAGCGTGTTCGTGAAGACATGGGGCTCAACAAGCCTCTGCCCGAACAATACTGGATCTATCTCAAGGGCATTCTCTCCGGCGATCTGGGAACCTCCCTGCGCACACGCAGACCCGTTGCGGAAGACCTCAAACTCTATTTTCCGGCGACGATGGAACTGGCGCTTGTGGCGCTGATGCTGGCGACAGCCGTTGGTGTTCCGCTTGGCGTTGCCTCGGCCGTATGGCGCGACAAGCCCATCGACCATCTGGTCCGCGCACTGGCGGTGACGGGCATTTCCACGCCGGCCTTCTGGCTCGGGCTTCTTCTGATTGTCCTGTTCTATGGCGATCTGGGAATTCTGCCGGGTGGCGGACGGATAAATCCTGACATACCCCGCCCACCCACGATAACCGGCTTTCTTCTGATCGACTCTCTCCTTGCCGGCGACATGACGGCCTTCACCAGCGCCCTCCGCCACATCATCCTGCCAGCCCTTACACTCGGCTTCGTGCATCTGGGCGTGGTCGCCCGGCAAATCCGTTCGGCCATGCTGGAAGAATTGCAGCAGGACTATGTGCGCACCGCGCGCGCCAATGGCCTCAGCCGCCGGAGCGTCATCTTCCGGGAGGCGCTGCCCAATGCGCTCATTCCGTCGGTCACGGTCATGGGACTGGCTCTCGGCGATCTTCTCTATGGGGCGGTTCTCACTGAGACGGTTTTCGCCTGGCCCGGCATGGGCGCCTATGTGGTCAATTCCATTCAGGCACTGGATTTCCCGGCCGTGATGGGCTTCACCGTCGTGGTGTCCTTCGCCTATGTCCTTGTCAATCTGGCCGTCGACCTCCTCTACATGGTGATCGATCCTCGCATCAGGAGCGTCAACTGATGGCGGAAGCACAAAGCACGGCCAAAAGGTCCAGATTCGACTTCGGGTATTTCGGCTACCAGCTGAAGCGCAGCCCTCTCACCATGGTCGGCCTGATCATGGTGGTTCTGGTTCTCATCGTGGTGATATTCGCGCCTGTTTTCGCCACGCACGACCCCAACGCCATCGACCTGCGCGCAAGGCTTGCACCGCCCTCCATGGCGCACTTCTTCGGCACGGACGAAGTCGGTCGCGACATCTATAGCCGCATCCTCTTTGGCGGCCGACAGTCCATCGCCGTCGGTTTCTTCGTCGTGTTTCTGGCCGGCCTCACGGGAACGGTTCTGGGGGCGCTGTCCGGCCTGATCGGCGGACGCACGGATACGGTGATCATGCGCCTGATGGACGTGGTTCTTTCCGTTCCCTCGCTGGCGCTGATCCTGGCGCTTGCCGCAGCGCTTGGCCCCAGCCTGGTCAACGCGGCGCTTGCCATCGCGATCGTGCGGATACCCTTCTATGTGCGGCTCGTGCGCGGACAGGCGCTTATCGTTCGCGAGATGGCCTATGTGAAGGCGGCCCACACGTTCCGCGCGGGGCGGCTGCACATATTGCGATGGCATATCCTGCCGAACACGCTCTCTCCCGTGATCGTGCAGGGCACGCTGGACCTCGGCAGCACGATCCTCCTCGCCTCGGCGCTCAGCTTCATTGGCCTTGGTGCGCAGCAGCCCACGGCCGAGTGGGGCGCGATGGTAGCGACGGGGCGAAACTACATTCTCGACCAGTGGTGGTATTCGGGCTTCCCCGGCTTTGCGATCCTGTTCACCGCCACCGGCTTCAATCTTTTCGGCGACGGCGTGCGCGACATGCTCGACCCGCGCCAGAAAGCACGCTGACATGCGCAAGACCGTTCTGGATATCGACAATCTGTCTCTCGAATTCCCTGTCTACAAGGGCACGGTCAGCGCGGTGAACCGCGTCTCCCTCCATGTGCAGGAGGGAGAGATCGTCGGCATTGTCGGTGAATCGGGCTCCGCGAAATCCGTCACCGCCATGACCGCGATGCGCCTGCTACCGAGCGAATCCTTCAGGATTCGTTCTGGCCGCATCACCCTGCTCGGCCAGGACATGCTCGCTCTCAGCGAGCAGAAGCTTGCATCGATGCGTGGCCGCGATGTTGCTATGATCTTTCAGGAACCGCTGACCGCCCTGAACCCGACCAAGAAGGTCGGCGCACAGATGCTCGGCGTCATCCGGCTGCACACAAAGCTGAGCGAGCGTGAGGCCAGGCTCCACGCGATCAAGCTGCTGACGGACATGCGCATCAACGATGCCGAGGAAATTCTCGAACGCTATCCGTTCGAGCTGTCCGGCGGCATGCGACAGCGCATTCTCATCGGCCTGGCCTTCGCCTGTTCGCCCAAACTCCTGATCGCCGACGAACCGACCACCGCACTCGATGTGACGGTTCAGAAACAGGTGCTGCAATTGCTGCGCCAGAAGGCCCGGGAGCTGAACACGGCCATTCTGTTCATCTCGCATGACCTGGCCGTCGTGTCGCAATTCTGCGACCGGCTTTATGTGATGTATGCCGGATCGGTGGTGGAAACAGGGCCTACACGGGAGGTGCTGCGCACGCCGAAACACCCCTATACGCAGGCTCTGATCCGCGCCCTGCCCGAGAGCGCGGCGCCGGGACAACCGCTGCGGTCGATCCGTGGCGTTGTTCCAAACCTGACCGACATGCCGACCGGCTGCGCCTTCCGTGAAAGATGCGACAGCGCTTTCGAGGCCTGCAGCGCCATTCCTCCGCTGTTTTCGCTTGATGAGGACAACCGCGCATCGGCCTGCTGGCTGTGTGAGAAGGAGCATGCGGCATGAGCGGCAGCAAAACACGCGACACCGTGCTGGAGCTTTCCGACATCAGCGTCCGCTTTCCCTCCGGCTCCGACTTGCTGGGCAGACCCACATCGCATGTGCACGCGCTGAACGGGGTGGATCTCGACGTTCAGCGCGGCGAAACGCTGGGCATTGTCGGGGAATCGGGCTGCGGCAAGAGCACGCTCGCGCAGGTGCTGCTTGGGCTTCTTCCACCGAGCGAAGGCCTTGTTTCAGGCGCGGCCGCGAGCGACGAGTCCGCATTGCAGATCGTGTTTCAGGATCCGCAGTCATCCCTGAATTCACGCATGCGCGTCTGGCGCGTGATCACCGAGCCGGTCTTTGCGCGACAGCGCAAATCGACGGCGGAACTGCGGCGGCTGGCCGTGGAGCTTGCCGCCAAGGTGGGGCTGCGCGAGGAAACGCTGGACCGGTACCCGCATGAGTTTTCGGGTGGTCAGAGACAGCGTATTGCGATTGCCCGGGCGCTCTCTTCCGATCCCGATGTGATCGTGCTCGACGAGCCAACCTCGGCGCTCGACATTTCGGTTCAGGCGCAGATCCTCAACCTGCTCGATGAGCTGCAGCGTGAACGCAGTCTCACCTACATCTTCATCTCGCACGACATATCGGTGATCAGCCATATGTGCCGCCGCGTGGCCGTTATGTATCTCGGCCAGATCGTCGAGATCGGCGACGCCGCAAGTCTGCTGGCGCACCCGCGCCACCCCTATACGCAGCTTCTTCTGGGCAGCGTTCCCAAGCTCGAAGAAGACGGGCTCGGCGAATTCATCGAGGAAACCGAATTGCCGAGCAACCGCCGGCTTCCCAGCGGCTGCTTCTTCTTCGATCGCTGTTCCTTCGCCACCGAGGCCTGCCGGCAGCCGCAACAGCTCATCGACGGCGTGCGCTGCTGCCGCGCCGAAGAACTTGCCCTGACAGCGGCCGGATAACCGGCCGCCTGCCGTTTTGCCAGATAGTCAGGCCGTCAGCCAGCGCTCCAGATTGGCGGCAACGAAGGCGTCGTCGTTGAGTTCGGGATAATCCCGGCAGATGCGCTCGAGCTCTTCCATCTGGCCGGGCCCCATGGTCTCGTCCGGATTGAGGCACCAGGTTCCTTCAAGCAGGCCCTGCCGACGCAGGACTTCGTGCAGGCAGGCAATGCAGCCGGCAAAATCGTTTGCCACGTCAAACAGAACGCCATTGGCGTCGGTGGTGCGGGCGTCGAACTCCAGCCACTCGCTGGCGCTCCTGCTGTCGGGGCGCTCATGGATATCTTCGAGCAACGCCACGGCCTTGCGCGTCCAGACCGACCAGTGCCCCAGAAGCCCGCCCTTGATCCGCACGCTGACCGGCGCACCGTCGCGCATGAAGGTGAACTTCGTCATCAGATCGGAGACGATGTGATCGTCATTGCCGGTGTAGAGCGTGATGCGGTCTTCCGCGCGGGCGTCGATCACCGCGCGCACCACGTCGAGCGTGCGGTAGCGGTTGAACGGCGCCATCTTGATCGCCACCACATTCTCGATCTCGGCGAAACGTCGCCAGAATGCATAGGGCAGAGGCTGCCCGCCAACGGCGGTCTGCAGGTAGAAGCCCACCACCGGGATAACACCGGCAACGGCGCGGCAATGAGCAATCAGTTCGTCCACGCTCGCATCGCGCATCGCCGCCAGGCTGAGAAGCACCGCGTGATAGCCCTTGGAGCGTGCAAGCACGGCCTCGCGCACGGCCTGTTCGGTCTTGCCGACCGCGCCGGCCACCATGAAGGGGGTGCTCGCATGAGCGTTCGCTTCTTCCGCCGCCAGCGAAAGAACCGGCTCCAGAAGACCATGATCGCGGATCTCGAACTGCGTGGTGTGAACGGCCACGGCAAGCCCGATGGAGCCCGCATCGAGGTAGTAACGCGACAACGCGCGCTGACGGCGTTCATCGAGCCGGCGGTCGGCATCAAGCGCCAGCGGATGCGCCGGGATCACGCCTCCCTTGCGCAGTGCGGCAAGCGGCGTTGCGGGAAGATCGCTGATTTTCATGTTGAAACTTTCGTTGTCAGGCCTTCGGCATGGAAGGCAGGTCCTGTCCGTCGGCCTCCGGGCGCAGATAACCCAGAATGACCTCGATCACGTGCTCGCGGCGCTGCGCGAGCACTTCGGACGTCTTCGGCAGGCCGAAGATCGCCGACAGTGTCGACCGGTTGGCAATGAAGAAGTAGCAGATGCTTGCGATGGAGATGTAGAGCTGCACGGGATCGACGCCGGAGCGGAACTTGCCCTCGCCCTGCCCGCGCTCCAGGATCGTCTCGATCATCGCCACGAGCGGGCTGTTGAGGTCCCGCGCCTTGACCGAATGAGCCACATGCACGCCACCGTGCATGTTCTCATCGTTGATGAGCGATATGAACTCCGGGTGCGCGCTCACATAGTCGAAAGAGAAACCGATAAGCTCCCGCATGGCAGCCACCGGCTCGCGGTGGGCCAGGTCGAGCTGACGCTCGGCGCTGCGGATGGCTTCGTAATTCCTCTCCAGAACCGTGCTGAACAGGGCCTCCTTGTTACCGAAATAGTGGTAAATCAGGGCCTTGTTACAGCGCGCACGCTTGGCGATCGCGTCGATGCGCGTTCCCTTCAGTCCTTTCTTCGCAAACTCCTTCGAGGCAGCGTTGAGAATGCGGGCGCGCGTCGCCGCTGCGTCGCGCGTCGCCTTCTGGCCCGTTCCGGACCCGTTTTTCTTCGCTGCCCCGGCGCCGGCCGTAGGCCGGTCAGTATTTTCCATCGCGCACCTCGAAATGGGTCGGCTTGCCAAGCGAGCGGCCGCCCTCTTTCATCCAATCTGCCGTCCACTCTATCAGCCGCGGCAGCGGGACGGAGGGATAGCCGAAGAGTTTCTGCTGCAGGCTCGTGTCAACGATCCATGCCCGCTCCTGCTCGGAACCTTCCAGAACCGGCTCCTTGCCGAAGAACTCGCCAAACTTCTGCGCGAGGCTGCGCACATTGACCAGTTCCGGACCCGAAAGGTTGAGCACAAAGGGCGGATTATCCGCGTATGCCAGCGACTGCAACGCAATGTCGTTTGCATCGCCCTGCCAGATCACATTGCAATGGCCGCTGTCGATCTGCACGGGCTCGCCCTGCTGCACCGCATTGGCGACATCGTGCAGAACGCCATAACGCATGTCGATTGCGTAGGAGAGACGGATCAGCGCCACGCGCGTGCCATGCACGCTGGCGAAATGCTCGAACATGCGCTCGCGGCCCACGCAGGAATTGGCGTATTCGCCCGGCGGGTCGAGCACCACATCTTCACGCGCGCCCTGCTCGGTGATCTTGACGAACGGATAAACGCAGGCCGTCGAGAAGGCGACGATGCGCGAGTCCTTGAACGCCTCGGCGACAATCGCAGGAACCTGAACATTCATGGCCCAGGTCAGGCCCTGATTGCCGCTGGAACCGAATTTGCGGCCAGCCATGAAAAGCACATTCTCCGTCTTTTCGAGGCTTTCCACCGCTTCGCGGTCGAGAAGATCGCATGAAACGGTCTCGATGCCCCAGCCTTCCAGCTTTTCTTTCAGCCCCGGCTCGGAGAAACGGGCGACGCCGATGACGCGCTTGTGGGGCGCGGCGCGCTTGGCCATGCGCGCAAGCGTCGGCCCCATCTTGCCGCCAACGCCAAGAATGGTGATGTCGCCATCCAGCTCGGCGAGGACGGAAACAAGGCGGTCGCTCGGCTGCGACAGCATGTCTTCGAGCTGGGCTTCATCCAGAACGGTGTCAGGCAGGGATCGGGTCATGGTCTCAGTCTCCTGTGCCGGCATGTCCGGCATCGCTTTTGTTGAGGCTATCGAAAGTCCAGTCGGCAGCGCGTGTGCGCTGACCGAGGTCGGGCAGGCAGGCGAACCCCATGCCGGGGACCTGCAATGAGGCAATGTCGAGCGCGCCGCCATTGATGGCGGTGACGATGGAAGAACCCTCGCGCCGATAAAGATCGGGATGGGCGGCCAGAGCGGCCTCCGCCTCACGGGCGGGCAAATGCTCAAGGCCATGGAAATAGTGGTGGCCGTTGCGCTCCACATGCGTGATGCCAAGCGCGGCCACGACCGCGAGATCGGCCTGAAGCGACACCACCGGCAGACAGGTGAGATCTTCCGCCGACTGGAAGTAGACGCCCGGCCCCGCTTCGCGATTGCGCGTTTCGGCAAGCATCGCGTTCAGCAGGGAGCGGATGACGCCCTTGCAGTTCTTGTGGCTCACACCGTGATAGCCAAGCGCAATCGCCTCATGATAGGCGCCCGTCCAGCCATCGGCCTCGTCGATCAAAAGTGGCTTTCCGATTGTCTTGAGAGCCCTGGGGTCCAGCGGCGCGGAAAGCGCGACCGAGCGTTCCAGCGGCTGCTCGATGAAAAGGATCGCATCATAGAAGCGATCAAGCGCCGGATTGCCGCGAATGGCGTCCATCAACGCGGCGAACTCCTCAAGCCGGTTGTATTGCTCATTGCCATCGAGCGTCAGCGCGAATGCCCTGCCGGTCCGATCCATCAGCCCTGCGATGCGCTCCAGCCGCGCCATGTCCGATGTGGGATCACCGGAAATCTTGATCTTGAGATAGCTGAGATCGTCCTGCTCGATATAGTCTGCGAGCGTTTCGGGCAGACCGTCATCAAGCCGGTCAGCCGACGCGATGTCGCCAGCCTCAATCGGATCGACCAGACCGACCGTGTGCCGCAGTCCGATGCGCTCCAGTGGCTTTTCGGCAAGGATCGAGGCCGGCGACATGCCCGCAAGCTCGGGAAAGACCGCGCCGCCATCAATGCCGAACGCATTGCCGCGCACCATGCCGAAGAAGCTCTGCCCGGTTGACCTGCCCAGCGCATCGATGATGGCGCGCTCCACCATTGAGACGCCAAAGGAAGCGCCAAGCCTGTTGAAACCGGCTGCGACAGCGCGACGGTCGACTTCTTCATCAAGCTGCCGCCAGAGCGTGAACAGGGAACCCTCCGGCAGGTTTCTGGCGACGGCGAGCGCTTCCTCGACCACCCAGAGGAGGTCTGCAACATTGTCGGCTGGCGTCTTTTCCGGCCGCTTGTCGAACCATTTGTAGGCGAGAAGGTCGGAGGCATAGCCCAGAACCGGCTTCCCATCGACGAAAACCTCAAGCTCCAGCGTCGCGCTGGCAGCGGCTTCCATGGTCACCACGCCGAAGCGGAACGGCATGCGCGCAAAGGCATTGGCAATGCCGATGCGGCCACCGATGACCTTGAGTTTGGTCGTGCTCATGAACACTCCTTCCGCATTTCCAAAAGTCCCCGGACATAGCCTGCGGCGAAGGCCGCAACACCCGGCCCATCGGGGTGGTAGTCGAACGGTTCCACGGCGATGACGCCGTCATAATCATGCCGGACGAGGCAATCGACGATTGGTGCAAACCGGTCGGCGCCAAGGCCCGGCCCGCGCTTGGAGCGGTCGTTGAAATGGATGTGGCGCACATGGCCGCCGGGCAGAAAGCGGTCCAGAACCGCTTCTGCGGGTTCGGCTTCGCCGCCCACCGCAGCATAGGTGTCGAGCATGGTCGCAAAGCCGGGCGAGCCAATGGTTTCGACAAGCTTCACCGCGTCGGCAACCGTGTTGACGAAATCGTCCATTGAGGGTGCAAGCGGTTCGATGCAGTAAAGAACACCGGCATGCGCCGCCGCATCCGCTGCTGCAGCGAGATGCGCCATGGCGATGTCGCGCGCATGCTCGGGCGAAGCCGCGTCGCGCAACTGGCGCTGTCCGGGCGAACCGTGAACAAGAACGCTGCCGCCCAGATCGGCGCAGAGCTCGACCATCGCCAGCATGTGATCGCGGGTGCGGGCGGCCACAGCGGCATCGTCGCTCGTAAGGGAGAGCCCTTCCGGGGCGGTCAGAAGCCAGTGCAGGCCGGTGATTTCAAGGCCATGGTCGGCAGCCATCTGCCGCAAACGGCGACGCTCGGCGGCGGGAACGGAGGCAGGTTCATCCGACAGGGTGAAGGGCGCCACCTCAAGCCCGTCATAACGGAGCGCGCTGGCCAGCCGGCACTGTTCCTCGAAAGAGAGGTCGCGCAGCACTTCATTGCACAGAGAAAGTTTCATCACGTCACCCCGGCAACCGAACGAGGAAGAGATCGGTGAAAACGAAGTCGATGGCGAACGCCGCAACTCCGGCCAGCACCAGACCACCGATCACCAGCTTCCAGATGGGCAGGCTTCGTTCGGTGTCGATCAGCTCCGCCCCCACCGTGAAGACGAAGATGAAAAGCGCCGTGGCCAGGATGAACGGCATGTGACCGAACAGCAGCGTTCCATAAAGAAGCACCATCACGATGGTGAAGATCGTGCGGGCCGCACTGGCGCGGGTCCATTCCGTGATGCTTGGCCGCGCACCCTCAGCCAACACCCGGCCCGACATGCCGCGCAGCAGAAGCACGACGCCGAGAACGCAGAGAACCGCGCTCAGAAGCCCCGGCGTGAGACCCGGCACGGTGAAAGGATCTGCGCCCCGCGCCTCAAAGCGCGGCATGCGCAGTGAGGCGATCAGCCCGGCAGCGCCCATTACCGCCACCACGATGCCGGAGATGAAATCGGTCCTGTTGATGGTGCGCATGCTCATGCTCCCTTCTCCAGTGCGATCTGCGGCAGCGGTTCCCGCACAAGCGCGCGGTCGATGGCTTCAAGAAGGGCCGCCATTTCCAGAGCGCCCTCATCGGCGGCGCACAGGGTCGGCCCACCGCTTTCGATGACGGATGCGAACAGATCGAAGCTCTTTGCCAGAAGAGATGACGGTGTAACCCCGATCACCTGTTCGCTGGTCATTGCGCCCGGTGAAACCTTCCAGCCCCCGGCCGACGGTGTGTAGGAAACCTGCGCCTGCGTGAGCGTATTGCGGTTGAAATCGATGACGATGTTGCCGGCATCGCCGATCAGCCGCAGCCGCTTTGTGGTCACCGCGCCCTGCATGAACCCGTCTTCCACCTCGCCACAGGCAAGGACGCCAAGCCGCAGATTGCCGGATATGCCTTCCTCGAAAGCAAGGTCGATGCGGATGTCATCGTCCTTTTCCGCGCCGAGCAGGCTTACCCCACGGGCCTCGACCGAGCGCACGGGAACGCCTGCCAGATGGCGCATGAGATCAAGGAAATGCACGCCGTCATTTTCGATGATGGTGGAATCGTCGCGCATGCGCTTCCATCCCGAGAAATCGCCTTCGACCGCAAGCAGGCGGCCGATGGCCCTCGACGCGATGAGCGTCTTCGCCTTTTCGACGAGCGGATGACAGCGCAAAACGAAGCCGATCTGGACGGCGCAGCCTGAGGCATCAACCGCAGCCATCAGCTGCCGCGCCTCATCCAGCGACGTGACTGCCGGCTTCTCGATGAAAACGTGTTTGCCACGCGCGAGAGCCGCCAGAGCCACGGGCAGGTGCAAACGCGGCGGCGTGACGATGTCGACGAGATCGACCTGATCCAGATAGACGGACGGATCCTCCGCAACATACCCGAGGCCGAGGGCGCGCGCCCTTTCGCGGGCAGACGGATCGGGATCGCTGATGAACAGGCGCGGGGCCGTCATGCTCTGCCGCCAGGCGGCGGCATGCTGCGCGCCGAACGCGCCAAAGCCGCACAGGAGAACGTTTCGCACCGTCATTGTGCACCTCCCCGCGCGAACCGCGCCCGGAAGGCGGCGACGCGGCGACGCACGGGCGGCAGGCTGAAAATGATGATGAGAAAGACCAGCGAAGCGATTACCGCGCTTATCGGGCGCGTGACGAACGGCAGCGGATCGCCCTGCGTCAATGCGAGGCTGCGACGCAGATTGTTGTCGAGGATCGGCCCAAGCACGACGCCGAGGATCATCGGCGCGACCGGGAAACCGGCCTCGCGCATCATGAAGCCGATCAGGCCGAAACCGATCATGACCCAGACATCGAAGATGCGGCCGGCAATGGCGAATGCGCCGACGGTGCACAGCACGAAGATGATGCCCATCAGCCATTCACGCCGCACGCGCAGGATGAGCAGCAGCGGCCGCGTGAGAAGCAGGCCGAGGATCAGCATGGCGCAGCTCGCCCAGAAGACCATGGCGACAACCGAATAGAAGAAGTCGGCCTGCGTGATCATGATCAGCGGTCCGGGGCGCAGGCCATGGATGATCATGGCGGCGAGCAGAACAGCAGCCGGCGCGGAACCGGGAATGGCAAGGGTCAGAACCGGGATCAGCGCGCCGGGCACGGCGGCGTTGTTGCCGGTCTCGGCGGCGAGCAGACCCTCGGTCGAGCCCTGCCCGTATTCTTCCTTGCGCTTGGAAGCGCGCTTTGCGGCAGCGTAGGAAACCCACGCGCCCATATCCTCGCCGACACCGGGAACAACGCCCATGAACGTGCCGATGAAGCCGGACCGCAGCCAGGTGCGCGCATGGCCGAAGGAGGAAAGCGCAGAGCGGAAGACGCCCGTCACCTTGCCGGCGACGGCGCGCGTCGCTTCCTGCCGCATGACGATGAAGACTTCCGTGCAGCCAAACGCGCCGACGAGTACCGGGAGAAGGCCGAAGCCGCCTTCAAGGTCACGAATGCCATAGGAGAAGCGGGCATAGGCATGAATGCTCTCCTGCCCGACCATGGCGACAAGCAGGCCGAAGAAACCGGCGATCCAGCCTTTCAGCGCGTCATCCATGGCGGTGAGCTGGCCGCAAAGGACAATGCCGAAGACGGCAAGCCAGAAAAACTCGAAGGAGGTGAAATCAAGCGCGAATTCCGCAAGCCATGGGGCAACCAGCGCCAGTCCGACCATTCCCACGACCGACCCCAGAAAGGAGCCGGTGGTCGCAACGGCCATCGCCTCGCCTGCGCGCCCTTTCCGGGCAAGCGGGAAACCTTCCAGAGCGGAAGCCGCATTGGCCGGCGTGCCGGGAATGTTGAGCAGAATGGCCGTGCGTCCGCCGCCATAGATCGCGCCGATGTAAACGCAGATCAGAACCAGGATCGCCGTGTTCTGCTCCATCGCGAAGGTCAGCGTGGTCACAAGGGCAACGCCCAGCGTGGCCGTGAGGCCCGGGATCATGCCAACGGTGATGCCGAGGAGCGTTGCCCAGAAAACAACGATGATCTGCGCGGAAAAACCGATCTCGGCGATCGCGCTCAGGAAATGAGTGAGTCCGTCCATGGCCATGCTTGTCGACAGGAGGGGTCAGCGCGGCCAGGAAGCTGGCAGCGGATACCTTCCGGTTGCGTATAGGCGAAACGTCAAGGCTCCCCCGCCTCACAGGAGGGGGAGCCGCAATTCCAGCCCTATTCGGGGCGCGGAATGCCGAATTTGCTCGGATCGTTCGGCGCAGCGCCGCTGTCGAACTGCTGCCAGGCATTGATCGAGAGGAAGGGCAGCGCGGTCTTCGCGGCTTCCTCGCCATGGGTCGCCTTGAACAGCGCACCGCGCTCGGCGGCGTGCTTCTTCATGACGTCGGAATTGGCGATCTTTTCCGCCCAGACCTTGTCCATGGCGTCGAGCACTTCCTTGGGCGCATCGGCAGGAATGTAGATGCCGAAGAAGTTCGGCGCGCTGGCAACCTCCGGCAGCCAGTCGGTGACCGGCGGAACCGTGCCATAGCCCTGAAGCTCAAGCGGTTGGTCGGCAATGACAGCGAGAGGACGCAGACGCCCGGCGCGGATCATGTCCACCTGCTCGGTTGCCGTCTGCGCGGTAAACTGCGTCTCGCCCGAAACCGTGGAGATTACGGCGGGGTTGCCGCCTTCATAGACGATCTGGCGGAACTTGATGCCGGGTGCGGCCTTCTCAAGCGCCTGCATGGAGATCGCCGTGGCGGAGGAAAGCCCGCCGGAAGAAACCGTGATCGGCTCGCTTCCCGACTTCATTGCTTCCAGAAGATCGCCGAAATCCTCCCACTCGCTGTCGGCGCGCACCGACACCAGACCCGGATTGGCCACGTGGAGGTAAAGACGCCACTGATCGAGGTTCGCGTCGAGCGTTCCGAAAACGGGATAGGCCCCGAGATCGGCAGCCGCGCCGGCGGCCATGGTCATGCCGTCATGCGGCGCTTCCCAGACAGCGCGCGTGCCAACGGAGCCCGATGCGCCGGGCTGATTGAGAATGACGAAGTTCTGGCCGAAAGCCTTGCTCAGCTCTCCCGCGACGACGCGGGTGACAGTATCGGTGGAGCCGCCAGCGGACCACGGGACGATGATCGTCACCGGTTCAGTGGGCTTCCAATCCTCGGCGAAAGCCGGAGCGGCAAGCAGCGCTGACGCTCCGAAAGCCGCAGAAATCAAGCGTGCGGCAAGTTTCTTGCTCTTCATTTTTGTTCCCCTAACTAACCAAACGGTTAGATAATTAGCGATGTCTTTTGGCTTTCTGTCAAGCGCTTTTGTCGCAGGCTGCCGAGACGCGCGCGCCACATGTGCCGGCAAACGAATGCAAACCCGCCCGCAATGGCCCGCGGCTGGGGCCGAAGACAGCCCCCTGCCCCGCTCTGGAAAAAATGCGTGATGAAGCAGCCCCCCGCGCCTCGGCGAGAGAGCGGCAAGACAGGCAAGACGGCGTGTCCCGGCTATTGATGGCGCATTGGAACGGCCGGATAACCGGCCCCGTTCTCTATCCCTTAACGGCGCCTGCCATCATCGTTCCGCTGATCTTGCGGTACATGACCAGTCCGAGAAGCATGGGCGGCAATGCGCCGACCATCATAACGGCTGCGGCCACGCCCCATTGCACGCCGCCGCCGGAAGCCGCGAAGAAGAACGATGCGCCGACCGTTACGGGCACAGCCTTCGAGGTCGTCAGCATCAGGCCGAACAGGAACTCGTTCCACGCGGTGATGAAGCCGAAGATCATGCTGGTCACGATTGCCGGACGGATGACGGGCGCAATGATCTTCACCAGAATGCCCGGCCGGCTCACGCCGTCGATCATGGCCGCTTCATCGAGTTCGAAAGGCACATCCGATATGGCGTTCACGAGAATAATCAGCACCAGCGGGATGTTGACGATGGTCATCACAAGGCCGAGGCCGAACCGCGTGTCGAGCAGCCCCATAAACTGGAACATCATGTAGATGGGGATCGCGAAGATCACCAGCGGCACCGCCCGCAGGTTGACGATCAGCGGCAGCAGCGTTTTCTCGCCGAAACGGCCGCGCACGATTGCATAGGCCGCCGGCAGCGCCAGAAGAACGGCCAGAAGCGTGCCCATCGCGGCAATGGCGAAGCTGTTGGCAAGATAGAGGAAAATATTCAGCCGGTCCGAAACCGTGAGCACCGTCACGTAGTTCTCGAGCGTCGGCGCATTGATCCAGAGACCCGGATTGGTCGAGATCTCACGCGCGCTCTTGAACGAGGTCACAAGCGTGACGATGAGCGGAAAGTTCATTGCAAAGGCGGCAAGGGCGAACACGGCCCAGCGGATCGCATTGAGCATTTATCGTCTCCTGCGCCGGGCAAAGCGGTTGAGGCCGTAAAGCACCATGAACGACGCCACAAAAAGGACGACCGAAGCCGCGACCGCCTTGCCGATGGCAGCCTGCTTAAAGAAGGCTTCGTAAATGTAGATCGACAGCGAAGTGGTGGAGCCGCCGGCCCCACTGCCGGTCAGCACGTAGACATTGTCGAAAACCCGGAAGCCATCGATGAAACGGATCAGAAGCGCCGCCGCCAGTGTGGGCAACATCAGCGGAAGCTCGATGCGCCAGAAACGGGCAAACCCGGTCGCACCATCAATTGCAGCGGCTTCCCGAAGCTCCTCCGGGATTGCCTGATAGGCCATGTGGAACAGCAGGAAGGCGAATGGCGTCCACTGCAGCGTCTCGACCACGATCAGCGTCCAGAAAGCCGAATTGGGACCGAGAAAGGCCGGGCTGTTTCCAAACCAGGCCCAGAGATAATGCGGCACGGGGCCGGCGAACTCGTGCAGAACGAGGCGATACATCAACCCCATCAAGGCCGGAGCCACCATGAGCGGCAGCATGAGAATGGCAATCGGCCAGCTGCGGTTCTTGAAAAGCGGGGCCAGAAAAACAGCCAGCCCAAGCCCGATCAGACATTCCAGAACAGCGGTCAGCAGGCCGAAGCGCAGGGAAAACCAGTTGGCGCGCCAGAACGCCTCATCGGTGAGAACAGCAACGAAATTGCCGAAACCGGAGATCTGCGGACTGCGCAGCGTTTCGAAGCTGATTTCGGAAACCGAGTAGATCAGATTGACGATGGCCGGAAAGCCGAGACAGACCAGCAGAAACGCCATCAGCGGCGTGGCAAGCAGCGTCCATTCGGTGCGATGGGTCGTTTCCATGGTGCTTCTTGGTCTGTGATCCAGATCGGTTTGGTGGTCGGCGCTGCCCCTCATCCGCCTGCCGGCGCCTTCTCCCCGCACACGGGGAGAAGAAAGAAGTGGCAACGTCTACCTCCCCTCCCTCCCGCGTGCGGGGAGAAGGGGAGGATGAGGGGCCGACGCCAGCTTTACTTCAGGAGATCCGCCATGCCCTTCTCGACATTGGCAAGTGCGGTATCGAGGTCCTGCTGGCCCGACCAGTAGCCGGTAAACTCCTTTGCCTGCAGCTCGTAAATGGCAAGCGCATTTGCCGATGCGCCACCGTTCATCACGTAGCCATAAGCGCCGGCATATTCGCCAAGCTGCACCAGATCCGGTCGCTCTTCCGCCACTGCTGCGACAGCCTCGGCCGAGAGAGCCGGCGCACCGCCCGCACGGGCGTAGATGAGAGCTGCCTCTTCGGTGGAGAGCCATTTCAGGAAGGCTTTCGCACCGTCCTTGTTGCCGGCGCTCTTGTTGAGGCCAAGACCGAGACCATGGATATGCGTGGCCCGGCTTTCAGGCCCGGCGGGTGGAGCGATGGTGGCGGTCGCGTCACCCACTGCGGGTGATTTTTCCACATTGGTGAGATCGGCGGCAGCCGCGTTCCACTGCACCATGGCGGCCACCTGCCCCGCCGCATAGGCGGCATTGGCTTCGGCAAACTCGTAGGAAAGCGAGTCGCGCGGCGTTGCGCCGGCGTCGTAGAGCATCTTGTAGAGCTCAAGCCCCTTGCGGAATGCATCTGAATTGACCGTGATGTTGCCTTCGGCATCCATCCAGTCACCACCATGGGAACGCGCGGTCGACTGCCACACCATGATGTTGAACAGCAGGTTCTTCATCTGCAGAACGGTGCCGTAGCGGGTCGGGCTGTCCGGGTTCACCGCCTTGGTGAAATAAAGCGCGGTGGCCGCATAATCGTCCCAGGTCCAGTCATCGGGGTTCTTGGGCTCAAGCGCCTGGCCGAGATGCTCCTTGCTGATTTCCGCGTAACGCGCCCTGGCGCCGTCATCGCTCATCAGCGCATCGATCAGGTCCTTGCGGTAATACATGAAATGCAGAGAAAGATCGGTCGGCACGCCATACTGCTTGCCATCGAACTGCATGGTCGAAAGAACGGCGTCGCCATAAAGCGCCTGCGCCCCGTCGGACAGTTCCACCGGCTCCATGAACGGCGCATAGCGGCCGATCGAATAGGTGGCGAGCAGGTTCAGATCGAACGCATCGGACCCTGCAGCGAGATCTGCCTGCAGCTTGTCCCAGAAGCCGTCGCGGTTGAAGAACAGGAGTTCGACCCTGTTCTCATCGCTGACATCGTCCTTCGCGTTATAGGCTTCGGCTGCGGCGCGCAGCGCCGTTTCTTCAGGGCCGCCCGGCCAGCCGAGCACGGTGACCTCCGCGCTTGCCACGCCGGCCCACAGGCCCGCAGCAAAAACGCTTCCTGCCAACATGGCTGCAAATCGTGCAACAGGTCTCATATCCATTCTCCCATTCATTGTTTGACTTGGTTTTGTGTCGTGTTTTGAAGTGCAAGATCAGCGATGCCCACAACGCCGGCCCTCTCCCCAAGCCGGGCCGCCACGAGCCGTGGCTTCAGCCGTTCCGGAACGTGATCCAGCTGCGCTTCAATGCGCGCGCGATACCCCGGGGCAAGCCCGATGCCGCCGCCGATGACAATGCGGTCCGGGTCGAAGGTGAGCTGAATGTTGCCGCACAGAATGGCCACGCGCCGGGCCGAACGGTCGATGATATCGTTCGCCCAGCCCGCGCCCATGGCCGCCGCGTCAAAAACGTCATGCGACGTTGCGCCCGGCCGCTGCGCCACCGCGGAAGCGGCGATGAAATTGCCCGAAACGTGATCCTCCAGCGCGCTGTCATCCCCGCCGGCGCCTTCGAAGTCCTGCCCCGCAGGAGGCCGAAATGCCCGGCAAGTCCGGTTCTCAGCCGCCCATCCATGACGATGCCGCCACCAATGCCCGTGGAAACGGTCAGGAAGACGAGATTGCCCTCGGCTTCGCCGAAGCGATACTCGCCCCATGCAGCAGCCTGCGCATCATTGGCGGCGATGGCGGACACGCCGGAAAGCGCACCAACGGTTTTGAGCAGCGGAAAGCGGTCGGGAAAATCCAGCGTCCTGCGGTTGAGCGGGGACCAGAGCCCGACATCCACGATGCCCGTTACGGCAACGCCGGCACATCCATAAGCGCCCTTCCAGTGCTTGATCTGCGCAAAGAGCGCTTCGAGCCATTGGGCTGGTCCGCCCATATCGCGCGGGGTCGGCACTTTCAGGCTGTCGACAACGGTCTCTCCACGCACGAGCGCGGCAAGCATCTTCGTGCCGCCAATGTCGAGCGCCAGAACCGTCTGAGCCTCACGCATCACGCGCTCCCGCCCCGGCGTCCATATCGGCCCGGAACCAGGAGGTGACATGCTCGGGCCGCGTGATCGCGGATCCGACGACCACCAGCCGCGCCCCGGCTTGCAGCGCTTCGCCCGCATGACGCGGCAGACGAATGCAGCCTTCCGCCACCACATGAGGCGTGAGCGCACGCATGGCGCTGATCAGTTCAAGGTCGGGCTCCGTGGGTTCCGGCCCTTGCGTGTACCCGGAGAGTGTGGAACCAACCATGTCGGCCCCTTCGTCAAGCGCCTGCCGGGCGTCGGAGACAATCGAGCAATCGGCCATGGCGAGCTTGCCCGCCGCGTGAATGCGCCGGACCAGATCTGCCGTCGGCACGGGACGCTCGCGCTGCGTGGCGTCATAGGCGATGACGTCTGCGCCAGCTTCTGCAAGCGCATCCACATCCCCGATCCACGGCGTGATGCGCACGGGCGACGTGTCCAGATCGCGCTTGATCAGGCCGATGATCGGCGCGTCGGTGGCGGCCCGCACGGCTTTCACATAATCGGCAGACTCGATGCGCAGCCCCTGCGCGCCGCCGGCAAGCGCCGCCAGCGCAAAGGCAACGACGATGGGCGCTGTGTCCATCGGCCCACCGGTGACCGGCTGGCAGGAGACGATCAGCCCGTTTTCGAGCGCTAGGATGCGGTTCGACACGCTTTCTCCTCCATCTGTGGAGGATATCATAGGCAGACAAAATACCAGATAACAACCAGTTTCAAACTGGTATTAGCGGTGCAGCTCTATGACGAAATCGTAGACATCGCCACGATATTTGGTTTCCGTGAACTCGACGATCTGCCCGTCTTCCAGAAAGCAGCGACGCTCCATCACCAGAAGGCTGGTCTGCGGCGGGGCCTCGAGAAGCCGCGACTCCTCCGGTGTGATCGGGGTCGATTGCATCCGCTGCACCGCACGCACCGGCATGGCCCCTCTGGCCTCCAGAGCCTTATAGAGGGAATCGCCCACCTCGGCGGGTCTCGGCAGGAAGCGCAGAGGCAGCGCCGCCGTCTCGATCGCGATCGGCGTGTTGTCAGCGGTGCGGATGCGCCTCAGACGCGCGACCTCATCGGCAACCGAAATGCCAAGCGCCATCATTTCCGTCGGCGAGGGACGCCCTGTTTCCTTGGAAATCCATATGCATCCGGGCTCCAGACCACGCGAACGCATATCCTCTGAAAAGCTCGTCATGGTGGAGAGAGATTTCTCCAGCCGCGACGAAACCACCGTTTTTGCGCCATGCCTGCGATGCAGCAGGCCATCCGCCTCCAGATCCTCAATGGCGCGGCGAATGGTGACGCGGGACATGGAGAGGGCGGCGCAAAGGGTGCGCTCGCTCGGGATCACGGCGCCGCGTTTCAGCCGCGACGAATGAATGGCTTCCGCCAGCGCCATTTCGACCTGGCGATAGAGCGGCTCGGCTCCGTTTCCGCTGGCGATATGCCCCCGTATGAAATCGAGAAGTGCCGCTTCATTCATTCCGTTTTGCCTCGGTCATTGCGTCCGCTGCACATGATGACAAAATTTCTACAGGTTTTGAACTGGTATTATTTTATATGCTGCTTATTCAAGCCCGAGAGCAGCGCCGCGGTGTTCAGGATCGTCTAGAACGTATCTTTGAAAAACAGGTGCGTTACGGGACCTTGCCGGTCGTCGAGCGAATGATCAGATGCGTTTCCAGCACATAGGAGGCATCGCGCACCGCCTGTGATTCCAGCACTTCCAGCAACAGCGAAACTGCCAGTTTTCCAGCTTCTATGGAGCGGCTGGAAACGGTTGTGAGGCTCGGCACCGTCAATGGCCCCAGCGCATCGTCACAGCCGACCACCGAGAATTCGCCGGGCACGCTGACGCCGCGCTCGCCAAGGCCCGCCAGAATGCCCTGCGCCGTCACATCGTCGAAGGCAATCGCCGCCGTCGCGCCCTTTGCGAGGATGGCATCGACTGCCTGCAAACCGGCTTCGAAACTCGGGACACTGGCCGAGACGAAGCTCAGTTCAAGGCCAAGTTTCTTTGAGGCCCGACGCACGGCTGCGCGGCGCTGCTTGTTGGACCAGGATGTGGATGGACCGCTGACATAGACGATGTTGCGGTGCCCGAAATCGGCCAGATGCTGCGTCGCCTCGGCAATGCCGGTGCCACTGTCGATCAGCACTTTCGGGATGCCCTTCACATCGCGGTTGATCAGAACAAGAGGTCGCAAAAGCGCATGGGCCGCGATGCGTTCGTCCGAAAGCCGGGGCGATGCCAGGATGATGCCCTCGACCTGCCCGGAAAAACGACCGAGAAGCTGGTCCTCTTTTTCCGGATCTTCATCGGAATTTCCGAGAAACACGCAAAAATCGGAGCGATCCGCCTCGACCTGGGCCGCGCGGATCATGGGCGGGAAAAACGGATTTGCGACATCCGGCACGATCAGCGCCAGATTGCCATAGCGCCCGGTGCTGAGCGCACGGGCCGTGTGATTTGGCACGTAACCGAGCTTGCCGGCAGCCGCCTTGATCCGCTCGACCGTCTCCGGACTCAGCATATCGGGCCGCGTGTAGGCGCGGGACACGCTTGAGCGCGCCACCCCGGCCTCCTTCGCCACCTGACTGATTGTGACGCCGCCTTTGCGTTCCGCTGCCACCGCCTGCCCTCGAACCTTGTGCTTTTCTGGCGACAAGATGCACCGCCGAGAGACGTCAGGCAACCGGTTGACATGCAACCGGTTGCACAGCATAGTGCCCGCATTCTTGTTCTACTCTGCCGCAAGGCCCCTGCGATCAGCGGGCGCAATCTTCGGAGACATGATTTGCAGCATAGCCAAGCCGCGCTCGAGCCAACTCCGCTCGTTGACCGAAAGATCGACAGGCTCACCGTAAAAACCTTTGCAGACCGCGACGCGATGGGGGCTGCGGCTGCCGCCGACATCGCCAAAGCGCTACGCGAACGGCTGGCCAGCCAGAAGATTGTGCGCGTCATTTTCGCGTCCGCGCCGAGCCAGTCCTCGATGATCGAGCAGCTTCGCTCCATGCCCGACATCGACTGGTCGCGCGTGACCGCCTTTCACATGGATGAGTTCATCGGCCTTGCGCCGGATGCGCCCCAGCGCTTCGCGCACTGGCTGAACCGGCATATTTTCGATGCGCTTCCGCTGGCTGCCGCAAACCGGATCGCCCCCGGTGCAGACCCGGACGCCGAAGCGCAACGCTACACCGCGCTGCTCAATGAAGCGCCCATCGACTTTGTGTGCCTCGGCATCGGCGTCAACGGCCATATCGCGTTCAATGATCCGCCCATCGCCGATTTTGAGGATCCGCTGGACGTCAAACTCGTGGAGCTCGACGCGGTCTGCCGCCAGCAGCAATATGATGATGGCGGCTTTGAGAGCCTTGATGCGGTGCCGCGCACCGCGCTGACGCTCACCATTCCACGGCTGTTGCGCGCCGACCGCATGTTCTGCATCGTTCCGGGCGCTCACAAGCGCGACGCCGTTCGAGGAACGCTGCACGGAGAGCGGACAACCGCTTGCCCGGCAAGCATTCTGCGCGAACATAAGAACTGCACACTCTATCTGGACAAAGAGGCCGACCCCGATGCCTGAGATCAACGCCGACGCGATCTGCGCAGACTATCTCGCAACGAGCCACGCGCTCATGCAGCGCATCCTTGTCGAAGAGCGTGACACTCTGAACAAGGCCGCCGAGCGCCTCGCCTCCCAGATCGAGGCAGACCGGCTTATCCACATCTTCGGCCCCGGCGGGCACTCCAATCTCGCCAGCCAGGAGGTGTTTTTCCGGGCCGGCGGCCTGATGCATATGAGCGCGATTCTCGATGAAGGCACGCTGCTATCCAACGGCGCATTGCGCTCCATGGCAATCGAACGCACGCCGGGCTATGGCCGCGTTGTCATTGCCGATGCCCGCCTTGGCGAGGGTGACGTACTGATCCTCGCAAACGCCTATGGCATCAACGCAGCCCTGATCGACGCCGCACTGGAGGCGAAGTCTCGCGGGGCGTTTCTTATCGGCGTCAGCTCGCGTGAACACGCCGAAAGCACGAGCCCGGATCACCCGGCGCGCCACCCGGAGAAGAAGAACCTGCATGATGTGGTCGACATCGCCATCGACACGAAAGTTCCGATCGGCGATGCGGTGGTCAGCCTGCCCGGCATGACCGAGAACATCTCCGCCATCTCCACTTTTGCCAATGCGTTCGCACTGAACTGCCTGGTGATCCGCACCGTTGCCAAACTGCTCGACCGTGGCGTCGAACCGCCGGTCTGGCGCAGCGGTAACGCACCGGGTGGCGATGAAGCAAACGCCCGCTTTCTGGCCCGCTTCCGCGACCGGGTTCGCGCGCTGTGAGCACGGAGAAGACCATAGCCGGGCGCGACCCCGTTACCGGAGGCAGCATCGCCATCACGATGCGCGACGGGCGGATCGCAGCCATCGCCGAGACGGGCTCGCAGGACGAAGCCTATCTCACGCCCGGCCTGGTCGACCTTCAGGTCAATGGTTATGCGGGCCTCGACCTGAACGACGGCGCGCTGACGCCGAAGCGTGTTTCCGAGCTTACCCGCATCATGGCCGGGCTCGGCGTGACCACCTATCTTCCAACCCTTGTGACCGGATCGCGCGAGCGGCTGCTTGATGGACTTGGCGCCATCGCCACGGCGCGGCGCGAAGACGTTCTTTGCGCGCGCATGATCCCCGGCGTCCACATGGAAGGCCCGAGCATCGCACCGGAGGACGGGCCGCGCGGCGCGCATCCCGCAGAGCATGTGAGGCCGCCCTCCCTCGAAGAATTCGATGCGTGGCAAAAGGCGAGCGGCGGTCTTGTCCGCCTCGTGACCCTTGCACCCGAATATGAAGAGGCCCCGGCCTATATTCGCGCCATCACGGCGCAGGGCATTCATGTCGCCATTGGGCATTCCTCTGCCACGCCCGAGCAGGTGCATGCGGCAGCCGAGGCCGGCGCACGGCTCTCGACACATCTTGGTAATGGCGCAGCCGCGCTCATGCCCCGCCATCCGAACCTGATCTGGGCGCAGCTCGCCGATGACCGGCTGACCGCGGCGCTTATCGCCGATGGCCATCACCTGCCGGACGACACGTTTAAGACCATGCTGCGCGCCAAGGGGCTGGAACGCGCCCTTTTGGTTTCCGACAGCGTGGCGCTGGCCGGCATGGAGCCCGGCATCTACCGCCAGCCGATTGGCGGCGATGTCGAAGTGCGCGCCGACGGACGCGTGGGCATTGCCGGGACACCTTATCTGGCCGGGGCCGGCCTGCCCTTGATCGAGAACGTCCCGATTGCCATGCGCATAACCGGGCTTTCGCTGGCGCAGGCGCTGAGGCTCGCCACGGCCAATCCCGGCGCGTTTGTCGATGGTCGGGGCGTGATGAAGCTGAATGCGTCGGCCGATCTGATCCGCTTTTCCATTGACGGGAAAACCGGCTCCTTTGACCTGAAAAACACGCTCGTTCACGGTGAAGAGGTGCTCTGAGCATGATCCGCGCAGGCGTCGCCACGGTAGACATCACACCACCCGCAGGCCTGCCGCTTTCCGGCTTTGCCGCCCGCACCCTGCCAGCCACCGGCGCACATGACCCGCTGACGGTGCGTGCGCTGGCCATCAACGATACGGCGATGGTGGTTGCCGATGTGATCGGCCTGCACGGCGCCATGAGCGCGCGCATTCGCCGCCGCTGCACCCTTCCTGACACGAATGTCATCATCAGCGCCCTGCACAATCATGGCGGCCCCGTTTCCATGGCCGGACGCCTGACGATTGAGACCGACGAGGCCTATCTGCAAAGGCTGGAAGACGCCTGTGTCGAAGCCATCGATCAGGCTGTTGCCGCGCAAAGGCCTGCAATGCTCTCGGTCGGGCTCGGATCCGACCCCGACATTGCCCGCAATCGCCGCCACCCGGACGGTCCGGTGGATCGCGCCCTGCCGCTTCTGCGTGTGCGCGGCGAGAATGGCGACATGATTGCCTTGATGACGGGTTATGCCTGCCACCCCGTGGTGCTGGGCGCAGACAACAGACTGTGGACCGCCGACTATCCGCACTTTGTGCGCCGCGCACTGGAAACCGCTTATCCCGGAGCCACCGCCCTGTTTGTTACCGGGTGCGTGGGCGACGCAAACACGGGGCACAGCGCGCATGCCTCGATCAGCCTTGCCACAAACCCGGACCGCAGCTTTGCCGCCGCCGAGCGGATTGGCACGGCGATTGCAAAGGCAGCGCTGGAAGCGCCAGAACAGGCGCTTGGCGGGGATGTGACGGCGCTGGAAGCGCAGATTGTCCTGCCATTTGAGCGTCGCGAGACGGAGACGCCGGCGGAACTGGCAACACGGTGGCGCACTGAGTGCGCGAGTGCAGAACCCGCGCAGGCCGCACTTCTCGAGGCCTGGACCCACTGGGCCGAGACCATTGCGCGTGAGCCGGCAGACACCCTGTCGGGTCGGGTTTGCGTGTTCGACTGGGGCGGTCTGCCCGTGATCGGCCTGCCCGGAGAGATCTTTGCGGCGACTGCGCTCAGCCTGCGCGCCGCCTGCGGCGAGCGCCCGGCTTTCATCGCCGGGTTCGCGGAAGACAATCCCGGCTATATCCCGCCGAGAGAAGAGTTTTCTTCCGGCGGATATGAGGTGGACGAAGCCCATCGCTACTACGGACAGCCGGCAAGTTTCGCACCCGGTTGCGCAGAAGCGCTCGCTGGTGCGGCTGTTGAACTTCTCAAGAAATCCAGGCCTGGCAGGGATTAGAAGGAGATGCGGCCGGACCCTCGCAAAATGCGGGCCGGCCATATTGATGCAAAAGCAAGCCGGCTTGACGCGCAACCGGTTGCATGGCAATTTTTCATCGGGAACAAAATTGCAGTCTGCTCACGTCGAAAGGGAGAACAAAAGATGAGAGCGTACAGGTCCAGCACCCAGAAATCCGGCAGCTCCAGCTTCACCGCGCGCATCGCGGCCCTGTCGCTGACGGCGGCGATCACCGCTGTTTCCGGCTCCGCATTCGCCCAGACCATCAATGTCTGGAGCGGCTACCCCGAGATGGCGCCGTTCTATGAGCATGTGGCGGAATCGCTGAAAGAAAAATACCCCGATCTCGAGGTCAACGTTGAAGCCATTGCGCTGCGCGAACACGAGAAGCGCATTGCGCTTGGCCTCACCTCCGGCTCCGCCGGCGTGACCGTGATCGAGCTCGCCGGTTCCACGGCCAGCCGCTACATCGAAAACGATCTTCTGCCGGCAGCGCCGGAAGCCGTGGCGGGCTTCGTCACCAACAAGGACAATTTCGGCGAGTTCTTCGTCGATGCCGCTTCCAAGAACGGAACCGTCTACGGCGTTCCGCTTTTCCGCGGTCAGGGCGCCCTCTTCTACAATATCGACATGTTCGAGGAAGCCGGCCTCAAAGAGCCGCCTCAGACCATGGAAGCCTATACGGATTACGCCGAGAAGCTGACCCAGCGCGACGAAGACGGCAAGGCGACCGTTTCGGGCTGGAGCCTGCGCCTTACGGGCGGCGGACAGGGCATTGCGGAAAAATTCTGGATCAATCTGTTCCAGTATGGCGGCTCGGTCATTGAAGAGGTGAGCGACGGCAAATGGCAGGCCAACTACGCCAACGAGGCTGGCCGCAAGGCGGTCAAGCAGTATCTCGAGAACGTGCATGTCCTGAAGACCGTGACGCCTGAAATGCCGGCGGACGCCGAGGCTTTCGAGCGCGGTCAGACGGCCATGTTCATCCGCGAGTCCTGGGTCATCGCCGACATTGCTGCCAAGTCGCCCGACCTGAACTACGCAACCGCGCCGCTGCCGGTCGGCTCCATCGCCCTGCCGGCCAATCTCTATGTGAACTCCGTCGAGGGTGAAGACGCAGAGGCCGCATGGGCCTATGTGCAGGCCGCCAACGATCCGGAAAACCTTGTCTGGCTTCTGGACAATGTCGGCTGGCTGCCCAACCGTTCGGGCGTCGATTACGGCGTCGTCACGGAGAAGGTTCCCGCCTATGGCGCGTTCGTCGATTACCCGGCTGACTACAAGTTCTTCACCCTGCCGGCCATTGGTCCGATCGAAGAGGTGCTGACGCGCCTCGCCGCCCAGCTGACCAACGCCTATGGCGATGCCTCCCTGGCCGAAGACGACGCCGCAATCGACGCGATGCTCGCCAGGGCAGCCGAAGAGACCAACAACATCCTGAAGCGCGAAGGCCTTCTCGCCGAGTAGGCGCTTCATCGATACCCTCATCCCGGAGACGGCGTCCGCGCCGTTTCCGGTCAGTGACTTCAGGCGGACGGGAACACAATGCTGCAACAAAAGCGATGGCGCTTTGCCATTCTGGCAATCCTACCGACTCTGGCGATTTTTGCCTGGGTGCGCATGTACCCAATCGTCGAGACATTGCGGCTGAGCCTGCATCAGTGGAACATCCTGTCGAAGAACAAACCGTTCGTCGGCCTGGCCAACTTCCGCGAGCTCTTTCACGACCAGCTCTTCCTGAACGCCCTGACCAACACGTCGATTATTGCTTTCGGCGTGGTCATTCTCACGGTCCCCACCGCCATGGTGATCGCCGGGCTCATCCACCACCGCACGCATTCGCGCTTCTCCGGTTTCTACGAAACATCGGTCTTCATTCCGCATGTGGTGTCGCTGGTGCCGGCGGCAATGGCCTGGAAATGGATTTTTGACGCCAAGCTCGGCCCACTCAACGCTCTGCTCGAATTTTTTGGAATTCCGGCGCAGGCCTGGCTTTTCGATCCCGTTCTTTCGGTGATCTGTATCATCATCCTGTGTTCCTGGCAGGCGCTCGGCTATGCCGTGCTGATCTATCTGGTCGGCTTCAAAAACCTCCCGGTCTCTCTCTTTGAAGCGGCCAAGCTTGATGGCGCATCCGGCGTACAGCGCTTCTGGTTCGTCTCGGTGCCGATGCTGAAGCCCATCACGCTCTATGTTTCCGTCGTTACGCTGATCTCGGCCTTCAATGTCTATGCGCAGGCTTTCGTTCTTGCCTCGGACTCGCAGGGCGCGCCCGGCAGGCAGGTTCGGGTTCTGGTGCTCGACATGCTCGAAAACAGCTTCCGCAATTACCGCGTCGGCTATGCGGCGTCGGAGGCTGTGGTGCTTCTCTCCATCGTTCTCGTTCTGACACTCATCCAGTTCGGCCTGCTCAGGGAAAAGGGGCGGAAATGACACAGACCATCGCCGCCTCCAACGCGCACCCGAAAGCCGGCGGGCGCATGAGAACCAAGGGCAAGCTCATCGACTTTTCCATCGATGTGTTCCTGTTCGGCTTCTCCATCCTGATGATCCTGCCGCTGGTGTTCCTCGTTTCGAACGCCTTCAAGACACCACAGGAAATGCTGGCCTGGCCGCCGCGCCTGATCCCGTCCGATCCGACGCTGGAGAATTTCCGCTCGGTGCTGGCGGACACACCGCTGCCGCTCTGGATCTTCAACAGCGTCGCCTTCTCCACCCTTTCCATGGTGGCGATTGTGATCACCTCGGCCATCGCCGGTTATGTGCTGGCCAAGTTTCCGTTCCGCTCACTCAACATCATCTTCATGTTGATCCTCGCCACGGCTATCGTGCCTTTCGAGGTGTACATGATCCCGCTCTATTTCCAGGCGCAGGCGCTGGGCGTCCTCAATTCCCTCTGGGGTCTGCTGCTTGGCTATCTGGTCATGAGCTTCGGCATCTTCCTGGTTCGCCAGAACGTGATGCACTCCATTCCAGACGAATTGCTTGAGGCAGCGCGCATTGATGGGGCCGGCGAGTTCTGGATCTTCTGGAAGATCGTGCTGCCGCTGCTGCGCGGCGCGCTCGGGGCGCTCGCCGTTCTCGCCTTCTTCCAGGCATGGACCTCCTTCGCCTGGCCGATGATCGTGACGACGACACGCGACAGCTACACGATCGAGGTTGGCCTCGCCCTCTTCCAGACCGGCTTTACGGTCGATCTTGGCCGGTTGAGCGCAGCGTCTGCGGCCGTGCTCGTGCCCTCCATCACCCTGTTCGTGATCCTGCGCCGCAACTTCGTGCAGGGCGTCGCCAGCACGGGGATGAAGGAATGACCGCCGAGAACGCCTTCTTTCAGGAAGCAGCCACCCGCTACGCATCGGCAAATGCCGGAACGCTTGAGTGGATGCTGGACCGCCCCGCGCTCAGGGCGGGCTTCCTGAACACCAAGATGAACAGCCTGACCCTTGCCGATTATGGCGAGGCCGACGGGCTGCGCGGGCCGGACTACACCTATGGCTGGATTCAGGGGCGTGGTCTTGAAGCGCTTGTGAGCCAGGCCGCGTTTTTCGAGACCCGTGACGCAGCGCTTTCTCAGCGTCTCGATGAGGCCGGGCGCGCACTCTTTGGGCTCCTGAAAGAGCTGCGGGGGCGCGATGGCCATGCCTATTTCCGCTACGATGCCGGGCTTCGGCCTGTCCGCGCGGCAGACGATGGTGCGGTGACTGCTCAGGAACCGGCAGGAGACGTGTTCACCTATTCCGACGCATTCACCGCCAAGGGGCTGGTGGCTGCAGCTTCGCGCTATGCCCCCGAAGAGCTGCCACAACATCTGCGCTATCTCGCCGATGTGATTGCGGCAATCGAGGATGGCCGCTTCCAGATGGGTGAGGAAGAGCCTCTGGGCGGCGAAGCGCTGGCCTGCGAACTGGATGATTTCGGGCCGCGCATGATTCTGCTCGGCGCTGCCGGCATGCTGGAACGCTGCGGCCTCTCGGACCACACCGCCTATGCGCAGCGTTTCATCGATCATGTCATCAAGTACCATCTAGACGAGACAACCGGATTGCTGCGCAATGTGCCCGGCGGCGATGACTGCAATGTCGGACACGGGATCGAGTTTGCGGGCTTTGCGCTGGAGCACGCGCCCGTTCGCAACAACCCGGCGCTGGTCGCCACGCTGGAGCGCATCCTGATCGCTTCGTTTCGGGCAGGCTTTGCCGAAAGCGGGCTGCATCTGACCGTCTCGGTTTCTTCCGGCGAAAAGCTCACCCCTTACCGGCCATGGTGGTCGCTGCCGGAAACCATCCGCACCGCCGCGCTCTGCCATCAGCTGACCGGCAGCGCCGACAGCCTCGCCATCTGGCAGCAGGCGGACAGCGCTTTCTTCGAATATTACTGGCGCGGTGCGCCGGCCATTGCCTACCAGACCCGGACGGCGGATGGCCCCACCGACTATGTGCCCGCCACGCCAGATCTGGACCCCGGATATCACACCGGTCTGAGCCTTCTTGCCGCAATCCGCGTTGCAGAGGCTCTTTCAACGTCACACCCCGCTTACGCCTCGAGGTAACAATGGCTTCAGTCGACATCCAGGATGTCCGCAAATTCTACGGACAGCTCGAAACCATCAAAGGCGTATCCGTCGACGTGCCGGATGGCGCGTTCGTGGTTCTGGTCGGACCTTCCGGCTGCGGCAAGTCCACTCTTCTACGCATGATCGCTGGTCTTGAGGACATTTCCGGCGGCACGATCAGCATCGGCGGACGCGTCATCAACGATGTGGAGCCCAAGCACCGCGACATCGCGATGGTGTTCCAGAACTACGCGCTTTATCCGCACATGACGATTGCCGAGAACATGGGCTTTTCGCTCAGGCTCGCCAAACGTCCGAAAGACGAGATCGACCAGCGCGTGCGCGAAGCCGCCGGCATTCTCGGCCTCGCCGATTATCTCGACCGCTATCCGCGCCAGCTCTCCGGCGGTCAGCGCCAGCGCGTCGCCATGGGGCGCGCCATCGTGCGCAATCCGCAGGTCTTCCTGTTCGACGAACCGCTTTCCAATCTGGACGCCAAGCTGCGCGTGCAGATGCGCGCGGAGCTCAAGGACATTCACGCGCGGCTGAAAACCACCACGGTCTATGTGACGCATGACCAGATTGAGGCCATGACCATGGCTGACCGGATCGTAGTCATGCGCGACGGCATCGTGGAGCAGGTCGGCGCGCCACTGGACCTTTACGACCGCCCGAACAACACATTCGTGGCAAGCTTCATCGGCTCTCCCTCGATGAACCTTCTACAGGGCATCATTGCCGATGGCGGCAAGAGCGTTCGCGTCGAAGCCGGGGCGGAACTGCCGTTCGAAGGCGCGCCGCCGGCAGTCGGCAAGGTGGTCTACGGCATCCGGCCGGAGCATCTTCACCTGGCGGACGATGGCCAAGGGTTCGAGGCCGTTGCAACCAATGTCGAGCCGACGGGCTCTGAAACGCTGGTCCAGGTTCGCGTCGGAGACCAGATCGTTTCGGCCCTGCTCCGCGACCGCGTGAACATACGTGCCGGCGACACCGTACGCCTTGGCGTGCAGGCAGACAAGGCGCATCTGTTCGATGCAGAGACAAGCCAGAGGCTCGGCTAAACCTTGACGGCGCACCGCCTCGTTATCGAATTTGCGACCCTCCGCGACCCGGAACTGGGCCGGTACATCGAGCAGAATGTCGCCTTCCCGTCCAGCATGGTGGACCGCATCGTTCCGGCGACCACGGATGCCGACCGCGAGCGTGTCGCACAGGCGCTGGGCGCGGAAGATGCATGGCCCGTCGTGACCGAGCCCTTCATGCAATGGGTGGTTGAAGACAATTTCCCGATGGGCAGGCCCGCCTGGGAGCGCCATGGCGTCGAGATGGTCACCGATGTCGCCCCTTTCGAAGAGATGAAGCTCCGGCTTTTGAACGGCGCGCATTCAGCCCTCGCCTATGCCGGGCAACTGCTCGGGCAAGAGACGGTGGCGGATGCCTTTGCCGATCCGGTTATCCATGGTTTCGTGAAGGGTCTGTGGCGGGAAACTGCCCGGACGCTCTCCGCCCATGCCGGCCTGATGCCCGACGAATACACCGCGCGGCTTGCAGATCGTTTCGCCAATCCGGCGCTGCACCATCGCACGGCGCAGATTGCCAATGACGGCTCCCAGAAACTACCGCAGCGCTTCATCAGTCCACTGCTGGAGCGGCTGGATGCCGGCGGAGATGCGCCGCATCTTGCAGCCGGTGTTGCACTCTGGATTGCAGCACTCGCCAACAGAGGCGAGCCGCGCGCCTTCACCGATCCGCTGGATGAGACGTTGAAAGCGGCCATCGCGAACACAGACAACACTGCCGACACCGTCGCCGCTGTTCTTGAAGCGGCCCGTTTCGACGGGATCGACCGATATCTGCCCGCCGTCATCGAAGCCTGTCAGCGCATCTCGGATGATGGCGTTTCGGCGGCCCTTGCCCATTACGCTCGAGGAGACATCACCCAATGAAAGAGACCTGGCGCTGGTTTGGCCCGGACGATCCGGTGACGCTCGCCCATGTGCGGCAGGCGGGTGCGACAGGCATCGTCACCGCCCTGCATCATCTCAATGACGGCCGCGCCTGGCCGCAGGACGAGATCGACAAACGCCGGCACGAAATCGAACAGGCCAGCCTCGAATGGTCGGTCGTGGAAAGCGTTATCGTGCATGAGCATGTCAAAACGCGCAGCGGTGATTTCCGGACCTTGATCGACAATTACAAGACCTCGATCCGCAATGTCGCCCGCGCCGGCGTGCGCACCATCTGCTACAATTTCATGGCCATCACCGACTGGACGCGCACGGATCTCGACTATCCGATGCCACATGGCGGAACGGCGCTGCGCTTCGATGCAATCGAGTTCTGCGTCTACGATCTCTTCATCCTCGCGCGTCCGGGCGCAGAGGCGGATCACCCGGCCGAGCGCGTGGAGGCCGCGCGCGAGCGCCTGAAAACGATGAGCGAAAGCGATCTGGCGCGGCTGGAGCGCAATCTCATCGAATGGGTGCCGGCCCGTGAATTCGTCTATGACCGCGAGAGCTTCCGGCGCATGCTGGATACCTATCGCGACATCTCGGCCGATGGCCTGCGCGAAAATATGGCGGCATTCCACCGGGAGATCATGCCGGTCGCGGAGGAGGAAGGCGTGGTCATGGCGATCCACCCCGATGATCCCCCGTTCCCGCTGTTCGGCCTGCCGCGCATCGTTTCAACGCATGACGACCTCAAGGCGCTGCTCGATGCCGTTCCGTCCAGGGCAAACGGCCTGACCTTCTGCACCGGCTCGCTCGGCGCGAACCCGGCAAACGACCTTCCGGCCATGGCGAAGGCGCTTGGGCCACATATTCACTTCGCGCATCTGCGCAATGTGAAGAGGGAGCCGTGCGGCTCGTTCCATGAAGCAGAGCATCTGGACGGCGATACCGACATGATCGCCGTGGTCGCCGCCCTACTTGATGAAGAAAGGCGGCGCGGCGGGCAGATCCCCATGCGTCCCGACCATGGGCACGCCATTCTGGACGACCTCGGCAAGCGTGTGAATCCCGGCTATTCCGGCATCGGCAGGCTGAAAGGGCTGGCCGAACTGCGCGGCGTGATGCGGACACTCGAATACGGCCGAAGCTGAAAATGCCGGATGACGCCATACAGGGCGGCGCTTCGAAAAAAGTTAGCCGCCCTATTCAAACGAAGGGCGCGCTCTTCGACCAGATGGATAAGCTCTCCGGTGGTCTCGATGAAACTGTTGGGGTTCACTTCGCCCGGGGGCGGGGGGCTGCCGGGTCAATCAACAATCGATAACTTGCCTACAATCTGGAGCATCGCGGAAAGGTCGCCGCGATGTTCCCAAAGCCCAGCACACAGGGCGCTTCAAGTCTGCGGCTGTGAAGCTGCTTCCAATTCCGGCCCCGAGATGGATGCAAGCCCGGTCAAAAGCAGCACGATCAGATCCGCCTGCCGATGGGTGCCCGTCTTTCCAAAAAGATTGCGCAGATGAAACGCGACCGTGGTGGGTGACACGGCAAGATCCTGAGCGATCTCATCGGTTCGCCGACCATGCGCCAGAGCGCGCGCGACCTGCGCCTCTGTCGGTGTCAGGTCAAACAGCTTGGCAAGCAGTTCGTCAGGAACCGCAGGCCGGCGCTCGGGGTCGGAGATGAACACCACCGCCTGCGCATCTCCATTCATGGCCTCGCTTGTATCGGGCAGCGCGCAGGCCGTGAGCAGAAAGTCGCGCTGACCGGAGAGGCGCGGCACCGACAGGCTCGAAAGGTGATCCCGGCCAAGCCGGGCAGCCTCGCAGGCCTCGGCCAGAAACGACTTCATCTCAGCCGCGAGATTGGAGGAGGCAGGCCGAAGCGCCCTGTCGATGACCAGACCGTCGCCGGCCCGGTGAATGGCCTGCGCCGCGCGATTGGCAAATGCAACACCAGAGCCCGACACCAGAACGACACCGAAGGAGAGAAGATCGACAACGCGCCGCATGCCGGCAGCCGTGCCGGCGCGTGCGTCGGTCAGCGCCTGACGCATTGCGTCCAATTCGCGTCCCGCGCCCTGTCCCAGTCGCTCCACCTGTCGCAGCCGCGCCTCGATGGTGGCAAGCATCAGGTCGAAGTCGATCGGCTTGACCAGATAATCATCAGCGCCCGCACGCTTGCCATTGATGACGGCGTCACGCTCGTCAAGCGCCGTCAGAAACACGAAAGGCACATCCGCCAGACCGGGATGGCTGCTGCGCACCGCTTCCAGCAGTCCATAGCCGTCCAGTCGCGGCATGGTGATGTCGCAGAGAATGAGATCCGGGCGGCTTGTCTCCAGCATGGCGAGCGCTTCGCGCCCGTCTCTGGCCGCCAGCGCCTCATAGCCGGCGATCCCGAGTTCATCGATGATGTCCTGCCGCAGATGGCGCTCATCCTCGACGCACAGAATAATTGGTTTCGATCCGTTGCCTGCCATTGCCGCCCGTGTTCCCCCTTCCCTGTCGCCAACCCATAGAATGACATGCGTGAGCCTCCGACGACACCCCGTCAAGAATGACGCGCCCGTGCATCCATGCCGCCTGTCCAACCGGTTGTGTTCGAAAGCCTCCGGCATATCCCCGTTCAAACGAAGGGGGCGCATCTTCCCTATCGTCAATAGTTTTTGCAAAACTGATTCAACCGTCGGAGAGACAAGGGAATGTGGGATTTTTCCATAGGGCGCGCATTGGGGCTGATGGCCCGGACAATGCCGTTCATTGTGCTGCGGATGGCGGTCTATTTCGGCGCTGCCGTGGCCTATGTTCTCGTCACCGGTGTCGGCGCCGGCGTCGGCTGGGGCATCGGCGGGTTCGGTGATCCCGACTTTCAGGCGACGACGACCATGTGGGGCGGCGTCATCGGCTTCGGCGTGGTCGCGGCGGTGATGTATCTGCTGCGGGAATATGTTCTCTATGTCGTCAAGGCCGGCCATATCGCCGTGCTTGTGAAATTGCTCGACGGGGAAGAACTGCCCGAAGGACGCTCGCAGGTTTCCTATGCCCGTGAGGAAATTTCGCGGCGCTTTGTACAGGCGAGCGTGCTTTTCGGCATCGATCAGCTGGTCAAGGGCGTGCTGCGCGCAATCACCGGGCTGGTGCGCGGCATGGTGAGCATTCTGCCGATCCCGGGCGCACAGCAGTTCGTTTCGATCATTCACGCCTTCCTGCGCATTGCGGTGGGTTTCATCGATGAAGTCATCCTGGCATTCGCGATCCGCACCAATTCCGACAATGCCTGGGAATCCGCGCGGACCGGGCTGGTGCTCTACGCCCAGAACTACAAGCCGATGCTCAAGAACGCGGCCTGGCTGGCGCTCATCGTCTACGGGCTGTCCTTCGTCGTCTTCCTCATCATGCTCGCGCCTGCGGGCCTCGCCGTCTATCTCATTCCCGGCGCATGGTCGGCCGGTGGCGTTGTCTTCGCCCTGCTTTTCGCATGGTCGGTCAAGGCGGCGCTGCTGGAGCCATTTGCCATAACCTGCATGATGGAAGTCTATTTCCGCACCATCAAGGGGCAGGTTCCGGACCCTGCCTGGGAAGCAAAGCTTGAACAGCTTTCGAAGAAATTCTCCAGCCTCAAGGAGAAGGCCGCGTCCTATCAGCCGCCGCGCGCCAACCCCGATCCGGCGACCGCGAACGGCTGACCTCCCGCGGCAGCGCCATTCCGGGGCGTCCACAACACGCTGGACGCCCCGGAGCATCATTTCGGCCCGCGCCAAACCTTCACCCCTTCATCACCCACGCCTGCTAACCGGTCTCTCAGCGGATCAGACTTCGCTCTTGCAGCCATCGGCCCTTGAACGCGCGCGTCCTTGAGAGTTTGATGGTGCGGGGCGGTGAAACGGGGGAACACCAATGTCGCAAAACACTTTCGCCGGCATGGCTGGCGCTTGCGAAACGCGGTCGGATGCATCGCGGACAGGGCAGATCAGAAGACTTGCGCGCATCGCGCTTCTCGGCGCCGGGCTTGTCGCGTTCCTGCCGCCAGCCCTTGCCGGAGAAGACAATCTGTCCTCCCCGACCGGAGATGTGGTGCTGACGGTGACCGGCAGTATCGAACGTACGAATGCCGATGATACAGCGCTCTTTGACGAGGCCATGCTGGCGGCGCTGCCGCAGAAATCCGTCGAGACAACAACGGTTGTGACCGACGGGGTTCGCCGCTTCGACGGTTTCCTGATGCGCGATCTGCTCGATTATCTCGGGGCGCACGGAGAAACGGTGACGGCAAGCGCCATCAACGACTACATCATCGACATTCCCATGGAAGATTTCTCGCGCTTCGATGTTCTCGTCGCGACGCATATGGACGGCCAAAGGCTCCAGCCAAGCGACAAGGGTCCTCTGTGGATCGTTTATCCGCGCGACGATCACGACGCATTGCAGGACATCCGCTATGACTATCGCTGGGTCTGGCAACTCGTTCGGCTGAACGTGGAATGAAGCGCGGAAGCGACCTCTTCGCCTATGTCACGGTTGGCGTCACGATCCTCGCCTTCGCGGTGCTGCTGGTCTTCGCCCTCATCCGCCTGCTCGACACCGAGGCGGAGATACGGCGCAGCCAGGGCGACAACATGCTGTGGTCCATATCGCAGGCGCAATCGGCCGCGTTGCTGCTTGATGTGGCGGTCTCGCAGAAAAGCTCCATTCCGGATAGCGAGGTGGATATCGCGCGGCGCTATGACGTGCTCCTGAGCCGTCTCGCCCTTCTCACCGAAGGTCCGCAGGCACGCTATATGGAAGAACTGGGCATGGGAGAGAGCCTTGCCCGGCAGGACAGCGCCATCCGGGCACTGGAGACCGAGTTACACACGCTCTCCCTCGGCGACGCCACGGTGGCGCTCTCGATACACGAACTGCTTGAAACCCTCAGTCGGGATCTCGGTCGCGCCGCCAATCGCTCCATGGTCAAACACTGGGATGCAACCGGCGCGCGCCTCGACAGGCAGCAGGCGGCCATCATTCAGGTCATCGTGTCGATCCTGGGGATCATCGCGCTCGGCATCTTCCTGTCGGTCATGATGCTCCGGACCATGGCGGAGAGACAGCGCATTCGCATGTCGCTCTCGCGCGAGCGCGAAAGCGCAGAGCTATACCGCAGTTTCGTCGGGCTGGTGTCGCATCAGTTTCGGACCCCGCTTGCCGTGATCGATTCTTCCATGCAGCGCATTCTGCGCAGCGGCGACGCCATGGACCAGGCCGAGATCGAACGCCGCGCGCTTCAGGTACGCTCGGAGGTGCGCGATCTGACCAGACTGATCGAGGCAACGCTTGAGGTCATCCGTCTGGATACCGGTCAGGTCGCAATGAAGCCGCGAAACTGCGACATCGCCGCTCTTCTGGAACGGGTAAAAGCCCGCCAGCTAACGGAAACGCCGGATCGGGCCATCGACATCGTGATCGGCGACGAAGTTCCGCCCTCCTTCGTGTCGGACCCGTTTCTGGCGGAGCAGGTTCTGACCAACCTTGTCTCCAACGCCGTCAAATACTCGCCAGAGACCGAGACCGTGCTGATCGGCGTCCGCGCGGAGAACCGGCAGATCTGTTTTTCGGTTCAGGACCAGGGCATCGGCATTCCGGCAGAGGAGCAGGACAAGCTGTTCGGCCACTTCTTCCGGGCGAGCACCGCCCAAGAGGTTCCCGGTACCGGCGTTGGACTGAGCATCTCCGCCCAGCTCGCCGAGCTTCTCGGCGGCAGGCTAGACTTCGTCAGCACCGCCGGGATCGGCTCCACCTTCACGCTGAGGCTTCCCGATGAGTGGCCAGCCGCGCGGGTCTAACGCCCCGGCTTGCCCCTGTATCGCTCGGTGAACTCGGGCCCTATATCGGCTTCTTCATAGGCGCCGATCAGGATGCCCTTGCCGTCGGAACCATTGCGCCCGGCGATGATCTGCGCGTCGGATTTCGTGGTTCGCTGCGAGGGCCTGCGCGCCCATTCCGCAAGGCGTTCCGCCATCATCCGCCGGATGTCCTCATACTCCGCATCATCGCCAAGATCGCGCAGCTCCTGGGGGTCGTTCACGAGATCGAACAGCATGGGGCGGAAACCCTCGACATGCGTGAACTTCCAGCGCTTGTCCGCAACCATGAAAAGCCGCGCCTGTTTGGGCGGCACCCCCAGTTCCTCGGCCATCGAGGTCTGGGAATAATCATACTCCGAGATCACGAAATCCCGCCATTCGGATGGTTCTTCACCGTGGAGGAACGGCATCAGAGAACGGCCTTCCAGCACATGATCAGGCACCTCGCCGCCGGCGAATTCAACAAAAGTTGCCGCCAGATCGATCGACTCGACCAGCGCGTCGCAAACCTGCCCGCGCGTGGCGTCAGCTTTCGCAGAAGGATCGAAAATGATCATGGGCACCTTCACCGACTGCTCGTGGAAGAGATCCTTCTCGCCCAGCCAGTGATCGCCAAGGTAATCGCCATGGTCTGAGGTAATCACGATCATCGTGTCTTCCAGACGGCCGGACCGTTCCAGAAAGTCCAGCAATTGCCCAAGCTGGTCATCGCATTGCTTGATGAGACCCATATAGGCCGGGATCACCTTCTCGCGCACCTCGTCGCGGCGGAAGGCCTTCCCGATCGCGTTGTCCATGAAGGCGCGATAAAGCGGGTGCGGGTTCTGCCGTTCACCTTCGGAACGAACCGGCGCGATAACGTCACGCGCGGAATAGAGGTCGTGATAAGGCGCGGGCACGATGTAGGGCCAGTGCGGCTTGATGTAGGAGAGGTGGCAAAGCCACGGCCTGTCGCCGCGCGACGCGATGAACTCTTCCGCCCGGCGCGTCAGCCAGGGCGTCTCGGAATCCTCTTCCGCGATGTTTGCTGGCCTGTCAGCGTTTTCCATGAACCAGCCGGACGCCATGTCGCCATCGTCATCGACGGCGGAATTGGCGAAGTCATGCCAGGGGTTTGAGCCCGGATAGCCCTTCTCCTTGAGGTAGTCGTTATAGGGCTGCGGACCCGTATCATAGTGGCCGGCCGGCCCCTCACCCCACAGGCCGTCATCACGGACGAAGATGTCGAAGCCGCATTCGGCCACCCGTGCGCCGATGATCGAGTCCCGCGTCAGGCCAAGCCGCTCCATGCCGTCGGCGTCCACCCGCATATGCGTCTTGCCGACAAGAGCCGCATCCATGCCGAGCCGCCTCAGATGGTCGCCGAGCGTGATCTCGCCCACCTTCAGGGGAAAGCCGTTCCAGCTCGCGCCATGGGAATGCACATAGCGGCCGGTGTAGAAACTCATGCGCGAAGCGCCGCACACGGGCGACTGCACATAGGCCCGCGTGAACCGCACGCCCATGGATGCAACCCGGTCGAAATTCGGTGTCTCCAGACAGGGATGCCCCGCGCAGCTCAGATAATCGAACCGCAGCTGATCATACATGATGAAAAGGATGTTCCTGGGCTTACCCGACATGGGACTCCGCTCGATAGACCGTTGACAAAGACAACAAAACTAAACACGATATCGTTGACAAACGCAACGATGTCGAGCGGAAAGCAATGGCAGGCAGCATGCCAGCATCGATAGGACCAGGCGAGACCGTCGCGCTCCATCCACGGATCGGCGACATTCGTGATCTGCTCACCTTCCGCGTCGCCATGCTTGGCGCGGCGGGCGACCGCATCGCGCAGCAATGGCTTGCGACGGAGTTCGGCTTTCGCATCGTGGAGTGGCGGGTGCTCGGCATCATCGCGGCATCCGAGCCGGTGCGCTTCTTCGAGGTCGCCCGCTCCCTGCTCATCGACAAGGGGCAGTTGAGCCGCGTCGTGAATGTGCTGGCGAAAAAGGGGCTCGTGGAGGCGGAACCCGATCCGGACGACCAGAGGACGATCCGCCTGCGCACGACCGGCGAAGGCGCGGATGTGCACCGGCGCATTCTCGCGCGCGCCTTTGAGCGCAACCAGCTTGTCGTGGCGGCGCTGACGCCGGGCGAACTGGAAACCCTGTTTTCGCTTCTCGACAAGCTGCAGCCAATGATGAGCCACCGGGCTGCCCGCCCGGCCGAGGAGGCTGAAACCTGAAACGGGCCTGAAAAACGAAATGGGAGGAAAACATGTTTGGTAAGTTGTTACGCGCAGCGCTCGCTGCAACCGCCGTTCTCGGCGTCTCGATGGGGGCGGCCATGGCCGACTGGCCGTCGAAGCCGATCCAGATCATCATTCCGTGGCCCGCGCCGAACGATCCGTCCACGCTGGTCGCCAACGCAATTGCGCCGGTGATGTCGGATGAACTTGGCGTGCCGGTCAAGGTGGTCAACAAGCCCGGCGGCGGCGCGGTGCTTGGCGCTGCCGATCTGGCGAACGCCCGTCCCGATGGCTACACGATGGGACTGGTTTCCATTGGCCCGATAATCACACAGGTGCTGCGCGGCAAGACGCCATACAAAAACGATGACCTCCAGCCGCTCGGCCTGGTGTGGTCGAGCCCCTTCACGCTGGCTGCGCGCGCCGACGCCCCCTATTCCAATCTCGATGAGCTCGCCGAATACGGCAAGAAGAACGAGCTGCGTCTGGCGCATTGGGGCCTTGGAGCAGTACCGACCCTGATTGCCATGAAAGTGGCAGAAACCGGCGGCTTCGAGTGGAAGGAGACCGCCTATTCCGAATTGAACCCGCTTCTGGTCGTGCAGGGCGATGCCGATGTCATCACCTTCTCAACGCCGGGCCTGACCGATTACATCGACGCCGGCAAGATGAAGATCCTGGCAGCCATGGTTCCCGACCGCCTGCCGGCCTATCCCGATGTGCCCAACGTGTCCGAGCAGGGCTATGGTGACGCCTATTCGATCTGGTTCGGCGCTTTCGTTCCCAAGCAGACCGACAAGGAAATCGTCAGCAAGCTCTCCGCGGCCTTCTTCTCCGCGATGAAGAACGAGAAAGTGGCCGAGGTGATCGAGAATGTCGGCGTCGTGCCGCATTCCAGCGGGCCTGATGAGGCGCGCGCGCGCATGGATCGCGAGCTGGCCGAATTCGGCACGACCATGAAAAATCTCGGGATCATGGAATAGTCACCCATGACGAACCGGACGGACGAAGACAGCGCCAGCGCGGCAGAAGCGCCGTCAGGGCATGAAACACTGGCTGCCGGGATCGGCATGGCAGCCGCCGTGCTTTTCATCCTGTCGCCCTGGCTGGTCGACCGGTCCGGTCCGGATCCTTTCTACAAGGGTCCGCTGATCTTCCCGATGATCGTTCTGGCGGGAACGGCTCTCTCGGCCGTTCCCGCGATCCTGCGCCTGCTGTGCCACCGTGTCGGCCTGCCCTTCCATGTGGATGGGAATGGCTTCCCCGGACGCGCCGCGGCGCTGTTCGTTCTGATGTGCCTCTATCCGCTGGGCATTTCTGCAATTGGCCTTTCCGCCGCAACCTTTCTGGCTGTGCTCATCGGGCTCCTGATGGTCTATCGGCGTCCCTGGCAATCCGTCGCCATCGCCGCCATCATGACCCTGACCGTGCACCTCGCTTTCAAAACCTTTCTCGACATCTGGTTTCCAGCACCCTGGCTGTTTGAAATGATCGGGGCCTGAACTCATGGAATTTCTTGCACAGGGCTTCAGCCAGGCCTTCTCGTTCGCAAACATCGTTGCGCTGGTCATCGGCACCACGGTCGGCATCATCGTGGGCGTTCTGCCGGGGCTCGGCCCGATGGTGGGCATGGTGGTGCTCCTTCCCTTCACCTTTTCGCTGGAACCGTCCGTGGCGCTCTCGCTTCTGCTCGGCGTGTTCTGCGGCGGTTATTTCGGTGGCGCGGTTCCCGCAATCCTGTTGCGAACACCGGGCGTCCCCTCCTCCATCGTCACCGCCTTTGACGGGTTTCCGCTCACCGCGCGCGGTGAGGCGCAGACCGCGCTTTCCGCAGCACTCGTGGGTTCCCTCGGCGGCGGTCTCGTCAGCATCGTCATCCTCATCATGCTCGCGCCGCTCCTTTCGCATGTGGCCGCAAGCTTCGGGCCGCCGGAATACCTGGTCGCAGCGCTTTTCGGCGTCACCCTCGTCGTCGTGTCCTTCCGCGATCAACTGTCACGCGGCCTTCTTCTCCTTGGCGTCGGGCTTTTCCTGTCCACCATCGGCATTGACGGTCCGACACTGAGCGCGCGCTTCACCTTCGGCTTCTGGCCGATGCAGAACGGCTTCGATCTTGTCGCGCTGGTGCTTGGCATCTTCGGCATCGGCCAGTCTCTGCTGCTTCTCGAGCAGGGCATTCTCAAGACGGACCGGCTGGATCTCGGGCGCAACACACTCGATTTTTCGCGCATCATCGGAACGCTGCGATACTGGCGAACCCTTATCCGCTCCGGCGTTCTGGGAACCTTCATCGGCCTCCTGCCGGGGCCGGGTTCGGTGCTTGCCTCCTTCATCTCCTACGATGTGGCCAAGCGCCGTTCCAGCGACCCCGAAAGTTTCGGCAAGGGAAATCCGGAAGGGTGCGTGGCCTCGGAAGCCGGCAACAATGCCGTGCCCGCAGGCGCGCTGATCCCGCTTCTCACACTCGGCATTCCCGGTGAGGCGCTGAGCGCCGTGCTGCTCGGAATTTTCACGCTCAACGGCATCTATCCAGGGCCCCTGCTCCTCATCAAGGAGCCGGAGCTGATCTCGACGCTCTACTGGTCGATGCTGCTGATCAACGTCGTCGCATTTGCGATGCTCGCACTCCTGCTGCGCCCCTTCGCCATGATCGTCAAAGTGCCGCCCGCGATCCTCGCGGTCTGCGTGATCGCGGTCTCGCTGATCGGCATCTACGCAGTGAACAGCCGTCTGTTCGATTGCGGTGTGGCGCTTGCAGCCGGCGTGGTGGGCTATGTCCTGCTGCGTCTTGGCTGGCCGGTCGTCGCGCTCATCATGGGCATCGTCATGGGGCCGATCATCGAGGACCGGCTCCGCCAGACGCTGAGCCTGGGAGAAGGCAACCCGCTATTCGTCTTCGGCCGTCCGGTTTCGCTGACCATCATCGCGCTCGGCGTGGCGATCATCGTCCTTCCGATGATCATCAGAAAGTTGCGACGCGACGGCGCCGAAGATGAAGGCCGGGCCTCCTCGTGAACACCACTGAGGCCCTGCTGCCTGACGAATGGATTGCTATCAGTCGACTTTGGGCTGCCCCTTCCAAAGGGCCGAATAGCGCGGATCGAAGGTTCGGCTGATCGGCTCGACGGCCGCCCCCTGAGCAACCGACCACGGATCGGTCCTGCCAAGCTGGAGCCTTGGAACACTGCGCACCCGGTCCGCGACAATAGACGGCAGAAGCGGCTGCATTTCAACGATAAGCCTAGAGACGAGCGACTGGGGCGCGCCGCCGCAAAAGATGATCGTCTCGGGGTCGAAGAGGTTTTCCAGAAGCTGGATGCTGCGCCGCAGGTCTTCGGCAGCGCAGATGACCCATTTTTCCAGTGCGGGATCTCTCGCCTGCACCAGAGCATCCACACGCGCGTAAATATCGGGCAGTGCGGGATCGATCTGCAATGCGCTGTAGAGAGAGGCCAGCGAGGCGCTGTGCTCCAGCGTGGTCTCACCATCCACGCAAGGGGCGAGCGCCATGCCGATCTCACCCGCATTGCCATTCGCCCCACGGAAGATGTCACCGTTCAGGATAAGGCCCGTACCGATACCGAAGCCAAGAAACAGGCAGACGGCATTGTCCACAGCGTTGGCCGCTCCGACCATGCGCTCGGCAATAGCGGACGCCGCCGCATCGTTCTGGATCTCCGGTGCCAGTCCTGTTTTTTCAGCGAGTTTTTCGCGCAAGGGATAGGACTGCCAGGCCGACATCATCCACTTGTTGTGAGCATTGGCTGACACGCCGAACGGCCCCGGCATCGCGACACCCAGCCCGACGATACGCTGGTCCCAGTCCGGTGCGGAAGCGGCAAGTTTCTCGCGCAGGCCATCGATCAACTTGGAGATGATCTCGACGCCATCCTCGGGCGCTTCGCTGGAAATCGCCGCCTGCGCCCTGAATCTTGGCTGGCCGAGAAAATCCACCATCACGGCTCTGACCACATAGCGATCGATCTGCAGACCGACTGCAAATGCGCCTTCGGGAACAAGCTGATAGGGCGTGAAAGGCTGCCCCCGTCCACGCTTCACGGCGGGCAAAGCCTCGATGAAACCTTCATTGGCGAGCTGCTCGACAATGTTGGACACCGCCTGTTTCGTCAGCGACGTCGCCCTCGCCAGATCGGCGCGCGAGATCGGACCGTTGATGCGCAACGCATCAATGATCACGCGCCGGTTATGCGCGCTTGCCCCATCCTGGTTGGTTCCGGGCGTCGCCCGGATACTTCGAATCACGTCCATCAGATTTCCCATTGACAGCTCAGACAATAACGACAAATAATTAAGTCAAGGCAACTGATTTAATCGATCAGCAACACCGGACGTTCGAAGCCGGCGTCGCACAAAGCGACAGACAAGGAGGCCCCGGGCCCAAACCCCGGGGATTGGAACTGCAAATGGAGGAGACACAAATGCTGAAGATTACCCGCAGAACTCTGCTCGCGACCGCTCTGGTCGGCGCATGCTTCGTGCCGCAGGCCCATGCCGAGACCACGCTCAATGCCCTGTTCATGGCGCAGGCCGCTTACAGCGAGAGCGATGTGCGCGAGATGACGGAGCGCTTCACCGAAGCCAATCCCGACATCAAGGTGAACCTGGAATTCGTCCCCTATGAGGGCCTGCATGACAAGACCGTGCTCGCTCAGGGTTCCGGCGGCGGCTACGATATCGTTCTGTTCGACGTGATCTGGCCGGCCGAATACGCAACCAATGGCGTCCTTGTCGATGTCAGCGACCGCATCACCGGCGCGATGAAGGACGAGGTTCTTCCCGGCGCCTGGACCACGGTTCAGTATCAGGACAAGTACTACGGCATGCCGTGGATTCTGGACACGAAGTACCTCTTCTACAACAAGGAAATGCTCGAGAAGGCCGGCATCGCAAACCCGCCAACCACCTGGGACGAGCTGGCCGAGCAGGCTAAAATCCTGAAAGAGAAAGGCATCGTTGAGCACCCGATCGCATGGAGCTGGGCGCAGGCCGAAGCCGCGATCTGCGACTACACCACGCTGGTCAGCGCCTATGACGGCGCGTTTCTCGATGCAGAAGGCAAGCCTGCCTTCCAGAGCGGGGGCGGCCTGAGCGCGCTCGAATACATGGCAAACAGCTATGAGAGCGGCCTCACCAACCCCAACTCGAAGGAATTCCTGGAAGAGGACGTGCGCAACGTGTTCCAGAACGGCGAAGCCGCATTCGCCCTGAACTGGACCTATATGTACAACCTCGCCAACAGCTCCGAGGACAGCAAGGTTGCCGGCAAGGTCGGCGTTGTCGCCGCGCCGGGCATTGAGGGCAAAAGCGAGGTTTCCGCCGTGAACGGCTCCATGGGCCTCGGCATTCCGGCCACCAGCGAGAATGTCGACGAAGCATGGAAATACATCGTCTACATGACCTCGCAGGACGTTCAGGACAAATATGCGAAGGGGAGCCTGCCGATCTGGGCCTCGTCCTATGAAGACGAAGCCGTGACCAGCGGACAGGAAGAGCTTATCGCTGCTGCCGGCAAGGGTCTCGCCGCGATGTATCCGCGTCCCACGACGCCGCGCTATCAGGAACTCTCCGCTGCGCTTCAGCAGGCCATTCAGGAAACGCTGCTCGGTCAGTCTTCTGCGGAAGACGCCCTGCAGTCCGCTGTTGAGAACAGCGGCCTGTAAGCCACTCCGGGCCGGGCGGGGCCAAGCGCCCCGCCCCCCTTTCATGTATCTGAATATCTCGAACGCTGGAGGTGCACCGTGTCTGGCACCCGCCTGACCATGCGCGCGTGGCTTATGATGCTGCCGCTGCTGGTAGTCATGACCGCTATTGTCGGTTGGCCGCTTCTCGATACGCTGCGCCTGTCCTTCACCGATGCCCGGCTCGTGGGCACTGGCGGTGACTGGGTGGGGTTGGACAATTACGCCCGGATGCTCTCAAGCAGCCGGTTTCTCGACACGCTCTCCACGACCACCATTTTCGCCGTCGTTTCAGTGACGCTTGAAATGGTGCTCGGCGTGCTGACCGCGCTCCTGCTGAACCAGGCCTTCTATGGCCGCACACTGCTGCGCGCGCTGCTCATCCTGCCCTGGGCGCTGCCGACGGTGGTGAACGCCACGCTGTGGCGTCTGATCTACAATCCGCAATATGGCGCATTGAACGCGCTGGTTACCCAGCTCGGGCTTACCACCGACTACCAGTCCTGGCTCGGGCAACCGGCCTCCGCTCTGACCGCGCTCATCATCGCCGATGCCTGGAAGAATTTCCCGCTCGTTGCACTGATCGCCCTTGCCGCACTTCAGATGGTGCCGCGCGAGATCACCTCCGCCTCGCTGGTTGATGGCGCAGGTCCCTTCTCCCGGTTTCGCCATGTGACGCTGCCCTATCTGGTCGGACCGCTCATGGTCGCGCTCGTGCTGCGCACCATCGAGGCCTTCAAGGTGTTTGACATCATCTGGGTCATGACGCGCGGTGGACCGGCAAACAGCACGCGCACCCTGTCCATTCTCGTCTATCAGGAAGCCTTCTCGTTCCAGCGCGCGGGCTCAGGCGCCTCACTGGCGCTGATCATCGCGCTCCTCGTCACCGTTCTGGCAGGCGTCTACACCATGTTGATCCGCAAAGCGGCAGGGAGTTCGTCATAATGGAACACCGCAGCCTGCCCTTCACGCTCTTCATCTATGCGACCGCGCTTCTGCTCGCCGCCGTCATCCTCGCGCCCTTGTTCTGGCTCATGATCATGAGCGTATCGCCTGCCACGCAGCTCACTGCAAAGCCATTGCAGTGGTGGCCGGAAACCTTCGACTGGTCGCGCTATCAGTTTCTTCTTTCCACCGTTGAAAACAGCGCCGGCGCGGCCTTCGTCGCCTCCCTGTTCAACAGTCTGAAAGTCGCCACCATGGCCACCCTTGTGGCGCTGGCGGTTTCCGTTCCCGCCGCATGGGCCGTGTCGCGTACGCCAGCCGTCGGCTGGTCGCTTTCCATGGTCATCCTCACCTACATGCTGCCGCCCGTCGCGCTGTCTGTCCCCCTCTTCATGGGGCTTGCGAAACTGCAGCTTCTCAATTCGGTGTTCGGTCTGGCGCTCGTCTATCTCTCGATCCTTGCACCATTCACGACCTGGCTTCTCAAATCCGGCTTCGATGGCATCCCGCGCGAGCTTGAGGCGGCCGCCATGATGGATGGCGCAAACCTGTTTCAGACGCTGCGCATCATCACTCTGCCGCTCGCGACGCCCGTCATCGCCACTTCCGCGCTGTTCGCATTCCTTCTGGCATGGGACGAGTTCTTCTATGCACTGCTCTTCACATCCGATCTGCGCGCCAAGACCCTGACGGTCGCCATCGCGGATCTGGCGGGCGGACGTGTCTCCGATTACGGGTTGATCGCCACCGCCGGCGTACTCGCGGCCCTGCCGCCGGTCCTTATCGGTGCGCTTCTTCAGCGGGCGCTCATTTCCGGCCTCACCAGCGGGGGCGTGAAGGGATGAACAGGCAGCCACGCCCACAGGGCGCTCTCGCCATCGATGCCGAAATGGCGCGACAACACCCGGACGCCCGCGCCACATTCACGGCAAACCACAGCATGGCAATACACATCGCCGCTTCGCTCAAGAAGACCGGAAAGCTGTTGATGCTTGGCATGGGCGCATCGCACGCCGTGGCCAGAATGGTCGAACCGCTTTACCGGGAGGCGGGCATCGAGGCGCTGTCGCTTCCGCTATCGGAACAGCTCGGCCAGCCGCTGCCAATCGCCGGGCGCACCATCCTGCTTGCCTCGCAATCGGGTGAGAGTGCGGAAATACTCCGCTGGCTCGAAGAAAGCCCTGCCTGCGACAGCGATGTGTTCGGCCTCACCCTTGCAGAGAACTCCACGCTTGCCGCACATGCGCCTTCCATGGTCGGAGCCGGAGGCGTGGAAACCGCCTTCGCGGCCACCCGCAGCCTGACGGTCACGCTGGCCATGCACATGGCCGTTCTCGATGCGATGGGCGTTGTTGTCTCGGCAGCCCAGAACGTCCTGCAATCACCGCAAGCCGCGCCCGTTTCAGCGCTCGTGAATGCCTTCGATCAGGTGCAGTCCATCGTTGTTTCCGGTCGCACGCTGCAGGGCGCAGCCGAAGCGCTCGCGCTGGGGCTGACGGAACTCTCCCGCCTGCCCTGCTTCGCTCTCGAAGGCGGGCAATTGCGCCATGGTCCCATGGAAATGCTTGGCCCCGATGTTGGCGTCGTACTCTTCAAGACCGAAGACGCCACTGCTTCGCTTGTTGATCGCATGGCGCGCTCTGCTGCCGAGGCAGGCTCGCCTGTCATCCTGTTCGATGCGTCTTCAGCCCCTCTCCGGCATTCCGGCGTCACAGTGCTGTCGGCCGGAGCCCATTCCGGGCTCGCAGCGATCTTCGCGCTGCTGCCGCTCGCCCAGACATTCATGCTCGAATTCGCAGTCGCCCGGGTCAGCGACGCTGGAACACCCGTTCGCTCTTCGAAGATCACAAGGAGCGAGTAATGTTGCCGCTTGCAGTCATCGGCAATGTGAATGTCGACCTCATCCTTGGCCCCGCGCCCGCATGGCCTCAGGCCGGCACCGAAATCCTCGTCGACCATGATGAATTTCGGGTCGGCGGGTCGGCAGGCAACACGAGTCTCGCCTGGCAGGCGCTCAAGATCCCGCACCAGATATCCGCAACCGTCGGTTCCGACGACTATGGTGACTGGCTTCGCAAGTCATTCGGCCAGTTGGGCAAAGACTGGCCCACATGCGAGGGCAGCACGACACTTTCAGTCGGCATCACGCATCCCAACAATGAGCGCACCTTCTTCACCACACACGGGCACCTGCCCCACATGTCCATACAGGACGTGCTGGCAAGCCTCGACATGAAGGCGCTCAAGGGCGGGATCGCTCTCCTTTGTGGCTCTTTTCTTACCAACTGCCTCACCGACGACTACGCACATTTCTTCGAGATCGCGCAGAAAAACGGCATTCAGGTCGCGCTCGACACGGGCTGGCCGGTGGGCGGCTGGACTGCGGAAAACCGTGCGAGAGCCCGCCAGTGGCTGGGTGCCTGCGACTATATCCTGTCCAGCGAAAACGAGGTCGCCAGCCTCTCGGGCAAATCTGGGCAACACGATGCCGCGCGCAACGTGAAAGCCATGATGAAGCCCGACGCGACGCTGATCGTGAAGCTCGGGCCACTGGGCGCGCTCGGCCTCAGCGCCGAAGACGGGATCGTGAGGGTTCCAGCCCCCAGCGTTGAGGTGATCGACACCATCGGTGCGGGTGATGTCTTCAATGCAGGTTTTCTGGCCGCCTGCGCACAGCACGCGCCGCTGGAGCACTGCCTCGCAACTGGTGTGGCAATCGCTTCGCAGGCGATCTCCACCGCCCCCCGCCATTATGATTTTCAGCTTGAAACAGCCTTGAGGGAGACTTCGCCATGAGCGAACTCGAAATCGTCGACATCCGCAAGAATTACGGCAGTGTGGAGACCCTGAAGGGCATTGACATCAGCCTGGAGAGCGGTGATTTCCTTGTGCTTCTCGGCGCTTCGGGCTGCGGCAAATCCACCCTGCTCAACATGATTGCGGGACTTGCCGATCCGACTGCCGGCGACATACGCATCGAGGACCGCTCGGTTCTGGGCGTTGCGCCAAAGAACCGCGACATCGCGATGGTGTTCCAGTCCTATGCGCTTTATCCAAACCTGACCGTCGCGCGCAATATCGGGTTCGGTCTGGAAATGCGCGGTGTGGCGAAAGAAGAGCGCGCCGCCGCCGTTCAGGAGGCCGCGCGCCTGCTCAAGATCGAAAACCTGCTGGACCGGAAACCCGGTCAGCTTTCCGGTGGTCAGCGCCAGCGTGTCGCGATCGGGCGCGCGCTTGTCCGCAAGCCGAAAGTCTTCCTGTTCGATGAACCGCTTTCCAATCTGGACGCCAAGTTGCGCATGGAAATGCGCGCCGAATTGAAGCGGCTGCACGCCATGCTCAAGACCACGGTGGTCTATGTCACCCATGACCAGATCGAAGCCATGACGCTCGCAACCAAGGTTGCCCTGATGCGCAACGGCCGTGTCGAGCAGTTCGGAACTCCGGCGGAAATCTACAACACGCCCGCGACCAGATATGTCGCCGAGTTCGTCGGCTCACCGCCCATGAACATGCTTCCTGCCCGTGTTGCCGGGAACAGGGCAATTGTGGAAGGCACGGACACCGCCTTCGATCTTCCCGCAACATCTTCCGGCCTTCTGGAAGAAAACCAGCCCATTATCATCGGCATTCGCCCTGAAGCGCTTCATATGGCGGAAAATGCCGAGGAGGCCACCCTCGCGCCACGCACCGAAATTGCAGAGATGACAGGCCCGGAAGTGGTTGTCTCCGGCTTGCTTGGCGAACACAAGGTGGTCGCAACCCTGCCCCCCGCTCTCGAAACGCCGACGGGCGCGCTCCTACCTCTGAAGGTCGCGCCGGATGCGCTGCACATCTTCGATGCGGACGGGCGCAGGGTCGGGTGATCGTGTCGTTTTATGGCTCAGGAAACAGCCATTTCCACCACGGCGGCAGGATGCGGGAACACACCTCTCTTCAAACGTTCCCGATCACTGCTCATATAATGCCCTGAGAAGCTGTTCGCGCTTCTCCCTGAACATCCGTTGATAGGCCTCACGGCTTCTGCCCAGAAGCTCGGAGATTTCATCGCGGTGCGCCAAAACCAGATCAATTCGATCACTGATTGCAGAGGGATCATCTACGCGCGGCTCGACCAGAAATTCAGCCAGGCGCGAAGACACGCCGGAATACACATCACCAGCCGGCCCCACGATACAAGGCACACCCGAGGCCCAGCTCTCCAGAGCGATCATGGGAGAACACTCGGTATTGGTCCGATCATTCGTCGTTCTAATCCGTAAGAAATGATCAGAATTGGTAGGTGGTTTCCGAAATACAACCAGTGTGTATTGAGAGCGAATTCGGCATGACTGGTATCTGGGGCCCGGACGCTCGGACGAAAACTGGGGACTCAAGCAGGGGCGCTCACTACACCTGTGCGCTGACGGCATACCAATTGTTGACCACGGCGCTTGTTCCCACCGTTGCTATTGCCGGTGATGCTCTACCTTCAGGTGGAGATTTCACTGCCGACAATGGGACAATATCGGCAAGCGGTTCGCGTATGGATATAAGCCAGACGACTGAATCCGGCATCATTAACTGGAGTGATTTCTCCGCCGGATCGACGGTAACGTCACCGCGAACGGCAGTGTTTTCCTTATCAATCCGCCAGGCGTCGTCGTGGGCAACGGCGGCATGGTCGCAACGGGCGGCTCGTTCGTCGCCTCCACGCATGACGTCACGGATGCGGATTTCCTCAACGACGGCAGCCTGACCTTATCCGGCACAAGCGAGGCGGAAGTGGTGAATGCCGGCACGATCCGTTCGCAGTAGTTTGATATCGCCCTGATCGCCCGACGGGTCGAAAACAGCGGCAGACTGGAAGCGCCGAATGGCACCGCCGGGCTTGCTGCCGGCTACGAGGTCCTGTTGAAGGACGTCGCGGGTGCGGACGGGCTTTTGTCGGTGGCGCTCGGCGGCCCTGACACAGAAGCTGTCAACTCCGGCACCATTGCAGCCGCCAATGCCGAGATTCGCGCCAATGGCGGCAATGTCTACGCATTGGCCGGCAACACTGACAATGTCGTCAAGGCAACCGGCGTATCAACGTTCGGCGGCCGGATATTCCTCACCGCTGGCGGCAGAGTGATTATAGCGTCAACGCGCAGGTGCTGAACTCTCTGAACCTCCTGATCGCCTTACCATTCCACGCAGCGGCCATTTGCAGGTCCGGCGTTCTGCTGCAGATGTCCCGTCCCGAGCGGTGCACGATCCGTATCCGCAAGAGCCAAGGCCGCTTCGCCTACAACCCGGCCCTTCCGCCCAAGGAACCGTTCGAGACGGTCGCCGCCTGATATCCGGCCCTTGGCTCGATGCCTGCTGTCCTTTGGAACAAAAGCAGCAGGACCCGATTGTCTTGTCAAAAGCGGCATCAACGGCCGCCTGCACATGTTGCCATGGCGTTTCCAAAACCGGGAAACCCGGAAGACATTCCTGACCTGTCAGGAACGTGGCAAGCTCTGTCCGGATCGCATCAGGCCGCTTGATCGGGAGTATCCGCTATCTCTTGTATTCGCGAACTCGCGAGGGTTGCCAGAGACCTGGCCCTTGCCAGGCATTCCCTCGCCGCATGGAAGTAGCGGGGGTTGAGTTCAATCACGAACATTGCGTCCTTTGGGTATACGCACTGTGTCATCAGTTCTGCCCAAGGGATGTCTCCCCAACCGATAGGCAGATGCAGGTCCCCCAGCCCAAGCGCGAGTTGTTCGCTAAAGGTATAGGTCCACATGCCCTCCTGTCGCCCGAAACAGTCGTGGAGATGCAGATGACGCGTCTGAGGCGCGAGGGTCGCGCACTCGCTGACGAGATCGGATCTGCGATTTTCTGCGTCGAGCTTGAGATAGCTGTGTCCGAAATCAAGCGTGGCGCAGATATTCGGGTGTGCAATTGCCTCCAGTTCGGCGGCGAGCTGGCTGGGGCGCGGCGTGTGCTTCCACTCGTCATGTTCATACAGCGTTTCAACACAGATATGCAGATCACGCTCCCGAGCCAGATCTCCGGCGCGGAAGAGCCACTCTCTTTGCCGGTCATAGGCGTTCTGCCAGAGCGTTGGAGTGCTCTCCATGGTCATCCCGGCATGAAGAACATAGTGCTTAGCCCCCAGCTCGGCGGCGATGTCGAGTGAGGCTTCAAGCAACTGAAAATGCAACGGCAGACGATCGGGCGTGTCCATGAAGTTCAACGCAAGCGGTCCATGCACTGAATAAGGGAGATCACGGCCGCCGCAGATATCAAGCAAGGTCTTCATTTGCGATCGGCGGATCCTGCCGCCGACAATCAGGTCGAAATCAAACGCAGATAGTTCGACGAAGTCCACGCCCAGTTCCTGAAGCTCGTCCAGCTCCTTACCCAGATCAGAAAGGTCGCCGTCACGCGTGCGGCTCGACATGCCGACATTGAATTGATGTTTTTCCAATTTAGAGCCCCTGCTTTCAGGATGTGAGGTATCGCGTAGCGGACGTGGCGTCTCCCGCCCCTTATGCGCGCGCGAAGGTCTTTATGCGCTTGAGCTCCCACAGGACCGCGCCGAGAAGAGCCGCCAGCATCATGACCAGTCCAAGGGCGTTGATCACGGGTGTCAGCCCCGTGCGGACTTTCGTCGCGATGAAAACCGTAAGCGGTGTTTCCGTTCCCCGGACGAACAGCGTGGTGTTGTAATTCTCGAAGGACTGCAGGAAGGCGAGGCAACAGGCAGCCAGTATGGCAGGGCGCAAATACGGAAGCAGGATACGGCGCAACACCATCAGGCGCGACGCACCCAGACCGAGGGCCGCATCTTCCATAGTTCGGTCGAACCGCTGTAACTGGGCAGCGATCATCAGCATGACGAAGGAGCTGATGAAGCTTGCCTGCGCCAGAATGGTCAGGAAGTATCCCCCGTTCACACCAATCTGTCGCCAGAACAGGAGTGTGGAGATCCCGATCACGATTCCCGGAATGAGCATCGGCGACACCATCAGGCCGTAGATGAAACCGCGCGCACGCCCGTGCAGACTGTTGAGAACCAGTGCGGAGGCGATGCCAATCGGCAGCGAAACCAGTATGACGCCGCCAGCAATGATTCCGGAACTGATCAGGGCATCGCCGATTTCTCCGTCATGAAAGAGCGCCTGAAGCCATTTCAGGGTGGCTCCCTGCCAGGGGCTCACTGTCGGAAAGTTACTGTCGTTGAAGGCGGCACCCCCGAGAATCAGGAGCGGGCCAAGCAGGAACCCGGCAAAGGCGAGGAGATAGAGGCGCGATGCTACTTGGCCAAGCCGTGTGAGAATACGCCTGAGCACTCCCGTCTGCGCATGTATGGGCGAGACTGTCACGTCATTTGTCATTTGATTGCGCTCGTCAGGTTCACGCGGAACAAAGCCAGAAGCCCGAGAACCACTGTCAGACACATTGCCATCAGCGCCACGCCATAGGCAGCTCCGCGGTTCCAGTTGCCGATTTCAAAGAACCACTCGTAGACGAGCTGGGTGAACCAGCGGCTGCCCGGAGCGCCCAGCAGTGCGGGAGCCACATAGCTGCCGGCGGCCATCATGAAAACGAAGACACAGCCGGTTGCGATGCCGACCTTGGCGTGAGGCAGAACGATCCGCCAGTGGATGCGCCAGGTGGACGAGCCCAGATTGCGCGCGGCGTTGATCTGATCCCGGTCCAGTGTGCAAATGGCGTTGTAGATCGGAAAGAGCATGAACAGGATGTAGGCGTAGGCCATACCGGCCACGACGCCGCCATCGCCATACCAGCGCTGCGGCTCATCAAGCAATCCTAGCCACATCAGGGCAGCATTCAGCGGACCGGAAAAGGCGAGGATGATGTACCAGGCCAGCCCGCGGAGAACCTCGTTCATCAGATATGGGACCAGCATCAGCACCAGCATCAACCGCATCTGCCATTGCCGGGCCACATGCGCGAGCCAGTAGGCGATGGGGTAGCAAAGCAGAAGCGTTGTGAAGGTCACCAGCGCACTGGACCAGATCGTCTTGAAGAAGATCCAGCCATGGTTCGGATGGTTCAGGAGGTAGGCGAAGTTGTCCAGAACGTACACATCTTCCGGTCCGCCTCGCAGGGCCGGTGGCAGACGCGGGGTCAGGGAAGCGTTGACCATGTAGATACCGGGAACAAGCACCAGCCCAGCCAGCCAGAGCAGGACGAGGGCCAGAAAGATGCCACCCAATGTTATGCCGAAGCGCTGGAAGATCTCACTCATTGGGCAGAATGATCGCATCATGCGCAGAAAAACCGGCACGGAAGGAACTCCCGGGCGCAGGCGCGGCTGACAGGCTTTGCTGGGAAATTGTCAGAGAGACAGGGCGCCGTGAAAGGTTGCTGGCCAACACGGCATGGGCCGTTGCAAATGCGCCCTCGAAGTCATACCGCTCGATGGTCAGCGTTAGACCGTTATCGCGGACGCCGCCGCCGATGTGGATTGCCTCTGGACGCACGTAAAGCCGGGCCTGATCGCCCTTGCGCAGACCGGGCGTACTGCATCCTGCAAACGACCCTTCGGGGCATTCGAGAACAGCAGTCCCTCTTTCTATTTGCGAAACGCGACCCGAGAGCACATTCGCCTCTCCTACAAACTGGGCGACGAACTGTGTTTTCGGTCGGCTGTAAAGTTCGTGCGGGGTACCGACCTGCTGTAGCGTTCCGGCGTTCATGACGGCGACGCGGTCCGACATGGCCAGCGCCTCGGACTGATCGTGGGTGATGTAGAAGAAGGTAACGCCCGTGCTCTTCTGCAGAGAGCGTAGTTCTGCCCGCATATGCTGGCGCAGCTTCAGATCAAGGGCCGACAGAGGTTCATCGAGCAGAAGCACTTTGGGCTGAATGGCAAGGGCCCGCGCGATGGCGACCCGTTGACGCTGACCACCGGACAGTTCACCTGGCAGGCGTTCACCATGATCCGGCAAGGCAATCAGGTCGAGAAGCTCCTGTGCCCTGCGTCGGCGTTCCTTCTTTCCGATACCCCGTGCTTCCAGGCCGAAAGCGATGTTTTCCCAGACCGTCATGAACGGGAAAAGCGCAAGCGACTGGAATATCATCGCTGTCTCGCGCATGTTTTGCGGGACACCAGCCATGTCGTTGCCATTGATGAATATTCGTCCGGCCGTCGGCTTGAGAATGCCGGAGATCAGCCGCAGCAATGTCGTCTTGCCGCAACCGGACGGGCCCAAGATCGAGAAGAACTCACCCTGCTGGACATCGAGCGACAGCGGTTTGACGGCATGGGTGCCGCCGAACCGCATTTCGACATTCTGCATGCTGACGGCGCTTGCTGCTGGAGTGGACACCCCGGGCAGGGTGCCCGAAGTGTCCAACTTTTCAACGATTGGCATGTCAGGCACTGAGGAACTTGTCCTGGTACTCGCCCCGGATTTCAACGAACCAGTTCTCCTGAACCGGCCACCACCAGAGATTGTCGATTGCATCTTCGGGGTAGGCATTCTGGAAGAAGGTCTTCATTTCCTGCGGCAGGAAGGCATCGGCACCCTTGGCCGTGGTGTTGACCCGGGCATGGCTGGCGTACATTGCACCGGCTTCAGGGGTCAGCATCCAGTTGATAAAGGCGTAGGCCTGTTCGACATTCTCAGAGCCGAGCGGGAGCGAGATGCCCTCCATCCACGACAGAGCGCCTTCGCGCGGTGCGAGATAGGAGATTGGCAGCCCCTCGTCCTTGAGGCCTGCGGCGGTCGAGTCCCACGTCTGGCCCAGAATGCAGCCATTCGTGCGGAATGCACCCTGGGCTTCGTTCTGGTTGCTCCAGAACTGGGCGATCGTAGCCTTGCGTGCGATGGCCTCGGCGAGGATCACGTCGTAGTTCGCCCGCATCGCGTCGGCGTCCTTGAAGCTGTCGAGGAAGGGACGCGGCAGCTTTCCTTCCCGCTCCAGCCACAGTGCGAGACCGACCAGGGCGGAATGCCCCCGCACGGTAACTTTGCCGGCCAACTCCGGCTGCCAAAGGTCGGCATAGGATGCAGAGCCATATTCCAGCGGCAGCTTTTCGGTGTCGAACGTCAGCGCTTCGGTGCCCCAGTCGGTGGGGACCTGATACCGCTTGCCATCAACAACCGCGCCAAGGGTTTCGGAACTCTTGATGGCGCTGTCGATGCAGCGGTCCCACTCCACTCGACTTTCATCGATAGGCTGGATCAGGCCATCCTCGACGTAGTTCGGCACCCGATCGAGCGCGGGCCAGATCGCGTCAAAACCGGAGCCCTGGTTGACGCGCATCATGCTGAGGATTTCCTCATTGGTGCCGTAGGGGGTGTAGGTCGTCTTGATGCCCGTCGCCTTTTCGAATGCGTCCAGCATTTCCGGAGAAATATATCCAGCCCAGGCGGCGAGACGCAGCTCTCCCGAGCTTGCGCGGGCCCAGGAGCCACGGGCGATGAAGGGGGCAGCGAGCGCGGCCGAAGAAGCGCCGCGCAGGATCGCTCTGCGGCTCAAGGGGCGAGAAAGCATTTGGGGGAACTCCGTTGTTATCCGTGTACCAGCAGGTTTGTATAGCCGGCTCCCCATCTCCGATTTCGACGACGGATGCGTGATTCTTTGATGACGGTTCGATGAATTTTGCTGTCAATGATCGTGTCGCTGACAGTCAAACTGGGCAGGATCCGCTTATTTCCTTCAGGTTCTACAGGGAAGCGGGACAGGAGCGGCCCACCCCTGTCTTTTGATCGCACCGAACCGGAACTTCCCGGGTGTCTGGCTCAAGCGGCGAAAGGTGTCGATCACGTTGAAGGTAAACAGCTTACGACGCCGGTGATCCAGCCAGAGTGAGCGGAGCGGTGTCGTACTGCGCCTTGAGTCTGGTCATGTCGCCGGCGTACCAGGCCATGCCATAGGACACCGCCGCGCCATTGGCGTGGATCACGCGTTCGATGTTCATGACCGCAGCGCCGGGGGCGAGCGCGAGCCGGTCTGACAGCGTCTCGTCGACAAGCGCAGAACCGATTTCCACATCGCCCGAACGCCACGGCAGATGGTCGATCAGCCAGTCGCCGGGCGGTGTGGTCTCAAAATCCACGGACCGGGCTTCTGGCAACAGGTCCAGATTGATCAGACGCTCTTCGTAGCAATAGATCCGGTCCCCGATATGGTGCCGGCAGCGGACGGCGAGCACATTGTCGCGGTCGTCCTGCTGGGTGCGCAGATGCGTGCAATCATCCGCATCTGCCTCGCGCTCCACCTGGTCGATGAACTCATAGCGATAGGGCTGTCCCATCTGCTCGGCAACGCTGGCCGGGTCGAGGATCTGCAGGATAATCGAATGCGCCATGGGACGCCGGACGAAACTGCCGGCGCGCTTGCGCGTCTCGATCAGCCCCTTCTGCGCCAGAAGCATGAGCACCTTGGAAACGGTGATGCGCGAACAGGCGTAGTGCTCGCTCAACTCCTTCTCGGTCGGGATGCGATAGCCTGTGTGCCACTGTCCTGAAAGGATGCGGGTTTCCAGATCCGTCTGGATCTTCTCATGCAGCGTGACGCGTCGTCCCGCGCCATTCTTCGCTCGCTTTGTCGGCGTGTTTTCGAGCTTGCCCATGCCCCAGCCTTAGTTCCCCCTTCCGGCCTTGTCGAGGGTGCGAGAGCGCCCTTTCGCAATAATGCATATGCATATTGCGAAAACCGCGTTTCGAGTCTAACGTCAAACCGGAGACAGGATCAGAGGACGTTGTCGGAAACGGTGAGGGGCGATACCGGCTCGACATTGTTGCTCTAAAGGCAGGCTGCCGAAACGGCGGCCGCCAGGCAGCGACGACGCTCAACTGGATGAACAGGAATTTGCGGCAGACCGAACCGGCTCTGCCGGCGATATCTCTTTGCCTGAACATATCGGGCAGCTTGAATGAGGGGAGTGAGTACATGCCTATCGATCTGAAGAAAGCACTCGGCGCGACGGCGCTGGCCACCGCCATTCTGGCCGGATCCGGCAGCGCCATGGCGGCCGATCTGCGCGTCAACATCGCAGCCGATCCGTCCATGATTGACCCGATTACCTATTCGGAGCTGATCGCCGGTCAGGTGATCTCGAACATGTATGAAAGCATCACCGCCATCGATGCGGACGGACAGGTGATCCCCGCGCTGGCGGAAAGCTGGGAACCGCTGGAAGGCAATCTCGGCTTCCGCTTCAAGCTGCGTGAAGGCGTGAAATTCCACTCCGGCCGTGAGTTCACGGCGGAAGATGTGAAGTTCTCCTTTGAAGAGCTTCTGCGCCCCGGCAACAAGGCGGGCCTCAACGCACCCTATCTGGATGTCGTGGTCGGCGCAGACGCCATGAAGGATGGAAGCGCCGACACGCTTTCCGGCGTCACCGTGGTGGACGATTACACGGTTGAAGTAGCCTTTACGCGACCCGACGTGCTGTTTCCGATCTATCCGATCTACCTGTTCGACAGCGGCATTGTCGAAGAGGCAGGCCCTGAATGGTACAACAAGGTTTCCGCCGGAACGGGCGCATTCAAATTCGAAAACTGGAGCCGCGGCCAGAAGGTCGAGCTGGCGGCCCATGCCGATTACTGGGGTGGCGCGCCTGCCATCGATGGCGTCGAATTCGTGGTGATCCCCTCGCCGGAAACAGCCATGGCCATGTTCGAGACCGGCGATCTGGACGTGATGGTCGTGGACGGACCGAGCATGCGCCGCGTGCTGGGCAATCCCGAGTTGAAGGAGCGCGCCATCACGGCGGCGCGCGCGCAGGTTCGCTACCTCGCCATGAATTCCGATCTTTACGAGCCCTTCAAGGACAAGCGGGTGCGCGAGGCCGTCTGCCGCTCGCTCGATCAGGACGCGATGATCGCCGGCCTTTACAGCGGGGCAGCCAAGCCGCTCTACGGCCAGGTGACGGAAGGTGTCGCCGGCTACAATCCGGACCTGCCCAAGATCGAATACGACCCGGAAAAGGCCAAGGCGCTTCTCGCCGAGGCCGGCTATCCGAATGGCGAGGGCCTGCCGCCGGTCAAGCTGAGCACGACCGAGCCCAACAAGAACCAGCACCTCTATTTCGCAAGCCAGCTTCAGGAAGTTTTGAACATGCCAGTGGATGTCGAGCTGGTGGAGCGCGGCACGCATCTGAAGTCGATCAATTCCGGGCAGACGCCCTTCTTCGCATGGGGCTGGAGCGCGGGTTATCCCGACGGCCTCTATTTCCTGTCGCAGCTCTGGTACTCCGACAGCCCCTATAACCGTGGCTGGAAGAATGCCGAGTTCGACGCGCTGATCGACAAGGCATCGATGACGGCGGACAACAAGGAACGCTACGCGATCTACCATGAAGCCGAAGGCATGCTGATGGACGACTGGGGCACCTGCCCGCTTCCGGTCTCCACCCTGATGGCGACGGTGCGCGACGGCGTTTCCGGTGTCGCCATCCAGCCCTTCGGCCTGGTGCCGTTCGCGGATGTAACCATCGCGGAATAGGTTGATGCTGCATTACGCAACGCGGCGTCTGCTGGGGCTGACGCTGGTCTGGGCCGTGGCTCTGATCGTTACATTCTTTGCGGTCAGGGCCGTTCCCGGCGACCCCATCATGGTCATGCTGTCCGACCATGCCGGAGATGCCGCGCTGGAAGCGCGCCTGCGCGCAGATTACGGACTGGATCGGCCATTGCCGGTCCAGTTCCTCGCCTATATCGGCGACGTGCTGAACGGCACGTTCGGCCTCTCCTACCGCTATGTGGGATCGACGGTGATCGATGTTATCCGCGATGGCATGACGATCACGCCGCTTCTGGCGCTTTCCGCGCTTTTCATCGCCGTGCCGCTGGGCCTGTTCTTCGGCGTGTTTGCCGCCGTGCGTGCGGGAAGCTGGGCCGACACCGGCATCATCCTGCTGCTCGTCACCTTCATCTCCATTCCCTCATTCGCGCTGGCCGCGCTTCTGGTCTGGATGCTTTCGCTCAAACTGGCGCTGCTGCCGGTCGCCGGCTGGGGCTCGCCCGCACAGCTCGTCCTGCCCGTCACGGTTCTGGTCGTAGGCCCGATGGCAGTGATTGCCCGCCTCACCCGCACCTACATGCTCGAAGTGCTCGACCGCGATTTCGTGCGCACTGCGCGCGCCAAGGGCGTTCGTGAAAACCGCGTCATCTGGCGGCACGCTCTCGGCAACACGATGGTGCCCATCGTCACGTCCATCGGCCTCATTTTCGGTGGTCTTCTGTCGGGTGCGTTCGTCGTGGAAACGGTCTTCAACATTCCCGGCCTCGGCCGCATCGCCATCGATAGCGTGCTTGCGCGCGACTACCCGGTCACCATGTCCATCGTCCTTCTGTTCACGGTCTTCTACTCGCTGATCAATCTCTGCGTGGACCTCATCTATGCCTGGCTCGATCCTCGCATCCGTTTCGACGAGGCCGCCGCATGACGCCTGAGACCTCGAAAACCGACGCGCTGAACGCGCCTGCCCCGAGGCGGGGCCTGTCCGATTTTCAGATCCGCTTTCTTCGCTCGCGCAATGCGATGATCGGCAGCATCATCGTGGCGTTTGTCGCCATCGTTGCGCTTCTCGCTCCCTGGATCACGCCCCATGACCCGACAAAAGTGTCGATCATGGCGACATGGCTGCCGCCCGGCGGCGACCATCTTCTCGGGACCGACGCGCTTGGCCGCGACGTGCTCAGCCGGCTTATCATGGGCGCACGCGTCTCGCTGACGGTGGCGCTCTCGGTCCTCGCAATCACCATGACATTCGGCACGCTTCTGGGCATGGTCGCCGCGTGGTATCGCGGGCATGTCGACAATGTCCTGATGCGCTTCGTCGACATCATCTTCGCATTTCCGGAACTCATCATCGCCATCATCGTGGCGGCGGCCATGGGGCCCGGCACATTCACGGTAATCGTCGCTCTTGCGCTCGTCTGGTGGCCGGGCATTGCGCGCATGGCGCGCGCCCTTGTGCTGTCGCTGCGCGAGGAACCCTTCGTCGAGGCCGGCATTGCCTGCGGCACGCCCACATGGCGGATCATGTGGCGGCATCTCCTGCCCAACATCGTGTCCCCGATGATCGTTCGCGCCTCTCTCGGCGTCGGCATGATCATCATGGCCGAAGCCACGATGTCGTTTCTCGGCATCGGCGTGCAGGAGCCCTACCCCACATGGGGCGGCATGATCCGCGACGGCCTGCCCAATCTGCGCACCGATCCGCATCTGGCGCTCTCCGCCTCGGTTGCGCTTGGCATAACCATGATCGGCTTCAACCTGCTGGGCGATGGCCTGCGCGATGTGCTTGACCCGAAAAGCAGGGGGCGTTGATGAAGCTTCTGGATATCAGCGGGCTCAGCGTTTCCTTCAACACGCTGCGCGGCCCTGTCGAAGTGCTGAAAGACGTCTCTTTCGATGTGATGCCCGGTGAGGTCGTGGGCGTTGTCGGCGAAAGCGGCTCGGGCAAATCCGTAACCTCGCTGGCGATCATGGGGCTGCTAGGCCATTCCGGCAAAATCACCTCCGGCAACATCGCGCTTTCCGGCACCGAACTGACCACGCTTTCGGAAGAAGAGCTGCGCGCCCTGCGCGGGCCTGAAATGGCGATGATCTTTCAGGAGCCGGGCACCAGCCTGAACCCCGTGCAACGGGTCGGCGACCAGATTGTCGAGGCCATGACCGAACACGCCTTCTGCCCTCCGGCAGAAGCGCGCCGTCGCGCCGTGGAGCTGATGGACCGTGTCGGCATTCCCGGACCAGACCTGCGGGCGCGTGACTATCCGCACCAGCTCTCCGGCGGCATGAAGCAGCGCATCATGATCGCCATTGCGCTTGCCTGCCGCCCGAAACTTCTGATCGCAGACGAACCGACAACGGCGCTGGATGTGACCATTCAGGCGCAGATCCTCAATCTCATTCTGGATCTGAAGGACGAATTCGGCATGGGCGTGATGCTCATCACCCATGACATGGGTGTGGTGGCGCAGATCGCCGACCGCGTGGTGGTGATGTATGGCGGACAGGTGGTGGAACGCTCGGAGGGCGACGCGCTGTTCACCCGCTCCGCGCACCCCTATTCCCGGCTCCTCCTGCGGTCGATCCCTTCGGCGTCGCAGCGGCAGGACGACCTTCCGATAATCAAAGGCACCATGCCTGCGGCGGGACGCTTTCCGGCTGGCTGCCGCTTCCACGAGCGCTGCCCGATGGCGATGGCGGCCTGCGCCCTGTCCGTTCCTCCGCTCAACGAAGCGGGACCGGCCCATTTTGCCCGCTGTTTCCGCACCGAAGCGATTGACGAGCTGGAGGCACTGGCATGACTGCGCCATTGTTGAAACTGGAGAACATCTCCAAGCGCTTCCGGGTCGGCAACAAGGAACTGGCAGCGGTGAACGACGTCTCGCTCGATGTGGCGGCGGGTGAAACGCTTGGCATTGTGGGCGAAAGCGGCTGCGGCAAGTCCACGCTTGGCCGCATGATCCTGCGGCTGACAGACCCGAGCGACGGCGCAATCACTTTCGACGGCCGCGACATCACCCGGCTCAGCAAGCGGGCCATGCGGCCGCTCCGCCGCGATATCCAGATTGTTTTCCAGGATCCCTATGCGTCGCTCAACCCGCGTATGAAGGTGGGTGAAATCGTCGCCGAGCCGCTGGTGAATATCGGCATGAAGCGCGCCGAGATCGCCGCCCGTGTGGCAGAGGTTCTGAAGGTGGTGGGACTGCCGGCGGAAAGCGCCGACCGCTATCCGCATGCCTTCTCCGGCGGTCAGCGCCAGCGCATCGGCATTGCGCGGGCGCTTGCCGTGAAGCCGCGCCTGATCGTCTGCGATGAAGCGGTTTCGGCGCTCGACGTGTCGGTACAGGCGCAGGTTCTGACCCTGCTGCGCGACATTCAGCGCGAGACCGGGGTGACCTTCGTCTTCATCTCGCACAATCTCGGTGTCGTGCGCTTCCTTTGCCACCGCATCGCAGTTCTCTATCTGGGCCGGGTGGTCGAAATCGGCACCGAGGCGCAGCTCTTCGAGTCGCCACAGCACCCATATACGCAGGCGCTGCTCTCCGCCATTCCCGAAGCGGGTGCAGGGCGGCGCGGGCGCATTCCCGTGCCATCGGGCGAGATTCCAAACCCCATCAACCCGCCGCCGGGTTGCCCGTTTCACCTGCGCTGTCCGCGTGTTCAGGACAGATGCCGCAGCGAAATACCCACGCTTGTCAGCGATGCAGGCGGACAGGCCGTGGCGTGCCACTTTCCCGGAGCGGATGCGGACAGCCCGCATCAGACTCTGGAAGACAAAAGAATGACTGAAGGAGAAGCGCAATGAAGGGCCGTTGGCTTGAAGATCTGACCTGGAGCGAAGCGGCGGAATGGCGCGACCGCGATGCGCTGGTTCTGGTGCCGATTGGCGCAGCAGCCAAGGAGCATGGCCATGCGCTGCCGCTCTGCACCGACTATCTGCTCGCCCGTGGCCTGACCGATGGTGTGCTCGAGCAACTGCCCATTCTAGCAGCGCCCGTCATGTCGTTTGGATATTACCCAGCGTTCCGCCATTATCCCGGCAGCCAGCACATCCGCCCTGAAACCTTCTCCATGCTGATCGACGATGTTCTGAGCGGCTTTCTCGCACAGGGTTTCCGCAATCTGGCGATCCTGAACACTGGCGTTTCGACGACGCCCGTGGTGCAGGTGGCCGTGCGCGAATTCTACGAGCGCACCGGCACCCGTGTCGCGCTGGCCAACATTCTGGCGCTCGGCCATGACGCCGAACATCTGATGACCCAGAAGCTCGGCGGACATGGCGACGAACATGAGACTTCGCTGATCCTGGCGCTCGATGAGAGCCGGGTCCGCAAGGACAAGCTTGTCTGCGACTATGGAAACCAGCTCGATGCGCCCAAGACCGTTTTCTACTGGCCGACCACCTTCAACGGCGACCCGGAAAGCGGCGTCGACTATTCGGCCACAGGCATTCGCGGCGACGCAACGCTTGCCACGAAGGAAAAGGGTGAGGCGAGCCTCAAGGCAAGCGTTGCCGATGTTGTCGATGGGCTTCGCGCGCTCTTCCCGGACGCCGTGGGCAGGCCCGGAGACGCTTCATGACGCGGTTGAACCTGGCGGATGACGGCGACTGGCTGACACCCAAGGAAACGGCAGAGCGTCTTGCCCAACTGACCGCCAGTGGCGATGTCGCGCCGGACTATTATGGCGTTGGCGGGCCAGTCACCGAACTGGAAAACGCTGTCGCTGCGATGTTCGGCAAGGAAGCGGCGGTCATGTATCCGACGGGCACGCTGGCAAACATGCTGGCGGCGCGCGAGCTGGCCGCTGCAAAGCGCGGCCCGCGGCTGGTTGTGCAGAGCGACAGCCATGTGTTCAACGATGCAGGGGACAATTTCACCCACGGCATCGGCGTCACCACGGTGCCGCTGGCCTCGGAAGGCCCAAGCTTCACCGCAGAGCAGCTGCGCGCCGAGATCGAGCGCACGGCCAGTGCCCGTGTGCCGGCCACCATTGTGGGCGTGATGGTGGAAACGCCCAGCCGGCGATACGCCAACCGCCTGTTCGACTCCGTTGCGCTGGCAGAAATCATCGCACTGGCAAAAGCCGAAAACATTCCGCTGGTCCTCGACGGGGCGCGAATTTTCATCGAAGCCGCCTGGACGGACCGGGAGCTCACGGAGATCACCGCGCCCTTCGATTACATTTACCTGTCGCTCTACAAATATCTCGATGCGCCTTTCGGGGCCGTACTTGCGGGATCGGCGGCAGCGCTTGAAGGACAGCACCACGAGCGGCGACGCTTTGGCGGCGGTCTCTTTCAGATGTGGCCGTCAGCGCTTCTCGCCCACAACGCGCTGGCCAGACAGACGAAGAACTGGGCAGCTGTACGCGTGGCGGGCGCTGCCGTGCTGGACGCCCTGCCCGGTCTGGGCGTTGAGGCCCACAGGCTTGTCGATGACACCAATGTCATCCGCATCAAAAGCGCGGTTGAAAGCGAGGAAGTGGCAAAGCGGGCACAGGCGCGCAATGCAAAAATGCCGCCACGCTCGCGCGACGGTTACGTTCTCAAGATGAATGAAAGCTGGCTGAACACCCCGCCAGACAGGATTGCCGCCACCATCGCTGACATTCTCCGCGATTAGCCGGCTTGAACACGCAGTGATTGGGCGGGGCCTGAGCCCCGCCGTTTCACGCCAGATCCTATTCCGTTTCTGGCTTCCAGATTTCCTCAACCGTGTATTTGCCATTGTGCACGCTGATCAGCGATACCGGCTTCGGCGGAACCATGGTTTCGCGCGTGTAGCTGATCTCGCCGGTCACGCCCTTGAAGCCGCGCGTTTCGGCAAGCGCATCGCGGATCTTCGCCGGCTCCGCCGAGTCAGCGCGACGGATCGCATCCGCGACCAGCATCAGCGCGTCATAGCCGAGCGGCGCAAAGGCATTCTCCGGGTCGATGCCATATTCGGCCTTGTAGTCCGCAATAAACGCCTTCACTTCATCACGATCATCCGCGCGATAGGTGTGCGTGGAGAAGTAGACATCGTTAGCAAGCTCCGGCCCCGGAACGGTGGACACCAGTTCCGTGTCGAAGCCGTCACCGGAAACGATTGGCATGGTGATGCCCTGCTCGCGGATCTGCTTCACGGAGAGACCGGCCTCGGACGGGATCGCCGAAACGAACACCGCGTCGGGCGCGGGGTCGATGGAGGCGAGACGCGCAATCTGTGCGGAGAAATCCGTATCGCCCATCATGAAGCTGTCGGTCCCGACAATCGCGCCGCCGCGCTCTTCGAACCGTTCGACGAAGAACTTGCTGAGCGCCTTGGTGAAGTCCATGGAATTGTCGGTCCACACCGCAACCTTGCGGGTGCCGAGTTCATCATAGGCATAATCGGCGATGGCGTAGGACTGATCATCATCGCCAAACGGCGCCATGAACATGTAATCGCCAACCCATTGCGGCAGTTCGGGATGCGTTGCGCCCGACGTGACGAAGGGGATGCCCGCTTCCTGGAACAGCGGCGCGCCCGCCATGACGAAAGTGGTGTCGGACTCGCCAATGCCGGCCACGACCCCTTCCGAGATAAGGCGCTGCGCGGCCTTTGCCGTTTCCTGCTGATCCGTCTTTCCGTCCGGCGCGATCAATTCAATCTGCTTGCCCAGAAGACCGCCATCGGCGTTGATCTGCTTGACAGCGAGCTGTGCGCCCTTCAGCGATGGACCGTCGAGTGACGACATTCCACCAGTTACATTGTAGAGCGCACCGATCTTGATGGTTTCCTGCGCGTTGGCCGCGCCCATAACGGCGGCCAAAGCCACCGATGCGGCAATCAAGTGTTTCATGCCAATCTCCCTGCTTCTTGTTGAATGTCACCCTCTGACGCAAGGTGCCCCGGGAAGGCTCATGCGATGTCATCAGCATGACTCTGCAATTGGAGAACGTCAATCGAATGATACATTTTTTCTTCCAAATGGCTATTTTGTCTGATTTGATACATTCGGGAAATGCGCGACGGGAAGCGGAGCAGAAGCTATGAACGTTTTGGAGGATCTGCGCCGGGCGCTGCCCGAACTCAGCAGCCGCGAAGCGCGCGCCGCGCGACACCTGATCGCCAATTATCCGATGGCAGGCCTCACCACGGTCGCTGAATTTGCCGAGCAGAGCGGCGTCAGCACCGCCACGGTGCTGCGGCTGGTCAAGCGCCTTGGTTTCCCGGTCTACGCCGAATTTCAGGAAGCGCTGCGCAGCCACATTGAAGAGAGCCTGCAATCGCCCCTGCTGCGCTTTGGTGAGCGCAAGGTGCGCGATGCAGCCACCGACGAATCCTATCTCGCGCGCACCAGCGACCGCATGGCGGAGTATTTTCGTAGCCTTCCGGATCTTATTCCCGAGAAGGAGTTCGACCGGGCTGCAGCACTTCTAGCAGACCCCAAGCGCGACATTCACCTGCTCGGCGGTCGCTATTCCTCCCATGTGGCGCGTTATATGGGCGACCTGCTTTCGGCAATACGCGGGCGCATTCATCCGATCAGCGGGCAGACCCAGACCTGGCCGCAGTTCCTGCTCGACATGGGCCGGGGCAGCGTTCTGGTCGTTCTGGATGTGCGCCGCTACCAGGACGATGTGGTGCAGTTCACCCATGCCGCCTCCAAGCGCGGCGCAACCGTTATCCTCCTGACCGATATCTGGCAGTCGCCGGCTGCCCGTTCGGCCGATCTCGTTCTGACCTTCCCGGTGGAATCGCCGTCGATTTTCGACGTTCTGACCATCGGCATGGGGGTCGCCGAAGCGCTGGTCGGCGCTGCAGCCAGCAAGGCGGACACAGCCGGGCGGACACGCTTCGAAACGCTCGAAGACCTGCGCACCCGGCTCGCCGAAGGCACGTTCAGTCAGGAACGGAGCAAATCAAAACGAAAATGAGGGGTTCGATGAAACGCGAAGAAATCGTCATGCTTTGCACCGCCGATCTTGCCGGGCAGGTTCGTGGCAAGGGCTTTCCTGCTTCGGATCTGGAGGCGAGGCTGCGCAAGGGCATCGGCTGGACACCGACCAACAGCATGATCACCGCGCACGGCCCGATCGCCCCAACCCCATGGGGGCCCTATGGCGACACGGTGCTGACGCCGGACCCGGCTTCGCGCGTTCGCGTCGACTTCGGACCGGATGCAGCAGCCAGCCATTTCATCATGGGCGATATCATGAACCTCGACGGCACGCCGTGGAGCGTGTGTCCCCGCAGTTTTCTCAAGCGCATGCTACATGAGCTTGAAACCCGACACGGCCTGCGCCTCAAGGCCGCCTTCGAGCACGAGTTCCTGCTCGAAGGCATGGAGGAGCGCCCCAATTCGAGTTACGCGCTCGATTCATTCCGCCGTCAGGGGCAGTTCGCCGAAACCTATCTGGGCGCGCTCAAGGAGGCCGGGCTGGAGATCGATACGTTCATGCCCGAATACGGGCCGATGCAGTATGAAGTCACGGTCGGCCCGGCCGATGACGAGCGCTCCGCCGATCACGCCGTTGCCGTGCGCGAAATCGCGCGCGCCGTTGCGCAGCATTTCGGCCACCGCGCAAGTTTCACGCCGATCCTGCGGCCGGATGCCGTGGGCAATGGCGTCCACGTTCATTTCGGGCTGCTGGACGCCGAGACCGGCGCGCCGGTGAACCACGACCCTTCAGCCCCGAATGCAGTATCCGCGAAAGCAGCGAGCTTCCTGTCCGGCATCCTCGCCCTGATGCCCGCCATCACCGCAGTGACAGCGGCCTCAAGCATTTCCTATCTGCGCCTGACGCCGGACCGCTGGAGCGCGGCCTACAACAATCTGGGCGAGCGCGACCGCGAGGCGGGTCTGCGCATATGCCCGGTGTTCCCCGGCGCCGGTGTCGACATATCGAAGCAGTTCCATTTCGAATTCCGCGCCGCCGACGCCGCAGCCAGCCCCTACATGGTGCTGGGCGCGCTGGTGGCTGCCGGTCTCCACGGTCTGGACGAGGCGATGGAAGCACCGCAGGTATGCCGCCAGCCCCCGCAGCATCTGACGGAGAACGAACGTCAGGCGCTTGGCATCGTCAGGCTTCCGCAGTCGCTCGATGCCGCCCTCGACCTGTTTGAAGGCGCGACTGCGCTGCGTCCGCTTTTCGGTGAGGAGCTTGTTTCCGCCTATGTTGCACACAAGCGCTTCGAGGCGGAGCTGATGAAAGACCTTTCGCCAGAAGAGCAATGCGCGAAATACCGGCAGGCCTACTGATCCTTTTGATGCAAACGGGGAGACGCACCGCGCCTCCCCGTCACTCCTCCCAGTCACCGCGTCTCATCAGCCGGAGACGATATCGCGCTCCACGGCGGCAATCAGACTGTCCGTCGTCTCCATGCGACAATAGCCCTTGAAGGCGTTGAGCGCGGAAACATGCCGCGCCTGCGTATCGGTCGCGCATCCATCCGAAACGCAGATCATGTGAAATCCGCGGTCAGCGCCGTCACGAATGGTGTGGTCAACACACTGATCCGTCAGGAACCCGGTGACGATGATCGTATCGAGCCCGATATTGCGCACCAGATACTCGAAATTCGTCGAATTGAAGAGGCTCGATGAAGTCTTCGGGATGACCATTTCGTCGCCGCGCGGGGCGACTTCGTCGATCACCTGCGCATCGACCGAGCCCTTTGGAATGAAGAAGTTCGACAGCTTGTAATCAAGGCTGCGGTCTCGCCCGTCCTCGGTATAGTTCTCCATCACCGTGTAGATGACTTCCACGCCGCGGGTGCGCGTCGCATCGATGAGCCTTGCGATGTTGGGAATGACCTCACCGCGCGCGGCCGCGTAGAATTCCGGGCGTGGCTGGCGGTTCGCCTCGTCCATCACCCAGTTCTGCACATCGATGACCAGAAGCCCGGTGCGCTCCCGGCGCAATGGCTGCGCCCGCGTCTCGAAAATATCCTGCTGGCGCGGTGCGCTCATTGCGTTTTCCTTCCGCTGAACAGACGGCGCACGAAAGCGGGCTCGCCGCTGCCGAACAGCCCGCCCGGCTTGAGATAAAGAACCACGATCAGGCACAGCGCCACGATGACCTGGCTCATACCATAAAGACCTATGCTTTCCTCCACCGGGCGCAGCGCCTCGGAGAGAACCGTAATAGCGGTTGCCGCAACGAGCGCACCGGTGATGCTGCCCGATCCGCCGATCACCACCATGACCACGATGTTGAAGGCCAGCAGGACGGAATAGGTTTTCGGCGTCACAACGCTGATGAGATGGGCGAGCATCGCACCGGCAATAGCGGCCATCACCGCGCCGATCACGAAGGCGAGGATTTTTAGCCGCGCGGCGTTGATGCCGCTGCAGGAGGCTGCGAGTTCATTCTCCCGCACCGCCATCATCGCCCGTCCGAGCGAGGAAAATTTCACCCGCCACGTAATGGCGACGACGATGACGAGGAAGCCCAGCGCCCACCAGATATCCACGTGACGCGGCAGGCCGCTCAGGCCCGCGCCGCCGCGCGTGATGCCATCCCAATTGGTCGCAAGCCCCTGCACCACGATGATGAGACCAAGCGTTGCGACCGCGAGATAATGCCCCTTGAGGCGCAGCACCGCCCAGCCGATGGCAAGCGCGACCAGCCCGCCGGCAAGACCTGCAATCAGGAGCGCCGGGAACATGGAGAGCTCTGTCGAAGCCAGCCAGTCCGGCAAACCCGGAAGCATGGAGCCCTTGCGCCGTGCCGAGAATGTCAGGATCGCGGCCACATAGGCCCCGATGGTCATGAACGCGGGATGGCCGAGCGAAAACAGTCCGGTCAGGCCATTGGTCAATGTCAGCGACACGGCGAGCGCTGCATTGATAAACAGGAGCGCCAGCAGCGTGACGAGATAGCTGTTCAGCCCCTGCTGTGCGGCCCACACGGCCGCCGCAGCTACAAGGATTGTGAGAATGGCGACGACAAATCCGCTGCGTGGCGTTGTCGGAGCCGAAGCGGTTTCCGCCACGGACGTGGTTTGCGAAGGCGTCGGCATGTCAGGCGCGCTCCTCGGTCTGGCGAACGAACAGGCCGGAGGGCCGGATGAGCAGGATCACGATCAGCAGCAGAAAGACGAACGTGTCCCGGTAGCCGGAGAACTCCTGTGGCAGGAGCCCCACGAACAGCACTTCCGAAAGCCCGAGAATATAGCCTCCCAGCATGGCCCCGCCGATGGAGCCGACGCCGCCGATCACGCAGGCGACAAAGGCCTTCAGGCCGGGCACGAAGCCAAGCAGCGGATCGATCTGCCCGAACTTGCCACCCCAGAACAGGCCGGAGACGGCGGCAAGCGCGCTGCCGATGGCGAAGGCGGCGAGGATCGTGCGGTTCACCGCCACGCCCATCAGGCGCGCCGCCGTCAGGTTTTCCGCCGTTGCGCGCATCGCCCGGCCAAGCCGCGTGCGGTAAACCACGAGGAAGAGACCGCCGATCAGAAGAAGCGTCAGAACGATGATGGCGATGTCCGTCAGCGAGGCGTTCACGCCGCCAAAACCCACGCGCTGGCGCATGAAGGCGGGAAAGAGGAAATTGCGCGGCTGCCCGGAGAGGATCATCAGCGCGCTGTTTTGAATGGCAATCGAAACCGCCAGTGTGGCGATGAAGCCCGTTACCTGGCTTGCGCCGCGTATCGGCCGAAAAACGATGGTCTCGATGGTCATGCCGGCAATCGCGCCGATGGCCAGAACGAAGACCAGGATCAGCGGCCAGGGCACACCGGCCGTCACAAGCGCAAGGGTGGAAAAAGCCCCTATCATCACGAGGTCGCCATGGGCAAAATTGATCAACCGGACAATGCCGTAGATCATCGAAAACCCGATGGCGACGAGCGCGTAGAGACTGCCCAGCGCCAGACCGTTGATGATTTGCTGAAACAGATACTGGCTCATGCCGCCACCCCCAGATAGGACTGGCGCACACGGTCATTGCTGGCGAGTTCCTCACCCGTTCCCGACAAGACGATGCTCCCGTTTTCCATGACATGGGCGGCGTCTGCGATCTCCAGCGCCATAGCCGCGTTCTGCTCGATCAGAAGAATGGTGACGCCGGTGGATTTCAGCCGCTGGATCACGTCGAAAATCGTTTCCACCACCAGCGGCGCGAGGCCAAGAGATGGCTCGTCGAGCAACAGCATTTTCGGCTTGGCGAGAAGCGCCCGGCCGATGGCAACCATCATCTGCTCACCACCGGAAAGCGAGCCGGCCGCCACATTGGCCCGCTCCGCCAGAATGGGGAAAAGCGTGTGCACCTCCTCCATCGTGCGGCGCACCTCGGCGCGGTCGCGCTGTGTGTAAGCGCCCATGTCCAGGTTTTCCGCAACGCTGAGCGACTGAAAGATCTGCCGCCCCTCCGGGCAATGGATCAGCCCCGCGCGAACGATCTTTTCCGATGAGAGCCGGGTCAGATCCAGCTCCGCGCCGTCGGTCCTGAGGGTAGCGCTGCCGGAGCGCGGGCGAAGAAGCCCCGAGAGTGTCAGAAGCGTGGTCGATTTGCCTGCGCCATTCGCTCCGATCAGCGCCGCAAGCTGCCCCTGCCGCACATCGAACGACACGCCTTTTAGCACATGTGTCGCGCCGCGATAGACATTGAGATCGCGCACCTCAAGCATGGGCCTTCTCCTTGCGTCCGGTGCCGAGATACGCCTCGATGACCGCCGGATCCTTCTGCACCTCCTGCGGGGAACCCTCTGCAATGAGCTTGCCGCGGTTGAGAACCTGAATGCGGTCGCAAAGCCCCATCACCAGATGCATGTCGTGCTCGACCACCAGAACAGCGATCCCGAACTCCGCATTGACCTGGCGAATGAAGGAAACGAGATCGCTCGTCTCGGACGGGTTGAGACCGGCGGCCGGCTCGTCAAGAAGCAGTGCTGCAGGCTCGCCCGCGAGCGCCCGGCCAATTTCCACCCGTCGCTGATCGCCATAGGAAAGATCGCCCGCGCGCTGCTGCGCAAAGGCGCTGAGGCCAATCCGGTCGACGATGTCACGGCTCATCTGGCGTAGCGTCTCTTCCGCGCGCCAGAAGGACGGCAATTGAAGCATTGTGGCGAGTGTGCTCGCCGAGTGGCGCATATGCCCGCCGCACATGACATTCTCGAGCACGCTCAGATCCTCGAACAGGCGGATATTCTGAAACGTTCGCGCGAGCCCGGCGCGCGCCATCATGTGTGGCGGCTGTCCGGTCATGTCCGCACCGTTCACGGAAATCCTGCCGGATGACGGCCTGAGCACCCCCGTCAGAAGATTGAAAGCCGTCGTCTTGCCCGCGCCATTCGGCCCGATCAGCCCGACAAGATCCCCCCTGTCGAGTTGCAAATCGTATCCATCGACGGCCAAGAGCCCGCCAAACCGTTTCGCAAGGCCCGAAGCCTCGATAACCGGCGTGTCACTCACGACAAACTCGCTCCCCTGTTGTTGACCCAACGATATGGCGGCGGCAGGACCAGCGTCAACAAAAAGATACATCTTGCAATAAAACAAATGGATTTGTACGATTTCATACAAAATTTGCGGGAGGCATCTGCGTGTCCGATTTGAATGAAACCGCCCCTCTTCGGGTCCTTGCGGCGCACGAGCCGCACCCTCTGGAGACATTCAACGAATCCGCCGGGTCGGATTACTTCATCATCTGCGAACATGCGGGGCGGCGCATTCCGCAGAGTCTCGGCACGATGGGGCTTTCAAAGACGGATCTCAAGCGCCACATCGCCTGGGATATCGGTGCGCTTTCGGTGGCGAAAAAACTGTCTGAGCTTCTGAACGCGCCGCTTTACACGCAGCGCTATTCTCGGCTTGTCTGCGACTGCAACCGCCAGCCCGATGTCGCCACCTTCGCGCCGGAAGTCAGCGAGGGCACAGAAGTCCCGGCCAACAGGAACCTCTCCGCGAGCGACCGCAACATGCGCGCCAACGAGATCTTCTGGCCCTTCCACAACGCCGTCTCGGCGGCGCTGGACGAACGCACGAAAGCAGGCCGCAAGACCCGGCTGGTCACGATCCACTCCTTCACACCGGTGTTTCTGGGGAAGAGCCGCCCTTGGGAAATCGGCATTCTGTTCAATCGGGACAAAACACTGTCACCGGCGATGCTTGACTGGTTTCGCAAGAACACGGATCTGTGCGTGGGCAGCAACCAGCCCTATGCAGTCAGCGACGCCACCGACTATGCGGTGCCGGTTCATGGCGAGAAGCGCGGCATTCCCTGCGTCGAGATCGAGATCCGCAACGACCTCATCGCCTCGGAAACGGATGCGGGCGAATGGGCTGACCTTGTGGCAAGAGGTCTCGTCGCGGCCGAACCGCAGCTTTGAAAATAAGCGAAGACAGATGCATGGGCTGCCACCCAGCAGTATCCCCTTCTTCAGCTATCTCAATGCCGTTTTCCGCTCTCCCTACCCAGGCTCCCTGACAACCTTCTGACCGTCACGCACGTGTCATTGGGTTTCGCTAGAACCGCCTCATTCGAATGAGTTGGTGCTATGCGAAATCAAGGATACTCCTGGGAGGAAACCCGGGACAGGATCAGCGAAGAAATCATCTCGGGCAGGCTGGCAGCGGATACGAAACTGCCGTCTGAACCCGAGCTCTGCGTGCTCTATGGTGCGCGCCGTCACTCTCTGCGCAAAGCATTGGCAGCACTGGTGACAGAAGGCAAGCTGCGTGTTGAACACGGGCGCGGCACTTTCGTGGAACGCGCGCCCTTGCTCAACTACGTGATTGGCGAGCGAACGCGTTTTCGCGAGAATCTCCTGTCCCAGGGCCTCACCGCCTCGGGCGAAACCCTTTCAGAAATGAAAATTCCTGCCAGCACCCGTGTGGCTGCGGCCTTGAAGATCGCTGCGGAGGCTCCCGTCTTCGCCCGCTCCTGGCGCGGGTTCGCCAATGATCTGCCGATCAGCACGGGCTGGGCCTATTACGATGCCACGCGCTTCCCGGATCTGCTGGAACGCCGGCGCGACACCCGGTCGATAACCGATGTCTATCGCAGCTACGGCATCACCGACTACCGGCGCCAGAGCACCACTGTCCTGACCCGCATCGCCTCCGAACGGGAGGCCGCCATGCTGATGATGCGCCCGGGGCAATCCGTTTTGGTCGTCCAGAAAGTGGACGCCGATCTCGACGGACGCCCCATCAGCTTCTCCGAGGCCGTATGGGCTGGCGATCGTGTGCAGTTCACCTTCGAAGCAGACCAGCCGACCGTCATGACCACCGAAAGACCTTCCGATGACTGATACATTTCCACCCGGTGACAGCGATCACCCCGCGACGCTCGACATTCTCGCCCGCGCCCGCCCCGACCGGCTCAAACAGCATGCCGAAATCCTGCTTGAAGAGATGGGCGAAATCACCGTCATCGCCAACCGCACCGGCCTCGTTATGGTGCCGATGAGGGACACGGTCCAGAATGTGGATTTCCATCTGGGCGAAGTGCTGGTCAGCGAAGCCCACATTGCCGACGAAGCCGGTAACATCGGTTACGGCATGGTGACCGGCCGCGATCTCGAACGCGCCATGGCAATGGCCGTCATTGACCTGCGCATCGCCGCATTCGGGCAGGAAACAGCCACCGCCACTCTGCTCGCCGAAGAACAAGCGCATCTCGCAGCCGTCGATGAGGAACGCATGCGTCAGGTGGAAGCCACGCGCGTCGAAATGGAGACCTTCTGATGTTGACCGTTGCACCACCCGACGCCATTGAACTGCGCTGCAATTCCACATTCCAGGCGCTCATGTGGGCGCTGTCGCGCCCGGGCGATGCCCGCGTGATGCCGGAGGCCGGCCTTGCCGGCATTGCCGAAACACTGGTGGATCTCGAATGCACCGTGTTTGCCGATACGCCGGACCTGCGCGAGGCCGTCTCCGCCAGCGGAGCGCTCGTCACAGGTGATGTTTCGCGGGCCGACCACGTTTTCCTGTCGTCGCTCGAAAACGCTGCGGACCAGATCGCCCAGCTTCGCTGCGGCAGTCCCCTTTACCCCGATGATGGCGCGACGCTGATCGTCGCCGCCCGGCACGCAGGCCAGCGCCTGCGGCTCAGCGGCCCCGGCATTGAAGAGCCAACAGAGACCTCACTCGACGCGCCACCGGCCTTCTGGGCCATGCGCGCAATGCTCTGCGCCTATCCGGAAGGCTTTGACTGCTTTTTCGTCGATGACCGTTCCGTCATCGGCATCCCGCGCTCGACCAAGGTGGAGGTTCTCTAGAATGGCCTATGTGGCAACCCGTGGTGGCGAAAAGGCCATCGAACAGGCCGAACGGCTGTTCCGTCAGGACCTTGGCCCCATCGACGCGGCCCGCGTCGACACGATCCGCAAAACCATGCCCTATCTGGTCGACCGCGTGATGGGCGAAGCCTCGCTTTATGATGAGGAACTCGCGGCGCTCGCGCTGGCGCAGACCGGCGGTGAGCTTTCCGAAGCCGTGCTGGTTCTGCGCGCCTGGCGCACCACCCAGCCGCGCCTCGCCATCGCCCGTCCCGTGCAGCAGGATGAAGTGCTCACGCAGCGCCGCATTTCCGCCGCCTTCAAGGACATTCCCGGCGGGCAGATACTCGGGCCGACGCTGGATTATTCGCACCGTGTTCTGGCAACAGACGTGCTGGAAGGAAAACCCTTCACGCCTCCGCCGGTCGACAGCGCAGAGGCCCCGGCGCCTGTACGCCAGCCTTCTCTGGCCGAGTGGCAGCGTCAGCAGGGGCTGGTCGCCCCGGCCACCGAACCGGACACCGCGCCGGAGGACATTCCCGACCTGACGCGCGAGCCGCTTCTTTTTCCCGCGTCGCGCGCCCATCGCCTGCAAAGCCTTGCCCGCGCAGAAACCGGCGGTGTGCTCGCCCTCGGCTATGCCGCCATGCGCGGATATGGCAATGCCCACCCGACCGTCAACGAGCTGCGCCTCGGCGAAGCCAATGTGGTGGTGCGCCACCCGCGCGGCACGGAGTTCTCAGCCGGGCGCGTGCGCGTCAGCCAGGCCGAAGTGACGTCCAAGGAAAAGGGCGGCTATATCGAACTCGGCTTCGCCGCGACCTTCGGCTGGAACGAGGTCAAGGTCATCGCCGCAGCAACGCTCGATCTGAATTCGGCCGAAGCCCCGGTAGGCTCGGCCGTGCATGAAGAGTTCTACCTCTACCACACCGAAAGCGTGGAAGCCTCGGGCTTTTGCATCCACTTCAAGCTGCCGCACTACGTGACCTTTCAGTCGGTGCTCGACGCGATGCGAGACGCCAGGGCGAAAAAAACTGCAGCCGATGCTGCGCCGGCAGAAACCCGCCAGATGGAGCCAGCAGAATGAGCCTTGCCTCTCTCACAAAGGACTGGGCCGCAACCAGCTACGGCTTTCTCGACGCGTCGGCCAAACGCGAACTGCGCCGCAAGATGCTCAAGGCCATCGCCGTGCCGGGATGCCAGATGCCCTATGCGAGCCGCGAAGTGCCCATGGCGCGCGGCTGGGGAACGGGCGGCCTTCAGGTCACGCTCACCCTCGTCAACCCGGCTTCGACCGTGAAGGTCATCGACCAGGGCGCGGATGATGGCGTCAACGCGGCGTCGATCCGCCGCTTCATCTCCCGCGTGTCCGGCGCTGCAGAAACCTGGGACACGCTCTCCGCCTCGATTGTCCAGTCCCGCCACCGCGTGCCGGAAGAGGTCATGCGCGAGGATCAGATCCTCGTCCTCCAGGTTCCCAATCCGGAGCCGCTGCGCGGCGTTGAGCCCAACATGTCCATTGCACGGCAGATGCATGCGGACGCCGACTACGGAAAACTCTGGCTCACGCTTTATGAGCAGATCGTGCGCAAGGGCCGGATCATGCAGGGCGCAGCCTATCCGAGCATGGTCAATGGCCGCCACGTGATGACGCCCTCGCCCATCCCGCGCTGGGACGTGCCCAAGCTGAACATGGCAAAGCATCTGACCTTCCTCTCGGCAGGCCGCGAAAAACGCCTCTTCGCCGTTCCGCCCTTTACCCGCGTCGAACCGCTGGTGTTCTCCGACCGCCCCTATCAGGTGGAAGAACACGCACATCTCACCTGCCGCCGTTCGGGCCTCTCCGGCTATTTCATGAACGAGATTCCGCAGGATGATGGCGGATCGACCTTCGAGGTCTCCGACAGCAATCTTGGCATCAAGGCCATTCAACAGGCGGAAGGCGCACCGACCGAGATCGGTGAGACCTGGTACCGCGACGGGGAGTATTCAGCATGAGCCTTGATCTCACGCCTGCCGCGCTTGAGCGCGAGGCCCCGCGCCTGATGCGGGCAAGACCGCTTTTGACCATGAACAACATCTCCAGGAGCTTTGGCGATGTGCGCGCCCTGCGCGACGTGGACGCCACGGTCTATCCCGGCGAAGTCATGGGCATTGTCGGGGAAAGCGGTTCGGGAAAGTCCACGCTTCTGCGCATGATGAACCTCGAAGACACGCCCGATACCGGCGACTACCGGCTGCGCCTGCCTGACCGCGAGGACGGCAATCTGTTCGACCTCACCCGCTATCAGCGGCGCATGCTCTGCGCCCGCCATATCGGCATCGTCTATCAGAACCCGCATCTCGGCCTGCTCATGCGCCAGTCCTCAAGCGGCAATGTTGCAGAGCGACTTCTGATTGCCGGCGAACGCAGCTTCGATGTGTTGCGCGCCAGAGCCCGCGAGGCGCTCGATGCTTCGGAGTTCCCCTGGAGCGCATGGATGCGCGGCCGATCGAGCTTTCGGGCGGCATGCAGCAGCGCGTGCAGCTGGCCAAGGCCATCGCGCTTGAGCCGGCGCTGCTCCTGCTCGATGAACCAACCACGGGCCTCGACGTATCGGTTCAGGCTCTGGTTCTCGACACGCTCAAGCGTCTCCAGCGTGACCGCAAAATCACCATGGTTCTGGTCAGTCACGATCTCGGCGTCATCCGCACCATGGCCGACCGCGTCATGGTCATGCGCCATGGGCAGGTGGTCGAACAGGGGCTGGCCGACCAGATCTTTCAGGACCCGCAGCACCCCTACACGCAACAGCTTGTGCACGCTAAACTCTAGGATGAGACCATGACGACCACTCCATTGCTGCGTGTCGAAGGCCTCACCAAGACCTTCCGCATGTATCACCTCGACAGCGCGCTGCATGCCTTCGAAGACGTGAGCTTCGACCTCCACGAGGGCGAATTCCTGCTGCTTCGCGGCCACAACGGCGCTGGCAAATCGACATTGCTGCGCACCATCTGGCGAAGCTATCTGCCCGTTGGCGGCCATGTCTGGTACCGCTCCGGCCATGGTGAAATCGACCTTGCCAATGCGGCAGATGTCGACATTTCCCTGCTGCGTCGCGAGGAAATCGGCTTCGTCACCCAGTTCCTGAACGCCCGCCCGCGCGTCGCGGCGCAGGACATCGTTGCCGAACCGCTTCGCCTTGCGGGCATCGCACAGGAGGAAGCGCTGGATCAGGCCCGCCACTGGCTCGACCAGTTCGGTGTCCGGCCAGAGCTCTGGCGCGCCTATCCCAGCACCTTCTCGGGCGGCGAGCAGCAGAAGGTCAATCTGGCCCGCGCCCTCATCCTGCCGCAGCGTTTGCTTTTGCTGGATGAGCCGACGGCATCGCTCGACGCCGGCGCGCGCGAGGCGCTGGTGCGTCGCCTCTCCGATCTGAAAGCGCACGGCGTCGCCATCATCGGCGTTTTCCATCATCCCGGCGATGTCGCCGCATTGATCGACCGTGAAATCAATCTCAATACCAAAGTCGTCGCAGACCAGCTCACCAAGGAAGAAGACCATGTGGCTCTCTGATTTCCGTATCGTACTTGCAGACCGCGTCATCGACAGGGGCGCCCTGCGCATCGAAGACGGTCTGATCGCAGAGATCAGCGAAACCCCGGTTTCCGGCGCAGACATGGAAGGCAATGGCCTTCTCTTACTGCCCGGCATGATCGACATGCATGGCGACATGATCGAGCGCGAGATGGAGCCCCGCCCCGGCGTGCGCATGCCCATGGACATGGGGCTGCGCGACCTCGACATTAAGCTGGCGACATCCGGCATCACCACCGCCTATGCCTCGCTGTCCTTCGCTCCGGGCTCGGCCTACGGGCATATGCGTTCCTACGACTTCACCAGCAAACTGATCCGCGCCGTCGTCTCCGCACGGCCAAACCTGCTCATCGATCATCGCGTTCACGCCCGTTTCGAAGTGACGTTTCCCGCTGCCCTTTCGGTGGTCAAGGAACTGGTCAGCGAAGGTTCGGTGGATCTGGTCTCGCTCTGTGACCACACGCCCGGTCAGGGACAGTATCGTGATCTGGAGCTTCAGGCGGCCAACATCTCCCGCAACAAGGGCATCTCGCTTGAAGCCGCTGCCGAGCAGCTGCAACAGCGCATCAGGGACCGGCAGGAAACGGCCGGCGACATGATCGCCACACTGCGCGCCATTACCCAGTATTGCGCCATGCATGGCGTGCCCGTGGCCAGCCATGATGATGACACGGTCGAAAAAGTGACGCTGATGGAGCAGCTCGGGATCAAGATCAGCGAATTTCCGGTAACGCTTGAGGCCGCCCGGGAAGCTCATCGACGTGGCATGCTGAACGCCATGGGCGCACCCAACGCACTGCGCGGCCAGTCCTATTCGGGCAATCTCTCGGCACGGGAAGCCCATGCTTCCGGCGTGCTCGACCTGCTCGCCGCCGACTATCACCCCTCCGCCATGCTGCCGGCGGTTCTGGTGCTGGCAGAGACCGACCCCGACGGGCTGGCTGGCGCTGCGCGCCTGACATCGTTCAACCCTGCACGTGCGCTTGGCCTTCTGGACCGCGGCGAAATCCGTGTGGGACTGCGCGCCGACATGCTTGTCGCGTCTTCAACGGGCGTGGGGCAGGTCCACGCCACCTTCTCGCGCGGCCGCCTTGTTCATGCCGACGGAAAGGTGCTGCCCGCCGGTATCGCAAGCCGTCACGAACATGTCATTCGAATGAGTTAGCCGCGTCATCAAAGCGATCTAAGGTCAGTGCATAGCAACGCTACGGGGTTGAACATGCTGGAACTGAGAAACGTCACCAAGCGGTTTGGTGACACCATTGCCGTCAACGACGTCTCGACCAATTTCGCACCGGGCCAGATGGTCGGCGTCATTGGACGCTCCGGCGCCGGCAAGTCCACCCTGCTGCGGCTGATCAATCGGCTCGCAACCGCAGACGAAGGACAGATCACCTGCGGCGACGTGAATGTCGGCAACCTCAATGGCAACGCACTGCGCGCATGGCGCGCGCAATGCGCCATGATTTTCCAGCAGTTCAACCTCGTCAATCGTCTCGACGTGCTAACCAATGTGCTGATCGGCCGTATCGGCAACGCCCGCACCCTGCCGGTCATCTTCAAGCACTTCTCCACCACGGATCGCGCCAATGCCGCGATCGCGCTGGACCGGCTCGACATGCTCTCGCAGGCGCTGCAGCGCGCCGACACGCTTTCCGGCGGTCAGCAGCAGCGCGTGGCCATCGCCCGCGCCCTGATGCAGAAGCCGAGCATCATTCTTGCCGATGAGCCCATCGCTTCACTCGATCCGCGCAATGCCCGGCTCGTGATGGAGGCGCTGCGCGCCATCAACAGGCAGGACAAGATAACCGTCATCACCAATCTGCACACGCTCGATGCAGCCCGCGCCTATTGCGACCGCATCATCGGCATGGCCCATGGGCATGTCATTTTCGATGGCACGCCAGATCAGCTGACGAGCGCCATGATCCAGCAGATCTACGGTGATGACGCAGAAACAGCCGTGGACGAGAGCCTGACCTCGACCATCGCTGCCACCGGCGCGGCACGCCAAACCGGACAACGACAGATGGAGATGGCGCACTAACCGCCCCTCCTCCCCAACTCGGAGCTACATCAATGCACACTCTGACTCGCCGTGGCTTTGTGGCCGCGCTGGTTTCGCTCGCCCTTGCGTCCCCGGTTCTCGCCCAGGACTGGCGCGAAGAATATCCCGAACTGACCATCGGCATTTCCTCGAGCGAAAACGAAACCGACGCCATCACCCGCAACCAGCCCTATGCCGATTATCTGAGCCGTGAACTCGGCGTGCCCGTGAACCTGATCCGTGGCACCGACTATGCCGCCGTGATCGAGGCCATGCGCTCGGGGCACGTTCAGGTCGCCTCGGTTGGCCCGGCCGCTTACGCGCTGGCCCGCAAGATCATGGGCGAGGAAATCGCTCCGGTCGCCGTGACACTCGATAGCGGCGGCAATCTGGGCTACTACTCGATCATCGCCGTCCGCGCCGACAGCCCCTACCAGAATCTGGAAGACATCAAGGGCAAGTCCTTTGCCTTCGCCGACCCGAATTCGACCTCGGGCTATGCCGTTCCGTCCTATTACCTGTCGACCGAGCTTGAGACCTCTCCCAACGAGTATTTCGGCGAAGTCGCCTTCTCCGGCGGACACGAACAGAGCGTGATGGCGCTGGTCAACGGCACGTTCGAGGCCGTCGCCACCCATTGGCGCAATGAAGAAGCCGGCAACATCCAGACCATGGAACGCAAGGGCCTGATCGAACCCGGCTCGACGCGCATCATCTGGAAATCGCCGGTCATCCCGAACACGCCGGTCATGATGCTCACCAGCCTGCCGGAAGAGCTGCAGGAAGAGTTCAAGACCGCCCTGATGGCTTTCCCGGAGAAAGACCCTGAAGGCTTCGCCGAATACACCCGTGGCACCTCCAGCGGTTATTCCCCGGCCAAGCACGAAGACTATCTCAACGTAGTCGCCATCACCGAGTTCAACGCCAAAGAGCGTCGCAAGAACAAGAACTGATCACTCCCGGCCGGTGCGCATGAAGCGTGCCGGCCTCTTTTTGCAACGAGGCGTTCGTGTCCACACTGCCCCCACCGCCAGCCATATGCGACCAAGCACGCTTGATGAGCGTCTAACGTCCTTCAACGAGCGCTATCGCCAGCAAAAGATCACCCACCGCAATTGGACGATCCTGTATGGCGCCCTGTTCCTGGCAGCGCTTGCCGGCTCCGTTTTCGTCAGCGATTTCAGCATTCCAAAACTGGTGAAGGGCCTGCCCATGGCCTGGAACTACATTGTTGGAACCATGCCCACCCTGACGCTTGAGAACTTTTGGTCCGATCTGGCCGAGTGGTACTGGGGTCTGCGCTACTGGCTCCGCCTTCTCGTTGAGACCATTCTCATGGGCTTTGTCGGCACCGTTCTGGGAGGCGTCTTCGCCCTGGCGCTGTGTTTTCCGGCCGCGCGCAATCTGGTGGAGAGCACCGGCGTCTATTTCGCCGCCCGCCGCATTCTCGAATTCTGCCGCACCGTGCCGGAGCTGGTCTTTGCGCTGATCTTCGTGTTCGCGTTCGGCCTTGGCCCGTTCGCCGGCGTTCTCGCCATTGCCGTTCACACCGCCGGCTCGCTGGGCAAGCTGTTTGCAGAGGTCAACGAAAACGTTGATCCCCGCCCCATTGAAGGCGTTCGCGCCGCCGGCGGCAACTGGCCGATGATCATGCGGCTCGGTGTCGTCCCCCAGGTCCTGCCGAACTACGCCAGCTACCTGCTGCTGCGCTTCGAGATCAATGTGCGCGGCGCTTCCGCCCTCGGCCTCGTCGGGGCCGGCGGCATTGGCGAAGAGCTGTACGTCGCCATCCGCCAGTTCGAATACACCGATATCTCGGCCATCATGCTGCTTCTGATCCTCACCACTTCGGTGATCGACATCACCTGCGAATTCATCCGCCATCGCCTCATCGGCCATTCACTCACACAGAGCGCCTGATCCATGACCGCTGCCCCGCACGCCGACATTGCCCGCCTCAGGCGCACCCATCCGCAACTCTTCTCCCGCCCCCTGTCCGAAAAGCTGCGCGACTGGGCCCTGTGGCTGGGCTTCTTCGCCCTGCTCGGTTTCGGTCTCTGGTGGATCGATGCCTCGCCCATGCGCCTGATTGCGGGCCTCAACAAGCTCGGCCTTCTGGTCACACTGATGATCCCCCCATGGCCCGGTGATGGTTTCTGGGAATACTGTCAGGCCATGCTCGAAACGCTGGCGATGGCCTTTCTCGGCACGCTCATTGCCGCCATCGTCGCGCTGCCGCTCGGCTTTCTCGGTGCAAAGAACATCGTGCCGAACTGGCTGTTCCACTTCAGCCTGCGCCGCTTCTTTGACGCCTTTCGCGGCATTGACGGTCTGGTCTGGGCGCTGATCTTCGTTTCCGCCGTCGGCCTCGGGCCGTTTGCCGGCGTCCTCGCCATTGCCGTGGGCGATGTGATGATCTTCAGCAAGCTCTTTGCCGAAGCCATCGAGAACACGGATCGAAAGCCCGTCGAAGGCGTTCGCGCATCGGGCGGCGGCGATGTTCACGTCATGCGTCTGGGTGTCTTCCCGCAGGTCTTCCCGGTCATGATGAGCCATGTGCTCTATTTCTTCGAGTCGAACGTCCGCTCGGCCACCATTCTGGGCATTGTCGGCGCAGGCGGCATCGGTCTGCAACTCTCCGACCGCATCCGCATCAACAACTGGCAGGAAGCCGCCTTCATCATCCTGATGATCCTGGTCACTGTGTCGGTGATCGACGCCGTATCGCGCCGGATCCGCGCGAAACTGACCTGAGACACCGCGCAAGAAAAAAGGGGCGGCTCATCACGCGCCGCCCCGAACAGGAGTTCTGCTTCTTGTTCTTTTTGTGAGGGGCGGGAATGGCAGTCGCAACCGCCATTCCATCAATCACGCCCCTCCACTCACCAGCCAAGCAGTCTGGCGAGTTCTCGCGGGAGTTCGGTCGTCAGCGCCGGCACATAGGTCAGCACCAGAAGCACAACCAGCTCCATAAGGATGAAGGGCCGGACCTGACGTATCAGGTCTTCCAGCTTCACCCGGCCCACGGCCGCACCGATGAACAGACCCGAGCCAACCGGCGGCGTGTTCAGCCCCAGCAGAAGATTGACGCAGAAGACCACGGCGAAATGCACCGGGTCCACACCGTAACCATCGGCGATCTGGGCAAAGATGGGTCCGAAAATGATGATCGCCGGGAACAGGTCGAGCACCGTGCCGATGGCCAGGAGCATCACGTTGAGCAGCAGCAGGAACACATATTTGTTCTCGGTCACAGAAGTGAAGAACTCTGCGAGATAGCGCGGCACGCCCTGCGTGGTGAGCACGTAGGACAGGATACTGCTCGTCGCCAGCAGGAGCAGCATGATGGAGCTGACCTTGGCCGAGCTGAAGAAGATTGACGGCAACTCGGCCAGCTTCAGCGTGCGGGTCACGAAGAAGCACACAACGAGCGCATAGACCGAAGCGACAGCAGCAGATTCCGTGGCCGTGAAATTGCCGCTCAGCACGCCAAGCACGATGATACCCGGCATGACCAGAACGATCAGGCTGCGCAGGGTGATCTGCACGATCTCGGCGAAGCTGTAGCGCGTGGTGCGCTTCTCGTAGCCGCGCTTGTGGCTGATCCAGTAGTTCATCACCATCAATGCAAAAGCAACGAGAATGCCCGGAACGATGCCGGCCAGGAAAAGCTGGCCGATCGATACATCGCCCCCCACCGCCATGGCGTAGATCACGAAGGTGAGGCTGGGCGGAATGATCGGCCCGATCACCGACGACGCGATGGTGATGGCCGTCGCATAGGCGCGGTCATAACCCTTTTCCGCCATGGCCGGGATGAGCACGGAACCGAGCGCTGTCGTATCGGCGGAGGCCGACCCCGTGATGCCGGCAAAAAAGACGCTGCCGGCAATGTTGGTGTGCCCCATGCCGCCGCGAAGACGGCCGACCAGCATGTCCGCGAACTCGGTCAGGGAGCGCGTCATGCCGCCGCGCAGCATGATTTCACCCGCCAGAACGAAAAGCGGAACAGACACCAGCACGTAGGATTCCATGCCGATATACATGAAGTGCGACAGCAGAACGAGGCTCTGGTCACTGGCGACCAACGCGGCAAGGCTTGCCGCGCCGATGGCGAAAGCCACCGGCATTCCGAGCAGCAGGAATACGAGGAAGCTGGCGAGAAGAATGATGAGGATCACGACGAACGCCTCCAGATCGCGATGTCTTCGGCGATAAGACGCAGGCAGACGAAGATATAGGCGGCGCAGCTGACCGGAATGGCCAGTTGCGGAACGGCGCGCGATATGCGCAGCGAGCCCGTTTTCAGGTTCCAGACAGACTCGACCTTGTCGATTGCGCCCCAGATGACCGCCGCACAGAAGATGATGATGATGACATGCATCAGGGCGCTGATCGCAGCACCCGGACGCGGCCCCAGCATGTCGACGAAAAACTGAATGCCGACATGACCGCGCTCATTGAGCACATAGGCCGCTGCCAGCATTAGACCCCAGAGCATCAGAATGACGCTGAGTTCTTCAGGCCAGGGCAAGGCGCCAACCGTGGCCCGCATGACCACCTGGAGCGCAATGACCACCATGATGGTGGCTATGCAGCCCGCGATGAAAAGCTGTATCGCGCTGTCGAATAGTGTCAGCAGACGTTTCATGGAGATGCTGCCTCTCGTTGGATTCATTCCTGTCGGGGGCCTGTCAGGAGCCTGGCGGGGAGCCTTTCGGCAGCCTCTCCGGGGCCATGTGACTGCACCCGTGGCGGTTTGAGCGCACGCCAGCGCCGGCAATCTCTTAGCCGAACTGTCCGGTTAGGCAATCGCGATGTCGGCGGGCGCAGGTTTCCCACAGCATGCGTGGCCGCCCGTTGCTGAGAAGCCGCCTCGACACGAAAAGGCTCGCGGCGCGCCTCGGCAGCGCCGCAAGCCATATTGCAAAGCTGGTTAGTTGCCGCCCAGCCGCTTCTCGATGGCGTCGACTTCGGCAAACACCTTGTCGACGATCTCTGCGCCGATGGTTTCCTTCATCCACGGAACGACGGCCGCCTGGGCCGCATCACGCAGACGGGCGCGCTCTTCTTCGCTGATCGGGCGCACGTCGACGCCGTTCTCTGCCAGGACCTCGAGCGCATCGACCCGGTTGCGGTAGCTGGCGATGCCGAACTCGGCAGCTGCGCCGATTTCCGCGCCGCGCTTCAGAACCTTGCGCTGCTCGTCGCTAAGCGACTGCCAGAAGTTCTCGTTGACCAGGTAGAAGTTGACCACGCCGATGCTGTTGTCGAGCGTAACGTTCTTGGCGACCTCGTAATATTTCTGGTCGACCATGATGCCGAGCGTGTGGCCAAGGCCGTCGATCACACCGGTGCTGATGGAGGTGTAGATCTCACCCCAGGAAACCGGCGTTGCAGCCGCACCGAGCGCTTCCCATGCCTTGATGGTGAGCTGGCTGCTCGGCAGGGTGCGCAGCTTCAGACCATCGAGGTCTTCCAGCTTGTCGATCGGGCGCGTCTTGTTGATGAAGTTGTAGAAGCCATAGGGCGATGCGGCGAGAACGCGCACGCCCATGTCTTCGGCCATCATCTCGTTCAGCTCGCCGAAGGTCTCGCTCTCGAAGAACGCCTTCATCACGAACTCGTCAGGGAAGAGGTAAGGTGTGAACCACGCCAGCATCGGCTCATATGCGCCGGTCAGCGTCTCGTCACCCTGCACCATCTTGTTGATGCCGAGCTTCGCGCCTTCGAGCAGTTTCTCCGTGTCGCCAAGCTGGCCGGAGTGAAACAGCTCGACAGCGATATCACCGCCGGAAGCAGCCTCGACATACTGTGCGAAAGCCTGCCAGCCCTGCGAGTTCGCGCCGGTGGGCGATTCAATGGTGCCGATCTGAAGCGACACGGACTGTGCAGCGGCTGCAACGGTGAACGCCGTGGACAGAAGGAACGCCTGTGCGCCCTTCGCCAGCATGCGCGCCGGGACGGAGCTGCGGATTTTTGTTGCGAAAGTCATGATCGATAATGCTCCCAGTTTTCGATTTTCCAAACGCGCTCGCGCCAGCGCTCCGAGAGCGCTGAAACACGACTGTCCTGTGATGCTGCTGATCTGCTAAAGCCGAATTCGTGTAGACTGCCGCGAAACGAGACCGCCCCTCCACAGGCCCACTGGACATCAAGCAACAACTAGCAGTTCGCCGGGGTCAGCGACAGGCGATCGGCAGGGGCGTCTAGAATACTCAACACCGGTCTGAGCGGGTAGCAGACCGGTACGCATCGGGCGCATCTTTCGCGGCCGAAACAATGGATGGAGACAGAACGTGGCCAAGATCGGACACAAGATCAGCGACCTCAGGCGGCGGCGTCAGTTGACCGTGCGTGAATTGTCGGCGCGCTCAGGCGTCTCCCACTCGACGATCTCGCTCATCGAGCGCGAGAAGGTCAGCCCCTCCCTGAACACGCTGCAGGCGATCCTCGATGCGCTGGGCAGCACGCTGGTCGGCTTCCTCAGCGATGTCCACCTCGGCAGCCACAGCCCCTTCTACAAAGCCCAGGATCTGGTCGAAATCGGCAATGTACGCGGCATTTCGTACAGGCTCATCGGCATCAACCATCCGAACCGGGCGCTCCAGTTCCTCAAGGAGACCTATAAGGTCGGCGCTGACACGGGCGGTGACCTTTCCCACGAGGGACAGGAAGCCGGCTATGTGATCTCGGGGCAGATCGAAGTTACGGCCGGCGACAAGAAGCGCGTGCTCGGCCCCGGCGACGCCTATTATTTCGACAGCCGCGAGAAGCACCGTTTTCGCAATGTCGGCGATGAGCCGGCTGAGATCGTCAGCGCCATCACCCCTCCGACCTATTGATCTTCTGCGACAGTTGGACTGAAAACCGAACTGTTTCAGCAGCAGAGAAACTCTGGAAAACCGGCGTTTCGCGCTCATTTTGGTGCAAATATCGACCATGTGATTGAGATAATTGACACTGCGTTTGGGCGAGATTTAAGGAGGCTTGGGTTTATCCATCCGAATGAGGTTCTTCATGACCATCGACGCCGAGCGCGCGACGCCAGTTCCGGGCGCCGCCTATTTTCGCAAGCCCCAGGAAAGCATTCTGGCTGACAACGATGCCATTGAAGGCACCGTTAAACAGATTCTCGCCGACGTACGCCGCGATGGCGATGCAGCGGTAAGAGCCTACAGCGCCAAATTCGACAATGTCGAACTGGACGCCATCGAGGTATCGCAGGAGCAGATCCGCGCCGCCCTCGACAATCTCGACCCGGCCATGCGCGAAGACACGCTGTTCGCCATCGAGCAGGTGCGCAATTTTGCCGAGAAGCAGCTGGCAACCATGCTGCCGCTCGAAGTCGAGACGCTGCCGGGCCTGACGCTCGGCCACCGCGTCATCCCGATCGAGCGCATCGGCGCTTACGTGCCGGGCGGCCGCTATCCGCTCATGTCCGCACCGATCATGACCATCGTTCCGGCCAAGGTCGCCGGTTGCGACGAGGTGATCGCCTGCCTGCCGCCGAGCGCCCATGAAGCCATGATCGCCGGCTGCCACCTTTCGGGCGCAGACCGCATCTTCCTCATCGGCGGTGCCCAGGCCATCGCCGCCATGGCTTACGGCACCGAAAGCGTTCCGCGCGTCGACAAGATCGTCGGCCCGGGCAACGCCTATGTGAACGAAGCCAAGCGCCAGGTCTTCGGACCGGTCGGCATCGACCAGCTCGCCGGCCCGAGCGAAGTGTTCGTCATCGCCGACGATACCGCAGCTGCCGACATGGTGGCGATCGACCTTCTGGCGCAGGCCGAGCACGATGTGCGCGCCCGCGTCGGCCTCATCACCACCAGCCCTGCGCTGGCAGAGGCCGTGGAAGCCGAGGTTGCCCGCCTTCTCGAAGAACTCGAGACCAGCGCGGTTGCAGCCGAATCCTGGCAGCGTTTCGGCGAGATCGTCCTGTGCGACGATGTCGACGCCATGATCGCCTATTCCGATCTGGTCGCTCCCGAGCATCTTGAGGTCATCACTGCCGATTCCGACGCTGTCGCAGCAAAGCTGCGCAATTACGGCTCGCTGTTCATCGGCGCGAACGCCTCGGTTGTCTACTCGGACAAATGCTGCGGCACCAACCACACGCTGCCGACGGCCGGCGCCGGTCGTTACTCCGGTGGTCTATGGGTCGGCGCGTTCGTCAAGGTGTGCACGCATCAGCGCCTGACCACCGAAGCCGTAGCAGAAGTCGCGCCGCATGCGGTTCGCCAGAGCCTCTATGAAGGCATGGAAGCCCACGCCCGCGCCGCCGACTATCGCCTCGTGGCCGCTGGCCTCGGATCGAAGATCACGAAGAACTGACGCAAAGCGTCACCCCGCACATGAACCCCCGGCGGCGAAATCTCGCGTCGCCGGGTTTTTTTGGGTATCTAGTGGTTGGATTTACCTGTCACCAGTTTGGTGTATTCCCACACGATGTGCGGGCCAAGGCAGGGTCGCAACAAAGGCCTGCAATCCGGCTTTCTGGACATCTGCTTTCAACGGACACAGTTTCCCAACTTCGTTCAGGAACCTTCACTTAGTGCACTGGTTCCGCACTAATACACAAGGGCACGCTCCAATGAGCTTCAGGAAGAGCGCCTAGATCAAGCAAATTTCTACGCCGATCTCATCCTGCAGCTTTGACAGTCGTATAGACTGGCAGCGAAGAGCAGGCTGCCTCAAGAAAGCCACCGCACTAAAGCCATCTGCTCCAGTCCCGAATTGCCTTCTTGAGCGTTTCTGTCGGGCGACTTGTGAAGGCACTGTTGGGATAACGGAGATAGAGCGGCAGGCCCGGCATCGCATTGCCGGAGTGGACCATCGAGCATGTGATTGAGATTCAGGCGATGACCCGCTCACGAAGTGAAACGCCCAATTCCAATACGCGCGACATTCTTGGCCGCCCTGCACGGCCCCTGACGGACCTACCTGCGCGAACTGCTCAGCGCAGTTGCAAGGGCATGTGCCATCGCCGAGACGCAAACACTGCGAGCTTGGGCTAAACCAAGGGCTTCTCGAACCTAGCCGTCCCCTCCCGGGATCGCCTTCAACAGCGACTGCGTGTAGGGGTGCCGGGAATGGGTGAACAACTCACGCGGTTCTGCTTCCTCGATAATGCGGCCCCGCTGCATGACGCAGATCCGGTCGCAGAGTGAACTGGCAATACGCAGATCATGGGTGATGAACAGCATCGCGAAGCCAAACCGCTCCTGCATCTCGCCCAGAAGCTCCAGAACCTGAGCCTGCATGGTGACATCAAGCGCAGAAAGCGCTTCATCGGCGATCAGCAGATCCGGACGCAGTGCAAGCGCACGCGCAATGCAGATGCGCTGACGCTGCCCGCCGGAAAACTCGTGGGGAAACCGCTCCAGCGCCGATGGCTGCAGCCCCACCGCCAGGATCAGCTCACGCACGCGCTCCTCGGCTTCCTGCCGAGACAGGCCGTAGGCCATCGGCCCTTCGGTCAAGGCAGAGCCGATTTTTTGCCGGGGGTCGAGAGCGGAATACGGGTCCTGAAACACCATCTGGATATGCCGGCGCAGGGCGCGCAGGGGTGCACCATCCTTGCTTATCAAGTCTTCGCCATTGAGCCTGATGCTGCCGCCATCAACCGTGCCGAGACGGATGATGGAGCGCGCAAGCGTCGATTTGCCGGAGCCGGACTCTCCCACCAGCCCGATTGTCTCGCCGGGGCGGATGGAAAGCGACACATCGTCGAGCGCAGGGATCTCACGCTCGGGCCACCGCTTCTGCAGGTGCTCCGCCACGAGGAAGGGAGGATTGCCGTGCGGCGTAACCTCACGGGGATCAAGCTTCGGAACCGCAGCTAGCAGAGCACGGGTATAGGGATGCTCCGGCGCTTTCATGATGCGCTCCTTCGCGCCTTCTTCGACAAGGCGGCCTGATTGCATCACGGCAACGCGGTCAGCAATTTCCTCAACCACACCGAAATCGTGGGTGATGAACACAACCGCTGTGCCATGCCGCGCGCGCAGCCCCCTGATCAGGTCCAGTATCTGCGCCTGCGTGGTCACGTCGAGCGCGGTGGTCGGTTCATCGGCGATCAGCACCGCAGGCTCCAGCGCCAGCGCCATAGCGATCATCACGCGCTGGCACTGCCCGCCGGAAAGCTGGTGCGGATAGCGCTGATAGATCACATCCGGTTCCGGCAGCAGCACTTCGGAGAAGAGTTCGAGCACGCGCTTGCGAATCTCCGCCTTCGGCATGTCGGTGTGCAAACGGAAGACTTCGGCCACTTGCTCACCCACCCGGTAAAACGGGTTAAGCGAGGCAATGGGCTCCTGAAACACCATGGCGATGCGGCGGCCCGCGAGATCCCGCCGCGCCTTCGGCGACATTGCAAGAAGGTCCTGCCCTTCAAACAGTATCTCTCCGCCTTCCACCGAAAGCCCGCGTGAGAGGAGCCCCATAATGGCCAGCGACATCACCGATTTTCCCGAGCCGGACTCCCCCACGATGCAGAGGATTTCGCCCGCCGCAACGGAGAAGGAAACATCGGAAACGGCATGCGTGCGATCTGCGACGCCGGGCAGCTGGATCGACAGTTTCTGGACGGAAAGCAGGGCGGAGGATCTGGCCATGATGGTTCCTCAAATACCGGTCGAATGCACGGACGTGCGGTGGCCCGGGCTCTGCGTCATGGGGCGAGCCCGGGCGAATGGTCGTGTCAAAGCGTCAGATAACCGCCATGCAGCCGCATTTCGAACTCGGGCACCGGCACGAAGGAGATGCCATCGCGAACAGCCCAGTTGGCAAGCGACTTCCACATATATTGCCCCGGCGTCACGCGCTGCCACTCGTCGGACAGTTCAAGGAACAGCGCCTTGCGTTCATCTGGATCGGTCGACTTGGCATAGGCGGCGCCGATCTCGACGAAGCGTTCCGTCGGATCCCATGTCTTCCACGAAGCCGACGAGATGACCCCGGTCGGGCTCCAGTCGAGCCACAGCGGCTGATAGGGATCGCCGGGAATGAAGCTGGTTCCACCGGAAACCGCGAGCATGTGGAACGGCCGCTCATAGGCCAGCTGGAAATTGTCCAGGAACTGCGCCTCGACATTGATCCCGGCCTCCCGCCACATCTCCACCATGATCTCGGCTGCGGCGTCGTAGTTCGTCCAGAATCCTCGGGTGATATGCCAGATGAGCTTTTCGCCCTTGTAACCGGACTTCGCGACCAGCGCCCGCGCCGCCTCCAGATCGTATGGCAGGCGGGGCTTTGCGGCCGCATCGTAGAACTTGCCATATTCAGGAAAGTTGAAGGGGACCGACGGGAAGAAGGTGTTCCCGCCGAACAGAGCCTGCACGATGGCGTCCATGTCGATTGCCTGGATCATCGCATAGCGCAGATCCTGATTCTGAAGCGGGTTCCCTTCCGGATCGTTCCGCGTGTTGAACAGCACCGCAGTGTAGTTGTTCACCTGCTTGCGGATCAGGTTAGCGCCTTCCATCGTCTCGATCTGGTTTTCCTGATCGATCGGGATCGATGCGATGATGTCGAATTCGCCCGTCGCCAGTCCGGCCAGCCGGCCCGCATATTCCGGCACGAGAAGAAAGTTCAGTCGCTCCACCGGGGGTGCACCGTCCCAGTGATCCGCGAAGGCTTCCAGCCTGGCTGCTTCATTGCCGCGATAACGCGTCACTTGGTAGGGACCGGTCCCAACCGGCGCCTGCCCGAAACCATCGACACCCTTTTCCAGATAATAGGCTTTGGGAACCACATAGCCGATGAAGCCCGAGAGCTTGCCGGGAATGTTGATGTCCTCATCCGCAGTTTCGATCTCGACCGTCAGCGGCCCGGTCGCCTCGACCCGCACAAAGCCGGCGGTGTAGGTGCGACCGCGCGGTTCATAGGGTTCCTCGCCCCAGAGCCGTTCGGCGGAGAGGGTGAACGCGACGTCCTCGGCGGTCATCGTCTCGCCATTGTGGAATTTCACGCCGTCGCGCAGCGTGATTGTCCAGACCTTCCCGTTTCGCTCCCAGCCGGTTGCAAGGCGCGGGATCAGCGTCTGGCCCGAAGGATCGTTGAGATAATCGATCTCAACGAGCCGGTCATAGATGTTGGGAAAGATGCGGATCGAAGCATTCGATATGCCGTTGATCGGCGCAATGTTCTGCCAGAGCGCCTCCACCGCGACGTTCAGTTCCTTTGTGTTCGCCGCCAGAACGAGGCCTGGCATCATACCAGCCGCCAGACCTGTGCTCATCATCAGCTTGCCGAATTCACGTCTGTTCATGTCGGTTCTCCCATTGGTTTTTATTGTCAGCGCAGGCGCTGCAACGCCGGATCGAGCCGGTCGCGCAGCCAGTCTCCGAGCACGCACATCGCCAGAGAAATGAGGAAAATCGTCAGGCCCGGCAGCACCGATATCCACCAGGAGGTCGACAGGTAGTCCCGCCCGTCTCCCATGATCTGGCCAAGGCTCGTCATGGGTGGCTGGATGCCGAGACCAAGAAAGCTGAGGGCGCTCTCAAGCAGGATGATCTGCGGAAAGTTCAGCGTGAGCTGGACGATCAGAATGCCGGCCACATTGGGCAGCACGTGCCGAAGGTAGAGGGCAACTGGCGGCACGCCGAGTGTGCGGACAGCTTCCGCCCAGGGCTGGCTCTTGGCCGACAGAACCACGCCGCGTGAAAGGCGGGCATAAGAATCCCAGCCAAACATCGCCATGAGCAGGATCAGCAGTCCGAAGGAATTGCCGAAGAATGCGAGCAGCGTAAGGGCGATCAGTATGAATGGCAGGGATGCCTGAATGTCCACGACCATCATGATCGTCTCTTCCACCCAGCCCCTGAAATGCGCTGCAACAAAGCCGAGCGTGCAGCCAAACACGGCTCCCAGAACCGACCCGAGAAGCGCAATCAGAAGAGATATGCGCAGCCCTTCGGCCATGCGCGCGAGCAGATCGCGTCCAAGCCGGTCGGTGCCCAGCGGAAAATCGAAACTGCCTCCGAAAAACACTGGCGGGCGCATGCGTGCGAGCAGGTTCTGCTGGCTTGCGGTGTGGTCTGACAGCCAGCCGCCGAACAGCGCGAAGAGGAGTGCACAGGCGAGCGTCGCGATAGAGAGCCAGGCAATCGTTGGGATATGGCGCATCATTTGCTCACCCGAATTCGCGGATCGATCAATGAATAGGTGAGATCGGCAAGCAGATTTGCGAGGACCATGAAGGTGGCCATCATCAGGACCAGCCCCTGCACCACCGCCAGATCACGCGAAGCAACGGTCTGCACCAGAAGGCGTCCGATGCCAGGCCAGCCGAACACCGCCTCCACGACGACCGTACCACCCACCAGAGCACCCAGATTCAGGCCAAGAATGGTGACAATCGGGATCGCGGCATTGGGCAGCGCATGGCGCAGCACGCCATAGAGGAAGGGAGCGCCCTTTGCCCGGATCGTGCGCATATACGGCCGCTCCAGCACTTCCAGCATGGCCGAACGGGTGAACCGCGCAAGCGTTCCCGCCACATAGAAACCCAATGTCAGACCAGGCATGATGAGATGAAGCGCACTGCCCGCCCCCGCGCTTGGCAGCCAGCGCAGATGGAACGAGAAAAGCAGGATCAGGAGGATGCCGAGAAAGTAGTTTGGCAGCGCAAAGCCCACCACCGCAAAGGTCATGACGCCCCGGTCAAGCAGGCTGTCACGCTTCAGCGCGGCAAGAATGCCTGCGGGAATACCAATTGCCAGAGCCCAGAGATAGGCCACCGCACCGAGCTGAAGCGTGTTAGGAAGACGTTCCGCAATGATCGCCGTAACGGCGCGTCCGTCCTGATAGGAATGCCCGAAATCCCCGGAAAAGAGGTTCAGCATATAGGCGAGGTACTGTTCGAAAAGCGAACGGTCGAGGTTCCATTTCTGGCGAAACTGCTCGATCTCGGCCGGCAGCGCGTCCGGGCTGAGCAGGGCGACCACCGGATCTCCGGAGGTGCGCAAAACGACGAATGTGAACGTGACCACCGCCCATAGCGTGATCAGCGTCCGAAAAAGCCGCTTTAGCCAAAAGCGTCGTCCCAAGGTTTCCCTCCTCTTCCTTCTCCGGAAGAAAACCTAGAAAGGGAGCGGGATGCGGCCTAGCTGGAAGAACTTACAGGTTGGGTCGGCAGGAGGGCGCGGGATCAAGCAGGCCGTAATGGGCCGCGCGCGCCAGTGTCTGGGCGCGGTTGCGGGCGCCCAGCTTTTTCATTGCCGACTGCATGTGCATGATCACGGTCGAGAGCGAACGATCCAGCGCATGGGCGACCTGCTTGTCGGGTCTGCCTTCCGCGCAAAGGCGCAGGCATTCCATTTCGCGCGGGGTCAGGCGCACGGCAGTGGTCATCATGGCTTCATTGCTGATCGAAGCCATGATCTCATCCTGCAACTCATGCGCCATCAGGACGAACGCAGCGGCCAGCTCATTGTCGAGACGCCGCTCCGGCGGGCGCTCGTTCCAGATCCCGGTCACCGTCGCAAGACCACGCGTACCGCCTCGCACAGCCACGGTTATGCCGCGCGCCAGTTTGCGATCGCGCAGGAAGTTCGCAACCTCCACAGGGATGTTCTTCCGGTCGCTCAGTTCCGAAGATTCATCGCAATGGTACGACCAGTAGACCGGGCGCGACCGACCCAGCGCAATCTTCTGCACCGGGTCTAGCTGATATAGCCCGTCATCACACCAAAGGCTCACCATCTCGCCTGGAACATTTCGGGAGGCAAGGAGGGTGGGCGTGATCAATTCGCCCTCCGGCGTGAACGGCACCGGAGAAAAGTCGTAGATCAGCGCCTGCATTCCGAACTTCGCCACCGAGCGGGCAGCCCGGTCGAGCTTTCCGTCCAATTCAGCATTGGATAGCGTTTTCGGCTTTGTGCTCATCACCTGCATCTATTCGGTTCTGCCGGACATCCCCTGGCCCGCCTCCGTATACGCTAGGCGCTGACTTTTCTGGTGGCAAGCCCGACGACTGGACTTGCCACGTGCATTTCACGCCTGTGCCACGACAATGCGGGGCGTTCCGATCTCACGACGCTGAAGGCGCGTCGGCAACCGATGGCGCGTCGTTTCAATCACTGCGCTGTCGATGTCAGCCATGATGACACACGGATCGTCGCCCGCCGCAGCGATGACTTCGCCGAATGGCGAGATGATCCGCGATTGCCCGTAAACCCGCACGCCTTCCCGCTCACCACACTGCGCTGCGGCAATCACATAGGAGCCGGTCTCGATCGCGCGGGCCTTCAGGAGTGGCTCCCAGTGCAGCGGACCCGTTGCCGTGGAGAAGGAGGCCGGGATCATCATCACATTCGCGCCCGCACCGGCCAGCGCATCGAACAGATAGGAAAAGCGGATGTCGTAGCAGATCGACAGGCCGAGCCGAAGATCGCCCATGTCGAAAACCACGGCTCCACCCTCTCCCGGAGCAACCGCTGCGGATTCCTGAAAATCGGCTGCGCCACCCAGCTTCACATCGAATGTGTGCAGCTTGTCATAGGTCGCCGCAACATCGCCCGATGGCGCGATGACGTAGGTGCGGTTCCAGACGCGTTGCCCGCTCTCATGGCGCACCAGAAGCGAGCCGGCGTGGATCCATAGTCCAAGCTCGGCGGCCAGACTGCGGCAGAGCGCCAGCGTCGTGTCCTCATTCTCCGGCAGGCAGACCGTCGGATAACGCAGATTGTCGCGCAGAAGAATATTGGCCGCCTCCGGCAGGCTGACGAAGGCTGCCCCCTCGCCGACCGCCTGGCGAACCATCTCTTCAATCTGCGCGTTGTTGGCCTTCACATCACCAGTCGTGTTCAACTGGATCGCGGCAACGCGAAGCTTGGTCATCGGAACTCTCCCTTTGAATCCAGTCGCGCCAGAAAATCAGCGACAACCGCCATGTAAGCGCCTTGCTCTTCCACATGCGGCATGTGGCTCGACTCCTCGAATACCTCCCAGACAGCTCCCGGAATACGGTCGGCGAACTCGCGCACGGTTCGCGGCGTCGCCTCGTCATAAGCTCCCGAGATAACCAGTGTCGGCGCCTGCACCCGATGCAGGCGTTCCACGACCGTCCAATCCTTCAGCGTGCCGACCACATGAAACTCCGTCGGGCCGTTCATCGTGTGGTAGACGGTCGGGTCACGGTCGATCCAGTCGAAGGTGCGCTTCACGAAATCCGGCATGGGCTGCAAACGGCAGACATGACGCTCGTAGAAAACCTGCGATGCCGCCTGATAGTCGGGATGATCATAGCTGCCGTCCGCCTCATGGCGGGCCAGCGCATCCTGCGTCTCCTGCGGCAGCTTCGTGCGCAGCTCCAGACAGCCTTCCACCCATGCTTTCATGGAGCTGGGGGAATTGGCGATGATGAGACCGTTCAACCCCTCCGGCTGGCGCACGGCATGTTCTGACCCGAGCATGCCGCCCCAGGACTGACCCAGAAGATTGTAGCGCTGACGAATGCCCAGATGGTCGAGCAGATTGTCGAGCTCTTCAAGAAACAGGTCGACTGTCCAGAAATCGGGACGGGCCTCTTCCAGATGCGTCGAACGCCCATTGCCGAGCTGATCGTAAAAGACGACAGCACGCCCCGTGGCCGCGATATCCGAAATGCTCTCAAGGTAATCATGCGTGCAGCCCGGACCGCCATGAACAACCACGAGCGGCGTCTTTCCCGATTTCAGGTCTCCGATGACCCGATACCAGGTCTTGTACTCTCGGAAGGACGCAAAATCTTCAACCACATCGTCTGCAGGCATGTGAAAACTCCTTTGGGATTTTAGCTGAGCCTTCACCGCGAGCCGCAGCGACGCAATCTGTAATAAATAGCAGGAGAGAGAGAAAAACGGGCGCGGGCCTGCGCCGTCAGCGCTGGTCCAAAGAGCCCTCGCGCCAACGCGTCAGATGGCGGATGATGACCTCTGCCATGCGCTCACGGTCATGCGTTTTCAGCGCCTCAACCATCTCCAGATGGTCGAGACTGCTGGACCTCGCCTTTGTCGGCATTGCCCACTGGTTCCACTCACCAGGCAGATTGCGCTCGCGCAGTTCATGGATGAGATCGATCAGGGTGCGATTGCCACAGCAATCGTAGAAGGCGTGGTGAAAGGCGTGGTTCAGCTTCTGTGCTTCAGGATAGGGAACAGCCTCGAGCGCATCATCGAAGGCGAGCGCGGCGGCTTCTATCTTCGCCACGTCATCCTCGCTCGCCTGCTCGATCACCAGCAGCGCTGCCGGCACCTCCAGCATCAGGCGCGTATCCGTCAGTTCATCGCGCTGCTTGCGGTCGGTTTCCACCACGCGATAACCGCGATTGGGCACATGGCTGACCATGTGGCCGGACGCAAGCTGGGCGAGCGCCTGACGCACGTCAAACCGCCCTACCCCGTAGCGTTCTTCAAGATCGACGAGCCGCAGCCATTCGCCCGGCCGATAGAAACCAGCCGCAATATCGGCGCGCAGGCGCTCGCTCAGCCCGTTTCTGATCTCCCTTTTGCTCATCGCTGCCTTCCCCAAACCTTCCGAGGGTTCCCACTACTCTGCTGAAAAAACAAGGGCATCGCCCTCGGCAATGTGTATTTTCCCCGCCCTTTCAGGCTGCGGTACATCCACAAGCATCCGAATTTCCTGCCCCGCCAGGGTCAGCTTCTGCTCGTAGTGATTGCCCAGATAGCTGGCGGTGGTGAAGCCGGCATCCAGAGTGTTCGCGCCGCTCTTCTCGGCAATGCGCATGCGCTCGCCACGCACTGCCAGCTTGGCTTTCGTCCCGGTGGCCATCGGTACGGCGCTATGGCCGTCCAGCTGCTGGCCATCCGCCAGACGAAGGCGCGTAACGATCGTATCGCCCCTGCGCGCACTTTGCTCAACGATGCCTTCGATAAGATTGGCGCTGCCGATGAACGTGGCCGCAAAGGGATGCTGCGGCCGCTCATAGATTTCCTGCGGCGTTCCGAGCTGGACGATCTTGCCCGCACGCATGACGGCGATGCGGTCACTCATCGCCAGCGCTTCTTCCTGATCGTGTGTCACATAGATGGCGGTCAGACCGAGCTCGCGCTGAATTTCCTTCAGCCAAACCCGCGCACTCTGGCGCAGCTGCGCATCGAGGTTGGAGAGCGGTTCGTCAAGCAGCAGGAGCGGCGGGCGGAACACCACCGCACGCGCCAGCGCAACACGCTGCTGCTGGCCTCCCGACAATTCACCCGGATAGCGCTTGCCGAAACCCGAAAGCCCGACGAGTTCCAGCGCCTCGTCGACGCGTCGCGCACGCTCTGCCCGGCTCACCTTGCGCAACTCCAGAGGCATGGAAACATTGCGCTCCACCGTGAGGTGCGGCCACAGCGCATAGGACTGGAACACCACCCCGAAGCCGCGTTTCTCAGGCGGCGCAAACTGGCCGGTGGCCTCATCGAAAAGCACATGGTCGCCAAAGCGGATGGCACCGGATGTCGGCCGGTCGAGACCGGCAATCGCTGCAAGTGTCGTCGATTTTCCGCAGCCGCTCGGCCCGAGAAGCGTGAGGAACTCACCCTGCTCCACCGTCAGCGAAATGTCGTTTACGGCGTGAACGTCGCCATAGCTCTTTGTGAGATTTTCCAGAACGAGCTTATTCATAGAGCTTAACTCCAAACACGAGACGGGCAGCGATCAGAAGGATCGCGATCATGGCGATCTGCAGGGTTGCGAAGGCGGCGGTCACGCCGGCTGCTCCGTTCTCCCAGAGGCCGAGCATGGTCACACCCATGATTTCCAGCCCCGGCGCCATGAGGAAAATGGCGACGACATAAGATTTCAGGTGCACGACGAAGAGCAGAATGAAACAGCCAAGCAGGGCCGGTTTCATCAGCGGAAGCAGAATGCGCCGCATGCTGGTTATCCAGTCTGCGCCCACCGTGCGCGCCGCCTTGTCGAGATCTGCGCCGATCTGCACCACCGAAGGCTGCACTGCGCCGAGACCCAGCGGAATGGTCGCCATCACATAGGCAACAACGAGGATCCAGATGCTGTCACGCAACCATCCGAAGGGCGCAAAGACGATCGCGGCATAGAAGACGCCCAGACCCGTGATCAGGCCCGGCACCATGCGCGGCGAATAGGCCAGTGCTTCCAGCGTGCGTCGGAACGGAAAGCTCGACCGCTGGATGACGAGGGCAATCAGCGCAGTGAGAAGCGTGCCGAGACCGGCCGCTGCCACCGAGATGATCAGCGTGTTCCAGAGTGCGCGCATGTAGGCGTCCGTCTGGAAGACGTCCTTGAAGTTCTGCAGCGTCAGCACCTGCCAGACCGGAATGAGCGGCGTAAGGTAGCTGGTGAAGGCGCGCAGGACCAGCCCCAGGATCGGCACGAGAACAACGAACACAATATAAATAGCGGCGAGCGTGAAAAGCGGCCATTTGAGCGCGCCAAGCTGCAGCGGCGCGGGCCGTGTGCCCTTCCCCTTCACCGTCTCATAACGATGCCCGTTGGACAGAAGCAGTCGCTGTAGCATCAGCGTTGCGCCGACCAGAACCACCAGAACCAGAGCCGAGGCGGCCACCATGCCATGCTGCGGATTGGAAGCCCCGATCCCCTCCAGATAGAGATAGGATGACAGCGTGTCGATGCGCGCCGGCCTGCCGAGAAACAGCGGGATCGAGAGCATTTCCACGGCGATCACGATGTTGAGCGCGCTTGAGGTAACGATGGCCGGCAACATCAGCGGCAGCGTCACACGCCGCATCACGGTCAGCGGTCCTGCACCACAGGTCCGGGCCGCACTCTCCAGCGTCGGGTCAATGGAGCGCGCCACGCCGTAAAGGCAATAAAGATAAGCCAGCGGAGCCTGCGAGACACCGGCAACGATGGCCATCCCCGGAATGGAATAGAGGTTCCACGGCGCGTCACCGAACATCCGCGCGAAAGCCTGCGTCAGAAAACCGGAGGGGCCATAGACGATGAGCCAGCCGACCACCATGATCAGATGCGAGAGATAGAGCGGCCACATCATCATGTCGCCCATCACGCGGCGACCGGGCATGTCCGTGCGTCCGAAGAGAAGGGCCGCTGCCACGCCGAGCACCTGCGCGATGACGGTCGTCAGGCCCGCGAAGGCCAGTGTCGTCAGCGCGATCTCGCCAATGGCCTCATTGCCGAGAAGCCGGCCGATATTCGCGAAGGTAAAATGCCAGTCACGCTCATAGAGAGGGCCGGCGACGAACACCTGCAACAGGATCGGCAGCGCCGGCGCGAGCACCAGAACCGCCGTAATGATGAAGATCAGCCATTGCACCATGCGCGAACGGCTGAGAGGCAGGAATGCCGGGCCGACGCGCGGAGACGCGAGCGCGGTATCGGCGGATTGCGTGGTCATGAGCTGGCTACTCCTTCATCATGTGGCGGCCGGCTTCTTCGCGGCCGGCCGCCACATTGATTGATTACATACCGAAGGCTTTGGCCCAGCGGGCGATGAACGCATCGTGCTCCGTCAGCATGTCGGGATCGTAATTGATCAGGATCATCTTATCCTCACCGCCGATCTCCTCGATCACCTCATCGAGCGAATAGGAGGTCTCGCCCTGCGGTTTCACGCCGGGGCGATAGGCCGTCAGCTTGCCTTCCGCCACCGCATACTGGCCCTCTTCGGAGAGGATGAAGTCCAGCATCAGCCGCGCTGCCGCCGGGTGCGGGGCCTTTTCCGTCACGCCAACCCCACGCAGAAAGACCGGCGTACCGTCTGAAGGAAATTTCCAGTCGATGATCTGTCCGACGCCCTGTTTCAGCCGCGGGAAGAGAACCGGGCCGGAAGCGAAGTAGGACGCGGTGTTTTCACCGCTCACGGTCTTCTCGATCATGCCGCCGGTGCCGCCACCGGGCCGCGTCGACGGGCCGATTGCGTCAAACCATCCCCATGCCTTGTCGCCATGGTGCCGCACGAACGCAAAATTGATGGATTCGCCAAACGCGAACTGGCCGTCATATGTGCCGATCTTGCCCTTGAAGACGTCTGGGTGCGCCGTGATGTTGGCGAAGAACTCTTCCATCGAAGCGGTGCGCAGTTCTTCCGGAACCAGAACCTTGTTGTACATCAGGATCATCGGATCTGCGGAGAATGTGTAGACACCCGGCATCGGCAGGCTCCACTCCGGCAGGAACTGGGCTTCCGGTGACTTGTAATCGACGACAAGTCCGTCATTGGCGGCCTGAATCCAGTCGCCAATCGTGCCGGCGGCCAGAATGTCGGCTGTCGCCACGCCCGTGCCCGTCTCGGCGCGGTAGCGCGTGAACACTTCACCCGGCCCGAGATCGAGCGTTTCAACCTTGATGTCCGGATAGTGCTGATTGAAAGCCTCGATCAGCGGCTCCCAGTTCTCCGGCCCCATGTTGGAATAGATCAGCAGCGAGCCTTCCGCATTCGCCTGCGCGACAAGGTCGGCATAGTCCGCCGGATAGTGATCGGGCAGCGCCTGCGCAGACGATACGCCTGCGGGAAGCGTGAAGAACGCAGCGGTTAGAAGCAATGTACGCAACATGGATTTTCCCCTTTTGTGTATGTCGTTAAAGCCAATTTTCGATGGCACTGGATGCAGCTTCGCCCAGCGGGCCAAGTTCGTGTCCAATGCCATCCAGACATTCGAACCCCGGCTTCAGCCCCGATTTCTCAAGACTTTCTTTCAGGGCCGCGAGACGCTGATGACGGTCCGCGCCGGCGACATCGGCGAAAGGCGAGTAATCGGGATGATCCGGCCCCCGGGCCACCAGCCCCTGATTGCTGTCATTCGCGCCGATGATCAGATGCACCGGCAGTTGTTTCAGCCCCTGCACATCAACGGGTCGTCCGATGACCTGCTCGATGCCGGCCACGCCCGGCCACCAGGGCAGTTCCGCATCCAGCAGCGTCACCGCACCGGGCGCTGCGATCACCGCGCCGGATAATTTGCCTGCCGCCACCAGCGCATAGCGCAGGGCAAACTGCGCACCGCCGGAAAAACCGAACAGATAAGTAGGCTGAGAGCCGAGGGAGAAGCGCGCCCTGAAGGCAGCAACCATGCCCTCCACAAGCATCGCATAATCAATGCCCGGCTCACGGAGAAACTTGTAACCGTCCGAATAGCCGGGGCGCGTCACGTCGGCAGGAAAGAGAGGCGCAAGCACATTGATATCCTGCCGGGCAGCCAGATCGTCGAACGCGTCGCGCGTTTGCAGATGGTCGCGCGCACTGCCGTGAACCGCAATCAGAAGCGGCCGATCCGCCTTGCCCGAGGGAGCCAGCGTCCAGGCAGAAGCAAAGCGCGGGTCTGCCTCGTGCAGGGCCTCCCCTTTTTCCAGCGCGACGGTCTCTGCCCCTGCGCTCATGCCTGCTTCTCCATCCGGCTTTCGGAAACATTCACGGCACCCACGAACATCTGCATGTCGAGAACGTCGTGTTGCCCTGCAGCGGAAGCGGCAATGGTCGGGTTTAACAAGGCTGGCATTATCTGCTCATAAATTTGCGCAACTTTATGCGCAATTAATGCGGCATTTGCCCTGCCCCGTCAACACGGCTTTTGAAACACCTCGATAAATCTGCGTGAAACCGACTTGAAACCCAGGCCTTCTGGCTCTCCAGATCGCGCAGCAGCGCCCCGGTTTCTGACACTGGAGGCGTAAGAAACGCGGTGATGAGCAAGTCAGGCTGGTTGGGGAAACGGCGTGACTCAGCCTACGGACAGCAGTGAAGCGATCCGTTAAGCTGGTCGTCGCAATGTTAGTTTATCGAGGAGGCTAACACATTGATTTTCATCAATGGAGCTGCAGCAGTCGTTCGGCAGACATGGCACGACACCAAGCCGTGAGAAGACAAGAAAGTGATGATCGAGCGTCTTGTCGGCGGCCTTTGTCAAAGGCCTTCATCGCCCGGATGCATCTGTCCCTCCATGGACGCAAATGCTGGTGAGCGAACGAGTTCACGCAGGCCCGCCGCCACACCCGGCGAGCCTTCCGGTCAGCCTCCCCCGATCCGGATCACAACAGGCGTCCACCGGTCGCCGGGTCGAAGACCAGCGCGCGTTCAGCGGGGATGCCAAGCGCGATCTGGCGTCCGGGTTCCAGCCCGGCTTTCGCCGGAAGAACGGCGACCATCTCCTGCCCCGCGAGCGAGAGCGTCACTTCGGCAGTCTCGCCGGTCGGCTCCACAAGCAGCACCTCGGCCACCGGTCCCGTTTCAGAGATCTCGATCGTCTGCGGACGAATGCCGTACGTCACCTCGGTGCCTTCAGCCACGTCCAGCGGCCGCCCGAGCGGCATGGTGACGCCGCCGTCCAGAACGACGTGACGCGCGCCTTTCGCGCCTGCCTTCGCCTTGAACATGCTGATTTCGGGCGAGCCGATGAAACTGGCCACAAAGGCTGAGTTCGGATTGTTGTAAAGCTCGGAGGGCGGCCCGATCTGGGCAACATGACCGTCATGCAGAACGACAATGCGGTCTGCCATCGTCATCGCCTCGGTCTGATCATGCGTGACATAGATCGTCGTCTTTGCGAGCCGCTGATGCAGCTTCTTGATCTCCGACCGCATGCGCACACGCAGCTTGGCGTCGAGGTTTGAAAGGGGCTCATCGAACAGAAAGGCTTCCGGATCGCGGACGATGGCCCGCCCCATGGCGACCCGCTGCCTTTGGCCACCCGAAAGCTCTTTGGGCAGACGGTCGAGATAAGGCTCAAGCCCGAGTATCTCGGCGGCCTGTCGAACCTTCGCGTCGATCTCGGATTTCTTGACGCCTGCGAGACGGAGCGCAAAGCTCATGTTCTCGGCAACCTTCATGTGCGGGTAGAGCGCATAGGACTGAAAGACCATCGCCAGCCCGCGCTCCTTCGCCGGAACCCGGTTCGCAACCTTGCCGTCGATGATGATGCGGCCCTGCGAAATGTCCTCAAGCCCCGCCACCATACGCAGGAGCGTGGACTTGCCACAGCCCGAAGGTCCGACGAGGACGACGAACTCGCCGTCCTCGATATCGAGATTGATGTCCTGCAAGACCCTGGTTCCGCCATAGGTCTTGCCAACATTCTCCAGCTGGATCCGTCCCAAATCAGCCCTCCAGTATCTCGAAGCGGCGGCAGATCACGACACCGGCGCCACCGAGCCTAAGACCGGCCATGCCGCGCGGATGCCGGCTGTCAGTCGCCGAGACAATTTCCTTGCCGTCGATGAACAGGGTAAGCGTCTCACCCTTCGCAGCGAAGGTCAGGGTGACGTCCTGCCCGGCGTCAACCGGCGCAGCCGCAAGGATCTCGGTTCCGAAATCCTCGCGGAGGATCACAGCCCGGCGCTCATGGATGCCCGCGGCATAGAAGCGTTCATTGCCCGAGGCGCGCACGCTGACCAGATGGCTCTCGCCCTCGACACGCGAGATCTGCGCCGTCGCCGTCTGATCGGTTGCGAAGGCGTGACCGGTCCAGAGATCTCCGTCCTTCGTCGCCTCACCGCGAATGCAGCCGTCCGACAGGCCCCAGCTTCCGCGATTGAAGCTGAAACGGCTGACAGAGCCCCATTCCTCGGATTCGATCTGCGGGTTGATGACCGTCTTGCCGGCTCCCGTCACGGTGAAGCTGCGGATCAGCACGTTCATGAAAACGCGGGCTTCCGCCGTCTGCTTCATCAGGATGCCAATCTCGTCAATAGCCTCCTCGCTGTCGGGAAGCGTGAACCCGATGACCTGCCAGTCCTCCGGCAGAAGCGACCAGTCTCCCAGTTCCCGCACCTCGCCGGAAGCGGCAAAGCGGACATAGGGAACGAACGCCACCTGTCGCGGACCTTCGAGCGCCTCGGTACCCGTCAGGGAAATCTCGACGCGCTGCCCCGAGGCCGTGACGGGTGAGAGCATCGGACGATAGCGGTTATCGTCAAACTCGCATTCCCGGTAGAAGGGCTTCCAGAACACGCGGCCATTGTCGCCAGCGGCCCAGCGGTCGATCTGGACGGTGATCGCGCCCTCGGCGTTGCCCGGCAGTGTGCGCAGGCGATGCGAACCTTCCGCACGAATGCCGTGGCTTGCGCCCGGCAGCGCGAAGTCGAAATCGACGGCGCGGGCGAGCGCCTTGTCGGCCCAGCCCTCCGGGATCGCATCGCCCCGTCGACGCAGCGCCAGCACAGCGAAATCGCGGGCAGCCGAGGGCATGTCGACGATGTTTAGCGAACCGGTCACCGCCGAGGTGATCAGGATGTCGTTGATCGGACGACGCCATTTGGCCCAGTGTGGCTGAACACCCTGAAGCACGCCTGCAATGTTTGCGGCATTGCCCGCATTGCAGTCGGTGTCCCAGCCACACATCGAGGCCACGGCCGCCGTGCGCGGCATGTCGCCCTCACCGTAGAGCAGCGCCAGAGCGGTCACGCCCGCATTGGGGATCACGTGGCAGACGCCGGTCCATTTGTCATAGCCGAAGTCGCGCTCCAGCATGTGGAAGCAGCCGCGCCAGTCTTCGGGGTTCGCCGCATGGTAGGCCGCGACCGCATCGAGAACACGGGCATAGTGCGAGCCGTCGGCAACCAGTGCGCGTGCGGTGTCATGCACTTCGGCGATGGTCGAAGCGGTGAAGGCCGCCGCCGTCGCTCCGGCGACATAGGCCGCGCCGTGCAGCGCTTCGCCATCATGCGACACGGAAGCCATGATCCGCGCAAGCCGCGCGGCTTCCCCGGGCTTGCCAGGGCAGACCCAGCCCCAGCAGTCCGAAAAGATCTGCCCGCCGATCTGTTCGGCTTCGATCTGGCCGCGCAGCTTGATGCTGCCCGAGGTCGGCGCGGTGACACCGTCCTGAAGATAGCGATAGGCCGTTTCCTCGGTGGAGATATTGAACCCGCCCCACCAGAGCATTCCGTGACCGTCACCGATATAGTTCAGCCATGTGCGCCCGGCGGATTCGTAGGTCAGCTCATCGCCTTCGTCCCAGAGGGCACGCACAAAGAAGAGCGGTCCATTGGTGTCGTCGTCCGCCGCGAAATTGCGGTAGTCGCGCACATAGTCATCGATCTCGCCATAGACCTCGCGGATCAGCTTTTCGGTCCAGACCGTCGGTTCGACCGGCGCACCAAGGCGCACGCCAACGGCCTTGCCGATCAGTCCGGCATAGATCTTTTCGCGGATGCTCTCCGGGGTCATTCGGCGGCTTCCTTCTTGTCCTGTGCAAAGATTGCCGCACGCTGCGCAGCCCTTGCGCGCGCAGCCTCTTCATCCCCCTGGATGATCGCCTGCGCAGCGGTGGTGAAACGGTCTGCGCTCTCGGAGAGGCAGAACCGGTTGGCGCTATCCAGAAGCTCGGCGTCATCCTCATCGATCACCGACGGGCCATGCATTGCCCCGAGGATCGCGCCGACCATCACACCGATGGAATCCGTGTCGCGGCCCGAGTTGATCCCGTCGATCACCCCCTGCCGGAAATCACCGCCGGCCGTGATGCAGAACCCCAGCGCCAGCGGCAACTCCTCGATCGAAAGCAGACGCGAGGGCTGGTAGGCAGCGGTCGCCACCCCGGCCTTCTCGGGCCCGTGCGCAACGTTGTCCCCCATCGGCGAGAACGGCGCGATAAGGCGATGGAACGTGTCGGTGACCTCGTCGGCTTCGGCTCCCTTGCGGGCAAGCTCCCCGGCGGCAGCAACGATCTCGCCGATCGCCGTGCGGGTGCCGTCATGGGCGAGATCATAGGCCGTCTGAACGACCTCGGAGAGCGTCGCTCCCGGTACGAAAGCCTGTGCAATCGCAGCGGCAAACACACCGGCGGCCTCAAGGCCATAGCTTTGCTGATGGCCCTCGGCGAAATTGATCGCCTCATCATAGGCCGCGCGCGGGTTGCAGGCGTTCACAGCGCCCACCGGCGCGATATACATCGTCGCACCGCAGTTCACCATGTTGCCCACACCGCCCTGACGCGGATCGCAGGCCGATAGCTGCAGACGCTGGAAAATCCATTTCTCGGGATAGAAGAGGCGTTCGATCAGCGGCGTTTCGCGCTGCAACTCGGGCACCCAGCGGCTTTCCCATGCGATTTCGCGCACCATGCCTTCAGCCATGTCCCAGGCGTCCAGATGGCGGCCTTCGCGCTCATAGATCCGCATCAGCGAAAGCGTCATTGCCGTGTCGTCGGTGGTGATCCCGTTGCCGCGAACCCTGCCCTTGCGCTGATCCTCGCTCTGCCCGTCACGATGCCACGCAGTGCGCAGCGAGGTCACCCGACCATAGCGCTCGCGGATTTCGGCTGCAGAAAGTTTCTCGACCGGGGCGCCCATGGCGTCGCCGAAAGCGACGCCATGAACCATTGCCCGGACGCGACCACGGAACGGGGAGGTTCCGTCTTGTCCTTGCTGTGTCACATTACGGTCCTTGCATGATCAGTCATTGCCTGCCCACCAGCGGCCAGCCAGCCCGCAACGAAGGCATCCCAATCGTTTTCGGTCGACAGTTCGCCGGAGACGAAGCGGAAGACATTGGTGCGGTAGTAGGTCTCCGCCCCGTCCACAGCCGCCGCCAGTTCGGGGGACCAGACGAAGGTGTTGTCGGCGCGGAAGAAGTCGACGCCCTGCTGAAGCGCGCTCTGGGCCAAAGGCGACAGAGGGCTGAGCGGCGGCTGGTGGTAGTTTGGATTTGCGTAGATGAAGCGCGGATACCAGGCGCCGAGCTTGTCGGTCGCGGTCAGCGTGTCACCTTCGCGGGTGTAGTGTTCGCCCTCGAAGCCGAGGCGCTCCATCATCTGCCCTTCCGGCGAAGCCACGAAATCAAAGAAGGCCATGATGGCATCGGTTTTCTTCGTGGTGACCGGAATGGCGAAGCCCCGGCTTTCCTTGCTGACATCAACGGCCTGAATGCCGGCGGGCGGGGTCAGGAGCACCAGCTCGGCCCCCGGGTTCACCTGCGCCATCTTGGCTTCATAGATGCCCACGACCGGACCGGCCGTGCCCATCACCACGCCGACCTGGCCAGTGTAGAACTTGTCTTCCTTCACTTCCCAGTTCGAGGTGATGAATTCCGGATCGAGCACCCCGTCGGCGAAAAGGCTGGCGTACCAGGCGAGCTTGGCGCGCTCGCCCTCACTGATGCGCGAGTGGATCAGTTCGCCATCGGCGTTCTTCATCCAGGTCTGTTCGATACCGAAGGCCGGATCGAAGATCGCGTCCAGCTCGGCTGTGTTGTTCGGCGCGATAATGCCGTGCTTCACGGCTTTGCCGCCGATCTCGGTGCCGGGGATGGCGCGCAGAAGCGCATCCCATTCCTCAAGCGAGGTCGGCGCGGAAAGGCCGGTCGCTTCCAGAAGGTCCTTGCGCATCACCGGCGCCTTGGTCCGTGCCGGGTAGACATAGAGCAGATGCGGGTAGTTGCCGAGCCGCGCGGTATTGTGCGGCCAGAGCGCCTTGCTCAAATGTTCGGTTTTGGCGATCAGCGGGTTCAAATCCATCAGGACGCCCTGTTGCGCGATCTGCTCGTCACCGCCCTGGAAATAGATGATGTCCGGCACGTCGCCCGAGAGCAGCATCAGGTTGAGCTTTTCCGCATAGCCTTCGGACGGCAGGTCGATGATCTCGATCTTGATGTCGTGGCCACGCGCGGCAAGAGCCTCTTCGATGCGTGCGACATGGGCAACATCTTCCGGGTTGCTCGTCAGCAGATCCTTCATGACGATCCGGATCGTGCCGCTTGCGGCCATTGCCCTGCCCGGCAGCATTGCAAGCGCCGGTGTTGCGGCAAGCCCTGCAAGCAGGGCGCGACGGGATATGGTTAGGTCTTTCATCATTTCCTCCCTGAATATGCGGTCATTTGAGGGCACCGGACATGGTTCCCTTGGTGAAGTAGCGAAGGATGAACGGGTAAATCGCGAGGACGGGCAGGATGGTGAACAGGATCATCCCGGCGCGGAACGCCCGGAGATCGATCTGGCTCGCGCCCTCGTAATTGTTCATGGCCTGAAGTCCGACGATTGCGGCCTTGTCGCCGACCACGACGAACTGGCGCAGCACGACCTGCAGCGGCCACATGTCCTGATCGTTGAAATAGATCATCGGACGCAGGAAATCGTTCCAGTGATAAACCACGTAGAACAGAGTGATGGTCGCCAGCGCCGGTCTGGCGAGCGGCAGCACCACGCGCCAGAAGACCTGAAACGCATTTGCGCCATCAAGCGTCGCCGCCTCGATGAGCTCTTCCGGAACTTCCTCGAAGAAGCGGATCAGGATGATGAGGTACCAGGCGTTGACGAGCTTGTAGATGATGACCGACGCGTAGCTGTCGATCAGCCCCAGGCGTCGCATCACGAAATAATCGGGAATGATCCCCGGTTCGAAGACAATGGTCGCAAGGATCAGCACAAACAGGGTCCGGCGCAACGGCAGCTTCTTGCGTGACAGCGCCCAGGCCATCATGGCGGTAAAGGTGACGTTGAGGATCGCCCCGACGAGGGTGATGAAGATCGAGTTCATCAGCCCGCGCTGCACCGCCGGGTGGCTTGCGAGAAGCTTCCAGATATCGATCGAGAACCCGTCAGGCACGATGTCCATGCCGCTCATCCCCGGCACGCGGGCCGGATCGGAGAGCGAGATCGCGAGTAGGTTCAGTATCGGCTGCACCGTCACCACGACGATGGCGATGAGGACGGAGTAGATAATCGCTTCTTCGAGCCGTTCCATCCGGGTCTTGTTGCTGGATGCCATCACCAGACCCCCTTGCCTGTCAGTCGCTTGGACAGCGTGTGCGCGCCGATCATCAGGATCATCCCGATCACCCCCTTGAAGAGGCCGGCGGCCGTGGCGAGCGAGAACTGGCCGCCGGTGATACCGAGCCGGTAGACATAGGTGTCGATGATGTCGATCTTGTCCCGGATAGCGTCGTTGGACAGGTTGAAGACCTGATCGAAGCCCGCGTTCAGGAAGAGCCCGACATGCAGGATGAAGAGCGTCGCAATCGTCGGCACAATGCCCGGCAGCGTGATGTGGCGCATCTTCTGCCAGCGCGATGCACCATCCATCTCGGCAGCCTCATAAAGCGCCGGATCAATGGCCATGATGGCGGCGAAATAGAGCAGGCTGTCCCAGCCGGCGCTGCGCCAGGCCTCGGACCAGACCAGCACCCAGCGGATCGATCCGCTGTCAGTCATGAAGCTGCGACGGTCGAGACCGACGAAGTCGCGCAAATCGTTGACCACGCCATTGGACGGCGAGAGCGCTGCAATGAAAATGCCCGCGATCACGACCCAGGACAGGAAATGCGGCAGATAGATCACCGACTGCACGCCGCGCCGGAAACGTCCCGAGCGCACCTCGTTCAAAAGCAGTGACAGGATGATCGGAAGCGGGAAAACGAAGGCGACCTTCATCGCGCTGATGATGAGCGTGTTCTTCAGGACCTCGAAGAAGGTCGGCGACGCAAACAGCTGCGCAAAATGCTTGGTGCCGACCCAGACATTCGGACCGATGATACGCAGATCCTCAAAGGCAAGCCGCGCCTCCCAGATCGGCAGGTAGTGGAACAGCCCGAAGTAGATCAGGCCCGGTGCCAGCATCAAATAATAGGGCCACCATTCGCGCACCCCGTCCCGCAGTCTCGCACCACGCGAGTTATAGGCATCAGCCTGTCGAGGCCGTGCGCGATTGGGAACGTTCCCAATTTCGGGCGAAAAAGCCCCTGCCTTGTCGTGCTTTGTCACGTCGCTGTCCTCTCCTCCCCGCGAACGACGCGCGGCCCTTCTCTTGTCGGCAGCGTCCCCCGCTCAACGAGCGAACAGGGCAGCGACATGTGCGGAACATCCTCATCACCAGCGATCTTCCGGCTCAGCAATTCAAATGCCTGCCGGCCAATATCGCGCGAAGGCTTCATGATCGTTGTGAGTCCCGGCATCGAGACCTCCGCCGCCGGCGTTCCGTCGAAACCGAGAATGGCCACATCCTCCGGGCAGTTCAGCCCGGCCTCCCGGACGGCATGAAGCGCGCCCAGCGCCATCATGTCATTGGCCGCGAAAACAACGCGCGGCGCACCGCCCTGAAGCAGCCGCTTCATGGCGTCGCGACCACCCTCAATGGTGTAGTGACCGTCCTGAAGCCTCAGCCCCTCGACCGGCCAGCCCTGCGCCGCGCCAAACTCGCGAACAGCGCCAACGAACCGCTCCCGCGCGGTACGATGCGGATCGCCGACCAAGAGGGCCGGCATTCCGAGATCGGCCTGAACAAGTCGTTCAAGCCCGAGCTGCACACCCTGCGTAATATCGCTGCCGACCGAAGGCAGTTCCGGAAACCGTTCGGCCGACGAGCCGATCAGCACCAGCGGAACCTGGCTGCGGGAGAGTTCATCCAGCCCGTTCTGGACCGGATTCACAATCGCGCCATCGACCCGCGACTGGGTCAGCGCCATGAGATGCCGGCGCTCCCGCTCGGGATCCCAGTCAGAATTGAAGATCAGGACAGAGGCCATCTCTTCCGTAGCCGCATCCTGCGCGCCACGGGCGACCTCGGCCCAGAAGGGGTTGGCAATATCAGGGATCAGAAGGCCGACCATGCCGGTGCGCCCGGACCGCAGGGACCGCGCAAGCTCGTTGCGCCGAAAGCCGGATGCCTCAACGGCCTCGGTCACCTTGCGACGCGCCTCCTCGGACACATTCTCCGCCCCGGACAGCACACGGGACACGGTGCTCTTGGACACGCCAGAGAGCCGCGCAATGTCGATAATGGTCAGGGAAGCGGCGTTATCCGTCACTCTGATTCTGTCCTCCTCATCTTCTTCATTAGCATGAGCCCTTGCTTGTGGGAACCTTCCCACGGAGATTCTGTCCATGCCTGATCAACGGCACAGCATCATGGGCAATGGGGACATCCACCGACGTGAAGCACACCACGCCGAAGCGCGCAGGACGCGCCCCGCTCCTAAAACTGCATCTTCCCTGCCCGCCAGTCTGCGAGCATTCCACGTATTTCCTTGAGGAAGAGCTGGCTGGCCACTTTGCTCGCCGTTGCACCCATGGAAATCGACTGGATATCGAGCGGCAGGTCGGGCTCCAGCGGCAGCGTCACCAGCCCATCCAGACCGTGAAAGGCGGCGGTAAACTCATCGACCACCGCAGAACGCTGCATTGCCAGAACGAGATGGGGTACGGAAACCAGTGTGTTGCCCGTCACCGTATTGTCGAAAGGCAATCCGCGCTCCAGAAGCGCCTCGTTCAGCACACGCCCGATGGGGCCGCGCGGGGTCAGTCCCAGCATCGGCACGGAGCTCAGATCCTCCAGCCTGACACGGTCCAGCCGGGTCAGCGGGCCGTCCTTTGGGCTCAGTACCACCAGACGGCCACGCCCCAGCGGCTCTGTGGATATGTCGTCAGCCTGAAACCTGCCGATGACGAGCCCGACATCAACCATGCCCGCACGTATCGCCTGAACCTGCTGCTGCGCCGTCCCCACATCCACGGCCACGCGCAGGCCCGGCATCGCATCCAGCACCCTGCGCAGCGCGGTGGGCACGAAATAGGGCGCGAAAAGCCCGACCGACATCACCAGAAGGCGCGTGCCGACGCCCTTTCGCAGCGAGTCGATGCGTTGTTCCAGCCGGCTGATCCCGTCATAGAGAAAACGGCTCTCATTGTAGATGGCGTCCGCCTCGACGGTCGGGATCACGCGCCCCTTGTCGAGCACGAAAAGCGTCAGGCCGATGGCCGCTTCGAGGTCACGCAGATGGCGGCTGACCGTGGGTTGCGACAGGTTCATTTGCCGCGCCGCCGCCGTAATCGACTGCCGCTCGTAGACCGCGCAGAAAACCTGCAAACGCTGCAAAGTCAATGGTTTCATGGCCGCGCTGCCTCCCCGTTTTTCCGGCTCTCCATAGAGAAATGCTATGGAATAGTGAAAACTTTTCTATTTTCTAACGCAAGCGCTTTCGCCAGATTTGTGTGAGCCATCGGGGAGGGGAACCCAAGAGCCATGCAGGCGCCGCTTATCATCGCATTCACCGTTTTCGGCCTCATGGCCGGCGCCGCCATTGCCTATGTCATTGGCGCTTCCGCGATTCTGACCTTCATTGCCGCAGACCGTCAGATGTACATGGCGGTGCTGCCCCAGCGGCTTTTCAGCCAGCTCGATGTGTTCGCCTTTCTGGCCATGCCGCTGTTCATCTTCGCGGGCGATTTGATGAACCGTGGCGGTCTGGCAACCGCGCTGATCGATTTCTGCATGTCCTTCCTCGGACGCCTCAAGGGCGGCCTGGGTCATGTCAACGTGATGACTTCGGTGTTCTTTGCCGGCGTATCCGGCTCGGCGGTCTCCGACGCCGCCGCACTCGGCAACTCTCTGGTGCCCGAGATGCGCCGGCGCGGCTATTCGCTCGACTACGCTGCGGCCATCACCGGCGCATCGTCGATCATCGGCCCGATCATCCCGCCGTCGTCCATCCTGATCTTCTATGGCGCGCTGATGGAGACGAACGTCACTGCGCTTTTCGCCGCCGGCATTCTGCCCGGCCTGCTGCTGGCCGGCGTTCTGATGGCGATCAACGCCTATTACGCCCATCGCGACAACCACCCCGGCGGCCCGGGCGAGGACGTGCCTGCATTCTTCCCCTCGCTCCTGAGGGCCCTGCCCGCCATGACCCTGCCGGTGATCATTCTCGGCGGCACGCTGTTCGGCTTCATGACGCCGGCTGAAGCGGCAGCGGTGGCCGTGATTGCGGCCCTCGTGGTGGGCTTCACGCATGGCAATCTGACCTGGAGCCAGGTGGGCGCGAGCCTGCAACGCACGGCGGTGATGCTTGGCGGGCTGTTCATCATCCTGTGCGCGATCTCGACCTTTTCCTACATCGCTGCGCTTCTGCAATGGCCGCAGGCCATCAAGGCAACGGTGGAAGACTGGAACCTCAGCCCGCTGCAATATCTGATGCTGATCAACCTGATCTTTCTGGTGGCCGGCATGGCGATGGATGTGAAGGCCGCCGTGGCGTTGTTCGCCCCGATCTTCGCACCTGTCGCAATCGCCATGGGCGTCGACCCCGTGCATCTGGGCATCGTGATCTGCTTCAACATCACCACCGGCCTTCTTTCGCCGCCGCTCGGAGGGGTTCTGCTGATCCTCGCGACCACGGTGCGCATGAATTACTGGCGGCTGATACGCGCCACCCTGCCCTTCTTTCTGGCCGAAGTCGCGCTGCTGCTGGTGCTCACCTATTTCCCGGAGATTTCTCTGGCCATTCCACGCCTGTTGGGGCTCGCCTGACGGAAAACGAAACAAAACGGAGGAGAAAAAATGAAGTTTCTACCCAAAGCCCTCGCCATCTCGGCGCTTGCGCTCATGACCGCCGCTGCACAGGCCGCTGACATCAAGATCGCCATGAACGGCGCCGACGATACTGCGACCAACCCGGAAGCAGCCTTCGCCCACGGCTTTGCCGATGCGCTCAAGGGTACCGAATTCGAGGTCTCCATTTTCCCGTCCGGCACGCTGGGCTCGGAAAAAGAGCGTTTCGACCAGGTTGCCCAGGGCCTTCTGGAGGTCAATCTCGCCGCCCTCTCCACCGGTTTCGGCATGTCACCGCTGATGAAGGGCGTCCAGCTCCCGTTCTTCTTCGAGAACCGCGAACAGATCGACGCCGTGCTTTCGGAAACGGACATGCTTGAGCAGATGAACGGTCCGCTTCTCGACAATGGCGTGCGTTTCGTGGACGTCAATTACATCGGCATGGATATCGGCATTCACAATTCCAAGAAGCCGATCGCCAAGGTCGAGGACATGTCCGACCTGCGCTTCCGCGCGCTCAACAGCGAGCAGATCGCACTGCAGGAAGCGCTGGGCGCAACCGGCACGATCGTCTCTTGGTCGGAAGTGGCAAACGCCATCCAGACCGGCGTTGCCGATGGCTATTTCAACCCGCCGAACTCGGCCATCCGCACCGGCCACACCGAGTTTCTGAAGCACTTCACGCCCGCCGACATAACGCCGTCCTCGCGCATCGTTCTGATTTCGGAAGACTGGTACACATCGCTGGGTGATGAGGAAAAGGGCCAGATCGACGCTGCCCTCGCAGCCGGCAAGAAAGCGAACAGGGACTGGGTCAACAACTGGGCCAGCGAAGTGCGCGCAAAGCATGAAGCCGCTGGCGTGACCATCACCGAGCTTGCCGAAGGCGAACGCGGAAAGATGGCCGAGCTGGCCCGCGCCACCTGGGCGACGTCTCTGCCGGACGACCAGCTGAGCATCTGGACCGAAGCCCGCGACTCCGTCGCAGACTAAGCAATGGCCGCCCCCATGAAACACATCGCCAAATCCATCATCCGCTTCAGCAACGGACTCGATCGTCTGGCCACAGTGATGGCCGGCGTGGCGCTGGTGATCCTCGTGGGGGCCGTCATGCTGCAGGTGCTGGCGCGCTATGTCTTCAACCAGCCGCCGGCCTATACAGAGGAGCTGGCCCGATACGCGATGATCTGGGCCGGCCTCATGGGCGCCACGATATCATTCAAGCGCCGGTTCGATCCGGCGCTCTTCACCGGGGAAGGTTCACGCAACGCCCTTCTCGGGCTTGCCGCCGCGCTGATGCGGTCGGCCGTGGTTCTGATCTATCTTCTGCCGATCCTCTGGTACGTTTTCTACGGTCCCAACATGAACCCGGCACGCGGTTTTCTGCTGCGCCACAGCCGCACCATGGCCGACGCACTGCCCTTCAGCACCTTCTGGGTGGCCGTGGCCGTTCCAATCATGATCGTCTTCATTCTCGTTCATCTCGCCGCCCGATGGTGCGGCGATGACGGCGTGCCGCCTGCAGACAGCGACGCCACCTGACCTTCGACATAACAATACAGGAGCCTTCCCATGCACGCTGATCTCATCATCCGCGGCGCAGACATCATCGACGGTACAGGCGCCCCCCGTCGCAAGGGTGATGTGGCCGTGTCCGACGACCGCATTGTCGCCACCGGTGACCTGAAACACTGGACCGCCGGACGCGAGATCGAAGCAAAGGGCCGCGTCGTAGCGCCCGGCTTCATCGACCCGCATGTGCACCATGATGCCGCGATGCTCACCCAGCCCGACATGGAGTTCATGACATCGCAGGGCGTCACCTCCGTCATCAACGGCAATTGCGGTTTCTCCATCGCGCCGCTCGTGCCGAAAGGCGAGATCCCCGCCCCTCTGCGCATGATCATCGAAGATGAAGCGCTGCGGTTTGAAACCTACGCCGCCTATCGCGACCGGCTTCTCGCGGAACCGGCAGCGGTCAATGCAGCCTGCCTGATCGGGCACTCCACGCTGCGCGTGAACGAACTGCCCGACCTCAACAAAGCCGCCGATGCAGCGCAGCTGAAAGAAATGTGCCGCAAGCTCGACCGTGCGCTGGGCGAAGGCGCAATCGGGCTTTCCACCGGCCCTTTCTACCCTCCCGCACGCGCCTCCACCACTGAAGAGCTGATCGAGGTGGCGAAGATCACGCAGGCGCACGGCAAGCTCTATGTCACCCACATGCGCGACGAGGGCGACCGCGTCGTTCAGGGGCTTGAAGAGACCTTCACCGTGGGGCGTGAATCCTGCTGCGGCGTGCATGTCTCCCATCACAAATGCGCCGGGCTCGCCAACCACGGCATGTCAGTCACCACGCTGAAAATGATCGACGATGCCATGCAGAAGCAGGATGTGGGCCTCGACACCACACCGTGGATTGCGTCATCCACCATCCTCGATTCCGGCAGGCACAGGCAGGCGACCCGCGTGATCGTGGCTGAAAGCGAGCCCTATCCGCAGATGGCTGGCCGCGACCTGTCCGACATCGCCGGGGAATGGGACACCGACATCGACACCGCGCTGCAGAAGCTTCTGCCCGCGACCGGTATTTTCTTCATCATGAGCGAAGACGATGTTCAGCGCATCCTGTCTTACGAACACACGATCATCTGTTCGGACGGCATCCCCAGCGGCAAGCACCCCCACCCGCGCGTCTGGGGCACATTCCCGCGCGTGCTTGGTCACTATGCCCGCGACCTGTCGCTGTTCTCGCTGGAAGAAGCCGTGCGCCGCATGACCTCCATGCCAGCAGACCGCTTCGGGCTTGGCGGTCGCGGTCGCATCGCCGTCGGCGGCTTTGCAGATCTCGTCATCTTCGATCCCGAGACCATCGCCGAGGGCGCAACCTTCGAGACGCCAATTCGCCCGGCGGTGGGCATCGACCGGGTGTTCGTCAACGGACGCGAAGTCTGGGTCGATGGCGAGAAAACCGGCGCCCGCCCCGGCCGGCCGCTCGAACAGACCGCCCCGTGCATGGTGGTCTGACGACAGAAATACCGGCCCGTCCCTCAGGAGCTTGGACGGGCCAAACGCTTCCGTTCAGCCAACGGAGGCGTGGTGGACCTGCCGGCCCGTTGGCCGCATATGGCCTTGACTGCGCATTCGCACGACGTTACGCATATTTCGACAATCATCGAAATAAGGGGCGATGCCGCCTTGCGCGCCCGTGAGAATGCCAATGACCCTTCCAAGCCAGCCCATAGACAACCTTCCCAACCTCGACGAGGAACAGTTTCGGACAATCGATCCGGAAGCCCTGTTCCAGCCGCCCCTTTCGACGCATCCGCCACGCATTCTCATGCTTTATGGCTCGCTGCGCGAACGCTCCTATTCAAGACTGGCCACGGAAGAAGCTGCACGGATCCTGCGCAGGCTGGGAGCGGAGGTTCGCATCTTTGATCCTTCGGGCCTGCCATTGCCCGACGCGACATCAGCGGACCATCCAAAGGTCAAGGAACTGCGCGATCTGTCGATGTGGTCGGAGGGACAAGTCTGGTGCTCGCCCGAACGCCATGGCTCAATGACCGGGATCATGAAGGCGCAGATCGACTGGCTGCCGCTGTCACTCGGTGGCGTAAGGCCGACACAGGGCCGGACCCTTGCCGTGATGCAGGTCTGCGGCGGATCACAGAGCTTCAACGCGGTGAACCAGCTGCGTGTGCTCGGTCGCTGGATGCGGATGGTTACCATCCCCAACCAGTCGTCTGTGGCCAAGGCGTTTAACGAATTCGATGCCGAGGGCCGGATGAAACCCTCGCCTTACTACAATCGCATCGTCGATGTGATGGAAGAACTGATGAAGTTCACGCTGCTCCTGCGCGACCGCACGGAATACCTGACTGACCGCTATTCCGAACGCGTTGAGAGCGCGGAGGAAGTGTCGAAACGGGTCAATCAGCGCTCGCTGTGAAGTCCGCTCTGTTCAACTTGCCGTCAGATGGAAGCGTCTGACAACCGCATGATTGCGAGAAAGCAAAAGACAGACCGACTCCACGGGCCCGAAAAACGCCGGCGAACGGTAGAGAAAACCGCCCGCCGGCATTGAGCTTGGGCTAGTTCATGCCAAGGAGGTCGCGCAGTGTCTCGGCGAGATCCTTGGTCGTTGCTTCAGCGTCTGCGCCTTCGGTCACTTCGACCAGCGACGCTGCGATGAGATCAGTCGCCGCCACGCCTTCCGCACCCGGATACGCGTACCAGGGGCCGGCATAGTTTGCGACCTGGGTATGCGCCACGCGGGCATTGGGGTTGCTTGCGTAAAACTCGCCCAGATAGGCTTCGTCCTCGATCACCTTGGCGTTGGCCGGCGCGTAGCCGGTGTTCTCCACGATAATCTTCTGGCCCTCGGGGCCGGTCACGAAGGCCATGTAGTCCCAGGCAGCCTGTTGCTTGGCTTCGTCATCGGTCAGCATGACAATGGCCGAGCCGCCGGTCGGGAAGTAGACCTTGGACTTGTCTTCAGCAGCAACCGGCAGCGGCTTGACCGTCAGGTCGAACTTGTCGCCAGCGCCTTCCGTAAAGCGCGTCTGCAGTGAGGAGCTTTCGAACATGATGCCAAGCGTTCCGGCAGGGAAAGCCTGACGGGCGTCGTTCTCGGAATAGGACTTCATGCCCGCTTCATCGGCAAAGCGCTGATAAAGCCCCGCTGCCGTGATCCCTTCCGGGCCGTCGAAGGTGATGTCGCTTTCGTCCTCGTTCATCGGACGACCGCCATGGGAACCAAGCAGCGACTGGAAACGCCAGTCATGCCGACCGATCCATACGCCATCCGTTGCACCGTCGAGCGCATTGATCTTGGCGGCCAGTTCGATCACGCCATCGAACGTATCCGGGAATTCCTCCATCGAGCCGCCGGCTTTCTCGACAAGCACCGGGTTCACATACATGACCAGGGTCGAGGCCGAGGTGGCCAGAGCATACTGCGTATCCTGGAAACGGCCGAGGGACAGAAGCGCCGGCGTATAGCCCTGCGCGAGCGGCTCGTCTCCGAGGAACCCGTCAAGCGGCTGGGCCAGACCACGGTCTTCCAGAACGCGCCAGAGGTTGAGCCCGACATAGGCGACATCCGGGCCTGTGCCGGCAACCGATTCACGAAGCAGGCGCTGCACCCCGTCTTCGTAGCCCTCGGCGGCGCCGTCGAGCGTGATTTTGACGTCCGGATGCTTCTCCATGAATGCATCGGCCAGCGTCTTCTGGGTGTCGGCCCAGATCGTGGGGATCGCGTAGTGAACGCGGATCTCGGTTTCCTGCGCGTGCACGCCGGTCACGCCGGCTATGGCAAAGACTGATGCGAGTAGTGTCTTTCTCATGTCGTTTCACTCCTGATTGATGGAAGTCGTCGGCGCGGTTGGATCCGGGCACATTCTGGAATTGCTCGGCTCAACCCTTCAGTCCTCCGGCGGCAATGCCCTGAATGAATTTGCGTTGAGCCAATAGGAAAGCGATCACGAGCGGTGCGGTGACGATAACGGCGGCAGCCATCAGCGGGCCGACATTGTCGCCGGATTCCTGATCGCGAAAATAAAGGATGCCGCGCGGCGGCGTGGCCAGATTCGGGTCCGTCGTCGCGATCAGCGGCCAGAACAGGTCGTTCCAGTGCGCGGTGACCGAGAAGATCGCGAATGCCGTCGCGGCCGGCAGGGCCAGGGGGAAAGCGATGCGCCAGACAATGGCGGTCTCGCTCATCCCGTCCACGCGGGCTGCATCGAACAAATCCGCCGGCAATTGCGCGAAAAACTGCCGGAAGAGGAAAATGCCGAATGCGGTCTGAATGAACGGCAGGATCAGCGCCCACATCGTGTTCAGAATGCCGATTTGGGCAAAGCCCAGAAAAATCGGGATCGCCGTCACATGGAATGGCACCAGAAGGGCGGCGACGACCAGACCGAAAAGCAGGCCGCGCCCGGCAAATCTGCGCTGGGCAAGCGCATAGGCGCACGGAACGGCGAACAGGATCTGGAAGAAAAGGATGCCCGTCACCATCACAAGCCCGTTCCACAGAAACAGGGGAATGTCCGTTTCGGTGAGCGCAAAGGTGAAATTGCTCCATTCGATCTGCGACGGCAGGAACTCGATTGTCGTCGTGAAGATCTCGTCGCGCGGTTTGAACGCCAGTGACAGCATCCACACGAAGGGCAGCAGAATGACGGCTGCACCCGTGAGCAGGAGAACGAGAGGTAGCACGCGGCTGCGGATCGGATGGTTCATCGGTAATGCACCCGCTTTTCGACAAAACGGAACTGGATGAGGGCGAGCGCGAGCAGGAAGGCGAAAAACACCATCGTGATGGCGCTGGCGTAGCCGGCCTTGAAGTAGACGAAACCTTCCCGGTAAAGCGCATAGACAAGCGTGTCCGATGCGAATGCGGGACCGCCCTTGGTCATCGTGGCCACGGTTTCAAACACGCGGAACGCATTGGTCGCGGTTACGACCATCACGAACAAAGTCGTCGGTCCGAGCATCGGCCATGTGACGGTCCAGAAGCGCGACCACCCGCTCCCCGCACCGTCAACTTCGGCGGCGTCATAGAGTTCTGACGGGATTGCCGCGAGGCCGGCCAGAAAAAGCACCATATTGTAGCCGACACTCTGCCAGATGCCGATCATGGAGAGTGTGTAAAGCACCAGCCCGCGGTCGCTGAGCCAGTTTGGCGTCGGCAGCCCCATCGAGAACAGCGTCTGGTTCACAATCCCGAGCGTGGGGTGCAGAACCATCTGCCAGGCGACGGACATGGCGACCAGCGTTGCCGCCACCGGCAGGAAGTAAACCGTCTTCAACACGTTGGAGAGACGCGGAGCCCAGTTCGACATCTGATGCAGCCCGGCCGCGACAAGCAGGCCGAAGCCGACCGAGAACGGGATCACGATCGCCACATAGATCAGCGTGTTGGTGACTGCGCGCCTTCCGATGCTGGAGGAAAAGAGCTTGATGTAATTGTCCAGGCCGCTCCAGTTGAAGCTCGCAGCGCCGAACTGGTAGTCGGTGAAGGACAGGACCGCGACAATGGCAACTGGCAGGAAGATGAAGAGAAACAGCGCAAGCGTCGCCGGCCCGACGAGCCACAGATCGGTCAGCGCCTGACGCCGTTCGATTGACAGCCTCATGGGGTTGTCCTCCGCCGAACGCCCGTTGCAGCGTCAAACAGATGCAGTTTGTGCGGCGCGTATCCGAGGCGGACTTCGCTGCCGGGTTCGGGCACGTCGAAATCGGCAGGCGCTATCGCCCGGATCTCTGTGCCTTTCGCGCTGCGCAGGCTGAGAACGATTTCCGAGCCCAGATATTCGGCAGATTCCAGCCGCCCGGTCAGGGCGCCGGTCGCGGCGGGCGCAAGATCTTCGGGCCGCAGGCCGACGATGGCCCCGTCGACATCGATCCCGTCGCCCGGCTCAAGGAAGTTGATGGCGTTGTGTCCGATGAAGGCCGCGACGTCTCGATTTGCCGGGCGCTCATAGAGCTCCCGAGGCGCGCCCGCCTGTGCGACATCGCCGCCGATCATCACGACGATCTGGTCGGCCATGGCCATCGCTTCGGTCTGGTCATGCGTCACATAGACGAACGCCTTGCCGGTTCTGCGATGCAGCGCGCTGATCTCGGAACGCATGCGAATGCGCAGCCGCGCATCGAGGTTGGACAAGGGCTCATCGAGAAGAAACAGCGCAGGATCACGCACCAGCGCGCGCCCCAGGGCCACACGCTGCTTCTGCCCTCCCGACAGCTGGCCGGGTTTCCGGTCCAGCAGTTCTGCCAGTCCCAGACTTTCAGCCGCTTCGCCAACCTTCGAGAGAATGGTCCGGCGCGCCTCTGCCGCTCCCGGCACGAGAGAGCCGAGAAACGGGACGCGCCCCAGTGCTGAAAGGTGCCGCATGGTGAGCGGCAGGGCGATGTTCTGCGCGACAGTCAGATGCGGATAAAGCGCATAGGACTGGAACACCATGGCGACGTTGCGTTCATAGGCGCTCAGACCGCTCACGTCGGAGCCGCCCAGAAGCACCTCGCCGGATGTCGGCCGGTCGAGACCGGCCATGATGCGCAGACTGGTGGATTTGCCGCATCCGGAAGCGCCGAGAAGCGCGGTAAAGCTTCCCTGCGCGATCGTGATCGAAACCTTGTCCAGCACGGTCTTATCGCCAAAGCGTCGCGTGACGTCGCGCAACTCAAGTATTGCTGACATGGGTGTATGTCGCCCTCTCGAATGTGAGATAGTTTACACGTATCAGGCCAATATGTAACCTTTATGACAATATAGCACTGGCAATGAGGTGCGACGACAAACGCTCGATTGCATCGTCAGCGCCGTTCGCGCGCTCTGTCCCCTCGATATCCGGCGCATCTCCAAGGACGATGACCGGCTTCGAGAAATGCAGCCCGTAGGCGATTTCGCTAAGGGTCCCGTAGGAGCCACCGACCGCAACAAGAACAGCACAGGATTTGGCAATGATCATGTTGCGGGCTTCGCTGAAGCCCGTTGCAATGGGCAGCATGATATCATCATTGGCCTCGCGCCAGTCATGGCCCGGCAACAAACCCACCGTAAGACCTCCGGCAGCGCGGCAACCCTTTGCTGCTGCGGCCATAACGCCAGTGCGCCCGCCGCAGATCATCGTGAGGCCGAGCGCGCCTATACCCGCCCCGACCTGCTCGGCCAGCGCCAGCTTTTCCGCATCGCATTCGCGCGGACCGATGACGCCCACGGGAATCCGGCGCGCTGCCGTAGCTGCAAGCTGCGCAATGGCCTGTCGCGCCGTCGCCTCGCGCGCGCTCTCGGGCGCGGCTGCCGGCTTCCAGGACCAGTCCCAGGGATCCAGACGGCCATTGACGCCGTAGACGGTCCCGTCCGCCAGACGATAGATCGGTTGTGTCATTTTATGCCTCGCTTTTCTTGCGCATGTTCAGTATTGTAAGTTTTCTTACATTACAGCGAGCATCTGAACAAGCACATGAAGCATGACGCTCAACGAGCCCAACTGAACACCCGACAAAGCGAGATACTGGCCCGCGCGGAAGCATCCGGCTTTGTGACAATCGAAGGATTGGCCGAAGAGTTTGGCGTGTCGGCGCAGACGGTGCGTCGCGACATCATCCTGCTGTCGGAAGCCGGATTGCTTCAGCGCTTTCACGGCGGCGCAGGTGTCATCGGCAGCACCGAAACCCTGCGCCTGGATCACCAGCACAAGCGCAGCATGGCGGTGGACGACAAATTGCGCGTCGCAGAGGCTGCCGTCGCCCTTCTCCCTGACGGAGCCAGCGTTTTCTTCGATGTTGGCACGACGAGCGAAATGACAGCCAGCGCCCTGAACCAGCGTCCCGGCTTTCGGGTATTCACCAACTCAATGCGCGTCGCCCTCGCCTTCGACCCCGCGCAGCATGACGTCAACGTCCTTGGCCGCAAGGTCGAGGGGCGCGACGGCTCGCTTGTCGGAGAAGAAATCATGCTCTCTCTCGCAGCCCTGCGCTTCGACTTCGCGCTGATCGGGTGCTCCGCAGTGGATACCGAGGGGCGCGTGATGGATTTCGACCTGTCGAAGATCGCAGTCAAAAAGGCCGCCATGAAGGCAGCCTCCCGGAAGCTCCTGATTGCAGCGCCCAGCAAGTTCGGCCGCACGGCGCTCTCCGCCTTTGCCGAGATTTCGGAGTTCGATGCAGTGGTTGACGGGACCTCGTCATAGGGTGCTACCCATCAGCCCGACTGGGCGCGAGAATCCACCTCAACCCCGTATGAACCCGCACTGCGGAAGCGCTGAGCGACTTCGCTCAGCGAAAAACGCCCCCCCGATCAACTGAAGTCCGCGCACATTGCCGCGATCGGTCCTGCCACATTATCGGCAAGCACGGCCCCGCCCTTCACGCATCAGGGCGAGGCTCCGCACCACCAATAATCAACGACCCGCCCTGAGCAAAAGCGCGCCCTGCGGCGCAACGAAACGCCATTGCGCCGCTGGCGTTACACACCTCCTGAAAATCGACCTCCGACCCACCGAACGACCGCAGCGGAATTGATATTGACTATATATACGCATTAACGTATATACGAATTCATGAATATTAAAACTGCCATCAACCCGGATGAAATGCGCACCGCCGTAGACCAGGCGAGCGAGCTGATGAAGGCGCTGTCGAACCCGCATCGCCTTTTGATCCTTTGCAGCCTGAACGACGGTGAGAAATCCGTTGGGCAACTCGCGGAGTTCCTCGGCATCCGCGATTCCACGGTTTCGCAGCATCTGGCGCTGCTGCGTCGGGACGGCATCATTGCCGGCCGCCGCGACGGTCAGACCATCTGGTACCACATTGAGGTCGACATCGCGCGTGAGGTGGTGGGCGTGCTCTACAATCACTACTGCTCAGCCGGCACCTGATCACCCGCCGCCTGAAGCGTGCCAACCAGCGCCGCTCATCGTCAGCGCACAAATCAACCACAAGACAACATCCGCACAGAAACGCAGACAGCATCATTCGACTGTCAGCCGCCTGTCGATCATGACAATGAACAAGAGGACGTTTCCATGACAGCCAAGCCCGAAGTTACCGGCTTTTTTGATCCGCGCACCTGGTCGATCCAGTATGTCGTCGCCGATCCTGAAACCGGCAAATGCGCCATCATCGACCCCGTTCTCGACTATGACGAGAAGTCGGCAGCGACAGCGACCACACATGCCGACAACATTCTCAACTTCATTGCCAGCAAGGGCTATGAGATCGAGTGGATTCTCGACACGCATCCGCACGCCGACCACTTTTCCGCCGCTGCCTATCTCAGGGACAAAACCGGAGCGCCGACCGCAATCGGTGAAAAGGTGACAGAGGTCCAGAAGCTGTGGAAGGGGTTTTACAACTGGCCCGATTTCCCGGCAGACGGCTCGCAGTGGGACAAGCTATTTGCCGATGGCGAGACCTTCAAGATCGGCAACATCCCTGCAAAGGTGATGTTCTCACCCGGCCATACGCTCGCGTCGATCACGTATGTGATCGGTGACGCCGCTTTTGTTCACGACACACTGTTCATGCCTGATGGCGGCACGGCCCGCGCGGACTTTCCCGGCGGCAGCGCGACAGAGCTCTGGAAATCCATCCAGGACATTCTGGCCCTGCCCGACGAAACGCGCATCTTCACCGGCCACGACTATCAGCCGGGCGGGCGAGAGCCCATGTGGGAATCGACCGTGGCCGAGCAGAAGGCGAAGAACATCCATATGTCGGTCTACAAGACTGAATCGGAGTTCGTCACCGCACGGGACGCGCGCGACAAGACGCTTTCCATGCCGAAGTTGATCCTGCACGCCCTGCAGATCAACACCAATGCCGGACGGCTGCCGGAACCCGAGAAGAACGGACAGCGCTATCTCAAGATTCCGATGAACCTGCTGGAAGGCGCCGCCTGGGACGACTGATGGAGGATTGCAGTTCTGGGTGGAGCCCAGCGACAAAAGGGAAAGAGGGCGGAACGGCCGCCTTCCCGGAGAAGCACACCACCTGGAACCGCCCGCCACTTCCCCCGGCCTGAGCACTCCTCAAACCGTCGACATCAAGGACCTAGAATAAATGACTGAATTCACCCCGTGGCTCTCGCTGCTGGGCGGCAGCCTGATCGGCCTTGCCGCAGTGCTGCTGATGGCTTTCCACGGCCGCATCGCCGGCATGACAGGGATCCTCTCCGCTCTCATCCCACCCCTTTCAAGCGACTGGGGCTGGCGCGCGGCATTCATTGTCGGAGCCATCGGCGCACCGGCATTGATCGTGGCCCTGACGGGCTACACCATTCCCTTTGAAAGCCCCACCCCCGCGCCCTGGCTCATCATCGGCGGCCTGATTGCGGGCGCCGGCGCTTATTTCGGTTCAGGCTGCACCTCCGGCCATGGTGTGTGCGGCATGGCGCGTGTTTCGCCTCGCTCGATCGTCGCAACGCTCACCTTCATGGCGTCGACCGCCATCACCGTCTTTGTCATCCGTCACGTCATCGGAGGTCTTTAATGACCCGGATCTTCTCCGCTCTCGTCATTGGCCTGATCTTCGGGGCCGGCATTGCACTCTCCGGCATGGCAAATCCGGCAAAGGTGCTGAACTTCTTCGATGTTGCCGGAAGCTGGGATCCTTCCCTCGCCTTCGTCATGGGCGGCGCCCTCGTGGTAACCGCCATCGGATACACATTCGTCCTCAAGCGCAAAGCACCGGTCTTTGACCGGCTGTTCCACCTGCCGACGCGCCGGGATATCGATCTGCCGCTTCTCACAGGCTCGGCCGTGTTCGGCATTGGCTGGGGCATCACCGGCTTTTGCCCGGGCGGCGCAATCCCGGCGCTGGGGCTGGGCTATTCCGACGCCTGGGTTTTCGTCGGCTCGATGGTCGCCGGCATCGCGCTTGCCAGACTTGCCCGGCACACCATGGCCGCACGCGCAGCCGGAAAGGCGGTCTGAAAATTTGGCCCTTCAGCCTTTTCCGGAGATCCGGGAAAACGAACGTCCGGAAGATCGACGAACGTTTCGCGACCGCCGGGCAGGTTCGGCCCGAAGACATCGCTCAACTGGCGCAGGAAGGCTATGTCGCCATTCTCTGCGCGCGGCCCGACAATGAAGAGCCGGGTCAGCCCGCATTCGCGGTCATTGCCTGCGAGGCGGAGAACCACGACATGAAAGCCGTCCATGTCCCGGTCACGGGAGCGCCGTCGGCCGCACAGGCCGACCGCTTCAAGGAAGCAATGAAAGCTTTCGACGGGCCGGTTCTGGGATATTGCCGATCCGGCGCACGGGCCGCCGTGCTCTACTCATCCATCAGGCAGTGATCTGCCGGTGACCGACCCCACGCCATCGCGCCGGACGCGATGGCGTCCACCCCTTATTCGCGTGACAGACCGATCATGACCAAAGCATCTCGATATTTTCCGTTTCTCCAATGGATCAGGGACTATGACGGAACGGTGCTGACCAGCGACCTTCTGGCCGCGGTCATCGTCACGATCATGCTGATCCCGCAATCACTCGCCTACGCCATGCTGGCCGGCCTGCCGGCGGAAGTCGGCCTCTACGCCTCGATCCTGCCTCTGGTGGCCTATGCGATATTCGGCACCAGCCGCACACTCGCTGTCGGCCCCGTCGCCGTCGTCTCGCTGATGACCGCCTCGGCCGTCGGGCAGATTGCAGCGCAGGGCACGCTGGACTATCTCACCGCAGCAATCGCCCTGGCGCTGCTGTCGGGCGGCATGCTCATCGTCATGGGCATTTTCAGGCTCGGCTTCCTCGCCAATTTCCTGTCACATCCGGTGATATCGGGCTTCATCACCGCATCCGGCCTGCTGATCGCAGCTGGCCAGCTTCGCCACATCCTCGGCGTATCGGGTGGCGGCGGCACGCTTCCAGAAATCCTCGGATCGCTGTCCGGTCAGTTCACCGCCATCAATCCGGTCACGCTCGCCATCGGCGTCAGCGTTCTGGCCTTCCTGTACTTCGCCCGCAAATATCTAAAGCCCCTGCTGGTCGCCGCGGGCATCCCTGCGCGCGCCGCAGACATGGTGGCGAAAGCAGCTCCGATCCTCGCGGTTGCAGCAACGGTTGCACTGGCTGCCGCCCTCGATCTGGGTGCGCGCGGCGTCGCGCTGGTTGGCGCAATACCGCAGGGCCTGCCAGCCTTCGGCGCACCTGCTCTCTCGCTCGATCTCCTGTCGACGCTTCTCGTACCTGCCTTCCTCATTTCGGTGGTCGGCTTTGTCGAATCCGTTTCCGTGGGGCAGACCCTTGCGGCCAAGCGGCGGCAGCGCATCAATCCCGATCAGGAGCTGATCGGACTGGGCGCCGCCAACATTGCTGCCGGTCTTTCATCCGGCTATCCCGTGACCGGCGGCTTTGCGCGCTCCGTGGTCAATTTCGACGCCGGCGCACAAACCCCCGCCGCGGGCATTTTCACCGCTGTCGGGATCGCGCTCGCAGCTTTGTTCCTCACCCCGCTGCTCGCCAGCCTGCCACAGGCGACCCTTGCCGCAACGATCATCGTTGCCGTGCTTTCGCTCGTGGATTTTGGAGCGGTGCGCCGGGTTTTCGCCTATTCCAGATCCGACTTCGCAGCCATGGCCGCCACCATCCTCGTCACGCTTGGCTGGGGCGTCGAACTCGGCATCGTTGCCGGTGTCCTGCTGTCGCTGCTGCTGCATCTCTACCGCACCAGCAAGCCACACACGGCCATCATCGGCCAGGTGCCCGGCACCGAGCACTACCGCAATATCGAGCGGCATTCCGTCCTCACCAGCCCGGAAATCCTGTCGATCCGCGTCGATGAAAGCCTGTACTTTGCCAATTCGCGCTACCTTGAAGACACGATCGCCAAGCATGTCGCCGCACGGCCGGACCTCAAGCACGTCATCCTGATGTGCTCGGCTGTCAACGCGATTGATGCATCGGCGCTGGAAAGCCTCGAAGAGATCAACCGTCGCCTCGCCGATGCCGACCTCGGCTTTCATCTGTCGGAGGTCAAAGGGCCGGTCATGGACCGCCTCGGGGACACTGAATTCCTGAAACATCTCAACGGCAGGGTCTTCCTCAGCCAGCACGAAGCGGTTTCGGCGCTCAGGGAACCCCGTCAACCTGTAATGGAAAGAGCGACCATCGACGCCTGACGCCCGCGCCCGGAGCCCGCAAAGCGGCTTTAACAGGCAGGGAGTTCTCTCTCTTCCGTCACACGCCTCCGCATTTCTGGATTGCCTGCGTTCGTTCGGACGCAGGCAATCCAGAGTCCGCTCCCTGTCGCAACTTTTCACCACACCTTTAAAAAACTGTCGTCAATCCGCGTTACCCAACGGCCGAACGCAAATGCAATTCTAATTGCGGACTGGAGACAAAATGGTACAGAAATTGCAAAACCTGCTGGCGGCCAGCGTGGTCGCTGTATGCGGATCGGTCACATCGGCATCAGCAGATGTCACAGTCGAATTCTGGCACAGCTTCAACAACGCTGCCGGTGAGGCGCTTGACCAGATCATCGAGGCCTTCGAGAAAGACAATCCGGGCATCGAGATCGACGCCCAGCACATCGGCAATTACAACGACATCGTTGCCAAGTTGCAGGCCGCGATTCCCGCCAAGCGCGAACCCGATGCAGTGATCATGGAAGTGACGCGTTACGGTCTTTTCGCGGATCGCGGTGTGCTTGAAGATCTGACCGCCTATGTGGAAGCCGATCCGCTGAAAGACGAGCTGTTCGACTTCGCCCGCGAGGTCGGAGTGTTCGAGGGCAAAAACTACATCGTCCCCTTCAATTCCTCGACGCCGGTTCTCTACTACAATCAGGAGATCTTCGAGCGCGCAGGCCTCTCCGACGAGACGCCGCTGAAGACTTATGACGATCTTCTGGCCGCTGCCAAGAGCATCACCGAGAAGCTTGGCGACGAGGGCATCACCGGCATCGCTGCGCCCGGCCAGTTCGCGCGCTGGGGCCTGATCATGGACAATGACAGCGACCTGATCGACTCCAAATCCGGCGAGATCCTGATTGATGCGCCAAACACGATTGAGGCCTATCAGTGGATGGCTTCGCTGGTGCACGAACACAAGGTCGCTTCTGCCGACGGCGTGACCGAAGAGAACAATGGTCGCGACGCGTTCCTCGCCGGCAAAGTCGGCATCATGCTGAACTCGACCGGCAATTACGGCCGCGCGACCAAGGCGCTGGGCGACAAGCTCGCCGTGCGCCCGATGCCCTGCAACAAGACCTGCGCCGTCCCGATCGGCGGCGCCGGAATCGGCATCCTCTCCACCGCCGATGACGAGGTGAAGGACGCCGCCTACAAGTTCATCAGCTACGCAGCTTCGCCTGAATCCAATGCCGTCTGGTTCGCTGCGACCGGCTACATGCCGATCAACAAGAACACGGCCGCCCAGCCCATCGCCGCCGAAGCCCTGGCCAACAAGCCCGGCATCGACGTCGCGATCAACCAGCTCGGTTTTGCCCGCGGTCGTCCGCGTCCTCCGGTCGTCACCTGGATGCGCGCCACCGAGTACGATCAGTGGCAGGCCATGGCGCTCGGCCAGCGTGATGTCACAGAGACCCTTGAGGGCTTCGCAGAGCGCACCCGCAACGAAGCCAAGCGGCTGACGCAGTAAATCCGAAACACAGACCGTTCGGGGTCCCCTTCGTGGGGCCCCGTTTCATGCATTCCGGATACCCCCATGTCGCGCAAGCTCACGCCCTATCTGTTCGTCCTGCCGCTGATGACGTTCATCGCGCTGTTCACCTACATTCCAATTGTCACGAGTCTGAATCTCAGCTTCCGCGAATGGGATTTCATGTCACCGGACAAGCCGTTCGTCGGCTTCGACAATTACCGCCTACTTTTGAGCTCGCACGAATTCTGGAACTCACTCTACGTGACGACCCTCTTCGCCGTGATCTCCGTTCCGCTGCGGCTTGTGCTCGCTCTTGGCGTGGCCAGTTTCCTGACGCGCGAGACGCTGGCTCCGCGCCTTCTGCGTGGCGCGCTTTTTCTGCCCTCGGTAACATCCACCGTTTCCATCGCGGTGGTGTTCTCCTGGGTTTTCTCCACCGATTACGGCATGGCCAACGCTCTTTTGCAGTCGCTCGGCGCAGGCAAGGTGCCCTGGCTGCAGGATCCGCAGATCGCGCTCTGGGTGCTGATCTTCGTCAACACATGGAAACAGCTCGGCTACGACATCGTGATCTATATCGCGGGCCTTCAGGCAATCCCCCGCGAGCTTTACGACGCGGCAGCGGTGGACGGCGGCAGCCGGTTCCACGTGTTCCGCCGCGTGACAGTACCGCTGGTCATGCCCACCACCTATTTCCTGCTCGTCATTTCAGTGATCGAGGCGTTCCAGGTCTTCACCATCGTGAACGTCATGACGCATGGCGGACCGGCCGGAGCGACCGACCTTCTGGTCAACATGCTCTACCGCATCGGTTTCACGCTGTTCGACATCGGCACCGGCTCCGCACTGGCGGTGCTCCTGTTCATCTTCCTGATCATGCTGGCGTTCATCAAAGCCCGGGTCATCGGCCGGAGAGTTCATTATGAAGCCTGACAATCCCGTCATCGCCGGGCTGGCGCTTGCTGCCGGCCTCCTGTTCCTGTCCCCGGTTCTCTATTCGATCTGGATGTCGTTCCAGACGGCCGACGCCTATTATGCGGGAACGGTCGAGTTCACCGTACTCAACTATGCGGTCGCGGTGGGGCAGTACAATTTCGCCCGCTATCTCCTGAACAGCCTGATCGTTTCGGGCCTGGTGACGGTGCTCGGCATTACCTTTGCGACGATGGCCGCCTTTGCCTTTGCGCGGTATCGGTTCCGGGGTGGCAATCTTCTGTTCGGCGCGATGGTGGCGACGCTGATGATCCCCAGTCACATCAGCCTCATTCCGAACTATCTGACGCTTGCAAGGGCGGGCCTTCTCGACAGTTACGCGGGACTGGTCCTGCCGGCCATCTCCAATGGCTTTGCGGCCTTCTTCCTGCGCCAGTACATCCGCGGCATTCCCCGCTCGCTGGACGAAGCCGCCTATATGGACGGCGCGACATCGCTTCAGGTTCTGTGGCGGATCATCGTGCCGATCGCCCGCCCGGCAATCCTGTCCATGGGCCTCTACATCTTCATCGCCGAGTGGAACAACTACATCTGGCCGCTCGTAGCGATCGGCGACGAGGATCTCTACACCCTTCAGGTCGGGCTGGCGCGGCTGTACCGCATCAACCCCGGTGAGGGCGCAATCGACTGGCCGCTGGTCATGGCGGCTTCGACCATCAGCATTCTGCCGGTGCTCGTCGGCTTTGCTCTCGTTGAGCGACATCTGGTGCGCGGCATCACGATGGGCGCAGTGAAATAATCCAAAGACGGAAGGAATACGTTTTGACACGCATCGCGTCACACCGCGGCGGCACGCTGGAATTTGGCGACAGCACCTTCGCCGGCTTCTCGGCGACTGCAGGCATGCCCGTTGAAGAGGTCGAGTTCGACCTGCACCCCACGCTGGACGGCGTCATCTTCGTCCATCACGATCCGACGCTTGATCGCACCACCGACCGCAGCGGCGCTATCGCCGGGCTAACGGCTGATGAGGTTCGCGCGGCAATCGTCAACCACAGCCAAGCCGGCCCGACCCACACGCTCGACCTTGATGAACTGTGTGCAGTCTTTGCAGACAGTCCGGTCCTGTTTCGCTGCGAGATCAAGCCCGGCGCAGATGGTCGCCCCTACCCCGACTTCGTACCGCGTGTGATCGATGCGCTTGAGCGCAACGGCCGCCTGCACAAGACACATTTCTCGTCCTTCCTGATCGACACGCTTCGGGAGCTGGGCGAAGCAACCGACCGACCGCGCCTGTGGCTGGTCTCCCCGCCGGTGCTACAGCAGGCGGGCGTCGATGGCGTCATTGCGCTCGCGCGCTCCGTCGGCGTTTCCGAGATCGGCGTGAACATCGACTGCGCCGATGCGCAGCTGATGCAGCGCGTGCTCGACGCCGGCATGGAGTTTGGTTGCTGGGCAGCACACACCACGCCGCAGATCGAGAAGGCGTTTGATCTTGGCGTCAAGGTTTTCACAACCGACCGTCCGAGCCTCGCCGTCGCCATACGCGAAAGGCACCCGGAGGCATCGGCCCGCATTGCACGGGAGCGACAGGCATGAGTGCCATCAGCCTGTCCAACATTCGCAAATCCTACGCCGGAGGACCGCGCATCCTGCACGATGTCTCCATGGAGATAAGCCCCGGTGAATTCATCGTGATCGTCGGCCCCTCCGGCTGTGGCAAGTCCACCCTGCTCCGCCTCGTGGCCGGGCTTGAGGGCTGCGAGGGCGGCGACATCATGATCGACGGGAAGCGTGCCAACGATCTGGCGCCGCGCGACCGCGACATCGCCATGATCTTCCAGAACTACGCGCTCTATCCGCACATGACGGTTCTGCAGAACATCGCGTTTGGCCTGGAGCTGCGCGGTGTGCCGAAGTCCGAGCGCACTGCACGGGCGCAGGAGGTAGCGCGCATGCTCCAGCTCGACGCCTATCTGGACCGCAAGCCCGGCGCTCTTTCCGGTGGTCAGCGCCAGCGCGTTGCAATGGGCCGCGCAATGGCGCGCAACACCTCTACCTTCCTCATGGACGAACCGCTGTCCAATCTGGACAACGCGCTGCGCGTGACCATGCGGGCCGAGATCAAGGAAATGCACCAGAAGCTCGGCGCGACGATCATCTATGTCACGCACGACCAGACCGAAGCGCTCTCGCTTGCCGACCGCATCGCGGTGATGAAGGACGGCCACCTGCAGCAGTTCGATACGCCCGAAGCGATCTACGACCGACCGGCAAACCGCTTCGTGGCGAGCTTCCTCGGAGCGCCATCCATGAACTTCCTGGACGCTGACAGACTGCCCGGCTTCAATGCACCCGCCGCACTCACAGCAGGCCTGCGCCCCGACGCGCTTTCCGTCCATGAGCGTCAGCCCGGCGAGGCAGCCCTGCCCGGCAGGGTTCTTCTTTCGGAAATGACAGGCTCCGAACTCATCCTGCATTGCGAAACGCCGGCTGGCCGGGTGACTTTGACAAGCCATCGAAAGTCTCTACCAAGAGACCCTTCGGACCTGTGGATCGGATTTGACGTATCCCAGGCGCATTTCTTTGAAACGCAGAGCGGGGACCGTGTTGAACTCGGGAGATGACCGCCGGGAGATTGGCCATGGCAGAGCATATAACAGGATCGGCGCAGAATGCGCCGCAGTTTCTGAGCGAACTCGTGGCCAGCAATTCGGAGAAGCTGACAAAAACCGACACCCGCCTGCTCGATGTGCTCATGCAGAACCCGTTCCGCGCCGCAATGGAGAATGGGCGGGAAGTGTCGTTTCGTGCCGGTGTTCACCCGGCGTCCGCCGTGCGGCTGGCAAGGCGGCTGGGCTTCAGTGGCTATCCGGAATTCCGGGCCTTTCTACAGTCCGGCCTTGTCGAGGGTGGCGAGGATTTCGAAAAACCGGCCGCCCGCATCGCGGCGCGCCTGATCCGCGCCGAGGATGGCAGCCTCGTGAGTTCGGTAATCGACAGTGAGATTGCAGCGCTTGAAACACTGCGCAGCTCCGTATCCAATGCGGATATCCGGAGTTTCGCAGAAGCGCTGCGCGACGCCCGGCGCATTTTCATCTTCGGGCGCAGTCACGCCACGACGCTCTCCCATCTCATCGCGCTCCGCCTGATGCGCTCGGGTTATGACGCCTGTGATCTGGCGGATGCACCCAGCCGGATTCCCGAGATGCTGACGGGGCTTCGCAGCGATGATGTCGTCTGGCTGATCGCCTTCAGGCAGCAGACGCGCCAGGTTCAGGACATCCAGCGTCTTGCAGCCGCAAAGGGGGCAAAGGTGCTGGCCCTTACCGACATGCACGGCATCCGTTTCAACCCGGCGCCCGATCAGCACATAGCGGTTTCACGCGGTGTTCTGGGCGACTCGCAATCGCTGGTCGTCCCGATGACCGTTGCCAACATGGTCATTCTGAACCTGGCCGCCATAGATGAAGGCCGCTCCCTGCGCGCCCTCGAGGAATACCGCATCTGCCGTGGGGAGCTGCCGTTCTAGGCTCGGCTGGCAACGTCCGAGACATCTTCCATCGCACCAAGCACCCTATGCGCACGGCCTCCCCTTTCAGCGCGAATCCTCCCGTGGGAGAAGATTGGCGAGAATTGGCACAGTTTTCTCCGCAATCGGCTCAATGAGGGAGCCAAGTATTGCGTTTCTGTCGAAAACGTCCGGATCGGACGCAAGCTTTTCGCGAAGTGCATAACCGAAGGCGAGCCTTAGCTCCGTTCCAATGTTGAACTTCGCGACCCGCGTCTGAAGGGCGATTTCACGCCGCTGCTTCGCAGGAATGCCGCTTCCCCCGTGCAACACGAGTGGGGTGGGCACCACCGCCTCTATCGCTCGAATGATCGCCATGTCCGCCGGAACAGTATCGGTTTGGCTGAGATGGGTGTTGCCCGCGGAAATGGCCAGTGCGTCCACCGGCGCCTCCTGAATGAAGATCCGCGCCTCATCCGGGCTGGTGCCCACGGATTCTTTTGCCCCCACATAGCCGACGATGCCGAGTTCCCCTTCCACGCTCACACCGGCTGTTCGGGCAGCGGTCAGGACCTCTCGCGTGTTCTCGATATTCTCCTCAAGCGGCAGGGCCGATCCATCATACATCACAGATGTGAAGCCGGCTTCGATGGCGTCCAGGCACTCCAGCGGTGTCTTGCCGTGATCAAGGTGCGCAACGACGGGGACACTGGCCCGCTCGGCCAGACTGCGAAACATGGCTGCGAGAACGGGCAAGGGCGTGTGCGCCCGGCACCCGGGTCCCGCCTGAAGGATGAGGGGACACCCAACCTCCTCGGCTGCGCGGACATAGGCGTAGGCGTCTTCCCATCCAAGGACCACCACGCCTGCCAGCGCCCCACCCTTGTCTGCGATGTTGTCGAAAGCCTCGTTTAACGTAACCAGCGGCATGTTTCAGTCCATCCTCGCGGCGGTCATGGTCTGTTGCGCCATGAACCCGGTCACGTCTTCCAGCGCCGGCATTGCATCCGCGCACCCCTTTCGCGAAACGACGATTGCAGCAGCTGCGGAGCCGCGCGCAATGCTGTCATGCAAGTCGGCGCCGCAGTAATGCGCGGCAAGAAAGGATGCCATGAAAGCGTCCCCTGCTCCGACCGGCTTCAATGCGGTCACGGGGTAGATGCCCGTGCGCAACTCCTGCCGGCCATCGAAGGAAAAAGCGCCATCCTGCCCCATCTTGTAGATGCAAAGCCCCACCCCTTCCCTGAGAAGGGTGCGGGCAAGGCCTGGATTCGGCTGCACCTCACCGTACATCACCGCAAATTCCAGATCATTTCCGACGACGATCTGGCACATGCGGGCGGTCGAACGGTAGACAGCACTCGCCTCTTCAATGCTGCTCCACGAATATGGCCGGTAGTCGAGATCGAGAACCACATCGACACCGGCTCCTCTCGCCCGCTCCATTGCTTTGATCACCACCGAGCGTGAAGGTTCGCGCGCGAGAGCGGTGCCTGTCACCACCAGCGCCTGAACGCCAGCGAGATCCATGCTCTCGGCAAGATGTAGGGGCAGATCGAAATCAGCGGCCCCATTGCGATAGATCAGTGTTTCGTGGTCCTCTAGCCGTGTCTCGGACAACGCCAGAGAGGTTCGCAGGCCCGGGCCGGAACGCGCCACAAGTTCCTGACCGATGCCCAGCGCTGTCATCCGGTTGGCGCAGAAGCGACCGACCGGATCGTCCGACAGCGCGGTCATGAGACTGGCGCGGCAGCCCAGCCGCGAAAGGCCGGCTGCGATATTGGCTGCCGAACCGCCCAACATGGCTGAAAAGTTGACCGCGTCGGCAATCTTCGTGCCGGCGGGTTCGGGATACAGGTCCATGCCCGCCCGTCCCACCACGATGAAACGGGATTGAGGTATTCTGATTTCGGCGGTCATTTTTCCTGCTCTTGTAATGCTGGGTCGCGGGTTGTGCTGCGCGCGACGAAATCCACCGGCACGACAACACGGATCGAATGATCCGGCTTCTCGACAAGCTGGCGGACACCTTTGACCGTGGCGGTGATCACCGCCCCCATGTCCTGCGCGATGGTGCTCAGGCGATAGGCCGCCCAGCGAGCCATCTCGACATCGTCATATCCGACGATCTGATAGTCGTCGGGAGCGGTCAGACCAAAGCTCTCGCGCGCCGCATCCATAAAGCCCATGGCCATGAGATCGTTGCTGCAAAACACGCCGTCGGGCCGCGCGGATGCGCCGAAGAATTCGCATGCGGCGCGAACACCGCTGTCATAGCTGTGGTCGCCCTCATGAGCAGCGCACGCCACCATGCCGGCACGCTCCAGCCCCGTGAGGAAACCGCGCATCCGTTCTTCGCTGGCATCCGGGTCGTTGACGCTCTGCCCCGACACGAAAGCGATGTTGCGGCATCCTCTTGCGGTCAGAACCTCCGCCGCTTTCAAGCCGCCGCCATGGTGATCGCTGGTTACGTAATTGGCCGCCAGTCCCTTGATACCTCCGCGGTTCAGGATCAGCGTCGGCGTGCCCCGCTGGGAACACAGGGTCAGCACGCTTGATGGGGGACGGAACCCGGTCATGACCACGGCAGACGGCAAATGGCTCAGGATCGCTTCTATCCGGGCGCTCATGGTCCGGGCATTGGGCACCTGAAACACAAGCGGCAGATAACCGTTGCGCTCCAGCTCACGGATCAGGCGTGTCATGATCCCCGCACGCACCGGGTTCGTTACGTCACGCACCACCACCGCGATGACGTGGGGATATTCCCGCATGATCAGCCGTGCGGCAGAGGTCGGCCGGTAGCCCAGCTCATGCGCAACTTTGAGGATGCGGCGTCGCAGGTCGGGCGATATCCGTGACATCGGATCAAACGCCCGCGATACGGTCGAGCGCGATACCGAAAGTCGTTCTGCAATATCCAGCGCGGTGACTTTGTCGGCCAAAAGCTGGTCCCCCTTACTACCCGGCGCCCAGCAGGAGGACTTTTATGTGCCGCTCGCTCTCAAAAGAAGCTGCGAAAGCCTCTCGCAAATCGGCAAGCCTGTAGCTTCCGGTCACAATCGGGCGGGGATCGATCCGGCCGTCCACCAGCATGGAGGCCGAACGCGCGAAAACGGCATTCTGCCTGAAGGTCGAAACCAGATCGATCTCTCTCGTCGTCATGTGATTGAACGGCACCGTGCACTCCATTGTCGGGATCATTCCGACAAGCACGGCTTTTCCGCCGCGGCTGATCATGCGCACACAATCGTTGAGGCCCGCAGCATTGCCTGACGCCTCGAACCCAATGTCGAATGCTCCCCCGGCTGCATCCAGCGTCTCGACGGCTTCGCGTCTCATCGGATCAATTACGTCGGTCGCACCCATTTTCAGCGCCGTGTCGCGCCGAAACTGGCTGGGGTCGGAAACACAGATCCGCGCCGCACCCGCAGCGTGTGCAGTGGCGGCGATCAGGCAACCGATCGTGCCACCGCCCGTGATGACCACATCACGGCCGAGCAACGCCCCTGCACGCTCTACGGCATGGACCGCAATCGAAAGCGGCTCCGTCAATGCAATGATTTTGTGAGGGGTTTCCGCCGGAACTTTCACGCAGCGGACGGCTTTGACAACGAAGCTGTCACGATAACCGCCATCCAGATGCGGGTCATGGCTTGCGGACCCCATGAACTGAACATTGTGGCACAGATTTGCCCGCCCTGCCCGGCAGCTCGGACAAGAGCCGCAGGTCAAGGCCGGATCCACCACAACCCGATCCCCGGGCGCAAAGCCAGCGACATCAGGACCGGCTTCGATCACGTCGCCGCTCATCTCATGCCCCAGAACAAACGGGGCCTTGAGCATGAAACTTCCCATCCGCGCGTGGCGGAAATAGTGTTGATCCGACCCGCAGATCCCGGCCGCGCCGAGGCGGATGCGCAGTTCATCAGCACCCAGTGGTTCTGCGCGAACCTGCTCGTAGCGCAAATCTTCAGGGCCATGCAGCATGGCTCCCATGATCGATACCGACTGGTTCACAGGGAACCTCCTTTGACGAAAGCGGGCAAAGCCGTGCTGAGTGCGGGAATGAACAGAAGCGCCAGCAGTGCGAGCACAAGCGGAACCACGAACAGAAGCAGGCTGCGGCTGACAAAAGCGGGCGTCACATCAGACACCTTTGCAAGAACGAATATCACCATCCCGACCGGCGGGGTCAGCAAGCCGAGCATCAGATTGAACATGAAGAAAACGCCGAAATGGATCGGATCGATTCCAAGCGAATTGGCCGTCGGCAGGAGCACTGGAACCAGTATGGTGATTGCTGCGATCATGTCGAGGAAACAGCCGACGATCAGCGTTACGGCGGCCACCAGGAACAGAAACAGGATGGGGCTGTCCGTCATTCCGGTCACAATGTCCCGAACCAGCGGACCCACATTGTTCGCCGTCAGAAGCCAGGAGAAAATCGCGGACCCCGCCACGATGATCAGGATAGAAGACGTGGTGGTCGCCGTTTCACGGCTGAGGCGGACGAAATCTCCCCAACCCATTGTGCGGAACACGAAAGCGCTCAGCACGATGGCATAGGCCGAAGCAGCAACTGCGGCCTCGGTCGGCGTAAAGACCCCCAGTGTAATGCCACCGATAATGATAACCGGCGTCAAAAGCGGGAAGATCGCATGGCGCGCGCGCGACAAGATCAGGCGCGGCTCGAACCGCTGGCTGGGTTCATAACCACGGCGACGCGAGATCAGAAAGATGGTGAGGCTGATCAGCACGGCAATCAGCAGGCCCGGCACGATGCCCGCAAGAAACAGGCTGCCAATCGACTCAGACGCCACCACGCCATAGATGATGAGCGGCAGCGACGGGGGAATGAGCGGGCCTATGATCGAGCTGGCCCCGGTGATCCCGATCGTGAAATCGTCATCATAGCCGGCGTTGCGCATGGCCTTGACCTCGATTGCGCCCAGACCGCCGACATCGGCCACAGCCGCACCCGACATTCCCGAGAAAATGACGCTGGCCGCCACGTTCACATGGCCGAGGCCGCCTTTCATCCAGCCAACCAGGGCATCGGCGAAGGCAAAGATACGCTCGGTCACTCCACCAACATTCATCACCGCTCCGGCGAGAATGAAAAACGGGATCGCGAGAAGCGTGAAACTGTCCACGCCATTCACCATGCGGAAGAGAACCTGCGGCGTTCCCAGACCTTCGGTGACCAGAAGATAGGCCATTGAAGCGCCCACAAGGGCGAAGCCGATAGGCACTCCGATCATCAGAAGAACGGCGAGCGAGACGAACAGGAGAATCATGAGCGGAGTTCCGGGCGAAGACGGGCCGCGAGGCGGTGGATGATTGCCAGCAGGTGCAGGCCCAGTCCCGTCAGGACAACGTAATAGACAATGGCTTTGGGAAGAGGCAGCGAACTCATGCTTTGCGCCGACATGCCCGCCAGTTTCCAGGCCTGCCAGGTCAGAGCACCGACAATCAGCAGCTGGACGAGTTCCGCCAGGCCTTCCACCCATGAACGCGCTCTTGCAGGCAGGCTGACGGCCAACAGATCTATGGCGATGTGTTCGCCAAGCCGGGTCACCACGGGCAATCCCAGAAACGCCACCGCGATCATCAGATAGCGCGCCAGTTCCTCGGTCCAGCCGAGCGGCATGTTCAGGAAATAGCGCGAGAAGAACTGCGCGAACACGACCCCGCCCAGGGCCCAGAAAAAAAGCAGCAGCGCGCCGTCTTCGGCGCGCGCGATCAGCCGGGCTGCAAAAGCGACCATTCTCTCCTCCAGTCAGGCAAAGCGGGGACGCGAATTCCCCGCTTTTCATCCTCAATCGGCGATGGCCGTCACCCGATCCACGAGCTCCTCGCCCCATTCAGCCTTGACGGCCGGGATAACGAGCTCGGCAAAGGGAGCCCGATCCACATCGACGATCTCGACGTCATCACCATTGCGGAACTTGTCGAAGAGTTCTTCCTCGCGCGCCACGATCTTGTCGCTGAACATCACGGAGGCTTCACGCGTGATCTCGGCAAAGAGCTCCTGCTCTTCCGGAGTCAGCTTGCTCCAGAGCGGACCACCAAAGACCGACACCACGGACGAGGTGATGTGGCTTGTACGCGCAACATAGTTCTGCACTTCGTAGAACTTGTTGGATTCGATGATGGTGATCGGGTTTTCCTGACCTTCGACGACGCCCTGCTGCAGCGCCAGATAGACCTCCGCGAAGGAAATCGGTGTGGGATTTGCACCAGCTGCAGTCGGGAAAATTTTCCAGAGCGGCGCATTGGCCACGCGAATCTTCATGCCCTTCATGTCCTCGGGCGTTTCAATCTTCTCCTGGGAGCTCGTCTGGCGAGATCCGAAATAGAGGATCGACGTCACCTTGTTTCCGGTCTTGTCGAAATAGCCCTGCGTTACTTCCTGGAAGATGTCGCTGTCCTGATACTTCTTCCAGTGATCGTAGCTTTCCCAGATGAAGGGCGCTTCGGAGATGGCCATCGGCTTGTAGAACTGACCAAGGAAGGTCGGCCCCGTATAGGCCATCTGGATGCTGCCGATCTGCAGACCTTCGGTGATGGTTTCCTCATTACCCAGCTGGGAGCTGGGGAACACATCGACCTTGTACTTGCCGTCGGTGCGCTGCTCGATCTCCCTGGCGATCCATTCGGCCGCATCGTTGTAAAGGGTGTTGGCTTCGTAGACGTGGGCGAACTTAAGCGTTTCCTGCGCCAGGGCGGGCGTCACTGCCAGACCAATGACCGCTGCAAGGGTGGCGATACGTTTCATGATTGCTCCTCCAGTGCAAAATGTGCATGGGGCGACCATATTCTCCGATTTTTGGAATCATAGGCAGATATTGTGCAAAATTTGCACAACTCAGACCTCATGGCTGACATTGAAATTCACCTCTAACCCGTCGAAGCGAAGGCCACTCGAACCCACCCAATTCGAAAAAACTTACAGTTCTTGATCTGCCTGTGACCACACCGGTGGTTACAGAATCGAGGGCTTCGCACTGCTGTGTTTGCGCAACGCGTCCACAAGCTCTTTCAGCAGTCTCGATGGGCGACGGTTGGGAGGCAGGAGCAGGAGCGTTCGGAAGTAAATACTCGGTTCAAAGGGTTTCAAAATGAGCCCGGCATTCAAATAGGGCTCTGCCGTCAACGGGTTCACCAGACCACAGCCCAACCTCGCGCTGACCATGGCGCAAATCGTTGTGGAGTAAGGTGTTTCGATCACCGTGCGCGGCGTTCCACCGCTTTTTTCAAAGATAATATCCGCTTCACGTCGGGTCGTGTCCTCAGGCGCAAGAGCGATGAATGGGCGGTCATGAAGGTCCTCGGGCCGGATGACATCAAGATGCTCCAGAGGATGCCCTTCATAGAGCGCGATGCACGCCTTGTGAGTGGCAAAGGGCGATGCGTCGACGCCCGTCAGATCGATCTCATCCGCCGCCAGCCCGACGTCGAACTGCCCTTCGGCGACAAGATCGCGAACAACGGACGACATGCGCGCCTGCAATGTGATCGCCACATTGGGGTGCGCTTCCTGAAATGCGCGCAGTGCGCGTGGAACGATGTTCGTGCTCAGCGCCGAGAGACACGCAATCCTGATTTCGCCGGAGCCGAAATCCCGTATCCGCGCAGCCGCACTCCGCAAATGCCCCATCGAAATGAACGATGCCTCAACCTCCCGGTGAAGCAGCTGTGCCTCGGCCGTCGGCAGCATTCTGCTCTTCACCCGATCAAAGAGCGGAAAGCCAATTGATCTCTCCAGCTCCTGTACCGCCTTGCTGACCGCCGGTTGCGAAATTCTTAAGACCTCGGCTGCACGAGACGCCGTGCCATTGGTCATGACGGCATGAAAAACCTCGATCTGTCGCTGATTCATGGCCACCCTCCTCCCTCCACCTATAACCTTTGAGAATAGAGTTTATCAATCTTCATATTAGACGGAATAGATATCGCTGTGATGTAAGTGCGCCACAGCAAATGAAAGGCCCCCAATGAGCGATTGGACAAACTGTGTCACATCACCGGACGTTGATACGGAAGGCTTCAGAAGCCTTGCCTATCCGGTTCACCGCGCCTCCACGATCGTTTTTCCCGACGCGCAAGCTTATGCGGGGCGTCACGAACGCGGCCTGGATGGCTATACTTACGGGCTTTCCGGCACTCCCACTGTCCGCGCTCTTGAGCAAAAAATAAGCGCACTGGAGGGCGGCGGCAAAACACTGCTCGTCCCTTCCGGACAGGCTGCATCCGCGCTGGCCATACTCTCCTTCATCAAGGGAGGTGATCGCCTTCTGATAGCGGACAGCGCCTATCCGCCCATCAGGGATTTCGCGCAGCATGACCTGCAGAGAATGGGCGTGGAGGTTGCATTCTACGATCCGACTGCACCGGAAAAGCTTGAGAACCTGATCGACGAACGGACCCGAATGATCTGGGTCGAGTCGCCCGGTTCAACCACCATGGAAGTTCAGGACGTGCCGCGCATCTGCGCAATAGCGCACAAGGCCGGCGTTCTCGTAGGCTGTGACAACACGTGGGCAACGCCTCTCCATTTCAAGCCGCTGGCCCATGGCGCCGACATTGTCGTGGAAGCGCTCACCAAGTATTTCGCCGGTCACTCAGATGCATTGATGGGCTCCATAACACTGGCGGATCCCGAAAACGCAAAAACCGTCAGGGCAACCCTGAACCGGTTTGGCATCGGCGTCTCTCCGGATGAATGCTCTCTGGTTTTGCGCGGCATCGAAACGATGGCGGTGCGCCTGGACTATGCCAGCCGAACCGCCGCGAAGCTTGCGGAGCTGTTTAGCGCGCATCCGCTGGTGGACAACGTTCTTTATCCGCCGCTGAAGAATTCACCGGGACACGAGATCTGGCAGCGTGATTTCTCCGGTGCCAGTGCGGTGTTCAGTGTCGTGTTCAAAACGCCCGCAATCGCGCATGTGTCAGCTGCGCTGGACGCCCTGAAAACCATTTCGATCGGCGCATCCTGGGGCGGCACCAGAAGTCTGGTCGCGCCCATGCCGGTCAAACAGCACAGAACCGCACGGCCATGGACCGGAGACGATCTCGTTCTGCGCATCAGCGTGGGGCTGGAAGATGCCGCCGATCTCGAAGCTGATGTTCAGCGGCTTTTGAACGTGCTCGCAACCCATGCGACGGAAGACGCAATCGCGTCGTGAAACTCTACCAACAAACAAGAAGGGGAATGAAGATGAACACCTTACTCCGCAGGTCAGTCTTGCGCGCCGGGCTCGCAGCCATGATTGCGCTCACGGGACTGGCTGCTCCCTCGTCAACCATGGCAGATGAGGCGATCTCCGAGCGCCTGTCTTCCGGGACGGTGACAATCGGCATTCACAATCGGGCTCCCTGGGGTTTCCGGAATGCCGATGGCGAAGCCGTCGGATATCATCCGGATCTGGTGCGCACGGCTTTCGAGAAGCTGGGCGTCAGCAATATCGAGTTTGTGATCTCGGAGTTTGGCGCGCTCATTCCCGGATTGAACGCAAACCGGTTCGACATGATCGCATCAGGAATCGCGATCACGCCTGCACGATGCAAGGAAGTGATCTTCAGCGAACCTGATCTGTCGGTCGGCGACGGGCTGCTCGTCAAGGAAGGGAACCCCAAGAACATCCACAGCTACGCGGATTTTGCATCAAATCCCGATCTCCGTCTCGCCGGCGGCCGGGGGACGCTGAACTCGAAGAACGCCATGGATGCGGGCGTTCCCAAGGATCAGATGCTGCTGCTGCAGGACACCAACGCCCTCGTCTCTGCCCTTCTGGCAGGACGTGCGGACGCTGCTACCCTTTCCGCACCGAGCGTGGTTTCGTTCCTACAGGACCCGAACGTGAAGGGGCTGGAACGCGCAGTCCCTTTCACTGGCAAGGTTGTCGATGGACGGCCCGCAGCTCTCTATACGGCCATCGCTTTCCGCAAGGCTGATACAACGCTGCGCGATGCCTACAATGCGGAACTGAAAAAGCTCATGAACGACGGTACCGTCGACGAGATCATGAAGCGCTACGGCTTCACCGATGCCGAGAAAGCGCCGAACCTGCAGACGCAGGCGATCTGTAGCGAATAATGCATCAGTTGACCGCGACTGATCCGGAGGGTGTGCAGTGAGTTTTACAGCCACGCTTGCCGGCATTTTCGAGGGGCTCGGCGTAACAGCCACCATTACCTTCTACGGGATGATGTTCGCCGTGCCCTTCGCTCTTGTCTTTGGCGTTTTACAGCATTTCACCAAGGGATTTGCGCATCTGCTCGTGACCTCGATCATCGAGTTCTGGCGCAGTTCGCCGGTGATTATCCTGCTCTTCGTTTTCTACTACTCACTGCCAAGCTTCGGCATAACACTCTCCGGCATCACCGTGGGCGCGATGGCGCTCGGACTGAACATTGGCGGCTATGGCAGCCAGTCGGTCCGGGCCGCATTGCAGGCGCTGGATGTCGGCCAGGTGGAGGCAGGCAAGGCATTGGGTTTGCGGCGGATCGAGATCCTGGGCCTGATCGAGCTGCCGCAGGCCTTTGCAGCCATGATGCCGACTTTCATCAATCAGTTCATACAGCTGATCAAGGGAACGGCGCTCGTTTCGCTGATCACCCTCACGGACATGACTTTCCGTGCAAAGGAAATCTCGCAACTGCAATACGATCCGGTCGGCACTTACACGGCCCTGCTGCTTGCATATTTCATCGTCTGTTACCCCGCGACCATTCTTGGACGCTGGACGGAGCGGCGCGTGAGCATTGAAGGGAGGGGACAGCGTGACGTTTGATTTCGCCTTCGCCCTCTCCGTTCTGCCCACGATACTCGCCGCCGTGGGCACGACGATCTGGGTCGCCATTGCGAGCTGTCTGGGTGCTGCCCTGCTCGGCTTTCTTCTGGAGATCCTTCGCCGCAGCGGCCGTCTGTTCGGCTACACGATGCGGTTTGTCATTGACTTCATCAGGTCCACCCCGGTTCTGGTGCAGATCTACTTTCTGTACTTTGTGCTGCCGTTCTACGGCGTGACGCTACCCGCATACGCCGTCGGCGTTCTGGCGTTAAGCGTCTACTACAGCGGTTATCTGGCCGAAGTCTTCAAGGCGGGTATCGACACCATCTCGGCCGGGCAGTTCGAAGCAGCAACGGCACTGGGCCTCAAGCACTTCGACACCATCATATTCGTCATCGCACCCCAGATGTTGCGCAACATCGCGGCCCCGATGGGCAACTACTTCGTATCGATCCTGAAGGCGACGCCCTATCTGGCCGTGATTGCTGTCCCGGAAATGCTCGGCGCTGCGATGGAAGTCTCAAGCGACACTTTTCGCTACGCAGAACCGATGCTGATCGTCGGAGTGGTCTTCCTGATCCTCGCCGTATCGATCGCACAGCTCGTGCGTGTATTGGAGAACAAGCTCTTGGCATCGGAGAAACGATAACATGACTGCCGTAGAAGCAATGTCCACGGGAGTTGTGGGAAGCGCGCTGGAAATGAAGCCAGCCGTTGAAATCAAGAAACTCAACAAATGGTACGGCAAGCTGCATGTCCTGAAGGATGTCGATCTCACAGTCGGAACCGGTGAACAGATCGTCATCTGCGGGCCGTCCGGTTCCGGCAAATCGACGCTCATCCGCTGCGTCAACCAGCTGGAAGAGCATCAGCAGGGCGAGATCCGCGTGAATGGCCGCGAAGTCGGAACCAGCGTGCGCGCCATGCATGAAATCCGCCGGAATGTCGGCATGGTTTTCCAGCACTTCAATCTGTTCCCGCACCTCACTGTGCTCAGAAATTGCACCCTGGCCCTGACGCGCGCAAAACGCCTGCCGCGCCGCGAGGCAGAGGATATCGCGCGGCACTACCTCGCACGGGTCAAAATCCCGGAAAAGGCGGACGCCTATCCAAGCCAACTCTCAGGCGGGCAACGCCAGCGCGTCGCCATTGCACGTGCTCTGTGCATGCATCCGCGCGTCATGTTGTTCGATGAACCCACATCCGCTCTAGACCCCGAGATGATCAAGGAAGTTCTGGACGTCATGACGGAACTGGCCCGCGACGGCATGACGATGCTCTGCGTCACGCATGAGATGGGGTTTGCCAGAAAAGTTGCAGACCGTGTCGTGTTCATGGATGGCGGATCAGTGGTGGAGGAAGCACCACCCGAAACGTTCTTCGCTCATCCCGAGAACGAGCGGACACAGCGCTTCCTCAGCCAGATCCTTTAAAACTATCAGAGAGTATTGATCAGAATGTCTGACGTCAGCATGCTTTGGACCGGGCTTGATTACGAGCGATCTGGCAAGCAATCCGATTATCTCCGCCTGCCGCATTCATCGGACCTGTCCGCCTATGGGTGGATCCCCATCCCTCTGGTGGTCATCGCCAACGGGACAGGCCCTACGCTTCTGCTGACGGCAGGCACGCACGGAGATGAGTATGAAGGGCAGATCGCCCTCAACCGCCTGGCGCGCGAACTTCAGCCAGAGGAAGTGAATGGCCGCGTCATTATAATGCCCGCTCTGAACTTTCCTGCCGTCATGGCGGGGCGACGCGTCTCCCCGCTGGACGAGGGCAATCTCAACCGCCTCTTTCCGGGTGACCCGAAGATGGGACCGACGGCTGCGATCGCGCACTATGTCGACAGGGTTCTGTTCCCGAAATGCGATCTGGTGATCGACCTGCATTCGGGCGGACGCTCACTCGACTATCTGCCGCTGGCGCTGGCGCATCCCGGCTCGAGTGACGATCACAGAGAAAAAGTGATGGCGCTCCTCGATGCCTTCGGTGCGCCATTCAGCGTGTTGACCGATGGAAGCGGCGGTGGTGGGCACACCACATTGTATGCCGCAGCCGCCAAACGCGGTATTCCGGCGCTGACGACAGAACTCGGAGGCGGCGCAACCCTGTCGCCTCGCGGTTTGGCGATAGCCGAAACCGGTGTCCGTCGCGTCCTGAAGCACTTCGGAATTGCACCGGGCCTGGATGTCGACGACACGTCCTCGACGCGCCTCATGCGCTCACTGGGACGGGAAGCAGCGATTTACACTCCCGAAGGCGGGCTGTTCGAACCGAATGCCGATCTCGGCGAAATGGTTACAGCCGGCGATTTGGCCGGGCGCATCCACTTTCCCGATAGTCCAATGAGAGACCCGGTTGAACTCCATTTTTCAACCTCCGGCATGATCAGCTGCCGCCGCTTCCCCACATTGACGCAGCGAGGCGATTGCCTGTTCAACGTGATGACGGACGCCGAATAGGTTGGGTGTCTTCAAGCGCACGTCGTGGGGACCGGCCGGCATAGGCGAAATTTGAGGACTGGCAATGTATAACGCCCCGCCGCGGCCGATGCGCGCGCGGATTCTTTCAGGCAATCCAAGTCGTCGCTGCCGTCATATTCTGGGTCCATTCCCAGATAGCCATCTACTGCATGCTGTTCAAATATGATAGACGCGGCCAAATAGGAGCAATTCAGCGGGGCCGTTCGTGGCGGAAGAGCAAAAAACAGAAACGAAAGAACCACTTTACGTCGTTCCTCCCGTCACAAGGGCGATTGCACTGCTTCGTTATATCGCGGCGGGCAATCGGTGCCGCAACATCAGCAATGCCGCAAAAGCGCTCGACATCAATCGCACCACGCTCATCCGCCTTCTTGCAACGCTCGAGACTGAAAGCATCATCGAACCGATTGCCGACGATGGTGGTTATCGCCTCGGTACCGGACTGATCGCGCTGGCGTCGGAAGCGCTGAACGAACGCAGCATTCTTCAGGTGGCGCGACCGTTCCTCAAGCAGCTTGTCGATTCGCTTAACCTGTCAGCGCATCTTGGCGTTCTGGAGGGGCGTGAGATCGTGTATCTGGCGCGCGAAACGCCGAATTCCCACCTCGCCAGCACGGTGCGCGAAGGCACAAGATTGCAGGCCCATGCGACAACGATAGGCCGCATTCTTCTGGCGGAACTGCCGATCGCATCGCTTCGTTCGCTCTATGCCGGTCAGGCAATGGAATCCTTCACGACCAAAACGCGCACGACGCTTGCCGAGCTTGAAAAACAGCTACTGGCGGATCGCGCGCGCGGGATCGCCTGGAGCGTCGCGAATTTCGAACCTGAGATCGGATCCGCTGCGGTTGCCATCCACGACCACCAAGCGCGCGCCGTCGGCGCCATCAATGTAACCGGCCACGCCAGCGTCTTCGCCGAGGACGGGCCCCACGCCGGGAAAATCGAGCAGGAGCTCAAGGCCGTCGCACGCGCCATGTCCGAAGCGCTGGGTTATCGCGGCTGGTCAGCCGATCAATTGTAGGTGTAGCCGTAGGAAAGCGGGAAGGTGCCGCTCCGCAATCGCCTGTTTCCCACAAGCGCATTGCGCAACCAAAGGCGACCATGCACCTGCGTGTCAGCGAAGTCTGCGTTTTCCGGCAATTGCGCGGCCTCGCACCACAATCCGCCCAGCCATTCGGCCTTTTGGAAAGACGCCTTTCCCCGCACCCACACGCCGTGCAGCGAAAAATTCCCGTAGCACGCGACACGCTGAAAATTCGCTCCCATTGCAAAGTCCGCCCTGTCAAACCGTGCGATGCCGCGGAACTCCGCTCCTTCGAAACATGCTTCAGCAGCAAAAATCGCCTGATCGAAACGGGCATCATTGGTGAACACCGCACGCGCAAAAAGGGTCTTTCCGCCAAAACGCGCATTGCTGAACCAGCTTACGCCGAGAAAGCGGGTGCCCGTCGCATCGATACCGTCAGGAAAAGATGCGCCCGTGAAGTCCACACCCGTAAGGTCGAGCCCGGCTAGATCCAGTGTGCCCTCGCAGACGATACCGGAAAGGTCTACGCAATCTCCGTGCCTCCAGGGTGCGCAGACCAGCGCCCGTATCTCGGCCGCCTTCATCACGCGGTCTCGCTGACTTTTTCCTCGGCCAGCGCCACGATCTGCGCGGCCCAGGGGAAAGCCAGATCTTCAGCCATATCGCCGCCTGACGCATCATGCGTTATGCGCTCGCCGATCTGCACCGCGCCCTGTGAGGCCAACAGTTCCGCAAGCCCCTTGCTGCCGAAGCCGAAAGTCTCTTCGTATTCGCTGTCCCCCAGACCGAAAATGCCGAAATGGACGCCTGCCAGATCCGGTGTGGATGCCTGCAAAGCGGCGGCAAAGGGCTGCGCCGAAGCCGGCAATTCGCCATCGCCATATGATGAACAGACAATCAGATAAAGCCGGCCGGTCTCGAATGAGTCGGGCGAAAAATCCGACAGATTGCAGCAACCGACATCGTGCTCGCCCGAAAGCTCGCCCACAATGTCCTCGGCCAGCATTTCGGCATTGCCGGTCTCGGTGCCGTAAAGAAGCATAATGTTCATTGTTGAGGCTCCTTTTTCTGAAAAGCGAGCGCCAGCATGGCGTCCCGCGAAGCGATCTTGGCGCGGCAGCGGTTCTGCGGGGCGGCGGCGATTTCGGCTGCGTCGATGCGTTTCCAGCCCTGATAATCGACCGCATCGGCCCATGCTGGAAAAGCGTTGCGGCCTGGCTTCACCGCCGATCCGCCATTTGTCTGCAGATCAGTTAGAATGCGCTCTGCAAGACGCTGCGCATCGGCGCGGTTGTCAGGGATGGTTCCCTGCGGGCCACGGCGAAACCAGCCCGTCGCATAAAGGCCAGCATCGATGACACCGGCTTCCGGGTCCACAGCCCCGCCGATCATCGCATCGCGGGGCAGCCCTTCCTGCGCCGCGAACCCAATCGCGGTGATGAAGGCGCTGCATGGCAGGACAAGGGGCTCGCCCCGCCTGTCTTCGAAACGGGCCTCCTGAAGACGACCGTCGACACCGGAAAGCTCGACCGGGGTAAGGCCAAAACGAAAAGTGATGCGACGCTCGCCGGAACCATGACCGTCAATCGCTTCGAGCGCTGCGATCTTCTTCGCCGCAGCCGGGTCGTCGCCGACACCCGCATCAACAACGCGGATGCTCACACCTTCAAGCTTCGCCAGTTCCTTGATCATTACGGGATCGAACTTCGCGGCGGCTGCCGGCGAACGGCCGACAATCTCTATTTCCTCAATACCGGAAGCGGCCAGCCACGCGGTCGGCCCTGCGCCCAGATCGGAACCGGCAAGTTCCTCCGGCGTCTTTGCAAGCAGGCGCAGAATGTCGATGGCGACATTGCCATTGCCCATGATCACCACCCGGCTGCCCAGTTCAGGCAACGGCTCGGCGTCGGGGTGTTCGTAGAGCGCCCGCGTAAGGCGACCCGCGCGGTGGACGCCCGACAATGCCTCGCCCGGAATATCAAGCGCGCGATCCGCAGACAATCCGGCGGCGAGCACCACCGCGTCATAAGCCGCACGCAGATCATCGAGGCTCACATCATCGCCGATTGAGACATTGCCGATGAAGCCAGCGCCCTGACGTTCGAACAGGCGTTCGAACTGGCGGATAACGCCCTTTGTTCCCTGATGATCAGCCGCCACGCCATAACGCACGAGGCCATAGGGAACGGGAAGGCGATCGATCAGGTCGAGCCTGAGATCCGGCTCGGCCTTCAGCAGCGCCTGCGCCAGATAACAACCGGACGGGCCCGAACCGACGATGGCGACCGCGCGGCTCATTTTGCCTGCACCGTGGCTGCCGCCCAAGGGTGCGGTGCGCCCGACAGGTCGGTGTAAAACGACTTCTGCGCCATGTAGGCACGCAGGCCCTCGCGTCCCTTTTCGCGTCCCATGCCGCTTTCCTTCTCGCCACCGAAGGGCGTGGAGATCGAAAACTGCTTGTAGGTGTTGATCCAGACGGTGCCCGCGCCGATGGCGTTGCCGACCCGCCAGCTCTTGGGGAAATCGCGGGTCCAGAGACCACAGGCCAGGCCATACTCATTGTCGTTGGCCTGCGCGATGACATCTTCCTCACTGTCAAACGGCAGAACCACCAGAACAGGGCCGAACACTTCCTCGCGGCAGATGCGCGCCTTGTTGTCGACGCCGGCCAGAATGGTCGGCAAATAGTAAGCCCCCTTGTCAAAGGCCGCCCCCTCGGGAGCGCCGCCGCCAATGAGCACTTCAGCGCCCTCTTCGCGCGCCCGGCGAACATGTTCTGCAACGCTGTCGCGATGATCGATGTGAACCATCGGCGCAACCTGCGTGTCGGCCTCGAATGGATGCCCCACCCTCAGCCTCTGGGTCGCAGCCACGAGGCGTTCAACGAACTGGTCGTAGATCGGCCGCTCGACAAACAGGCGCGCACCGGCAATGCAGCTCTGCCCGGTGGAAGAGAAGATACCGAACAGCACACCGGCCAGTGCCTGCTCGATGTCGGCATCGGCAAAGACAATCGTCGGAGACTTGCCGCCAAGCTCCAGAGAAACCGGCATCAGTTTCTGCGCCGCTTTCACGGCAAGGGCGCGGCCCGTCGCCGTGCCGCCGGTAAAGCTGATCTTGGCGATATCGGGGTGCTCGACCAGAAGGTTTCCGATCTCGCGCCCTGCGCCGGGAAGCACCGAAAACAGCCCCTTGGGCAGGCCTGAAGCCTCAATGATCCGCGCCAGCTCCAGAGAGACGAGCGGCGACCAGGAAGCGGGCTTCAACAGAACCGCATTGCCTGCCGCCAGCGCCGGAGCAACCTTCTGCGCGTCCGAGGCAATCGGCGAGTTCCAGGGCGTGATCGCACCGACCAGGCCCAACGGCTCATGAACCGACATGGTCAGCGCGTCGCCGCGCTGCACCGTGAGCGCCTCGTCCGCGCTCTCAAGCACCGCACCGAAATAGCGGAATGTGCCGGCGGCGGAAGCAGCCAGCGCCCCCGTTTCCCGCAGGGTCTTGCCCGTGTCACGGCTCTGGATATGGGAGATGCGCTCGGCATTCGCCTCGATGCCGTCCGCAATGGCGTAGAGGAAGCGTGCGCGCTCGTGCGGCTTCAGATTGCGCCACGCCGGGTCTGCCTGCGCCTGTTTTGCCCGTTCGATGGCGCGCTCCCCATCGACGACGCTCGCGCCACGAAGCACGCGGTTGACGCTGCCATCGGCGGGGAAGATCGAGGTGATTTCAGCCCCGCTCCCCTCTTCCCATTCTCCAGCGACGAAGAGCTTGTTCTGCGGCAGTTCGATCATCTTCGCCTCCATCTCAAATCGCCACCGGGCCGATCCGGTTCCGGATCTCCCGCAGCACGCTGTAAACCGTTGAAACGGATGTCTTGGCGTTCCCTGCCGACGGCAGGTTCTCGATGCGCATCGTGTATTTCGCCAGCGGCGAGACAACCGAGTATTCATGGACATTGCCGGGCGCCGCAGGATCGGCAACCAGCTCGACCTGGGTCGCCTCAAATCCGGCTCCGGCCAGCGCCAGCGTCGCCGCGACATTGGCGTTCTTGGGGAATTCCCGTGCGGCTTCACGCGCCGTGCCACGGAAAAAGATCGCGGCATCGTCCAGTGCGCCAAGATCAAGCGCCTGCTCGGCCGGCGTTCCACTCCAGGCTAGCGGTGGCTTGGAGCCACGGTAGCGCACCTCCAGTCCACCGGCGGCTCCAAGCGCGGCCAGAAGATCCACGCCTCCCACTGCGCCAGCAGGCAGGATAAGCCGCGCCCCACCGGCGCTGGCGGCCGCCCGCAATTCCTTCTCCAGCGCTTCATCAGAGAGCGCGCCAATCGAGACGATCACCACATCGATGCCGGCGTGCAAAACCGAAGGAGCATGCGCGAGAACCGCAGCGTGTCCGGCGCACTCGACCACCAATTCGGGCCGATGAGACAAAAGCGCCTGCGCATCCGTGACCACGGCGAACTCTCCGGCCACACTCGCGAATTCACTCGTCAGACGCGCTTCCGTCTCGTCCACCATTTCCGGCAAAACCAGCACAGCCAGATGCTCAAGCGGCGCATCGAGCGTTTGCTTCAGCTGGGTGAGCAGGGTTTGCGCGATGTTGCCAAAGCCGATCATTCCAAGCCGCATCGCTCTATTCTCCCTTGCCCGCAGCACCTGCCGGCGGGCCGGCAAACGCCTCGTTGAACGGGCCAATCGCGCACATATCGATCTCGATCAGCTGCGGTCCGTCAGCGGCCACAGCCTCATCGAAGGCAGCGGGGAATTCAGCAACATCGCTGATCACCCGATGCGGCATGCCGATTGCTTTGCAGAACCCGGCAAAGTCAGGCGTCGCCAATGCCGAATAGTGTCGGCGGCTGTCATATTGCGCATCCTGAATGTTCTGGATCACGCCGTAGGCCTTGTCGTTCATCAACAGGTAGACGAGCGGCGCATTCTCCTCAACGGCGGTAATCATCTCGGCAAGACCGAGCATCGTCCCGCCATCGCCCAGAAGCGTGATCGCCTTGGCTCCCCTGGTGGCGACCGCCGCCCCGACACCCATGGCCACACCCTGACCTATGCCTCCACCCAGCGCGTGAACGCCGAGTTTGGGATCCGCAATCCGCACATAGCGATTGCCGAACGTTGAGTTCGAGATGGTGACGTCGCGAACCCAGGGATGTCCGTTGGAGAAGATACGATCCGCAAGCGTGTCGGCAACAACCCGGTAGGGGCCGAGAACGTCACGCATCCGGCCTTCCGCTTCAGCCCGCGTGCGGGCGATGTCGAAGGACAGGTTGGTGTCAGTGTCGAGCGTGTCCGGCAAGCGCTCGAGCAGGCGGGCCAGCGTGTCTGCGGCATCACCGTGAGCGAAGACCTCAACCGGATAGTTCCGACCGCCCTGCGCCGCATCGGCGTCGATCTGCACCAGAGGCCGGGGCAGCGGCATCTTGTTGTTGCGGGTTTCATTGCCGCGCAGACGCGAACCGACAACGATCATCAGATCGCAGCTCTTGTAGAGCTCGACGGCTTCCGGAGTCATATTGAACGCGCCCAGGCTTGCCGGCTCTGCTTCCGACACAATGGCGCGGCCATTGGTTGATGTGACGACGCCAAAACCACGCCGCATCAACTCAGTGGCTTCCTTGCCGGCGTCGCTTGCGCCACCACCAAGCCACAGTAGCGGGCGTTTCGCCTTCTTCACCAGTTCGGCGATTTCGTCGATCACACTCTCCGGCGCAATTGGGCGGATCGGCTGCGGTTTATGGATGCGCGTGGCCGGACACGCCGGCGTTCTCTGAACATCGACGGGAATTTCCAGACTGACCGGTCCGGTCGGCGCGGAAAGCGCAGCCGACACCGCTGCGGTGAGCGCGCCAACCGCTCCGTTTGCGTCCCACATGCGGAACACTGCCTTTGAGACGCCGCGCAACATCTCCGGCTGGCGCGGCACATCATGGATCGCAGCGCGGTCGCGGTCGGCAAACTCCAGATCGACCTGCGTGGTAATGTGCAGAACCCGCGAGCCGGCGGTCAGCGCCTCGGCCTGCGCTCCCGCCGCATTGCCGGCAGCCGTTCCCGTGGAGGTCAGGCAGACACCCAGCTCACCGGATACACGGGCAAAGGCATCGGCCATGTTCATGGCGCCCGCTTCGCCGCGCGCCGGCACGAACCGGATACGCTCCTGCCGCGCGATGGCGTCGAGGATCGGCATGTTGTGAATGGAGATGACCCCGAACACGGTGGTAACGCCGATCTCTGCGAGATAGCGGGCGATAAGATCCCCAACCGTCTCGGAGGCTGTGATTGTTTCGAGTTTCATCCCGTGTCCTTCAAATGTAACGAGACAGGCCGCCCGAAACCTCGAGCTGTGCGCCTGTGATGTAACTCGCCGCCGGCGAGCCAAGAAAAGCGATTGCCGCAGCGGCTTCCGCAGGATTGCCAAGACGGCCGAGTGGTATGCCCTTCTTTGCCGCCAGCGCGCCGTACCAGTCGGCGCGGCTCTGGGTCTGGTCTTCGCGCTCTGCAAAGCGGCGCGACCACTGACCGGAACCGACAAGACCGAGCAGGATCGAGTTGACCCTCACATCAGGCGCGAGTTCGACGCTCAGCGATTTGATGAGGTTCTGCACACCGGCGCGCGCCGAAGAGGTGCAGACCATGTGCGGCTCGGGCTGGTAGGCAAGAAGCGAGTTGACCGCGACGATGGCTCCCTTCGCCCTGCGCAGCATCGGCAGGAAAGCGCGTGTCGGGTGGATCTGGCTGAACAGCTTCAGTTCGTATTCAGCGCGCCAGTCATCATCTGTCGTTTCGGCAAAGGTGGAGATGCGCCCCTGCCCGGCATTGTTGACCAGGAGGTCGCAACGCCCGAAGCGGTCTTCCACGGCGCTGGCGAAATTCTTCACCGCATCCGGTTCGAGAACCGAGAAGGCACGCGCCATGACACGCTCTTCGCCATGGTCGCGAACCATTACGGCCGCTACATCGTTGAGTCTGCTTTCCGTGCGGGCGCAGAAGGCCACGCTCGCTCCCGACTGGAGCAGCGTCTCAACCGTGGCCAGGCCTATTCCCGAAGAACCGCCGGTGACCACCGCGACTTTGCCGTCATATCCGTAATGCATCAGATGTTGCTCCTGGCGGGTGCGAGTTCAGGAAAACCGGGATCGGGACGCCCCTGCATCACGGCGCGCTGAGCCGGCGTCGGCGGACCAGCCGTCATCCAGCGGTCCATCGCCTCGGGCTTGTCGCGCGGCCAGACCTGCGCCTCGTGTGTTGCCTCATCGATCTGCTGCAGCTCGGAGGTGAACTCGATGACGAAGCCCGACGGCGAGACGAAGTAAGCGAACGGATTGTTGCCCGGCCCATGCCGGCCAGGCCCCCAGGTGGGCACATGCCCTTTCTGTTTCATGCGGCCGATACCCCGCATGAACTCGTCGATGGACGGCATCTCAAACGCAACGTGGTTGACGCTGGCATAGTTGCCGCGCACCAGTGCGATGGAGTGATGATCCGAATTGCAGCGCAGGAAAACCATCTGGTCGGCCGAGTAATCGGAAACGCGAAAGCCCAGAACATGGGTGTAGAATTCCTGCACGCCTTCCATGTCCGGCGTGTTCAGCACCACATGGCTCACCTTGCGCGGCTTGGCCCATTCGGGCTCTTCGTCAAGGCTCAGCGCCTCGGTGCGGAAACGCAGTCGCCGGTTGTCCGGGTCCAGCATCTCGAAGCCATAGCCGCCGGCATGGTCATCGAACGGCCCCGGCTTGCCAAGCGCGATGCCGCCGCGCGCAACCACCTGGCTATGGAGCGCATCCATCGAAGCCCGGTCCGGCATGGCGAAATGCACATATTCAATGCCGTAGACAGGTCCGTCCTTCAAACCATAGAGAAAGGGTTCGTCCCCCGTGCCCCGGAGAAGCGCTATGCCGTCCTCTTTGTGGGCAAGGCTCAGGCCCCACATATCCTCATAGAACGGCAGCGTGGCGGTGATGCCCGGCCCACGCATCATGATGCCGCGAAGGCTGCCGACACGAACTGTTTCTGCCATGTTCATTCCTCCTTCCGGCCTCAACCGGCTGTTTCCGCAAGCGCTTCCAGAGCCGCTGCAAAAGCGGCGGGAGCCTGCTGATAAAGGGCGTGTCCGGCGTCAGGCACGAGCGTGAGCGCGCCGCACCATGGCTGACGCAGAGCCGCATGGGCGCGACGCGCGGAGTCGGGTGGCGTCACGACATCCTCAGCCCCGACGATGACGTCGGTTGGCACCTGCAGTCGCTCCGCATCGTCAAGCAGACGACCCGACGCCAGCATGCGTGCGGCCTGCGGGTAACCCGGGGCGCTGACCAGCGCCATGCCGTCGCGCACACGGCGCACGATGTCCGCATTGGCCTCCGGCTGGTAGACCAGCCGTGGCGCGCGCAGATCGGCGAATTCCTCAGCGCCCAACATCTCCAGATCATCGATACGCGCCTGAGCAGCCGCGCTCAGCGCTGCGCCGCGCGGGACACCATGACCAAGTGCCGGCGAACTCAACAGGAGATGGGCGACGCGATCACGATGCCCACTGGCGAATGAAGCCGCCATCAGGCAGCCGAGCGAGTGACCGGCAAGAAGAACACGGTCCAGCTCAAGCCGATCAAGAAACGCCTTCAATGCACCTGCATAGTCGCTCGCCAAAGGCCATTCCGCGTCGAGCGGGTCCGATCCGCAATAGCCCGGCGCGTTCCAGGCGACGACGCGCCAGTCGCGTGGCAAATGTGGAAGAAGCGGAACAAAAGAGGCCGCGTTTGAACCGACCCCATGCAGCATCACCAGCGTCGGGCCACCCGAACCGGGGCGCTCCAGATAGTCGATTGTGCCGGATGTGTGCTCTTTGAAATTCATGACCGCCTCAATTGAAGACAAAACCATTGTTGACCGGCAGAACCTGCCCGGTCAGCGCGAGTGCTCCCTCGCTCAGCAGAAAGGCGATGGCGTCGGTGATCTCGTCCGGGGCCTGTTCTCCGGGCACTGCCCGCCCTTCGGCGTAGAGCCTGTGACGAGCCTCCGGCACATAGTCGGTCGATTCCGTTGTCAGAATACCTGGAGCGACGGCTGTCACACCGATACGGTCGGGCCCCAGTTCGCGCGCCAGCGAGCGTGTCATCGACATCAGCGCTCCCTTGCTCGCCACATAGGACATCAGGCGCGGCGCGCCCCACAAAGCCGTATCCGACGCCACATTCACGATACGCCCGGATCCCGACGCTTTCAGAAGCGGCGTCACCGCACGTGTCATCAGCCACGTGCCGCGCACATTGACCCGCATCACCCGGTCCCAGCTGTCGATGTCGATCTCGTCGAACGGTATCCCGCCAATGCCCGTCGCTATCGCGCCGTTGTTGACGAGGCCATGCAAAGTGCCCGCGCACACCTCCTCCAACACCTTGGCTGCGGCCTCGACCGAGGCTGGTTCGCCGAGATCAAGCGCGATGAAGCGCGCGCCTGTTTCTTCCGCGATTCCCCGCCCCTCTTCCTCAGCGATATCCGCGAGCACGAGGTTTGCACCCTTTCGCGCCAGGCATCTGGCAATCTCCGCACCAAGGCCGCGCGCGGCCCCGGTGACGAGTATTGTGCGTCCCTCAAGCATCATTCGGCCGCCATCTCGGCCTCGACCTGGCTCTTGGCGGCGCGCGTCAGGATCTGCCTGACGCGGGAAACACCGAGATCGTGCTGGTAGAGCATTTCGCGCTTGCGCGCGTCATCGGGCATGCCCTCCAGCATGACCCGGTCCTGCTCGAGCACATCCCAGTGGGTCTTTTCCAGCCGGGCCCGATAGAGAAAGCGCCAGCTCTCACGCGCCAGACCCGAGACCTGCCGCATGCGCCAGAAGAAGACCTTGCAGCTGTTGGCGTCGAGCGGGGTCACAAAACCGATGATGCGGAAGACGCCACCCGGCCCTGCGGCCGGCGGATACGGAATCTCCAGGAAGCAGAACATCGAACCGGGATGCACCTCGAATTCGGTCCAGTCGAAGTTCTCCCCCACCTGTCCCACCCGGCTGACCCGGAAACCGGCATCGGTCTTGTCGAGCTTCATCAGGTCCTGCTTGGAACCGAAGGCCAGGGTGAAGCTCTCCGCATGCAGGTAGCAGCCATGCATCGGGTCGGCGAGATTATCGAGCGCATAGCGATAATTGGCCTGCCACTCGCCGGTGCACAGAAAACCCGTCCAGTCGTCACTCGTCAGCTCTTTCGGCAGCGCCAGCGGCGGCGCTTCCGGCTCCTCGATCGACGGCACGTAGACAAACACTGCATTGCCGGCTTCCGCGACCTCGAAAGACTTCAGCGCCTTGCGCCCCTCCAGTGCGCATTCCGGCATCGCCGGCACCCGCACCACCACACCGTCGCCATTGACGACGACGCCGTGATAGCGGCAACTGACGTTCCCCTCATGGATCTCGCCATAGGACAGCGGCGCGCCCCGATGCGGGCAGAAGTCCTCGACGCAGCGCAGCCGGTTCTCGGCATCGCGCCACAGAACGATCTTGTCACCAAGCAAGCGCGTGCCGTAAGGCCTGCTCGCCTTGATCTCAACCGATTTGGCCACCGGATACCACTGGCCACGCAGACCGGAGTTCACGCGCTCCTCGATCAGCGATTTCTTGTCGATGCCTGTCATGTCCGTCTCCGTCATGGATTTCCGAAAGCCTCCCGCTTCCGGCGGTGATGATTGTTGGAAGCGCCTAGTGCTGGGCTCTCGGCAAATAGTGCAGCACCCGATCCTCGATCCGCACGAGCACCGCGTAGAGCAGGAAACCGATCACGGTGAGCAGCACGATGGAATTGAAAACCATCGCCGCATTCGCCTGTCCGCCACCGTAGGAAATCAGAAAGCCAAGGCCCGTGTTTCCACCGACCAGTTCGCCGACCGTCACGCCGATCACCGCGAGGGTGGACGCAATCCTAAGCCCGGCCATCAGGTTCGGCAGGGTGGACGGCATCTCGACCTTCATGAAAATTCCCCAGCGGGAAAGATTGTAGGCGCGCGCCAGATTGACCAGATCACGGTCGACCGTGCGCATTGCCTGCAACACGTTGACCAGCACCGGGAAGAATACGATCAGAACCGTCACCAGCAGTTTCGGCATGGCGTTGTAGCCGAACCACATGATGAAGAGCGGAGCGAACGCCACTTTCGGAGCGATCTGCAGCGCGAGGATGTAGGGCGAAAGCACCTTCTCCCAGAACTCGGACATTCCGAGCAGATAGCCGATCACCGCGCCAAGCAGACTCCCGATGACAAAGCCGAGCACCGTGTAGAGCGCCGTTGAGAGCGTGTGCCCCACCAGCCCTTCCTGAAGCAGCATGCGCTTCATCTCGCTCAGGCAGTCTGTCACCGTCGGAATGATGAACTTCGGCACCCCGAGCGCCGGCGGCAGGAACTGCCACGCCAACAGCACGAGAACGAGAAGCGCCATGCTGGCAAGAAATGTGCTGCTCTGCGTCTTCATGAGGGGCTTTGCCACCTTGGCCGGGGCTTTCGCCCCGGTCTCCATCGAACTGACCTCTGTCATTGGACGAAATCATTCGTGTAGAGGTCTTCAATCGGGACGGCGGTCTGGACAATGCCGCTGTCGACATAGAACGCCTGCACTTTACCGATACGTTCCGGATCGAATGCGCCGAGAGGCTGATTTTCACCTTCAGGATAAACCAGTGTCGCGTAGGAGCGCAGGATGCCCTCGATCTCGGCTTCCTTGCCTGCATGCTGCGGAACGGCGGCGACATAGTCCTTGGCGGACTGCGCCGGATCGGCAGAGATATCGGCAACCGCCTTGAGCACCGCGCCGACGAAACCGCGCACAACCTCGGGACGCTCTTCGATGGTCTTGTCGGAAGCGATGATGGCCTGCGCCATGGCGGGGAAGACCTCATCGACCGGCATCTGTTCCATCTCGACGCCGGCAGCCTCGATGGCGGCAATCCATTCCGGCACACCCGACATGGCCTGCAGATTTCCGGCAATGGTCAACTGAATGATGCCGCCGGGGCCGACCGCCTGAATGTCGGCATCGGCCTTGCTCAGTTCAGCAGAAGCCAGAACGCCCAGAAGATTGTAGTAAGTCGTGTCCTGGAAGGCGAGAACACCGATCGACTTGCCCTTGAGGTCGGCAGGGCCGGTGATGCCGCTGTCCTTGCGCCAAGCAAGCTGCGTCAGGCCGCGTCCGCCGAGCAGAGCCACACCACGAATGTCGAGACCGTTGGCGCGAACGATAATCGGCGTATCGCCGATGCCGCCGCCGAGATCGGCGTTACCGACAGCCACCTGCGTCGCCACATCGGCGCCGCCCTTGCCCACCTGGAACGTAACGTCGAGGCCGGCGTCACCGAAATACCCCTTGCTCTTGGCAAGCTGGAATGGCGCAAACGCGGGCAGAAAATCAGGCGCCGGGAACAGATATGTCACCTTTTCGGCGGCGATTGCGGTGCTGGCAGTGGCCGTCAGAATAACAGCGGCGAGAGCCGATTTAAGCATGCGTCTCATCAGAATTCCCCTTTGTTTCCGGCCAGTCAGATGGCTTTTTCTTCCAGCTTCAGATGTTTGAATATCTGCGCCGCATACTCGCTGACTTCCGGCATCACCCGGCGTCGCAGCGGCTCCTCGCGATACGGCAAATCAACCTTGATCTCGGCCACCACGCTGCCCGGTCTTTCGGAAAGAACCAGAATGCGGTCTGACATAAGAACCGCCTCAGCCAGATCATGGGTAATCAGCAGCGTTGTCTTGCCAGTTTCAGAAATCGTTCCGGCAAAGCTGTTTTGCAGCAGCAGCTTTGTCTGCGCATCAAGCGCGGAGAATGGTTCGTCGAGCAGGACAATTTCCGGCTTGATCGCCAGTGTCCGCGCGAGCGCCGCACGCTGGCGCATGCCGCCGGAGAGCTGATAGGGATAGTGCTTCTCGAACCCTGCCAGATGACAGCGTTTCAGCTCCGCCATCGCCCGGTCCCGGCGTTCCGATCTGGCGACACCGCGCGCTTCCAGCCCAAACTCGACATTCGAAACGATATCGCGCCAGGGCAGAAGCAGATCCTTCTGCAACATGAAACCAACATGTGCATTGGGACCGCCGACGAGCTCGTCGCTGACCAGAACTTCACCGCGCGTTGGCTGGTAAAGGCCGGCCGTCATGCTCAGGATTGTGCTCTTGCCGCAACCTGACGGGCCGACCACAGAGACGAACTCGCCTTCATCGACCCGGAAGTTGATGTCGTTGACGGCGACGAGGTTCTGCCCGGTTCCAGTGGTGAACTCTTTTGTGACCGAGCGAAACTCAAGCGCCATAGCCATGCGCCTCGTATGCAGCGTCGAGTTCTTTGTTCGTCGCCACCAGCTCTTCTGAAAGCAGCGCCTCAGTCCAGTCGGACCGGCCAGAGCGCGGCGCAACGACACCCTTTTCGGTCAGTTGCCGCGCAACGGCTGAAAAATCGTGCTCACCCGTGGCGTAAATCGTCATCAGGGCGTCGGCGAATGCGACTTCGCGCTCATCCAGTTCACGCCCGCGGCACTGATGCTCCAGCCCGGGACGCCCAGTGTCGAAGGCGCGCTGCGACAGGCGGTCTTTAAAGGCGTCCATCTGTTCCTCCCAACCGATGTTCAAATAAGAACATATTGTTCAAATTTAGAATGTCGAATCCCGGCCGGCTTGTCAACCGCCCCTTTCCGGGGCCTCCTGTGGACATCAGCAGACGCCGGATCATGTGTGGGAGCAGGCACGAAAGGATCACCCCATCGGCCGACAGGAGCGCGTTGACAGTGTCCACTGCACACAATATCGTTATTTTTTGAACTATACGTTCTTATTTGAACAAATCGGGAGTGAGTTGAATGAAGATCGGCATAGCCGGCGGTGGCGTCGGCGGAATGGCAACGGCGATCGCGCTGCAGAAACAGGGGCACGACGTCACGATTTTCGAGCGCGCCCGCGCCTTCGGTCGCATCGGCGCCGACGTCAATCTCACCCCCAATGCGGTGCACGCACTGGACGGGCTGGGGATCGGCGACCTGCTGCGCAGAACCGCAGCACGCCCTGAATACCGCATCAGCAGAACCTGGGATACTGGCGAAGAGACTTCGCGCCTGCCCATGAGCACGGCAGCGGAGGAACGTTACGGCGCGCCGCAATTGACCATTCACCGCGCTGACCTGCTGACCGCACTCGAAAACGCACTGGCGGAAAAAACGATCCGCTTCGCCACCGAGGTCACCGCAGCCGAGCAGACGGACAGCGGAGCAGTCGCCATTCTCTCCGATGGAACACGATTTGAAGCTGACGTTTTGATCGGCGCGGACGGCATCCACTCGGCTGTGCGCCATTCCCTCTTCGGCGAGGATCACCCGCGCTTCACCGGCCTGGTGTCCTACCGCGCCGTTTTCCCGCGCGAGCGCGGTGACGGCATTCCCAATCTCGATTCATTCACCAAATGGTGGGGCCCGACGCCTGCACACCAGATCGTCACCTTCCCGCTCAATCTTGGCACCGAGATATTCGTCTTTGCCACGACGCCGCAGGAAGACTGGACCGAGGAAGGCTGGACCCTGCCGGGCGACATCGACGCGTTGCGGGCGGCCTACGCCGATTTCCACCCCGAAGCCCGCGCCCTGCTAGATGCCTGCGAAACGGTCACCCGCTCCGCGCTGCATGTGCGCGAACCGATGGAGCGCTGGTCCAGTGGAGCAATCACGCTTCTGGGCGATGCGGCGCACCCCATGGTGCCGTTCATGGCGCAGGGCGCATGCATGGCCATTGAAGACGCTGTCGTTCTGGCTCGTGCACTCGATGGCGTCACGCCGGCTTCCGTACCGGAGGCGCTGAAGCGCTATGAAACCGCCCGCATCCCGCGCACCGCCGAAGTCCAGCGGGGATCTCTCGCCAATGACTGGCTGAAACAGGGCACCAATGCCGACTGGGTTTATGGCTACAATGCCTGGGCGACGGAGCTTGCCGAAGCAGCTTGAGGGCGGTCAACCAATGCAGGTAGCTTAAGCGAAGCAGAAATGACTGCGCCCCTGACTTACCAAAGCCAGGGGCGCATTTTCATGGATACGAACCAGACTATGCCGCTTCGTAGACAATCCCGTCGGGCTCGGACGAGCCGATGACCGACCAGACCGTTGCTGGCGCTGCGGAATTGTTGCGGAACCAGTGCTTGCGACCGGCCGGCGTCTTGACCAGATCGCGCAGTCCGAGCTCCACCTCGACGGTCTCGCCATTCTCTTCCCAGCCGACGATGAGCGATCCCTCGAGAACGAGATAGGCGTCTTCGACGTCACGGACGATCGGCTTGATGCCGACCTGTGAAGGAATGCCCAGCATCTCCTTGCGGCAGGTGTCGTGAGCAATGCCACCCTCACCCACATAGACCTTGCGGGTGAAACCAGCCTCTTCCCAGATCGTCGGCAGTTCGTTGTGACGCACAACATACTGCGCCATCAGCTGCTGCAACGGGTGGCTGCCATTACGGTCGAAAGGCAGCGTCTTGCCCGGCTCTGCGCCAAAGCTGCGCGCCAGTTCCGCCGGATGCTCCTTCGGGTGGTAGTGATAGACAGGCGGCAGCGGCTTGCCCACATCGACAGAGATCGACATCAGCACCGGCGTCACGCCATCGTTGCGGAAACCATGACCGATCTCGCGGGCATTGAGGATCATGTCCTTCGCGCCAAGCTTGACCTCGACCACTTCACCGTCACGCTCCCAGCCAACGACCAGAACGCCATCGATGATGAGGAAGCTCTCTTCGATCTCATGGCTATGGCAGGCGGCGTATTTGCCAGGCTCCTTGTGGATCAGGCTCAGCGTGAAGTGATCGGGCTTCAGGGTGGACGTGTCGCCAACCTTCGGCGATCCGCCAGCGCCGATATAGCGCATCTGCGCACGGGCCAGATCGTCGAACCCGGCATTCGACGGAAAAGCGTTCCAGTCAAAGGTCTTGTCGGTGAAACGGCCCGTATGCGCGGCAAGGTCCTGGGCAAGAGCTGAAGCGGCGGTCGTATGTATCGTCATCGTTATTCCTCTCTCCTGAGTTGGCCGGACGCTAGATCAAGGGCGTTTTACCTGCTAGACAGTGTTTTATGGACAAAACATCTTCGCCTTCCTCTCCCGCTCCACCCTCCGATGACAAATACATCGTCCCCGGGCTGATCCGCGGCCTGCAGGTGCTGCAGTCCTTCACACCGGACAACCGGGAGATGACGCTTTCGGACATCGCGCGCAGATTGGGGACGACCCGCTCGGCAGCCTTCCGGACGGTCTACACGCTGGCACAACAGGGATATCTTCTGCACAACCAGCAAACCTCGCGATACGCGCTGGGACCTGCCGTTCTGCGGCTCGGCTATGGTTACCTGGCGACGCGCGAACTGGTGGAAGTCGCACTGCCCGAACTCGAAAAACTTCGAGATGAGACCGACTGGTCGGCTCATCTGGGTGTGCGCGATGGTCGCTTCGTGCTCTACATGCTGCGCGTTCCGAGCCATATGGGCCTTGCCAGTATCGTTCACGTCGGCAGCCGCCTGCCTGCCGCCGGCACCACAATGGGCCGCGTCCTGCTGGCCGATCTCAGCGAGGATGAATTGTTCCGCCTCTTCCGTGACGAGACCTATCAGAACGCGCCAGGGCAAACACCGCGCAGCCTGGGCGAGGTGAGCGCACAATGGAAACGCGACCGGAATGCGCGCTCCATTGTTCAGATCGGCAATTTCGAAACCGGGATCGCAAGCATCGCAGCGCCGGTGCGCGACATCGAAGGCAATGTCGTTGCCGCCATCAACGCCACCCAGGCGGCCTCCGCCGACCGCATTGACAGCATCGACGCCAGTGTTCGGCGCGAAGTGGTGCGCACGGCCGACGCCATCACCCGCCTTTTAGGCGGTCTTCCGAAAACTCCGACTGCCGAACTCACTGACGTCTGAAGACAGGAGGGATCTGATTATCCGGCTAGACAAACCGCTCTTGCCATAGCCGGCAATTTGCGCTTAGATTTGATTGAACACTGAGTTCATATTTGAACAGGGAGGTAAGCCGCGTGAAACTGACGAGACGAAACCTGATGCTGGGAGCGATGAGCAGCGCAGCCATGCTATCATTCCCGATCAAGGGGCAGGCAGAAGAAACGTTTAGTTTCATCACACCCTTCACGCTGTCACTGGCCTTCGCGCCGGTCATCTATGCGGATGCCGCCGGCTATTACGCCGACGAAGGGCTGGCGATGAACCTGCAGGCTGGCAAGGGCGCGGCCCTTGCGGCGCAGATGACCATTGCCAAGCAAATGGATTCCGGCCGCACCGGCGGCACCAACTACATCGTCTCACGCATCAACAACGACGCGCCGCTGATCTCGATCGCCACCATCGCCCAGCGCTCCCCGTTCTTCCTGCTTTCCTCGAAGGAAAATCCAGTGAAGACCATGGCCGACCTGGAAGGTCGCACGGTGGGCATGGCGACGCTGGGAGGCTCCATGGAGGGCACGCTCGACCTGATGATGTCCAGGGCCGGTGCTTCGCCGGACAAGGTCGACAAGGTCAAGGTCGCCGATTCCGCTGCATCCTTCGCGCTGATCGAGGCCGGCCGCGCCGGCGCTTTCATCGGCAACACCTCTTCCATGATCATTGCCAGCGCAGCGCGCGACGATGTCTCGGTCATGCCGATCGATGACGGTATGCCGGGTCAGGTCTATGTCGCCCGCCCTGACATGATTGCCGCAAACCCTGAAAAGTTCGTCTCCTTCCTGCGCGCTACGCACCGCGCGGCCAAGGAAATCGTCACCACGGAAGACCTTCTGCCAATTCTCAAGATCATTGGCGAGAAACACGACGTCTCTGGCCTCAAAAATCTGGAAACGGCGCAGAAAGACCTCCGCACCAACGCGGAAAACTGGGCTTCAAAGGGCGAAGACAATATCCTCCGCAACATCCCCGAGCTCTGGGAGAGCGCCGTTGATCTGCTTGCTGGCGCCAAGCTCATCGACAAAGCTGTTCCCGCGACCGAACTCTACACGAACGACCTACTCGATCAGGCCCTGAAAGCATGAAAATGGACAACCCGGCCGACATCCGCATTGTGGGTGTCGGCAAGACCTTTGGTCAGGGCGAGAACGCCGTCCGCGCCATTGGCGATGCAACGCTCGACATGCAGCGCGGCGACTTCATTTCGCTGCTCGGACCGTCAGGCTGCGGCAAGACCACCCTTTTGCGCATCATCGCCGGTCTTGAAAAGCCGAGCGAGGGTGAGATCATCGTGCGGGATCGCTCCGTCTGGGAAGGCGGCAAACGATCCGTTGAAGCCACGCGCCCCGTCTCCATGATGTTCCAGGAGGCGCGTCTGTTCCCCTGGTTCACCGTTGCAGAAAATGTCGCCCTGCCCCTGCGCCTTCGCGGGGTAAGGAAGGCGGAACGGGAGGAGCGGGCCCATGCGCTCTGCGAGACCGTGGGCCTCAAGGGTTTCGAGAAAGCGCGGCCTTCTGCACTTTCCGGCGGCATGCGCCAGCGCGCCTCGCTGGCGCGCGCCCTGATCACCGAACCTCAGGTTCTGCTGCTCGACGAGCCCTTCGGCGCACTCGACGCGATGACACGTGACACGCTGAACATGGAGCTGATGTCGGTCTGCGCGAAGGCGCATGTCACGACCATCCTCGTTACGCACTCGATCACCGAGGCCGCCTTCCTGTCGGACCGCGTTGTGGTGCTCGCCGCCCGACCGGCCCGCATTACCGAGGTCATCGAGATGCCTTTCGAGCGCCCCCGCACGCTTGATCTGCAACGCAAACCCGAATTCCAGGACATGCTCGTGCATCTTCGCGCCAGCCTGACAGGAGGCCACTGATGGGCACAGATCGTTTCATCCGCATAGCGCTTCCGACAGCAACCGTTGCAGCCTTCCTGATCGCGTGGACAGTGTATGTGCACACTGCCGATGTCTCTGCCTTCATCCTGCCGACGCCGTATCAGATCGTCGTCGCCTTTATCGAACTGGTGAGCGACGCCGAGGTCTGGCGTCATGCGCTTGTCACCGTGATCGAGGCTGTCTCCGGCTTTCTGATCGCCGTCCTTCTCGGCATCACGCTTGGCATGGCAATGGCTCGGGTGCAGATGCTTGAATGGGCGTTCAAGCCCTTCATTGTGTGCCTGCAGCTCATTCCAAAAATCGCGCTCGCACCGCTCTTCATCCTGTGGTTTGGCTTTGGGCTGGAATCGAAGATCGTCATTGCCGCAGCTTTGTCATTCTTCCCGGTCTTCTCGAACTCGCTGATCGCGTTCCGTTCCGTTGAGCCGGGCGACCGCGACGTGTTCGTCATGCTGCAGGCAAACCCGCTACAGCGCTTCACAATGCTCGACCTGCCCACCGCGTTGCCCGTGGTTCTGGCCGGCATGGAAGTGGCCGTGGTGATGTCGATGATCGGCGCCATCGTCGGCGAGTTCATCGGTGGCAATGAAGGCCTCGGCTATCTCGCCGTCGCCATGTTGCAGGAGTTGCAGGTCCCGGGCCTTTTCGCCGTGATCGTGCTTCTGACGCTGATTGGACTGACGCTCTACACGCTGATCGCTCAACTGCGCGGCTGGCTGACCCCCTGGCACGCCTCTGTCGCCAGGAAGGCGCAGGAATCCTAGCAACCAACCTTGCAAAAGCCCGCAATCGTGACTGCTTGAAACCGTCACGATTGCGGGCCTGCAAACTTATGCGGCTGACAGGCCGCCCGACCATCTTCCTATATTCAGATCATGGTACGCCTTGCGGCTCCCCTCGATTGGAAAATCGGGCAGCGCAGAGGCTATTGCGAGCGCCACTCAGCTCTCCACCCCCGTTCTTCCGGGATCCCGCGCGAAACCGCGCCGTGGGCTATGTCGGCAACTGCCTCCATCGACCGGCGTCAAACGCTTTTGACCATCAAGGTTCAAAGCCAGCGACACTCGGAGCTCTTCTCCGCCACGCCTGAGCGCCCCGTCTTTGGATCACCCTAGACCAGATTTCGGCCTGCTCCTTTGATGCGGCCTTGCGTTCGATCAGCTCGGTTGAGCGGACAAACGACTGATTTTCTCCCTTAACGAGCAGCAAACCTCGCATTGCTTCAACGATGCGGACGACATTCGGGCCATCGGCGAGCCGCTTTAGCCACTCCTGCGCCCGGATTCCGCCCCGAAACAGAAAACGGGTTGAGTATTCTGTAATACGGTATTATTGTATACCGATGTTCAGGCGGCGAGGCATTCGCTGGCCCGCCCGCTTTGGGCAGGAACAGACGACGGGTCTCAGGCATGGGAGGTGGCTGATGAGCGTTCACACTATGGAGATGCTGCGCATCGACCGGACCACGCCGACATTGCGGTCGCGGGTTCAGGACACCATTCAGGGTGCAATCCTTGATGGGAAGCTCGCTCCCGGCCAGAAGATCGTCGAACGCGAACTCTGCGAAGCAACCGGCGTGAGCCGGACCATTGTTCGCGAGGCCCTCGCCCGGCTTGAAGAGAAAGGGCTGGTCGGTCGCGACGCCAACAACAATCTAATTGTCGTTCTGATGAGCGCACGCGAGATCCGGGACATCTACGAAGTACGCGCCAGCCTGGAAGCTCTGGCGGCGCGGCTTTTCACCCAGCGCGCCTCCAGTGACACGATCAACGACATCGCCGGGGCCGCCGAGAGGCTGAAGAATGCCTTCAGAGCCGGCGAACTCGCAGCGATCAGGGAAGCGACCACGACATTCTATGACATCATGATCGAAGGGTCCGGAAACGGGGAAATCCAGCGTTCCCTGAACGCGATCATCGAACGCGTCTACTTTCTGCGGACGCAGTCCATGTCCGACCCGGAACGTCATGACGCAAGCCATTCGGAGATGCAGGCAATCGCTTCTGCCCTGATTGCCCGCGACACCGCCGCCGCCGAAAAAGCAAGTTTCGTCCACGTCGCTGCAGCGTGTGACGCGGCCCTGCGCCACCTGAAAAAGGCGCCACAGGGCTCCACCCCACAAGGAGATCAGTTGAAATGACAGAACCCACGCGAGAGCGTCGCTCCGGCGTCGACTGGGTGCTGACAGCGGTCGGGATGCTCATATTCGCATATATGGCATACGCGACGCTTTTCGGACCGTACAAGACAACCATCGTTCACCTCGCGCTGTTTGCCTGCGCCATGCTCTGCATCGCCTTCCTTGACCGGACGCGGTCCGATCAGCAGGTCATGCGAAGCGTTCAATGGGGCCTGGACGCCACATTTGCCGCGGCCACCATCGTGACCATGGGCTATGTGATCGTCAATTTCGAACGCCTGATCAATCTCTGGGGCTCCAGCTACCTCACAGGCACGGATGTCGCCATCGGCGTCGCGATCATCGTCATTTCGCTGGAGGCCGCGCGCCGGCACTCCACCATACTGTTCGCACTTGGCGTGTTCGGTGTCGTCTACATGCTCTACGGGTCCTACTTTCCCGGCGTCATGCAGCATGCGGGCATGGACCTCAAGCGGATCATCTACCTGACCGCCTATACCACCGAAGGCTTTTTCGGCACCGGCCTGAGCGTCGCGGCATCCTATCTGTTCATGTTCATGATGCTGGGTTCGGCCCTGCAGGCAACGCGCACGGGCGACTTCATCATGAAGGTCGCAAACGCCACCACCGGCCGGCAGGTCGGCGGCGCGGCCAAGAGCGCGATGGTCGCCAGCGCCGGTCTCGGCACCATGGTGGGAAGCTCTGTCGGCAACGTCGTCACCACGGGAACGTTCACGATCCCGCTGATGATCCGCACCGGCTTCCGGCCGCATGTGGCAGCCGCCGTGGAAACCAACACCTCGGAAGGCGCACAGCTCGTTCCGCCAATTCTGGGCGCGGCCGCTTTCATCATGGCGCAGCTCACCGGCATCCCCTACGCAACGATTGCAGTTGCCGCCATTCTGCCCGCCGTTCTCTACTATCTCTCGCTCTACTGCGTGGTGCATTTCGAGGCGCGCAAGGCCGGCCTTGCAGGCATTCCGGAAGACGAGATCCCCAGCCTGCGACAGAGCTTTGCCGATGGCTGGCATCTTCTGGTCGCGCCCGCCGTGCTCTTCTATCTGCTGATCGTCGAGTCCTACACACCGTCTTACGCCAGCCTCATCGCCATCGGCATCGCAATGGTGTGCGGTCTCGCCCGAAGCGTTTCGCGCATGCCTTTCCAGGCCATTCTCGACCAGTTCGACAGTGGCGCGCGCCAGGCGGCCGCGATCACGGCCCTGATCGTCTCAATCGGCCTTCTTCAGGCGGCAATCGTGACAACGGGCCTTGGACCGCGCATTGCCGACATCATCCTCTCGGTCAGCGACGGCTCGCTGCTGATGACCGCCATCCTCGCTGTGGTTGCGGCAACGCTGCTCGGCATGGGAATGCCCACGCCCATCGCCTACCTGCTTCTGGCGATGTTCACGGCTCCGGCTCTGACCGCCGCCGGCGCACCGCTGCTCGGCGCGCATCTGTTCCTCTTCTACTTCGCGATCAAATCCGGCTCCACACCTCCGGTGGCCCTCGTGGCCGTGGTGGCTGCCGGCATTGCACGCGCGAACTGGTGGAGCACGGCAGTCACCGCATTCGTTCACTCGCTGCCGGGCTTCATTGTCGCGTTCATGTTCCTGTTCTCACCGGCCCTGCTGCTTCAGGGTGATGCCATGACGGTCGCGCTTTCGGCCTGCTCGGCTGCGATCGGCGTCTTTGCCATGGCAGCCGCGGTGCAGGGCTGGTGCGCCGGACGGATCAACTGGATCGAACGCGCATTGCTTGCGGCAGCGGCCATCTCGCTCATCAACCCCGGCTACCTCACCGACATCGCAGGCGTCGCCGTCGTCGCCCTGATCTATCTGCGCCGCGCCAGGCTCGATGGAATCCAGAGCGCCCCGGCAACCGGCGCAAAACACCAGAACACGTAATCAAAAGGGAGAAGTAAATGTTCAAGATACCGTCCAAAATCCGGCATGCAGCACTCTTTGCCGCCGCCTCGATCATGGTTTCGTCCGCCGCCTCGGCTCAGGAGCAACTTTCCATCGGAACCAGCAGCTCCGGCTCCGGCCCCTACATCAACGGCGCAACCATCTCGGAAGTGTTCAACAACGCGCAGGACAAGTACAAACTGTCCGTCCAGACCACCGGCGGCTACCGCGACAATCTCGGTCTGGTGCTGAACAGCGAACTCGACATCGCTCTCAACACGCTGATCGATCTGGAATTCGCCTACAACAAGCGCAATGACTTCGCCAACATCCCCATCGCGGACGAGTTCAAGAACCTGCGTCAGCTGTTCATCTTCAGCGTCGTGCCGGAAAATGTCTTTGTGCGCGAAGATTCAGGGATCACATCGCTTGAGGACATCAAGGGACATGCGATCAACCTCAACACGCCGTCGAGCTTCACCTACGGGCTGAATCTGGAGCTGCTCAAGGCAGCCGGCCTTTCCACGGACGACATCAAGGCAGGAACGGTTTCCACCGGGCAGGTTTTCGATGAAATCCGCAATGGCGTCTTCGACGGCGGCATGCATGTCTTCCAGGTGGGGCTGGCAAACGCACAGCAGCTCTCGTCCACCGTGCCGATGCGCTATCTGAACCTCGACCCCGAGGTGATCGAACGCCTCAACGAAGTCTACTACGACCTCCTCGTACCGTTCGAAGTGCCCGCAGGCACCTATCGCGGGCAGGATGAGCCTGTGTCCACCTTCGGTCTGGCGCAGGTGATTTACACCGACGCGGAAGCAGACGAGGACATGATCTACGAATTCACGAAGGCGTTCTGGGAAAACCTGCAGGCGCTCGGCGAGAGCAACACGAGCTTCAAGGGACTGACCGTCGAGCTTGGAGCGCAGAAGCGGACCGTTCCGATGCACCCCGGCGCGGAGCGTTACTTCAAGGAAATCGGCGCGATTGCCAATTGATGCTTCCGGGCCGGTCCAAGACCGGCCCGTTTTCTTTCCAGCCGTGAAAGCACACTTAAAAAGGCAGAGCAGTCGCCGCCGGTGATCGGCCTGCTACTCCGCGTCCACCTCTTCCAGAACCTTGCGCGCGGCGCGAAAGCACTCCAGCGCCTGCGGCACGCCGCAATAGATGCCGATCACATGAATGATGGCGCGCAGTTCGTCCTGGGTCACGCCATTGCGAATGGCCCCACGACAGTGCAATTCCCACTCGTGCATCTTGCCGAGCGCGCCAATCATCGAGAGGTTCATCATCGACCGCGTTTTCGCGTCGATGACCTCATCGCCCCAGCCGAAGCCCCAGCACCAGGCCGTCATCGCTTCCTGAAAAGGGCGTGTGAATTCATCAGCCTTTGCCAGATTGCTTTCGACATACTCGGCCCCAAGCGTGGACTTTCGTTTCTCCAGCCCCTTGAGGAAGAGGTCTTCGTCGAATGCGCTCATGATTTTTCCTTGTCTCCGGCCAGGAGTTTCTGTGCGATGGACGTGGCGTCCGTCAGGTGGGCTTCAACGGCAGCCAGGGCCGCGTCCGGGTCGCGCGCAGCAATCGCTTCGCAGATGTTGCGCATATGGGTCGGGCCAGACACTTTTCTGTTTTCGCTGGTCAGCGTCATCACGCGCAGGCGGGAAATACGGCCGTTCAGGCGCTGCACGACTTCCCAGGCGATGTTGTGCCCTGCCCCCTCGAAGATGAGAGCATAAAACCGCGTCGTGGCCTTGAAGAGCGCACCGGGTGTTTCCTTTGCAGCAGCGGCTTCCAGATCGACAAGCGCTTCGCGCAGACGCCGCTCAAGATCCGGTGTCATGTTCCTTGCGCAGGCCTCGGCAGCCGCCGTTTCAAGCTTCAGCCTGATATCGTAGATCTGCCGTGCATCGTCCCAGTCCATCCTGGCGACGATCGGCCCGCGATTGGGCAGATGCTCCACCAGACCTTCCGCATCGAGATAGCGCAGCGTTTCTCGAACCACCGTACGGCTGACGCCCAGTTGCTCGCAGAGCACGCGCTCAACCAGTCGGTCGCCCGGCTTGAACACGCCGTCGATTATCGCATCGCGCAGGCGTTCAAGAACCATGTCTCGCAGGGTGGTGGGCTGCTGCTCAATTTTATTCAGGCCAAGATTTGTCATGCCGACGAGATAGCAGCGTCGATTCCCGCAAGCAAGGTTGTTTGAATTATTGTATTACGGTATACCATAATCAACACTAACCGTTCGAATCAACCGGGAGCTGCGAATGCCTGCTGAGATCCGCAAAACACTACTACACGTCGAGGAAACGCTCATCGAAGGCGGGAAAGCTGCACCAACGCCCCTGAAAATGATCGCGGCAGTGGCCGTCATCCGGAACCCATGGGCAGGACGGGGTTTTGTCGAGGATCTGAGGCCCGAGATCATGGATTGCGCCCCCGGACTGGGCGAACTCCTCACCGAAATGATTCTGGAAGCAGCAGGCGGCGGCGACAAGGTCGAGGGTTACGGAAAATCGGCAATCGTCGGCCTGTCCGGCGAAGTCGAACACGCTTCGGCTCTGATCCACACGCTCCGTTTCGGCAACCATTACCGTGAGGCGGTGGGCGCCAAGTCATACCTGGCTTTCTGCAACACGCGCGGTCCGGCGAACGCTCCGCTCATGATCCCGCTCATGGACAAGAATGACGGCGGAAAGCGCAGTCATTATCTCACCATCCAGCTTTCAATAGCAGACGCACCGGCAGCGGATGAAATCGTGATCGCGCTTGGCGCTTCGATTGGCGGACGGCCGCACCACCGCATCGGCGACCGGTATCAGGACCTCAAGGAGCTCGGGCATGACGTTGAAAACCCTGCAGCTGTCTGAGGGTTACGGCCAACTGGGGTATCGCGAGGCTGGAGAGGGCGACATTGTCGTCCTCATCCATGGCGTCGGCATGCAGTCTGCGGCCTGGGGGCCGCAGATCGATGCACTTTCAAAGACGCATCATGTCTTTGCTCTGGACATGCCCGGGCACGGCCTCACCAGCCACCTGCCCGAAGGCGCGCAGGTGTGCGACTATGTGCGTTGGCTGCAAACGGCGCTGCAGGCACTCAACCTGCAGAAGATCAGTCTGGCGGGTCACTCCATGGGCGCCCTGATCGCTGTTGGCTTCACGGTCACCTATCCCGAATTGGTTGAGCGCGTTGCACTGTTGAACGGCGTGTTCCGCCGGGATCCTGACGCGCGTGCCGCCGTCGAAGACCGTGCCGCGCAAATCCGGGCTGGCGCATTTGATGTCGCCACCCCACTGGGCCGCTGGTTCGGTGACAGCCCTGCCGAGCAGGACGCGCGCGATCAGGTGGCCGAGTGGCTCGGCAGTGTGGATCATGCGGGCTATGCAACGGCCTACACGGCCTTCTCCCGTGGCGATACATACTATGCCGATCACGTCTCAGGCATTGAATGTCCGTTGCTGGCGCTCACCGGTGAAGGTGATCCAAACTCCACACCGGCGATGTCGCGCGCCATGGCGCAGGCAGCACAAAACGGTCACGCGGTTATCGTTGCCGGGCATCGCCACATGGTGAACCTGACAGCGGTGGATACCGTGAACCACGAGCTGGAAACCTGGCTCAGCATCCCTTGCGCATTGAGCCGCACAGCCTGATCCGCACACTCACCGCCAAGCGTTGATCAAGGCGGACAAGAGAAAGGCCGTGTTCTTCGAAACAGAGCACGGCCGCAACGTCCCTTTCCCCAGATTGCGAGAGAAACGATGATCCCCCTTGATCGACCCGACCTTCTCATTTCGGATGCGTTCATCGCCGGAGACTGGCGCCGCACCGACCGGGCTTTTCCGGTGACGAACCCTTCCACGGGAGCAAAGCTGTCCGATGTCGCGGATTGCACACGCGACGATGTTCGCCGCGCCATATCGGCGGCCGCGCCAGCGCAGAAAGTCTGGGCGCGTTGCACCGCAAAAGAGCGCGCCGGCATCCTGCGCCGCTGGTTTGACCTGATCGTCGATCATGCCGACGACCTGGCGGCCATCCTGACGGCTGAAATGGGAAAGCCGCTGGCTGAAGCGCGCGGCGAAATTCTCTATGGCGCAAGCTTTGTCGAGTGGTTCTCAGAAGAAGCCAAACGCATCTACGGGGAAACCATACCGGGGCATCATGAAGACAAGAGGCTGATGGTGATCAGGCAGCCTGTTGGCGTGGTTGGCGCAATCACCCCCTGGAATTTTCCCAATGCGATGATCACGCGCAAAGTCGCGCCAGCGCTTGCCGCCGGCTGCGCCATTCTGGTCAAACCAGCAACCGAAACACCGCTTTCCGCCCTCGCGCTCGCAAAGCTGGCCGAACAAGCAGGCCTGCCTCGGGGACTTCTTTCCGTTCTCCCGTCGACAGACAGTGTCGGCGTGGGACTGGAGTTCACGGAAAACCCGACCATTCGCAAGATCAGCTTCACCGGCTCGACCAATGTGGGGCGAATTCTTATGCGCAACGGGGCAGACCAGATAAAGAAGCTGTCTCTTGAGCTCGGCGGCAATGCGCCATTCATCGTGTTTGACGATGCCGACCTCGACGCCGCCGTGGAAGGCTGCGTCACCTCGAAATTCCGCAATGCAGGACAGACCTGCGTTTGCACAAACCGCATCTATGTTCAGGATGCCGTCTATGACGCGTTTGTCGAGAGATTGAGCAAAGCCGTATCCAGCCTGCAGGTTGGCGATGGTTTTCTTGAAGGCTGCGCGGTCGGCCCGCTGGTGAGCCATTCTGCGATGGACAAGGTTCGCGCCCATATCGACGACGCGCTGGAAAAAGGGGGCACGGTGGTTCTGGGCGGCGCGCCGCATGACCTCGGCGGCACGTTCTTCCAGCCGACAGTCCTGCGGGACGCCACACCTCAGATGGCCGTTGCAAACGAGGAGACGTTTGGGCCTCTGGCGCCGGTCTTCCGCTTCTCCACTCTGGAAGAGGTGGTGGAGGCTGCCAATGATACGGAATTCGGTCTCGCATCCTATGTCTACAGCCGCGACCTCAGCCGCGTCTGGAGAATGATGGAGGAACTCGAATACGGCATGGTCGGCGTGAACACCGGCCTGATTTCAACAGAAGTCGCGCCGTTCGGGGGCATCAAGCAATCGGGTCTCGGCCGGGAAGGCTCCCGCCACGGGATCGAGGACTATCTGGAAATGAAATATTGCTGCCTGGCGCTGTGAGCGTGTCGCTCCAAGACAGTTTCGCCGCAGGCTCCCCTGCGGCGAAACCGCTTTGATCAGCTGAACCTGTAGCCGGGCAACAACTCTATTTGTCCTCGTAGCGCTTCGGCGGCAGGTCGATGCCGCTTTGGGCAGCATAGAGCTTCATGAGCGCGATATCCCCCTCGCGCCCCATGCCTTCGGCAGAAGCCGCGCGGTAGCGTTCGAGTGCAGCCTGCGAAACCGGCAGGTCGAGTTTCGCGCCGGATGCCGCATCGGTGACAATGCCCAGATCCTTGACGAAAATGTCGATCGCCGAATGCGGTCGGTAATCGCCATCTGTGATGTACGGCCCCCGGTTCTCGAACATCCACGACGAACCGGCGCAGGCGGGAATGACCTGCATGATCTGATCCGCATCCAGCCCCTGCGCGATGCCGAAGGAGAATGCTTCCGCTGCGGCAGCGATATGAATGCCGGCCAGAAGCTGGTTGACGCTTTTCATCGCCGACCCCGGCCCGGCCCGGTCGCCCAGCCGGAAGACTGTTTCAGCCATGGCGTCCAGCGCTGGTTGTGCTTTCTCAAAGGCTTCCGTCGAGCCTGAGGCCATGACCGCAAGCTTGCCCTGCGCCGCGCGCGCGGAGCCGCCCGAGATCGGGGCGTCGAGATAAAGAATGCCCTTTTCCGCAAGCTCCTGCTCGAAAGCAATGGCCTGCTGCGGATCGATGGTGGCGCAACTGATCACCACCGCACCTGGCTTCAGCATTGCGGCAAGACCGTTCGCGCCGAACAGGGCCTCACGCGTCTGTGCGGCGTTGACCACGACGAGAATGGCGCCATCGGCTTCGCCGGCAGCCACCGCCAGCGGGCGGTCTCGCCCGGCCTCAGCCCGGAAGCGCGCCTGCGTCTCACCATTCAAATCGAAACCATCCACGCCCAGACCGGCGCGCAGCAGCGAACTGCCCATGCCATAGCCCATCGCGCCGAGACCGATCAGAAGAAAATTCCCGACAGCGTTGTCCTGCACTGCTGTGTTCATCATGCCTGCTCCGCATCTGTTGCGTAATCTTCGAGATAGGCGCGCACGATCGCTTCAAACGACTCGTCGGCCTCAAAACCGAGTTTGAGCGCCCGGTCGGCTTCAAACGCCTGGGGCCATGTGGAGAGGATCGCCTCAATGGCCGGGTCTTTTTCGTGACGGATGAGGGCAACGGCGGTATCGCCGGCTATGGCGCGCAGCGCCTCGATCTCATCGGCCACGGTTGCCGAAACGCCGGGCATGGTCATGTTGCGCCGCCCGGCGAGCAACTCACCGCTGACTGCTGCCGCATGGGTCATGAAGCCGATTGCCGCGCGGGGGCTGGCGAACCAGTGCCGCATGGATGTATCGACCGGAAGGATGGCCGGTAGTCCGGCCAGCGGTTCACGCAGAATGCCGGAATAGAAGCTGGAAGCTGCAGCATTCGGCTTTCCCGGTCGAATGCAGATGGTCGGCAGGCGGATGCCGATGCCGTCGAAGAAGCCGCGCCGGCTGTAGTCTGCAAGGAGAAGTTCGCCGATGGCCTTCTGGGTGCCATAGCTGGAGTGCGGCGTGATGATGTGGTCATCGCCAATCACATCGGGCAGTGGCGATCCGAAAACCGCCAGCGACGAGGTGAAGACCACGCGCGGGCAGTATCCGTCTGCCTCATTGGCCTTGCGTATCGCCTCGAACAGATTGCGGGTGCCATCCAGATTGATGCGGTAGCCCTTTTCGAAATCCCGCTCCGCCTCGCCCGATACAATGGCCGCCAGATGGAAGATCACGTCGGGACGGGAAGCAACGATTTGCTCCGCCGTTTCCACGGCCGAGATATCGCCCGCCTCAACCGTGACACTTATCTCTTCCACGTGAGGCGCTTGGGCTGGAACGATATCGAACAGCGTCAGCCGTCCGATTTTGCGGCCTCCGATTTCGCCATCCTTTACGAGGCGCTTTGCCAGCCCGTCGCCGAGCATGCCGGCCGCGCCGATGATAAGGCAGTGAAGCATTTCACAGAACTCCGGATGATTTTGTGCGACTGTCGCCTCAGCCGCGCAATGTGTGAAGGGCTTAGTTCGCCTTGAAGGCGCTGATCAGTTGCTTGAGGCGCTGGGCGCCCTCCGCGATATCCGCAGCCGACGGGTTGATGCCGGCTCCAAGAAGTCGGCGCGCGATCATGTGGTCGGCTGGCCTGTTGATGGAATCGACGGCGACCAGTTTCTCACCCCTGAAATGATAGACGGAGAAGGCATTGTCTTCGGAAGCGCCGGAAACGATGAGACTGTCTGCGCCTGCCGCCAATCCGGCAGTCTGGATCTTCATGTCGCCCTGATCGGACCAGAACCAGGCAACCTCGGCATAGGGCCTGCCACCGCCGGTGAGAACCCGAGCGATGTGCCGCGCATGGTCGGTGGCGTTCTGCACCGATTCCAGCCGCACCCGCTCACCAAGCTGATGGTGATCAAAACTCACGCAATCGCCAATGGCGTAGATGTGCGGTGCTGAACTGCGCAGGTTTGGATCGACAACGACGCCATTCGCAACCTCAAGCCCCGCCTCGGCGGCAAGTTCCACATTGGGCACGGCCCCGATGCCCATCACGACCATATCAGCGTCGAAGCGGCGGCCATCTGCGGTGGAAACCGCAACGACCTTTCCACCCTCGCCATGGATAGCGGCAAGCTGCGCGGAGGTGATCAGATCGATACCGGCGGAGCGGCTGCGCTCTTCCACGTGAGCGGAAACGACCGGCGCGACAGAGCGGGCAAGCACGCGCGGTGCAGCCTCGATGAGGGTGACCGACTTGCCAAGGCCGATGCAGCTATGCGCCATTTCCATGCCGATGAAGCCGCCACCGACGATCACGACATTTTCAACCATCGGCATTGCCGCGCGGATGCGGCGGGCGTCTTCCATGGTGCGCAGAGTGACGATGCCGTCAAATTCCATTCCGGGAAGCTGTGGCATGCGAGCGCGTGCGCCCGTCGCCAGAACGAGATCGGTAAACCCGAGCTCTCGTCCATCTGCAACGATCAGGCGCTTGCCATCCACGTCGATCCGCTCGGCATGCACGCCGAGCTCCAGTTCGACGGCATTGTCGCGATAGACGGCTTCGGTGCGCAGCACCAACCCTTCTCCATCGGGCGTTTTCAGGTAGGATTTCGACAGCGGCGGACGGTGGTAAGGCAGATCCTTTTCATCGCTGACCAGCACGATCTCGCCGGAATATCCCTCCTGGCGCAGACTGACAGCAGCCTGCGAGCCACCGTGCCCGCCGCCCACGATGATGCATCTCTCAACCATAAACACCTCCGCTGAAAGCCCCGGCACAAAGACCTGCGCCAGAGCAATCTCAAGCGGCCCGCTTACCGCGCTATTTGCACGTTTCGCTCTCCCTCGAGGGGCCGCAGGACATTTCGTTGCATATTTCCAACGTCATTTAAACAATTAGTTTGACCGATCGGTCAGATCAGTTAGTAATATTGCTCAGAACATCGTTCCAACCCCCATGGGACGCAGGGAGGAAGCCTTCAGTTTCAGAGATGGGGAAGTCGCTTCGGCGGTGTGTGGAGGCACACCGCCATGTGGGGCGGCTTGGTGTCTTGCTGTGGCGAGACTGCACGGAACATGAGGGAGGAATACTGATTTTGAAGAGATATTGGTCGGACTATACGAGCGAAGAGTTTTCCCGGCTTGATCGAGGCAACATGGTGGCGGTTCTGCCTGTCGGCGCGACAGAGCAGCATGGACCCCATCTGCCCCTGTCGGTGGATGCCGCGATCGTCAGCGGAATGGTTTCGGCCATCATTGAGCGACTGCCGGAAACAAGCCGGACCCTGTTTCTGCCAACCCAGCCGATCGGCAAAAGCAATGAGCATGCGCGTTATCCCGGCACGCTGACCTATTCGGCACAGACACTCATTTCAATGTGGTGCGAGATTGGAGCCTGCGTCGCCGCCAGCGGTGTGCGCAAGATGGTTCTGCTCAACAGCCATGGCGGACAGATCAGCATCATGGACATTGTTGCGCGCGAACTGCGCCAGCGCCACGGCATGATGGTGTTTTCCGTCAACTGGTTCGGACATGGCCTGCCGGACGGCCTTTATGACGCGCATGAAACGCTGCACGGCATTCACGCCGGCGACATGGAGACATCGGTGATGCTCGCCATGCATCCCGATCTGGTGGTGATGAGCAAGGCGCAGAACTTCGCCGCCCTTACCGAAACCTTCGCCAGCGAATATCGCCACATCTCGCTGGCGGGCGCGAAGCCCGGCTGGCAGATGCATGACATCAATCCCTTCGGAGCTGCCGGCAACGCCACGGCGGCGACCGCAGAGAAAGGTCACCAGACAATCGATTATGCAGCCGACCGTCTCGTCGAAGTGCTCGCCGAGGTGGAGCGCGCGCCTTTGACCTGGCTCGACAACAATCCTGCCTGGGGTGAGGAAGCACAATGAGAGCAGCAGCTACGACCGGCTCGCAGCCACTGATCGAAATCAAGAACGTCTACAAGCAGTATGGAACGGGCATTGTGGCTGTCAGCGACATGTCACTCTCCATTGAGGACGGTCAGTTCGTCAGCTTCCTTGGCCCCTCCGGCTGCGGCAAGAGCACTGCACTGCGCATGATCGCCGGCCTGTCCGAAGTGTCCGCCGGGTCGATCACGGTGAACGGCCATGCGCCGGGAAGCAGTTCCGGCCCGCAGGACGTCGCATTCGTGTTTCAGGAGCCGACGCTCATGCCCTGGGCATCGGTGTTCGACAATGTGTACCTGCCGCTGCGTCTTGGCGGCATGTCGCGTGCGCAGGCAGCGCCGCGCGTCGAGGAGGTGCTGGCGCAGGTGGGGCTGAGCAAGTTTGCGAAAGCCTATCCGCGCGAACTTTCGGGCGGCATGAAGATGCGTGTCTCGATTGCGCGCGCAATCGTGACCAAGCCCCGCCTTCTGCTGATGGACGAGCCGTTCGCCGCGCTCGATGAAATGACCCGCTTCAAGCTGAACAACGACGTTCTGCGTCTGTGGCAGGAGCACGGGCTGACGGTCATCTTCGTGACCCACAGCGTTTATGAGTCGGTCTATCTGTCCAACCGCGTCGTGGTGATGGCCGCAAGGCCCGGGCGCGTGGTCGACGATATCGCCATTCCGGGAAGCTACCCCCGTGCGGACAATTTCCGCGCCACCCGCGAATACACCGAAAGCTGTGAAATCGTCTCCGACGCGCTCAACCAGACGCTCGGCAATGACGACATCAACCATTGAGGGCCGCGCCATGACAACCGAGACGCCAGTACTCAATTCAGAACAGAACCGCCGCGCCCGCATCGAGCGCCGCAAGGCGGTCATCATGCCGACAATGGCCATCATCATCGCGCTTCTCGTGTGGGAAGGGCTGGTGCGCTACCATGAGGTCCCTCACTACATCATCCCCGCACCGTCGCTGATCGCGCAAACGCTGGTGAAGGACTGGTCTTCGCTGATGAGCTCGATGATGTTCACGGTGAAGCTGACCATGCTTTCACTGCTCTGCGCCATTGCGGGCGGCGTTCTGATGGGCATGATCTTCGCTCTATCGCGCACCGTGGAAATGAGCTTCTTTCCCTTTGCGGTGATCCTTCAGGTCACGCCGGTCGTGGCGATTGCGCCGCTGATCCTCATCTATGTGCATGACACCTTCACAGCGCTGCTCATCTGCGCCTGGATCGTGGCCTTCTTCCCGATCCTGTCGAACACCGTGATCGGCCTGCGCAGCGCCGATCACAACCTGCGCGACCTGTTCAAGCTCTATCGCGCCACGCCCCTGCAGCGCCTGCGCTTCCTGCTCGCGCCCAGCGCCCTGCCCTATTTCATGGCGGCGCTGAAGATCGCCGGCGGTCTGGCTCTGATCGGGGCCGTGGTGGCGGAGTTCGTCGCGGGCACCGCCGGTCAGAACACGGGTCTCGCCTCGCGCATTCTGGAATCCAGCTTCCGCAACGAGATACCGCGCATGTTTGCCGCGCTGTTCCTCGTCTCGGTTCTCGGCATTGTCATCTTCCTTGCAACGAGCTGGCTGTCGCGCCTCGTGCTTGGTCGGTGGCATGAAAGCGAAATCCGCCGGGAGACCTGAGCGTGTACAAAGGCCACGACATTCCACACGTTTCTGCGCCGGATGGGACATTGCGCCTGTCAGGCGTGGGCGTGGCCGGACTTCCCGGACGCCACGATGTCGTGGTGAAGGATGGGGTTATCGCCGATATCGTTACGGTGCCCCCCGGCGAGGCCGAAAAAGCACACGGCGGCTTCATCACGCCGCTTCTGGCCGATGTGCATGTTCACCTCGACAAGACCCACACCATCGCAAGGATCAGGGCCGGCAATCCGGCCCCGATCCAGTCCCTGTTCGACGCCATCGCGCTGATGGAAGAAGACAGGCCGAACTGGACGGCTGGCGATATCCGCGCACGGGCCGTGCGCGCGCTCGAAGCGGCCTTCGCCCACGGGGTTGGCACCCTGCGCAGCCATGTGGACTGGGTAACGCCGGAAGTGCCGGATGCATGGCCCATCATTTGCGAATTGCGCGAAGAGTGGAAAGGCCGGATCGACCTGCAACCGGCAGCCCTCGTTCTGGGAGATATCGTACCGGAGGCCGGAAGCGCCATTGCCGCCCGCGTCGCGGATGACGGTGGCGTGTTCGGCGCATTCTTCTACCGCAACGCAGATCTGGCGGCGAAGGTTGAAACCATGTTCAGCCTTGCCGCGCGCCATGACCTCGACCTCGATTTCCACATCGATGAAGGGCTGGAGCCGGAAGCCGACGGGCTGTCGCTCGTGATCGACGCCACAGCGCGTTTCGGCATGGCCGGTCGCGTTCTGTGCGGCCATGCCTGTTCCCTGTCGCTGCGACCGGCAGACGAACTGGAGCGGATTTTGGCGGCTGGCGCGCGCGCAGGCGTGGCGCTCGTTACCCTGCCCTCAACGAACCTCTACCTGCAGGATCGCGGAAACGGCCGCACGCCAAATCTTCGCGGCCTCGCGCCGCTGAAGGAAGCACGCGCGGCGGGCATGGAAGTGATGATCGCTTCCGACAATGTCGGCGACGCCTTCTACCCCTACGGCGATTACGACCCGCTGTCCGTTCTGCGGCTGGCGGTGCCGGCCGCGCATCTGGAACCGGACGCCTGGCTGGACAGCATTACCTCACTGCCCTCCCGCAAATGCGGAAGCAGCATTTCAGGGCTCATCGAAAAGGGCATGCCGGCCGACTTCATCTGGCATGCCGCAACAGACATGGGCGACCTCATCAGCCGGCCCCGCAGCGAACGCATTGTCTATCGGAGCGGTACGCCGCTGCCGACGGCAACCAACGACTGGAGAAACACATGAACCTCGCGACCAAGCCCGCGCGCGCCTATGACTGGGCCGCTTTCCGCAGCGAGATCGATGGCATTCGCGTCTATGACGATCCGAAACAGGTCGAGCTGCGCTCCCGCGATTACTTCTGGTACAGCCCCATCCTCAGCGAGGATATCGGCCATTTCGTCGGCGATCTCGTCGTCATCCCCGCCGATGAGGAACAGGTGCGCCGCGTGGCGGCAGCGGCGGCCCGGCTGCGCATCCCGATCACCATCCGTGGCGGCGGAACCGGCAATTACGGCCAGTGCGTTCCGCTGGAAGGCGGCATCATTCTCGACATGACCAAAATCGACAGGGTGCTGTCGATAGAGCCGGGCCGTGTGCGGGTTCAGGCTGGTGCGCGCATCGCCCGGCTGGACGACGCGGTGCGCGAAACCGGCCAGGAACTTCTGATGTACCCGTCGACACGGCGCATCGCCACCATTGGCGGCTTCTTCACCGGCGGCTCGGGCGGCATCGGTTCGCTGCGTCACGGCATGCTGCGCGACGATGGCAACATCTATTCGGTGAAGGTCATGACGCTGGAGCCAGAACCGAAAATCATCGAGCTGCACGGCCACGACATCCAGAAGGTGCAGCATGCCTATGGCACCAACGGCATTGTCATGGAATTGGAGATCGGCCTGACCGAGAAGACGGACTGGGTTCACACCGCAGCCCTCTTCGACAGCTATGATGCAACGCTTCGCTTCTGCCTCAAGGCGCTGGAAGAGAAACTCGACTGCTATCTGCTGACCACCGTGGATCGCCGCTTCTCGCGCTTCTACACCAAGTTCGGAGACCTGTTCCCGGCAGACCGCGACGCGGTGTTCGCGATGATCGCGCCCGAAGAGCAGGAGCGCTTTGCCGAACTGGCGGCATCGTTCGGCGGGCGCGTTTCCTTCAGCATGACGCAGGACGAGCTTCACGCGAACGGGCTGCAACCTGCATATGAATGCGGCTGGAACCACACCACCCTGCAGGCGCTGAAAGCCGAGGAAGGCTGGACCTACCTGCAGGTCGCCTACCCGCGCCCCTTCGATCCCGAGACCGTCATGCGCCAGATGGAGCGCTATGGCGACGACCAGTACATGCATCATGAAATGGCGCGGCTGGAAGGCGAAGTGCAGATCTTCGGCCTGCCGCTGGTCCGCTACAAGGACCGCGATGACACCTACCAGGTTATCCGCGAACTCGAAGAGCTGGACGGTTGCGACATCTACGATCCGCACGCTTTCACCATTGAGGATGGTGGAATGAAGCAGATCGACACCATGCAGATCGAATTCAAGAAACTGGCCGATCCCTTTGGCCTGCTCAACCCTGGCAAGACCCGTGGCTGGACGGCCGACATGGCCGCCAAAGACTGAACCGAAGAACGAATGGGAGTGAAGTTCTTATGAAAAGCATGCACAAAGTCGCAATGACCGCAGCAGCTCTTGTGGTCTCCACGCAATTCGCCATGGCGCTGGACAAGGTTACGTTCGGCACCAACTGGCTGGCTCAGGCCGGCCATGGCGGTTTCTATCAGGCCGTGGCCGACGGCACTTACGAGAAATACGGTCTCGACGTCACCATCGAGATGGGTGGCCCGCAGGTCAACAACCGGCCGATGCTCGCTGCCGGCCGGCTGGACTTCCTGCTCACCGGCAACCTTCTTTTGTCCTTCCACAACAACGCCAATGACATTCCCACCACCGTCATCGCTTCCTTCTATCAGAAGGATCCGCAGGCGCTGATGGCGCATGAAGGCGCTTACAAGGACTTTGAAGACCTCACCAATGCGCCTTCCGTGCTGATCGCCAAGGACACTCAGTATGGTCTGTGGCGCTGGCTGGTCAGCGATTTCGGCTTCAAGGACGAACAGATCCGCCCCTATGGCTACAGCCTCGCCCAGTTCCTGAGCGACCCAAAAATGGTTCAGCAGGCCTATGCTACCGCCGAACCGCTTTATGCCAAGAAGGAAGGGGCTGACGTCGCCACCTATCTGCTGGCCGACTATGGTTACAGCACTTACGCCAACACGATCGAAACCCGTACGGATCTGGTCGAGAACAATCCTGATCTTGTTCAGCGCTTCGTGGATGCGAGCATCATCGGCTGGAACAACTTCCTCTATGGTGATCGCAGCAAGGCCTATGAGCTGATCATGCAGGACAATCCCGACATGAGCGCCGAGACGCTGGATGGCGAGATCGAGATGCTCAAAAAGCTGGAGATGATCGACAGTGGCGATACGCTGGAAAAGGGCATCGGCGCGATGTCGCTTGACCGTGTGAAGCAGTTCTACGAACTTGCAGTCAAATCGGGTATCGTCGAGGATGGCAAGATCGACATTTCGGAAGTTGCAACCGACGCATTCGTCAACAAGGGCGTCGGGCTCGATGTGAAGAAGCAGCTCAACCCATAAACGCAAAACGGAAAGTGGAGTGATGGGCAGCCGTTCTGCCCATCACCTTTGTGCAAAGGCAATGACGCAGCAAAACGCTGAAAATCAGGAAACTCAGACGTCGCGCGCCAGGGACAAGGTTCTCGAGCGGCGGCGCATGATCCTTGCAACCATTCGCGATGCAGCAATCGATGAGTTTGCCAGCAAGGGTCTCATCGGCGCCTCCACGCAGGCCATTGCCCAGCGTGCCGGGCTGACGAAACCCCAACTGCATTACTACATCTCCAGCAAGGAAGAGCTGTATGAGGACATACTGGTCTATATCCTCGACGAATGGCAGGAGCTGTTTCTCAGCGCCTCCACCGGTGACACGCCTGCAGACGTGATCCGCGCCTATGTGCACAAGAAGCTCGAATATGGACGCAGGAACCCCAACGCGTCGCGTCTCTTCACCACCGAGATAGCCAATGGCGCGCCCGTGCTGGGCCGTCACTGGGCCCCCTATCAGGCCTCAACCCGCGAAGCGGTCGGGCTGATCCAGTCCTGGGTCGATCAGGGGCTGGTCAGAGCGGTCGACCCTCTGCTGTTCCAGATGCATATCTGGGCGGTTACCCAGCATTATGCGGATTTTGATGTTCAGGTCCGCAACATGATGAATCTGGATGAGGGCGAGGAGCCGGACTACGGGCAGATCGAAAAAGAGGTCACCTCCCTTTTCCTGCGCGCGCTGGGCATCGAATAGCCTTCCCCTTCCCACCCTGCAGACAAAACAAACCGGGCCGCAGCAGTCAAAACGGCCGCGCCCTTAATCACACAAGACCCGAAAGATCACTCCCATGGCACGCATCATCTATGTGACCCACGACAACCAGCGTTTCGAGCATGATGCTGAAAACGGGTCCTCAGTCATGGAAGCCGCCGTGCGTGCCGGCGTTCCCGGCATCGAGGCTGAATGCGGCGGGGCCTGCGCCTGCGCAACCTGCCACGTCTACGTAGAGCCGGAATTCATGAACACGGTTGGCGAAGCTGACGGCATGGAAACCGATATGCTCGATTTTGCCTGGGAGCCATCGGCCAACTCGCGCCTCTCCTGCCAGTTGACGGTAACCGACGCGCTTGATGGCCTGGTGGTGCGCGTTCCCGCACGTCAGGGCTAGAGCGGGCCACGAGGCAGCTTTGCGGAAATGCCTGCGGCTGCGTTCCAGCGCGCAGGCTGACGCCGCGCAGACAAGCTATGCAAATCGCCGCCATTTATTATGATAACCACCATCAAGAATAAATTAGATAAAACCTGCCCAGAAATCCCCATTCTCTAAGAGATTCTGATTTTTCTCCTTTTGAATATTTGCATATTCATTGTATTGCTGCGCTTATCCCGATCATTTAAGTGTCTGGAAATTGTGTTGAAATTGGCTGCATAGAATGGGCGGGCGAAAGAAAAATGATCGGCAAACTTGGCAATTTATTCGCGAGCGCCATGTTGGCGCTGTTTGTAGCCAGCCCCCTTCAGGCACAAAATATCTCTTCGAACGCAGTCGTTTTTGAAAATGTTCGCATTTTCGACGGGGCTGCCTTGACCGAGCCAATGAACGTGCTGGTCGAAGGAAATCAGATCGCAGAGATATCAGCTGACCCGATCAGTACGGACGCGGCCACCACACGGATCGCGGGCGATGGTCGGACGCTGATGCCAGGGCTGATAGACGCCCACTGGCATACGTTCATGGTCCGCCCCTCGATGATGGTTGCGTCCACTGCACCATTTCCCTTTATCACCCTGCTGGCGGGCGCTGAGGCTGAGGCAACGCTCATGCGCGGCTTCACAAGTGTTCGTGATTTGGGTGGGCCCGCATTCGGCCTGAAGATGGCTATTGACAGAGGCGTGACCCGCGGGCCGCGGATCTGGCCGTCCGGGGCCATGATCTCGCAGACTGGCGGGCATGGTGATTTCCGGATGCTTTCCGAAATTCCGGCCACACCGGACACCTTGAGCTATCCTGAACGTATGGGCATGTCCGCCATCGTCGACTCGCCGGATGAGGTTCGCAAGCGCAGTCGGGAGCAATTGCTGCAGGGCGCCAGCCAGCTCAAATTAACCGTTAGCGGTGGGGTCTCGTCCCCCTATGGGCCAATCGACACAATCCAGTTGAGTGTTGACGAAATCCGGACAGCGGTCGAAGCCGCTGCAAACTGGGGCACTTATGTAACAGTGCACGCCTACACGCCAGAAGCCATACGCAACGCCATCGAGGCTGGCGCAAAAGTCATCGACCACGGCCAGCTGGCTGATGAGGCCACCGTCAAGATGATGGCTGAAAACGGTACGTGGTGGAGCCTTCAACCCTTCGTTGGCGATGAGAATGCAAACCAGCATGCGGATGCCGAACGTCAGGCCGCCTCAGCCGAGATTCACGCCGGCACCGACAGGGCATATGAGCTGGCGCGCAAATATGGCGTTAAGGTCGCCTTCGGCACGGATATCCTGTTTGATGCCGCACGCGCCGCAAGACAGGGCGCGCAGCTTGAGACAATGACGCGGTGGTACACTCCGGCAGAGGTGCTGAAGATGGCGACGGCAGACAATGCCGAGCTGTTGGCCCTGTCTGACAGGCGTAATCCCTATCCGGGAAAGCTGGGCGTCGTTGAAGTCGGGGCGCTTGCCGACCTGCTTCTGGTCGATGGTGATCCAATCACTCAGATCGACCTGTTTGCAGATCCCGCCAAGAATCTGCTGGTCATCATGAAGGACGGTCGTATCGAAAAGAACATCGTCGCGGAGAACTGACAAAGCCGGTCGGGCAGCCCTGGTGTCGCTCGCGGGATTCTCTTCAGGCCGGTGTTCAGGGCCGTTTTTTTGATCGTTGGATCAGCCATCGAGCCGCAATGGTCAAGGCAGATGCGCTGGGAGTTTAGGCTGATAATATGAAGTTCCGTTTCGGTTGTGCGATTTCCCTTGCTCTTGGCTGTCTCTATCCGGTGGGTGACCTCCATGCCGCTGAAGGCGGCGCTGGTGTTTATCTGTTGGGGTTGCGCAGCAGCGGCGCTGGTTTCACTCCGCCTCCGGGGCTTTTCTTTTCGGATCAGCTCTTCATGTATAACGGGTCGCTTGAAGGGCGTGTTGAGCTGGCCGGCGGCGTGCTCGCCGGTGGCGTCGACGCTGACCTCATCATTAACATTCCAACGGCGCTTTGGGTGACCGAGGCCGAGATATTCGGAGGGCGGCTTGGCTTCTCGGTAACAACGCCGTTTGGCCGCACCAGTGTCAGCGGGTTCGTGAACCCGTTTGGGAGGACGAGCGACAGTGTGTTGACGTTCGGAGACCCTGCCCTGACCACCTTCCTTGGCTGGAACGTTGGCAACTTCCACATACAGTCTGGCGTCACCGGGTATTTCCCGATTGGTGACTACAGGGAAGCTGCACTGGCGAATGTTGCTCGCCACAGGCTGGCGGCAGACGTCTATACGGCCATCACCTGGCTCGATCCCGAATGGGGCATTGATATCTCGAACACGATCGGGATCACCTTCAATGCGAAAAACCAGGCGACCAATTACAAGACCGGAATTGAATTCCACTGGGAAGGCGCGATTACCAAGCAGCTGACCGAGCGTTTCTCGGCAGGGCTCGTCGGGTATTACTACAAGCAGCTCACCGCCGATAAGGCGCCCCCGCCAATCGCCGCGGTTCTTGGCGATTTCAAGGGCGAGATAGCAGGTGTGGGTGTCCAGGTTGGTTATAACTTCCAGATTGGCGAAGCACCCGTCTCGACCCGCCTGAGATATTACCATCAGTTCAGCGCAAAAAATCACCTTGAGGGTGATTCAGTCTTCCTCTCTCTGAGCTTCCCGCTGGCGGTTAATCGGTAGAGAACATTTCAATTCACTTGAAATGTGAAAATCATTGGCTTCGGCTCGGATCTAAGTTTTGGGGTTTTTGATGGGTAGGCTGTATTCTGCATTTCAGCGCCATTTTAGTGGTGCCGGAATGGTTCTTGGAGTTTTGTTCTTCTTTGCTTCACTGACCCCCAGCCTCATCCCGCGCAGCTTCGAGATACAGGGTGTCCTTGGCGGCGTGGCATTCAGTGCAGGCTATGGCATCGGTGTTCTTCTTGTCGCCACGTGGCGCTATCTGCAGTTGCCGTCGGTTGATAAAGGGCTTCTGAGGCTCACAAGATTAGTTCTTTCCCTGATTTCATTGATCGTCATAGTCGTCGGCTTGTATAATTCTGCCGCTTGGCAAAATTCGGTTCGCGGTGTTCTGAACATGGAACCGGTGGATAGCGCCTATCCTGCAAGCGTCATCATCATCGCCATTCTCACCTTCGCTTTCCTGTTTCTCTTGGCGCGCGGAATCATTGCGCTGGGTCGCGCCGTAGCAAACAGGCTTGATAAATTTCTCCCGCGACGGGTTTCAATCATCGCTGGTGCAGCAGTGACGCTCATCGTCGTTGCCACACTCGCGAACGGCCTTTTGATCGAGTACACATTTCGTCTTCTGGACAAGTCATTTGCGGAACTCGACGCACTACACGAACCTGAACGCCCGCAGCCTTCAGTCGTCGAGCGCGCAGGCAATCCGTCTTCGCGGCTGGAATGGCCAAAACTGGGTCGGGCTGGAAGAGAGTTTGTCGCATCGGGCCCGACGGCGGCAGATATCAGCCAGGTTACCCAAAGAGCCGCAGTTGAGCCCATCCGTCTGTATGCCGGTTTGCAAGTCGCAGAGACGCCCGATGAGCGCTCACAGCTCCTGCTTGATGAGCTCATTGAGCTGAATGCCTTTGATCGGGCCGCCCTGGTTGTCGTTACGCCGACTGGCACAGGTTGGGTTGATCCGTCTGCCATCGATGGTCTGGAGTATCTGTATGATGGCGACACTGCCAGTGTCGCTCTGCAGTACTCCTATCTGAACAGCCCGCTCTCATTGGTGTTCCAGTCTGAAAACGGCCTTGAATCGTCGCAAAGCCTTTTTCGAACCATCTATAGATACTGGCAAAAACTCCCTGCCGGTCAGAGGCCCAAGCTTTTCCTGCACGGGCTCAGCCTCGGTGCGTTCAATTCCCAGCGTTCCATAACGTTCCTTGACCTCCTCGGAGACCCGATCGACGGTGCTGTCTGGAGCGGAACGCCTTTTCCAAGCGAGAAATGGCAGACAATCACCGCAGACCGCGATGCAGGTTCCACACAGTGGCTACCGGTTTATCAGGGTGGACGCTTTGTCCGCTTCATGAACCAGAATGGGGTCCCCGAGGGCAACACTGCACCCTGGGGCAATGTTCGCATTGTCTATTTGCAGTATGCCAGTGATGCGATCACGTTCTTCGACAAACACCTGCTCTACAGAGAAGCCGACTGGATGAAGGCTCCAAGAGGTCCAGATGTTTCTCCTTTGCTGAGTTGGTATCCGATTGTCAGCATGCTTCAATTGCTGGTCGACATGCCGTTATCCGATGGTGTGCCGATGGGGTATGGCCATGTCTATGCGCCGGATCATTATCTGGATGCCTGGCTTGAGGTGACAGGAGTGGAAAACTGGAGTTCTGAAGAGATAGATGCGCTTAAAATGCATCTGCATTCGAAAGCCTCAAATGCGGACGGCTACGAGTATCGCGGCGGATGATCGTGAATATGGCGGCTGAATGCCCCCCTTGCAGGGTGGCCCAAGATTAAGCGCGCACCGGCGGAAGAGAAATGCTCAGCGAGAGCCCGAACGCACCAGACCTGTCTCCAACGCGATGCGCGTTGCCTGGGCGCGTGACGTCACCTGCAGCTTTTTGTAGATGCTTTTGACGTAATCGCCGACCGTATGCTCCGACAGACCGACGATCTCGGCGATACGCATATTGGTGTGACCATTGACCAGTTCCGCCAGAACCTGTCTTTCGCGGGGACTGAAATGAATGCTGCTGCTCATATTGGCGCGCGCCTCCACGCCTTCGCTCCCACCGTATTCAAGAATGTCTTCTCGTAACCGGACGCGGCTGACAAGACTGAGCTTCGAGCGCACCCTCATCTGCAACAGTTCAAAATCGACCGGCTTGGTCAGATAGTCATCTGCCCCAAGCCGCAACCCGTCCAGAACGTGGGACCGATCAGCCAGGGCGCTCAGAAACAGAAACGGTGTTCCGTCCAGATGCCTGAAACGGGCACGGATCGTGCGGAAGAGGTCAAGCCCATTCTGCCCCGGCATCAGAACGTCGCAGATGATGAGAGCCGGCGTTTCAGCCTTGAGAATATCCAGCGCTTCATCGGCGTCGGCTGCCAGAAGCACATCAAAGCCCGAATGCGAAAGCTCCTCCCCAATCTCGATGCGAATGTCTTGTTCGTCCTCGATGCAAAGTATCTTCTCCGTTCGGGCATTCTCAGGCGTCACGCCGGGCACTCCATGGAAGTTTCAGGGAAAAAATCGTCCCCGCCGGCTCAACCTGCTCGAACTCAATGTCGCCGCCATGCAGCCGGGCAAGCGTCCGCGACAGGCTCAGTCCGAGCCCGGTTCCTTCAAGATGGGCAACATTGCTCGCGCGGAAGAAGCGGTCAAAAATTCGGCCCCGCTCTGCCGCCGGAATGCCGATGCCATGATCACTGACCGCACAGACGAGCTCATCTTCCTGCCGCTCCAGCCTCACCTTGATCGGCTGAGAGGAAGGTGAGTATTTCTCCGCATTGGCGAGGAAGTTGGACAAAATCTGCTCGATCAGCACCTCATCGCCCTCGAAGTGCAGCGCCCCGTCTGGTAGCGTCACCTCAAGAGCACGCGCAGGAAAGAGCTCCCGATGATCGGCACAGACATTTTCGACCAACCCGCGCAGATCAAAATTCTCTTTCTTCAGGGGAGCTCCCTGCTCATTGAGCATATCGTTGGTGATCGTGCTTGAAATCATCATCGTCAGGCGCTGCGCCGCGTGACGAATTCTCTGCGAACGCTCCACCAGAACCGCCGGATCGATATGTTGCGCGCGGCGGATGAAGCGCTGGGCAATCATGTCGATAATGGTGATCGGCGTGCGGAACTGGTGGGAGATGGTGGTGAGGAAGTTCTTGTAGATAGCGTTGGTGTGCTGCTCGTTTTCCAGCGCGGTCCGCAACGCGGCGGTGCGCTTGTCCACCGTCTCTTCCAGCCGCTGCGAATGTTCGGCCAGAGCCAGGTTTGCGCGGTCGAGGGCGCGTAAATTGGAAAGTAGCTGCCACGCCATGTAGCCGCCTACCAGCAGAATGCCGATGACGAGGCTCATAGTGAGATAAATCGTCTCCAGCTGGCGGTCGCGCCGCGCGCCATCCTGTTCGCGCTGGGCCAGCAGCACCGTGTTGCTGAGACGCACAAAATCATTGAGCGATGTCAGGATATCGGCGTGGTTTTCCGGGCCCACAGTCGGATCGGCAACACGCGACCGCTCAAGCCCTGAGAGATTTTCAATCAGGCGGCTAAAGGTCTGTTCAGCCCCCTCTAGAGCGACAAGATAATCATGTTGGGGATTGTCCTTCAAAAGACTGAGCCGGCTGTTGAGAATATCCAGCTGCAGCAGCACCGCATCCTCGTCGCGCTCATCTTGCGGCAATAACATATGGCTGGCCAATTTTCGCGCTTCGCGCTCAGCCTGCATCACGCTCCAGAGCATGCTCTCGCCGGTATAGTCCGCAAGATCACGCTGGATGCTCATCAGCTTGAAGAAGGCATAGGACAGCGTAAGCGCAAAGCCGAGTATGACCAGCCCCACCGCAACATAGCCGCGCTTTACCTTCATCTGATTTGCAGTTCCCGGAGTTGCCACGCCCATCGGTGATCGAAGCGGGAATCGCGAAGTTCGCGAAAATCGTCACGCGGATAGACGATCCAATAAGGCCCCTTGTCACTCACGCTTAGCCGTCTGCCATCCATGAACGCAGCAATCAGCACACCATAACGCGTGGCGTCGGCCAGCGGAAACTCGACAACGTAATCATTGAGCGCAAACGCCCTGACCGTCGCATTTTGATGGTCCTGCGGATCGATGCCAGCTGTTTCGAGTACCTTTCCAAGTGCCACCCCTTCAAACACGTGAAGATCTTCGGTCCAGGCCGTTCTGGTGATGGTTCGGCTTTTCGGCAGGGCGAGGAATTCACTTTCCGAAAAGATCGTTTCCTGACCATCTGGGGAAACGACCGAAAGGCTGCCAATACCCCCGGCATGCGAAGGCTGAACCACAGGTTCGGACAAGGCCTGAACAATGACGAAGAAAATCCCGAAACCCCAAAACAGCCACCGTGAACCCGTATGCATGCATTTCACTCGTCACAATCAGAACTGATATACCCAATAGCCAAGGTCCCGATTGTTTTCGAGCCAAAATAAAGAGCCAGTATTCCGCGCGCCCCCAGGCAGCACTACACTTATGGGCATTACCGCCCATGCGCGACCATTCATCGCTAGATCGTCGGCTAAAAACTGCTATCGCCGGAGGGTTTTAGCCCGCGAAGTGATTGCGTTTACACCTGACGGGTCTGCGCTTACTGGCTCTCCATCGATCCATAAGAGCGTCTCCTCGTCAGAACCGAACATTCAGATTCGCCTTGAACCCGTGATCCTGAGCGCCGGCCGCGATCTGGCCCGTGTAGGACAGCCCCAGTGTGGCGTCGGATGTCAGATCGAGATCAAGCCCGGCCTCGATGACAGCGCTGTTGCGGGCAATTGGTGCGCCGGCAATGGAGAAGGCATCGCTCTCCGAAAAGGCATGGACACTAGTCGGTGTCGTGTCTCCAAAGGCATGGCGCCAGCCGAGCATGCCATTGAACGTGGCATCCATCGCGCCAAGCGTCACCGCATATTCGCCGCGAAGGCCAAGCGTCGTAAAGGTCACATCGCTGCTGCCATCCTGGCCGGTGGGCGCAGCATTACCGCCCGTTTCGGAAAAACCGTTGGTGCGCAGGCTGACATGAGCGAGATTTGCAAAGGGCTCATAGCGCGCGCCATTGCCCATGTCGAAACCGTAGCCGAGTTCACCGAACGCCTGAACGGTTCCGGCCGAATAGCCTGCACTCAGGCTTTCGCGAAGTCCCGGAATGGCAACCGAGCGTTGGGTGTCGATCTCGTGCCAGCTATAGGCTGCGCCGGTACGGAAGGCGAAGTCTCCCCATTGCGTACCGCCATAAAGGCCGAGATGATAATTCTCGCTCGAGCCAGACGAGGCACGGTCTGCGACATCGAACGAGGAATGGCTGTAACCAGCAAGAAGGCCGACCCGCCAGTCACCGAGACGGCCATCCGTGCCAATCAGCAGGCCACCGCTCTTGCGGTGAAGCGATGCAGCGTTCCCATCGCTGTCGGTCGATCCCCACGAACCGAACCCCTGGCTCCAGAGCGCAGGGCCGGCATGATCGGCGGCAACCAGCGTCGCCGGGCCACCCGAACCATAGACCAGAACCGGCGTCACTGATGCGCCCACATCGCCAAAGGCCGCGCGGATGCGGTCGTTTATGGCATTGCGAACAAAGCGGCTGTCTTCGATCAGAGCGGACTTTGCCGAAGCGTGGATCTCGCCTGACAGAGCGTCGAAGCTTGCACGCACCGTGTCCTCGTCGGTCATGCCGATGAGGGCCTGCCAGATGGCGTTGCTCGTGGGCAGCGTGTCTGCGGCTGCAGCCGTCGCGCGCTGGTTCCGTGTCTGGGCGACATCGGCAAATGACGTGTCATTGCGTGTGAGTTCCAGCGAGATGTCATTGCCATCTCCGCCGGCGTAATCGACCGTTTCGTCAAGAAACAGAAGATTGTTGGTGACGCTGGCGAACGTGCCGTTCACCGCGCCTGCGCCCTGATTGTCGAGAATGACGTAGGCGCCGTTGAGGATTGGCCAGTCCGCCGCGGTGAGCGGCGTTCCTGTCAACGCAAGCATCGCGCCGGAAATGTCCACCGCGCCCTGCACGATCACCTTGTCCGCGGCTTCCGGTGTCACTTCGATGGCCAGCGTCCCGTGATTAACGTAGTCGCCGGCGACGGTTTGCACACCGATGGAGTTGCCGGGCGCATGCGTTCCGCCAGAGTTGATCGCCACCGTCGATCCAGCCGAACCAACGGTGCCCGTTCCACCGAGCTGGCTGTCCGGACCAAGCATGATCGAGCCGCCGAGCGCACCGCCTGCAGCGGTGCCGACGATCAGCGTTCCGTTGGAGAACGACGTCGATCCGGTGAAGCCCGAGCTGTCGCCGGTCAGCGTCACTGTGCCGGACCCGCTGATGCTGAAACTGCCCGTGCCTGACAGAGCGCCGGCATAGCCAGCCGACTCGCTCTGCGCAAAAGCCAGCGATGCGCCGCTCGCAATATCGACGTCTCCTGCAAAGCGGCTGGCATCCGTCACCAGCCCGCCAGTCTCGACAGACCAGTCGAGCGTGGAAGCGCCAGAAAGCGTCAGAACACCCGCGCCACGCTTGATCATCGCGCCCTCTGTGCCGTTCAGGCTGCCGATGTTCCCCGAAAAGCTTGCATCGCCCGCCTGGTCGAACACCACGGTCGCGCCGTTGCCGATATCGCCGGAGATCGAGCCCGCGTTTCCGGCCAGCGTTCCGGCCTCGACCAGCGTGTCGCGGTAGCCATTGGTTCCACCCAAAACCAGAGTGCCGTCGCCCTTTTTGAGAAGGTCGCCTGTACCGGTGATGTCCTGGGACAGGCTGAACGTGTTGTCTGCATCCGCGATGTCGAAACCGCCGCCATCACCGCCAATCAGGATGTCGCGCGCGGTGCCGGTGTAGCCCGTTCCCGTCACTTTCAGCACGCCGCCGTCAAACCTCAGCCCGCCCGGGGCAGCGCCAAGGTTCTGGTCGGACGCCACCGAAAGGACACCGCCCAGAAGATCGACGCCACCCGAATGGGTGTTGGCGCCACTCAGAACCAGCGTGCCGCCCCCGGCCTTGCGAACAACCTTGCCCGCTCCGTCCTCAATGATCGAAGCAACCGTCGTCGTCACACCACCATCGATGTTGAATGTGCCGCCACCGGCAGCGCCGATGGAGAGCGCATCGCCCTGGATGCGGTAGTCATCCGTGGAGAACTGCAACGTATCGAATACCTGCGCGCCCTGAACGGTGACCGTCCCGGCTGAGCCGGCAAAAACGCCGACTGAACCGCCCCAGCCGGCATTGGCGCTGCCCGTGGCATCGGTCCAGTTGGTCGCGAAGGATTGCCAGGCGCCGCTGCCGCCATTCCAGAACTGCATGGTCTGGCCTGTGCCGAGAACCGACAGGTTGACCTGACCGGGAATGTCATAGCGGATGTCGGGATTGTTAGGGTCTGCCGCGGCAAACCCGCCCGTACCCGTCACCGTTCCGTCGACGAATGCGCCCGATTGCGGGCCGACATATTCGAACAGGCGATAATAGCCTGCCGCAGCCACGCGGGCATCCAGAGTTCCGTCAAGCGCAAGAGCGCCATTTACCCTGACCAGGTCATTGCCTGCACCGCCGGCAACGCCCGGGTTGTTGAGCTCGAACACCGAAGTCGAGCCTGCATTGAGGGTGAGATCGTTGTTGAAGGTCAGGGTGCCGGGGCTGTTACCGGCTGCCAGCGTACCGTCAATGGTGACGGCTCCGTTCAACGTGCCCGAGCCGCCCAGCGTCCCGTTCATCCCGACATTGACGACACCGCCGAGCGTGCCATTGCCGGCGGCGTCACCGATCAGCAGCGTGCCGCCGGAGACTGTCGTTGTGCCCGTGAAGGCAGAGCTGTCGCCAGTCAGAATGGTCGTGCCGGCAGCATGGTTCACGGTGTGCGTGCCCGCACCAGAGCTTTCCAGTGCGGCAGAGAAGGTGGTTGCACCGGTATGCTTGAAATTGAGCGTCCCGCTGCCATCTCCGAAAATGATGTCATCCGTCTGCAGAGTGCCGGCGGCCTCCGCCTGACTGCCCAAAGCCGCGCCGACATTGATGACACCGTCAGCTGACAGATCAGAACCCAGGTAAACCACACCTGGTCCACTTCCACCTGATCCAGTGTTGGTCGAAACCGTCCCGCCGTCCTTAACGGTCAGCGTGCCCTTGCCGCGCAGACCGATATCGAGGCTGCCGTCGTTCACCCACCGGGAGCCCGCCCCAGACACGGTGACAATGCTCTCAGAGCCGAAGCTGGTTCCGATGTAGCCGTTTGTGTTTTCAACGGCACCGCCGAGATCTATGTCCAGCGTTCCATTGCCATCGAAACCGACATAGAGTTCGTCGCTGTTCTTCCAGATGGAGCCATCACCGGACACGGTAGCGGTTCCCTCGGAGCCGGTGCTTTTACCGATTTCACCGAATGTGTTCTTGACGATCCCACCGTCCTCAATGGTCAGCGTCCCGGTGCCCGCTTCGCCGACAAAAAGCCTGTCTGTCATTGTCCAGGTCGATGCCGGGCCGCGGGAACTCTTTCCGGACACTTCAGCGCTACCCGACACGCCAGAAGCGAAACCGATCACGCCGCGTTCACTTGAAACCGTACCACCGTCCTCAACCGTCAGCATTCCCCTACTGTTGAAACCAACATAGAGGTCGTCATTGTTCTTCCATTTGGATCGGCTGCCTGTGATAGGGCTTTCTCCCGATACACGAACACTGCTTCCAGTTGCGGCCGTCCCGAAACCGATAAAGCCGCCGTCGTTTATGACCGAGCCACCATTCAGAATATTCAGCGAACCAGTAGCAGTCCATCCGACATGGATGTCGCCGGCGATTCCCCAGGAGCCGACAGGTACTGGGATAGAGGGATTAACGCTGCCGGTGGTTGAGACGAACTGAGCCTGAGCGGCCCCGGTTGCGCTCAGCACGGCAAGAATGCTGCACAGCGCTGTCGACAGATAAAGAGAAGGGCGCAGTCCCCGCAAGACTCTGCTACCGAATTCCTTCCGCGCCTGTCCCTCGTACACCGGATTTCCTTCCCTCAATGCCATGCACGGCATGATCTTCCGCATCAATGCCTGGTGCTTCCAATCAGCACCGTCAGCGTTACTGCCGCAGAAAGAAGGTCGGCTTCAATTCCCGTATATAGGGGGGGGGGACCGCAGTTGGAGCATCCCAACCCATTGGGTCGGGTGGCTCTGTCACATTATTCTCGAGCTATCACCAGCATGAATGCCCCCAATTTCCGGAGGGCTCATTCATGTTCAATGGCCGCCATTTCCGCCAATCAGTGATCCAGCCGCGCGAACTGTCCCGCCTGGCTATGATGTGAGCGTCGGATATCTGGAGAAATGATAGCCGAACAGGCCCGTCCAGACATTCCAACACCACCCAGCGCCGCCAACCAAGTGACCATATCTGGAACACTCTGCGCTCAAGCTGGTTGAAGCCACCTGGCGGGAGTGGTCCTCAGCGTTGAACGGTCCTGTGCTCGAGGGCAACACCTTCCCCTGCCCTCCTGCCGGCAGCCAAAAATTTGCACCAGAGCCACCTGAACCACCGGGCAAGGTTTACCCCCGCGCAGTCCCACTCTTCTAAACCTCGTCAAGAAGGACGCACGCCGCCGCGTGCCCGCCACCAAGGTCGCGAAGTCCCGGAGGGGGCTGCGAAGCGAAGGTGACACGCAGATCCGATCCAGTTTCGACAATCTGCGCCGCTTCTACCAGCGATGCGTGCTTCGCCTCCATCGCTGCCAACAATGCAGTACGTGCAGAGGCCAGACCCTGCGGTGCCCTGACCACAAGATCCAACCCTTCTCGGGTGATCTTTCCCAGAGCAGCCGTCTGCCGTTCCTTTGCTGCACCATCGCGCACCGCTTCCTCAGAAAGCGCTGAAAGCACATCGCGCCCCTCCCAGCCGCAGCTTGCGGTCGCCAGCGGACAGCGGGTGTGGAAGCGACAACCATTAGGCACATCGATCGCAGACGGGATTTCACCCGCGACCTCCAACGGTGGCTTTGTCACCTCTGGATCGGGTTCCGGCGACGCCTCGATCAGCAATTGTGTGTAGGGGTGGCGGCGCTCACGGATGACCTTTTCGGTCGGCCCAATCTCAACGATCTGGCCCAGGTACATAATGGCGGTACGGTCGGCAACGTAGCGAATTGTTGGAAGGTCGTGGCTTACATAAATAAAGCTGATACCCATCTCGTCGCGGAACCGCCGCATCAGGTTCAGAACCCCGGCTCTGATAGAAACATCCAGCATCGATACTGGTTCATCTGCGACAATAATCCGGGGCTCCAGCACGATTGCACGCGCAATCGCCACACGTTGCCGCTGCCCTCCGGACAGTTCATGCGGAAAGCGCTCCAGGTAAAGCTCCGCTGGTTTGAGGCCAGCGCGCTCCAGCGCATTTGTGACATGCGCCTTTCGCTCGGAGGCCTTTCTCGCAAGTTTGTGGACGATCAGTGGTTCACTCACGATTTGTGCGATAGTGAAGCGGGGATTCAGCGTTTGATAGGGATCCTGGAACACCATCTGCGCGCGGCGGCGGAATGCCTTGAGAGCTGCGCCACTGAGACCAGAAATATCCTCCCCCTCTGACGCAATGACACCGGCGGTCGGTTCCTGCAACTTGACCAGAACCTCTCCCGTGGTGGTCTTGCCCGATCCTGACTCCCCGGCGAGCCCCAGAATTTCGCCTGCCTGAACACTCAGACTGATGCCATCGACTGCATGAACCTTGCGTTCCGGGCCCAGGAAGCCTGACGGCGCATCAAAATGGCGCGAAAGGTTCTCGACCCGCAGCACCTCGCCTTTCACGGTTTCGCGCGCGGAAGACGGTTTCCTCTCTACTTCAGCGCAAAAGCGACGGCTCACGTCCTCCCAGGTTTCATTGTTCGCTGCAGTCTCACGAAATTCATGGACCCGGTCGACATAATGACACGCGGCCGAACGGCTCTCGTCGATCTTATGAAGAGGCGGCATCTCGTTGCGACATAATTCGGTGGCAAAAGGACATCGCTCAGAGAACCGGCACCCGGCAGGCGGGCTCAACAGATCCGGGGGATTGCCGGGTATGGAGATCAGCTCTTTCTGTGCGCCGTCCAATGTCGGAAATGCGTTGGTGAGGCCCATCGTATAGGGATGGAAAGGCGCGCCGAACACTTCACGCACCGGGCCGATCTCCATGATCTTGCCCCCGTACATCACCGCTACCCGATCACATGTCTGCACCACGACAGAAATGTCATGAGTAATGAACAGCAGGCTCATCCCGCGCTCACGGCGCAGTTTCGCCAGCCGGGCAAGGATCTGAGCCTGCGTCACCACATCCAAGGCGGTGGTGGGCTCATCCGCGATCACCAGTTTGGGTCCAAGCGCCATTGCCATGGCGATGACCGCCCGCTGTTTCATGCCGCCCGACATCTCATGTGGATAGGCACGCAACCGCGAGGGGTCTATGCCCACGGCTCGAAACAGTTCAGCTGCCTGATTCAGAGCATCATCCCGACTGATCGCGATATGCGTTTGCATGGCCTCAACGATCTGGTCACCGACCCGGTAAACCGGATCCAGCGCATTCATTGCGGCCTGCGATATCCAGGCGATCTCCTTCCATCGCACGGCGCGCATTGCCTCCCCGCGCAAAGGAGCGAGATCGCGACCATCCAGATCTATGCGTCCTCGAGCAATCTCTCCATTAGGCGGCAGCAGCTTCAGTATCGCCTTGGCGGCAGTCGTCTTACCGCAACCGGATTCACCAACGAGCCCCAGGGCTTCACCCGGCCGGATGGTGAAATCGATGCCGTCGACGGCTTTGATCGGCCCTTTCCCCGTGCCGTACTGGATCGCCAGATCGCGCACATTCAACAGCGGCTTGTCGTCATTCTTCATGTTCGTGCCCTCAGCCGCGGGTTCGCGACGACTTCCAGTGATCGTGAGATGAAGAAGACCGACAGCACCGTTGACATGATGAACAGTCCCGGCGGCAGGTTCCACCACCAGGCGGTTCGCCAGGCGCCAGAGAGCCGTGCATCATGCAAAATACCGCCCCATGAAACCGACTGTGGCGGTCCAAGTCCGAGAAACGAGAGCGTGGCTTCGGCGATGATCGACACGCCGACTGTGATGGCAAGCTCCAGAAACACCAGCGGCATCACATTTGGCAGGATGTGCAAATACATTATGCGCAGATCCGACGCACCCGCGACACGCGCCGCCTTCACGAATGGCCTTTCGCGCAGACTCAGCACCTGAGCCCTGATCAATCGTGCGGTCGTCCGCCATGTAAGCAGTGAAACAGCGAGAATGACGATCAGCAGACTGGGCTTGAACAATAGCACCAGGATCAGGGCGAAGGGCTCGAAGGGAATGCCATACATAACGTCCACGGTTCGCATCAGAATCGAGTCCGTACGCCCCCCGTAATAGCCTGCGACAAGCCCGACATTGGTGCCAATCAGCATGACCAGAAAAGCACCAAGAAAGCCGACCAAAAGCGCAATTCTTGCCCCATGGATATTGCGGCTGAACAGGTCACGGCCCAGATGGTCTGTGCCGAACCAGTGCTGTGGTGACGGTGGCGAGAAGCGAATGACAAACCTGTCGGAGCCCAGCGCCAGCGCATCAGCGTCAGTGACAAGAATTGCCCGCAAATGCCGCTCGGACTCGGTGTTTGCCAACGTCCACTCCCCGCCGCGCACAAGCTCCATCACGATGCCATTGCGACCCACGGCATATCCAGTGCCATCGTCGCCGATCCAGCCTGACATCAGCGCGCGCCTGTCCGGCGTGCGATCACTGACCCAATCAGCGTTGGGACCGTCCCGACGCAGCAGGGTTCCGCGCTCACCTATGGCCAGGGCTATCCCGGCCGGCGAAACATGAACATCGTTGAGGTCGCGGCTGGTACCAAGACGCAGCATTTTTGCCTGTTGGCTGACCGGATCATATTGCAAAGCCAGCCCACGCTCACCCACCACCAATGCCGTTCCATCGACATCGCGCTCGACCCCACGCAGAGACATCCCGCGGTTGATCGGGCTGGTAACAGCGGTCAGGCTTCGATCAGCAAGCGCAAAGAGCCACAACGTCTCTTCGTCACCAACAATCAAAGCCGTATCATCGGCCAACCAGGAGACGGAGCGCAATGTAACTGGAGCGGGGGACTGCAAAGACTGCCATTTCTCCCCCTCGCGCAGCAGCAATGTTCCCTGCTCACCCACAATCAGCGCGACGCCGGATGCTGTCACATCGACGCCGAACAGATCGACTTCGGTCGGAAGAACCGTCCGCGACCAACCGCCGTTTTTTCGAGTCCAGAGGCTACCCTCGCGCCCCACAATCAGGTCTTCACCGGGACGCGATGCCGTATCGTTTAATGCGACATGACCAAGGGAAGGCTGGAGCACCCAGCCCTCATCGCTTTTCATCAGGACGGAGCCATCCTCGTCCTCGTTGATGGCGAAAGGATCTTGCGGTGCGATCAGCGGGGCGAATACGGCCATGGCGAAGATCAGCCCGAGCACGCACAGACCGACAACGGCCAGCCTGTCCTGCATCATCAGCCGCAATGGAGCGAAAGTCTCTCTCAGAGCCGGGGACATCATGCCAGTCGCACCCTCGGATCAAGGGTCGAATAGAGGATGTCGACCAACAGATTCAGAAACACCACGAAAGCCGCCATGATGAGGAAGCAGGCCTGCGCCAGCGGAAAATCAGACGTGCGCACGGCGTTGAGTATTTCGCGCCCCAGGCCAGGCCACGAGAAGACCACCTCCACAACGACCTGCCCGCCGGCGGCAAGTCCGATGGTGACTGCAAGCTGTGTCACCACCGGGAGGAGCGCATTGCGGGCCGCGTGGCGATACAGCACCGTACGTTCCCGCAGTCCCTTTGCGCGCGCCATCTCGATGAAGTCTTCTCCATAGACCTCAAGCATGGTGTTGCGCATGATCAGCAGAGGGGAGCCCAGATAGAAGAGCGCCACGATCATCGCCGGCAGTATGAGGTGGTGCAGGAAATCCAGAGTCAGGATTTTGTCCCAAAAGCCCGTCGCTTCATATGGAAGCGTGCGCATCCCCGATGTCGGCAACCATTCAAGCCAGACGCCGAACACGAGGATCGCGATCATGCCCGTCCAGAACATCGGGGCTGAGCGGAACATCAGCCCCAGGAAAATACCGAGAGAATCCGCGCTGGTCCCGCGTCGCCAGGACAGCCAGGCGCCCAACGGCACGCCCACTCCATAGGCAAGAAAGATCGCCGCCAGCATCAGAACCAGCGTGTTGCCCAGCCGCTCCCAGATGATCTCCGCAACCGGCGCGCGGTAGTGGAATGACATTCCGAAGTCGCCGGTAGCGGCATTCTGCAGGAAGATCATATATTGCTGCCACAAGGGCTTATCCAAGCCGAATTGTTGGCGAACCTGCGCACGCTGCTCGGGGTTTAGCCCCTCGGATACCAGAGCCGTTGTCGGGTCAGGTAACCCCACACGAAACAGAAAGAACAAGAGAGTCGCGATAATGAACAGGGCCAGAAGCGCCTGTAGAAAGCGACGTAAAAGATAGCCGCGGCTGTGCATGGGAAATCCTGCAAGCGTGAGAGACCGCCATGGCCGGAACGCCATGGCGGAACAATGGAGTGATTGCGCTTACTTCTGGAGTTTTCCGTCGTCAGACCACGTGTAGCCAGCAGCTTCCAGTGCGGCCCGAGCCGCCTCTGGATCATGTTCGAACCGTTCCGTGAACGGGTTGTGCCAGAAGCTGTTCACCGGAGCGATCACGCCGGATCCAACCTCGCCTCGCCCATCCAAAAGCACGTTGACGATGCGTTCGCGATCGACCGCCTGGGTTAGTGCACGCCTGAACTCAACATCATCGAAATGTGGCTCTCTCAGATTGTAGGTCAGGTGATAATAGCCAAAGTCCGGCACCGACACGACATTCAGGTCCGTGTTCTCCTCGGCCAAGGGGATCTGCCCCGCCTCCATGCGCCAGGCGGTTACGTCAATCTGGCCGGTCTGAATGGCCGTGAAGACGCCTTCGCTGTCGGCAAAAATCTGAAATTCGATCGCATCGACCGCGATTTCATCCGCATGGAAGTGATCCGGGTTCTTGTCGAGCTTCATGAACTCACCCGGCGAATACTGGTTGAATTTGAACGGCCCCGAGCCAACAGTGGGGATGTCGGCCGGGGCCAACTCCATCGGGTTTTCGATCTTTTCCCAGATGTGCTTGGGCAGGATCGAAATCTGGCTAAGCGTAATCGACGTGAAAGGCGCGGAAGGCTCGCTCAGATTGAAACGAACTGTCAGCGGATCAATGACCTCCACAGTATCCAGCGCGGTCAGATAGCTGTTGAAATAGCCGTAGTCCGAACCGACCAGATAGTCGAATGAGAATTTCACGTCTTCGGCAGTGACAGGCTCACCGTCGTGGAAGGTAAGCCCTTCACGCAGCTTGACCTCAATTGTCGTCTCGTCAACGCTGGTAATGGATTCAGCCATCCAGTTCTGCGCCTCAACTTCAGGCGTCAGGCGAACAAGACGGTCATAGTACAGCCGCATCCATTTCCAGGCCCATACCGTGTTGGCGAGCATGGGATTGATGTTATCAGGCGACTGTGGCCCGCCGTAGCGCAGGGTCTTTCGCTCGGTAAGTGGCTTTGCCTGCATCGGGACCCACTCGGAATAGAGGGCTTCGCCGGGCATGGCATTCATGTTCTCAAAGGTTTTATTGTTATACGCGACGACTTCATCGCGTTGAAAGAGGACCACCAACGGGGCGTCAGGCGCGGCGATTTCTTGCAAGCGGTGGACAATCTCCTGCCGTTTTGCCTGATCAAACTCCCTGGATTGCTGCTCAAACAGCCGGTCGTACTCTGCGTTCTCATAACCACCGGGGTTGTTGGCGCCCATTACCGCGTTCTCGCTGTAAAGAGTGCCGAGAAAGAACTGCGGATCCAGGCGAGCCACTCGACCAGACCAGCCGGCGATAACCACGGAGAAATCCTGCTGATCGTAAAACTTGTTCAGCAGGGTTGAGAACTCTGTCGGAGAAACCGTGACGTCCAGCCCCAACTCCCGCCAGGCATCGGCAATGATGTAGGCGCCCTCATAGCGGATCGGATCATAGGCTTCCGTGGTCGTCAGAATTTCGATTGGAGGCACCGCCTGCTGAGCATGGGCGATAACCGGAGATCCGAGCGTAAGGCAAAGCGCCAATCGGCCGGCAGTTGCGATATCCAACATCTTGTTCCCCTTGGTGTTTCTTATACACACACGATGCGGTGTGTTTTTTGGTTGTTAGAGATCAACCCGCCGGAGAAACGTTGCTCGGCGGATCAGTTCGTATCTGGAGTGTGTGATAGAGATCGTTCAGACGAGTAGGCGCGCACCAATCAAACTTGGAAAGGTCCGCCGTTTTCGGCATTCAAAGCTGAATTATTAATTGGATATTTATCTATGAATCTATGCTTTGTAAAAACACAATTGAATTATGATTATTTATTAATTTCATTTTCAAAACCAAACCCTCCAATAGAAAAAACAATTGAATGAAAAAAATAAAATTGCACAATGGCGTGAAAACACCATTACTATAATACAATTCTTTACACTTCGACTCGCTTCCGGGCAGTTCATCCGCAAGAGGCCGAAGCGTCATTGCCGACCGGAATATGTTGTCATTGATGGCAGTTTAAGCAGCCGAGCGGCAATCATCGCCTGTGATTGAGGAAAACAGCTTGCAGAACCGGTCCGCCCCAGCGGATGCTGCCAACCCACGTTCTCTCAGGACAATCGGCGCACCAGACGCCGCATCCGATCAATCCCCCAAACATCAGGCGGAACCTTTCAAAACCAGCACCGTCACATTTCGTGACAGAGCTGAAAAATCCGCCCTGATCTTATCCGAACCGCATATTCCACATTCTTATGTAGTGTTTTTTGCAAGGCTCAAGGTGCTCGCGGCAAAGACGGATCAGCGTTTCGCGATCCTGCGCCCGGAGAGCCTCGACCATCTCAAAGTGAGCCTGCGCGGCCCAGTTGAGATTCTCTTTATCCTTGATCAGAACAGAACGGTAACCGTGAGACTTCTGAGCCAATCCCCGAATGGTCTGGAAAAGCACCTTGTTGCTGCATAGAGAAAACAGCGCTTCATGAAAAACCAGATTGCTGCGGAAGGCCCCGCGCAGGTCGCCATCACGAACCGCAGCCGCGTGCTGTTCTTGCAGCGCCGAGAGATTGTCGAGCGCTTCCTCTGGAAGTGGCAATGGGATCAGGGATGCGGCGTGACACTCCAGCAGCTCGCGGGTGAGATGCAGTTCCTCCACCTCGCGTGCCGCGAACATTTTGACCATGGTGCCGCGGTTGCGCACGCGCTCCACCAGTTCCAGCCGCTCGAGCTCCATCAGCGCGCTGCGGACGATGTGACGCTTGACGCCAAGCCGCTCACTTTGATCTTCCTCAACGATACGCTCTCTAGGCTGCAGCACCCCGAAGACAATGTCTTCCTCAAGCTGCGCAGTAACAGCCTCTATCAACGAGGCGTTTGAGACGTTCGGCGACGCGGACAGGTCCACGTCACGGGAGAAGTCGCTAGCCAATCCTTGCATCGTTGTTCCTGCTTCCAACCAGAAAATTCCTTTCATCCAGCTATTCGGTCGACGCTGGCTTGCCGCCCGCAAGCGTCTTGAGCCGTGCGAGTGTGCGACCCAGAACGGGAGTCGACTGCAAGATCGAGAGCATCGCGATAACCAGCAGTATCGCAGCAATCGGGCTCCTGAGGAAGACGGTCCATTCACCCTGCCCGATCAGCAGGCTCTGCTGCAGACTGTTGTCCATGACCGGACCGAGAATGAGACCGATCACCAGCGGCGGGGTCGGGATGCCAACCTCGTTGAAGATCCATCCGAGCAGGCCAAAGCCGAGCATCAGCCAGACATCGAAGAAAGAATTGTTGATGGCGAAAGCACCGATTACGGACATGACGATGATGACCGGAGCAAGAACACGGTCGGGGATCCGCGTGACGGTGACACAGATGCGTGTGAACAGGATGCCGACCACGAACAGCGCGACATTTGCCATCAGCACCGCCCAGAGAAGCGTATAAGTCACCTCTCCATGCTCACTGAGGAGGTTCGGTCCGGGCAGAATGCCATGCACCATCAGGCCACCCATCAGAACTGCCGTGGCTGAAGAGCCTGGAATGCCAAGGGCGATGGTTGGCACCAATGCGCCACCGACAACTGCGTTGTTGGCGGCCTCGGGGGCGACGACACCAGCTGGTTCGCCTTTGCCGAAATTCTCTTTGTCTGGAGAAAAGCGTTTAGCCTCGTTATAGGCGAACCATGACGCGGTATCGCCGCCAGTGCCCGGAATCAGGCCGGTGACGATACCGATTGCTCCAGAGCGCAGGCTGTTCGGCAGCAGCGCGAAGAGCTCGCGTAGAGACGGCAGCATCCGATCAGTGATCTTGGAAACGCGCTCGGACCCGTCATTGCCGGGCTTGGTGATCAACTGGATGGCTTGTGGAACGGAGAACAGGCCTATCAAAGCAACGGTAAAGGGGATACCGCCAAAAAGGTTCAGCTGGTTGAACGTGAAACGCGCCGTGCCAGTCGTCGGGTCCATACCGACAGTACCGAGCAGGAGCCCCATGGCTCCGGCGAGCAATCCGAGCGTGGTTGAGCCCTGTGACAGCGACCCGATCATCGTAATGCCCAGGACCGAGACGGCAAAGATCTCCACCGGGCCGAAATTCAAAACGACCTTGCCCAGCAGTGGCGCGATCGTAAGCAGTGCGACGGATGACATGACGCCACCAATCAGCGATGCCGTCAGGGACAGGCCGAGAGCCTTGCCTGCCTGTCCACGCTGCGCCATTGGATAACCATCGACCACCGTCGCGGCGGCGGAAGGTGTTCCCGGCGTGCGCAACAGGATCGCGGCGATTGATCCGCCATACATCGCAGCGAGGTAAAGTGAGGCCAGCATGGAAATGCCGGTACTCACATCCATCGAAAATGTCATCGGCAACAGCAGCGCAATGGCCATCGTGGCCGAGAGACCGGGCATCGACCCAACTGTCAGGCCAATCATCACACCAACGGTAATGGCAAGCAGGTTGACTGGTTCCAGAACATTGAGGAGCCCGGTCAGAACGGCTGTATCTGTCATCTTTCTTTCTCCTCAGACGCTTGGGAAGAGCGGAACTGGCAGTTCCAGGAACCAGATAAACAGAACCCAGATCATCCCGGTCACAGAGAGAACGGTTGCAGCGATACCGACCGGGCCAACGGGCCGGAGTATTGCCAGCGGTAAGAACAGCATCAAAGGTGTCGCCACGAGATAGCCCAGCCACCTGATCGAGCTGATATAGGCTGCGATGAGCAGCACGAAGGCCACGCCAACCCCGACCGCTCGCCAGCGCGGCCCCGCCCGCTGCTGCGGTTGTGCTGAACCACCCCTTTCACGCCAGATTGCAGGCACAGACTGCGCCAGGCCCAGCACCCCGAAAATGATCGTGACAGAGGCGAGCAGCTGAGGAAGGTAGCGTGCTTCAGGAGGATAACTCTCTGCAGCAATCAGCATGTAGGTCGCGATGCCGATAATCGCGAAAACAACCAGCGCGCGCGCCATGGCAATTCCCTTGAACCGTTTTGATTGGAGCTTTCACGGGGCCAGGAGCCCCGTGAAAGCGAGCAGGGCCTGCCTACTGTCTCTGCTCCTGCACGGATGCCCAGATTTCGGCGTACTCGGCCTCCTGCGCCTGAAGGAATGCCGTGAAGTCATCGCCAAACATGGGGTCGAGCGTCATTGCCTGCTTTTCAGCAGCGGCAAGAAACTCCGGATCCTGCATGATGGTCCGGAACGCTTCGATCAGCTGCTCGCGCGCCTCTTTCGGGAACCCTTTGGGAATGCCGTAGCCGCGGGAAGAGCCGCCACTGACATCGTAGCCCAACTCCTTCGCCGTCGGCACGTCAGGCAGCTGGGGCAGACGCTCTTCAGTGAAGACGACGAGGGGGCGAAGGTTGCCCTCGACGATCTGCGGGTAGGTAATGCCGAGATTGTTGAAGCTAACGTCGACTTTCCCGCCCATAGCGGCCGTCCACGAAGGACCGTCACCTTTGAAGGGGACTTTCTGGAACTTTACATCAGCGCTGTTCTCGATTGCGATAGACGTGAAAAAGTCATCGCCCCCAAGCCCGGAATTGGCCACCGTGATGGTCGATGGATTGGCGCGCGCAGCCGCAATCAGGTCTTCGAACGTCTGGTACGGGCTGTCAGCAGCCACTACCGCCAGTCCCGGATCGGTGACGACATTGGCAATGAACTCGAGATCAGCGATGGAGTAGCTGATCGCGTCGTTCATGATGTAGTTCGTCGTCAGCATCGGCGTATTCACGATCGCGATCGTCGCGCCGTCAGGTTTCACCTGATGAGCCAGCTGCGTCCAGGCGATGGCCCCGGTGGCGCCCGGCTGATACTGGTTCACGAAATGCGCTCCACCAAGAGCTTCGGCCAGATAGGGCTGTACCAACTGCGCAAGAACGTCGGATCCACCCCCCGGCGAAAACCCCATTAGTACCGTCACACGGTCGCCCGGGCTGTAGAACGGCTCCTCAGCTGCGGCAGCCCCAGCTGCCAGCAACGCCGCAGCACAAACCATCGTGCGAATTCGAAATTGTCGATTCATCGAAATGTCTCCCTTTGGACCAACGCCTCTCCCCGGCGCTGAAAATTAGGGTAGACAAGCAGTGACGATGTTGTCAAATATATTGTTAACAATCCTGTTGCCGCTAAGGGAGTATCATGACATCTGCTCAAAAAGGTATGCGTAAAGGGCTTACGAACTATGGCGATTCCGGGTTCTCGCTGTTCCTGCGCAAGGCGTTCATCAAGGGCATGGGGTATAGCGACGATGCGCTCGACCGCCCCATTATCGGCATCGTCAACACCTCAAGCGGCTACAACGCCTGCCACGCGAACGTCCCGGACCTGATCGAGGCAGTCAAACGCGGTGTCATGCTATCGGGCGGATTGCCCATCCCCTTTCCCACGATCTCGATTCATGAGGCGTTTTCTCATCCAACCAGCATGTATCTCCGCAACCTCATGTCCATCGACACCGAGGAGCTCATTCGAGCTCAGCCGATGGATGCGGTGGTGCTGATCGGCGGTTGCGACAAAACTGTACCTGCACAGCTGATGGGGGCCGCAAGCGCCGGCGTGCCGGCGGTTCAGCTTGTTACCGGTCCGATGCTGACTGGCAGCCATCGTGGTGAGCGGGTCGGCGCCTGCACCGATTGTCGCCGCTTCTGGGGACGCTACCGGGCAGCCGAGATCGATGACACTGAAATCGCTGAGGTGAACAACCAGCTGGTGCCGGGCGGCGGAACCTGTGGCGTGATGGGCACCGCCAGCACAATGGCCCTGGTAACTGAAGCGCTGGGCATGATGCTTCCCGGTGGCGCAACGCCGCCAGCAGTTTCTGCAGACCGTCGGCGTATCGCAGAGTCGACGGGGCAGTGCGCCGTTGAGCTCGCTGCGACCCGCCGCACCCCTGAGAAGATCATGACGCCGGAAGCATTCCGCAACGCGCTCATCGTGCTGCTGGCCATTGGCGGTTCGACGAATGCGATCATTCACCTGACCGCAGTCGCCGGTCGTCTCGGCATCCCGATTGACCTAACTGAATTCGATAATCTCAGCAGGCAGGTGTCAGTCCTGGTCGATCTAAAGCCTTCTGGTCAGAATTATATGGAGGATCTGCACGATGCCGGCGGCCTTACAACAATCCTTCGTGAACTGCGCCCGCATCTCAACCTAGACTGCCTCACCGTGACGGGACGGACCCTGGGCGAGGAGCTTGAGGCCGCCCGGCCCGCGTGGAAGCAGGATATCGTCGCCTCGGCCAAGGCACCGCTTTACCCTCAGGGTGGCATGGCTGTACTGCGCGGCAACCTTGCTCCTGGCGGCGCCATCATCAAACAGTCTGCGGCAAGCCCCGATCTTCTCAACCATCGCGGTCGGGCAGTCGTCTTCTCGTCGCTCGAAGACATGGCGACACGGCTTGATGATCCCGATCTGGATGTCGAGGCCAATGACGTCATCGTCCTGCAGAACGCCGGCCCGAAGGGTGCGCCGGGAATGCCCGAAGCAGGCTATATCCCGATCCCCCGCAAGCTTGCCGAGCGAGGGGTCAAGGACATGGTTCGCATCTCCGACGCACGCATGAGCGGCACTGCCAGCGGCACGATCGTCCTGCATATCTCTCCTGAAGCCGCCATTGGCGGCCCGCTCGGGCTGGTGCGTGACGGTGACATGATCGAGCTGAACGTCAGTGAGCGCCGGATCGAACTTCTGGTGGACGAGGCCACACTCGCCGAGCGCCGAAAATCCTTCACCGCACCGGTGCATGAAGGGGCCAAGCGAGGCTATATGAACCTTTATCTCAACACCGTTCTTCAGGCAGAAGAGGGTTGCGATTTCGACTTCCTGCGAGCGGACGGCAAGTCGTAAGGAAAGGGCAAAAGCGCAGCTCGGCAAGCAGACATCGCTGAGATTTTCTGCTGGCGAGCCGCCATGCGCCGAGGCGTCGCGGGTTTCATCCGCGACGAATCTGAAAGCTTCAGTCTCTCACCGTATCTGCAGCCAGCCAACTGTAAACAGCCAGGTGAACAGATCGGCTCGCCCGTATCGTCATATAATGGAGTGTAAGTATGACACAGAAACTGGGTTTCATCGGACTTGGCGCAATGGGCCTGTCGATGGCAAAGCATCTTGCTTGCAAGAGGTCTTCGGAGGAGCAGCAGCTGGTCGTTCTCGATATCGACGCCTCCCGCTTTTCCGAATTCGATGGTGATCCGCACGTGCGCGCTACAACCATCAATTCGGATTTTCAGGACGTCCAGTTCCTTTTTCTGTGTTTGCCAGACGGTGATGTTGTCGAAGACGTTCTGTTTGGTGAGGACGGTGTAGCCAGTTACCTCGCTTCAGATGCAACCGTCGTTGATCTCAGCACCACCGCGCACGGAAAATCGCTGGAGATCGGCCATCGACTGGCGGATCAGGGCATCAAGTTCCTCGACGCCCCGGTATCCGGCGCCCCTGCAGGCGCTGCCGCCGGCACCCTTACCATCATGTGCGGTGGTGATGTGACCACGTTTGAGGCTGCACAAAGCTATCTCGACCGAATGGGAAAGACGGTTCTGCACATGGGGCCTGCAGGTTCGGGCCAGCTAACCAAAACGTTCAATAACGTCATTTATGACATCAACATTGCCGCCCTGGCAGAGATCTTGCCTATCGCAATCTCAATGGAGCTGGATCCAGACAAGTTTGCGGAAGTCGTGACAACCGGAACGAGCCGCAGTTACGCCTCCGAGTATTTCGTGCCGCGTATCCTCAAACGCCTGTTTGATGAAGGCTACCCGCTGGGCAAGGCATACAAGGATCTCGTCAGCGTCGCGGCAGTCGGAGCGGAGGGAGCGTATCCGCTGCCGCTGACCGCTGCCGCTACGGCCATCTATCAGAACGCCCTGCGGCAGGGACATGGCGACAAGGACAAAGGTGCAATGATCCTGCCAGTCGAAGATCTACTCAATGTGAAATACACCACGAAAAGCTGAGAGCTAACGGCAGGTGACGAGATGGCGCTGTCCTTGCTCGCCGGACCACACGCCCCAAGATCGTCTCTGCCTTCGGACCGGCCTGTGCGATACCTTGATCTGGCTTGCTGAGCGTTGTGCTGCTCGCGGCGCTCAGCAGCCAGAACGAAGGAGGAGTTCGTCCGGGTAGGACTGAGACGGGGGTGGACCTGCTATCCCTTCCGGCGAATTTCGGCCCGTTCCAGCATGTAGCACTCCGCTGCTTCCATGTGGTCGCGCATGATCTGCGCGGCCCGCTCGCCGTCGCCGGCCTTGATCGCCCGCATCAGGCTGATCTGATAATGCAGGCCCGCCTCGCGCAGCGCCGGGTTCGGCTCCTTGTAGATCGCCCGGCATACGGTCATGTCGCGCAGAAGGCTGACAAGGAAAATGCAATTGAAGCCGAGCAGCGCGTTTTCTGCGTGGCGCGCCAGCTCGACGTGAAAGTCGAGTTCGGCGAGACGCTGCCGGTATTCCTCTTCCGCCGTCTCCGGTTCCGCCTCATAGAGTCGGATCTTGGCCTGCAGCGCGGTGAACGCCTCGGGCGAAAGACGCCCGGCGACACTCGCTGCAAGCTGCGGTTCAAGAACCTTGCGGATCGCATAGATCTCCGCGATGGACGGTGGCTTGAACAGGAAGAGATTGTCGAGCAGCCGGATTGCCTGATCGGCGCCGACAGTGGAGACAAACACGCCGCCGCCCGGTCCAGTCTTGCTGACAACGAGCCCCTGAAACTCAAGTATCTTCTGGGCTTCGCGCAGTGTCCCGCGTGACGCTTCCTGCGTTTCCGGCAACAGCCATTCATGCGGGATGCGGTCGCCGGGTCGGAGCCCGTGCGTGACGATCATCTCGCGTATGCGGTCGGCGATGATGTCCGGTCGCTTGCGGCGTTTGAGCACCGTTGAAAGCTGCGACGCCTCTGGAGCCGGTGGCGGACTGCTGCGGTCAGGCATCCTCATTCTCTTTGACGGGGTGATGGCACGCCGCCATGTGCCCCGGATGACCGGGCGCGGCCTCGAGTGGTGGTTGCTCCGATTTGCATCGGTCGGTTCCGCGCGGGCAACGGGCAAAGAACGCACAGCCCTGCGGTGGATCATACGGATCCGGCAATTCTGTATTCGCATCTTCCGGGATGAGCGACCGCTTTCCCGGAACCGGTGCCGATTTCAACAGAAGATGCGTATAGGGATGCCGTGGTGCCGAAAAGATGCGCTCTGACGCGCCCAGTTCGGCAAGCCGGCCGAAATAGAGCACCGCCACCCGGTCACTGACGCTTTCGATCACCGAAAGATCGTGACTGATGAAGACATAGGTGAGGCCGAACGTCTTCTTGAGGTCGTCGAGGATGTTCAGAACCTGCGCCTGCACCGAGACGTCAAGCGCGGAAACCGGCTCATCAAGGACGATCAGTTCGGGGTCGGCGGCCAGCGCACGGGCGATGCCGATACGCTGTGCCTGCCCGCCTGAAAACTCGTGCGGATAGCGCTCCAGAAACTCCGGCGCGAGATTGACCGCCTCCATCAGCTCGCGCAGGCGCTTTTCGCGCGCCCCGCGGTCCAGTCCGAGCAGGTGTTTGAGCGGCGCTTCCAGAATGGTGCGGATCGTCTTGCGCGGATTGAGCGATGCGACGGGATCCTGAAAGACATACTGCACGCGCTGCGCAAGCTTCTGCGGATCGCGTCTGGCTTCGGCAACCAGATCCATCCCGTCGAAGGTGATCGCACCGCTGGTGGGCGTATCGAGACCGACGATCAGACGCGCGAGTGTGGACTTGCCGCAGCCAGATTCCCCGACAATGCCGAGCGTCTCGCCCCTGCGCACATCGAACGATATGCCCTGCACCGCATGCACCGCCGGCAGGGATTTTCCGAACAATGTGCGGCCACCGCCAAAGACCCGCTCCGCAGTGTCGATTTCCAGAAGGGGCGTGTCAGTCATCGGCGGTCTCCCCGGTCAGTGGGTAGAGGCAGCGCACGGCCTGCGTATCGCCAAGGCTGGAAAGTGCGATGTGCCCCCTGCGGCAATCGGGCTTCACCCGGGGGCAGCGTGCTGCGAAGGCACAGCCCGGCGGCAGATCGTTGACCACCGGCGGGCGCCCCTCGATCGCGTCGAGCCTCCGGCCGGGCTCGCCCAGAACCGGCACGCAGTCGATCAGCTTGCGGGTGTAGGGATGCGCCGGCGCATTGAGCACCTCTTCCGTCGTGCCCGTTTCGACGATGCGTCCCGCATACATGACGGCAACCCGGTCGCAGACGGCCGACACGACCCCGAAATCATGGGTGATGAACAGGATCGCCGCATTGCTTTCCCGCCTCAGCGTGTCCATCAGCGAGAGGATCTGCGCCTGCACGGTCACGTCCAGCGCCGTTGTCGGCTCGTCGGCGATGATGATCTTGGCGTCATTGGCGAGCGCCATGGCAATGCAGACGCGCTGCCGCATGCCGCCGGAAAGCTCATGCGGATAGACCTTCAGTCGCTCCGCCGGATTGGTGATGCGCACCAGACGCAGCAGCTCCTCGGCGCGCGCATCCGCCTCCGACCGCCGGATCGGCCGGTGCGCCATGATCGCCTCCGTAAGCTGGTCACCAATGGTGAACAGCGGGTGCAGGGTGGACAGCGGGTCCTGAAACACATGGGAGACATCCGCGCCGCGCAACGCGCGGATGCGCTCATCGCTGACGGCGAAAAGATCTTCACCGTCGAGCCAGGCGGCCCCGCCCGTGATGCGGCCGGGCGGTGTCGGCACCAGCCCCATGAGCGACATGGCCGTCACCGATTTGCCCGAACCGGATTCACCGACAATGCCAAGGCATTCGCCCTGCTTCAGGTGCAGATCGATGCCGCCCACCGCGCGATAGACGTCGCCGCCGATGTGAAACTCCGTGTTCAGATCCGCCACTTCCAAAACGCTGTCGCCATGGGTCCGGGTTTCGGGCACCGTACGGCGCTCAACGGCTGTGCGGGCCACGGGCCGCGTGAGCGCACCCGATTTCAGCCGCGGGTCGAGCACGTCACGCACGCCATCGCCCAGCAGATTGATGCTCATGACCAGCGCAAAAATCATCAGGCCGGGAATGATCGACACATGCGGCGCGGTGAAGAGGATCTTGCGGCCCTCGCCCAGCATTGAGCCGAGATCGGCCTGCGGCGGCTGCGCGCCGAGCCCGAGGAAGGACAGGCCGGCCGTTTCGAGGATCATCCAGCCAATGGTGGTCGACATGGTGATGATGATCACCGGCAGCACGTTGGGCAGGATCTCGCCAAACAGAATGCCCGCATTCGACTTGCCCGAAAGACGCGCTGCATCGACGAATTCGCGCCGCGACAGGCCGATGGTGATGCCGCGAATGTTGCGCGCGAAGAAAGGGATGTTCACCACAGCGATGGCGTAGAGCGCATTGAGCAGACCCGGCCCGAGCGCTGCCACGATGGCGAGTGCCAGCAGAATGTAAGGAAACGCCATCACCATGTCGATGCCGCGCATCAGGAAGGCGTCCACGCGCCCGCCCGCATAGCCTGCAACAAGCCCGATGAGCGAACCGAAGAAGGCGGCGATCAGCGTGGCCGAGATGCCCACGGCAAGGCTGACGCGCGTGCCCCAGACAAGCCGCGAGAGGATATCGCGCCCGAGCGCATCCGTGCCAAGCAGGTGCCCTTCTGTGAGCGGGCGCAACAGCCTGTCGGCAGGCGCTGTCGCGTCAGGGTCGGGCAGCGGCAGGAGCGGCGCCAGAAGCGCGGCCGCGATGATCAACACCAGCAGCACCAGCCCGGAAGCCGCAAGCGTGTTGTTGAGAAGCAGACGGATCGGACCGGGGCGGCCTGCCCCGCGCGCCCTTCCCTTCGCTGCGGTGGAAACGGCTTCACTCATCAGCGCAACCTCGGATCAAGAAGCGTCTGCACCACATCGGCGGCCAGATTGAAGAGAACATAGGCGGCGGCCACCACCAGAACACCGCCCTGCACCAGAAGCAGATCGCGGGTGGAAATGGCGTTAACCAGCATCGAACCGATGCCCGGCCACTGGAACACGGTTTCGATATAGACCGCACCGCCGAGCACGAACCCGGCCTGAATGCCGATCACCGGAATGACGCTGACAAGTGCGGCCTTGAAGGCGTGACGGTAAATCACGCGCCTTTCGCTCAGCCCCTTGGCGCGCGCGGTGCGAATGTAGTCCTGCCGCAGCACTTCAAGCATGGCCGTGCGGGTCAGCCGGGCGATAACGCCGGTGGCGACGACCGCCAGCGTCAGCGCCGGCAAAAACAGGTGGTGAAGCAGGTCCGGCAGATCGCCGCCACCATAAATGGCGTACATGCCACTGGCGGGGAACAGCCGGATCTTGACGGCGAACGCCAGGATGAGAAGCAGGCCGAGCCAGAAGGACGGTATCGAAATGCCGATCAGCACCAGAACGGTGATCACCTTGTCTGCCAGGCCATACTGGCGCACGGCCGAGACGACGCCCGCCAGAAGCCCAAGGATCGAGCACAGCACCAGCGCCGTGCCGGCCAGGATCAGCGTGGCCGAGAAACGCTCAAGCACCTCGTCCAGCACCGGTCGGTTGAGCGCATAGGAGCGTCCGAGATCGCCCTGAAGAAGGTTCCCGAGCCAGATCAGATATTGCTGGGGCAGTGGCTTGTCGAGGCCGAGATCGGCATTGATCCTGGCCACGTTCTCCGGCGTCGCATAGGAACCGAGAATGGCCGTTGCCGGGTCGCCGGGGATCATCGCCATGATCAGGAAGACGATGATCGAAAGTCCGAACAGGACAGGGATGGCGGCAAGGAGGCGCTTGGCTATGTAGGCTGCCATGGCTGGGGCCTCGTTTCAGATTCGGTTATGGGCGCGGTTCGCCTTTGGTCCGGTGCCCTGCATGCCACCCTCGCCCTTCGCCTTTCGACAAGCTCAAGAGGCTCGGGATGAGGGCTGTGGATGCGCAGTGCGTCGTTTGAACATCTTGCATGTGCGCCGTCGCCCCACCCTCATCCTGAGCCTCTTGAGCTTGTCGAAAGGCGAAGGACGAGGGCGGGAACCACGTCCACACCCCTAGGGCTTGGCCACGTCCTGCAGCATGAGGAAGAAGGACGGCTGGAGCTTGAAGTTCTCGACATTCGCGCCGGTCATCGCATTCTGCTTCCAGTTGGCGACGAAGACCCACGGTGCGTCGTCCTGAACGATCTCCTGCATCTCCTTGTAGAGCGCAGCGCGTTCGTCCTGATCGGTTGAGGTGCGGGCCTTGTTCAGCAGTTCATCCACCTTCTCATTGGCGTAGTAGCCGGAGTTGAACCCGCCCTTTTCGGGCCAGGCTTCCGAGCGCAGCGCCAGGAAGGGCAGCGTGTCCGGCGAGTTGGTCATCCATGCCATTTCGGCCATGTCCGCCTTGCCTTCGAGGCCCGGATTCACCTTTCCAAGGAACGTGTTCCACTCATAGGTCTCGATGTTGACCTTCATGCCCACGGCCTGCAGATCGGCCTGAATGGCCGTGCCCATGGCGATGGGGTCGAGCATGCCCGAGCCGCCCTCGGTGACGTAGAAGGTCAGTTCCTCACCACCATAACCGGCCTCTTCCAGAAGCTGTCGGGCCTTGTCCGGATCATAGGGATAGGGCTGCAGCTCTTCATTGTAGGCCCATGCGAAGGCCGGCGGCGTCGGGCCCGCGGCCACGTCTGCCGTGCCCTGCAGGATGTTCTCGACCAGCGCCTTCTTGTTGATGGCGTAATTGGCAGCCTGACGCACCGCCTTTTCGGTGAACGGCCCCTCCTTCATGTTGAGGATGAGGAACCAGACATGCGGGCCCGCCTGCTCGTAAACGCTGAAATTCGCGTCATCGCGGAACTGCTGCAGGCTGTCCGGCGGCACCTCCACCATCACGTCCAGACCACCGGAGAGCATTTCGGCAATGCGGGTGTTGGTGTCGGTAATCGGACGGTAGATCACGGCCTCGAGCGGCGGCGCGCCATCCCAATAGTCTTCGTTGCGTGTAATGACGACGCGGGAATTGGCCTGCCATTCCTCGAACCTGAAGGCCCCGGTTCCGACCGGGTTGCGGCCGTAGTCCTTGCCGTGTTCCTTCACCGCCTCGGGCGAAACGATCAGGCCTGTCGGATAGGACAGGTTCGACAGGAAGGGCGCGAAAGGCTCTTTCAGCGTGAACTCGACAGTCAGGTCGTCCACCGCCTTCACCGCGTCCACAGACGAGAAATAGAAGGCGAGCGGGAACGGTCCCGTGTCGTGATAGGGGTGATCTTCGTTCAGCATGCGGTCGAAGTTGAACTTCACCGCTTCCGCGTTAAGCGGCGTGCCGTCATGAAACGTCACCCCTTCGCGCAGCTTGAAGGTGTAGGTGATCCCGTCATCGGAAATCTCCCAGCTCTCCGCCAGCGCCGGTTCCGGCTCCAGCGTGCCGTCCTTGTAACGGGTCAGGCCGTCATAGACGTTCATCAGGATGCGGAAATCGTTCACGGCTGTCACCGCATGGGGATCAAGCGACTTCGGCTCCGCGATCTGCCCCACAACCAGAACGTTGGGCGGGGTCTGCGCAAAAACCGGCGACGCGAAGAACATCGTACCGGCAGTCATGGCGGCTGCAATCAGTTTCCTCATGGAGGTTCCTCCCTCTGTTGCCCATAATTAATCCTAACAATCTATCCATTGGCAAGCATTTATTATAATAAATAGACGGTGCGTCATTTCTCCGGGCTCATCGACGCCGAATAAACGTTTGAAAAACAGGCACGTCTCATGGCCAACACACCCGTCATAAATTCACAGCGCCTGCGCGCCCTGCTCGACGGGGTCAACACCTTCGGTCGCAATCCGCAGACCGGCGGCTTCAACCGCGTCGGCTACAGCGACGCGGACATGGCCGTGCGAAACTGGTTTCTGGAACAGATGCGCGCTGATGGGCTGACCGTGCATCGCGACCCGGTCGCCAACCTGTTCGGAAGATACGGCCCGGCGGACGGTCCATGCATCATGGCCGGTTCGCATCTCGACACCGTGCCCGAGGGCGGCGCCTTCGACGGAGCGCTCGGCGTCTGTGTGGCGCTCGAATGCGTGCGCGCCATGAAGGACGCCGGCTTCACGCCGACGACCGCCATAGAAGTGGTCGCCACCGCCGAGGAGGAAGGACGGTTCGGCGGCATGCTGGGCTCGCAGACCATTGCCGGCCTGGTGACCGGTAAATGGCTGGATGAAGCCCGCGACGCCGACGGTATCCGACTTGCCGACGCAATGGGCGATCAGGGCCTGAACATCCGTGAGGCGCTCGACGCCGCCCGCCCGCCCCGCGACGTCAAAGCCTTCCTCGAACTTCACATCGAACAGGGTCCGGTACTGGAACAGGCTGGCATCCCCGTCGGGATCGCCGACAGTGTCGCCGGCGTCATCAATCTCGCCGTGTCGCTGGTCGGCCGCGCCAACCATTCAGGCACCACGCCGATGGCGCTCCGCGCCGACGCCTTCGCCGGTCTCTCGGCGGTCGGCCAGGCGGTGCGTGGCGTGATTGCCGAACACGGCGGAGAGCGCAGCCGCATCACCATCGGCAAGGTGGCGCTTCAGCCCAATTTCATTCACACCGTGCCGGGCTGCGCCGATTTCATCATCAACATCCGTGACACCGATCCCGGCACGATGGCGGCTCTCGCCGAGGCCATGGAACAGACCGTGCGCGATGCAGCGCAGGTAAACGGCCTCAGTTTTTCCATCGAGGAGCAGAGCCGGATGGAACCGGTCCGTCTCGACGGCGCACTCGTCTCACTTTTGAACAATGAAGCGGGCCAGCTCGGGCTGAAAGCCCTCACCATGCCATCCGGCGCCGGCCACGACGCCCAGACGATGCAGACCCTGTGCCCCTCCGGCCTCATCTTCGTACCGAGCCACAATGGCGTCAGCCATGCGCCGGAGGAGTGGACCGACTGGGAAGCCATAGAAAAAGGCACACAGCTGATGCTGTCAGCGCTCATCAGGCTCAGCGGCTCCGTCGCCGCAAAATAGCGGCACGTATTCCAGGCATTCACCGCATCAAAGAATGCCCCGCACAATCGCGATAGAGTTTGCAGATACCAGCCCGGTTGCCGGAGGCAAAATGGTGACCGGGAGGCGCAGTGACTTGCGATTGGCGGCTAACGGGTCCCCAGATTTTCTCCCGGCAGCCCAGTCTACTGTTCTCCGCCCGGAACTCCGACGGATATTTTCTCACTCGAACGGGAACGTCTGCCCTAAAAAAGCTAATGTTCGTCCGGCACGGGGAAACCCAGTGGAACGCCAGTCGCAGGCTGCGAGGGCATGTTGATAGTTCGATCACATCCAATCTGAAGTGGGCCTTTGAACCCGCCAAGTTGCTCGGAATGGAGGGCCGGTTTCGACACCATGCGGCGTAAGGGCACAGCGGCGCGCCGAGAGTTGTTTTTGTTTTTATTTCAACTATGTAGAAGGCATGGATAAAAAGTCATTCCTTATATTCCGTCGCGGTTGCCGGATGATGCATGTCATCGCCCGGGGCGGATCTATATAAGTGATGTAACCTTATTAGTTCGGCTCCGGGTCGTTTTCTTGAAAGAGAGATCGCCTGTTCTTTTGCGCAGTTTTGACTGTGTATCTGGAGTTCGACATGTCCATCCGTTCCACGCTGTCCCTATGCCATGGCTGTACTGCCAGTCTGCCCCGCGCTGCGGTCCGGTGCCCTTGGTGCTCAACCCTGGTAAATACCCTCTCCGGCGGCGTTCCGTTTGCCGATTACAAGGCGCGCCTTCGCGGCTGCGGGCAAATCCGGCCTGGCAGCAAAGTGCACGGTCTGAGGGCTGGCGGGTGATGACAGCCTGCGGCCTGTTGGTCGCAGCCGCCTCTTTGGTCTGACAGTCAGGACTGTCCAGAATTCACAATGGTTTCGCAGGAGCCAAAACGCCATGGCGTTATCAATCTCATCTCCAATCGAACGTGTGCGCATCCAAATCGGATCGTGACCCTGGCGCTGGCCTAACGGCGCCAGGGAGATGTTCTGCAAAGACTAAGGTTCAGAATTATGGAGAAGAGACATGGCCAAGAGAAAAGGCGACCAAAAGCGGAAGCAGCCAAAGGGCAAGAAGAAGAGCAACCTCAACCAGCCCGATCCAGTGGCCGATCAGCTGATGCCCGCAAAACGCAAGTAGGCGCGCTCATTCATTCAGCGCAGAGAAGCTCGCAGACCCGCCCTGCGGCTGTGGCAGGGTGGGTCTGCGCTCTGCCTACAGGAACAATCCGTCCGGTCCTGCCAAAGGCGGACCCACAATCCTTCTAAATGGGATGAAAGGAGGGCGTGCGATGATACCCGTTCGTGTTTCCTTCGCTGTCGATTTTTCAACTGATAGAACATCAAACACCCGCAAGGCGGCCTTGTGGTCTCTCGCCGCCCGGGTCGCAGATTTGCTGCCAGAGGCCAGCAAACTCGATATTGCAAGTGCCCTCTACGCGCGCGAAAGGCTGGGAACCACTGCCATGGGCGGCGGTGTCGCCCTGCCGCATACGGTGCTCACTGATGAAGACGCCTCAATGATTGTGGTGCGGCGTCTCGAGAGGCCGGTGGAGTTTGATGCTCCAGACGGCATGGCCGTCGACACACTCGTCGCCCTGATGGGTGGCAAACATGACATCAAGTGGCTGCGCGCAGCCCTGCTGCGGCTCGGCAAACTGGCGCAGCAAGGCCCGCTCAGGCATCAATTGCGCATGGCCGCAACGCAGAACGAGGTCGCAGCCATACTCATCGAGCTCGGTCTTGATGTTCATTTCGATCAGAAACTCTGTGACACAGGGGGCGATTTCCGCTCCGAAGGGAGAGCTGGGTTGGGCCTGATTGGCAGCGCACAACACTTCACCGCCGTTCGGTAAGAATTCAGGGCAAGCTCCAGCCGGGGCCGCCGGGTTTTCCGGCGGCAATCCGTTCGACCATGCACCAGTGCATACAAATGATCACCGCAGGCCATCAATCCTGTGCTATCAGCTGGTGCTACGGAAAAACTCAAACAGCGGCTTCTGTCACGTCCCCCGCTCTTGTTACCTTGCGCACTTCCTGGACCTGTTCGAAATGCTCAACAAACTGATCTCAAGCCAACGTTACACGGTGTTTGTCTTATGCGGGCTCATAGCCCTGGCTGCACTGGTTGGCACGGTGCTTTACACCCCCTGGTTTCTGCTGCCCGCCGTCATCTCGACCGCGCTGTTTCTGGTAGGCGTCCATGATGTTCGCCAGAGGCGGCATTCCATCCTGCGCAACTATCCGGTGGTCGGGCATCTGCGATTCCTGCTTGAAGGCTTCCGGCCGGAAATCCGGCAGTACATCATCGAAAGCGATCATGAAGAGGTGCCGTTCAGCCGCGAGGCCCGCGCACTTGTCTACCAGCGGGCCAAAGGTGAGGAAGACAAGCGCCCATTCGGTACGATCGAGAACGTCTATGGTTCAGGCTATGCATGGCTGACGCACTCGGCCACCCCCGTTACCATTGCTGATACCGACTTCCGTGTTCGCATCGGTGGTCCCGCCTGCCGCCAGCCGTATAACTCCAGCCTGTACAATATTTCAGCCATGAGCTTCGGTTCGCTGTCGGCCAATGCCATCCTCGCGCTAAACACAGGCGCACGAAAAGGCGGCTTTGCCCACGACACCGGCGAAGGCAGCATCAGCCGCTATCACCGCCAGGGTGGAGGCGATCTCGTTTTTCAGGTTGCATCCGGATATTTTGGATGCCGCTCGGATGATGGCAGTTTCTCGCCGGAGAAGTTCGCAGAGCTTGCCGCCGACCCACAGATCAAGATGGTTGAGGTCAAGCTAAGCCAGGGCGCCAAGCCCGGTCACGGCGGCATGCTGCCGGCGTCGAAGATTTCCCCGGAGATCGCCGAGGCTCGCGGCATTCCCATGGGCATTGACTGCGTGTCGCCTCCTGCGCACTCCACATTCTCCACCCCCACCGGCCTGATGGAGTTCCTCGGTCAGCTACGCGAGCTTTCCGGAGGAAAACCCGTTGGTTTCAAGCTCTGCATAGGGCACCGCCGCGAGTTCATGAGCATGGTCAAGGCAATGCTGAAGACCGGCATTGTTCCCGATTTCATCGTTGTGGACGGTGCAGAGGGAGGAACGGGGGCCGCTCCGGTAGAATTTGCCAACCGGGTCGGCATGCCGATGCTGGAAGGCTTGACGTTTGTGCACAATACGCTGCGCGGCGCCGGCATTCGCGACCAGGTCAAGATCGGTGCTGCTGGCAAGATCATCTCCGCATTCGACATTGCCCGCGCCATTGCGCTCGGTGCGGACTGGTGCAACGCCGCCCGCGGCTTCATGTTTGCCGTTGGATGTATCCAGGCACAGGCATGCCACACCAACAAGTGCCCCGTTGGCATCGCCACCCAGGACCCGGTGCGTCAGCGCGGCGTCGATGTTGCCGACAAGAGCGAACGCGTTGCCCGCTTCCACAAAAACTCCATGAAGGCGCTGGGTGAACTTGCAGGGGCAGCGGGCCTGAGCCACCCCAGCAACTTCATGCCTTACCACTTCATGTTCCGGCAGAAAGACAATGAGTTCCTCGATGGCAATGAGGTCTATCCCTATCTCCCCGATGGATTTCTTTCTGCTCAAACGGAAATTCCAGAACTTGCCGAATGGTATAGCCGTTGGGAGCGCGCCAACGCAGACAGCTTCGCTCCGCCACTCATCCCGCAAGCCGCATTCGAACGTCGACAGATCAAATCGATGCCCTCGAAACAGCACGAAGTGGCGAAGTAAGTCACGACCCGGGCTGATCGGTTCGTGACATCAGATGGAGCGGGGTGCGTAGATCCGCCTTAGCGCAGCCCCTCCGTGATAACCACGAGAGCTAGTTGTCCGGGGTCAGGAAGGCCTATGGATTTTTCCGCAAAGATGCGCGCGCGCCCCGCCTTATTTGGCTTTTGCGTGAACTCTTCAACCGTATCCTTCGCAGCCTTGAGGGCAACATCGATCAAAGCGCCGGACTGTGTCACCTCAAGCGCGCGAGCCTGTGCGTCCAGCCCATCCAGAACGGTTTTCTCGCCAAGGGAAGATTTGCCCCGCGCCAGCATTGCGTCACGCGCCTGAGCCAGCAGCCCGGCGATCTCGTCGGCCTCGAACTCTTTTCTGTCCCTGAGCGTCTTCGCTGCCGCCATCATGCCGGTGGATACAAGCGTGCCGAAGGAGGAGGAAGACGCCTGCTGGAAGGTTTTGGCCATTTCGAAAAATGCACGACCGGCATCCTCGTTCAGATCAAGCTTTGCGCAGGCTGCGAAACCCTCGGCGACGGTGATGCCCAGATCGCCATCGCCCAGTTGCGCATCAGCTTCACACAGGAAGTCGCGGTTCTCTCGGGCATGGTCGGCGATGCGTGCGAGAGCCGCCTTCAGTTCACTGGACGTGATCGGCATGTCAGACCTTCCAGAACGCGCAGTTGGCCGGAGCCAGAAGAAGGTCTTCCAGTTCCTCGTCGAGCTTGAGAATGCTCAGTGACGCGCCCGTCATCTCCATCGAGGTGGCATAGCGCCCGACCAGAGGCATGACCACCTCCACGCCGATCTCCGAGAGACGCCCGGCAAGGCGGCGGTAGAGAATGTACAGCTCCTCATGGGGCGTGGCGCCCAGCGAATTGACCAAAACGGAGACACGATCCCCCTTTGCGAGCGGACGATCTGCCTGCAATGTGTCGAACATCTCATCGAGGATGTCGTCCGCAGGCTTGATCGGACCACGCCAGGTACCAGGCTCCCCGTGGATGCCCATGCCCATTTCCATCTCGTCCTCGCCGATGACGGAGCTCGGCTTTCCGAGCTGCGGGATGATGCAAGGCGTCATCGCCATGCCCATCGACACGACATTGTCGGAAGCCTTTTTGGCCAGCCGGGCAACCTCGTCGAGATCCGCCATGCGCTCGGCAGCTGCGCCGGCGATCTTGAAGGCATAGATCATGCCGGCAACGCCCCTGCGCTTCTCCACCTCGTCGCGCGACGCGGAGGCTACATCGTCACTGACCGCGTGAGAGGCGGTGCGAATGTCATCTTCGAAGGACACCATCTCCGCCGCCATGTCGAAGTTCATGACATCGCCGCCGTAATTGCCGTAAAGGCAGAGAACCCCTGCCCCGGCATCGACTGCCCGGATGGTTTCCGCCATCTGGTCCGCCGACGGGCTGGCGAAGACGTTGCCGATGGCGCAGCCATCCAGCAATCCCGTGCCCACATAGCCCGTGAAAACCGGCAGATGCCCGGAGCCGCCTCCGGTCACGATACCTACCTTGCCCTTGGTCCTTTCACCGGAGCGCACGATGATCCGGTGCGCCGGTTTGGAATAGATTTCAGGATGCGCCGCGACGAGCCCATCGAGCATTTCGTCAACATAGTTCTGCGGATCGTTCAGGATCTTCTTCATGATTTTCCTCAATAGGTCAGGCTTGGGGAGTCAGTTCCGGCTTCCGGCGAGAGTTCCGCCAGCATCTGCTGGTGCGCCAGGCGCGAAGCACCGAACAGAAGGCCCACATCGCTCGGGCCGACAATGAACTGGTAGCCGGCGTCACGAAGCGCGGCATAGCTGCGACCACCGCCGGTGATGGTTCCGAGGCGCAGTCCGACATCGCGTGCGGTCTCCTCGATCTGCTCCTTCAGCTTCTTCAGTTCGTGGTGTTCAAGCTGCTCCAGAAGGCCAATGGAGCCCGACAGATCGTTGGGGCCAACAAAGGCCATGTCGATCCCGTCAACAGCGGCGATGTCCTTCAGACGCGCCACCGCATCGACATGCTCGCACTGCACCATCACCAGCAGATCTTCATGCGCCTTCTGCGCATAATCGGCGTTGCGCCCATAAAGGGAGCCGCGCACGATGGGTGCTGCATAACCGCGCGCACCGCGTGGCGGATAAAGGCAGGACCGGGCAATGGCCCTGGCCTGTTCAACGGAATTGACCATCGGCACGATGATGGACTGCGCACCGCGATCCAGTGCGCGCTTCAGCGTGGTATCGGAGGAATCCGGCACCCGCAGCACGGCTTGACCGCCCGCGGCCTGCACGGCGCGTATCAGGCTGAGACCATCTTCCAGCGGCGCGGCCCCATGTTCACAGTCGATTACCACGACATCCCAGCCCGCGTTCACGACAATGTCGCAAGCCTCCGGCGATCCGGTGTTGATCCAGGTGGCGGCGATGGTCTCACCGGCCATGAGGCGTTGTTTCAGAAGGTTGGTCATGCGTCGTTTTCCATGGTTCGCGGAGTTTTGTCCGGGCGGATGATCGCCCGGATTGCACGGTAGAGGCACAGGCCCCAGATCAGGATCGCCGCGACGCCGAGAACCAGCGAGATATCGCGCGAGAAGAAGGGCAGAAACTCGCCCTGGGATTTAATCATCGAGGTCATGAAGTTCCGCTCCAGCACCTTGCCCAGCACGACGCCGAGAATTGCCGGCGCAAGCGGGATGCCCCCCAGCGTCATGGCAAATCCGACTATGCCGAGCGTGATGATGATCCAGATCGAAAAGGCGGAGTTCATCACTGCGAAACCGCCAATCAGAGACAGGCCGAGGATCAGCGGCATGAGCAGGCTTTTGGACATGCGCATGAGCTGGCTGGCAAGCAGGATGGCCACCGCGCCGGTGAAGACCATCGCCACATTCGCCAGCAGGAATGCACCGAAAAGCGTGTAGACGAGATCGCCGCTGCGCTCGAAGATGTCGGGTCCGGGGTTCAGCCCTTTCATCATCAGAACGCCGATGGCGATGGCCGTTACGCTGTCTCCGGGAATGCCAAAGATGAGCGCGGGCGTCCAGGCGCCGCTGACTGCGGCATTGTTGGAAGCGCCGCCATCGACGATGCCCTCATAATGCCCCTTGCCGTATTTCTCCGGTGTTTTCGAAAACCGGCGTGAGACCGCATAGGCAATCCATGCAGCGACATCAGAACCGGCCCCCGGCAAAACACCGATGAAAACACCCAGAGGCCCGGAGCGGATCACACTGACCCAGCGCTGGCACACCACCTTGAACGCATCGCCGATAGCCTGCCGCAGCGGCTCCATTTTTAACGATTTCGCTTCAGAACGCGGGGTCCTGGGCTCCAGCGCTGCACGGAACAGCTCTGTAAGCGCAAAAAAGCCGATCATTGCCGAGATGAAATTGACGCCGTCATAAAGATCGTAGAGGCCGAATGTGTAGCGCGGCATGCCGACCGCGACATCAATGCCGACACAGGCAATCGCCAGGCCGATAAACAGGCTGGCGAAGGTCTTCGCCGGCGGCGCGTCCGACACGAAAACGGCGCAGCTCAGGCCCAGCGCCGCGAGCCAGAACATCTCATAGCTTGAGAAACTGGTCGCGAAACCGGCCAGCATCGGTGCGGCGAGACTGAGTGCAATCACGCCGATCACCCCGCCGGCCGCACCGGAAAACAGCGAGACGAAAAGAACAGTGCGCGGCTTGCCCGCATGGGCGATGGTGGAACTGTCGGCCACATAGGCCGCTGACGCCGGAGTTCCGGGAATGCGCAGCAATGCGCCGCTTATGTCGCCAGCGAAGATGCCCGTTGACGTCGTTGCCACGATAGCGGCAATGGCCGGCACCGGATCCATGAAGAAGGTGAACGGCACAAGCAGCGCCACCGCCATGGTTGCCGAGAGACCGGGCAGCGCGCCAACCAGCGCACCGTAGAGTGTGCAAAGCACGATTGTCAGCAGAAGTGCCGGGTCTGCGAGCTGCGAAAGGACCGCTGTAAAGTCCATGGATCAACCTCCCTACACTTTCGCCTTACCAGGCAACCGGCAGGAGAAGGCCCCAGGGGAGAGCAACCTTCATGATCGAATAGAAGATGAAGTGGAACACTCCTGTCGCCAACACCGAAAGCAGAAGCGCTGCAGGCAGCGAACCGCCGAAAAACAGGGTCGCGGCGAAAAGCAGCGCGACGGTGGAAATGTGGAACCCGACCGGGTCCAGCGCCAGAGCGTAGAGCACGATCATGGCGACGAGCAGCGCCACGCGAACGACACCCCGGCGATCGATCCGCATTGCCACTGCGCGGCTGCTCTTTTCACGACCGAAAAATATGAGCAGGCCGGACAGGGCCATCCCGAAAGAAACGATCTTTGGAAAGAAGCCGGCTCCGAAAGCAGTGCCCGCGGGGGATCGAACCCCCACGCGCCTGCAAACATGGCCGCGCCGGCGGTGATCAGGGCCAAGCCTGTCACCGCATCGCGGGTGAACTGCATGTTACTGACCCTTGGCCATCCCGATTGCCTTGACGGTGCTGCCGAGGCCTTCGTCATACTGCGTCATGAGGTCGAGCAGTTCCTTGCTGCCACCCCAGACCACCGGGGCGCCAAGGCCGGCGCGGAACTCTGCCCATTCCTTCGTTTCCACGATGTCCTTGAGAGCCGCTTCATAGCTGCAAGCAATGTCTTCCGGCATGTTGGCCGGTGCCGAGATGGTCGTGTAGGCAGACAGGGTCCAGCCGCTCGGCAGTTCCTTGGCCGTGAGCGGCACATCGGGATACGCCTCACTCGGCTTGTCGCTCATATAGGCAAGAGCCTTGACTTCGCCGGCATCGATGAGCGTCTTTCCTTCCAGAAGCGATGGCGTGACCATGTCGACGCCTCCGGCCAAAAGCTCCTGCAATGCGCTCGCCGAACCTTCGGAGGGAACCCAGCGGATGGTCTCGGCTTCAAGCCCTTCGGCGTTAAGCATGCCGGCAAGCGCCAGATGCCAGATACCGCCGAGCGCCGTTCCCGATGCCGTCAGTGTGCCGGGGTTCTCGCGTGCGTGATCCAGCAGCTCCTCGAGAGAGCCGAACGGGCTGTCCTTGGAAACCAGCACACTGGCCGCAGGCTGATTGATGAGCGCGATCGGGGTTATGTCGTTATAGGTCAGATCGGTGAGACCGAACCAGTGCATCGTGTTGATCTCGACCGTTGCGGCGCCGATCGTATAGCCATCCGGCTTCGCGCGGGAGATGGCCGAATGCCCCACGACACCGTTGCCGCCCGTGCGGTTGACGACGTTGAAGGGAACGCCAAACTTCTGCTGAAGCATGGTTGCGAGCTGGCGCGTATTGGTGTCCGTCGTGCCGCCTGCGCCCCACGGGACGATGACGCTCACCGGTCGTTCCGGCTTCCAGTCGCACGCCGCATAAGCCGCAGAAGTCCAGGCTGTCGCCGCAAGCGCGACCACAGACACAATTGTCCTTTTCATGATCTCTCTCCCAAGATTTGCGGGTCGAAACCCTCTCCATCCTTCAAAAGCATGACACGGGTATTGGAGCCTAGTCAATCGTTTTAGTAAAACGATTGACTTCAACCGATGAGTGATTGACGTATGCCCCATATCAGGCAACAAGCTGACAGGCAGGGGAACAAACAACAGCGGACCACGATGAAGGCACGCGTAACGCTGAAAGACATCGCTGCGGCGACGGGGCTCTCCGTCTCAGCCGTCTCGCTCGCACTGCGCGGCGACAGGCGCTTTCCAAAGGAGACGCTTGATCGCGTACGCACAGCGGCAGATCACCTTGGCTATATCTACAATCAGGGCGCGGCCGATCTGCGCATGTCACGCAACAATACGATTGCCGTCTGTCTCGGCGAGCTTTCAAACCCGATATTCAACGACATGCTGATTTCCGCAGAGCGTGAAATCCACCGTCGCGACCGGCGGCTTCTCCTGGGCATCACGCGGGAATCGCGCGAGCGTCAGGCCGACTTTTTGCGGCAGGCCTTACAGATAGGCTGTGAAGCCCTGCTTCTCTGCCCGGCCTATGGAACCACACGCTCCGATCTGGATGAGATCCTTGTGAGAAACGGCCGGCTGCTCCTGCCGACGGTGCTTTTCTTCCGTTCAATCGACGGCTTCGCCGCACCCCAGGTGGTGAGCAACGAATTTCATGCCGGGCAATTGTCGGCGCGCGCAGCGATGGATGCCGGGCATCGGCGCATGTACTGGATCGGCGGCGGGCAGGAAACCAGCGCCTCCCGGCAACGCGAAGCGGGCGCGGTATCCGAGTTTCGTCAAGCGGGGCTTGAGCCCGTCGGCATTCTCCACGGCCCGACCTCACGCGCTTTCGGGTTCGAGGCGGCAACGCGCATTCTCTCCGAAGACAGGTCCGATGATATCGCCCTGCTTTGCTTCAGCGATCTGATCGCGCTTGGGGTGATCTCGGCCTGTCACAAAATGGGCCGGCGTCCCGGCGAAAACGTCTCGGTAATCGGTTGCGACGATATGGACGAGGTACAGTTTTCCGTGCCGCCGCTGACCACCATCCGCACTGACATTGAGAGTATCATTCACAGAGCGATGCAGGCTGCTGTGGACCACGAAGAGGCCCACACCGTCACGTTCGAGCCAAAGCTGGTGCTGAGGGACAGCCTGCGCACCTTGTAGAGACGCCCCCACCTGAGTGGTTTGTCGTTTCACGAGAACAGTCGCACTCAAACACACTGAACGGCACGGCAATATAGCGGACACGGTGGCGTCCTGACCGGGTTGGTCGATGTCATTTCTCTGCCAATAGACCATCGCCGGCGGCTTCCCGTCCCATGATTGCCCCAAGGGAGAGGCCCCCGCGCCGCATTGCGTAAGCTCAGGGGCAAAACTCGCCCGGTGCAGCAAATTCCGGCCCGCGCGCACATTCGTAAGCGCTGGCCCCAAACACTGCCGGTTGCCCGTCGATCCCCGAAAACGACGCCAGCCTTTTCCAGATCGCTGCAACCGAGTCATCGAGCAGTCCACCCCAGCGATAGGCGGCATCCATTCCTTCGTCCTGCCCAAGGTTCACATCAATGACGGCTTCAATCGCCCACGCGGGAATCTGCGGGTCGGAAGGAGCCATGTCTGACTCAATACTGTCGACCTCGCCCAGCAGCAGATCGGTGGCCACCACCGAAGTCACGACATTGTCCGAGGAAACCGGCCATGGGTTTTCGGAAACGGCGCTGACAGGCTCCATTTCTCCCCACGCGGCTGCCGTCTCGATCGGCGAACCAAGGTCGAGGCAGAGGGCACCAAAGCACTCTTCGCCCTGTGCGACCTTCTCGTCCATTTCCATGCGTCCAGCGGCCAAAATCATGGCCCTGTTGCCCATCACCGGCCTGGTAATCAACCGCCACCCCGCATGTGGGCCAACACCGAATTCACTGGCATTCGCCACGTTTTCACGACCCAGCGTATCAACGAGGTTTTGGTGAATGGCTGGTCCGAGATTGAAGCGAACCACTTCGATATAGCTGATGGGAAGAGGTGCGCCGCCCGGCTCCGCCTCAATCCAGTTCGTCGCGTAACGAAGCCGATAGCGCACTCTTTCCAGCGCTTGTTCAGATATCTCAAGAGCAAAAACAGACAGGGGTATCGGACCAATATCAGCGGCGGGCAAAAAGGCAGATCGCGGATTGGCAGGGGAAAGAGCCCCGTTGATTTCGTCCCACAACCGGTCCGGGTCAACTGCAGCGTAGCCGCTCTCGTTTACGAACTGCGCATGTGGATCCGCATGTACGGCACGCGGAACAAGGCCCGTCATCATTGCCGCCGAGAAAAGGGCAATTGCGATTGTGGTTTTCATCGTGCCTCCGGAACTGCTCGAAGATAGGTCAGCTTGCTGCATTGCTTCGCTTACTCCACATCAATGATGGCGCGACCGAGCACCGCCTGGCCAGAGATGTCAAGATAACGGAACTCGTAGCGACCAGGCTGCTCGGGCATGACGAAGGTCAATGCCCCCTCCGGATCGATCGGTTGTGCGGAGATCCACGCAAACAGCGCCTGATCTTCCCGAGCCAGCGCAATACGCTGATCCGCGCCGTCCGAACCTCCGGTCCATGTAACAGTCACGGTTTCGCCCGGTGCGGCAGCCCGAGGGGCCGACAGGCCCGCGCCTTCATCGAGGCTGGCCGTGGCTTCAACCACCTCAACGACATGCCGACCGAGCGTGACCCCACCTTCATTGAGCACATAGCGCAATTCATAGAGGCCCGGCTCATCGGGAGCAGCTATGTCGCGCTGCGTATCTGCGCCCACGCGGTGGAAAATCGTATAGGCTCCCTCATCGGCACCCACCGGAACAATGGTCACCCAGTCACGTGGATGGACAGGAACAGACCAGGAGAACCGCAGAGTGTTCCCGGCGCGAACCCTTTCCGGCCCCGTGATGGATGCCTCGGCACCGGTGATTTCTATCGGAGCGCGAGCCAGCGTGACACCGCCTTCATTGAGAACGTAGCGAACCTCGTAGAGACCTGGTTCGGCCGGCGCTACAAGGTCACGCCCATCGTCCGAGCCCACCCGATGGAAAGCCGTGTAGGTCCCCTCATCGGCCCCCACCGGAACAATGGTCACCCAGTCGCGCGGATGAACGGGGTCGGACCAGGTGACGCCAAAGCTGCTGCCCGCCATCGCCGTTTCCGGCGCGCTTATCGACGCCTCAGCCCCCATGACTTCTATCGGCGCGCGGGCAAGCGTGACACCGCCTTCATTGAGAACGTAGCGAATCTCGTAGAGACCCGGATCGGCCGGCGCTACAAGGTCACGCCCATCGTCCGAGCCAACGCGATGGAAAGCCGTGTAGGTGCCCTCATCGGCACCCACGGGAACAATGGTCACCCAGTCGCGCGGATGAACAGGGTCGGACCAGGTGACGCCAAAGCTGCTGCCCGCCATCGCCGTTTCCGGCGCGCTTATCGACGCCTCAGCCGCCATGACTTCGATCGGCGCGCGGGCAAGCGTGACACCGCCTTCATTGAGCACGTAGCGCACCTCGTAGAGACCTGGTTCGGCCGGCGCTACAAGGTCACGCCCATCGTCCGAGCCAACGCGATGGAAAGCCGTGTAGGTTCCCTCATCGGCAACCACGGGAACAATGGTCACCCAGTCGCGCGGATGAACAGGGTCGGACCAGGTGACGCCAAAGCTGCTGCCCGCCATCGCCGTTTCCGGCGCGCTTATCGACGCCTCAGCCGCCATGACTTCGATCGGCGCACGGGCAAGCGTGACATCCCCATCGTTCAGCACATAGCGCACCTCGTAGAGACCCGGTTCGGCCGGCGCTACAATGTCACGCCCACCGTCCGAACCGACGCGATGGAAAGCCGTATAGGTGCCCTCATCAGCGCCCACGGGAACAATGGTCACCCAGTCGCGCGGATGAACAGGGTCAGACCAGGACACGGCGAAGCTGCTGCCCGCCATCGCCGTTTCGGGCGCGCTGATCGACATTGCCGGCAATTCGGCTTCCGGTTCGGGGAGCGGTTCCGGTTCAGGGGCCGGTTTCGCTATGGTTTCTCCAACCTGCTTGACGGCGGCGGCGAGTTGGGCGGCATCTTGAGCAGGCAGGAACATTCCTCCCGTGTTCTTGGCGATGCAGGCGAGGTGTTGGTGCTCGTCAGTGGCCAGATCGAAGCCGATGACATGGGTGGTGAACGCCACGCCCTGCCTGGCAAGCTGCTCCGACAACGCGCACGGATCTGCGTCACAGTTTTCGACCCCATCAGAAATCAGAACCACGGTCGCTGGCGTGTCACGCCACGAGAGTTCCTCGGCAGCGTGCTGCACCGCTGCCGAAAGAGGCGTGCGTCCCAAGGGCATGATCCCGTTGACGACCTGCTGGAAAGCATCGCGATCCACCGGGCCCACAGGCATCGCCGTTTCGATGTCAGAGCAGAGGCCCTTCTCACGATGGCCATAGGCGACAAGCCCCAGATTCGTGGAAGCTGGCCAGGTCGCCAGCAAATCGCTCATCGCCTCCCGGGCGATCTCGATCTTGGGCACGCCGTCGATCTGGCCCCACATGGAACCCGAGGCATCATAGACGACCATCACATCGCCGGCTTGCAGTGTTGTGGTGGCCAGAAGCGAGATGCCCAGAGCCGAAACAGCCATTAGCGCTTTCATATTGGTTCCCCGATTTTGCTTTTGCTGGCTCGTTGCCGGCAGAAGACGCTGAAGGGCGCCCTCCCCGAGCCAACGAGTGTTCCTTGAGTTTCCCATTCGAAGCTGGGCGCGCGGCTCTCTGTGATCTCGAAATGGAGTTGCACCAGTCACGTCACAGCGACCACACCGAACCGATTGCATCGTTTCGCTTGTGTCTCCTGATGCAGCTCAGTCCGCGAGATGAAGCACGGTATCGAAGGTTCCTTCGACAGTGATGCAATCTTCGGTATCGATCTCAGACATCATGCCTTCGCGCTTGCACAGAAGCGAAGAGAACGTGCCGCGTGCATTTCCCTGCGCGCCGTCGATGAGCAGGCTCTCCAGGATAACCGAGGCATGAGCGGGCTCTTCATCGCTGACATAGAAGTTCCGCATTCCTTCGGGAAAATAACTCACCGACGCGTCGGTGGCTGATGCATCTGCGCCGCTGATGAGACCAAACTCCACACTCAGCACGCCGCGCATAATACTCGCGGCGTCGGGGTCATGCGCCTGGATATCCACCATGCGGAGAGGGCCAAAGTCGCGCACCTCCGCAGTAGCCGTCCCCTCCGAGGGCACATGCAACGTTTCCCCGCGATAGGACGCACCATCGATGTTGGCCTCGACCGTACCGATCGGCACCGTAGTCTGGGCCCACGCCGCGCCTGAAAGAAAAAGAGCTGTAAAAAAAGTACAGGCAAACCGCCCGAACGCTCTTTGCGATGAACTCATCGTCGCTGCCCTTCTGATGCCAGTGTTCGTGACGGAAGGCTCTAACACCGGTTCTGGTACGCCGCCCCGTTCGTTTAGTCGGGTCCGCGCCAAAACTTGCGTGACAGTGTGATTTTTCTAAAAACAGGCCACCCTTGTGAAGTAATTCACATCGAGAAGGGCTGGTGACACAGAGAAGCGTCAGGCGGGTTTGCGTGCATGGACGTGGCGCTGCCATGGTGTATCACTCAGACGCTTCCACGCGTCTTGTTTCGATGAAAACCCGATGAACTAAAGCAGCTGAAGTTGGCCTTTGGCAATCCGCAGGTTACGCGGCAGATCGGGATCGTTGAGCGGATCGTCTCACCGCGTGCTGAAGTCGTCGCCCGCCTTCACGAAGTCCTCGTCGGACTTTGCGATCCACACGGGGTACGCCGACTGGAAGACGGATAGTCATAAGCAAAAAAGAGCTTCGTGGCTGTCCATAGTCAGACCGCCCGGCACGTCTCTCGTTGCATCTCTGTGCCCATCGCTCACCAATCAGACAGGTTTGGCGGGCCCTGCCTCTGGAAGAGCAGTGCAGGCGGTCGGCAAATTGCGCGACCGCCTGTAGTTGACGTTCAGACAATTTGTCCGAGATGAGCCACCAGTACTGCAAGTGGGATGCTCAGAAGAACGCGGATGATCCAGATGAGCACCAGATGCGGAACTTTCACCGGGATCTCGGTGGCCAGAATGCAGGGGATGGAACCTGCAAAGAACAAGACACCCGAGACCGATGTTACACCGAAGATGTAGCGAGACAGCACCGGCGCATCGCCCAGCATGCCGGTAGGAAAGAACATCTCGGCAAGCGCTGCCGCCATGGCTTTGGCCGTCAGCATCGCCTCTGGCACCTGCAGAACGGCAAGCAGCGGGTAGAAAATCATGCCCAGCCAATCGAAGACAGGCGTATACGCACTGAGCAGGCCAACCGACACACCGGTCGGCAGAATGACCGAAGTCATCTTCAGTCCGTCCTTGATGTTCACCAGCAGCAGGTGTGCGAGGGTTGGATTTTCTTCAACCCGGCTCAGTCCGGCATTCAGCGCGGACCTGGAATAGCCCTGAGGGAGGACTTGGTGTGATCCGCAGTGAGAAACGTCTTGCGGGATTGATCCAGTATCTCATCACTCACGCAGACTTCCTGAGTGTCGAAATCGAGCAGGTCGTCGTCGCGCTCGAGCGCGGAACAGCCGATCACGGCCAGATCGAATTTGAACTTACGAATGGCCTCTGCGGCCAACGTCCCGACCAATCCGCAACCCGCTCCAGACGCCCCTCTCGACCAGTTCAGACACGGGCGCGACGAAAAGGTGTTGGTCACGATGTTCGGTTTTCTTCGTTTTTTTGCGCTCCCCCGAAAAACATCAAAACACGCGTCAAATCCTGAATAATTATCGCGATTACCGTTCTTGTGTCGTGAGCATTTTTCCAAAGCGGCAGAAAATCGCAGGCTAAGTCACTGATTTTGAATATTCGAACATAATTCGCTTGATTTTCGCTTTGTTTCGTTTTTACGTTGGGACGATAACTCGGGAGGTTGTCTGTGCGCGGAAACGAGAGTGTTTATCCGGTCGCTCTTTTTGCGACCGGCGGCGGCATCCATGGCTGCCGGATTGTGCATGACACAACGGGATGCGGCCATTTCGTAACGCTTGCTGAAAAGGGCGACCTTGCGTTTGCGTCCCCTTCTTTCTCTTCGAAACGGTTCTATGGCAGGCTGCGCCTGGGTGACTGGATGAACAACCACCGTGCGGGAGAATACCGCAGCTGAATAAAGCCAGTGGCCAAATTCAATAAAGCGCGGGGAGGAGGACCTTATGACGCTGGAACTGAAGGGCGTGTCGAAGATCGTGGAGGGGCAGACCCATATTGCCGCGACCGATCTGACGCTCGAAAAGGCGACCATGAACGTTCTGCTGGGGCCGACCCTGTCGGGCAAGACCTCGCTGATGCGTCTGATGGCAGGGCTCGATCAACCGAGCACAGGGCGGATTTTCTGGGACAGCAAAGACGTGACCGGGATGCGGGTGCAGGATCGCAAGGTCGCGATGGTGTACCAGCAATTCATCAACTACCCGTCGATGAGCGTTTATGAAAACATCGCCTCTCCGATAAAGCTCATGGGAGTGGACAAGGCGGAGATCGACCGCCGGGTGCGGGAAACGGCGGAGTTGATGAAGCTGACGCCGATGCTGGACCGCAAGCCTCTGGAACTCTCGGGCGGGCAGCAACAGCGCTGTGCTCTGGCACGGGCTTTGGTCAAGAACGCCGGGCTTGTGCTGCTGGATGAGCCTTTGGCGAACCTTGACTACAAACTGCGCGAAGAGCTGCGGGTGGAGATCCCGAAGATTTTCGCGGCGTCCGGATCGATCTTCGTCTATGCGACGACGGAACCCGAAGAAGCGCTCTTGCTGGGAGGCAACACCGCGACGCTCTGGGAGGGACGCATCACGCAGTTCGGGCCGACGCCCGAGGTCTATCGCAAGCCTGTCGATGCGACAACGGCGCGGGTTTTCTCCGATCCACCGATGAATTTCCTGCAGATCTCCAAGACCGGTGATCGATTGATGTTCGGCGACGGACAAAGCGCCGTTGCGACCGGCAAGCTCGCTGAACTGGCGGATGGGCGTTACACGGCGGGATTCCGTCCGAACCATCTCGAAATCGTGCAGCATTCCGAAAACGCGATGAAATTCACCACACAGCTGCATGTGACAGAGCTGACCGGTTCGGAAACCTTTGTCCATCTCGACCACGATCGCGCGCGTTGGGTGGGGTTGATTCACGGAGTGCATGATCTTGAGATCGGCGCCGCGCTCGATGTCTGGCTTGATCCCCGTCATGTCTATGTATTCAGCGAAGACGGCGGGCTTGTTGCGCCTGCTGCCTACGCCGCGGCGGCGTGAGGAGGCGCGATCATGGCCAGGATTACACTCGACAACCTTGCGCATTCCTACAATCCGAATGCCGCTTCGGAACGTGACTATGCGCTCAAGGAACTCAATTACGAATGGGAAGACGGCGCGGCCTATGCGCTTCTGGGCTCGTCGGGCTGCGGCAAGTCCACGCTTCTCAATATCATTTCGGGTCTGTTGATGCCGTCACAGGGGCGTATCTTGTTCGATGGCATCGACGTCACCGGCGCCCCCACGGCAGAGCGCAACATCGCGCAGGTTTTCCAGTTCCCGGTGGTCTACGACACGATGACCGTGCATGACAATCTGGCCTTTCCGCTCAGGAATCGGGGCCATAATGAGACCTATGTTGCAGAGCGCGTACAGGAAATCGCGCGGATGATCGGCATGGAGGACATGCTGCGCAAAAAGGCACGGGGCCTTGGCGCTGACGCCAAGCAAAAGATTTCTCTGGGCCGCGGCATGGTGCGCAAGGACGTGAACGCACTCTTGTTCGATGAGCCTCTGACCGTCATCGACCCCCATATGAAGTGGGAGCTGCGCACCCAGCTGAAGAAACTGCATCACGATTTCGGTCACACCATGATTTACGTGACCCATGACCAGACGGAGGCGCTGACCTTCGCTGACAAAGTGGTGGTGATGTATGACGGCCGCGTGGTTCAGATCGGCTCGCCAGAGGAGCTGTTCGAACGTCCCGCGCATACCTTTGTGGGCTATTTCATCGGCTCGCCAGGCATGAATGTCATCCCGGCCAAGGTCGAGGGCGCGAAAGCCTATATCAACGGCTGCGAAATCGCGCTTGGCGCAGGTTATGCGCCCCTGGACGGCAAGGTAGAGATCGGCGTGCGACCCGAGTTCGCGCGGCTTAGCGAGACGGACGGCCTTCCTGTGAGAGTGCGCCGCGTAGAGGATGCGGGGCGTCACAAGATCATACGCGCCGAGTTCTTTGGACAGGACATCAACATCATCGCGGACGAGGACGATCCGGTGCGCGCGGACATGACACGCGTCACCTTCGACCCATCGCGGGTGAATGTCTATGCGAATGATTGGCGCGTGGCGCCCGAAAGCGCGGAGGCCGCGTGATGCAACAGAAAACAACCAATCACAAAGCATGGTTCCTTGTGCTGCCGATGCTGGTGCTCGTTGCCTTTTCGGCCGTGATCCCGCTCATGACGGTGGTCAACTATTCTGTACAGGACACGTTCGGCAACAACCAGTTCTTCTGGGCGGGGCTCGAGTGGTTCGAGGAAATGCTCTCCGACGAGCGCATGTGGAATGCGCTGCAACGTCAGTTGATGTTCTCAGGCATCATCCTTGCCATCGAAATTCCGCTGGGCATTCTCGTGGCTCTGAACATGCCGAAATCAGGCTTTTGGTCCTCTTTCTGCCTCGTGGTCATGTCCCTGCCTCTGCTGATCCCCTGGAACGTGGTCGGCACGATCTGGCAGATATTCGGTCGCGTAGACATCGGACTTCTGGGCTACACGCTCGACGCGCTGGGCATTCATTACAACTACACCCAGGACACGATTTCTGCGTGGATCACCATCATCGTGATGGATGTCTGGCACTGGACCTCGCTGGTAGCGCTCTTGGCCTTTGCCGGTCTCAAATCCATCCCCGACGCCTATTATCAGGCCGCACGGATCGATCAGGCCAGCCGCTGGAAAGTGTTCCGGTTCATCGAACTGCCCAAGATGACGGGCGTGTTGATGATCGCGATCTTGCTGCGCTTCATGGACAGTTTCATGATCTATACCGAACCCTTCGTGGTGACGGGCGGTGGTCCGGGAAATGCGACGACGCTTTTGTCCATCGACCTCGTGAAGATGGCTCTGGGCCAGTTCGATCTTGGACCAGCTGCGGCCTTTTCGCTGATGTACTTCCTCGTGATCCTGTCGATCTCCTGGGTCTTCTACACCGTGATGGTCAACCTCGACAGAAAGGGCGCCTGAGATGACGGATGCAGCCGCACAGTCCCCCGCCGCCGTCAAATCCCGCAGCTTCCCGAGGGTGAAGGGCGGCACCGTGGTGATGACGCTCTATCTTCTGTTCCTCATGTTGCCGATCTACTGGCTGTTGAGCATGAGCCTCAAGACCAACGCAGAAATTCTTGGGGGCTTCTCGCTTTGGCCGCGCGATCTGACATTTGCCAACTACATCACGATCCTCACCGATGAGGCGTGGTATATGGGCTATGTCAATTCGATGATCTACGTGGTGATGAACACGGTGATCTCGCTCGCCGTGGCTTTGCCTGCCGCCTATGCGTTTTCGCGCTACAACTTCCTGGGCGACAAGCATCTTTTCTTCTGGCTTTTGACCAACCGAATGGCGCCGCCTGCAGTATTCGCGCTGCCGTTCTTTCAGCTCTACTCCTCGATCGGGCTCTTTGACACGCATATCGCCGTGGCTTTGGCGCATTGTCTCTTCAACGTGCCGCTCGCCGTTTGGATCCTCGAAGGTTTCATGCGTGGTGTGCCGAAAGAGATCGACGAGACCGCCTATATCGACGGCTACAGCTTTGGGCATTTCTTCGTAAAAATCTTCATGCCGCTGATCGCCAGCGGGATCGGTGTGGCCGCATTCTTTTGCTTCATGTTTTCGTGGGTCGAGCTCTTGCTGTCACGTACGCTGACCTCTGTGGAAGCCAAACCCATCGCCGCCACCATGACCCGCACGGTGGGTGCGGCAGGTGTCGACTGGGGCGTGCTGGCCGCCGCAGGCGTGCTCACCATCGTACCGGGCGCGCTCGTTATCTACTTCGTGCGCAACTACATCGCCAAGGGCTTCGCGCTCGGCCGGGTCTGACAGGAGGATCTAGACATGGACTGGATGGCATGGACGTGGCCGACTGCCGCCTTTTTCGGAACCATTGCAACGCTTTTGGTGATCTTCACCATTCTGGCGATCAAATTTCCCGAAACGCCGCGGGTTGGCGTTCTGGGCATCGAGACCACGCGGGGGGATCGTTTGTTCATCACCCTTCTTGGCTCAGCCTTCATCAATCTTGCGTGGCTCGGCCTGGTCAGCGCGAACCAGGCGCTCGCGCTTGTCGTCTGCCTGATTTTTGCAGCCGTCGTATTTCGCTGGGTCTGAGGAGGCCCCGCGACTGACCGAAACCCAAAACCAAAGGTTCACTTAGGGAGGAAACCAATGAACCACCGTCTCAAGACAACCACCGCACTGGCGCTGTGCCTCGGCCTTTGGTCGGTGCCGGCTTCTGCCGACATGGATGCCGCGAAGGCCTTCCTGGATGCTGAAATCGGCGATATGTCCGCGCTGTCTCGCGCTGATCAAGAAGCCGAAATGCAGTGGTTCATCGACGCCGCTCAGCCCTTTGCGGGCATGGAGATCAAAGTGGTCTCCGAGACCATCACCACGCATGAATATGAATCTCAGGTGCTTGCGCCGGCGTTCGAGGCCATCACCGGCATCAAGATCACGCACGATCTAATCGGCGAAGGCGACGTCGTCGAGAAGCTTCAGACCCAGATGCAGTCGGGCGAGAATATCTATGACGCCTATGTCAACGACTCCGACCTGATTGGCACGCACTGGCGCTATCAACAGGTGCGCAACCTGACCGACTTCATGGCGAACGAAGGTGCGGATGTGACCAATCCTGGTCTCGATCTCGATGATTACATTGGCACCCAGTTCACCACCGCGCCCGATGGCAAGCTCTATCAGCTTCCCGACCAGCAGTTCGCGAACCTATACTGGTTCCGCTACGACTGGTTCAACGATCCCGCGATCATGGCCGAGTTCAAAGAGAAATACGGGTACGATCTCGGTGTTCCGGTCAACTGGTCGGCCTATGAGGACATCGCCGAATTCTTCACCGGGCGCGAGATCGACGGTGTCAAAGTCTACGGTTCGATGGATTACGGCAAAAAAGACCCCTCGCTCGGCTGGCGTTACACCGACGCATGGATGTCCATGGCGGGTATGGGCGACAAGGGCGAACCCAATGGCCTTCCGGTTGATGAATGGGGCATCCGCGTGAACGAGAACTCCCAGCCGGTCGGCGCCTGTATGGCGCGTGGCGGGGCGGCGAACTCTCCGGCAGCAGTCTATGCGGTGGAAAAAGCCATCGATTGGCTGAACAAATACTCCCCGCCATCCGCCATGGGCATGACCTTCTCTGAGGCTGGCCCGGTTCCGGGACAGGGCAACATCGCTCAGCAAATGTTCATGTATACCACCTTCGTGGCGCCTCTGGTCGACAGCCCGGCGGTGATGAACGAGGACGGCACGCCGAAATGGCGTCTCGCACCCAGCCCGCATGGGGTTTACTGGGAAGATGGCATGAAGGTCGGCTATCAGGATGTGGGCTCCTGGACGCTGATGAAGTCCACTCCTGAAGACCGCGCCAAAGCCGCATGGCTCTACGCGCAATTCGTGGGTTCCAAGACCGTCGACGTGAAGAAATCCCACGTTGGCCTGACGTTCACCCGAGAATCCTCCATCCAGCATGAGAGCTTTACGGATCGTGCGCCGAAACTTGGCGGTCTCGTCGAGTTCTACCGCTCCCCGGACCGTGTGCGTTGGTCGCCCACAGGCACCAACGTCCCGGATTACCCGAAGCTCGCTCAGCTGTGGTGGCAGAACATCGGTGATGCCATGTCCGGCGCGAAGTCGGCTCAAGATGCGCTCGACAGCCTCTGTGCCGATATGGAGCGTGTGATGGAGCGTCTGGAGCGCGCTGGCATCCAGGGCGACCTTGGCCCGGTTATGAACGAAGAAACCGACGCTGCGGATTGGATTGCGGCAGAAGGCGCACCAAAACCGGCTATCGAGAACGAGCGCGAGGCGCCCAAAACCGTCTCTTACGACGAGCTCGTCGCCTCCTGGCAGTAAGCTTTTCAAGGCAGAGGGGGCGGGATATTCCCGCCCCCTTTTTCATTCTCCTATGGGGCCTTGTCGTGAAAGGCCGGTATTGCCAGGCTATTTGGGCGCTCTGATCCGTGTAAGCGGCTGTTGCGTTCACCCCATATCTGGTCGGTTCTGTTGCGAACTGTTCGCTTGCTGCGACCGTGTCATTGGAGGATATCGACGTGGTGGGTGACCTGATCGGGCAGCGCGCCTGTCAGACGTTCAGATTCCGGGGTTTTCGTCCATTCGTAAAAGGGAGGATTGCTGGTGATCAGGGTCGCTCCGCGTTCGTAGCGTTGCGAGATCAGTTCGAACAGCAACTCCGCCCCGGTCTTTGAGAGCGGCACGAAGCCCATCTCAGCGATAATGAGACGCTTGCAGACGGCCATCTGTTTCTGGAACCGGAGCAGACACCGTTCGTCGCGGGCCTCCATAATCTCGTTGACCGGTCCGGCGGCAGTCGTGAAGTCGACGGACAGCCCCTTCTGGCATGCGGCCAAGCCGAGACTGAGGCGATGTGCGTCTTGCCAGTGCCCCTGGGACCAAACGCCATGGCGAACTGTGTCCTGAGACACAGCGCGCTTTTGAGCGCCAATTTCAACGTCCACAGCGTGAGTAAAGTCTGGCGCCAGGTGCGCCGGGAAGGGCTCGACGTAGCCCGATGCACCGTCGAGCGACTGATGAAGGACATGGGCCTCGAAGGCGTCCTTCGCAGCAAGAAGATCAAGACCAAGCTCCCGACAAGGCCCAGCAATGCCCGCGGGACAAGGTGAGCCGGCAGTTCCGTGTGCCGGCGTCGGACACACATTGGGTTTGCGATTTCACCAATGTCGCCAATTGGCGGGGCTTCGTCTACGTCGCCTTCGTCATTGATGCCTTCGCGCGCCGCATTGTGGGATGGCGAGTGAGCCGCACGGCCCATGCCGGATTCGTCCTGGAATAGGCCGTTCAGCAACGACAGCGGGGAGCGGAATTGGTGCATCACTCGGATCGAGGATTCCAATACCTGTCGATCAAATACACTGAGCGACTGCCTCTTCAAGGCAGAGGTCATCCATTGCCGTGGGCCATGGCGCAGCTTCAACGTGGTGGAACATGCCACACTCGAATGGGTCAACTGGTTCAACCACCGCCGCTTTCTAGACCCCATCGGCAACACGCCGCCAGCAAAGGCCGAGGCAACCTCCTACACAGCTATGGAAACTTCTGAAATGGCTGCGTAGCTTATATCAATCAGCCTCCGGTAAACCCGGATCGGTTCACTCCCCTGCTTATGCGATGTGTGACTAGAACGTTTCCAAACAGTCGTTGGAACTGCCGCTTGCATTGAGCTCTATTCCAAAAAATGAGCTGTCTTCATTGCAAATCCGTCAGCGCGTTCGAACGCAAATTTACAACCGCACCAGCTGGCGAGCGACCAGATTTAACGCGCGATTGAGGCCCTCAACCATGCGGGCATCGTGCCGGCAGAAAAACCCATAATCCGACAATGGAGGTTAGACGTGAAGGTGAGAAAAGCACTAATAGCCGGCGTCTTTATCGGAAGCATTACTGCAAACGCACAGGCGGAGACGCCCGATAATGCGCTCGTCATGGCGTATAATATTGACGCCATCTCCAGCTTCGACCCAGCACAGATCGCCGAGGCGGTTACCAATGAGATCATCATGAATACCTGTGATGCGCTCGTTGACAACAAGACAGACGATGAAGCGACGGTTGTACCTAATCTAGCCAAGAGCTGGGACGTCTCTGAAGACGGGAGAGTGATTACCTTCCATCTGCGTGACGGCATCGTGTTCCCGGATGGCACACCAGGAACGGCAGCAGACCTGGTTTGGTCCATGCAGCGCGTCGTGAAACTCGGGTTTGGCAATGCTGCGGCTTTGATCGAGTACGGGTTCACCGAAGATTCAATAGATGAACGGATCAAAGCGCTGGACGACAAGACCATCACGATGCAGTTGGACAAGGCCTATCCGGTCGGCCTCGTCCTTGCCGCGATCGGCGCGAACCGTGTGTCCTCCATGCTGAATCGAGCAGTCTTGGAAGAGAACGAAACCGACGGCGACTTGGGCAACGGATATCTGAAAGACAAGACTGCCTGCGTGGGCCCATATCAGCTTGCGCGCTGGAATCCCGGTGAAAGCGTGCTGTTGCAGGCGAACGAAATCTATGATGGCCCCGCTCCGAAGCTTTCTCGAATTCTAATTCGTCACGTCGCTGAACCGGGTACTCAGAGATTGTTGTTGGAGAACGGTGAGGTCGACGTAGCTCGCGACCTTACATCGCAATATCTGACTGATCTGGAAGCCAACGATCAGGTCGAAGTAGTGCGCAAGCTTAACCCTTCGCTCTTCTACATGGGAATGAACGTCAGCAAAGCGCCTTTCGATGACCCCAAGGTACGGCTCGCGATGCGACATGTCATCGACTATCAGGGTCTGGCCGATACCGTGATGAAGGGCATCGGGATCCCGCGCAATTCCTATGTGCAACTTGGTGCCTTTGGTGCCTTGAGCGAGGAGGATGGACTGCCTTTCAAGCAGAATCTCGGAAAAGCAAAAGAGCTGCTGGTCGAGGCCGGGTATCCAGACGGATTCAAGGCATCGCTCATAATCGGCACGCAACCCTACTCCAACTCGATCGCGCAATCAGTTCAGGAAGCCGCCTCGCAGGTGGGCGTCACGCTTGAAATCGAGCCAATGGCCAATGCACAGCTTTATGCCCGAAACCGCGCACGTGACTTCGATGCAGCGCTCCTTGCTTACAAGGCGGGCGTCCCGGACGCACACGGCATGTCATCGCGTTTCGTATTCAATCCAGACAATGCGCTTGAAGCAAAGAACACACAGTACCCGTCTTGGCGCGCGGCATATTACGATGAAACAATGAACTCTCGGGTCGAGGAGGCTCTTTTCGAAGTAGATCCCGAGGAGCGCATGCAATTGTACCATGATCTGCAAATCGACATGATGCAGGAGGGACCGATGGCTTACATTATGCAAACCCTCGGCGGCACGGGCGTCCGCAAAGAGGTCAAGAATTGGACCTCCAACGGTTTCCGCGTCTATTACGATCTCGCGTCCAAGTAACGCGAGCCAAGGCCCTGCACAACGCGGTGTGCGGGGCCGAATATTGAAATGGGGGGCTATATGACCACTATCGACACCAACCCCGGCGCAAGTTGGGATTTGGGCGGCTCGCCGGAGGACGCAGGCTGGTCGGCCGAGGGCACGAACCGTCTCCAAGAGGTAATTTCTCGTCAGAGTTCAGACTGTGTTGTGGTCGTCCAGGGAGGACGCATCGTTTTCACTCACGGTGATATCTCCCATAAGTTCTTGTGTCATTCGATGCGCAAAAGCTTTCTCGCCGCGATGCTGGGTGAAGATGTGGCCTCCGGCCGTATCGATCTGAGCGCCACGATGGAAGACTTGGGGATCGATGATCTAAAACCGCTTAGCCAGACCGAGCGTCAGGCCACCATACTCGACCTTTTGATGGCGCGATCGGGAATCTACCATCCGGCGGGGTATGAAACCGAGTGGATGCAGCGGATTAAAGAAAAACGGGGCAGCCACGCGCCGGGGACGTTCTGGTGTTACAACAACTGGGACTTCAACGCGCTTGGCAGCATCTTCACGCAGTTGACTGGGGAAAGCGTTGCCGAGGCCTTCCAGAAACGCCTCGCCACTCCACTAGAAATGGAGGATTTCTCGTTATCGGGTGAGACCCCTGATGGCTGGGTGGAGCAATTTGAAGTTTCTCGGCATCCCGCCTATCCGTTCCGTCTGTCCAGCCGCGACCTCGCCCGGTTTGGTCAGTTGTTTCTTCAAAATGGACGCTGGTCTGGAAAGATGATCCTGCCCGACGGCTGGGCAGAAGAAAATGTCATGCCCTATTCTTATGCCGGGCCGCATGGCGCGTATGGCTATTGCTGGTGGCTGGAGCGTGATGGAGTCTTTGTGTCGGGCGTCCGCACACCGCCAGGATCTTATGCCGCACAAGGGGCAGGTGGACACTACTGCATGATAATACCGGCACTCGATATGGTGTTGGTGCACCGGGTCGACACGGATCAAGAAGGACGTGCAGTGAACCAGATTGAATTCGGCGCTCTGCTAAAGGCTCTTTTTTCGGCTGCCCAAGGCTGAAACAGCGCAAGCATCTGGCACATATTCGAGCAAAAGACGCCCCGTGATCGACCGGTGTTGCAATTGACAGACACGACCAAGTTGCCATTTCATAAGAGGAGCGAAACGTTCTCGGGGACCTCTGCTAGTGGAATTGAACTTGCTTGAAGATTTTGTCTGCTTGGCTGAGGTACGCAATTTTTCACGCGCGGCAGAAATCCGAAATGTAAGCCAGTCAACCTTCTCCAAACGCATACGGAATTTGGAGCACTGGCTGGGCACACCCTTGGTTGACCGTTCAACCTACCCGGTAAACCTAACCGCCGAAGGGCGGGTAATGGTACGAAAATCGCGAGATCTGGTTCAGCAGATTAATGAACTGCGCAGTGGCGTGCGTCAGCTTGCGATACAGGCTCGTGACCGGGTCGAGATACTGGCAATGCACACATTGCGTATGACTTTTTTACCAAAGTGGCTGGAAGCCATTGAGGAGCAGATTGGCAGCTTCGACAGGCGTCTCAATCCCGCCAGTTCGTCTTATAGAGAAACCATTCGCCAGTTCCGTGATGGCGAAAGCGATATTTTGCTGACCTATATTCACCCGTCGGTCGAATTGGGATTCGGAACGGACGAACTTGAATGCATCATACTGGGTTCTGACCGGTTAGTGCCAGTCAGCACTCCCGACGAGAGTGGCCGTCCTCTCTACGATCTTGACCGCGACGACGCGATCCGCTTCCTCAGCTATGGGTCTCAGAGCTTTTTCGCCCAGGTCCTGACCCCGTCTATGCATGAGAAGTCAGTGTCCCTTGATGTCGTCGATTCGAACCCGATGAGCTTTGCGCTCCAGTCTTTGGCTATCGTTGGCACCGGCCTCGCCTGGGTGCCGGAAAGTCTTGCACGAGACGAGCTTGAAGCAGGGAACCTGGTCATTGCCGGAAAATCTCACTGGGTCATAGACCTCAAGATCGCCCTTTATCGAAAGAAGCGGCAACATCGTGCAGTGGTCAATAAACTGTGGCAGGCGGCTTATGATCAGGCGCATTCCTCTTCATCTATAACCCATTGAAATCGGAGTGCTGGGAGCGCCCGATACATATTTATAGCCGTCAAGCCATGGCAGGTGGATGGTGAAGGATGAGAATTTTTGGGGCACGCGGAAAGAAGAGATTTCATTTTGCAGCAAGAATGGCTTCCAGAGTCTAGCCAATCTTTGCTGGCTGTTCCGCCTGGGTGCCGATCAGCGCAGCAAGACCGGACAAGTTTGGGAGTTCATCGATCCCTTCAAGCAGGGCCAGCCCGCGCATATCCAGCGTCACCCCCGCATAATCAAAACAGTCCCGCAGTTTTGCAACGCGGGTAGTTTCGTCCAATGGAGCCGAAAGGCTGCCCCGTGCATTCGCCAGCTCGGCAGTCAGTTCACGCCCGTCGGCAAGGCGGATCAACGCATGATGGGGCGGACGTTTCGCCCCCGCTTCCTTGTCCAGCGGCATTACGCGCATCGAGATGCGATCAAACAGCGCCCGCAAATGTGATCGTCCGACCGCAGTCGGCGTGAAGTCGGACAAGGAGAGACCATCCTGCGTGAGGGCAAGCGCCACACAATATTGCATTGAGAAACGCGCTTCCATCGGCGTCACAGGCTCTGGATAGGCCAAATTACTGTAGTTCGCTCGTCCCACCGTCAGCACAATCTCGACCACATCCATGGGCGCAAAGCCATGCTTGTGACGTAGCGCCAGAACCATATCTACCGAGTTATGGGTCGACCCGCAGCAGGGGTGAATTTTGGGCATCAACCCGTCAGTCTCTATCACATGAGGCGCACCGTTTTCTGGCAGGTTCCAGTCAGCCTCCTGTCCGCCGCTCATCAGGTCACCGAAACCCTGCGCCCGCTCCAGAATGTCACTCCGGCCGAACAGTCCGGCTCCCGCCAGCAACGCCGCCTCCACCGCATTGCGCGCAGCCATGCCCGCATGAAAAGGCTTTGCGGGCGTACCGAACTGGCCTTTCGTCCCGGAAGCCATGCTAACCGCCAGAGACATTGCCTGAACCAGTCCTGACCGATCATGGCCCAGAAGCGCCGCGCAACCGGCAGCCGTGCCGATGGTCCCAACGGTGGAAGTTCCATGCCACCCGGCCACGTAATGCTCGGGCACAACGCCTCTGCCAACAAGGGCCTGTGCTTCGAGGCCAATCAAATAGGCGTCTACCAGTTGAGCTCCGCTTGCCTGCACGGATTGCCCAAGCGCCAGAAGTGCGGGCACCAGAACTGCAGACGCGTGGCTCATGCCAGGAGTGAAATTGTCATCGAAATCCAGCGCATGGGCTGCAGTGCCGTTCACCAGCGCTGCTGTCGAAGGCGCCGCTGTGCCCCCTCCAACAAGGGCCGCCGGCCCCGGCATGTGTCGAGTTACGACCGCCTGCCGCACAGAAGATGTGGCCATATCGTCCTGTCCCGCCACCATGCAGGCCAGCGTGTCGGCAATGGCGCGTTGTGCCGCCTGTCGGTTGGCCGCGGTCACCGGTGCAGTGCCGGCGGCTCTGGCTGCGATCTTCTCAAGTAGAGTCTCAGTCACCGTCCCGAACCTTTCTACGAACGCACCACTGCAGGTGCCGAGGCCGCCAGAAAATCACGCGTATAGGTTTGGCTCACATCACCGCTTCGCAGCTGGGCGGGGGTCAGTTTCTCCAAAATGCGCCCGTCTTTCATGATCGCCAGATTGTCACACATATGGGCGATGACCGCGATGTCGTGGCTGACCATCAGATAGGTCAGGCCCCTTTCCCGTCGCATGCGGTTAAGCAAATTCAGAATCTCAGCCTGAACTGACACATCCAGAGCCGAAGTAGGCTCATCAAGAAGCACCAGCTCGGGCTCCACGATCAGTGCACGAGCGATTGCGATGCGCTGCCGCTGTCCCCCTGAGAGTTCGTGAGGAAAACGAAACCTGAATGTTACATCGAGCCCGACATCGGCAAGAATTGAATCTATCCGTTCCTGCACCCGGTCCAGCTTCATGATTTTCAGGGTCTCGGCCAGAACTTCCTGCACCATCTTGCGGGGGTGCAGCGAAGCATAAGGGTCCTGAAACACCATTTGCACCTTGCGAAAAAATGCCTTGCTGCGTCGGCGCGGCAGTTCGGCGCCTTCAAGCAGCAACCTGCCCTCATGGTTATGGTTCAAACCGGCAATCACCGACAGGATGGTGGATTTCCCGCAACCGGACTCCCCGATCAGGCCATAGCTTTCGCCCCTGGCAATTCGGAACCCAACCTGTTTCACCACTTCCAGACGATGGCTGCCGTATCCGAAGCCGATGTTCAGATCCGCCGCCTCAAGTTTTGGATTTTCCATGTTTGTCTCGTTCGTCTCAGGCCGCCGGCCCGTTGAGCCACGCGCGGTCGCGCTTGAGCACAGCGAGTTCGTGACAAGGGGCATCGAGCCGCGGCAAGCTATCGAGCAGGCCGCGTGTATAGGGGTGCTTCGCCATGCCCAGTTGCCCAGCAGGCAGATCCTCAAGCACCCGCCCGCTGTACATCACCAGCACCCGGTCGCAGAAATCCGCGACAAGGTTGAGATCGTGGCTGATGAAGATCAGACTGGCGCCGGCGCGATCCACCAGCTCCTGCAATACCGCGAGCACCTGACGACGCACAGTAACATCAAGCGCGGAGGTCGGTTCATCTGCGATAATCAACCTGGGCTCGGCGATAAGCATCATTGCAATCATGATCCGCTGCCCCATACCGCCGGATACCTGATACGGGAAAAGCTCATAAACCCTTTCAGGATCGCGGATATGGACACTTTCCAGCATCGCGAGGGACCGGGTTCGCGCCACCGCCCGGCTGACGCGATAATGCACGCGATACGCCTCGGAGATTTGCTGTCCAACCTTCATCAGCGGGTTCAACGAATACTTGGGGTCCTGAAGGATCATCGCCATATCGTTGCCGCGCAGGCGCATCATCTGCCGTTCGGAGGCTACCAAAAGATCGGTCGCTCCAAACTGCACCCGCTCAGCGGTTATTCGCGCTGAAGGCGGCGAAAGGCGCATCAGGGCTCGACCAGTCTGGCTTTTACCAGACCCGGATTCCCCCACGATGCCCAGTTTCTCGGCCCCAAGATCGAAGGAAACATCACGCACTGCATGGGTAACGCGGTCATCGCCCCTGAAGTGAATGTTGAGTTTCCGAACACTGAGGACGGGATCTTCAACTGCGTTGATGTCAGTCATGGCGCGGGTCCAATACATCCCGCAGGCCATCACCCACGAGATTGAAAGCGATCGAAGTCAGCAGGATAGCCATGCCGGGGGCAGCGGCGACGAAGCCGTTCGACAAAATGAACTGGCGGGCCGACGACAGCATTGCGCCCCACTCCGGACTCGGCGGTTGCGCCCCAAGACCAAGAAACCCCAGCCCAGCCGCCGAAAGTATGATCGAGGCCATGTTCAAAGTGACACGGGCAATGACTGATGGGACGCACATGGGCACGACATGGCGGGTGATGATCCGCAGCGCCGAGGCACCCTGCAATCGCACGACCGAGATATAATCAGATCGGCGGATGATCATTGTCTCGGCGCGCGCCAGCCGCGCGATGGGTGGCCAGGCGGTCAGGGAAATGGCGATGATCGCATTGTTGATCCCCGGTCCCAGAGCCGAAACGAAGGCCAGCGCCAAGATGAGCGAAGGAAAGGCCAGGAACACTTCGGTTACACGCATCAAAACCGTGTCGATCCAGCCACCGAAATAGCCCGAAACCGCTCCCACGACGAGCCCGACCGGCGCTGAAATGACCGCAGTAAGAGCAGCAATGTAAAGTGTGATGCGCGCGCCATAGAGCAGTCGGGAATAGATATCGCGGCCCAGTTCGTCGGTGCCAAACCAATGCTCGGCAGAGGGCAGCGACAGGCGATTGCCCAAATCCTGCGCGAAAATATCATGAGTAGAAAGCAGCGGCGCAAAAACTGCGGCGATCACAATCACGAACAGGATTGCCAGCCCCAGCAAGGCCGATCCATTGCGCTTGAGCTTCCGCCACATACGCCAGCTTTGGTGCATCCTGGCCTGAAAAGGCGATGTGGGATGCGGATCCGCCAGCCAGTGGCGCCAAGAGCCAGACTGCGAAACTGGAGAAGCATCTGTCATTGTTTGGCCCTTTCGATTCAGCGGGTGCGTGGATCGATCACGCGATAAAGCAGATCGCAGATCAGGTTCAGCACGACAAAGATCACGCCGATCACAAGCGTACAGCCAACCACCGAGTTCATGTCTCCAGACAGCAGGGAGTTGGTCAGATATCGCCCGAAGCCCGGCCAGGCGAAGACCGTTTCAGTCAGCACGGCCCCCTCAAGAAGAAAGGCGTAGGACAGCGCAACGACGGTAATCACCTGCACTGCGATGTTTCGGAAAACATGGGTCCAAACGATGCGCCAGCGCCCGATACCCTTGGCCCGTGCAGCAATCACATATTCCTGCTCGAGCTGGTCGATCATGAAGGTTCGGGTCATCCGGCTGATATAGGCCAGCGCACTCAGGGCAAGGATCAGTGCCGGCAGGATCAGATGGCTGAAGACATTCCCGAACACCTCCCAATTGCCGTTAAGCGCCGCATCGACCAGATAGAAACCTGTGACCGGTTGCAGGTCGAACTCATAAATCATGTCGATCCGGCCCGGCCCGCCGACCCATCCCAGAACTGAGTAGAACAGCACAAGCCCCATAAGGCCCAGCCAGAAATTCGGAGCAGAGTAACCCAGCAAGGAAACGATGCGCGCCACATGGTCGATAAAGGAATTGCGGTAGACAGCAGCCACGATGCCCAATGGCACGCCGATGGCAGTGCCGATCAGCATGGCGAGCGTGGCAAGCTCCATCGTTGCAGGAAACACGCGGATGATTTCTTCCGCCACGGGTCGTCCCGACAGCAGCGAGTTGCCGAGGTCGAGATGCAGCAAGTTCCAGAGGTAGTCTGCGAACTGCACTGGAATGGGTCGGTCCAGACCCATCTTTGCCGACAACGCATCATAGGCCTCTTGCGTGGCGTTATCGCCAAGTATCGCCAGAACCGGATCAATCGGCAGCATCCGTCCGATCATGAAGGTCAGCGCCGCCAACCCGATCAGCGTCACCATTACCGAGGCGAGCCGCTTGAAGATTCCCGCCATCTGCAGCTGAAGAATACCCCTGTTGCGGGCAGCCGCGAAACGCGGTTCGGTCATGCTTCCCGTATCTGCCATCAGCTGCACGCCAAATCGTGAAAAGCGCAGGCGCCTATTGTACGGCGACTGCCGCAAACTCGGTTTTCATGGTGATCAAGGTTCTCCAAGAACCGGCTATGCCTCATCTGGCCTGCCCCTTCCCAATTCTGCATCTGACGCCCTCGGCCCAAAACTGCACAAACAGCGTTTCGCGGCATCCAGGCTTGCCGCTCTGTCGGCCCTGAGGTGTTAATCGGCCGCTGGACGGGATTTGAGTGGCGGGCGTATGTCATCGGGAATCGGACAGATATAGGGTTCCGATGTCAGACGATTTTGATGATCTTCCTTGGCGCGCGCGATCAGGTTGTCATCCGCAAACAGCATCCGCGCCGTCGCGCCCATGATTTTGGCGGCATGGATCATGCCCTTGTGCGCTGCAGGTGCCTTGCCCTGCGCCGTAATCTGCCAGCTATGCCCCGGAGTTCCGATGGCATGGGTCGCGACGCGGGCCTGTACAGTGGGCACGGCCCATGAAACATCGGCTACATCGGTGGAGCCCATCATCTTGTCCCCGCGGCTCTCCAACGGAACCACGTAATCGCAAAGGGGTTCTCCGGAGCGGGCTTTCAGGCCGACTGATTTGTAATTGGCCGCGATATCTTCGCTTGAGAGCGTTGCCTGTATTTCGGCGGCATACTCGCGGTCGGCTGCATCAAAGGGCACCCCGCCCAGAGTGTCCATCGCCGCCTGCATTGTCTCTTCCAGCGGTATATTGCCCAGCATGTTGGAGACTGCGGACATGATCGAGATATCCACCCTGGTCTCGGTCATCAGGGCTGCCCCTTCGGCGATCCGGCGCACGCGTTCATTCAGCGCCATCATCCCCGACAGACTGGTGGACCGAATGGCATAACGTGTCTTGGCCTTACCCTGCACCACGTTGGGTGCAGTGCCCCCAGCATCAAGGTAAGCATAATGGATGCGGCTTTCCTGTGGTATATGCTCGCGAAGATACTGCACGCCCACATTCATCAGTTCGGCCGCGTCCAGCGCCGAGCGGCCCAGATGCGGCGCTGCCGCAGCATGGCTCGCCCGACCCGTAAACTCGAAATCCATGCGGGTATTGGCAAGACTCGCGGCCTCATCCACCCTGGTCATTCCCGCAGGATGCCAGGTGATGGCGGCATCCACGTCGTCGAAAACGCCATCCCGCACCATGAAGGCCTTGGCCGCGCCGCCTTCTTCGGCTGGGCAGCCATAATACCGGACCCGCCCCGGCGTACCGGTTTCCTCCAGCCAGTCCTTGAGTGCACAGGCGGCCAGAAGCGCAGCGGAACCCAGAAGATTGTGCCCGCATCCATGACCGTTTCCCCCTGCTTCGATGGGACGGGGTTCGGCGATATTCGCCTCCTGACTTAGCCCGGGCAATGCGTCATACTCACCGAGGATGGCAATCACCGCTCCCCCCTTGCCCGCTTCGCCCAAAACAGCGGTTGGGATGCCTGCGATTTCCTCAGTCACGGCAAATCCCTTGTCGCGCAACATCGCCGTATGTTCCGCACAAGACCGGAATTCGGCATAAAGCGTTTCAGGCATTCCCCACACCCGGTCTGAAAGACCCACCAGATCGTCCTGGTGGTTTTCCACGTGCTGCCAGATCGGATCGGCATTTTGCATGTTGATTTCCCGCTGTCTCAATCGTGCTTCTGCCGAATACTGTCGATGCGGCGGCAATCGATGTCCAATGAAGAAGCGCAAAGGTTTCAGTCGACAAAGGAATAGGCAGCCAGACAAGCTGGGCATTGAAACAGTGCTGGCAATTGCATCCTGGATTGAGAAAAGACGCTGGCATTCTCGCGTTGATGTCAAACGCGCATGGTCCGTGCTTATCCTTGGGCTGGCTGGTGAAAATTTTCAGCCCGATTGTTGATCCCCATTTAGGAACCATGTTTGAAACCAAATCGGATGGTGCTGCTGGCGAACTCGTGCTCGATTTTCTCCCGACTGCGAACCACCGGCTCGGTGATGATGTCATCACCGTCGGACAGCATGTTTGCGGCCATGCGCAGGCTTAAGGGGAAACGGATCACAAGCATCAGCCGTGTGACCACTACACACGCCTGATGCTTCTCACTTTCCAGAGCAACCAAATACGTCGTTGGCCGCTGAGTGGCGATTATTTACGCGATGAGGATCGGGCAGCCTCAGCGGTCAAACACCCAGCACTTTGGCGCTGCGAACTGTAGACGACAGCGCTAACCCATCAAGTGAAGTCGAACTCAAATGGCTATCGGCATCAGCCGCACCATATGCCCACCGTCCACCTGCGTGAGTTCGGAATCGGGCGGGCTTGAATAGATGTCATGCTTGCCGAACGTGTCGGGGTAATACCGAAATCCGTCTGGAGGCGGCACATCTTCCAGCTGGAGCAACGGACGACCAGAAAGTTCCGCAAAGGGATCTGGAATGGCGCCAATCAGGCGACGCGTGTAAGGGTGCCGCGGATTGGCGAAAACCATGTCCCAGGGGCCCGTCTCCACCAATTGTCCGAAATACATCACAGCCACCCGGTCGCTCATGTGCTCCACCACGCTCAGATCGTGGCTGATCATGATGTAGGACAGACCGAGCGCGTCCTTGAGTTCCAGCAGAAGATTGATGATCTGCGCGCGGATGGACACATCAAGCGCCGAGACAGGCTCATCAAGAACCACGACCTTCGGGTCAAGGATCAGTGCGCGGGCAATGCCGATCCGTTGCCTCTGGCCGCCGGAAAATTCGTGCGGAAAGCGCCGGGCCTGATCCGGCTTGAGGCCGACAAGCGTCATGATGCGCTCGACCCGCGCAGCAATTTCCGCCCTGTCGGTAACGCCATGCAGGCGCAGCGGGCCGGCGAGCGATGCGAACACTGACTGGCGCGGGTTAAGCGAGGCGTACGGGTCCTGAAACACGATCTGCGCCATACGGGCGCGCTCAACCCGTGACGGGTGCGCATCGCCTGATATCGGCCTGCCCTGAAAATAGATCGTTCCCGATGTCGGCTCCTGCAATCCGACGATCGACAGCGCAAGCGTGGACTTCCCGCAGCCCGATTCACCGACCACCGAGAGGCACTCCCCCTCGTTCAGTGTCAGGCTGACCCGGTTTACGGCCCTGAGCAGCCTGTTGGTTCGCCTGAACATGCTGCCTTGAATGGGAAAATGCACGCTCAGCTCTTCAACACTCAGGAGCGGTTGTGTCCCTTCACTCATGATGAAAACACCTCACGGTTCCCCACTGTCCTGCTTCAACGGGCGGCGGCTTCTGCCGGCTACAGATGTCCGTCGCGCGGTCGCAGCGCGGCTGGAACCGACAACCGGCGGGGAACTCCGCGATCGACGGCACCACACCTTCCACTTCCTGTAGCCGCTGACGCCCATGTTTCGCGCGCGACCCCAGTCTCGGCAGCGAATTGATCAGACCCTTCGTGTAGGGATGCGCCGGCGCCTTGAATATCTCGGCCACAGGCCGTTCCTCAACCAAGTGGCCAGCATACATCACGCCGACGCGCCGGCACATCTTGGCGATCACGCCCAGATCGTGGCTGATCATCAACACCGCCGTGCCCCGCGCCTGGCACAACTCCATCATCAGTTTAAGAATTTCCGCCTGCACCGTCACGTCAAGTGCGGTGGTCGGTTCGTCGGCGATCAGGAGGTCGGGATTGCAGGCAAGCGCGATGGCGATCATCACCCGCTGGCGCATACCGCCCGACATCTGGTGTGGATAGGCTTTCACCCGCTGTTCGGGTGCTGGCACCTGGACAGCGCCAAGCGCCTCGACAGCCTTGCGCTCTGCCTCATGCCAGCCCGCCCCCTGATGCAAAACGAACATTTCCGCGATCTGCCGACCAACCGGCGAAAGGGGATTAAGTGCGGTCATCGGTTCCTGAAAGATCATCGCGATCCGATCACCACGAAGCCGACGCATCGCGCGGGCTGAAAGCTCCGTCAGGTCCTCTCCCTTGAAGAGAATGCTCCCGCCAGCGATGGAAAGCGGCGGCTTGAGAAGCCCGATCATGGCGAGTGCGGTGATGCTCTTGCCACAGCCCGATTCTCCGACCAGGCCAAACGTTTCACCTCTTGCGATGGAGAAAGAGACTTCCTCGACCACATTGTTCTGTCGACCACCACCGGCGATGTTCAGGCGCAGGTCGCGCACTTCAAGAAGCGTGTCTTGCATGGCTTTCATGACCGGCGTGTCCTCATATGCGGGTCCAGCCAGTCCCGCAGCCCATCGCCAAACAGGTTGAGGCCCAGCACCGTCAGGAAGATTGCCACGCCGGGGAAAATGGCTGCCCATGGCGCAATGACGATCAGTTCGCGAGCATCGGTGAGCATGTTGCCCCAGCTAGGCTGCGGTGGACGGATGCCAAGCCCGAGATAGGACAACGCCGCCTCGGCGAGAATGGCGTCCCCCATGCCCAGAGTTGCAATCACCAGAACAGGCCCGATCATGTTGGGCAGGATCTGGGTGACCATTATCCGCGTGTCGCTGTAGCCCAACGTCTTGGCAGCCTGAACATAGCCCTGACTGCGGAGTGAGAGTGTGGAACTACGCGCGATGCGGCAAGTCCAGGACCAGTTCGTCAGACCAAGGGCGATTAGAAGGCTGACGAGCCCGGGCCCAAGCACCGCCATGATCGCAAGTGCGAAGATGAGTGAGGGGATGCTGAGCATGAGGTTGGTCAACCCGTTGACGAAATCGTCCCACCAGCCGCCGAAATAGCCGGCCGAGATGCCGAGGATCAGCCCGATCGTGGTGTTGATGACCTGCGAGCCGATACCGACGGTGAGCGAGACCTGAGCGCCGTAAAGAATCCGGGTGAAAATATCGCGGCCCTGGGCATCCGTGCCGAACCAGAATTCCGCATCCGGCGGCAGCTCGGCATATAGGAGGTTGGCGTCGAGGATCGGATCAAATGGCGTGATCCAGCGCGCCAGCACGGCGCCGCTGATTATGACGATGCACAGGAAGCCGCCAATGACGAAGTTCAAACGGTGAAACATGGCGCTCACCCGTGGCTGATGCGGGGATCGATCACCCCATAGAGAACGTCAACCAGCGTGTTGACGACGAGAAAGCAGAGCACAAGTATCAGGATGCTGCCCTGAACGACGGGAATGTCGCGGAGCGCCACGCTGTCGACCAGAAGCGACCCGAGACCAGGCCAGGAGAAGAGCTTCTCCACCACGACAGCCTGCCCCATCATGGATCCGAACTGCAAACCAAGCGTCGTGATGACAAGCACGAGTGCGTTGCGCACCACATGCCATTTGACGAGACGGAAACTGTTCATCCCCTTGGAACGCGCGGTACGGATGAAATCGGCGTTCATTACTTCGAGAACGGCCGCACGGGTCGTTCTTGCAAGCAGTGCGAGCGGGGCCACCCCCAGCGTGAGCGCCGGCAGGATTAGATTGCGCAAGCCGCCGTCGCCGTAACCGAAGCTGGGAAGCCAGCCCAGTGTCAGCGCGAAGAAGTACATTAAGAGCAGGCCGAGCCAGAACTGCGGCAGCGAAAGCCCCGATATCGCCCCCACCATGGTAAGGCTATCGAGCAGACTACCCGGTTTCAGCGCAGCGACGAAGCCGAGCGGTAGCCCCAGCACGATGGCGATGATCATGGCCGCAAAGGCAAGCTTCAGGGTTGGAAACAGACGTTCACCAATCATCTCGGCCACTGGCTGGCGTGTCCTGAACGACGTGCCGAGATCGAACTGGGCAAGGTTCAGCATATATTCGCCAAAACGCACATATAACGGCTTGTCGAGGCCGAATTCCTCATTGATTTTTTCGACCATTCGCGGGTCGTTGGTTCCGCGACCGTCCGCGATCATGCTCGAGGCGATGCTGCCGGGAACAACACTGAAGATCACGAAGATCAAGAGAGATACGGCGATGATCGTCGGGATCATCTGCAGAATGCGGCGCAGGACGAAGCGTAACACCGGTCCCCTTCTCCTCCAGTAAGATGCATGGCCAGAGCCATCGCGCGGCGTGGATGCGCCGACACTGGCAGTGACTGGCGCATCGTTGTTTCGGGCGTTCCGCCTATGGGGAACCGGGAGCGCAATTGCGCCCCCGGGTCATGTGCGGCGGCTAGCGCGATGGGGCTGTGTCATCCACCCAGAGCTTCTCATAGGCCTGGATGGCCATCTCCATGGCATTCGGCTGGACACCATGGAGCCAAGGCTGATGGGCCATCACCGCCTTGTTGTAGTTGAAGAACCAGACCGGCGCTTCTTCCTGGAGCAGATTGTTCGCCTGCCGGAGCAAATCATTCTTCTCGTCTTCAACCTTTGCCCGGCTGGCCGCATCGATCAGCTTGTCGAATTCCGCATTGTCGAACTTCTGGTAGTTGCACGAGGACTGCGGCGTCGATGAGTGGAAGCAGCGCAGCGCCGTTAGCGAATCCGGACCGGTTTCCGACGACCACATGAACGCCTGGAAGTCGCCCGCCGGCACGACCTCGGAAAGGACGGAGCTTTCGACCGGCCTTGCCTTCACCGTCACGCCAACCTGCGCCAGCATCGGAATGATGGCCTCTACGATGGTCAGCCCCCAGCTCTCGTTCTGGGTCGCCGTCAGCTCGAATTCGAACCCGTCAGCATAGCCTGCCTCGGCGAGCAGTTCCTTGGCCTTTTCCGGATCGTAAGCATAGGGTTTCGCATTCTCGTCGTAGGCGGGCGAGGAGAGCGGAAGCCAACCGCTGGCGCGGTAGGCCTTGTCCTTGGCAAGGCGCTTGATGATCAGATCAGAGTTGATCGCGTAATTGATGGCCTGACGGACACGCTTGTCCTTGAAGGGCTCGTAGTCGGGATTGAAGCCCACATAGCGCGTATAGACCTCGGCAACTTCGATGATGTTCTTGGACAATTCGGGGTCAGCGCGGTAGGCAACGTATTGCGACGGGCCAAGCACGGAAACATCGATTTCCTTGTTACGGAATGCGACATCGCGCGCCGATGCATCGCCCATGATCATGATGTTGATTGTGTCGGCGTAGGGCTGTCCTTCTTCGTAGTACTTGTCGAACTTGTTGACGGTCAGCCGTGATCCGGGAACGTATTCGCCAAAAGCATAGGGTCCGAGGCCGACGGGATGGCTCATGAAGCCGGCATCGTCCGTCGCGCCAGCCGGGTAGATCGCGGTGTTGGTGCGCATGAACAGAAAACCGGGATCGATGGGAACGGTCAGCGTGATTTCCAGTGTTCTGTCGTCCACTTTGCGCAGGCCCGAGATAGCCTCCGCCTTGCCTTCATTGTATTCGACAGCACCTTTCACGCTGGCGATGTACCGCGCTGGCGGAAACGCCTTCTCCGGGTCCATCATCCGGGTGTAGCTCCAGATGATGTCATCCACGGTCAGCGGTTTTCCGTCGTGGAACTGCACGCCATCGCGCAGGGTGTAGGTGTAGACCAGACTGTCATCGGATACCGACACGTCGCTCGCCAGAGCCAAGACCGGCTTGCCCGCACTGGCATCCCAATCGTAGAGACTTCTATGAATGGCCTTGGCCCAGAAGATGTCCTGCGTCTGTGGAGATGCCTGGATATCGAGCGACGAGAAGCTCGAGCCATACGGAGCCACAAAGTTGATGGTGCCACCAGACATCGGCTCCGCGGCAAGCGCACCAGGCGCCACGCTGGTGAGCAGCGACACCGCCACTGCCGAGACAATTGCAAGTTTGCTTAACATGTTCCCTCCTCCTTGTGCAGGCGCGAAGCCGGCTTGACGACTGTCCCCGGGCGTCGCCTCCCTTTGTTTATTGCCTTACGAAAACCACCTCGCCTCCACGAAGGGTCATGACACACTCTGTGTCGTTGAGAATATCCTCCGGCGCAGCCGTCAGCATGTCACGTGAGAACACCGCTATATCGGCCACCTGCCCCGGAACGAGCCGCCCCTTCTCGTTCTCCATTTTCTGCGAGAAAGCGCCGTATTCCGTATAGCTCTGAAGCGCTTCCTCGATGGTCACGCGTTCGCGTTCGTCCATCACCGTCCCCTTCCAGGTCTTGCGCGTGAGCATGGAATAGATGTTGGGAAACGGGTTGGGGTGGCAGACCGGCGCATCGCTGCCGGTGGCAGGTCTGAAGCCCAGATCCCGCCAGGTTTTCAGCGGGTAGCTGGAAAGCGCCCTCTCCTCGCCCAGCACGGAGACATAGGCGTCACCGAAATCGTAGATGAAGACCTGCTGCGGGCAAGGATAGATGCCGGCCTTCTTCATACGCTCATGCTGCGCCGGGCTGGAAAAGCCACAATGTTCAATCCTGTGTCGCCGGTCTGCGTCCGGCATGGCCGCCAGCGCCTTTTCATAAGCGGTTATCAACTGTCCGATCGCGGCATCGCCAATGGCGTGGCAAGCCAGTTGATAGCCCTTTTCATGGGTGTCCATGACGAGCGCTTCGAGCTCCTCGTCATGGAGTATTTGGACGCCAGTGGTTAGTTCCTCTCCCAGATAGGGCTCAAACATCCAGGCGGTCTTTCCACCGGCGGAGCCGTCCAGGAAAATCTTAACGGCGCCAACCCTGAGCATATCATCGCCAACGCCCGAGATAAGCCCGGCAGCATGGCACTGGTCGACGATGGAGTTGCCGGGATCGCCCAGAAGAACGAGCCACGTCCGGACCGGAAGACGGCCGGACAATTTTGCAAGGTTGTAGGCGCGCATCTCATCGAAACCGCCAACTTGGCCAACGGCGGCATCCATGACGCTGGTGATACCGTAGGATAACAGCATGTCACCGGCGGACTGGATGGCATTGATCATTTCATCGGTGGTGGCCCTAGGAATGGCGCGACGGATAAGTCGCTGCGCAGTCTCTGCCACCATACCGGTCAATGCGCCATCCTGCTGCTCGATCACACCTCCCTCGGGCACAGGCGTGTCTTCATCGACCCCTGCCAGGGCGAAGGCCTTCGAATTGAAAATCGAGACATGGCCGCAAGCACGCACCAGCATGACCGGGTGGTCCGGGGCAGCGGAATCAAGTTCGTGTTTGTACGGGTGCCGGCCAATATCAAGTTTCGTCTGGTCGTAGCCCCGGGCGCGTATCCATGTGCCGGGCGGGCAGACGGCAGCCTGGACGCGTATGGCATCCAGCAGCGCATCCAGCGTCGGCGCCTTCTGCGGAGTCGCATCGATCCACGACAGCGTTAGGCCAAGCGAGATGAGATGCAGATGCGAATCATTCAGACCCGGCGTGGCGAACTTGCCATCTAGGTCGATGATACGGGTGCCTTCCCCTTCCAGCTTTAATATTTCGCGGGAGTCTCCGCGGGCGATAACCTTGCCGTTCCAAATTGCCAATGCTTCCGAAACACCTTCAGCATGGCCACACCAGATCTTGCCGTTGTGCAATATCGTGTCGGCTACAACGGTCTGCTGCGATGACATCAAGCGACCCCTCCCTAAGCTACCTGTGTCGAACTTTTGAAATAGGCTCCCATTATACTTTGGTTTGATCAAGTCATCGAAATGCGAAAAATGTATGCGTGCATCCAAAATATGACGAACTAAAAAGTCAAATTGGTGAAGCTGCGCTGCTCGCCCACGGTTGAACGGAATCTGGCTTAAATTGAGCTGCTAATCGCACCGGCACCGCAAAACAAACCAGCGATCGACGCATCGCTGTCTGACCGGTTCAGCTGATACACAGCGGTGACATGCGTAATCTCACTTCGATTTTCTTGGCGTCGGCACACTGGGCTCTCGCCCTCCGGCCCCGGAAGCCATCCACCAAATGGACCAAAGACCAATCATGCACTTAGAATCAAATTGGATCGTCCAAGTGGGGCTGTTCACGCTGATGGCCGGGCCGATCTGCGTAAAATCGGCATGCCAGTGCTCGCGCTGTTCGGATCACATGTCGCCTACGTCGATGCGATCACAAGCGCTCGTGCGTATCGGACCGAGCTCGCTCAGTCCGAAGCCCCTTCTTCGTGGTTTGAATATTCGAACACACCGATCACGGCATGATGGTGACGGATGACGTCATCCCCATGCACCAAGGTGCGGATACCTGGTTGAAGCTACTTAGAATCTGGTTCGGCGGAAATGACATCTCCGCTCAGGGGGTGCCTCGAAAGCCTAAGAATCTGGATCAACCGGTTCAACGCACGCGGCACGTAAAATGACACCGCGTTCAAGCATCACCTCCTCAACGTCGCACAACCTTGCATTGAAGGTGAAGCAGTGAAAAACAGCGCGCAAAGGGAAGTCGATGGGACCTGCATCAAGGCCTGCGGCCGCTGAATGTACCTCGATTGAGCCATCGACAGCGTCGGCAACACCGTTGAATTCTGGTTCAGCGAACACCCTGATTTACCAGTGGAAAAGCGTTTCCAGCGCCATGGCCGACCCCACCGTATCGTCATTGTTGGAAGGCTGAACACCCGGGAAGCGATCAATTCCTGCGATGCCGAGAACCGCTTGCAAGATCGGTCGCGCCTAGCATCGAAATGGCTCACATGAAGCGTAATTGCCAAGCCGGCTTTGCCGACAACCCGGCCCCATCACTCACGGAATAGTTCGAGCTGAAATCTGCCCAGCGGAACCATGCATGTCGTCCATTCTAATATTCGCTCCAGAACCGTCAGAATTAGTCAGAATTCATCAGAATTGAATGATGGAATCTACTGCACAACTTTCTTTATTAGAGGAAGGGTTGGATAGATGCCCCCTTCCAAACGGGCGGGGGATAATGCAGAGCGATAGTATCCAAATGGATGCATTCGCCAGACGAGGGGAAAACCCGCGATGGCAGGTTTTACGCTATTGGTGTATCGATTAGGTCTGTTCGTAGGCTCTTCCCTGCTCGTCCTTTTGGCAGTGATCCAGAAGACGGCGCTCGACACCAGTTCCAAACTGCCCACCTGTGCCTGTCATTTTCGATGGCACCATCTATGGACCAAGGCTCAAACTTGGTTTACGCGGATGTTCGCCGTGAGCCATATCATCCTGTCGGGTCTTGCGCTTCTGATTGGCGTGCTGGTCTCGCCAGCGACGGCTTTCGCCGCGCCATCTGACTACTGCCCGACCTTGAACGCCACTGTCGCCAATGGCGGATCGGTGGCCATCGATGTCAGCTCATGTGATGGACCGCCAGATGGCGGCATGAGCGGGCCGATCGCGCCTTTTGCCCAGCACGGCACGGTGACCATCGGCTCTAACACCGGCGGCACGCAGTTCGTGACCTATGCGCATAGTGGCGATGCGGCGACGAGCGATCAGTTCGCCCTTGAAGACAACGACCTGGGTGTCGTGACTGTCAACATAACCATCGATCCGCCGGCCTCGCCGATCACAGTTTCGCCAGGCGCGCTCCCAAGTATGACCGCAGGAACCGCGTTCAGCCAGTCGCTGTCGGCAACTGGCGGTACGGCGCCTTACACCTACAGTGTGCAGTCAGGATCGCTCCCTGTCGGAATCACCCTGACCTCCGGGGGGGTGCTGAGCGGAGCGCCAACCCAGCGCGGTGGCTACGCTTTCACCGTGAGGGCGACCGACAACATCGGCCAGTTTGTCGACAAGGGCTACACCGGTACGGTGCTGAACCCGTCGATCTCCATTGCCCCGACATCGGCGACGGCCGTTCAGGGCGTCTCGTTCTCACAGACCATCACCGCCAGCGGCGGTGTCGGCCCGTATACGTTTGCAGTGGAGAGCGGCACTTTGCCGGCGGGGATATCCCTGTCCAGCAGCGGCCTTCTCAGCGGCACCACCTCCAGCGCGCCCGGATCTTATCCTCTGACGCTGCGGGTCACGGATTCCAGCACCGGACCGGGTGTCTATTTCGAGCTTGAGAGCTTCACTCTGACGGTGACAGCGACGCCCTCCGTGTCCATCAGCGTCAGCCCGGCCTGGATGGGTGAGGACAGCGCAGGCAATTTGGTTTACACGGTCACGCGCAGCCAGAACCTGTCGTCATCCACGATCGTCAATCTCGGTTACACGGGCAGCGCGGATGCCAGCGACTATACCGGTGAGACCTTGACCGTGACCATTCCGTCCGGCTCGACGAGCGGCATCGTGGTGATAAACCCGTCTGCCGATGTCACCGTGGAGGCGGACGAGACTGTAATCGTTAGCATACAGAGTGGCTCAGGCTATACCATCGGTGCGCCTTCCTCTGCCACAGGCACGATCCTGAACGACGACCTTGGGGTTCTGACGATCAACAATGCCACCTTTCCCGAGGGTGGCTCCGGAACTCAAGCGATATCGTTCACAATATCGCTCAGCCAGCCTGCCGGACCCGGTGGTGTAACGTTCGACATCGCAACCGCCAATGGCACATCGACGGCAGGCGAGGACTATCAAGCGAAAAGCATCGTGGGCGCCACCATCGCGCCAGGGGAGAGCACTTATTTCTTCTCTGTTAATGTCTACGGTGATACGTCCAACGAACCCAATGAGTGGTTTTTCGTCAACATCACCAACGTAACAAACGCTATCTTGGGCGATGGCCAGGGCGTGGGCACCATCGTCAACGACGACCCCGTACCCACGATCACTCTGGCTCCTGCCAGCCTTTCCGCAACAACAGTCGGAGCGTCCTATAGTGAAACCCTGACCGCCAGCGGCGGGACGGGTCCATACACCTATGCCGCCACCGCCGGCGTCTTGCCTGACGGCCTGACGTTGACTTCTTCAGGCGTGCTTTCCGGAACGCCAACGGATGAGGGCACGTTCAATTTCACCATCAGCGCCACCGACAGCAGCGGCGGAACCGGGCCATACAGCGGAAGCAGGGCCTATACGCTTACCGTTGCCGCGCCCGTCATCGCATTGAGCCCCGCCACGCTGCCACCCGCCACCCAGGGCGTCCCCTACGCCCAGACCATAACCGCCAGCGGCGGCACCCCGCCTTATACTTACTCGACTACCGCCGGTGCCTTGCCTTCAGGAATCAACCTGAGCAGCTCTGGTGTGCTCTCCGGCTCGCCGACGGTAAACGGAACATTCAACTTCACCGTCACCGCCACCGATAGCAGCACTGGCAGCGGCCCCTACAGCGACAGCCGGGCCTATTCGTTTCAGATAAGCGCCGTTGCTCCGCCGGTGGTCGGTTCCGTGAGTGTTCCCGCCAACGGATATTATCGCGCGGGGGAGGTTCTTTCCTTCACTGTCAACTTCAATGAAACCGTTCTGGTCGACACATCTGGCGGTTCACCGGGTCTTCCCGTGGTGATCGGCGCCGCAACGGTCGATGCCGGCTATGTGTCCGGAAGCGGATCGAATGCGCTTGTCTTCCAATATGCCGTCAATCCGGGCGATCTGGACCTGAACGGCATTCAGGTCGGCAGTGCCATCGGTCTCAACGGCGGCGCAATTGCAAACGTCTTCGGAACGCCTGCCGATCTGGCCCTCAACAGCATAGGCAGCACCACCGGTGTCCTCGTTGACACAATGGCGCCAACGGTAACCTCCAGCGCGGTGAGCGCCAGTCCGGCGCCGGATGCGGTCGCCATTGATTTCCTGGTGACATTCTCGAAGCCGGTGAATGGCGTCGACTCATCGGATTTCGTCCTGACGACCACGGGGAGCGCCATGGGCGCGATCTCTGGCGTCGCCACCTCGGACAACATGACATATACGGTCAGTGTCACCGGTATTTCCGGAACCGGTTCGTTGCGGCTCGATGTTCTGGCGGACGGGTCGATCACCGACACGCCCGGCAATCCGCTGACCGCAGCCTACGCCGCCGGAACGCCCTGGGTGCGCAGCGGATCCTCCAACGCGTCGCTGGCCAGCCTTGCGCCGAGCGCCAGCGCCCTCGATCCCGCTTTCGATCCGGCCACGTTCGACTATGCCGTTGCGGTCGCCAATTCCGTTACCAACCTCACCCTAACGCCGACCGCCGACAACGCCAATGCGACGATCACCGTTAACGGCACGACGGTTGCATCCGGCAGCACCAGCCAGCCGCTCGCCCTCGCAGTCGGAGCAACGGCGATCCCTGTGGTGGTCACGGCACAGGACGGCACAACCACACGCACCTATACGGTCACGGTCACGCGGGCGTCTTCTGCCCCGACCGTGATGTCCCGCACCGTCGCGATCAACGCGGGCCAGACGGCGTCCGTCGAACTCACGGACGGCGCGACCGGAGGTCCGTTTACCAGCGCGGCGATGATCGACATATCCGACAGCAGCGCCGGTTCCGCCCATATCGAACAGAACGGGCAGAGTTTCCTGCTCGTCTTCGCTTCCAGCCCGACCTTTTCAGGGGGCGCGGACATCCGGTTCACGCTTTCAAGCGTTCATGGCACTTCGGCTCCCGGAACAATCTCCTTCACCGTTCTTGCACGGCCCGACCCCACGCTGGATGCCGAAGTCCTTGGGTTGCTGAGGGCTCAGACCGATACCGCAAAGCGCTTCGCGCGGGTGCAGACAGGCAATTTCAACGGCCGGCTCGAGCAGTTGCACGACGAGGGCGACCGTCGCAGAAACAGCCTGAACGTGCGGTTGGGCTATAATGAAAACGGGCAGCGCGGCGACCAAGCGGCCCATGCACTGAACGAGGCAGGAGCCGATGTGCCCGGTCTTCTCGGCTATGCTTCGCAATCTTCCGGCGGGTCTGGCAATGGGGCGCTGGCCAAGGGCCAGTCGAATGGACCGGGCGCTTCGGATGGCCGTGGCATGGATCTCGGACCCTATGCAATCTGGACCGGCGGCTTCGTCGATTTCAGCCAAAGCGACAAGGGCGGCATTGATCTCGACGGCACGCTCGTTGGGGTGAGCGCCGGCATCGATTACCGCTTTTCCGACAGGTTCATCGCCGGGTTCGGCGTCGGGTTCGGCCGCGACCATACCGATATCGGCAGAAACGGCACCGAAAATACAGGGCTCGCCTACAGCGCCGCACTCTATGGAAGCTACAAGCCCGCCAACAATTTTTTCATCGACGGGCTCATCGGTGCAAGCTGGCTCGACTTCGACAGCCAACGCTATGTCACCGCCACCGGCGATTTCGCCACCGGCAGCAGGTCTGGGCAACAGGTCTTCGGATCGTTGAGCGCAGCTTACGAGTTACGCGACGAAACATGGCTCCTTTCGCCCTACGGCCGCATCGAGATGTCCCGGACATGGCTCGACGGCTTCGCTGAGGAAGGCGGAGGCGCTTTCGGCCTACGCTACGGAGACCAGACCATCGACACGGTTTCCGGCGTGATCGGTCTTCGTGCAGAATATGCGTTCAAAAGGAGCTGGGGCACGCTGACACCAGGAGCGCGGGTCGAATACACTCACGACTTCGCCGGGTCGAGCCGGGCGCACCTGGGCTATATCGACCTGGATCACCTGCCCTACTGGCTCGACGTCGAAGCCTCCAACAGGAGTTACGTGACGCTGGGCCTGTCACTCGATGCGGAGCTTTCGCAGGCGTGGACGCTTGGCTTCGACTATCGAACCGCCTTCGGAAATGCGCGCCAGGATCACACGTTCGGGCTGAAAGTCGGCAAACGGTTCTAACCATCTTCAAAATTGAAGTCTTGAATGGATCGATGCGCTCTCCTGCCGGCGTCGGGCTCCCGTCCTCCGGCGGATGCCGCACGCCCGGACTACGATTTCGATCGGAAAGCGGTGTGGCGGCATCCCTGCTCAATTCTGGGGCATGCCCCACGCCGTTTGCCTGTGCTTGCGATTTCCGCCCGGCCTTCGAATGTTGACGGCGCGTAGGGTCAGAGCTGCTCCCCGATTTTCGGAGCGTTCTGATCTGGAATCTTCCAATTATGATCCCTGCTCTGGGAGAAGGAGAGTTCCATGAAGAAGTCGAAGTTTTCGGAGGCGCCGATCGCTTTCATTCTGCGTCAGGCGGATGAAGGCGCGTCGGTCGCGGAGGTGTGCCGAAAGGCGGGCATCAGTGACGCGACCTTCTACAACTGGCGCAAGCGTTATGGCGGGTTGACGCCGTCGGAGGTCAAACGCCTGGGTCAGCTTTAGGATGAGAACAACCGGGTGAGGAAGATCGTCGCCGACCTGACACCCGACAAGGCCATAAGGCCGCGCTCAGGGAACGCGGCCTTCTTTAAATTTCCTCAGCAGGTATCACCAACTGGGGATCACAGCGCCCTTGAACTCTTCGGCGATGAAGGCCTTCACGTCGTCATTGTGGTAGGAAGCGATCAGCGTCTTCAGCCACTCGGTATCCTGGTCTTCCAGGCGAACGGCGATGACGTTCACGTAGGGAGCCTTCTCGCCTTCCAGCGCAATCGAGTCCGTCTTCGGGTTCATCCCGGCTTCGATGGCGTAGTTGGTGTTGATGGCAGACGCGTCGACATCATCGAGAGAGCGCGGCAGTTGGGCGGCGTCCAGTTCGATGATCTGGATGTTCTTGGGGTTTTCGGTCACGTCGGCAATGGTGACCTTAACGCCCTTGGCCTCGTCGACCTTGATGAGCCCCTTGTCCGCGAGCAGCAACAGCGCGCGTCCACCGTTCGTCGGGTCGTTCGGAATGGCGACGGAAGCGCCATCCTTAAGTTCGTCGAGGCTCTTCACCTTCTTGGAATAGATGCCCATCGGGAAATTGACGTTCGAGGCGACGCTGACGATGCCGAAGCCGCGATCAGTGACCTGATTGTCGAGATAGGGCTGGTGCTGGAAGGAATTGGCGTGGAGGTCGCCATCGGCCAGCGCCTGGTTCGGCACGACATAGTCGGAAAATTCGAGGATCTCGATGTTCAGACCCTTGGTCGCGGCGATTTCCTTGACCTTCTCCATGATCTGGGCATGCGGGCCGGGGGTGACGCCGACCTTGATGTCCTCTGCAAGCGCTGAGCCGGCGGCAAAGACAGTGAGCGCAGCCGCAAGTATGATCTTCTTCATGGTTCTTTCCTTCTCAAAGTACACGAAATTCAGTTTTTGCGGGTCCGCTTGTCGAAGTGGCGGGCGAGCATGTCGCCTGCGCTCTGGATCGCCTGGACGACCACGATCAGCACGACCACGACAGCAAGCATGACTTCCGGCATGAAGCGCTGGTAACCGTAGCGGATGCCAAGGTCACCGAGACCACCACCGCCAACCGCACCGACCATGGCGGAATAGCCCACAAGGCTTACGAGCGTCAGCGTAAGGCCGAGGATAATTCCTGGGCGAGCTTCCGCCAGCAGGACCTTTGTGACGATCTGGAACGGCGTCGCGCCCATGGCCCTTGCCGCCTCGATCAAGCCCTTGTCGACTTCGCGGATCGAGGTTTCGATCAGCCGCGCGACGAAGGGAATGGTCGCGATCGTCAGCGGCACGATTGCCGCAGCGGTTCCGATCGAGGTCCCGGCGATCAGTCGCGTGAAGGGAATGATCGCCACAACGAGGATAATGAACGGCGTGGACCGTGCAGCGTTGACGATCGCGCCGACGATCTTGTTGACGGTCGGCGCAGGGAACAATTCGCCCTTCCCGCTGGTCGCGAGAAAGATGCCGATCGGCAGGCCAATGAGCGACCCGATGAAACCCGCAGCAGCCACCATGTACATGGTCTGCAGGAAAGCCTTCCAGAGAAGGGAAACGAGCATGTCAGGCGCCATAGCCGAGCACCTCCGTGTAAAGTCCGGTCTGCCGATAGAAGTCGTCGGCCCTTCTGAGCGTATCCGGATCGGCGGGATAGGAAACGACAAGAGATCCGTAGGGCTCACCGGCGATCTCGTCGATCGCGCCGGCCAGGATGTTCACGTCCGGTCCGATCTCGGCCACCAGACGCGCGGTCAGCGGCTGGAAGGCCGTGTCCCCGAAGAAGACCAGCCGCACCAGCGCGCGCGCACCTTCCGCCGGCGCCTGCTTCAGATCGGCGCTGATCCATTCAGGCAGCTTGGCGCCGATCACAGCCGACAGGAGCGAACGGGTGGTCTCGTGTTTGGGCGCGGTGAACACGTCGAATGTGCTTCCATTTTCGACAATCTTGCCCTTGTCGATTACCGCGACCTGCGAGGCAATCGTCTTCACCACCTCCATCTCATGTGTGATGAGGAGAACGGTGAGGCCGAGGTCACGATTGATTGTCTTGAGGAGCTCGAGGATCGACTGCGTCGTCTCCGGGTCGAGAGCTGATGTTGCCTCATCCGACAGCAGGAGCTTCGGTTCCGTCGCGAGCGCCCGGGCAATTCCGATACGCTGTTTCTGTCCACCGGAAAGCTCTGCCGGATAGCGGTCGGATTTGTCACCAAGACCGACGAGGTCGAGGAGCGGTGCGACGCGATTGCGGATCGTCTTGCGGTCCATCCCCGCGATCTCGAGCGGCAGCGACACATTGTCGAAGGCGGTACGCGACGAGAGAAGATTGAAGTGCTGGAAGATCATTCCAACCTGGCGGCGCAGATCGCGCAGGCCCGTTTCCGGAAGATCGCCCACGTCGACGCCGTCAACGACGACCCGTCCCGAAGTCGTTTTCTCCAGACCATTGACCAGCCGGATAAGCGTCGACTTGCCAGCGCCCGACCTGCCGATGATGCCGGTGATCGCGCCACGGGGTGCAACCATGTTCACGCCGTCAAGCGCGGTAAATTCGGGCTGGTTCCCCGTTCCGCCGAAGCGCTTGATGACGTTCTCGAACGTGACCATGGGAACGGCAACCGGAGTCTGAGGGGGGGCGACGCGGTTCATCGGAGGCCTCGCAGGGAAGCTTCACGGGGTGTGAGCGGGTAGGTCATTTAATTCTCTGTGGTGAATGCCGCACATGCGGAGACGACGCACAAGCGCCGGTAAGTCAGCTCAAAGTCCACATTCGGACGGTTTGGCACCGCATTAGCATCTTTACATTCACCTGATCAAACCCTTGCCTGCCGCGGCATGACAACTTGCCCCGTGCTTATCGCACCGCATACCGGGGAGGCCTAGGAATGGAATTCCAGTTGTCGTGAGAAAAGAGGAATAACCGTGCCGCAGTATCAGGCCACGAGGTCCAACTTCGGTGGCGAGAAGACCTCGGGGGCGAACCGCCGAAAGGGTAGCTCTGCACCCGGATCGCCCCCTGGGTGCAGGACACATTGAATTGAATTTACGGGGTGCTGTCAGACTGTTTTCCGGGCAAGGATTATCAAGTTTGTTCCGGCGCATGAGCAGGACCGCGCCGGCACAGGTTCGAGATCATCGACGTCAGGCCATGGCAGAGTGGCAAACCATCGTAAACGGCCCGCCTGAAAAGCGCGACATCGCCTTCACGAGGCCATATTCAAAAAACGTGACGGCACCCTAGAATTTTCCGACGACATTGAGGAAGACACCCCTGTCATCCAGCGTGAGATCGCGCAGGTCGTCGGAGAAGATACCGAAATTGTAGCCCACGCCGACCTTGAAGTTGTTTCCGACATGCCGATAGACGGCAGCGAGCGCGCCGTAATCGGTTGTATCGGCTTCCGGCATGTAAAGCACCCGGCCTTCCAGCAGGACATCCCATTTCTTGATAACGTGAAGATCAGCGCGGACGATACCGAGATGGGCCGTTGAGCGCTGCCATGCGTCCTCGAAGGTGCGACCGACGCCACCGTCTGTACGATATCTGACCTCACCATGGCGGAAGCCGTATTTACCGCCGACCGAAAGCCAGGGCATCAGATCATATGTGAAATCGGCGGATAGGATGTGGCTCCGTTGCGCCGGCGCCAGGAGATCGCCTGTGGAGCCGCTGATCAGCTGATCATTGCCCGGCATATCATAGAGCCAGGTATACTTGAACAGAGCGTTCAAGCGGTCATTGTCGACCGGCCGATAGGCATAGCCCAGGGAAGCTTCGACGTAATCGGTGTCCTGAAACGATGTATTCGTTGAATTTGAGTCGGATATTACCGTGTCGATATTACCCAGAAGACGCCAGTCTTCACTGGTTTTCCAGGATACACCCGCCGCGAACAGATAGGTGTTCTGATCTCGCGTGCCGTCATCAGAATCTTCGATGCGGACTTCACCTCGAACACGCGCAGCAATTCCGGCTTCCTCGTCCTTATAGGCGATCGATAACGACGGTGCGTAACGATCGAAATCGGAACGCTGAACACCGAAGCGATCTACGGTATCGTCGCGCACTCGCCCTCCCTCGAAGCCGCCATTGATGGTCCAGGTGTCGTCAGGTGTATAGACGACGCCATAGGTCTGTGTGAGCGAGGTCCTGCGGCCGAACATGTCATAGCTGTTTTCGGCATAAGCGGTTGCGAGATCACTCAGACGGCGGCGCATACCGCCAACGATCACGCCCTTGTCCGTGCCAACCAGATTGTCACTTCTGTCCAGGTCAAAGGCCCGGTCGGGATCGAGCCGGTATCCGATATAATAGTGGTCATCCGCCGTTGGATCGTAGGTCAGGGCGGCCAGGCCGCCCAGCCCGTGTGTGCCATAGGATACTTCCGCCTCAGCGCCGATCTTGTCAGTGATCCTGAACTTCGAGCCGACGCCAATCAGATCATTGCGATCGATATCACCAGACCGGTCGAGCGTTCCCTGGCCGAAGACGTAGAGCGAGAGATCCTTACTCCACTTATAGTCCACCCGGACACCGGCATCGAGACGCGAACCGTCGTAACCGCTCTTGCCCGACCGGATGGCGATCGGGGACACCAATTCGGTGTAGGTCACACCGAAAGATACTTTCCAATATTCGTCTATCTGCCAGCTGACGCTGGAGGTGCCATCCCGTTTGATCTGTCCTGTGTCATCGTTGAAGTCGTCATAAGTCAGGTTCAACCCAATCTGGTTCGTGACTTCGAGATTTGCATGAGCACCCCAGATGCGCTTGTCAGCATAGACCTGGTCGTAAAGCGTCGAGAAACCGGCCTGTTTCTCCTCATAATAGCCCCCGACCGTACCTTTCATCCCGGCCGCAGGAATGTCTTCCAGATCAACCTGACCGCGGACAAGCCAGGCTGTCGCGGCGCGGTCGCGATTACCGGCGATACCGGTTTCGCTTGTTGTCAGGCCGCCATCGGTAGACCGCGACATGCCAAAGCCTGGCCCCTTTGAATGTGCAACTTCAGCGTCGAGGAAGGTGGTTTCGGAGTGCCGGATCTTGATGTCGGCACCATAGGCTTTCTGGTCCGCCAGTCCGGTGCTTTCGTCCATCCCGGTGACGCCGACGCGCACCTTGTCATTGATCCAGTGCTGGGCCCGTCCGCCATAAACATAGCCGTCGGCTTCGCCAGCGACCGGCTCATATTCATACTGAGCCAGAAGATAGACCTTATTGCCGCCAAGCGCGCCGTTGCGGACGGGTGCATTCGTGCCAGTGGTCGATGACAAGGGCCGCCTGAGGATCACGACACCTTGCATGTAATCGATGCTGTAACCCTCACCATATTGCAGGGTCATGCGCTCGATCACGCGACCGGTGATTTCGTCACGGATCTCAACGGTCAGCGTTTCTGATCCTTCCACGATATCCTGCCGCTTGAGGAAATAGGCGGATCCGCCGGTGGCAAGAAATTCATCGAGCTGCGGCAAGGTATCGGGTTGGGCAGCGTAAGCCGTTACTTCCGTGCGTCGCTCGCCGAACGACGTATTCTCCTCCGAACGATAAACACCGTGGGCTCCGTAGAGTCCGCGCTCCTGGCGCAGGAATTCCGTACCGGTGATACTGGTCTTGTAGTTGCCCCACATCACGTGGCTGTCGCCCTTTTCGAGGCGGACATAAAATTTGCCGTTGGTCGGCGCATCCTCGACAAAGGTGGAATCGTCACCATAGACCGGATAATAGTCATCCGGGTCCAGTCGACGCAAAAGGCGTCGCGGATCCTTCCCGTCGAGATTGCGGAACATGTTCTCGACATCGTCCTCGCCGGTGTCGGCGGCAGCCGTCAGCAGATACTTTCCCTTGATCTTGCCTTTCAGATAAAAGGCAACGCGTCCCTTGGAATAGACTTCGTCATATTCGCCCGGCCGCACCGTCTCGATGTTCTTGTCGCCCATGCGCTTGCCAACTGTCAGATCGGCGAGAGCAACATAGAACCAGTCATTGTCCGGGATGTTGACGGCGCGATTGAAGTGCAGCCCGCCGCCGCTCTTGGATGCGCCGTTCACAGACACATCGACATCGTGATCGCCCGCTGGCAGGATCCGTTGCACAACAAAGGCATTGTCGCGGTCAACGGGAACCCGTTCACCGAGTGCCTCGACCTCGAAGCCCGGAGGGACACTGCGCCCATGGATCGTGACGGCGCCGCCCCTGATCGGGATGTTGCGCAGCGCAGTCCGATCCTCTCCCATGCCGGGCGCAATCGCCTCAGGCTTAGCGGCCGGTTTCAGGTGGTTTTCGCTACGGGCAAGTGTCAGCGCTTCCGTCTCGTCATAACGCCCTTTTGCATCATAGACGCGGAGGACATAACGGTATTCCGCCGCGCCCTCTTTCGCAGGGATTGTCCAGCCCGCTTCGCTGTTGACCTGGATTGGAATAACCGCAACGGGCTTTTCTTTTGCGCGATTGCCGTCCTGCGCATAAATCCGGATTTCCGAGCGTTCGATGAACGCCGGATAGTTGGACGTTGCCAGAAAACGGACCGGTTCCCCTGCCCTGAAGCTACGGCGAACAGGCATCGTGGAGAGATTCAGGATCGGCTCGCTTTCCAGGCCGTCATATTTGATCTGAATGTCTACACCATGCAGTCCCACATCTGCCCTTCGCTGCAGATCGACGGGCTTCGCCGGACTGTTGGACGGCATTTCTTCCGTCGCGGTGACACGCGCACCCTTGGCTGGTTTCGGCTCGCTTATTTCAAGCGTTTCACCGTCTACGCTGATGGCAAAGGGGATGCTGCCTTCATCGCCAGGCGTTTCACGTTCGGTGTTTGCACCGATGGTCAGCCTGGATGACGATCCGTCATCAGGCATCTTGCCACGCAGTTTCGCAAAGCAGGCATCGCCCTTGCAACCTTCCTCCGCGAGAGAAGTGTCAGGGATCGCGAAGAACGTAATGCCGACAAGAGCTGTGCTGGCAAGGAGGGTGGAGCAGCGCTTGATGATCAAGGGCGTTGCTGTGCCGAGAAACACTGTCGAACTCATTGTCCCACCTCCATGCGGGTCTCGATTTCCAATCGGTAACGTGCACCGTCCTTCTGCCAGCGCTCACCGATGAGCTTTCTGAGTTCTTTGATGCGTTCCTTTGCCAGTTGCGGGTCGGCTCCCGCGTCGATGTAGCTCAAACGCAGGACAGACTCCTCCTTGCCAAGCACGGCGATGAGTTGATCGATCCCCTTCGCCCACTGCTCTTTCAGTTTTGTGCTGGTGCCATCAAACGCGGCATCCTTGAGGTCGAGACGCACCACGCGCCCGATCGAGGCTCCAAAGTTGAGCTTGGTCATCTTGCCGGCTGTGAGGCGCACCACGCGCGGGTTTTCGGTTGTAAGGCGATAGCCGAGCGGCAATGTTCTAGTGTCGAGCTTCATGATGAAGTTCGAACCGATGCGCTGATCGGGAAGCGCCGCGCACGGTACATGGAAACGGCCATACCTGTCGGTCGTGATCAACCAACCCTTTACCGTCGCAACCCGAACGCCAGGAAGACCGGGCTCCCCCTCATCCTGATATCCGTTACGGTTGACGTCATCGAACACCCTTCCGATGATTTCACCGCAATCGAAGACCGGCTCGGCCAGAATCTCCACCGTTGCCCGCGCTTCCGGGGCAAGCGGACTCCCGGTCTCGTCCATGACCACAGCCCGGTTGACGTGTTGGCCGGGGCCAGCCGAACTCAGCGCCAATGTCTGGAGACGGATGACCAGTTCGGACTTCGGTCCGACCGTCAGCTTGTCGAACTTCACCCGCAGGCCGTTGACCTCAGGCGCGACCTTGACGCCGTCAACCGTTGCCGAACCTTCCACATAACGGAAGCCGGAGGGCAGCGTATCTGTAACGGTGATGCCGCTGACAGTGCTGTTTGCGTTGTTGGTCACACGAATGGCATAGGGCGCACGTTCGCCACGCCGGATGGTGCGCAACAACGACTGCTTCACGATACTGATATCGGATGGCGATGCGGCCGGCGGCGTGATGACATGGGTAGACGTGTTCGATGGAACATTCCCCCCCTGTGCCAAACCTTGTGCCGTGGCGGAGTTCGAGACCGCGTCCTTGATCCCTGCGGCATTGTCGATATCGCCCTGCGACAGGGTGTAAATCGCGGTAAAAGCCTGCGAAGAACCCGGCGCCAAAGTAACCGCTGACGGCTGGAACGACGTCAGGATGCTGCCCCCCGGGCGACCGTTAAAGGTCGGCCCCGGATCCAGCGGCCACACATCCGTTACCGTCACACCACCATTGTTGGTGATGGTGAAGGTATAAGTGATGCTGTCGCCAAGGCTTGCGTAACCGTCGCCGTTCATATCATTGAAGACACCTTTCTTCTCGATATGCAGGCTGGGCCGAACCGGCGGCACCGTCACCGTGTCAGGCGGCGAGTCCACCGGCGGGCCGGACGGCGGTGTGCCGGTGCCGGTCGCGGTGTTCTCCACCTTGCCGAGATCAATGTCGGCCTGCACCGGCGTGTAGGTCGCGGTGAAGGTGAAGCTTGCGCCCGGCGCAAGCACCTGCGGTCCCTGATCGAGCGCCACGCCCGCATTGGTCAGCAGCGGATCGTCAACCGTGACACCGGTCATCGTGACCGTGCCCGTGTTGGTCACCAGGAACGAATAGGTGATCGTCTCACCCAGATCGATCAGGTCATTGCCGTTGAGGTCGTTGAGCACACCGGTCTTGTCGATGGACAGAGCCGGGGTCTGCGCAGGCGGCACCGTCACCGTGTCAGGCGGCGAGTCCACCGGTGGGCCGGACGGCGGTGTGCCGGTGCCGGTCGCGGTGTTCTCCACCTTGCCGAGATCAATGTCGGCCTGCACCGGCGTATAGGTCGCGGTGAAGGTGAAGCTTGCGCCCGGCGCAAGCACCTGCGGTCCCTGATCAAGCGCCACGCCCGCATTGGTCAGCAGCGGATCGTCAACCGTGACACCGGTCATCGTGACCGTGCCCGTGTTGGTCACCAGGAACGAATAGGTGATCGTCTCACCCAGATCGATCAGGTCATTGCCGTTGAGATCGTTGAGCACACCGGTCTTGTCGATGGACAGAGCCGGGGTCTGCGCAGGCGGCACCGTCACCGTGTCAGGCGGCGAGTCCACCGGTGGGCCGGACGGCGGTGTGCCGGTGCCGGTCGCGGTGTTCTCCACCTTGCCGAGATCAATGTCGGCCTGCACCGGCGTATAGGTCGCGGTGAAGGTGAAGCTTGCGCCCGGCGCAAGCACCTGCGGTCCCTGATCAAGCGCCACGCCCGCATTGGTCAGCAGCGGATCGTCAACCGTGACATCGGTCATCGTGACCGTGCCCGTGTTGGTCACCAGGAACGAATAGGTGATCGTCTCACCCAGATCGATCAGGTCATTGCCGTTGAGGTCGTTGAGCACACCGGTCTTGTCGATGGACAGAGCCGGGGTCTGCGCAGGCGGCACCGTCACCGTGTCAGGCGGCGAGTCCACCGGTGGGCCGGACGGCGGTGTGCCGGTGCCGGTCGCGGTGTTCTCCACCTTGCCGAGATCAATGTCGGCCTGCACCGGCGTGTAGGTCGCGGTGAAGGTGAAGCTTGCGCCCGGCGCAAGCACCTGCGGTCCCTGATCGAGCGCCACGCCCGCATTGGTCAGCAGCGGATCGTCAACCGTGACACCGGTCATCGTGACCGTGCCCGTGTTGGTCACCAGGAACGAATAGGTGATCGTCTCACCCAGATCGATCAGGTCATTGCCGTTGAGGTCGTTGAGCACACCGGTCTTGTCGATGGACAGAGCCGGGGTCTGCGCAGGCGGCACCGTCACCGTGTCAGGCGGCGAGTCCACCGGTGGGCCGGACGGCGGTGTGCCGGTGCCGGTCGCGGTGTTCTCCACCTTGCCGAGATCAATGTCGGCCTGCACCGGCGTATAGGTCGCGGTGAAGGTGAAGCTTGCGCCCGGCGCAAGCACCTGCGGTCCCTGATCAAGCGCCACGCCCGCATTGGTCAGCAGCGGATCGTCAACCGTGACACCGGTCATCGTGACCGTGCCCGTGTTGGTCACCAGGAACGAATAGGTGATCGTCTCACCCAGATCGATCAGGTCATTGCCGTTGAGATCGTTGAGCACACCGGTCTTGTCGATGGACAGAGCCGGGGTCTGCGCAGGCGGCACCGTCACCGTGTCAGGCGGCGAGTCCACCGGTGGGCCGGACGGCGGTGTGCCGGTGCCGGTCGCGGTGTTCTCCACCTTGCCGAGATCAATGTCGGCCTGCACCGGCGTATAGGTCGCGGTGAAGGTGAAGCTTGCGCCCGGCGCAAGCACCTGCGGTCCCTGATCGAGCGCCACGCCCGCATTGGTCAGCAGCGGATCGTCAACCGTGACACCGGTCATCGTGACCGTGCCCGTGTTGGTCACCAGGAACGAATAGGTGATCGTCTCACCCAGATCGATCAGGTCATTGCCGTTGAGATCGTTGAGCACACCGGTCTTGTCGATGGACAGAGCCGGGGTCTGCGCAGGCGGCACCGTCACCGTGTCAGGCGGCGAGTCCACCGGTGGGCCGGACGGCGGTGTGCCGGTGCCGGTCGCGGTGTTCTCCACCTTGCCGAGATCAATGTCGGCCTGCACCGGCGTATAGGTCGCGGTGAAGGTGAAGCTTGCGCCCGGCGCAAGCACCTGCGGTCCCTGATCAAGCGCCACGCCCGCATTGGTCAGCAGCGGATCGTCAACCGTGACATCGGTCATCGTGACCGTGCCCGTGTTGGTCACCAGGAACGAATAGGTGATCGTCTCACCCAGATCGATCAGGTCATTGCCGTTGAGATCGTTGAGCACACCGGTCTTGTCGATGGACAGAGCCGGGGTCTGCGCAGGCGGCACCGTCACCGTGTCAGGCGGCGAGTCCACCGGAGGGCCGGACGGCGGTGTGCCGGTGCCGGTCGCGGTGTTCTCCACCTTGCCGAGATCAATGTCGGCCTGCACCGGCGTATAGGTCGCGGTGAAGGTGAAGCTTGCGCCCGGCGCAAGCACCTGCGGTCCCTGATCAAGCGCCACGCCCGCATTGGTCAGCAGCGGATCGTCAACCGTGACACCGGTCATCGTGACCGTGCCCGTGTTGGTCACCAGGAACGAATAGGTGATCGTCTCACCCAGATCGATCAGGTCATTGCCGTTGAGATCGTTGAGCACACCGGTCTTGTCGATGGACAGAGCCGGGGTCTGCGCAGGCGGCACCGTCACCGTGTCAGGCGGCGAGTCCACCGGTGGGCCGGACGGCGGTGTGCCGGTGCCGGTCGCGGTGTTCTCCACCTTGCCGAGATCAATGTCGGCCTGCACCGGCGTATAGGTCGCGGTGAAGGTGAAGCTTGCGCCCGGCGCAAGCACCTGCGGTCCCTGATCAAGCGCCACGCCCGCATTGGTCAGCAGCGGATCGTCAACCGTGACATCGGTCATCGTGACCGTGCCCGTGTTGGTCACCAGGAACGAATAGGTGATCGTCTCACCCAGATCGATCAGGTCATTGCCGTTGAGATCGTTGAGCACACCGGTCTTGTCGATGGACAGAGCCGGGGTCTGCGCAGGCGGCACCGTCACCGTGTCAGGCGGCGAGTCCACCGGAGGGCCGGACGGCGGTGTGCCGGTGCCGGTCGCGGTGTTCTCCACCTTGCCGAGATCAATGTCGGCCTGCACCGGCGTATAGGTCGCGGTGAAGGTGAAGCTTGCGCCCGGCGCAAGCACCTGCGGTCCCTGATCAAGCGCCACGCCCGCATTGGTCAGCAGCGGATCGTCAACCGTGACACCGGTCATCGTGACCGTGCCCGTGTTGGTCACCAGGAACGAATAGGTGATCGTCTCACCCAGATCGATCAGGTCATTGCCGTTGAGATCGTTGAGCACACCGGTCTTGTCGATGGACAGAGCCGGGGTCTGCGCAGGCGGCACCGTCACCGTGTCAGGCGGCGAGTCCACCGGTGGGCCGGACGGCGGTGTGCCGGTGCCGGTCGCGGTGTTCTCCACCTTGCCGAGATCAATGTCGGCCTGCACCGGCGTATAGGTCGCGGTGAAGGTGAAGCTTGCGCCCGGCGCAAGCACCTGCGGTCCCTGATCAAGCGCCACGCCCGCATTGGTCAGCAGCGGATCGTCAACCGTGACATCGGTCATCGTGACCGTGCCCGTGTTGGTCACCAGGAACGAATAGGTGATCGTCTCACCCAGATCGATCAGGTCATTGCCGTTGAGATCGTTGAGCACACCGGTCTTGTCGATGGACAGAGCCGGGGTCTGCGCAGGCGGCACCGTCACCGTGTCAGGCGGCGAGTCCACCGGAGGGCCGGACGGCGGTGTGCCGGTGCCGGTCGCGGTGTTCTCCACCTTGCCGAGATCAATGTCGGCCTGCACCGGCGTATAGGTCGCGGTGAAGGTGAAGCTTGCGCCCGGCGCAAGCACCTGCGGTCCCTGATCAAGCGCCACGCCCGCATTGGTCAGCAGCGGATCGTCAACCGTGACACCGGTCATCGTGACCGTGCCCGTGTTGGTCACCAGGAACGAATAGGTGATCGTCTCACCCAGATCGATCAGGTCATTGCCGTTGAGATCGTTGAGCACACCGGTCTTATTGAGTGACAGCGCCGGACACAAACCTTCTGATGTGACCTGCCCAAGAAACCCCATCGCCGTTGGTGCTGATTTCACGTGGACAATGATGGTGTTGAGGCCGGTCTGCCAGTCCGAGTTCAAGGTTGCGTTGAATTGAGCTCCGGCGGAAAAACCATTGTGATAATAGGGATCGCCGGTGTACGGAGAACGAATACCCTGCGCTTGGCCGTTCACCCATACTTCCCAAACAGAATTGTCTGAATACAGATCAATGCTCAACCTGAATGTGCTCGGGTCGACTGCTGGATCGAGATTAAACTGATATCGGAAGAATCCGTCTAAATTGGTTGCTTGGCTCCCAGTCGCATTATGTGCGATCCACTGGGCATTTCCGAACGGTGAAGTAATCCAAGCCGGGGGAGGATTGCTTACAACTGATGCGTTGCCATAACTAAGTCCTGCTGGCGGCGGGCCAGACACATCGGCTCCGGTAACCGCAACCCCCCAACTTGGATCCTGACCTGATGAGAGAGGAGGACCGTTATCGCCATCGTACGCTGTATTGAAGATTGCTCCATTGGTCGAACATCCAATGGTGGGAACTGACTGAGCGTAAGCCTCGGAGGGCCCGCCGATGTACGACCAGGCAGCAATGGCGAATAATGATGCGAGTGCAGGGTGAAGGCCCGCGCTCGGCAACGAAGACGCTGATCTAACCACATACTTTCGCAGAGAGGGGGCGGTTTCCGCTATAGTTTCTGCATCCAGATGTAACTTGCAATTACCTTCCGACGCATAGAGATTTACTGCTCGAGTTCGCTTAAAAAGCTTTCTCAAGAAAATATGCATCCTTCACGACCTCTCCCGAAGTGATTACTCACGGCCGGTCTGCACGACCGCCGCTTCCGTCTTTCACAACGGTGATCACTGCAATGCCAAACTTGTTGTGGAAAATATTGAAATCACATTTTTAACACACTTACTTCACCTCACAGGGTGAATGTCAGCGGGAAATATATGATAAGTCGCTGTTTTTGCATTCACGTCGTGCAGGTGCTGGAATTGATAGAGCAGTTGACTGAAGCCATACATGCGGCCGCCGCTGGAAAAGCAACGTGGGAATATTTTCTGGAAAAGCTGGTGTCGGAAATGCCAGAAGGGCGAGCAGCCCTGGTCGTCCACAGTTCACGAAACATCGATGGATACGCACTATTCTCGGACGGAGACAGAATAGACAATGACTACAATCAATACTCTATAAGAATAAATCCACTGCAACCCATTCTGGCATCAAAGCCAGTCGGCTTCATTGGAAGCGACGCCCATTTTTCCCTGGGAACAAATACCGAACAGACTGAGCTTTATAACGACATCCTTCTGGCGAACCGGATGCGGCGGATTGCCTGGCTGAATTTTGCAAAATCCAACGACGAAATTTTCAGTCTCATAATTGGATGTGGCGCGCACTTATCTGCGGACGCGCTTCAGGATTCATTAGGAATGCTGGCCAAGATTTCGCCTCATCTGCGACGCGCATTGACCATGCGTTCCCGGGTCGATGCTGCTGTTGAGCGCTGCATTCCAGCACTAATGGGTGCGGTAAATGTTGACGCCCTGATCCTCGATCGGGAGCAGCGGGTCCGATCCGCATCAAATATGGCAAACAACATTCTGGACGAGGCTGGGCCACTCAGAATCCTGGCGGATGGCCGAATCCGTTTTCGACAGCAGGAAGTCCAAACAGCGTGTAGCGCGATGCTGAACCGCTATTATTCCGGACCCGTCATGCAGGATTTTTTTTCGCACGGAACGAAACTCTCCCTCGTTCGCTTGAACAAGGATCCCTCCAGCTTGTACTTCGAAGGCGCTACAGCGGTGGTTCTGGTCAGGCATTTCAGGCAACGGTCAACCGACTATGATCAGAAGTTGTTCGGCGCAGACTTCAAGTTGTCCAAGGGAGAAATGCGTGCAATGGCCGGCATAGTTGACGGGAGGTCAATGAGTGAAGTTGCCTTGGAAGCCGGATTGTCGCGCGAGACCATAAGGTCCCAATTTAAAAGTCTGTATGCCAAAACCGGCGCCAGAGGAGAGGCGGATATCTTGAGGCTGCTGCACCGGGGCTGGCAAAGAGCAGAGCCGGGAGAATAGACCAAAGGGCGCCGCCCCCCTTCAAGTGTGGCAGATTTCCAAACCATTTCTGCTGACTGCCACCGAGAACCAACCCGGTGTTTCCACCGAGAATTGAACCGCCGTTTAGGTATGTGTCGGGGCTGTGGTCGTGGTCGTCTTGGCATCGCCAAACACGCAGGTGAAAGCCGACAAACTCCGCTGTCTTCAGGCGCAAACCACGCAGCCGGCACTCTTTTCGCGAGGGTAGTTGTAAGAATTCACTTTCGACGTCGTGTAACCGGCAACGACAAGCGCTTCGGCAAGCTTCATTGCCGCCGTCACACCATCGATCACGGGCACGCCCGATACCTCCGTCAATCGGTCACAAAGTGTGCTCATGCCAGCACAACCCAGGATAACCGCTTCGGCACCATCCTCCAGGGTGGATCGCTCAATCTCCCGGAGGAGCAGCGCTTCTGCCTCAACCGGACTTTCCTCCAGGCTCAGGACCGGCAAGTTTATGGATCGCACCTTGCGGCAATGGCGATCAGCACCGTATGCGCTGACCAGCTCCTCAATAATGGGTACTGAGCGCGGCAAAGTGGTAATGACCGAGAAGCGCCTGCTGATGGTCATCGCAACCTGCACCGCAGCCTGACAGATGCCCAGGACCGGGCCTCGCGCAACTTCACGGGCTGCATGCAGGCCCGGATCGTCGAAACAGGCGATTATGTAGGCATCCACCCCCAAAGCCTCGCCCCTGATAATTTCGGACAGCAGACCGGGAACGGCCATGGCCTCGTCGGCGCCGCCCTCGATGCTCAATGGCGTATCGAGCGGGTTGACGGCGGAAACCTGCGTATCCGCATTCTTGACGACCAGCGCGCGCTCCAGAGCTTGTCTGGTCATCGACGCTGTGGAGTTTGGATTGATGATGCGAATATGCATTACGGCAACCTTCGGAAGGGATTAATCGCAAGGCGGCTTTGAAAAGTCGTCAATGTCTGGCGCCTTCAAAACGAACTGACGATCGGAAACGATGTAATTATCGGCATGGAGGCGGGCGATGGGTTGATATCGTTCCGGGTCCACATAGCGGCTTTCGGCGTCGAGACAGTCCTGGCGCACATGCATGTGAACAACCTCGCCCAGAACGAGCGTACGCCGGGGATAGTCGATCAGACGCTCCACCCGGCATTCGAAAACGCACGGCGCCTCCTGCGCGTAGCTCGCCTCCACCTTGCGGCATTCAACCGCCGTAAGCCCGGAGACCTCCAGCTCATCCACCCCGCTTTCAAAGCCCAGGCCACAGACCAGCATCTGCCGGGAAATGGTCATATCCACCATATTGACGGCAAAAGCGCCGGTGCGGCGGATGTTGACCATCGTGTCCTTCTCCGCCCCGCCAAGGCGCGGCTGAATGCCCAGCACGACAATGGCCGGATCGTGCGAGAAGACATTGAAGAAGCTCATGGGAGCGGCATTGTTCCGCCCCGTTTCAGAGCGGGTCGAGACCAGCGCGATAGGACGCGGACCAATGAAATTCGTCAGCAGCCGGTAACGGCTCTGCGGCTCCAACTGCTCGAAATCAAATTCCATACCGCTCTCGATGGGTGTCATTATAATATACAATATCATCCAACATTGTTGACAATATTGCAATGAAAAACACGCTCACAAGTTGACTTTTTGCTCCGCATCACGCTTGTCTACCCGCACAATGGAGGGAGCGGCATGAGTGAGCAGACTGGAGTATCGACGCATCAGATCGTTGAAAGAATCTGGCTGTCGATCGCCGAGCGCAGACTGCGGCCCGGCGTTCAGTTGAAAGAAGGTCAACTGGCTTCGATCTTCAGCGTAAGCCGTGCCCGCATTCGCCAGGCGTTGACGCTTCTGGAGCGTGACGGGCTTGTGACGATCATCCCCAACCGGGGGGCGTTCGTCTACAAACCGACCGTAGACGAAGCCAAAGACGTCTTCTTCATACGCCGCACCGTCGAGCACCGGATCGTCGAACGGCTTTGCAGCCACATCAGCAAGGCCGACACCAAGCGCCTGCGCGACCACGTCGCCCTGGAGCGCGAAGCGAATGCAAAGGACCAGACGACGGATATCATCAAACTGTCTGGCGGCTTTCACTTGCTGCTTGCCGAAATCACCGGCTCTGACTTTCTCTTCACGACCATGCGGGACCTCATTGCTCGGTCCTCGCTGATAACCGCCGTCTACCGCAACACCTCCCGTTTCAATTGCGGCCCGGACGAACATATCGAGATCGTGAAGGCCATTTCGAAAGGTGACACCCGCAAGGCCTCTGACCTGATGGGGCATCATCTGGAACACGTCGAATCCGAACTCGACCTGACTGAGATCCGCGACCTGTCACACGATCTGAAAGCTGCCCTTTCATAATTCACCGCACGGATCGCCCTGCTCCCGCGGACCGCGCAGCAGGGGCTTCCCCTCTACTCCTCAACATCGACCATATGGCAGGCTATGCGCGCTCCGCTCGAAGAGGTCCTGATCTTCGGGGCCTCGCTTGAGCACCGGGCGGTCGCAAGCGGGCAGCGCGGGTGAAACGTGCAGCCGGACGGCGGGTTGAGAGGGCTTGGCACCTCGCCATTGGCCGGCTCGCGATCCCGGTTCGGGGTTCGCACGTTCGGGATCGTCTGCAACAGAAGCTGCGTGTAGGGATGCAGGGGGCGCGCGAAAATTTCTTCCGTATCGCCCTCCTCCACGATGCGCCCCAGATACATCACGGCCACCCGGTCGGACATATGATGGACCACACTCATATCGTGGCTGATGAACAGGTAAGTCAGTCCCAGCCGATCCTGCAACTCGCGCATCAGGTTCAGAACCTGCGCCTGCACCGAAACATCGAGTGCCGATGTCGGCTCGTCGCAGACCAGGAATTCGGGCTCACTTGCAAGCGCACGTGCAATGGAGATGCGCTGCCGCTGGCCGCCGGAAAACTCATGCGGGTACTTTTCGCCATCCGACGGTGAAAGACCGACAATCCGCAGGAGTTCCTCAACACGCTCGGTGATTTCCGCAGCGCCGGTGCGCAGCTTCAGTTCCCGCAACGGCTCCGCAATTATGTTCTTCACCGACCAGCGTGGATTGAGCGAGGCGTAGGGATCCTGAAAGATCATCTGCGCTCTGAGGGTCTTTCCATCGCGCCCATTGGCAAAGTTCAGATCGCCGGCGCTCGGTCTGTAAAGACCGGTGACCAGACGGGCGACCGTCGACTTTCCGCACCCGCTTTCGCCGACAATCGCAAGGCAGCCGCCGGCGGGCACACTGAAACTCACATCATCGACCGCCTGTAGCAATTGCCGTGGCTTGCGCTCCACAACCCGGTTGAGCCAGGGAGCCGAAACATCGAAGGTTTTGGTCAGCCGCGAGACCGTCAATGCGGCCGTTTCGCCCGTTTGCATCGTCATGCGGTTCCTCCCGCGTTGAGCCAGCAGGCGCTTGCGCCTTCGCCTGCAAAAGTGAGTTCGGGCCGTTCCTTCAGGCAACGCGGGCCGGCATGGCTGCAGCGCGGGCTGAAGGCACAGCCGATCGGGATCGCATCCAGACGCGGCATGGAGCCGTCGATCTGGCTCAGTTTCTCCACGCGACCGTCAAGAGAGGGGATCGACGCCATCAGGCCCTGCGTATAAGGGTGACGCGGAGCGTGGAGCACCTGCTCCACCGGGCCAAGCTCGATGAGACGCCCGGCATACATGACCGCAACACGGTCTGCCGCCTCGGCGATGACGCCCATATCATGGGTCACGAGCAACACGGCCGTCTGCTTCTCCTTGCAGAGCTTGCGCAGAAGGGAAATCACCTGCGCCTGGATGGAAACATCGAGCGCCGTCGTCGGCTCATCGGCAATCACCAGCTTCGGCGACGCCGCCAATGCAAGCGCAATAACGACACGCTGCCGCATGCCCCCGGAGAACTGATGCGGATACTGCTTGACCCGCTCTTCCGGTGAGGGGATGCCGACATCCCGCAGAAGCTGGATTGCCCGCAGTTTCGCCTCACGCTTCGAAACAGGCAGATGCTGGCGGATCGTTTCCCCCAGTTGCGCGCCAACGGTGAACAGCGGGTTGAGCGAGGTCAGGGGATCCTGGAAGATCGCACCGATTTCACGGCCGCGTATCTGCTCCATCGCCTGGTCGTTCAACTGATCAATGCGCCGTCCTGAGAGCCAGATTTCCCCGCCGGAAATATGACCGGGACGTTCCAGCAGCCCCTGGATCGCCAGGCCCGTCATGGACTTGCCGGCACCCGATTCACCGACCACGCCCAATATCTCACCCGCCTTGATGGAAAGCGAAACGTCCGACAATGCGGTTACGCTTCCCCGGCGGCCAGGAAACTCGACCCGCAACTCGCGAACATCGATGACTGGTTTGTCCGCTTCACCCATGATCTTCCACCTCTATCGGATAGCTAGGGGGAAATATCTCGGAGACCGCTGGATGCCCCCAGCTTCGCTCCGGATATTTGGCGATGAGCCCGTCGTACTGCGCCTGCGCGCGGGCGCGCGCCGCCTGCATGTCGATCCCGGCAACGGCGCGGTTCCACATGGAGACACGCCCGTCCACGAAGACCGCCTGCGTGACCTTGCCCGAACCGCCGGTCACAAGGGTTGTGATCGGGTCGACCGAGGGCGCCATGGCCGTGTCGTCAAGCCGGAAGACGGCAATATCCGCGCGTGCGCCGGCCGAGAGATGCCCGATGTCGTCGCGGCCAAGCGCTTTTGCACCGCCGAGTGTCGCAGCGTCGAAAAGGTCCGCGCAGCGCACCCGGTCAGGCGCACCGTCACTCATTCGGCAGGTGATGAGGCCGACCAGGAGGTTCATCAGCATGTCGGGCGGGGCAGTGTCGGTTCCCATGGCGATGTTGATGCCGCGCGCGCGGCACTTCGAGAATGAGTTGAGCGCGCCACCGCTGCGGCCGGAAACCAGCGGGCAATGGACGATGGAAACGCCGTTGTCCGTGTAGAGCGCCAGATCCTCGTCGGTGGCGTTTGTGGCATGCGGTGCGATCATTCTTTCACTCAAGAGACCGGCCTTCGCCAGCCAGACCGGCGCCGTGCTGCCATGCAGCGCCCGCACCGTGTCGACCTCCATCGTGCCCTGCGCCATGTGCAGGCGGAACCGGCAATCCAGATCGCGTGCGGCAGCATCCGTCCGCTTCAACAGGTCGGGTGTGCAGGTTTCCACGCGATCGGGCGCAAGCATGCCGCGAACCAGATCGCCATGACGCCCGTTCTGGCGTTCGATATAGGCGATTGCGTCGCGCAGTCCCTGAAAGCCGCGCTCCTCGTCGAAGACGGGAACGATCTTGTCCGGGCTTTCAAGAACCATGCCGCCGGAGCGATAGGCGGGGCTCAGATAGACACGCATGCCAAGATCGCCAGCGGCGTCTGCCGCGGCATCGAACTCGGCGACGGTCTCGCCCCATTCACGGTAGAAGAGCGAGGCGATGGGTGCAGCCGTGGTTATGCCGTTCTGGAGAAGCTGCCCGAATGCAAAGCGCTTCTGAAACGCCAGTTCTTCGGCTGAGTACATCTCATAAGGCCCGGCTTCCACATAGGACCGAGGCCAGACGCGGCCCTTTGCCCAGCCGGGATGATGATCGACGCCCAGGATCGTCGTGTCGAGATCCGAAAGCGCATCGAGATCGATGAAACCAGGGCTGATGAGCGCCTCGCCGAAATCGATCCGGCGGGCGACCGTGCCGGGAAAGCCATGGCCGACAAAGAGTATCTTGCCGCCCTCGATCACCACTTCGCCATCGCGCAGAAGACGGTGGCTACCATCCCAGTGCCCGACGACCCACCGCGCGGTAAGAAGCGTTGGACCTTCCGGCCGGTGGCCCAATGGCAAATCCTGGGGCAGACCTTCAGGCCGTTTTTGAGACGTGGGGTTCATCAAGGCATCTCCACCAGCGCTTTACCATCACGCGCGGTTACCCGACCGCCTTTCACCACCATCGGGCGCGGCGCGGTTTCCACCACCGCATGAGCGAGCGTTTCGCCGGCAACAAGCGTGAAATCCGCAGCGCAGCCTTCGGCAAGGCCATACCCTTCGATGCCCATCACATCGGCCCCGCCCTGCGAGACGATGTGCAGTACATGCTCCAGTTCAATGTCGGAGCGCACGCCGTTTTTCATGCCGATCACCCGCGCGCGGTCCATCATGTCGGGTTGCCCCCATGGCCCCCAGGTGTCGCGAATGCCGTCGCAACCGGCGGCAACGCGCACCCCGGCCGCCTTGAGCTGACGAATTGAGGGCACCGTGGCCGATGGCGCGCCGGTGGTGACGATGGCGACATCGAGCGCTGCGATCTCCTCTATCAGACGGCCGACGCGCAGATGATCGTTCATGCCCAGTGCGAAGGCGTGGCTGATCGCAACCTGGCCTTCCATGCCGTTGGCGCGTACCCGTTCGAAAATGAGCTCCATGGTGAAAGCGCCGAGCTCACCGGCTTCGTGCAGATGGATGTCGATTGGCACCCCATGTCTGACGGCGAGTGCGAAAAGAAGATCAAGCTGCCCTTTCGGGTCGCGGTCGATGCCGCAGGGATCGATCCCGCCCAGCACTTCGCAACCCTGCTTCAGGGCTTCGTCGAGCAGTTCGGCCGTTCCTGGCATGACCATGAGCCCCGATTGCGGGAAAGCGACCACTTCGATGTCAATCACGCCGCGGAGCTTCTCACGGGTCTCCCAGATGCCCTCGACCAGAGACAGGCCATGGGTTGGGTCAATATCCACATGGCTACGGATGTGCGTGCTGCCGTGCGCGACAAGGCCAATTGCATGGCGCATTGACTGGCGATGGGGATCGATGCCGATTTCCTTGCGGTTTTCCCGCTCGAAATCGATGCGCTCGCGCAGGATGGCGGCGCGGTTGTTGACGTGCCAGGGCATGCCCCATGTGGTCTTGTCCAGATGGGTGTGCGCATCGATCAGTCCCGGAATGACGATGGCGCCGCCACCCTCTTCTACAGGCATCCCGGCCACAGGCTCGAACTGGCCGAAACCGGCGATCCTGCCGTTCTCGATGAGGATGTCGCACGCTTCGTCAGCCAGCGGGCGAACATTGCGAAGGAGAAGGTTGGTCATGGATGCTACCTGAGTTTTGGATTGAGGGCGTCACGGAGCCAGTCGCCGAGCACGTTGACCGAGACGACCAGAAGACAGAGCTGGACCACGGGGAACAGCACGATCCACCAGGAACCGGAGAACAGGTACTGGTTGCCGATACGGATCAGTGTGCCCAGCGAAGGCTGGCTGGGTGGCATGCCGATGCCGAGGAAAGAAAGAGTCGCTTCGGTCAGGATCGCCATGCCGAAGTTAAGCGTCGCCGCGACCAGGATGGGGGTAAGTGTGTTGGGCAGGATGTGTTTGACCATGATGCGGCGGGCGGGAACACCGATCAGCCTGGCCGCCTGCACATAATCCTTGCCCGCCTCGACGATGGCCTGAGCGCGCGCCGTGCGCGCATACTGTACCCAGGCGGACAGTGCGATTGCGAAGATGAGCACCGCAGACGCGCCGATCTCGCGCAGAGAAAGCGGCAACATCTGCCGGATCACGGCCGAGACCAGAATGGCGACCAGGATTGTGGGCAGCGAAAGCGTTATGTCGCCGAACCGCATCAGCAGATTGTCGATGAAGCCACCGAAATAGCCGGAAATCAGACCAGCGCTCATTCCGATCAGGAGCGACAGCGCAACGGAGCCGACGCCGATGATGATCGAGATGCGCGTTCCGTAAAGGATCGCCGAGAGCATGTCGCGCCCCTGCGTATCCGTTCCGAGAAGGTAGGGCCACTCGCTGCCCGCCTCCCAGATCGGCGGAAGCTCTGCTTTCCACATGTCGAGCTGGGCGCCATCATAGGGGTTCTGCGGCGCGATGAGCGGCGCGAAAACGGCCGTCAGCACAAGGATCGCCAGAAGCGCGGCGCTGACCATAGCCGCCTTGCTGTGAGTGAAGGACCACCAGACCGCGCTGTCACGCATGCGCGAGAACATTGAGCGTCGCGCTGTCTTAACCGGCGCCACTGGTTTCGATACTTCGGAAATCTGCTGTGTGGACATCGAACTCATCTCTTCGTTCGTTCACTGCGCGGTGCGCAGGCGTGGGTCGATTACCGCATAGGCAATGTCCACTGCGGTGTTCAGGAGGACAAAGATGAAGGCGATGATGCACAGATACGCGGCCATCACGGGGATATCGAGGAATGTCACCGCCTGGATGAACAAGAGCCCCATTCCCGGCCACTGGAAGACAGTCTCGGTGATGAGCGCGAAAGCGATCAGCGAACCGATGTTCATGGCCGTCATCGTCACCACTGGCATCAGGCAATTGCGCAGCGCGTGGCGAAAATAGATGCGCCAGCGTGGAATGCCGCGGGCGCGGGCGAATTTGACATAGTCGGAGCGCAGCACTTCCAGCATTTCGGCGCGCACGAGGCGCATCACCAGTGTGACCTGATAAAGCGAAAGGGAAAGCGCCGGCAGCAACAGCGCGGCACGGCCCGAAGGCGTGAGCAGGCCCGTGGACCACCACCCGATCTGCACAACCTCGCCGCGCCCGAAGGCGGGCAGCCAGCCAAGAACGACCGAGAACACCAGGATCAGGACGATGCCAACCACGAAGCTTGGCAACGACACCCCGATGATGGACACGAACTGCAAACTCTCCGAATACCATTGCCCGCGTTTGATCGCCGTCAAAACGCCAAGGGGTATGCCCACGAGCAGGGAAATCAGCGTCGCAAGAAAAACGAGTTCGAGCGTGGCCGGAAAGCGTTCGGCAATGAGCTTCAGGACATCCTGCCCGTTTCGGTAGGAAATGCCGAAATTGCCCTGTGCCGCGTTGACCACAAAGCGTGTGTATTGCGTCAGGACGCCGTCGTTGAGGCCAAGCCGCTCGCGCAGTTCGTCCCGGTCGGCCTGGGTCATCTGTTCGTTGGCCATCATCTCGACCGGGTCGCCCGCCAGCCGGAAGATGAGGAAGGCGAGCATGGCGACGGCAAGCATGACCATGATGGCGTTGGCCGTGCGCTTGATGATAAAAACCAGCATTCAGGTAACCTTTGGCTAGATCGCGGCCCGGAGGCTTGCTCCGGGCCAGCTGTCGTGGCTGTTACTCGGAGACGTGCGTCAGCCAGTGGCGGACCTTGTTGTCCGCAGCCTGCGCGATCTTGTCGATCTTCTTGTCCATCACCCACGCCATGGGCTGCTGGTGCAGCGGGAGCATAACGATCTCTTCCTTGACCAATTCAAGCGCGCGGGTCTGTAGATCAAGCCGCTTTTCCCGATCCATTTCAGTCGATGCCTGTTCGATCAGATCATCGATTTCCGGGTAGCTCCAGCCGCCCCAGTTGAACACGCCGGCGGTGTCAGACCTGGACTTGATCATCTGAACGAGGATCGAATAGCTGTCCAGCATCGGCTCATTGGCCCAGCCGATCAGATAGACATCAGCCTTGCCACCGGTACGCTTCGGCGCCTGAGCGGCTGTCGGTGCGATGTCGAGCTGAGGCTTGAACCCGCCACGGCTGAGCATGTTGACAATGCCCTGGCAAAGCTCTTCCTCGTTCACGTAGGCGTCGGTCGTGCAAACCAGCGTGAACGGGTAATCGGCCGCACCGGCCTCCTGCAGGAGCCTGCGGGATTGCTCTGGATCATACAGGTAGGGCGTGTCCAGTTCAGTGGAGTAACCAGGAATGTCCGGCGCTACGATTGTTCCGGCAGTTCGCGACTTGCCGCGCATGATGCGCTGCTGGATGAGTTTCGGATCAAGCGCGTGGGCGAACGCCTGGCGCACGCGCAGGTCGTTGAACTTGTTCTCCGAACCATTGTCCAGGGTCGGCTTGCGGTTGAAGCCGAGCATGACCGTGCGAAGGTTTGTGCGCTCCATGACCTTCAGTTCGGGCTGCGCGGAAAGGCGCGGCACATCCTGCGCCGGCGCTTCCTCGCTGAAGTCGATCTCGCCGGAGAGAAGTGCTGCCACGCGGGTCGCGGCAGAGGTGATCGGCACGAACTCGATGCGATCGATGTTGTGGGCCGCCTCATCCCACCAGTTTTCGTTCACGAGAAGGACCGTTTTGCTATCCGGAACACGGCTTTCCAGCCTGAAGGGACCGGTGCCGTTGGTATGATAAGTGGCGTAGCCCTCGATCTGTGCGCCGACATCCGTTGGCTTTTCGGAATCGTTGTCGACCAACCAGCCCGCATCGAAGATGTGAATGTTTGTCAGGTCGTTGAGCAGGAGCGGATACGGGCCGGTCATTTCGATATCGACCGTGTAATCGTCCACCTTTTTCGACGACTTATAGGCTGGCAGATTTCCGCGCAGCGGCGAAACCGGATCACTGACACGCTTCAGCGAGGCCAGAACGTCGTCGGCCGTGAATTCAGCGCCATCGTGAAATGTCACGCCCTCGCGCAGATGAAAACGCCAAACCGTGTCCGAAACCTGCTCCCAGGACGCGGCCAGTGCGGGCTCGATCTGAAGATCGGCGTCGTAGCGAACCAGCCCCTCGTATACGTGATTCAGAAAGGAAAGCGTGTAGCTGTCGCCATAGGAATATGGGTCCAGCGAATAGATATCCCGCGCGGCGCCCCATTTCAGGGTCTCCGCCGACGCCACTCCGGTCAGGGCTCCGCTCAAGCCCAGGGCAATGGTCGCCGCCACTCCGATTTGCTTCAACATTGGTTTGTTCCACTCCTAGAGAGTTGCGCCTCCTTGACGGAGGTCTGCTTCGCTTCAACCCACCGGAAATCGTGGCCAACCACGAGGGATGCGTCTCACGATTGCGAAAGCGCAAACCGGCAGGACAGGAATTTCAGGAAGCGACTGCCGCGCATGCGACCGGTTGAACGCCCCGGCAATCCAGAAAACCCCACTTGGGGGGCCTCTTCTGCGGCCGCCACGCTACTCTCCCGTCTGAACGCATTGCCTCCCGTCAGACCCATAGGCATTATGGAGGAGGCCAGAATTGTGTCAACTATATTGTCTACAATTTTTCCCGAATCTAAGATTGAAAATGTCGACAAACATGCAACCAAACCCTCGAAGCCGGGCGGCACAGCGCAAGAAGAAGGGCGCTTCATCGGAGAGATGAAACGCCCTTTTTTGCGTATAGTGCCTGGGGCCGTTACTCGGCCATGCGTGTCAGCCAATGGCGCGCTTTGTTGTCGGCCCGGAAGTCGACGTCCTGCACCGTGTCCATCATGGCCCAGGCGATGGGCTGCTGATGAAGCGGTATGAGAAGAGTATCATCCTTTGCAATCTTCAAAGCTGCCTCTTCCAAGGCGAGACGCTTCTCATTGTCCGGTTCCTGTGCCGCCTTACCGACCAGCTCGTCGATCTCGGGATAGCTCCAGCCACCGTAGTTAGACACGCCGGTCGACTCGCTACGCGTGGAAAGAATCTGAGAAAGCAAGGAGTAGGCATCCAGCGTCGGCTCGTTTGCCCAGCTCATATTGAACATGTCCGCCTTGCCGTTGGTTCTTTTGGGAGACTGCACCGCACGCGGCCCCATATCAATGGTCGGCTTGAAACCCACACGCTCCAGCATATTCGCGATGCCGGTGCAGAACTCCTCTTCGTTGATGCTCTCATCGTTCATGCACATATAGTTGAACGACAGTCCTTCCTGCCCCGCTTCGGCAAGAAGCGCCTTCGCCTTTTCCGGGTCTGCCGGCTCGTAAACATCGAGCGCCTTGGCATAGCCAGCGACCTCCGGTGCGATCAGGGAGCCGGAAGGACGCGCCAGCTTTCGCATCACCTTGGCATTAATCAGGTCACGATCGATTGCCGCTTCCACAGCCTGACGGACGCGGATGTCGTTGAACGGGTTCGGGCGGCCATCTTCCAGCGTTTCGCGGCGGTTGAACCCGACAAAAACGGTGCGCAGCTCGGTTCGCTTGTTAACCTGAATGTCCGGCGCAGCCTCTAGACGCGGCAGATCCTGGATTGGTGCGGAATCGACCAGATCGACCTCACCCGAAAGGAGCGCGGCAACTCGGGTAGCCGGCGATGCAATGGGCATGAACTCGATGCGGTCGAGATTGTGCTTCTTCTCATCCCACCACTGATCGTTGACGACCAGGATCGTCTGGCTGTCCGGCACCCGGCTTTCCAGTTTGAACGGCCCCGTGCCATTTGTGTTGTGCGTGGCATAGCCTTCGACATTGGATGCGAGGTTCGTGGGCTTTTCGCTGTTGTGCTCCTTCAGCCATTCGCCACTGAACATGAAGATGTTCGTCATGTCGTTCAGGAACAGGGATGTCGGCGCAGAGACTTCGATATCAACCGTGTAATCGTCGACTTTCTTGATGCCAGCATAAAGCGGGATGTTGCCGCGCAGGGGCGATTCCGGATCGCTCACGCGCTTGAGCGAAGCGATCACATCATCCGCATTGAACGCGTCTCCGTCATGGAATTTCACACCTTCGCGGAGCGTGAAGCGCCAGTATTTATCGTCAATGAGCTCCCACTTGGTCGCAAGTGCCGGCTCGATCTGGAAGTCCGGACCATAGCGGACCAGCCCTTCATAAATGTGATTGAGGAATGCAAGGTTCGATGTCGACGCCACCGAGACGGGGTCGAGCGAATAGATGTCGGCGCGGCTGCCCCATTTAAGGGTTGCCGCACCGGCGGGCAGCGCAAGCGCCGTCGCCATCAAGGCCGATAGGATTGTTCGTTTGAAGCGCATGCTGATGCCTCCCGCTTGGTCGCTTTCAGGAACGAGTTGATGGAACACTCACGGCCAAAACAGCAATTGTCAATTATATTGTCGGCAATTATTGTAAAAAATGTCAGCCAATGCGTCGGGTAGATTGCCGCGCAACCAAGCCGGGAGTGAGATATGAGTGAGCTTCTTCTACTGCACGGGACAATCGTCACCGTCGATGGAACCCGCCGCATCATCGAGGATGGCGGCCTCGCCATTGTTGACGACAGGATCGTCGACATCGGCACCGCCGACGAGCTGGCGCAGCGACACGAAGGCAAGAAGGTGCTGGACTGCAAGGGCAAGATGCTGATCCCCGGCCTGATCGACGCGCATGGCCATGCCGGTCATGCGCTGATCCGCAGCATCGGCGCCGACACCAACGCCTTGTGGATGCGCATCGTCACACCTGCCTATTATCATTATGTGACACGCGACTACTGGTATGCGGACGGGCTCGTTTCCGGCCTTGAGCGACTGCGCGCCGGCGTGACGACAGGAGCGAGCATCATCACCTCCATGCCGCGCAGCGACGATCCGGCCTTCGCCATCAATCATGCGCGCGCCTATGATGAAATCGGACTTCGGGAGATCGTTTGTGTCGGCCCGGCGGGATTGCCCTGGCCGCAAACCGTTACGCGCTGGGAGAGCGGCCAGCCGGAACGACGCCAGATCTCCTTTGAGGAAATGATCGAAGGAGCCGAGGCCGTCATCGACGCGGTCAATGGCAGCGGAGACGGTCGCATCAACGTCTTTCTCACGCCATTCACGATCGTGCCCTCGGTCGAGCCCTCCAACGCATCGTCCCCCGACATGGCTGTCAACCTGACAGCGGACGACCGCATGCAAGCGCGACGCGTTCGCGAAACAGCCCGGAAATGGGGCGTTCGCATTCATTCAGACGCTTTCGCAGGGCAAATACGGATGGCGTTTCAAGACAAGGAGAACGCGCTTCTGGGACCAGACGTCCACCTACAGCACTGCTGGGGTATTTCGCATGAAGAGATCGACATTCTGGCGGAGACGGGAACCTTCGTCACCCATGCACCGCCCGGACGCTCAACCCCGATCATGGACATGATGGCGCGCGGGGTGCCGGTCGCAATCACCTCGGACGGCGCAGCGCCCAGCCGCCATTTCGATATGTTCCAGGTGGCGCGCATCGCGCAGCAGACCCAGCACATATTGCATAATCACGACCGCTATCTGCTGCCACCCGGCAAATTGTTCGAGATGATTACCATCGATGCCGCGCGCGCCATCGGCATGGATCATGAAATTGGCTCGCTGGAGATCGGCAAGAAAGCCGATATTGCCGTGATCGACATGCGCAAGCCGCATCTCACACCCAACTGGATGCCGGTCCACAGACTGGCTCATCAGGTTCTGGGCAGCGATGTGGACACGGTGATCGTGGATGGAAAAGTGCTCATGGAAGATGGCCGGGTTCTGACGGCAGATGTGCAGTCGGCGCTCGATGAAGGCGAAAAGGAAGCCCGCGCACTGGTCGAGCGCGCGGGACTGCAAGACCACATGCACGAGCCCGGCTGGGGCAAGCTGCATCGAACATTCGAGAAACCTGTGATAACCCCGGTTCCACCGCAGTACGATTAGTAGGATGACTTTGGTGCATAGATCCATTTTAAGGGTCCATCGATGTGCAATGACATCATGTCAGGCAATGGGCGTGTGAATGCAGATGGAATTGTGATGCTGTTTTCAATTGCCGATTGATCAGCACCACATGAGTGGCCCAGTTTGATTGTTCGTGCATGACCGGTCTTTGGTTCATCGGTACATAGGTTTCCTGCGCCGACGGCCGGCATCACTCGCCCTATCCGCTTCTCGTTCACCGGATGACCTTCGTTCTTCCGGTGCAAAATCGTCTGCGCACATCGAAAAACGGCGTCTCCAGAAACTGTTGATCGGTCTGGCGCATCAGGGCGAGGTTCATCTCGCCCTTCAACGCTTCAAGAGCGACTGTCGCCGTAAATTCCGGCGAGCGCTGCTTGCGTTTCTGCATCTCTGATCTCCTGTTCTCGAAGACCAGCAGACAACAAATCGCAGCTTACGTCAGTGTCCGCTTTCCGGGGAGCAGGTCAGTTTACAATGCCCCCGTTTAGCTTGCCCCCAGACCACGCGTGCGGTGCTCCAGGGTAGCGATGATGCCGCGCAGCTCCGCCAGCCCCTTCAGGCGACCGATTGCCGGGTACCCCGGCTGGGAGCGACGTCCGAGATCGTCGAGAATGTCTTGCCCGTGATCGGGACGGAACGGAATAGACACATCCGTGCGCCCGGCGGCCCGGCGGCGCGCTTCTTCCTGCACCACGGCAGCGACAAGATCCACCATGTCCGTGCACCCGCCAAGATGTTCGGCCTCATGGAAAGAACAGGCGACCTGGTCGCTCTCACGCTGCACATTGCGCAGATGCAGGAAGTGCACCCGCTCGCCGAGCCGGCGCATCATGCCGGGCAGGTCGTTATCTGGTCTGACACCGAGCGAACCAGAGCAAAGGGTGATGCCGTTTTCCGGTACATCCACCGCATCCATCATCGCCTTGTAATCAGCTTCCGTCGACATGATGCGCGGCAGGCCGAGCAGAGGGAACGGCGGATCGTCCGGATGACAGCACATGCGGATACCCAACTCCTGCGCCAGCGGCACGACTTCTTCCAGAAATGCAATGAAATTGCCGCGAAGCTCATCCGGCGAGATCGTTCCGTATTCGTCGAGGTGCGCCTGGAGACCGTCCAGCGTCAAACTCTCCGTTGCGCCGGGAAGACCCGAAATCACATTGCGGGTCAGCTCTTCCCGCCGCTTCGCGCCCATACCGGAAAAGCGCTCTGCCGCAGCGGCGACCACGTCTTCCGGAAAGTCTTCAACCGCGCCCGGGCGCCTCAGGATGTGGATGTCGAAAGCCGCGAAATCCACGATGTCGAAACGCATGCAGGTGCCGCCATGAGACACCCGGTAGGCGAGATCGGTGCGCGTCCAGTCAAGGATCGGCATGAAATTGTAGCAGACAATCTCGATGCCGGCCCCGGCCAGATGGCGCAGGCTCTGCCTGTAGTTCTCGATATGCTGGCGCCAGTCGCCCTTCTGCTTCTTGATGGCCTCGGAGACCGGCAGACTTTCCACGACCTCCCAGGACAGGCCGGACGGAGAGCCGTCACGGCGCGTTCCGATCTCCCCTTGCCGCGCGGCGATGGCCTCGGGGGTCCAGACGTCACCGGTCGGCACCTGATGGAGCGCGGAAACCACGCCCTCCACCCCGGCCTGTAGCATGTCGTCCGTCGAAACCAGATCATTCGGCCCGAACCATCGCCATGTCTGTCGCATACTATCCTCGTCACCCTGTCACAGCGCCAGTGGAGCGCCGCATGCAAATGCTGGACCGCTTCATCGTTTCACGCATGCGGTGAAGCGATCCAGGAGTTCTTGTTCTCGCAATTCCCGCCGGAAAACCGATCAATGCTCGGGAAGAGCTCTAGAGAAACCACCGCCGCGCATTGCGGTAACAGATGTCTTCAATGATCCCCGCGGCGAGGTCATGGTCAGGGGGCATGGCCCCCTCTTCCATCCAGCCGCCCACCATGCGGCAGACAAGCCGCCGGTAGTATTCGTGCCGTGGAAAGGACAGGAAGGAGCGGCTGTCAGTCAGCATTCCGACAAAACGCGACAGAAGGCCCATCTGTGCGAGCTGCGTCAGCTGATGCTCCATGCCGTCCAGCTGATCGTTGAACCACCAGGCCGCGCCCGCCTGCACCTTGCCCGCCGTGCTGCCGTCCTGAAAATTGCCGGCAGTCGCGGCGATCATCGCGTTTTTCGTGGGGTCGAGGCAGTAGAGGATGGTGCGCGGCAGCTCATCCGTCCGGTCGAGCCGGTCAAGAAACGCGTTGAGCGCACCGGCAACGGCCAGATCGTTCATGGAATCGCCGCCCGAATCCGCCCCCAGCGCGTCGAACAGACGCGTGCGCGTGTTGCGCAACGGTCCGATGTGGAGCTGCATCACAAGGTCGTGCTTCGCATAGGCACGGCCAAGCTCAACGAGCAGCGCGGTCTGGAAATCGGCAATCTCATCCTCATCCAGGGTTCCGCCATCCAGGCGCTTCCGCAGGATGGCGTCGAGACGTGCGGCCGTCGCGTACTGTCCGGCCCGCAAAACCTCAAGCCCATGATCGCTCGCGCGGCAACCCAGCGCCACGAAACGCGTGAGCCGATTGTTCAGCGCGCCCACGAGATCGTCAAAGCGCCTTACCGGCGTCCCGCTCACGGTGGCCAGCTTTTCGACATAGGTCGCAAAGCCTTCCGCCTCGATCTTGATTGCCCTGTCGGGACGAAAGCTCGGAACCACCTTGAAAGGCAATCCCGCGTCGAGCATCGCCTCGTGATGTTCCAGCGTGTCGGTCGGGTCGTCGGTGGTGCCGACCAGCTCGACCTTCATCCGCTCCAGAAGACCGCGCGCCGAAAACGCGGGCCGGGAAAGCTGAGCATTGGCCGCTTCCCAGCATTCATCTGCAGTGGCGGGCGAAAACACCGTGCCCTCAAGGCCGAAATAGCGCCAGAGCTCCAGGTGCGACCAGTGGTACATCGGGTTGCCGATGCATTGCGGCATGGTTTCGGCGAACGCATCAAACTTTGCGCGCCATCCGGCCTTGCCCGTGATGCGCTCTTCCTCAATGCCCGCCCAGCGCATGAGCCGCCACTTGTAGTGGTCATGTCCGAGCCAGAGCTCGCCGATATTGTCCCAGGTGCGGTTCTCCGCAATCTCCTGCGGCGGCAGATGATTGTGATAATCGATGATCGGAAGATCCACCGCCACTTCGTGATAAAGCCGCCGCGCCGGCTCGTTCGGCAGCAGGAAGTCCGGTCCGAGAAAAGGCTGCATTTTTCTACCCGTTTTACCCGTTGGCCAGATCGTGTCTGTCGCAAGCCGCGCCGATGGCAGCGCGGACACCTGTTCCGCGAAGGGCGCGGTAGGCTTCATGGATCGCCTGTCTGAAACGTGGATCTTTCGCCAGTGGCTGCGGGAAAACCGCCTCCACGCCGAGAAGAGCGTCGACATAGGCCGCGCCGTCTTCACCGCCAGCGATTTCCAGGAGACGCCCGGCAAGCGGATCTGAAAGCGACAGCGCTTCGCCTGTTTCGCTTTTGCCGCGCAGATAGGCCATCCAGCCGGCAACGCCGAGCGCCGACAGAGGCCATTGCGCGCCTGTTTGCAGGTGCGCGGCGATGGGCGCGAGAAGACGCTGCGGCAGCTTTTGGCTGCCGTCCATGGCGATCTGCTGCGTGCGATGGCCAAGGCGCGAATTGGAGAAACGCTGCATCAACGCCTTCGCATAAGCGTCAAGATCTACATCGGCAGGCACCGACAGGGTCGGTGCCTGCTCCTGCAGCATCAGCATCTGTGCAGCACGGCCGAACACGGGGTCCGCCATGCAGTCGGCCACGGTCTCGTGCCCGGCAAGCGCACCGAGATAGGCGAGAAAGGAATGGCTGCCATTGAGCATGCGCAGCTTCATTTCCTCATAGGGCCGCACATCCTCGACCAGCATCGCACCGGCCGCAGCAAAATCGGGATGGGCGGCAGAAAAACTGTTTTCAATCACCCACTGGCGGAAGGGCTCGCAAACGATGCCCATCGCGTTCTCATCCCCGGCAGCTTTCGTCACCAGTTCCCGCCCCGCAGCGTCGAGCGCCGGCACGATGCGATCCACCATGGTGGAGGGGAATGCGACATTGCCGACGATCCAGTCCGCCAGATCGTTCTCGACCGCCCCGGCGTAGGCAATGACGGCTGCGCGCAGGGCCGTCCCGTTTTCCGGAAGGTTATCGCAGGCCATCAGAGTCAGCCCGCCAGCTCCCGCCTCGCGCCTGCGCCGCAGACCTTCCACCAGAACACCAATTGCCGAACGCGGGGCGCGCGCATTCTCCAGATCGACGCTGATGGCTGGATTGCTCCGGTCAAGCTGTCCGTTGCGCAGGCAATAGCCCTTCTCGGTGATGGTGAGCGTCACGAGGCAGAGCGCCGCGCTGGCGATCAGGTCCGGCACCGCGTCTACACCGTCGCGCTGCGGGTTCAACGTACCCACGACACAACCGATGGTGCGTGCGCGCATAGCTGTGTCATCGGCCTCGATAACCAGATATTCGCGGCCCTGCGCGTCGAGTTCGCTGAGTTCGTCGGCGCCGGAATTGAGACGCGCGACCACCGCACCGAAGTCACCGCCCGCCGTGTCCAGCGCGTCGTCAAGATAGCGCAGCGTGTGCGCCCGCGAGAACGCGCCAAAGCCGATATGAAGCACACGCGGCTTCAGCTTCGAACGGTCGTAGGCGTAGCGTTCACGAACGATTTCGGCCATGCGTCAGTCTTTCTCCAGATAGTCGCCCGGGGCGAACGGTCTGCCATTGACCGCAAGTGGGCGCGTCTCGCCCGCGGGCAATGTTATGCGCAGCCTGTCATAATGGGGCTCGAAAGCACCTTCGCTGCTTATGGAAAGCGCGATCTGCGCCCCGGTGCATTTCAGCCGATAGGTGCTGATACGGAAGGCGTTTTGCGCCGCGTCGATGCCAATACCGTCATCCTCATATTCGCAGCTTTCGCCTTCCCCCTCGCCCCTCGACGGAAAAACAGCCAGCGTTCGCGCCGTGTCGCTGGCGGCGTCGGCGCGGTCGACGGCATCGCCGAGCGGAAGAACGCATCCGGCGCGCACGAAGAGCGGCATGCTTTCCAGTGTTACGGGAATGGTGATTTCCTGCCCGCCCGCATGCCAGTTTCCGGTCCAGAAATCCCACCAGCCAGCGCCATTGTCCGGCAGGTAGATGCAGCGTTCGCACGCGCCCGGCTCTACCACGCCTGCAACGAGAAGATCGCGTCCGAGCATGAAATCGGACGTCTCCTCAAAGCAGCGTGCATCGTGTTCATGGTCGAGAAAGGTTGGCCGGATGATCGGTTCGCGCAATGCCACCGCCGCACGCAACAGCGTGTAAAGATAAGGCAAAAGCCGATAGCGAAAACGGATCGCCGCGCGAATGAGCGGTGTAACCTCAGGGTACATCCACGGCTCGTTGACGGTGCCATCGTCATTCCACGAATGGATCGTGAAACGCGGATGGAAGATGCCGTTCTGGACCCAGCGCACGAACAGTTCGGGTTCGGGCCGCGGGCCGGCAAAACCGCCCACATCGTGACCGATATTGTAGAACCCGCTAAGGCTCATGCCGAGTCCCATGGAGATATTGTAGCGCAGCGTCTCCCAGGATGTGTAATTGTCACCCGACCAGGTCTGCGCGTAACGCTGCAGGCCCGGCGCGCCGGCCCGGCAAATAAGATAGGGGCGCTCGTGCGGCCTGTCTTCAAGCTGGGCCTCGAAAGAAGCGCGCGTCATCAGAAGTGAAAAGAGCGGGCGGATCAGACCGACCGGTATCGGTTCGCCAAAACCGTGGCAGCGCGCTTCATCGTCCCAGATTTCGTATTCGTTGTTGTCGTTCCAGGTGCATTCGATGCCCTGGTCGAGCAGTTTTGTGGTGACGTTTTCCTTCCACCAGTCGATGGTCGCCGGGTTGGTGAAATCGAGATGCGAGCCCTCGTCGTCCCAGAAGCTGGAGCGCTCCGGCGCATCGCTTTCGCTGTCGCGGATGAACAGTCCGCGGGCGGCGACATCCTCGTAAAGCGGGTGATCCTGAAGAAGACACGGCTTGATGTTGGCCGCCAAGTGCATGCCCGCATCGCGGAAATGTTTCGAAAGCCGTTTCGGCTCGGGCACGCGGTCATGATTCCAGTTGAACACGTAGCGCTTGTGACCAATGGCCGTGTAGCCGGATGACATCTGGAAACTATCGCAGGGGATCTCGTGTTCAGCGCACAGGTCCACGAACCCCTGAAGCTGCTCCTGCGCATTCCCGGCATCCGTATAGGACATGGTCGACCCGGAATAGCCAAGCGTCCAGCGCGGCGGAAACGCCGTGCCGCCTGTCAGCCAGTTCTGCGTCTTGACCACGTCGAGGACGGTCGGTGCCCAGCTAAAATAGAAATCCAGATCGCCATCAAGAGCGCGGTAGGCGCGGAAGCGACCATGGTAATTGTCGTACTCATTGCCAATGTCGAACCAGCTGCCCGCCAGATTGTCATAGAACAGACCGTAGGAACCGGCTTCCGGCGTGCGTGTCACTGTAAAGGGCAGAACCTTGTAAAGCGGATCCGTGCTCTTGGCATCATAGCCCATGGCATCGAGATTGCGCATCTCGAAACGGCGTCCATTGCGCTTCAGGTCACCCGCCTTCTCGCCGAGGCCGTAGACGAGATCTTCCGGCCGGTAGGCCAGGAAATGCGCGTTGCGACTGTCACGCACACCGGCCATGTAGGCGCTGGTGGCGCGATCGGCAGCAAGCGGGCGATAACCGCCCGCCCCGTCGCTCGCCTCCCACTCCAGCGCCAGCGGCCGGCGAATGGTCAGGCGCAGTTGCGGCGTGGTGAGAACCAGACTTGTTCCGCGCTCCTCGAAAACGAAGCCCGGACAAGTGAAACCGGAGAGATCATCGCGTCTGCGCCCTTCCCACGGGGCCTTGCCCCCGGGCGCGATGCTCCAGCTCCGGTCGAGCCGCCAGACGCCATCGCGTTTGAGCGAAATCCTGAACAGCGCCTCTTCCAGCACATCGACCCTGAAGTGATGCCGGCCATCGACAAGAAGCGTCAGGCCGGTTTCACTCCGTTCGATGAAGGACCAGTTTTTCAGCGTCTTCATCTTTGCGAGCTCAATAATTCAGAAGCAGACGCGGCAGCCACAGGCTGAGCGCGGGAATGTAGGTAACGGCGAGCAGCAGGGCGAAAAGCACGGCATAGAAGGGCAGAAGAGGCCGCAGCACCGAGGCGATCGACGTCTTGCCGACGGAGCAGCCGACGAAAAGCGCCGAACCGACCGGCGGCGTACAGATGCCGATGCACAGGTTGAAGGTCATCATCACACCGAAATGCACCGGGTCCATGCCGAGATCCTTCACCACCGGCAGGAAGATCGGCGTGAAGATCAACAGTGCCGGCGTCATGTCCATGAAGGTTCCGATGACGAGCAGAGCCAGGTTGATGATGAGCAGAATGACGATCGGGTTCTCCGACAGCGCCAGAAGCGCATCCGAGATCATGTAGGGAATGTCGGCAAAGGCCATGGCCTTGGACATGGCAATCGACGCGCCAATCATCAAAAGGACGATCGAGGTGGTGACGGCCGCCTCGATGAGCACGGACGGCAGGTCGCGAATGGTGATTTCACGATACCAGAACAGCGCCAGGAACAGCGTGTAGACGACCGCGATGGCGGACGCTTCCGTTGCGGTGAAGATGCCGGCGATGATGCCGCCCATGACGATCACGATAAGGCCGAGCGGCGGCAGCGCGCGCAACCCCGTATCGACGACTTCGCGCCAAGACGACCGCTCGGCCACCGGATACCCCCGCCGCTTGGCGATGATGCCGGCAACCAGCATCAGGGAAAGGCCCATCAGAATGCCGGGCACATAGCCGGCCACGAAGAGAGCGGCGATCGACGTGCCGCCGGTGATCAGCGAATAGACGATGAAGGTCGCGCTTGGCGGAATCAGAAGGCCGGTCGGGCAGGAGGCGATGTTCACCGCCGCCGAAAACGACTTGTCATAACCCTCCTTCTCCTGCAGCGGCGCCATGACGCCGCCCACGGCGGCAGCCGACGCGACGGCGGAGCCGGAGATCGAACCGAACATCATGTTGGCCAGAACATTGCAGTGTGCCAGCGCGCCGGGCAGCCGCCCGCCCAGCACCTTGGCGAAATCGATGAGTCGCATGGCAATGCCGCCGCGATTCATGATGTGCCCCGCCAGGATAAAGAAGGGGATGGCAAGAAGCGTGAAACTGTCTAGACCCGAGGCGATCTGCTGGGCGACGATGAAGACCGACTGGTTGAAGGTCATGAACGTCATGAACGTCACCACAGACGCAAGGCCGATGGCAAAGGCAATGGGCACGCCCAGCACCATGAAGAAGGCGAAGGAACCGAACAGGACGATGGCGTTGAAATAGTCTTCCATGATCGTCTCCTAGTCGCCCATCAGCGGGGCAACGTCGTGCCCCATCAGGATGTCGCGCGCCGACAGCCCGCAATAGAACAGCATGACCAGGCCGGAGAACGGTATGGCGCCATAGACGTAGCCCATCTGCACCCGCAGCACCGGCGAAACCTGCCCCGTCTGCAGCACACCCAGGAGAAGCTGCCCGCCGCCATAGACCATGACCAGCCCCGCGAAGGCGGCAACCATGCCGACGATCACCAGGCGCAGGTTGCGCTCCGCAGCGCCCTTCAGACTGAGCGGCAGAAGGTCGATGGCGAGATGCCGTTTCAGGCCAAGCGTGTAAGCCCCGCCGATCAGCGCCAGCCACATGAACAGAAACCGCGCCAGTTCGTCGGTCACCGTGCTTGGTGTACCGAACACGTAGCGGCTGACCACCTGCCAGACCACACAGACGACCAGAACGGCAAAGATGATGCCGATGATCGCGCGCAGCGATGCGTCGATGACACGGTGCATCCGTTCCAGGCCACCAGTCCTGGCCGGCCTTCCAGCGGACTCGTTCATGAATCCTCCCCGACAGTTTCGGCGCCTCGGCGGCGCATTTCCGGTCAGGATTCCCTGTTTTGCAAAATTGGTCAACCAAATTTCAGTTATGCATTGACTTTTGGTCGCCCAATTTGGAAAGTTTGCGACCAGGGAGAACTATTGGCGCACCATTTTGCCGGCTGCTCCCTTGCGTACCTAATTTCAACAGGGAGGGTTTCCTCGATGAAGAAGATGTCCGCTATCGGCGCGCTTGCTGGTGCAATCGCCATGCTCATGGCCGGGACCGCTTATGCCAAGACGCTCAAGCTCAACCACAACAACCCGGACGACCATCCGCTCCACAAGAGCATGGAGTTCATGGGCGACCGGGTCGAAGAACTGACCGACGGCGAGATCAAGATCCGGGTCTACGCCAACGCCCAGCTCGGCACCCAGCGCGAATCCATGGAGCTCGTGCAGAACGGCCAGCTCGACATGGCCAAGTCCAATGCCAGCGAGCTCGAGGCTTTCGAGGACTCCTACAGCGCGCTGAACCTGCCCTACATCTTCAGGGATGAAGATCATCTCTTCGACGTTCTGCTCGGCGAGATCGGCGACGAGGTTTTGATGGCGTCGCGCGACAAGGGTTTCATCGGCCTGACCTACTACACCGAGGGCGCGCGCTCCTTCTACGCCAACAAGCCGGTCAAGACGCCGGCCGACCTGAAGGGAATGAAGGTTCGCGTCCAGCCGAGCCCGTCGGCGATCCGCATGGTCGAGCTCCTTGGCGGCAACCCGACCCCGATCAGCTGGGGCGAGCTCTACAGCGCGCTGCAGCAGGGCGTCGTCGACGGTGCGGAAAACAACCCGACCGCGCTCACGAGCGCCCGGCACGGCGAAGTCTCCAAGCACTTCTCCTTCGACGAGCACACCATGATCCCGTCGATTGTCGTGATCTCCACCAAGGTCTGGGACGAACTGAGCGAAGAGCAGCAGAAGGCGCTCAAGCAGGCTGCGACCGAATCCGCCCAGTTCCACCGCGAACAGTGGAACAAGGCCAGCGAAGCCTCCATCGAGCAGGCCAAGAAGGAGCTCAATGTCGAGTTCCACGAGGTCGACAAGGCTGCCTTCGCAGAAGCCGTCGCGCCGATGCACGAGGAAACCGCCGCGAAGTCCGAGAAGGTCTCCGACCTGATCGACCGCATCAAGGCTGCCGGCGAATAAGCCACACCCGACCGACGGAGAAAAGACGTGCTCGAGCGATCTCACCTGGCCGAAAACGCGCTGACAGCGCTGCATGACGAGGACTATGACGTCCCCTTCAATACGCAATCGCTGAACCACACCACCATGATCTTCACCGGTGGGCGGCAGGCGCGCTCGCTCGACGGCGCGTATAATTTCTGCGTCGATCTCCTCGACACGGGGCTGCGGCAGAAATGGTTTTCCATGCTGCCGCAGCCGCAGGAGGAAAAAACCGAGCCCTGGGATTACGATCCCTATGAGGGCGAGACGGTTCCGGTTCCATCATGCTGGGCAATGCTCAAGGATAAGTGGTACTTCTTTGAGGGCAGCGCCTGGTACACGCGCCCGCTCGACATGGAAGAGCTGAGCGCCGATCGCCGTTACTTCCTGCGCGTCGGCGCGGCACAATACGATTGCAAGGTGTTCCTCAACGGCGAATTCCTCGGCAATCATTACGGTGGGTCGACACCCTTTTTCCTGGAACTGACCGATCATCTGCGCGAAGGCCGCAACTGGCTGATGTTCTGCGTCAACAACACCCGTACGCTGGACCGCGTACCGATGCGCAACACCGACTGGTTCAACTATGGCGGCATCTACCGCGAAGTGGAGCTCTACGAAACGCCGAAGACCGTCATTCGCGACCTGTTCGTGCGCCTTGCCGGCGACACGGGTTACGAACGCATCGAGGTGTCGGGCGACGTCGATGGCAACGCCCAAAGCGCGCGGCTGACCATTCCCGCACTCGGCATTGATGCGACCCTGCCAATTCAGGATAGCCGTTTCCACGCGCTTCTCGACGCCCGACCGGAACTCTGGTCGCCCGCCTCGCCCCGTCTCTACGATGTCACGCTGGAAGCGGGCGGTGACCTCGTCCAGGACCGTGTGGGCTTCCGGCGCATCGAGCGCAGCGGAACCGACATCCTGCTCAACGGAAAGCCGGTTTTCCTGCGCGGCATCTCCGTACACGAAGATGATCTGAAGCACGGCAAGGTGACGGGTGAGGACGACCTGCGCCGCCGTTTCGAACATGCGCGTGAACTGGGCTGCAACTATCTGCGCCTTGCGCATTATCCCCATCACGAGCGCGCGGCACAGATGGCCGACGAGCTCGGCTTCATGCTCTGGGAGGAAATCCCTGTCTACTGGGCAATCGATTTCGAGAACCCGGCAACCTTCAAGGATGCGCAGAACCAACTTCTCGAACTGATCAAGCGCGACCGCAACCGCGCCAGCGTGATCATCTGGTCGGTCGGCAATGAGAACCCCGACACCGATGCGCGGCTGTCCTTCATGCGCCGGCTCGCCGAGACCGCCAAGGAGGCAGATCCGACGCGCCTCACTTCCGCGGCCTGCCTCATCAATCACGCCAGGCGCAAGATCGAGGATCGCCTCGCCGACCACATCGACGTGATCGGCATCAACGAATATTACGGCTGGTACGATGAGAACATCGACGACCTGGAAGTGATCGGCCGCAACTCCGCGCCCGACCGTCCGGTTGTCATTTCCGAGACAGGTGCCGATGCTGCCATCGGCGAAGGGGCGCCGAAGAAAGGCTTCTTCAGCGAAAGCTACATGGCTGACGTCTATCGCGACCAGATCGCGATGCTGCGTCGCCTTCCCTATGTGAAGGGCATATCCCCGTGGATACTCTATGATTTCCGCATTGAGCGCCGGCAGAATATCTATCAGGCTGGCTTCAACCGGAAAGGGCTGATCCACGCGGACAAGGAAACGCGCAAGGAGGCGTTTTCCATTCTGGCGGCCTGGTATCATGAGCTGGCAGCCGGAGAACGCGAGGAGGACTAGAAATGGCTGCAACGGCCAAACGACGCTATCAGGATGTGGCCGAAGCACTGAAGCAGGACATCGTCGCGCGCGGCTGTGCGGTGGGCGACCGCCTGCGGACGGAACGCCAGATTTCCGAAGACATGGGCGTCAGCCGTTCCGTCGTCCGTGAAGCCGTCATCATGCTTGAGATCGAAGGGCTGGTGGAGGTACGCAAGGGCTCCGGCATCTATCTGGCGCGCCTGCCCCATGCGTGCCCTAATGAAACGGCGGTCGACTTTGGCCCCTTTGAACTGCTGCAAGCGCGCCAGCTATTGGAAAGCAGCATCGCAGCGCTTGCCGCCGTCACCGTCACCAAGGCGGACATCATGCAGATGCGTCAGGCGCTCGCTTTAGAGAACAAGGCCATTGAAGCTGGCGACGACGATTATTCTGGTGATGAACTTTTTCATCGACTGATTGCCGAAGCTACCCAGAACGCCGTTCTCGTCGACATGGTCGAGGAGCTGTGGCGCAAACGCGCGCAAAGCCGGATGTGGGCGCGGCTACACAATCGAATTTTCGATAAGACCTACCGTTCCAACTGGCTGTCGGATCACCACGCGATCCTGAATGCCCTGCAGATGAAGGATGCACCGGCGGCGCGTCAGGCAATGTGGCAGCATCTGGAGAACGTCCGCCTCACTCTTATGGCGCTCTCTGACGTCGATGATCCTGAATTCGACGGCTATCTCTTCTCCTCAGAGGCCATCGCCCCGGCATAGGGCCAGACTGCGCTGTGAATAGCCCCGAGTTTCGTGGACGCCCTACATAACCCGAAAGGTTGGGGTTGGGTCGGTCACGGCAAGCCGTGCGATATGACAGAGGGCTAGCTGACAAGTTTTTGTGGGATCATCCCCGCCCTGAAGATACGGAACGGTATCAGCTAGGCTGCCAAAGCCATAGTTGGGGATTCTAGCTGGATCGCCCTCGACCGGGCTTTGCAATCCTGGTCATCGCCATCCAGTCGGGTGCTTGCGTCGACCCTGGCGAGGGTAATCACTGTCGCATGTCTATTGGCCAATCGTATCCCATCTTTAGATGACTTTAACATGCCTGTAGCGAGGGTGGTCAGCCCCACCTTGGTGGCCCAATCTGATTGTTGGTGCATGATTGGCCTCTGGTCCATCTGGACGATGGTTTCCGGAGCCGGAGGGCGGTAGCCCAGAGCACTGTGTGGTCTTTTCGTATTGTAGTGTTTCCTCCATTCTTCGATCAGGACTTGGGCCTCGCGCAGGCTGTAGAAGGTTTCGCCGTTCAGGAACTCGTCCCGGAAGCGCGCATTGAAGCTTTCGCAGTATCCGTTCTCCCATGGGCTGCCCGGTTCGATGTAAGCTGTCTTGGCGCCAACAGCTTTGATCCAGTCCTGCACCGCCTGAGCAACGAATTCTGGACCGTTGTCCGAACGAATGAACGACGGGATACCGCGCAGGATGAACAGGTCGCTTAAGGCATCAATGACACTGCCTGAGTTCAGTTTACGATCCACACGGATGGCCAGACATTCTCGGCTGTATTCGTCGATGATGTTCAGCGTCCGGAACGCCGTTCCATCGTCAGTGCGGCAATGCACGAAGTCATATGACCAAACATGATTGCGATGCTCAGGGCGAAGCCGAACACACGATCCGTCATTGAGCCAGAGCCGCCCTTTCTTTGGTTGTTTCATCGGCACTTTAAGCCCCTCGCGTCGCCACAGTCTCTCGACCCGCTTGTCATTCACATGCCAGCCAGCATATCTCAGCAGTGCCGCGATCCGACGATAGCCGTAGCGTCCATATTGCCGGGCCAGTTCGATCATATCGGCCACCAACAGATCTTCATCAGGACGACCGACAGGCATCTTACGCTGCGTGGATCGATGTTGCCTCAGAACGCGGCAAGCGCGGCGTTCCGAGACATTCAGATCAGCACGAACACGATCAATGCAAGCACGGCGACGTGAAGGGCTTAGAAGTTTCCCTTTGCTGCCTCCGCCAGGATCAGCTTGTCCAGTGTCAGATCAGAAACGGCCTTGCGCAATCGTTCGTTCTCTTTTTGTAGGCGCTTCAGTTCCCTCAACTGGTCTGTGCCCATTCCGCCGTACTTCTTCTTCCAGCGATAGAACGTCTGTTCAGTCACGCCAATCTGTCGGATAGCATCCAGACGCGGCATGCCTTGCCCCATCAGAACCTCAACCTGCCGTAACTTCGTGACAATCTCTTCAGGCGCTGGTCGCTTGTTTGCCATGTGTTTCCTCCGTTTTCCTAAACATAGCGGAGGACCACTTCAGTGGGGGAGGCTCATTGCCGGCTCGCCTGATCTAGAGGCAGTGAAATGCGGCTATCAATTTGGGTTCATCGAAAAATGCCGGAATGCCCTGATCCCTTTCACTGGACGAAGGGGTATACTGCCAGCCAGTTCAGGGGGATGCTTGGTGCTTCTGAAGCCTTGTCCCATACCGCCGCTACCAGGGAAGATCACTACGGAACAGGCGAAAGCCGAGATGTATGAGATCATCGCGGCAATGGTCGGAAGAAGCCATAAACCAAGTTGATGTCTTCTTCAGTAAACCCGGCGGAGCGATTGTGGAGTTACACCAAAACTGCGCAGGAAAGATTGCCGCATTCGGTCTGTCGATCCATAGCCTGTCTCACGGGCAATATGGGCAAGCGAATGTGTCCCGCGTTCCACCCACTCCCTCGCAGTTTCAAGTCGGATTTGCTCGACTGCGCGTGCAGGCGTGACCCCCGTTTCACTAAGGAACGTGCGCGAAAAATGCCGCGGGCTCATAGCGACCCTTTCAGCTAGGCTCTCAACGGAGTGCCTGGCGCCGATATTCTCTCGTATCCAACCTAGCAGATCCGAGAACCGGCCGCTCGCTTCTCCTTTCTCAAGCAAGGCGGAGAATTGCGATTGGCCACCGGGGCGCCGATAATAGATGACCAGTTCCTGAGCGATCTGGCGGGCAACCGAAGCACCATGATCTTCAGCGACGATAGCCATAGCTAAATCCATGCCAGCGCTAACCCCCGCCGAGGTCCAAATCGCTCCGTCGCGAACCCAGATCCGATCGGCTTCAACAGTCACATCGGGGTAACGTTGCGCCAACACGCTTGCATAGCGCCAGTGTGTCGTGACGCGCTTCCCACGCAAGCATCCTGCATGCGCCAAGATGAACGCACCAGTGCACACGCTTCCTGTGCGCTGACCGCTTTCGAAGTGACGAATAAGAGACCCCGTGGTCTGATCATCGATCTGCGCGGTGACAGCTCCTAGACCACCGCATACGAGGACCGTATCGAACGCGCCAGCGGTGAAAAAGCTCTGAGTTTGAAGCGTTGCCCCGCCTGAACTCGTTACGCCGCCGCCCTCTGCTGACAACAATTCGATCCGATACTCGGGCTTTCCCGGATCGCTCGCCGCTGACTCCAACACTGCCATCGGCCCGGCGGCATCGAGCAATTGATAATCCGGAAGCAGAAGAATTCCGACACGATGAACCATGGCCGTATTTAGCGGAACTATGTCATTGCTGCCAAGAGAGGTCACCACGAAAATTGGGCCCGGCAAGGAAATACCAACTGGTTTATGAGGACAGCGAATGTTGCACCGGAGAGAGATACTGATGGGGTTGGCCTATGGCACCCTTTTTAGGACTGAGTTTGTGCGATCAGCCAAGGCCACCGACGGACGAAGAAATGACTGGCAAAACGATTTCGCCAACTTGCCTGGCGTCAAGCTCATGGGTGACGAAGATATTGGTATGCTCCTTTATCCTGGTTTCACAGCGCTGGACTTGGTTGGTCCGTACCACTTTTTTGCTGGGATGATGGGCGCACGCGTCCATCTGGTTTCCAATCAGGCGGACCTTCGTCCCGTCAAAAGCGACATGGGCTTGGCTGTGGAGCCGACCGTCACGCTGGCGGATTGCCCGAAGGCTCTAACGATCATATTTACCCCTGGCGGCACCGACGGTACGCTTGCCGCAGCACGAGATCCTGCAACAATTGACTTCCTCCGCGACCGCGCATCACGTGCGCAGTTCATTACCAGCGTTTGTACGGGCGCGCTCCTTCTTGGAACCGCTGGGTTACTTCAGGGCAAGCGCGCGACCACACACTGGTCTGTCCTTCCTCTCCTCAGCCAATTCGGTGCTGAGCCTGTCGATGCACGTGTCGTTCAAGATGGCGACCTGATCACGGGTGCCGGCGTATCTGCCGGGCTGGATTTCGGCCTGTCGATCGTTGCTCGTTTGCGAGGTCAGCCCTATGCGGCCGCATCGATGCTCACGGCAGAGTATCATCCGGAACCACCCTTCGAAGGTGGAACCCTTTCAACGACTCCCAGGGAAGTCTCTGAACCTATGACGGCACTGTTCGCTCCTTTCGTTCAGGAGGCGAGTAAACTGCGCTCCACGAACTGAAGGGTCGCGGAGATCATCAACAAGCTCGTTGATCAAATACGCTAAAGTTGATCACACCCGGAGCCGACGGGCGGGGCTTCTCTGCCGGTCGCCCCTGGGAAAACCCTCAGGCACCTGACTAGCCTTCCCTTGCTAACAGGCAAGCAACAGGGCCAGTCCATCCCTAAAGCGTTTCGGCCAAACGCTCTTCGATAAAGGAGATGGCATTTCCGACACCATCCTCTTTCTGTATTTCGTGGGCAATGACTGACGCCCGCATCCGCATTTTCTCGTCGTCCATGGCTCGGAGCGTAGCGGCGAGAACATCGGCAGTGATGTTTCTTTTGTTGATCGGTTTTGGCCCGACACCCAGCCTGACAATGCGGCGCGCCCAAAAGGGTTGGTCGCCGAGAAACGGGCAGACAGCCGTCGGCTTTCCCGCACGCAGCGCCGCACCTGTGGTGCCCGCTCCGCCGTGATGGAGCGTCGAGTGGACGAGCGGAAAGAGCTGGTCATGCGGTGCACCCGCAATCACATGGATATCGACAGACTTAGCGGCCTTGCCGAGGGCCCCTCCAGCTGTTGCGATGAGCCCCCGTTTGCCCGCCTGCCGCAGACCGGCAATGACGATGTCGGTCAAACGCTCGGGGTCAGTCCCCGGCATGCTGCCGAAGCCGACATAAACCGGTGCGTCGCCGGCCTTGAGAAACGCTGCAAGTTCGGCATCCGGGCGCCAGTCGAGCATATCCAGGAACCAGTAACCGGTCACCGCAACATCCCCTCCCCAATCGGAAGGCTTTGGGATCACTTGCGGACTATAGCCATAGAGCGTTCCGGCAAGCGGCGCAGCTTTACCTCGAGGAGAGAGCGAGAGTGACTCGCTACGCCACTGTCGTACTGCCTTCGAGAAAATGAAACCACCGCCGTGGATCATCAGCCCATGACTCAGGCGATTCAGCGGGCCAAGCGACGCGAAGGGCAGAATCGGCGTCGGGAACGCAGCGGTGGGCGTAAAGCCGGGCAAGGGAGATGCAAGAAACAGCGGCACGTTGAGCTTTGCGGCGATGTGGGGAGCACCAAGGGCTTTGGGATGATGCAATATCGCATCGGGGTCAAAGGCGCGCGCCGCTTCCCACTCGGCATCGAGCAAGCCTCGCATGAGGTGCCTGTAGTGCTTGATCAACTTGAAGCCTGCTCCAAAGCCGGTACCCGAGCCGCCGATAACCTTCTTGGTTTCAGGGCTCTCCAACAATGCGAGAAACTCTTCCGGCAGCGGCGCGAAACCCACACCTTGAGCCTCGATTACGTCGGAGAACTGGGCCGGCGCCACGAGAAGGACCTGGTGACCGCGCGCCATCAGCCCTCGCGCCAGCGCAAGATAGGGCTGAACATCGCCGCGAGTGCCAAGCGTATGAATGGAAAAGCGCATCGCCATCTCTTCACCCGGTCGGAGGCTGGCGTGTCTGCTCACAGTCAGACAGCTTGTCCGGATTGAGTACGCGCATGATCGACAGTATTCGCAGGCCATTTGTCGCGAACGAAGTGACGGCATGAATACGGTCGTCCACTCTGCCGATCATGCCGGCCTGCCCGTTGACCTCCAATAGTTCCAAGGCAAAGTTCTGCGGTAGCTTTGCCAGCACCCCGACTTCCATGCGCGCGATCCTGTCTGCACCCACGACGGGGCGAAGCGCCGCCCAGGTCTTCCCACCGCCATCGCTAACAAAAACCGCATCCTGCGCCAGCAGTTCCGCAATACGGTCAGCGTCGCGCTCTTGCACGGCCTGCACATATCGCGCTACGAGCTGACTGTGTGCGACGCTCGAAACCTCGAACCGCGGCTTGTCCTGCCTTACACGCTGACGCGCGCGATGTACGAGTTGACGGCAAGCCGCCTCGCTCTTGCCTAGTGCGATTGCGACGTCTGAATAGCCGCAGTCGAAAACATCGTGCATCAAAAACCCCACCCGCTCCTCAGCCGACAATCTTTGCAAGACGACCAGAAGAGCCATGGATAGATCAGAGGCGAGTTCCGATGTGTGAGCGGGTGATTGCTCGACAGAGAGCAAGGGTTCGGGCAACCAGGGACCGACATATCTCTGGCGCTCCGCTTGCATAGCTCGCAGCCGGTCAAGGCAAAGCCGCGACAACACGGTGACAAGCCACGCCTCAGCAGAACGAATTTCTTCTGGCCCGGCTTGGTGCCAGCGCAAGAACGCCTCCTGCACGACATCCTCGGCCTCCAATCGGGACCCAAGCATGCGGTAAGCGAGGCCAAACAGTCGCGGCCTCAGCCTTTCAATTTCCGTGTTGTCCTGCATGTCGGCCTTCCGCTTAAAAATCGCGCCCAAGGGAATAGACGTGGCCGGCTGGGGGGCTGTGACAGGCAACCGCGATTTTTGCAGCAAGAACGAATATATTAGTGTGCAGCTGTCACAACAGCGTGGCGCGTCCGCCTTTGTAGATAGCGCCATTGGGCAAGCAATAAGCCCAATGGCTCGAAACTAACGAGGGAGTCCTGCCGTGGAACCCAAGTTGAAATTTCTACATGGAAGACCTGAACTGATACACGCCCAGATGGACTCACAGTAGGTCTTCGACAATTGCAGGCTCGAGAACGGGCTGCCTCATCTGGTGAATCTGCGCATCGCGCAGATCAATGGCTGCTTCTACTGCATCGAGATGCACAGCAGGGACGCCCTGCAGCTATGGCTAGCTCATCGAAACCGGCAACTCTGCGCCTACCGATGCCATGGCACCAACGGTCGACGACAAGGACCAGAATTCATCCATTGGACACTGTAAACATGGCTACCAGTCTCCTCAATCTCGAAGTAACGACTCTCCTGATCTGCGGATTCTACAATTTAGGATTCGCGGCCTTTCATGCTGCTTTCTGGAGCCTATTTGAATGGCCTGCCAGGCTGCGACCTTCCGGGACGATCAACGCCGCCATCACCCAGACACTCAACATCGTTCTGACGTATTGCTTCCTAGTATATGGTGGGGCGCTTGCTTGGGCCGCCGTGGGATCTATCGATCCGCATCCATTCATATTGATTTCCGGCGCAGGATTCTGGCTTCTTCGCACCGTCTTGCAACCGGTTTTGTTCTCCATGCGAGATCGCCGATCCGTAGGCATGACGATCATCTTCCTGGCAGGATCTGCAATTCATGTCGCCGGGGTAATTCTAGTGGTGAGTTAAGAACAAACGGTGCCGGAACATATAGCATTGGCAACCCTAAGCGCCTTTACCTTTCGATCGTGCCCGTCCTCCGGATCTTTTTCTGGAGCAGGAGAACGCCATAGAGCAACGCTTCTGCGGTTGGTGGACAGCCTGGCACATACACATCAACCGGAAGCAACCGATCCGCACCTCTGACCACTGCGTAACTGTAGTGATAATAGCCGCCCCCATTCGCACACGAGCCCATCGAAATCACATAACGAGGTTCAGGCATCTGATCGTAGATCTTGCGCAGCGCTGGCGCCATCTTGTTGGTTACCGTACCGGCAATGATCATGACATCAGCCTGCCGTGGCGATGCTCGCGGAGCAAACCCAAAACGCTCCGCGTCATAGCGAGGCATGGCGAAATGCATCATTTCGACGCCGCAGCAGGCCAGCCCAAACTGGTTCCACATCAGCGAGCCAGTCCTTGCCCACTGAACAAGAGCGTCTAACTTAGTAATCAACCACCTTCGATCACTGAGTTCACTGATGAAATTTTCTGTCGGCGGCGCGCGCACGGCCTTCTCCCTTAACGCTCTCCATCTCATGGCTTGGCACGCTCACATACTCACTTGCACGACCTTGCGGGCACGCGCATACTGAACGTCGACTCGAAATAGACTATGCACAAAAATGTACGACGTTCAATGAAAAGAGACAACCAAGCCGACAGCGCACCAAGCCGTCGAATCCGCAAGCAGAAACAAATGCGGCAAAAGCTGACCGCCGTGGCAATGGAGTTGTTCGAAGCCCACGGCTACGACAGCGTAACGATGGAACAGATCGCAAACAGCGCAGATGTCGCAAAGGGCACGCTCTACAACCATTTCCCAATCAAGGAAGCCTTGATTGCGGCATGGGTTCATGAGGAGATCGAGCATAGTCGGGAGAAACTGCTCACTGAGGTCAGAACGCATCGACGGTTCAGAAGTCGAATTCTGGTGTTTCTGGCGGCCTCACGGGGGTGGTGCGAGGCAAACAAAGCCTATCTGCCAGCCTATCTTCGATACCGACTTCTGGATCTGGGAGCCACTGTACCGGGCGGTGGGATGCACACACTGGATGGAGTGGGTTGGACTTTTGCAGAGCTCATAGATGAAGCTCAAAACGATGGCGAACTACGCGATGACCTCCCTGCGGAACAACTGGCTGAGTTTCTGGCACACATGTATCTTGGCGTTCTGCTGCGATGGCTGTCCGGCAAGACGCCTGACCTGAACGCCGAGTTCGAGACCATGCTGAACCTGTTTCTGGAAGGAACAGTCGTCGGCGGTCGGTAGGCCAAGAGCACCTCATAGTCCTAATCCACCTGATGTGCGCCCTCGCCTTGTACATATCGCCACCCAACCGCGACGGTATTGACGTGCATCCGAGGGTGCTTCTTGCGTGTCCGCCGCAGATCCCCTTTGCAAAGGAAAACTCCAAATGCACATCTTCTCTCTCCTGGCGCATCCTCGATCGAACAGCTTTTGTCACTCAATTTCTGCAACTGCGCGCTCCGCACTACAGGCCGCAGGACACACCATTGAGCATCACGATCTTTATGCTGAAAAGTTCGATCCGTGTCTGTCGCCCGATGAGGCTTATACGATCGGTGACACATTCGAAGATGTATTGGCTCGTGCTGCCGATCCTCTAATTCAACGACATCGTGAAGGGGTTGGCAGAGCTCAAGGACTGCTGGTCGTGCATCCAAATTGGTGGGGAAAGCCACCGGCCATACTTGCCGGCTGGCTGGATCGCATATTGGTGCCCGGTGTCGCCTATCGACTGCAATCTGCTGCTGGTTTGCCAGAGGGGCTCTTGGCGATGAAGAGTGCATTGATAATCAACACGTCAGATACAGAAGCCGAACGTGAGGCCAATGATCTCGGTGACCCGCTCGAGCTCATCTGGGGCAAATGCGTTCTGCCCTATTGCGGGGTCGAGGACTACAGGCGGCTAATTTTTCGACCGGTGAACGGAAGTTCGGCTGAAGTCCGTGCAACATGGTTGGAGCAAACGCGTGCGAACTGCCGCGCTAGCTTCTGCAAGAAGGTCCGTCAAAGCACGTGACCACCTGCGGCCTCAGTGGCTTGTCCTGCAATCCATGACGGCACGTTACTGAGCAGGAACAACACCGCATCGGCGATGTCGTCTGGGTTGTCTAAACAGTGCAAGGGTAGTGGGTAGGATCTCCCGTTCAAGCCGAACATCGAAGTAACAGGCAGGGCAAACGATCCCCTTTTTTGGAGCCGTTGCGGTCATACGCGTTCGTCTCCGCCAGCGCTTCGAACAGCGGTGTTGATGAGTTCCGCCTTGCGGAATCCGGGATGCTTAGCGAGCCGGAGGATCCATCAAAGTCAAAGGCCTAGATCATTTTTGAGACCAGAGTATCGGGCCAGTCAAGCGAGCGCCCATCGAATGCATGCAGTTGGAGGCGCGCTACTGGGCGCCGCCTCTCGGCATCAATGAGCCAGGAACGTTGCTCCCCTTCCCGATAGAGGTGCTCTTCCCCCCATTGACGAAGGGCGACAATGACAAGGAACAGACCCCGTCCCTTCTCTGTCAAGACATATTCCTTGTACGCGCTGCCATCGGATGCCGGCACAAGCTCAAGGATGCCCAGCTTCACGAACTCTTGCAGACGGCTTGCCAGCATGCCTTTGGCGATCCCGAGATTCTGCTGAATTTCGCTAAAGCGTCGAAGCCCGTCGAACGCATCGCGGATGATGAGCAACGACCACCAGTCACCAATTGCATCCAACGCCCGCGCAACCGGACATTCCGCTTCCCGAAAACTCTTGCGCTTCATGATGGCACTCCTCTCATCACTCGGATGGTTCTAAATTAGAACTGGATTTCGCTTCTGCCAAGTGGTCTCATTATAGGACCAAAAAGAATGCGAGGCGTGATGACCACTGGAACCCAATCCGCAGACAACATATGCCTTGCCAGTACAGGTACACAGCGCGCGCGGGAAAGAACCAACCTGTCCCGGCTCTCGCTTTCTCTGTTCGCTGTCACATGCGGCGTCAGCGTCGCGAATATCTATTATGCCCAGCCATTGCTGGATGCGATTGCGGCATCCTTCGCAATCGAGCCAGGGCGCATCGGTATCGTCGTAACCCTTACTCATGTGGGTTATGTCCTGGGCCTTCTGTTTCTTGTACCGCTTGGGGATATGCTTGATCGCAGAAAACTGATTATCGGACAGACACTCCTCTCGACCGGAGCTCTTGCAATTGTTGGCACAGCTCCAACGGCCACGATCTTTCTCATCGGCATGATCGCGGTCGGCCTGCTTAGCGTCGTCGTCCAGTCTCTGGTGGCCTTGACCGCAACGCTGGCCTCACCGCACGAGCGCGGGCAGTCTGTGGGCTTTGTAACGGCTGGGGTGATCACTGGTATTCTCGGAGCCCGATTCATCTCGGGCGCGCTGGCGGATATGGGCGGCTGGCGTCTCGTCTATCTGGTGTCAGCGGGGCTCATGCTCTGCCTCTCCCTGCTCCTCATGCGGGTTCTCCCAAGGCACGTCCAGCGTGCTCACTCGGAGAACTATCTCGCAATCCTGAGGTCGATGCCCGGACTTTTTCTCCGCGACCCGTTGTTGAGAAGCCGCGCCATTCTGGCCTTCCTTGTCTTCGCCAGCTTCAGCACGCTCTGGACAGCGATGGTTCTGCCCTTGAGCGCGCAATCACTGTCACACACACAGATCGGGCTCTTCGGTTTTGCGGGGCTCGCCGGCGCGCTGGCAGCGAGCGGCGCCGGGCGGCTGGCCGACCGTGGATTGAGGAACTGGACAACTGTGGCAGCGCTTGTGCTTCTCACTGTGTCATGGCTTCCAATCAGTCTCTTGTCGTCGTCCCTGGTCCTGCTGGCTCTGGGCGTTGTGCTTCTGGACCTTACGGTGCAGGCTGTTCACGTTACCAACCAGAGCCTCATCTTTGCCGCCCATGCCGGCTCGCACAGTCGGCTGGTGGGCGGCTATATGGCATTCTATTCCCTTGGCAGCGCGGTCGGCGCCATCGCTTCCACCACCATTTACGAGGCGTTCGGCTGGACGGCCGTGTCGATGCTCGGTGCCGGGTTCAGCCTCACGGCACTTGTATTCCTGGGGATGTCACGCGTGTTGTCACCCGATGCATGAAGACGAATGAGGTCGGGTGGCGGCACCCAGCAAAACGGGTGCCGCTGAGTGTCTGATCTATACCGGTCAGGACTCCTTCACCTGTGATTCAGCGTCACGCCGAACCCAAAGCAGGAACAGACCAGCAGAGACAAGAACCGCCATTGTTGCTGCGTAGCAAATCACCGGCCAAGCCGTATCACCATTCAACACCGCGACAACCAGCGTGCCAAACACACTGACGATGAGGCTTTGAACGCAGAAGTAGAACGCGACCGCCGAGCCGGCGATATCGTCGAACTCGGCAAGCGCCCCGTTTGCAGTGACCGACACCGTAAAGACGATCCCCACGGCGACAACCCACATCGGTACGATGAAACTGGCGAAGGATGGCGGCGCGAAGATCTGACCTATTCCCAGAAGAAGCGATCCGGCCGCGAGCAAAGCCATGCCCCGCGCAACACATCCCGCGACACCCCATGTCTCGATGAAGCGCCTTGCAAACCGGGTCGTCGCGATCATGACGAGCGCAACACTTGAAAAGACAAGACTGAAGGAAAGCTCGGAATAGCCGGCTTGACCGATAAGAACCCGGGGTGCTGTCGAAAAGAACACGAAGAAACTCCCCATGCCTGCACTGAACCCCAGCGTATAGACCCAGAAGGGCAGACTGCGGAGTATGGGCATGGCCGAACGCCGTATTTGAGCCTGATCGTTGGGCCGTGTTTCCTGCCATCGCCAAGCCGCCTGGAACGTGGCGAGCAGCGCCAACAAGCCAAGCGTGATGAAGATTGCCCGCCAGCCGAACTGCCTGTCGATAAGCGCTCCGGCAATGGGGCCAATCGCCGGCACAAAGGCCAGCATTGAACTCAAGAGGCCATAGATTACGGCTCCCTCCGGCTTCTGGGCATAGACATCGCGAACTGTGGCGAACATCGCCACAAGCATGGCCGAAGCCCCAATCGCCTGCGCTGCACGGAGCGCGACGAAGACGAGCGCAGTCTCCGCCAATGCCGCAACGAATGAGGCGAAAACGAAAACCACGGCACCGGCCAACAAGACCGGCCGTCGACCAATGCGGTCGGAAATCGGACCGAAGATCACCTGCCCGAGACCGAGCATAACCATGTAAAGGCTCAAGGTGAGCTGGATGATGGCTGGGGTCGTCTTCAGGATCGCCGGCATGGCCGGCACGATGGGAAGATAGATATCCATTGCCAAAGAGGCCAGAATATCGAAAGGCGCCAACAGCAACAGTGCCGCCGGCAGCGTAAGAGCCCACCGAGGGTGTTTTATAGTCATGAGAATATACCGCTCTTTCAGGAGATGAAGGGCGGCGGCAGCTCGTCAGTGTTTCCAGATTTTAGGTTTGACCAGCGCCGCAACAACAAGAATGTCGTTGCGGCTTATCTATCTGCTGACTTGGAGCTTTCCATTACGAACACCAGTTAATCAGATTTTGGCTGGTTCCATAACGGATGTTTCTGAATACCGCAATTGGCTTCGCAGCTTTGAGCAGGGGCCAGATCCCAGATAAGGCATCAGAAACATCATAGCGCAGTGCGCATTGCCTTCTCACGACCAGGGTGAACGATCACGCCCAAGCACTCCGCTATTCTCCAAATCCGCAGCAGCCTGCCACAGGGTAGTGGCCCGGTGATGCGGAATATCCGCAATCGTCCATGACTGGCCGGCTTCATTCTCCAATGCAATCCCCCAATCTTCCCCTCGGAGATCGCGAAGCACCACATTCAGATGTATCTGCGAATGTGCGAACAGATTGCGCAGCGCGCGTGGCGGCAGGGAGGCCGTAACGTCAACCGCTGACCGGGCAACGCTCCAGGCATTGTCGCCCGACGCATTCCCGCCGCGCTGGAGGGCCGCTAGCGCGGTACTCATGCGGCGCGCCTGAAGGCCGACTATCGCCACGATATGGGCACGGGTCGACCATCGCGGTACTGTCTCATACAGCGCTGCATCCGGCAGGTCATTGAGTATGCGCGCGAAATTGGCGGTGCCGCGGCGCATGAGGTCGAGCGCTTCCGCGGGAGCCTCCGGCGCATCGTAGCGCGCGCCAGCCCCCTGACGCTCGCGCAGTTCGCGCCTGCGAAGATCGAGATCGCTCACGCCTCACGGCCTCCGATAAAGGTCCTTGCGAAATCGAGCCGCTCGATGATGGGCGCATCCGAAAAGCGGAAAAGATCGAACTCGCTCTCAGCTTCCAGAGACCACGCGACCCAGGACGGAACGACGAAAAGATCGCCTTTCTCAAGCCTGTGAGCCTTACCGTTTAGGACGACACTCCCCCGTCCCTCGAATACCTGGAAAACGCTGGAGCCCACTTCCTGCCGATCCGGTGTTTTTGTCCCCGCGCGCAGCCGGTGAAACTCGCAGCGAATGGTGGACATGACGTCGCCGCCGGTTGTCGGATTGACGAAGCGGACAGCCGCGTGCCCCGGCTCCGCTGTCGCTGGCTGCCCCTCCTCCTCCAGAAGCAATTGCTCGGTCAGCGCCCGGTCCGTGTACTCCCAGCGATAAGCCCCAATCGGCGAACTGACCGTATCGCGCAATCCCGAAAGCGGGCGTAGTCCCGGATGTGCCCAAAGCCGCTCCGAACGTGAGAAGCGCGGTGTCGCATAGTCGGTGACGCGATCTGAACCGAACTCGAAAAAGCCCACGTCGTTCTGTTGGCAGAACGGGATATCGAGCCCGTCGATCCATGCCATCGGATGATCCGTATCGTTGTGATGCCCATGAAAGTGCCAGCCGGGCGTGAGCAACAGGTCGCCGCGGCTCATCCGCACCGGGTCACCATTAACGACCGTCCACACCCCCTCGCCCTCGACCACGAAACGAAAGGCGTTTTGCGAATGACGATGTTCAGGTGCGGTCTCGCGTGGCCCCAGATACTGGATCGCCGCCCAAAGGGTGGGCGCGACATAGGCGTTGCCGCCCAGGCCGGGATTGGCCAGTCCCAACGCCCGGCGCTCGCCGCCGCGACCGACCGGCACAAGTTCGCCCGATCGTTCGGCCATCGGCAGTATATCGGCCCACCTCCAGACATGCGGCACTGCTTTGGGTTGCGGTGTGAACGGCATCAGGTCGTCGCGCTGGGTCCACAACGGCATGATATGCTCGCGCTCGAACGCCGCATAGAGATCACGCAGTTCCGCCGATTCTTCCGGCTGTCCCGTTCCTTCAGGCAGGGCGTCCTTGAGGTCCATATCGTGCATGGGAGGGTCCTTTGATACCATTCAAGCCGCATCCGGCTGATTGTGCGGCGCTGCATCCGAAAAGGCCGGCAGGGCCTCCAGTTCACCGAAAATCGCGGCGATCGTCGGCCAATCCTGTGTGTTGATATCGAAGCGGCGGTTGTTCAATACCTGAGCGTAGAGACAGATGTCGGCAAGGCCGGGTGTGTCGCCATGACAAAAGCGTACCGTGGCCGCATCGCGCGCAAGCGCGGTTTCAAGTGCATCGAACGTAGTGCGTACCCAATGTGTGAACCACGTCTTCAGCGCGCCCTCATCGGCACCGAATGTTTCGCCCAGATAGTTCAGCACCCGCAGATTGTTGAGCGGATGGATTTCGCACGCGATCATGAGTGCCAGCGCCCGCACACGTGCCCGGCCATCGGGATCGACCGGCAGAAGCGGCGGTTCGGGATGTGTCTCATCCAGCCATTCCATGATGGCGAGCGACTGGGTCATTGCCTGCCCGTCCTCACGCTCAAGGGCGGGAACAAGACCAGCCGGATTGATTGAACGATAAGCCGGCGTCCGTGTTTCGCCTTTCCGCAGCGCATAGGCGACATAGTCGTAGCCCAGCCCCTTGAGGTTGAGAGCCGTGCGCAATCTGATCGAGGTGGACGAGCGAAAGAAATTGTGCAGACGAAAGGTCATACCCGAGGCCCGATCCAGGTGCTGATCTGCCCCAACCCCTCAATGGAAACCACGCACTCGTCACCCTCTACCAGAGGGCCAACACCGGCGGGTGTGCCGGTCATGATGACATCGCCGGGCTTGAGGGTCACGGAGCTCGACAGGATCGACACGATCTCGGGAACGGACCAGATCAATTCGGAAAGGTCGGCATCCTGCTTCGTCTCGCCGTTCACCGTGAGGCGGATAGTCCCGGATGACGGATGCCCGACCGCGCTTGCCGGATGGACCGGGCCGATTACCGCCGAGCGGTCGAAACCCTTGCCCATGTCCCATGGCCGGCCCCTGTCGCGTGCCTCCAGTTGCAGGTCGCGACGGGTGAGATCGTTGCCAACAGCGTAACCCCATATGCAATCATTGGCTGCGGCCCGGTCGATTCCCGCCGCCTCCCTGCCGATCACCACCACGAGTTCCGCCTCAAAGTGGAGGTTTTCCGTCAGGGGCGGATAGGTCACCGTTTCACCATCATCCACCACCGCATCGGCCGGCTTCATGAAGAAAAAGGGTGGGTCTCGCTCAGGGTCCTTTCCCATCTCACGTGCATGGGCGGCATAATTGCGTCCGACGCAGAAGATGCGGCGTACGGGTATCCGCTCCTCTCGATCGGCGACCGCAAGACCCGGGATCGCGACTGGGGGAAAAACAAAACTCATTCAACTCTCCATTTCTCGTGTGTGCGGGTGTGGCGCGATGCCGGAAGGCCTGATGGCGGCCAGCCACTGGACAAGGAGCAGCAGAAAGCCAGCCGCGTTCACCCAGAGTGTCGATCCACCGCCGATACCCGGTGGCAGAAGCAGCGCAACACCGGCAACGCCAATGAGGATTCGCCGCGGCGCGCTCGCAGGACCAGCGAACCAGCCGATAAACGCTGCCGAGATCGCGTAAACACCCAGCACTGCGGTGATAACCGCCAGTGCGATGTCCAGCGGATCGCCGATCAGAAGCAGAGCCGGCGAAAAGACGAACAGGAACGGGACGATGTATGCAGTCCAGCCGAAGCGCATGGCTTCCAGCGCTGTTGGCAGGGGCGATGCCTTGGCGATCGATGCAGCAAAGAACGCGCCGATACCGATCGGAGGTGTCACCATCGACATCATGCCGAGATAGAAAATGAACAGATGCGCCGCGATGGGTTCGACGCCCGTTTCCACCAGCGACGGCGCGACTAGGACGGCGAGCAGCAAATAGACACCGACCGTGGGCATGCCCATGCCGAGGATGAGGCAGACGGCGGCCGAAATCAGCAACAGCAGGAAGAGGCTGCCCTGCCCAAGATCGACCAGGGCAAAGGTGACCGCAAACCCGAGCCCGGTGACGTTCAGAACACCGATGATGAAACCGGCAGCGGCCGAGATCATGATGATTTCGGTGATCGACTGCCCTGTCTCGACCGCGCAGCGCCACAGGTCGCCGAGCCGCATGCGGACCTTGCCATAACCGGCGATGAAGCCGATCACGATTGTTGCTAGCCCACCCCAGAGCGCAGCAGTCTCCGCACGCTGGTTGAACCAGAACAGCGCCACAACGATTGCGGCAAAGGGCACGACAAACACCCAGCCACGACGCATGACGCCAGCAACAGGCGGGACATCCTCGCGTTCCACGGGGCGTATGTTCTGCTTCGCTGCCAGAAGATCGGCTTGCACGAACAATGAGACATAGTAGAGCAGTGCCGGAACGAGTGCGGCGACGACGATCTCGGAATAGGGTTTTTGCAGGATATCGGCCATCAGGAAGGCGACGGCCCCCATGACCGGAGGCGCAATCTGTCCGCCGGTAGATGCCACCGCCTCGATCGCAGCGGCCGTGGTCCGGCGGAAACCGGAATTGATCATCAACCGGATAGTGACGATGCCGGTCGCAACGATGTTGGAAACAACCACGCCAGAGATCGAGCCGAAAAGCCCCGAGGCGACGATCGAGATTTTTGACGCCCCGCCCCGCCTGCGCCCCATGGTGGCGAGCGCAATATCGTTGAAGAAATCGCCGCCACCCGAACGCAGCAGCAATTGCCCAAAGAACACGAAGGCGACGACCACCGTTGCCGCAACGTTGAGCGTGACACCCAACAGGCCGTTGGGATCGAAGGAGAGATAGACCACCATCCGGTCCGCGGCGACTGCGCGCGTCTGCAGCACGCCGGGGACGAGATGGCCGACCAGCCCGTAGCCGCAGATGGCGAGAACGACCACAACAAGCGTCCAGCCAACAGTGCGACGCAATCCTTCGAGAACCAGCAGAAACAGCGCAATGCCGGCAATCATCGCATCCCAGGGCAGCATCATCGCCGAGGAAACGAGCGTCGGGTAAGCCCACGCCACATAGAGGGACAGACCGAGGCCCAGGCCGGAAAACGCAAGATCGAGCAGACCTGCGGCCTGCGGCCCCGTCCTGCGCACCAGGAAAACGAGACCGAGACTCAATCCGAGTACAATCGCCAGGAACTGCTCGGTGTAATAAGAATAGCCGAGCCGTGAAGGCAGATCGGCGGCCTGGGCGATGGAGATCAGCGTCAGCCCACCGGCGAGCGCCGCCATGATGGTGCGTTGCCAGACCGGAGCGGGCAGAGTTTCGGCGCTCTCGTCGACCAGCGTAATTTCGCTGTGTGCAGGACGTTCTGGTTGTGCCATTTCGTTCTCACGCATTGCAGTGCTTGCAGCAGAATGGCGCGGACATGGTCCGCGCCTTCAGAACTCACTCAGCCGGTTGCAGAGAAACTCCGCGATCGGCGAAGAACGAAACAGCGCCAGGGTGATATTCCAGACCGGGATAGGCCTTGTATGCGGTTTCGAGATTGAGCGCGCGCAATGGCGGATAGGCTTCGCCGATGGCTTCGCGACCATCGAATATCGCTGCCAGAAAGCGCTCGACCACATCGTCGGAGACATGACTTCCGACGACCAGAATGTTGTCCCAGGTGACAAACATCATCGGCTCCTCTACACCGACACGCACCGGCGCCGGCTCCACCTTGGAGAAGTAGAAGGCCGGACGGACGGCCTGGATCTTCGCCAGCGTCTCTTCACTCGCATTCACTTTCAGGAAGCGCACACCGCCCACGGAAGCATCGACCTCTGCAACCTTCGGTCCGCCGACCGCAAAGAAGGCGCTGTCGACCCGACCCGAGGCCATGTCGTCCGATCCGCGAATGAGTTCCGGCACCGGCACCTGCGTGACGTCGTTCCAGTCGAGGCCACCAGCGGCAAGGATGGCGCTAATATGCGAGCGCGCTATGGGGAAGGCATCCCAGCCGGAGGGCACCGAGCGGCCCGAAAGATCGGAGACGTTTTCCAGTCCCGACGTAGCTTTCACATAAAGCCCGACGGGGAACGGATTTATCCTGGCCACCGCGCGCAGATTGGGCATTGGCTGGTCGTATTCGCCGCTGCCCTCGACCGCCGAGATCACATCGTTGACGTCATTCAGCGAGAATTCTGCAAGCTGCTGGTCAAGCGCCTGCATCATCTGCGCATTGCCGCCATAGGGCTGCACCACCACCCGCATCTTGGTGGTGTTGCGGACCTCGCCCGCCATCACCGATGCCATCGTGTTCCATACAGAGCCCTGCGGCGGTGTGGAGATGGAACTGACCTGCGCGGCAGCCGGGACTGACATGCCAAGGGCAGCGATTGCTGCAATAAGTAAGCGGTTCATCTGCTTCCTCCCGTTTGTTTTCTGGTTCCGGCCGATGGCCGGCATTTCTCTGGCCTTGCCCCCTTGCACAAGGCCGCGTTCGGCCAAACAGGTGGCGGCTGCCACCCGTCTATCGTCGATCTGGATCGCGTGGTTTCCCGGCCCGGTCAGGCAACCTTTTGTGGTGTCATCAAAGCCTGCCGGTCGATCTTTCCTGTTCCCGTCTTTGGCAATTCACTCACAAACTCGACGATGCGCGGATATTTGTGGGGTTGCAGAACAGTCTTCACATGCGCTTGAAGCCGAGCGCGCTCTTCGTCATTGCCGCTGCCGGAGCGCAACCGCACGACAGCTCGCAGAGTTACTCGGCGATCCGGTAGTTCGTGGGCCAGAACCGCGCATTCATGCACGTCGGGATGGTCGTTGAGGCAGCGTTCCACCTCAAGCGGCCAGACCCATTGACCGGACACCTTGATGAGTTCATCGGCCCGGCCCTGGAAATAGTAATAACCGTCGCGCTCGATGAACCGGTCTCCGGTATAGAGCCAGTCGCCTCTCATGGTTTCCCGGGTCTTGTCCGGACGGTTCCAATAGCACGGGGCGGAGGAATGGCCGCGCACGAGCATCACCCCTTCCTCACCTGGCTCAGCGAGCTTTCCTTCCGGCGTTTCCAGGCGAATTTCATAGCCCGGCACCCGGGCACCAGCGGCGCCCAGACGATGGTCGTCCAACCGGTTGGAGAGGTAGATATGGAGCATTTCGGTCGAGCCCAGACCTTCCGTCGGACCGTGGCCGGTCAGCGCCTTCCAGCCATTGTAGACATCCTCCGACAGTATCTCGGCGGCCGACATTGACTGTCGCAGGGAGGCCATATCGCGCTCCTCAATACGGGCGCTGCGACAAAGGGCGGTGTAGAGCGTGGGCAGCCCAAAGAGCACAGTGGGTCGGTAAGTCTCGATCGTGTCGAGCACTGCTTCGGCGCGCGGCTGCCCCGGCATCAGCACCGCGGTGGCCCCGACAGAGAATGGAAAGGTGATTGAGTTTCCGAAGCCGTAGGCGAAATACATCTTCGGAACGGAGAAGCAGACATCGTCTGCCGTCAGATCGAGGATATGGCGTCCGAAGCTCTGTTGCGAAAAGGCCATATCGTGATGCAGATGCACGATACCCTTGGGTCGGCCGGTGGAACCCGAGGAATACATCCAGAACGCCATGTCGTAGGTGCTCGTATCCGCGCATTCCAAGGTTTCTGGCTGACTCTCCAGAAATTCGGTGGAGGGTTCAAAAACACCCTCCCGCGGCCCGCCATTTCCGGCATTGACCAGCACGACCCTGCCAATCTGTGTATCCTTCAACACCTCACGGGAGAACTTTTCAGCCAGATCTGCCTCGCACAGGGCGATGGCAGCACCCGTGTCTTTCAGGAAAAAATTGAGTGTATCGGCGTTGGTCTGGACGTTGAGCAGAACGGGAACAAAACCCGCGCGCACTGCACCGAAGAACGCAGCCGGATAGGCGGGCGTGTCGTCCAGGAAGAAGGGTATGCGCGCGCCGCGCTCAAGCCCCGCCGCGACGAAGGCATTGCCCCAGCGCGCCGCTTCGCGGACGAGTTCGCCGTAGGTGCGATCGCCGGCCGGGCCCGTAACCGCAAGCCGATCAGCATTGTGCGGAAGATTGCCCCAGAGAATCTCTGAACAATTTGGATGCGCATCTGGATCGAAGCCGATTTCGGCGGCTCCATCCACTTCCCTTGCCACCGGGTCAACGATCCGTGGAGTGTCATTCGCGGCTTCGTAGCGCGCCATGAACTCAGGAGACATCCTGCGCAGCCTGTCCATATCAACGCGGCCTGAGCGAGTGATGTAGTCGAAGGCAAAATCGAGGGGCGCATGCTCTATCTTCCTGCCAAAACCTTCGTACCACAGCGCCGATACATTGGCAGCGTCGACAATCTTTTTTGCGATAGGTTTGCGCGCCGCTTCAAACGCTGCAAGCGCGGCATCCACATCGGAATGATCGACAAGCGCCGCGACAAGGGCGATTGCATCTTCCATGGCAAGCCTTGTTCCAGACCCCACGGAGAAGTGCGCTGTATGTGCGGCGTCGCCAAGCAGAACCTTGCGGCCCGAGACCCAGTTATCGCACCAGAGTTTGGGAAACCGGCGCCAGTTCGATTTATTGGTTATGAGATTGGCACCTTCCAGAACTCCGGCGAAATACGCCTCGCAGGCACGGCGGCTATCCTCCTCGCCCATCTCGTCGAAGCCGGCCGCACGATACGCTTCCTCCCCGCATTCGACGATGAAGGTGCTGCGCCCCGGCGCGTAACGATAGTGATGAGCGTTCATTGGGCCGGCGATGGTGCGGATAAAGGTCTGCGTCAGCGTTTCGAACGTCCGTTCGGCACCGAACCACGCGAAGCGGTTGCCGAAATGGTCGAGCCTTTCGCCAAAACCCGCAGGATCGCTTGCGCGTACAACCGAGTTCAGTCCGTCAGCCCCGATTACAAGATCGGCATTTTCTTCCAGCGTCGGATCCAGGCCTTTGAGCCGCGTTTCAAAACGAATCTCGGCACCGAGCGACTGTGCGCGCTTGCGCAGGATCTCGATCAGTTCAAGGCGGCCGATTGCGGAAAACCCGATCCCGTCCAGAACCACACGTTCTGCGGGATGGTTTAGCGTCATGTTCCGCCACCGCTCCATATTGGGGGTGATGACTTCGTAGGTTTCAGGGTCGTCGGCACGCAGAAAATCGAGCGCCTGATCCGAAAACACTACGCCAAAGCCGAATGTCGCGCCCATCGGATTCTGCTCCGTCACACGAACATGCGTTTGCGGCATCCGGCGACGGAGCAAGATGGCGGTGTAAAGGCCTGCCGGTCCACCACCAACAATCTCGACATTTCGAAGCGTTCCCATTTTTCCTCCCGGTCGAAACGAAACCCGACATCTGGACCCTAACCTAAATTTTACGTATTATGCAATAGATTTTATATTAAGGAATAAACCAAGATGCCTCATCGATACGCCTATCGTGTGCTTTTCGGCGACTGCGATCCCGCTGGGATCGTCTATTATCCGCGGTTCTTCGTCTGGTTCGACAGAGCCTTTCATGACTGGCTTTTGGTTCATGGTGGACATCGGGCCCTGTGCGTGCGCCTGAATGCAGTGGGGTTCGGGCTGACGGCTGCAGATGCGCGCTTCCAAAGTCCGGCCCGGGAAGGAGACCTGCTCACAATCTCGCTAGCCATCGCCGAGTGGAATGCCCGTCAGCTTTCGCTTGACTATCAGGTTCACTGTGGCGACAGACTCATTGCATCGGGCATTGAACAGCGCAGGCTCTTTCTGCAAAATGGCAAGCGCATCGTTGCCGGCGACATACTGAGACTGAAGGAATTGATGGATGCTGGATAAAAAGGCGAAGACCGCGGGCGTTGCCGGCGGCATCCAGTCCGTCGACATTGCACTTCATCTCGTAGGGGAACTTGCGCGCTGTGATGGCCCGGTTACCCTTTCCGATCTAGCGCGGCGCGCCGGAATGCCACCGAGCAAGGCCCACCGCTATCTGGCGTCTTTCATCGCTGCGGGGCTGGTGGTGCAGGCCGGACGCTCAGGAAAATACGACCTCGGTCCGGCGGCAATGGATATTGGTCTCGCCGCACTCGCACGCCATGACTTTGTCAACCGCTCAGCCGACTCGCTGCCCGAGCTCCGCGATGCAACCGGCATGACAGCACTTCTCTCCGTATGGGGTACCGACGGCGCGACCGTTGTGCGCTGGGAGCGCGCACCGGCACCAGTCATAACCTCGATGGGGCTTGGAACCACCCTGCCACTTCTGACGTCTGCATCGGGGCGTGTCTTCATCGGATGGTCGCCCCCCAGTGCCATCAGGGAACGGCTTGCAAAGGAACTTGAGCTTGCCAAATCAAACCCAACGCTTGCTCACCGGGAAGATTTCAACGAAGCGTCTGTTCTGGCCCTGCGTGAAAGCATCCGGGCGGCCGGCTACGCATCTGTCGACGGACGCTTCATACCGGGGCTGGTGGCAATAGCAGCGCCGGTCCTGGACTGGCAGGGTGAGGCTCAATGCGCGATTACCCTCATCGGCACGGATCCAGCTTCGGTTCAGCCCAACGGGAAAGCCGTATCAACGCTCCTTGATTTTTGTCGGAATCATTCTGTGACCACCCGTACAAGCAACTGAATTTGCTGCTTTAATTCTCTTGCTCTGCCTCCGCACAATTTTAAAACATGCAGGCAATTGCGCCGGGTAAGTTGAGGTTACCGGCGCAGCGCTGAGAATAGTTTCGACACTGAACGGCGCTTGCTAAAAACCCGCCTGGTCCTCAACGGTCTTGCCAATCTTTGGATCGAACCCTGCACTGTGCAGCATGACCGAGCCGCCTGCATACAGTATGAAGGTTATCACGATGGCGTTGATCGGCGTGATGCCGAGGCCAACGGAGCCACCCAGAAAGCCGCCAACCAGCGCCGCGGACACGGCCAGCCGGTTGACGACTGCATGTTGCGCACCAGGGCCGAACTGAGGCTGCCGCCTCCCATCGCATCACAGTCAAACAAGCTTTCAGGGAGAGACAGCCTTTGCAGAATCATCAGGAGTGCTCCCGACAGATCGAAGTCAGCGCAGTCGCAGCTTTTCGATTTCTTCGTTTTGTCTGCATCCCAATCTTCCGCACTTGTCAAAAAATTTAGGGCGGGCTGTCACAGGCGGGCCACCTTCTACGTCTTTGCAGACAGTGCATCGATCAGACAGCACGCCCGATCCATAGCAGCAAACGAAGAGGACCACCCCGTGGAACCCAGGCTCAATTTCTACAAAGAAGCCCCTGAATTGATGAACACTCAGATGGAGCTGAAGAAGGCCGTAGACGATTGCGGGCTGGAGAAAGGACTGATTCATCTGATCAATCTGCGCACCTCGCAGATCAATGGCTGCTCCTATTGCGTCGACATGCACAGCCGGGAAGCCCGCGAAGACGGCGAAAGCGAGCAACGGGTGTTTCTTGTCTCCGCGTGGAAAGAGTCCCCGCTGTTTTCGGCGCGCGAACGCGCAGCACTCGCCTGGACAGAGCAGGTGACACTGATCTCGGAAGGCGGCGTTCCCGATGCCTTGTTTGAAGAAGCACTCAGCCATTTCAGCAAAGGCGAGCTGACAAAGCTCACGATTGCTCTGGGGATGATGAACATCTTCAATCGGCTTTGCATAGCCTTCCACGCGATCCACCCAGTCAGGTCGGGTAAGGAAGCCTGATGCGGCACCCGACATGAGCTTGGTCAACGGAGTTCATCGATGACGACAATACTTCGCTCATTCCCCACCCTGTCGCCAGAAAGTCGCTCCATCCGCTTTGAAGGGCGCGACCATGGCAGCCCGGTCTCCTTCTTTCTGATCGACACCGATCCCGGAAAGGGGTCGGATCTGCACACACATCCCTATGCCGAAACATGGGTTCTGCGTTCCGGAACCGCCGAGTTCACTGTGGGGGCGGAACGGATTGTCGGTTCGGCGGGCGACATCATCATCGCCCCATCGAATGTTCCTCACCGTTACATTAACATCGGCACCGAGCCGCTTCAGATGGTGTGCATTCACCCCGGCGACAGAATTGTTCAGGAACTGGCTTGAACGCGCAATGACACTTGGGAAAGATCATGGATGATTTGTACCAACTCTCGCGGCAAGTGTTTGAAGCACAGCCCTTCTCCATGTTTCTCGGCGCCGAGCTTACACGGGCATCATCGGATGGTGTTACCCTGAGTCTGACTGTCGCAGATCATCACAAGCAGCAGCATGGATATGTTCATGGCGGCGTTATCAGTTTTCTCGCTGACAATTCACTCACCTTTGCCGGCGGGCTGGCATTGGGTGGTGATGCGCTAACGTCCGAATTCAAGCTGAACTACCTCAAGCCCGCGAAGGGCAGCCGTCTTGAAGCAAGGGCGGAAGCCCAAAGCGTCGGGCGGCGCCAAGCTGTCTGCCGTTGCGAGATCTATTCGATCGAAAGTGCGCAAAAAATTCTCTGCGCGCTGGGGCAAGGAACCATTGTCTCCGTCGGAAAATGATCACTTGCGGGAGGCGAACTGACCGAGAGCTCAATCATGTGCCTCATCGCCTCCCCCAACTTCAAGCGCCCTGCCCCATTCCTTGGCCAGAGCCCCCAACGGCACGAGCTTGTCATAGATGGCAAGGCCGAGTGGCGTTACCGCATAGCCCTCCGGCACCCGATGCACCAGCATCGCCTCCTGCAACTCCTTCAGCCGCTGGTTCAGCGCCGCGGGCGAAATGGTTTCGCACCGCTCCTGCAGGCCACGAAACGTTGTCGGACCGCCTTCTGCCAGAGACCACAAGGCCCCCATGGCCCAGCGTCGGCCAAGAAGGTCGAACAGGGCCATCACCGGCGCGCCGGATCGCGATCCGCGCACGGGCTGACCGGGCTTGGGAATGGGTGTTCTGGTTTTCTGCTGCATGCTACAAATTCCATAGCAATTATTCGGATGGTGTGCTATTTATTTTGTAGCACACTTTTCAGTGACAGGAACAGACCATGAATGACAGCAGCTATGAGATCTGCGATGCGCGATTCAAACGATCGGTGCAGCTTGCTGAACCGGTGGAAAACATCTGGACCGGCGGGCGCTGGACGGAAGGGCCGGTCTATTCAGCGCTTTGGCGGTCGGTGATCTTCAGCGACATTCCGAATGACCGGCGGCTGCGCTATGACGAATTGACCGGAGCAGTGGGCGACCACCGCTCCGGCCTTGGCGCATACACCAATGGAAGCACGCTCGACCGGGAAGGCCGTTTGGTCATGTGTAATCACGGCACGCGCGCGGTAACCAGGATCGAGCATGACGGTCGTCTGACCGTCTTGGCTGATCGCTATGAAGGCAAGCGCTTCAATTCACCCAACGACGTGGTGGTGAGGTCCGACGGCTCCATCTGGTTCACAGACCCAACCTATGGCATCGAGACCGACTATGAAGGCTTCGCAGCCGAACCCGAGCTGGATGGACAGCATGTCTACCGCATCTCCCCGACCGGACAGGTGTCGTGCGTCGCGACCGATTTCGTCTGCCCCAACGGTCTCGCCTTCTCGCTGGACGAGAGCATTCTCTATGTCGTCGATTCCGGCGGCACGCGTTCTCCCGATGGTCCGCGCCACATCCGCGCCTTCGAAGTCGAAGGTGACAAACTTAAAGGAGGCGACGTCTTCGCCACCTGTGAGGCCGGTGTGTTCGACGGGTTCCGGCTGGATGCGCAGGGGCGCATCTGGACATCGACCGGAGAAGGCGTGCACGTCTACCACCCGGACGGGACCCTGCTCGGCAAGATATTCGTTCCGGAAGAGGTCTCGAACCTGACATTCGGCGGGCCGAAGCGCAACCGGCTCTACATCACCGCCAGCAGCAGCCTCTACACAGTTCTGCTGGCGTCTTCAGGCCCGATGCAATGAGGCACCTTGAGTCCAAGACGGCCTCGGCGTTTCCCCTAAAGCGCGGTCAGATGATCTCGGTGATCAACACTCATGATAGCCAGGTCGCCGACGTCTTGGGCTCTATTCACTCGGGCCCGAACGAGTTCATGCCGATGGAGGATTGTCGGGTTCATTGCCCTGACCCTTCGTCGCGTCTCGACATCAGACCCTACTCGAACCGGCATCTACCACCCCTTGGAATCACTGGTGACATCGCGTCGGGCGTCCAAGGCTGATTCCTCGCGACCTCTGACCAAATCTGCGAACTGGATCGGGATGTCAGAATGAGGTTCTATCAGAGAGAATTGTGATGTCAGTCTTCGTATCCGCGTTGCGCAACGCCCGGGAAACGATCGAAATCTATTGGGTACTTGCACGAATCATGGTGCCCATTACGATTCTCGCAGAGTGTCTTTCGCGAATAGGTGTCATCGAAGCGATTGCACCCGCCTTTGCACCCTTGATGGGGTTCGTCGGCTTGCCACCGGAGCTGGCGTTGGCATGGTTGAGCGGCATGCTCGTCGGGATATGGGGAGCAGTTCCCCTCGTCTTTACCCTTGTGCCGGCATCCTCTTTGAGCGTGGCGGACATCACCATTCTCTCGGCGCTGCTCCTTTTCGCACATGGTCTGCCGATTGAGCAGAAAATCATCCAGAAGGCAGGGCCAAGCATGATCCTGACCACGCTTCTGCGTATTGCCGGTGGCCTGCTCTATGCCTTCCTTCTCCACCATCTCTTCACTGCCACGGGGTGGCTTTCGTCACCTATCGAACCTGTCTGGACCCCCATGAATGCGACAAGCGACTGGGTCGGCTTTTTCATAGGCCTTCTGGAGACGATGGTGGTCATGCTTTTCACCCTGCTGTTTTTGTCCTGGGGGCTTGAGATCCTGAAGGTCACCGGCATCCTGAAGCTGATGATGAGCCTGCTCGCGCCGTTTCTGCGCCTTTCGGGCATCAAGGGAGAAGCACAGCATTTCACTGCGGTTGGTTTGTTTCTCGGTATTTCCTACGGTGCGGGACTATTGATCCGCGAAGCGCGCTCGGGATCAATATCCCCGCGTCAGATTTTCATCTCCTGCGTATTCATGGGCTTCGCGCACAGCATCGTTGAAGACACACTGATTTTCATCGCACTTGGCGCAGATGTTGGTGGCATTCTGATTGGACGCCTTGTTTTCGCAGTGATCGCCTCGGCGGGCATTGCCGCCCTTCTCGGAACCATCCGTGAAGAGGCCTTCTTTACCTGGGCATTTCATGCACCCCAGCCCAAGGAAACACTTCGAGAAAGTCCACCAACGTCACAGTCATGAACCATACTGTCTGCGAACATGGGAGGGCAATGTGAAGGACATGATATCTCCAGACAGCCTGCCACAATGGATGGCCGGCTCTCTGGTTCTCGATAGCATTCCGTTGGGCTGGAGCGGCATCAAGTTCAGGCGATACCGTACCCCACCTCAAGAAATCAGCGCCCCGGCACTCACGGACTTCTCGGTCGTCGTCTATCTCAACCGCGGGGTGATCAACCGGCGACGCCAGGATGGCCCTTGGCAAACTGAAGCTGTAGGCCCCGGTTCCGTATCTGTTGTAACACGATCCGACGTTTCTGATTGGCGATGGGATGGCGCGATCGAGGCGTCCCACATCTACCTGCCATTTGAAGCACTCGCCGGAACAGCCCAAGATGTCTTCGACCGGGATATTGAAGACATAGAGCTCAAGAATTTTCTTGCAATAGATGACTCGATCCTCACGGAAGCGGCCTTTCGCCTCGCCGAAGAAACCAGAGCAAAAAGCCTCGGTGGCTGTCTCTACGTGGAAGCCTTGCGTTGCCAGATATCCGTCCACATCCTGCGCAGCTATGCCACTGTCAGTTTCCGCCAACAGGATCGCAATGACGGACTGTCGCGGGCGCAACGCAGGCTGCTCATTGACTACATTGAAGAAAATATCGGGAACAGCATATCGCTTGCCGATCTTGCTGCCCTTCTGGGCTTGAGCGTGTTTCACTTCAGCCGGCGTTTTCGCGCAGAATTCGGCCGACCGCCATACGCTTACGTCCTTCAACGACGACTGGAGCACGCCAAGCGACAACTTTCCCGCAAGGACGTCTCGCTAAAGACGATTGCCGCCGCCAGCGGTTTTTCTGACCAAAGTCACATGACGCGGCTGTTCAAACGTGAACTGAACATTTCACCCGCACAGTACCGCCGCCAGTCGACGCAGATCTGACGCCCCACCGCAGACCGCGGCAACGGCAACGGCAACGGCAACGGCAACGGCAAAAGATGGGCGTGAACATTCTGCAAGAATGTTCCATTTTTTGTTTCCTTCCGTTCAAGACCTCGTCTCGTGTTCGCGTCAGAGTACCGCTTGGCTATTGGCCAATTCATCGTCATTGCTTAGCGGAGACAGACATGGACGAACCACGTATTCGCACCGCCGTGATCGTTGGCAGTACCCGCGAAGGGCGTTTTGGCGATACCGTGGCACGCTGGTTCCTCGGCCGCGCTGCCTTGAACGAGATGGTTGATCTTGATGTTATCGACCTCGCGGAAGCCAACCTTCCTGCAAGACTGACCAACATGCCCGTACCCGCCGCAATGGAGATGAAGACTCGTCTCGCGGATGCGGATGCTTTCATCATGATCACGCCTGAATACAATCACGGCTATCCGGCCTCGCTGAAGACAGCACTCGATTCAGCCCGGGAAGAGTGGATGGGCAAACCCGTCGCATTCGTGTCTTATGGCGGAATGGCCGGTGGCCTCAGATCCGTGGAGCAGCTTCGCCAAGTTTGTGCGGAGCTGCATATGGTCTCGACCCGCGATTGCGTGAGCCTGCACAATTGTCACGGGCGTTTCGATAAGACTGGACAACTGAAAGAGCCCGCAGGTCCCGAAGCGGCTGTCAGGGTTATGCTGGATCAACTCCTTTGGTGGGCCGCGGCGCTGCGGGAAGCGCGCAAGAACCATCCTTACGGAGCATAGATCTCATGCCATCAGAGCGGAAAACCCCCAGCTTGGCACTACAGAATGCCCATGGAGGCATGTTCGTATGGACGCTCATCGTTGGCCTCTCATTCCCAGCCGTGGGGTTGTTGAGCGAAGGACTGCCGCCCCTCTTCCTGACAGCGATAAGGTTTGCGATTGCCGCCACCGCTTTCGCTCCCTTGATCTGGCGAGGGCCAGACGGCTGGCCGAGCCCTCCAGGGTTTTTCCTCTATGCCGTCATGGGCCTATGCCTTGCCGGTTTCTTCGGCGCGATGTTCTCGGCTGCGCATCAGGTTAGCGCGCTGTCCATGGCCACGCTCTATGTGAGCGTTCCGCTGCTTGCTTATGCGTTCGGTCGCATGATCGGCGTGGAAAGCGCCGACATGGCGCTTCTTGCCTCCCTGTTTCTGGGAGCGGCGGGCGCTCTGGCACTGGCATGGGCAGGAAGCGAAGGGACTTCCCAAGGTATGGCGTTCGGACTTGCAGAGGGGCTGTTTTTCCTCGGTTGCGCCGCCTCTGCTCTCTATCCCGTCTTGAGCAAATGGGGCCTCAAACGGGGCTGGCTGTCCGGCAGAGCGGCAATCCGGACCTTCTGGAGTCTCATTGCCGGTGGTCTTCTGATGGGGCTCCTCGGCCTCGTCTTCGAACCGGTTCACGCACTGGGCAGGATAACCGCCACCGATCTCCTTCTCGTTGCCTATCTCGGCATTTTTTCAAGCGGCATCACTTTCTGGCTTTTGCAAAGAGGAACAGGGGTCCTGTCTCCAGGCACAGTCACGGCCTTTACCTACCTCATCCCGTTCGTCTCCATGCTCGTCCTGTTCGTCAAGGATCCGGAAACAATGGGCTGGCGCTGGCTGCCGGGTGGAATCGCCGTGATCCTCGCGATCCTCCTCCTTTTGCGCCGCTCGACAAGGCAGCCAAACCCTGCTGCCGCACCACAAACAGCAATCGATCCATCCGCCAGAACCGGAGTTTGAGAACCATGCGCATCCTTGTTTTTGGAGCATCGGGAAATGTGGGACGCCGCGTCGTCGCTGAAGCTCTGCAACGCGGGCACGAGGTCACCGCAGTCGTCCGTGATCCCGACCGCGCGCGCCGTTCCCTGGAAAACGCGACCATTGTCGTCGGCAATGCGGCAGCTCCGCAGGATGTTGCCCGGCTGAGCGCCGATCAGGATGTCGTGGTGAGTGCGACCCGACCGAAGCTGGGCTCCGAACATGAACACCCAAGCACTGCGGAAAGTCTTCTGAAAGGCCTGCGGCTAACAGGCACAAGGCTCATTCTGGTTGGCGGCGCCGGCAGCCTCCACGCACCGGACACGGGAGACACGATCGTCGATGATCCCCGCTATGTCGCCGCAGCCTGGCGCGGCATTGCCGTCGCTTGCTGCCAGCAATATGCAGTCTGCCAGGAAGAGACACATGCGGACTGGACCTATTTGAGCCCTCCTGCCTTGCTGCAACCCGGCAAGCGGACGGGAAGCTACAGAAAAGGCCGGGACACCCTCATTCTCGATCAAAACGGCCTATCCATGATCTCCATGGAGGACCTCGCCGTGGCCCTGCTCGATGAAGCCGAAGTGCCCCAGCATCGCCGCGAGCGCTTCACCGTCGCCTATTGAGGCAAGTCCCCCCAGTCATCTTCGGACCGGAGCCTTCCATGCCCGCTAAAACCTCATCAGAAAGCACCGCTTCGCAGCAGAATGCCCGCGCACACGATGTCGCTCGCGTTCACGAGATCGTCGCACAGGTCGAAAAGACCCAGCGCAATCGTGACCCCGAAGGTTTTATGCGCCTGCTTGCAAGCGAGGCCGTCTGGGTGACAGCTCTGGGAAAACGCCTGACCGGCTGGGATGAGATCAACGCTTTCACCCACAAGATGCTCACCCCGGCGCTGGGCGAGCACTACGCTGCCTACGAGATTGCGCATATCACGTTCCTTTCGGAAACGGTCGTTGCGGTGAATGTGGTGCAGAAGCCAATCGATGGACAAGGGAAACCGGACGGAGACGAACCGGAGGGACACCCCCTCTATGTCATGACGAAGGTCGACGGAAACTGGCTGATCGCTGTCGGCCAGAACACCCGGTTTCAGGCTGACGCCATCGCCGCACAAACGAAAGCTGCAGGGGAGCAGGAATGACGCCGCTCCCCTCAAGGTGGATGTCGCCATTGTCGGCGCAGGCCCAACCGGGCTTGCCCTTGCGATTGGCCTTGCCCAGTGGGGCATTAATTTTGTCATTCTAGATGCTCTCCCTGAAGCGCAGAACACATCGCGGGCGGCGGTGATTCATGCCGGCACTTTGGAAGCCCTTCGCAAGCTGGAGATTGCGGCCGATCTGATTAAGGCCGGTATCAAGGTCCGCAACTTTCGCATTCGTGAGCGCTCGGAGATCCTGTTGCGCGCCGATTTCGGCGTGCTGAAATCGCCCACCCCTATGCCCTGATGATCCCACAGGATGAGTCGGAAGCGCTGATGACCGCCAAGCTGTTGTCTCTTGGCCATCAGGTGCAAAGGCCACACAAGGTTGTAGCTATTGAGCACCGTACCGGTGACACCATCCTTACAACCGATGACGGCTCACACATCCGCGCCCGGTTTGTCGTGGGCGCGGATGGCGAGAAAAGCACAGTTCGGACACTAGCCGACATCCCCTTTCCGGGCGAAACCTATGGCTCTTTCATGCTAGCCGACGTGCGAATGGCATGGCCTATTGCCAAGGATGAAGTAACGCTGTTCTTCTCGCGCGAGGGAACGCTGGTCGTCGCCCCCATGTCGAAAGACCGCTACCGCGTGGTTGCGCAGAGGCAGAATGCGCCTTCTGACCCGACAATTGCGGACGTTCAGGACGTCATTGACGAACGCGGACCCGAAACTGGTGCACGCGTGAGCGAAGTGCTTTGGGGTTCCCGCTTTCAGGTTCACCACAAACTGGCCGACCGGTTTTATCAGGCGCCAGTCATTTTGATGGGTGACGCCGCGCATGTTCACTCCCCGGCCGGCGGTCAAGGCATGAATCTCGGCTTAAAAGATGCCGTGGCCCTCGCAGATGCGCTGCAGCAGGCTTTAGAGAGTGATACCGAACTGCCGCTGGAGACCTACGCCAAAACACGCCGCATTGCGGCCGAGGACGTGCTCCGCATGACAGATCGCCTTACCGCGGTTGCAACGCTTCAGAACCGGCCATTGCGCATTGTGCGCAATGCCATCATTCGCACGGCATCTGCGTTTCCGTTCATCCGCCGCCGGGTGGCCCGGACGCTGTCGGGTTCAGAATGAAGGAACAGCAGATGAGACATCTCGAAGGCTTCTACTCCATCATAGATTACACAGTGCCTGCGTCTGAAAGCGTGACAAGCGTTGCTGAAGCCTTCGGGAGAATCCAGAGGGACTGGGTCGCGCAATATAAAGGCTTTGTCAGCGCGCGGTTCCTCGCCAAAACGGATAGCTCCACGGTGCGGGTGATCGTCGAATGGGTGGACGAAAATGCCTTCCATGACTTCGAACGCAATTCAGATACGCAAGGGCGCATCGGAGCCTTAAACGACGCCTTTCAACGGCTTTCCACCACCGGAAGCAGACAAACCTTCATCGCTATCGGAGAAGTGCTGCCACGCAAGGCTGCCAGGAATTAGCGCAGCTGCCTTTGGCGATCGATCTGCTGCCTAGATTTACGTCTCATCTTCGCTCCTTGAAGGGCTACGATGAGCCAGAAATCCTCCTCTATCCGTTAAGCCGAAATTGTCTCATTGGCGCTGAACCTGGACACCGCTTCCCTCCGACTTTACGTAGCGCGCAATCCCATCCTTTGTCCAAGCCCCTTTGCAAGGTTATCAACGACAGCGCGAACAGAGGGCAATTGACCACGCTTATGCGGCATGAGGATCGTTGTTGTGGTGCCGCCTGCCTCCCAGGTCGGCATGAGCCGTACCAGCTTGCCTGCTTCAATGTGGGGCCAGCACAATCCGTGTGGCAGGTTTGCGATCGCTATACCGGTCAGCGCCGCATTCAGTGTCACCAATGGATCGTCGGAGAAGAGCGTCGCAGTAAGCGGAATATCGATGTCAACTTCACCACGCCGGCTCAGTCGCCAAGTCAGCCGGTGCGAGCGCATGTTGTCCACGAAGATACCGCAGTGGTCACGCAACTCTTCCGGTTCGCTCGGCGTACCATGCCTGTCCAGGTATTCTGGCGACGCCACAATATAGTTTGGTGAAAAACCCAAGCGTCTTTGAACGTATTCCGAGTCCGGCAACTCGACGCGATGAGCACGGATCGCAATATCGAAGTTCTCCTGAACTAGGGTCAGGACCCATTAATATGACCGCAATGGCGTTCGATAGACCAAGAGATGTCAGGAAAAGCCCGCAGAGCGGGGTTCCCCCCCCCCCGGTCAAGGGGTTTGACGCAGCAGCTCGCCGGTCTATCGAGCGTCCTTCGGATCAGCCTGATTTGCACGGGCTACTTTGTCGCAAAGCCTTGAAAAACATGAAGTCTTCCTGCAGCCTTGCTTCGCGTATCCGCACAAATCAGGCCGACCATTGCGGCCATATTAATGGGTCCTGACCCTAGCGACATTCGCCCCTCTACTGGCTCACTATTCGCCTTACGAACAGAATCTCTCGCAAGCGCTGCAACCACCTGGGGAGACATACTGGCTGGGAACCGACGAGCTGGGTCGCGATGTCTATAGTCGGGATTGCCAACTTATTTTCGCGTGATTGCGAGGGTGAGATCCTTGCAGGTCAAGCGGCCATTTCGGCAGCATAGTCTTCCCAGAGGCCGAACGCGTCGGCCCTGGCGTGGCGGTATGAGTATGCGGAGAGTTGATAGCGGCGGGGTCGGAAGACGGTGTTGATTTGATCATGGGCAGCCAAAAATCTTTGGGCCTGCCGGGGTGATTTGAACCGGCCCATGATTTTCTCTCGCTTCCGGGTCGGTCGGTGTGAGCCCTCGATGCGGTTGTTGAGCCCTTTGTGGGCGCGGTGATGGGCGTCCGGAGCCAACTGATGGATCGGTTTGATATAGCTGCGCAACTTGTCCGTGATGATAACGCGGGGCTGGCCAAAACGGGCGATCAGTTGCCGCAGGAAGCGCTTGGCCGCTTTGGCGTTTCGCCTTGGCTGCACCAGCATGTCGAGCACATCCCCGTTCCCGTCAACCGCCCGCCACAACCACATCTTCACGCCATTGATCGGGATCACGACTTCATCAAGGTGCCACTTGTCCGCCGCCGCAGGCCGGTCACGCTTAACACAACGAGCGAAATGCTGACCAAACCGGTTCACCCATTTGCGTACGGTTTCCCGGCTGACAATTACGCCTCTCTCGGCAAGCAGGTCCTCAACATCCGCCGCGCTGAGTGCGAAACGGTGGTAGACCCACACGGCGTAAGCCACGACTTCGCGGGGGAACCGGTAACCTTTCAGGCGGGGCATCTCAGCTGGTATTTTCATGACGACCGCCTAAACTCCAACGCAGGCGACGACAAGTTGGCAATCCCATCGCTACGCTTAGCCTCGACACTATCTCTGATGCAGAACTCAATGGCGCAGCTGGTAGGATTTTTTCTGAGGTTGCCGATGGGAAGATTAAGCCCGTCATAGCTCAAGTATTGGCATTAGAACACGCAAGCCAGGCGCATACCCTTATCGCGGCAGGTGGGGTGCACGGCAAGATCGTCCTCGCGCCATGAGCCAAGATTGAAAGCTCCTGTCGAATAATATTCGGCAATACGAAGAGGCGAAATTCTTAACCGATGTTATGAGGTGGCCCCGCTTGGTGAGACAGTTTGGCGGCTTGGCTAAATCGATCCCGATCATCGTCTCTTTGGTCATGCTCGCCTTCCTCTCCACCCATTGGACTTAACCCGACGATCCTCCAACAGAACGCGTCGGGTGGGTAGAGCGGCAACCACTCCATCTATTCAGCCTGCCCCTTTGAGCTTCCGCGCCCGGTGGCAAATCGCCGGAACTAATAAAGGAGAGATTCTCCTTGAGTGAGCATTAATGCAGCTCCCTGGGAGTCAGCCCCGGGGATTCTGTGCATTCGCCGCTATTGGCTCCAATGGGAGCAAGCCCAAACAGGGCACTCCAGAACAGATCATCGTCCGCCAACTCAAACGGTTGGCACCCTTGCAGGGTACCAGACGCGACCCTGCTAGCGCTGCTTACTCTGTGAAATCACGAGAAAACGATACCGCCATCCACATTGAGCGTCTGTCCGGTAACGAAACCCGCATCGTCAGACGCAAAGAACGCGACAGGACCGACCACATCTTCCGGCTCGCCTATGCGGGCCATTGCCGTCTTGGATTTCCAAGCTTCGCGTACAAGCGGATCATCCAGATTCACTCGCCCCATATCGGTCAGGATGATTCCCGGACATACGCAGTTGACCGTGATCCCCAGCGGCCCGACTTCCTGAGCGAGAACCCTAGAGAAGCCCATAACGGCAGCCTTGGAGGCAGAGTAATGTGCCTGTCCCGGTGCACCATGCTTCCCGCCAATGGAGGCAATGTTCACGATACGTCCATAGCCGCGTTTCTTCATCGAGGGCAGAAACGCCTGGATCACTATGAACGCGCCCTTCACATTCACATCCATCACCGCGCTCCAAGTCTCCTCGGGAAGGCTGTCGACTTGACCGGCAATGAGGATACCGGCATTGTTTACGATGACGTCGATCTTGTCGAAAGCTTCCAGCGTCTTCTGGGCCATGGTCTCGACTTCAGCTTTGCTGCTGACATCCGCGTATAGCGGCTCCGCGCGCTGGCCCAGGGTACGAATGTCTTCTGCCACCCGTTCGAGATCATCTTTTTGCCGCTCAATATCATTGAGCACCACATCATATCCACGCTTCGCCAACCCTTTGGCGATCGCCGCCCCGATGCCACGGCTGGCCCCCGTCACGAGAGCCGTTCTGCCGGCGGAGCCGGAATGTTCATGTTCTGTCATGCCAAAACCTCCTTCAAAGCCGGATAAAGCGCGGCGTATTTCGCGTAGATTTCATCGTATCTCGCGACACTGTCTGCACGAGGCTTGATCAATCTGCCCGCATGGACCATCGCTTTGATACCCTCATCGATGGTTGCAAAGTGCCCGGCCCCCACGCCGGCAAGAACAGCCGAGCCCGTCGACGGCGCATCAGGTGAAGCCGGCACCCGCACCGGAATGCCTGCCGTATCCGCATGGATTTGCAGCCACAGGTCCGAACCGGCGGCACCGCCGCCCACGGTCATCTCCTCTCCGGCATAGCCGGCCGACCGGAAAGCATCGAGAATGGCCCGGGTACCGAAGCCGATGCCCTCCATAATGGCGCGAAAGACGTGGTGCATTTCGTGACCAAGCGTCAATCCAACGATTGCACCACGTGAAAGTGGATCGGTATGTGGCGTGCGGTTACCCTGAAAATGATCTTGAACAATGAGCCCGTCACATCCTGGTTCCAGGGCTGCGGCCTTTCGGTTGAGATCATCGAAATCGAGTGGAGCGCCCTTCAGGCGCGAAAGCCAGTTGATGATGGAGCCTGTAGAAGTCTGTCCACCTTCGACAATCCAGCGGTCGGGATAAACAATATCGGCATAACTGCCCCATACGCCGGGCGCATGGATGGGGCTCTCAGTTACCCCAAACTGAAGATGCGAGGAACCCGTGATCATGGCGAGTTGTCCGGGTTTGTGTACCCCCAGACCGATCATGCCGATAAGAGCGTCCGCGCCACCCTGTATCACTTTCACATTCGCTGACAGACCCAGTTCGTTAGCCGCAGCGGAGGTAAGCGTACCGATCACATCGCCCGGCGCGACCACCCGCTCAGGCCATTTTAGTTCAAGCTCGGACAGGTCCAATGCGGCGAGCAGGCTTGAGGCCCATCCCCCCGCGCGCGACCGGTAGTGCCAACGCAGTCCGGCATTGTCGAGGCTCGCCGCCCATGTGCCTGTAAGGCGATAGGTGAGAAAATCCTGATACTCGCAGATCCTGTGGGCCTTGGCGAAGGTCTGCGGTTCGTTTCGCTTCAACCACAGAGCCTTCGGGATCATCCACTCTGCGGAGACCGGGCCCTGCCCAGCCCCGTTCAACAACAGCGCTTCATCGCCCGTGGCCAGCACGTCATGAGCTTCCTGATGCGCGCGCACATCCATCCACATGATGGCGGGGCGCAAGGCACGGCCATTCTCATCGAGAGCGACAACGGTGCAGCAGGTTGTGGCATAGCAAATGGCCTCGATGCCATCTGCATTCACGCCAGCCTCGCGGATCGCTTCACGCGCGGCACGAACGAAGTTCGCCCACCAATCCTCCGGATTTTGCTCCACGCGTCCGGGCTTGAAATCGGTCTGGTATGGAACTGCACTGGTTCCAAGGCAGTTTCCCTTCAAGTCATAGACACGCGCTCGTATGCTCTCGGTCCCGCCGTCAGCCGTCAGTAAATAAGCCACGCACTCCTCCCAGTTGCCCGCCTGAATGGACATTCAGCTCGATCAAGCGGCAAAATTTCTTTGGTTCGGAGACTCCAAAAGCAATCTTCGCTTTGTCGAACTGCCCCCCCACGCTGCTCTAAAGGTCCCTGAACGCCTCCACCGCCTTGCCGGCATACATGACGGCAGGTCCACCGCCCATTTCCACCGCCACCTCCAGCGCCTCGACAAGAGCCGTTTCCTCCGCGCCATGACGCTTCGCCGCATCCACATGATAGAGAATGCAGTCCTCGCAACCACTCGCCACGGCAATGGCTGTCGCCAGCAATTCACGGTCGGAAGCGGAGAAATGGCCCTGCCGTGTTGCCACAGCGGAAATGGAAGCGAAGCCTTTCATCAGCTCCGGTGCGGATTTAGCAAAGCCCCCCATCCGCGCTTTTGCAGCCTTCAACTTCGAACGGACATCTACCTCAGTCATGGGGCATCCCCTTTTTGATGATCGCCGCCGCCTCGGCTGGTGCATCCCAGTGGGGCATGTGACCAGCACCTGGAAAAACATGGAGTGCGATGGCCGGCGAGACATCGAGCGTGTCGCGCCAGTCCAGAATTCGGTCCTCCGTACCCACAAGGATACGCACCGGAATTTGATTGGCGAGCGATGCAAGGGCGCTTCGCACATTGACCAACTGTCTACCCTCGCGGCAAATATCGTCTGCCAAGCGTAGCAAACGGCCACGCGAGAGGGCGGCGTGGATTTGCGCTACCAGCGCCGGAGAGAATGCATCGGCGCGGCTTGAGAGCCTTCGCAGCAAATGACCCACCGCGCCAACACTGTCGGCTTGGGCCATCCCGGCAACGAACTCCGCATCGATATGTAATCCGAGACCGGCCGGTGCGATGAGGGTGAGCGAGGAGACACCGCCCCGACGGTCGGCCGCAGCAATGGCCGCCGCCGCCCCGAGTGAATGGCCGACCAATGCGACCGGACGGGACGGGTTCAGCTCACCGCACAATGCGTCGACAAGATCATCGAACGTCTGAGCCTCAGCGTCCGTTCCTCCATGAGAGGGAAGATCAATCGCCCGCACTGAAAGCTGCGCCCGCCCCAGCGCCCTGCCCAGCTGATCGAAGGTCTGACGATCTCCCGCAAAACCGTGAACGAGGAGCACGGGCGAGCCAGTCTCCGAACCCCAGCTTTCTGCTGCAAGTGCGGAGACGACTGAGCCGGAGATAGAACGCTCGACGTCAGAGAGCTCCACACGTCCCCTGCGACCTGTCCCAGGAACAGTCTCTATGCTGATCCCAGCTCGGCTCGCCGCACGGCGGGCCAAGGGAGTGGCGCGCACGCGCCCCTCCTGGCCGGACGAAATCATTGGAGGCTTGGCATGCTTCTGTGCATCCGTAACCTCTTCAATGCCGGCATCTTCCGGCTCATCGCTGGCCGTAGACTGATTCTCCTGCCCACCCGAAACCCAATCCTCGCCTCCCATGAGGTCGATCTCGGCAATCGGGTCACCCACCTGAACAAGATCTCCCTGGGTAACCAGTGTGCGAACCAACCGTCCGGACCCGAGCGCGGGATATTCGACAGCAGTCTTGTCAGTTTCGAACTCCACCAGAGGCGTCCCGCGCTCGAAGGCCTGCCCTTCGGGCACAAGCCATTCAGAGACGGTACCTTCTTCCATCGTCTCGCCCAGGCGAGGCATTGTGAGCATGACGGTGCTCATGCTGCAGTCCTCAAACCCACAAGCTTTTCACCGGCCGTCTGGATAAAGGCTGCAGTGGGCACAGAGTTCTTTTCGAGCTCGACGGAAACCGAAATCGGAATATCTTCACCACAGACGCGGATCACCGGCTCGGCCAGGAAATCGAAACATTCCTCGTGAATACGGGCCGAGAGTTCCGCCCCAACGCCAGCGGTCATCACACCCTCGGAGACAACCATCACCCGGCCCACACGTTCAACATGTGCCCGCACGGTATCGAAATCCAGCGGATTCAGAGAGCGGAGATCGATCACCGTCGCTTGCACGCCTTTCCGGGCCATTGCCTCCGCGGCTGCGAGCGCATGGTGCAGTTGGCGGGAATAGGTCACGATCACCAGATCGTCTCCCGTTCGGTGAACGCGGGCTTTCCCCCACTCCGGCGCAGGGGCGGCCAGATCCACATCTTCCTTCATCGTGTAGAGCGCCTTGTGCTCAATGAAGACGACCGGGTCAGGCTGCTTCAGCGACTGCCGCAGAAGATGATAGGCATCCGAGACGGTTGCTGGCATGACGAGCCGAAGACCGGGCGTATGCATCACATAGGCTTCGAGCGATTGGGAATGCTGGGCACCGGCCGAACGGCCTGTTCCGCCCTGGGTCCGCAGCACCATGGGCACACCCACTTGACCACCGAACATATAGCGGATTTTCGCTGCCTGATTTCCCAGCTGATCCATCGTCATCCCGATGAAGTCCACATACATGAGTTCAGCAACAGGCCTCAGGCCGGACATGGCGGCACCCACTGCAGCGCCAACGATCGCCGGTTCGGAAATCGGCGTGTCGATCAAGCGGTCGGGACCGAACTCCTCGTACAGGCCTTTGGTAACACCGTAGGCGCCACCGTAGCGACCGACCTCTTCACCGATTACCATCACGGTATCGTCCTCGGCCATAGCATCGCGCAGAGCCTGTTTGAGCGCGTCTCTATAGGTCATCTCTGCCATAGTCTCAGTCCCCTGCCAGAATGCGGTCGATGCGGGCAGCCACGGATTCCGGCTCCGGCTCACCAGGCGCATAGACGTCGCGGAACATCGTCTGAAGTGCCGGCTCACGCGCGGCGACCGTGAAGTCGATGGTCGCGTCCATTTCCTGCGCGATCTCGGCGTCGAGGGCATCGAGGTCAGCCTCGCTACTCTCTCCGCTTTCAACCAGAGCTTTGCGGGCAAACCCAACCGGGTCTTTCGCGCGTCCCTGTTCTTCATCCTCTGGCGTACGGTAGGGGCTCTTGTCCATGCGGGCATGACCAAAGAAGCGGTAGCATTCGACAGCAAGAAAACCGGGTGTGCCTCCCCGGGCACCGTCGATAATCCGGCCCGCCGCCGCACGCACGTCGCGTACATCCAGCCCGTCCACGGTCTCTGAATTCAGCCCGAACGCCAGCCCGCGCTCATGAAGCGCACGGCCTTTTGTTGCCTGCTCGATGCGTGTCCCCATACCGTACTGGTTGTTGATGCAGACGAAAATGACCGGCAGGTCCCACAGCGCAGCCATGTTCATGCTCTCGTAGAGGATGCCCTGCTGCATTGCGCCATCACCGAAGAACGCGATGGAGACCGCGCCCTTGCCCTCGCGCTTTGATGCTAGGCCGGCACCGACAACAGCAGGGATGCCACCGCCCACAATGGCGTTGGCGCCAAGGTGTCCAAGCCCCATGTCGGCAATGTGCATGGAGCCGCCCTTCCCGCGGCAATAGCCCTCTTCCTTGCCGCCGATCTCTGCCATCATGCGGTTGGGATCTGCACCCCGGGCAAGGAATATGCCATGGCCCCGGTGGTGAGTGGTGAATGTGTCTCCATCCCTCATCAGAGAGGCGACGCCCACCGCCGCCGACTCTTCGCCAATGGACAAATGCAGCATGGAGCCCGCCGATTGCCCGCGAACGAAAAGCTCGCCAACCCGCTCCTCGAATATGCGCACCCGGCGCATCTGCCGGTAGAGCGCAAGAAGCTCGGTGTTCGAGCGCGGCACTTTTTCCGCAACTGCCGTGTCGATGGGTGCAGTCATATTGCCTTCCTTACAGGAGATTGAGTTTGGTGGTGCGCGATACGATGGCGACCGCGACGAGAATGATCACACCCTTCACGATGTTCTGGATGTAAGTGTCCATTCCAATGAGGTTCAGGCCATTGTTGATCACGCCGATGAAGAGCGCGCCGCAGAGTGTTCCGAGCACCGTCGCAGTGCCGGGTCGAAACATGGTCATGCCGATGAATACGGTGGCGAGCCCATCAAGCAGATAGCGTTCGCCTGCATTGGGTTGCCCGGACCCCAGTCTCGCGGCCAGCAAAGCGCCGGCAATAACCGCGAAGACGGAGACCAGCACCAGCGCCGCCATCCGGTAGAGCGTGATATGCACACCCGAAAGCTCTGCTGCCTTCTGGTTCCCGCCAACTGCGTAGACATAGCGGCCGAACACCGTTCGCTCCATGACGAACCAGGCAATCGCCACGGCGATGATCATGAAATAAGCCAGATTGGGAATTCCAAAAATCCGCCCCTGGCCAAGCATGAGATAAGCGTCAGGCAGACCGCCATATATTGCGCGCCCCCCGGTCATCAGAAAGTTCACGCCGAAGAGGATGGATCCCACAGCCAGAGTGGCGATAAGCGATGGAATGCCGATTTTCGTGACCAGCAATCCGTTGACGAGACCAACCCCGATGCCCGCTGCCAACCCGGCGCCGAGAGCGACGACAAGTGGATATCCCATGGTGAGAAGCAGCGGCACCAAGATGCCCGAAAGGCCCACCGTATAGCCCACTGAAAGGTCGATTTCCCTGGCCGCGAAGCCGAAGGTCAGCCCGGAACCGACAATCGTCAGGATGGCGATTTGCTGAAGAATGTTCGTCAGGTTGAACGGCGTCAGAAAGCGATCAACGAAGAGGGAGAACCCGAGGAACATGAGAATCAGAACCCCGAGCGTCGAATAACGCTGGATGAAGTCTGAGCGGACAGATTTGCTTTCGGCGGCAGCGGGTGCCTTACCGAGGGAGCCGGCTTGCGGTGTCATGCGGCATCTCCAGTGATGGCTTTGATGAAACGGCTTTCGGAGAACTCACAGGCCGGTATGTCCTCCCCTGGCCTGCCGTGAACAAAGGGGACAGCGCGATGGCACAATTGCGCAACCTCGCCGAGATCTGACGAGGCGATGAGGATTGCCGCCCCGCGCTCTGCAAGCCGGCGCAGATGAGCGTAAATTTCCATCTTCGCCCCGATATCGACGCCTTCCGTGGGTTCAACGAAGACCAGGACGCTGTATTTGTCGTCGGCACCGTACAGCCATTTGCCTATGGAGACTTTCTGCTTGTTTCCGCCCGAAAGATTGCGGATCAGTTGGCGCTGGCTCGGTGTCTTGACGTTCAAAAGATCGATGATACGCGCCGCTTCTTGGCTTTCCCTGCGGCGGCTCAACACACCGCCCCGCGCAGCAAACTGCGAGTGAACCATTGTCAGGTTCTCAACGACGCTCCCCTCGCCGGCAAGCGCGTTCTCCATACGCTGGTCCGGAACCAGCGCTACGCCGGCTCTTTGCATGGCGCGGATTCCCCCAGCGCGAACCTCGCTGCCGTTAACGGATATCGTCCCGCGCAGTTTGCCCTGACGCATGTAGAGCGAGCGCGCAAAACCGTTATGGCCGGCTCCTGTCAGACCGATCAGCCCGACAATCTCGCCCCGCCGCAAGACGAAACGATCTATTTCGACTTCTCCGGTCTTCCAGTCTTCAACGGACAAAACCACCGGTCCTGTCGTCGCCGGCGATGGCTGATCATCACGCGGGCGCGTTTCGGGTATATCCGAATAGACATCCTCTTCGCGCCGCAACATGAGATTTGTGAGATCGGCTTCTGTGGCGTTCCTCTTGTCCAGTGTCCCGACATGCCTGCCGTCGCGCAAAACGGTGATCTGATCGCAAAGCGCCACGACCTCACTCAGGAAATGGGAGATCAACACGACACCCACGCCCCTTTGGGGCAGGGACTGGATGATGTCCCAAAGCCGCTTCTTCTCCCGCGCTTCCAATGTCGCCGTAGGCTCATCGAGAATGAGAAGCCGAATATTCCCCCTGAGCGCGCGCACGATCTCGATGACCTTCTGATCGGCCATCGCAAGGTCCTTTACCGGTCGGTGAAGATCCATCGCCAAACCCGGAAACCAAGTGGACATGAGCCGCTCGGCTTCGCTTCGCAGCGTGCGCCGGCGCACGATACCGAAAGGACGGCGCGGTTCTGCCCCGAGCATGATGTTTTCCGCACCGGTCAGCGAGGGAACGAGGCTCCCCTCTTGGCTTACATGCGCAATGCCATGGCCGAGCGCGACGCGCGGACTGGAAAGAACCACCGCGCTGTCATTCACGGTGATGGATCCCCGCGAGGGCTGGAGTGAACCACCAAGGATATTGACGAACGTGCTTTTCCCGGCACCGTTCTCGCCGACAAGACCGTGCACTTCGTCATAGCGGAAGGTCACATCGACGCGATCCAGTGCCCGCGTGCCCGGAAATTCCATAAGGATATCGGCAAGATGCACCGACATGCACGGTCTCCTGTCGAGATTGGTGAAATGGGACAGCGCGGGACGGGCCGCCAGATGCGCCCCGTCCGCAAGGTCGTCAGGACTACATGAAGTCCTTGCAGTTCTGCTTCGTCACGAGAGGCGCGTCCATGTAGACGATGTCGCTCGGAATCACCTCCTCGCGCGCCTTGCCGTCCACCACGATGGATTTGATCCATTCGCCAACTTGCGCCCCCATGCCCTCGAAAGGCTGGCTCACAGTTGCAATCATCATGCTGTCTGGCTTGCAGACCTCGGCAACGGCCTGCGGGTGTCCGTCGATGCCGATGACTTTCACATCGGTCAGCCCGGCAGCTTTCATGACGTTGATGGTCGCTTGCGCCGGTTCATCCCAGGGCGCCCAGACAGCGTCAATCTCGTCACCGAAGCGCGCCACATAGTCCTGCATCGAAGACGTCGTGTCCTCGAAGAAGGCCGTGTAATCGATATTGTGCTCGGCCAGCACTTTCACATTGCCGTATTCTTGAAGGACCTTCTCCATGACGTCGCCGCGCTTGCGTGTTCCATGATGCTCGGCCATGCGGAAGAAGACGAGATTGCCCTCGCCGCCAATCTGATCGAGAAGATACGGTGAGACATCGGCCGACATCGCCCAGTTGTTGGTGGTGACATCCACCTGAATGCCTTCAACGAAGCCACTATCGACGGAGAAAACCGGAATTCCGGCCTCGATGGCCACGTCGATTGCTGCCTTGGATGCGCGCAAGTCCGACATCGTAATGATGATCGCGTCCACACCGCGCGAAACAGCATCCTGAAGATTCGACGCGGTGGCCTCGCCCGAGCCCTGGCTGTCGAGGAAACTGACATTCCAGGAGTTTCCGCTCTCACCCAGCCATTCCTCGAACCCGGCTTTCACGCGCTGCTCGGACTGCGCCGCAGCATTTGAGTGAACCCACGCGATTTCCAGCGCATCCTGCGTGAAGCCGACAGCAGTGGTGGCTGCAATTACAGCGCCTGCGGCCACGCAGCGTGCCAAGCTCTTTGCAAACTTGTTCATGATTTCCTCCCTGAACTGAAGATGCCCACGGCCCTCCCGATGGCGTCCACAAGCCAAACGTGACGCGGCTTGATACATTTGTCAAGCATCGATACATTTGTAATTCGATGCCGATATTCGATTGTCAGTCCAAGCGCCACCGTTTAGGAGATCATCATGATCGAGAGTGACGACCACGAACTGATGAGCCGTGCGGTATGGATCTACTATGTTGGGGGGCTCAATCAGGAAGAGACCGCAAACCGCCTGGGCACCACCAGAGCGCGCGTGAACAAGCTGCTGCAAAGCGCCAAGGATGCCGGCATCGTGTCGATCTCGATCGATTCACGGAGCAACGGTCTTCTGGAGGTGGAGGACGAGCTGCGCCAACGCTTCAATCTCGAACGGTGCATCTGCTCCCCCGCTCTGGGCCTCGGTAGAGACGCTCAATTACCAGGTGCTCTTTCCGAATACCCACGTCGCGCGGTCGGATCGCTGGCGGCGACGCTGGTGAGAGAACTGATCACACGCAAGGGTGACGCCGTGATCGGCACGGGCTGGGGCCGCACCCTTGACCACATCACGCGCAACATGGCCGGCGTCAGCGCACCCGGAGCGCGCTTTGTCAGTCTTATGGGCTCACTCACCGCCAACAGCGCCTTCAATCCATTTGAAGTGGTGCAGGCTCTGGCAAGGGCGACCGGCGCCGAAGGCTATTTCCTGCCGGTGCCGTTCATTGCCAACACTCCGGAGGACCGCGATATACTGTTGTCGCAGACCACCGTGCGCTCCGTTCTCGAAATGGCCAGGCAGCCGGATATGGCCATCATCTCTGTCGGCGAACTCACGGAGCACTCATTGCTTCGTCGTTCAGGCATGATCTCGCAAGTCGAGCTTAACGAGCTTCACGAGGCAGGCGCGATTGGTGACACGAACGGAATTTTCTTTGACGCCCACGGGGCGCCTGTCCAGCATGTGCTTAACCAGCGCACCCTGGCAGTGGATTTCGAAGCATTGCGTGCCACTCATACGGTGCTGCTCTCCGGAGGCATCGAGAAAGCGGAAGCCACCTGCGCCTTGCTCGAAAGCGGCATCGTCAAAACGCTTGTGGTGGATGGTGATACGGCGCGCGCAATTCACATGATCGCCGGAGGCGCACGTTAGGTTGCAGCTTCGCTCCGGTTTTACCTGAAGCAAAGGCGGGCGGTCAGCTACAGCCCTCATTTCATTTCAGCGAACCAACCGAGTGTGCTCTCGGAAACACCGATGGATTTGTATTCAGCCCCAAGCGGGCGTCATAGCCCAGATCGGCAATTAGATTTAGAAGACGTGTGTAAAGCACCTCCTCCCTGTTTCGGTGACCCGCGATCTGGAACGGACGCAAACCGGCTGTGGCGAATGTGAGGGAGCAGGCGCTTATCGAGGCTGATATTCGCCAGCGGCAACCCACCGACATGACGCCCTTGTCCGTGACACCGCCCGTAATCCAGACCTTCGTGCCGGCAGGAAACGCGATCACGCCCTGTCTGCCACGGAAAGTATCCGGGTCAGAGCCTCGGGGTCGACAACCGTCGGCACAATCAGCCGACGCTCGTTGACGAGCACGATCTCAACCTGCACGTGCCGAAGTGCCGGGCAGGCATCACCCGTTTCCATCCGGGCGGCGGGAGCCTGCGCCGCCAAAGCCACCGGTGCAAACAACGCCGAACCGACAGCGCCGAGCTCACCGTTTCGATACTGCCGGCGCCAAGCCGTCAGCAGCGAACGGGAAACCCCATGTCGCCATGCCGTGGCGGATGCTTGCCGGTGGCCGACAAAGCCCGCCGCCGATAGCCGGGAGGAACCGAATACGTCATCATTTTGCGAACCGTGTCGCGCGATATGCCGAAATGCTTCGACGCTTCGCGCTGGCTCACACCGCCATCGCAAGCAACTCGAACCTTCAGATATAATTCCACGGTATAGATCCCTCGTCCCTCCCTGCGCCAAGCAGAAAAGGGAAAAAGTGGACGACTTTTCAGCCGCCCGCAACAGGACAATCAAGCCGCTACCGTGGTCTAGTTTTCCACCGCCGTTCTCAACGGCATAGGTGGGCGGACGGACGTATAGGCCCACGATATCGTGCAATTAGTCCGCGAAAGCGGGGGCCTTCGACAGTTTGAAAACACGCCAACGGTGCGGCGCGAGCCCGTGCGCGACCCAGATCCGCTGCACGGTCGCGACACCGAGCCCGACGGCCTTCGCCATGGCCGTGCCGTCCAAAGCGCCGCCTCGTGCGGTGGAGGCGCCTGCGGCGGGCGGGCCTTGTCGGACAACTGGCCTCGCCCCTGACTCAGCAAACCGCTCTTGTCAGCGCCAGATGGTTGTCTCCGGCTTCCCCGTAGAGGCCATGATAGCGTGCGTGCCAAATCTCCCGTCGGTAAGCACGATGATATGCGCCCGCCAGATATGCTTCTGGGCCGTGTTCCGATCAGAGATGATTGTTCAAGCCTGCGGCGGTCCCAAGCCGAAACATTGATGAACATTCCGGTGCGCTGCGCAGGTTCGCACAAATGCAATCAGACGAGAATCTTCAAATCGGACTCTTTCGTTTGGGTCAACCCACTAGCTTACGAAACCAACGGCAGAAGGCTCTCCTGTCAGTGGCAGAGCCGCCACTCCACCTCAAGCTTTGCAAACCAACCCGGTAAGTTAACTTGAAAGCCCCAAGACCTGCTCGGTGTCGCGAAAATGTCGGCTCATCGCCTGCGATGCGGCCGGGCCATCACCGGCCTCGATCGCCGTGATGATCGCCTCATGGTGATCGCAGACTTGCTTGTTCCGCTCCACGTCCGGCAACGTAATCCGTCGCTCGCCGATGAGCCAGCGGGCGATCGCCTTGACGATCTCGGGGAGGATCGGGTTGTTGGAAATTTCCGCCAGGGCTTCGTGGAAAGCGATATCGGCCTGCCAGAAGCGTTCCTGGTCGTGGGTGCTCTTCCGGGTTTCTTCAAGTATGGCCCACAATTTGGCGATCTCCGCCTTGGTGGCCGTTTGCGCCGCCTTTTCGGCCAGGCTGCTTTCGATGAAACGCCTCAGCTCCATCAGGTGCCGCAGGTTGGCCCGCTCCCGCAAACTGCTCTCGACCACGAGGTCGAGTTGCTGGATAACCGTCTCGAAACCCGGCTTGAGCGGCCTCACCCTCTTGCCCTGATGACGGGTAGCCAGACCGCGACGCTCAAGCGAAAAGAGCGCCTCGCGAATTGCCGGACGACCAACGCCGAAGCGCTCCATCAGGTTTCGCTCGGAGGGGAGGTAACCGGCTTCGTCATACTTCCCGCCAACGATCTCCTTGGCGAGAATGCGCTCGACCTGCTCGTAAAGCCGTTCAGCCCTTACTTCGTCCTGCTTGAATTCCAACGTCTCTGCTCCGCCCTGTCAGGGGCCGTATATCACTCCCGGTAGCCATGTTGAAACCGCGGGAACGAAAGTGATGATAGCAAGCACAATAAACAGTGGAATGAAGAATGGAATCGTGCCCGCGACCGCGCGTTCGAAAGGCACCTGCGCGACCCGGCTGAGAACAAACAGCACCATTCCGATGGGCGGTGTCAACAGGCCGATCATCAGGTTGAACACGACGATCACGCCGAAATGTTCGGGCGAAACGCCGAACTGCACCGCGATGGGCAGGAGCACCGGAACAAGGATGGTGATCGCGGCGATGGTTTCGAGGAAACACCCGACAATGAGCAGGATCAGATTGATGATCAGCAATATCGCGATCTTGTTGTCGGCGATTGAGAGAAGCAGGCCCGCGAGTTGCTCTGTGAGATGGTTCGCCGTGAGAATCCAGGCGAAGACGGTGGCCGACGCGACGACGAACATGACCGAACCGGTCGCCTCGACTGTTTCCAGCATGACGGACGCCAGCTTCTTCATGGTCAGGTTCCGGTAGACCACAAGTCCCAGGAACAGCGTGTAGAACACCGCCGCGATGGCCGCTTCGGTCGGGGTCACCATGCCGCTCACGATGCCCCCGATGATGATCACCGGCGTCAACAGCGAGAGGAAGGCACGGCGGAAGCTGTGAACAAGGGCGATCCAGGCGAAGGAGCGGTCCCGCCCATAGCCCCGCCGCTTGGAAATCACCACGACCATGAGCGAGAGCATCAGCGCCGTCAGCAATCCGGGAACGACACCAGCCATGAAGAGGCGGCCTATCGATTCGGAAGCCACCACGCCATAAAAGATCATTGGCAGCGACGGCGGGATCAGCGGGCCGATCACCGAGCTGGCGGCGGTGATGCCGATGGCAAAGCGATCGTCATAGCCCGCGTCGCGCATGGCCTTGATCTCGATGCTGCCCATGCCGCCCGCATCCGCGACGGCGGCCCCCGACATGCCGGAGAAGATGACGCTGGCCGCGACGTTCACATGCCCCAGACCGCCGCGCAGCCAGCCGACGCAGGCCAGCGCGAAGTCAAAGATGCGATCCGTGACGGAGACGGCGTTCATCAGCGAGCCGGCGAGAATGAAGAACGGGACCGCGAGCACCGGAAAGCTGTCCAGCCCACCGATCATGCGCTGCAGGACGGTCAGTTCGGGCAGGCCCTCGACAACGAAGAACAGGATCGACGACCCCAGCAGGGCGACGCCGACCGGCAGTCCCAGAAACAGACCAGCGAACAGCAGGACAAACAGAAGGACGGTCATCGGGAAGCACCTTCCTCAGCGGAAAAATCGGGGCGCGGCGTGCCGGTGAACACATGCACCACGCTGTGCAGAACCATGAGTGCGAAAAAGCCTACGACGGGCCAATAGAGTGTGGTCAGCGGCAGGTCGACCATCGTCATCGATCGCCGCGTGCGCGAAGCCAGTTCCCAACCGTAGAACGTGATCCAGAAGAAGGTGGCGATGTTCACCGGGAGGATGACATAGCGCTCCGCCCAGTTCGCGGCATTGCGGCCGAACCATTTCTCGAAGAGCTCGATCCGAAGCTGGGTTCCGTGCCGCACCGAGATCGCCGCGCCAAGGAAAGACGTCGCGATCATGAGATAGCGGGCGACCTCCTCGGTCCAGCCGAACGAGGCGTTCAGTACATAGCGTGTGAAGAACTGGAGGAAAACGACCAGTGCGAGGGCGCTGATCAACAGGATCGCAGCGCTATTCTCGGCGCTGCCGAGCAGACGATAGATGCGTGGGAGCACGGGCCACCTCCAGCTTGGTCGCGCCCGCCGCTCCAATCGAACGGCGCGCGCGCGATGCGTTGCAGCTTACTTGCCCAGCGCGCGGATGGCTTCCACCTGCTCGGTGGTCCAGCCGACATTTCCTTCGGTCCATTTCGGCTCGACCAGCGCGGCGAAAGCGGCCCGGTCAGGCTCCGTCACGGTAACGCCCTGATCACGGAACCATTGGACGAGTTCAGCCTCCTGGGCGACGATGTCGGCGGAGGCATTGCTGGCGGCCTTGGTCCAGGCATCCTGGAAAACGGCCTTGTCCTCGTCGCTCATGCGCGACCAGACATCGCCGTTCACGACGGCAAAGAAGCCATCGGTAAGGTGTCCGGTGAGGGCGATATGGCTCTGAACCTCATGGAACTTCTTGGCCTTGATCGTCGGCAGCGGATTCTCCTGCGCATCGACGGTGCCCTGCTGAAGCGCCAGATAGACTTCTGCGAAGGCGATCGGGGTGGCATTGGCCCCTACGGAGTCGGCGAACATGGTCAACAGCGGAACCGGCGGAATGCGAAGCTTGAGGCCGCGCATGTCTTCGGGCTTCTCGATCGCCTTATTGGAAGACACGTGGCGCTGGCCATAATAGGTCAGGCCGAGGATCTTGTTGCCGCTGGCGGCTTCGTAGCCGGCCGTGATGTCCTTGTAGATATCACTACCCGGATATGCGTTGAAATGATCCATGTCGCGCCAGATGAACGGGGCGAGGTGCAACTGGATGGGCGCATGGATTTCGGCCATGAGGCCGGGACTGACATAGCCCATGTCGAGTGTACCGAGATTGATGCTCTCGTTCATTTCGGCCTGGCTGCCGAGCTGAGAGGCCGGGAATATCTCGATCTCGTAGCGTCCGCCCGTGCGTTCCTTGATTTCTTCCGCCGCCTCCAGGGAGCGGACATGGAATGCCTCGGACGTCTCGTAGGCATGGCCGAACCGCAGTGTTTCGGCATTTGATGCCGCCGCCGTGAAGGCGAGCGCAGCAACGCTCAGACAAGTCAGTTTCAACATGAACTTCCCCCTTGATTGGATTGGAGCACGCGACGAGCGCTCTTGCTATGTCGAAGGTATTGGTATACTATGTATGCCAAATCGTCAATCCTGCAGCTCCATGCAGAAAAATGCCTATCCATTGCGGAGTAACCATATGAAGAAACTGGATTTCTCTGGCGTCTTCGTCGTCATGCTCACGCCGTTTGACGGTGGTGGCCGCGTCGACCTGGATACAGTCGACGCGCTTGTCGACTTCTATTGCGACGCTGGGGTCGACGGGATCTTTCCCTGCGGTTCGGCCGGCGAAGCCCTGCATCTCGATCTGTCGCAGAAGGAAGCGCTGATCAACCGGGTCGCCTCGCGCGCCGCCGGGCGGACGCAGGTCCTGCCGGGCGCGATTGCGGCAAACTCCAGGGACGCCCTGGCCATTGCCAGGCTTGCCCGGGACGCAGGCTGCAACGGCATCGTCACGCCGCCACCCATCTACTATCGGTTTGAGCCAGCCTATCTGCGCCAGTATTTCCGCGACGTGATTGAGGGCGCCGGCCTGCCGATCGTGCTGTACAATATTCCTGCCTATGCCCAGCCGCTCACGCCGGAGCTCTTCGGCGAACTTGCGCAGTACCCCGCCGTGGCGGGCCTCAAGGATTCGAGCGGGTCGATGGTGGATTATCTCCACTTTCTCGACAGGATTCGCGCCACCGGCCGCCAGATCGGCTTGATGACCGGCCGCGAGGAACTGCTTTACGCCAGCCTGGCGGTCGGCGGTTCGGGCTCGATGAGCGCCATTAACGCCGTGGTGCCCGAGGTCATGGTGCGCATCCGCGACCTGTTCCGCGCCGGCAAGTTGGCGGAGGCCAACACGTTGCAGATGTCGCTTATGGAGTTGATCCAAGCACTCTACGCAGTCCAAGTGCCCATTGCCTTCCGCGAGGCTCTTGCGATGCGGGGCTTCCGGATGGGACGCGCCGTTCATGACATCCCCGCCTCCGAGCATGCAGCGACCGACGCAAAGCTTGCGCGGACCCGCGAGGCCCTCGACGCAGCACTGGCGGCGCACAAGGATACCGCCGCATGAGGTCGAGCTGGAGATGGTTCGGCCCCTCGGATCCAATGCCCCTTTCGCGGGTGGGTCAAACCGGCGCGGTCATGCTCGAAACCTCGTTGAGCGATTTGCCCGCCGGCGCCGCGTGGACGGATGCGCTGATCGCCGAGCGACGGCAGATGGTGGAAGCGCACCGGAACGCCGAGGGCCAGACGCTTCGCTGGGAGGTGCTTGGCGGCATCCCGATACACGATGACATCAAGCTCGGGCGCGGCGACGCCAGGCGCTACATCGGGACGATGCAAGAAAACGTGCGCCGGCTTTGCGGGCAAGGCGTGCGGCGCATCCTGATCAACGCCATGCCCCTGATCGACTGGGCGCGCACAGAGTTGACCCGCCCTCTCCCCACCGGCGCAGAAACGGTCGCCTATGACGCGCTCGACGTGACCGTCTTCGATCTGTTCCTGATCCGCCGGGTCGGCGCCGAGACCGACTATTCCCCCCGCGTGCTCGCCGCCGCGAAAGACCGCTACGACACGATGGACGACGCCCGTCGCACCGAACTGAAATCGATGCTCACCACAAGCCTGCCCGGCGGCGACAGCCGGCATGACCGATCCGCGTTCGACGCCCTTCTTGCTGACTACAACCGGCTCGGCCGCGCGGAGTATCGCGCGCATCTCTATGATTTCATCGGCGCCGTCTGCGACGTTCTTGAAACCGAGGGAGGCTTGCTGGGCGTCCATCCGGACGATCCGCCATGGCAAATCTGCGGCCTTCCCAAGATCATGTCCTGCCTCGAGGACTATCAGTCGCTGTTCGACGCGGTGCCGTCGGCCACGAACGGCATCCTGTTCTGCTCCGGTGCGCTCGGCGCTTCGCCAAAGAACGATCTTGTGAAGATCGCTTCGGTCCTGCGCGGCCGCGTGCACTATGCGCATCTTCGCGCCGTCGAGCATCTCGAATACCACGCGGAGGCCGGCTGGAGCTTCCAGGAAGCCGAGCATCTGAGCGACAAGGCCGATCTCTTCGCACTCGCGCGGCTGCTGGTCGATGAGGAACATGCGAGGCGTGGCGCCGGAGAGGGCGCGCTGCGCTGCGACATTCCTTTCCGCGCCGACCATGGGCAACACATTCTCGGCGATCTCGACGTCCAGGACGGCAATCCCGGCTATGCGCCCATCGGGATGACCAAGGCCACGGCGGAACTGCGCGGCATGCTCCATGCCATCGAGCGGATGCGGGGTGACGCTGCATGACACTCCGCATCGATACCGTCCGCATCCACCGTGTGGCCCGGCCTCTCCGCTATCCCTGGCGGACGGCCTATGGCGAAGACCCCTCGATCGACGGGATCATCGTGGAGGTGTGCGCCGGCGGACATTCCGGCTGGGGCGAGGCGGCCCCTCTCCATGCGCCGACCTATTCGCCTGAAACTGCGGGAACCTGCTTCCATGTTGCCCGCGACTTCCTGGCGCCCAGGCTCCTGGGCGCGCGCCTCGAACATCCGACGGACGTCGGTCCCCTCTTCGACCTGTTCCGCGGCAACCCCTTCGCCAAGTCCGCTCTCGAAATGGCGGTCTGGAACCTGTTCGCGCAAGCACGGAACATCTCCCTTGCCGCCCTGCTCGGCGGAAAGGAACAGCCAGTCGAGGCCGGCGCCGATTTCGGAGTGCAGGACAGCCTGGACATGCTTCTGGACAAGGTGGGACAGGCCACCGATGACGGGTTCAGCCGCATCAAACTCAAGATACGGCCCGGTTGGGATCGGGACGTCGTCCGGGCTGTCTGCGAAGCTTTCCCGCGGCAGACATTCCATGTCGACTGCAATGCGGGCTACGGACGCGACGACCTTGCGCTGATGCGCCAACTCGACGGATTCGGGCTCGCCATGATCGAGCAGCCGTTCGGCACCCGCGACCTGATCGACCATGCCTGGCTTCAGGAGCGGATCGGGACGCCGGTCTGCCTCGACGAATCCGTGACCAGTGTTCACGATTTCGAGCAGGCGCTGGCGATTCGCGCCTGCCGCATGCTGAACATCAAGATCGGCCGCACCGGCGGCATCGCCACGGCGGTCCGCCTTCACGATATGGCGCGGGATGCGGGGATTCCCTGCTGGGTCGGATCGATGCTGGAAAGCGGTGTCGGCATGTCGGCCCTGATCGCGCTGGCGAGCCTGCCCAACTTTGCCTATCCGGGCGACCTGTTCCCCACCGCTGCACACTATGACAGCGACATCACGGGGCCACTGAGCTTTTCGGAAGGCTGCCGCTTCATGCCCGCCGGCGCGGGTGAAACCCCCATTCCGGATATCGCACGGCTCGACGCCGTGACTGTGGAAAGCTGCTCGCTGGAGACCCGTCCATGACCACCGCCTTTACGCCGCCCTCCTACCGCGTGGCGGGAAATTTCATCGACGGTGCATGGCGTGCATGCGACCGGGCGCCTCTTAGGGCCATCGCGCCCGCCGACGGTGGGCTTCTCTGCACCTTGCCCGGCTCCGGCAAGGCCGAGGTGAGCGCCGCGCTCGATGCAGCGCGGACTGGTGCTGCACGCATGGCGAAGCTCGGCGTCTGGGACCGCGCCGCGCTCTGCCAGCGGATCGGCGAGGCGATCCACAATGCGCGAGAAAGGATCGCCGAGGCGGTGTCCTGGGACCAGGGCAAAACCCTGGCCGAGGCGCTGGCCGAGACGGACCTCGCAGCCGAAGGTTTCCGTCATGCCGGCGAACTTGTGCGATGGCAGGAGGGGCGCATGCCCAGCGCCGCGACTCCCGGCAAGCGCGTGACCGTTTCTGCTGTGCCCAAGGGCGTCGTCGGGGTTATCACGCCTTGGAACTTTCCGGTGAACATCCCCACCGAATACATCTCCGCCGCTCTTGCAGCCGGCAATACCGTGGTCTGGGTGCCCGCGCCGACGACTGCCCTCTGCGCCGCAGTCTTCATGGAAGTCCTCGTTGAAGCAGACCTGCCGCGCGGCGCGCTGAACCTCGTCATCGGAAGCGGCGCCGAGGCCGGTGCCGCGCTTTCCGAAGATCCCCGCATCGATGCGATATGCTTTACCGGAAGCCCGGAGACCGGGCTGAAGGTGGCGCGTGCTGCCGCCGGCAAGAGCCAGCTTCTCGAACTAGGCGGCAATGGGCCGGTGATCGTTCTCGACGACGCCGATCTAGACAGCGCAGCGGCAGGGGCAGCGCTCGGCGCCTATCTGAACGCCGGGCAGGTTTGCTCGGCATCCGAGCGGGTTCTGGTTCAGCGGTCGGTTCATGACCGTTTCGTCGAGAAGGTGCTCGCGGCGACAGACCGGGTGCGCCTCGGTCATCCGCTGGATCCCGCGACGACGATGGGGCCGCTCAACAACGCGGCCGTGCTGGAGAAAATCGAAGCGCATATCACGGATGCCCGGAACCGTGGCGCCGAGATCCTGCGCGGCGGCAGCCGGGACCGGCGCAATGCCGACCTTCACTATTTCGAACCGACCGTGGTGACCGGTCTGGATACCGGGAGCCTGCTCAACCGCGAGGAGACTTTCGGCCCGGTCATACCGATCCTGTCGTTTGACGACGAAGACGCGATCCTGCAAGCCGCGAACGATAATCGTTACGGACTTTGCGCGGCGGTCTATACCGAGAGCCTCAAGCGGGCTGAGTATTTCTCGTCCGCCCTGCAAACCGGGATCGTCAACATCAACGATGCGAGCATATTCTGGGAGCCCCATATTCCGTTCGGGGGCGCAAGCGGCAAATCCAGCGGTTTGGGTCGAATTGGTGGCTCGGACACAATCAATCAGCTGTGCGATACCCGAACAGTCATCCAAACATTTTGAGAAGCATCGAGATTTGTAAGGTCGGCTAAACAATCATTGCTCACGGTCAAGCTGGATAGGCTCTTTGCTCTGGTACTGAGCTCGTTATTGCCGGTAAGTGGGTTTCCGCATTCTCTTTTAAACAAGTTGGTTGAATAGATGGAGTGGTTGCCGCTCTACCCACCCGACGCGTTCTGTTGGAGGATCGTCGGGTGGGTAGAGCGGCAACCACTCCATCTATTCACACCACCTCGTCGACATAGCCCCGGATCCACACGTCCTGATGGCCATATGCGACCGGAACAGAGTAGTCGTTGGTCCTATAGCGCACCAGCGCCTGGGAAGAGACCTGGCCACCGGCCTGGTCGCAGGCATCGAAGGGGGAAGCCGGCAGCGGCCGCATGGCGGCAAGGTCACGCTGCAGACGCTCGCCGATCGTCTCGCTCTCGCCACGCAGCCGGTCGCCCTGACGCTTGGGGCATTGATCCTCAAGCCACAGATTGAAGTCTTCCCACGTCGCAAAGCACGGGATCGGCACCATGAAGTTGCGCCGGGCATAGCCGACCAGACCTTCGACGCTGCCCTTGTCATTGCCCTTACCAGGACGGCCGTAACGATCCCGGACCAGGTAGTGGGGCAGGAAGCCCCTGAACAGTGTCGCGCGCTTGCGTGTGCCGTCGGGCAGTATCTTTGCCACCAGGCAGCGGTCGCTGTCGTAGACGATCGACTGCGGCACAGCGCCGAAGAAGGCGAAGGCATGGACATGGCCGTCCACCCATGCCTCTGCCACGGCTGCAGGGTAGGCGCGAACATAGCACGCATCGCTGTGCGGCAGGTCGAGCACGAAGAAGTGCGCCTTCTGCTCGACACCGCCGATGACAACCACGGCCTCGCCGAAGTCCGCCTGTCCATGCCCGGCAGGATGCGCCAGCGGCACGAACATCTCCTGGCCGTGCCGATCCCGATCACGCATGTAGTCCTTGATAATCGTGTACCCGCCAGCAAACCCGTGTTCGTCACGGAGCCGGTCGAACACCCGCTTGGCCGTATGACGCTGCTTGTGCGGAACCGTCCGATCCGCCTCAAGCCATCCGTCAATGATTGGGATGAACGCTTCCAGCTTTGGACGCCGAACCGGAGCCCGCCGTCGATAGCCGGGAGGAACCGAATACGTCATCATTTTGCGAACCGTGTCGCGCGATATGCCGAAATGCTTCGACGCTTCGCGCTGGCTCATAGCGCCGTCGCAAGCAACTCGAACCTTCAGATATAATTCCACGGTGTAGATCCCTCGTCCCTCCCAGCGCCAAGCAGAAAAGGGAAAAAGTGGACGACTTTTGCGACGCCCGCAGCAGGACAATCCTGCCGCTACCGTGGTCTAGTTTTCCACCGCCGTTCTCAATCTGGGGCAGCTGAAGACGTCCCGACCGCGCCGCCCCAATCGGCGCGATCGGGCGCTTGCACCGGCAGACCCTGCCGGTGCGGTTACGCCCAATGTCAGGCCTGCGCTTTTGCCGCATGGGCCCTGCCCTGTGCCTTGAGTTCCAGCCGCCGTGCATGCAGCACCGGCTCGGTTGCTCTGATCCCCACAAACTGGATCGCTTTTGGTTAGATTTTTCCGCTTAGTTTTCCCTGGCTGGAATGGAGCGGAGAGCGATGAAGGCATCGAAGTTTTCGGACGCGCAGAAGGCGTTCATTCTGAAGCAGGGCGATGACGGCGTGCCCGTGGCAGAGATCTGCCGCAAGGCCGGGATCAGCCAGGCGACCTATTTCAACTGGAAGAAGAAGTATGCTGGACTGTTGCCAGATGAGATGCGCCGGCTGAAGGCCCTTGAGGACGAGAACAGTCGGCTGAAGAAGATCGTCGCTGACCTGACGCTTGATCGCGAGATGCTGCAGGACGTCATTCGCCGAAAGCTCTGAGGCCTGCCCGGAAGCGCAAGCTGGTCGACGGGATGCTGGTGGAGTGGGGGATATCGATCAGACGGGCCTGCAAGGCACTGAAGTTCGAGACCTCCACCTACCACTACAAGTCCCGTCGCACCGGTCAGGCCGCGCTCGAACGAAGGATCAAGGAAATTTGCGAGACGCGGGTTCGCTACGGCTACCGGCGTGTCCACGTGCTGTTGCGTCGTGAGGGATGGACGATCAACATGAAGAAGACCCGTAGGATTTACAATGAGTTGGGACTACAGCTCAGGAACAGGCACCCTAAGCGACGGGTGAAGGCCAAGCTCAGGGAGGATCGCCAGGAGGCCATCGGACCGAACGATGTGTGGGCCATGGATTTTGTCCATGACCAGCTCGCGACCGGCAAGAAGCTCCGTGTCCTGACCATTGTCGACACTCATTCCCGCTATTGCCCAGCGGTCGATCCGCGCTTCTCCTATCGCGGCGAGGATGTCGTCCAGACGCTCGAGCGAGTATGTGGCCGTATCGGCTATCCGAAGACGATCAGGGTCGATAATGGCAGCGAGTTCATCTCCCGGGACCTCGATCTGTGGGCCTATGCGAACGATGTCACCCTCGACTTCTCACGGCCGGGCAAGCCTACGGACAACGGCTTCATCGAAGCCTTTAACAGCAAGCTGCGGGCCGAGTGTTTGAACGCACACTGGTTCCTGAGTCTTGCGGATGCCCGCGAAAAGTTGGAGGATTGGCGTAGATACTACAACGAGGTTCGGCCTCACTCGGCGATCGGATACAACGTCCCGATCGCATTACAAAATCCCGGTGGCGATGCCAGCCAGTCACCGTGAAGAAAGCCGGAAAACTCCAGCCACCGGCGCTCCAAAGTTCGGTCTCAGAGCAAAAGCCGGAAAACTCCAGCCACCGGCGCTCCAAAGTTCGGTCTCAGAGCATGCGGGACAAAACTATCCCAGTTGGTGGACCACTTTCAGGGGGCTATTCCAGTCTCTGCGGCCTTCAGTCTCGGAGAAAATTACAAAGGCGATGGAAAGGAGAGTTGCTACTCCCACCAGAAAGCGCAGCGCAGGTCACCGGTGGTGAGAAGATCAAGCAGCATCACTTCCATGAGATACCACGAAGAGGTTACAATAAGAGGCGCTCTGTATGGAAACAGTGCGATTTCAGGGATGCTTTCGCGCTCTCGCATAACAAAATCACGCGAGATTAGCGTGGCGCGATGGCTGCGCGCGAATTGATCTTTCAGCAATCACGTCTGCAGGAAAGCGGTTATCATGGCGAAATTGTCCCAGGCGACATTCATATCAACATCTCCTGAATGAGAATGCATTTCAGGTAAAAACACGTTTCAACCGGCGCATTCGACCCATCATCGGGCCGGACTTTGCTTTCAACGGATATCGCCTCAATGTGAATGTACAACCTATCTAGAACTCATACTGAGGGACGTTAAAACGCGGGATGCAAACTGACTCCATCATTCCGCTCGCACGCGCACATCGATCACCACCTGCCGCCGCTCTTCACGAACAACCGCAACTGCTTTGGAGAGGGCAGCAGGCAGTTCCCCTGCCTCCTCCACCACGCAGGTCCAGGCACGTGAGCTGGCGGCAATGGCGCAGTAGTCGGGCGCCGGTGATAAATCGGAAAGGGGAAAATCATTGGCGCGCGAGGCATATCCCTCGGGATAGACCTCCAGTGTCGAGAGCCTCACAGCATCCCAGGCACTATTGTTGAGTATGACCGTTATCAGGGCCAACCCGTGAGCTTCCGCGACCTGATGGCACGCAACGGGATTGGCGAACATGTAAGATCCGTCGCCGACAACGCACACAACCAACCGTTCACGATCAGCAAGTTGCGCGCCCAGTGCAGCGGGCAACGCCCAACCCAGACCGCCAGCTGGCGTGTTACCGAAAAACCTGTTGCCGGCCTTGAGTGTGTAGAACGGGGAAGGCGCTCCCCGTTCGTTAAAGACGATGCCGTCATTGCCAAGGATCTCGGAAACGCAGTGCGCAACCCATGCCTTGCTGGCCACGTCACAGCTTCCCGCTTCGGCCGTTTTTGCCACCTTCGCGCGATAGGCGCTATGTCCCGCGGCAATGGTGTTGCGCCGCGCAGTTGTGGCTGGCGGATGCTCCTCCAGCGCGGCATCGAGCGCGGCGAGGGTGCGCGCGGTATTTCCCGCGATCGCAAGTGAAGCGCGGTAAGAGCGCACGGGCATGCGCGCGAACAGCGGATCAGGACCGACATGGATTACCTTGGCCGTTTCGGCAGGCTGCGCAGCGCTTTCGATCCAGGCGACCGGCGCATCCACGACGAGCACAACATCAGCGGCCGGCAAGAGCTCGGCCAGATTGGGACCCACGAGCATCGGATGATCGCTGGGTATGACGTTGCGCGTGGCGAACACTTCGCTGACGGCGATGCCGTGCCGCTCGGCCAAGACGCCCAGAAGAGCCGCCACCCTGCCCGCCGGGTCGCCGCGCTGGCAAATAATAAGCGGGTTCTTCGCCCCCGCAAGCCATGCAGCTGCCTGTTCGATGGCCTGCGGATCGGGAGCAGTCGGGCTCGCTGCCACCTGAAGCGGCGTCCCCCCCTCCCGCGATTCCGGCGCGGGCTCACACAGTGGCTCGCGCGGAAGGCTCAAGTAAACCGCGCCAACCGGCTCTGACATGGCGATAGCATAGCCCCGCGACACCAGGTTGGCCGCGTTCTCGGCGTAGCGCAGTTCGTAATCCCACTTCACCAACTCGCGCACCATGCCGCTCTGGTCGAACTGTTCCTGTCCGTATTGGATCGGCGTGCGACGCGCACCCGGCCGATCATGCTCGGTCAGGGGTGTGCGGCCGGACATCATGATCACCGGCACGTCGTCGGCATGGGCATTGATCAGTCCCATGACGGCGTTGGCCAACCCGACATTGACATGCACCATGGCCGCCTGCGGCCGTCCGGTAACCAGATAGTAGCCGTGTGCCATGGCCACCAGCGCCGCCTCATGGGGAACGATGACCGGCTTCGGCGCGCGTTTTCCTTCTACGCCGCGACGGGCGTAGCTCTCAATTATCGGCGCGAAATCGCTGCCCGCATTGGCGAAAAGGTAGTCGACGCCGTTGGCTTTAAGACTGAACAGCACCGCATCGGCGCCGGTTGGGTTGTCGCGTGCATTAGTCATGAAAGCAATCTTTGCTGTGACGGGAATCTAGCGATGAACCGGCGATATCGCGGTCACGCTAGTTTCCCATCATTGTTTGCGGAATGTAGAGCGCAATTGAGGGAAACAGGATCAGCAGAACCGTACAGACCGCCATGGCGATCCAGAACGGAATGATCCCGCGGAAGACGGTCGACAGCGGCACGTTGTCGGCAATGCTGGCAACGACAAACACATTGAGCCCGACAGGCGGCGAGATCAGCCCCATTTCCAGAACGATCACTGCAATGACGCCGAACCAGATCGGATCGAAGCCCGCGGCAATGATGGCCGGGAAGACGATGGGCAAGGTGATGACCAGTAGCGAGAGGCCCTCAAGAAAGGTCCCAAGGATAATGTATGCCGCCAGGATCAAGAACAGCACTCCATAGGGCCCGACATCAAGGGCTGTCAGTCCCTGACTGATGAAATGCGGCAGGTCGCTGAGCGCAAGAAAGGGTGCGAAGATATTGGCGCCAACCAAAATCAGGAAGACCATCGACGTGGTGCGCACCGTCTGCATCAGAACATTCTTCCACTGCGTCAGGCTCAGCCGCCCACGGAAGAACGAGACGAACAGCGTCAATATCGCGCCGATACCTGCAGCCTCTGCGGGCGTAAAGAAACCAAGATAGATCCCACCGATGGTGACGACGATAATACCGCCAATCAAAGACGCACGCAGACCGGCTCGAAGGCTCTCCTTCAAAGTGAACGGTTCACCGGCAGGCCCGTCGGCAGGACGGATCAGCGTGACAATATAGATCGCCACAACGAACAGCGTGGTGAGGAGGAGACCCGGCAGGATCCCGGCCATGAACAGGCGGCCAATCGATTGTTCTGTCAGCGTGGCATAGATGATGAAGCCGGTCGAAGGCGGGATCAGGATGCCAAGCGTGCCGCCGGCAGCCACCGATCCGGTGGCCAGCGCATCCGAATAAGAAAAGCGCTTCATCTGCGGCAGGGCAACACGGCCCATGGTCACCGCCGAAGCGATGGACGAGCCGCTCAGCGCCGAGAAACCGGCACAGCCGATGACCGTTGCTGAGGCAAGACCGCCACGCAGCCGGCCAATCCAGGCAAAGGCCGCATCGTAAAGGTCACGGCTAAGGCCGGACGCACTGGCGATATTGCCCATAAGAACGAACAGAGGAATGACGACCAGTTCATACTGGGTCACGGTGGCGAAAGCCTCCGACGAGGCCATGTAAAACGCGGTGTTGACACCGCTCAGCGCAGTGATGCCGACGAAACCCACCATACCGATTGCCAGCGCCACCGGCACACGAAGGATCAGGAGCACCGCCAGGCCGATAATGCCCAGCAGACCATACATCTCATTCGGCATCGTCGTTCCCCGGATTGAATCGTTTGACAATATCGAACACGACCACCAGGGCATACAGACCAAGGCCGAGAGATAGGGCGAAATAGAATGGCGCATGCGGCAGCGACAGGAGCATCGTCCGCTCGCCGAAATCGCCGGCTTCCGTACCGCCGACGAAACTGCGCCAGGAAAGAATGGCAAGGATTGTCAGACTGATCAGGTCCGCCAGCAGGAGCTGGCCCCGCCGCAACCAGGGCGGCAAGACGTGCTGCAGAGCATCGATGGCGATGTGAACACCCTGCGTCGCCCCGCTGGCAAAGCCGCTGGCAGCGATCACTGCCAGCGTCATCACCATGATATCGCGCGCGCCGAATATTGGCACCCCGAAGGTACGCCCCACCACATCGCAAAAGACCAGCCCGGCCAGGAACAGGATTGCTATCCCGCCCAGAAGACCGAACCCGTCGGCCAGACGGTCGGCGACCGTCGGCCTAGTTTCCTTCGCACGCATCATCGTCTTTGTATCCTAGTTCTTTCCGCCAAGAGCCGATGCAATGTCGGCGGCGTTCTCCACACCCCGTCCGTTGGCATCAGCGACAAGCTTGTCTGCAACCGGTCTCGTCGCCTCGACAAACTCCGCCTGAGCCTCGGCATTCAGTGTGACAGTGTTTTTGCCGGCACTCTTCAGGATGTCCATGCCCCGCTCAGCCTCCTTTGCGTAAGAGGCTGCGGAATCGAGGCTGAGTTGTCGGCCGCTCAAGCCGTCAAGCAGTGCTTTCTGCGCATCGGTGAGGCCGTTCCAGGCGTTCTGGTTCATCACTAGGAAGAAGGCGGAGGACGGGGTCGGCAATCCGAGCGTCACATGGTTCACCACCTCGTCGAGGCGGAAGGAAGGGACGCCGCTCGGATCGATGAACAGGCCATCTATCACTCCGGTATCCATGGCAGTGTAGATCTCGCTTGCCGGCAAAGGAACGGGTGTACCGCCCCATGCTTCAATGATCGATGCCGACACCTGATCAGCCGTACGGATCTTGAGGCCCTTCACATCGGCAAGCGATTTGACCGGTGTGTTACGGGTCATCAGCACCGCCGGTTCACTGCCCCAGAGCGCGAGCAGCTTGGCGCGCTCATAGTCCGGCGCGATATCTTCGATATTGTCCCAGATAGCGTTGGTCGCCTCGGCTGCGGTCTCGAACAGACCCGGCGACACGGTGAGCATGGTGCGCGGGAAATTCTCGGTTGTATAGCCGGGCAATCCAAACGCGATGTCCGTCACACCCGTCAGCGCGGTTTTCCATTGCGCGACCGGGCTCTTGCTCAACTCGCCCGACGGAAAAATGCGGAACGTCAGGTCACCGGCAGCCTCGCTGGCGAGGTTCTGCGTCCATGGTTCCAGAACCCGGGCCTGCATGTGATGCATCGGGCTCATGAAGTGCGACACCTTTAGTTCGGTGGCGCTGGCGGTCCCTGCCGTGGCACCGAGTGCCAGACCGAGTAATCCTGCAAGTCCTGCTGCTGCACGTCTCATATTTTCCTCCCTGTTTTATGTTGGGCGCCCCATGCGCCACCGGCAGGCTCCCCCCCCTGCCGGGCATGCTGATTCCGTCTACCGTGTTGCCGACGCACTGCTGCGCAACCCCTCCACGATCGCCTCTCCGTTTACGCCAGCTTCATCTGCCGATTTCAGCATCAACTGCATCACGATGTCCGACCTGGCGTTGAAGTCCTCAAGCACCTCCGGTTCGACCTCGATGATCGTCTTGCCAGCCGCACGCACCATATCGAGCCCGCGCGAAGCCTCCGTAGCGTAGGAGCTTGCCGCCGCCATACTGAGATCGCGTCCTGTCAGCGCATTGAGCGCGGCTTGCTGGTCGGCAGTCAGCCCGTCAAAACTGCGGCGGTTCATGACCAGGAAATACGCCGATGTGCTGGATGGCAGACCGACTGTGAAATAATTGGCGACCTCTTGCAGCTTGAACGATTCGATTGTGCTGGCATCGCTCATGATCCCGTCAATGACGCCGGTATCGATGGCCGTATACATCTCGCTGGCCGGCAACGGCACCGGAGTTGCGCCAAGCGTCTGCACGATGGCCGCGCCCACTTGGTCCGCAGTGCGGATCTTCAGCCCCTTCATTTCGTTCAGAGTGCGGATCGGCACATCCTTGGTCATGATGATCGCCGGCTCGGCAGCCCACATGGCGAGCAGCCTGGCGCGCTCATAGTCAGGAGCCAATGCATCAATATTCTCCCACATCGCTGTTGTGGCTTCCGCCGATGAGTGAAACAGACCCGGCGCGACGGCGAACATGGTGCGCGGGAACGTCTCGCTGGTATAGCCTTGCAGGCCGAACGTGATATCTGCGACACCCGTCAGTGCCGTTCTCCACTGGGCCGCGCCGCTCTTGCTTAGTTCGCCCGAAGGAAAGATGCGGATCGTCACTTCACCGCCAGTCTCCAAAGCGAGCTTGTCTGCCAGGGGTTGCATCATGCGCTTGTGCATATGGTGCATGGGCGACATAAAATGGGCGAGCCGCAATTCCCTAGCCGACGCGGCTGCGACCAGCCCGAAACTGAGGGTACCCGCAAGGGCGAAATGGATGAGCGAAGAAAGGCGTTTGTTCATTTCTATCTCCTGACGGCAGCTCACTACCGTTAGTGTTCGCCCCAGTAGAGGCGCGAGGGATTGGTGACAAGCAGCTTGCGTTGCAATTCCGGGGTCGTGGCGATCGCGGGGATGAGGTCCACCAACAAACCGTCATCGGGAATGTGGCTCTTCATGTTCGGATGGGGCCAATCGGTTCCCCATAGCACCCGGTCGGAATAGGTATCGACCAAACGGCGGGCAAAAGGGATGACATCACGATAGGGCACGCCCTCAACCGTCAAACGCTCAGGGCAACCGACTTTAACCCAGAATTTCTCGTCCTCAAGCAGTTCGACAAATGTGCTGAACGCAGTAGCATCGGCGCCCAGACCGACATCTGGCCGGCCCATATGATCGATGACCACCGTCGTCGGGAGACCGCGCAGGAAAGGCGCAAGATCGGCAAGGTCCGGCATCTCGAAATAGACGACCACATGCCAGCCGAGTTCGGCCACTCGTTCGGCGATACGCTGGAAGTGTTCGCGGGGCGTTGCATCCACGAGCCGCTTCAGAAAATTGAACCGCACGGCACGCACACCAGCACGATCCATCCTGTGCAATTCCTCATCGGCGATGGTCGGGTCAACCACCGCGACCCCGCGCGTCGTCTCTGGCTCCGCCTCCAGCGCATCGATCATCGCTGTGTTGTCCTTGCCGTGACAACTCGCCTGCACGATGACATTGCGCGCAAACCCCAGATGCCGGCGCAGGGAAAACAGCATCTCCTTGGACGCATCGGTGGGCGTGTATTTTCGCTCCGGCGCATAAGGAAAGCGCGTCGCTGGGCCGAAGACATGGCAATGGGCGTCGACCGCACCTGCGGGTGGCACATAGACCGGCTTCGAGGGGTTGGGATGAAAGGTCGGCGGTTCGGCCGTCATGGTCGTCATTTCCGTTGTCATTGGGCGAAGACCTCGCCATCGAAGATCTTGCGTGCCGTCCTGAGCATGCCAGCCCCGGTTACAGCGCCTTCGGCGTCAACCGACAAAATTGCCGGTGTAGCACCCGAGGGATGTTCGATCTGAAGCACCTTGTCAAAGCCCTCCGGCACGGTGGCGATCGCCGCTGCCGGCGTGCCTGGCAGAATGCATGCCGTTGCAACGCTCACCGCACCGAAGACGCCTATGGAGGCATGGCAGCGATGCGGAATGAACGTCCGCGTTGCGATCGCCCCGCCATCACGGGGCGGCGCGACCATGGTCATTTTCGGCACCGATTTTTCTGTCACATCGCCAAGATTCATCATCGGGCCTGCAATGAGGCGAATGGCCTCAAGCCGCGTCTTGAGCGCGGTATTGGCATCAAGTTCTTCACGTGTTTCGTAACCGGCAACACCCATATCGCTTGCAGCGAGAACCACGACGGGCATTCCGTTATCGATGCAGGTCACAATGACACCATCAATGGTGTCGAACGCACGCCCGGTTGGCAACAAAGCGCCACAAGTGGAGCCCGCGACATCAAGGAACTCAAGTGGTACTGCGGCGGCCGTACCGGGAACGCCGTCAATGCGCGCATCACCCCGGTAGGTTACCTGCCCTCCGGGCGTGGCAACGCGCGCGACCGCCAAAGTCTGCGTGTTCTCCATATAGATGCGGATGCGGGTCTCGCCGTCCGATGGTGGAACCAGCCCCCGTTCAATCGCGAACGGGCCAACGGCCGCAAGCATATTTCCGCACCCCTGCGCATCGGTCACCAGGGCCTGGTCGACAAAAACCTGCAGGAACAGATAGTCGACATCTGCATCATCACGCTTCGAAGGCGAAACGATCGCGACCTTCGAGGTCAGCGGATCGCCTCCACCAAGTCCGTCGATCTGACGCGGGTCCGGAGACCCCATCACACCCAACAGAAACGCGTCTCGCGCCGCCGTATCCGCTGGCAGATCGGCAGCGAGGAAGACCCCGCCCCGCGAAGTCCCGCCACGCATCCACATACAGGGCACGCCGTTAGACATATTTCAGCCCCTTCTGATCGAGGCGCGGGCGCATTGCATATAGATCGAGCCCTAGTTCGCCGGCAGCCAGTCGGGCGCGCTTGGCTTCTTCATTAGCCTCGCGCTCGCGGGCCTTGGCGAGCACGTCAGCCGCTTCCGCATGCCGCACCACGCAAACTCCGTCATCATCAGCGACAATGACATCGCCCGGATGAACAAGCTCGCCGGCACAGACGACCGGAACATTGACCGACCCGAGCGTCTCCTTGACGGTCCCTTGAGCGCAGATCGCCTTGGACCAGACGGGGAAACCCATCTGTGTCAGGTCGCGCACATCGCGCACACCAGCGTCGATGATCAGTCCCACGCCACCGCGCGCCTGCATTGATGTGGCCAGAAGGTCGCCGAAGTAACCGGCATCGGACGGCGATGTAGTTGCGAGAACCAGAATGTCACCCGCCTGCACCTGTTCGATGGCGACATGCACCATCCAGTTATCGCAGGGCGGCGCCAGAATTGTAACGGCGGAAGCGGCCAGCCGCGCGCCAGGGTAGATTGGCCGCATATAGGAGGCCAGAAGCCCCTTGCGCCCCTGCGCTTCATGCACCGTGGACACACCGCATTTGCCGAGGCCCTCGATGATTTTTCGATCCACTCGTTCGATGTTCTGTACGACAACGTTCATCCGGAAAGCCCCCTATAGCTCGTCAACCGTGCGGGGATAGACCGACTGGAAACCCTCTGCATATTTGGCCGCACGGCCGCCCGACTGACCTCCCGAATTACGACGGAAATGATTGCCGCGATTCTCGGCGACATTGGTGTAGAAGTGCCAGAGATGCTCCTGACCTTCCATGCATTCGATCGCCTTCTTCTTCTGCTCCCACACCTCGGTGATGTCGAGAAACGTGTCAGGCTTCCAGCCCATCTGTTCGGTCTGATGCGGCTCGAACAGATAGAGCTGTGGTGCGCCCAGCACCTTCTCACCCGGATTATGCCCCCAGGCCTGAGCGATCATCCGGCATTCCATCGCAATCTTGGTCGCGAGTGAATGGTCCAGATTATAGGGATCATAATGCGAATGGCTCAGCATGAAGCGGGGCTGCACGGCGCGGATGACATCGACCAGACGGAACTTTGCATCCCGGTCGACCTCGAGCGGGTAGTCTCCGAGATCGAAGAATTGGATATCGTGAACGCCGATGGCCTGCGCAGCGTTCTCCGCCTCGCGCCGACGCTCCGCCTTGACCTTGTCGAGAGTCATGCCTTCCGACTTCCAAAGCTTCGCGGACTCGCCACGCTCGCCATAGGACAGGCAGACGACTGTCACCTCGTAGCCAAGCTTTGCATGCAGCGCAATTGCGCCTCCTGCCCTCCAGACAAAATCGGCGGAATGGGCGCTGATAACGAGAGCAGTCTTGTCGTGAACCATTGGCGAACGCTACCTTGCTGTTGTGGTCTTTCAAGTTAGGAGGCTAGCGCCATTCACGTGGCAACCGCCAATTTGAATGTCGCCCCGGGCGTGGCCAACTATTCATTTTGCGCAATTATCATTTCAAGCTATTGCAAGGTGCGCAGCGTGCTGCGGACCCATCGACGGAGAGCAGAATTGGACCTTTACGCGGATATCCCCAACCTCAAGCACCTGCAGGCGCTGGAAGCGATCGGCGCGACCCACAGCATTACACGCGCCTGCGAGCAACTGAATCTCTCGCAACCGGCACTGACTCAAGGGATCGCCAAGATCGAAACGCAGCTTGGCGTGAAGCTGTTCAACCGGCGGCGCGGCATGGTCATGACGGAGCCAGGCGAGGTCTACCTGAAACGCATCTGCCGCGGCACGCACTACCTGCGACGAGCTGGTGACTATGCAGCACGCTTCGCCAGCAAAGCACCGCCGCACCTCCACCGCCGCTTCACGCTCAGCCAGTTGCGGGCATTGATTGCCGTGGTCGAGCACGAGAGCTTTCGCCTGGGGGCACAGCAACTTGCCGTACAACAATCGACCGTGCATCGTTCTTGTCGGGAACTTGAGGCGCAGCTCACCTGCCAGCTGTTCGAGCGTACCAGCGCGGGCATCAAACCGACCCGTCAGGCTGTCGAGTTTTCACGACTGGCAAAACTGGCTCTCGGGGAGTTTGCGCAAGCGCAGATCGATATTCAGGGTTGGAAAGGCAGCTTCGCAGGACGGTTCGCCATCGGCTGCCTTCCATTGGCAAAAACCAGTCTTCTGCCCGGTGCGCTGATGCAGCTGACCGAAGAGTACCCGATGCTCGACATCATTGTGGTGGACGCCCCTTATCTGGATCTCTCCAAGGCGCTAAGGCACGGCGATATCGACATCATTATCGGTGCGCTCCGGCGCGCTCGCTTGCCGCCTGAACTCGTACAGGAAGAGCTGTTTGTCGATCCCTTGATCATCGTGGGGCGGAGCGGACATCCGCTTCTTTCCGGCGAGCCCGTAACACCGCAACGTCTTGCAGAATATCCGTGGGTCGCACCCCGCGCCGGAGCCCCTGCCCGCGATTATTTCGACAATTTCTACGCCGCACTGCAACGCCCCGACGGGGACGCACATCCAATTGAAACAGGTTCCCTTACCGTCTTGCGGGGCCTCTTGATGAACAGCGACCGGCTGACCATCATTTCTGCTGGCCAGGTAGACTATGAAATCAAGCTCGGTCTTCTCTCCGAGATCGTCTATCCGCTCAAATACAGCGAACGCTCCATCGGTGTCACCATGCGCGAAGGATGGCTGCCGGCTGTGCCGCAACAAAGATTGCTGGAGCATTTGAAGGCGTTGGTCGCCAAAATCTGATCAGTTTTCAGTCAGCTTTCTGCGAGCACTGTCTGATCTCCCCGATGAAGGTGATAGGCACCACCGAGGCCCTCGGCACAGTCTCGCAACGCTGGCAGATACTGCTCATGAAGCTGCCCTTGTGTGACTGCTCCTTTGAGAATGATTAGCACCAGCGCTCCGACAGGCCGCCCCTCTGACAGGACCGCAATACCAACCGCCCGTGTGCCCTCCATCGGTGCGTTGTAGTCATGTATTGAGAAGCCCTGCTTGCCAACCTCGGCAACGTCCCGCAGCGTTTCATCAACACGCTTCCGGATATCGTCTTTCTCGGCCATTGTCGCACAGTGGCGTTTGACGATTGAAATCCGTTCGCTCTCCGGCAGCGCTGACAGATACGCAAGTCCGGCAGCCGAATCGAGGATTGGAAATCGACGCTGCTCGAAGCGGCGCAGGTGGATGGGGGCAGCGTCGCGGTTGGAGGCGACAGTCACCATTGCCTCCGGTTCGGCCATCAACAGATCGGATGGCCAGCCTACTTGCAGTCCAAAAGCGTTCAGCCTCTGCCGCGCCTCGGTAAGAAATGGATTCTCGACCATCATCGCGCTCGCCAATCGGCGCACCTGCGGCAGGGGCTCATAGGCACCGGAATCGCTGTTCTGGCGCACATAGCCTGCAGATTTGAGCGTCGCAAGGAGACGGATCACCGTTGCCTTCGGCAATCCCGTGAGCGTTACGAGCCGGGTAATTGTCGCGGGAGGATTTTCATTGACAGCGATAAGGATTTCGAGCCCACGCAACAGCGATCTTACGCCTGTCGGTGCGGCCTCTTCATCGGTTTCGCTCATAACAACTCCATGCCTGCAGGATCGTGCCCAGATGAGGGGGACAGTTTTCCAAAACGGCGATTCTGTCAATTCGCCGCGATCCCATACCACCATGTCAAAAAGCAACCCTACAAAGGTTCGCTATGCAGACCATAGTTCATTTTCTTGACAAGGCAATTCCCTTCCCCTCTTATTGAAGCCCCTGCCATGGCCTGTCCGGGCAGATCATTGCGCTTGGCATGCTGGGCGCACCGACTGCAAACAAGAATCACCACACTGGTATTTCGAACAATGAAGAAAACGCGCATCGCGATTATCGGTGGAGGCCCAGCCGGGCTGCTGCTTTCCCATATCCTCGAACTGAAGGGCATCGACAGCATCGTCCTGGAACGGCAGAGCAAGGACTACGTGCTGAAACGCATCCGCGCAGGCGTGCTGGAGTATGGCACCATCAAGCTGCTGCGTGACGTTGGCCTCGGCGACCGCATGGACCGGGAGGGCCATCTCCACGATGGCACACATATTGTTTGGCAAGAGCGCGACCCGTTCTTCATCGATACCGTGAAGTACACGGGCAAGCCGATGATGGCTTATGGTCAAACCGCCATCACTGAAGATCTGTATGCGGCGCGTGAGAAAGCCGGCGCCGAGATCATCGACGAAGCTGCCGACGTGAAACTGCACGATCTGACCGACGACAAACCCTTTGTGACCTACGTCAAGGACGGCAGGCAGGAACGGATCGACTGTGACTTCATAGCCGCCTGCGACGGTTTCCACGGCGTCGGGCGGCAGTCGATTCCCACGGATATTCTGAGAACCTACGAGCAGGTCTATCCGTTTGGTTGGCTCGGCATCATGTCCGAGACCCCGCCCCTGCCGGACATCATATACGCCCAGCACGACAATGGCTTCGCGCTGGCCTCCCAGCGCAACCCCATGCTCAGCCGCTACTACATCCAGTGTGATGTGAACGCCGACCTGAACGACTGGCCGGACGATCGATTCTGGGAAGAACTGAAGGTGCGTTTTCCTGACGAATTGTCCCGACAGATTGTCACTGGCCCATCCATCGAGAAATCCATCGCCCCGCTGCGCAGTTTCGTCGCCGAACCGATGCGGTATGGACGCATGTTTCTGGCAGGCGATGCCGCTCACATCGTGCCACCAACCGGCGCGAAGGGCCTGAATCTGGCCGTTTCGGATGTCTACTATCTGGCCCGCGCCTTCGAAACACATTACGCCAAAGGCAACAGTGCCTATCTCGATGATTACTCGGCAACCGCACTACGACGCGTCTGGTCAGCGGAGCGCTTGTCCTGGTGGTTGACCAAGCTCCTGCATGTCTTCCCGCAGGAAACCCCGTTCGAAAAGAAGGTTCGCATCAACGACTACGATCATCTCTGTGCGTCGGAACGCGCCCAGGCGGCTCTCGCCGAACAATATATCGGACTGCCGTTTGAAGATTGATCTCACAACTCCCATGCCGTTCACTGCTAATAAAAGCAATCTCATTGTGAAACAACAGTTTTTTGAGATCATGCGTCAAGGGTTGTGCAGAAAATGAATAATCGTGCGCGCAATTCCAATTTCAGTTGCCGCATCCCCGATGCTAGTGCGGAACGACAGTGTCCGCTTCTGTGCGAACAAGGAGGCATTCATGTCATCATCCAATGAAGAAAACGGCAGCACACCGTCGATCACCGAACGCATCGAGGAGGACAAGCGGCTGGCCCGCTCACTCGAAGGCACCTACCTGTTTGATGGCCCGCGCAGCCAGAAGAACTATCCCCTCAACAAGATGTGCATGTCCCTGACAAAGCCGGAGAACCGCGAGGCCTTCGCCGCCGATGAGGCGGCTTATTGCGATCGGTTTGGCCTCAGCGAGGAATCGAAGAAGCTGGTTCTGGAGCGCGACTGGATCGGCATGATCCGCTCAGGCGGCAACATCTATTACGTGTTCAAGCTTGCATCGATCAATCATGTCTCGATGCAGCATGTTGGCGCCCAGCAGAACAGCATGACGCTTGAGGAATTCCGCGCCAAACTCAACGCCCACCGGGATCAGTAGGAGGTTTCCATGGCTGAAATCATCGCCGCCGTCACGACAAGCCACGTCCCCTCTATCGGTATCGCCATGGACACCGGGATAACCCAGGATTCATATTGGAAGCCGCTATTCGACGGCTATCTTCCGGCCAAGGAGTTCGTCAAGGAACTCAAGCCTGATGTCACCATCGTGGTCTACAATGATCACGGCCTTGAAGTGTTTCTCGACCGGGTGCCAACCTTCGGCATCGGTGCTGCAGCACAGTATCTGTCAGGCGATGAAGGCTGGGGCCCTCGCCCGATCCCCCCATTCCAGGGTGACCCGGACCTGAGCTGGCACCTGATCGAACATCTGGTTGCCCAGGAGTTCGATATGACCATGTTTCAGGAAATGAGTGTGGACCACGGTTTCACCGTTCCCATGAGCGTGTTCTTCGGCGGCCCGGCCGGCGAGGTGGAGGAATGGCCCACGCGTGTGATCCCCATCACCGTCAACACCATCCAGTTTCCTCTGCCAATGGCGGCGCGTTGTTTCAAGCTCGGGCAGGCAATCAGAAAAGCGGTCGACGCCTATCCGAACGACACGCGTGTGTTGATCGTGGGCACGGGCGGCATGTCGCACCAGCTTCAAGGAGAGCGTTCCGGCTTCATGCAGCCGAATTTCGACCGCATGTTCCTCGACAAGATGGTCACCGATCCGATGGCTCTCACAAAAATCCCCAACGGCGTCTTCATGAAGGAAGCTGGCCATGAGGGTGCTGAGCTCATCATGTGGCTTGTTGCACGGGGTGCCATGAATCTGGAAGTGGAGGAAGTTTACCAGCACTACCATGTGTCTGCCTCGCTGACTGCGGCGGGCCTTGCCTGCTATCGCAACAAGTAGAGCCCAGAAGCGGGGAATAACATGGTGCGGATCGCTATCATTGGCGAGGGCGCGATTGCCGACACACATATGCAGTCACTATCGCGCATCGTCGGAGTGGAGGTCGCGACTCTGATCTATGGCGAGGAGAAGGCGGGGGCTGCCTTCGCTGCCAAATGGAACATTGCCGCGACCTCATCGCATCTCGACACTGTGCTGGAACACGACGGGATAGACGCGGTCATCGTGGCCAGCCCGTCGGCGCTACATCCCGAGCATACGATCAAGGCTCTGGAATCCGGGAAACACGTTCTCACCGAGATCCCCATCGGCCTTGATCTTCCCGCATGCGAAGCATTGGTGGCCACCGCCGGCGCGCGGCCCCGGCAGGTGGCGATGGCAGCCCACACCCGACGCTTTTCACCCGCCCACAAACATCTGAAGGCACGGATCGAAGACGGCTCCTTTACGCTCCAGCATCTCGTGGCGGAAACATTCTTCTTCCGGCGCACCAATCTCAACATGCATGGTGAGCCGCGCAGTTGGGTCGACAATCTGCTGTGGCATCATGCCTGCCACACAATCGACCTGTTCCTCTGGCTGTCGGGAGATCCCAAGCCGCAAGCCTTCGGCCAGGCAGGGCCGCCGCATCCGGAGCTCAAAAGTCCGATGGATATGAGCATCGCGCTCAAAGCCGCCAACGGAGCATTGCTGTCGCTTGCGCTGTCGTTCAACAATCGCGGTCCATTCGGCGGTTTCTATCGCTATATCGGCGACAGCGGCACGTTCCATGTATTCCGCGATGCACTGGAAGATCATGAACATCAGCCGATACCTCTGACCGGCGCTGCTTTCCTCGATCAGGACCAGGCCTTTATCGATGCCATAAACGGCGTCCAGCCGGCCCGGTCGACCATCCATGAGGTCATGCCGGCCATGCGTGTCATTCATCGCATCAACGCTCTTCTTCAAAACTGAGAAACGAAAGCGGACCTGCCATGCAAACCATAGCCTTTATCGGTTTCGGCGAAGCGGCAACCGCCTTCACCGAAGGATGGGGAGCAAGTCGCAATCAAGGCGTCAGGGCATTCGACATTAAAACCGACGATCCGATGGAATCTGTGGCACATGCCAAGCGCACGGATTACCTGCGCGCCGGCATTTCGGGTTGCGCCACCATGAAAGAAGCACTGAAAGGTGCAACTGTCATCTTCAGCACGGTAACCGCCGATCAGGCGGGAAAAGCCGCACGCGAGGCGGCCAAACACCTTGGCGCAGGCGCCCTCTATTGCGATATGAATTCCTGTGCCCCCTCGTCCAAGAGAGAAGCGGCAAAAGCAATCGAGGCCAACGGGGGACGCTATGTCGATGTGGCGGTAATGTCGCCCGTTCTGCCCCTGCGCCATCACGCGCCACTTCTGGTGAGTGGCCCGCATGCAGCCGAAGCGCTGACTGCCCTACAGGCAATGGACATGCGCCCGACGCTCGCCGAAGGTCCAGTAGGAATAGCGTCCGCGATCAAGATGATCCGCAGCATCATGGTCAAGGGCATTGAAGCGCTGGTTCTTGAATGCGTCCTGTCAGCGACCCGCGAGGGTGTTGACGAAATTGTCCTGTCCTCCCTGGAAGAAACCTTTACGGGCTTTGGATGGCCAGAACGCACAGCCTATATGCTGGAGCGCGCCATGGTGCACGGCACCCGCCGCGCCGCTGAGATGGAGGAAGCAGCCAAGACCGCCGCCGATCTCGGTCTTTCTGGCCGCATGGCCCAGGCCACGGCCGAATGGGAGGGGATCATCGGAGCCCTGCAGCTCGGTGACCTGAGCGACAACGACAAGGCTGACTACCGCATTCTCGCGCAGAAGATCCTCACGCGCCTCGACTGATTTCCAGCTTTTCAGGGGCCGACAGGCCCGGCTGAAACAAGCCGGGCCACTCCCGCACCTACAGATCGAGAACGATGCGCCCATCAGCGGTTGCTGCGCGCGAGCAACACAGGATCAAGCGCTTCTGGCGCTGTTCCTTGCTCAGCACGAAATCGCGATGCTCCACCTCGCCCGACAAATAGCCGGTCGAGCAAACACCACACAGGCCATCCGAGCATTTGACATCGACGCTATAGCCAGCCTCTTTCAGAGCCTCGGTCGCCCTTTGCTCGGCGGGCACCTCGATCACCGTTCCCGAACTGGCAAGTTCGAGCGTGAAGGGATGGTTCTCATACTCCATGCCGTCCGGCACGGAGAAATACTCCCGGTGCAGTGCGTCCTCCGCCCAACCCTTGGCGAGCGCCGTATCGAAGATCGCGTCCATGAAGGGCGATGGGCCACAGGTATAAAGGTGATCACCGGGGCGGTAGTCGCCGAGCACGTCGGCGATGTCGAGCCGGTTCTCGTCGCTGAAATGGAAACGCACGCGGTCGATCCACGGCACCTGTTCCAATTCTTCGATGAAGGCAGACTGAGCGCGTGTGCGCGCCTTGTAATAAAGGATGAAATCGGCTCCGGCCCGGTGCAGTTCGTGCCCCATGGCGATCAGCGGGGTGACACCGATACCGCCGGCGAGCAACAGATGCCGCTTGCCCTCGGCAATGACCGGGAAATGGTTGCGCGGCTGCGAGATGACCACCGGCGCGCCGGGCTTCAGCATCTGGTGAATCTTCTTCGACCCGCCGCGCCCCTCATCCTCGCGAAGAATACCGACCAGATAAGTGTCCAGTTTCTGGGGATCACCGGCCAGTGAAAACTGTCGGATGAACTGCGGCGTCACTGTGATATCGACATGGGCACCAGCAGTGAAGGCCGGCATCGGCGCGCCATCGCGCGTCTCGATCTCGAACAGGTCGATCTTGCCATCCGCCGAGCTTCTACGTCGGCTTTTGACCTGCGCGACAATGACGGGCGCGGGACCGGCAAGCTTCTTCAGGCCAGGCGTCAGCCCTTTGGTTTCACCGCGCTTCACTCGCGCCTGATAGTCCTGAGGATCAAGCAGGCCTTTGTAGGCGGCAATGCCTGCCTCGCGGTCGACCGGGTTGGGCATCGGCAGCGGCGGCGGGGCCAGCGGCGCGGGGTATGCAGCCAGCGTCTGGTCTTCATATTTCAGGTCGATATGGCGGTTGAGCTCGCGGCGGTTGGTCTCAGCTGCCTTTAGCACCTTGCCCGTGCCGTCATTCGCGATGTCCCACCACCATTTCTTGACCGGGTTGATCTTGCCGCGCCCCACCGCATCATCGAGGCGGGCGATCAGCTTTGCAGCAGAAGGAAAATTCATCGCCGCCCAGCGGAATGGCGCCTCGCGGACCAGACCCTCTAGGTTCCACGGGCAGGTCTTCATGCAGCGGCCGCACATCGATCCGCCGAGATTGGTGACACGATAGCGGGTGCATTTCTCCACATCCGCCTTCCAAATCTCATAGCCGTTGAACATTACCTTCGGACCGGAGGAGATAGCGCCGGAGGGGCACTCGCGGGCGCATTTGTTGCATGAGCCGCAGAATTTCTGCAGGCCGAAATCGATCGGCTGGTCCACTTCCATCGGGAAGTCAGTGGTCAGGATGCCGGTCTTGAGCCGCGGCCCGAGAAACGGGTTGAGGATAGTTTCACCGATGCGGCTCACCTCGCCCAGCCCCGCCAGAAGTACCAGCGGCGTCTGGATGACGTCGCTGTCAGCAGCCGAGTGCGCCGTTGCGGAGAAGCCGAGATAGCGCAGATGCTGAGCCACCACCCCGCAGACAAGGCCAGCGCGCATATAGGTGCGCATCGACTGGGCGCTGGAGATCCAGTCATCGCCGCTGGCGCCGTCCATGGTCTCATAGCCCTGATCGATCATCACCGAGACAGCCAGCTTATGCTGAACCTTCATTTCGCTGCCGTCCTGGCGGTGCGAATACCAGACCCAGTCGGGCGCACGCGAAATGCCGCAAATGTCCGCCCCGAGAAAGTGCATGGTCGCCTTGATCAGTTCGGCATTGCGCTTCGGGTCCTCATAACCCTTGGCCCGCTGCGGTGCTTCTTGTCCGCGTTGCAGAAGCGAATAGGTGTTGAGCGCCAGACGCAACGCCGCCGCCAACGGGGCCTTGGCGACCGAGTGTCCGTCTTTCGAGGCTTCCATCGGGCCTTTGCCCAGATCACCAAAGGCAGCGCGCAGAAAGAACTCGCTGCTTTTGGGCACACGCGGAATGCGCTCCTCGTCGACATAGGTGGTGGTCTTTTCGACCCGTTTCAGCTTCTCCACCGGGTACCGGCTGTCCTTGAAGTTGCGCTTGGCGAAATCGGTCCGGTTGCGGGCATTTTTCGGGCTGCCGTAACCGATCCACCAGGCCGCACCTTTGGCGCGCAAGCGGTCGGCGAGCCCTTGTTCACGGATCGGCGCGTCGTGCTCCACCTCCAGCGTCGTCGTCACGGCGGCCAGACCGAAGCGCGGGCCGATGAACGGATTGGTTATTTCGCCATTGTTTCGAACATGGGCAAGGCCGGCCGAAACGGCCAGTCTGTTGAGATCAAAATTGGTTGTCGTGGCCGTGTGGCTGCGGGCTTCGTAGCCGAGTACACGCAGATAATTGGCCATCACCGCCGCGGTTTCGGCGCTGCGCAATGCGGCGCGCCACTCCTGCAGGTCGGTGATCCAGTCTGCGCCCGGCTCATCGATCCCCGGATCGCGTGGATACTCGACCAGGAAAACAATCGCATGGGAATGATGATCTATCGACCTGTCGGCCAGTTCCAATGCCCGGCCCATCTGGCGTATCACCGCGCCAGGATTGAAGCGCAGACGCAGCTTTTCCTCCGAATGGGCGTAGGAAGTGCTGCGTAGCAACGGGTGCTCGATACGCTCGCTCAGGCGGTGCGCGGCATCGAGTCTGCAGATGCCGACCAGCGCGCTGTCGAGAAAATAGCCCGCCGCCTTCATATGCTGGGCGCGCTCTCGCGGACTGTCAGGAATTTCGGCACGCGAGGGGTTGTGGTCGCCGTCGCGCACGGCGTCAAGCGCGCACATATAGTCACTGACGGTCTTGCCCAGATGCAACGGGTCGTTGTCAAAGCTTGCGCGCAGCGTGCCGTTGCCCTTCACCCGCGACAGGTCCGGCGCCTCCCGCATGCGGCCCAGTTTTTCCGAGGGATATGGACCAAGATGAACCGGGCGTTGAGAGTGAGAAAAAAGGCGCATTAAAGTCTCCTCCGTGGATGCGCTGTGCTCCTTTGGTCTTCTGTCGCGCATCTGATTTGATAATGGACCGTGGTCCATATAGAAAATTGTTCGAGCGAAACCCCATCCGGCCAGTCTCAGGCCGGCTGCAGCGTACGCGTCTTCAGCCGCCGTTCAACCAGCCTGCCGGCGCTGAGATCGAGTGGTAACCCTGGAATTCGAGCACACCCTCATAGCCGAGGTTGCGACCAATTCCCGACTGCTTGAACCCGCCAAAGGGGCCACGGCTGTCCTGCGCCGTAGGGCCATGCCCGTTAATATAGGTATAGCCGGCCTCCAACCGTCGGACGATGGTCAGCGCGCGCTCCCGATCCTCTGTCCAGACAGAGGAACAGAGGCCAAAATCGCTGTCATTTGCGAGCCGCACGGCTTCCGCTTCATCGTCGAAGGGGATGATCGGCAGGACCGGGCCGAACTGCTCATCGCGCACGACGCTGAGGCTGGGTTCCGGTCCAAAGACCAGCGTCGGTTTCTGGAAATAGCCGTTCGCGTAGAGTTCCATATCAGGCACCGTGCCAAATTCCTTGACGTCAGCGCCCGAACCGCGCGCCTCAGCAATCATGCTTTGGACAATGCCGAGTTGCTTGCGGTTATTGAGTGGCCCCATCGTGGTGTCCGGCAGCAGACCATCGCCCACCACCTGCCGTGCGCAGACAGCAGAGAGGCCATCGACGACCTCATCATAGCGCGAGCGATGCACATAGAGCCGTTTCAGCGCCATACAGATCTGGCCGGTCGACATGAAGGCGCCCAGATACATGCGGATGAACGCGGCCGCATCGAGGGTGGCATCGGAAAGGACAATGCCCGCGTCATTGCCGCCCAGCTCAAGTGTCACCGGGGTCAGGTGCTCAGCCGCCGTTCGCATGACATGTTTGCCAACAGCGATGGAACCCGTGAAATTAACACGCCGAACGAGTTCATGCCCCACCAGAGCATCGCCGATCTCGCTCGAGTTTCCCGTCACCACATTGAGCACGCCGGGTGGCAGGAGTTCTGCCATCTTGTGCAATGTCAGCGTGGGTGCCAAGGCGGAATTCTGTGATGGTTTAACGACCACTGTGTTTCCGGCAATGAGCGCCTGTGGCAGCTTGGCACCCAGGATTGAGAGCGGCCAGTTCCAGGGCACGATCAAGGCGGCGACGCCGCGAGGCTGACGCGTGATGATCGTATCAAAAGGAGGTCCGGGAAGTGTCTCATCCTTCTGCAACCTGTCCGCATATGAGGCCGCAAGCAGGAAACGATCACCGAGACGCGTCATCTCCAGCCGGGTTTCCTTCAGGATCTTGCCATGCTCGCGGCAAAAGAGATTTGAGCGGAAGGAAACATCCTCCTCATCGGCAACGAGAAGTTCGGCTATTTTTCCCAGCAGTTCTGCACGCTCTGAATAAGATCGTTCGGCCCAGGACGGAAATGCTCTGTGAGCAGCACGGACTGCAGCATCCACATCGGATACCGAACCTCTCGCGGCATGGCCAACACACTCATCAGGACGCGCTGGATTGTGGACCGCATAGGTTCGGTCATCTTGTGCGGACCGAGCCACACCATCGATGAATATCCCTGTTTCAACATCCGTCTCGTATCGCATTCCCGTCCCTCCCAGCATCAAGACCACACACCCGCCATCGCGGCCTCCGTGCGTTCATCATAGCCATACACATTTTTTGGACCACGGTCCATAAAATCAGAAAGCAAACTCTGAAGCCTGTTTCAGACCGAGAAAGTGCTCGATCGGGATTGACGAGTCAGGAGTACCAGCCTTAGTTTAACGGACCATGGTTCAACAGACGGACTTCCATAACAATGAGACCTGCGAACATCATTGCTGAACAAAACCACCCGCTGGCGATCCCGCTGCGGGCTGCTCCCGGTACTCTTCTGGCTCCGTCTCCCCGACTGGGAAACTCAACTCGAACCGTAGTGCGTTCGTTGACAGTCATGCAGAAGGAAGCGCTCATATCCGAAGCGAACAGCGACCGGACCTGGCGGCTTTTGTCAGATGAAGGGGCGTATTTGAACGGCCATGACGAAGCACCTCCCCCTCTCGCCTATCTGTCTGCGGGAATGGTGGCGTCCTATCTGAATGAAATCCATGCGCTGGCAGATATTCGACAGATAGAAATTGATGACATCGAGATCATACAGGACAATTTCTATTCGATGAACGGCTCATTCGCCAAAGGCACAATGACTGCATCTGCGCACGACATTGAACTGAAAGCCAAAATCAAATCCAGGCATGATTCCGACACACTTCGATCGCTGATCCTCGATTCGATAGCATCTTCACCGCTAAACGGATTGATGAGGGGCGCGAAGGAAAGCCTTTTCCGGCTTTGCCACAATGGTTCCGAGATCGGTATATCCAATGGCAAGGAGATAGCAGCTCCTTTGCTGCCTGCCTTCGATGATGAGAAATTCGACATTATGGAGGGTGACTGGGATGCCGTGATTGAACACACGAGGCAGCCCTCCCCCATCATGGAGGACACCACCACATTTGCCGGCGGCGCGTTGACGGAAACGCAAAATCGAATGCTTCACCTGCGGGTGCATGCGAAGCGCCAGCCGGACGGCATCGTAAAAATCCGCCAGCACGTTTACAATCCGCACGGCTCTGCTTTTCACTTCACTTCGGATGAAGCTGGCAGAGCCCCATCGGCTGCAGCATTGATCAGTGCGGGTATCGGATTCTGCTTTATGACGCAGTTCGGTCGTTACGCAGCGATGATCAAGAAACCTCTCAAGAGCTACCAGATCATCCAGGATTTCCACTTTTCAAGAGGAGGTGCCACAGGCAAAACCGGCAAGGCCGGCGAAGCCGCACCACTCGAAACTCATGTTCACATTCAAAGTGATGAGTCAGACTCATTTGCGAAGACGATGCTCGAAGTCGCGGAGCAGACCTGCTTCCTCCACGCATTCTGCCGCACCCCTTTGAAAGCCAAGCTGAAGATTTCTTCGTTAGGCTCAGGGCTCATTGATTAGAGCCAGAAGATCACGGTTGCAGCGAGAGCGATGGCGGAGAGTGCTCTGATCCCCGCAAATTGGATGGCTTATGGTTAGATTTCTCCGCTTAGGTTTCCCCGGCTGGAATGGAGCGGAGAGCGATGAAGTGACGTTCTCCCCTGGGATGTTCCCGATTTTGGGTTAGCCTGGGCGTGAGCCAACACTCGCTCTATGCGTGGAAGAAGAAGTTCTCGAAGCCATCAGAAAGCGATGGGGATCAGGCGGCAGAGATACGTCGTCTGAAGAAGGAGCTGGCGCGCGTCACCGAGGAACGCGACATCTTAAAAAACCGTCGCAGGGCCGTGGCCCGCCTGTGCGCGGTAGAAACACCTGCTACTCTTGCATGCGGAGGGGAGTTGCCGATGGCTTATTGGAGGCATTCGACCCCGTTAAAAAACGTGGCACATGGGCCGATGCGCACTTGAGAATGGTGACGCCGTTTCGACGGTGATCCCGGTTAGGAAGATGACGGACTTGCACGGCCCAGCCCCTCCAGGATGAGTGGAGGAGATGCCATGATGAAGACTACCACCGACGACCAGCCAGCTTTGAAGATGGTCAATCCGGGCGCTGCGGCAATCGACATTGGTTCGACCATGCATATGGCCGCAGTGAACCCGGATACTGACGACATGCCAGTGCGCGCATTCGGTACTTTTACGAAGAATCTACATGATTTGGCCGAGTGGTTTCGCTCTTGCGGAGTGACTAGCGTCGCAATGGAATCCACCGGCGTCTATTGGATTCCTGCTTTCGAGATTCTCGAGCAGCATGGCTTCGAGGTGATCCTCGTAAATGCCCGATACGCCAAGAACGTTCCAGGCCGAAAGACCGACGTCAGCGATGCTGGATGGCTCCGGCAGCTTCACTCCTACGGCCTGCTTCGGGGAAGCTTCAGACCTGCTGCGGAGATTGCGACCTTACGGGCCTATCTACGGCAACGTGAGCGATTGGTGGAATACGCCGCCGCCCATATCCAGCATATGCAGAAGGCCCTGGTGGAGATGAATCTGCAACTGCATCACGTCGTCTCCGATATCACTGGTGCAACGGGAATGCGGATCATCCGGGCAATAGCGGCGGGTGAACGCGATCCGGATGTGTTGGCGTCACTCCGCGACGTGCGGTGCCATTCCTCAATCGAGACTATCCGTGCTTCGTTAGTCGGCAATGACCGCGACGAGCACGTGTTCGCGCTGATCCAGTCCTTGGAACTCTATGACTTCTATCAGGACAAGATGCTGGAATGTGACCGAAAGCTGGAGGCGGCCATCTCGGACTTGACGGTTCGGGCTGAACATCAGCTGCCACCTCTGCCGAAGGCGAGGACGAAGACAAAGCAGGTGAATGCGCCATCCTTCGACGTTCGCGCTGCGCTTTATGGTGTGCTCGGCGTTGACCTGACCCAAATCCATGGTCTCGGTCCTTCATTGGCGCTCAAGCTGATCGGCGAATGTGGCTCGGATCTGAAGGCATGGCCAAGTGCCAAGCACTTCACATCCTGGCTTTGCCTCGCGCCCGGCAACAAGATCTCGGGCGGCAAGCTGCTTTCATCGCGGACGCGTCGATCTTCCAGCCGGGCGGCGGCTCTGCTGCGATTGGCTGCCGTCACGATTGGTCGAAGCGACACGGCGCTGGGTGCATTTTATCGCCGGCTGGCGGCGCGGATCGGAAAGCAGAAGGCTGTCACGGCTACCGCTCGCAAGATCGCTGTTCTCTTTTACAACACCTTGCGCTTCGGCATGGTCTATCGTGATCCCGGCGCTACAGCATATGACGAGCGACATCGCAGTCGCGTGCTCGCCAATCTCCAACGCCGCGCCAAGACGCTCGGATATTCCTTAGAGCCAATGCCCGACGCCGAGTGTGTTTCTTAGGAAGCCACCGCGTATTTCGCCAGGGATGCAAAGTGAGATACGCGTTTGTTGCCGAGCATCGCCAGCAGTTCACGGTGCGGGCGATGTGCCGCTGCCTGCGTATCCGGCCCAGTGGTTTCTACGCCTGGTTGAAGAACCCGCCGGGCAAATGGGCTCGGGAAGATGTCCGTCAGACCGCGCTTCTCAGCAAGGCCTGGAAGGAAAGCGGCAGGGTCTACGGCTATCGCAAGCTGCATGACGACCTTCTCAATCAGGGAGAGACCAGTTGCCCCGACCGCATCGCTCGTCTCGCCAAGCTGGCCGGGATCAAGGCGCAGATCGGCTACAAGCGTCGGCCCGGCTCCTATGGCGGCAAGCCGTCAGTCGTGATCGACAACACCCTTGCTCGGCAGTTCGATGTCGATGCGCCGGACAGGGCGTGGGTGACTGACATCACCTATATCCGGCCCCAGGAGGGCTTTGCCTATTTGGCCGTGGTGATCGACCTGTTCTCGCGCCGCGTCATCGGCTGGACGCTGCAGAGTCGGCAGACCACTGATGTCGTGCTGCAGGCGTTGCTCATGGCGGTGTGGCGTCGAAAGGCGAAGAGCAGGGTTCTGGTCCATTCCGATCAAGGCTCGCAGTTCACCAGAATGGACTGGGCGGCGTTCCTGAAGCAGCACAATCTTGAGCACTCGATGAGCCGTCGCGGCAATTGCCATGACAATGCCGTGGCGGAGAGCTTCTTCAATCTCCTCAAGCGCGAGAGGATACGGCGCAAGACCTACCGAACACGCGAGGAGGCAAGGAAGGACGTGTTCGACTACATAGAGATGTTCTACAACCCCAAGCGCAAGCACGTCAGGAACGGGATGCTGTCACCCGTCGAGTTCGAACGGCAGCAGGAAATGTAACCCGAGGGCGTCCACGAAACTCGGGGCTTCTGTGGTTGCCGCTCGTAGTGCAAGAAGTTTCTGACCCTTGGGTGCGATCGAGTGCAGTCTTCTGTCAGGCCTCCAATTGCGGCACTTAGGAAGCCGCTGGCCGATATGGTGATCAGCGGATCAGGTCCAAATCTATTCAGCGAGCTGATTGCTCCAAGCCCCTATCTGGTTATCCTGACCCAGATCTGTTCGATCATTTTACCCATATGGATCGTCGACGTTCTCACACCTCCATCACCGGCATTAGACTGCCCCGAGCCGCACCTCTGTCATGCAGCAGCAACCTCCGCCGGATTCTGATAATCTTGTCCTTTCGTCAACATGGCCCAAATCGTTCGTGCCATCTTGTTTGCCAATGCGATGGCCACCAGCATTCTCGGCTTCCTGGCCAGCATTCGCGATAGCCAAGACTTCTCCGATATCGTCTTTCGCCCCAGCCAATTCAGACGAGACATCGCGCCCACGATCAGGAGCCGCCTGATGTCGGCCTGCCCAGCCTTCGATATTCGGCCAAGCCGCTCTTTACCTCCAGACGAATGCTGTCGCGGAACCAGCCCCAGCCAAACCGCGAAGTCTCGTCCGCGCCGAAAGCTCTCCATCGGCGGAGCAAAAGCCTCAACAGCCAACGCACTCATTGGTCCAATACCTGGCATCGTTTGCAAGCGACGAGCCGTATCGGTTTGAGTTGCCAGAACGCCGATCTGTTTGGTCTTGGTCTCAATCCGCTGCGTCTTCTCGGAGATCTGCAACAGAAGATCGCGACACTCGCCGCGAACCAGTTCGGGCAAATCGCTGTTCTCAGTCTCGATGATCGCCTCGATCCGCTTAAGGTGTCCGATACCGGGTGGTGTCGGATGGCCAAACTCATAAAGAACTGAACGCAACGCATTCACCAGCTCTGTGCGCTGACGCACAAGTCGCTCTCTTACTCGAAAAAGAAGAGCCCGAGCTTGCTGTTCTTCCGCCTTTGGGGTGATGAAACGCATCTCCGGTCGTTGAGCAGCGATGACGATCGCTTCGGCATCTGCTGCATCATTCTTCTGCCGCTTCACGAAAGGGCGCACGTACTGAGGAGCGATCAGTCTGACTTCGTGACCCAGCTTGGCCATCTCGCGGGCCCAGTAATGGGCACTGCCGCAGGCCTCCATTACGACCATCGCCGGAACCTGGTCAGCCATGAACCTGCGAAAGTGCTGACGCGTCAGTTTCCACTGGAACTTGATCTGTCCGGACATGGAAGCTCCGTGGACCTGAAAAACATTCTTGGCTAAATCGATCCCGATCATCGTCTCTTTGGTCATGCTCGCCTTCCTCTCCACCCATTGGACTTAACCCGACGATCCTCCAACAGAACGCGTCGGGTGGGTAGAGCGGCAACCACTCCATCTATTCAATTGGCTCGAGTGTTCAGATCGAGGGGAACTGCTGAGTTTTCACGACCCAGCCTTGCCGTTGCAACTGACGCTTCGCCAGAGCTGAGGCGTTGCCGGAGATCCAGAGTTCAGGTTTGGCGGATCCTTTTTCGGCCCGACGCAGGATTTGAGCAAGGCTTGTCATCCGCGCGGCATTCGATGGCGTCCAGTAAAGCTTGTCAGCAGCCACAATTGCTATCTGGCCGTGGCCGGTGATTGTTAAAACCGGAACCCCTTCGACAACGCGCGCTTGGGTTGGGCGCCCGCCACCGAGCGGTTGCCGCAAAAGGAAGGCAAGGGTTTGGAGTGTCGCGAACGCATCCTGCCTTGTATTGCTGTGGGCGACGGAGGCCGCCAGCGCATCGAGGCCGGGGGTTCCCGAAAGATTGTTCAAGGAACCGACCACAAGACTTTTTTCGGACGGAGTCAGTTTGTCGCTCAGCATAAATGCCTTGATAATGGCCTCAGGGACATTAAGTGCATTGAGGCGCTTGCGATTGAACACGGCAACTTCCTCCGGCGCCATGTCTATCGCTTCTCTGGTCAGCGAGTCGATAGTACCGACCACAGATATGATCGTGCCGACCTCGCCGGTCACAAAACCCAGCGCCCGATCGACACCAAAAGATCCAATTGCAGAGTATGAAGCAACCTTATCGAGTTCCCGCGAAAGCGGTATGAAATGGGTGTATGGGTCAATATTGAGCTCACGGGCTAGCCGACGCTTTGCCTCCGGACGGTTGACGATCTTCTCAACCAGGTTTTCGCTCTCACGGTCGGGCTGAGTTTTTTCCGGTCGCTTGAATGTGGTGATAATCTTGCCGGCCTGGGCAAGGCCGCGCCCTGCAGAGCCTACTTTGCGTTCAACATTTGCGCGTGTCACTCGCGCTGCCTTGACAGGGTTTGTCACCGTGGTCACGACGCCTTCAATCGGGCTGATGACGGCTTTTCCGGCGCCTGTCAGAAACTCTTTTGGGGCAGAGTAATTCTTCAGCTTTCGGAGGGCGACAAGCTCCTGAATGTGTTTTCGCGCGGGACCATCGCCCACAACACTGTAGCTGCCGTAATCGGTCTTGAAAGAATATACGTTGAAACGCCCGTCATTCGATACACTGTCTTTAACGGAGTAACCCAGCCCGGCCTGCGCTGGGCCAAGCAGCGTCGAGGCGGCTTTCGCCTTGGGCTCCTCACTGCTTGATGTTGGCTTGGTCAGTGTCGATGCGCTCGCATGCTTCACCGTCGGCGTGTAGTCGAAGATAAGATCGCTGGTATTGGTGCTCGCGCACCCGGTGACGATCAAGAGCATGCCCATGGCGGCGGCAAGATGCAACGTAGACGACGTTGCAGGCCTTGTTGGTTCGGCCCGACGGGCACAACTTGTACGCATAGGTCTCGACATGGTATTTTCCTGGTTCTCTTGAGACTAGCAATCCGTCGCCGTGGACAAGCGCATCGGATCGCTGGAATCGTCTGTTGATCATGAGCTGCGCTTGAAGTCCGCGCTAAAGGAAACGCGCAACCTCACAAGATGAGCCCGGGAACACCAAGCATTTGCCCCGACTAAGTCTTGCGGGGCGACCGTGACTGGGAACAATTGCAGCAGCATTACGCGATCGCGCGAAAGGTTAACGGTCATGACTTCTGAGGCCACGAACGCTTTCGTCTATCAACCAGAACTGCATCTGATTTAGGCGATCATATCGCAGAACCATATCAGCCGTGGCCATGCGCAGGGTCGAGAATGCGGGGAACAGAGAGTCTTGCGCCGATCTCGTTGATCCGCACGCGCTTGGAGACGCGGCCGGCAAAGCGGCGCGCGCTTGCTCACTCGTTCTGGCGTACGAAACGCAGGACGACCGTCGTCCCTTGACTGCTACTGTCGAGGCTGACATGGCCGCCATGGTTCTCGACGATCTGCTTGACGAGGCTCAGGCCGAGCCCGGCACCGCGGCTTTTGGGCAAGACGCGGTAGAAAGGCTCGAAGACCAGCTCGCGATGCCCTTCTGGAATTCCTGGACCCTGATCGCGGATGGTGATGCTGGCATCGGATGCAGACGACACTTCGATAAGACCATACCCGCCACCGTGATCGATCGAATTGCGCACCACATTAATGATTGCCCTCGGTAACGCCGTCGGGCTGCCTTTGCAAATCACGCTGAGCTGTTCACGCTCGAAGGCGATTTCGTAGCCGGAGGCAATGGCGAGCGGCGCCAGATTGGAGACCACATCCTGCGCAATTTCGACAAGGTCCACCTTCTCATCCTGATCTGGCATCTGATCGTTGCGCTCGAAATCGAGAAGTTGCTCTGCCGTTTCCGCCAAGCGGGCAATATCGCTCAGCAATTGCCTGCGTTCCTCGCCCTCCGACATCCCATCAACACGGGTATGCACGATCGCGATGGGGGTTCGCAGTTCATGGGCAGCATCGATTAGGAAGCGTTGGCGTTTTTTCATCGCGGTTTCAAGGCGCATCAGCGATGCGTTGAAGGCGCTCACTAGGGGAACGATTTCGGTGGGGATTTCCGTGGTCGGCAATCGCGTTCCGTGCCGCTGTGGATCGATCTCGGACGCCTTTCGGGCGATCTCGTGTATTCCGTTCAGGGACCGGCCGACGATCCTTGGTACGGCGATAAAGACCGTCGGCAGCGCGATGCCGAGAAGGGACACGTAAATCGGCCAGCTCTGCGCCAAAACGGCAGGAAGCACCCAGTTGGTTCTGGCAAGACCTCCAAACAGCACCCGTATTTCTCCGCTGGAGGTACTGGCCGTTTCGACCGACGCGATGTCTTCCGTTTCAGCCGAACCCCTGATATCGGCGTCTCGGATCAGATAAGTCAGCGGTACAAGCTGCAGATAGGCTTCCGGTATTTCGCCATGGGTCGTGAACGATCGGTCCTGTGTGGCGGCCACATACCAGAAGCCGGGGTTGCGGGCTTTCAGATCTCTCAGTTCGGCATTGTCGCGGATAAGGAACTGTCCGTCTGCATTACGCGCGAGCGATCCGGTGATCGCCTGCATCACCGTGCGCTCGACAGCGATGTTCGGCGACAGGACTGCGGACCCATAGAATGCAAGACCTACGATGACCGACATGATCACTGCGAAGATCACCACGCCTAGCTGCCAACTGAGCTTCCACCACAAGGATGAATTTGCGGGCTGCATGCCGCTCATAATTGCTGCTTCAGCAAGTAGCCTATCCCTCTGATGTTGTGGATATTGACACCCGCATCCGCGTCGGCAAGACGCTTGCGTAATCTCGAAATATGCGCGTCCAAGGCGTTCGACTGTATCTCTTCCTCATAATTATAAACCGCATTCTCTAAAGTCGCACGTGAGACCGTCCTGTCCTTCCGCTTGGCGAGCGTCATCAGCACGAGCAGTTCCCGCCTCGGAAGATCGAATTGTTCATTATCCAGCATCACCGTGAGGTTGAACGGATCGATCGACAACCGTCCCGCGCTGATGCCGGGTTCAGCCAACGACGCGGGGCGCCGCATGACCGCACGCAGACGCGCCAAGAGCTCTTCCACGAGGAAGGGCTTGCCGAGATAATCGTCGGCGCCGATATCCAGGCCCTCGATACGTTCCATGGGAGCATTGCGGGCGGTTAGAACAATGATAGGAATATCGGTCCCCGATCGCCGCAGACTCGGGATTATCGAAAGGCCCTCGCCATCGGGTAGGCGCCGGTCCAGCAGAATTCCGTCATAGGAATTGGCGTGCACCATCTCAACGGCGTCGGCCAGAAGAGCCGTATGGTCGGTGACGATCCCGTACTTTGAAAGTGCGGCGGTCATCGCTTTCGCCAGCTCGCTCTCATCTTCCACCAGTAACAGTCTCATTCTGCTCCGCAGCTCCTTATCTTTACACCTCTTTTCTGCCTGAAGATTGCAGCAGCATTACCGCAACACACCGCGTGAGCGGTAATGCTGCTGCAATCGTCGCCCGCTAGCGGTGACAGCAGAACGCCGGGCTCCAGCATCTGCTTCAAGTCGGTTCCAGACAATCAACGGAGTTTGCCATGACCATTCGATGGAAGAATACGCTCGTGCGTGCCGCAGTAATGGTCGGCTGCGGATATCTAACCTTCCATGTCCTGACTGCGTCGGGGGAAGTGGCGAAAGGATTCAAGAGGGTGCAAACCGCAGATCTCGCATCCCTCACCAGCACCTTCGAGCTTTCCTCATCGGAGGTGTTTGTCGTCACAGCTCAGCCTGCCGTCGACCGGTTGCGTGTGTCGGGTGCTTTAGAGCTGACGAATCGCGTTGTCGTTCGAGCAAAGACAGGTGGTCTCATTGTCGATGTCGCGCTGCGTGAAGGAGAGCCTGTAAAATACGGCGACATCATCGCACGTGTAGATTCTCGCGATCTCGAGTTCGCCCTGGCGCAGCGTGAGGCCGACCAAGCGGTTGCGGAGGCGGAGCGTCAGTTGGCGGTGCAAGCTTTGGAGCGTATTGAACAGCTTGGTGCCAAGAATATCGTATCGCGAGAGCGGCTCGAAATAGCGCGAAACGCCCTCACCGTATCTGAGGCCCGCTTACAGAGCCTTTTGGCGCAGACAAGCCTTGCCCGCACCGCCTTGCAGGATGCGGAGATTCGTTCACCCATCAATGGTGTCGTGTCGCGACGCCACGTCAATGTGGGCTCCCAGGTCGGCAGGGATGCCGAGATCTTTGAAATCGTCGATACCGGTTCGCTCGAGGTTAGGGTCCTGGTGGCGACCCGCGATATCGCCCGTATCAGCGCCGGGCAAACGGTGGAGCTGCGCGTCGACGGTCTGGAAGAACGGCCAGTGATGGGCGAAGTGGTGCGCCTCAACCCGGTGGCAACGGAAAATGCACGGGTGGTGTCCGTCTTCATTCGTCTCCTGTCACGGGACGATCGGCTGAGAGGAGGAATGTTCGTCACGGGAGCTGTTCTGCTTCGCCAGGTGCAGGACGCGATCTTCGTCCCCTCCCTTGCCGTCAGGACTGACGATGAAGGTGATTACGTCCTGAAGGTGACGGACAACCGACTATTGCGCCAGCCTGTTTCCAAAGGTCCGATCTGGAAAGGCAGGCAGATGGCCGAGATCGTCCGTGGGCTAGTCCCCGGCGATGTGATCGTGACCGTTCCGCTACCTGAACTGGAACCGGGCGTGGCGGTGACGTTCGTAGCTGAGGCCGCCTGACATGTTCCTGACCCGTATCTCCGTCACCCACCCCGTCTTTGCCACCATGATGATGGTGGTCATCGTGGTAGTCGGCATGTTCTCCTACGATCGTCTCGGGATCGACCAGTTCCCAAAGGTCGATGTGCCCGTCGTCGTTGTCTCCACGGCCTATCCGGGCGCCACGCCGGAGATGGTGGAAATCGAGGTGACGAAACGGATCGAAGATGCGCTGACCACGATCAGCGGCATCGACAAGCTGACGTCCCGCTCATACGAGGGCAGTTCCGTGGTCACGGTCGCGTTCAAGCTCGAAGTGGAAAGTGCTGGCGCTGCACAGGACGTGCGTGACAAGGTCGCCGCAGTCGAAGCTGGCTTGCCGGACGAAGCGGACAAGCCGGTGGTCGCCCGCTATGATCCGGCAGCAGAGCCGATCCTGTCCGTCGCGCTCAGTTCGGCTACGCTGTCCGTTCCCGAACTGACCACGATCGCGGAACAGCGCATCGTCAAGGACCTCAAAAGCGTGGCAGGGGTCGGCGAGGTCACCCTCATCGGCGGACAACGGCGGCAGATCGACATCGCTGTGGACGAAGAGCGGCTTCGCGCCATGAATGTGGGCGTGAACGAAGTTATCCAAACGATCCGTTCGACCAACAGGAACCGTCCCGCTGGCAGCGTCACGGCGCACGCGTTCGAAAACATCGTGCAGGTCCAGGGGCGGGTTCACGAGCCGGACGAGTTTCTCGACATGATCGTTACGCGTCGCGGCGGCGCTCCAGTCTATGTACGCGATGTCGCAACCGTGCGTGAGGGCACCGCGGAGCCCGAAAGCCTTGCGATGTACAACGGGCAGACAGCGCTCGCGATCGACATCGTCAAGGTTCAGGATGCCAACACCGTCGAGGTGGTCGTCGCTCTGAAGAGCCGTCTCGATGCCCTAAACAGGGAGCTTGGCGCCCGGCAGGTCGAGCTTCGGATCGTCAACGACGCTTCGGTGTCCATCGAGGGGTCGCTTGTCGAAGTCCAGAAGACGTTGATTGAGGGTGCGGCACTCGCCGTGGCCATCGTCTTCCTTTTTCTGAACTCCTGGCGCAGCACGGTCATCACCGGCCTGACGCTTCCGATCGCGATGATCGGCACGCTTGCGGTCATCGACTTCTTGGGTTTCACGCTGAACATGCTTAGTCTCCTGGGCCTTACTTTGTCGATCGGCATTCTGGTCGACGATGCGATCGTCGTGCGCGAAAACATCACCCGCCACTTGCATATGGGCAGAACGCATCTTCAAGCGGCCTTCGACGGCACCAACGAGATCGGCCTTGCCGTCATGGCGACGACCGCAACGATCATTGCGGTTTTCCTGCCCGTGGCCTTCATGGAGGGCATGGTGGGGCGCTACTTCTACGAGTTCGGCGTGACCGTCTCGGCTGCCGTACTGATCTCCCTGTTCGTGGCATTCACACTCGACCCGATGCTGTCGAGCGTCTGGCACGATCCAGATGCGCAACCAAGGGCAAGGCGTGGACCCGTCGGCCGCGCAGTGGCGTATCTGGAGCGGTTTTTTGAACGGCTGGCAGATCGTTACCGGCACATCATCAAATGGACGCTGCGCCATCGGCTGGCAACGCTTGGTCTGACGGCCAGCATATTTGGCGCAAGCCTGCTGATGATACCGATGGTCGGGGTGGAGTTTGTCCCCGACGTCGATGAGGGCCAGTTCCAGATTAACGTAACGGCACCGGTAAACGCATCCCTCGAATACACTCGGGAAAAGGTCGGCCAGGTCGAGAAGGCGCTGCGCGAGTTTCCGGAAGTCGCCTCGGTCTATTCCACGATCAACAGCGGTGCAAATCTCGGCAAACACCGCGCGACGGTCATCGTAGGCCTGGTTGCGCAATCCGAACGCAACAGGACACCGGTCACGCTTGCGGATCCGATCAGGGCAAGGATGTCGAGCATTCCCGGCGTCAGGATTGCAGTCATTCAGGCCGGTATCGGTGGCGGGGCAAGCCCCATTCAGTTCAGCGTACTTGGCGAAGAGCAGGCCGTGATCGAGCGGATCGCAAGTGACATTGTAGCGCAGATGCAGACAATCCCCGGCCTCGTGGACATCGTGTCGAGCGCCGAAGAGCCAAGGACCCTTCTGTCGGTTTGCCTGCGTCATGAGCAGGCGAGTGACCTCGGCGTGTCGATGGCGGATGTGCTCGAAACGCTTGCGCCGCTGATGGGCGGAACAGATGTATCGACCTGGACCGATCAGGGCGGGGAATCTTATGATGTCGTGGTTCGATTGCCGCCCGAACAGCGGGACGATCTCTCGGCGATCTCGGCACTTGAGATTGCAGTCCCAGGTCGCGGTGGTGACGGTTTGCCGGGCATGGTTCGTCTCGACCAGGTCGCGGAAATCAGCAGGCAGTCGGCGGCGTCAGAAATTCGCAGATATCAGAGCACCCGTGAAGTATTGATCTCGGCCGCGACGACGCACCTGCCTGGCAACGATGCCAATGCCGCATTGCAGGCGCTGATTGCGCAAACCGACTTGCCACCGGGCTACCGGATTTCAACCGGGGGCGACGCGGAGGCGCTTGGGAAGGCAGTCACCAGTATGGTCAAGGCTCTCATCATGGCGGTGATCTTCATCTACGTGGTTCTCGCTTCGCAGTTCGGCAGCTTTCTGCAGCCGCTCGCCATCATGGTGGCGTTGCCGTTGTCTCTCATGGGCGTGCTGCTCGGACTCCTTGTTGCGGGAAGCACCATCAACATGTTCTCGATGATCGGCTTCATCATGTTGATGGGCCTCGTTACCAAGAATGGTATCCTTCTTGTTGATTATGCCAACCGGGAGTGCCGCGAAGGCGTGCCGCTAGATCAGGCGTTGATCGATGCTGGTGCAATCCGTTTACGGCCGATTGTCATGACCACGCTCGCAATGATCTTCGGCATGATCCCACTTGCCATCGCGGCGGCAGGCGGCGGAGCCCAGCGTGCGCCCATGGCCCATGCCGTGATCGGCGGACTGGTCAGTTCCACGATCCTGACGCTTATCGTTGTACCCGTGATCATCTCTTACATCGAGAGTTTCAAACACTGGTTTACAGTTAGGTCCGAGCGGCAGTCAGCCCCTGAGGTCGCTACGCCAAGTGAGTTCGACAAGTGAACCGCAATCGTCTGAGCGACACCTTTGGCCGGCTGCTGGCCTCTGCAATCCTGTTGGCAGGAATTTTGGGTGGGCCAATTGTCATGCTTCTGTTGTTAGCAGAGCGTTTTGCGGGACTAGGATAGAGCGCGTATGTCAGGCCCTATAACCGCAAAAACGTTCACGCCAACCACCGTTCGTTGCTTGGCGTGAGGCTCTGCTAACCCCTGAGATCATCGCGCACGCTGTCTGGTTGTGTTATCGGTTCCCGCTGAGCCTCCGTATGATCGAGGAAATGCCGTTTGAGCGCGGCATTTCGGTGTTCTACGAAACGATCCGACGCTGGGGCAGGAAGTTCGGCCCTGCCTATGCGCGTTGACCTGCGCCGCAAGCAGCTATCCCGCAGTGATGTCTGGTTTCTCGATGAGATGCCCATCGTTATTGCTGGTAAGAAACACTGGCTCTGGCGCGCCGCCGATCAGGGCGGATACGTGCTGGATGAAATTGTACAGACCCGCCGCAACACCAAGGCCGCCAGGCGATTGCTGTTCCAGCTCCTGAAAACGCAGGGGATCGCGCCAAAACGGATGATCGCCGACAAGTTGCGCTCTTACGCAACCGTCAGGCAACAGGTCATGCCGACTGTTGAGCACTGGTCGCACAGGGACTGAAGAACCGTGCGGAGAATTCGCACGTGCCGCTGAAAAAAACGGGGATGGTCAACGCAGGGCTTTAGGTCACCAAGAAGCTTCCGCAACCTTCTCGTCCCGCACCACTCACAGCGCACCGCTCTCTGCATTCGCAGTCATCGCCTGCGCGCCATGACCGAATGGAACGCTGCAACCAAAGCCAGCTGAATCCCTGCGTTCACAGCCGCGCTGCGCCTGATTGAAGTTTCCGTGACAAGCCCAGTCCATAAAGTGCGCACGGTAACAAGAGCGGGGGATGTGACAGAAGCCGCAGTTGAGGTTTTCCATAGCACCAGCTGATAGCACCTGATTGATGGCTTGCGGTGATCATTTGTATGCATTGGTGCATGGTCGACCGGATTGCCGCCGGAAAATCCGGCGCCCCCGGCTGGAGCTTGGCCCCAAATTCTTACCGAATTGCGGTGAAGTGTTGTGGGCTGCCTGTCAGGCCAAACGCTGCTCTCTCTTCGGAACGGAAAGCGCGCCCTGTGTCACCGAGTTTCTGATCGGTATGAACATCAAGACCGAGCTCGATGAGTATGGCTGCGACCTCGTTCTGCGTTGCGGCCACGCGCAGTTGATGCCTGAGCGGGCCATGCTGCGCGAGCCTACCGAGCCGCAGCATGGCTGCGCGCAGCCACTTGATGTCATGTCTGCCACCCATCAGGGCGACGAGTGTGTCGACGGCCATGCCGTCTGGAGCATCAAACTCCACCGGCCTCTCTAGACGCCGCACCACAATCATTGAGGCGTCTTCATCAGTAAGCACCGTATGCGGCAGGGCGACACCGCCGCCCACAGCGGTGGTTCCCAGCCTTTCACGTGCATAGAGGGCACCGGCAATATCGAGCTTGCTGGCCTCTGGCCGCAACTCTGCGACCCGGGCGGCGAGAGACCACAAGGCCGCCCTGCGGGTGTTTGATGTTTTATCAGTTGAAAAATCGACAGCGAAGGAAACACGAACGGGTATCATCGCACGCCCTCCTTTCATCTCATTTGAAGGATTGTGGGTCCGCCTTTGGCAGGACCGGACAGATTGCTCCTGCCGGCAGGACGCTCGCCGCAGGAACAATGCACGGAGATCACAGCGTTCAGAACGCAGAGCACACCCTGCCAAAGAGTGGATCTGCGAGCCTATCTGCACTGATCGAGTGATTGCGCCTATTTGCGTTTTGCGGGCATCAGTTGATCGGCCACCGGATCGGGCTGGTTGAAGTTGTTCTTCTTCTTGCCCTTTGGTTGCTTCCGCTTCTGATCGCCTTTTCTCTTGGCCATATCTCTTCTCCAGATTTCTGAACCATGGTCTTTGCAGAACATCTCCCTGACGCCGTTCGGGAAGGCGTCAGGGTCACGATCCGATTTGGACGCGCACACGCTTGATTGGAGATGAGATTGATAACGCCATGGCATTTTGCTCCTGCGAAACCATCGTGAATTCTGGGCAGCCCTGACTGCCCGACCAAAGAGGCGTCTGCGACCAACAGGCCGCAGGTCGTCATCTCCCGCCAGCCCCCAGATCGTGCACTTTGCGGCCCTGCTGGACTTGCCCACAGCCACGAAGGCGCGCCTTGTAATCGGCAAACGGAACGCCGCCGGAGAGGGTGTTTACCGGGGCTGAGCACCAAGGGCACCGGACCGCAGCGCGGGGCAGACTGGCAGTGCAGCTATGGCATAGGGACAGCGTGGAACGGATGGACATGTCGAACTCCAGATACACAGTTAAAACTGCGCAAAAGAACAGGCGATCTCTCTTTCAAGAAAACGACCCGGAGTCGAACTAATAAGGTTACATCACTTATATAGATCCGCCCCGGGCGATGACATGCATCATCCGGCAACCGTGACGGAATATAAGGAACGACTTTTTATCCATGCCTTCTACATAGTTGAAATAAAAACAAAAACAACTCTCGGCGCGCCGCTGTGCCCTTAAGCCGCATGGTGTCGGAACCGTCCCATCGGACTGTGCACGAAAGCGGATGTTTGCTACGCTAGCGGCAGCAATGGGTGCACGTGCCCCTGCCAGATTTCGGGCGGAGAACGACTGGCCGGTTTTGTTGCCTGTAGGCAATAGCTGCCCCTCAGTGCTGGAACTGAGGGGCAATTGCTTTTGGAGACCTTTTGGGGTTCGCGCCTGCCGCAGCAGGCGAGACTGAGCCCTAGTCTGGTGCATCCAGAACGGGCCCCAGCGGCGAATAGTTGAACAGCTCCAACCGCATGCTGCCCGATCCGGACGGCCGTTCGGCCAGGACGGTGAGGCTGGCCGGACCGACAGGTATGATGCGTTTGGGGGGGAGGTCCACAAGCCTCTCGAGTAGCGCCCGGATTACCCCGCCATGGCACACAACGAGCAAGCGATTGCTTGTTTCGAGCGCCTCCATCACGCAGGTGCTGGTGCGGGTGACGAAGTCGCGCCAATGCTCCCCGCCCTCAGGTGTGAAGGTTCCCGAGCGCCAGGCTTGATAGCCATCGGCATCTTCGGCGCGAATATCGGAAATCGAACGGCCCGTCCAGGAACCGACATCGATCTCACGAAGTGCGGGGTTGGGCAGGGGAGCTTCCATTCCGAGCAACTTGGCCGTTTCAAAGGCCCGCTTCAGATCGGATGTGATCGACGTGTCGGGTTTCAGCGCTTCGACGGTTGAGCGCAGAGCGCGCGCCTGTTCGCGTCCCTTCTCGGAAAGCTTGATATCTGCCTGCCCCTGCAGCCTGCGGCTGGCGTTCCACTCGGATTCCCCATGCCGGACGAACATTAGCCTCTTCATGGCAGACGCTCCCCTTCGAGTGAGAAAATAGCTGCCGGAGTTTCGGGCAGGGAAAAGTAGACCGAGTCGCCGGGAGAAAATCTGGGGGCTCTGTCCACCACCGCCGTCAACCGCAAGTCGCCGCGCGTTCCTGTCACCATCATGCGTCCGGCAACCGGGCTGGCCTCGGCAAACTCCATCGGGATGGTGCGGGGACCGGCCGTGTCGCCGACTTTGAGGTCTTCGGGCCGAAACATGGCCTGCGCGGGATGCTCGAGGGGAAATGTTGCGTCCATGGCTTCGCCAGCCAGCGTTATGCTTGAACCTTCTGGCGCTACAGGGACGAGATTGGCGGGTGGCGTGCCCACAAAGGTGGCGACGAAAGCGGTTTTGGGCGCGGCAACCAGTTCTTCAGGTGCACCGAACTGCTCGACCTCGCCATCCTTGAGCACGGCAACGTGGCTGGCCATGGTCATCGCTTCGACCTGATCATGGGTGACATAAATCGAGGTCGCGCCCGTTGCGCGATGCACGCGCAACAGTTCTGTTCGCATTTCGACCCTGAGCTTGGCGTCGAGGTTGGACAATGGCTCGTCGAACAGGAGAATTTTCGGCTTTGGCGCGATCATGCGCGCAATCGCCACGCGCTGCTGCTGGCCACCAGAGATCTCGTTGGGATAGCGACGCGAGAGTTTGTCTATGCCGAGCAGGGTGAGCACTTCGGAGACGCGGGCCTTGCGCTCGGGAGGGGGCATTCTGGCCACTTTGAGGGGCCATTCGACATTGCCGGCCACGGTCATGTGTGGCCAAAGCGCATAGGACTGGAAGACCAGACCTGCATCACGCTGCGCCGGTTCGATTGTCCAACCCCGTTCACCGTCGGACACTGTCTTTTCGCCAAATGTGATGGTTCCGCCGGAGGGCTTTTCCAGCCCGGCCAACATGCGCAGTATCGTGGATTTGCCGCAGCCCGATGGCCCGACAAGAACGAGGAAGGCTCCTTCTGGCACTGAAAGGCTGACCGATTTGACTGCATCGAAATCCCCGAAGGATTTCGTGAGGTTGGAGATGTTGATCATGGCAATGGGCCTAGTTCTTGAGCCAGGGCTGAGACTTAGTCTGCAACCGGTTGGCCAGCAGCGTTGCTGCAATCGAGATGATGAGAATGACGACGGTGATGGCGTTGGCAAACTGGGTGAAGCCTTCAGACGCATAGCGATAGGCGAGAACCGACAGCACCGGCGTGGTGGGTGTGAAAAGAAGGACCACGAGTGACAGATCGCGTATGATCTTTACGAAGATGATGATTGCGCCTGCCGCGAGACCGCGGCTGGCCAGCGGAATGGTGATCGCCGAAAGCCTGCGGAAAAAGCCCGCGCCCGTCAGTCGTGCGCTCTCGTCGAGATCGCCGGAGACCTGCTGGATCACAGCCCTTCCCGTCTGCACTGAAAAGGGCGCCAGATAAGCGGTTCCTGCGATGACCAGAAGAGCAAAGGTGCCGTAGAGCGCCGGGAACGGGCCGATGGGGGCTCCGAACAATGCGATATAGGCGGCGCCGAATGCGATGCCCGGGACCAGCAGGGGCAGAAACGCGATCTGATTGATTGCGCCGGATAGAAAGCCGGTGCGATGGCGGGCCAGAGTGAAGGCGACTATGAGCCCCAGAATGGAGCCGGTGACGGCGACCACCAGTCCGAGACTGACAGTTGTTGCAGTGGCCGAGACGATGAAGGGGTTGTGGAACACGCCCGCCTGGCCCTGAGCGATGGAAGGATCTGACGCGCCAAGCCAGTAGTGCAGTGTCCAGTTGGAAAACAATGCCGACGAGCTGGGCGCAAGCGAAGAGGCGATGAGCACGACCACTGGAACGATGGTGGTCAAGGTGCAGATGGTTATGGCGATGGCGAGCAATGGCAGGCGTGCCGTGCCGAGCTCGAACCGTTTGGCGCGTCCACCCTTTCCGGTGATCGTTGCGTAGGAACGACGGCCCGAGATGATCCTGTTGCCGAACCAGAGAAAGAAGGCGGAGACGACAATCAGAAGGATCGCGATGACGTAGCCACGCGCGGTCTGGCCGATCTCGATCATGCCGAACAATCGCGTCGCCATGGTCTGCATGCGCACCGGCAAGCCCAGAAGCGCCGGGGCGGCGAAATTGGAAACGGCTCCGGCAAAGGTGAGTGAAGCGCCCGAGACGATTGCCGGAAGCGCCACCGGCAAGATGATGCCGGAGAAGATCCGACCCCGTTTTGCGCCGGTCATTTGCGCAGCTTCGACAAGGTCGGAATTGACGGTGGCAAGCGCGGCAGCGATGACGGTGAATGCCAGTGAGTAATAGTGCGCGGTGAGGACGATGAAGGTGGGGACCATCCCCCAGCTCAGCCAGTCAGGTATGGCCAGCCCCAGCCCTTCAAGAAACCCGGTCTGACCGCCCAGCCGGCTATTGCGAAACAGGGAGCCCCAGGCAAGAGCGGTTGCAAAGCTGGGGATCATGAAGGGCAGCATCGCCAGCAAGCCGATTGTGCGCCGGAAAGGCACATCGGTCATCACAACCAGCCAGGCGAGGAAGCCCCCGATCAGGACGCATCCGCCTGCGACGCCAACGCCGAGGATCAGGGTGTTGGTCAGCGGCACCCACAAGAGGTTGCGCGAGAGCGGGCTGGCGACGACTTCGCTCCACGCGGCAATGGTCTGTGGCGTCAGGGTTTCGAAGAGGATGCGCAGTAATGGTCCGGCAATCAGCGCGCCGATAACCAGCAAGACCCCGATCTTCAGGGGAAGGCCTTGCGGAATTGCATAGCGCATGCGCGCTGCAAGGGAAGTCGTGTAGGCCATGAGCTATGTCCGTTTGCGGGCCCCGGCAGATGGTCCGCCGGGGTCGACGCCGGTTGGATTATTGAAGGATCAGAACCAGATCGGCGACATTCTGCCGGATCTCCGCCGTCGCGGCTGGATCGATGCGCCAGGCGGAAAGCTCTTCGAGCGGGACAGCGTCGGGATGGCTGACGATATCGGTTCGCGTTGCATAGTCGCCTGCGACATAGAATGGGGCGAAGCCTGCTCCGCCTGTCCCACTTTCATCGCCCATCAGAAAATCGATCACCAGCCGGGCTGCTGCCGGGTGCTCTGCATTCGCGGCGAGCGCCAGCAGTGCAGGGAAGATGATGCCATTTGACGGCGAGACATCATTGGCGATCTGGAGCGCCCAGCCTTCGTCTTCATTGTCCCGACGGTCCGAATAGGATGTGAAGCCGATCGGAGGATTGGTCTGGCCTATCGCGCCGACCGCGGCGTTGACGTCGTCGGTGGATGCCACCAGCACAAGATCGTTGGCAAAGAGATCCGTGATGAACTGCATGCCGGCGTTTTCAACGCCGGAGTCGAGCTTGATCGGCTCGCCGAATTCGGCTTCGTACGCTGCGGCCATTTCGTCGGAGCGCAGAACGAACTCGGTCATCAGATCCAGATAGTCGCCACGCTGGAGCGGGTCGACCATAACGATCCGTCCGTTCCATTCTTCGCGGGTCAAATCCCAGAGATTGTCGACCGGAGCGCCGTCTGGATTGGCCTCTTCATTATACATCAGCACCTTGGTCGACAGTCGCTGGGCGAGTAGTGGCGATTTGAATTCTTCGGGCAGACGATCGCTCACGCGCGGCGGGACATAGGCTTCGATCAGCCCCTTTTCCAGCAGCTCGCTGAGAACCACGGGTGCATCAGAAATGTAAACCACGTCGGCAGAAGCGATGCCTGCCGCAGACTCGGCGCGCAGCCGCGCGATCTGCTCGGTGGAGCTTGCGTCATAGCCAACGAGGTCGATGTCAGGGTATTTTTCTTCGAAAGCTGCCTCGACTTTGGCGATGCGGCTCGTGAAGGAGTAGACCGTGACGGTGCCTTCCTCTTTTGCCAGCGGCAACAACTCTTCCGGACTCATCGTGTTGATATCCTGCGCCAAAGCCAGCGTGGACAGAAGGCTGATGGCGGCCGTTGAAAGCAATACTCGCTTCAGTGTCATGTTCTTCTCCTCCGGTTGTTCGTGGACCGGTAGCGCCGGCCTACCTATTGCGCGTTGTCTTGCGTCGAGAATTCGATATGCACGTTAACTTGCAGAAATTGGTCGCGTGAAATTTCGGTGTCCTCCCAAACGCCGAATTATATTATCGAGACTCGAAATTGCTGATGAGCTTGCCCAGGGTTTCCAGCCGCTCCAGCGTTGTGTCCTGGTTCATCTGCGCCATTGTCAGCACCAATGCATTGGTGATGGCCATGGGGACTGTCAGTGTCTGGAAACTGTCGTTTGATCCAGATCTTGGCGCCGACAGCAAGAGCTTGGGTGCGGGGGCCAAAGCCGGCCCAATCGAGCCCGAAATGGCAAGAGTGCCGGCACCCACGCTATGCGCGTGTTCGATGAGAGGCGCGTAGTGACGGGGCTGTCGCCGAAACACGAACGACACCAACATGTCGTCTGCTCCAAAACCCAGAATCTGCTCGGCCAGGTCGCGCCCATCACCCGACAAAACCTCCACATCTCCTCCCATGCGCAACAGCCTGCGCTCGAGCATGGTTGAGAGTGTCGCGGCATTGCCGCGCGCGAAAATGAAGATGCGGCGGGCTGAGGTCAGCGCCTGCGCTGCCTCGGATATGCGAGAAGAGTCGAGATACTCGGGAAGCGCTGTCAGCGCTTCGATCTCGCGGCCGATCAGCTCGCTGAGAATGTCGCCATTCTGTGCTGCTGCCAGCGTGTTGCGCACGCGGGTGGCCGGATCTGCCTTGACGATGAATTCCTCGCGAATGGCGTCGCGAAATTCGGCGTAGCTCTCAAAGCCCAGTTTCTTTGCCAGACGCGATGCCGTAGCCTCGTGTACTCTGGTGCGTTGCGCCAAGCTCGAGGCTGTTCCCAGCGCCACGTCTCGGGGTTTGGCAATGACCTCCCGCACCAGCAGGCGCTCTGCCCGGGTGAGATTTTCCGCCACTGCCTGTACGCGCTCGAGTATAGACATCGCTCCTCCTTGGAGTGGTGATATCCTAATGCACGGATTCATGCAATATAATTTTTTCTGCAAGATAGCATGCGCCAGCAGTTAATTCGGTTCCGTTTCAGATTCTCGTCGCGGCCCAGAAACTGTGCGCGGCATGAGCTTCACGCCGCGACGATGATTTCAAACTGCTCGGCAATGATTGCCCAATCTGAACGAAGTCGTCAGATCGCGGACAGAAAGAACTGGTTGCCTAGCGACACACGCGCCTATTTTCCTCATCCCGTCAGGCGGCCGCGTAGACCTGGTCTACCGGATGCTTCGCAAGCGGTAGAACGTCGATGTCGTACATCCAAGGATTGGCCGGAAGGCTGGTGATAATCTCATGTAACTGCGTTGCATCGGCTGCACGCCAGAGACCCCAGTTCTCGAAGCGGCAGGGCACGCGCCACATGCGCAGCAGGTGTCCTTCCTTGATCAGCTCGGCCGCATGAGCACGCTCGTCGCGGATAACTTTCTCCTTGAGGGCGGGATCCATGTCGTCGTCCCAGCGAAGCTTTATGTTGACCAGAAATTCCATTGAGTTTTCCCTCATTGCTTGGACTTGATATCGTTGATGATGGTAGTTGCGGCGTTGAAGCCGGGTATGCCGGTGACGTAGCCGCCAGGCCAGGTGCCGCCGCCCGAGAGGTACAAACCCGCCAGTGGCGTGCGGTAGTCATGGGCTTTGCGGTGTGGACGAGCGCCGAACAGCGCATTTGGCAGCATGTCGCCGTGGGTAATGTTGGACTGAACCAAGCCCAGTTCGCTTTCGATCTGGACCGGGTTGAGATAGCTGACGCCGACCAGTCTCTGCCGGATATTTGGCATGTAATGCGACAGTTCATCGATACAGTTGTCGGCGAAACGCTGCCCCGCCTCGGGCCAGGTTCCATCGGCCAGATTATATGGCGCGTGCCAAGCGTTGACACTCAGGAGATGTTTGCCCGCAGGCGCCAGATGCGGCGATGTAGCAGACAGCATCAGGCCCCAGATGATCGGCCGCGCCGAAAGACGCCCCGCCAGGCCATCGGCAATCGACCGCTCGATATAATCGAGCGAGGGCGCGATGCGAAACTGAACCTGCGCCGCCTGCTCCGGCATCACGTCATTGGGCAGGTCAGCATAGGTGGGGATGCCGTCGAGCGCCAGAACCAGCTTGAAGGCCGAGCCGCGCATCGGCACCGCAGAGACTTCCCGCCGGATATCGGCCCCGACAGCCTCGTCGTCCAGCAGCTTCTCGAACAGGGTTCGCGGGTTCATCGCCGAGAGCACGGCAGGCGCGCGATATTCATTGCCGTTCGCCGTCACCACGCCGGTCGCACGACCCGATGCATGCAGAACACGGGCAATCGGCTCGCCCTTGATGATCGTCGCACCATGGGCCAGACAACAGGCCTCGATGGCATCTATGATTGCTCCCATTCCGCCGACCGGCAGGCCGGTGGAGCCGCGAAGTGCGGCCCGCCTCGGATCGTCATCGTCAAGCGCCGCATAGGAGGCAAGCGAGATCGGCCGCATCATCAAACCTACAGCGGAGCCTGGCGCAGATGGCGGCGTCAGCGTGGCGTTGAGCGCCAGCATGCCGAGCAGCGCCTTCGGTTCCTCCGCTTTCAGCCTCTCGTCCAGTAATTGCCGGAGGCTGCCGCACATAACGCGGTCGAACAGGCCGGCGAGATGGGCAGGCACGTTGCGCGCCGCTTCCGCCATGTCTGGAGACGGCCGGAACATTGACGCGCCGAGATAACGCCCGAGCTCTTCGAGATCGGACAGGAGAGCGAAGTATCGTTCCGCTTCACCAGGTGCATAGGCATTGAGCTGTGTGCTCACGCGATCGCGGTCGCGCCAGCCGATGAAGGCGCCGCGCGGGAAGGGATGGACGACTGTCGGATCCGTGCGAACGAACCTCAGGCCGTGCTTTTCGAGATCCAACTCCGCGATGAAACGCGGCTCGAAGCTGCCGGGAGAATTGGTGAAGGCACAGCGATAGCCGGGCATGAATTCGAACGTACCGCAAGGACCGCCGAGCACCGGCCGGGCCTCGATCAGCAGTGGACGCAGGCCCGCCTTGGCGAGATATGCCGTGGCGACAAGGCCGTTATGCCCGCCACCGATGACGATCACCCCATGCTGTCCAGTCGATGTTACCGCGATATCAGACATTACATTCCACTCGATTGGGTCAAAAGAGGCCGGCGGCGAACCGACGGCTCAAGGGTCTGGCCAGCCTTATTGGGGCAGCTGATCGTTGGAGAAGTAGGCTGCCGCCTCCTTCTTACCTGTCATCGATCCGAACTGGGCGAGCGTTTCATTCATGGATTCCCAATCCGACTCGGCCATCCAGCCGATCGGCTTGCCCTCGGTGCCCTTGGTGTGCAGCGAGGCCTCGTAGGCATCGAGCACGCCGCGATGGAACTCGGCCGGCTGGGTATTGCCCGAGACCTTGAGGAATATCTCGACCGCCTCGTCCTTGTTGGCGAGGGTGTATTCGAGGCCCTTGCGGGTGGCGGCGAGAAAGCGCTTAACGATCTCGGGATTCTGCGACAGATAATCACTGTTGACGACGATACCGAAGCCTAGATTGGTGACGCCCCAATCCGCATATTTCAGGATGGAGACTTCCTTGCCCTGGGCCTTCAGCTGCGGACCGTAGAAATAGTCGTCGCCGCTGATGCAATCGAGCTGGCCCGAGGCAATGCCGGCGAACTTGGCGTCGCCCGGCATGTTGACCAGGCTGATATCAGTGAGTTCGAGCCCATTGGCCATGAGGAAGGCCGGCAGGATCTGGCCGTCGGAACCGGTCGGGGTCGAGCCGATCCGCTTGCCCTTCACGTCGGCGGGGGTCTTGATATTGGGGTCGGTGCAGATCAGTGAGATCGGTCCCTGCTGCCACCAGCCGGCAACGGCGGTGATCGGCACGCCTGCCGAAATGGACTGGGCGACGGTGGACAGATTGGCATGGCCGATCGGGTCGGCATTCTCGCCGACGACCATGGTCGTGGTCTTTGACCCCTGGCCCTGCACGATATCGACGTCGAGATCGACTTCGTCATAGAAGCCCTTCTCCTCTGCCAGGATCATCGGAGTTTGGCCGGCCCACCAGCTCCAGTCGAGGCGAAGGCGGACGCTGTCGGCTGCGAATGCCGTGCTGCTCATCAGGGACAGGGCCAGAAGTGCCCCGCATGCTTGCTTGTAGGAGGTCATGTTCGTTTCCTTTTCCGGGCTGTCAGGCTGCGTCTTGGGCGTCATCGCGAATGACGCCCATGCGTTCGAAACAAATGAGTATCTGGTCGACGATCCCGTTGAACTCGGGCGTGCTGCGCACCGAAAGCCGGCGACGGCGCGGTAGCGGCACGTCGAGAACTGCCTCCACGCGACCGGGACGCGGCGCCATGACGACGATGCGGTCAGAGAGGAATACGGCCTCCTGGATGCTGTGGGTGACGAAGACCACGGTCGGCTGCGACCGCAGCCAGAGCGATTGCAGATCGACCATCATCTGATCGCGCGTCAGGGCGTCGAGAGCGCCAAAGGGCTCGTCCATAAGGAGCAGCGAGGGATCGTGAACCAGCGCGCGGCACACACTGACGCGCTGGCTCATGCCGCCCGACAGCTGATGGGGATAGGCATTCTCGAAGCCTGCGAGGCCCGATGCCGCCAGAAGATCCCTGGCCTTGGCGCGATATTCGGCATCCGGCAGGCCACGGGCTTCCGCCTGCAGCATGATGTTGTCTATGACGCTGCGCCACTCCAGCAGGACGGGCGACTGGAACACGAAGCCCAGGTCGGTCTCCGCCTTCGTGACCTTTTCTCCACCAACCAGAAGTTTGCCCGTGGTCGGGGAATTGAGCCCGGCGATGATGCGCAGCAGCGTGCTCTTGCCGCAGCCGCTCGGCCCGACGATGGAGAGAAACTCGCCCGGCTTGATGTCGATGGAGGTCGGAACCAGTGCTTCCAGGCCGGAATAGGACTTAGAGACCTTGTCGATGGTGATGGACTTGCCCATGTCGCGTCTCCTCAATGGCCTGCGCTTCTGACGGAACGATGCCAAGGCATCACGCGCGCCTCGATCATCTGCACCAAGGCGAAGCTGACAACGCCGATCACTACCAGCAGGATAAGTGCGGCAAACATCAGAGCCGTTTGCAATTGGCCGCTCGACAGCAAGATCAGATAGCCAAGGCCGCGGTCCGAGCCGACGAATTCGCCGACGACGGCACCGACCACAGCCAGTGTGACGCAGACCTTCAAGCCGCCGAACAGGCTGGGCAGAGCATGTGGCAGGTAGATCTTGCGAAACATCTGCGTTGAGGACAGACCCATGGTCTTGCCGAGAAAAACCATGTCCTCGGGCACGCTTTTCAGGCCGACCACGCCGCTGATGACTACGGGAAAGAAGGCCATCAGCACGCCGACAACGATATTGGTATGCAAGCCGAAACCGAGCCAGACAAGGATGAGCGGTGCGAGCGCCACTTTCGGCACGGCCTGGCTGGTGACAAGTAACGGATAGACAGCATCCTCGAACCAGCGAAAGTTTGCGATCATAAGCGCCAGTGGCAGCGCGATGACGATGCTGAGCAGGAAGGCGATCAGCGTTTCGAAGGCGGTGATGCCGGTATGATACATGAGATTGGAAAACTGCGAGACCATGGCATTGGCCACGGCCGCCGGAGCCGGCAGGAGATATGGAGCCGGCTTGACCAGAATGATCACGAACTGCCACAGGGCCAGGATCACGATCAGTGACAGGATCGGATAGACGATCCGGGTCACCCTTATCGGGAGCCCCACCTTACCAGGCTGTCGTGACGCGGTTACAGTCTCACTCATCTTCTTCTCCGGTTGTTCCTGAAGGCAACGGCGGCTCGGGCTCCCCTCCCAGCCGCTGCCGGTTTACTCATGCGGCGTTGGCAGTCTTCCGCTGTGCGGCGGGAACGAAGCCTTCACGGAAGAGCTTCAGCCAGTTGCCACCGGCGATCTTGGCGATTTCCTCGCTCGAGAAGCCCCGCTTTTCCATACCTTCGAGGATGTTCGGGAAGTCGACTGGCGACTTGAACCAGGTTGGCCAATCGGAAAAGCCCTTGATCGGGACGGCGCTTTCGCGAGCCCAGCGGCCGGCGCGCCACCACTTGATCTCGCTGACCGGCCAACCGTCATAATAGTCGGTACCGAAACCGACATGGTCGGAGCCGATCAGGTCAACGGTCCAGGAAATCATGTCGAGGAACGTGTCGAGCGTGCAGTCCGAGCCGTTTTTCATGATCTTGGGATAATTGGAGAGACCGATGACGCCGCCGGTTTCGGCCAGCCGCTTGATCAGCGCGGTCGACTTATTGCGGCGGTTCAACTCGATATCGGTACCGACGAATTCTTGCGGATTAGCGTGCGTGACTGCAATCGGTCGCGAGGAATATTCGATGGCGTCGAAGCAGGTACGTTCGGTGCAGTGGGAGACGTCGACGATCATGCCGACCCGGTTCATGTCGGCTATGACATTACGGCCGAAGAACTTGGAGACACCGTTCTCATCCGGCTCCCAGCAACCCGATGCAACGCGGTTCTGGACGTTATAGGTAAGCTGCGCGACACGCACACCGAGCTGGTAGAAGATCTCGACGAGTTCGATATCGTCTTCGAACGGAGACGTGTCCTGGAAGCCGTAGACGACAGCGGTACGGCCTGAGGCTGCGATATGCTCGATATCCTCGCCCGTAGTTGCCAGCGCGATCAGGTCGGAATTCTGTTCCAGCAGGCGGTTCCACTCACCGATGACGGTCAGCGTTTCACGCGCGTTTTCCCAGATCGACAGCGTCACATGCACGCACCCTACACCTCCACGCTTCCATTCCTCGAAGCGGGCCCTTTCGGGTTTGTTGTATTGCAGCGCATCGATCAACAGCGGCCTTTTCGCCGAGAGGGTCATCGGATTTCCTTTCTGAGTATTTGTCAATTTGCGAATGGGTCGGCGGCTTGGCCGTACTCGACGACGATCGCCTTGATCTGGGAGAATTCATCCATGGCCTCGACACCGTTCTCACGGCCGATACCCGACTGTTTGTAGCCACCGAATGGCACACGCAGGTTGATTGCACGATAGGTGTTGACCCACACCGTGCCCGCCTGGAGCTGTCGTGAGACGCGCCGGACGCGACCGACATCGCGGCTCCAGAAACCGGCAGCAAGGCCGTATTCGACACCATTTGCCATGGTGATGGCTTCTTCCTCGGTTTTGAAAGCCTGGATGGTTACGACAGGCCCGAAGATCTCCTCGCGGCAGATCCGCATATCACTGGAGACGCCGGTTACAACCGTGGGCTCAACCCAGTATCCCCCGGCGAATTCAGCACCCAGATCCGGTTTCTGTCCCCCGGAGATGAGTTTGGCACCGGCCTCGACCGCTTCCGCGACGAACCCGTTGATACGGTCATATTGCCGCTTGTTTGCGACAGGCCCGATATGTGCCTTCGCAGAAGAGGGATGGCCGAGGCGGATGCGCGCGACCGAGGCCTTGTAGCGCTCGACGAATGTGTCGTAGATTTCGGCCTGCACAAGGATGCGGGAGCCGGCGACGCAGGTCTGGCCGCTTCCGGAAAAAGCGCCTTGGGTGGCAGCGATCACGGCGCCGTCGATATCCCCATCGGCAAAGACGATATGGGCCGATTTCCCACCCGCCTCGCAGACGAAACGCTTCATCCCGGCGGCCACCTTGGCACCCAGAACCTTGGCTGTTGCAGTGCTGCCTGTAAAGGAAACCATCGCGACATCTGGATGGGTAGCCAGAGCTTCGCTGGCCTTGGCGTCACCAATCACAACATTGACGATACCGGCGGGGAAGCCAGCCTCGATGGCAAGTTCTGCCAGCGCGATGCTGGAGCCCGGTGCTTCCGCCGGCGGCTTAAGGATGACGGCATTGCCCATGGCCAATGCCGGGGCGAGCTTCCATGAGCCGAGCGACAACGCGCCGTTGAACGGTGTGATCGCCACGACCACACCCAATGGCTCGCGCACGATCCGGGCCTCGGCGCTGCGGGACACGGTGCGGAAAATATCGTCATGGGTGTCGAGCGCGCTGGCGTAGTAGTCGTACCAGGTCGAGGTCGCCTTCATCTCGGCCGCCGTTGCCGCATGGCTCTTGCCATTGGCGAGGCTTTCGAGCCCGCCCAGACGGTCGGCATTGGCGACGATCAGCGCACCGAGCCTGCGCAGCAGAACCGCACGCTCATAGCCGGTCATGGACGCCCATGGCTCGCTGCGAAATGCCTTGTCGGCGCTCGCGACCGCCTGCTCCACCGCGTCATCGGAAACGCAGGCCCTGGCCCAGACCGCGCCGGTGGAGGGGTCATGCAGCGGCATTTCCCGGCCGCCGGGCGCGACCGAGGCGCCGCCGACATACGAGGTGAAAATGTCCTGGTTGCTTGAAGTTGGCATGCTGGAAACCGATTCCTTTCGTGGAGTAGCGGAGGTTGGGCCACGCCGCTCACAGTTTAATCTTCGGGTTGAAGTAGGTGTAGAAAACGTCCAGGGCGAAGTTGATAAGCACGAAGGCCATAGCCAGCATCAGGAAGCCGCACTGGATCAGCGGGATGTCGCGGTTGAAGATCGCCTGGTACATGGCAAGCCCGATGCCCCGCCACGAAAAGATCGTCTCCGTCAGAACCGCACCGCTGAGCAGGAACCCCGTCTGCAGGCCATGTCGGTTGCGGTCGAAAGAACTTCGCGAACCAGCGGATCGTAGATCGCGCCAATGACCCGCAGACCCGGCGTACCAGTCATGCGATGAGGATCAAGTGGCGGATTGGCTCCTTCTGATCCGATGACCACGGCCCGAGCGAGCGCTGCGACCGGAACGATCAGAGCAGATGTGGCAAGAAGGCATGCATATGCGATCGCCGAACGGCGTCTCATCATCATATTCAACATCCTGTTCCCCTTTTTGAGATTGGGCTTCTTCCGCAGCGAGGATTAATCGCTGCGAGCCGTGAACCTCATTAAAGGAGTCCATATTCGATAAATCAAATTGAAAAATTTTCGAGATTAATCAGTATAACCTATACTACTGGAGCAGGAGATTTCATGGCCCACACCCACAATGCAGCATCGCCGACACCCTCCTACGGCGCGACAATTCGCCATTTGAGAGCCTTCCTGAGCGTTGCAAAACATCGCAGCTTCACCCGCGCCGCAACTGAACTGCATCTCTCTCAGCCGTCCCTCACTATGACGATTCAGCGACTGGAGGACATCGTGGGCGGCGCTTTGTTCGACCGCACCACGCGCAGCATCGTCATGACCCAGGAGGGCAACGACCTTTACCCGGTCGCTGAACGAGTGGTCGACGATTTCGACACGGCGATCCGGCAAATCCGGCTGACTGCCTCCAGCCGCAACAGCTGTGTGCGCGTCGCCGTGGTCAGCTCAATAGCCACAAAGATCATGCCGCGGATCCTGGAGACATTTCTAGCGGCCCGACCCGGCTTGCGGGTGCAATTGCGCGAGGGAAACTCCAACGACGTGCGCCGGCTGGTGCGGCGCAACGAGGTCGATGTCGGCTTTGCCAGCAAGCTCGACGACGATGCAGAACTCTCCTTCAAGCCCCTGTTTAGCGATCAACTCGGCCTGTTCCTGCGCGACGACCACCCGCTCTTCAATACTGCCCGGAATGGAGTGCTGCGATGGAGCGATCTGTCGGATCACAATTTTGTTGGCCTGACACAGGACACGGCGACAGGGCCTATCCTGTCTCAGATGGATCACCTGCCAGAATCCATCCGCGCCCCCAAATACGAGGTCTCCACCTATCCCACGCTATGGGCGCTGATTGAGAACGGCCTGGGCATCACAACGGCGCCCGCACTTGCGGCCGAGTTCATTCCCGATAACCGGATCGCTTTTCTCGGCCTAACCGAGCCGGTTGCCTGGCGCAGCGTCCATGTCGTCACACGCCTCGGCCGCGCCCTGCCTCAAATGGCCACCGCACTCGTCAAGGCGGTGGAGACAGAAATCGCAACCATTGCAGACGGCCATCACCGGATTACGACAACCTGATACTTGCGGCCAGAGTTGGATCGCGCCGGAAGCATAGCTCTACTTTATGGCTAGGTTCAGGACTCGTTGATTAGAGCCAGAAGATCACGGTTGCAGCGAGCGCGATGGCGGATAGGAAGACCATTGGGCACCTGTCATAGCGCGTCGCGACACGCCGCCAGTCTTTGACACGCCCGAACATGATCTCGATCCGGTTGCGCCGTTTGTAGCGACGTTTGTCGTATTTGATGGTCTTGTTGCGGGATTTCCGACCCGGAATGCAGGGGGTGATCCCCTTCGCCTGTAACGCGTCACGGTACCAGTCGGCATCATAGCCACGGTCGGCCAGAAGCCATTTGGCCCTGGGAAGCTCGTCAAGCAAGGCAGCAGCACCGGTGTAATCGCTGACCTGACCGGCCGTTATGAAGAAACTGATCGGGCGACCATTCGCATCCGATACGGCATGAAGCTTGGTGTTCATGCCGCCTTTCGTGCGGCCGATCAGGCGGCCCACGCCCCCTTTTTTACCCGCAGGCTGGAAGCCGTGCGGTGGGCCTTGAGATAGGTCGCATCGATCATGATGGTCTTATGCTCTGCAGCTTCAGGCACAGCCAAGCCTTCCATCATCTGGATAAAGATGCCCTTGTCGCCCCAGCGTTTCCAACGGTTATAAAGCGTCTTAGCCGGGCCATATTCCTTCGGTGCATCGCACCACCTGAGCCCGTTACGGTTGACGAAGATGATGCCGCTCAGAACGCGGCGATCATCAACGCGCTGGCGACCATGGCTCTTGGGAAAATAAGGCTGAAGACGAGCCATTTGCTCGTCCGTCAGCCAAAACAAATTACTCATCAGTCAGGCTCCTATACGCCCGTCTGAATCACAGCCATTTTTTTATATCAATGGGTCCTGAGCCTAAGAGAGCAGGAACCTGGCGTGTTACCGTGAGGGCTGCGATAGAGAGCTTCGCGCACCTTTCGCCTCCCACTCCATATTCGCCTGGCACCTTTCCATGTTCCGCTTTCGCGTGCATGAGGCGCGAGTTAAGCTAGGGATGCGACACAGCCCTCTTCGCGGGACATGATACTGGCGCACAAAACTGGTCCGTCATCGCGTCCCTGATCGAGACCTGCAAATTCAACGGGGTCGAACCCCACGGACATTTGTCCAGTGTCCTAACCGCCATCGCAAAGGGCCATAAACAATCGACATCAAAGAGCTGCTGCCTTGGAACTGCGCCAAAACCATGTGATCGGCGCACCGCTTACGATGGAACGCGGCATTTCGGTTTTTTACGAAGCGATCCGGCGCTGGGGCGGGAAGTTCGGTTCCACCTATGCGCGTGACCTGCGCCGCAAGCAGCCATCCCGCAGTGATGTCTGGCTTTTTGATGAGATGCGCATCGTTATTGCCGGCAAGAAACACTGGCTTTGGCGCGCCGTCGATGAGGACGTATACGTGCTGGATGAAATCGTTGAGACCCGGCGCAACACCAAGGCTGCCAGGCGATTGCTGACCCGGCTTCTGAAAAAGCAGGGGATCGCACCAAAACGCATGATCACTGACAAGCTGCGCTCTTATGGAGCCGCCAGGCGACAGGTCATGCCGACTGTCGAGCACTGGTCGCATAAGGGATTGAACAACCGAGCGGAGAATTCGCACGTGCCGCTGAGAAAGCGAGAATGTTCAATGCAGGGCTTTCGATCACCTGGAAGCCTGCAGCTTTTCATCTCGATCTTCTCCGCCGTCCGCAACCTTTTCGTCCCCCTCGCTCACAACGGCCCGCTCACGGCATTCGCAGCCATCCCCTATGAATGAGTGGCTGCCGGGCAGGCGAGGGCGACTGGCCTCACAGGTTGGCGCTGACAAGATCTTGCGTGCTGGGAATGGCAGGAAGGGCGCATCGAAGTCCGGCGCTTTTCATGCACCATAAACAATCAAACCGCCGCGCCTGTCTTTGACTATTAACGACCGATAATCTTGCATTATCGGACACCCGTGTGCTAGATGGCGAAATGGCCTCTGAGATCGAGCAGAATACCAAAAACCGGCACTTAGCCCCGTCTGCGACGCGAGAGAGCACGTCGCAAAACTTAGAATCTCGCACTCAGAATGCCATAACAACGTTAAAATGCGACCAACCAGCGCCTGAAAATCCTGACCTGCCGGACATTGTCGACATCGTGCTGGCCATGGATGAGCCGCAGGCCCCCTCCCCTCTCCTGCCCGCCGAAACGGGTCCACTCGTCGAAACGGCGCGCAATTATGCGCGCGCAGCTCGCTCGGAAGCCACACAGCGCGCCTACGCTGCCGATTGGCGTCACTTCGCCTCCTGGTGCCGGCGCGCAGGCTTCTCGCCCTTACCGGCCAATCCAGAGACGGTAGGGCTATACCTGTCCGCCTGCGCTTCATCCTCACCGCGGCCGACCGTTTCGACGTTGGAGCGGCGGCTTTCCGGGCTCTCTCAGGCGTTCTCACAACGTGGGGACCGTCTCGACCGCAAGGATCCGCACATTGCAGAAGTCTTTGCCGGCATTCGCCGCAAACACGGCCGCCCGCCGGTTCAGAAGGAAGCGCTTTTGGCCGACGACATTCTGGCCATGCTCGAAACCCTGCCCCACGATCTGAGAGGACTGCGCGACAGGGCGGTGCTTCTGGTCGGCTTTGCCGGCGGATTGCGCCGCTCCGAGATCGTTGGCCTCGATGCCGGTGTCGACCAGACGGAAGATGGCTGTGGTTGGGTCGAGATGTTCGAAAACGGCGCGCTTCTCACGCTGCGCGGCAAAACCGGATGGCGTGAAGTGGAGATCGGGCGCGGCTCGGCAGACCGTTCCTGCCCCGTTGAAGCGCTGAAAATCTGGATGCGGCTCGGGCGCGTGGCGCATGGTCCGCTGTTTCGCAGAATTCGCGGTGAGAAATCGGTTCAGGAAAGCCGTCTCAGCGACAAACATGTCGCCAGACTGGTCAAAAAAACCGCGCTCGACGCCGGTTTGCGCCCGGAATTGTCTGAAAAGGAGCGCGAAAAGCTGTTTTCGGGCCATTCCCTCCGTGCCGGGCTTGCCTCTTCGGCGGAGGTGGACGAGCGCTTTGTGCAAAAGCAGTTGGGCCACACAAGCGCTGAAATGACCCGTCAATATCAGCGTCGCCGCGATCGTTTCCGGGTCAATCTCACCAAGGCGAGTGGTCTCTAGGGCAGTTCCAGAACCGCGTTTGCGCCCAGAACTCCATAGAAACAAAGGGATAGAGCGCACTCGATACCGCGCATCCACCCTCGATCTTCAGTGACGGAACGATAAGCGATGTGAATCGGTCACCGCTGATCGATTCAGCAAATGCGTTGGACGCAGCCGGCTTTTCCGGGCCTGCTATAGGCATGTCTACCAACCCACATCTCTGCTGTCTAAAACGCATCGATCCCGCACGCAACATGGCGCGCTATTACACGCTTTCCGTTGAGCCCACCCTGTTTGGCGACGCTGCTCTTGTGCGCCAGTGGGGCCGGATCGGCACGCGCGGGCAGTTCAAGATCAATCTCTTCGACACGACGGGGGCTGCGGAGACAGCCCTCCAGCGCCTGCGCAAAATCAAGGAAAAGCGCGGATATCATCCCGAAATGAGCTGAAACGAGCCATTTTCAGGTGAAAATACCGAGAAAACCGAAAGACGATCTAAAGCCAGGAAGCCGCGTCATTTGGCAGTCTGTGCTCGGGATCCGTCACGGAAAGACCGGGTCCTTTCTCTCCATTCCAGCTCCACAGCGCGACGCAGCTTCCGCCGGGCGACATGAAGGATGGATAGATCACGCCGTGATAGCCTTGCAGAAGCAGTTTTTCGCGCAGGAGATGGGTTTCGGGCAGCTTTCCGGCATCCACATCCGCCCGCCACTCGCACTGATGCAAAGCTGGCGATTGCCCGACTGCCTCAAGCCCCTCTTCGCTCGTCAGATCCGCAAGGCGCGCTTTTGAAAGCGTCAGCTGGGCGATCAGTGCGGGGTGCTGCACAAATCCCTGATTATATTCAGCCCAGGCCGTGGAAAGCTCCCGCGCCGCGTAGATCGTGGCTGCTCCAACCGGGTTCCAGCGACCGCCAAAGCGTGCGGCCCCCTCCCCTGAAAGCGGCGCATGCGCCCAACGTGGCACATAGGCCCGCCAAAGGGTCTCATTGCGCAATTCTTCAGGCATAGACGCCGGCACGCACCGCTTCGAGATAGGTCAAAACCTTGTCGGCCTTCCCCTCCCCTACCAGATCATAGGCGGTTTTTCCCGCCCAGCCGGGAATGGGCTGATGCTTGAACCAGATCACGGCCCGGTGCTCATCTCCGGCCATTTCCGTCGCCATTGCCAGAATGCGCACAACCGGGCTCAGCGCCTGATCAACCTTTCTCTGGCCGGATTTGGCCGTCAGCGTGTTGCGGGCAACGCCAATCAGCCGTGCGAGCTCCACCATTGTCACGCCCAGAAGTTCAGAAACCCGCCGGGCGGATAGAAACGGTGCGCGTTCGTCAGCGAAATGGGCCGCTGCGAAATCGAGTTCTGCCGCAGTCATGCTCTTTGACCTCCTGAATCAACGCGAAATGAGCACATAATGATCACTACCCGATTAATCTATGCCCAGAATATGTTCATTTCAAGCTTACGCTCTCCTTGCGCCTATAAGGGCTCTCTGGCGGGCCGAAACGAGCGCATTGAGCATCGGCTTGACGGAGAACGAGCCGCCATGGGCCCTTTCGGTCAACCGCCGGAGATAGGCGCCGGGCGACCGGATGGCCTCGGCCCGCTCCAGCATGGCTGCAATGGTGATTGCCGCGTTGATTTCGCCCATCTCTGTCCGCGCTTTCGCCCAGGCGTCCGGTGGAATTCCCAGCATGGAACGCACCGTTTCGGCGGCTTTCATGAGATCTCGCCAGTTTGTGAGGCCACCGGGCGCATAATCGCGCATTTGCGGACAGGCTGAGGTCACAATTTCCAGCCGTATCGTTGCGGTTCTGCCAGTATTTTCGCTTGCAGAAGCCTGTTTTGTCGGTCGTGGGGCTCTTTCCAGCCTTCCGGAAGGGCTTTTCCGGTGTGCTTTGGCAAGGGCTACGCTTTCATGAGCCTTTCGCGGCGTTTCCGCTTTGATGTCGTCTACGTCTATTTCAAAATTAGAGTCTGAGTCTGAATTATGAATATGGCGCTCATTTTGGGACTCATTGGCGCTCACTTTTGTGATTTCATTAACCATGCGCTCTGGATTTTGAGCCTCCAGCTCTTCGTCGCGAAGGTTATCGAGATATGCGTTTTCGATTGCGTCGCGCAGTTCCACGAGCGCGTCTCTGCGTGCTTTGAGCGTTTTCCAATCGGTGTTGCGGCCCAATCTTCCAGAAAGCGCCTCGAGACGCTCTGCAAAGGCTGCAAAACGCTCTCCCCTGCCCTCCTGGGCAGTTGCGTGAACAATGGCCGCAATATCCCTCAGATGGATCGTTACTTCGCTCCTGAGGGCTCTCAGGGCCTTAGCAAGCCGCCGTGCTTCTGCTGCGTAAGCCTCGATTTCGCCCGCACGCATGACCAGAGGCGCTAGATCAAAGCCGAAAGCTTCCTCGATCTGGCCTTCTTCACCACGGCGCGCAAAACGTTTTCCATTGGCGCTGTCGCGGCGCAGAATGAGCCCGGCCTTCACCAGCGCGGCCAGATGCCGACGCAGTGTTGCGGGCGCCATGCCACGGGCGCGAATGGAGAGTTCGGCATTGGACGGGAACACGACAAGCTCCCCTACGGGATCCAGCATGCGTTCACTGTTGAAGCTCACAAGCGCCTCCAGAACCACAATAGTCCTGTCGGAGAGGCCAAGCGCCGGTCTTGCTTCGGTTACGGCCCGCAGCAAATGCCATTTATCCACGGTATTTTCAGAACAGGCACGTGCATCGCCCGAGCGCGTGTTCAGGGCCTTGCGGGCACGCCGAACCTGCTCACTGACTATGATTTGGGCACGCGCCATCCCTTTCCCGCCGAATGGCGAGATTGCAAATCTATCCGTCATTGTCTCACCTTGCATTAGGCAAGAAAAAGACGCTCACCGAGTGACCCGGTGCTTGACTTTGAACGCTGGAAGTGATTCTTTCAGATTGCTACATCGAAAGGGGCTTCCGGAATTTAAACGTTCTGGGGGCCTTTTTCTTGCGCGATTTTCCTCTCGCTCTACCTCTTCACTCTTCGTCTGACCGGCGTTTCCGCCGGATTTGTTTCACCGCATCTCGCGGCTGATGAACCTAGTTGCCGTCCGCCCGCTCTTTTTCAAAACGTTCGGACAGTTCGGGCAGAAGCCCGGCCACATAGTCTGCAAAGCCCGGCCGCGTCTTCTCGTCGAAATCGAGCCTGGGTTTGCTTCCCGGCGTCACCTTTGCAAGCAGACGGCCTTTCCTGTCTTCCACAGAGCGCGTTTTCTCAGCCTTCTTGGCTTTTGCCGACGCCCTCTTGGCGAGGCGTTCGTAGAGCCTGCGGAACCGCTCGTCTGAATCGGCGGCACGGAACGCGACGGACTGAATCTCGTCCTGTGCGAGGGCCACAGCTGCTTCACGCTTCAGATACTCTGCCAGCGCCATCCAGCGCGGGCGTCCGGCTTTCGGGGCAGGGCCAATCGCTGCTGCAATGTCTGCCGGAACGGCTTCAGCCACCTGCAGAAGCCGCGTCATCTCCGCCTTGTGCAGCGACAGTGCGCGCTGAACGACACTGCGGTCGAAACCATGGCGCATCAACGCATCGGCAAAGAAGGCGCGCTCGATGAAGGAGAGATTGCGACGCTCGGTGTTTTCCTTGCCCTGGGCAAGCACAAGATCGTCATCGCTCAGGGTCCGGACAATCGCCTGAACCGGCCTCTTGAGGCGGTTCGCGGCACGCACACGGCGATGACCATAGGCCACCTGAAAGCGGCCATTCTCCGTCGGATGGGGTCGCAGAAGAACAGGCACCTGCTGGCCATTCTCGCGTACGCTGTCCACCAGCGCAGAGAAATCTTCGTCGCCGTCATCTTCGAGGCTCAGGCGGTCGCGCACGATCGATGGGTCGATCAGGTGCGGCTCCACTTCGATCACGCGTTCGCCCTTGGCGAGGCTCTCGCGAATGGCCCGCGCATCTTCCACTTCACGAGTCATGGATGAGAGCGAAAGCCCCATCGCCTTGACCGCACCGGAGGAACTGCGTGCAGGCGTATCTGTGCCAGACGGAGCAAGCTTTGCTGCAAGTCTGGCTTCTGGCGCGGACTGTGTGGGATTTGACTGCGCGGAATTCGACTGGGCGGAATTCGACTGGGCCGGTTTTGCCTGAGCAGGCTGCGGCTTATGGGAAGGCGAGGGGGCTTCGCCCTCACCTGCACCACCGAACAGCGCCTTCAGATGGTCCTTGCGTTTGCTCATGCCCCGTCTCCTGTCGCGTTACGACCCCAGGCGTTCTCGACCAGCGCTTCGACCTCGGCGTTGACAGATGTCAACGCTTCCATCGCGCGGTCGTAGGTCGAGCGTGTGAAGTTGTCCCGGCCCACTTCATAGAGTGTCTGCTTGGTCAGGCCCGCATCGGAAATCGCGGTCGACTTGACCATGGGCGCCGTCAGAACGCGTTCGCCAAACTGCGACCGCAGGAAGCCGACAATCTGCGTCTGGGGACCATCATTCGGCTCGTAGCGCGTCACGAGGTAGCGCAGGAAATCGAAGTTCAGTGAACCGCCCGCCTCGCGCACAACCGACAGAAGATCGGCCGTCATGTAGAGGAACTGGCTCATCGAGGCGACGTCCAGCATCTGCGGGTGCACGGTCACGATGACCGAGGTGGACGCGCACAGTGCGGAGAGCGTCAGGAAGCCGAGCTGCGGCGGACAGTCGATGATGACCACATCGTAATCATCGGCAACCGTGGCAAGTGCGGCCTGAATGCGCGCGAAGAAGAATTCGTCCGCACCGTCACCCGCCTGGCGCTCGGCCAGCATGCGCGGTGTCGTGTGCTCGAACTCGTGCAGCTCGAGATTGCCCGGCACCAGATCGAGCCCGTCGAAATAGGTCTTGCGGATGATCTGCGAAAGCGGCCTGCGCTCTTCGTCATATCGGATCGCGCCATAGAGCGTGTCATTGCCCGAAAGATCGATTTCGGGCTGATAGCCGAAGAGGGCGGATAGAGACGCCTGCGGATCGAGATCCACCGCCAGCACACGATAGCCCGACAGAGCCAGATGCTGCGCCATGTGCGCACTGGTCGTCGTCTTGCCGGAGCCACCCTTGAAGTTGGTCACCGAGATGACCTGCAGATGCTCGTGCTCTGGGTCGCGCCACTTCACATAGGAACGCGCCTTGGCGAGGTTGCCCTTCGCCTTTGCCTGCGCCGCAAGATGCTGCCGGAGCGCGTTGATGTCTGAAAGGGAATAGTAGCGGCGTCCGCCGGACCCGGTCTCCGGCTGCGGACCTTCGCCGGCAATGGAGAGCTGACGCAGATATCCATCGGAGACGCCGATCAGACGCGCCGCTTCACCGCTTGAGAATGTGCGGAGCGTCTTCTGGGCTGCCGGGGGGTAAAGACGGTCGCGCATGACGCGCAGCTGTTCGGAAAGCCGCGCAGCGTCCGCCGCGATGGCCTGGTCAGCCGCCAGAACCGGCGGCGCGTCCGCGCCCTCCATCGCTACTTCAGCAACCTTGTCCAACTCCCGCTCTCCTTCATGGTCAATGGCCATGTCCATGCCGTGCCGCTCCTCGTCATCCAATCAAGTCGGCGCTGGTTGACAGGTGTCAACGCAACGCATCCCCTAGGCGGGCGCAGCGCGAATTGCCTTAACGTCACCACCCTCAAAAGGGCGCATGACGGAATAATATTGCGCAACGTAACCCGATTCGGAGCCATTCGGCGAGTGGCCTACGCTTGAGGGTATAGATACGCTTAAAATGCAAACGCGCTGAGGCAGGTTTGAAATCGGAAGTAACCGCTACTAACAGGTACGCATCGCGGTTACGCCAATCTCTCACATTCGCCGCCAGTTCCGTAACTAATGCCACGAGGCAGGCGGCCATCGTCAAGAAGTTTTTGGTTAACAAGACGTTAACGGAACATGTTCTGTGGTGGAAGTGAGCCGAATAATGCAGCCGTTACCGTGACTTAAGTCACTCGGCGGATCAGATCGCATCGAAAACAAATCGACAGGGCCGGCTGGAAGTAGACCAAAACGCCGCCCGGGCCTCTGAAAAGGCACACATTTTCTTAACCGCGGCTCGCGCGCCGACAGAATCGGAGCGCTGCGCACGCCGCTAAAAGATCTGGCAGGGGAGGGGAGGGCGTCAAAACCTGTTAATGACGCCTGCGGCCTCTCCGGCAAGCGGTGCGAAACGCCGACAGAAGCTCTCCGCGTCCCATTCGCTGAGCGAGCCGGCAATGTGAATGGCCCCCAGCGGTCGTCCCTCTGGAGAGAGCAGCGCCGTGGCGATCGCGATCTCGCCCTGGAGCACTTCTTCAAGCGCCAGCGCATATCCGTTCTCGCGCGCTTCCTGAACCTTTGCCCGGATGGCCTGAGGGTCGGTGATCGTCTTTGGCGTGATCTCGCGGCGCTCGGAGCGCTCGATGATTTCGTCCACTTCGTCGTCGCTCATATGCGCCATCATGGCGCGCCCGCCGGAGGTGCAGTAGATCGGCACGCTCTGCCCGACCAGCGTGGCGAAGAACGTTTCGCGCTTGCTTTGAAGGCGCGCAGCATAGATGAGCCGCAATCCGTCGCGCAGGCTGAGATCCACGCGCTCGCGCACACTGCGCCGCAGCTCCATCAGTACCGGGGAGGCGCGCGCCACCAGAGGGTTCAGCCGCAGATAGTCGCGTGTATGATCGAGAATGCGAATGCCCGGCACATAGCCGCGGTCGTCTGCGTCGCGCTGCACATAGCCAAGCTGGCGCAGCGTGTGCACCACGCGCTGCGCGGCGCTCTTGCCCATGCCGCCGGCAGCTGCAATCTCGTTCAGCGTCAGCGGTTTGCTCGCATCGTGAAAGGTCGAAAGCACCTGCATGGCGCGCGCAATCGCCTGCACGAAAAGGGGATCGTTCTCATCGATGCTTGTGCTCGGCGGGACACCGTATTCGCCCTTCTGAATGTAACGCACGCAGACTTCCAATCCCGCCAGAATTCGTTTGACACCCAATCCGCTGTACATCTATCGTTATATCGATACGAAAGTATCGTACAGCGATACTTGGTCCTTCACCCTATCACGCATTTCACGGGCGTCGACCCGAAAATGCGGTCTTGCAAAAGCGGGGCTTGTGAATGCGGCGTTGCATATTGATCGGCAGTCTCTTGCGGGGAGGCGTCTTATGAAAAGGCGCGTTGCACTCGCCGGTTTCCTTCACGAAACAAACACTTTCGCACCATCTCCCGCGACCTATGCGCATTTCGAGCAGGGTGGCGGCTATCTGCCCCTGTCGCGCGGAAACGAGATCATCGAGCGCTCGCCGGGCGTCAATCTGGGCATATCCGGCGCGGTTGCGCATGCGCAGAAAGCGGGATGGGAAATCGTTCCGGTTCTGTGGACCGGCGCCATCCCGTCGGCTCATGTCACGCGGGACGCCTATGAGCGCATCGCCGGTGAAATCGTGGACGGGATCGCTGCGGCCGGTCCGTTGGACGGCGTCTGCCTCGACCTGCATGGCGCGATGGTCGCCGAACATCTCGATGACGGGGAAGGCGAACTGATCGCCCGTGTGCGCGCGGTCGTCGGTCCCGACGTGCCGATTGCCGTGAGCCTTGATCTGCATGGCAACACGACGCAGCTCATGGTCGATGAAGCCGATCTGCTCGTCGCTTTCCGCACCTATCCGCATGTGGACATGGCCGAGACCGGCCGGCGCGCCGCCGAGGGCCTCGACAGGCTGATGGCGCGGGGCCGCTCCTTCGCCCATGCCTTCCGGCGGCTTCCCTATCTCACTTCCATTCCCTGGCAGTGCACCTTCATCGAACCGGCGAAAAGCCTCTATGAAGAGGTCGCCGCGCTGGAGACGGGGCCGGTTGCAAGCGTGTCCTACTGGATGGGCTTTCCCGCAGCCGATATCGAGGCGTGCGGCCAGACCGTTCTCGCCTATGCGGAAACCCAGGACGCGGCCGACCGCGCGGCGGACCAACTCTATGCGCGCATCATGGAAGCGGAGGAGGCTTTCGCCGGCCGCGCCTGGGGCCCTGATGAAGGCGTGCGAGAAGCCATGCGCATTGCCGAAGGGGCGAGCCGCCCGGTGGTCATTGCCGACACGCAGGACAATCCCGGCGCCGGCGGCGATTCCAACACGACCGGCATGCTGCGCGCGCTTTTGAGAAACGGCGCGCGCCGCGCCGCCATCGGCATGATCATCGATCCGCTTGCGGCCCTTGCCGCTCACGCGGCAGGGGAGGGGGCCGAGATCACCATTCCGCTGGGCGGCCAGTCCGGCATTCCGGGTGACGCGCCCTTCACCGGTACGTTCCGCGTGGAAAAGCTCTCCAATGGCGATCTTCATGCGACCGGCCCCTATTACGGCGGCACGCATATGAATGTCGGCCCGTCCGCCTGCCTGTCGATCGACGGCGTGAAGATCGTCGTCGCCACGCACAAGGCGCAGATGGCCGATCTCGCCATGTATCGTTTTGTCGGCATCGAGCCGACGGAGATGGCCATTCTGGTCAACAAGAGTTCGGTGCATTTCCGCGCCGATTTCGATCCCGTCGCCGAGACCGTTCTGGTCTGCACGGCGCCTGGGCCCATGCCGCTCGACCCGGCGGACCTGCCGTGGACGAAACTGGCGGATGGAATGCGCCTGTCGCCCCGGGGGCCGGTTTTCCGCCGCTCACAGAGCGAACCGCTCATGATGGAGGGCTGACAGGAGAATAGCGCGGCAGGAGAACCGCGTTTGAGACGTCACGACGAACACAATTTCACTTTCCAAAGAAAAAGAGGGAACTCATGTCGCGTCTTCAGGATAGAATTCACCACTTAAAGAGCCATGTGCGCGGTGCGTCGCTCGGCCTTGCCGCTGGCGCAGCGCTGTTCGCCGGCATCGGGGCGGCCACGCCGGCCCTTGCGCAGGACAACACGATCACGGCCGTCATGCATTCGGGCCTGCGCGTGCTCGACCCGATCATCACCACCGCCCACATCACGCGAAACCATGGCTACATGGTCTATGACGTGCTGGTGGCCGTTGACGAGAACTTCGCCCCGCAGCCGCAGATGGCCGACTGGACGATCTCCGACGACAATCTCACCTACACGTTCACGCTGCGCGACGGTCTGAAGTTCCATGACGGCGCGCCGGTCACCGCGGCCGATGCCGTTGCCTCGCTTCAGCGCTGGGGCAAGCGCGATTCCGGCGGTCAGCTCATCTTCGATGTGACCGAAAGCCTTGAGGCGACAGACGACAAAACCATCGTCTGGAAGCTGAAGAGCGCATTCCCGGCGCTGCTTGACACGGTCGGCAAACAGTCCGCCGTGCCGCCCTTCATCATGCCGGCGCGTGTGGCCAGCGGCTCCGCCGACGAGGCCATCACCGACTACACCGGCTCCGGGCCGTTTGTCTTCGTTGCCGACGCGTATCAGCCCGGCGTTTCGGTCACCTATCGCAAGTTCGAGGATTATGTCCCGCGCGATGGCGCAGCGAGCTGGATGGCCGGCGGCAAGAACGTGAAGGTCGATGAGGTGAAGTGGGTCACCATGCCCGATGCCCAGACCGCCATCAATGCGCTCATGTCGGGTGAAATCGACTATATCGAGCAGGTGCAGATCGACCTTCTGCCGCTGCTTGAGGGGAGCGAGGATATCACGGTCGAGACCCGCGATGATCTGGGTTACCAGACCATCGGCCGCATGAACTTCAAGCATCCGCCCTTCGACAATGTGAAGATCCGCCAGGCTGCGCAGATGGCGCTCAGTCAGGAAGCGGTTCTCGCAACGCTGATCGGCAATCCGGAGTATTACAAGGTCTGCGGCGCGATCTTTGGCTGCGGCACGCCGCTGGGCGATGAATCCGGCTCCGACACGCTCACCTCCGGCGGCGACATCGAAGGCGCGAAGAAACTCCTCGAAGAGGCCGGCTATGACGGCACGCCCATCGTGCTGATGCAGCCGACCGACGTGGTCAGCCTCACCGCCCAGCCGGTGGTGGCCGCACAGGCCATGCGCGAGGCCGGCTTCAATGTCGACATGCAGGCGATGGACTGGCAGACGCTCGTCACCCGCCGCGCCAGCCAGGCCAAGCCCGCCGAAGGCGGCTGGAACATCTTCTTCACCAACTGGATGGTGCCGGAGATCAACTCGCCGCTCATCAGCCCCATGCTGAACGGCCGCGGAGACGCCGCCTGGTTCGGCTGGCCCGAGGATGAAAAGATCGAGGAGCTGCGCGCAGCCTTCATCGCCGCCGATACGCCTGAAAAGCAGAAGGAAGTCGCCGTCGACATCCAGAAGCACACGCTGGACAGCGTTCTGTATGTCCCGCTTGGCCAATATGTCATGCCGCAGGCGCGCACCAACAAGCTGACCGGCATGATCCCGTCTCCCGTTCCGGTGTTCTGGAACATCGAGAAAGCGGACTGACCGCGTGAACTCCTGCCCCGCCGGTTGTCTGGCGGGGTCATTCACGGGGCATTCGGGCCATGCGCCCGGCGCGATTCCCTTTCGCTCCCTGATCGGGATCGCGCGCCCCGCTTTTTTGCAAGGCGGCAGCCTTTCGCACGTCACAGGTCAAAGGACGTCACGTTCCGATGCTAGGCTATATTCTCCGGCGCGTTCTGGCCGTCATTCCGGTCATGGTCATCGTCGCCATATTTGTTTTCCTGCTGCTCCGGCTGACGCCGGGCGATCCGGCCGCCATCATCGCCGGCGACATGGCGACGCCCGAACAGCTTGAGCGCATCCGCACCTCGCTTGGCCTGTCCGATCCGCTGCACGAACAGTTCATCACCTGGGTCGGCCTTCTCATGCAGGGCGAGCTCGGCACATCGCTGATTTCCAGCACACCGGTCACCCAGATGATCGGCCAGCGCATCTGGCCAACGGTGAACATCGCCGTCCTGACCATTCTGCTTTCCGTTCTGATCGCCGTTCCCATGGGCGTGCTCGCCGCCTGGCGTCATCGCACCTGGGTCGACTACGCGGTCATGACCTTTTCGGTTCTGGGCTTTTCGATCCCGGTCTTCGTCATCGGCTACATCTTCATCAAGATTTTCTCGATCGAGCTGCGCTGGTTCCCCGTTCAAGGCTATGTCGCGCCATCGGAGGATTTCGGAAAGTTCCTGTCCCGCGCCATTCTGCCCTGTCTCACGCTCGCCACCATCTATGTGGCGCTTATTGCGCGCATGACCCGCGCCTCCATGCTTGAGGTTCTGGGCGAAGACTATATCCGCACCGCGCGCGCCAAGGGCGTGAAGGAAACCGTGGTCCTGTTCCGCCACGCGCTTTCCAATGCGGCCGTGCCGATCATGACGATCATCGGCACCGGCTTTGCACTTCTTATTGGCGGCGTGGTGGTCACCGAAAGCGTGTTCAACATTCCCGGCATCGGACGCCTCACGGTCGACGCCATTCTGGCGCGCGACTATCCGGTCATTCAGGGCATGATCCTACTGACGAGCGGTCTCTACGTTCTGATCAACCTGCTCATCGATCTCTCCTACACCTTCTTCGATCCGAGGATCCGCTACTGATGGTCGCTTCCCCGCAACCCGCATCCCGCATGCAATGGCTGTTCGGCGCGATGGCGCTGCCGCGCGGCTGGCGTCTTGGCGCCGGGCCGGTCATCGCCGCCATCGTGCTCTTCATCATCGTCATGCTGGCGCTTCTGGCCCCGCTCATCGTGCCGCACGATCCCATGGCCATCGATGCGCTCCAGCGGCTCAAAGGGCCGAGCGAAACCTATCCGCTTGGCACTGATGCCTATGGGCGCGACGTGCTTTCGCGCGTCATCACCGGTGGTCGCGTGTCGCTCTTCATCGGCATATCGGCTGCGGTTGTCAGTGTGCTCATCGGCCTTCTGATCGGCCTTGTCTCCGGCTTCTTCCGCACGGCGGACGCCATCATCATGCGCATCATGGACAGCCTGATGGCCATTCCCTCCATTCTGCTCGCCATTGCGCTGGTCGCGCTCAACGGGCCGAGCATCTGGTCGGTCATGGGAGCCATCACCATTCCCGAGATACCGCGTGTCGTGCGGCTGGTGCGTTCGGTGGTTCTGTCGGCGCGCGAAGAACCCTATGTGGAAGCCGCCATCGCACTCGGCTCCTCCATGCCGAAAATCCTCTGGCAGCATCTCATGCCCAACACGCTCGCGCCGCTCATCGTGCAGGGCACCTATATCTGCGCATCGGCGATCCTCACCGAAGCGATCCTGTCGTTCCTCGGCGCCGGTGTTTCGACCGAAATCCCCACCTGGGGCAACATCATGGCCGAGGGCCGTGTCTACTTCCAGCTCAAGCCGTCGCTCATCTTCTGGCCGGGCCTGATGCTCTCGCTGTGCATCCTGTCGATCAACCTTCTGGGCGACACCGCACGCGACATGCTGGATCCGCGTCTCAAGAAGCGGGAGGGGTGACCATGAAATTCAAGACCCGCAATTTCGATGACGCGCCGAATGTTCTGGAGATCGAGGAACTGACGGTCCGCCTTGCCGGAAACGAAACGGCGGCCCCGGTTCTCGACCATGTGTCGCTCAAAATCCGGCAGGGCGAGACGGTCTGTCTTGTCGGGGAGTCCGGTTCGGGAAAATCGGTCACATCGCTCTCCGTCATGGGACTTTTGCCGAAGGGCGCGCTTGCCGCCACCGGCGGGCGGATCGGGCTTGAAGGCAGGAACCTGCTCGATCTTGGCCCGCAGGCGATGCGCGACATGCGCGCGCAGAAGATCTCGATGATCTTTCAGGAGCCCATGACTGCGCTTAACCCGGTTATCCGGGTTGGCGACCAGATCGAGGAAGTGCTCAACACGCACACCAGGCTCTCCGCGAAGGAGAAGAAGGCGCGTGTGCTCGACATCATGAACCAGGTGCATCTGCCCGATGTCGAACGCATCTACCGGTCCTATCCGCACCAGCTTTCCGGCGGCCAGCGCCAGCGCATCATGATCGCCATGGCGCTGATCCTCGAGCCGCAGCTTCTGATCGCCGACGAGCCGACCACCGCGCTCGACGTGACGACGCAGCAGCAGATCCTGACCCTCATCGCCGAGCTTCAGGAAAAGCACGGCACCGCCGTTCTCTTCATCACGCATGATATGGGCGTGGTGGCCGAGATTGCCGACACTGTTCACGTGATGAAGCTTGGCAAGATCGTCGAACAGGCCCCGGTCGAGCAATTGCTGCGCCACCCGCAGGAGGAATACACGCGCGAGCTTCTTCAGGCCGTGCCGAGCCTCACCCCGCGCGCCGCGCGCGATGCGCCCGGCGGGGAGGCGGTTCTGTCGGTAAGCGGGCTGCAGAAGGTTTATGGCGCGCATGGCGTGTTCAAACGCAGCGAACCCACAAAGGCGGCCACCGATGTGAACTTCGCCATTCCGCGCGGGCGCACGCTCGGCATTGTCGGCGAAAGCGGCTCGGGCAAATCCACCGTCGCGCGCTGCATCATGCGGCTGATCGATCCGACGGAGGGCGAGATCCGCGTTGCCGACCATGAGATCGCCACGCTTTCACGCCGCGCGCTTCAGCCGCTGCGCCGTCACATCCAGATCGTCTTTCAGGATCCCTTCCGCTCGCTGAACCCGCGATGGACCATCGGGCGCAGCCTCGTTGAGGGACCGCTCAACATGGGAACGGAGCGCAAGGCGGCGCTTTCGCGGGCGCGTGAACTCCTGAAGCTCGTTGGTCTGCCCGATGACGCCATCGACCGCTATCCGCACCAGTTTTCCGGCGGCCAGCGCCAGCGTGTCGCCATCGCGCGCGCCATTGCCATGGAGCCGGATGTGCTGGTGGCCGATGAGGCGGTTTCGGCGCTCGACGTCTCCGTTCAGGCGCAGGTGCTCGATCTTCTGGACGAGCTTCAGCAGAAACTCGGCATCGCCATTCTTTTCATCACCCACGATCTGCGCGTTGCCGCCCAGATCTGCGACGAAGTGGTGGTGATGCAACATGGGCGCGTGGTCGAACATGACAGCGCCGCCAATGTGCTTTCCGCCCCCAGACACGCCTACACCCGCGCGCTGATCGAGGCAGCACCCGGGCGTCAGTGGGATTTCGCCAATTTCAGAGAATTGCAGACCGTTTGACGTGAAAAGCGTCAGTTTGGAGAAAAAATGCCCGTTTTGCCGAAAATCGCTGATTACTCAGATGAGCTGACGGAGATCCGCCGTGACTTCCACCAGCACCCCGAAATTGGCTTCGAGGAAGTCCGCACATCGGGCATCGTGGCGGAGCTTCTGAAGAAGTGGGGTGTGGACGAAGTTCACACCGGGCTCGGCAAGACCGGGGTTATCGGCGTCATCAAGGGCAAGAAGGAAGGCGACCGCACCATTGGCCTGCGCGCCGACATGGATGCGCTTCCCATGGATGAGCTGACCAATCTTCCCTACGCCTCGAAAAACCCCGGCGCGTTTCATGGCTGCGGGCATGACAGCCACACCACCATGCTTTTGGGTGCGGCGCGCTATCTGGCCGAAACGCGCGACTTTGCCGGCCGTGCGATCATGATTTTCCAGCCGGCGGAGGAGGGGCTTGGCGGTGCGCGCGCCATGTTGGCCGACGGGCTGTTCGACAAGTTCCCCTGCGACGAAGTCTATGGCATGCACAACAATCCGCTCGCGGAGCCGAACAAATTCGGCGTCAAGCCGGGACCGGCGATGGCGGGCGCGACCTTTTTCGACATCACCATCAACGGCGTCGGCAGCCATGGCGCGATGCCCCACCATGCGCGCGATCCCATCGTCATTGCCACGGCGCTGGTGCAGAGCCTGCAATCCATCGTCAGCCGCAATGTGCAGCCGACGCAGCCCGCCGTTCTCTCGGTCACGCAGATCCATTCCGGATCGGCCTATAATGTGGTGCCGGACAAGGCGGTGATCTCGGGCACCATCCGCTATTTCTCCGACGAGGTGCGCGACCTGATCCATGAGCGGGTGGAAAAGCTCTGCGCCGGGTTTGCCACGAGTTACGACGTGGAAATCGTTCCGGACCTGCGCCCCGTCTTCGATGTTCTGATGAACGACGCCGATCTTTCCGAAGCCTATCGCGAAGCGGCGGCCGAGATTGTCGGCCAGGACAATGCGACCATCACCAGGGAGCTGGTCACGGGCAGCGAGGATTTCGCCGACATGCTGAAAGCGGTTCCCGGGGCCTATTGCACGCTTGGCCACAAGGGCTCGGTCCCCGTTCACAATCCGGGCTTCATTCTCGATGACGGGATTCTGCCCGTGGGTGCGAGCATCATGGCCCGCATCGTCGAAAAGCGCCTTCCGCTCTGAGCCAGCCACATGAGCGTTTTCGCTGAAATGCGAAAACGCTCCAACCCATTGTTTTTTCGCAATTCCGAACGAAACCGGTTTCCACTTTTCCTGGAATTGCTCCAGTTCAGGATACAGACCATGAATTTCAAGAACCTGCCATTCGACACGGACACCATGCTGGCCGGGCTCAAACCCTGGATCCTCTGCGAGAGCCCGACATTCGATGCGGCTGCGGTGGACCGCATGATGGATCTCGCCGCCTATGAGCTTGCCGCCGTGGGCGCGGAGATCGAGCGCATTCCCGGCCGCATGGGTTTTGGCGGTTCGGTGCGCGCGCGCTTTCCGCACCGGGACTTCGGCAAGCCCGGCATTCTGATCTCCGGCCATCTCGACACGGTTCATCCCATCGGCACGCTGGAGAAGAACCCTTGGCGCATTGAGGATGGCCGCTGCTACGGCCCCGGCATTCAGGACATGAAGGGCGGCAACTATGTGAGCATCGAGGCGATCCGACAGCTGATCCTCGCGGGTATCGAGACCCCGCTGCCGATCACGGTGCTGTTCACGCCCGACGAAGAGGTGGGCACGCCATCGACGCGTGAGCTGATCGAGATGGAGGCGCGCAAGAACAAGATCGTTCTGGTGCCCGAACCCGCGCGCGAGGATGGCGGGGCCGTGACCGGCCGCTACGCCATCGCCCGTTACAATGTGAAAACGTCGGGCCGTCCGAGCCATGCCGGCTGGGCGCTCAAGGATGGCCGTTCGGCAATCGCCGCCATGGCGCGCAAGATACTCGAAATCGAGAGCATGACCGGCGACGACTGCACCTTCTCGGTGGGCGTGGTTCATGCGGGCCAGTGGGTCAACTGCGTCTCGTCCTTCTGCGATGCGGAAGTGCTTTCCATGGCCAAGCGCCAGGCCGATCTCGACCGCGGCATCGAGCGCATGCTCGCGCTTTCGGGCGAGGAGAACGATGTGGTGATCGAGGTGACGCGTGGCGTGACCCGCCCCGTCTGGGAGCCGGACGCCGGAACCATGGCCGTCTACGACGTGGCGCGCGGCGTTGCCGATGAGATCGGCTTCGACCTGACCCATGCCAGCGCCGGCGGCGGCTCTGATGGCAATTTCACCGGCGCGCTCGGCATACCGACGCTCGATTCCATCGGCGTGCGCGGCGCGGGCCTGCACACGCTTGGCGAACACATCCAGATCGACAGCCTTGTCGAACGCGCACAGCTGATAGCGGGACTTCTGACGCGGCTGAAATAAGGAGCCGGCGCGGCGCTCAGAAATCGAGCGCTGCGCCGTCCACCACCTCTTTCATCACGAAGAAGGTGCGGGTCTGGCGGACGCCGGGCAGCGCGATCAGCTGGCTGCCGTGCAGCCGGTTGAAATCGGCCATGTCGCGCACCCTTATCTTGAGGAAATAATCGAAATCGCCGGCGACCAGATGGCAGTCGAGGATGAACGGCAGTTCGCGGATGGCGGCTTCAAACGCGGAGAAGCTCTCTGGCGTCGAACGGTCGAGCACCACGCCGACCATGACCAGCGCGCCGCGCCCGACATGCTCAGGCGCGATTGAGGCGTGGACGCCGCGAACATAGCCATCCCTGAACAGCCGCTCCGTGCGGCGATGGCAGGTGGCCGCGCTGACGCCAACGCGCTTTGCCAGATCGGCATTGCTCAACCGCCCGTCTCGCTGAAGATGGCGCAGAATGCGCATGTCGGTGCGGTCGAGTTCCGTGCCTGCGGAAGGTTCTTCCATATCTTCCCCATAATTTTGGCGGTTCGAAGCATCGTCAAAAAACTGTGCCGTCTTTCTGCTTCAAACTTCATGAAACTATGGAAGCACCTTTCTTCGATTTTTGGCTAGCCTTTCCGCAACGATCCCACTTCTGGAAAGGTCTGCCATGCTGGAAAAATTCGAGCGCTACCCGCTCACCTTCGGTCCCACCCATATCGAAAAACTGGAACGTCTCTCGGCGCATCTGGGCGGCGGGGTCGCGCTTTATGCAAAACGGGAGGACTGCAATTCGGGCCTCGCCTTCGGCGGCAACAAGCTGCGCAAGCTGGAGTACATCGTGCCCGACGCCATCGCCTCTGGCGCGGACACGCTGGTTTCCATCGGTGGCGTGCAATCGAACCACACGCGCATGGTTGCGGCCACGGCTGCACGGATCGGCTTCAAATGCCGGCTGGTGCAGGAAAGCTGGGTGCCGCACGAAGACGCCGTCTACGACCGCGTGGGCAACATTCTCTTAAGCCGCGTGATGGGCGCGGATGTGCAGATGGTGGATGAGGGGTTCGACATCGGCATCCGGCAAAGCTGGGAAGACGCCCTGAAGGACGTGGAGGCAAAGGGCGGCAGGCCCTATCCGATCCCCGCCGGCGCATCGGTGCACAAATATGGCGGGCTTGGCTATGTGGGCTTTGCCGAAGAGGTGCGCGCGCAGGAGGCCGAACTCGGCTTCACCTTCGACTATATTGTCGTGTGCACGGTGACGGGCTCCACCCATGCCGGCATGCTGGTGGGGTTTGCCGCCGATGGCCGCGCCCGCAATGTGATCGGCATCGACGCCTCGGGCACACCGGACCAGACGCGCGCCCAGGTGCTGGAGATCGCACGCAACACGGCGAAGCTGGTGGAACTTGGCCGTGAGATCGAGGATGATGATCTGGTTCTGGTGGAGGACTATGCGTATCCTGCCTATGGCGTGCCTTCGGAAGAAACGAAGGAGGCGATCCGCCTCTGCGCGCGGCTGGAAGGCATGATCACCGATCCGGTCTATGAGGGCAAATCCATGCAGGGCATGATCGACCTCGTGAAGAAGGGCTACTTTCCCGAAGGCTCGAAAGTGCTTTACGCGCATCTGGGCGGCGTGCCGGCCATCAACGGCTACAGCTACGCCTTCCGCAACGGATAAGCATCTTAAATGATCCGCGCTTCGGTTTCCGGGTCGAACAGCAGCGCCTTGTCGAGATTGAAGGCGAGGCGGGCTGTCTGCCCGGCCGAAATGGGTGCGTCGGCGCGCAGGCGTGCGACGATCTCACGACCACCGAGCCGCGTGACGGCGAATGTGTCGGAGCCGGCCGGCTCGATCACCTCGATGTCGCAGTCGAGTTCGCTCACATGACGCGCATTGCGGTCGGCGCTGTCCGGATCGGTCAGCGCTTCGGGCCGGATGCCGAACACCACGTTCTGACCGTCGCGCCCGGCAAGCGCGCCATTGGCGCCGGCGAAGGGCAGGGCAAGCGGCTCGCCCTCGTCGCGCTCCATCATGATGGCCACATCTCCGCCGCTGGCCTTCACCTTTGCGGGGATGAGGTTCATGGAAGGCGAGCCCATGAAATCGGCGACGAAGAGGTTGTTGGGCGTGTTGTAGATTTCAGCCGGCGTGCCGAATTGCTGCAGAACGCCATCCTTGAGCACGGCGATTTTGGTGGCCAGCGTCATCGCCTCGATCTGGTCATGCGTGACATAGACGATGGTGGTGCCCATGCGCTGATGCAGGCGCTTGATCTCGGTGCGCATGTCGACCCGGAGCTTGGCGTCGAGATTGGAAAGCGGCTCATCGAACAGGAACACCATCGGATCGCGCACCAGCGCGCGGCCCATGGCGACACGCTGGCGCTGGCCGCCTGAAAGCTGGCTCGGCTTGCGGTTGAGCAGCGCGCCGATCTGCAGCGTCTCGGCCACTTTGGCGATGGCCGCATCGCGCTCCGCCTTGGGGACGCCGCGGATTTCCATGCCAAAGCCGATGTTTTCGGCCACCGTCATGTTGGGGTAGAGCGCGTAGGACTGGAACACCATGGCGATGTCGCGCTGCGAGGGGTGCAGGTCGTTGACCACCTTGCCATTGATGCTGATCGAACCGCTGGTGATGGGCTCGAGCCCGGCAATGGTGTTGAGCAGGGTGGACTTGCCGCAGCCAGACGGGCCGACGAGAACCAGAAACCCGCCTTCCTCGATCTCCAGATCGATGCCCTTGAGCACATCGACCTTGCCGAAGGATTTCCTGAGATTGTCGATCTTGAGAAAGGCCATGGCTTATCCTTTGACGGCGCCGGCCATGAGGCCGCGCACGAAATAGCGTCCGGAGACAATGTAGACGACGAGCGTGGGGAGCGCGGCGAGGATCGCGCCGGCGAAATGGACGTTGTACTCCTTCACGCCGCCCGACGAGGACACGAGATTGTTGAGCGCCACCGTCATCGGCTGGGAATCGAAATCGCCAAACGACACGCCAAACAGGAAGTCGTTCCAGATGTTCGTGAACTGCCAGATCACCGTGACGACGATGATCGGCGCGGAGGACGGCAGGAGAATGCGCCGGAAGATCTGGAAGAAGCCCGCGCCGTCGATCTGCGCCGCGCGTACCAGCTCGGTGGGGAAGGCGGCGTAGTAGTTGCGGAAGAAGAGCGTGGTGAAGCCCAGCCCGTAGACCACGTGGATGAGAACAAGCCCCTGCGTCGTGCCGGCAATGCCCAGCATGCCCAGAATGCGCGCTGCGGGAATGAGCGCGATCTGGAACGGGATGAAGCAGGACAGAAGGATGAGCCCGAAGACGATATCGTCGCCCCGGAAACGCCATTTGGTGAGCACATAGCCGTTGAGCGCGCCCAGAACGGTGGAGATGGCCACCGCCGGCACCACCATCAGGATGGAGTTGAAGAAATAGGGTTTCAGCCCGGTCGGCTGCACCCCAATCTGCGCACTCGACCAGGCTTTGGCCCATGGCTCGAGCGTAAAGACGTCCGGCAGCGCGAGCATGTTGCCCTGACGGATCTCGTCCAGCGGCTTCACCGAATTGACCAGCATCACGTAGAGCGGCAGGAGATAATAGACCGCGAAGACGATCAGCACGGTGTAGAGCAGGGCGCGGGCAAGCCTGCTGCCGCTGACGCCAACGGTTTTCCCGGCGCTCATCTCTGCCTCCCCGGTTTCAGCTCGGAATAGAGATAGGGAATGATGATCGAGAAGATCATCACCAGCATGATGATGGCTGACGACGCGCCGATGCCCATCTGGTTGCGGGTGAAGGTGTAGGAATACATGAAGGTTGCCGGCAGTTCGGTCGCCTGACCGGGGCCGCCGCCTGTGAGCGCCACGACCAGATCGTAGGACTTGATCGCCAGATGCGCGAGCACCACGAAGGCGGAAAGAAAGACGGGGCGCATCATGGGAATGATGATGCGGCGATAGATGGTGACGTTCGACGCGCCGTCCATCTGAGCGGCCTTGATGATCTCGCTGTCGACGCCGCGCAGGCCCGCGAGGAACATGGCCATGACAAAGCCGGAGGATTGCCAGACGGCGGCGATCACCACCGTGTAGATGGCCAGTGTCCGGTCCTTGATCCAGGCGAACTCGAAACTCGCCCAGCCCCATTGATGCATGGTGTTCTCAAGACCGATGCCCGGATCGAGAAACCATTTCCAGGCCGTGCCGGTGACGATGAAGGAGAGCGCCATCGGATAGAGATAGATGGGACGCAGGAAGCCTTCGCCGCGGATCTTCTGGTCGAGCAGAATCGCCAGGAACAGACCGAGTACCGAGCAGATCACTATATAAAGAGTGCCGAAGATCGCCAGATTGGTGAGCGCCCGCCACCAGTGGCGTAAGTTCCATAATTTCTCGTAGTTTTCGAAACCGACAAAGCCGTAGGACGGCAGCATGCGCGAGTCGGTCATCGACAGGTAGAAGGTGTAGAGAATGAAGGCGTAGACGAAGATCAGGATCAGCGCCATGCTCGGACTGAGCACCAGGCGCGGAATGATCTCCTGCAGGCGATTGCGGTTCATGCGGGGCTTCCCGTTGAACGGTGCGGCGCGGCAGCCGGATCAGCCAGGCGGAGCGAAGACCCCGCCTGACGATGCGTTGCACTGGCCTGTTTTACTGTGCGGCAGCGACGGCGTTCTGAAGCTCTTCGACTGCTTCTTCCGATGTGAGGTCACCGTTGAAGTGCTGCGTGACCACATCGTTTACCGCGTTCTTCACCGCAGCCGGCGCGCCATGACCATGGGCCATGGAGCCGAACAGCGAACCGCTGGCATTGGCTTCCGCAAGATCGGCCATGCCCTTCTTGCCGCAATCGTCAAAGGCCTCGTTGGGCACGTCGGTGCGTGCGGGAACCGAGCCCTTCACCACATTGAAGGCGGACTGGAATTCCGGGTTCATGACGGAAGACGCCATCATCTTCTGGGCCTTCTGCTTGTCTTCACCCACCTGGAACATGACGAACTGGTCGGAGTTGAAGGTCACGGAACCCTGCGTGCCGGGGAAGCGGATGCAGACGAAGTCCTCGCCCGGCTTCTTGCCGGCCTTGAGGAATTCGCCCTTGGCCCAGTCGCCCATCATCTGCATGCCGCCGGTGCCCTCGATCACCATGGCGGAGGCCAGGTTCCAGTCGCGACCGGAGAAATTGTCGTCCACATAGGTGCGCAGCGTCGCCATGCGGTCGAAGGCTTCCTTCATCTTGTCGGAGCCAAGCGCCTCGGGATCAAGGTCGTTGAGGGCAGACTTGTAGAAGTCGTTGCCCAGAGAAAGCACCACCGCCTCGAACACCGTGGCGTCCTGCCAGGGCTGACCGCCATGGGCGAGCGGGGTGATGCCGTTCTCTTTCATCTTGTCGAGCACGGCGACGAGCTCTTCCCAGGTTTCCGGGGCCTTGCCGCCGGCAGCATCGAGCGCGGCCTTGTTGATCCAGACCCAGTTGGTGGAATGGACGTTGACCGGCGAGGCAATCCAGTTGCCGTCATATTTGGAGAAATTCTGAAGGGCGGCGGGAACCACTTCGGCCCAACCCTCTTCTTCGGCGACGTCGTTGAGATTGCCGACCACGCCCTGTTCGGCCCAGTCGAGAATGTCGAACCCGAGCATCTGCACGGCAGTCGGCGCGTTGCCGGCGGTCACGCGGGCGCGCAGGGCGGTCATCGCGGCTTCACCGCCGCCGCCGGCCACCGGCATGTCCTGCCAGGTCACGCCCTTGGATTCCAGATCTTCCTTGAGCACGTTCAACGCGGCTGCCTCGCCACCCGAAGTCCACCAGTGCAGAACCTCGACATTGTCTTCGGCCATGGCACTGCCAGCGGTGAGGGAAAGAACGGCTGCTCCCGCCGCAAGCGCGGCGAATTTGCGAATGATCATGATACTCCTCCCAATGGGATCGCTTGCTCCTCTGCGATCTATATATTTATAACGTTATAAATCCGGGGAAGGTCAATCAGTTTCTTGTCTGATCGGCGGAAGGAGGTAGAACGTTGAAACTCAAAACGAAATCACAACAGGCAGGTCGCGCCTCGGGCGCAAATGATCCGATTTATATCGATTGAAATGAACAAAATCAGAAATTCAGACGCGTCCGGGGGCTGGATGACGTCTGCCGGCGGAGCCTGACATGGCGCGCCGATCCGACCGACCGACGCTGCGCACCATCGCAGAGATTACCGGGCTTGCCGTCACCACGGTTTCGCGGGCGCTGCTCGACGCGCCGCAGATTGCGCTTGAGACGCGCCAGCGCGTTCAGCGCGTGGCGCGCGAGATCGGCTATCAGCCAGACCGCGCGGCGCGCCATCTGCGCACGGGCCGCACCAATGTCATCAGCTTCGTGCTCGACCCGCATGACGAGCTGCTCGGCTTCTCCACCTCCATGATCAGCGGTCTTACGCGCGCCCTGCGCGATACGCAGTATCACCTGGTCATCACGCCGCATTTCGCCGAAGCGCCCACGCTCGATCCGATCGAATACATCCTGCGCAACCGCACGGCGGATGGCGTCGTCTTCTCGCGTACCGAACCGGATGACCCGCGCGTGAAGCTGCTGGTCGAAAACGATTTTCCGTTCGTCTCCCATGGGCGCACCGATCTTGGGATCGAGCACGCCTTCGTCGATTACGACAATGCGGGCTTTGCCCGCATGGCGGTGGAGCGTCTTGTCGCGAAGGGCAGGCGACGCCTTGCGCTGATCCTGCCGCCGCAGCGCTTCACATTTCACCGATATCTGCGCGACGGCTTTCTTGCCGCCGCTGCCGAAAACGGCGTCGAATGGGAGCTGCCCGCCGAGATCAATCTCGACAGCAGTGCGGCCGATCTCTACGCGTGGCTGGGTTGGCGGCTTGAACAGCCCGCTCCGCCTGACGGTGTGGTGTGCGCGGGCGAGGTCTCGGCGCTCTCCATCATGGCGGCGTTGAGCGACCGGGGGCTGAAGGTGGGCGAGGACTTCGACCTCGTCGTCAAGCAGACTTCGCAGCTCTATGACGAGGTGCGTCCGCGCGTGGATGCCGTCTATGAGGACATTGCAGAGGCGGGCGAATTGCTGGGGCGGTTGCTCGTCCGGCGCATCGCCGGCGAACCGGTCAGCGCCTTGCAACATCTGCAGGAGCCGATCCCGCGTTTTGCAGACCGCAGCCATGGCACGCGCGCGGCGGTGGGAGCGCGGCAAAGCGCCTGACGAACCCGAAAACGACTCAGGCTGGCTGTGGCGTCTGGCCGTCGAGCATGCCGCGCAGGGCGGCGACCGTTTCGGAAATTTCCTGATTGTTCACCACGTTGATGGAAAGCAGCTCCATCGCCCGCACGCCATGCACGACGAGAAGGGTGATGACGGCCAGCGCGGGGTCGCTTGCCGTGGCTCGCATCTGGTCCAGAATCTCACGCTCATAGGCCTGAACCGGTTTTAGAAAATCCGGGTTCTCGGCAAGGGCGGCCAGCAGGCCGGAGGGCGGCGGCTGGCACTTCTTGCGGTCATCGACAAAGAGATCGAGATAGGCATGGACGCCGCCATTGGCGCCGCCTTCGTGATGCTTCTGGCGCTCCTGAAAGCGCTCATATTCTTCGGAAACGAACTCTTCCACCATGGCTTCGAACAGCTTCGCCTTGCTGGAAAAATGATAGAGCAGGCCGCCCTTGGAAACGCCTGCCCGCGCTGCGACCGCGTCGAGCGACATGTTCCCGGCGCCGGCCTCACGGACAATCTCCGCCGCCGCCGCCAGGATCTTCTCCCGCGCCCCTGAGCCTGTTCTGGCCACAACAATTATCCTGTGTCTTGACAATACCGTCCAGACGGTACAGTAAATGCGCCGCAGTTTGCAAGCCAGGATCGTGACCATCCCCACTTGTGGGTGAACAGCAACGTCGCTATCTCCGCCATTCTTATGTAAGCGAACCATTATTTTTCAGATACGCCTTCGGGGGCCGACGACATGATCAAGCGTCTTCTCATTGCCATTGTCCTGCTTGCGGTTCTCGCAGGCGGAATAGTCGGCTTCAACATGTTCCGAGATCAGGCGATCGAGCAGTTCTTTGCGAACATGCCCGTTCCCACCGTGACGGTTTCCACCGTCGAAGCGGAAGAGGCCAGGTGGACGCCCAGCATTGAAGCCATTGGCACGGTTAATGCCAATCAGGGTGTAGACCTGACCGTGGAGACCACGGGCATCGTCACCGACATTCTCTTCGAGGCAAACCAGCAGGTGGAGAAGGACCAGATCCTTCTGCAGCTCGAGGACAATGTGCAGCAGGCCGACTTAAGCGCCTCGCGCACACAGGCCGCCCTCGACAAGCAGGCGCTCGACCGCGCCCGCGAACTGCGCAGCCGTGGTGTCAGCTCCGGCGCTTCGCTGGACAATGCCGAAGCCGCCGCCCAGGCATCCGCCGCACAGGTGGAGAAGGCAGAAGCCGTGGTGCAGCAGCGCCAGCTTCGCGCGCCTTTCAGCGGCACGATCGGCATCCCGCGCGTTGATCGCGGTCAGTATCTTTCGCCGGGCACGATTGTCGCCACGCTGCAGGACACCGAGACCATGCGCGCCGACTTCACCGTTCCCGAGCAGCGCCTTGGCCTTCTGAAGATCGGTCAGCCGGTTCGCCTGTGGCTGAACTCCGGCAATGACGTGTTTGAAGGCACGATCACCGGTATCGATCCCAAGGTTGACCCGTCGAGCCGCCTCGTTTCGGTGCGCGCCCGCATCGACAACACCGCTGGCAAGCTCACCCCCGGCCAGTTCGTTCAGGTTGGCGTGATCCTGCCGGAAGAAGACGGCGTCATTTCGCTGCCGCAGACGGCCGTCGTCACCAGCCTCTACGGCGATTACGTGTACGCGGTTCGCAAGCCGAAGGACGCCGGGGAAGGCGATGAAGAGAAACTGGAGACCCGCCAGGTCTTCGTCAAGGTTGGCCGTCGCTCCGGCGACCGTATCGAGATCAGCTCCGGCGTCGAGCCGGGCGACATCATCGTGACCGCAGGCCAGAACCGTCTCTCCAACGGAACGCCGGTGAAGATCGACAACCAGATCAACCCTGGCGCCCCTGGCACTCAGAACGCCCCGGGCGCTCAGAACGCCGCGACCGAAGACACCAACGCCGAAGACAGCAAGGCTGAAGAGGCAGCGGACAAATGAGTTTTTCTGACATCTTCATACGCCGACCGGTCCTTTCGACCGTTCTCGGCCTCATGATCCTGCTGCTTGGCTTCCAGGGCCTGTTCAATCTCCAGGTGCGTCAGTACCCGGAGGTTGAGGAGACGGTTATCACCGTCACCACGATTTATCCCGGCGCGAGCGCCGATTTGATTCAGGGCTTCATCACGGCCCCGATCGCGCGTGCGGTCGCGACGACCGAGAATGTTGACTATGTCACCTCTCAGAGCCGTCCGTCCGCCAGCACGATCAGCGTGAAGATGCGCCTCGGATCGGATCCGGACGTCGCGCTGACCGAGGTCATGTCCAAGGTGCAGGAGGTGCGCAGCGATCTGCCGCCGGACGCCAAGGACCCGACCATCGTCAAGGGAACGGGCATGCAGTTCGCCACCATGTATCTGGCGATGCAGAACCCGAACATGACGAGCGAGCAGCTCACCGAATATATTGAACGCGTCATCCGTCCGCGCATGTCCACGATCCCCGGTGTCGCCGAGGTTCAGGTCATGGGTGCGGCGGAATACTCGATGCGCGTGTGGATCGATCCCGTGCGCCTTGCGGCGCGCAAGCTGACGGCGGCTGAAGTGCTGGCCGGCATTCGCGCGTCGAACTTCCTTGCCGCTCCCGGCAAGACGGAGAATGACTACGTCTCCTACGCCATCCAGATGGAATCCACGCTTCAGACGCCGGAAGCCTTTGGCGCGATGCCGCTCAAGGCCGTCGGTGACGAGGTGGTTCGCCTGCGTGATGTTGCGGATGTGGAGCTGGCAGCCGAAAGCACCGACACGCGCGTGAACTTCAACGGGCAGCCGGGCACCTTTATCGGCGTCTTCCCGTCGCCGAGCGCAAACCCGCTCGACGTGTCGGCAGCGGTGCTCACCGAACTGCCGTCCATTCAGGACAGCCTGCCCGAGGGCATGACCATTGAAGTCCTCTATGATGCGACCGATTCCATCAGCGCGTCCATCGAGGAAGTGTTCAAGACGATCATGGAAGCGGTGCTGATCGTTATCGTCATCGTTCTTCTGTTCCTCGGCTCGTTCCGCTCCGTTCTCATGCCGATCATCACGATCCCGCTTTCGTTGATCGGCGTCTGTTTCGTGCTGTTCGCGCTCGGTTACTCGATCAACCTTCTGTCGCTGCTGGCCATGGTTCTGGCCATCGGCCTGGTGGTGGATGACGCCATCGTCGTGGTGGAGAACATCCACCGTCACATCGAGGAGGGGCTTTCGCCCCGCCGCGCCGCCTTTGTCGGCATGAAGGAGATCACCGGCCCGGTCATCGCCATGACCATCACGCTGGCAGCCGTGTTCGCACCGCTCACCTTCATCGGCGGTCTGACCGGCTCGCTGTTCCGCGAATTCGCCATGACGCTGGCGGGTGCGGTGGTGATCTCGGGCATCGTCGCGCTGACGATCACGCCGATGATGTCGGCGCGCATTCTGAAGCGCGGCAACCACAGCCGCTTCCAGAAGATCGTCGACAGCACGTTTGACCGGCTGGCGAACTTCTATGAGAGGATCGTCAAGGGGTCGCTCAACTATCGCCCGATCACCGTTCTGGTGGTGCTGGTTCTCGTCGGGCTCAGCGGGTTCATGTTCATGAACACGTCCAGCGAACTTGCGCCGGAAGAAGATGAAGGCGCTCTGTTCTCGCTGGTCACCGCGCCTCCTTACGCGACGAGCGATTACACCACGCTCTATACCGACCAGATGCGTGAGCTGACCAAGGATCTGCCCGAACTCAAGGCCAACTTCTCGATTGTCGGCATTGGCGGACAGACCAATTCGGGCATCGCGCTCTGGGCGTTCAAGGACTGGGCCGACCGTGAACGGTCGCAGAAGGAAATCCAGCAGGATATCCAGCAGCGGCTTTCCGGCATCGCCGGCGTTCAGGCTCTGGTCTTCGCACCGCCTTCGCTTCCCGGCGCGGGTGGTGGCCTGCCGATCTCGCTCGTCATCCAGTCGACCGACGACTCGTCCCGCGTCTACGAAGTTGCCGAGAAGATCAAGGCGGAAGCCGAGGCTTCGGGCCGCTTCATCGTCGTGCAGAACTCGCTCGCCTACGATGCGCAGCAGGTTGTCGTGACGGTGGACCGTGATCGCG
>NZ_CP029208.1:1295000-3977827 GCF_003296175.1 Nitratireductor sp. OM-1 | reverse complement strand
CAGATGAAGACCGCGAAGCCTGTCCCGTTGAGCTTGGCCGACCGCATGTATCAGCCGGTGTCCGGGACGTCCGGCAACAGCCGATACTACGTCGTTGCAGGCAATCAGGATATTCGCGTGGCCGCGCGCTACAAGGACGGTATTCTGTCTGTACGTGTCGAGGGGCCGAAGCTGGAGAAGCACATGAGCGCTATCTGCAGCAGCGGCTTCGACCAGAAATCAGGCAAGAACTACGCATCCGTGCATCTCAGCGTGGTCAATGATCAGCTGGCTGCAAAGTCGCTCGGTGCGCTTCTTCTTGGGATGGGGGTGCAGCTGGATACCGCCTACCCGAACCTCAATCTGATCAAGGGGGCCTAGATGCTGACGCGCGAACAGTTCGACAGTCTGGACGTCGGGGATCACGTGGAGACTTTCTCGATATTCCCGAGGATGACCGAAGAACCGGTTGTCCTTCAGACGACGCAGGTGGGTCTCGACCGCCGCGAGTTCACCGCCACGTTCTGCGGGGTGACGCTCGGTGTGTGGACCTGCTCGGTAGATAAGCAAGGGGGGCTGAAATGGGCTCTGTAAGCCAGATGGCGATGTACGAGGTCGCGGACACCCTCGGCTTCGAGGTTTCCTACTCCAGCGCCACCGGGCGGGTGCAGGGGGCCGGGCAAAACGTCCTGGCGTTCGGCAACCTGCCCATCACCTTCAACAGCAGGATCGTAAGTTCTGCCCTCTTGAAGCAGTCGATCCTGCTGATGGTCCGGGTCAAAGGGAACCTCGCCTTGCTGGTCGAGGTCACCGGGGACAGGAACCCGAAGACCAAGGTGCATCTCCTGAACAGGGCGCACATGGACCCTATCGACAATTGGCTCGAAGAGAAGAAACCCAAGACACCCGCCGCGTGCCTGAAGCTTCTCGGAAAGGCCGTGGTGAAGAGCTTTCAAAAGACCCCGGTGAAGGGTTGGACCGAACTGTGAAGAGGCTGCTGACGAATGAAATTGACGATCTGGACGTCCGCCGAAAGCGACATCGTAAAGCGGACATTCGCGAGCGTGCTTCGCTCATTCCGACCTGACGTCCCAGAGCACGAGTTCCTGAGCTGGAGAGACCCCGAAGAAGAGCCCCCGGCCCCAGCGGCAGGGGGCATTGTCTTGGTGTGCGGCAAGCGCGCGCTGGACACGCTGCAGAGACACAAGATCGCGCCAAAGAACCGCACTGTGAACTCGATGCGGGAGAAGCCGATCCCGCACGGAGGCGGGCACTACCTCGTGACGCACGACCCGAACGTCGTGAACTCAGAGGCGGACAAGCTTGACGTCATCGAGTGGGACGTCCGTCTGGCAGTGCGTCTCATCAGGACGGGGCAATTGCTTCCGCCCCTCGGAGCGTATCGGTGGGTCAACGACTACCAGCCCATGATCGACTGGATCGAGAAGCGCTTCAAGGCGACCGGCGGGAAGGCCGTTGATGTCACGAGCGACACCGAGACCATGGGGTTCTTCCCGTGGTATGCCGACAAGGACATCGTGTCGATCAGCTTCACCGCGAAGCCCGAGACCGCCGAGGTGCTGTATCTGGGGCCGCAGAAACCGCCGATCCCGCTCGATCCAAGCGTCAACCTGTTCGATCAGATCAAATGGCTCCTTACCTCCCCGAAGGTGAAGATGCGCTTCGCCAATGGCAAATACGATCTGGTCTGGATCGCGGAGAAGTGGGGCATTGAGTGCACGAACTTCAAGTTCGACACGATGCTCGTCGGATCGCTGCTCAATGAGAACCGGTCGAACTCCCTGAACCTCCATGCCAAGGTGATGACGCCCATCGGCGGATACGATGATCCGTTTAACAGCAAGTTCGACAAGAGCAGCATGGAGAAGATACCTGCGGACGATAATTTCCTGATTTATGCCGGCGGGGATACGGACGCCGCCCATCGCGTTGCGAACACTCTTCGGGACGAGCTGATGGATGATCCGCAGCTTGCCAACTTCTACATCACGGTCCTGCACCCCGCTGCCCGGTCCTTCGAGAAGATCGAGCGGCGCGGCGTGTTGGTGGATCAGGAGAAGTATGCCGTGCTGCGGCAGGACTTGCGCAAGTCGATTGACGAGGCCCACAAGGTCACGCTCGACCTGCTGCCGAACAAGATGCGGATCAAATACCGGGACCGCATCGAGAACCAGTTGCAGCAGGGCAAGAGCCCCATGTTGCCGTCGATCCTGAAGGAGTTCTTCTTCTCGCCGCACGGTTTGAACCTGAAGCCGAAGGAGGTCACCGCCAAGACCCACGAGCCGTCAATGGCGAAGTCCCACCTGCGGCAGTTCGCGAACGTTCCTGAAGCGTCGGCGATGGTTGCGGCCCTCACTGAGGCCGACAGTGCGATGAAGACCCTATCGACCTTCGTGGACGGTTTCCTGAAGCACTTGAGGCCGGACGGGCGCTTCCACACGACATACTTCCTGGCGAAAGGGGAGTACGAGGGTTACGACGATGACGAGACCGGGACGAACACGGGGCGGTTGTCGGCGAAGAACCCTCCGTTTCAGGTGACGCCGAAGAAGACCAAGTGGGCGAAGCGCATTCGCGAATGCTTCCCGGCCCCGAAGGGCAAGCTGGTCCTTTCCTGCGATTATAGTCAGGGTGAGCTGAAGGTGGTGGCCTGCGTCGCCCCCGAGAACACCATGCTGCAGGCGTACGAAGACGGGCTCGACCTGCATGCTGTGACGGGGGCCAAGCTGGCGCATGTGGACCTGACGGAGTTCCTGAGTTGGCAGGGTCACGCGGACGAGGAGCTGGCCGCGCTGTACGAGAAGAACCGGGGCAACGCGAAGCCGGCCAATTTCGGATTGCTCTACGGAATGCAGGTCGAGGGCTTCAGGGCCTACGCTTGGGCGAACTACGGCATCAAGCTCTCCTACGCGGAGGCCGAGGCCATGCGCAACGCCTTCTTCGAGCTGTATCCGGGGTTGCTGACCTACCACAGCAAGCAGAAGGATTTGGTCAAGTTCGCTCAGATGGTCCGCAGCCCTCTGGGGCGTGTGCGGCACCTCCCAATGATCTCCGCTTGGGATCGTGAAATCCGGTCGAAGGCCGAGCGGCAGGCCATCAACTCACCGATCCAGTCGTGCCTGTCCGACATGATGCTCTGGGCCATCGCCCTGATCGACGACGCGTACCCGAACGGGGAGATCGAGGTGGTCGGAATGATCCACGATGCCTTGATCGCGTATATCCCGGAACAAGACGCAGACCTGTGGGCTGGACGGTGTGTCGAGATCATGTCTAACCTCCCATTCCACGAGGTTGGTTGGAAGCCGCAGCTGAAGTTCACCGCAGACGCCGAGGCAGGAACGAACCTCGCCAACATCAAGAAGCTGAAGCTCGACGTTTGACCACGATGTGCAAATAATTGCACAAGAGGGTGACATGAGCAGAGGCTGCGCGAGAGGACAGAATGAGCGAAGAGAACAACGGGCAGGGAAAGCCCCAGACGCAGGTGTTGCGTCTGGTATCTGTCGATAACAAGATCGCGAAGGCGGACGCCGACAGCAAGAACGTCGTCCACTCGAACGCCCTCGACCCCGAGGACGAGTACAAGAACTGGTATGTCGGTGGATCGAATGATGCCGGCGTGCTGGAACCCCCGTATCCTCTTCGGCATCTGGACCGACTGTCCCAGGAGAACAACGCCCTGTCTCCGTGCATTGAGGCGATGGTCACCAACGTGGACGGCACCGGGTACGACTTCGAGCGCACAGGGGAAGACGCCGAGACCAGCAAGGACGACGCCAAGATCAAAGAGCTGCGGGAGTTCTTTGACGAGCCGTGGCCGGGTCAGTCCTTCACGAGCATCCGAAAGCTCCTGCGGCGAGACCTGGAGCGAACCGGAAACGCGTATCTGGAAATCCTTCGCAACGCGCAGGACGAGATCGTGTTCATGCGTCACGTGGACAGCAAGATGATGCGCCTTGTCAATTTGGACAGCGGCGTCCCGGTGGACCGCAAGGTCAGGCGCAAGGGCCGCGAGGTCACCATCACCATCAAGCAGCGCGAGCGTAAGTTCGTCCAGCTGCTCAACGGCACCACGCTGGTCTACTTCCGCGAGTTCGGCAGCTCCCGAGACCTCAACAAGAGGACCGCCGCTTGGTCCGAGAAAGGCCAGCGGCTGCCGGCCAAGGACCGCGCCACCGAGATCATTCACTTTACTGCGCTGCCCGACGCCCACACGCCTTACGGCGTCCCGCGTTGGATCAGCCAGCTGCCGTCTGTGTTGGGCTCCCGCAAGGCCGAGGAGTACAATCTGGACTTCTTCGACAACGGCGGCATCCCGCCCGTCCTGATCTTGCTTCAGGGCGGCACGCTCCAGCCTGAAACGAAGGGCGCGCTTGATCTGAAGATGGGCCGGGGAACCGCGTCCAAGAAGAACCGGGTTCAGGTTCTGGAGGTCATGCCCTCCGGCGGCACCTTCAACTCCCCCAACCAAGCACGCGTCACCGTCGAGCGGTTCGGAGCCGAGCGGCAGGACGACAGCATGTTCGAGGGATACGACGAGAAGTGCGAGACGCGTGTCCGACGGGCCTTCCGCCTTCCACCGATCTTCGTCGGCGCTGCCGAGGACTACTCGTTCGCATCGGCCACGGCCTCTTACGCGGTGGCCGAGGCTCAGGTGTTCAAGCCGGAACGGGACGAGTTCGACGAGATCATCAATGTGAAGCTGGTCGATGCCATGGGCTACGACGGTTACCGTCTGGTCTCCAAGCCGCTGGTCATCGAAGACGCGACCATCAAGCTGCAGGGCATTCAGATGGCGATCTCCACCAACGCCGTTGAGAAGGAAGACGTGCTGTACGAGATCAACGAGGCGTCCGGCACCGACATTCGGTACAAGGAGCCCGAGAAGCCCAAGCCTGGCTTCGACGAGGACGGGAACCCGCTGCCTGGCTTCGTGCCTCCTCAGCCGGATGCTGCCGGCGCTGGAGCGGTGGACGACGAGGGCAACGTCGTTCAGCTCAAGACGAAGACCAATACGGTCTCCACCGACAAGCCGACCAGCGAGCCCAACGGGAAGGGGTATACCGGGGCGATCTCCAAGGAGGCTACCACGGCTCTCCGCCTGATGACGTCGCTTCGCAAGCGTGACGTCGAAGGGGTGATCGCTTTCGCGAAGGTCGCCAACGAGATGACCGGGACGCAGGCCGAGGAGTTCGGTCGCGCGCTGGCCACGGCACGTTTCCCGAATGCCGAACGGTACGGTCTGGATGACCTGGGTGCCCTCTCTGCGGCCACGATCAATGTGATGGCCGGCCACGGCTGCGGGTGCTCCCATGCCGGTTAAGGATGAGGTGTTCATCGCCATCGAAGAGGCCGTCGGCGCTGCATTGTCCGGCGGCTGGGCGGACGGGCTCTCCGGCATCGTCGGTCAGCTTTACGACCTGATGGGTCAGCGTCGCTGGTACGCGGCCCATGAGCTGATCGACACGCTCGATCTGGACGCCGTGGTCCCGCAGTCTCGGGAACAGCTGGAGGAACTGGCGGTTTCCGCCGTTCTCTTCGGGGCCTCACACGCGGCGGGCGGTCTTGATAAAACATCATACCTGACCGACGGAAAAGCGCTCCCACAGGCCCTCTCGCAGGCTCTCGACCAGCTGGACGTTGCCTTCAAACACAACATCGCCGAAGAGGTGCGTTGGGAGCTGCACCGCGTCGTCACCGAAATGGAGGAGGAGCAGAAGTATGCCCTCCTACACAAGGACGACATGTCCCACGCCGATCTCGTTGAGGCCGGCCTGGCGACCCCCGACGAGGGGTTGGGCACCCAGACGCTCTACGTCCACCGCCCCCTCATCAATAGCGCGGAGCTGATTGCCTGGGCTCGGGAGCAGGGCTTCGAGAAAACCCTGGAGGCCGCTGACTTCCACGTGACAGTCTGCTTCAGCCGGCAGAAGCTCGACTGGACGGACACTCCCCCGCTGACCGACGAAGTGTACGCGGTGGGTGGTGTGCGGAAGATCGAACGGTTCGGAAAAGCCATTGTGCTCACGTTCGAGAGCGCTGAGATCGAGGACCGGCACGAAGAGTTCAAAGCCGCCGGGGCCTCTCACGACTTCCCCGAGTACAACCCGCACGTGACGATCAGCTACGCAGGGGGTGACTTTGACATCTCGAAGATCGAACCGTTCGAGGAAGAGCTGGTGTTCGGTGCCGAGGAGTTCGCCCCGGTCAAGGAGAACTGGTCGAGCGGGATCAACGAACGCTTCGTCACCAAGGCCGAGACGAAGAGCCTGGCGCAGAGGCTCAACGACGCGGTTCTGTCCGGTCGGTCACTGGTCGATGTGAACGCCAACCTGACCACCTCCAGACTGATCTCTCTCGGGTTCCTGTCCGAGGCCGTCGAAAAGAACGTGACCACGTATCAGGTGAATGAGGTTCTTGACGACGTGACCTGTGCCGTCTGCCGCGAGATGCACGGCAAGAGCTTCACCGTCGTCTCGGAGTACAGCAAGATCATGACGGCGCTTTCCACGAGCGACCCCCAGGAGCTTCGGAACATCGCGCCGTGGCCTAAGAACACCAAGGCCGGGCTCGCCGCTCTGCGGGAAATGAACCCGGAGGAGATGCAGCTGGCCGGCTACGGCTCCCCGCCGTATCACCCCGGTTGTCGCGGGTTCCTCGTGCAGGATGGCACCGTGACCGTGAGCGTGCCGATGCAGCCGAAACCCGCATTCGTGGATGACGGAAGCTTCGACGGCCCCAACGGCTTTGACCTGAGTGACGAGGTAGATAACGAAATCCTTCTGAGCAATTCGCTGAAATCCGCGATGAGCGCAGCAGAGGAGGAAGCTTTCCGCGAGTACACCGAAAATGCCTACCACAGCCTCAACAAGGCTCTGCGCAACGGCGATCCTGTGGACGCCAAGATGGTGTCTTTGCTGGATGGTGTGTTCTCCCGCGTCTCACTCGACGCCCCGATGGTTGTCTACCGGCAGGTTGACGCAGACACGTACAAACGCGCTATGGCGTCGGAGGTTTTCGAAGACCTCGCCTATGTGAGCACGACAGCCGACAAGGCCAATCTGAAGGGGAGCAACATCGTGCGAGTGGAGGTTCCGCAGGGATCACGGGCCGTTCCGGTCGGGGCGATCTCCGAGTACGGGGCCGAGGAAGCCGAATTGTTGCTTGCGCGAGGGTCGAGGTTCCACGTCCGCATGGAGGACGGGGAGATGGTCTGGCGGCTCCTGTAGCTTTCCTGTTTCTGGTCTAGCGCAGCATCCATCGGATTTGCAATTAATTGCACAAACGCGCGTACGAAACTAAGGTCCAGCCATGTCAGTGAAACATGGATTGGACGTCAGACGTGTTCCAGGAAAGCCGCAACAGCGCGTGGGGTAACGACGGGTCAGCCGCGACCACTCCGCGCGTTGGTGCGCCCGCCAAGAACACTCCCACCGTCCAATTCAAAAAAGCCGACGAGGAACAGCAGCTCGTCTACGGCGAAGTGTATGCGCCGACGGTCCCCGACAGCCAGGGTGACTTCATGACCCGTGAGGCGATCCAAGAGATGGCCCACGGGTTCATGCGTCGCGGTCTGGTGACGAAGATCGACGTCCAGCACACGCGGGAAGAGAGCGGCTGTTACGTGGTCGAGAGTTTCATTGCCAGGGACGATGATCCGACCTTCATCCCAGGCAGCTGGGTGCTCGGCGTCAAAATCCCCGATCCATCCGTGTGGAACCTCGTGAAGAGTGGTGAGCTGAACGGCTTCTCGCTCGATGGGCTTGGCGTGCGGGTGGACACGGTTCTGGAAATCAATGTCCCCGAGACCATCACGGGGCAAACAGAAGAAAGCGACGGGCACAGGCACACGTTCTTCGTGAAGTACGACGATCAGGGCGCGTTCCTTGGGGGTTGGACCGACGAAGGCCCGGACGGCTTCCGCCACGAAATCAGGCGCGGAACGCTGACCGAGACTGCCAACGGGCATGCCCACCGCTTCTCATTCGTCGAAGGAGTGCTCGATGCCCGAATTGCGAGTTAAGGCCACCGAGCTCGTCGGCACCAACGTCGATTTTGTCTCGCTCGTTAAGCGGGGAGCGAACCGCATCCCCTTCCGAATTGTCAAACAAGAGGATGAACCAATGCTTGACCTTGCCAAAGCCGGTCGCAAGCTTTTCCAGAAGGCGGAGACCACCCCCGAGGTCGTGGCTGCTGTAGTCCCGGCGGGTGTGGATGTGGTGAAGATGGCCGAAGTCTTCAAGGAAGCCGGCCTCGACCCGAACTTGTTCGTGAAGACGGAAGTGGATGGCGTCGTCACGCTGGCCAAGGCCGACGCCGACAAGGCCGACGGCACCGTTATCATCAAGACCGGTGACCAGGTGGGTCTCGTCATTTCCGGCCTGAAGAAGGCTTTCGACAGCTACAACGCATCCGGTTCGGACTTCGCCGAGGCAGTGAAGGCGCAGGGGTTTTATCCCTCCTTCTGCACAGCTCAGGACGTTCTTGGCAGTTGCGTCAGCGTGGCTCTGCACAAGTCCAACACACCTAGTGAGGCAGCCGAGCGCGTCGCCAAGACCGTCGATGACTTCAGGTCTTACGTCAGCGGACTGGCATCGGCTCTTCCTGCGTCGGCGTTCTACGTTGACCGCTACTATTCCGACATCGCGAAGGGCGAAGAAACTGCCCCGGAGCCCGCCGCCAAAGAAGAAGAAGCCGACAAGCTGAAGGCCGAGGCCGACAAGGCAAAGGCTGAAGAGGCCAAGAAGGCCGAGGATGAAAAGACCACCAAGGCTGACGCCGATGCGGACGCCCCCGTGGAAGAGCCGGTTGCCAAGACCGGAGAGAACGACGCTGGGTCCGAACCCAACGCCGAGATTGCTGCTCTCAAGAAGTCTCAGGACGAGATCATGGGTGTCCTGAAGGAGCTGCAAAAGTCCGTCTCCACCTCGATCAGCGGCCTTCAGGCCGAAGTGAAGAAGGAGCTTTCGGGCATCAATACCCGCGTCGAACAGGTGGCCTCGCAGGCCCAGAAAACCGACGCGGCTCTGAACGGCACCGTGTTCGCGGAGCCTGATGGTGACAAGCCGGCCCCGCTGGAGAAGCAGGACGGCCATCGCGGAGCGCCCCCGCTCCTCGACACCGCCTATGACCGCCGCGAAGTCGCTTAATCGCGCGCAACAGCCACACCGAAACCCTTACGAGGAACCTGAAATGTCCAGCAATAGCACCCTCCTTCGCAAGGCCGATCTCGCGATTGAAGACCTTCGCGCCGACGGCGGCGAACTGAACCCCGAACAGGGCGCATCGTTCATCCGCAAGCTGATCAAGCAGCCTACGCTCATCCGGCGCTGCCGCGTTGTCGAGATGCTTGCCTCCAAGCGCAAGATCAACAAGATCGGCTTCGGTCGCCGCATCCTGCGCAAGGCAACGTCCGGCGTCGCCCTCACGCCGGCTCAGCGTTCCAAGCCCTCGACCGAACAGATCGAGCTCAACTCCAAGGAGCAGATCGCCGAGGTCCGGCTGCCCTACGACGTCCTGGAGGACAACATCGAGCGTGCGTCTGCCGCGAACAACGAAGGGTCGAACACCGGTCCCGGCGGTCTCCGCCAGACCATCATCGATCTGATCGCGGAGCGCGCGGCACTCGACACCGAAGAGCTCGGGCTTCTGTCCGACACCGACTACACCAACCCCGGCGACCCGGACGATGAAGAGTTCCTGGCGCAGGGTGACGGTTGGCTGAAGATCGGCAAGACCGTTGGCAACGTCTATGACGTGAACAACCAGACGGTATCCAAGACGGTCTTCAAGAACGGCCTGAAGACGATGCCGGTGCAGTTCCAGCGCAACAAGCCGGCCATCAACCACTTCGTGTCGGTCAACCAGGAGACCGAGTATCGCGACACCCTCGCGGATCGCGGCACCGGCCTGGGCGACAACATGGTGCAGGGTACGGCTCCGGTCTTCGCCTACGGCTCCCCGGTCAGCGCGGTGTCCCTGATGCCGGAAGACACGGGCATCTACACGGACCCGATGAACCTGATCTTCGGTATCCAGCGCCAGGTGTCCATGGAGTTCGACAAGGACATCTCCGCACGAGTGTACATCATCGTGCTGACCATGCGTATCGACTTCCAGATCGAAGAAGCCGAGGCCGCCGTGGTCTACGAGAACATCGCTGACATGCCGTAAGGCGTTAGTGAAATTAATTGCACGCGGGGCTGGTCTATCGTAGGCTGGCCCCGCTTGTTTTTGTGGCAGCTAAGGAGAGCGAAATGCCAACTGCAAAACTGCTTGAGCCGGCCCGGCTTAATTACCTCGGACGTCTCTGGGAGAAGGGTGTCGAGGAGCCCATCGACAACGAGACCGCCGCGATCCTCGACGAGAACCCGCGCTTCAAGGTTCGGGGCTTCGCGGGCAGCACCGCCAACTTCGACGACGATGACGTGATCACCCGCCCCACGACGAAAGACGCCCTGGGGGAGGCCATCCGCGAAGTCGTGGACGCTCTCGATGTGGACGAAGAGACCAACTTCACGGCATCAGGCGCACCGCACCCGTTCGCGGTTGCTTCCGCCCTGGGCTACGCCGTGTCGGCGGCGGACATCAAGGCCGCCATGGGCAAGGGCGGTACGAAGGACGCCACGGCGAACGATCTCGTGGACGGTGACAAGGGCAAGGCCCGTTCCGGCGTCAAGATCAAGCGTGTGCCCCGCACCGACGCGGCCAAGCACGTCGCACAGGCCGCCCAGAAGGAGAAGGCTTCCGCAGCCAAGGCCCCGGCCAAGCAGCCCGAGGCCGACCCTGCTGGCGCGAATGACCCGACCACCGAAGGCGCTGTGGAGGTTTAACAACATGCTCCTGACTTCTGCCGCTGCCGTTCGAGAAGAGCTCGGCTTCGACGACATGACCGACATCAACGATGCGGTCGCCATGGCGTTGAACGCCGCCGAGCCTCAGCTGGCTTCCGCGCTCAACACCTCGTTCGGCAGGGCGGAGGTCACGGATACCTTCTGGGTGCCAGAGCCCACCGTGGTTGACGGCCCCCACCGCAAGACAGAGTTCTGGCTGTCACGGGGATTTGTCTTCGGCGACCTGACGGTGGCCGGCTTTGATGTTCCGCCGGACGCCATAAAGCTGAACCGGGAACGGGGTGTCGCCCGTGATTGGGAGACCTTCTATGTCCGGGCGCACGTGGCGCTGACCTACACCGCAGGCTTCGAGGCGGACGAAACCAACCCCAAGCAGTACAAGCTTGACCAGGTGCCTTCGTGGCTCCAGGAGGCGGCTCGCCTTCAGGCCCTCGTGCACCTGTCCAGCGCAGCACCGATTACCGAAGCAGGCATCTCCATTGATGTCGAGACCTGCAGGACGCAGCTCGCGTCCCTGATGACGGACCACAGCCGATACGCGCCTATGGCGATCCACCCCCTGTGAGGGCGCATGGCGAACGACCTCACACTTGAGTTCCAGTTCCGAAACCGGCGGTTCAAGGACGCCGAAAAGGGCCTCCGAACCTTCCACCGGGTGCTCAAGAAGGATTGGGACGGTTCTGCCAAGGTGCTCAGCGCCGAGTTGCGGGGTTTTCTGGACGCTGTGGCTCAGGCTCTCGTTGAGCGGCACTCCGGGGCTTGGCCCGGCGGCACCACCACGAACACCCTGTCCCGACGCTCCGGCGGCATGCTTGAGAGCATCGTGAACAGCGTCGATGTGCGCGGGCAGACGTTCACTACGATTGAGGGGGTCATCGGCGGCTCCTTCATTGCCGGGGTGCAAGAGTTCGGGGCGACGATCAAACCCAAGTCCGCCAAGTATCTGACCGTCCCGCTCCCAGCCGCCCTGAACTCGGATGGCACGCCCATCAAGAAGTCCGCGCGGGAGTGGCCGAACACCTTTGTCGCCCGCAGCAAGGCCGGCAACCTCATCATTTTCCAGAGGCGGGGCGCGCAGATCATCCCGCTGTATGTCCTGAAGACCAGCGTCACGATCCCCCCGAGGCTTGGCATGCAGGCCACGCTTTCGGCAGGGCTCCCGTATTTCGTGGACCGGGCCATGGACGAGATTGTTCGAGCCGTGGTCGCGGCGAAGTGAGGCATCATGACCGAGAGCGTTCGCAAGCTCATCCTGAGAAACATTGAGGCGGCCTACAAGTCGGTGCAGCCGCCGGCCCCAGGCGACCCCGTGACCGATGACGACTGGCCGTTTGCCTTCTCGTCAGTGGAGATCGGGCCTCTGGCCGACGAGGATCACCGCAGGCGCTTCTCCATCGGTATTGTGGCCGGACCCGAGAAAGAGCGGTTCACCATCCCGTTCATCGAGTGCAACTGGACCGTGGGGGTGGAGTTCCGCGCTACGATCAACAGGGGTGACCCGAGACCTGCTCTGGTGGCTGAGGACGTCCTGACCGTGGTGAAGCGCGTGGTGGACATCGACCGCACCTGGGGCGGTCTTGCCGTGGACACGAAGCGCAAAGGCAACGAACTCGACCTAACGACCTACGGGGACAAGACCGTGGTCGGCGTGATGTTCATGGAGATCATGTTCCGGCATTCGCATATCGACACGCGTGATCGACACCCGGACCCGTAGGCGTACCGCGCAGGGGCACCGCCGTTGACCGTTGGCAGGAGTATGCAATTAATTGCACTCTCAACGAAGACGAGGTTCGTGCCGTGAGCAGCAAACTCAAGATCAGCAAGACCAAGACCCCGGTGGATGACTACGCCGAGGATGAAGTCGAGACGGTGGTCGAAGACCCCGTGGCCGAGCCTGTTGCCGAAGCTCCCGCCGAACCAGCAACCGAAACTCCCAAACCCGAAGACTACGGCAAGGGCGGTGTCTACCGCTCGGTTGGGGGAGGCAAACGGGTCCGCGTCTAACCCGCCCTCCGCACTCAGAAAAGGAAAAGGTGCCCCATGCCTATCGAACCCCTGAAGAAGAAGGCGTTCTCCGGTACGTCCAACATTTTCAACGGCTTCCTCGAAAAGAAGCTCAACGAGATCATTACGGCTGTGAATGGCGGTGGCGGCGGTGGTGGCCCCGCATCCGTGGCTTGGGGTGACGTCACGGATAAGCCGGTGGTGATCGCTGCCGGTGCTGACGCTGCTGCCGCTCGCCTGGCCATTGAGGCCGGCACCTCCGACCTTACGGCTGCGGACGCTGTTGCCGCTGTGGCCGCCAAGACGGAGGTCGCAGCTCTCGCACCCATTGCCGATCCCGGAACGGCCACGGCCACCGAAGTGGCGACGGCATACAACGCGCTCGTCGCGGCCCTCAAAGCCTAAGCGCCAACGGACAGGCGAACTCCAACAGAAGGACATAAGCTATGACCGTTGCAGCTCCTCTCCTCACGCGGCGTGCTGTCTTGCAGGCCGCGATTGAGGCGACCTACCGCGATGAGGCTGTGGTCGGGGTCAACGACGCGCTCTACGTGCAGGAGCCCGATTACTCCGTGGACGTCAACCTGCTCGAACGAGACTTCGCGCGGGACGACCTTTCTCCTCTGCCGAACATCGTGGGTCGCCGTCTCGCGTCCATGACCTTCACGACAGAGCTGAAGGGGTCCGGGTTCCAGCACAGTGGCGACATCAACGACGCCCCGCTCATCTCGCGCCTGTTCCGGGCCTGCGGCTATTCGCTCACCGCGAATGCTGCGCCGGACAGCACCGTGATGTATCCGCTCGGCACCCACAATGTGGAAGTGGCCTGGGCCGTCGATGTCTCGGCGGCAGCGCACACCGAGCTGATCAATTACACCGTGGAAGTCGTCACGGGCGGCGCGTCTGGTGTGGCCGAGGTCATCGTCCATTCCGACACCGCTGGTGAGGACGCGGCGGCAGCCATCGTCACGGACGGGCAGCCAATCACTCTGGGCACGTCCGGCGTCACCGTGACGCCTACCTGGTCGGGTGATCTTCAGGTGGGCAAGCGCTGGACAATCTGGGCCATGCCCACGGGTCTGCGCCTCGACCCGATCTCGGACAACTTCGAGAGCCTGACGCTCGTCCTGAACATGGACGGTGTGCAGCACAAGATGCTGGGCTCGCTGGGCACCTTCTCGGTCACTGCCGAGGCCGGCGATTACGCTCGCATCGAATGGGAGTTTCAGGGCACGTTCCTTGATCCCGAAGATGTGCCGATGCCGATCTGCAATTACGAGAAGTCCCTGCCGTCCCAGGTGGAGCTTGCTCGTCTGCGGGTGGATCGCGATTACACGATTGTCAACGCCTTCAATTACACGCAGGGCAACGACATTCAGATCAGGCCGGACGTCAGCTCCAAGGAAGGCTATGTGGGCACCCGCATCGTCTCCCGTGCGCCGGAAGGGGGTATCGACCCCGAAGCCGAGCTGGTCGCCAACCACGACTTCTGGGGCAAGATGGGCCGGGCCGACCGTCTCACCTTCCAGATGCGCGTGGGCAAGGAGCCCGGCAACACCGTCTGGTTCCTCGCGCCGAGCGTCCAGTACACGGGTCTGACCTATCAGGATCGGAACGGCATCAGAACCTACGACGCCCAGCTTCGCTTCTCGCGGGTTCTGGGCAACGACGAGCTGTGCATCGTCTTGATCTGACGTGTGCAATTAATTGCAATTTGGTCTCAGGGGGAGGGTGGTTTCACTCTCCCCCTTTGCATTTGGAGGATCAGATGGCCGGGTATTCCGTCCGGGTTTACGTGGTGCAGCTCGCTGATGCGCAGGGGAACCTGACCGGCCCCGTGGTGGCTGCAAAGCTCACGTACAAAGCAGCGCACGAGATCGCCAAAGAATATGCGCCGGCAAAGGTGACTCCGATGATTGCCGACAAGTCCAGTGTGCCGAATAATCCAGACTTTCATTCGACTTAGACATCGGGTTTTCAGATTATCTTTACGCCCGCAGGGTATTCTTCTTGAAAGAAGGAGGATCACCCCATGGCAAAGAAGCAAAAAACCCACGAGTGGAAGCCCAAGCGGATCGTGTCTGTCCTTGGTGTAGCCGCAGCCATTTTCGGGGTCACTCAGTATTTCGGGTATCGCGAAGCCGAGGCGTTCAAACGCGGCGAGTCTTTCTACGACGGCACCCAATGCCTGTCCTCCTGGGACGGCAGCCCAAGGAACCTGGTGTTCGCCGTCGAGGACAAGCTGAAAGACCCCGACAGCTTCCAGCACATCGAGACCCGATACAACAACGCTGACCCGAAAAAGATCGTCGTGCGGATGGAGTACCGGGCACGAAACAGCTTCGGCGGCTACGTCGTTGAGACGGCTTACGGCGAGCTCGACAAGAACAACTGCAAAGTCCTCCGCGCCTGGTGACTCCGGCGCGGTTTTTGGTCCAGCGAGTTTGCAATTAATTGCACGGGCCTGATGCCTCTAGTAGGTTGCCGGGACTGCTCATAAGGGCAGCCACCGCCACGCAGCCAGGAGGCAGATTGATGGCACTGATCGCGATGACCGTCTCGGATACGGTCGAACACGTTTCCGTCAAAGACCCCGCACGCACCGTCACGAAGGTTCCCGTCGATGAGAACGACCCTTCCAAGGGTATGCGCGACCAGGTGAACATCGCCGATGGTGCGACCAAGTTCTTCCTGAAGCCGCTCGACGTGTTCCTGATGGGCTACATCTACGACAACGCGTCCTCGCTCTCCGGCAAGGAAGGCAGCGACGAGATCGGCATTAAGACCCGCGTCAACCAGACCAACATCGACGCGGTGCGGCACGGCCTGGCCGGCTTCCAGAACTTCCTCGACGCCAAGGGCACCCACATCAAGTTCAGCACGGTCAAGATCGCCGTGAACGGTCGCGAATACGAAGTGGCCGACGACGAGACCATGAAGAAGCTGGGCATCCGCCTGATCCAGGAGCTTGCTGCCCGGATCAAGGAGATCAGTGAGGTCTCGGCGGAAGAGGAAAAAAACTAAGAAGGGGCGTCACCGTTGTCCGGTTGATGCCTGAGCGCGAATGCGTGGGGTGCTCAAAGCAGAAGGAGTGGGGCTGTACGGCTAAGCGGTGGAAGGACCATCTTCCACACGAGCCTGACGTCCCCGGCAACTGGATCAGGCCGGCCAAAGTGCCGGTCACGATCCTCGGGGATACGCTCTACTCCTGCCCCCGGCAGAACCTGCACCAGAACCCGCAATACTGGAGCTGGTTGCTGAAGTTCTACGGCTTCTACAAGAAGGGCTTCCTACCCGGCCCCGGAGGCATACTGGACCAGTCCAACAAGGCTATCGAGGTGTTTCGCATCCTCGACGATGCCAACGACCAGTGTGATCGCGTCGAAGACGAGAAGCGTAAAAAGAGGGGAGCCAAAGGGTCACCTCCAGTACAGCGTCCTTCGCGTTGATGAAATTAATTGCACACGGTGATGCCCCATGAACGGCGAAGAGCTAGAATTCATCCTTCGTATGCGCGACGAAGCCACCGCCATCCTTGACAAGGTGGGCGGTGGTCTCGGCAAGGCCGGCAAGGGGGCCAAAGGCTTCTCCGACGAGAACAAGAAGGTCAGCCGGAGCCTGGGTGATGTCGTCAAGCAGGCCAAGGCGGCTACGGCGGCCCTCGGCGGCATGTACGGCTCCATGCGCATGCTTCGGAGCGCCACCAACGCCTGGAGCGATTACCAGCTCGGCCTCGTGGGTGTGGTGAAGACCACGGGTATGGCCGGTCGCGAGCTCGATGTCTTCCGGGGCAAGTTCGATCAGCTCGACCGGACGATGAAGGGCATCTCGACCCAGCAAATCCACGCACTCTCCGAGACCGTGGGCCAGCTGGGTGTGACGGGCTCCGACAACATCGTCGCCATGACCGAAGTGCTGGCCAAGCTCGGCGTGACCACGGACATCGTGGGGCAGGAGGGGGCATCCTCCGTGGCCCGTATTCTTACGCTCACGGGTGAGGGGGCCAAAGGCGTCCGCGAGTTCGGTGACGCGCTGAACTACCTCGGCAACAACTCGGCAGCGTCCGAGAGTGAAATCCTACGCATGGCCACGGTGCTTGCTCAGTCCACGGCTGAGTTCGGTATCTCCGGCAAGAACATTCTGGCCCTGTCTGCCGGCGCTCGGCAGCTGGGGGTGAGCTTCGAGCTCTTCGGCACTTCGTCTGGTCGGGTGCTGCGCAACCTGCGCGACGGCATGATGGCCAATACGACCGGCTTCAGGACATTCCTTTCCGTGGCCGGCATGACGCGCGAAGAGTTCCAGAAGCTGCTGGCCGAGAAGCCCGAGCAGGTCATTGTGCGTTTTGCCCAGGCATACGCCCAGATGACGGGTAGCGGTGGTTCCGCTGGCTTCCTCCAGGCGCTGGGTCTGAACACCGACGAGATCAAACGCGTCTTCGGTGCCATCGGCGTGCAGGTCGAGGCCATGCAGGAGAAGCTGAACCTCGTACAGAGCGACGAGATGTACGGGGCGCTGGATCGTGAAGCCGAGCAGTTCTTTGCTGCTCAGGCGAACCAGCTCGACGGTATGGCTAAGGCGTGGAAGTCGTTCAACGCGTCTGTCGGCGAGGCCCTTGCACCCCTGACAGGGCCGGTTATCGAAGGTGTGACGCAAGCCCTCTACGGGCTTTCCGACGCCATCAGCGGTTTGCCCGCCGGCATCAAGCAGGTTGCTGCAGCCGGGATCGTGCTCGCACCCGCCATTGGTGGTATCGCCGCAGCGTTCAAGGTGCTGAAGCCTCTCCTCGTGTCCGTCGGTATGTGGAAGACCGCCAGCGGTGGTGTGGGCATCCTCGCCAAGGCCGTCGGCGGGCTCAAGGGGGCTGTCTCTCTGGCGGGACGGGTCATCAGCCGCACATGGCCGGTTCTTGTCGGTCTGCTGGCTGGTGAGGCCGCGCGCGCAGGCGGCGACTGGATCGCCGAATGGGCGGAGCGCAATCTGGGAGAAACCACCCTCAGCAAGCTCGCCGCGTTCCGCAAGGAGTACGAAGGCTTCTTCGACTTCATGGCTCAAGATTTGGTGACCGGGGTTATCCAGTCCGGCCCGAACGCGGGCATCAATTACCGCACAGGCCAGCGTGAGTATGAGCAGAATGACAAGGGTGAGTGGGTAAAGTACACGCCCAAGGTAGAGCTGCAGCCCGATTGGGGCGACGGGATCGGCAGCACGCTGCGCGACCGGGTTCAGGACGAGGTTGATGCCGCCGGCCCGGTGCGCATCCCTGTGACCGAAGAGGATTACGACGCCCTCAAGGCGCTCAACTCCCAGATCGGCCTGCTCGAAGACATCAGGGCGCAGGAAGAGGCGCTGAACCGTATCCGCGAGAGCGGTATGGACATGCTGCGCAATCACAACGACGCGTTGTCCGAGCAGGACGTTGAGCGCGCCCAGCGGCTCCTCGACCTCAAGAAGGAGGCCGCTGCCGATCCAGTTGGCTGGTCTCTGCGTGATCTGGACAGCGAAATTGATGCGGCGCGCGCCGTAACCAGCGAGCAGAAGCACCAGCTGGCGATCCGCGAGAAGGTGCGTGAGATCGTTGAGCAGACCGGCGAGTCCGAAGAGCGTGTGCTTGGGCGCGTCACCGCCAAGATGAATGAGCTCCGGGACGCTCAGTCGAAGATGAACTTCAACGACATGATCCGGGACTACAACTCGGACATCGAGGCGGCACGCGCAGTCACGGTTGAGGCTCGTATGGAGCTGGAAGTTCGCGAAGCCATCCGCGACCTGCAGGAAGAGGGCAAGAAGCTCGACGAAGAACAGGTTGCCGCCATTCGTGGCAAGGTGCAGGAGCTTTACAAGGTCCAGCAGGCCAACGCCTTCGAAGACCAGATGCGCGCCGCTCGCAGCAGCCTGGACATTGCCCGCGCAACCACGGAGGCCGAGCGTGAGCGGCTGCAGATCAAGCAGCAGATCGACGCGTTCGAGCGCCAGCACGGCAAGCTCGCCCCCGAGGACCGCCAGCAGCTCGCCGCAGCACTGGCCGCCAAGAACCAGGCGGAGGCGTTCGGTCAGCTCCGGTCCACTCTGGACCCGGTGGGCGAGGCCACGCGTCAGTACGAGCAGAACGTCCAGACGCTGAACCAGGCGCTCGCCGACGGCAGCATCACGGCACAGCAGTATCAGGACATGCTGAACCGCCTCAACGTCACCACGCAGGACGCCCGTGACCCGTTCGGGGCGCAAATCCGATCCATGCAGGAGGCCCTGCAGGTTGCCCGCATGACGGGCGACTATCGCGATGCCGACGTGAAGACCCTCCAGACGATCAATCGTCTTCAGGAGCAGGGCGTCACGCTCTCGCAGACCCAGAAGGATCAGATCGCGGCCATGAACCGCGAGCTTCAGGACATCGAGAAGGCGCGCGGCAGCGGTCTTCAGGGCTGGGCGAGCGGCATCGGCTCCCTGAAGGACAACCTGATGGACCTGACCAAGGACTTCGCCTCCGGGCTGTCCGATGCGCTGGTCGGCGTCTTTACGGGGCAGAAGGGGGCCATCACTGGTCTTCTGCGCAACCTGGCGACCGGCATGGTCCGCCTGGGCGTGAACCAGATCATGAAGAACATGGTGCAGAGCTTTCAGGGCGGCGGTGGTGCGTCCGGGATGGGCAAAGGCGGCATCGGCGGGTTCTTCTCCCGCCTGTTCGGTCGGGGCGATCAGGAGCAATCCCCGGCCAAGGACGCAGCCAGCACCGTGCAGGATGCCGTGCAGCAGATGACGGCGGCCAATATGACGGTAACCGCCGGCACCGTGATGATCAACGGGTCTCCGGTAGGCATGCCCGGCGTTGGCGGCCCTACGACCGGTTCGATCTCCCAGCGTGGCGGAATGATCTTTGATGAGCTCATGCCGTCCGGTGGCGCGGCCAACAGCAACCTCGCCGGCCTTGGGTCGCAGATCAACTCGGCTGTGGCTCAGTCGGCGTCCTCTGCCGTGGACAACGCCACGAAGTTCCTCGGCATGAGCGAGCATACGAACGCCAGTCAGCTGAACTCGTTTATGAAGTCGCAGGGCGTGGACATCGACGCGGCCAAGACCGCTTGGTGCGCGGCCTTCGTCAACACGAACCTGGAGGCGGTCGGTGTGGATGGCACGGGCTCGCTGGTAGCCAACTCGTTCCTGAAGTGGGGCGACGGGGTGAACCCGCAGGACGTGCTCAAGGGCGACGTTCTCGTGCAGCACCGTAACAAAGGCTACGGAAACACGGGCGGGCACGTGGGCTTCGCCACGGGCAACACCAAGATGTCGGAGCAGGGGCTTCTCCTGGAGATGCTGTCCGGCAACGAGAAGGATCGCGTCCAGAAGTCGTGGAAGCTCGCCGACCAGGTAGCCGTGCGCCGCGCCAGTGCCGAGATGGGCAACGCCCCGCTGGATGCCATGTCCACGGCCTCCGTTCCCGAGGTGTCCCAGCTGACCAACCAGTGGCAGCAGCAGATGGCGACGGCAAACGCGAATATCGCCCAGCAGATGCCCCAGGCGTTTCAGGCCCCGATGCAGAACGTCGGCCAGCAGTTCGACCAGGTGTTCGCTCAGGGCGGCAGCGCCTTCCAGCAGGTGGCCCCGCAGATGCAGAACATCGCCCAGCAGGCGCAGTCCGTGGTGCCACAGCTTGGCGGTGTGGGGCAGGGCCTGACGAGCCTCATGGGTCCGCTCGGGCAGATGGTGCCGGGTCTGAACGACTTCCAGAACGGTCTTCAGGACGCCCTCAAGTCGATCCTCGGCTCCGGCGGTGGCGGCGGTGGGGGTGGTGGCATCCAGTCCATCATGAACCAGCTGATGGGCTCCCTCGGCGGCGGTGGCGGCGGTGGCATGTTCGGCGGCATCTTCAGCATCTTCAAGCTTCTGCTCGGCGGCCTGTTCCACAAGGGTGGCGTGGTCGGCGACGGTATGCCCGCCTCGGGTATGCGCGCTCTCCCGGCCAGCGCCTGGAACAACGCTCCGCGCTTCCACAAGGGTCTGAAGAGCAACGAGTACACCGCCATCCTGGAGCGCGGAGAGCGCGTCCTGACGGCCAACGACGACCGGCGGAACATCAATCTGATCGAAGGTCTCTCCGAGCGTCTGGATGCCCAGAGCCGGCAGCGCGCCCAGAACGATCGATCCCGGTTCGGGAACGGGTCTCAGTACAACCAGAACATCACTGTTTACGCCGAGGACGCGAACAGTTTCCGCCGCAGCGAAGGTCAGCTCATGGCCGACAGCTCGGTGCAGCTGCGCAGGCTCGGTGGACGAAACAGCTAAGCAATTAATTGCAATCGGAGAGAGACATGAGCCTGCTTTGGATGGACGGTTTCGACACCTACGGGGCGCACCACGGCGCGCTTACGGACAACGAAGACCAGGAGAAGGTACTTGCCAGCTCCGGCTACACCGCCGTCAGTCAGGCGACCTTCCATGACGCGACACGGACGGGGCGCGGGCTCGCCGTTCGTCTGTCCCGAGGGGCTGCCGTTTACCAGACCGGACGCCTTCGCAGGGCGTTCGAGACGCGTGACGAGGTGATCATGGGCGCTGCCGTGCGGGTCGGTAGCTCGGATTTCGACCGGTTCTTCACGATCATGTACGACAACCAGCTGGGTGATCTGCATTCGCAAATCTCCATTGCCCGTAATGCGCAGGGCGGGATTTCCGTGGTCGGCTACACGACCGGGCCATCGGGGAGTGTAAGCACCCATCTTGTGGCCGCCTCCCGACCCAACGTGATGTTCCCGGACGTCTGGCACTACGTCGAAGTGAAGTACAAGCCCGGCTCTCACGTCGTCGTACGACTGGATGGGGCTGTCGTGCTGAATGGAAGCGGCTGGACGAACCCCAAAGCCCCGAAGAGGGTCAATCTCTGCACGTTTATCTGCAGCCCAGCTGATTGGTCTACCGCGCATTCTAACACGCACACCTACTTCGACGACCTGTACCTCTGCGACACGCACGGGACGCAGTTCAACACCTTCTGTGGCGACGTGGTTGTTCACGGCCTGATGCCGCTGCAGGACGCCGGCCCGAATGACATGTCGGCTTACGGTGGCGGCCTTGCGAATTATACGGCAGTGGATGATGTCCCGCCTGACGACAACCTCTCGTACATCTACTCGAACACGCTCGGGCACGTGGACATGTTCGATCTCGATGACCTCCCGGCGAACATCATAGACGTGCTCGCCGTGAGCGTTCACGCGCGCTGCCGCAAGGACGCCGCAGGCACCTCGAACATCAAGCTCAAGGCGCGCTACGACGGGCTCACGGCGGACAGCCCGCCCATGACCCTGCCGACCGTATTCGTCGGGAAGCACCACATCTTCGAGACGGCCCCGGACGGCGGCGGGTGGAACAAGGTCAAGGCGAACAATCTGAACATTGGCGTGGAGATCGCCTGATGTCCGGCAGGATCACCGCTTCATGGTCTGGGATGATGGTTGTCGGGGAGGACAGCATCCACGTCACCCAGAACACCGCGAACTTCCTCGGGCGCTCCAGCGGCCACCGCCGAAGGATCACCCAGGTGTATGCGCAGATCATGGGTGAGTACCCGCTGAACACGGGTGAGCCAGAAGCTGACGGCTCGAACCGGTTCACCCAGCTTCATGCAAACGTGATGGTGCCCTTCACGCCCAATTTCGAGTGGATCGACATGGTTATCGACGAAGTTTTCCCGTTCGACATCAGCTACAATTCCATCGGTGCGACCCGCTTCCATACGGACGTCGTGCGGGTGGACAGCGGTCACGACCAACGCAGCAGCCGGTGGTCGCAGCCGCTCATGGAATACGACATCGCCTACGGGGTGCGCACCATGGAGCACCTGCAGGGCCTGATCGCATTCTTCCGCAGCATGGCGGGCCGCCGGAACGCATTCCTCTACCACGACCATGTGGACTACACCTCCACTCTGGCAGTCGATGAAGAAGCTCGCCGCGCGCCGGACATCTCTCCGCGCGACCAGGAGTTCGGGGTCGGCGACCATCAGCGCTACCGCTTCCAGCTCGTCAAGCACTACCCGACGCCAAGCGGCCAGTCCGCGCAGACCCGACCCATCTATCGCCCGAAGCCGGGTAGCGTGCAGGTCGCGGTCGGCGGTCTTCTGGTGGACAACTACGTCGTTGACCACGAGCGTGGCATTGTGGAGTTCATACCGAATTGGGCAAAGTATGACCTTCAGTCGATGCGCATTGAGCCCGATCTGGACGGGAACAACCAGCCGAATGGGCGCTGGATCATCAGCGGCGACCCCGGCATGTTCACGGGGCTCTTCGACGGTGACAAGATCATCACGCGTGGCTGGCTCAATCCGGCAAACAACAGCAGCGAGACGATCTCGCTGATCCTGACCAGTGTCGCAGGCGACGGCTCCAGCGTGACGTTCACCGCGCCAGAGAATTACGGGGAACTGGAGACGAACCGAAACGGCGTCACCGTCGTCCGGCATCCGGCCCCGCAAGCGAACCTTCTTTTGACCGCCGGCTTCGAGTTCTATGTGCCCGTCCGGTTCGACACCGACCGGCTCCCCATCTCTCTGGAAGAGTACGGCGTGGGCGGCGCGGCTGACGTGAAGCTGATCGAGGTTCGCCCAGCGGAGATGTTTGACGAATGAAACGGATCAATCCAACGCTCTTCGACCAGCTGAAGGAGCGCACGACGCACATCGTTCTGGGGTGGCTTCTGGAGCGAACGGATGGGCTCAAGCTGGGCTTCACCTCCGGGGATATTCCCTTCGAGATCGACGGTCTCCGGTACGAGCCCTCGAATGCTTTCAGCGGCATGGCTGTGTCCTCGAAGACAAACCTGTCCGTGGACAACACGAGCGCCAAGGCTCTGGTCTCCGATAAGATCACAGATTGGGATTTGCAGGCCGGCCTGTGGGACAACGCCTTCATCCGCATGTTCTGGGTCAACCCCATGGACCCGCAGGGTGTCGTGCCTATCCGGGGCGGTCGCCTGGGTGAGGTGAAGATCCGCAACGGCGAGTTCGAGTGTGAGGTGCGGTCGCCGTTTCAGAAGCTGCAGCAGCCGTTCGGGGAATTCTACACCCTGGAGTGCTCCGCTACGCTGGGAGACCACCGCTGCCTTGTGTGGCTGGAAGCCGAGGAGTGGAGGCCGAACGAACGCTATATCGCCAAGGCGGGTGCAGACGCGGGCATCGGCTCCTACGTCAAGCCGGCTGTGCAGACGGGCTTCTGGTATCAGTGCGTGGCTGCGCAAGGGGAGCAGGCCGCCGTCACCTCGAACCCAAACGCCAACCTGGCGACGGGGGATTGGGCGCAGTCTGACACGATGCTGTCATTCTTGAATGCATCCGGCCCCGCCGGCCTCTTCAAGATGCTCTTCGAGATGATGCGGATCAAGAGCGGGGACGTGCTCGTTGACGAGAACAGCGATCCCGCCGTCAGGATGATGGCCTCGGTGATGGATCGGCAGCAGGGCGTCACCACGGAGGGTGAGGAGGTCTTCGGCAGCAGCTATTACCAGCCGGACCTCACACAGAGCGGGCAGCTTGTGAACTCTCAGGCGTACCTGACCCCGACGAAGGAGGGTAAGGTTCCGCTGTCCGCCCCGGCGGGCGTGCAACCTCTCACGATCACCAACGGCTCGGCCTCCGTACGCTACGCGCTGGGGTGGTCTGGCAGCGTAGAACCCCATTGGCCCCAGCAGCCGGGTGCCGAGGTCGTGGACAGCCAGCTTGTCTGGAAGTGCATTCGCGCGCGCCGGCTGGTCGGCCAGGTCACCGCCGTGTTCAGTCGATCCCATTTCACCGACCGCGACCGGATCGAACCGATGGACTATTGGCGCTATGGGGTGGTCGAGTGGCTGACGGGGGCCAACAAGGGGATCAAGGTCGAGGTCCGGGACTACGGTCAGACGAACGGCGGGGGCTTCGCTCTGCTTGAGCAGATGCCTGGCGAGATCAGGCCGGGTGACCAGTACGAGGTCGTGGTCGGGTGCGCCAAGACCCGCACCGCTTGCCGGGCCTTCGACAACATCCACAATTTTCGGGGCTTCCCGGACATGCCGACGGAAGAGAAGGCGCTGGCCACGGCGAATATCACTTCCAAGGGCGGGCAGAAGAAACAGGATAGCGGAGGCAGCTGATGCTTGAGCGCAAGAGGATCGTGGACATGGCGCGGGGTTGGCTGGGCGTCCGGTATCGGCATCAGGGGCGGTCCAAGGAGCGTGGTGTCGATTGCGTCGGCCTCATACTCGGGGTAGGTGCTGAGCTCGATTTGCAATTAATTGCACCGCAGTTCTATGCCGAAAGCCCAAGCTCCAATCTGGTCCTGCGCTACGCCGATCAGCAGCTGAACCCCATCGAAAGCCGGGAGTTGGCTCTGGGGCGGGTAGCGATCCTCTGGGGCTTCGACCGTAACGAGGCGCAGCACCTCGCAATCGTCGGCGAGCACGCGGGCCGGCTGACCATGATCCACTCCTTCAGCAAGGCGGGGAAGGTTCTGGAGCACAGCTGGGACAGTTTCTGGATGAAGCGTCTGGTGCGGGTCTACGAGTTCCCCGGCACCGCGCCGTTGGAGGAGAAGACCTATGGGTAAGGTAGCCCTATCGCTCGCCATCGGTGTTGGTGGTGCGCTCCTGTCGGCGGCTCTCGCGCCGAAGCCGAAGGACCAGTACGGCCCGCGCCTGTCCGACATCAACGTCGCGTCGGTCAGCCCCGGCAACCCGATCATCAGGCATTGGGGCACGATGAAGGTGCCCGGTCAGATGCTGTGGACCTCCAAGCTGATCGAGACCGAGCACGTCGAGGAGGTCGGCGGCGGCAAGAAAGGTGGCGGCGGCAAGCACAGCCAGAAGGTCTACACCTACACCTACTCGGTGGATTGCGCCGTGGCCGCCTGCCAGGGACCGATCAAGCGGATCAATCGCATCTGGGCGAACCAGAAGCTGCTCTGGATGCACGAGGACATTCAGATGCGGGCGAGCGACGACTTCGACGCGGCCTACTACGCTGAGCTCGACCGGCTGGTGAACCAGGAGGGTGTCACGCGGATCGTGGAAGCCTATTGCGGCGCGTTCTTCTTCGCCTTCAACAATTACAGACCCGACGAGTACACCTACGGCACACAGGCCGAGGCCGTCGATTACATCATGGCTCATCCGGGGACGAACCTGACCCCGCCGATCCCCGCACCACAGCGCTCTGAAGTGGACGCGCTTATGGGGCAGATGCTGGACGGTCTCGGCAGGGATCAGGAGTACGCGAAGAACAAGCTCCGCTTCGACGCGATGAACATCTACCTCGGCAGCGACACGCAAATCCCGAACGCCAAGATGGAGGAGTATCTGGGCCTCGGGAACGTGCCGGCATACCGGGGCGTCGCCTATTTCGTCCTGCACAACCTGCAGCTGGAAGACTTCGGCAACGGCATCCCGCAGTTCACGGTCGAGGTGCAGCGGGGCGACGGTGAGGTGTTTCTGCACGAGATCGTCACCGACGTATGCCGGGAGAGTGGTCTTGAGGACGCCGAGTTTGACGGGATCGGATACCTCCCGACCGACCGCAAGGTGACGGGCTTCGCCGTTACGCAGTCGATGTCCGGGCGCGCTGTCCTGAACATGCTTCAGTCGGTGTTCCCGTTCGACGCCGCAGAGAGCGATTACCGGATCATCTTCAACTGGATCAACCAGCGCCCGGTCGCGATCCTTCGGCGGGAGGACTTTGGTGCCTATGCCGAGGGCAGTGACCCGCCCCCGTCCGTCGAAGTCACCCGAGCACAGGACGCGGACCTGCCCCGGCGTCTCCAGATCAAGTTCCAGGAGCCGGCCCGGTCCTTCTCCCCGAATATGGTCTATGCAACGCGCAGCGTCACCGAGAGTGACAGCGTGGACGAGGTGGACGTCACCATGGCGCTCACACGCCAGCTGGCCAAGACGCAGGCCGAGGAGATGCTTGCCCTCAAGTTCACGGCCCGCAAGACGCACAAGGTGGTGGTCCCGCGCAAGTATGTGATCATCGAGCCCGGTGATGTCGTGCTCGTGCCCGACCCCGCCGACCCTGCGGGCGACCAGTATCTGTCTTGGCGCTGCGTCGGCGTGGACATCGGTGCGAACGCGGTTCTCGAACACACGTTCACGGATCACAACCAGTTCGGCCACAGCCAGGCGATCACGGAAGACGACCTGGACATAGACGATAACGAGCCGGAGACGATCCCGCGCGCCTCCCCGACGACGCCCTACATGCTCGACACGCCGCTCTTGTCGGACGCTGCGACTGACAATGTGGGCTTCTACACCGTGCTCGCCGGGAACCGGAACAGCTGGTCCGGTGGCGTCCTCCTGCTGGACATCACGTCCGGGGGCACCATTGAGGTCTTCGGGGTCGAGGAGCCCAACGAGGCCGCCGGGTCGAAATGGTACGCCATTGCCCAGAACACGGTGGCTGTCGCGCATGGTTACGCCATGACTGCGCTGCCTGACGCTGTTCCGGGTCTCTGGGATGAGACGATGGCCATCCGGGTGTTCCTGATGAACAACGACATCGCGCTGGCCTCCGCAGACCCCGACGACGTGCTCGGGCAGCCTCTGAACATGGCCGTCATCGGCAACGAGATCGTGCAGTTCTGCAATGTCCGGGAAGTAGGCAACGGTGTCTGGGAGCTGTCCAAGTTCCTCCGGGGCCTGCGAGGGACGGAGCACGAGATCGGTAAGCATCGCCCCGGCGAGAGGTTCGTGCGCCTGAAGCAGTCTGCCATCAACCGGGTGACGCACGATGTCAGCGGGCTGGATCGCCCAGCGGAGTTTCGGGCTGTGACTTTCGGGGATGACCCCGACAGCGCGCCGAGCTTCCAGTTCATCAACACGGGCAACAGCCTGCGTCCGTTCACGCCCGCCATCCACGAGCTGGTGCGGCGCTCGAACGACGACATCTACGTGCGGTGGAGCCCACGTCGCCGGCAGAATGGCGGTCTCATCAACGGACAGACGCTGGAGATCGACCAGCCTTTCGAGCGCTACGAAATAGATGTGCTGGACGGCGCAGCAGTTCTGCGCACCGAGGTGGTCGAGGACCGGGAGTGGACCTATACGGCGACCATGCACCAGTCGGACTTCGGTGAGATCAGGGACATCGTTCGCGTGAGGTTGTATCAGATAGGGCAGACAATTGGGCGTGGATTTGCCCAGGAACTGGAGGTTTAGGGCATGGCACAGACCCCTCGACTTGGCGTCCGTCTGATGGCGTCGAATGACATTCAGAAAGAGGTGGTGTTCAACGAGGCTGCCGTGGTCTTTGACGCCATGGTTTCGCGCTCTGCCGCAGCCATTCTGGCAAACCCTCCAGCCAGCCCTGCGGCGGGTGACACCTACATCATCGGCACCCCCGCATCCGGCGTGTGGGGTGGTCGTGAGAACTACGTGGCGGTCTACTTCAACGGCTGGCGCTTGTTCTCGCCGATCCAGAAGATGAAGTTCTTCAACGAGGACACCTCGTCCTTCTGGACCTACAGCGGCTCCGGCTGGACTGAAGACCCCGCAGGCACACCGTCCACTCTGGATGATCTCACGAATGTGGGCGTCGCTGCTCCGAACGACGGTGACGTGTTGACTTACAGTCTCGCGGACAACCGATGGGTCGCGGGCTCGGTGTCGGTCGTCACCGCCTTCACCAATCTGACCGACGTCGCGCTGGCCGGGCTCGCTGACGGCCAGATGCTCGCCTGGGATGCGACCAACGGTGTCTGGGTGAACGTGAACCCGCCTTCGGGGGGCGGCGCAACAAATCTGGACGAGCTGTCTGACGTGTCTGTCGGAACACCCGCCAATGGTCATCTGCTGACCTGGCACGATGGGCAGGCAGTCTTTCAGGAGTACGCATTCCCTGCTGCCGAGCTGGGGCACCTCACCGATGTGGTGACCGCAGGCGCTGAGCCGAATGACGTTCTGGCGTTCAACGGGTCCGCCTGGGGGCCGAGCCCCGCCGTCATCACTTACTCGTTCCTCGGCATGGTCGATGGTCCCCAGACGATGGAGACCTTCGCTAACCACTTCCTCGTGGTCGATCCGACCGAGAGCTTCCTGGAGTTCCGGTCGCTGGCCGAGCTGATCGCCGAGCTGGAAGACTTCAACCTCCGAGACCTCTCGGATGTCACGGCTCCGAGCGACCCTGCAGTCGGCATGTTCCTGCGCCTGAACAAGGTCGGCGGCGAGTATGTCTACGACTACGCGAGCCAGACGGACTACTCGATTGCGGCCAGCGACAGTGGCAACCCACTGACCAGCAAGATCGAGAGCCTGAACTTCAGCGGGTTCGACGTGTCGATGCCGGCGGAGGGGCACCTGATCCTGACCGCCCAGAACGCGCTCGACTTCCTCGGTGAGGGCTTGCCCGTCGAAGGCGATCCCGTCGATGCAATTAATTTCATTGGTGCGGGCGTCAACGTCACGAACATCGATGGCACCCTGACCGTGGACATCGGTGATCAGGAGCTGGTGGCCCGTCTCGGCGATCTCGAAAACGTCGATCTCACCACCCCACCCGTGGATGGCAATGTCCTGAAATATGACGGCCTCACGCAGTCCTGGGTTGCCGGCGTCGGGGGCGGGGGTGGCGGCGCACCTATCGGTGACAGCGAGTATGTCCCTGCGACCTATGAATACGGCCCGTTTGCGCCTCCCGTGGCAGCGATGTTCCCCGGTCGACACAACGCCCCCTCGGCCAATTTGACCGAAGTCGCGGCGCGGGGCCTCGTGGTGCAGGGTGGGGCGCAGAGCAGCGGCGCAAAGCACGCTCTGGTCTACCGAGACCTCGCCGTCCGGGAGGAGCCCTGGGTGGTGACCGCCCGCGTCGTGCCGGCGTCGTTCCAGGTGCCTGGGCATATGGGCGGCGTCGCCATCCAGCGCGCCTTCAACGATGCCTTCGTGTTCCTCGCCCTCGGCAACTCCAGCACCGATGCTCAATCCCAGCTGCGCCTTGGTTGGGTCAGCCCCTCGGGTGTCGAGACGATCTTGACCACCGAGCCCAACCTGTACAACTGGCTCCGGCTCGGGTTCGACGGGGATTTCATCCGTGCATGGGTCTCCTCGGACGGTCTTGTCTGGCAGAACTTCGGCAGCCCGGTGGACCCGGCGGCCACGCTGCAGGGCGTACCGGATCGCGTCGGCATCACCAACCGGTCGAATGCGGCGCATGACGGCACCGTGGGAACCCTCGTCACGTTCTGGGAAGACCCGGACTTCCCGGCGGGCACGCGCACACAGCAGGGTGTCGTGGCTCTGGGGTTGGGTGGCCTTCAGGACGTGGACCTGACGGTTCCGCCGCAGGATGGCGAAACCGTCGTCTGGAACGCTGTCCAGCAGGCGTGGGTGCCTGGTGCCGCCTCGGGTGGCGTGGACGTGGGGGCGTCCGACGAAGGCGATGTCCTCCAGTTCGTCAACGGAGATTGGGCATCTACGACGGTCGTAGATGCCTTGAACCACCCTCGGCAGGTGCCGCCCGTCGCGCCACAGATCGTCCAGCACAAGCTCAGCCCACCTGTAGAAAGCGGTAATTACTCGGTGACGCTGGACTTCGCTCCGACGGAGGGTAACTGGCTCATCTGCATCCTGACCTATCAGTCTACAGTCCCGGTGGCGGAGGCTGGCTGGACGGCAGTCCCGGTCTCTACCACGGGCGCGCGTATCAACACCGTTGTCTATTACCGGAAGGCCACCGCCGGATTGGGACCTGTCCTTCCCGTAGCTGATGCTGGCGCTGCGGAGTACGGCTACGCGGTAGTCTATGAGGTCGCGAGCCAGACCCCGGATTGGGCCTCGCTTGCGGAGGTTGTTCAGGGTGCGTCCGACGACCAACTGGCCGCACCTTATGATGGGACACCGTATGTAGCGTCCGGCCCGGCACGCACGGTGCTGCTTGCCTACAGCAACCGCACTACATCCACCTCCGACAATCAGGGGCTAGGGGCCGGGTGGACTGAGGACCAGAACTTCGACGGTCAGTCCGTCGGCGAAAATCGCGACTTTGTGTGTGGGCACGCCTTTCCCGCAGACCAGGAGACGCTGACGCCTTCTCTGGTCAATCTCACAGGGGAGAGCCATGTCGGTTATGCGATGGTGGTCCTCGCACCCGTCACGGAGCCTCCACGTGGAGTGCGCCTCGCTGATCTGTACGATGTGGAGGCGGAGACCGTAGAGGAGGGGCAGGCCCTTGTCTGGGATGGAGTTCAGAACAAATGGCTCCCGAACACGCCGTCTTCAACGCTCGATGCGCTGACCGACGTCACCTTCCCGTCGTCGCCCGTCGCCGGCAATTCCCTCGTCTACGACGGCGATCTCGGCAAATGGGTCGCGGGTGCCGGCTTCGGCAATGTGGCGACCGAGTTCGACATCTCGGTGTTCGTAACGGGGACGCCCGATGTCGAGGTTTCCGCGTTCAGCTACATTGCGGCCAGAGAGTACGTCCTGCCGACCGGGCTCATCGGTAGTTTCGCCCACGCGGATCAGGCCCCGGACGCGCAGGTGACATTCTCGATCCAGAAGAACGGTGTCGAAATAGGTCTGCTGGTGTTCGCTTACGGCGAAAATCAGGGGAGCTTCACCTTCCTCGCCGATGTCACCTTTGCGCCTGGCGACCGACTGACACTGGTTGCACCCATCACCGTGCAGAACATCGCCGACATCACCATCACGTTTGCAGGGAGCCGGGTATGAGTATCCTCCACATTGAAGGTTTTGATCAGTACGCGACACAGGCGGACATCGCGTCAGCCTACGCCGTGCCTAATCCGGGTTCGTTCGAAACACGCACGGACACCCCCCTCGGGCGTGGCCGGTCTGTGCGGCATAACCGTACGAGCGGGGCTCATGCGGGTTTGACGAAGGCCATCCCCTCCGTTGCACAAGGCGCATACGTTGGTTCGTCCTTCTGGCTCAAAGTCGAGTCCTATCCGTATGGTCACGGCTACTGCAACATCATTCAGTTCCGCGAGGGCTCAACTTCGCATATTTGTCTCGACCTGGACGACAAAGGCTTCCTTCAATTTGTTCGTGGCGGCTCGTCTAGCGTAAGCCCGATATTCAACAGGCCGCTCGATCTGAACGTCTGGTATCACGTCGAGGTTCGGGTGCTCGTATCCGACGCTACCGGGGAGGTTGAAGTTCGCATTAACGGCGAAACATGGGGGGCGGCGTCGGGGCTCGACACACAGTATGGCGGAACCGGCGTATTGGATAACGTTGCTCTGTTCTGTTCGGTTTCGTCGAGTTCTTCTCGCCAGGGTGTCTATGTTGGAGACAGCTGGGTGGTCTGGGACACTCAGGGAACGACAAATAACGACTGGCTGGGGGACGTCGAAGTGCTCACGTCTCTCCCGTCTGGGGATGACACACCCGGCACGTGGGTTGCCAATACTGGTGCGCTCTGGGAGGCCATCGACGAGGCGGACCCGGACGGCGACACGACATACATCTCGTCCTCCACGTTGGACGACGCTGCCACCTTCACAATGGGGGCTCTCCCCGTGACGCCCGAACGGGTGCTTGCAGTTTCGTCCCAGGTGCTGGCGCGTAAGGATGATAGCGGCCCCCGATCCATCGCGCACGGGGTCGTCAGTGGTGCCGTCGAGGCACTGTCTGAGGACCAGTCGCTTGGTCTCACCTACGGCCTGACAACCGTGGTGTTTGAGCAAGACCCCGCGACGGCGGCTCCGTGGACCGGGGCTGCTGCACAGGCTGTGAAAACAAAGGTTAAGGTGTCGGTATGACCGAAGCCCGCGTAACCCAGGCGGGTACGAGCCTGGTTTCAAATCAGACCCCCGATGCTCGGGCTACGCAGGTGTCTGCCGCCGTCGTCGGCACAGGCAACCCGGAAGCGCGCCTCACTCAGGCAGCAATCATGGTGTTGCACCGCGCCAAGAAGCCCCGGAGCCCGACCAAACAGGTTCCGGTGGTTACCACGATGACATCCTCGCGTGGCATCGCTGGCGACCTGTACTACCGGAGCGTCGCGTTCCTGATGTCGTCCCGCACGGGTGCGCGTGACGCTAGCAAGTACAGGCGAACCATATCGGGGGACAAAAGGTTCGGCCCCCGCGTAATCGAAGACCCGACGCTGTTCGGGACGGCGTTCCATATGGGTGACCCCGACTACTTTTCCAATATGGTTAGTCGGACGGATTTGGGGGCACGAGCGGCACCTGACCCGGACGCCTTCTATTTCGGGCGCGGCGGTTTCACCGTTGAGGCTTGGGTCCGACCCTCCAAAGATACATGTGGCGTGCTCAGTTGCTACGACACCGATAGCAGTGAGCGGGGTTGGGCTCTTCTCCTCCGCAACGGTCGAAGGCTGACGTTTTACGGTTCTGAGAGCAACATTGAAGCAGACGTGAACATCGAAGGGCCGGTGATCCCACTCAATACGTGGACACACGTCTGCGTTGACCGGGATGCGTCTGGGAAGTTCCGCATGTATGTCAACGGGGTTATGGTCGCCTCCCTGGTGTCAGGTATCGAGATCAGGAAGAGCGCTGCGCACCTCAACGTGCTTGGGTATAGCACAGCCGCAGACCTTGGGTTCGCCGGTCGTGCCGATGATCTTCGTTTGACTGTCGGTGTGGCCCGCTACGCGTCGGACACAGGGTTCGATGTTCCGACCAGACGCGTGGCAACACCGCAGCTTGACCCGCTGGATCACGAAAACGACCCCTATTGGGATTTGGTGAGCCTCTGCTTCGACGCAGAGACACCCACGCCCGTAGACCGGTCGAAGCGATCCACGCCCCTGACCCCGGTGACTGAAAAAACGACTTACCTCACCATGCTGTATGGCGACACCAGTCGCTTCAGCTGGAACAGCGCTACCCCAATAGTTGCGGAGAACGTTGACGGCCAGTTCGACCTATCGGGCGGGCTGTTCACGATTGAACTCGTCGCTGGATATAACACTTCGGCGGCCTCAGCAGCTACTGTTCTCGCAGTGCCGGACCAGTGGCGCGTTAATGTAAACAGGAACGCTTGGTTGTTCCAGGTGTGGGACGGCAGTGCGTGGGTTACTGTGGTCTCTGAAGGCGGGCTCATCGAAAGGTACGGGAAGGTCGATCACGTCGCCGTGGTGCGAGACCGCACGGGCGTCTACTCCCTGTACCTGAATGGTGGGCTCGCGGCGCAGAGCGGGGGACCGGGCCTGCCGCCTGTCGCGAACCCGAACCTGACGATCTATACCGGGGGCAACGTCCTCCTTACCGAGGTTCGTATCACAAAGGGCGTAGCGCGCTGGGATGATGCGTTTGGCTTGCCGGCTCACGAGGTCAACGACCCCCTTCCTCTGCAGGGGCCTGCTTACGTTCCGACACCCACACCGCCTGCCGTATATCCACGCGAGCTTGTTGTCGTGAACCCCGAGACACGGGACGAGCCGGGTTCCGAGTGGAAGGCCGTCGCGGGCAATACGCCGGGGCGGTACAACAAATACACCCACGTAGGCCCTGTTGACGAAGCCCCGAACAAGTTTTGGTTCATGCACTTCAACAACACGACCCGGACGTTCGTCACCCAGACCCTTACGATCCCGCGCGGGTATGCCGAAGACATCAATCAGGGGCTTGTCGATGTGGTCTGCGGGTCTCTCATGGCCCTGGCGCAGGCGGTCGATGGGTCTTGCGCGAGCTTCCACGTCAGACCGGTAACCGCCTCCGGTGCTCGTGTTGGTTGGGTGGCTGGCCCCCGGTTGAGCTCTGGGGGTTGGCATGAGGTTGAGGTTCGTACACCTCTCCCTCCGGACACTGTGGCCGTCGAGATCGCGTTCGGGGTGTACAACAAACCGAGCTCCGTAGAAGTGATGGCAACCAGCCTCAGCGCACGCCTTGAGCGAAGGGCGGAGCCCGTGACTTACATGCCCGGACCAACATACCCCATGGTCGCCTCCGAGTGGGTAGCTTCGCAGGGCTCCCTTGATTTACGTTCGACGGACTACGGCCTATCGGTCCTTGGTCAGAAGGCGATGACTGCGGAGTACCATTTCCCGGCAGCGCTTCCTGCGGATATGCACTCCCAGATCGACACAGGGGAGTGCGCGTTGACCCTGACCTGGGCCGGCGTCCGGGACGTAGACTCCTCCGATGGCGGGCATGTCTGGATCGAGTTCTTTGATGGGGTGGACACCCAGCTGGGGGAACGCATCCGAGACAGGTACAGCAATCTCATCCACGACGAAGCCGGTGCCAGCTTCTCGCTGCTGGCTGCTGTGCCGGCGGGGGCGCGCAGTGTACGCCTGGGTGTGACGGCCATCCGAAGCCACAACGAGAGCTCGACCGAATACGCCGACTTCTACCCGACGGGCTTCAGCTGGTGTTTGACCACGCCGCAGGAGCTACCCGCTCCGCGTCCGCCGGGGCCTGTACTCACCCACGACCCGCATTGGGGCAAGGTCCGCTACCTCCTCTCTTCGCGAAATGGCGTCATCGAGAACCTGGCGCGGTCTGTTGAGGTGAAGCACGACGTACATGGGACTGTGGCGGTCGCCGCTGGGGAGGGGCCATTCGGTGATGGGAACAGCCTCGGGATCAACGTGGCCGGAGCGTCAAGCGCGGCGAGTTACATCGACGTGGACCTGATAGGCGATACGATTGCCGGCGCGTTCACGGTCGAGTTGTGGCTTCGGAAGACTGGCCCGGACCCGCGATCATACAGCGGCTTGATGACCGGTTGGGGTGGCATGGGGGATTACTATAGCCAACCCCTGCACATGCGTCGTAATACGATCCATGCCGACGGACCTCTGACGATTGGTGAGTGGTATCACGTCGCGCTGTGCCGGGATGATCTCGGTGCGCTAAGCATGTTCGTGAATGGTGAGCGGCAGCGTATGGGGGGTGCCGAGACCACGGCGTTCCCCGCAGCGTTCAATGTCGGTCGCTCGGGAACATCCTCAAGCTATGCCTCGTGGCCGGGATACATCGACGAGTTCCGCCTGACCGAAGGGGTCATTCGATATACGGAGGACTTCGTGCCGCCGGCCTCCCGGTTCCCCGCGCAGGGCCTTCCCGGAGCACCAGGGTCGCTGAACCCAGAGGTCTACGCCCAGTATGGGGCGGGAGCCAATCTGGAGAGTTACGGCTGGGGTCTGCGCACCGGGGCGGACGACAAGACTGTTCTGATCGCCATCCTTACAGGGTGCGGCCCCACACAGAGCGCGGAGCCCACAGCAGTCACCGTAAACGGGGCACCGGCCACCCTCGTTCACGCATCCGACCCGTTTGAGGCTTACTCTGGAGTGGACGCTACTCTCCAGCTCTGGAAGTTCCCTATGCCCGTGGCCGGCAGGGCGGACATTCTTGTGAGCTGGCCTTCCAGCCAGTATCGGTTTGCGGGGGCCGCGTGGGTCGTGGATGGCGACATTGAAGTGATCGGGACAGCTGTCGGCGACAACCTGTCTTCGAGTAGTGTGGCTGTGCCTGTGGAGGCTGGTGGCCACGTGTTTGCCGTGGGTGGGCACAGCTTCAACAGCTCGAATTACCAGATGGTGCTTGGCGACAAGGCCATCGGGGCCGATGACCCTGCCCACGTAATCTCCCTCGATGACACGGGCTACACCGGGGTCGATGCGGGGTTGATGGTGCTCGCCGAGCTCCACAACAACGCCACGACGCTGCACCGCTTCATGGCCGTCAGCGTTCGCAAGAAACCGTAGATTTGCAATTAATTGCATTCCCCGGAGCAGGAGGCGCTCTGCTCCGGGGGATAAACCGCGTACCGGTTTGTCGAGGTTCCCGCGACACATGGCAGGGGGACTGCTATACAGGCGGAAATGCAATTAATTGCACAAGCCCGCAGGTGTCGAGGTTCCCATGGTTACGAAGAGCGAACTCCGCAAGTTTCTGCCTAACGCCAAGTCCGCGCTTGTCGATGCCGTCGTGCGCAACTGGCATGCTGCCGAGCGCGCTCGCATCGTCACACCGGCCCGCAAGCGCCAGTTCTTCGCGAACATCGCCACAGAGACCGGTGGCCTGACGAAGCTGGTTGAGAGCATGACCTATTCGAGCGCCAGCCGCATTCGTCAGACGTGGCCCTCCCGGTTTGCCAGTGATGCAGAGGCCCGCCCCTATGTGCGCCAGGCAAAGAAGCTCGCCATCAAGGTGTATGGCGGTCGTATGGGCAACGCCGCGTACCCCAGCGACGATGGCTGGCGCTTCCGTGGCGGCGGCATGATGATGACCTCTGGCCGCGCCGGCTATCGGAGCATGGGCTTTGAAGACAACCCGTCGGTCCTGCAGCGGGACGCAGACCGGGCCTTCCTCGCGGCTGTACGTGAGTGGCAGAACCGGGGCTGTAACGGTCTTGCCGACCGAGGGGATACGAAAGGCGTCCGCCGCGCCATCAATGGCGGTCTGATCGGCCTCAATCACGTCGAGCACTATCTGGTGCAGGCGCTTGCCGTCTGGCCTGACGTAGCTGCTACGCATGGCATCACTGACAAGGGGACGGTCCAGCACGTCCAGCGGAAGCTGAAGGCGTTGGGGTACACCGAAGTCGGTGCAGATGACGGCATCATCGGCAGGTTCACCCGGACAGCCATTCTCGCGTTCCGGTCGGACAATGGCCTGCCCCTGGCGACGATCATCGATCACGATCTGCTGGGTGCTCTGCGGGTAGCCCGCCCACGCGCCGTTGATCCGGGTCGGTCGAAGGCTCCGGTCAGCGACGTGGCGAAGAGGGTGCCCGAGGTCAAGGCCAATTGGTGGTCCAAGGTGCTCTCGGCCTTTACGGCTCTGGGTAGCGGCACAGCCGCCCTCGTCACGGGCACAGCCGATCACCTGGGTGCAGCCAAAGCGTATGTCGAACCGGTCAAGGAATACGCCTCAAGCATCCCGACACCTCTGTGGCTGGTTGTGATCGCCGGCATAGCTCTGGCGATCTTTATCATCAGCCGCAATGGCGAGCGGAAGGGGGTCGAGGCGTTCCATACCGGGGAACGCCGATGACTGCTCCGAAACTGATAATCCACGGTCTGTTGGCGCTTGCCCTGCTGGGCGGCGTCAGCTGGACGGTCCACAAGCTCCTGGAGGGAGCCCGGCAGGAGGCCATCCAAGATGTCGAAGAAGCAAATCAGGCGAGTGAAGGCAGGGCTGCTCAGGGGCAGGACGCGGTGGACGAATGCTACCGCTCTGGGGGCACTTGGGATCGCGCTGGCGGCGTGTGTAACCACCCAGCCGGTGAATAAGCCCTGCGGCGTCATCATTGACCCGTTGGGTGACGTGCAGGCCACCACGCAGGAAGGAAACAGGAGGATCGACGCGCATTTCGAGCGCGGGGTCCGGGCTGGGTGCTGGGAACGATCCTCGGCGCTCAGCGTTCTGTGACAGAAGGATACGCCCCGTGCAGTTCTTTGGACACGACCTATCCTTCTGGGCAGCCGTCTTCGGGGCGGCGCTTTTCAAATTGGCCACGTCGCCGCGTTTGACGTGGCTTCGTAGTCTCATCTCGGTGTTCGCTGCGTTGTTCGCCGCCTGGGTGTTCACGCGCCCGGTGCTGGCCTTCCTGAACCTCGACGGGGACACCTACACAATCGCGGTCGCGGTGCTCGCCGGTCTGACCGGGGAAGGGTTGATGAAATGGTCGATCTTCGCAGCAAACAATCCGAAAGAAGCCATCGAGTTTCTAAAGGTTTGGAGACACCCCCGGTGACCAGCGAAGAACGTGACCCTTGGCCGGCGATCCTCGTGATCGGTTGGCTCTTTCTTCTGCTGCTCGCCCTGCCGGGCACCGCGCGCACAGCGACGCCAGCCGAGATCGACCATCCACAGGCAAAATGCGGCGAGTGCAATTAACTGCACTTGCCTCGCCCAGACAATCTGGCATAGTTGAGGGGTAAGCCAAGGAGGGCGAATACCTATGCTGAAGCTCGCGGTTCAAGCGCAGCTGCCGATGATTGCAGTCACCACACGAGATACCCTGAACCTGCCCGACGTGCTCCAAGAGATCACGGGGAGGGCTCCGGTCAGATACCTGCCGAACAAGAGCGTCGAGCAGGACACGCTCTACATCTTCACGATTGAAGACCCGACCAAGCTCCCACTGCTGGAGCTGTACAAGAACCTGCTGGCGAGGGAGAGCACGCTGATCCTCGTCAACCCGAAGAAGGTGGTCGAGCCTCTGTTCGACGCGGGGGAGGTGCCGACCCCGAAGAAGATGATGCTGAAGTTCGTGAACTCGGTCGTCGATAACCTTCCCAAATCTGCAGCACTGTCTCGGGGCCTTGGCGGCTGTACGCTGAAGGAGGCTTCAGATTACATGCGCCTGACCATGGCGCGGGACAACAGCCTCACAGTGCAGGGCATCGGCGAGACGCGGCGGAGCAGCTTTCAGGGCTCCAGCGGCCTGACCCAAGTCGATCTTCGGCAGGATTTCTATGACCCGCCGGAATACCTCTCGACCTTCGCGCACGCCGAGAAGGGGTTCTTCCTCGAAGGCAAGGACCACAGGCTGATCCCGCGTGGTCTGCTGTTCGACGGCCCACCCGGCACAGGCAAGACAGCTGGTGCCCGCTATCTGGCCGAACAGTGGGGCATTCCGCTTTACCGCGTGGACATCGCCGGCACCAAGAACAAGTATGTCGGGCAATCCGAAGCGAACATGCTCACCAATCTGGCCCGGCTCGACCATGAGGAGCCTTGTGTGGCTCTGCTGGACGAGGTGGAGAAGGTCTTCTCGACGTCGCAGGGCGACTCGTCCGGGACGACCTCAAGCATGCTCTCCCAGCTCCTCTGGTGGCTCGCCGAGCGGCGGTCGAAGGTCTTTGTGGTGATGACCACCAACAACGCACAGGCGCTGCCGAAGGAGCTCTATCGCGAGGGTCGTATCGACGCCAGCATGTGGTTCGGGGGCCTGACGGGCGAGGAGGCGCTGCCCTTCGTGCAGGCGATCCTGAAGACGTTCAGCGTCGGCAAGAAGGCAAAGCTCACCCAGCTCGCCGATATGATCCAGAAGACCCCTGCCATCGCAGGCACCCAGCCCATGCGGTACAGCCAAGCCGCGCTCACGAAGGCCACCTACGCTTTCGTGAAGGGGCTGACGAAACAGGCTTTGTCCGAGCAGGACGCCTGATAGAATTGAAATTAATTGCATCAAATCAAAGGAGTGACCTGATGCAGGAGAACCAAATCCCTGAAAAGTTCCCCCTGATGCCTGGCTCGTCCTCGGGTATGACGTATCTGCTTCTTGGTCGGCGTGGAAACATGGTGATCGGCATCAAGCCGACCGTGGTCATGCGTGGCGAGGCGTTCGGCAGCCCTGGCAATACGTGGTTCGGATCGAAGCTGCGCGTCGCCCCCGGCGGCGATCTCATCGAGCAGGACGATGGTCCCGTCGTGTCCCTCGCCAACGCCCAGAAATTCAGCAGGCCGAGCGAAGCGCTGCCTGACGTCTCGTGGGACAATAACGGCAGTCAGAGGGCGTCAACCACCATCGGCGTCATGCTCGAAGGTGCGCCCGACGGCACTGACGAAGAGCTGAAGGAGTTCCTGAAAAACCTCGAAGACGGCTCTTTGTCTGCGAAGATGACGGCCTATGTCGTCAATCTGGTCGGAGAGGAGAACCTGAAGACCTCCAAGGAGCTGATCACCGAGTGGTTCGATTATCACTACGGCGAGATCAAGCAGGCGCTCCTGAAACAGAACGAGAAGCGCAAGGCACTCAAGGAAGCGATCAAGGAGACGGTCGGCGTCGTGGGTGTGCAGGCGGACGTCCTGAAGAAGGTCTACGCCAAGGTGGAGAAGGTGCACGAGAATGCCGACCCGAGCACCGACATCGTGGAAGACGAATACCATCCCCCGGCATAGGGCGCGCAATTAATTGCAAGCGCTGGGGGCTTCAGTCCCCGGCGGTTCTTTGGGTACTGGCGAGACAGGGGGAGCCATGAACCAGACCAAACCCGATTACGAGGCGCATCCGCGCCTGTACAAGCGCTGCCGGCAGCTCGTGGGCGACGAGGAGGCGGCGCGCGTTCTTTGCACGATGGTGGTCAAGACGGCCCCGAACAACGGGCACGGCGGGATCATTCTCGAAGGAGAGATGTTCTGGCTTCCCTCGCACATACGGAAGCTGGAGCTCCACAAACTGATGGGGGCGATGCACTGATGTCGAACATGCTTGCACGAGCACACAAGGCTGCCGGGGACATGGTGTCTGCCGTGGTCTTCCTCCGCATAGCCTTTCGATACCATCAGGCGGTGAGGGCCGGGCGGGAGTGGACCGCGCAGTCCTACGACGACCTCATGGGCGAGACAGGCTGCTCTCAGAAGCAGATCAAACGGGCTCTCGCGAAGCTTCGGGAGGCCGACCTGATCGTCTCGAAGCAGGGTCTTTTCGGCAACCGGAACGTCAATCATTTCCAGTTGACGGGGAAGGGGCTGAAGGCCCTTGAGGGACCGCCCAAGCAGACCCTGGAGGGACCACCCAAGCAGGCCCTACAGGGACCGCTCTATATACAGGGAGAGACAACAGGGAGTGACAACATGGAGTTTAGCGGGAAGCCTCCCGCCAAGGCGGCACGGAAGGGTTCGGGAAAGCTCGGGAAAGGGATGACCGTATCCGAAGTCCTGGCGTCTCAGGCGGCGAAGAAGCATCACCACAAGCCCGATACGGTGAAGCAGCTGGAGTTCGTCTGGAAGGAGACGTTCGCCGAAGTCTACGATCAGGGGATGGTCCACCTGACGAAGAAGCAGGCCGGGTTGCTGAAGCACTTCCTCGCGAAGTGTCCGCAGGGCTCTGCCGCCGAGGTGCTTGAGTGGGCAATCCGAAACTGGATCGAGTTCGTGAAGGATGTCGAGACCAAGGCCGGCACGAAATGGACACCCAGCCACCCCGATCTCGAATTTCTCTTGAAACACGCATGGATCGCTGTAGACTCGGCCCTCTCTCAGAAATCGCCGGAGCCGGTGAAGCAGGAGGCTACTGCCGAGACTTCGACGAAAGAGAGTGTGCAATTAATTTCACAAGACGATGACGACGATCAGCCCAAGACCTTCGAGGAGCTGATGGCCATCCTCGGCTCGGGAGACAAATCGAAGCTATGACCCTGCTTGCCGATCCTTACGCATCCGGCGTCTTGAAGAAGGAGCACCACGAGCGGCTTGTCGCCGATCTCGAAAGCTTCGCGCGGGACGCCGGCATTCAGCCGCACTGGATTTGGTCGCAGCTGCCTGAAGACATGACGGGCAGCCAGCTGGCCTATCTGAGGCAGTTCCGAAAGCACGCTTCCGAGGGCACGTCGGGACTGATCATCCTCGGCAAGAACGACAAGGGGTTCGTGGAGGCGCACATGTCGGCCATGGCCGGGGCTCTGGTGCGAAACTTCATCCGGGCTCGGGTGATGACCCTCGGGACGGTCATCGACCTTCTGGCGAAGCAGGAGATGCCCGACCTGACCTGCCTCCTCATTCCGAACTTCTTCCTTACTGCCAGCGAGACCGGGACCATCGCGCCTTGGCAGGTGAACTCCCTGTTCGATTACCTGACCTATCGGCAGGTGGCCGGCCTGCAGACGATCCTCTACGCGACCGATCTGGGGCTGCTGGGCAAGGAGTACGGGCTGGCGTTCAAGCGCCATATCGAAGTCCATTACATGCAAGCAAAGTTTTAGGGGGGCGGACCTATGTCCATGGGCAAGATGTTCCTGTCAGCGGTGCTGGCAGAGGGGTCCGTTGGGGCTCTGCTCGAATACGGGCGGATCGAACACCTCTTCAAGGCCAATGAGATCGATGCGTATGAGTTCGTCCGGGAGTTTGTGAAGGAGTACCAGTCCCTGCCGTCCGAGGAGACGATTGAGGCGCACACGGGCACCACGCTGATGCCCCATGTCGAGCCGGCGGCTTATTACCACGACCTGATGGAGCTTCGGCACACGGAGCTCAGCCTGAAGAAGGCGATGAAGCAGGCGGGCGAGCTCTTCCTTCCCGAGAACAAGGATATTCCGAGCGCGTTGCAACTGATGACCAACGCGGTCATGGAGCTCGCCTCGCAGAAGGTCCAGAAGCAGGTGGTGGACTTCCGCCACGCTTACGAGATCGTGGTGAATGACTACGCCTCGAAATGGAACCTCGGAGAAACGAAGGGCCTCCACTTCGGGTGGCCTTACATCGATGCGATGACCGGCGGGCTCGGAAGAGGGGACGTCGCCAGCTTCGTTGGCCGGCCTGCGGCGGGCAAGACCTGGCAGCTTCTATACGCGGCGCACAGCGGTTGGAACAAGGCGGGCAAACACCACGACCCGGAGGCCGACCAGTCCCGCCTGTTCGTCTCGATGGAGATCGGCCTGCTGCCGATCCAGCAACGCCTTGCCGCCATGCAGACGCACGTGCCGGCGCTCAAGCTCAAGAACGCCTCGCTCGGCTCCGGGCTCATCAAGAACCTCAAGTCGGGGCTGGCCGAAATTCAGGACTACGGGGCTCCCTTCTGGGTCGTTGACGGCAATCTGGCCGCGACGGTCGAGGACATTTGGGCGCTGGCCCGCCAGCTGAAGCCTGGGGCGATCTTTATCGACGGGGCCTATTTGGTGAAGCACCCGACCGAGAGGGACCGCTTCCGGCGCGTGGCCGAGAACGCCGAGCTGATCAAGCAGGAGCTGGCCCCCATCGCTCCGACCGTGTGCAGCTGGCAGTTCGCCAAGTCGGCCAGCAAGAAGAACGCCAAGAAGGGCGAGAAGGTCACAATGGACGACATCGGCTACACCGACGCCATCGCGCAGGTGTCGTCCCTCGTCCTCGGTCTGTTTCAGGAGGACAGCGTGGAGACAATCAAGCAGCGCAAGGTGGAAGTGCTGAAGGGGCGTAACGGTGAGACCGGATCGTTCTCCACCGCATGGGACTTCGAGACGATGGATTTCACCGAGATCGTTCAGGAAGACGTCGAAGACTTGCAGTTCCTCTAGTGTGCAATTAATTTCTCAAATCTCTTGTCCGGCACCGGCAATCCGGTAGGATCAAATCAACACGATAACCATGGAGGGTTGCTGTAATGGCGATTGTTCTGACCAAGAAGAAGCGGGTTGCAACGCCCCCGACGGCACCGGACCTCTCGGGCCTCGCGATGCTGTCCCCGGAGCTCGCCGAGATCGCCGAGTTGATCGACAAGGTGGGTGATCTGCAGGAAGAAGCCGCACCGATCATGGAGCGGATCAAGAAGGACACCGAGAAGCTGAAGCCCTACAAGGCAGCCATGAAGGAGCTGCAGACAAAGGTGGACGCGCTCGAAAACGATCCCGACGACACCGTTGAGCAGGACGCCGCCAAGTTCCGCATGGAAGCCGGGACCAAGGGCACAAGCCGGTCGATCAAGAGCATCGAGAAGGCGAAGAAGCATCTGGGCGTCAAGACGTTCATGCAGCTGGCCACCATCAAGCTGACGGACCTCGACAAGTACCTGACCCCGCCGCAGCTGGAGGAGGTTCTGGCCTCCGAACGCTCCTCGCGGACCATCAAGCTGTTCCGCAGGGAGGAGGCATGACCTACCAGCTCCTGCTCCAGTTTGGCGCGGAGAACGCCGAGGGCGGTGAGCAGGTGCGTGATGCGATCCTCGAATTTCTCAACGGCAGCGGGGTGGAGGTGCTTCATGCAAGCCCCCTGCAGGAGGCACCCTCTCAGATCGTGATCCATACCGATGGCGGCTGCGACCGGAACAAGGGTGGCCTGGGAGCGTGGGCGTATACCGCGCACCTCCCGACCGGTGAGTACAAGGAAGAGGCCGGCCACGAGTTCGACACCACCAACAACCGGATGGAGTTGACCGCAGCAATCCGGGCTCTGGAGAGCGTGGAGATCGGCGTCCCCATCGAGCTGTTCTCTGACAGCGAGTATCTGGTCAAGGGGGTCACCGTGTGGAGCCGCAATTGGGTCCGCAACGGGTGGAAGACCGCAGCAGGCAAGGCCGTGATCAATCAAGACCTCTGGGAAGAGCTGCTGAAGCTCTATCAGGTTCACGAGGTGACGTTCCACTGGTTGAAGGGGCACGCCGGCAACGAGTTCAACGAGCGCTGCGACACACTTTGTACTGAGGCCATGAACGCGGCTCACAAGGAGTCTCTGCTGACCGCGCCGCCCATCGCACCGGAAGCGGTTGGCCCTCTGTGAAGACGGATCGTCTCGTCAAGCTCCTGAAGATGCTGAACGCAAAGGTGCCGATTGCCCAGCAGAGGGCCGGCTGGTTCGTGTCCTCGTGCCCTCTAGCCCCATGGACGCACGACGGCGGCACCGACAAGAACCCGGCCTTCGCAGTGAAGAAGGAAGGGGGAGACGCCTTCTGCAACTGCTTCGCCTGCGGCTTCCACGGCAAACTGTCCGCCCTGGTGCTGGAGGTGCGGCACCGCAACGCGACCCAGCAGGAGCTGACCGTCAATTGGGGTGACGCCCTGACCATCATCGAAGACGCGGAGGCCGAGGATTATCTGAACCTCGACAGCCCCACCATTGAGGACATGCTGTTCGGCGAGAAGGCGACCCTGCACGAGTTCCCGGACTGGTGGATCGAGAGCTTTCCCCCGGTCGAGAGTGTTCCCTTCGCGAGGGACTACCTTGCCGAGCGGGGCGTGTCCTTGGAGGTGGCCAAGGCGCTCGACCTGCGCACCGACACCAAACAGCAGCGGGTCTGCTTCCCCGTTCGGGACTTCTATGGTCGTCTGGTCGGGTTGCACGGTCGGGCCATCAAGCCGGAGGTGGACCCCCGCTATCGCATGTATCTGCAGGCGGGAAGGAACAACCCCATCGTCTGGCTCGGGGAGAGCTGGGTGAACCTCGACAAGCCCATCGTGGTGGTCGAAGGCCCCATGGACCTGGCCAGCGTCTACCGGGTGTACCGGAATGTCGTGAGCCCCCTTTTCGTGAACCCCTCAATGGACAAGCTCATGCGCATGGCGGACGCCCTGGAGTGGGTGACCCTGTACGACCGGGGGAAGGGCGGCGACATAGGCCGGGAGAAGGTCTCGCGAACCCTTCGGAAAGACCACGTGCTTGTCCACTTGACGCCGCCTGAAGGGGCGAAAGACCCCGGTGAATGCACGGTGGATCAGTTGGTGGACCTGCTCTCTCCGCACCTGCTCCTCGACCCTTTCGTGGGGGTTGAGAAATCGTGAAATTAATTGCACAATTTTGTTGACCAAGGGCGACTAATCGCTATCCTTAAATCAGACCCTGGAGGTCTGCTGGGAAAACTTGGAAACCAAAGGAACCCCTTGCTATGGCACTGAAATTCGCGAAGAAAGTCTCCTCGAAGACTTCGGGCTCGACCTCCGACAAGAGCGTCGATAACCAATCCCCTCCCAAGAAGAAATCCTCGTCTTCAGCCGCTGGCTGGATGAAGAAGGGTGCAGCTGCGCAGGAAGCGCTCGCGAACGAAGAGGCTCAGGCCGAACTTCGTAAGGCCGAGGCCGGCAAGCTCTGGCGGTTCTGGATGCCTGAAGGTGAAGAGCGGCAGATTACCTTCCTCGACGGCAAGCTCGACGACTCCGGCATGCTCGACATTCTGATGTTCTACGAGCACCGCATTCGCGTGAACGGCAACTGGTCGGAATTTGTCTGTACCGCCGAGGCCGATCAGAGCCAGCCTTGCCCGATCTGCGAGAGCGGGGCACGGTCGTCTCTCTGCGGTGTCATGACGATCATCGATCACACCGAACACACGATCAAGAACGGCCCGAACAAGGGCAAGACGATCAAGAACACGCGGAAGCTCTTCGTGGCCAAGCGGCAGACCATCATCCAGCTTACGACGCTGGCGAAGAAGCGCGGCGGGCTCGTCGGCTGCACCTTCGATGTCTACCGCACCGGGGAGAACTCTGCCGGCGTCGGTAGCCAGTTCGACTTCCAGCATAAGTTCGCGACCCGTCAGGAGATCAAGGACCACTACGAGATCGAGGACGAGGACGGCGTTCTGCCGGCGGACTACAACGAGGAGATCGTGTACCGCTCTCCCGAAGAGCTGCTTGAACTCGGTGTTGGCAAGGCCCAGACCGGCGTCGGGTACAGCGGGGGCACTGGCTCCAAGAAGAACCTATCGGACGAGCTCTAGCTCCCGATTTGTGCAATTAATTGCAAATTTCCTGCGGTCCCCATTTGCAGGAAATGTGAGAGGCAGTCGTCGTCCCCCGCCCAAACCTCGTGCGGCTGCCTCTCGCTTCTTTCTTTCGGAGACACCGATGGCGTTGCTTTCTGAACTGAAACGCACGGATAAGCCCCTGTCCACCGGGGCGACCGCTGTCTATTCGTGGAAGCCCTTCTTCGAGAAGAAGTACCGTTTCACGTCTCGCTTCGGTGATGAGGTGGAGTTGTTCCGGCGCGAAGGGAACGTTGTTCACCTGCCGCGCGCCCTGTGTCCCGTGAGCAGCAACGACAATCGGGCCGATGGCGAGTTCATCGAGTTCCCGAATACTCCGGAGCCTCGCCCGAACCAAGTCAGCGTTTTCAAGGCCACCCGGAAGTTCCTGCTGAAGGGCGAGAGCGGGCTGGTTTCCGCGTACACGGGCTGGGGCAAGACTGTCCTCGGTTACTACGCCGCTGCCATCACGCAGCGCAAGACGCTCGTCATCACCACCAAGGACGACATCTACCAGCAGTGGATCGACGGTGCGTGTGGCCGGGTCTCTTCAACGAACCCCAACGGCACGAACTTCCTCGGCCTGGACCCGATTGATGTGGGCGAGATCAGGGGTGACAAGTGCGAGGTCGTCGGGACCAAATTCGTAGTGGCGATGATCCACTCCCTGTCCAAGGACGGGAAGTATCCCGACTGGATCACGGAAGACTTCGGGCTGGTGATCTTCGACGAGTGTCACCGGGTTCCCGCCGACCAGTTTCAGACTGTCGTGGACATGTTTCCGGCGAAGCTGCGTCTGGGTCTGTCCGCATCGATAGACCGCTCTGACGGCAAGGAGCAGCTGGTATACGCCCACATCGGGCCTGTCCGGGCGCGCACCGAAGCCGAGCTCATGGTTCCGAAGGTGCTGCGCTTCACCTCCAATTGGAATTGCCCGCGCGTCCTTCGGGAGAATGAGGAGACCGGCGAGAAAGAGGTTATCCGGCTGCCGCACCAGCCGGGCAAGACCACGCACCTGGAGAAGATGCTGGCGGCGGACCCTGAACGGAATTACCTGCTGGCGGAGCTGACGAACAGCGCTTTCGAGAAGGGGCGAAAGCTCGTCGTGTTCTCGACGCTTCACGACCACCTGCGGTCGATCCACCGGCTGTGCTCCAAGGAGTTCAAGATCAGCGGGCGCAACATGGGGTTCTACCTCGGTGCGACCACCAAGGCCGACAAGGAGCACCGTGAGCGGGAGAAGGTGAAGCCGATCCTGTTCACCACCTACGCAATGATGGGTGAGGGGACCAGTATCGATTGGCTGGACACCTGCATTCTCGCGATGCCGAGGGCCGCGCCGCTTCAGGCGGTGGGTCGCATCAGGCGGGAGTACCCGGACAAGAAGGAGCCCGTAGTGATGGACGTCATCGATGCGGACAGCCCTGTGTTCCTTGCCTACAGTAACAGTAGGGCAAAGTGGTACAGCTCCATCGGAGCAGAAGTCAAAGACATGCTATAGACGCGCAAGGAGGCGAAGATGGCACTGACAATCACGAAGAAGAAGGGCAAGGCTACGGTAAGCTCTGCCACCAAGAACAAGGGCGAGGTCATCAGCGAAGACGCCACGGAAGAGATCGTTGATCTGCCGGACGAGACGGCAGCTTCTGAAGGGTCTTCCGGCCCGTGGTGTGAGGTGGGCACTGAGATGTCGTACACGCACAACCTCGGAAACTACCAGTCGGCTCGCCTTCAGGTCAGTCTCAAGGTTCCCTGCCTGCATTCCGAGGTCGATCAGGTGTTCGACTTCGCCAAGGAATGGACCGACCAGAAGCTGCAGGGGATGGTTGCGGAACTCTCGGAGGAGTAGTCCCGCGTTCAGTATGCAATTAATTGCACAGGAGTGAAACGCATGCTGAACGACCGCCGTTGCGGCAAGTTCGAGATCGCAGTCGAAGTCATCAATGACGTGCCAGAGGTTGTCTACGCCATCATGGCGCAGACGATCATCATCCGGGCGGAGGCCATGCTTGCTTCCGACGTCATCGACTACACCGCGATCTCGGAGCATTTCGAGGAGGTTCCTGCTGGCAGTGAGGTGCCGTCCTACGACGTCATCTACGACGCAGAGACCGAGACGATCACCTGGGTGAAGCAGGAGTAGGTCGTGGCCGTTACGATCAAGAAAGTACAGAAGAACACCGTCACAGCCGCCTCGTTGCTCAAACAGTTCCAGAAGGACATGGGCGACGGGGCCGGCAGTTACGGCAGCCATTGGGTCAACGCTGACCGCATCCCGACGGGCATGTTCGAGTTGGACCTGGCGTTGTCCGGCGGGTTCCCGCGCGGCAAGGTCTCCATGATCTTCGGGCCGGAAAGCTCGAACAAGACGAACATCGCTCTGCTGGCCATCGCACAACACCAGAAGCTCTGGCCTGAGCTCACATGCGTCTTTGTCGATCTGGAGAACGAGTACAACGCGCCGTGGGCGAAAAGCCTCGGAGTGGACACGGACAAGCTAATTCTGCTGAAGCCGGCCTACGCTGAGCAGGCCGTTGATATGGTCGAGGCCATGCTGCTGGCCGATGACGTTGGCCTCGTCGTGCTGGACAGCCTTGCCGCCCTCGTGGGCACAGCAGAGCTGGACAAGAGCGCCGAGGGGGAGACCCCCGGTGCGGCGGGTCGCATATCCGGCAAACTCTACAGGAAGACGATTGCCGCCTTCGTGGAGGCCGAGAAGAGGGGGCGCTATCCCTCGCTCTTCTACATCAACCAGATCACCTACAAGATCGGCGTGATGTTCGGGAACCCCGAGACCACGCCCGGCGGCAAGAAGCCGTGGTTCCAGTCGGCGATTGTCCTGCGGGTCTACGGCAACAACATCATCGACAGCAAGATTTCGAAGGTGATGCCTGTCCGCAAGGAGGTGAGCTTCGTCATCAAGAAGTTCAAGGTTCCGATCCTGGCAGCGAGCGGCAAGTTCGAGATGGCGACGCAGCCCCATGGCGGTCTGGAGATCGGTCAGTGCGACGACGCCAACACGATCAAGGGCTATCTCGAAAGCTTCGGCGAATGGTTTGCCGCCGACAAGAAGGGCTGGAGCATCTTCGGGGAGCATTACGCCACCCAGAAGGCGTGGAAGGAGCGCTTCTATAGCGAGCCGGCTTACGCGAACAAGGTCCGGGGGCACGTCATCAAGACGATGATGGCCGGGGGCGAGATCGACGATGATGGGGGCTCTGATGAATAACCCCTACCTAAAGCGGAAGCAGAAGCACTCTATCGGCAAGGCGGGCAGGGCCTCGGAACAACGCCTTTCCCGCCAGCTGGGTGGTCGCGCGCGGCCAGCCTCCGGGGCGATGGAGGGTGCCAAGGGGGACATCGACCTCGGCAGCGTCCTGATGGAGGCGAAGAGCACCACAGGGCTGTCCATGGGCCTCAAGCGGGACTGGCTCCTGAAGATTGCCCACGAGGCGCGTTCCGAAGGCAAGAACCCCGCGCTGGCGATCTCCTTCGTCACACCCGACGGGAGGCCGATCCTCGACGGTGAGTGGGTGGCGGTGCCTCGGCACGTTTGGGAGGGTCACCTGAAATGAAGTGGATCGCTGCCGCGAAGGCGCTGCCCCAGAACCTCGGGAATGCGCCAGCTCCCGTCCCCCTCGGGTCCGGTGCTGCTGTGCTTCTGCCGGCCCCGCACGACGTGCCCGTGGGGCTTGCTCTCGATGCCCTTGAGGCGAACGGCATCGTGGTGGAGAGCGTAACCCAGACCACACAGTACCTCCCCGGCGGTCTGGCTCTCGACATCAACATGACGGTCATTGCCGACCCTGCGTTAGGTCTTCAGGCTTCTACTGACCTACAGAAATGGATATTCGGGAAGGCCAAGGGCTCATGGTAGTTTTTCTGAAGAAAGCCAAGGAGCTGGTCCCGAAGAAGACTGCGAAGTTCTTCCTCCACCAGCATCTGAGCGGCTTTGAGAAGGCCCGGCCTCTGGCCCTCGTCCACGCGTCTGAGCTGACCCGCCCCGGTGGGTTCTGCCCACGGTATTACGCGCTGCACGACGTCACCGGGCAGAAGCCCAAGGATCAGTGGCTCTCGGCCTCCGAGCGCATGACCTTCCAGATCGGTCGCGATCAGGAGAAGAACATCGTGCTCTGGTTTGCCGATATGGGGAGGGCGGTCTGTCACTGGAAGTGCGTCGCGTGTGGTTCCGTGCACGAGTTCTGTCTGCGTCCCGAGAAGTGCAAGGTTTGCGGCACCCGTAAGTTTGATCCGAAGGAGGTGCGCTTCACCAGCACCAAGACCGGGGCGTCGTGCGGCGTGGACATGCTCCTGGCGCTTGGAGGCCCACGCCTGATCCCCCACGAGATCAAGACGATGGACAAGGATCAGTTCAAGGCGCTGCAGGCCCCGCTGGCGGAGCACAAGTGGCGCACCAATCTGTATCTGCGGATCATCGCCGAGAGCGACTACCCCTTCGCCTCCCAGATCGAAACCAGCCACGGCTATATCCTCTACACCACCAAGGGCGGCTACGGATGCGCTGACCCCGAGGTGAAGAAGTGGGGCCTGTCCGACAACTTCAGCCCGTTCAAGGAGTTCGAGATCGAGCGGAAGGATGCGGACACGAAAGACCTCGCCAAGTCGGCCAAGGTGGTCAAGGATTTCCGTGACGGGAAGGTCGGGATGCCCTGCGGCATCTGCTCATCGGCCATGAGCAAGCGGGCCGCCGGCTGCGCGGTGCGCAAGGCGTGTTTCAGCGGAGACTACCCCCCGGAGTACGACTGGAAGAACAATGGCAAGTGAACAGGACAAGGAGAAGACGGTGCAAAAGGCGCTCGTCTCTATGGGTATCGATCCCTCTGCCACGGCCACCGGGCTTGTGGTGCTGCGCGAAAATGGCACCACGACACCGGACCTTCTGCTTGAGGATGAGATCAAAACGGGAAGCATGCGCGGCGTTGAACGCACCCGGCACATCGTCGAGCGGATCATGACCACCCTGCACGAGGTCAAGCCCGACCGCATCGTCGTTGAAGGCTACTCCCTCGGCAAGAACCCGAACGCCACCATCCCGCTCGTGGAGCTGGGCGGCTTGCTTCGGTTCATGCTCGTGCTGGACGGCTTCAAATGGTACGACCCGCGCGCCTCGGAGCTGAAGAAGTTCGTCACCGGCAAGGGTGGCTCCCCGAAAGAGCAGGTGATGATGTACGTGCTCAAACGCTGGGGACACACCGCCAGCAGCAACAATACGGCGGACGCCTACGGCCTTGCGGCCATGGGGCTTGCCGTATCGAACCGGCTCCCCGGCATCACGAAGGAGATGCGCATGGTGGTCGGAAAACTCTCGATCAATTGCAATTAATTGCATCAGGGAATTGAAATTAATTGCACAACTGTTAGTGTCGATGGGTCAAATTACCAACGCTGCCACGGAGGGCTTCTGTTGGTCTGGAACCCAAGCAAGGAGTAAGTCGCATGAGCGCAGCAAGCCTGAGCCTCCTGAAGGGCGGCAAGAAGACTGCCGTGGAAGAAGAGCTGGACACCACTGCCGAGCAGGCCGAGGAGACCGCGCAGGAAGAAGAGACTGAAGAGGTCGAAGAGGCTTCCGTCGAAGTCGATGGCATGAGCAGCAAGGAGCTGGATGCCCTGGTCGAAGAGTTCGGCGTTGAGACCCCGGCGGAATGGTCCGGCTGGGACGCGGACGCAAAGCGCGTCTGGCTGAAGGAACAGTTCGACGATGGTTCCTCCGAAGAAGAGGAGAAGCCCGAGCCCGAGCCCGAGCCGGAAGCCGAGAAGGCCCCTGCGAAGAAGCCTGCCGCCAAGAAAGCGCCGGCAAAGAAGCCTGCTGCTAAGAAGGCCCCGGCCAAGACTGAGGACGCCAAGACGGAGGCCGCGCCCAAGGCCGCGAAGAAGCCGGCCAGCAAGGCCCCTGCGAAGTCCACCAGCAAGAGCGGCGAAGTCTCGAAGCCGGGTGACGACGCCCTTGTCGATTTGATCCACGAGATCGAGACGATGAAGGAGAAGGAAGCCCGCAGCCTCGTCACCGAGCTGTCCGAGCAGACCGAGTTCACCTTCTTCAAGCTGGGCGGCGTCCTGTCGGTCATTCAGGCCAACGGCTGGTACGAGCCCTATGCGTCCTTCCGCGAGTTCGTGGAAAACGAGCACGGCCTGCACTACCGCAAGGCAACCTATTGGGTCGGCATCTACAACAACCTCTCCGAGAGCAAGGTTCCGTGGTCGAAGGTGTCGCACCTTGGCTGGACCAAGCTCAAGGAGATTGCCGGCGTCATCACGCTCGACAACGTTGACCAGTGGGTGAAGGTGGCCGAGGGCCAGACGACGCTCCAGCTCATCGAGACGGTCAAGGCGCATCTGTCGAAGGACACGCCCAAGGGGATCGAGGATCAGACCTCGAAGACCGTGACCACGAAGACCTTCAAGGTCCACGAGGAGCAGAAGCAGGTCATCGAAGCGGCTCTCGAAAAGGCCAAGTCGGAGTCCGGGACTGCCGTGGATACGGTGGCCCTGGAGTACATCTGCGGAGACTACCTGTCCTCCCAGACGATGGCCCAGCGCCTGAAGAGCCTGGGTATCGAGGCAGCTCTGGAAGCTTTGGAAAAGGCTTATCCGAACGCCGCGATCAACGTCGAGCTCACCGAAGGCGAGGAAGACGAGGCCGCGTGACTTACGGCACCTCCGGGTGCCTTGGCCGATGGCGGGCTGGTGCACTTCCATGCGCTGGCCCCCCAAGAGTTCTTCGTTGATCTGGCCGGGGCTGATGGGGACGTTAGCGCGCTGAGCGTAGTAAGCACCGACGGCATGTCATCCGCCCTGTCGTTCGTAGAGCCGAGCACCGAGCTGTCTGACATGATGAAACACATGGTCAGCGAGATGAACAAGATGGCCCTTGATCTGAAGGGGATCGGGAAATCCCTCAAAGACGCCGTGGACGATCTGAAGAACCAGAAATGAGCCTGCCAGAGCCCTGGCGGGCTCTTATACGTTCTGGGCGGTAGTGTTCGCCTGCACTTTGACCACACCGCCCTTGTGCTGGCAGACGGGGCACCGGATTGACCGGTCGATGGTCTCGTCCCCCACGAACCGAAATTCCGGCCCGAGCCGTTCCATCAGGAGGTCGAGGTCGAGCGCCCCGAAGTATTCGCACTGCGGGTTGCCACAGTAGGCCGTTAGGCCCATCCCGAGCTTCTTCAGCTTCCAGAGGGTGTCCACCTTGAGTGGGTACGTGATGACGTAATTCGAGAGATCGATCATGCCCGCAAACATACCGTTTGCCCTCTCGACCGGCAACGCAACGATTTCTGTGAAATTAATTGCATTTTTCTCTGTACGCCACGGCCCCATTTGGTAGACTGAGGTCATAGGGAATTACCCGATCTCACCGTGCCAAGGAGGGCAAGAGATATGCAGAAAATGACCAATCGTTATGAAGAGGCGGCAGCCGAAGTTGAAGCCCAGATCGCTGTCCTTGAGGATCGCGCCGACCGCTGGGCCAAGCACCCCACTCTTTGCTCGCGCGTTCCCGGCGTTCGTGCCCAGATCGCAGACTTGAAGGCCAAGCCGCTCGACCATTGGAGGGCAACCGGCAAATGGGCACAGGAGCTTTGGGGCTGACCCCAAGGCTCTCGCCACAGACAAGAATGCTGCAAGGAGGCAGACCGAGATGAACACCCAGATCGAAAACCTGAAAGCGGCACTCCCGAGGGTGCCTGCTCGCCAGCAAGACTTCGCCGGCTCCCTGATCCATCAGTTCGAGCGCAAGGGCGATCTCTCCAACAAGCAGTGGTATTGGGTCCAGAAGCTGGCCGAGGACGCCGAGTTCGCCGGGGTGCCGGACTTCACCAAGGAGACGGAAACCGTGGGCCAGATGCACGGCCTCATCAAGCTTTTCGAGACCGCCAAAGAGCATCTGAAATACCCGGCTATAGCCCTTCAGCTGCCCGACGGCGGGCCTTACGGCAGCAATGTCTGGTATGGCCGCGTGTCGCCCGATGGTGTCTGGCAGAAGTCCGGGGCCGTCGAAAGCGACCTCGCCATGTCCCGCAAGGTACAGACCCTGCTCAAGGCTCTGTCTGCGGACCCAGCCGGCACTGCCAGCGCCTACGGGAAGCTGACCGGCCATTGCTGCTTCTGCCGCAGGAAGCTCGAAGACGAGAAGAGCACGGCGGTCGGATACGGCCCGGTCTGCGCGAAACATTATAACCTGCCTTACGGGAGCAAAGTCAGCGCCTTCAATTGCAATTAATTGCACAAAGAGCCCTGAGTACGACGATCTGTACGTCAGTGTCGATGGCCGCGTGTTCAGGGAGGTCATCCCCGAACCCGGCTACGACGGGTAAAATACGCAGAGCGCCAATGACGTACGAAACGGGCTTCCAATTGAGTTGTTAGGTCGTCTATGCTAGCCGCTGCGTGGTCGCGTGCAGATAAAATTAAGTTTATGGAAGAACCGGTCCTGAATTTCTGTGGGGGAATGAGTTGAGAACCGTAGTAATATTCGTAATCCTCATTTTGTCGGGCTTTTTGGCCTATCTTTTCCTTAGTGGTGAGGAAGTGGTCAAGCGCGAGGTGGCTTCCTCGGAGGCTGTGAGTCTGGAAGAATATACCATCTCGGTAGAAGCTAGGCCGTTGAGTGCGTCCGTCGTTCATCTTGACGTGGACACGAACATTCCGCTTCCGATAGATGTGATGGCGAGCGTGTCCGCGAAAAACCAAAGCCCCAACGATGTGTATATCGGCTTCTCCAAGCGTGTGAGGCTAACTTCTCCCAAGCAGACCATTGAAATGGAAGGGGAGGGGCTACCGTCTGGCGATTATACCGCTGACGTCACGTTCTACCCAGATTGGGGCGCGAAGGATGGTCCCCGCGAGGCCAAGTCCATCACCAACGAAATCATCGGCGTTGATGACGTGACCCTGGGAGGGGCCGGCGAAAGCATTGAGGAAGCGGATCGGCGTAACAACGCACAGCGTTGGGTCATGATGAACGTCTCTTCGGGTACGCCTTGGGATGCGACCCTGTTTGTGGAGAAGTTGGGCGATTTTCAGAAGACGGAGGCTGCACTCAATCTGCATGATGCGTACTATTTCCCCGTCGCGGATATGACCATCATCGTCAGTCGTTTAAAGAATACGGTAACCACTTGGCGCGACGGGAATGATGGGGGCTGAGTATGCCTGAAACCGCTTATTCAACGGAATTTAGAAGGGAACTCGATCCCCAGCAATTACTGGAGTTGATGAGAGCGGACTTATTTGCTTCTGCTGGCACAATGGAGGACATTTCTGAGCAAGAAAGGCAAGAAATCAAGAGCGACGTGATCTGCTCGTCCTGTGGGGTAGGTGGCGCGCAAATTGTCAGAACCTCTTTCGGACGGAGCAGCGGGAGGGCAGTGCGCAAACCACATTTCCGGTTTGAGGGGCCGGGTGGCGAGGACGCGCACCGTCGATACTGCGAGTTCGGTAGAGAAGCCCCTGAACGCGAAGCCGGGTGGAGGGTTAGTTTCGCAAGCGCTCGCACCGAAGAGGCGCGGTTCGTGCGCTCACTTGTGTGCAAGGGTATCGAGAGGAAGCTGTTCGACCAGAGTTCGATCCGTGCGATGCGGCAGTGGTTCTATGATCAGAAAGCCAAATCGCGGATCACGATACCAGCTTCGCCAGAACGCATTGTGACAATGCAGAAGCTAGATAGACATTACCCCCACGGTGGCCGGTGGTCCTTCAGCCCGGTCCACGCAGAGATGCCGAATTTCAATTGGCGGGAAGCGGCGATGAGGCAGTTTACGGAGGATAACCGGGAGTTCTTGAGCTGGTATCACGAGAGGGCGCGAAGGGCGCGCTTCTCAAGCAGCTACGAGCGCGCAAAGAGCATTGTGGAGTCGCGTCCCGCAGAAGAGGCTTTCGACCGCTCCGTGTTGCGGGAGCAGTACGAAAAGTCGATCACTCTCTCGTCTTTCGTTGCTGCCAATTCGGAGTTCCCTCACAAGAATAATCCCGCGCACTATCGTTCCAAGGGGGCTCCCACCCCATTGTTGGCTCTTAGTGCGTTGGTTCTTTTCATCTCTGATTGGAGCATGGACGAAGCCATCGGGTGCTACTCCAAGATGTTTGCGGCACCTGATGCTAAGGATAATACGCTGGGTAATGTGATGGGGCTCAATCCGTTCCATGACTTTGATGCCTGGGAAATAATCAAGATTGCTTCCGAGCTCGCGGAGCGCAGCCCGTCGATCCAAAACTACGATGAAGCTCTGGCGGCTGTAGAGAAAAGAATAAGGGAAGAGCACCGACGTTGGCGTTCAGAAGCGACCCGCCAACCTCTCTGAGTCTACATTCTTCGATGTTTCTTCAATTACCAACAGCAGAAGCGGGCGATGCCCCTCTGGTTGTCGCTCTGCAACCTCATCTGCGATTTACCGGCGCTTGCTGGGTCGTCTGTACAAGTCGCTCCCGCTGTGAGTAGGAATGACCCGTCTAGAGGATTGTGGGGGAAACGATGACAGATCAGCCGGCGGCGACGCAGAAAAGAGACACGTTCGGTTTCGTCCGCAAGGTGATCGCCTTTGCAAAGTGGGTCACAGAGTTTGTCCGTAATCTCGCGGTGGCTGGTGCTCTGTTCTATCTCGCAGAGATCAGCTCAAGCATGCTGCTGCGCGTGGCAGCGATGGTTTGTGGGCAAGCTATTGCCATCGGCGTCGCGGGTCATGTGTTCCTGTTGGCCGAGGGGAGGCTGGGGTTCTTGCAGACGCTGACAAAGGGTGCATGGGTGCTCGCTGTAGGGATCGGCGCAGTGATGTGCTTGACGCTCGGCCTAGTCCTTGGGGCTGGTCTCCAGTCTTTTGTGCAGGAGATCGCTGATGCCCACCTCAGCCGGTAACACCCCTTAGAAAACGAGGTTGCGCTGCTTAGAAAATGCGGCGGCGCGACCGTTAACCATCACCTGTTTTCCGCACTCGACAAGTGCAATTAATTGCAATTTTGGCTGTACGCCAGAGACCAACTTTGGGATGATCAGATTATCGGGAACCCAACGGTTTCCAGAAGGTCAACCCGACAGGGCATGTAGCAAGGAGGCTAGAATGACCACAGCAACCCAGACCGCGAAAATGATCTACCCTGACGCCATGGTGGCGAACATGATCTTGGGCAAGATGCGCAAGCGCTATCCCGAGAGAAAGTACACCGTGATGCCGGTCAGCGGGGGGCACCAGATTGTCCCGATCACGGTCTGCCCGTCTGCCATGCCGCCCAAGAAGCCGGCACCCGTGAATAACAAGACCTTCGCATCTGCCGAGAGCAACACGCTCGACGCCATGGTGTTCGAGTTCCCGTTCCTGCGGCAGACGAAAGCATGGTGGTACTTCGATGGCGGCGACGTGCAGTACCTGCATAAGAACCACTGCATCAGCGCGTCCCTCGTCACCAACAACGACGACACGATCATGCTGCGCCTCAAGGTGAGCGCCAAGATCGCCGAAGAGAAGGGCCTGATCCAGAAGGAGGCAGCGTGATGCGAGGACACCCAATGATGCGCATTCGCATTTCTCCAGAGCTGAAGGACCGGCTGGAGGCGGCTGCCAAAGAACACAACCGCAGCCTCAACGCGGAAGTGGTGGAAGCCCTGGAGAAGCACCTTGGCCAGCGCAAGGGGGCCTGCGAGATGGCGGCTCTGGAGTATCGCGTCACCGTGCTGGAGGAAAGCGTCAAGCTGCTGTCCAAGATGACGATCCACGAAGGTCTGGGGGAGGGCGACTGATGCACCACGTAGCGAGCCTGAACCCCAGCTATGTTGTCCTGCGAGAGCATACGCTTGGCTTCATCCTGCCGGACTTCCCCGACTGGATGGGGGTGCTGCACGGCAGTGTCCTCAAGGGCGGGCACGATTGGAAGAATGGCCCCGTGCACATCGCTGGCATGAAGGACCAGATGCGCCCGGCGCTGAAGGCAGACTTCGACGAGTACGGCGTCTGCTGGCGTGGGCACCTCAAGGAGACCGACAGATGAAATACGAGAACCTGAAGAAGGTGGCCACCCTCGTGAGGGGGAGTCACTTGAACCTCGAAACGCTTGTGGCGATCCGCGACAACAGGCACCTGTTCAGTCAGGAGGTCCGGGACGAGTTCGACCAGTTCATGGAAGAGGGTTACGAGATGTTCGCCCCCAAGAACGCGGAGGGCCGGTGATGCAGGTTGATGCGACCATCTTTGGTGGGCTCCCCGTTGTGGTGGAGGCCCGCCTGCTGCCGGCTGACCGGTCCATGGGCATCGCGTACGCCTATTACGAGATCGACGGCATCTACACGACACGGGTCCGCAAGAGAGACCGCAGGGTCGTGATGAAGCCCATCCCGCAGAGCTGGTGGGACCGCCTCGACCGATCCGGTGAGCTGGACGCCCTGGCAGAAGAAGTGGCAGGGGGTCGGTAACCATCCCGTGCAATTAATTGCAAATCCGAAGGACAGGGGAGCGCTCCATCGGCAAGATAAAATGAGACAAAAGGAGAAGTGAGATGTTGTCTGTCGTACTCACAGGCCCTGCTATCGACAATGCGGGCCGCTCGATCATCAGGGAAAACCTGATTGCTGCATGCCACCAGACAGGAAAACTGTCCGTGGCGAAACGTGTCAACATGTCCACCGACCTTCTGGTGGCAAGCAGAACGGACACCGTTAAAGCAAAAGCAGCCGCCGCCAACGGTGTCGTCGTGCTTTCATATCCGCAATTCATCAATCGTTATCTGCACGGGGTTGAAATCCTTAGCGGAGGAAAACCGAACCGGTATATGGACCGCATCGACAAGGATTTGCTGGTGCCCGATTTCACGGAGGGGATGGACCCTTCGGATTTGTTGTGACGGCCCGATTTGTGCATTTGATTGCGCAGTTGACGAGGGTTATGGTCACTGGTCCGCTTGTCGGCAAACCGCGATAATTCAAGGAGGGATTGGTGGTTAAGAATTCAGAAAAGGTCTATGCGGAGGCAATGTCCCTTGCCAAAGCATTTGACGACAACTTCGTCGATCTGGCGAAGGAATTGCACCGTCTGCAGGAGAACGACCCGGATCGTTTCCGAGACTTCATTAATGCGACCGGGATGAGCCGAAGGAAAGTTTACTATCTGGTTGCCGTGGACAAGACGTTCACTCCGCTGAAGATACCGAAGAAGAAGCTCGTTGACCTTGGCTGGACCAAGCTGACGACGATCCAGCCGCACGTGACAAAGCAAAACGTGCATGAACTCCTTGAGATCGCCGACAAGCATAACGTAGCGGACATCAAGCGTTATCTTAAAGGCGAGCCAATCGGCGATAACTCGAAGTCGCTGGTGCTGTACTTCAGCCCCGAAGAGCACAGCAAGATCATGGAAGCCCTTGAGCAGCATGGTGCATCCAAGTCGGGGCGCGGCCTTGTCGATAAGGAAAAGGCCATCCTCAAAATCCTTGAAGCAGCCAAGTCAGACTGACGTCTTTAGTCGTGAAGGGTAGTCGCGGACCCTTCATGCCTACAGGTGCCAGATGCAATTAATTGCACGGAGATCATCATGGACAGAAGCCCTGGCAAGACCACGTTCGTAGGACCAGTCGCAACGGACACGCTGGTGCGGGCCGGCAAGCGCTCGACGCACTACCACTTCCTTCTGCTGCAGGCCGGCGGCGATCCTCTGCGTCTGGATTACGACACCAAGCAGGAGGCACGCACGGCCCGTCAGCTCCTCTCCAAGAACCAAGGCACCTATGCCGTACCCACCCTGAAGCTCCTCCGGGGGATACAGGCGGCGCTCGGCGAGGCGTAAGACAGTTGTGGGTCTATTGGAAATTAATTGCACACGCCTGACAAATCTGTAGAGTGGAATGTGCAATTAATTGCAAATGACCAAGGAGGGTCGAAGTGAGACTCAAGATCACCATGGAGATCGAGATCGGTGACATGACCGACGAGCAGCGGGAGGAGCTGGAAGACGGCATCAGCTTCGTCAGCCGCGACAAGATCGGCACCGATGGGCTCCCGGCAGATGAGAACGCCGAGGGCTATGTGCCACCCGTGCCGACCCTGGCGGAGCAGAACCCCGAAGAGGTCATTGGTACGATCACCGAGGCGATGTCCTTTCTGATTGAGTGGCAGGAGGACGTGTGGGCCGGCAGCGATGTCTATGCCCGCATCTCGAAGATCAGCAACGTCCATGTGGAAGAGGTGGACGAACCGCCCTGCGTCGCCCAGCGCCTGCTCCAAACTGCCGAGGCTGAAGGTCTGACGATGCGGGTCTACGCATTCCCGGACGAGGTGGATTACGAAGGCACCAGCGCCCGAGACGCTTGGGAGCACGTGCTGGCCTGCGAGGAGATGCACGTCAGCTTCCACCGTGAAAATGCTGATCTGGGTCGGGCTTTCATCCTGCCCGATCTGGACCCTGACGAGAGGGTGTCCGACTACGCCGGGGCGTGGGTCCAGAACTTCTTCGAGAAGCAGGGGAACGCCGATGGCTGAGTTCATGAACACGCCGGGGCAGGTGAACCAGCGCGCATCCGACGCGATGTCCGCAGACGGCATGGATGCATTCGGCAAGCCTGTGCCCGCGTACCGCAAACAGGCCGCCCTCGACCATTGCAGGCAGATGGGCCTGACCGACACGAACAAGGCGACCGGGGTCATCAACCGAATGGCCGCTGCAATCGGACGGGACGAGCCCTACGCGGCGATGGAGGCCGGCATGGCCTATCTCGACCTCACGGGCACCTACCGCCTGCTGGCGGTCCTGTGTACCACCCCGCCAGCCGAAGTCGGCTGCAACAAGGAGCCCCGGACCCAGCACCCGGAAGTCGCCTTGGAGCATCCCCACGTCGTCTACGAAGAGTGGGGGTTCTGATGAGCGCGCAGGTGAACACCTATGTCATGTTCGGGGTGATCCTCGACTACGAGCAGGCGCACTCCGTCTGGCGGCACGACGACCCTGCGCACCCGTCACTGTTCGATGTCCTCGAACCCTACATGGATGATGCGTTCAAGACCGAAACCAACCCGAAGGACGGGCTGACGGTCCTGTATGACGGCATGTGTGGCAAGTACATCGCCATCGGCCACGTGATCGCCAAGACGGGGAACTTCGAGCACTTCGAGAACCCCGTGTCGGCCATTGGCGACATGAAGGCCCCGGCCAAAGACTTCCTCGAACCCCTGAGCGCGCTTTTGACCCGTCTCGACCTGCCACCGGGTGCACCACGCAGTGCCCTCGGCTGGCACGTCATCAGTCACCACCGATAGGGAGCCCCATGACCCCCAAGCAACAGTACGAACGCCGCAGGGCAGAACGGGAAGCCAAGCTGCGCGCCAGCGAGACGCGGTACGGTCGCCCCGACGTCATCGATGAGAAGGACGTGGAGATCACCGATCTGATGGATCGGTTTGTCACCGCTGCCGAACGCATCGCCGATGCCCTGGAGGCCCAGAGCGCCCCCACGGCAGAGATGGTGGATCGGGCTATCGATGCAATCGAAGGTGAATTGAATGGCGTCGCGGCCACAAAGGGGCAGGCCCGCGCCATCCTTGAACACGCACTCCAGAATACCTGAGACCTGGGGCAAGTCCCCGACACGAGGAGAGAACCATGGCGCAGTTGCGCGTACAGCTCGATGACACCGCCGGCATGACGGACGAACAGATGAACCTGCTCGCAGACAGGGGTGTGGTGTTCATGACCACCACCGAATGGGGCGGGGTCTCGCGCGGCGGTAGCATCATCGCGAGGTCCGAGGAACATGCCCGCGAGATCGCCGAGAAAAGGGGCGTCGGCGAGGAGATCGTCGGCACTTTGGAAGCGGCTGAAAACGTGGGATGATTGTGCAATTAATTGCAAAAGGAGAATGAGCCATGACGTGGCCTGAAGCAGCTGTGCAGATCGCGATCATCCTCGGCCTCGTGCTGGTGATGCTTGCCATCCTTGGTAGGGGGCGGCGGTGAAGATCAGCAGAAGCTACCCGTATCTGTCCATCGCCAAGCACTTCGGGGTCGATTACGGCGACGTGCTGCTGGTCGCTCAGTACCGGGCGCAGGGAGACAGCCGCAGCCCGAACACTCACGAGTGGGGTGCAATCCGCCGTGTGACCACGGACGTGAACCTCCTGGTGTTCAAGGATTTCGCCGCCGCCATCGATCAGGCGATCCGTGAGTTCCGCCGCATCCAGAAGGAGGGCTGGGACTGATGCGCATGAAAGATATGGGTGCGATGGACAGCGTGTTTACGCATGTCGATGAGAAGACCGGCGTGTCCACCCACTTCAATGTGACGTCCATGGAGGACGACTGGCGGGTTCGGGCGCGGTCGCCCGTCCACATACCGGTCGATGAGGCCGGGGCGTCCCTGTTCATGGCGAAGCGGGGCATCGAGAAGCACCGACTGGACAGGCTACGCGGCCTGCCCAAGCTGGACCCGATCCTGATCCTGCACTGGATCGACGGAACGCATCTGGTCGTGGACGGCCATCACCGATACGTCGCGGCCTATCTCGATGGGCACCGGGGCATGCTGGCCCGCATGCTCCCCCGCAGCATCTGGCGGCGGCACGTCATCACCGACCTCCCGGACGAGATCGGGCACTCGTTCATCGGCTCATACTCGGGCATCCCGTGACCGCCCCGGCTGGCCGAACCAAAATACCCTCTGGCCTAATGCGAACCCGTAATTGATGCCGGTGGCCTGACGGCTAGAACGACAGACAGAATGGAGGAAGTGCCTTGAAAATTCTGAAAGCAGCCCTGACCGCAGCCCTCGTGTCGCTTGCCGCCCCGTCCTATGCGCAATCCAGCAACGACGAGACGGACAAGTGCTATGCAATCGGGCATTTGGCCAAGGGCCTCATGAAGGCCCGGCAAGCTGGAGTTCCAATTGGGAAAACCATGGAGATCGCCCGGAGCAGTACGGATGCCGCTGTCACTAGGCTGGCGGAGGAGATGGTGATCATGGCCTATGATAGACCGAGATATAGCACGGACTCTGCTCAGGAGCGCGCGGTTAGCGACTTCATCAATGATGCCCAGCTGATGTGCTACAAGGTCAGTCGCTGACAGACAGGACGTGGGGGAAGTGTTTTGAAAGTTATGAAGGCAGCCCTGGTTGCAACCCTCGTGGCGCTTGCCGCTCCGTCCTATGCACAGTCCAGCAATTACGAGGCGATGGACTGCGATGCGATTGGGGACTTGGCCAAGGGCATCATGCTTGGCCGACAAACCGGACTCCCCCTCGGGAAAGCCATGGAGCTAGTACGGGACAGTGATATTGAGGCTGTCACTAGGATGGCCGAGGATATGGTGATCATGGCCTACGATAGCCCGAGGTATAATTCGACCTCCGGTCAGGAGCGTGCAGTCGAAGAGTTCAGAAATATCTTTGAGCTGGCGTGCTACAAGGCCAACCGCTGACCTGGAGGGCGCGGTTCGCTGCGCTTTCTTTTCGCAAATAACGTGCAATTAATTGCACGTAGCCTGACAGGCTGGCAGAATGGAACAGGATCAAGACCAAGGAGGGTCGATAGATGCTGAACCTGGTGGACGCCGAAGCGATCAGGAGCGCGCTGCAGCCGCTCGCCGACATCGCGGACGCATATGATAGCAACGCACTCGACGAGGCCCGGAAGGAATGGGGCGAGACCGACCCCGCCACGGTCGAGCTGTATCAAGGCAGGGGTGGCAAACGCATGCTGACCCTTCAGGACGCCTTCCGTGCACGTGACGCCATCCGGTCCCTGCCATGATCGGGGCGCTCGTCAAGAAGTCTCGCATACGGCTCCTCAAGGCCCGACTGCGGAGCTTGTCCCGCGCGATCCACAACCACTATGCCCGGTTCGACTGCGGCATCCATCTGGCCGACCACATCAGCCCCGTAGGCCCACAGCTGAAGGCGAAGTTCGCCGAGCAGTACGAACGCCTGCGGGAGTTGGACCCGGAAGCACCTGAGAGGATGCGATGAGCAAGCCCGTAACGCTGTGGCGGCTGGGGTGGCTGCTGATCTGGCATCACATTGCCGGCTGGAGGATCAAGCCGGGCTGCGTCATCGTACAGCAGGAGGCTGGGGTCGGCGTCCATGTGGCCGTGTGCATGGAGCGCCCTGATGGCTGAATGGAAGACGATCATGCAGCCGATCCTCCAGAAGCTGGACGTCGCGTCGAAGTTCAATGGCACGGCCAGCTGGAACGCCGAAGGCGCTGGAGCCCTGGCGGGGTTGCTGCGCAAGATGATCGACATCATCGACAACCAGATCGAATGCCGGCGCGAAGGGCGTGTGGACAACCAGCTCCATGCGCGCGAGATGCGTCTGTTCGGTTCGGTCGCGAATGACTGGTCAAAGGAAGAACTGCTGCTTGTGATCGAATGGCACATGCTCCAGCAGAGCCGGACCCATGATGCCGAGCGGCGCATCAAGGAACTCAAGGGCGAGATAATTCGCATTGCAGAGGAGAGAAAGAATGGCGGACCTTTTTGAACAACTGCCCAAGAAGGGTGAAATCTGGGAGCACACCAAGACGGGAGGGCGCTACGAGATCGAGGGCTCGACCTTCAACACGCTGACCGACACGGTGGACGTGAGCTACATACCGCTCTACGCTTGCGAGTATTCGCGCTTCAATCGGCAGCTGCTGCGGCATCCGAAGGCGTTCATGTCCAAGAACGAGGATGGAACCCCAAGGTTTTCTCGGGTAGAATTTCCGACGCCAATGTAAACTCTGGGGGGGGCGGCGTTGAAGTGGATAATCGCTAAAATCGAGAGATGGTGGGAGGGAGAGTATCGTCCCTATGAAAATGACCCGAGGAACGGAGTCATTGTTATAGGCGGATATTTCGAAAGACACTGGACTTCGAACGCGGCACGGTCGGTTGTCGAGCATCTTCAGGAACACTGGAAGTTCTGGATCATGGCGACCATAGCAGCGGTCACGGCGTGGGCAGGTGTAGCTGCGTTGAACAACGAGGACATAGGGCATGACCAAAGTCAGCCGGGAATTGCTTCTCCTGATCGAGGCGCGGCAGTGGCTAGAGATACTGATCCACGAGACGAGCCTGGACCCAGCGACAACTAGAATGGAGTCTGCTTCTGTGGGGTCGGACGGCAGGCGAACCACCAGTACCGTAACCCTGGCGGAGACGTTGGATAAGATCGACGGCTTGGACGTGCCCGTAACAGACCGGGCCGACAATGATACGTGAGCAATTCCAAATGAATAATGTGAAATTAATTGCACTGTCGCCGGTTCGGTGGCAGTGTAGATTTATGGGATCAACCAAGGAGGGTGACATGATCCAGACCAAGGCACTCGGGGGCGCTGAATGAGCCGCATCCGACTGCACCGCGAACACGGCCTCAACCCCACAATGCCCGTCTGCTTCTGGTGCGGCGAGGACAAGGGCGAAGTCGCTCTTCTGGGGTCTTCGTACAAAGGCGAGGCCCCGATGAAGATGGTCCTCGACTACGTGCCCTGTGAGGCATGCGAGCAGCAGATGTCCCTCGGCATCACCTGCATGGAGGCGGACGAACCCCACAAGACCGGGCACCCGCCCTTCAGCAAAGGCAGTTCGATCTCGCCGACGGGTCGCTGGGTCGTCGTCAACCGCGACGCCTTTGGGGACTTCCCCGTTGAAGACGCGTTGAAGGCGCAGGTCATGGATCGCGGCAAGTGCTTCCTCGACACCGAGACCTTCTCGTCAGTGTTCCAACAGACCATCAGTGAGACAGCAGGAGAACCAGCATGAACCTTGAAGACGCACTCAAGGAGGTTCTGGCCCTCCTGTCGGAAACTGACGACGCCTTCGATCACGACAAGAACGTCTGCTTCTGCGGCACCAAACAGGATGCGTTGGACGCGGCCCTGAAGCTGACTAATGAGATGCTCGACAATGATTGCGTGCTCTGGGTCATGCAGGTCGCATCGGTCATGCAGCTGCTTGCCACCGCCCTTTCGATCAAAGCGTCAGACTCGCACGACATGCTTACGGTGGTGCGCATGGCGATGACGGAAACGCTCGCCGAAGACGGGAACCGGGCAAACATCGAAGAGATGTTGAAGAAGGTAGATAGGAGCCCCTTTGCTGCGATGGCGAAGGGAAATTAATTTCACTTTCGGGGCCTTGCCTCGGGGCAGGGCCTCTCGGACCAACCAAGGAGGGTGCCGTGACGAAGAAAACACCAGAGGACGAGACCGGGAAGAAGACCGCGAAGGTCACGGTCAGCAAGGGCAGCGCGCCCAAGAAGACTGATCCGGGTTGCATGGAGCGCCTGATGGCCCTGATCGCCGAGGCCCGTAAGCATGTCGGCATACTGGCCGCGTCCGAGCTGCGGCTGGCCGAAATCCTCCACGAGCTCTACACCGACGACCGCTTCCCGGACTGGAACGAATATCTGGTGCAGATCGGCGTGGACTACCAGAAGGCCATGAAACTCGTCCGGGCGCATCGTGTGAAGCTGCGCATCCGCAACGGGATCGGCCTGACCGACAAGGTGGCCGCACAGATCGGTGTCGAGAAGCTTGCCGCCATGCAGCGCGGCCTCACCAACCAGAACATGCGCGAGATGGTCGGCCTGGCCGTCACAGGCACGGTGCTGTCCGTGCGTCACGCCTCCCGCACCCGTGTGATCCAAGAGACGGTGGTCGAGCAGTTCACGTTCCCCGCCGACTTCTGGCAGATGTTCGCCCCGTACCTCGCTGAGAACGGCGCGTTCTTCCACGGCAGCAAGCTCAGGAACCGCGAGGCGGCGCTGGCCAACATCGTCCGCAAGGCAAGGGCCTGGGACAAGTACCAGCTCGGGGTCGAACGCCGGAAAGCCAAGGCTGAGGAGAAGGCCGTGCTGCTCGCCGAGACCTGATCTGCGATGCGCAATTAATTGCAAGGAGATGCCCATGGCGGCGTACGCGAACCTGACCGAAGCTGAACGAGAACGCCTCGAAATGCTGATCGAGGAAGCCGGCGAGATCATCACCATAGCCACAAAAGTTCTTCGCCACGGATACGACAACCACCACCCAGACGATCCGGCGACAATCACAAACCGCCATCACCTGGAGCGCGAGGTGTTGGACCTTCAGACGGTCTACGCCCGCATGATCGGGGAGGGTGACGTCTCACGGGACAGTCTGATGGTCGATCTCAATGCCGAGTGGAAGCGCAAACTCTTTTGGACGAGGCATCAGGAAGGGAGTCCTCAATGAACCACGACGAACTCACGGATCGCTGGCACAAGTCGCAGTATGACGCCGTGCGATACGCTCACCCCGAGCACGATCTGCCCGAATGGGAAGACCTGCCGGAAGAGAAGAAGCAGAAGGTGCGCAAGGCGAACAACGAGCAGCAGAAGTTCATGAATGACCTCGGCGCGGCCATCAGCACCGGGGGTCCGCTGCCCGATCCTTTTAGGGGCCGGTCATGAGCGCCCGTGACGTCGGCCACAGGGGCACCCGCACGACCTTCCTCGACATGAACGAAGACGAGCTGCGCGATCTGGTGCGCAAGTTGCGCAAGGAGAAGCGCCGGCTCAAGGATCGCCTGAAACAGGCCAAGGCGAGCCCCGATTTCTTCGAGGCGGAAGGCAACCGGGGCGGCTCCCTGATCCGCATCGAGAAGGTGTTCGAGCGGGACTTCAAGACCGTCAAGGAAGGCATGGTGCGCCTGACCGTGGGCGAAAGCTGCGTCTTCACCTGCCGCGATCTGGAAATCAGTGTTGTCGGCCTCGCCGCCGTGCTGACCCAAGCCTACGACATCGGCTTCCAGAAGGTGGTGGATGCGTACCTGGCCAAGGGTGGGGGCAGTCCCTCCATCAGCGTGAAGCACGACCTGCCGCCGAAGGAGACGCCATGATCGTCGTAAAGGTGGAGCTCTGGAGCGCAGTCACCGGCAAGAAGAGAAAGCTTGCGGAAATGCGCATCTCCAACGATGGCACCGGCACCGATGCCAAGAGCCACTACGACGGAGCGATCATGCGCAAGCCTGATTTCCGGGAGGTGACCCGTGAAGCCCGCGTCGAGGACCACAGACGGCACGCCCTGACCGTTTGGCACCTCGTGGCCAAGATGCTCAAGACAATGGGGTACGTATGATCGATGACGGCTTCCGAGGATCGGTCTTTACCCAGCGAACGGCCCAAGGGGTGGACTATTGTGACATCGAAGACGGACACGGGCAGCCGAAGGGACGCCATACGCGAACGAATAAGGGCAAGGGTGGTGGAGGCCCCCGCACCCGACTGGATGCCGGCGGACCTCGGCCCCTGTCTGCTCTGGACCGGCCCGACGAGCGGTGACGGGCGAGGGGGAGGATACCCACGCATGAGCCTGAACGGGCAGACGGTGGCTGTGCACATCGTGAACTGGACGAACGAACATGGCTACGTGCCCGGAAAGAAGCAGCTCGATCACCTCTGCCGCAACCGGCTCTGCATCTCGGACAGGCACCTTGATCTTGTCACGCCCAAGCAGAACCAGAGGAGGAAGGTGGAAGCGCGCTCGCTGAACCGCCACAACGGCGGTCCTCCCTTGCGTGATGAATGCAATTAATTTCACGGAGACGTCATGAACTATCCTGACACCACCACCGAGCCCACCAATCACACCCGCAGGGCGGCAGCGGAGGCAAGCTTCCAGAACTACACCGACGCGCAGCTTGCCCACCAGACGGTCGTGGTGGGCCGTACGGACGTCAACCTGGCGCAGATGCAGTACGCGGCGCGGGACCGCATCCTGAAGCTCTCCTGTGAGCTGTGGGACGCCCGTCAGCGTATCGCTCAGCTTGAAGAGAAACTGGCAGAGAAGGAGAGCGCAGAGTGCACTGAACTTCACCGGCCCGCGCCCGCAGTGTAGGGTCAAGGAGACTACCAGCAACCAAGGAGGGGGTCGTGCATATGACCATCAGAGACATCATCGAGAACTGCTTTTTGATTGCAGTCTTCTCTTTCCTGATCGCCTTCCTTTTCGTATGATCGTGTGCAATTAATTTCACGGAGAAAGCAATGTCGGGAATTTCGACAGTGATGAAGAACGCGTCCAAGGTTCAGGAGATGGACAGCGCCCAGGTGTTTGCCAATGTGCTGAACACCGACCTTCACGCCATGAAGTCGTATAGCGGGACCGTGAACTACCAGCCCGCCGACGCCATCCGCCTTTCGCGCATCCTCTCGGAGTATGAGCAGATGAACGTGGCGTCTCTGCGCAGTGACCAGCCCAAGCTTCAGGGCAAGGAGCCGCTGCGCGATCCGAAGCACGTCTTTGGCGCTTCCTGATGCAGAAGACCTGGACCTGGGACGAGATCACGCCGGAGCAGCTTCATGCGCTGCTGCTGACGGGGCGCTCGTACTCGGCTCTGGCAAGTGAGTTGGGTGTGTCGCGGAACGCCGTGAGTGGCCGCGTCCACCGCCTCCGAAAGGCTGGGCTCCTGCCCACGCTTCCGGGACAGGACAAGCCTAAGTCGCGCGTCACCCCGAAACCCAAGAAGCCCAAGCCCGAACCCAAGCCGAAGGTCGAGCTGCCGGAGGAGGACGAGGAGCCCATCCGCCCCACGCTCGCACCGCCGACAAACCCGCCCGTCAGTATCTTGGCACTGGAGGCGGGCATGTGCGCCGTCATTGTGCAGGAGAGCCCGGTGCGGTACTGCGGCTGCCGGCCTCTGGCGAACGAGAATTTCCGGTTCTGCGCCTACCACGCAGAGATCATGATTTCGCGAGACAAGACCCGACGGTCACGTCACAGACCGAAGAGACCCTACCGATGACGAAGACGACACCCAGCCCCGAAGCCCTGAAGCACGCCATTTTCTCGCAGCACGACAAGCCTGAGCGCTGGGTGGCACTGGACGAGATCGAGCAGTTCCTGCCGGACCCCGAGTTTTACGCCCTGTTCGTCGAGGTGTGGACCAACAGCGAGAGCAACGACCTGAACCTCGGATTGATCGACCGCCTGATCGACCGCAGGGGTGTGCACGCAAACGTCGTGATGCCCGTCCTGAGCGACGAGGACCGGCGTCTGATGACCATGCTCAGGCGAAACCCCCGTATCTGCCGTGGCGCTACGCTTGAGAGGCCGTACAGCGACTATTCGTGGAGCGTGGATCGGGGCAAGGCCCTCTGGTTCGCCAACCGATGCTCTGACGCCACGCCAGTCATGATCGAGGGGATCGCGGACACCGAGAAGGTGCTGTTCACTTATATGGGGCGCGGCGAGTCCGAGGTCGCCATACGAACCTGCGATGTCCACGACAAGCTGGTGAACGTGATTGGCCCGTACAGGAGGTGCGAGAGCTTCGAAATTTTCTCTGCGGTTCAGCGTGGCGGGGACGCGGCCTTGTTCGATCCACTGGTGACACTTCAGATGCGTCTGATGCACCAAGCGCGAACGCGGGACGTGACCGAGAAAAGCCTGATGGCCGAGATGGAAGCATGGATCACGGACCTCGAAGACATGGGCTTCAAGGCCATGCCGCAGAAGAAGCGTGAGCTGGTCGCGCGGATCGATTGGTCTACCGTGATGTCGGCATCCGACTGATGTCGATTTCGTGCAATTAATTGCAAATTCTGGTGGACGGGAGCCGGCACCCTGGTAAGATTGAGGCATAGGGAAATCCAACCCACTCAACGCGCCAAGGAGGGCGACATGAGAAAGACATTTGGCCGGAAGCGTGAAATTAAATGCACTCGCGACTTTGATCGCCGCAAGGCGCAGGCCGTGATGCCGAAGAGTGAACGCGAAGACAACGACAACTGGAATGGTGGTCGTGGCTCCAAGAAAGCGTTCGATCTGCCGTCCCAGCCTGTCGATCAGACCGCCCGCAAGGTGCGTGTCGAAGGTCTCGTCTTCTACGTGATGATGGCTCTCTTCCTTGGCGTCGTCATTTACTCCGGCTGGACCGTCGGTGCCCAGCTGTTCACCCCCGTTATCGAAGCCCTGCAGACCATTGGAGGCTGATGTGCTGAACGCGTTTCAGGCAGCGATCATGGAGGCAACCGGCGTCGGTATGCCCGACGAGTTGGCCCAGATCGAGGAGATCATGCGTGGCGAGAACAATCGCCCGCTTGATGAGTTATCGCAATCCGAGTTCGCAGACCTGGCGCGGGACGCCAAAGAGGCGAACGACATCGTGAAGGAGATGGGAGCTTGACCGTACCGTTCCAGCAAGAGATCGAGAACCCGCTGTTCGAGCAGACTGATTGGGACGATCATCAGGTGATCGTGGTCGGTGTGCACGAGAAATACAGGTTCAACGACACGTCGGTGACCGGCCTGATCCGCATCATCAAGCCTGACGACGATACGCTTGGCGACGTCGAGTCGTTCAAAGACCTGTTCGGCAACGAGATCGTGACAGATAGCGCAGGTGCCCGACGCCTCGCAAAAACGCTCCTTGAGGCCGCAGACGCAGCGGATGCCCTGTCGTCGAAATAGCGAAATTAATTGCACTTTCGACTGGACGCCATGCACCCATTTGGTAGTATGGATTGTACCAATGAGCCAAGGAGGGCTAGACATGAGTGCATTTCAGAGCGATGTTTATCAGGCATTCCGATCCGTAGAAGTCCCGGAGGATAAAGCCTTGAAAGCAGCAGAAGCCTTGAGCGTACGCGACAAGGACGTCAACGATCTCAAGCACGACGTATCCGTCGTCAAGTGGATGGTGGGCTTCGTACTTGCCATGCAGCTGGCAGTTTTCTTGAAGGCATTCATTCCCTTCTGATTTTCTTTGGCCGGGGCTGTGCAGTTAATTGCACGGCCCTCGCTACACGCAACACTCAGGCAGGAGAGAAAGATGCCGAAGCTGAGAAACGGTTCGAGCGAGATTGGCAAGTTCACGCAGTGGCTGGGCCGCAAGTGCCGCAACCACAATCCTCTCGAAGAGCTGTCCCTGAAAAAGAGACGTGACGGGTCCGGCGTCTTCCTGACCCGCAAGGGCAAGACGGCGCAGGTCGGTGCGGTGGCAAAGGTGCCAGATCGCTACAAGGCGCGGTCCAAGGGCAACATGTCCGTCCTGGAGGAGGATGACGGCGTGCTGCTCTACGAGTTTGGCGAGCGCTGCTTCGAGATCACCGTTCGAGAAGTCGAGCCCGAAGAGTATGCCGAGAAGGCGAGGGTTGCGGTCGGTTACTGACCGCCCACGGAAGGCTGGATGACTGTTTCCGGCTCCGGTTTCACAAGACGGCCTTTGAAAATGTCCAGCAGAAACCGGGCACCTGCCAAGGAGGGCACCATGAAGAGAGAAGTCGTAGCGCCGACCGTCGAGAAGGACGAGAGCGGTATTCGCCCCGATGATACGATCAGCAGGCACCCTGCTTTTGGCGGGATCGTCGCGCACCGCATTTCTGGGCACCGAGCCCTCTTCGGCAGCGACTTCCGACACCGGCACTTCATGCGCGTCACGATCACGACGAGCGAACACGTACGCAGCCTGTCCGGTGATCGCTACCACGGCAGCCTGCGCTCGATCATTGCTGTCGATATGACGGAAGCGCAGTGGGCGGAGTTCATCAGCGCGCCGAATATCGGAACCGGTGTGCCCTGCACAATCGATAGCTTCAACGGCGAGATGATGCCCCTTCTGCCTGACCCGGAGGACAAGCGGGACGTGTTTGGCCGGGAGGCGCGTAAAACGCTGGACGACGGGCTGCGCGAGCTCGATCAGGTCATGGAGATGCTTGCCGATACGAAGGGGCTGTCCAACGCGGCCCGCGAGCGGCTGACGTCCCGGATCGATGCGGCCAAGCGCCAGCTCGGCCCGAACATCGACTACGTGGCCGAGCGGTTCGGCGAGCATATGGAGGAGACCGTAGCCAAGGCCCGGCAGGAAATCCACGGCCACATGGTTCGGCAGCTCACGGGTGGCGATCCTGACGCGAAGGCTCCTCTGGAACTACCGGCCCCTGAGCCGAAGACCAAGCCCGGCAAGATAAAGATCGTGAAGAAGGTGCCCAAGGGATGAAGCTCTTGCACGTCGCGACTGTCGCGATCCTTGCAGCTGTCGTGATCCTCGGGCAGGCCGCCCTGGTGAAGCTGGGTGAGCCCCAAGCCGTGTGGCTGTATTGCCGCATGTTGTCGTTCTGCAATTAATTGCAAAGGCAGGAGAAGAACGTGCCGATCATCATCAAGAAGAGGGTGCTGAAGAAAAAGCCGGCCCCGGACGCGCTGGTGGAGCCCCGGCCTCAGAAGCCCGCAGCCAAGGCCCCGCCGCCGGCCACCGAGCGGACGCCCTTCGAGAAGCTTCCGGTCGCCGCGTCGGTGGAGGAGCTGTTTGCCAGCGGTGGCAAGATGCGCGCCCCGGCTCCGACCACCTGCAAGCTGTGCGGGCACCTGTACGGCTTCCCCTGCCACGGCGAGAAAGCCACCTGCATGAACGCGAAGTGGGCTCGGGCGCGCGGCAAGGAAGTGGCGGCGTAGTGCCGCCGGGGATTTATCTGACAGGGAGAAACCGATGTCCTTTTTTCAGCAGCTGGAAGGCGAGGCCGCCGTCGTCATAGAGAACGGCGTGTACAAGCAGGTCGATCTGTACGCTCGTCACGGCAGGCTCTACGCCAAGGTGGCCGGCGGCTTCGTCAAGCTGATGGCGGATGGGTCCACCACCAAGGCCCGCATGCGCCTCGAAACGCTCAGCTTCGACGGCGATTTGTACCGGGACAAGATGGGTCGCCTGATGGCGGGGCCGGGGGACGGCGCGATCAAGATCGATACCGACCGCGCTCTGCGGCTTCTGGGGAGCTCTCAATGAGATCGAACCTCGAAGACATCGACGTGTGTATGCACCACCAGACCCACTCTGCTGTGCTCGTAAGCGATGACGGCAACGAGGCGAATGCCGTCTGGATACCGAAGTCCATGTGCGAGCTGGAGCACAAGGGAGGGCGCTCCTGGGTGCTCACCGCCGAGCAGGGTTACCTCGAAGACAAGGGGCTGGTCTGATGGCTATCGTGATCAAGCGCAGGGTGAAGGCTCCAAAGCCGCAGCCGGTCGTCTCCCGGAAGCAGGCACCCGAGCATCTGGATAGCATGTGCCTCGGTGTCCTGGGGCAAAGTCCTGACGCAGCGATCCCGTGGTGGCTGATGGCGAGCTACCTCTACTACCACCACGACGTGTCCCTGTTGTCTGACGGGCTCTACGACATGATAGCCAAAGCCATGCTTGAAGCGTGGCCAGAGCTGGAGCACGATCATAAGCATCTGATCACGGTCGATGACCTAAAGGCCGGCACGCTCTTCCGGCTGACAGCCAAGGACTACCCCAACAGGACGAAGGCTGCAGCGGTCGGTCTTGTGGATAGCAACATGGGGCTATCCATCAAGTACATACCAAGCTAGTGCAATTAATTTCAAAGAAGAGTTTGCGCGATGCCGATCATTATCAAGAAAAAGCAGAGAGTTAATGTCGATCCTGTTGTTGATGACGGGGAGGATGAGCTTTTGGTCGAGGGGTACTCTGCTGCCCAATCAATCGAGATAGCCAACAAGGCGTTAGACGATCTCGTCATTTTTCTTGCAAAGAAGGCTGCGCGCGAGGATTATGAGCGGTCCACCAAGGAGACCCTACCGTGACCCGCGCAGCCATCTACGCACGCTTCTCGACGACATTGCAGTCCGACAGGTCAATCGACGACCAAGTGACGCTCTGTAAAGCCTTCGCCATCCAGAACGGTTACGAGATCGTGGAGGTCTATTCGGACGCGGCCAAGTCGGGTGCTTCGATGCACAACCGCGATGGCGTCCGAAGCCTGATGGCCGACGCCATGATGGGTCATTTCGAGGTGGTGATCGTCGAGGCTCTGGATCGCCTGTCCCGCGACATGGAAGACCTGGCCGGCATCAGCAAGCGACTGAAGTTCGCAGGCATCGATCTGGTCGGGGTTCATGATGGCGTTGCGAGTACCGTGACTGTCGGCCTGCGTGGACTGGTCGGGCAGCTCTTCCGTGAGGACAATGTGCTGAAGGTTCGGCGCGGAATGTCGGGTCGTGTGAAGCAGGGGCTGTCTGGTGGCGGGCAAGCTTACGGCTATCGACCCGACCCCGCGAACAAGGGGCGGCAGCTGATCGTTGAAGATGAGGCCAACGTCGTCCGACGCATCTTCGAAGAGTACGCCGCCGGCTCCTCGCCCCGCTCCATCGCCCACGGCCTCAATCGCGACGGGATCACGCCTCCTCGGGGCAACAACTGGAACGCCTCGACGCTCAACGGGTCGGCACAGCGCGGCAATGGCATCCTGCATAACTCTCTCTATGTCGGAGAGCGCATCTGGAACCGGACCACGATGGTCAAAGACCCGGACACCGGGCGTCGGGTATCGCGGTCCAATCCCGAAAGCGAATGGGAGCGGGCTCAGGTGCCTGAGCTTCGCATCGTCAGTGACGAGCTCTGGGAGATCGCGCAGAAGCAACGCCGCTCTCCTCCGGGAACCCCGGCCAACTACCACAAGAGACCGAAGCGCCTTCTGTCCGGCCTGCTGAAGTGCGGCAGCTGCGGTTCGGGTCTGGCCGCCATGGGCAAGGACAAGTCGGGCCGGGTGCGTATCCGATGCTCGGCGTCCCGCGAGAGCGACACGTGTCCGAACCCGAGGACGTTTTACCTCGACCGGATCGAACGGTCGGTGGTCTCGGTCGTGCAGCAATTCCTCCGCAAGCCCGAACGCCTGGCCCTGTTCATCAAGACCTACCAAGAGGAGCAGGCCCGTCTCGTGAATGAGAGGCGGTCCCAGCGCGGCGTCTATGAGCGTGAGCTGGATAGGGTCGTGGCGAAGATCGACAAGATCGTGATGCAGATCGCAGACGACATCATCGACCCCGAGGATGCCCGCGCCGCAATGCAGAAGCTTCGCCCCCGGCGCAAGGAGCTTCAGGAACTGCTGGCTGACACCCCGGAGCTGCCGCCGGTCATCACGGTGCACCCGGTCGCGGCGCAGCTGTTCGAAGAAAAAGTCACGGACCTGCAGAAAGAGATGGAAGCAGGGGAGATCGATCCGCTATCGCTTGGCGCGCAGCTGCTGCGGGAGCTTCTGGTGAAGGTGGTGGTCTACAAGGACGATAAGACGGGCCGCGTAGAGGTTACGATCCACGGACACCTGAATATGCTGCTACACCAAGAGTCCCAAAAGCCCGGAAAAGGTGGGGTTCCAGCACAGAAAGTTGCTGGTGTGGGGTCCGGTGGTAGCGGAGGAGGGATTCGAACCCCCGACACAAGGATTATGATTCCTCTGCTCTAACCGACTGAGCTACTCCGCCAACCGAGGACAAAAACAGCTGCGTCGGCTGCGAGTCCGTTGCCTCAAGAAGACGCGCGGATATAAGGTGGCTGTGTCTGCCCTGTCAAGCGGGGTTCTTCGTTTCTTGGGGGAATTTGTCGTGGCTGTCGAATTCCCTTAAGAAAGGGCCGGGTTTTCCCTGGCAGGGTTGAGTCGCGGGTGCGGCGTCTGTATGTGTTTTCAGCGCCAAAATCTCGGGCGAAGGATTTGATGAAACCGCGTATTGCAGTACTCGGATGTGGCTATTGGGGCTCAAACCACATTCGCACGCTTAAGTCTCTTGGAGTGCTGGCAGCCGTCTCCGACGCCAATGAGGCGCGGGCCGAGGGCTTTGCCAGTGAGCATGATTGCGTCGCAATCTCCCCGGAGGCGCTCTTCGAGCACGACGATATCGATGCAATCGTTCTGGCCCTGCCGCCGCAGTACCACGCCGAATATGCCATCCGCGCCATGCAGGCCGGCAAGGACGTTCTTGTGGAAAAGCCGATCGCGCTGACCGTCGATGACGCCAAGCGCGCGGTCGGCGTTGCGCGCGAGACCGGGCGCATCATCATGGTGGGTCATGTGCTGCGCTTCCACCCGGCTTTCGAGAAGCTCAAGGAGCTGATCGACAAGGGCGATCTCGGCGAAATCCGCTATATTCATTCGCATCGTCTCGGCCTTGGCAAGTTTCACACCGAGAATGACGCCCTGTGGGATCTGGCGCCGCACGATCTCTCGATGATTCTCGCGCTGACCGGCGTTGCGCCGGAAGAGGTGCGCGGCGAGGGCGCGGCGCTGCTCGACCACCTGAGCGACTTCGCGCATCTGCACATGCGCTTTCCCGGCGGTCTGCGCAGCCATTTGTTCACCTCGCGCCTCAACCCCTATCGCGAACGCCGCCTGACGGTGGTTGGCGACAAGGCGATGGCCGTGTTCGACGATGTCGAGCCATGGGGGCGCAAGCTTGCCGTCTATCGTCATGCGGTCTGGCATGACAGCGGTCACTGGGCGTTCACGACCAATGAACCGACCTATGTGGACGTGGAAGAGGGAATGCCGCTCACGCGTGAGCTGCAGCATTTCATCGATTGTATTGAAACCCGCAAGGAGCCTCGCACCACCGGTGAAGAGGCAATCGAGGTTCTGCGCATTCTCACGGCAGGCTCCGTCACCCACGGCTGACGGGCACTGCCTTTCAGGCGCAATCGTGATCAATAACGCGCCCAAGCGGGCGCGTGTGCGCTGCTGATTTCAGAAAAATGCAGGCTGGTTTGGCGTGAAGTGCGGCGCAGGGCGCTCTACGCGCCCTGACCAGCCATGGTCGAGAGGCGCGTGAGCTGCGCTTCGGCTTCGGTGCCGCGCTCGGAGCGCTCGATGAAGCCGCCGCCATAGACGCGGGCCTCATTGCCGTCGTCGGAGTAGAGCACGCAGGCCTGGCCCGGTGCGACACCGGCTTCGCCCTCCGTCAGTTCGACCCAGGTGACGCCGTCTTCATGGTGAAGCACCGCAGGGCGGGGCGGCCGCGTGGAGCGAACCTTCGCAAACACTTCCATGCCGCCTTTGGGGAGCTCGCCAAGCGGTCCGTCGCCCAGCCAGTTCACCTGGCGCAGGAAAACCTTGTGCGTCTCGAGCGCCTCGCGCGGGCCGACGATCACGCGCGCATTCTCTGCGTCCAGATGCACCACATAGAGCGGCTCGCCGGTCGCGACGCCGATGCCGCGGCGCTGGCCGATCGTGTAATGCATCACGCCGTCATGGCGGCCGAGCCTGCGCCCGTCCAGATGCACGATCTCGCCCGGTGTGGCGGCTTCCGGCTTCAGCTTGCTGATGATGTCGGAATATTTGCCGCGCGGAACAAAACAGATGTCCTGGCTGTCCTGCTTGGTGGCGACGCTCAGGCCCATCTCTTCGGCGATGGCGCGAACCTCGGGCTTGGAGAGCCCGCCCAGCGGGAAGCGCAGATAGTCGATCTGCTCCTGCGTGGTGGCGAACAGGAAATAGCTCTGATCGCGCTCGGCATCCACGGGGCGCGTGAGCGCACGGTGAGCGCCATTGGCGCGGCTGCGGATATAGTGGCCGGTGGCCAGCGCATCGGCGCCGAGTTCGCGGGCGGTTTCCAGCAGATCGGCGAACTTGACGGTCTGGTTGCACGAGACGCAGGGGATCGGTGTTTCACCGGCCACATAGCTCTGCGCAAACGGATCGATCACGGCCTCGCGGAAGCGCTGCTCGTAATTCAGCACGTAATGCGGAATGCCAAGCGTCTCGGAAACGCGGCGCGCATCGTCGATGTCCTGACCCGCGCAGCATGATCCGGGGCGGTGAGCCGCCTCGCCATGATCGTAGAGCTGAAGGGTGACGCCAACCACGTCGTAGCCTTGTTTCGCAAGAATGCCGGCAACAACGGAGGAGTCTACGCCGCCCGACATCGCCACCACGATTCGGCAGTCCTGCGGGCGTCCGGGCAGGTCGAGGCTGTTCATTCGCTAGGTCTTCTTTGTCTTTATCGTGGCCGATTACATGCCAATGCGGCGAATATAGGTCAAGGATCGGGCCACCGCCACCCTGATAGGTTAACGCCCCTTTTGCCTGCAAACCCCAGCTTTTCCAAGGGGTCCGGAGCGTTTCCGGCGCAATTTGAAACAAATCTCAGGCAAATCCCTAACGCGGGATTCATGTCCGTTACCGTATGCTTACCATGTGCTTAGGCAAATTTTAAAGCCGGCGCACTAGCTTGTGAAACGGGTCTTGAGTTCAGGTAGAGAGTACTATGACCGAAATGGTTCGACCACGCGTAAAATATGTCATCGGCCCGGATGGCAGCCCGCTGACTGTTGCGGACTTGCCCCCGAGCAATACGCGCAGGTGGGTTATCCGTCGCAAGGCGGAAGTGGTTGCCGCAGTACGCGGCGGGCTTTTGAGCCTTGAGGAAGCTTGTCAGCGCTATCGTCTGACGGTGGAGGAGTTCCTCTCATGGCAGGCTTCTATCGAGGATCATGGCCTTGCAGGTCTGCGCACGACGCGGATCCAGCAATACAGGCATTGATCGGCTTTCGGAGCGCTTCTCTTCGCTAGAAGGGGCGGGCCGACTTCCAGTCAAAACCGTAAAAAGGGCCGGCGCTCGTCGCCGGCCTTTTTGCGTTCCCGGTTTCAGTCTGTGGATTCCTGCTGTGGATTCCCGAGCGCTGAACGCAAAAAAAAACGGCAGGGGATAACCCTGCCGCCTCGTGCAGAATGCGGTGTGGCGTGAGCGTAAAGGTCTAGCCGGTCATCGCGCGCGAGGGCGCGGCATCCGGGCGGGTGCGGTTTTCAAGCGCTTCGGCCTTGGCGAGTTCGGCTTCAGCCTCGTTCAGCTCTGCTTCGGCGCTCTTGCGCTGCTCGACCAGTTCGGCCTGGGAGGTGCGCAGATTGTCGCGGCGCAGGCGAGCGGCCTTTGCGAAGGTCGGGTAGGCGAAGTGATTGAGGTCGGTAATGCCCGCCTTCGTTTCCTCGGAGACGATCTGTGCATCCAGTTCCGCCGCCATGCGGTCGAATTCTGCGATCATCGTATCCAGCTGCGCCATCCGGCGCCGCTTCTCATTGACCTGAAACTGCTTCAGACGGACGAGATTTTCACGCGGCTTCATGCTCGTTACTCCCACAATACGCACACACCAGCGCCTCGCGGCGGCTGTCCGTCCCTTTTACGCCGGGTCGGAATACAAATGCTAAACGCACTTAGGAAACAAAATCCTAAGATTTAGCTTTCCCGGTAACCATTCGTTTACGGGCATTGTTAATCATATGGGTGATGGCTTAAGGCGCGGTAAAGATTGTGCGTGAGGAGCCGTAATTTGATTGCTTGGAGAGTCGGTTAGCGTAAATTTCTAATGCAATTTGCGTTGTCCAGGAGCGGAAATTTCACCATTGGAATCAAACCGGTGCCTTCAAAAGCTAAAAGGGGATTCTGGCGCTTGCCAGAACGAATTAGATTTTGTTAACCATTAACTGGCAGCCTCCGATTCAGGCAATCATTGCTTCGGTGCCGGGTGCCTGCCAGGCCGGGTCGGCGGCGAGAAGGGGATAAAGATGCGCGTTCTGCTGATTGAAGACGACAGTGCCACGGCACAGAGCATTGAGTTGATGCTCAAGTCTGAGAGCTTCAATGTCTATACGACGGACCTCGGTGAAGAGGGCGTCGATCTCGGCAAGCTCTATGACTACGATATTATTCTGCTCGACCTTAATCTGCCGGATATGTCCGGTTATGAGGTCCTGCGGACGTTGCGCCTTTCCAAGGTCAAGACGCCTATTCTCATTCTGTCCGGCATGGCCGGCATTGAGGACAAGGTGCGCGGCCTGGGCTTCGGCGCGGACGATTACATGACCAAGCCGTTCCACAAGGACGAGCTGGTTGCGCGTATTCACGCAATTGTGCGTCGCTCCAAGGGGCATGCGCAGTCGGTCATCACCACGGGCGATCTCATCGTCAATCTCGACGCCAAGACGGTCGAGGTTGGTGGTCAGCGCGTTCACCTGACCGGCAAGGAATACCAGATGCTGGAGCTGCTTTCGCTCCGCAAGGGAACGACGCTCACCAAGGAAATGTTCCTGAACCACCTCTATGGTGGCATGGATGAGCCGGAATTGAAGATCATCGACGTGTTCATCTGCAAGCTTCGCAAGAAGCTGGATGCAGCGTCCGGCGGGCAGAATTTCATCGAGACGGTCTGGGGCCGTGGCTATGTGCTGCGTGAACCCGAGGAAGTCCGCGAAAGCGCCTGATCCGCTTCAAATCCCCTTGGAACGCGCAAAACCCGGCCGCGAGGCCGGGTTTTTCTTGTTGCGTACTCGTTTTCGGAAATTCCGGGCAGGGGCGTCGCCCGCAGGGCGCCAGAACATGCCTCGCAAGAACACGCCTCATCTGCCGGAGAGCGCTCTCAGGCGGCCGACTGGAATTCGCGGAACTGCTCCAGAAGCTGGGTGCGGGTGAAGGGCTTGAGCATGTAGCCCTTTGCGCCGGCGCGCTTGGCGCGCATGATTGCGCCCAGATCGAGCTCGGCAAGGCACAGAAGGATGTAGGGCTTGAATTCGGCTGGCAGCGCCATCAGCTGTCTGACCAGTTCGCTGGAAGCCATGTCCGGCAGCGAGCTGTCGACGATGATGATGTCGGCCATGTCGTGTGCAGAAAGATTGATCGCTTCCTGCCCGGTTGCGGCTTCGGTCACCATCATGTCCGCACTCGTCAGAATGCGCTTGGCGACTTTCCGGATCACACTGGAATCGTCAACGATCAGGCAGCGAGCCATTTTCATGTCCTTTCATGCAAAGCCGGTGCCGCTGATTAGACGACAGAAAGGACTATGGCCCGCTGCAGGTAAAGCTGCGGCAAAGAGGTATGGTTAATCTTCTCTATTTTGCCGCAGAGAGAATGATCTCATCCGCCGTGGCGCGAATGTTCACGTTCATGCCGGTCTCTTTGGCCAGAAGCAGCGTGTAATAGAACTGCACGCTGTGGGCGTCGACGGGCTCATCCGGCTTCGATCCCGAGTGCAGTTCGAGGAACTTCGGCGGGACGCGCAGCATCGGGCCTTCGGCCTTGATCACGAAATGCGCATTGGTGTCGGTGTCTTCCAGATAGACCCGCAGCCTGCCGCCGCGCGGGATCGCCGCATTGGCGACCAGAAGCAGGTTGAGCAGCAGCTTGACCTGGTTCTTGGGCAGAAGGGCGCGCACGCCGTGCCATTCGAGTTCGGGCTTTTCATTGTTGATGAAGGCAGCCGCGACCGTCTGGGCGTCGCCCGTGTCGATCTGCATGCCGGCAGAACCGGCTGCGCCGAAGGCGATGCGGGCGAACTGGAGACGCGCCGATGCGTTGACCGCGCTTGCGCGGATCAGGTTCATCGCGTCTTCGTCGGCGCCGCCTTCATCCAGTAATTCGAGGCCATTGTTGATGGCGCCCACCGGAGAAATGATGTCGTGGCAAACGCGGCTGCACAGAAGAGCTGCCAGATCGGGGGCGCTCAGCGAGAAAAGTTCGGACACGGGCATCTGTCCTCCAGACGTTGTTGCCAATCAGGCCTTTTCCGTCTGCTTTCGCCACGGGGCTGGCCGGTCTCTGCTCCAGAGCATCGGTCCGAAAAGTGGAAACCGGTTTTCGGGCTATTCCGATGCTTCGTTAATGGTTCGGACTGTCCTTTGTGCGCCCGAAGGGGCGCACGGCAATCCATTGGTTCTGACTTTGCGCAGGCTCCAGTCCCTGACCGAATCAGATCATGAAACGCACGATTTCTGGTTACACAGGCCCGTTAAAACCGGCAACAGTTTGGCTCTGATCGCAAACAGATCCGGCTGCCGTGGCCGGTTTTTCGGGGTCTGAAGAACCTTTGCCAAGCATCTTTGATGTGAGGTTAACAATTAGAAAAGATTCGGAGCCTAGTTTTAAGCAGTTGTGGCTCTGTGCGGGGCGATGACGGGGCGGTCTCTGACAGCCACTCATTGATGGAGAATGAACAATGCCTGCAAGGCTTTTTGACTGGACGCGGCTCATCCAGGCCGCGTTGATTGTTTGTGCGGTCGGCCTTGGCGCCTTGTCTTTGACGACGAACGCGGCGCGCGCCAACAATACTTACTCGGCAGGAGAGATCGTTGAGGCCGGTCACGGCTTCTTCGGCGCGACGACCGGCGGTCTTGCCGCCGTGGTCGAGCGGATCTTTTCCAATTACGGTCTGCCGAACGGCTATGTTCTCGGCGAAGAAGGGTCTGGCGCTTTCATCGGCGGCCTCACCTATGGCGAGGGCATGCTCTACACCAAGAATGCCGGTGACCATAAGGTCTTCTGGCAGGGGCCTTCCATCGGCTGGGACTATGGCGGCCAGGGATCGCGCGTGATGATCCTGGTCTACAATCTCAACTCGGTGAACGATCTTTACCGTCGTTTCGGCGGCGTTGCCGGCTCGGCCTATCTGGTTGCGGGTCTCGGTTTCAACGCGCTGACCAACGACAACATGGTTCTGGTTCCGATCCGTACCGGTGTCGGCGCGCGTCTGGGCGTCAATCTCGGCTATCTGAAGCTGACCCCGCGTCCGACCTGGAATCCCTTCTGATCCAGACCAGACGTCAGACCATTCGGGAGCGGCGCCGCGCAGATGCGATGCGCCGCTCTTTCCGTCTTTGGGCCGTGCAGGCGTGCCTATCAGCTTGACGTGGACGCCTTTTTGCGTGACCCAAGGAACCGGCTGCAAGCGGCAAATCGCTGTGGCTTTCACGACGACATGGGTTTCATGCGGTGATCAAGACCATACTGCTCCTTCTTCTGGGCTTCTTCATAGCGGGGTTTGTGGCTCTTCTGCTGGCGCCGATCCTTTGGCGTCGTGCTGTGCGTCTCACGACCAAGCGCATTGAAGCCAGCATGCCGCTTTCGGCCAATGAGCTGGAGGCGGAGAAGGACAGGCTGCGCGCAAGCCACGCCATGGCTGCGCGCCGGCTCGAGATGAACATCGAAAATCTCAACCACAAGACGTCCGCGCAACTGGTCGAACTCTCCCGCATGAGTGAAGAGGCGCGCCGCCTTTCCGAAGAGCGGGCTGCCCAGGAGCGGCTGATCGCCCGGCTGAAGGGGGAGGTTGAGCGGCAGGCCAAGGCGCTCGATGAGAAGGCCGAAGCGATTGCCTCGCTGGAAGCAAGGCTCGATGAGACGCTTGCCGAGCTCGAGACGCGCAGCGCGGGGCTGCTTCAGCTCAACGACGCCTATGAGGAAGAGCGGCTGCTTGCCAGCAGCCGGCAGATCGAACTCGTTGCGCGCGAAACCGAGCTGCGCAAGGTCGAGGGCGATCTGGCCTTGCTTCGCCGGGAACGCAAGGAAGCGATCCGCGAAGCGCGCGACGCGGAGACGGCGCGCGATCAGGCCGAGGCCGGGCTCAAGGTGGCCGAGAAGCGCAATGCGGATCTGCAGAAGAAGCTTGAGGGCCAGATGCGGGTTCTCTACGAGCTTGAGGAAAAGCTGGAGCGCCGCGAGGGTGAAATCGCGCGGCTGCGTCAGGACATTACGAACGCCAGCACGGAAAGCCTCTCCACGCAGGCCGCCCGGCGGCTTCGCGAAGCAGAAGAAGAGCGCGACCGGCTCGCGCGTGAACTGGCCGACAAATCGCTGCAGCTTGGAACGGTTCTGAGCGAAGGCGGCGTGCGCAGAAGCACGCCGGCGCAAGACTTCCGGGCGCAAGGCTTCCCAGCGCAAGACTTTAATGACGAGCGAGAGACATTGCAGACACGCATTTCGCGCCTCATGCAGGAAAACAAGAAACTTCGCGCAGACCTTTCAGCCCAAAAGGCGAAGACCGCTGGCGGCGCGAAGCAGAAGGCTCCAGCCGATACCGCGCGCGCAGACGATGCGCTGCGCGAGCAGATCCACAGCCTCGCAGCCGAGGTTGTGAGCCTAACGGCGGCGCTGGAAGGCACGGACACGCCGATTACCAGGCTGCTTGAAAAGGCGGAGCCCGAAGGCGCCGAGGGTCGCCCGCTCAGCCTTGCCGAGCGGGTGCGTGCGCTGCGCGCGCAGACGAAGGGCTAAATCGCCAAACGCCGCGTTCAGCCGCGCCAGAGCCGATGAAGCGCGATGGCCGACGCCGCAGCCACATTGAGGCTGTCGAAATCATCCGCCATGGAAATCCGTGCAGTCGGCAGCCGGTCCATCACATCCTGTGAAAGCCCGTGCCCCTCGCTGCCCAGAAGCAGCGCGTGACGCGGCGTGCGCTCCACATCGGCAATGTCGATCCCGCCACGCGGGCTGAGCGCAAGAATGGAGAAGCCACGGCTCTCCAGTGCTCCGGCAAGGGCGTCGGGATCGCTGATCCGCGCGAACGGCACTTTGAGCGTTGCACCGACCGAAACCCGGATGGCCTTGCGATAGAGCGGGTCGCAGCAATCGTCGGTCAACAGGATTGCGGCTGCGCCAAATGACGCCGCGTTGCGGAAGATCGAGCCCATATTGTCATGATTGGAGATACCGGAGAGCGCCACGACCAGCGCCTGCGCCGGCAGCGTGTCGAGCAGCTCGTTGCCGGTCGTCTCCGGTTTTTTGCCAATGGCCAGAATGCCGCGATGGATTTCAAATCCGGCGATCTGGTCCATCACCGCGCCGCTGGCCACATAGACAGGCACGTCGTCCGGGATGTGTTCGATCAGATCGGCGAGGCCGTCGACCCGGTTTTCCCGCAAAAAGACGCTTTCTGCCGAAAAGCGGCTGGTGGAGAAGAGTACGTTCAGCACCACGCGGCCTTCGGCCACGAAGCGGCCCTGCCGGCCCACCAGATCGCGCTCGCGAATATCCCGATAGGCCGCAATGCGCGGATCGTCAGCCTCTTCGATGCGGATCAGCGTGCGTTTCATGCGGCCAGCGCGGCGCGCGCTTCCCTGGCCATCTCAACGAGGGCGGGGCGCATCTGTGCGGCGTCGCTCAACGGTTCTGCGAAAAAGACGCGGCGCGTATCGTCGCCAAGCGCCAGGTCCACGCCGTCGGGGTCGATGCCGGTGAGCTGCCACTTTCCGGCCTGCGCGCGGGCGAAATGCCGGGCATAGTTCTCCACCGCATCGGCATGGTCGCTGTTCATATGCGCGATCGCGCCAGCCTCTGCCTCGGCCAGTCCCGCAAGGGCCGGGCTGTCGCTCAGAAGGTCGCTTCGGGTGAGCCTGTAGGCGCGGGCAAAGCCGCCATTGAGGAGCGCCGTTTCAGGCTCCAGCCGATAGATCGCGAAGTCGGGGAAATCGACATAGAGTTTCGCCTTGGGATGGCGCGCCAGATAGCGGCGCTTGGCAAGCGCGTGGGCATCGCCGTCGCGCTCCAGCCTGTGCGCCGTGGCCTTTACGGTGAGGCGCGGATGGGCCAGCGGATCGCCTTTGCCGGGCTCGCCGATGAGCAGCGAGCAGCGCGGATCGGCTTCAAGCCCCTTTGTGTGGGCGGAGAGGCCGGAGACGAGAATGAGCGGTGCGCCATCAAGATCGGTGGCGGTGGCGACGCGCGTTGCAAACGGAGCGCCGTCGTCCGGATCGACCGTGGCGAGCGCGCCAAAACGCGACACCCTTAACAGCGTGCGCCCGAGACGGATCGCGTCTGCATCGGTTTCAAGGATAACGTCTTTTTTCTTTTCGTCGCTCATTGCCGCCTCGTCTGTTTTAATATGCTTCTTTCGCTCAAGAAATAGGCGGCTTCAAGTCCCCGGCGGGGATATCCGGACCTGCCTATCGCGGCGCCATGCGGATTGCGCCATCGAGCCGGATCGTCTCGCCATTCAGCATCTGGTTTTCCACGATGTGGCAGGCGAGCGCTGCATATTCCGACGGTTCGCCAAGGCGCGGCGGGAAGGGCACCTGCTGGCCAAGCGAGGCCTGTGCGTCTTCCGGCAGTCCGGCCATCATCGGCGTCTTGAAGATGCCCGGCGCAATGGTGCAGACGCGAATGCCCGAGCGCGAAAGATCGCGCGCGATCGGCAGCGTCATGCCCACCACGCCGCCCTTGGAGGCGGAATAGGCAACCTGGCCGACCTGCCCGTCAAAGGCGGCGACCGAGGCCGTGTTGACGATCACGCCGCGCTCGCCACCGTCGAGCGGTTCCAGCTCCTGCGCCTGTGCGGCAAACAGCCGGATCATGTTGAACGTGCCGAGAAGGTTGATTTCGATCACCCGGCGGTAGAGGTCGAGCGGGTGCGGACCATCCTTGCCGACGGTCTTCATCGCAATGGCGATGCCGGCGCAATTGACGAGGATGCGTGGGGCCCCGAGCTTTTCGGTCGTGATGCGGATCGCTTCCTGAACGTCCTCCTCGCTCCTCACGTCACATTTGACGGCGATGCCCTGAAGGTCGGCGGCAACGTCTTCCGCCCGCTCCATGCCGATATCGGCGATGGCCACCCTGGCCCCCCTGGCGGCAAGTGCGCGTGCGGTGGCTTCGCCAAGTCCCGAGCCGCCGCCCGAAACGAGTGCAACAACGCCGGATGGATTCATGAAAAGACCTCCCTTTGATTTGGGGAGGCAGACTAGACCGGTTCACGGGCGCTGGAAACGGCGAACTGGTTTCGGTTCGTTCGTCCGGGATCAAACGCCCCGCCCTTCATTCGAGCGAGGCGTTTCAAGCTGCATCAGCGCCGGATGATGGAGCCCAGAACGTCGCGGATGCCGATGGCGCCGACAAAGCGGGAAGCATCGTCGAACAGCGCTACGGGCGCGGTCTGCGACTGCTGCATGGCGCGCATCACCGTTTTCAGTGATGTGCCGGCCGTCGCCCAGAAGACCTTTGGCCTGTCTTCCGGCAGATTCTCGATATTGTCGCAGGAAACCCAGATGGCCGGCTTCTTGTTGCGCTCGGCATCGATGACCAGCATGTTTTCATCGAACTTGAAGCGGGTGGTGCGGCGGCGGTCGAGCCAGAGCCAGCCTTCGCCGGCAGGCTCCAGATCGCGCACATCGCGCATCACGTTCCAAGCGGTCAGCACCGAGAGCGGGTTCACATTGGAGATGAACTCGCGCACATAATCGTTCTCCGGGGCCAGAATGATGTCTTCCGGCGCGCCGGTCTGAACGATCCTGCCGCCTTCCATGATGGAGATGCGGTTGCCGATCTTCAGCGCTTCCTCAAGATCGTGGCTCACGAACAGAATGGTCTTCTTGAGCCGTTCCTGCAGTTCGATCAGCTCATCCTGCAGCTTGGTGCGGATCAGCGGATCGAGTGCGGAGAACGGCTCATCCATGAGCAGGATGGGCGCTTCCGTCGCGAAGGCGCGGGCAAGGCCCACGCGCTGCTGCATGCCGCCCGAAAGCTCATGGGCATATTTGTCGGCCCATTCGGTCAGGTGAACCAGTTCGAGCTGCGCCATGACGCGCTCCTTGCGTTCGGCGGCGGGCACGCCGGCAAGCTCCAGCCCGAAGCCGACATTTTCCGCCACCGTGCGCCACGGCAGGAGTGCGAATTGCTGAAAGACCATCGCCACGCATTCGCGGCGGATCTTGCGCAGTTCGGCCTGCGAGCAGTTGACCACATCTGCCTGCCACTCGCCGTCATGCACGATGACATTGCCGCGCGCCACCGTGTTCAGCCGGTTGACCGCACGCAGAAGCGTGGATTTGCCGGAGCCTGAAAGCCCCATGAGAACGGAGATCTCGCCGCGCTCCACGGTGAGGTCACAGCCCGCGCAGCCAAGCACCGCGCCCGTTTCGGCAAGGATTTCCTCGCGGTTCCTGCCCGCGTCCACCAGCGGCAGGGCGTCGGCCTTCTGTTTGTCCGTGCCGAACAGGATGTCGACATTCTGGAATTCGACGGCCACGCTCATTTGTCGCTCCTGCGTTCGATCCGCGCGATGCGGTCGAGAATGATCGCCAGCACGACGATGGCGAGACCGGCTTCAAGGCCGAGTGGAATGTTGACCGAGTTGAGCGCGCGCACCACCGGCTTGCCGAGGCCGTCAGCGCCGATCAGGGCGGCGATCACCACCATGGAAAGCGACAGCATGATGCACTGCGTCAGCCCCGCCATGATGGAGGGCAGGGCAGCCGGCAGCTCCACTTTCCACAGAAGCTGGCGCTTGGTTGCGCCAAAGGCCTGGCCCGCTTCGAGCATGGGCTGTGGAACGGAGGTGATGCCCAGATAGGTGAGGCGGATCGGTGCGGGCGATGCGAAAATGACGGTCACGATGAGACCGGGGGCCGCGCCGAGGCCAAACAGGATGAGCACCGGGATCAGGTAGACGAAGGTTGGCAGCGTCTGCATCAGGTCGAGGACCGGGCGCAGGAACTGGTAGACGCGCGCATTGTGCGCGGCCCAGATGCCGACCGGCACGCCGATGGCCATGGATACGGCGGCCGCGGCCACGACGAGCACAAGCGTTTCGACCGTTTCTTCCCAGAGCCCCTGATTGATGATGAAGGCAAGACCGAGCGCCACGGCAAGCGCGAGCTTCCACGAGCGCTGAAGACCATAGGCAAGGGCGGCAATGGCCAGCACCAGCCCGATGGGCGGGATGGCGAGCAGAAGGTCGACCATGCCGTCGAGGATGTCGGCCAGCACCTCTGCAAGCGTGTCGAACAGCCAGGCAAAATTGGTGGTCAGGAAATCGAAAAAGTCACGGCCCCACCGGCCGATGGGAATTTTCCAGTCTGCGATCCATTCTGAAACAGGGTCCATGAGCCCGGGGAGTTCCTTTCTGCGGATTTCTTCTTCTTGCGTGTGCAGGTGCCGGGTGAAGAACCGGCAGTCTCCGTTCCCGGTCGGGAAGGAGGAGGAGGAGCCGGCGCGAAGCTGCACTCATGCAGGCCTGCGCGCCGGCTGCCGGACTACATGTCCAGATGGGCCTTCACGGCGTCGAGACCGGTCTCGCCGCTGAAGGTGGTCACACCCTCAAGCCACGGGCCGAGCGCGTCCGGATTGGCTTTCAGCCATTCTGCGGCGGCCTTCTGCGGCTCCTGATTGTCATCGAGAATCTTGCCCATGATCTCGTTCTCCATCTGGAGCGAGAAGACCATGTTCTTCAGAAGCTTGCCGAGGTTCGGGCACTCTTCGGAAAGGCCGGCGCGGGTGTTGGTGTGCACGGTTGCGCCACCGTAATTGGGGCCAAACACGTCGTCGCCGCCTTCAAGATAGGTCATCTCGACATTGGCGTTCATCGGGTGCGGTTCCCAGCCGAGGAAGACGATGGGCTTCTTGGAGCCGACGGCGCGGCGGACCTGCGAGAGCATGCCGGCTTCGGAGCTTTCCACGAGCTCGAAATCCTTCAGGCCGAACGTGTCGTTCTCGATCATGTCGAGGATCAGGCGGTTGCCGTCATTGCCGGGCTCGATGCCGTAGATCTCGCCATCCAGCTCGTCTGCGAACTTGGCGATGTCGGCGAAGCTCTTGAGGCCCGCATCATAGGTGTATTTCGGAACGGCCAGCGTGTATTTTGCGCCTTCCAGATTGGTGACCAGCGTTTCCACCGTGCCGTCTTCGCGGTAGGGCGCGATATCGGCTTCCATGGTCGGCATCCAGTTGCCGAGGAACACATCGACGTCGTTGTTCTTCAGCGAGGCATAGGTCACCGGCACCGAAAGCACCTGGGTTTCGGGCTCATAGCCGAGGCCTTCCAGCACCACGGACGCGGTTGCGGTGGTTGCGGTGATGTCGGTCCAGCCGACGTCGGAGAATGTGATGGCCTTGCAGGAATCGGCTTCTGCGGCGAACGCTGCGCCCGAGAACAGGCTTGCGGCGAGCCCGAGTACCAGTGTCTTCTTTCGGCTGGGTAACATGACAGCTCTCCTTTTATGATTGTTGTCCGGCAAAGGGCGGGTCTTAACCGGCTTTGCCAATTTATTCAAAGGCAACCACCAATTCGGGGGCGCTGCAAGTGCAAACGAGTGTCTGTTTGCGCCATGCAACGTGCCGTTGGCGACGGTATTCCGGTGGAAGAAAAACAATGCGGCGTTTTCTAAAGAGCGCTGGTGGTGTTTAAGAGCGCGAAAGATACAGGCAGCGCGATGGCAAAGCTCTATTTTCACTATGCGACGATGAACGCCGGCAAGTCGACCATGCTCTTGCAGGCGTCCTACAATTATCGTGAGCGCGGCATGAGCACGATGTTGTTTGTGGCCGGTCATTATCGCAAGGAAGACGGCGGCTATATCTCTTCACGCATCGGGCTTGAAAGCGATGCCGAGATGTTCCGCGACGGAGACGATCTCTACGCCCGCGTTGCAGAGCATCACGGCCACACGAATGTTCACTGCGTCTTTGTCGATGAAGCGCAGTTCCTTGAGGAAGAGCAGGTCTGGCAGCTTGCCCGCGTCGCCGACAGGCTGGGCATCCCGGTCATGTGCTACGGGCTGAGGACCGATTTCCAGGGCAATCTCTTCACCGGATCGCAGGCGCTTCTGGCGCTGGCGGATGAATTGCGCGAGGTGCGCACGATCTGCCGCTGTGGCCGCAAGGCCACCATGGTGGTGCGGCTGGGGCCGGACGGCAAGGTTGCCAGGAAGGGCGCACAGGTCGCCATCGGCAAGGATGTCTATGTCTCGCTTTGTAGAAAGCATTGGGAAGAAGAGATGGGCCGCTGGAAGGCGGAAGATCTCGTGGGCTTTGCCGGCAGCGCCGCCGGGTAGAGCGCCCCGTCAGGCGACGCCCAGAAACCGGATCAGCGCATAGCTGACAATGCCCAGAACGGTGAGCGACAGAAGCGCTGCGACGATCACCCGGCCGCCGCTTTTCATCACGCTGCGAATATCCACCGTCAGGCCGAGCGCTGCCATGGCGACCACGGTCAGAAGCCCGGATGCCTCGTGCATGGGAGCAAGTGCGGCGGCGGGGATCAGGTCAGCCGAGCGCAGCGCCATCATGGCCAGAAAGCCGATGATGAACCACGGCACCATTTGCAGGAAGGTGAGTTTCGCGCCGGTCTTGCGGCCATGGGCTAGGCCGAGAAGAAAGATGACCGGTCCGAGCATGAGCACGCGCACCAGCTTGACCAGCGTTCCCACCTGAATGCCGATGGCCCCGGCTGGCGCAGCTGCCGCCAGAACCTGCGGCACCGCATAGACCGTGAGGCCGGCAAAGACGCCGGACTGCACCGGGCTCATGCCGATGGCGACATAGAGGACCGGCAGGAGCAGCACGACAAGAATGCTCAGGAATGCCGTGAAGGAAAGGGACGCCGCGACTTCCGAGGCTTCGGCGCGGATCACGGGTGCTGCTGCGGCGATGGCCGAGTTGCCGCAGATGGAATTGCCGCAGGCAACCAGCGTCGAAAGGCCGGGCGAAAGGCCCAGCGCGCGGCTGATCGCATAGCCCGCAAGGAGCGACAGCGCGACCACGCCGACGATGCCGCCCACCAGTCCGAGACCGGCTTCCCCCAGCGCGGCGATGCTGATCGATGCGCCGAGCAGAACGATCGCCACTTCCAGAACCGCCTTGGCGCAGAAGTCTATGCCGGGCCGGAAGGCGGGGCTTAATCGGGCAAGGGAGCTGATGGCCGCGCCGAACAGGATGGCGAGCACAAGCCCTTCAAGCCACGCCTCGCCGAACCACGCCTGTTCCGCCCATGCGGCCGCCAGCGCCAGCCCCGCGACGAGCACGGAGAGAAGAAGGCCCGGCAGAAGCCGGAGCGGGTGGCGAAGTGCGGACATGAATGCGACCTGATGCAATGACGCATTCTTGGTCGCATGGCGCTTTATCGACTTCTATCGAATAGTTTGCCATATATCGTTCGTAAAAATCGAATGATGCCATGACCTTTGAACAATTGCTGATCTTTGTAGCCGTTGCCGAGCGGGAGCACCTGACCCAGGCAGCTGCCGCCGTGGGGCGCACGCCTTCCGCGGTCAGCGCCTCCATCAAGGCGCTCGAAAGCTATTACGGCGTGGAGCTTTTTCACCGGGTTGGCCGCCGCATCGAGCTGACCCGTGTCGGCAGGGTGTTTCTGGGCGAGGCGCAGGCGACGCTTGCGCGTGTGCGTTCGGCGGAAACCATGCTGTCCGAGCTTGGCGGGCTTCGCCGCGGCACGCTCAACGTTCATGCCAGCCAGACCGTTGCGAGCTATTGGCTGCCGCCGGTGCTGATGCGTTTTCACAAGCTCTACCCGGGCATTTCCCTGAAGCTGACGGTCGGCAACACGCGCATGGTGGCCGATGCGATGCTGGAGGGCGTGGCCGAGGTCGGGCTGGTGGAGGGCAGGGTGGACGAACCGGCCCTTTCCGTCCGGCGGGTGGACCGCGACGTGATGGCGATTGTCGTTGCGCCAGACCATGTCTGGGCGTCGGGCGCCGCCCTGCAACCTGCCGATCTCGTGACGGGGGCGGCGTGGATCATGCGCGAGGAGGGATCGGGCACGCGCACGGCGTTTGAAAGCACGCTCGTGGAGATGGGCATCGACCCGGCCGCGCTCGATCTGGTGATGGATTTTCCTTCCAATGAGGCGGTTCTCTCGGCCGTGCGCGAAGGCGGGTGCGCGGCTGCCGTTTCCATGGCCGCTGCCGGGCCGCTGGTGGAGCGCGGCCTGCTGAAACTGGCCAATATCGACCTCGGCGCGCGTGATTTCAGCCTGTTGCGACACAGGGAAAGACGCCAGAGTGGGGCTGCCACGGCGCTGGAGGAATTGTGTGTTGAGGCCGGCAACGTCTTTCAATCGTCAATCGACACACATATATTTCCGCAACCCTGACATTTGCGGAGCGCACCAGCATGGCCACCTTGCAGAATTTCGACACCGAGATCGCCAAGACCCGCGAGGTGGTGGATGACATGCGCTCCAGGATCGAGCAGTCGGGAACCGTTCTCGACAAGCTCGCGCGCACCGACGAGAAGATCGGCCAGGCCGATTTCGACATCGAGAACGCCCGCATTCAGGATGTGCTTTCGCAGCAGAAGGTGATGGAGGCCAACATCGCCGACCTGATCATCGGGCTCGAGGACGCCACCAATGTGTTCGGCTCCGAATTCGAAAGCATGAAGAGCTATACCGGCTGGGAGAACTTCATCGGCATCTTCTCCAAGCAGAAGAAGCAGCGCATGCGCACCGAGCGCGTGCGCAACATGTCGCTGTCGGGCAATCTGCAGGAACTGCTTGCCAAATCCGACACCATCACCGGCATTCTTCAGGACCAGAAGCAGGTTCTTCAGGACCGCTACAAAACGTCCGAGACAAGCCTTGGGCAGGTGATCGAGCGCCGCAAATCCACCATGACCAATCTGGAAACGACGCAGAAGCGCATCGAGGAGCTGAACCCGATGCTGCTCGACATCGAGAACCGCATTGCCGCTTCCACGAACCAGAAGGATCGTACGGAACTTGAGGGCGAGCGCTCGAAGCTTGCCACCGAATACAATGAGGCGCAGGCGAAAGAGCAGGAACTGCTCGCCGAGAGCCAGACGCTTGAGCGCTACACGTCCATGTTCGAGACCTTCGTGGATTCGCTCAACAACCAGATCGCTGCCCAGTCGACGCTGATCAACAAGCTGACCATCGACACCGAGCAGCGCATCGTTCTCTACAAGGCGCTTGAAGATTCGCTGAAGACCGCCGCCCAGCAGGATGTGGCTCACCGCATCAACACGCTTGGGTCGCAGGTCGACAACACGGCCGAGGAAACCATGGCCGGCATCGGCGCCGCCGCGCAGCGCCACATTGGCGATCTGCTTGAGCTGCACGAAAAGAACATGGTCACCACCGCCGACATTCAGCGCCGCAAAAAGCTCGCCGACGATGCCTTCGCCCGCCGCTTCGAAGACGTCATGAAGAAGCACGACGCGGCCAATTACGTCCGGGCGTGACGACATACAGTGCGCGGACCTTCAATGCGGAGCCTCGCCCCTCACCCTTGCCCTCTCCCCGCTCGCGGGGAGAGGGGGACGTTTACATGGCGACCCTCTTCCTTCTCGCCGCATGGGGGGAGAAGGTGCCGGCAGGCGGATGAGGGGCGTACGCCAAGGTCCCAGAACAGGTCTTTTGCATGAACACCGCTCCTGACGCCGCAGCGCGTTATTTCGATGCCATTGCGTCCGCGCTCGAAGGGCTAGGCGTCTATTTCGGCGACCGCACGGCCTCGCCGTTTCAGTCCCACGGCCTCGTGGCCGAAGTGGTTGCGCCCTATATCGGCCGGCTGGAGCGGTCCTTCGACTGCTGGCGCAACCGGCTCGGTTTCATGGAAAAGTTCCGCATCCAGCGGGCCGAAAGCGGATATCCGGTGTTTCAGAGCGTTCTGGAACTGGAGAACGACCGGCGGCAGGCGGAACAGCGGCTGGCCGGCATTTCCGGTCCGGACGAGCTGCGCGCCGAGATGGTCGATTTCATTCTGCGTCACCGCGCGTTCCCTGCGGATCTCCAGCAGTCCATGGCCGAGCGCCTCTATCTGGAGGAGGTGAAGGAGGGAAAGATCTTCTCGCCCTTCATTTTGCCGGAAACCGTGCGCGTTTCGGTGAATCCGAAGACAAAACGGCCCTATTATCTGGTGCATTGGGGCGCTTTTGACGGAAATTCGAGCCTGCCCATGGTCTACATGGCGGCGGTCGAGGATTCCTCGCCCGGCATGCTCAAGGCGCTGGTTTCCGACGAAGGAAAGCTCAGGGAGGACGTCGATATCGGGTTTCCGGTCGGCGGTCTGCTCAACCCGGAGCTTGCGCATCAATTCGACGATTTCGCGGAAAAGAACTCCGCCTATTCCCTGTCGCCCGCCACCATTGCCGGAAATCTCGACAAGGATTTCGACCATCTCCACCCCAAGCAGCTGCGCCGGGTGGTGCTGGGGCCGTTCTACACGGCCGGCATCACGGAGAACAATTCCACCGTGTCTGACGTGCTCGGCAGGGTGCGCCGGCGCGAAAACGCGTGGCTTCTCACCTGGACGGTGCAGGAGGTCTATTCCAAGACCGAGCGCCCGGCCCGCAAGGGGCTGTGGTCCAGCCAGCCGGCGCGCGAAGAGTTCTTCATTGATACCGACGATCTGGACGCCGCCCGCATGGGCGTGAGCGCCTATGAGCAGCACGCGCTCGTGCCGCATGAGGCCTATCAGGCGCTCTATGCCGCAGGCGAAGCGCAGAAGATTTTCGATGGCTACGACGTGCACGTCATTTCGGGCGGGCGGGTCATCACCGACGTATAGGACATTCCATGGACACCGGCCTGACGACCATCGACGAGAAAGACATCGAGAAGCACCGGGCGACGGCGCAGAGCCTTGTGACGCGCTTCGTGGTTCTTCAGGCCGATGGCGGCCGCTCCGGCACCGGGCTTGCCGGCACCGGGCGGCGTTTCGTTTCGACCGTTTCCACCGGCGCATTGCGCAGGACGCGTGAGGTGGAGCTGGCGAAAACCATTGCCGCCATCCGCCAGGGCGACCCGATGCTCTCCATTGCGCAGCACACGCTTCTTTTCCGCGCCCGGCGCGGGGCGGCAGTGGCGCTTGCGGTGGCCGATGTCTTCGCGCGGTCAACCGAGCTTGAAAGCCTTCAGGAGCGCAACGCCCGCAGCCCGCTTGAGGGCGATGCGGCGCAGACCTATCACGCGCTTTTGCAGGCTTCGGCCTATGTCGCGGCCTTCACGCTCTCCTCCTATCTCCTGCAGATGCTCGACGCCGACAGCGAGCCGGTAAATGACACGGATGAGCCGGACTTTCAGTTCGACACGCCGCAGGATGCGCTGAAGAGCGTTCTTGCCGCGCTTGATGGGGCGATCACGGGTGCTGCCGACGACACGGCAATGACGGCGCGCGCCCGCGCGCTTGCCCGCGTCGCAATCGAGGGGCTGTTGCAGCGGCGCGGCCGTTTCACCGGTCTCGGCGCGTTTGAAGACACGCATATGCGGCTTGAGGGCGACGATTTCACGCTGGACGGGTTCGACATTGCGCCGGGAAGCCGGCGCAAGCCGCTTGTCATGACGTTCAAGAAGCCCAACGAGATCATCGGCAACCACATTGCCAAATATCAGGCCATGAAGCTCGCCAAGATGCTGATGGCCTATGATTTCGACCGCCAGCTCAACCCCTTCGTGGAGCTGGGGGGCTTTCTGTTCACCTTCATTGGTGATGGCGCACCGGGCACCGGCAAGACCATCCTTATCCAGATGACCGCCGGGCTGTTGAACGATTACTGCCAGGTGGCGGGCGTGCCGTTCCACTACGAGAATTTCGGCGTCGACCAGATTTCCTCCTATCAGGGCAAGTCGGGCCAGAACTGCAAGCAGTTCGTGGAAAATGTGCTGAGCCCGCGCGCCATCGGCTTTGGCACCATTGACGACATCGACCAGGTGGCGGCCAAGCGCTCCGACGACCGGGCGTCTGCCGGTCAGCAGGAGGTGACGGGCGTTCTGATGGAGAGCTTTGCGGGTGCGGGCACGGTGGTGCGCGGCAATTGCTCCTTCGGCATGTTCTCCAACTATCCGGAGAATGTGGACGACGCGTTGCGGCAGCGCGCCGGCGCGCGCTGGCTTGTCGACGGGCCGCAGACTTTTGAGGATTATGTCGACATCTTCGTGCTTCTGGCCGGCAAGAACCATTCGATCCCGCTTGGCGAGCACGCGCTTTACGCCACGCAGGAGATCAAGCGCGCGGTCGAAACCGCCTATGAGGCGCATTCCAGACCGCAGGAAGACGGGCTTGCGAAAGTCTATGAGCGCTTCCTGAACGATCGCGGCGAGCCGAAGACGCTGACGGATATTGGCGCCTATCTGCATGAGATCAAGCTGGCGGAGCCGCGCTTCACTGGCCGCGCCATCAAGAACATCACCGACGCCATCAAGATGCGCGCCATGGATATCGAGCTTCCCGACGAATGGTTCGAGACGCCCGAAGCCTTCATGCGCCGGGGCTATGACGAGAAGAAAGCGATGATCGCCGAGCTGCGCCGGCCATTCACGATGGACATGGTGATGCAGGAGATCAATCGCTACGCGGATTCGGAGTTCCGCTACTCGGACCGCTCCGACGATGCCGCCGTTTCGGGCATCGTCCGCGACCAGCGCCTGCGCGAACGCGCGCTGCGCGAGATCGAGGACATGAAGGCGAGGGGCGTGTGGGGCGGTTGAGTGAGCTTCCTTCTCCCCGCTCGCGGGGAGAAGGTGCCGGCAGGCGGGTGAGGGGCGAGCGCCATGCGGAATGCGAAGCCAGAGCAGACCGAAAGGGCGCGCTCCCTGCGCCGCGCCGAAAACGATGCGGAAGAAGCCCTGTGGTCGGAACTGAGAAATCGTCGGTTGAACGGCTTCAAATTTGTACGGCAGCTTCCTGTCGGGGCGTATTTTGCTGATTTCGCCTGCAGGGAGAAGCACCTTGTGGTCGAAGTCGATGGCAGTCAACATGCTGAAAACACTGCGGATCGGCGTCGCGATGGCTATATGAACGAGAAGGGGTGGTCTGTGCTGCGTTTCTGGAATGTCGATGTTCTGAAAGAGCGGGAACAGGTGCTTGAAACGATTCTGGCTGTTCTGGAGGAACGGCTTTCGTCGGCCGTCGTGGCGAATGACATGCGGTTTGCTCCTGCAAAGGATCGTGAAAGGTGAACGAGTTGAGTTTTGAAGCAGGCATTTGCCCCTCATCCCCCTGCCGGGACCTTCTCCCCGTAAGTACGGGGAGAAGGAGGCTGGTCAGAGGCGAGGCGCCAGTTCCTGGTCAGTTGCAACTCCCGGACCGGGGAGTCCGCGGACTCTCGCGGTGCATGAGCAGACCCGTTCGAAATGACAAACCGGCGTCTGCGCGCCCTTCTCCCCGCGTGCGGGGAGAAGGTGAGGATGAGGGGCGAGCGCGACGGGTAAGGCTTCGGCGCATCATGGGCGCTTTGGCGCTCCGGTTGCTACACCGCTTTCATCTGCCAGCCGGCCCCTCATCCCTCTGCCGGGACCTTCTCCCCGCGGGTGCGGGGAGAAGGAGGCTGGCCAGAGGCGAGGCGCCAGTTGCTGGTCAATTGCAACTCCCGGACCGGGGAGTTCGCGAACGCTCGCAGGGCATGAGCAGACCCGTTCGAAATGACAAACCGGCGTCTGCGCGCCCTTCTCCCCGTGTGCGGGGAGAAGGTGAGGATGAGGGGCAAGCGCGACCGGTAAGGCTTCGGCGCATCATGGGCGCTTTGGCGCTCCGGTTGCTACACCGCTTTCATCTGCCAGCCGACCCCTCATCCCCCTGCCGGGACCTTCTCCCCGTGAGTACGGGGAGAAGGCGGATGGCCGCGACGTTTATGCTTCCATTTTTACGCGTGCAGTGGGAGGGGCTGGCGTCATGAACCTCCTGCGTGACAACGACCTTATTTTTGGCCGCCTGCTCAGGATCGAGGAGCCGCATCTGATTGCGCGTTACAACAAGGCGCTGGATGCCTTTGGTGTGCCGCAGACGAAGCTTGCTTCCTTCGAGATCGATCGCACCGGCTTCTCGCCGCAGATCGCCGAGGAACTGGAGGATATCCAGTACCTCGATCCCAATGGCGTCAATCGGCGCTTCATCATTCTGACACCGGCGCAGATCGAATTGCCGGTGGTTCACACGGCCTTCTCCAACACCTCGCAGCTCGTCTACGAGTTCATGATGGCCAATGCGCGCGCCATCAACGCCATCACGATCAAGGATGTGGTCTATGGCGAGATCGAGGAGCAGGTGAACCAGGTGCGCGACATAGAGGATCTGCTCTCCATCGTGCAGGTGGAGTTCAAGGTTCTCTCGGCGGAGGACCTGCTCGGCAAGGCGGCGGAACTGGGGCGGCTGGCCGACCGGGTGAAGCACGAGCCGGATGCCTGGCGTGACGATGCGCTGCTCAACCGCATGGTGGCGCTTGCACGCGAGACCGGTGACATTCGCGAAAACAGCCTCGTGCCGGAACAGGTGGTGTTTCGCCATGACGCCTACTGGACCAGCCATTTCGGCGGCGTCTACATCTTCATTGACCGCGACACGACAACGGTGATCGCCGATCCGGCAACGCCGGGCTTTCGCCGCTCGCGGCCATGGCAGGTGAGCTATCTGTCGAAGGACGATCCGGCGCGCATCTTCCGCTTTCTGGCGGAGACGGGCCGCATTCAGCTGCCGCGCGCCTCGTGGATCGAACGGTCGAACTATCTTGCCCATCGCGGCGAGATGGTGCTGCTTGATCTGGTGCGCCGCGAAAACCCGGATACGGATTTTGCGCGCGTCGACCCGGTCTGGCTGCAGACCTGGACACACCGCAATGCCGGGCTGGTGGCGGGCGAGGGGAGCATTCCCTTCCTCAATGCCGCCGTGCGTGAGATCAGCCAGACGGGCAGGCTCAAGATCGAGGAAATCCCGCCGCGCCTGCGCTTTCTCGTTACGCGGGCCGATCCTGAACATCCGGATGCATGGCTCACCAACAGGTTGATTTCCGACTTTGTGCCGTCCGATTTCATCGCCCGCTATGTTTTCAACAAGCAGGGTTTCTACAAGGATTACGAGAGCTATTCCGACGCCTGGCGCGAATATGTTGTGGCGCAGCTCAAAACCGCTTATCTCAGGGATAAACCGGCGCTGAGAAAGCGCCTCTATGGCTTGGATTAAAAACGCCTGAGGGAGGCGCTTCGTGCTCGATCCGATCGTTGAATTTTTCACCCGTGTGTTTCACTGGATCGGCCGGGGCATCGGGCTCGTGATCGCCTGGATCTTGTGGCCGTTCATGGCGGTCGGGCGCTGGTACACGCGCCGCGGCTGGATCGTGCGCGGCTCCGTTGGTCTCGCGCTGCTCGTGATCGTGGGTTTCTACGGATACTTCTTCTGGCAGACGCAGGTCTGGACCGGCTTCAATCCGGACTATGTGGAAGAGTACAAGCTGGAGGAGCGCAGCGTTTCCGCCGGCGAGCAGACCGCTGCCACACAGGGCGGCGAGACGCGCACCTGCGGACGCTCGGCCATTGTCGACGTGACGGCGGATCTGACCGATTTCAACGTCAATGAGAATGCATGGATTTCCTCCATGCTGCTCTACAAGCTCGGCTTTTTCTTCGCGCTCGACTGGGATGACACGCCCTTCTTCGACAACAAGGCGTCGTTCCAGCGCGGCATCAACCAGGCGGCCCGCCGCAGCGCCATCGAACTGGTGGATGCGCTTGGGCGTGTGCGCGGCACGTCGCAGATCGACCGTGATCTGCAGAATGCGCGCGGTGCGCTGACCTTCGATGAGGAAACCTGGTATTTCGGCCTGAGCCCGTTTGGTCCTAAGACGCCGACGCCCAGCTTCTACCGGTCCGCCATCCGCGACCTGCGCAAGTTCAACGACCGGCTTGAAAGCTGCGAGGCGGTTTTTGACGCCCGCGCCGACAATCTGATCCAGTTTCTCGACCGCATCGCCAGCGATCTGGGGTCGACCTCGGACCTGCTGCGCCAGCGTTCGGAGAACTACAATTCTGGCTGGTTCGACACGCGTGCGGATGACCGCTTCTGGTTCGCCTATGGCCAGCTCTATGCCTATTACGGCCTCCTGACGGCAGCGGGCGCGGACTTCGAGGACGTTATCAAGCAGCGTTCGCTCGGCTCGCTCTGGGACACGACGGAAGAGCAGTTCCGCGCGGCGCTCAACGTGCAGCCCTTCATCATTTCCAATGGGCGTGAGGATGGGTGGATCATGCCCACGCATCTGGCCACGATGGGCTTCTACATCCTGCGGGTGCGCTCCAACCTGGTTGAACTGCGCCTCGTTCTCGACCGCTAATCCGGTTCGCCACTGTGTGGCAGGCGCGGCTTTTCGCGCGCCTGTCGTTTCACCACCACTGTCGAACGCAGCCTGTCGCATTTCACGCATTGTGCGCCTCTTTTGCGACGGTGGACGTTTTCAATTCGCGGCTTTATGCCAATCGGCAAACGTTGCGGACCATCGGGAGAGGGAATCATCGTCATGGCCGAAATGAAATCCGACATCGAAATCGCCCGGGCGGCGAAGAAAAAGCCGATCCAGGAGATCGGTGCGCGGCTGGACATTCCCTCCGAGCATCTTCTGCCCTACGGCCATGACAAGGCAAAGGTTTCGGCCGAGTTCATTGCAGAGACCCGCAACAACACGGGCGGCAAGCTGATCCTCGTTACGGCGATCAATCCGACGCCGGCTGGCGAAGGCAAGACCACGACGACGGCGGGGCTTGGCGATGGACTGAACCGCATCGGCAAGAAGGCGGCGATCTGCATTCGCGAAGCCTCGCTCGGCCCGTGCTTCGGCGTGAAGGGCGGGGCCGCCGGCGGCGGCTATGCCCAGGTGGTGCCGATGGAGGACATGAACCTTCATTTCACCGGCGATTTTCACGCCATCACCTCGGCTCACAACCTGCTCTCGGCGCTGATCGACAACCACATCTATTGGGGCAATGCCGAAGAGATCGACACGCGCCGTGTGACCTGGCGGCGTGTGATGGACATGAACGACCGGGCGCTGCGTGAGATCGTCTGCTCGCTGGGCGGCGTGGCAAACGGCTTTCCGCGCGAGGCGGGCTTTGACATCACCGTGGCCTCCGAGGTCATGGCCATTCTGTGCCTTGCGACCGATCTGAAAGATCTGGAAAAGCGTCTGGGTGACATCATCGTCGGCTACCGCCGCGACAAGAGCCCGGTCTTTGCGCGCGACATCAAGGCCGATGGCGCGATGACGGTGCTGTTAAAGGACGCGCTGCAGCCCAATCTGGTGCAGACGCTGGAGAATAATCCCGCCTTCGTTCATGGCGGCCCCTTCGCCAACATTGCCCATGGCTGCAACTCGGTAATGGCGACCACGACGGCGCTCAAGATCGCCGATTATGTGGTGACCGAAGCCGGGTTCGGTGCGGATCTGGGCGCGGAGAAGTTCTTCGATATCAAGTGCCGCAAGGCGGGCTTGAAGCCGGCTGCTGCCGTCATCGTTGCGACCGTGCGGGCGCTCAAGATGAATGGCGGTGTGAAGAAGGAAGATCTGGGCGCGGAGAATGTCGAGGCGGTGAAGGCCGGTTGCGCCAATCTCGGACGCCATATCGAGAATGTGAAGCAGTTCGGCGTGCCGGCCATTGTCGCCATCAACCATTTCCACACCGATACGGATGCCGAGATCGAGGCGGTGAAGGCCTATGTGGCCGAGCAGGGCGAAGAGGCCATTCTGTGCCGGCACTGGGCGGAAGGCTCCGCCGGCATTGAGGAGCTGGCGCACAAGGTGGTGGCGCTGGCCGAGAGCGGCGTCTCGCAGTTTGCCCCGCTTTATGCCGACGAGATGTCGCTGTTCGAGAAGATCGAAACGGTGGTGAAGCGCATCTATCGCGGGTCCGAGGCGGTTGCCGACAAATCCGTGCGCAACCAGCTCAAGCAGTGGGAAGAGCAGGGCTATGGCCATCTTCCCGTCTGCATGGCGAAGACGCAGTATTCCTTCTCCACCGACCCAAATCTGCGTGGCGCGCCCACGGGGCATGTGGTGCCGATCCGCGAGGTGCGGCTTTCCGCCGGCGCCGGTTTCGTGGTGGCGATCTGCGGTGAGATCATGACCATGCCGGGCCTGCCCAAAGTGCCGTCATCTGAGCATATTTTCCTCAACGATGACGGGCAGATCGAAGGACTTTCCTGATAAGTTGAGTCGGAAAGCAGGAGGCGGGCCGCAAGCCCGCCTTTTTGTTGGCCGGTACTGGCGTGGTGCTTTCGCCGGTCGGGCGCGAGCGGCAGGCTGTGTTGGTGGTGCTCGGGGGGCGCAGGCTGGTGCGCGCTGGCCCGGCTCATCGCAGGGAGATGCCGGATTGTCCACTGCATCTGATGCCGGGCCTGCGCCTCCGGACCTGCGACACCGGATTTGCGCCCCTGGGCCTGAGACCCCGGATTTGCGATGCCGGACTGTGCAATAACGTGTTTCCTAAAAAGCTCTGTGCCGTATAAAAATTAAGTTCAATTGAGCTTGAATTTGGAAGCCGGCCTGTGAGAGCTTCTTAGCTGGAGCTGGAGCTGGAGCTGGAGCTGGAGCTGGAGCTGGAGCTGGAGCTGGAGCTGGAGCTGGAGCTGGAGCTGGAGCTGGAGCTGGAGCTGGAGCTGGAGCTGGAGCTGGAGCTGGAGCTGGAGCTGGAGCTGGAGCTGGAGCTGGAGCTGGAGCTGGAGCTGGAGCTGGAGCTGGAGCTGGAGCTGAAGCTGGAGGAGACCGTCATGGCATCGATGCTCACCATCAATCAGGTATCGCGGCGCAGTGGCGTCGCGGCTTCCGCGCTGCGCTATTACGAAGAGCGGGGGCTGATCGTCTCCGAACGCGCAGGCTCCGGGCACCGGCGTTATCAGCGCGCTGTGCTGCGCCGCGTGGCCTTCATCGTCTTTGCGCAGCGGGTGGGGCTCTCGCTCGATGAGATCCGCGCCGAACTCGACAAGCTGCCCACCGATCATGTGCCCAAGGGCGATGACTGGGCGCGTCTTTCTGAAAGCTGGACTGAACGCATTGACGAGCGCATTGCAGAGATGGAGCGGCTGAAGCGCGGGCTCACCGAATGCATCTCCTGCGGCTGCCTATCACTGGAGACATGCGCGCTCACGAACCCGGCCGACCGGGCGAGCCGGTCGGGGCCGGGGCCGCGATACTGGGTGGGAAGCAGGGGATAGGTCCTGCGTTGGAGCATCTCCGCTTTTCGGGGACTTGCGTTAGGCTTCCGGCATGCGCCTTGCGCCGGCGCGCATGGCCGCGGGGAGCCATCTGGAAAAGCCCTTGCCCAGCGTCTGATCGCGCTGGACGAAGTCGGGGTGGCTCTCGTAGATGTCTGCAAGACCAGCATAGGCGGTCGGCGTGCAGGGCCTGTTCCACATGTCTGAAACCCACGCCCGCTGCCCCTTGAGCGCGGTGTCGAGAGCGCGTGCCTCGGGAACCGTGCTGTTCTGCATTGCCTTGACGAGGCTGGCTTCGATCCCGGCCAGATCCCGCATACGTGTTGCTATCTGCCGGTCATCGATCTTGCTTCCCGATGAATCCCTTGCAGCGCCGTCAGGCCGTCGAAATGGGGATCGTCGAGAATGGCGCCGATCTTTTCGAGCGGCAGTCCAAGCGCGCGGTAAAGGAGGATGTGCTGCGGGCGCAGCAGCTCCTCCTCACCGTAATGGCGATAGCGGTTTTCGCCGACGCACGCGGGGACAAGAAGGCCGATCTCGTCATAATGGTGAAGCGCCCGCACCGAGATGCCGGCAAGCCTCGCCAGTTCACTGACGGTCCATTCTCTCATCACACGCGCCTCCGCAGGACAGGAGGGACAATCCCTCACGCTGTGTGAGGGTCAAGCGGCGCTCGGACCGGGATCGTCATCACCGCCCGGTGCGATGAATGTGGGTTGCGCCATCGCCGGCGCTTCTGCGCTGTGAACGAGCCGCAGGGCAGGCCGTGGCTGCGATGAAGCGCCCATCTTTCGCCGTGCGGACTCGGGCTGATAGACCACCTCTTCCAGCGTGATGCGGTCGGGCGTGTCCGCGCCTTCGTGGGGCAGGACGAGCGTATCGCCCGCTGAAAGGCCGAGTAGGGCCAGACCGCGCAGGGTGGTGAGGGGCAGCGTCAGGCCGACAAAGCCCTGCAGCTCCTCGTGGCTGATGATGCGGGACTGCGGTGCTTCGCCGTTGATGCGGTAGCGCACGCGGCTGTTGAGCGTGGTCACATTCGCCGGCACGTCTTCGCGAAAGATGACCGTTGCCCCGTCAAGCTTGGCGCGCAGAAGCGTGGCATAGGCTTCGCTGAACCTGTGCCTGCGCTCCTGCAGGAATTCGAGGATGGTGAAATCCTTGGTGGTGAGGATGCAACCCTGTCTGGTCCACATGGCGATCTCCAACGCGGTTCCCGCGCTTCGTGACGGGAGACCGCGAACAAACAAACCCGCGCGGCCTCACTGCGGCTGCGCAGACTGAATATCGGTCGAGCGGCCCCCCTGCGCCGAAAGGCTGTGGCGCAGGGGCTAGGCTCCCGTCAGGAGATGTCCCGTGAAGAAACGGTGATGTGGACCAGTCATTTTTCCAACCAGGGGTCGCCAACTCGGGGCTGGTGGCTCAGGCGGTTTTTTCTTCCTGCGTCACGCGCACAACGGTCAGCTTGTGGGTCTGGCCGGTGCGTGCGGACCAGTTGATCGACTGGCCTTCCTTGAGGCCGATAAGCGCGGTGCCCACCGGCGTGGTGATGGAGATGCGGCCCTTCTCGATGTCGGCATCGCCGGGATAGACCAGCGTCACGGTCTTTTCGGGGCCTTCGTCGGCTGTGTAGACGACGGTGGAACCCATGCGCACGACGGTGGCGGCGAGCGATCCGTCGCGCACGACGCGCGCCCGGTCGAGTTCGGCCATCATGGTTTCCGACACCTCGGGATTGCGATCTTCCAGCGCTTCGGCGAGGCCGGTGAGGCGATCATAGTCGGTCTGGGAAATCGTGATGCTCGGCTTGCGCCCTGTCTTCTGCTGCATTGGCTTGTCCATGCGAATAGTGCGGTCACGCAACTCCTGTGCGTGCCGGTCAGGCTTCGACTGTAGTTCGAATTTTTAAGTGATGCGCCCTGAGTTTCGTTCCGCCGTTCAAACTCGATCTATCGATCGGAAGACGGAAACGCGCCCCTCGGTTCGGAGGCGCACAGCACCGAACCGGGGGTCAATATCCCGCAATGGGACATACCCGGAAAAGAACGGAGATGTGCTTTCGGTTCGTGCTCATGTGCTAAACGTGGTGCGCAGATGGGGCGATGTCAAGGCAGTTTCGGTAAATGCATCATGCGGTGACATGTTATGCCCGGTCTTGCATGTTGCGCCTGTTTCGCTTCCGCAGGGCGGCAAAGCGAAAGCCCTCGGGCATTGCCGCGCGCACCATGATCATTTCGCCGATGGTTTCATGGGTGATGAGGCCTGCAAGCCTTTCATGACTGTCCAGAACGGCCACGGCGGGGGCCTGTGTTTCCTGCATCAGGCGCACGCCCTCGGTCAGGCTCTGCTGTTTGTGGATGGTGGGAAGGCCGGCCCGCATGGCGCTTGCGGCTGGGGCGTCCGGCCCCGCATCCCGCAGCACGCGGATCATGTCGTTACGGGTGATCAGCCCTTCCAGATGGCCCTGTGCATCCACCACGGGGAACTCGTTCTGTGTGGTGGCGAGCAGAAGGTCGATGGCTTCGCCGATGCTTGCCGAACGGCTCAGCGTGGCGAATTTCGTGACCATCACGTCGCCCGCCAGAACGCTGTTGGCCACGCTCTTGATCTGGGCGTTCTGGGCCTCTGCAGAGGCCGCGAGATAGACGAAGATGGCGATAAAGATGAGGAGCGGGTTGTAGAGCAGTCCCAGAAAACCGAACAGGAAGGCAAGCCCCTGTCCGATATTGGCGGCGATCTGTGTCGCTTTGGCCCAGCTCAGCCGGGTTGCCAGAAGCGCGCGCAGCACGCGGCCACCATCCATGGGGAAGGCGGGAATGAGGTTGAACAGGACGAGAAAGATGTTCACGCCGGCCAGCCGTACGAGAAAATCGGCGCGCGGATCTTCCACCTGAAGCATCTGCTCGATGCCGGCGGTGCCGCCAAGCGCAAAGATGATGAGCGCGGCGATGACCACATTCACCATCGGGCCGGCGATGGCGATCACGAGCTCCTGCCTTGGCTCTTCCGGCATGCGCTCCAGCCGCGCCAGCCCGCCAATGGGCAGAAGCGTGATGTCCGGTGTCTTGATGCCGTAATGGCGCGCGGCAAGCGCATGACCGAATTCGTGCAGGACCACGCAGGCGAACACCGCGACGATGAAGGCGACGCCTTCCCATGCGGCTGCCGTTCCACCGATCTGGTAGTGCATGAACCAGATCCAGACCAGCAGCAGGAAGAAGGTGACATGCACCCTGAGCACTGTGCCACCGATTTTTCCGATGTTGAAAGACCAGCCCATGAACGTCGCTCCAGTTGGCAACAACCGTATATACCTTATTTAGGTGACAATCATCGTGTTGGCATCGGGCATCGTGTTGGCATCCGGCATCGTGTTGGCATCGAGCCATTGCAGGATCATCTGTTTGAGAGAGTTGAGTGGGTATGACGGTTGAGACGGAAGGCTTCATTCAGCGGGTTTCGCGCAGGCGCAGGGCACTGGCTCCGGCGCTGCTCCTTCTGGTTCTGACGGTCGGTTCCTTTGTGTTTCTCGCCATCGCCGATGAAGTGGCCGAGGGCGAGATAAAGGCGTTCGATGAGCGGGTGCTGCTTTCGATGCGCACTGCCGCGGATCCGGGCGATCCAATCGGGCCGCCATGGCTTGAGGAGACCGCTCTGGAGATCACCGCCATTGGCGGCTATCCGGTCATCATCATTTCGCTTCTTGTGGTGACGGGGCTTCTGGTGGTGACGCGGCGCTATGGCGCGGCGTTCTACGCCCTCTTTTCCGTGGGCTCCGGGGCGCTCGTCTCTTACCTGCTCAAGCACTATTACGAGCGGCCGCGACCTGACATCGTGGAGCATCTGGATGTGATCCACACGGCAAGTTTTCCGAGCGGTCACGCCACGGTCACCACGGTGGCCTATCTGACGCTTGCGGCCCTCGTTATCCGCTTCTTCCCCGACTGGCGCGTCAGGCTCTATGTGCTGGCGGTTGCGGTGTTCGTTTCATTCATCGTCGGCGTTAGCCGCGTCTATCTTGGCGTTCACTGGCCAAGCGACGTTGCGGCGGGCTGGGCGCTTGGTGCTGCCTGGGCGAGCTTCACCTGGCTCTGCCTCAGCCTGCTGGCGGTTTATCGCGGCAAAAGGCTTGCGAATGGCGCGGGAAACCAGTTGCGCGAGAGCCCGGCGGACGCTATGGAAAAGCCATGACAACGATTTCTTGCGCAAATCTCTGGTGGTGGGTTCGCTAACAGCGGCCAACCGTGCAGTGTGCGCGTAAAGAAAGACCATGGCCGCAGGTGAAAACCGGGCGGCCATTTTTGTCTGCGCTTCCCGGCGATGCCTGAAAAAGGGAGCATATGATGAGCCTGGAAGTTCTGGAAAATGGCGCCGAGCGTTTTGCGACGGCGGGCGGCGTCACCATCACGCGAAGCCGTGTGGAGACCGCCTATGCGGGCGCCATCGATGCCTATATCGATGCGCTGGACGAGCGCCGTGGCGCGGTCTTTTCCTCGAATTACGAATATCCGGGCCGCTACACGCGCTGGGACACGGCCATCATCGACCCGCCGCTGGTGATCTCGGCGCGTGGGCGCGCGATGAAGATCGAGGCGCTGAACGCGCGCGGCAAGGCGCTGCTGCCGATCATCGCCGATGTGGTTGCCGCACTGGATACGGTGACGGTGCGCGAGCGTGACGAGACGCGCCTTGCCCTGACGGTGGCCGAGCCTGACCGCGTGTTTTCCGAAGAAGAGCGTTCGCGCGCGCCGACGGTTTTCACCGTCCTGCGGTCGGTCACCGCACTCTTCCATTCCGATCAGGATTCCAATCTCGGCCTTTATGGCGCGTTTGGCTATGATCTCGCCTTCCAGTTCGACCCGATCAAACAGACCCTGAACCGGCCGGAGAGCCAGCGCGACCTGGTGCTTTACCTGCCGGACGAAATTCTCGTGGTCGACCATCATGCGGCAAAAGCCTGGCATGATCGCTACGACTATGCGGGCGAAGGGTTTTCGACTGAAGGCCTGCCGCGTGAGGGCGCGTGCGAGACATTCAAACCAGCGGCGGAAGCGCCGCCGCGTGGCGATCACACGCCCGGCGAATATGCGCGTCTTGTCGGGAAGGCCAAGCACAGCTTCCATCGCGGCGACCTCTTCGAGGTGGTGCCCGGCCAGATGTTCATGGAGCGCGTCGAGCGCCGTCCTTCAGAGATTTCGCGCCGGCTGAAGCAGATCAACCCGTCGCCCTATTCCTTCTTCATCAATCTGGGGGAGCAGGAATTTCTGATCGGCGCATCGCCGGAGATGTTTGTTCGGGTCAATGGCCGGCGGGTCGAGACCTGCCCGATCTCCGGCACCATCAAGCGTGGCGATGACGCCATTGCCGATGCCGAACAGATCATCAAGCTTCTGAACTCCAAGAAGGACGAGTCCGAGCTGACCATGTGTTCGGATGTCGACCGCAACGACAAGAGCCGCGTCTGCGAGCCGGGTTCGGTGCGTGTCATCGGTCGCCGTCAGATCGAGATGTATTCGCGCCTCATCCACACGGTCGATCACATTGAGGGCAGGCTGCGCGAGGGCATGGATGCGTTCGATGCGTTTCTGAGCCATGCCTGGGCCGTGACCGTGACCGGCGCGCCGAAACTGTGGGCGATGCGCTTCATCGAGGAAAACGAGAAGAGCCCGCGCGCCTGGTATGGCGGGGCCATCGGCATGGTGCATTTCAATGGCGACATGAACACCGGCCTGACGCTGCGCACGATCCGCATCAAGGACGGCGTGGCGGAAGTGCGGGCAGGGGCCACGCTTCTGTTCGATTCCGATCCGCAGGAGGAAGAGGCCGAAACGGAACTCAAGGCGTCGGCCATGCTGTCGGCGATCCGCGATGCCGGGAAGACCAATATGGAAAACGAGATGCGCACGACCGCCCGTGTTGGTGAGGGCGTGAAGATCCTGCTTGTCGATCACGAGGACTCCTTCGTGCATACGCTTGCCAACTATTTCCGCCAGACGGGCGCGGATGTGGTGACGGTGCGCTCGCCCGTTGCCGATGATGTGTTCGACCGGGTGGAGCCGGAACTGGTCGTGCTCTCGCCGGGGCCGGGACGTCCGGAAGATTTCAACTGTAGCGCCACCATTGCCAAATGCCGTGCGCGCGGGCTGCCGGTCTTTGGCGTCTGTCTTGGCCTGCAGGCACTGGTGGAAGCCTATGGCGGCGAGCTGCGGCAGCTAGCCGAACCGATGCATGGCAAGCCTTCGCGCATCCGCGTCAGCGGCAACAGCCTGGTCTTCTCGGGCCTGCCTGCGGAAGTGACAGTCGGGCGTTATCACTCGATCTTTGCCGATCCGGCGCGTCTGCCAGCCAGCTTCACGATCACCGCCGAAACGGATGACGGTGTCGTGATGGGCATCGAACATGAGGATGAGCCGGTTGCAGCCGTGCAATTCCATCCCGAATCGATCATGACGCTCGGACAGAATGCCGGTATGCGCATGATCGAGAATGTGGTGGCGCATCTGCCGCGAAAGGCGCGGGTGAAAGCAGCCTGACACATTCGGCATGTAATGCCCTGTGAAGGTCCTGCCCGGTGGGGCAGGACGTCGATTGAAAGGAACCACCATGCCGTCCAACGGTGATCTTCAGCGTATTGCCCTGTGGTCCATCGTGGTGGCGTTCGGCATTTTCGGGCTGAAACTGTCGGCGTGGTGGCTGACCGATTCCGTGGCGCTGTTTTCCGACGCGATGGAATCGGTGGTCAATGTGGTGGCCTCCTTCGTCGCCTGGTATGCGCTGCGCATCGCGCACCGGCCCGCAGACGACAATCACCCCTTCGGCCACCACAAGGCGGAGTATTTCTCCGCCGTTCTCGAAGGCGTTCTGATCGTTGTTGCAGCGCTTTTGATCATCCACGAGGCATGGACCGCACTGTTTGCGCCGCGTGCGCTGGAAGCGCCGGTGGCCGGTCTTCTGGTGAATGCGCTGGCGGCGGTGGGCAACGGTCTCTGGGCGTGGCTCCTCATTTCGACCGGGCGCAAGGCCCGTTCGCCGGCCATGGTTGCCGATGGCAAACACCTTTGGACGGACGTCGTCACCTCGGCGGGTGTCATCTTCGGTCTGGTTCTGGCTGTCGTGACAGGCTGGCTATGGCTCGATCCGGTGATGGCGCTGATCGTTGCAGTCAACATTCTGTGGCACGGCTGGCATCTGGTGGGGGATTCCGTACAGGGGCTCATGGACGTGTCTGTCGAGCCCGAGGAACTGGCCGAAATTCACCGGGTCGTTGAAGAAAACAGTGTCGGTGCGCTCGAATTTCATGACCTGAAAACCCGCGAGGCAGGCCGCGCCCGCTTCATCGAGTTCCATCTCGTCGTGCCGTCCGACATGACGGTTGAAGTCGCGCACCACATTTGTGACCGCATCGAGGGCGCGCTTGAAAAATCGCAGCCTGGCGCTGAAGTCACCATCCATGTGGAGCCCGCGCACAAGGCGAAATTCGCCTGATCCCAAAAGGGTAAATGGGGCGGCCATCCGCGTGTCCGCGTCTGGCTCATTTCCCTGAGCCCGGCAATCCTGTATGCCGTGATGGCAAGAATTCAGGACGCATGGTTTGATGGACACCGCACCGCAGGCAACTTTCGAGGGCCCTCTTACCCGGCTGACGCCTGCTCTGCAGTGGCTCTTTCTGGTGTGCCTTACGGCGGTGTTTGCCGGCGTGATGCTCTATGGAACCATGCCGGCGGCGCTGCTCATCGGGCCGATGCTGGCGGCGGTGACCATGGGCGCGCTTGGCGCGGGCATTCGCGTTCCGGGGCTGGTTTTCGCCGCCGCGCAGACGCTGGTCGGGCTTCTGATCGGTGGTTCGCTGGAGCCGGCCATTCTCGCTTCCTTTGTCGATATCTGGCCGATCCTTCTGATTGCCGTCGTGGCGACGGTGGGGGCGAGCAGCTTTCTGGGTTTCATCGTCAGCCGCTGGAAGATCCTGCCCGGCACCACGGCGGTCTGGGGCTCCGCGCCCGGTGCGGCCACGGCGATGGTGCTGATGGCTGGCGCGTTTGGCGCGGATGCGCGGCTTGTGGCCTTCATGCAGTATCTCCGGGTGATCTTCGTCACCGTGGCTGCGGCCGTTATCGCCAGGCTGTGGGTGGACACGTCGGGCGTTGAGGTTCCCGCGACCGTGTGGTTCCCGTCCATCGACTTCAACGCCTTTGCCATCACGCTGGCAACCGCCATGGTGGGCGGGGCGTTCGGGCGATTGGTGCGCCTGCCTGCGCCGTTCTTTCTCGGTGGCATGCTGGCCGGTGCGGTGGTGCATCTGGGCGGCGGGCTGACGCTGGAGCTACCGCCATGGCTGATGGGGGGCGCTTACATGATGGTCGGCTGGACCATCGGCCTGAAATTCGACCGGGCGCTTCTGCGCACCGCTTTCAAGGCGCTGCCGCAGGTGGTGATATCGATCGTGGCGCTGATGGCCTTCTGCGGCGCGCTCGCCTGGTTCCTGCATGTGGAATGGGGCATTGACCCGCTGACAGCCTATCTGGCGACGAGCCCTGGCGGCATGGATTCGGTCGCCATCATCGCGGCTGCCGCTTCGCAGAACGTCAATCTGTCCTTCATCATGGCAGTGCAGATGGCGCGTTTTCTCTTTGTGCTTCTGGCCGGTCCGCCCATCAGCCGCATGGTGGCGCGCTGGGCCGGTGGCTAGGGCACCGCACCGTCAGGCAGCAATGGCCAGATGGGCCTGTGTCCAGAAATCCATATAGGTCCGGGGTGGCTCGGGCGATGTCATCATGTTCTGGCTAAAGAACACGCCCACCAGCCCGTTCTGCGGATCGGTATAGGCGGTGGTGCCGAACCCGCCATTCCAGCCGAAACTGCCCGGTGTGAGCCAGGGACGCGTTCTCCTTAGGCCGACGGACATGCCAAGCCCCCATCCTGCGCCGCCTTCATCCATGAACATTGTCGCGTGCGGGGCTGACTTCTGCTCGGGCGTCAGTTGATCGCGCGTCATTTCGGCCACCGTCTCGGCCTTCAGATAGCGTCTGCCGTCCAGCGTCCCGCCATGAAGCATCATGCGGCAGAAGGCGGCGTAATCATCCACCGTCGTCACCAGACCGCCTGCGCCGGAATCCATGGGCGGCGGATTGGTGAAGTCCACGCCCTGTTCCGGCCCGAAGACGATAAGCTCCGCTCCTCCAATGGTAAAATCCGGGCCATACTGGTTCGGCAGCCGGTCCTGCTTTTCTGCGGGGACATGAAAACCCGTGTCCTTCATGCCAAGCGGATCGAGCAGGCGCTCGCGCATGACAGCGCCGAGCCGCTGCCCCGTTGCACGTTCGATCAGGATGCCGGCCACATCGAGCCCGTTGTTGTAGAAGAAATCCTCGCCGGGGTGCGCTGCCAGCGGCAGGGCTCCCAGCTTCTCCATGTAGTCGTCGGACGACATTTTCGGCAGCACCCAACTCGGCGCGATGCCGGCTTCGCGCATGGCTTTCTGGATCGGATATGCGTCCGGAAACACCATGATCGCGCCAAGCCCGAAGGTCATGGTCAGGAGCTGGCGCAGCGTCACGGGGCCGTTTGCGGGAACCGTGTCATCCAGTGGTCCATCAAGGCGTTTCAGAACCCGGCGGTCGGCGAGTTCCGGCAAGAGGTTATCGACGGGACCATCGAGCGTCAGCACGCCATCCTCCACCAGCATCATCGCCAGCGCCGCCGTGACCGGCTTCGTGATCGAGGCAACGCGGAAGATCGTGTCGCGGGCCATGGGTGCGCCTTTGCCGTTCAGCGCAAACGTGCCGGCAGTGCCGACATGATCCACACCATCGTGATGGATCAGCCATGTCGCGCCGGCCATGCGGCCTTCGGCGACATACGCTTCCATGGTGTCTTTCAGCGTTTCCAGTGCCTTTGGGGAAAGCGTGTTCATGGCGGTCGCCCTGTTGCTGATGGCGGAAGAAAAGGCCAGTGCCGCACCACCGGTCATCAGCCGGCGGCGGGAAAGCGAGGGGACTTCGGTCATCCCGTCGTCTCCGCATCATATTCGTCGTGCAGCCGCCACCATTGATAGGGTGCCGTCTGGGAGATGCCTTCGGGCGCGTCTTGCCAGCTTTCCTGACGTCCGAGGGGTGTGAGGTCGAGAAATGTCCAGTTGCTGCCCAGCGCCTCGACACCGCGCCCGCTGGTGAAATAGGTGTGAAACACCGTGTCGCCTTCGTGGATGAAGACGTTGAGGCCGAAGCCGCCGGTAACGCCGAAATCCTCGTTGAAGGTGCTGTCCTCCACGGAATACCAGCGCTGCGGCCAGCCCATGCGCCTGCGAAAGGCTTCGATCTCGCCAACTGGAGCGCTGGAGACCAGCGCCAGTGTCGTGTCGCGGGCGTTCAGATGGGCGGCGTGGCCGAGATTGTCGACGAACATGCAGCAGCCGGCGCATGGCGAAGGATCAGCCGGCCTGAGCATGTGGTGATAGACGATCAGCTGGCGGCGTCCCTCGAACAGATCGTTGAGCGTCAGCGTGCCTTCCGGGCTTCTGAAGGCATAGTCTTTTTTGACCCGAACCCATGGCAGGCGACGCCGCTCGGCCGCCAGCGCATCATGGGCGCGGGTGAGCGCCTTTTCCTTTTCAAGCAGCACTGCGCGCGCTTTCTGCCAGTCTTCCCGGGATGCGATTTCTGGGGCGGTCATTGTGGTTTCCTCCTCGCTTCCTTGCATGTTCGAGCGCGGTATCGCGCTCGCGGTCAGGGATAAGACGCAGACGGGTTCCTCCGATCCGACATGCGGTGGCAGAAAATCCGGGGCGATTTTCCTCCGGGCCGCCATTCCCTGTCGATAGTCACAGACTGATTAAGTTTTGCAACTGGTTGCGAATGAGTCAACCCGGTGGCATCTTGCAATCAGATTCTGGAGGCGCAGATTGAACGAGACCCGGAAGACCGCCGCACCGCATCGCTCGGGCTGCCCCATCAACCTCACGCTTGAGGTGCTGGGTGACAAATGGAGCCTGATCGTGGTGCGCGACATGATGTTCGGCGACCGCCGCCATTTCCGCGAACTGCTGACCGGTTCGGAAGAGGGGATTGCCTCCAACATTCTCGCCGACAGGCTGCGCAGGCTTCTGGCGGAGGGCCTTGTCTCGAAGGCGGATGATCCGAGCCACAAGCAGAAGTCGATTTACAGCCTGACCGAGAAGGGCATCGAGCTGGTTCCGGTCTTCGCCATGATTGGCGCATGGGGCAGCAAATGGCTGCCGGTGAGCGAGGAGCTGTCGATCCGCGCGAAGCTTCTGGCGGAAGGCGGGCCATCGCTTTGGGATGCGTTCATGGAGGAATTGCGCGAGACGCACCTGGGCTTGGCTTCCGCGCAAAATGCCGGCGAACCGGGGGTGCGCATGCGTTTGCAGGCGGCTTATGAAAAGGTGCTGGCGCGCAAGGCGTCCACCGCACTTGCAAGCCGCGCCGGGGTCGTTTAATGAAGCTCCCATGATCACGCGTCAGACAGATATCTTGTCCAGTCGCGCCGCTTTCGTCGGCGAGACCGTTCGCGCGCTATTTTCCAGCCTCCTTCTTCTTGGCCTTATCGGCGATCGCCGGGTCCGTTGAAGGAGCGCCCGGCGATCGATGTCGCCGCCTGGCATCAGCTCTTTCTCCAAAACCGCGATTTGTTGTTGACAGGCCCGCCGTGCCGAGCGCACGCAACCGGTGCCGGGAGAAAATGGAATGGACGCGCATACAATGACTGACATGGCAGAAAACCGAGTACAGGGTGAAGCAACCGCACAGGGCCGCAAGGGCATGGCGGATGCTTCGATCAAATATCAGCCCTATCCGCAGATCGACCTCGCAGACCGCACCTGGCCCTCCAGGCGCATTGAAAAGGCTCCGATCTGGTGCTCCGTCGATCTGCGTGACGGCAATCAGGCCCTGGTCGACCCGATGGGGCATGACCGCAAGGCGCGCATGTTCAAGCTGCTGGTGGACATGGGCTTCAAGGAAATCGAGGTGGGCTTTCCATCTGCCTCGCAGACCGATTTCGACTTCGCCCGCTGGTGCATCGAGGAAGCCGGCGTGCCGGACGATGTTTCGCTGCAGGTGCTGGTGCAGTGCCGTCCCGAACTGATCACGCGCACCTTCGAGGCGTTGCAGGGCGCGAAGCACCCTATTGTCCATTTCTACAACTCCACCAGTGAGTTGCAGCGCCGTGTCGTGTTCGGAAAGGATGTTGCCGGCATCAAGCAGATCGCCACGGACGCCGCCAAGATGGTCATGGACATGGCCGCCAAGGCAGGCGGCGGCTATCGCTTCCAGTACTCGCCGGAGAGCTTTACGGGCACCGAGCTGGATGTGGCTCTGGAGATCTGTAACGCTGTCATCGAGATCATTGATCCGACGCCCGACAACAAGCTGATCGTCAATCTGCCGTCGACCGTCGAAATGTCGACGCCGAACATCTATGCCGACCAGATCGAATGGATGTGCCGCAATCTCGACCGGCGCGACAGCCTGCTGATTTCGCTGCACCCGCACAATGACCGTGGCACGGGCATTGCCGCCACGGAGCTGGGCCTGATGGCCGGCGCGGATCGCGTCGAGGGCACGCTGTTCGGCAATGGCGAGCGCACCGGCAATGTGGATGTCGTGACGCTGGCGCTGAACATGTACACGCAGGGCGTGGATCCCGAGCTGGACTGCACGGACATCAACCGCATGAAGGATGTCTACGAATACTGCAACCAGCTGGTCATTCCCGAGCGTCACCCCTATGTCGGCGAACTGGTCTACACCGCCTTCTCCGGCTCGCATCAGGACGCGATCAACAAGGGCATGAAGGCCATCAAGACGGCCAACAAGCCGCTGTGGGAAGTGCCTTACCTGCCCATCGATCCGCAGGATGTTGGCCGCTCCTACGAAGCGATCATCCGCATCAACTCGCAGTCGGGCAAGGGCGGCATCGCCTATGTTCTGCAGGCCGATTACGGCCTGAACCTGCCGCGCAATCTGCAGGTCGAGTTCCGTGGCGACATTCAGGACATTACCGACCGTGAGGGCAAGGAACTGCCGGTCAAGCAGATCTATGAGCGCTTCATGGAGCTCTATGTCGACCAGCCGGACGCGCGCATCAAATTTGTCGATCACCAGACCTTCCCCGATACTTCGGTCAAGGGACAGCGCATTGTCGAGGCGACGATCACCGATGGCGGCAAGGAAACCGTGATCAAGGGCGTGGGCACCGGCCCGGTCGATGGTTTCATTGACGCGCTCTCCAAGCATCTCGGCGTGGACATGTCGGTCATCGACTATTCCGAGCATTCCATGCAGCAGGGCTCCAATGCGGCGGCCATCTGCTACATGGAAGTCCAGCATCCCGGCGGCAAGCTGTTTGGCGTGGGCGTGAACACCAACATCGTCGCGGCATCGCTCGAAGCGGTGGTTTCGGCGGCCAACCGGATCATCGGTTGACGCGCGCGCTTTACGCTGACGATACGGGCGAGGGCGAATGCGCCCTCGTTTTGCTGCATGGCTTTGCCGGCAGCCACCGGGTCTGGGAGGGCGTGCGCAAGGCGTTGCCCAAGGTGCTGCCCAACGCGCTTCCCAAGGGCCTTCGCATTATCGCTTATGATCTGCCGGGCCATGCCCGTTCGCTTGGCCTGCCGGGCGCCGGCAGGGCCAAGTCCGTGGCGCAAACGGTTGTCGACGATCTCGCTGCGCGCGGCATTGCCCGATATCACCTGGCCGGACACTCCTTCGGCGGTGCGGTCGCAGTGCTCGCCGCTCATCTTGCGCCCCGGTCCGTCGCCTCTCTGGCGCTGATTGCACCGGGTGGCTTTGGTCCCGAGATTGCCGGCGATCTGATGGCGGCGCGCGCCCATGCACGCACCGACGATGAGATCGCTTCTGCCGTTCAGGCGATGTTCGGAGCGCAGACGCAGGTTGAGAGCGGTGTGGTCGAAGCGGCGATTGAGCTCAATTCTGTTCCGGGGCAAGGCGAGAAGCTGATCGAGATCAGTTCTCTGATCGTGCGTGATGGGGAGCAGGGTGCCTTCCCGCGCGCCATGCTGGAGGCGCTTGCCATGCCCGTTCACGTGGCATGGGGGTCGTGCGATGCGGTGCTGCCGCCGCATCAGGCGGACGGGTTGCCGGAGAGCTTCATCGTGCATCGGTTGCCGGGGCTTGGCCACATGCTGCCGGAGGAGGCACCGTTCGAGATTGCGCGCATCATCGCTGAAAGCACTGGCGCAGTCTGATCCGGATATTCGGCTTTCCCCTCGTGTTTTCCTTAAACTCGTCTTGTTTACGCCGCTTTCAGGAGCGGAACAAAACGTGATGATTTTCTGTTTTAGCCATGTTAACGATGGGTTAACGCTTCCTTGTCGTCAGGAGTACCGCCCATGAGTGAGGCTGGTCAGTCCGCAGTTTCGGTTACCAATGTGCGCAGGCTTTCCGATGCAATGCGCGAGATGAAGAATGCGGCTGCCGACAGGGCGGATGTGGTCGTGGAGATGCGTGAGGCGAGCCGCACGCGGCTTGAGCTTCTGGCGCAGGAACTCCAGCCCGTTTTCGACGATGTTCCGGCGGACGATCCAACCTTCGATTTCGCCATCTCTTCCGGTGAGCAGCCCCGGTTGTGGATCGATGCCGTTGCCCATGTGGCGATGGGCCGTGACCGCCGCACCTATCGGTTTGTCCGCGATACACGTCTTGGCCGCGTGGTGCTTGCCGAAAGCGCGGAGATCGCTCCTGTCGCCAATCAGGTAACGCGCTACATTGCCGAGCGCCTTGTGGAGCGTCAGCGGGCCGTGGAAGGTGATGTGGAGCCGCTGCCGCGCGGCGATAAACAGGAGCAGGAAACTGTTGCTCCCACGCCAAACAGGAGCGCCTGGAGCAGCTTCTTCAGCGGTGTCGCCTTCGTCATCCTGGGCGGCATTGTCGGTGTCGCCACGGTTGTCGTCGCCATGTGGGACCGCTTCCCCGAACTGGATGCGTTCCTCTCCCGCTTCTGAGGAGAAATCAAAGTCTCGCCCGCTTTATGTGGTTTCCTGCGTGATGAAGGGACCTGTTTGCGAGCGATTTTGATGAAGTTTCTGTTCTTTTGCGCCGTTTTTCTGGTTGTGGCCGGTGGCGCTTGTCTGTTTGCAGCCAATTGGATCGGCAGCAGTGTTGATGCCGAAGGTTTTCTGCATGAGCCGTTTGCGCTGATTGCGCTCGGTTCCCTGTCCGTGGCCCTTGGCGCGGCGAGCGGCACGTTCGGCCTTGGCATTGCTGCATGGCGGTGCGTGCGCGCCTCCTGATCCTCAGCCGGCCTGCACGTCTCCGGTAAGGAGCGCGCCCGAAACCTCGCCTATCGTGCCATTGCCATCGGTCACGCCGCGGCGGGAAAAGCGGATTTCCCATGCGCCCGGCTTTCCGTCGATTTCGAAGAGATTGTAGTGACCGGGCGGTTTGGCGCTGCCATGGGACTGGCCGGCTGCAGCGACGCCGACGACCGGCACGGAAGCTCCGCTTGGCCCGTCGATGCGGTGGACGGTCGGCTTGTGTGTGTGGCCGTGCAGAATGAGTTCCGCGCCATGCTTGCGGATCAGTTTCTGGAACCGGCCGATGCCGTAAAGGCGCTTGCTCGCATTGGTCGCGCCACGCACGGGGGGATGATGGATCATCACGACCCGGAACAGTCCGGCCTCCCGGGTGGCGTCGAGCATCTTCGCCAGCCGCTTGGCCTGCGCTTTCGAGAAATGGCCCGACGCCATGAAGGGCGCGGTTGCGCGGGCCGAGGAAACGCCGATGATGGCGACCTGGTCGCGCACCCGCAGATAGGGGAACGCGTCTTTGCCTTTTGGGGGTGTCCCGTCGTCGCCGGTCATGTAGGCGGCCCAGGCGCGGCAGCAGCGCGCAAGCGCGCCCGGTACATAGGCGTCGTGGTTGCCCGGCACCACCGAGACCCTGTCCGCAGGTCCGAGGCTCTCCAGCCAGAGCCGCGCCATCTCGATTTCCTTGTCGAGCGCGAGGTTGACCAGATCGCCCGTAAGCGCAATGTGGTCGGGCGCGGCTTCGAGCATGTCGTCGGTGATGCGGTCGATCAGGCCGTGGTCGAGATTGAGCCTTCGGTTGCGCCGCCAGTTGATGTAGCCGGTGATGCGCTTGGAAGCGAGCTCACGATAGGTAACAGCGGGGAGAGGCCCCAGATGGATGTCGGAAAAATGCGCAAGGCGAAACATGTTTCGTGTGTAGAACACGCAAACCGCGCTGACCAGCCCGCCAGAGCACCGGAGCGAAAAGTGTCATCCGGTTTTCGGTCCGGCCGCTTCTCTGTCGAAGGCCGATCCGGGGGCAACCGATGAACGCACCTGCTTCACCGCCCCGAAAGGCGGCGCTCAGTGCCCGTCTTTTTCATTTCTGGCTGCGGTTGAGCAGGCCCATGACGCTGGGCATGCGTGGTGTGGTCTATGACGCGGAGAACCATGCGGTCTTCCTCGTGCGGCACACCTATGTGAAGGGCTGGCACTTTCCCGGTGGCGGCGTGGAGCCGGGCGAGAGCACCGAGGCGGCGCTTTCGCGCGAGCTTGTCGAGGAAGGCAATATCGAGATTCTTGAAAGGCCGGTTCTGCGGTCGTTTCATTTCAACCGCATGGCCAGCAATCGTGACCATGTGGCGGTCTATCTCATCACCGGCTTTCGCCAGACGCATCCGCATGTGCCCGACCGGGAGATTGCCGAGGCGCGTTTCTTCCCGCTGAACGCGCTGCCGGACGGCACCAGCGACGGCACCCGCCGCCGCATCGCGGAGATTTTCGACAACGCACCCGTTTCCGACGAGTGGTAGTGCGGCGGGACTGGTGTTCGTCCTTCTCCCCGTGAGCGGGGAGAAGGTGCCGGCAGGCGGATGAGGGGCGGGCGCTGCCAAGAACAATGTTCCCGCTTTCACTCAGTGCCATGCGCTGGTCGCCACCGCAGGCACTGGCCCCTCATCCTCACCTTCTCCCCGCATGCGGGGAGAAGGGGGCTTTGGCGTTGGCGCACGTTCCTTAGAGGCTGAAAAACTCAGGCTGCCTTTGCCCATTCGCTGCGATTGTGCGGTGCGTCCAGATTGAGTTCCGGTCCAAGCGGCACCACGCCGGTCGGATTGATGGTCTTGTGGCTGCCGTAGTAGTGGGCCTTGATGTGCAGCATGTCGACGGTCTCGGCCACGCCCGGCACCTGATAGAGTTCGCGCAGATAGTTCGACAGGTTCGGATAGTCGTCGATCCGGCGCAGGTTGCATTTGAAGTGACCGACATAGACCGGGTCGAACCGCACCAGCGTGGTGAACAGCCGCCAGTCGGCCTCCGTCAGCTGTGAGCCGGTGAGGTAGCGCTGGCGTGAGAGGCGGTCCTCCACCTGATCCAGCGTATCGAAGAGCGCTTTGAACGCCTCTTCATAGGCGGCCTGCGTGGTGGCGAAACCGGCCTTGTAAACACCATTGTTGATGTTGTCGTAGACAAGATCATTGGTGGCGTCGATCTCGGCGCGCAGGTTTTCCGGATAGAAATCCAGCGTGGCGTCGCCCCACTCATCGAACGCTTCGTTCAGCATGCGGATGATCTCCGCCGACTCGTTGGAGACGATGGTTTCCGTCTTCTTGTCCCACAGCACCGGCACGGTGACGCGGCCGGAATAATCCGGGTCGGCCTTGGTGTAGATCTGGTGCATGAAGTCGAAACCGTAGAGGTCGTCACCCGTCGCACCGTCTTCCCTGAGGAAGGTCCAGCCATTTTCGCCCATGAAGTGATGGACGACCGAAACGGAGATCACGTCTTCCAGCTTCTTCAGCTTGCGGAAGATGAGCGTGCGGTGCGCCCACGGGCAGGCGAGCGATACGTAGAGGTGGTAGCGCCCGGGTTCGGCCCTGAAGCCGCGCTCGCGGCCTTCAGCCGGTGCGCCGTCCTTCGTGACGAAATCCCTGAACTGCGATTTGGACCGCTCGAAGCGGCCGCCGGTCTTGGAGGTGTCGTACCACTGATCGCGCCAGACACCGTCAACGAGCAAACCCATTCTCGAAACTCCTTTGTTCCAGCCGCATGTAGGTTATTGCCGGGGTGAACCCAACCGTTCTGGTTGTAAACACTGCGTCAACAATTTTGGTTCCGCGGTAAAGTTCCAGTGGACGAGGCAGGGAATTGCTGGTAGCGGGAAAACCATTCAGCGAGGAAAACGCACGACATGATCCTGTTTCTGGTGGAGCGACGACGAAAGGACTAAAGGCCCCTGGCATGGGGCGGGCGGGCCTATGGCCGCTTCCACCTTTCGAGACCACCGGACTAGACGATCATGGCTTCTGCCGAAATTCATTACCTGCCGGAACAGCCGGCCCACGACGCTGAAATCGAACTCATCAACGAAGAAGCCTTCGGCCCCGGCCGCTTCACCCGCGCGGCCTACAAGATCCGCGAAGGCGGCCTGCATGATCGTGTGCTCTCTTTTGTCGCCATTCATCAGGATGTGGTGATCGCCTCGGTGCGGATGACGTGGATCGCCGCCGGCGAGGGCAGGGCGCTTCTGCTCGGGCCGCTGGCGGTGCGGCCTGCCTTCAAGAGCATCGGCATTGGCCGCAAGCTGGTGCACATCGCCATCGAGGCCGCGCGTGAGGCCGGAGCGGGCGCTGTCGTGCTCGTGGGAGATGCGCCTTACTACGGGCCGCTGGGGTTTGAGAAAATCCCCTATGGCCAGATCGAGATGCCGCGCCCGGTTGATCCAAACCGACTTCTGGCGGTGGAATTGCAGGAAGGCGCGGTCGTCCGCCTTCAGGGTGATGTCACCCACGCGGCGCTGGCGCGATAGGGCAGTCCAGAAAAACTGCGGAAAACCGCTCCGCCCCCGTGGTTCGACAGGCTCACCATGAGGGCTCGGGTGGCGCCTGTGTTCCAGGCTGATGCCCCCGCTGCACAACCACAGCCCTCATGGTGAGCCTGTCGAACCACGAGGGCGGGAAGCCGCTTCCCTCAGCGTCCCTCGCGATACCACATCGCCCCGAAAGCAAAGAGCAGCAGGGCGAGCGCCAGAAGACCGGTGAAGACGGGCACCCGGCGCACGGCTTTCAGCACGCTGTCATCCGTTGTTCTGAAACCGATCCAGTCATTGCCCGAAGCGGTGCCGGTGCGGCGGACGGGAACGATGTTGGGCAGATTGCCATCGGCAATCCGGCGCACCGAGCCACCCGTTGCATCTGCTGCCGGCGTGAGCCTCTCCAGCGTCGAAACCATGTCGCCGAATTCCGGTGCGTTGACCGGGCCGACATGGGCGAGTGTCGTCAACTCGCCATTGGCAATGCTGTAGATGCCGATCTCGTTGGTTTCCAGACTGGTGGAGAAGCGGCCGGGGCCAGCCGGGCCAAGCTCTGCGGAAAGCAGATTGCCGGACGGCGTGGTGATCTCGGCGGGTGGTGCACCCTCTTCCATCGTCTGGCGGGTGATTTCGAGCCGCATGCCGCGACCTGCCGCTGAAAGGCGCTCCTCTTCCAGCTCCGGTTCCTTCATCAGCCAATGGGCGATGCGCCGATAAAGCGCCACATGCGGGCCGCCGCCTTCGAACCCGCGCGCCCACAGCCAGCCCTGATCGGACAGAAACATGCCGACGCGGCCTTCGCCCTTGCGGTTGAGGATGAGAAGCGGCTGGTCGTTCGCGCCCTGCATCACCACCTGACCGTCGGGCCGGTCTATGCCGATCAGACGGAACCAGCGGCTCCATTCCGGCGGTTCGGATGCCGAGCCCTCAAGGCCACGCGTGACCGGGTGGCGTTCGCCGGTTTCGGTCAGGCGGGGGTGAAACCCCTGTTCGAGCACGTCGCCGGTTGGCAGACCCGGCAGAGCGGAGATGAGCGGGGTGCGCGCGATGGACTGGTTGCCGGCGAATTCCGGTCCGGCTGCAATCAGAAGCGCGCCGCCATTCTCCACATATTCTGCGATGTAGTCGTAATAGAGGATCGGCAGCACGTCGCGGTGCTGGTAGCGGTCGAAGATGATGAGATCGAAATCGTCGATCTTCTCCACGAAGAGCTCACGGGTGGGAAAGGCGATCAGCGACAATTCGTTGATGGGCGTCCCGTCCTGCTTCTCCGGCGGACGCAGAATGGTGAAGTGAACCAGATCCACCGAGGCGTCGGATTTCAGGAGGTTGCGCCAGGTGCGTTCGCCAGAATGCGGCTCGCCCGAAACCAGCAGAACCCGCAGGTTCTCGCGAATGCCATCGACCAGCGCGACCGCACGGTTGTTCACGTCGGTCAGCTCGCCCTCAACGGGGTCGATGGCCAGTTCGATGATGTTGCGCCCGGCGCTCGGCACGTCGATCTCGAGCCGCGTTTCGCGGCCGATCAGGGCGTCTTCGATGAACAGTTCCTCGCCATTGATGATGACGCGCACTTCCACCGGTCCGCGCTGCTCGTCCGTGGCGATCACCCGGTAGGTCATCTCCAGCGGCTTGCCGACAATGCCGAAGCGCGGCGCACGTTCGAAACGGATGCGGCGGTCCATTTCGTCCGCTTCGCCGGTGATCAGACCATGAACCGGCGCGCCAAGGGCTGCCGCATTTTCGGGAATGTCATGCACCTGCCCGTCGGTGATCAGCACCGCCCCGCCGACGCGGGAGGGCGGCACGTCGCGCAGCGCGCCGTCCAGCGCCTCGAAGAGATGTGTCTGTGCGTTTTCCGTTGCCGAAGACGCGCGGCCCGTGCGCACCACGCGGGTTTCGAATTCCTTGAAACGCGCCAGCCGCGCTTCCAGTTCGGCAGCGGCCTGGTCGGTCATCTCGCTGCGACCGTCGATGGTGGTCTGGCTCTGGCTTTCGTCCACTACCACGGCCACGACGCTCTTGAGCGGTTCGCGTTCCTCATCGAGCAGGACGGGATTGGCAAGTGCTGCACCCAGTGCGGCAAGGGCTGCAAGCCGCAGCCACGCCCCGCGCTGCCGGGTCCACAGACCGGCAAGCGCCAGAAGCGCGACGGGCGCGAGAAGGGCGGCCAGCACAGGCCAGGAGAAGAAGGGTTCGAAACTGAGCGACCAGTTCATGCTACTGCCCCAGTCGTTCAAGCAGGACCGGCACATGCACCTGGTCCGATTTGTAGTTGCCGGTGAGCATGTACATCATGATGTTCACGCCCGCGCGGTAGGCATAAAGGCGCTGCAGCGGATCGTTGGGCACGGTCGGCAGAAGCGGCTCGCCATTGGCGTCGAGCGCCCAGGCTCCGGCCAGATCGTTGCCGGTGATCATGATCGGCGTCACCCCGTCGCCCACCCGCACCGGGCGGTCGGTGCGTGAGGGGGCGTTGAACGAGGCTTCCACCCAGAGCGGGCTTCCGCGATAGCGGCCGGGAAATTCCGGCAGGATGAAGAAGGCCTTGGTCAATACGTGATCTTCCGGCACCGGTTCCAGCGGCGGAACGTTGAGACCGGAAAGGATGTCGCGCAGGCGCTGCGTTGCTGGCGTCACCGCATCAGAGCCAAAGCCGGTGGAATACTGGTCGCGCGTGTCGAACAGCACCGTACCGCCCGACTGCATGTAGGCGTCGATGCGGGCTATTGCTTCTTCGCCGGGCATCGGTGCGTCGGGATCGATGGGCCAGTAGATGAGCGGGTAGAAGGAGAGCTCGTCCGTTGCGATGTCGACGCCTGCCGGCTCCCCGGGTTCGAGCGCGGTCTTGGCGGCGAGGAAGGTGGAAAGCCCCTGAAGGCCTGCGCGGCTCGTGGCGTCGAGCGAGGAAAGCCCGGTCAGCACATAGGCAATGCGTGTCTGCGAGATGGCGGCGATGGCGTCGGCCTCGCCGGTGCGCTCGTCCTGCGCGCGGGCTGTATCCGGCGACATGATTGCAAGCGCCAGTCCCATGGCGAGCATGGCGGCCGCGCCCCTGGCCAGTTGCGGTTTGCGGCGCAGTCGTCCGCCAAGCCACAGAACGGCCAGCGTATCGAGCGCAAGCAGTGCGAGGGCGGCGGCAAAGAGCGGCCCCTTTAGCGGCTGCTGTTCATCGAAGCCATAGCTGATCGCGGTCATCGGGGCAGGGGCCTCCGGGCGGGTGATCGGGGTGAGTTCCGCATCGGGTGCGAGCAGATTGTGCGCCACGACGCCTTCTTCGCTTCCATAGAGACCGGGCGGGTTCTTGAGCGTGACGGCGGTTGCGCCTGCGGCAAGCGGTTCGGCATCGCCCGATGGCGGGACGAGGCGTCCGTCGGCGGAAATCATGCGGTAGGGGGCAAGCGCCCGACCGCCTTCGGCGCCCGGCTCATTGAGGGCGCCCTGATTGCGCGAGAGCTGGACGATCCGGCGCAACATTTCCACGAAACTGCCGGAAATCGGCAGGTTCGACCATGTGGCCTCCGGCGTGACGTGAAAGAGCACGATCTGCCCTTCGCCGCGCGCAACGCCGGTTACCAGCGGTGTGCCGTCGGCCAGATTGGCCCAGCTGCGTTCCACGATGTCGGGCGAAGGTTCGGCGAGAACCTGCCGGTTCACCGTTACGTCGCGGGGCGGGGCGAGATCGGAGAAGGGGCCATTGGGCGGGAACTCCGCCACGGGCTGCGGCTCGGTCCAGGAGAGCGCGCCGCCCAGTGAGCGTTCCCCCAGCCTCAGCCGCACCGGCAGCAGGTCTTCGTCATTCTCGGCTGCGGCGAGCCTTGGGCCGGCAAAACGCACCAGCGTGCCGCCGGCGTTGACCCAGTCGATCAGCGCCTGACGGGGTGATGCGGGAAGCGTGCCCACATCGGCCATGACGATCACGGCCGGGTTCTGCTCCAGAAGCTCCGGCAGCGCTTCCGTCAGTTCCGCGCTTGAGGGCTGCAACAGGTCGGCAAAGGGCGAGAGCGCGCGCTCGATATAGTAGAGCGGCGAAAGGAGCGGCTGCGCCTGATCCGCCTCACTCTGGGAGATCAGGCCGATCCGCCGGCGCTTGCTGTTTTCGTCGAGAACCCGAAGGGCGGCGGCCTGGTTTTCGCCCTCAAGCCCCACGGAAACGAAATCATTGCGCAGCTCAAACGGCAGGCGCATTGCGCCCACGGCACGGGTTTCACCGACGCCGAACGTGATCGTGGTTTCGGCGATGCGCCGGCCCCTGTCGTCGCTCGCAAAGGCGACCGCCTGACGTGGCCCGGTGTCGCCTGCGGCACGTGTCGCCGTCACTTCGAAGGCTTCCGCCGTGTTCTGCGCATCCGTTGCGGCGAGTAGGCCGAGCCGCTCGGGCGATGCCCAGAGAACTTCGCCCGGTGCGCTGGCGAACAGTTCGCCGAACGCCGCCTCATCGCCCGTCGCCGCGAGCCCGTCGGAGAGCACCGCAATGGCCGCACCCGGAAAGTCTTCCAGCGCGCCTGCCACCCGGCCATAGATTACAGGCCGGTTGCCCGGCACGGGGCGGGGCTGCGCGGCGTTCAGCCGTTCAAGCGCGGTGTCGGCGTCGAAGGGGCCGATCTCCTGGTTCTGTTCTTCAGCCGTGAGCGCCAGAACGACCGGCTGTTCATTGGCGCGGGCATCTTCGATCAGGCGTGCGGCGGTGGCCACGCGTTCATCCCAGTCGGGCGCGGAAGCCCAGCCATTGTCGAGCACGATGGCGAGCGCAGCGCCGTCGCCGGCCGCCTTCTCGCGCGGGTTCAGCACGGGATCGGCAAGCGCCAGGATCACCAGCGCGGCAAGCAGCAGCCTGAGCAGCGTCAGCCACCACGGGCTCTTGTGGGGCGTCTCCTCGCGCTTTGCCACGCGGGCCAGAATTTTCAGGGGCGGAAAGGTTTCGGTCTGCGGGCGCGGCGGGGTGAGACGTAAGAGCCACCAGATCACGGGCAGGGCGATCAGACCCCAGAGCAGAAACGGTTGTGCGAAAGAGAGGGAAAGCCAGTTCAAAGCCCGCCCTCCATGCCGAAGCCTGCGTCAACGCTCATGGCGTTATGGACCGTTACGAGCGCCTGTGCGGCTGGCCGGTCCGTGTGATGCACGGTGTAGCTCCAGCCAAGCCGCTTGCACCAGCCGGCAAGTTCTTCGCGCCGCGCGAGATAAAGCCGGCGATAATCGTCGGCCAGCGTTTCCGCACGGCCGGCCGTCAGCTTGTCGCCCGTTTCCGGATCGGCAAATTCGGTGCGGCCGGAATAGGGAAAGCTCTCTTCTGCCGGATCGGCAATCTCGATCAGATGGGCGCGTGCGCCACGGCCCGCCAACTGGTCGAGCCAGGCAATGGTTTCCTCCACCGGATCGAGGAAATCGCTCGCCAGCACCACGTCGGAGAAGCGGCGCACTTGCAAGAGGTCGGGCCGTGCGGGAAGGCTCGGCGCGTGCATGAGCTGCGTCGCCAGCCGCTCAGCGCCGCTGCGGGCGGAAAACGGGTCGGTGACACCCGGCCAGGCAATGCGTTCGCCACTGCGTGACAGAAGCTCGGCCAGCGCAAGGGTGAGAACCAGCGCGCGCGATTCCTTGGCGGTTGGCGCAAGCGAGGATTTGAAGAGCATGGAGGGCGACGGGTCGGCCCAGAGCCACACCGTGTGGGCAGCCTCCCACTCGCGGTCGCGGACATAAAGATGATCGTCGCGCGCCGAACGCCGCCAGTCGATGCGCGAGATGGCCTCGCCATCCACATAGGGCCGGAACTGCCAGAAATTCTCGCCAATGCCGCGCTTGCGGCGGCCATGCCAGCCGGCGATCACATTGTTGGCCACGCGCCGGGCGTCCACCAGCAGGTCAGGCATCAGCGCGGCTCGCGCGCGAGCGCGAACCAGCGCATCGTTCGATGCAACCGGTGTGGAGACTTCGCCGATCTTTGCCATCAAGATCCTATCTGGGGCAGGCCGCCCATTAGTCGAGCGTTTTCACAAGACGCCGGATCACGTCGCGCACGGTCATGCCTTCTGCACGGGCCGCGAAAGTGAGCGCCATGCGGTGCTGGAGAACGGGTTCGGCGAGTGCGCGCACATCGTCCACCGAGGGCGCGAGCCGACCATCATAGAGCGCGCGGGCGCGGGCGCACAGGGTCAGCGCCTGGCTGGCGCGCGGGCCGGGACCCCACGCCACATGGCGGTCGGTGTCGGGATTGCCAACGCCCGGCCTTGCCGTGCGCACGAGCTGGAGAATGGCGTCGACCACGCTTTCGGGCACCGGCATGCGGCGGATCAGCATCTGGATCTCCTTGAGCCGCTCGGCGGTCAGCACATTGGCGGCTTCCGCTTCGCCCACACCGGTGGTTTCCAGAAGGATGCGGCGCTCGGCTTCGAGTTCGGGATAGAGAATGTCCACCTGCATCAGAAAGCGGTCGAGCTGCGCTTCCGGCAGCGGATAGGTGCCTTCCTGCTCCAGCGGGTTCTGCGTCGCGAGCACATGGAAGGGCGCGGGCAGGTCGTGCCGGTGGCCGGCCACGGTCACGTGATATTCCTGCATCGACTGGAGAAGGGCCGACTGGGTGCGCGGGCTGGCGCGGTTGATCTCGTCGGCCATCAAAAGCTGCGAGAAGATCGGACCGGGGAGAAAGCGGAAGGAGCGCTTGCCCTTCTCATCCTGCTCCATCACTTCCGAGCCCAGAATGTCGGAGGGCATGAGGTCCGGCGTGAACTGGATGCGTCGGGCGTCGAGGCCGAGCACGACGCCCAGCGTTTCCACCAGCTTGGTCTTGGCCAGCCCCGGAACACCGACGAGAAGCGCATGGCCACCGGCCAGTAGCGCCACCAGCGTGCGCTCCACCACCGCTTCCTGGCCGAAGATCACCTGTCCGACGCCATCGCGCACCCGGGCGATGTCCGCAAGCGCGCGTTCGGCCTCGGCGATCATCTCCTTGTCGCTCATGGGCTTTTCGCCGGGGACTTCGTTCTTGGAAACAATGCTCATGCCGTCTCGATCCTTGTTGAGGCCCGCGGGTATAGTGCGGGGCGGGAGGAACGGACCAGGCCGGCACGTGTCTGAAGCGATTCGTACCGTCACGTCCCTTTGGGAAATTTAAAACACTGAACAAGGCTGACAAGCGAAACAACAGTGACTATTTCGTGACCATGGACGATGAAACGACTAAGAGCACATCAAGTCTCGCTGAAGCTGGCGACGCCGTCAGTCTTGAGGCGATGATAGCGCGCGCGGCCCGCTCCGGAAAAGGCGCGCCGCCCGTCGAACGCTGGAACCCCGCCTTTTGTGGCGATCTCGACATGGAGATCAAAGCCGATGGCACCTGGTTCTACATGGGAACGCCGATTGGCCGCCCGGCGCTGGTACAGCTTTTCTCCTCCGTTCTGCGCAAGGATGAGGACGGCAAAACCTATCTCGTAACTCCGGTGGAAAAAGTTGGCATCCGCGTCGAGGATGCGCCTTTCCTCGCCGTGGAGATGGTCGTGACCGGCGCGGGCGAAGAACAGGCGCTCACTTTCCGCACCAATGTCGGCGATTTGGTCGAGGCCGGGCCAGAGCATGAACTGCGCTTCGTGGACCAGCCGGAGACCGGCGGGCTAAAACCCTATCTCCATGTGCGCGGGCGTCTCGAGGCGCTGGTGGCCCGCTCGGTCATGTATGATCTTGTGGAAGCGGGCGAGGAGATCGAGATTGACGGGCAGCTCATGTTTGCCATCCGCTCGCGCGGTTCGGTTTTTCCCGTGATGCCTGTCGCCGAACTGGATAGACTTTCGCAATGACCATGACGACCGCGCCCAAAAGCCTGTTCTCGGCAGAGGAATTCCGCCGCCGCGCTGCAAGACAGCAGGGACCGGCAGGGGCGGAAGACTATGGCGATCACAGCCTGAACCCGGACCTGCGCGAAATGATCGTGCGGCCCGGCCTGCGCGATGCGGCGGTGCTCATTCCGGTTGTCGATCACGCCGATGGCGCATCGGTCATCCTGACCCAGCGCACGCTGGCGCTGCGCAACCATTCCGGCCAGATCGCCTTTCCCGGCGGCCGCATCGACCCGGAGGACGTGTCGCCCGAGGCTGCGGCGCTCCGCGAGGCGGATGAGGAAATCGGCCTTCGGCCCCGCATCGTCGATGTGGTCGGGCGCATGCCCGATTATTCGACCGGCAGCGGTTATCGCATCGCGCCGGTGCTTGGTATCGTCCGTCCGGGCTTCCGGCTGCACCTCAATCCCGACGAAGTGGATGCCGCCTTTGAGGTGCCGCTTGCCTTTCTCATGGATCCCGCCAACCATCGGCGTGAGAGCCGTTTGTGGCAGGAGAAGGAACGGTTCTATTACACCATGCCATTCGGCGAGCGCTTCATCTGGGGCGTGACCGCCGGCATTATCCGCACCCTTTACGAAAGACTTTATGCTTGATGGACAAGCGACTGATTTCAGAATCGCAATGGCTGGCCGACGAAAAGCTTCAGAAACTGCTCGCAGCCCTTTCCACCGGGGGCGATGAGGCGCGCGTCGTCGGCGGCGCGGTGCGCAACACGCTGCTTGGCCAGCCTGTCACCGACATCGATATCGCCACCACCACGACGCCGGATGAAACCGTGCGCCGCGCGCGCAAGGCAGGTTTCCGCACCGCGCCGACGGGTATCGATCATGGCACCGTGACGGTGATTGCCGATGGTCACGCTTATGAGGTGACGACGCTACGCGCCGACGTGGAAACCGATGGCCGCCGCGCCAGCGTCACCTTCGGGCGCGACTGGCAGAACGATGCCGAGCGCCGCGACTTCACGATCAACGCGCTCTATGCCCGCGCCGATGGCGACATCATCGATCTGGTCGGCGGGCTTGCGGATCTCGACAGCCGCACCCTGCGCTTCATCGGCGATGCAGACACCCGCATCACCGAGGATTATCTGCGCATTCTGCGTTTCTTCCGCTTTTTCGCCTGGTATGGCGCTGGCCGTCCGGATGCCGCCGGGCTGAAGGCCTGCACGCGGCACCGCGACGGGCTGGAGCGTCTTTCCGCCGAGCGTGTCTGGGCGGAACTCAAGAAGCTTCTGTCCGCGCCCGATCCCTCGCGTGCGCTTCTGTGGATGCGCCAGACCGGTGTGCTGACGAAGATCCTGCCGGAATCGGAGAAATGGGGCATCGACACGATCGGCCCGCTGATGGAGGCGGAGCGCACGCTTGGCTGGGAGCCGGAGCCGCTTCTGCGTCTTGCGGCGATCATTCCGCCCCATGAGCCGCGCATATCGGAACTTGGCAAGCGGCTGCGCCTTTCCAACGCGGAAAAGGCGACGCTCCTGGGTTGGGCGAGGGCGCCGGTTCCGCAGCCGGATCTCGATGAGGCCGGATTCAGAAAACTTGCCTACAGGTCTGATGAAAAAGGTCTTTTGTGGCGGCTGAAGCTTGCGCTTGTGAGCGCGCGGGCGCGCGCCGCCGAGGATGACAAGGCGCTGATGGAGGCTGCCGGCTTCACCCGTCTGATGAAGCTCGCCGCTGCATGGCGGAAGCCGGTGCTTCCGGTCGATGGCGGCGATCTGGCAAAGCTCGGGCTGGAAAAGGGGCGCGCAGTCGGTGAAGTCCTGTCGCGGCTTCAGGACGAGTGGATCGAGTCTGATTTCTCAATGAAGCGCGACGCGCTGCTTGAGCGCGCCGCAAAGATGATTTCGACCGCAGGCTGACCCTTTTCGGGGGCCGCAGTCTTTCGGGGCAGGGCGCGGCTCAGGCCGCGTTCTTGGCCTGTCCGATGCGTGAGCGGATGGCTTCCACCATGCTCTCGCGGATCACCGTTTCACCATGGGCATCGCGCATATGTTCGGCTGCGCGGCGGATGACCTCCGCTTCTTCCTCATGGCGTGTGTGCCAGTCGCAGCCTGGAACGAGCGAGCCGCAATGAAATTCCTTCATGAGACTGTCCTCCTGTTCTCGGTTGATGCGTGACTTAAACTATAACACGGAATGCGGCGAGAGGTTGCTGGCGGAAACAAACGTGATTGAAGCCGGGCGGTGGCCGCCGTGCCGTCATATCTCCAGCATTTCCGCGATTTCGCCGCGCAGCCATGCCTTGAATTCACGCACCTTTGCCGGTTCCTGCCGGTTCTCCGAGGTGATCAGCCAATAGCTGTAGCGTGTTCTGGCGCGCTGTTGAAACGGTGCGACCAGTCGCCCGCCTTCGAGAGCGTCATGGGCGAGTGTGTGCCAGGCCAGCATGACGCCCTGTCCGGCGATGGCTGCATCAAGGCAGAGCGCGGCGTCGGTGAAGCTGTCGCCCTCAACGAGGTCGCGCTGGTCAAGACCAAGCGGTTTCAGCCACACATCCCATGCAATGTTCGAGTTGGCGTCGCGGATGATCGGCGCTGTGAGGATGTCTTCGGGCGTTTCGAGCGCATCTGCCAGCGCCGGGGCGCAGACCGGAAACACTTCCTGCGGCAGAAGATATTCGCTCTTCACGCCCGGCCAGTCGCCTTCGCCCACACGGATCGCCAGGTCGATGTCGCTGCTGTCGGGATTGATGAGGTCGGTCGAGGCCTCCAGCCGCAGCTTGGTTTCCGGATGCGCTCTCGTGTAGCGCGCCAGCCGTGGCACGAGCCATTTGGATGCGAAGACGGGCGCGACCGAGATGGTCAGGACCGAATCCGTATCGTGACGCGTCATCGCCACCGCCGCATCGAGTGTCTGGAAGCCGAGGCTCAGCCGGTCGATGAACTGCTGGCCGAGCCCGGTTGGCCGGATGCCGCGTCCCGTCCGCTCGAAGATTGCCGCGCCGAGCTGTGCCTCGGTCTTGATGATTTGCTGGCTGACGGCTCCCACTGAAACGCCGAGTTCATCGGCAGCCGCACTGAGTGAGCCGCACCGGCCCGCCGCTTCGACGGCGCGCAATCCGTTCAGGTGAACACGTGGCAGGTGTTTCATATAGTTTTTCTATAACAAAGAGCAGGCAATCTCCATTGAAAATAATGCCAAACGCCGGGATTTTGGCTCTCGTAGAGAAATCTCATAGATGGAGAAGGTCCCATGTTTCAGTTTTTCTGGATAATGGTTCAAACCTTCAGGGACAATCACCGGCGAGCGGTGCAGGATGCCTGGGATGACAATTGGTGGCGTGATCCGCTGGCGCATCCGGCTCTTCGCGGCATGTCGGAGCGCGAGTTGGCGGATTTGCCGCTGCGTCGCTCCAACTTTGAAGACCATGAGGAAGAAGAGCCGATGGCCGCACCTTCAGTGCAGCCACCGGCATTCGTGTCCAGGCTTACTCAGCAGCCATCCGTTCGCCCAGAAAGCCACCTGACTGGCGTTTCCACAGCTGGGCGTAAAGCCCGTCCTGTTCCACCAGCGCGTCGTGCGAGCCCTCTTCGACAACGCGGCCCCGGTCCAGCACGATGATCCTGTCGAGAGCGGCGATGGTGGAGAGCCGGTGCGCCACGGCGATAACCGTCTTGTTCTCCATCAACCGCTCAAGATTTTCCTGAATCACCGCTTCGATTTCCGAATCCAGCGCCGATGTTGCCTCATCAAGGATGAGGATCGGCGCATTCTTCAGCATCATCCGGGCGATGGCGATGCGCTGGCGCTGGCCGCCGGAGAGCTTTACGCCCCGCTCGCCTACCACCGCGTTATAGCCGGTCCGGCCTTTCGGGTCGGTCACATCGAGGATGAACTCATGCGCCGAGGCGCGCTTGGCCGCCGCGATGATTTCCTCTTCGGTGACGTCGCCCCGCCCATAGGCGATGTTGTCGCGGATCGAGCGGTGCATCAGCATCGGCTCCTGGCTCACCACGCCGAACTGTGCGCGCAGCGAGGCCTGCGTCACCTGCGTGATGTCCTGACCATCGAGCAGGATGCGCCCGTGTTCGGCCTCGAAAAGCCGTAGCATCAGGCTGACAATGGTGGTCTTGCCGGCGCCCGAAGGGCCGACCAGCGCCACGCGCTCGCCCGGCTTGATGTGCAGGTTCAGCCCCTCGATGATGCCGCTTTCCTTGCCGTAATTGAACGTCACGTCGTCAAAGCGGATGTCGCCTTTGGCGCGCGGCATGACCTTTGCGCCCTCGGCGTCGCGGATGGACGGCTCCACCGAAACGACGGTGGTTGAGTCCTGCACGGTCGCGTAGTTGCGGATCAGCCCGTTGATGTTGAACATCATCCAGCCCGACATCTGGTTCAGCCGGAAGACGAGGCCCATGGCCGCCGCGATCTCGCCTGTGGTGATGGCGCTGTCGAGCCAGCGCGACACCGCCAGCACGAAGATTGCCGCCATCATGAAGCCGTTGACGATGGCCACCGTCACCCGCACACGGGTGATGGCGCGCGTCAGCTTCTGCACTGCGCTCAGGAAATGCGCCATGCCCTCGCGCACATAGGAATGCTCGCGCTGGCCGCTGTCGAACAGCTTCACCGCCAGAATGTTGGTGAAGGCGTCAACCATGCGTCCGTTGAGGATCGAGCGCTGGTCCGCCGTGCGCCGGCCCGCCCGCCGCAGGGGCGGCAGCAGGAAGCGCGCGATGGCCATGTAGGTCGCGAGCCAGAGCAGGATGACCACGCCCATCCACGGGTCGAGCACCGTCAGGATGGAGAGCGCCAGCACCACGAAAGTGAGGAAGCTCCACATGGTCTGCAGCACGTTGATGATGAAGTCGCCCGTGGCTTCGCCGCCCTGCAGGATCTTTGTGGCGATGCGGCCGGCGAAGTCGTTCTGGTAGAACTCATAGGGCTGTTCGATCACCCGCCGGAACGACTGCCAGCGCACACGCTGGTAGAAGGCAGGCGCGATGACCTGCTCTTCCAGCACCGTGTTGACGATGATGACCACGGCGCGAATTACCAGAAGCAGGGCCAGAAAACCGGCCAGCTTCGTCCAGTGGTCGGCGATGAGCGTTGCCGGCGAGGAGGAATCCAGCAGGTCGATCAGCCAGCCAAGCGCCCAGTAAAGCCCCGCATCGACGGCCCCCATCAGGCCGCCGGCGATCAGCAGCAGGATGAACGGCCATTTGGCCTGCCGGGCGAAGAAGAGAATGAACTCATGCGCCTTGACCGGCAGGACCGCCCGCGGCGTGTCGCCGAAGGGGTCTATGACCTCTTCGAGACTGCGCCACAGGCTGTCGGTTTGGTGGGGCTCCGTCTTTTCGCTGTCTTCCTTCATTCCGCAGCCTCGTTTGCTTCGAGATCGAGAAACCCGCCGGACTGGCGCTGCCAGAGGCTTGCATAGAGTCCACCGGCGGCAACCAGATCGTCATGCGTGCCTTCCTCGACGATCCGGCCCTTGTCCATCACCACCAGGCGGTCCATGGCGGCGATCGTGGAGAGCCGGTGGGCGATGGCGATCACCGTCTTGCCCTGCATCAGGCGGTAGAGGTTTTCCTGGATCGCCGCTTCGACTTCGGAATCGAGTGCGGAGGTCGCCTCGTCGAGGATGAGGATCGGCGCATCCTTGAGCATGACGCGGGCAATGGCAATGCGCTGGCGCTGGCCGCCTGACAGTTTGACGCCCCGCTCGCCCACATGGGCGTCGAAGCCCACGCGGCCCTTCGGGTCCGTCAGTCCGCCGATGAAGCTCATCGCCTCGGCGCGCCGGGCCGCTTCAAGCATCATCTCTTCGGTCGCGTCGGGGCAGCCATAGAGGATGTTGTCGCGTACCGAACGGTGCAGCAGGGACGTGTCCTGCGTGACCATGCCGATCGCGGCGCGCAGCGTGTCCTGCGACACGTCGGCGATGTCCTGGCCATCGATGACGATGCGCCCGCGTTCCAGATCGTAGAAGCGTAAGAGCAGGTTCACGAGCGTCGACTTGCCCGCGCCCGAACGGCCCACGAGGCCGACCTTTTCGCCGGGCTTCACGCTCAGCGACAGCTCTTCGATGACGCCGCCCTTCTTGCCGTAGTGGAAGCCGATCCCGTCGAATTCGATCTTGCCTTCCGGCACTGCAAGGGGCTTTGCGTCCGGCTTGTCATCGACCAGTCGGGGCATGGAGATCGAGCTGATGCCGTCCTGCACGGTGCCGACATTCTCGAACAGCGCCGTCAGCTCCCACATGATCCACTGCGACATGCCCCACAGGCGAAGCACGAGGCCGAGCACCACGGCCACGGCGCCGACGCTTACCGCACCGGCCACCCACAGGGTGACGGAGAGATACCCGACCACGACGAGGCACAGGGCGTTGAGCAGGTAGAGCAGGCCGTAGAGACCGGTGATGTTGCGGAACTGCTCATGCACCGTGTCGAGGAAGCCGCCCATGCCCTCGCGGGCGTAAGACGCTTCGCGTCGGCCATGCGAGAAGAGTTTTACGGTCTGAATGTTGGTGTAGCTGTCGACCACGCGGCCGGTCATCACCGAGCGCGCGTCAGCCTGCCGCTGCGCGATCTTTCCGAGCCTGGGTACGTAATGGCGCATGAGCAGGATGTACCCCACCAGCCAGCCCACCAGCGGTGCTGCCAGCTTCCAGTCGGCCGAGGCCGCGAGAACCAGCATGCCGGTGAAGTACACCGTCACATAGTTCATCACGTCGGTCATCTTGATCACGCATTCGCGCACGGCAAGCGCCGTCTGCATCAGCTTGGTGGCGATGCGGCCGGCAAACTCGTCTTGATAGAAGCTCATCGACTGTTTGAGCAGATAGCGATGCACCTGCCAGCGGATGCGCATGGGATAGTTGCCCATCAGAACCTGATGGGTGACCAGGCCATAAAGGAACACCACCACCGGCAGGACGATGCCGACGATTGCAGCCATGCCGATCAGCTTTGCGCCTTCCTCATCCAGAAAGGTTGCGCGATCCTTCTCGGCCAGCCAGTCGACGATGTTGCCGAGGAAGGAGAACATCCAGACCTCTGCAATGGCGATGATCATCATCAGGACCGCCGAAATGGCGATATAGGGCCATGCCCCTTTGGTGAAGTGCAGGCAGAAGGCGAAGAAGGTGCGCGGCGGCTCCTGCGGTTCTTCGGCGGGGAAGGGCTCAAGTCGTCGTTCGAACCATTGATACATTGTCTTTGGCGTCTTTCATTCTCGTGCCCGCAAACGCGACGCGTTGAGTCGTGTTTGCGGTGTAATCGTCTGTTTTCGTGCTCTTTTCCGCGGGCGGCGGCTGGCGGAAAAGCAAATGCGTTCGACTAGATGTGGCCCTTGCGCGGCATGGATGCCGCAGGCCGGTTTGCGCGTTTATTGCCTGGCTCCTTCATGGAGCCGGTATTCAGGATGGGCGGAGGCGTGCCGCCGCTTTGGTCGTGCGGTTTTGTGCGCGGTGGCTGCGCCTGGGTTCCGAGAGCGGCCTTGAAGGCTCCTGAAAGAGACGTGGCAGGAGCGCTGTCATGTCCGCGCAAAAGCGCGGTGGCGGCCGGATCGGTGCCTGAAATCTTGTTATCTTGAGACGCGGTGCGTCCGTTTGGAAAGCGTGCAGTCATGATGCAAATCCCATGTGTCAACCGGAAGAAACGGTCGGCGGATTCGCTCGTGAACTGCTTTGGTAATCTTAGAAAAGCTGAAGAACGAAAGCCGCCGTCAGGCCTGGCATGGCGCCGCGATGTACGGGCGCAGGCCAGCGAAGGAGGTAAGCATCTTGTTGTCCATTGCCGCCTCCAGCGGTTTTCGTTGATGGGATGCACCTTATAACCGTGTTGTTCGGGCTTGACCAGAGGACGCGTTTTCTCTGCTGCCATCTGCGGTTGTGTCGGCGCATGCGTGATCGTGCCCGCTCCGCAGGTGTGCGAAGCGGGAAATGAGGGGTGCGAAGAGGGGCAGGCGCTCCTCATCGCAACAGCCGTTTCAGTTTCGCCATCAGGCCGATACGCGCTGCCGGCGCGACCTGTCCGAGGTCGATATCCGGCAATTGGCCGCGATGCGGCCGTTGCGTCCGGTCCTCATGGATGAGGGGCGTTTTCACACCAAGGGTCAGCGCCCACGCTTCAAGCCTGCGGTCCTGCAGGGTAGGGCGTGTGGGGTCCAGTTGTGGAACGAAAAAATCGTCATTGCGGCCGTTTGGCCGCCGGGGGAAGCGGTTGTGCATCGCGAACGTCCTTGGGGAGCGGGAGGAAATCCCGACGGACTGCGATGGGTAGCTGCCTTGAAATGTTGTAGGAGCGTGCCGGACCGAGTCCGCCGTCAGGCCTTGTGGCCACCGGCGAGGAGCCAGATCATGTGATGTCGATACATTGTCATGCCTTTCTCCTTCGGTTCGCGTTGACAATGGCGGGCTTATACCCACAGTTGCAGCGACCCGCCACCCGTAATTACGCCTTTCGGTCGACACGTCCTCAGCTGTGTCCGGAAGGCAACACTCAGCCATGTCGAGAGACACAGCCGCATGCGTATCGCGCTTTACCAGCCAGACATTCCCGGAAACACCGGCGCCATTCTCCGTCTCGCCGCCTGCCTTGGCTTCACGGTCGATTTGATCGAGCCTGCCGGCTTTGATCTCTCCGACCGGAATCTGAAGCGCGCGGGGATGGATTATCTTGAGCGCGCCGCGCTCGCCCGCCATCCGTCCTGGGAAACGTTCGAGCTCTGGCGCAAGCGCGAGGGCCGGCGTCTTATCCTGTTCACCACCCGGGCCGAGGCGGGTTACACGGACTTTTCCTATGCCGATGGCGACATTCTTCTGTTCGGTCGGGAATCTTCCGGTGCGCCGGAAGCCGTCCACGCCGCCGCCGATGTGCGGCTGACCATTCCCATGAAAGAGGGCGCGCGCAGCCTCAACCTTGCGATGACGGCCGCGATGGCCGCCGGCGAGGCGCTCAGGCAGCTGCGATAGGTCATCATCCTGGGGCGTTTCACGCTGCATCGGGCTCTTTCCTTGGCTTCGGAAAGAGCTGCCTACGGGTTCAAGCCGACTTTAAGTCAATAGCCGCGAGGCGCGCATATGCTGTTCAGAAACGCAGTCTGAAACAGGCCGTCACGTATATCTGAAATCTTGGATGGAAGAGGCGGGAGGTCAGTCGGCGCTTGGTAATCGGCGCATCGTGAACTCGATCATGTCGCCGGGGCGTTCACACCAGCTTTCGATCTCTGTCCAGTAAGCCTGCTTGGGCCAGCGCTCCAGCCATTCGCGCGCTTTGTCGCGGGCCTGCGCGCGCGGCAGTGCAAAACTCTCCCGTAGAAATCCGTCGCGTGGCAGACGACCCGTCCTTGCGCGATGTTTGTCGAGGCTGCGTTTCAGCCCTTCCAGGGGTGGTTTTGCGGGCACACGCACGAAAGAACTCCTTGACCCGATTGATAAGAAGCTTAGGCAACGCTGTTGAAAAATGCGAGTCATTTGTGGGGCTGTCCGTTTCCTGCGGCGTTGCGTAGGATCGGGCGAAAGGAATGATGATGGAAAGACCAGAACTCCCTACCGGATTGCCGGACGATATCGAAGAAAAAAAAGCAGCCGCGCGCGCCTGGTTCGAAGAACTGCGCGACAAGCTGTGTTCAGCCTTTGAAAATCTTGAAGATGAGCTGACCGGGCCTTTGTCCACGCGCATGCCGGGCCGCTTCGAGCGCACGCCCTGGGAGCGCGACGGCGGTGAAGGCGGCGGGGGCGTCATGTCGATGATGCATGGCCGCGTTTTCGAGAAGGTCGGTATCCATGTCTCGACGGTTCATGGCGAGTTCTCTCCCGAGTTCCGCAAGCAGATACCGGGCGCGGAGCAGGATCCCCGCTTCTGGGCCTCCGGCATTTCGCTGATCGCCCATCCCCAGAACCCCCATGTGCCGGCCGTTCACATGAACACCCGCATGGTGGTGACCACCAGCCAGTGGTTTGGCGGCGGCGCAGATCTGACCCCGGTGCTTGACCGTCGTCGTTCGCAGGAAGACCCCGACACCGTGGCCTTTCACAAGGCCATGCGGTTCGTGTGTGAACGTCATGCCGGGATTGTCGACTACGAGAAATACAAGGCCTGGTGCGACGAGTATTTCTACCTGTCGCATCGCAAGGAACCGCGCGGCGTGGGCGGCATCTTCTATGACTGGCTCAAGACGCCGGACGAGAAGGGCGGCTGGCAGGCCGACTTTGATTTCACCCGCGATGTGGGACGCGCCTTTGCCGTCGCCTATCCGCATCTGGTGCGCAAGAACTTCAACACCAACTGGACTGAGGCCGACCGCGAAGAGCAGCTCGTGCGCCGGGGCCGTTATGTCGAGTTCAACCTGCTTTATGACCGTGGCACGATCTTCGGACTGAAGACCGGCGGCAATGTGAACTCCATCCTGTCCAGCATGCCGCCAGAGGTGAAGTGGCCCTAGCCGTAGCTGGCCGCTCAGTCATGCGATGCGGGCTGGCGTGATCTTTCGCCAAGAATATGGGGCGGGTGGGGTTCCTGACGGGAGCCGGCCCGTCCGTTTTCTTCAGGGGCGCATGGTGGCGAGTTTCAGCCCGAACCCGACGAACACCGTTCCGGTCACGGCTTTCAGCCAGCGCTGCATGCTGGCGCTGCCGCCAAGCGACTTCATGCTCGAGAACAGGAGCACGAGCGCCGAGAACCAGAGCACGTTCAGCAGCGAATGGATCGCCACCAGCGCAAACGCCCAGGACGTTGCATCCGCGCTTGCCGGAATGAACTGCGGAAAGGCGGCGAGATAGAACATTGAAACCTTGGGGTTCAGCGCGTTGGTCAGGAACCCTTCGAGCCCCGCCTTGGCGAGCGTGCGCCGCCTCTTGGCCGGGGTGATGGAGTGCGGTGCCGCAAGACCGCGCCATGCCTGCCACAGGGCCTTGATCCCGATATAGCAGAGATAGGCCGCGCCCAGCATTTTTACGATGAAGAAGAGCTGGGCCGACTGCACCAGAATGATCGATATGCCCAGAATGGAAAGAAGGCCGTGCACATAGAACGCGGCGAAGAAGCCCGCGACATTGGCAAAGCCCGCCGCCTTGCCGGAAGTCGGCACGGTTTTGGCGATCAGCACCCCGTTGGGGCCGGGTGACACGACGAGAAGCGCTGCTACGAGAGTGAAGGTTCCAAGCTCAAACAGTGTCATCAGGGTCACCTTGTCGGTTCATGCGGGACTGGGTGTGATGCTATATAGAAGGCAGTCCTTCGTTTTGTCCATCAACGGTGGAGCCGCGCTGCCCCATGCTGAAGATGCCCAGTTCCATCACCGGCCTCGTGCCTCACCCGTTGAGTGGCGACACGGTCTTGCAGCACGAGATCGCCGCAGAGCAGGCGTCGTCTCTGGGGCATGCAAGCCGGCGGGTCGAGAAGGCGCTGGCGCGGCTTTCCGAGGCGGATGAGAGTGATGTGGAGGCGCTCGACCGCCTGCTTCACGCGGCTGCCGATGCGGTTCATGGCTATTTCATTCAGCGCGAATTGTGCGGATTGCGCAGGCATGACGATGTCATCAAGGACATGGCCATCCCGGGCAGGGTTCTGGCCCGATTGGGCGCGACCTGACAACCAGGCCGCATCCGCCTCTGGCCTGCCGAATCCCGCATTCTGGCCCGCTTGCCGTTGCCGCGTTGCGATGGCAGTCCCGGTCTGCAAACAGATGCAGGCAGAAGAGATTGCGCAATGGAAAACCGGTACGGCACGCTGGCCTCCTGGGTCTATCACCTCGACAAGCCCATTGGCCGCTCCTTCGGCGATATCGAGTTTTATCGTGATCGTCTGGCAGGTTGCAGCGGTCCCGTCCTTGAGCCTGCGGCCGGCAATGGCCGGGTGCTGATTCCGCTTCTTGAAGCTGGCTTCGATATCCGTGGTTTCGACGCGTCGGACGAGATGGTCGCCCATTGCCGGGCGGAGTGCGCGAAGAGAGGGCTGTCGGCGCCGGTTGATATCCAGCGCTTCGAGACGTTCTCCTACCCTGAGCGATTTGAGGCCATCATCATTCCCGCCGGTTCGTTCCAGCTTGTCACGGAGCCGGAGGCAGCACTTGGCGTCCTTCGGCGATTCCATGAGGCTCTTTGTCCCGGCGGACGCCTGCTGCTCGATCTCGATCCGCTTGCTTCGCTTGCCGATACCTCACGCACAGCCCGTCACTGGCGCGACGGGGACAGTCTTCTGACACTGTCAGAACAGCGTGTGGAAACCTGCTTTCAGCGCCAGACCATGCTTTCCCACCTGCGTTACGAGCAGTGGCGCGATGACGTTCTCGTGGCGAGTGAGCTGCAGCTCTTCCATCTGCGCCTATGGGGTGTTCTGGAGATGGAACTCGCCCTGAAAGCCGCGGGTTTCAAGGAAATTCGCGTCCATGGCGACTATTGCACCGATGAGAAGCCGGGGCCTGAGGCAGTCAGCTTCACCTTCGAGGCGGTCGCCGGCGCGTGATCTGGTCGGCAGGTGTCAGGATGGTGGGAAGCGCGTTCGTTGAAAAATAAGAGTTTTTTACTCACCTTTATTCATTGTGTTTTACCCGCGACAATCTGCCATCTAAAGCCGCCCCCGTCTGGACAAGTTCCTGCGTGGCGCATAGAAACCATCGAAAAATGCCGGGGGTAGAACCGGGCAGTTTTGCCATGCGTGGTGAAATGCCCGTGTTTGAGGTGCAATGAGGCTTCCCGACCGGCCGAACTGAGGTGAAAGGATCGCAGTCCCGTGAGCGCTACCGATTCGACCGAACATACAAGGCGTGACTTTCTTTATGTCGCCACAGGCGTTGCCGGTGCCGTTGGCATCGCCGGCGTCGCATGGCCGTTCATCGACCAGATGCGGCCAGATGCGTCCACCCGGGCGCTGGCGTCTATTCAGGTAGACGTGTCCGGCGTTGAGCCCGGCATGTCCCTGACCGTGAAATGGCGCGGCCGGCCTGTGTTCATCCGCAACCGGACTGAGAAGGAAATTGAGGAAGCCAAGGCTGTTGCTCTGGCCGACCTCAAGGACCCGATCGCACGCAATGCCAACATTGCTGCCGATGCACCGGCGACGGACATCGACCGCTCGGCGGGCGAGGGCAAGGAAAACTGGCTCGTCATGGTTGGCGTCTGCACCCATCTGGGCTGCGTGCCGCTCGGCCAGGCCGGTGATTTCGGCGGCTGGTTCTGCCCGTGCCATGGTTCGCACTACGACACCGCTGGCCGCATCCGCAAAGGTCCGGCTCCAGAAAACCTGGCGGTTCCGACTTTTGAATTCGTGTCCGACACCGTCATCCAGGTCGGCTAAGGCTTGGCGAGAGGGGATTTTCAATGAGCGCTGGACATTCGACCTATACGCCCAAGACCGGCCTCGGCCGCTGGATGGATGCGCGTTTGCCGCTTCCGCGTCTGGTCTATGATTCTTTCGTGGCCTATCCGGTGCCACGCAACCTCAACTATGCATACACCTTCGGCGGCATCCTTTCGCTGATGCTGGTGGCGCAGATCGTGACCGGCATCGTGCTGGCCATGCATTATGCGGCCAACACCGAAGTTGCCTTTGTTTCCGTCGAGAAGATCATGCGCGACGTCAACTCCGGTTGGCTGCTGCGCTACCTGCACTCCAACGGCGCGTCGATGTTCTTCATCGCCGTCTATGTGCACATCTTCCGCGGCCTCTACTACGGTTCCTACAAGGCGCCGCGCGAGATGCTGTGGATCCTCGGCTGCATCATCTACCTGCTGATGATGGCGACCGCCTTCATGGGCTACGTGCTTCCGTGGGGCCAGATGAGCTTCTGGGGCGCAACGGTCATCACCGGCTTCTTCACCGCCATTCCATTGGTGGGTGAGTGGATCCAGCAGCTGCTTCTGGGTGGCTTCGCCGTCGACAACCCGACGCTGAACCGCTTCTTCTCGCTGCACTACCTGCTGCCCTTCATGATCGCCGGCGTTGTCGTCCTGCACGTGTGGGCGCTGCATGTGACCGGTCAGACCAACCCAACCGGCATCGAAGTGAAGCAGAAGACCGACACCGTGGCCTTCACGCCCTATGCGACCGTCAAGGACGCGTTCGCCATGGTCGTGTTCATGCTCCTGTTCGCCTACTTCGTCTTCTACATTCCGAACTACATGGGGCACCCCGACAACTACATCGAGGCTGACGCTCTGAAGACCCCGGCGCACATCGTTCCCGAATGGTACTTCCTGCCGTTCTACGCGATCCTGCGTGCGATCACCTTCAACATCGGACCGATCGACTCCAAGCTGGGCGGCGTTCTGGCCATGTTCGGCGCCATCGCAGTCCTGTTTGTCGTGCCCTGGCTCGACACCTCGAAGGTTCGTTCGGCTGTCTACCGTCCGTGGTTCAAGCTCTTCTTCTGGCTTTTCGTCGTGAACGCCGTCTTCCTCGGCTGGCTCGGCTCGCGTCCGGCAGAAGGCATCTACGTGGCGATGGCACAGGGTGCGACGCTGTACTACTTCGCCTTCTTCATCGTGATCATGCCGGTTCTCGGTCTGGTCGAGACGCCCCGCCGTTTGCCCAATTCCATCACGGAAGCGGTGCTTGAGAAGAAGTCCTCCGCCGGCGCGCCGGCCACCGAACAGGCAAAGGGCTGAGCGAGAGAATGCGCAAAGGGATTTTCGAAATGAAGAACGTCCTCAACGGATTGGCCGCGCTCGGTCTCGGTCTGGCTGTCGCTACGGCAGCCGATGCCGCCGAGTTCCCGATCAAGAAGCCGGTCGAGCAGGACTGGTCGTTTGCCGGCCCGTTCGGCACCTACGACAAGGGCCAGCTGCAGCGCGGCTTCAAGGTCTACCGCGAGGTCTGCGCGGCGTGTCACTCGATGAATCTTGTGGCGTTCCGCAACCTCACCGATCTCGGCTACTCCGACGCCCAGGTGCGTGCGATTGCAGCCGAGTATGAGGTCGAGGACGGCCCGGACGATGCCGGCGACATGTTCATGCGCCCGGCAAAGCCGTCGGACCGCTTCCCGGCTCCGTTCGCCAACCCGCAGCAGGCGGCCGCCTCCAACAGCGGTGCAGTCCCCCCGGACTTCTCGCTGATTGCCAAGGCGCGCGCTGTCGAGCGTGGTTTCCCGACCTTCGTCTTCGACATCTTCACCCAGTATGCCGAGGCAGGCCCGGATTACATCCACGCCCTGCTGACCGGTTACAGTGACGATACCGAAGGGCACGAAGTTCCGGCTGGCACCTACTACAACCCGTACTTCCTCTCCTCGGCTTCGCTGGCCATGGCGCCGCCGCTCTCCGAGGGCATGGTGACCTATGATGACGGTGCGCCCGAGACGGTCGATCAGTATGCGCGCGACATCTCCGCATTCCTGATGTGGGCAGCCGAGCCGCACATGGAAGCACGCAAGTCCACGGGCTTCGTGGTCATGATCTTCCTGCTGCTCTTCGGCGGTCTGGTCTACCTGACCAAGCGCAAGATCTGGTCTGACGCACACTGACGCGCCGGCCACATAAAGAGATTTGAAAGGGCGCCGCCGGCGCCCTTTTCTTTTGCGCGATGATGCAGTTTACAGTCAGGTGAAAAGGCCTGATCTCGCGCAGACAGGGCAACAGCAGACCACCTATCGTTTCACCGTTCTGTCTGAAGGTGAAGCGGACAATCAGGCGAAACAGGGCAGGGCACATGGCAGCTTCGCAGACACTTCAGGAAACCCTTCTTTCCGCAATCCGCACGATCCCGGACTATCCGAAACCCGGCGTGATGTTCCGCGACATCACCACGCTTCTGGGCAATGCGCGCGCCTTCCGCCGTGCGGTAGATGAGCTGGTGCACCCCTATGCCGGCACCAAGATCGACAAGATCGCCGGCATTGAGGCGCGTGGCTTCATTCTGGGCGGCGCCATGGCGCACCAGCTGTCGTCGGGCTTTGTTCCGATCCGCAAGAAGGGAAAGCTGCCGCACGACACCGTGCGCGTGGCCTACAGCCTCGAATACGGCATCGATGAGATGGAGATGCACAAGGACGCGGTGAAGCCGGGCGAGAAGGTTCTTCTGGTCGATGACTTGATCGCCACCGGTGGCACCGCCGAAGGCGCGGTGAAGCTTCTGACCCAGATGGGTGCGGAAATCGTCGCAGCCTGCTTCGTGATCGATCTGCCGGACCTGGGCGGCCGCGCCAAGCTCGAAGCGCTTGGGGTCGACGTCCATACCCTGATCGCCTTCGAAGGCGATTGAATACTGTTGTTCCTTGAAGTTTTTCAGTATATCGTCATAAGGAGTTGTTTTTATTTAATTATATTATAATTTAGATATATATAGATGAGATTGTCTTTTTTGTTGGTGCTCTTCGCTATTGGCGGAGAGCTCTCCACTGCGTGTTTGGCGCAGGAGGGGGCTGTCATTCATTTCCCGGTCGGCTCGACGGGTGACGCGGAAACCGATGCTCAGTGGGGGCTTGCCCGGATCAATGCCCACACGGCTCACAGGGCCGGGTTCACGGGCAGGGGCATCCTGGTCGGCTTGCTCGACACCGGAGCCGACGCTCTTCACCAAGAGCTTTTCGGGCGGGTTTCATGGGGGTCGTTTGATCTTCGTGGCCCCATGTATGTCAGCGGTGACCCTGTTGGACATGGCACGATGGTGGGGAGTGTTCTGGCCGGTAACAGGGACGGAAACGGTATGCATGGTGTGGCTTATCACGCCACTCTCGTATCCGTTCAGTTGTCGCAGTCCGACCCTCTCGACCTCACATTCGCTTTCTCCTTCATGTATGCGCTGGAGATGAATGTCGACCTCATCAATGCTTCGTTCGGGCTGGAGACTTATGTGCCTCTGTACCCCGGCGATGATCCCCGGGTTCTCAGCCCTCTGCCTTACACTCTGTTCGCGGTGCATGAAGCCGCCCGTGCGGGGATCCTGACAGTCTGGGCGGCGGGCAATCATGGCCGCGAATCTGTTGCGCTTCTTCCGAGCCTCCCGCTTGTCTTTCCTGAACTGGAAAGCACCACGCTTGCTGTCACCGCAGTCAATGCGGATGGGCGGCTCGCTTACTATGCCAACAAATGCGGCTTCGCCGCCCGTTGGTGTCTGGCCGCGCCTGGCGGAGAGGCCGGTGCATCAAATGGCATCTATGCGGCCCGGACAGGGGGAGGTTATCTCTCCGGCATGGGCACTTCGCTGGCTGCACCGCATGTCACCGGCGGGCTCGCAATCGCGCGTCAGATGTTTCCGCAGGCTGATACGCGCGACATACGCAAGCTGATCCTTCGCACCGCGCTAGATATCGGTGATCCGGGCGTCGATCCGGTTTTCGGCTGGGGCCTGCTTGACCTGGGCAATCTGACGGAAACCATTTCCCCGGCCGGGCGCAGTATCTTTGCCGCTGCTTCCCGAAGCAGGCACATGGCGATGGCGCAGGCGGCACGCGCGCCTTTTGACACCATGCGGCGGCGCGCACCGTTGAACGACCGGCTCTGGGTGAGTGGCAGTTTCCTGCATTCCAGAACTTCCGTCTCACCCGGTTTTCCAGAGGCGCGAGCGAGCATCAGGACGCTCTACACGGGGGTCGATCTGATCGATCAGGTCAATGTTACCGCCGGCATTGGCGTTGGCTACGCTGAGGTGGGCACCAGTGAGCGTGCCACTGCCAACACCGCGCATGCGAAAGGCGTGCATGGTTTCGCCTATGGGACCTGGGATATTGGCGACTGGCGCCTGCGGGCCAGCGCGGGCGTCAGTCGTTTCCGCCAGACCCACACGCGGCGCACCATCCCGGGCCTTGCCGGCACGGTGACCGCGCTGCGCCAACCGGTGGCGCAGTCACACAATGTCGCCCATGGTGGTTTCGGAACGATCGAGGCCGGGTATCGTCAGACTTCCGGTTGGGGAGACGCAACGCTCTTTGCTCATTTGTCGGGGATCACCCAGCGCTTTGGGCCGGCACATGAAACGGGGCTGGAACTGCTCGGTCAGAATGTGAGCGCCGGCCGCACCACCACGGTTGAAACCGGCCCGGGCATCCGCCTGTCCGGCAGGTTCGGTCTGGCGGGCTGGGAGGTCGAGCCGGGACTGGAACTTGCTTACACGCGTGTTCTCAAGCCGGGCGCTTTCGCCGTCGATACCACGCTTCTGGGCCGTGTGCTGGAAGCGCGGGCCGAAGGGGTGGGGCGTGACAGGCTTGATATCGCGGCGAAGCTGGATCTGAATTTGCCGGAAACCGGTGCGTCCGCCAGAATTGGCTATGCCGGCGCGTTTTACGGGACCGGCAATCAGCACCAGGTTTCGCTCGGCCTGTCGGTCAGCTATTGACTGCGGCCTTCATCAGAACGCCGTTGTCGAACTGCATCACCGTTTCGCCGTCGCCATTGCAGGCGGCGGCCATCAGCGTCACCAGATGCCAGCCGGGGCGTGAGGCGAGCGGACGATGCGCCGTTGCCGTCCGGGTGAAGGTGATCGTGTCGCCTTCAAAGACGGGCTTTAGCCATTTCAGGTTGGAGAAGCCGGGGGAGGGGCCGAATTCGGGTTTCTCGCCGGGGCCGTCCCATGCGCCATGGGCGTCGCGCTCAATGGCTTCCAGATTGTAGCGCATCCACATGGAGCAGGTGTGCCAGCCAGAGGCGCACAGGCGTCCGAACACGCTGTCGCGTGCGGCTTCCGGGTCCGTGTGGAAAGGCTGCGGATCATAGGCGCGGGCGAAGGCGATGATCTCTTCGGCGCTGAATGTGTGCGTGCCCAGCGTCACGGTTTCGCCAAGCCTCAGGAAGCGGTCGATACTCATGCTGCCGCTCCCGTCGCACGCATCCTGAACATGATCGGGTTCTCCATCTCCATCACCGTCTCACCGCGCTGGTTGGTCACCAGATGGCGAAACGTCACCAGGCCGATGCCCGGGCGCGATTTGAGCGGACGGCGCTCCAGCACCGTTGTCTGGCCGCTGAGCGTATCTCCGGCGATGACGGGGCGCTTCCAGCGCGCATCGGTGATGCCGGGCGAGCCCTGAGACGTGGAATCGACCAGAAACGCGTCATAGAGCATCCGCATGAACATGGCGCAGCTGTGCCAGCCGGAGGCCGCCAGACCGCCCAGTATGCTGGCCTTGCCAGCTTCTTCGTCCAGATGCATGGGTTGCGCGTCGAACTGTCTTGCAAACGCGATGATCTCTTCTGCGCTCACGGTCTTCTCGCCGAACGGGATTGTCAGTCCCGGCTCAAGATCCTCGAACGCCCACTTCTTGTCTGTCATTATTGCTTCCTGTTCAGGCTTGAACCTTATGGCCGCAAGCGCGGCCTTCTTCAAGGTCCTGGCCCTAGAGCCAGCCGCGCCCCTTGAAATACCAGAAGGGAAGCACTGCCGAGAGGACCATCACGACAAGGGCCAGAGGGTAGCCATAGGTCCATTGCAGCTCGGGCATGAACTCGAAGTTCATGCCGTAGATCGACGCGACGAGGGTGGGCGGCAGGAACACCACCGCCACCACCGAGAAGATCTTGATGATGGCGCTCTGTTCGATGCTGATCATGCCAAGCGTGGCGTCGAGCAGGAAGTTGATCTTGTGGGAGAGGCTGGAAGCGTGAACGGAAAGCGCTTCAACATCGCGCGACAGCGTTTTGATATGGGCGCGCAGCTCCTTGCTGTTCTTTGCCGATACGGCGCTGAAGAAGGTGGCAAGACGCTGCATCGTGAGCAGGCTTTCCTGCAGGTTGGCGAGCAGGTCTTCCTTGCCGCCGATCCTGCGCAGAATGATCTGAAAGCTGCGGTCGCGGCTGGAGGCTTTCTTTTCCGACGGATGGAAAATGCCCTTGGAGAGTTCCTGAACTTCGCGGCCGGCGCGTTCGAGAATATCAGCGAGCCGTTCCACCACGGCGTCGAGCAGGTTGATCAGAACCGCCTCGCCGGTGGCGCAGCCAAGGGCGCTCTTTTCCGCCCGCTGCGGAAATGTCTGGAACGCACGGGGCTCGTGAAAGCGTACGGTGACCAGCGGCTTGCCCGGCGACAGGATGAACGTCACCGGCCCCATCTCGGGCTGATCCTTCTCGCTCTGTGCGGGCAGGGTGGTGGTCATGAAGTGCGCGCCGTCTTCGCTGTAGAGGCGGCTGGAGACCTCGATCTCCTCCATGTCCTTGCGGTTTGGCACGTCGATTCCGAGCCAGTCCTCGACGGTTTTTTCTTCTTCGTCGGTCGGGGCGAGCAGGTCTAACCAGACGATCTTTTCACGCTCGGCGTCTGCAAATTCGACAGGCTTAAGGCGTTGGTTCTCAAAAATAAAAGTCTTAATCACATCTACTCTCCTGCAAAATCCCGGGGCGACCATTTCCGGCTATTGTGACGCCGTCAAGACATGATGCCGGGATGTGCAGAAGACAGGGGGTGCAGCCTGTCGGCGACACCCCCGTTATTCATTGTGGTCCGTGGTGCTTCAGGTGTTGAACTTGAACAGCATCACGTCGCCGTCAACCACGACATATTCCTTGCCCTCGTCGCGCGCCTTGCCGGCGTCGCGGGCGGCGACTTCACCGCCAAGGGTCACGAAATCATCATAGCCGATGGTCTGGGCGCGGATGAAACCACGCTCGAAATCCGTGTGGATCACACCGGCAGCCTGCGGGGCCTTGGCACCCTTGTGCACGGTCCAGGCGCGGGTTTCCTTCGGGCCGGACGTGAAGAAGGTGATCAGGTCGAGAAGTTCGTAGCCGGCCCGGATCAGGCGGTCGAGGCCCGGCTCTTCCAGTCCCATGGCGTCCAGATACTCGACGGCTTCTTCATCGGAAAGCTGGGCGACTTCGGCCTCGATGGCGGCGGAGATGACGACGGTGCCGGCGCCCTGCGCAGCAGCCATTTCTTCCACGCGCTTGGTCTGGGCATTGCCCTCGGCTGCATCGCCTTCCGCCACGTTGCACACATAGAGAACGGGCTTGGAGGTGAGAAGGTTCAGGCTGCGCAGGATCTTCAGATCTTCGGCTGCAATGCCGTCGAGCAGCACGCGCACCGGCTTGCCGTCCTGCAGCAGTGCAAGCGACTGCTCCATCATCGGCAGAAGCGTCTGGGCTTCCTTGTCCTTGCCGGTTGCGCGCTTCTGCATCTGCTGCGTGCGGCGCTCAAGGCTCTCCAGGTCGGCAAGCATCAGCTCGGTCTCGACCGTCTCCGCATCGGCGACCGGGTCGATCCGGCCTTCCACATGGGTGATGTCGTCATCCTCGAAGCAGCGCAGCACATGAACGATGGCGTCCACTTCGCGAATGTTGGCGAGGAACTGGTTGCCGAGCCCTTCACCCTTGGACGCGCCACGCACCAGGCCGGCGATGTCGACAAAGGAAATGCGGGTCGGGATGACCTCCTTGGAGCCGGTCACGGCGGAGATCTTCTTCAGGCGCGGGTCGGGCACCGCCACCTCGCCCGTATTGGGCTCGATGGTGCAGAAGGGGTAGTTGGCGGCCTGTGCGGCTGCCGTCTTGGTGAGCGCGTTGAAGAGCGTCGATTTGCCGACATTGGGCAGACCGACGATGCCGCATTTGAAACCCATTTCCTATTCCTTCTGGCCGAGGAGTTTCTTCAGCATGGCCGCCATGGGGCCATTTTCCGGTATTGAGGCCGATGGCCCCTGTTGCCGCGCCTGGCGGATGTGGCTCTGCTTCCGGGCGGGCTTCTTTTCCTGTTTGGCGGCCGGCTCAGCGCCGGACCCTTTCACCGCGAGGCTGACGCGGTTCATGAAACCCGACTCGTCACCCTCGGCCAGCATGGCGATGTTGTCTGCCACCGTGTCGAGAAGCGGTTCGAGCCAGGCCTGGTCCGCCTTGGCGAAATCGCCCAGCACATGCGCATTCACGCGCGCCTTGTCGCCGGGATGGCCAATGCCGATGCGCACGCGGCGATAGTCCTTGCCGCAATGGGCGTCGATGGACTTGATGCCGTTGTGTCCGCCCGAACCGCCACCGGTCTTCAGGCGCAGCTTGCCGGGGGCAAGGTCCAGCTCGTCATAAAAGACGATCAGGTCTTCAAGACCGACCTTGTAGAACCGCATGGCTTCGCCGATCGCCTGGCCGGAAAGGTTCATGAAGGTCTGCGGTTTGATCAGCAGCACCTTCTCGCCGCCGATGCGCCCTTCGGCCACCAGCGCGTTGAATTTCTTTGACCATGACGAAAAATTATGGCGGCGCGCAATCGCGTCCGCCGCCATAAAACCGACATTGTGCCGGTGCCGTTCGTATTGCTGGCCGGGATTGCCGAGCCCTGCAATAAGCAGCATGAGATCTTGCAGGAAAGGGGAGGATTACTCCTCGCCCTCGCCCTCCTTCTCTTCCGAACCGGCTTCTTCGCCCTCGGCAGCTTCTTCCGACTTGAGGCCGGCCGGTGCTGCGACGGTTGCGATGGTGAAGTCGCGGTCGGTGATGGTGGGTTCCACACCTGCCGGCAGCTTGACTGCGGAGATATGTGCGGAATCGCCGATATCCATGCCAGCCAGATCAACCTCGATGTACTCGGGGATCGCCGTAGCCGGGCAGGTGAACTCGACTTCGTGACGAACGACGTTGAGAACGCCGCCGCGCTTGATGCCGGGTGCGGTTTCTTCGTTGATGAAGTGAACCGGCACGTTGACGGTCACGACGGTGCCCTTGCCGATGCGCAGGAAGTCCACATGCATCAGGAAGTCGCGGACGGGATCAAGCTGGTAATCCTTCGGGAGGACCTTGATCTTCTTGCCGTCGACGTCGATCGTCGCGATCGTGGTGAGGAAGCCACCGGCGTGGATCTTCATGAACACTTCCTTGTAGGGAAGCGTGATGGAGATGGGGGCATCCTTGTCGCCGTAGATCACGGCGGGAATCTTTCCGTTGCGCCGAATAGCCCGGGCGGACCCCTTACCGACCCGTTCGCGCGCCTCGGCCTTCAGCTCATAGCTCTGGCTCATGGCCTGTCCTTTCATGTTGTGGAGCGCTTTCAGGCGAACCTGAAAACGTGAAAGCTGTCCGAAACGGAACCGGACGGCGCTACAAGCGCTGCCTGAAGACCGAATTGTATCGGGCGAACTTCCATCCGCGGTGCCTCCAAGGGTGTCTACGCGGACGGCGGGTCTATAGCCGATGGAGGGGGCGTGCGCAAGGGCGCAACGCCTTTTACGGCACGGCGGCGGGCTGTATCGGCTGTGTTTTCTGCCGGCCCGGCTTCTCACCGCCCGTACGTGCATCATATGCAGCGCGTGCGGCCTCCATCCGGCCCGCATTGTCGAGTGCGAACTGTTGCAGCACGGAAAGCGGTTCGGCGAGCTCGTGACCGAACGGGGTGAGTCGGTATTCCACGCTGGGCGGCACCGTCGGATATTCGATGCGCTCCACGAACCCGTCACGCACCAGCGCGCGCAGCGATGCGGTCAGAACCTTCTGGGAGATGCCGTCCACGCGCCGTTTTAGCTCGTTGAAGCGTAGCGGTTCCCCGCGCAGGCGTCCGATGATGAGCGATGTCCACTTGTCGCCGATGAGGGACAGGATTTCGCTGATCGGGCGGCAGCTCTCGGATATGTGCCCATGACGCGGTTTCATAAAGGTGCCTTCTTGCAACGGGTTTCCTGCTGTCAGATATAGGCTTGGTTACCAAAGGATACCACCGGGATTTTGACCCCGGCCGGACAGAGGAATGAAAATGAAGAAAGTTTTGGTTCTCGTCGGCTCCAATCGCAGGGAGTCGATCAATCTCAAATTCGCGCAGGCGCTTGAGAAGCTTGCGGAGGGGCAGCTCGAATTCGAGTATTTCGACCTGTCCACGCTGCCGATGTACAATGATGACGACGCTGCGGATTATCCTGCGGCTGCTCAGCACCTCAAGGATCGAATCGGCGCAAATGATGGTCTTCTGATCGTCACGCCGGAGCACAACCGTTCCATTCCCGCCATTCTGAAGAATGCCATCGACTGGGGTTCGCGTCCCTGGGGCATGAACAGCTGGACCGGTCGGCCGACGGCCGTTGTGGGCGCCAGCCCGGGCGCAATGGGCGCCATCGCCGCGCAGATCCACCTGCGCTCCATTCTGGTAAGCCTTGGCGCAACGCTGATGACCAGCCCCGAGGTCTATCTGCAGATGAAGCCCGACCTCATCGACGGGAACAACGACATCACCAATGAGGACACCAGGGCCTTCCTGGCCGGGTTCGTCGACAGGTTCTCTGCGTGGGTCGGCGCTGATGCGGAGCGCGCCGCCGCCTGACTTCATCAGACAAGAGCCATAAAAAAAGCCGGCCACAGGGGCCGGCTTTTTTGTGTCGATGGTAGCGGTTCAGTCGAACAGGCTCGAAACCGATTCTTCCGATGCCGTGCGCGAGATCGCCTCACCGATCAGGTCGGCAATGGTGATCGTGCGAATGTTTGGTGCTGCTTCCACCGCAGAGCTCGGCTGAATGGAGTCCGTGATGACCAGCTCCTTGAGCCGCGAGCCACTGATGCGCGCTGCTGCGCCGCCCGAAAGCACACCATGGGTGATGTAGGCGGTGACGCTGGTTGCGCCATTGTTGAGCAGTGCGTCAGCCGCGTTGCACAGCGTGCCGCCCGAGTCGACGATATCGTCGATCAGCAGACAGTCCTTGCCACTGACATCACCGATCACGTTCATGACTTCAGACTCGCCCGGCCGATCGCGGCGCTTGTCCACGATGGCAAGCGGCGCATCGATGCGCTTTGCCAGCGAGCGCGCCCGCACCACACCGCCCACGTCCGGCGAAACCACCATGACGTTGGAGGGCGTGTAGTTGGCCTTCACGTCGCGCGCCATCACGGGCACGGCGAAAAGGTTGTCGGTGGGGATGTCGAAGAAGCCCTGGATCTGGCCTGCATGCAGGTCCAGCGTCAGAACGCGGTCAGCGCCTGCCTGGGTGATCAGGTTCGAGACCAGCTTTGCCGAGATCGGCGTACGGCCCGATGTGCGCCGGTCCTGCCTTGCATAGCCGAAATAGGGCAGCACCGCAGTGATGCGGCGGGCCGAAGAACGGCGGAAGGCATCGATCATGATGAGAAGTTCCATCAGGTGATCGTTGGCCGGATATGCGGTCGACTGCAGGACGAAGACGTCCTCGCCGCGCACATTTTCCTGGATTTCGACGAAAATTTCCTGGTCCGCGAAACGTTTGACCGTCGCTTTGCCAAGAGAAATGTTGAGATAGCGGGAGACGGCCTCTGCCAAAACCCGGTTGGAATTGCCCGCAAAGAGCTTCATGGAATGTCCTCGGAGAACGCCTTGACGCTTGCCCGCGCTTTTAACGGGGTGAGACTGTATTGCAAAGGGAGTGACGGAAAAAAACGCATTTTAAGCCAGAACTGTGTGGAAATGTCCCACCTGCTGTTCTTCGCGTCTGTTATCCGGTTTTCTTCCCGAACCAGTTTTTGTCGGCTATCGAGTTGCAAAGGCAGTTTAGGCCCCTCGGGGGCCTGCGGCTAGCCCTGCCGCTGCGCGAGCCAGGCGGAGAGCTGGCTCATCGTGGAGTCGGCCACAGCTTCCATCGTCGTGCTGGTAACGGAAGACCAGCCATCGCCGCTGCCGCCGGGAGCTGCCTGCTGGCCCTGAATGCGATGGAGCCGGTTGCCGGACGGATCGAGCACATCCCAGACATAGATCACCGTGGTCTTGCCGCCATCGGCGATCGCCGAGAAATAGCCCTTCATTACCATCGGTGCACTGGCGCCCTGCGGCACGATTGCTATGCCGCTCTGGCGCGCACGCGCTTCCAGACGGCGCGAGAGCGCCGGTACGGCCTGCGCGGTCGCGCCGACAACCGGGGCGAACTGGATCCGCTGGTTGCCCGTGACGGCCTGAATGGGCGCTGCCGCAGCCTGTGTGGCGGGATCGGTCGTGGCCGCAAGTGCAGTCGCCAATGGCGCTTCCTGTGGTGTCGCCGCCTGCTGTGTAGCCGCGCCGGGAACGGAGGCTTCCGGCGTCGGCCCCGAATTCATGTCGAGCACGGAGCCCGTGTTGCAGCCGGCAAGGCTTGCAGCACCCAAAAGGGCAAGGCCCGTTATGATGCGCTTTGCGTGAATGCGACGGTCCCCCGAATACTCTTGGTTGTACATCGTCATATTGCCTCTACCGGGTGATCAGGTCCAGCCCGTAGCGCGAAAGCGGCTCGGGGCTTCATCCGTTGTCAGGTAGGTGCGGCCAAGGCACATGGCGTTGCCGGTTTCCGAATCCATGATGATCATGTGCGCGAACAGCGTCATGCCCGGCGCGATGGGTTCGCTGTTGCCGGCATAGAACATCTGCGGGTCCATCCATGAGGGCGCAAAGCGGGCACCAAGGGAATAGCCGCAGGCGTTCAGGCGGTGCTTGGTCAGGCCGTGAGCCTCCATCACGCGGGCGTGCGCGTCAAACACGTCACCGAATGTGTTGCCCGGCATCATCGCCTTCTGCACGGCGGTCAGCGCATCGCGCGCGGCGTCGAACAGTTCCTGATGGCGCTTGGAGACCTTGCCGGTCAGCACGGTCTGCATCATTGCCGCGTGGTAATGGTGATAGACGCCGGCCCATTCGAGCGTGAGCTGGTCGTTCTTGTTGAGCTTGCGGCGGCCGGCCTTGTAGCGGCACAGAAGCGCATCTTCGCCCGAACCGATGATGAACTCATTGGCCGGGTAATCGCCGCCACCGGCCAGAACCGCGCCCTGCATGGCGGCGAGAATGGCGGCCTCGTCGCCTCCCTGCTTGATCAGGGGGAGGGCGGCGTCCAGCGCCTCGTCACCGAGTTTGGCGGCCCGCTTCACCTTTTTGATCTCGGCCTCGCTCTTGAAGAGCCTGAGGCGGCTCACGAGGTCGGAAGCGTCTTCGATCTTGCCGAAGGTCTGGAGTTGCTCGTCCAGCAGGCGCGTGTTGCGGCCGGTCAGGCCATGCGTGTCATATTCCACGCCGATGCGCGCGCCCAGAAGATCGAGATCATTGAGGAGATTGCGCAGGTCGGCGGCCGGGTTGGCGTCGTGCCGGTCGGTCCACAGAACGATGTTCTCGATGGTGGAGGTGTGCCGCGCCTGCCGCAGATCGGCCGAACGCGTGAGAAGCACCATCGAGCCATCGGCCTTCGCCACAAGGCACTGGAAGAAGCAGAAGCCGAACGTGTCGTATCCGGTCAGCCAGTACATGCTCTCCTGAGCGAAAAGCAGCATCGCATCGAGCTTGCGCTCGGCCATTTCGATGACGAGGCGATCGCGTCGGGAATCGAATTCTGCCTGTTCAAAATGAAGCGCCATCAAATGTCCTCCAAGACGATCGCTGAAATCTGGCGTCCGTAATCGGCTTCACCGCGATGCGTGGCGCGGCGATAGGAATAGAAATGCTCTTCTTCTTCATAGGTGCAGCGGCCAAGCTGTGCGGCGTTCACGCCCGCCGCCGTCAGCCGCGCCACCGTGTAGCCGTTGAGGTCGAACAGCGCGTGGCCCGGCTTGTCCGACGCGCGAAACCAGATCTGATTGGCCGGATTGTGGTTCACGAACCGCTCGACGAACTCCGGCCCCACTTCATAATTTGCCTGGCTGATGGAGGGGCCGAGCACGGCGGTGATATTCTCCCGCTCCGCGCCAAGCAGCTCCATCGCCGCAATCGTGTTTTCCAGAATGCCGGTCAGCGCGCCTTTCCAGCCGGCATGGGCGGCGGCGATGACCCGCGCCGTGTCGTCAGCAAACAGGATCGGCCCGCAATCGGCGGCCAGCGCGCCAAGCGCAAGGCCCGGCCGGTTTGTCACCAGCGCATCGGCCTGCGGGCGTTCGGAACCGAAAGCTTCGTCGACGATGATCGCATGCGGCGAGTGAACCTGATGGACTGTGAGGAGATTGTCGGGCGCAACGCCCAGCCATTCGGCCACGCGGCGGCGGTTTTCCGTCACCGTTTCGCGCTCGTCGCTGGACCCGTAGCCGACATTCAGCCCGTCATAAAGTCCGGTCGAGACGCCGCCTGCACGGGTGAAGAACCCGTGCGCCACGCCATTTTCCCCGGCGCGGTCCAAAAGCGGCGACCGCAGGGGCTCCGGTCTCGTATTCTCGTGCATGCGCCGCCTTCTCAGATAGTCTCAAGCGGGCGGATCGTGAGGCAGGGGCGAAACCAAGTCAATGCGGCGAAACGAATGGTGGAACCGTCACTGTGGATGACGTTACGGCCAGAACCTTGAACAGCGTGCCCATTTGCTCAGGCCCGGCCAGCCGCTCCACGGCGTTGCGGATTGCCTGCTGTTCCGTGCCGTTCTTGTTGGCGCCCAGTCGCCCGGCGCGCTCCAGAATGCCGAGCCCGATGAGGAAGTCGCCCTGATCCATCAGCGCTGCGGCGAGCCCTTCATCCCTTGCGGCGCGTGCAAGGGCGGAAAAGTCCACATGCGCCGTCAGGTCCGCCTTGCCCTGGTCCTTCAGGATATTCGTGTAGGCATGGCTGCGCATGGCCTGAAGCGTGTCGCCGGGGGCGGGCGTCGCATAGCCGTAATCGATGAAGAGGGCCGCGCCGCCCTCAGTGCGAATGCGTTCCGCCATGCGTGTCATCAGCGCGTTGCGTGCCGGTGCGAGCTCGACAATGGCTCCAGGGGGCGCTTCTTTTGCACCGGGCGGCAGAAGCGTCTCATCGGCTGCGCCTGCGCCGGCCATGAATGAAAGCCGGTCATTGGCGTCGAGGCCGACCGTGCGTTCGCGCCAGCCCGAATCGGTCTTTACGTACTGGCGCACCGGAATGGCGTCGAAGAGCTCATTGCCGATGATGAAGAGCGGGCCGTCCGGCAGCGCGTCGATATCGGTGATCCACCGGGGAGAAGCGCCGGATGCCGCGAGCGTCTTGCGCTGCACCTCGCTCAGCCTTGGGCTCGCTTCGATCATGTAGAGGCGCATCTGCCGGCTGAACGCCGGGTCGATCTTTGCCCAGGTTCGCAGCATGTCCTTCATGAGCGTGCCCCGGCCGGGGCCGATCTCTGCAAGGATGGGATTGCCCGGCGCGCCGCTGGCCTTCCAGGCGGTGTAGAGCCAGACGGCGCACAGTTCGCCGAACATCTGGCTGATCTCGGGCGCGGTGGTGAAGTCGCCTGCCGCGCCAAAAGGCTCGCGCGTCGTGTAGTAGCCCTGTTCGGGGTCGAACAGGCAAAGCGCCATGTAATCCGCGACGCTCATCGGCCCCGTCGTCGCGATCTGCGCCCTGATGCGCTCTTCCAGTGTTTTCATAGGGCTGTCGCCGGAGCGGCCTTGGCCCGTGCCCGCAACATTGCCCAGACGCCCACCAGCACCATCGGTGTCGAGAGCACCATGCCCATGGTGAGCCAGTCGCCCGCCAGATAACCGATATGCGCGTCCGGCTCGCGGAAGAATTCGACAATGATGCGCGACAGGCCGTAGCCGCACACAAACGCGCCGGCGACGAAGCCCGGCATCTTGAGCTTCAGCCCCTTATGGGTGAGAAGGCGCAGAACCACGAACAGCACCAGCCCTTCGAGTGCTGCCTCGTAAAGCTGGCTTGGGTGGCGCGGCTCCGGTCCGCCATTGGGGAAGACGAAGGCCCAGGGCGCGTCCGTCACCCGGCCCCACAGTTCCGAATTGATGAAGTTGGCGACCCGCACGAGGCCGAGCCCGATGGGCACAACGGCGGAAATCGTGTCGAACAGGCTCCATGCATTGATGCCGCGCTTTTTCGCAAAGAGAAGCATGGCGAGCGTGACGCCGAGCAGCCCGCCGTGAAACGACATGCCGCCTTCCCACACGGCGAGTATGTCGAGCGGGTTCGCGATGTAGCGGGGGAGATCGTAGAAGAGAATGTAGCCAATGCGTCCGCCGGCCACGATGCCGATGGCGGCCCACAGAACGAAATCGTCGAGATCCGTGACCGTCATCGCCGGCTTGCCGCCGGCCCAGAGACGCTCGTTCGAAACCAGCCGGCGCGCATACCACCAGCCGAGCAGAATGCCGACCACATAGCCAAGCCCGTACCAGTGAATGGCAAGCGGTCCCACCTGTAGCGCCACCGGGTCTATGTTGGGGAAGGGCAGGGCGGCCAGCGGCGTCATCAGATAGTCGGTCAATCGGGCCTCCCGGCGCGTGAATTCAGACGCGGCAGGTATTGCGGAGCATCGGGGCGAGGTCAAGGCGCGCAGTGCCGCGGCTTCTCATCTTCAATCTGGAGAAGGCGCTAAGGCTTTCAGCCTAGTCGCTACCTCAAGTCCCGAGGCGTAGAATTCCGGCTCCCCAGTCTCGGCAACACGATTTCTCGATAAGGAGCAGTATCAACCCCGGGAGGTAATGATGACCGATACCAAGTGGATGATCAGGGGACGTGAATTTATTCACTGCAACTGCGCTTATGGATGTCCATGCCAGTTCAATGCCCGGCCCACACATGGAGGCTGTCACGCTGTCGGGGTGGTGCATATCGATGAAGGCCGGCATGGCGACGTCAAACTCGACGGTCTGAGCATGGCCATGATCGTGTCATGGCCGGGCGCCATTCACGAAGGCCATGGGAGTGTCGTGCCCATCATAGATGAGCGCGCGGATGAAAAGCAGCGCGAGGCAATGCTGCGGATCATGAGCGGTGAGGACACGGAGCCCGGCGCAACGTTCTTCCAGGTTTTCTCAACCACCTATGAGAAAGTGCATGATCCGGTTTTCGCAAAGATCGATTCCGATGTGGACGTCACTGGCCGCTCGGCGACGCTGAACGTGCCCGGCTTGATCGAGGCGCGCGGTGAGCCGATCATCAATCCGGTTAGCGGCCAGCCACACAACGCACGCATCAACCTGCCGAACGGCTTTGAATATGATGTCTGCGAGGTCGGACGCGGCTGGGCGGACACGCAGGGGCCGATTGCAATGTCGATACCCGACTCGCACGCCCACTTTTCCAGGGTCCACATGACCGGCGAGGGCGTTGTTCACTGACCTGATCCTTCGAGGAGGACAAAGGCATGGCTTCCACCGCACTGGAAATCACTCTGCGGCGTGATCGCCTGATTGTTGGCGCGGCCCTTGCCGCGCTGACGGTCGTTTCCTGGCTCTACATACTGTGGCTGGTTGCGACCATGGATATGGGCATGACCATGCCTGCAGGCGACATGACCTCGTCCATGCAGGACGCTGCGCCGATGAGCGACATGGCGATGGGCGAGACGGTGATGGCGGGCCTGCATCCGTGGAGCTTCACCTATTTCGTCTTCATGTTCGTCATGTGGGCGGTGATGATGGTCGGGATGATGACGCCATCCGCCGCGCCCATGATCCTCATCTATGCCCGTGTCGGTCGCGCCGCTGAAGAAAAGGGCAGGCCGCTTGCGGCGACCGGTTTCTTTGCCAGTGGCTATCTTCTTGCCTGGACCGCATTCTCCCTTATCGCGACCCTCGGCCAATGGGCGCTGGAGCAGGCGCTTCTTTTGACACCCATGATGGCGAGCGCGAGCGCGCTCTTCAGTGGACTTGTGCTCATTGCCGCCGGTCTGTTCCAGTGGACCCCGCAGAAGGATGCCTGTCTGAGCCATTGCCAGGCGCCGCTTGCCTTTGTTCATGCCCATGGCGGTTTCCGGCGCGAGCCTCTGGGTGCGCTGGCGCTTGGCTTCCACCACGGGCTTTACTGCATCGGCTGTTGCTGGGCGCTGATGGCGCTTCTGTTTGTCGGCGGCGTGATGAACGTTCTCTGGATTGCCGCCATTGCGATCTTTGTGCTCGCCGAAAAACTGTTGCCGCCGCGCTGGCCGGTGTCGCGCGTGGCCGGTGGCGTTCTGATTGCGCTCGGCATCTGGGTGCTTGCCGGCGGCACGCTTTAGGCTGCGTTCTTGATGGCGCTGCGACAGCAAATGACCTTGCATTCGGCGCGCTGGGCCACTACCTCAAATGGATCAACCTGAAAGGCGCGCCATGACCAACGGAAGCAACCGGATCCTCGACGAATTCGCCAAGCTGATGACCGATGCCGCAGGCGCGGCCCAGGGCGTGCGCCGCGAGGTGGAGACCGCATTTCAGGCGCAGGCCGAGCGGGCCCTGAACGCGATGGACGTCGTCCAGCGTGAAGAATTCGAGATGGTGCGCGAAATGGCGCTCAAGGCGCGCGAAGAAAACGCTGCCCTGACAGCGCGTATCGAAGCACTTGAGGCTCAGCTTGCTGACGCCGGAGCGTCCAAGGCTGCGAAAACTGATTCTAAGCCGGCGTCATCCACCCGGACGAAAAAATAATTTTTTATTACCGTCGCCTGTGTATGGCGTCGAAAAATCCTTGTTCGAGAGTCGCTTACGCCGCGTTGCCCTTGGCAGCGCGGCGTTTCTATCCACACGCCCCCGGTCCTTTCGGCAAAAAAGGTCTGGTCACGCGACTCTGCATCAATAGACTGAATTTACAGCGTGATTCGTAACTGGTCATGCAGTTGGGCAGGGGCGGGCCCGTAGTAGTTCCATGCGTTGTCGTTGTCGCTCCACAATGTGTTTCAAGTTTGAAACGTCTTGCGGGGGAACCCTCCCGCCGTGGATTCTTGCGGGGTGCTTCGGTGCCTCCAGATACGGGAAAGCAGATTAATGAGCCTTCTTGAACTCGACATGACCCGTGATGCGCATCCCGTGGATGTCATCGAACATGTCGCGAACACCAATGACTGGAGCTTCGAGCGCAATGGCGACGACGAGATCGCCATCGCCGTGGCCGGCACCTGGACCGACTACAACGTGTCCTTCTCCTGGATGGAGGAGTTCGAGGCGCTGCATGTGGCATGCGCATTCGATCTGAAGGTGCCCGCGAAGCGCACGCTCGAGGTCATGCGGCTCCTTTCGCTCATCAATGAACAGATGCTGTTCGGTCATTTCGATCTCTGGGAGCGCGAGAACGTCGTCATGTTCCGCCAGGCGCTCGTTCTGTCCGGTGGCGTCGAGCCCACGGGCCAGCAGGTCGAGACCATGCTGAACAGCGCCCTTGAGGCATGCGAATGCTATTATCAGGCATTCCAGTATGTCATCTGGTCCGGCAGCACCGCACAGGAAGCGCTCAACAGCGTCCTGTTCGAAACGCACGGCAACGCATAAGCTGCAGGGCAGGGGAGCGGGCATGTCCTCCGACAAGACACCGGAAATCACCTTTGACGATTTCCTGAAGGTCGATATTCGCATCGGCACGGTCGTCGAGGCAGAGCCCTATCCCGAAGCCCGCAAGCCGGCGATCAAGCTGAAGGTCGATTTCGGTCCCGAGATCGGCATCAAGAAATCGTCGGCGCAGATCACTGCTCACTACACGCCGGAGGCGCTCGTCGGTCGCCAGGTTGTGGCCGTGGTCAACTTCCCTCCGCGCCAGATCGGCAAGTTCATGTCCGAAATCCTAGTCATGGGTTTTTCGGATGAAGACGGCGCGATCGTTCTGGCAGGCTCCGACAAGAAGGTGCCGAACGGCAGCCGCCTGCACTAGGGTCAGGACCCTGGATCGCCCTGCGTCCATCCGGGTGCATGAAGGACGATCCAGACTGCTGCCTGCGCATCTGGCGTCAACGGTCGTAGTCGCCGATTTTCTCTTCATTGCGGCGCCCTGAGCGCTCAGCCGATCACCGGTGTCTGGCTGATGCTGGCGAAGCCGGTTTTCTGATCCGCCAACTCCTTGCTGACCGATTGTTCTTCGCGCATGAAAAAGGCCGTGCGGAGGTCCCATTCCGCACGGCCCCAGACGACCTTATGGGCCGAATGCAGTGATTTGCGTCAGGCGAGTTCTTCGTCGCGCTGGTTGACGAAAATCAGAACGCCGAGGATCGCGACGTAGAACTTGAAGGCAGCGTCCTGGCCGTTCCAGATCTTGGACTGCCACATCAGGAACCACTCGCCGCCAACGACCATGAAGCCGAAGAACCATACGAGGAAGCCGATGGTTGCACCCGCGATCATCAGCTTCTTCGAAGCGTTGAATTCTGCAGCGGAGCCGTTGCGGGCGCCGAGCATCTTCAGGCCGCCGAGCAGGAACAGGACGAAGGTCAGGCCTTCACCTGCGATGATGAGCCAGTAGCCGGCATGCCAGAACGCGGGCGTCGTGATCGCGCGGTACATGGCCGAGTTGCCTTCGAACGTCGTGTCCATGCTGAACACGTGCTGCACGAACGCGAAGTTCGAGCCGTAGTCGGTGATGTTGTTGAACGTAACCATGAACGCGAAAGCCGCGAGGGCCAGCGTCATGGCGATTTTTGCGTAACGTGAGGTCATTTGCCCCTTCCCTCCGATAAGCGACCGGGCAAAACCATTCGTCTGTGGCCCGGGCGCGACTCAGTGTGTTAGACGAAAGGCGTAGGTGCAATCTTTTGTAAGCAAAACGTCAAGCGCGCGCGTATTTTTCGACAAAAGTTTCGACAGTCTGGAGCGGAATTCTTGAAAACGGCTATTGAACTGACCCAAACCGCGCGCCGGAAGGTGGACGCTGAAGGCCTCGGTGACCGTGTCGCCGGGCTGGTGCTTGGCGAATGGGCGCAGACGGGAGACTTCGTGGAACTCGCAGGCGATGGCGAGGCTCTGATCTTCATCATCCACGCGCGCCGCATCCGCATTGAGGCTGATGGCCGTCAGACGCTTGTCTTCAAGCTGGATCATCCGGCGCGGCCGGTCACGCGCTGAACCGGACGGGGCGGGTTCTGCGGCCCGGCCTCAGGCCGGGACCCGGATCACCGCCCGCAGACCGCCAAGCGGACTGTCATCCAGCGACACGTCGCCGCCATGGCTGCGCGCAATGTCGCGCGCGATGGACAGGCCAAGCCCGGTGCCGCTCTCATCCTGATTGCGCGCCTCGTCCAGCCGCACGAACGGCTTGAACACGCTTTCACGCATGTCCTGCGGAATGCCCGGCCCGTCATCGTCCACGGTGATGGTCAGAATGCCGTTTGCATTGCGCGCCGTGATCTCCACCTTGTCGGCATAGCGGAACGCATTGCCGATGACATTGTTGAGCAGGCGGCTGAAGGCATTGGGCCGCACATGCAAAAGCGTGTCGCCCGTTGTCACGATCTTCAGCTCGCAGTCGCGCAGGCCTGCTTCTTCCTGCGCGCGCTCGAAGAAGGCGGCGAGATTGAATTCGCCCGGATCTTCCGCAGCCTCGCCACGGGCGAAGGCAAGATAGCCCTCCAGCATTGAGCGCATGTCCTCGATGTCCTGATTCATCGCCTCAATGTCTTCCTTGCTGCTGGCCACGGCCAGTTGCAGCTTGAAGCGGGTCAGGATGGTGCGCAGATCGTGGCTCACGCCGGTCAGCATGGCCGTGCGCTGTTCGATCTGTCTTTCGATGCGTTCGCGCATCAGCAGGAAGGCGCTGCCGGCGCGGCGCACTTCCTCCGCGCCGCGCGGGTGGAAGCCGCTTGGCGTCGGCCTTCCCTTGCCGAAACTGTCGGCAGCCTCTGCCAGTTGCAGGATCGGACGGATCTGGTTGCGCAGAAAGGCGACGGCGATGGCGATCAGGACAAGCGATGTGCCCACCATCCACAACAGGAAGATGTGCGTGTTCGAGGCATAGGCCTGGCTGCGCCGCGCAAAGACGCGCAGAACCCTGTTGTCGAGCTGGATGCGGATCTCGACAATGTTCGAATTGCCCACTGTGTCCAACCAGAAGGGGCGGTTGATCTGCCGTGTGATCTCTTCGCCCAGCGTCTGATCCAGGATGGAGAAAAAGGGCTTGGGCCCGGGGGCGGGCAGGGGGTCGGGCGGCAGGAGGTCGATCTTCAGGGCCAGCCGCTCCTGCGCAATGCGGATCACCTGGGCGTAGCCGTCATCGTCGGGATAGGTCTCTATCATGTCGATGATCGCGGAGATGTCGCGTGTCACCGCCTGGCTGAGGCGCTGCGTGACGGTCTGCCAGTGACGTTCCATGAACACGAAGGCGATGACCGACTGCAAAAGCAGCATCGGCGCAATCACGATGATCAGCGAGCGCGCATAAAGCTGTTTTGGCATATAGCGCGAGATGACGCGCCAGAAGCGCCGCCATGGTCTGCGCATCGCCCCCAGTGCCTGCTTCAGGCGCGCCAGCGGCGTGATCTTTTCGTTCGAGTTAACCTGCAAGTTCGCCTTCCGCCCTGTGGGTGCCCATTCCCGAGATGCGATTTCGGTTTGATCGTAGAGCATCAGGCCGAAAAGTGGAATCCGGTCTTGCCACATCAGGTGCCCGAAACAGTGTCTCTCTGGCAGAGGGTAATTTCTGCGCTTGACTTCAAGTCGACTTGAACTCCGACACTCGGCCTGTCGGTGGATGGGCTGCCGGCATTTCAGAAGGAAAGATGCATGTCGACGATTTCGACAGACGCCGCATTCGCACCGGTCTACCGGGTCGACAAGTTCGCTGTTCCCGCTTCCGGTCGCGAGGAGTTTCTGGAACGTGTGTCAGTGACCCACGACACCCTGCGCAGGCAGGACGGTTTTGTGCGCGATGTTGTGCTGGAACAGGCCTCGGGGCCGGGCGACTTCAACTTTGTCACGCTGGTGGAATGGCGCGATGAAGCAGCCTTTGCCGGAGCCTCACAGGCTGTCACCAGCATGCACCGGGAAACCGGGTTCGACCGTCATGAAATGATGGAGCGTCTGGGTATCCGGGCGGACATCGCCAATTATCGGGCGTTGCCGGTCTAAGACTATTCCACGCTCAGCCGGTAGCCGATGCCGCGCACGGTCTGGAGATAGACGGGGTTGGAGGGGTCGCGCTCGATCTTGCGGCGCAGGCGATTGATCTGCACGTCGATGGTGCGCTCGCCCACTTCCGAATCCTCGCCCACAAGCTCGTGCCGGGGCACGGTCTCTCCGGCGCGTTCGGCAAAGATGACCATGATGTCGCGTTCGCGATCTGTCAGCTTCACGAGCTTGCCCGTGTGCTTCAGTTCGCGCTTGGCAATCTGGAACGAGTAGGGGCCGAAAACGACCTGTTCCACCTTTGGCGTGGTTTGCGGGCTGCTGCGGCGCAGGATGTTGTTGATGCGCAAAACCAGTTCGCGCGGGTCGAAAGGCTTTGGCAGATAGTCGTCCGCGCCGGCTTCCAGCCCCGATACGCGGCTGTCGGTCTCCGAGAGCGCCGTCAGCATCAGGATAGGGGTTTCCTTTTCCTCGCGGAGAGATTTGGTCAGCGAGACGCCGTCTTCGCCCGGCATCATCACATCGAGAACCACCAGATCGAAGTCGAGCCCGACGAGCTTGCGTCGCGCTTCGGCGGCATTGCTGGCGATGGTGACGCGGAAACCGTTTTCGCGCAGGAAGCGGTTGAGAAGGCTGCGAATGCGTGTGTCATCGTCCACGACCAGCAAATGCGGCGCATCATCGCTCAGGACCGTCTTGTCCTTTTCGAGATTGCCGGTTTCGCTCATCGTGATGACCTCCTGAACTCGTGGCGCCTGAATCGGTGCCTTACTTAGAACGCCCGTTTGGCAGTTTGTCCATCTGGGGGCGCAGTTCCGGGTTCACCATGGCGCGCAGGAAGCGCTCCACTGCGGCGACGTCGCCCGGCTCCGCCTCTTCAAGTGCCGCACGGATGCGGCGGGACTGTGGCAGGGCGAGTTCCATCGCCAGGTCACGCCCCTTCTGCGTGGGATAGAGCTCGCGTTGGCGGCGGTCGCGCGGGCCGGGAACCTGCACGATGTAGCCATCATCGATCAGCTGTTTCAGAACGCGCGCCAGGCTCTGCTTGGTGATCCTCAGAACATCCAGCAATTCCGCCACGGTCAGGCCGGGCAACCGGTTCACAAAGTGCAGCACCCGGTGGTGCGCGCGCCCGAAACCATACTCGGCAAGGATGGCGTCCGGATCGGCGGTGAAGTCGCGATAGGCGAAGAAGAGATGCTCGATAACGGCAAAATCCACGCCATCGTCCAGCGTCAGCGGGGTTTTGATCGGCTCATCGTCGATTGTGCTCATGGGCTGCTTGCAGTCGATTTCATTTGTTGGCGAAGAAATTATGTCAGCCTTATTGACATAATTTCGGCGCGTTGATAATTTTTGACAACGTTTTAGGTCTGTAGCGCACAAATTGGTATCTGGAAGAAGCTTTTACGGAACTTCCTTCAAATTCCTGTCCGCCACAGGTAGGCTAAGACGATTGAAGGCGCCGCCCGAGGGGCGGCATTTCGGTTTGTCCGGTCGTTGGAATACGGACCGGCAGGAGAGGTTACATGGCAGCGGTTCCTTTTGATCAGCTCGAGGGCTTTATCTGGCTCAATGGTGAATTCGTCAAATGGGCAGACGCCAAGATTCACGTACTGACCCATGGCTTGCATTATGCAAGCGCGGTGTTCGAGGGCGAGCGCGCCTATGATGGCGAGATCTTCAAGCTCACCGAGCACACAGAGCGTCTGCATGAATCGGCGCGGATTCTCGGCTTCACCATTCCCTGGTCGGTGGAAGAAATCGACGATGCGTGCCGCGAGCTTCTGGCGCGTCAGGGCTTCTCCGATGCCTATGTGCGCCCGATTGCCTGGCGCGGCAGTGAGCTGATGGGCGTTTCGGCCCAGCAGAACCGCATCAACCTCGCCATCGCCATCTGGCAGTGGCCGAGCTATTTCGATCCGGAGCAGCGCCTGAAGGGCATCCGTCTCGATATCGCAGAATATTGCCGTCCGGATCCGCGCACTGCGCCGTCCCGGTCCAAGGCTGCCGGTCTCTACATGATCTGCACCCTGTCCAAGCACGCCGCAGAGGCCAAGGGTTATGCCGACGCGATGATGCTCGACTGGCGCGGTCAGGTTGCCGAGGCGACCGGTGCGAACATCTTCTTCGTCAAGGACGGCGTTCTCCACACGCCGACCCCGGACTGTTTCCTGGATGGCATCACCCGGCGCACGGTGATCGAGCTCGCGCGCCGTCGCGGCATCGAGGTTGTCGAGCGTGCGATCATGCCCGAAGAGCTGGAAGGCTTCGAGCAGTGCTTCTTATGTGGCACGGCCGCCGAAGTTACGCCGGTTGCAGAGATCGGGCCGTACCGTTTCGAAGTCGGTGAAATCACGCGTCTTCTGATGAACGACTACGCCAGCGAGGTTCGTCCGAGCCTGCGCGTCGCTGCGGAGTAGAAGGGATGCAATCAGGGGTTTATCCTCTGATTCTATACACCCTTTATTTGACATGGGCCGGATTCGCGTTTTCATGGGCGCGCCGGCCACGAACGGTCGGCTCTACATGAGGGACCGAATATGGAAGCTCTACTTCCGATTATCATTCAGGCGGTAACGGGTGTGCTCGGTGGCGAAGCCATCGGAACAGTTGTGAAGAAAGCCGCGATGGGCCATGGCGCCAAGATTTTGAGCGGCATCATTGGCGGTGTTGGCGGCGGTGCTCTGCTGTCGGGCATGGGCGGTGACGCCGGCGCGCTGAGCGGTCTGCTCGGCGATGCCGTTGGCGGCGCTGTCGGTGGCGGTGTGTTGACGGGCCTTGTCGGTGTCGTTATGGGCGCCATGAACAAGAGCTGAGTTCTGTCGAATTCTCGAAGCGGGCAGCCTTGCGGTTGCCCGTTTTGCATTTTTGCCGCATTGCGGCATCTGTAACCTGGAGGGCTTCATGGGAAATCTTCGCGCCGGTGTCATTCCCGTGACGCCATTTCAGCAAAACTGCACGATCCTCTTCGATGAAGAGACGAAGGCTGGTGTCGTTGTCGATCCCGGTGGCGAGGTGGATCGCATCCGTGCCGCGATTGAGGAAAACGGCATTGCCGTCGAGGCCATCTGGCTTACCCATGGTCATATCGATCATGCGGGCGGCGCGATGGACCTGAAAGAGGCGCTTGGCGTGCCGCTGATCGGGCCGCATGAGGATGACCGCGAACTCCTCTCCAATCTGGAAAATCAGGCGCGCATGTTCGGGCTGGATCAAAGTGCGCGCAACGTCACGCCGGATCGCTACCTGAACGAAGGCGAGACGGTTTCCTTCGGCGATCATGTCTTCGAAGTGTTTCACTGCCCGGGGCATGCGCCGGGCCATGTGGTGTTCTTCAATCGCGATGCGCGCTTTGCCCATGTCGGCGATGTGCTCTTCAATGGCTCCATCGGCCGCACCGACCTTCCGGGCGGCGATCACGACGCTCTGATCCGGTCGATCAAGGACAAGCTCCTGCCGCTGGGCGATGATATCGGCTTTCTGTGCGGGCATGGTCCCGGCGGAAGGTTTGGCGACGAGCGCCGCAGCAATCCCTTCCTCGTCTAGTTCCAGGCAGCGTTTCGTGGAAACGCTGCTTACGCCATCTCTCCTTACTGCTCGCGCATTCCCGCGAGGGCCGGTTATCTGGCTGACTTGCGGGTTGCTTCGTACGTCAGGCCCGGTTCGGGTTCAGTCGTGCGAGGCCATATCCCGCCAGGGCAAGGGCGATGCCTGATGCAATCGTTCTCGTCTGGTTCCAGAACTGCCAGCGCGAAGAATAGTCGGTCCAGATTTCCTGCGCCGCATCCAGCTCCTTGGGCACGACGACAAGAGCCAGCGCTTCGTTCATCGGCACGTTGATTGCCGCTGTCAGCAACAGCCCCAGTGCGAGATAGACAAGCGCTCCGAAGCCGAAAAAGGCTGCGGACGTCTTCTGCCCGCTGCGCAGGATCAGGAACGCGGCAAGCCCCATCACCACCGGCGTCAGAAAGAATGCCGGGAAGAAAACCGCGTTGCGCACGGAGGCGTTCATCGCCTGCATGGCCTGGATTGCCACGCGGGGATCTGCCTGATCGAGCCCCCACATGGTCGAGCAGACCCAGGCATAGAAGAAGCCGAAAATCGCCCCCGCAAACAGGATCGCGGTTATCGAAACGGCAGTGGTCAATGCGCGCATCATCATCTCCTCTGTTTTCGTACACATATGTACGGTTTTGTAATTCCGTACATTGATGTACGATTTGAGTCAACGAGACCGGAGATTCGGATGCGGGACGAAACGCGGGCGCAGAGACAGCTCCAGATAGAAGAGGCTGCCTATGCGCTGCTTGGCGAGAAGGGGTATGGCGCAACATCGATGCTCAGTGTCGCCAGAGTGGCGCGGGCCTCGAATGAAACGCTCTATCGCTGGTATGGCGACAAGCGCGGGCTCTTCAAATCGATGGTCGAGACCAATGCGCGTGATATCCGGGCCGCGCTCCGCGATGCAATCGACAGCGGGGCTGATCCTCTGGCCAGTCTTGAGGAAGTCGCGCCGGTTCTCCTCACCATGCTTCTTGGAGAGAAGGCGGTTTTGCTCAACCGCGCGGCCGCTGCCGATGAAACCGGCGAGCTTGGAGCGGCGCTGGCAGAGGGAGGGCGCAATGCGGTTGCGCCGCTGATCGAGGCGCTGCTTCGCCAATCTATGGAAAGCGGTGCGATCCGGGCCCCTTCCGCTGCGACGGCGGCCGAGTGGTTTCTCGGGCTTCTCATCGGTGATCTGCAGATCAGGCGGGTCATCGGGGTGCTGCCAGAACCCGGTGCGGACTTTGTTGCGGACAGGGTGGCTGGCGCTTTGGCTGCTTTCAGGGTGCTATGCGTCAATGCGTCTCAGGGTTGAATTTTTTATTAAGAATCATCTATAGGTAAATTCTGCATCCTGAGAATGCAGAATTTGTTCCGAGGATCGCATTTGTCTCGAGGGTTGCATTTGTCCCGAAAATCGCATTTGTCCGTGTTGGCGATTTCCGGATGGCGACGCGTAATCTGTCCCGCGTCAGTCTCTCGTGTTCTGATCTCGTTTTACTCATGCGTGTTATCCGGGCTGTGTCTTGACGCCCTGACCAGCTTTTTCATGAAGAAAGGCCGGGCAAAGCCCGGCCTCTTTTTCTGGAGCAGGGAAACTCCGGGTGTCTAGCGCGGCTGGCAGAAATGCCGGTTTCCATCATACCCCATGAAGGTGCCGGTCCGGCCATCGAAGCTGCGGTAGCGGTTTGAGCAGTAGCGGAACCATTCACGCGACCAGGGCTCCATGCTCGCCCGGTACTGAACGGGACGTTCGCGATAGGCCGGGCGTTCGCGGTAGGCGGGCGCGCTCGGATAGTAATCGCGGTAGACCGGCTGGTAATCCGGGTAGCGCGGGCGACGCGGCGGATCGATATAGACGCGCTCGTCGCCGCGACGCGAGTCCGAGAGCAGGCCGCCGACAATGGCGCCCGCAGCCAGGCCGAGCACGCCAGCAGCGATGGCGTCATTGTTGTTGTTGTGCCGGTGGCGATTGCGGTGGCCGGCGTCGGCCGTCGAGATCGCCCCAAGCGTTGTTGCAGCCACGGCAAGCGAAAGAATGCCCGTCTTCAGGATGCGTTTCATGACCTTACCTCTTCAAGTGTCGCTGCCGTGTTCAGGGGGAGGGGGGGCAGCTGTCACAGAGGGTTTATTCACTGGCACCTGAATGCTGCCTGAATAAGGCTGCCATCTTGTGTTCAACCGTTATGAAGGGGCCACATATTCCGTGTTGCCGCGAGGGTGGCTTTACGGGGGCGGTCGGTGCGGTCCGGCTGTCTGCCTTTGCCTGGAGGGCGCGCAAAATTGTACAGGCAGAAGGGAGTGTTCATCGCAGTGATGAGCAATCCGGTTGCGCGCGGGTTCGGTGTTTTGGAGAAGAGGCTTAATTCAGGCCGAACAGACATATCGCGCGACCATTTGGCGGTCGTGCGTCTTCATCCTGTCCGGGTGCAGGTGGGCCTGCCGCGGAGGGCAGGCGATACGGCGCCTCAGGCGCCGCAGGCCCTGGTCAGGAGGCAACCATCAGGTTGACGGCCTTGGGGCCTTTGCCACGCTTGTCGGGCTCGGTCTCGAATGTGACCTTCTGCCCGTCTTCCAGTCCCGCCAGACCGGAAGCCTGAACTGCTGAAATGTGAACGAAAACGTCCTTCTCGCCATCATCCGGGGTAATGAACCCGTATCCCTTGGCTTGGTTGAAGAACTTTACTGTACCACTCTGCGACATAGGAAGGAGTCCTTTCTCCCTTTATGCTGGTTTCGGCGGGCCAACCTCTTGAAGGGTTTTAGGCCCATGGCGTCATCGGTCGTTTACTGGGGGAGAAGAAACAGTCAGCTTCGCGCCTCGCAGTGGGGACCCGTGATTGTGGGCTCTTCGCCCGCACAAGCATATTGTCCTCTTACTATCGGTGCGACTTCCCAGACGGGCCTAAATGGACCCGCTACTGGGGCATGCCATTCCAGTCTCCGGGCCCGCAAATGCCCGAATGGCAGGGAGCTTCCCCGATTTTTTCAAGGGTATCAAGAGAAAGTTTTATGAATAATACGAATTGCGAAGGTGTCTGCGTCTGCAATTCCAGCGAGCAAAGAAAAAGCGCGGCGTTTGCACGCCGCGCTCAAACTCTACAACCGAGATAACCCGGTATTAGGCAGCCGAAAGGTTGACTGCCTTCGGGCCTTTGCCCATGCGATCGGGCTCGACCTCGAAGGAAACCTTCTGGCCGTCGGTGAGCGTGGTCATGCCGGAGCGCTCAACTGCGGAGATGTGTACGAAAACGTCTTTCGCGCCATCGTCCGGGGTGATGAAGCCGAAGCCTTTGCTCGCATTGAAAAATTTAACGGTGCCTGTCTGGGCCATTGGGAAACTCCTTTTCCCTTTGAGAGTTCGCGCCTGCGCAACGTGCACAGATTAGCGGTGGTTCGAGAGTTTGAAGAAAATCGGGGAAAGGGGCCGTCCAAATCATAAAGCTTCCAGTCTCCGGGTCTGCAATCACCCGAGCGCGGGGAATCTATGACACGAAAGGGAAATGGCTACAAGACTGCGTGTACTAGCTAATTGTCTATGATTTACGCATGCTGAACCGGCTTCAATCGCGGGCTGCGGCCTCCAGCAGCGCGATGTCGAGCTTCACCATTTCCAGCATTGCCTCCGTCGCCCGTCTCGCTTTGGCGCGGTCGGGATCACTGATGAGGGCGTTGAGCATTGCGGGAACGATCTGCCAGCTCAGTCCCCAGCGATCCCTCAGCCAGCCGCATTGCTCTGTCGCGCCGCCTTCGCTCAGCGCCTCCCAACGCCTGTCAATCTCGGCTTGCGTTTCGCACTCGGCAACGATGGAGAAACTGTGGTTAAAACTGTCGAGTGGCCCGGCTTCCAGCGCCCGATAGCGCTGGCCCGCAAGTGTGAGTTCTGCGATTTTCACGCTGCCTGGAGGTCCGGCTGGCGTCTCTGTCGGCGGCGTGGTGACGCTGTCGATCCGGGAATTGGGTATCAGTGACCTGTAGAGGCCGATTGCGGCCTCCATGTCCTTCTCGAACCAGAAGTGTTGTGTGATGTTCATGGCCACGTCCTTTCCTTCTGGTTTGCCTTGGGGGTGTGAGTCCCAAGGACGAAGGAGAGGGCGGTTTTCCGACAGAAGGATGCGCTGCCGGTTGTAGCGGATATCGTTTCAGTCGCTGGCAGTGAGTGTCAGCAGGCTTTCGGCATAACCGTTGCCGGCAACCGATGAGCAGAGCGAAGTCCATTCGCAGCCAAGGCACGCCTGGCGTGTCGCGCCTCTGGCGAAGCTGGTCCGCATCCGGGCGAGAAGCTTTCGGTCGGGCGTCAGCAAATGGCCGATTTCGACTGGTTGTCCCAGCCAGCGTGTCAGCGCCCCTGCGGCGCGCCGGTCGCGTTCGCGGACGCTGCCATTCAGGCAATGCGGCGTTGCCTCTTCGGCGATGAGGGGTTGGCAGATGTCGTCCGGACCGTCGACGATCAGGATCTGCTCACCTGCGTTGAGGTGTTCGATGATCCGGTCGTAATTGGCGGTGAAGGCGGGGCTGTAGCCCCGCCCGACATAGGTCAGAATGCACAGGAGATGATGTGCACGCAGCCGTACCGTCATTACGCATCGCCCCGTTTTGCGGTGCGCGAGAGCGCCACCAGCGACGCTGCGCCCAGTGCCGATTTCAGGATTGCGCCGACAATAAAGGGGGTGACGCCAAGCATGATTGCCTTTTCGAGGCCGATCATGCCGGCAAGCCACAGACCGCCCATGGCGAGGCAGAGGGCGTTCGCGGCCAGCATGGAGGTGAAGGCAAGGAGCGGGCGCTGCGCATTCCAGCCGCGTTCCGTGAGTGCGCCGACGAGCAGCGCCATGAGCGGGAATGAGGCGAGATAGCCGCCCGTCGGGCCTGCGAAATGCGCAAGGCCGCCTGCGCCGCCGGCCAGAACCGGCATGCCGATCATGGCTTCGCCGAGCCATGCGAGCACCGTCAGGGTGCCGAGCCTTGCGCCGTAGAGTGCGCCGATCATGGCGACGGCGAATGTCTGCATGGTCACGGGGACGGGCACCATTGGAACTTCGATGCGTGACGCCACTGCCAGGAAGAGCGTGCCAAGCACGACTGCCCCGGCCTTGAAGGCGAGCGACTTCTCGTTGAGCCGGAGTGCGCCGGCATGGCCGATGAGGCCGGTGGTCTGCTGTGAAGCTAAGCTGTGAGGCATGGTCTCTCTCAAATTATAGATAATTATGAGTCTTCATCTATTATTGAGTCCATATTCGCGTCGGCTTGGCAAGGGGGTGTGCAAAATCTCACGCATTGCGTCTTTTGCGCTACGTCCAGGCGCGATTGTGTCACCGCAGGGCAGTGTGACGCTCGGGGAGCAGGTTGGACGCGATTTTGTGGTGGCCGTTGGACCGGAGTTAGCCCTAATTAGCCTTCGATCACGAAGGCTTCGCGTCGCTTGCCGGATGCGGTTTCAACTGGCCTGCGTCCGATCCATTGCACATGCCGCGCGAGCACGGCCGAGGCCGCATCCACTTCGCCGCGCCGCAGGTGCTCAAGGATCGCGCGATGGTCGCGGTCCGTGCGGGTTTCCCAGTTAGAGCGCCAGGCCGAAAAAAGAAAGCGCGCGCTTGCCGCATGCAGATCGTCGATCGCCGCCAGCAGGCGGGGCATGCTGCACGGCGTGAGCAGAAGCCTGTGAAAGCGCCGGTTTGCGGTCTCCCACGCGATCACGTCGCGCGCCTGATCGCCTTCAAGGATTGCCTCTTCCGCAGCCTTGAGGATTGCCGGTGTCAGGTGCTGTGCTGCGTTGCGCAGGGCGAGAACTTCGAGCGCGGCGCGCATCTCGGCCACTTCGCGCACCTGGTTCAGATCGAACGCCGCCACCCTCACGCCGCGGCGCGGTTCGCTCTTGGCCAGCCCCTGCGCTTCGAGCAGCCGAAAGGCCTCGCGCACGGGCACATGGCTTGCGCCAAATTCTTCGGCGATGTGGTCCTGCCGCAGGCGTGCACCCGGCTCCAGCGCGCCGGAGACGATGCGGTCGGCAAGCGTGCGCGCGATCTGTGCGGCTTTGGTCTCTTTGCGATCACTCATGATTATAGATAATTTGCTTCGCGCTGATTTGTCGAGCCATCTTTCTCGCTTCCCCGTTCGGATTCGGATGGATGGGCGGCTCGCCCGACGCTTGACGGATTTCATATATGGGATAATTTCTCAAATATGGATTCTGTCTCGATACCCGATCCCACGATTGATCAGCGCATTGCCGAGCGCCTGCGGGCGCTGCGTCAGGAGCGTGGCTGGTCGCTTGACGATCTTGCCGGTCGCAGTGGTGTCAGTCGCGCCACGCTTTCGCGGCTTGAAAATGCGGAGGTGAGCGCCACGGCCAATGTGCTGGGCAGGCTCTGCGCTGCCTATGGCATGACGCTCTCGCGGCTGATGCATCTCGTGGAAGATGATTTCCCGCCGCTGGCGCCACGCGCGGCGCAGGCGCTTTGGGAAGATGCGCAGTCCGGGTTCGTTCGCCGCGTCGTCTCGCCACCGGCCCGTGCGCTTGCCGGAGAGGTGATGGAGGGGTGCCTGCGTCCGGGCGCTTCCGTCTCATATGATGGTCCGCCGCGCCCGGGCCTGGAGCATCATCTCGTCATGCTTGAAGGTGCGCTCCGCATCACGGTCGATGGTGCTGTTCATATGGTTCATCCGGGCGATTGCCTTCGCTATCAGCTGCGCGGTCCCAGCCGTTTCGAGGCCGGGAGAGAGGGCGGCGCGCGCTATCTCCTCTTTACGGTGTGACCATGCAGGATGCCGCCGCCTTTTCGATTGATCGCCTCGACGCTTCGCAGGCTGAAGGCATGCTGCCCGAACTGGCGTCCCTTCTTCATGCATGCGTGCATGGCGGGGCAAGCGTCGGCTTTGTCCTGCCCTTTGCTGTGCACGAGGCGGAGGGCTTCTGGCGTGAAAAGATCCTGCCTGCGGTCAGATCCGGTGATCGCGTGCTGTTCGTGGCGCGACAGGGGGCGGTGCTCGCGGGAACGGTTCAGCTTGTGGTGGACATGCCGCCCAATCAGCCGCATCGGGCAGAAGTCTCCAAGCTTCTGGTCGGTCCGGCGTTCCGTCGTCGCGGGCTCGCCCGGTCTTTGATGCTCGCGCTCGAGGCCGAAGCCCGCATGCGTGGCCGCAGCCTCATCACGCTCGACACCCGCACGGGCGACAGCGCCGAGCCGCTTTACGCAGCACTTGGTTACGCGGTTTCGGGCGTCATTCCGGATTTTTGCCGCGATCCCTTTGATGATCGTCTCGATCCAACGACGGTGATGTACAAGCGGTTGGAGGTCTAGGGTCAGGGCCCTGTTTTCCGTAGGCGGACGGTGCTCCACCTCACGCGCCTGATACCGTTGCGAACAGATCGTGATGGCGTTGATGGAACCCGCACATGGTACCCGCGCTTGTCCACGGGGGTGGTTCCAAGTCTGCGGAAGAGAATATGCGACGCCTGGAAATACTGGACGGCATGCGAGGATATTTCCTCGTCTTCATGGTGTTGAACCACCTGACCTTTGCCGGCGGATATCTGCTGGTCAAATTCAATCACGGCGAACTGGGATATGTGCAGGATGCGCAGGGCTTCGTGTTCCTGTCCGGCCTACTTGTCGGCATGGTCTATGCGCGCCGCATGCTCCGCGATGGTTATGCTGCGGGTGCGGCGAAGGTAAGAAAGCGCGCTTTCGAGATCTATCGCTATGCGGTGGCCTGCCTCGCCATCGTCTTTCTGCTCGGCTTCGTGCTCAGCGCCTCTTCCACCTATTGGGAGCCGTGGCTCTGGGATCTCGCCGACCACAATCCGTTCTATGCGCTAGCCTCGCTGCTTCTGCTCTACCAGCCCACCTATATGGATATCCTGCCGCAATACATCGTCTACATGCTGGTGTCGCCGCCGCTGATCTGGCTTTGCGTCACAGGGCGCTGGATGTGGGTTGCGGCACTGTCCGCGTTTCTCTGGGCGGCCGTTCAGCTGGGCCTTCATTTCCCGGTTGCAGGCGGCATTCGCGCGCTGCTTGATGAGGTGCATGAGGGCGAGATGTTTCGCACGGCCTTTAATGTGCTTGCCTGGCAGGCGGTCTTCATGTCGGGCCTCGTTCTCGGTGCGCTCACCGCCACCGGCAGGGTCGACTGGGAAAAGGTGATGAACCCGAAACGCACGGCGCTCGTCTGGCTGGCCTTCGCTCTGGTGCTGGTCTTCATGGGTTTCCGCTTCGGTTTCACCTTCAAGCTTCTGCCCGAGCCGATGATGGAGCGCTTCAGGAGCCTCGACAATCGAACCGAGTTCAGCTTCGTCTATCTGGTGAACTTCATGGCCACCGGTTACCTCGTGGCCTGGATGGTCATGGCGGGGTCACTCGCGGACAACCGGATCGTGCGGGCGCTCGGCAATGGTCTGCGCTGGATCTTCAGCCTTTCCTTCCTGCGGCTGATCGGTCGCCATTCACTACAGGTCTATGCCTGGCACGTGATCGTGATCTACCTCCTGAAAGGGTTCGAGCATCACTATGGTCCGTTCTCGGAGTGGACCAAGACGGCGATTGCGCTCTCGGCCATCGCCTCGCTTGCCGTGCCGGCGCTTTATCGCGAGCGCGCAACCTATTTCAGCAGGGTTCCTTTTCTGCGTGACCGGGCCTCGTCTGATGACGTGAAAGCCCGGGCCGCACCCGCCAGGTGATCCGCCGTCCGGCGGTTCACGCAATTTCACTCCAGCATTTCATGAATGAGCAAGGGACTGTACATCCATGACCGATCTTAACCGACGGGATTTTCTTTCGTTCGCGCTGTCGTCTTCTGTGGTCGCAGGACTGTCGGGCAGCGCGTTTGCCGCAGCCGAAGCGCCGGGGCTGACCTTCGGTCCCGCAAAGACCTTCAGCTTCGATGCACTGAAAGAAGAGGCCGGGGCGCTGGCTGCGGCCCCGTGGCAGGATGGCCGCTCGCCCCATGGCGAGATCCTTGAGCAGATCGATTACGACGCCTTTCAGAAGATCCGTTTTCGCAAGGATCATGCGCTCTGGGCGGATGGGAAAGGCGGTGCGCCGGTGCAGTTCTTCCATCTGGGGCGCTACTTTCAGGAACCGGTTCTCATGCATGTCGTGGAGAATGGCGAGGCGCGGGAAGTGCTTTACCGGCCGGATTATTTCGATCTGCCCGAAGATCATCCCGCCCGCGGACTGCCCGACAATATCGGTTTCTCCGGCTTCCGCCTGCATGAGCCGTCGCAGAAGACCGACTGGCTGGCATTCCTCGGCGCATCCTATTTCCGGTCTTCAGGCGCGCTGAACCAGTATGGCCTCTCCGCGCGTGGTCTTGCCATCGACACGGCCCTGCCGAAGCCGGAGGAGTTTCCCCGGTTCAGCCGCATCTGGCTTGAGCGCGTGGAGGGAGAGCCGGACCGTGTTCTGGTCTACGCGCTGCTCGACAGTCCCGGCATCACCGGCGCATATCGTTTTGACTGTGCGCGGGGCGACGGCCCGGTGATGGATGTCTCGTCCTGGCTCTATCCGCGCAAAACCGTCGAGCGGCTGGGCGTTGCGCCGCTCACCTCCATGTACTGGTATTCCGAAACGAACCGAAAACAGGCCGTCGACTGGCGTCCGGAAATTCACGATTCCGACGGGCTTGCCATCTGGATGGGCAATGGCGAGCGCCTCTGGCGGCCGCTCAACAATCCGCCCGAAACCGTCACCAATGCGTTCATGGATGAGCGCCCGCGCGGTTTCGGCCTGCTGCAGCGCGATCGTGATTTCGACCACTATCAGGATGACGGCGTCTTCTACGAGCGACGTCCCTCTGCCTGGATCGAGCCGGTCAATGAGTGGGCTTCCGGTCAGGTGCAGCTTGTCGAAATTCCCACCGATGACGAGATCCACGACAACATTGTCATGTATTGGGTGCCGGATGCCCCGGTCGAGCCGGGCAAGCCGCTCCAGTTCGATTATCGTCTTTACTGGACGGCCGACGAGCCTTTCCCGGCAGAGCTCGGGCGCGTCATGGCGACCTATACCGGCACTGGCGGCATTCCCGGCCAGCCGCGTCCGGAAAACACGACCCGCTTCGTGGTTGACTATCGCGGTGGAGAGGTGGGCGCGCTGGAGCGCGGCGATGCCGAGCCGGTGGTCGATCTCTCACGCGGCAAGGTGACGCTGGCGGACGCCCATCCCGTTGTCGGTCAGCCGGGCCTCTACCGCGCTTTCTTCGATGCGCGGATTGAGGGTACGGACCCCGTCGATATGCGCATGTATGTGAAGGGCGGGGATGACCGCGCGCTGACCGAGACATGGCTCTATCAGTATTTCCCGAACCGGGATGATGTCAGAGGCGGGGCCTGATCCGGCTCATCCTCCGGTGAGCCAGTTCGCGCCAAGTGCGGCCAGATAAAGCCCGACACCGAAGGAGGTGTGGGCGATGAGGCTGCGCAGTCTTGCCGTGTTGGGCGCTGGTGTCTTCGCTGCGGCGATGCCCGCGCCCATGCCGGGCTGCAGGATGAGAAAGGGCGCAAGCACGGTTATGATGCCCATGGCGAGTGCGGGCAGAAAGCTCGGCTGGCGCGCCCAGCCCAGCCCCGCCATTGCGATCAGAATACCGGCGAAGATCACGCCGATGGCATAGTGTGCGGCCCAGCCGATGGTGCGCTCGCCGGGGATGGGTCGGGCAGCGCCGATAGCCTGATGGCAAAAGGTTCCTGAGCCGAGATGTCCGATCCAGCGTCCCACCATTGCGTAGTTGAGGGCGGGAATGCCGAAGGCCCGTTTCTGAAACAGCGCCCATAGATCCATGAAGGCGGTAGCGCCCACGCCGATCAGAAATGCGCGTACGCTGAACTCGATTGCTTCGGCCGTCATGCTTGTTCCGTTTTCTCGTTGCCCTGACCGGGCGTTGCTTTTTTTGCCGCACATGGCCGTGTCCCGCGTTTGGGAGGGCGCACGCAGCAGCACATTTCACTTGGTGAAAGCACTTCACATAAACATTCAATTGTTTTATTGATTGATTGCGTAATGAAGGAGGACTTGTCAATGGCGGATCGAACCGGGCAGCAGCTTTATGCCCAGGCGGCGGAGCTTGCCCGCGCGCTCGCAAGCCCGCACCGCATTGCGCTCTTGGAGCATGTTGCTCAGGGTGAGCGCCCGGTGGAGCGGCTCGCCGCGCTGACAGGGCTTTCCATGGCCAATGCCTCGCAGCATTTGCAGCATCTTCGGCGTGCCGGCCTCGTTCGGGCCCGGCGCGAGGGCAAGAATGTGCTTTATCGTCTGGGGGAGGGGCCGGTGGTGCCGCTTCTGGCAGCCCTGCGTGCGCAGGTGGCGCACACCCATGCCGAGGTTATGGCGCTGGTCACCGGGGGCGAAAACGGCAAGGGGGCGGTGGAAACCGTCTCGCGTGACGAGCTTCTTTCGCGCCTGCGCGACGAGACGGTTCTTTTGCTCGATGTCCGCCCGGAGGAGGAGTTTGCGCAGGGGCATCTGCCCGGTGCGGTGAATGTGCCGCTCGATGCGCTGGAGAAGCGCCTTGCCGAATTGCCGCGCGACCGCGAGGTCATCGCCTATTGTCGCGGTCCTTATTGCATGCTGTCGCTGGACGCCGCCCTTCTGCTCCAGCGTGAAGGGGTGGCGGCCAGCCGTCTTTCCGATGGTTTCCCGGACTGGAAAGCGGCTGGCCTGCCTGTTGAACGACTGAACTGAGTTTCAGTTCGTGTCGAAGGCTGGCGCCGCCAGGCGCTCCAGATGTGTTCTGAGATCTTTCGGCCAGCCGCTGATCCGGCTCTTGAAGGTTTTTGCATCGCCTGCATAGAGCGCGCGCGCCGCTTCCTCGTAGCCGGGTTTGTCGCCGAGCATCGCCATCATGAACCTGTCAGCCGCGGTCTTCGCCCTGCGGATCTGCTCGCGCGGCATATCGGCTGTGCGGGCCGCGTCCACCAGTTTGCGCAGGGTTGCCGACGCGCCGCCGGGCTGTTCACTGAGCCATTCCCACTGGCGCGGCAGCAAGGTGATCTCACGGGCCACCACGCCGAGCCTCGGGCGCCCCGGCGCGCGTTTCTCGGGCGCTGCCTCCTGCGGTTTCGGGGCCAGCCGCTCCAGAACCTCGGCCTCGCTGCCCGTCAGGTTGAAGTCGGTCTGCCGGCCAGTCGCATCATTGAAGATAAACACATCCGCGCCGGGATAGTCGCTGAGCAATGCTTTGGCTGCCAGGGCAACCTCCGTTGCGGTGCCGCTGGCGAGAAACTTCTCGCCATGAAAACCTGTGAAGCTGGACATCGGGGTGGGGCTCCGTTGAATGTGGGATGGCTTTTACCCGGGTATAATATTTCTATCAATATACCCGGATAAAATGCAACCTTGACGCTGGCTGAGCATCTGTGCCTAGCGTTCTGGCGCGCTTGAAAGTTAATTCAGTGCGTTTCTTGGAGGGCGAATGAAAGAGCTTCTGCTTTTGCGGCATGCGAAATCGAGCTGGGAAGAGCCCGGCCTGAGCGATGCCGAGCGTCCGCTTGCGCCGCGTGGACGACGCGCCGCGCCACGCATGGGGCGAGAACTCGCGCAGCGTGGCTGGTTCCCGGATCTGGTGCTGGTGTCGCCGGCGCGCAGGGCGCAGCAGACATGGCGACTGGTCTCGTCGGCGCTGAAGGGGCCTGCTCCGGCGATTGGCGATGGAAGCGGGCTTTACATGGCAACGCCCGGGCAATTGCTGGCTGCTCTCCACAAAGTGCCGGAAGAGGCGGGGCGTGTGCTCGTCGTCGGGCACAATCCGGGCATGGAGGACTTCGCCAGCCTTTTGGCCGGAAACGGCTCCGGGGAAGACGCGCTGGAGCGCATGCGCGAGAAATTCCCCACCGCTGCGCTTGCCCGGTTCGCCTTTGATGGACGGTGGGACGCTCTGGCCTTTGGCGGTGCGCGACTGCTCCATTTCATGAAGCCGAAAGATTTCAGCGCATCGGCCCGAAAATCGGAATCGATTTTCGGAAAGCACGGTGCGTAGGTTCAACAGGTTAGAGCGTCCTTTGTGCGTCCGAATGGACGCACGGCGCTCTAGCTGACAGCCGGCGCAATCGAAAAACGATAGATCGTTTCGTCCGTGTCGCTGCTTTTCTCGATGTTCTCCGCACCGGCGGCAATGATCGCTTTTGGCCAGAAGATGTGTGCTGCCTGATTGCCGGCCATCATGCTGACCTCCCACGCGCCGGGGTGCCGGTGCATGGTGCTCACGGCCATCGACCGGCCAAGTCCTCTGCGGCGTGCGTTCGACAGAACCGCGAACTCCGCCATGGAGAAGGTGACGCCATCTTCCTCCAGCGCCCGCACGAATGCGAAACCGGTAACGGTCTTGCCGTCGCGGAAGAGATAGGGCCAGCGCCTGTCGGTCTCCTGCCAGTAGAGGTCCAGATAGGGATAATCGTCATCGACGCCGCCATGGGGCGAGAGTTCTTCAAGGTATTCCCGCAGCATCCGGTCGATCATCGGCCTGTCGGTGTTTTTTGCGAGGATCAGTTGCATGAGAAGTGGCGCTCGACTGTTTTTGTGGCGCACAGCATATCACCCTCACGTGTCCGCGCGTGGCTTCTGCAAGCTTGCCTTTCCTACATGATCGCGCTAGATCGCGCCAAAATGTGTGGAGGTTTTATGTCCCGGTGAAGCGGGGGCGGGTCTCGCCCCGGAAATGGATGATGGATGGCGCAGTTCCGTCCCGCGCATCCGTTTCGCTTTCAAACCAAATTATTCTGCAGTGCGCGTGTCGTTGTCGACGCGCTTGATGCTGCATAGCTGGACATAAACGAAAATGATCAAGACCTATCAACCCGGCGTCGATGACGACGCCATTGTCGACATCTGGCTCAAGGCGAGCCGGCTCGCCCACGCGTTTCTGGATGATGATTTCCTGACGCGCGAAGCCGACAACATCCGCAATGTCTATCTGCCCATGGCTGACACCCGCACCGTTTGGGCGGATGACCGGCTTGTCGGCTTCATCTCGCTTCTGGGCAACCAGGTGGGTGGCCTCTTTCTCGACCCGGATTGTCACGGTCGGGGGCTGGGCCGGGCGATGGTGGACGATGCGGTTGCGCGCATGGGCGCGCTGGAACTCGATGTCTTCGTGAAGAATGACATCGGCAGGCGCTTCTATGAACGCTACGGCTTTGCCGAAGTGGAGCAGCGCATCGACGAACCCACGGGCGAGCCGGTTCTGCATCTGCGCTACCCGGCCTGATATCCGGACAGGCGGGGGCTCCTGACACCCTTGTGTCAGGAGCTGTGCGGGGTGATGCTTTCCCCATGCGTCACCCCTTTCCATTTGGGGGCAGCGATTCCATATTCAGGGCATGGCCAAATCATCCGAGAAGAAGAATGGCGGCTTCGCCGAAGCCCCGCAGCCCGAGCTTTCGGGCACGCCGCTGACCGGTTCCATCGCGGACTGGGCAAGCGAGATTGCGCAGGAAGCAGAGAAGCCCGCGCCGGCGAAGGCCAGGGACAAGGCGAAGAAACCGAAGAAAACGGCTGAGCGTTCCGCCGGCGGCTCGAAGACCGCGCGCGGCACCTCCATGGGCGGCGCGGCCTCTGCGCGAGAGCGCGCGGCTGCCGGCATGATGCCCGTCGCCGGTCTCGACGTCACGCTGGAGGAGGCCGAGGGGCTGTCTTCCTCGGGCGTTACCGCTACGGTCGCCGCTCTTTCGCGGCTGATCGAGGGGGGCGATCCCAACCTTCAGTCCAACTGGACCCCGCACCGCCCCTCCCGGCCAGCAAAGTCGGAAGGCGGCGTGCCGATCAAGATGGTCACGGAGTTTACGCCCTCCGGCGACCAGCCGACGGCCATTGCCGATCTGGTCGCGGGCGCGAACGAGAACGAGCGCACCCAGGTGCTGCTCGGTGTTACCGGCTCGGGCAAGACTTTCACCATGGCCAAGGTGATCGAGGAGACGCAGCGCCCGGCCATCATCCTCGCGCCGAACAAAACGCTGGCCGCCCAGCTCTATGGCGAGTTCAGGTCCTTCTTCCCCGACAATGCGGTCGAGTATTTCGTTTCCTACTACGATTACTATCAGCCGGAGGCCTACGTTCCGCGTTCCGACACATTCATTGAGAAGGAATCCTCGATCAACGAGCAGATCGACCGCATGCGCCACTCGGCCACGCGCGCGCTGCTCGAGCGCGATGACGTGATCATCGTCGCTTCCGTGTCCTGTATCTACGGTATCGGCTCTGTCGAAACCTACACGGCCATGACCTTCCAGATGCAGATTGGCGACCGGCTGGACCAGCGACAGCTTCTGGCCGATCTGGTTGCCCAGCAATACAAGCGTCAGGACATCAATTTCGTGCGCGGCTCCTTCCGGGTGCGCGGCGACACGATTGAAATCTTTCCTGCCCACCTTGAGGATCGCGCCTGGCGCATTTCCCTCTTTGGCGATGAAATCGAGACCATCACCGAGTTCGATCCGCTTACCGGCAAGAAGACCGGCGACCTGGAGTCGGTCAAGATCTACGCCAACTCGCACTATGTCACGCCGCGCCCCACGCTGAATCAGGCCGTGAAGGGCATCAATGCCGAGCTGAAACAGCGTCTGGCGGAGCTTGAGCGCGCCGGCCGTCTGCTGGAGGCGCAGCGCCTCGAACAGCGCACCCGCTTTGATCTGGAAATGCTGGAGGCCACCGGCTCCTGTGCCGGCATCGAGAACTATTCGCGCTATCTGACCGGCCGTGCGCCGGGCGAGCCGCCGCCGACCCTGTTCGAGTACATTCCCGACAATGCGCTGGTCTTCATCGACGAGAGCCACGTCACCATTCCGCAGATCGGTGGCATGTATCGCGGCGACTTCCGCCGCAAGGCGACGCTTGCCGAATACGGTTTTCGTCTGCCCTCCTGCATGGACAACCGTCCGCTGCGCTTCGAGGAATGGGACGCGATGCGCCCCGCCAGCGTCGCCGTTTCGGCCACGCCTGGAAACTGGGAGATGGAGCAGTCTGGCGGCGTGTTCGCCGAGCAGGTCATTCGCCCCACTGGTCTCATCGATCCGCCCGTCGAGGTGCGTCCCGCCAAGACCCAGGTGGACGATGTTCTGGGCGAAATCCGCGAGACCGCAGCCAAGGGCTATCGCACGCTGGTGACCGTGCTGACCAAGCGCATGGCGGAGGATCTCACGGAATATCTTCACGAGCAGGGCGTGCGCGTGCGCTACATGCACTCCGACATCGACACGCTGGAGCGCATCGAGATCATTCGCGATCTGCGTCTTGGCGCGTTCGACGTTCTGGTCGGCATCAACCTTCTGCGCGAGGGCCTCGACATTCCCGAATGCGGACTTGTCGCCATCCTTGATGCCGACAAGGAGGGCTTTCTCCGCTCCGAAACATCGCTCATCCAGACCATCGGCCGTGCGGCGCGTAATGTTGATGGCCGGGTCATGCTCTATGCCGACCGCATCACCGGTTCCATGGAGCGCGCGATGGAGGAGACCAACCGCCGCCGCGACAAGCAGCTCGCCTATAATGAGGAGCACGGCATCACGCCGGCTTCCGTCAAGAAGAACATCGCCGACATTCTCGACTCCGTCTATGAGCGCGACCATGTCCGCGCCGATATCGGCGGTCGCGGCAAGGGCGAGGACCTCAACAACCTCGTGGGCAACAATCTTGCCGCACATCTGGAGCATCTGGAGAAGGCGATGCGCGATGCGGCTGCCGATCTCGACTTCGAGGAGGCCGCGCGCCTTCGCGACGAGATCAAGCGCCTCAAGGAGACTGAGCTCGCCATCATGGACGACCCGCTGGCCCGCGACGCCGGTGTGGAGAACACGCAGAAGTCCCGCCGCGACAAGGCGCGCAGCAGGAAGGCACCGCAGAAGCAGGCGCAGGGTGAGGGGGGAGCGGCCTCCGCTTCCTCTCTCTTCCACAAGCCGGATCTTGATGAGATGGGCACGTCCGGCGCGCATGCCGTGCCGGCTGGCAAGGGGCTCTTCCGCAAGAACGATCTGGATGAGATGACGGTCGGGCGCACGGAAAAGCCGGTCCGCAAGCCGGTTCCGCAGAAGCCGGAGGATGACGCCAAGCCCGTTCGACGCCACAAGATCGGCCTTGGCTCTTATGAGGACCCGGCCGACGACCGCGCCCGCAAGCGCCGGCCAGGCAAGACTGGGCGGCCGGGACGGTAGGGAGCTGGGTTTTCACGGTGGTGCGTCAGGGGACGGACGTTTCATCTGTGGTCGGTGCCAAGCGCCCCCGCCCTTCGACAGGCTCAGGATGAGGGCTGTTGAGATGAGGCTCAGGATGAGGGGTCTTGAGATGTGAAGCGTCCCTCTTCGGGGCCTCCGCCAGCGTAGAAGTAACCCTCATCCTGAGCCTGTCGAAGGGCGAGGGTGCCTGGCTCTATCCAGTACGGACGGGCATCCTAAAGCGACTGAAATCGAGTGCATCATGAAACCTATTCTTGCCTGCGCCTTCGCGCTTCTTCTGTCGGGCGCGGTGGTGGCGCAGCCGATTGATGATTTTGATTCACTGTCCACGCCGGAGCTGATTGACGTCGCGCCGGAGGCACATCCGGCTGCACTCTACGTTCTTTCTTCGCGCCTCATGGCGCAGGGGCGCGGACTGGATGCGGCAAAGTGGATGTATGCCGGCCAGTTGCGCTACCGGTTTCTTGTAACGGCGCTCGGCGATGCCGGGCAGGATGAAAACATCCTGCTTTCCGCACTGACGGAATCCGTCGGGCGTCCGGTGAACGAATATATCGCCGCCGATCCTGATGAGTGGATCGAGGCGATGAAGTGGGCGCTGGACTGGGACGCCGCCCATGGTAATGCCCTGACCTCGAAAACGACCCATGCCTCCGATCTCGCCGCGATCCGCTTGGGACTGCGCGACCTGATCGTGCAGGTGGACGAAAACCGCGATCTTATCCGCAAGAGGCGCAGGGAAGCTGGTCTGCCTGTCCGATGAGGGACGGGCGCCGGATGCGGGGCCGGTTCAGTGTGGCTGGTCGTCTTCCCGGTTCCGCTCGTATCGTTCTTCAACCGGAAAGGGCGGGAGCCAGGCCTCGCGCCTGATGCTCCACAACTCATAGGAGGGGCTCAACTGGCTGGGTTCGTCCAGCGTGCCGAGATGCACTTCGGTTTCGTCGCCGGTCTTGGCGAAAACGGATGAACCGCAGCGCGGGCAAAAATGCCGCCCCTCATACTCGCGTGTCTCGCCGGTGATGGTCACCCTGTCCTGCGGGAAGACCGCCGCAGCATAGAACAGCGCGCCATGGTGCTTGCGGCAGTCAAGGCAGTGGCAGATCCCGACCCTGTCGGGCTGGCCCTTCGCTTCGACGCGCACGGCGCCACACAGGCACCCTCCTGCAAAATGATCCATGCCGCCTTTCCTTCGCTGTCGATACGTTGCGCGAACTCTGACGCCTGATCAGAAAGGCTGCAAGCGTTCACGGGGGCTGTGAGGCAGGGGGGGAGAGGGGCTGGTCTGTCTCAGCGCTTGCCCGCCAGCTTATGTAATCCTGAAGCAGATCGGCTGAACGGCTGAAAAACCGCCCGTCACCGCGCCTTTGCGCGCTGCGTATCGAGATCAGCGGGAAAGGGGCATTTGGCATTACCTGCCGGTGTTTTGGGGAATGACTGTCTTCGCCGGGCCAGAACTTGCCGAACATGAGGCCGGCTTTCGTGTAGTCCCGCTTCAGTGGCCAGTGCAGCGCGCCGAGAAAGGATGCGTGATCGGTGTTTTCCGGCAGGCCGGCAAGCAGAACATTGTAGCAGAGCAGGCGTCCCGGAACGCGGTCAAGCCTTCTGCGCTCGGCAAGGAAAGCGTGGGTCAGACCGTGGAGAGCATCACGAAAGAGCTCCAGATGCGCCGTGCCGGCGGCGCATGTGGGGTCGTATGTGGGGGCGCATGCGGCGTCGCGCTGCGCCAGCTTGAACGTTCTGATCGTGCCCGCAGCCCGTGCCTGCTGGATGAAGGGGCAATAGCGGGCGGAGGCGGTGAGGAAGCCGTCAATCTCGGCTCCTCCCGTCTCCGCAAGACGCATCCGTGCCCGGACTTTGCGCATTGCCAGGCCTACCCGCCGCGCGAGGAGGTTTTCTTGTCCTTGTCGCTGTCGCGTATCGGCTTGGGAGGTGCTGTCTTCCCGCTGTCCTTGCCGTCGTCCTTTGGCCTGCGTTCCATCGGATCGGGCTGAAGCGGGCTGCAATCCCACGAGGCGATGACCATGCCGGTTCGCAGATAGTGGTCACGGGCAGGGCGGTCCACCGCGCCGGCCTCATTCATGAACCAGATTTCGGGCAACTCTCCAAACCGCTTTTCATATTCAGCAGTCCATGAAATCAGCCCGTGACCCTTGCCTTCGGCATGGATGATGCGCCGGCCGCATGCCTCGATGCAGAACCGGTCATAGGCTTCATGGGCTTTCGAAGAGGATGTGCCCGGCGCGGCGGTCTCGCTGCCGGGCAACATGTCGTGCCAGTGTCTGTCGATGCGCTCCGACCACATTTCGATCGGGCGGTCGAGCGCGACATGGAGTTGAAAGAAGCGCGCCAGTTCTTCGGCAGCTGCTGCGTGATGTGTGTCTTGTCCGGGCATTGTCATACTCCCTCAGCCGCCATTTCTTCCGGATCCACGCTGTAGAAGCGGGGCGCCACCAGTGTGAGGTGCAGGATGTGGGGATGGCTCACCGAGAGTGCGCCCAGATGCCAGTAATTGTGCGCGGCGAGGTGTTCCCACAGGGCTCCATAGGCCGGAAAGCGGCAACCGGATGGGGTTGGCTGGTCCCACTTGGCCACATCGAAGGCGTTCAGTGCAGCGATCGTGCGGTACTGCTCATTGGCGAAGGCGTTCTCGATCTCTCGCCTTGTGCCGAACCGGTCGCGGTCTTCATCGTAAACGGCGCGCCCGCCCTTGAAGGCTTCGCGGGACGCGCGGTCGACCCTTGGTTCAACACCGCCAAAGACGCGGTTCCGCGCCCAGTCCTGCAGCGTAAAGAGATGTGTCAATGTCCAGGCCATGGAGCCGCCATTGGCGGGCTCCTCGAAAAAGCCGTCGTCCGAAAGTGTCTTGGATACACGTAATAGCAGTGTTCCACTCGTGTCGATCTGACGCCTGATGGCATCCTTGATTCCGCTCAAATTCCCCTCCCATTGGATGTTCGCCCGGTTTTCCGTTTCCGGGTAAGCGTGAGGTTGCACCCCATGATTGAGGTGCCCCCCGGTAGAGGAAGTACTCTGGAGGCAATTTTACGGGTGCGTTACGCGCTCTGAATGGAGGAGACAGGGCCGGAAAGCGTCGGCAGGGCTGTGCCAAAAATGCGCTGGAGCGGCGTCAGAAGCGGAGAGTGAAGCGGGTTTTCAGCGTCTGCTTTCTGCCGCTGCCGCGCGTGTCGGCGCTCAGGCCATAATCCGTGGTCAGCGTCGCGCGCGGATTGAGCGCCCAGTCGAAACCCGCCCGGGTCGTGATCTTTGCGCTGTCTTCCAGGCGGCGCACCTTCTGCGTTGCGCCGGGCGCGGTGCGTTCGCTGCGGGCGGCGCTCCATTCCAGCCCTGCGCGCGGCGTGACCCGTCCGCGCAGGGTTTCAATCCGGGTTTCGCCGGTCAGGCCGAGTTTCATCTTCGCCGCTTCATTGCGGTGGCCGCTGGCCGCGCCGCTGAAGCGCATGTGCGAAAACGTGGCTTCACCATAGCTGCGCAGCTTGAGCCGATCCAGTGTGAAGGCGCGGCTGGCGCGCAGCATGGCGAACAGTCGGTCGCCTTCGCCGCCCGGAGCCCGGACGCCACGCGAAGACCATCCTGAAAAGCTGCTGCGCGATGCGCCCAGCGCCACATCCAGATAGGTCCGGTCGCCGGTAAACAGCGTGCCATAGAGGGTCTGGCTCAGGATGCGTGTCGAATAGGTCATATCGGTGGCAAGCGGCGAGCGGTCATAGGCAAGGCCCGTTGCATGCCCGATCAGGAGCCGCGGGCTCACCCGGTAATCTGCGCCAAACGCCAGCCCCTTGGTGGAGAACGCCGAAGCGCGGCGGTCATTGGCGCGCGTTTCGCTCAGCACGGCCTTGCCGCCCATCCAGCGGGCGAGCCTTGGTGTGCGTCGCAGCTTCTCCGCCGCGACGATCCGGCGTGTGTCGAGCAGCCGGCTTTCAGCATCATGACCGTGCCTGCGCTTCACATGCAGCCGCACGAGGCTTGCCTCGGCATTGCCGCCAGGCGCCCTGAGCTGGCGCGTATTGGCCATCCGCTCGCGAACGATGGAGAGCTGCCGCGCTTCGCTGTCGGCCGCGCGCGCCCGCTGCCGCGCATGGATCGCCGTCATGTCGAACGCCAGTTCCGCCGCAGCTGCTCCTTCCGGAGGCGCGGACGAAAATGCGACAATCATGACGAGCGCTGCCACCACGGGGGTGGAGCGTTTGCGGGCGAAGAACATTCCTGAAAGGCCCCGGCATTGTTTGGGACGAACACGCCCACGAAGATAGAATGTTCGGAGCGCGAGCGGAATGATCACGACGTGTTTCTGTGTGAAATACTCCGTTTTCGTCCGGCCCTGTTGTCGATATGCCATAGGAGGCGATGCAGGGGCTCCTCAGCCGGCCCGGGGTCCCGGAGGGAAAAGGCGGGAGTTCTCTTGTTCCGTGCAGGCGATGATCACCTTCTTCGCATCGGTTGCGTGTTGGCGCATGGCGAAGAGCCTGATGTGCGGTCGCAATGGCTGGCGGCCGGACTGCGCCGTTACGCTATCGGAGTTTCTGAATCTGGAGTTCGTTTCGATTGCAGCGCTGCCATGGTTTCTGGCCGCGCTGCTTGTGATTCTGGCCTGACGGCGGGCAAAGCGAGAGACGCAGTCATGGACAGCGTCCGCTGGTTCTCCGAGAGCGTTCGGGGGAGAAGCTGGGCGCAGCAAAACCCTTTCGCGCCACGGCGCGTCGGGCAGTCTCTGTTCGGCTGATGCTCTAAGCTTCCAGCCGCGTTCCGCCGTCCAGTCCGGCCTGAACCAGGTTGAGCGGTGTGCGGCGTCCATCGGCCCATGATCGCATGACATGTCCTGCCACACGTTCGCGGGTCTTGTTGTCGCTACGCTTTATGCCAAGTTCGCTGCAGACAGCTTCGATGGCGCTTTCCATTTCAGCCATCTCTGCTGCGTCATAGATGCCGGCGCTGATATGCGGTACTCCAGACTTGGCCATCGTCCGGCCCTCCTCTGTCGTTGAGCTGCGGTCGGCGTGCGTTACCTCCTCTGCCGCCGTCCACCTTCGCCCCACGCTATACGGTAACACGTTTATTTCCTCTTTCCATTATGGCGAATCTATGTTGCGCCCATGCGACAGCTCCGAAGGCAAAAAAATGCCCGGGCGCGTGAACCTTTTCGCTTACCTCCGCGACAGACGCATATCGGACGGCCGAGATGGCCGGCCCTTCGTTGCAAAAGGAGGATGATGAAATGACCCTGACCCTGAAACGCATTTTCGCCCGTGGCCTGCTCGCTCTCGCGCTCACCGCTTCCGCGCTTTCGTTTGCGCCGTCTGAGAGCCGCGCCGGCAGCCTGTCTCCGGGTGAGGCGGCTGCGATTGCCGGGCTTGGCGGCTTCATCGCCGGTGGTCTGATCGCGGACTCCCGCGCCCGGTATTACGGCCCTGCACCTGTTTACGGCGTTCCTTCCGCCTGGGATCGCCATGTGGCCCGCTGTCATGCGCGGTACCGCTCTTATGATGCCTATAGCGATACGTTCCTCGGCTACGACGGCTATCGTCATCGCTGTCGCCTCTAACCCTCATTTCTGAAACGCAGCAAAGGAAAGGAGGTGCGAGCGGACGCCGGATCACCGCTTTCTCCCTCTCTCCCATTCATCGCGGTCATTCGCGGGCCGGTGCTTCCCTCAGGCGCCGGCCCGATTCACGTGTCGGGTGCGTTCGGTAACCGTTGTTTATCGGGCTTTGCCGGAACGCGGAAAAAACACGCGCGGATGTGAACGCGCATTTCATGGATTTTGTCTGCTTTGCAGCACGGCTTGATTGAACCAAAGTTGCGATTGCGCGTTGTTGCGCGGAGAGTGCCCGCCGCAGTGGCGATTGCGGCAAAGCTTTGGCGCAGGCCGTGTTTTGGATGGTCACTCTGATTGATTTGAGATTGGCGGTGTTCCGCCCCATCTTTCTGTCCGTCGGCCTGGTTCCCGCTTCCCCCAAGAACTGTCACCGGGGACTGGGCCGACAGTTGAGCAACAAAGGGAGTTCTGTTGATGAAGAAGATCCTCGCAACCCTGGCCGCCACCGGTTTTCTCACGCTCTCGGCCTATGCCGCCGAAGTGCAGGGCACGGTGCAATCCGTGGATGCGGAGACCCGGACGATCGCGCTTGACGACGGCACGGTCTACACCGCTGGTGAGGGCGTCGATCTTGCCAGCATAGCGTCTGGAGCGGCGGTTACGCTGACCATCGATGACACGACCAATGAGGTGACGTCCGTAGACGCGCAAATGTAATTCTGCCCACTCTCACCTGAACGGGAAGCCGGTCTCCACGCGGGGCCGGTTTCCTTTTGTGTGTTGTTTCGGAACAAACTGTCATAAAACTTTGCTAAGGGGGCTCTCTGAAAGGGAATCGAATGGTTCCCATAGCCTGATGCTTTGATTACCGGAGGCAGAATTCCATGAAGATTGCAGTTCTTGGCGGCGATGGATTCGTCGGCTGGCCGACCTCGCTTCACCTGTCGGCACGCGGACATGATGTTCATATCGTTGACAATCTGTCCCGGCGCTGGATCGACACCGAGCTCGGTGTCCAGTCGCTGACCCCGATGGATTCGATCCAGGAGCGCACGCGCATCTGGCATCAGGAGACCGGACGGCGCATCCATTTCCACCTGATCGATCTTGCGCGCGATTACGATGTGCTGAAGGCGTGGCTCGATGAGCATCGCCCTGACGCCATCGTGCACTTTGCCGAGCAGCGCGCCGCGCCCTATTCGATGAAGAGCGACCGGCACAAGAATTACACGGTCAATAACAACGTCAACGCGACGCACAATCTGCTCAACGCGATGACGGAGATCGGCCTCGACGCGCATCTGGTGCATCTGGGCACGATGGGCGTTTATGGCTATTCCTCGGTCGGCGCAGCCATTCCCGAAGGCTATCTGCCGGTTGGCGTCGAGACGCTGTCGGGCGATACGGCTTCGCTCGATATCCTCTACCCGACCAATCCGGGCTCCATCTACCACATGACCAAGTCGCTGGATCAGCTTCTGTTCCAGTTCTACGCCAAGAATGACGGCGTGCGCATCACCGACCTGCACCAGGGCATCGTCTGGGGCACGCACACCGAAGAGACGAAGCAGCATCCGCAGCTCATCAACCGCTTCGATTACGACGGCGATTATGGCACGGTGCTCAACCGCTTCCTGATCCAGGCGGCCATCGGCTACCCGCTGACCGTTCACGGCACGGGCGGTCAGACGCGCGCTTTCATCCACATCCAGGATTCCGTGCGCTGCGTGGAGATTGCGCTCGCCAATCCGCCCAAGCGCGGCGACCGCGTCGAGATCTTCAACCAGATGACCGAGACGCATCGCGTTCGCGATCTGGCCGAAATGATCGCCCGCATGACCGGCGCCGAGGTGGCCTATCTGCCCAACCCGCGCAAGGAAGCCGCTGAAAACGAACTCGTGGTCAAGAACGACAAGTTCCTTGCGCTGGGCCTCAACCCGATCACGCTCGAGGAAGGGCTTTTGGCCGAAGTGGTGGATGTGGCGAAGAAGTTCGACTACCGCGTCGACCGTTCGCGCATTCCCGCCGTTTCCGCATGGACCAAGGACATCGCGCCGACAATCGAGCGCGATCCCGAGGGCAAGCGCCTCAAGAGCGTCGGTTAAGCGGCGCTCCCAATGCCGAAACAGGCCTATGTGACGCTCGTCACCAATGCCGATTATGCAATGGGCGCACTGGCTCTGGTGCGCTCCCTGCGGCTGACGGGCGCCGATGCCGATCTTGTGGTGATGCACACCGGCGGCACGCCGGCCGAGGCGCTGGAGCCGCTTGCGGCTCTTGGCGCGCTTCTGGTGCCGGCGGAGCTTCTGCCGACCTCCGATGCCTTCAATGAGCGGCATCAGCGGGCGCGGCTTCACGCCAATGCGCCCTTCACCAAGGGCAACAAGCCGGCCTTCCACACGCCGCTCGACAATTTCGCCAAGCTGCGCCTGTGGCAGCTCACCGAATATGAGCGGGTGGTGTTCATCGACGCCGACGCCGTTGTCGTGCGCAATATCGACCGGCTGTTCGGCTATCCCGAATTCTCCGCTGCCCCAATGTCTATGAGGGGCTGGCGGATTTTCACCGGCTGAACTCCGGCGTGTTTGTCGCGCAGCCATCGCAGGCGACCTTCGCTGCGATGCTTGAGCGGCTCGACCGGCCCGACGCCTTCTGGCGGCGCACCGACCAGACCTTTCTGCAGGATTTCTTTCCCGACTGGCATGGCCTGCCGGTGTTCTTCAACATGCTGCAATATGTCTGGTTCAACCTGCCGGAGCTGTGGGACTGGAAGTCCGTTTCCGTGGTTCACTACCAGTATGAAAAGCCGTGGGAGCGCGATCATCCCAGGGCGGGCGAGCTCAAGCCGCTCATCGATCTCTGGCACGCCTATCATTCGGGCGAGAACATTCCCGACATCGATACGCTGGCGAACCCCGCGTCATGAGCATGCCGCACAGCATCGTCTCCGGCGGAACCGGGCTTGTCGGCCGCTTCATCGTCGAGGCGCTGCTGACGGCCGGGCACCGGGTCACAATCATGGGGCGCAATGCCCCGCCGGATGGTTTCTTTTCTGAGCCCGTTGCCTTTGCCCCGCTTCGCCTCGAACCGGCGTCCATATCGACTGCCCTTTTCGAAGGGGCGGATTTCTTCGTGCATGCAGCCTTCGACCATGCACCCGGAAAATACCGGGGCGGCGAGGGCGATGACGCGGAAGGGTTTCGGCGGCGCAATCTCGATGCCAGCCTTGCCCTTTTTCGCGCGGCAAGGGCCGCTGGGGTTTCCCGTACGGTGTTCCTCTCCACGCGCGCCGTCTATGGGCCGCGTGCGCCCGGTGCGATGCTGGATGAGACGGAGACGTGCCTTCCCGATACGCTTTATGGCGAGGTGAAGCTTGCTGCCGAAGAGGCGCTTTCCGCGCTCTGTGATGACCGCTTTCAAGGCGTCAGCCTTCGGGTGACCGGCGTTTACGGGCCGGCTGGCATCGGGCGGCGGCACAAATGGGCGGGGCTCTTCGAAGACTATCTGGCCGGCCGTGAGATCACGCCGCGCGCGGCGACTGAGGTGCATGGCGAGGATGTCGGATCCGCGGTGCGGCTGATGCTGGAAGCACCGGTGACGGCGCTTGCGCAGGGCCTCTTCAACGTGTCCGATCTGGTGCTCGACCGTCGCGATCTTCTGGCGCTGGTGGCGCGTGAAACGGGATGCGGCAATACGCTGCCGGAGGCTGCCGACCGCAGTGCCGTCAATGCGATGCACACCGAACGGCTGCGCGCACTGGGGTGGAACCCCGGCGGCGAAGCACTTCTGGAGCGCACCGTCAGTAAGTTGTTAAACGGCTATTAACCGTGTTGTGGTGAGATCGTGTTGCGTCGCCGTTCGGGATGAGCGGCGGCAGACCACCACCGAGATTTTCCCCGTGAAGCATTTCTGGTGAAAAGTGGCGAGACCGGCGGGCGCTGCCTGCGGTTATGCGAGCCGTTGCCGCACGTTTACGGTAAAACCTCATCCATCGATTCAAGATGTTGATGTATTGATTCATGTTTTTCGCGCAATGATTCACGTTGTTGCGCCAAGGCTTTGACGCAGAATCGAAAAATCTCGCTGCATTCTTCGTGAGAAAGGTGCGGCGTGCCGGATATTGGGGCGGAGCCATGCGGCAGGATTCTTGACCTGTCATTGGCGCGCAGCTACGCCCGGTTCAGACAGGATGAAGGGACCAGGAACCATGAATGCACCGGAAAACCCTACCGGCGATCTGACGCTGCGCACACAGGCAATGCCCGGTGACGCCAATGCCGCCGGCGACATTTTCGGTGGCTGGGTCATGGCGCAGATGGACCTTGCCAGCGGCATTCGCGCCGCCGAGCGCGCGCATGGCCGCGTGGTCACGGCAGCGGTGAAGGAAATGGCCTTCGCCAAGCCCATGAAGGTGGGCGACACGCTGTGCATCTACACGCACATTGAAAGCGTGGGGCGGACGTCGATCCGGCTCAAGGTGGAAGCCTGGGCGCAGCGTTATCTCTCGCCGACCATCGAGATGGTGACGCATGCGGATTTCGTGATGGTGGCGCTCGACGTCAATGGCAAGCCGACGCCTGTTCCGCCGGAGGAGTGAGGCTTGGCGCATCGGCCCGAAAATCGGAATTGATTTTCGGAAAGCACGGTGCGCAGATTCAACAGGCTGGAGCGTGCTTTGTGCGTCCGAATGGACGCACGGCGCTCAGGCCTCCGGCGTCTCGTCGAGGCGGGTCGCCAGAACACGGTCGATGCGGCGATTGTCGAGATCCATGATCTCAAACCGCCAGCCCATCGCATCGGTGCTTTCGCCGGTCTTCGGCAAATGGGTGAACTCGGACAGAAGGAAGCCGGCGAGCGTCGTGTAGCTGCGGTCAAGCGGCAGGGTGAAGCCCAGATGGTCCGCCATTTCGTCGGCGGGCATGGAGCCCGGCAGCAGCCACGAACCGTCAGCGCGCTCGACAATGTCCATCTCGCCTTCTTCGGCATCGGCGCGGAACAGGCCGGCAATCGATTCCAGAATATCCGACGGCGTGACGATGCCCTCAAAATGACCGTGCTCGTCATGCACAAGCGCCATGGGCATGTCAGCTTCGCGCAGGATGGAAAGCACATCCAGCGCATCCGCCATGTCATGCACGACGGGGGCAGGGCGCACATGGGCGCGAATGTCGAGGGGCTCGCCCGCGAGATCGGACGCCAGAAGGTCGCGCAGTTTGACGACGCCCACAATCTCGTCAATCGAGCCTTCGCCGGCCGGCAGGAGTGAGTGTCCCGAAGTCTTGAGGTTGGCCGCCAGCGCCTCTTCGCCCGCCGAAAGGTCCAGCCAGTCGATTTCGCCACGCGGCGTCATGATGGCGCGCGCCTTGCGGTCGGCAAGACGCATCACGCCGGCGATCATGCGGCGTTCGTCGGATTCGATGGTGCCGCTGCTCTCGGCTTCGGCGATCAGCGTCCTGATCTCCTCGTCCGTCACGCGCTGGCTCGATTCCGCGCTCTGCCCGAGCAGCGCCAGAACCAGACGGCCCGACACGTCGAGCAGCCAGACGAGGGGCAGGGTGATGCGTGACAGGAGCCCCATGATCGGCGCAACCTTGACCGCAATGCCTTCGGCATTCTTGAGCGCGATCTGCTTGGGCACCAGCTCGCCGACGATCAGCGACACATAGGTGATGAGCGCCACGACGATGCCGACGCCAAGCGGGTTTGCCACGCTGGTCGAAAAGCCCTGCGTAATCAGCCATTCCGAAAGCCGGGTGCCCAGCGTTGCGCCGGAGAAGGCGCCGGAAAGGACGCCGACCAGCGTGATGCCGATCTGCACCGTGGAGAGAAAACGGCCGGGATCGGCGGAAAGCGCCAGTGCGCGGGCCGCACCCCGCTGCCCCTGATCGGCGCGCGACTTGAGGCGCGCGGGCCTTGCCGACACCACGGCAAGTTCCGACATGGCCATGAAGCCGTTGAAGAGAATGAGGACGAACAGAATGACGATTTCAACGATGAGCATGGTTGCTCTTTAGCACCCCGGAAAGGACGGCGCGAGCCTTGGTGTGTGTGTATGACTGTTTCAGCGCACAGCTTTACTTGCAGGCGCGATAGCCGTTGCGGCGGCCCTTCAGGTCGAAGTGGAAATGATCGCGGTGATCGTAATTGTAGCCGGGGCCGAGAACGGTGGTGAAATAGTCGCAGCCTTCGGCGCGAACCGAGTTGAGCAGGCCGCGTTGGCGGAAGGCGAAGAAGCCGGGCTTGCGCACATCGACTTCGCGTCCGTTCTTCAGTTCCACACTCATCACGTCGAGCGCGTTGCCCTTGGAATGCTCCGAGGCGACGCTGGTTCCGGCGATCCGTCGGCACGAATAGCTCGAGCCCTGGCGGATCTTGCCGATGCCGGTGAAATAGCGGGTGCGTGCGGCTGGTGCGAGCTCGTTCTTTGTCCAGCGGGCGAAGGTTTCGGCCATCTGGCAGTTAAGCGTTGCGGCGGGCGCCATCTCGATGCCGCCGGACAGTCCGCTGACCTTGATCGGCCAGTCGATGCGGCATGCGCCGCCATCATTGATCGGCTCAAGATCCTGATACTGGACGCCCAGGCGTTTCAGGCGTTTGCGACATGCGACCTCTTCCGGCGGCATGACGCGCGCGGAGCTTTCGTCACGCGGTACGGTAAAACGCGGATAGGACACCATCATCGGATTGGACGGGACGAGCGCCTGAAGGCCCTGCGCCCTGGCCGGCGCCGGTGATGCAGCCGGTGCTGCGGGTTGCACCAGCTGAGCCTGAACCGGTGCCGGCGGCGCAACCTGTTGCATGACTGGCGCTGGCGGTGCGATCTGGCTCACCGTGGCCGCGGGAACGGCAGCGGTGCGCACACCGAGATCCACGGACGGTCGCGGTGACATCACATCGCTGACGGAACAGGCGGAGAGGGTTGCAAGCGTCAGGCCGGCGAGCATGAGCCGCACGCGCGGACGCCGCACCGGTGCAACCAGCCTGTCAACTCGAATACCCGCCATGAACACGCCCCCGTCACCTCTCGAATTTGCTGAGAGAAGCTGAAGGTTAGCGCGTCAAGGTAAAGGAAGTATCAGTGACGCCGTTCAGACCTGTGACGTCTTTGTGGCGAGGGGGAGGACCTATCGGCAATAGGGGCGGTCGTTGCGGCGCGATTTCATGTCCAGATGAAAGTGATCGGCGTGGTCCGCGTCGCTGCCGGGACCGAGCACGGTGAGGAACGGGCCGCAGGCCGCCTTGCGGAACGCGTCGAGAAAGCGCGCACCGTCGCTCTTGGGGTCGTCCTTCTTGGAGACGGTCAGTGTGGTGCCGTCTGCCAGCGTGAAGGCTGCAATGTCGAGCGCATTGCCGAAGGCGTGTTCGGAGAGCGTGTTCGTGCCGTTGCGCGCGCGGCAGACATAGGCGGAGGCGTGACGCACGGAACGAATGGGTTGCTTCAGGTGCTTGCGAGCAAGGGCTGGCACCTGCCCGGCGAAGAAGCGGGCCAGCGCCAGCGCAGTCGTGCAGTTGAGCGTGGCTTCAGGCTCCAGCGAAATCTTCCGCGACAGGTCTTTGATGACAAGGGGATGCGGGATGCTGCAGCCGATGTCCTTGTCCCCAATCGGCTCCCGATCCTCGAAGGTGACGCCAAGCTCGGACAGCGCCTTGCGGCAGGCTGTTTCTTCCTTCGGTGTGCTTTGTGGTCTGGGCTGATCCTTGCGCTGCGGTGCTGGCTGATCCTTTTTGGTCCCGGCCTTTTCTTTTTCTTTGCCTTTGTCTTTGTCGGTCGGGCGCGGAGAGGGGATCGGCACAACGACCGACATTTCCTGACGCTTTACCTCACCCCGCATATGCGGAATGGGTCCCGAAGGGGGAAGCGTGATGCGCCCGCCCTTTTCGGCAAGGACACTCTGCGCCGGAGACAGTGTCAGCGCGAAAAGACTGAGCAGAATGGGCCGAAAGGCGCGCCGGACGGCAGGTCTGTGGATCATGCGGGTTGATTGCATCAAAACCCGATAATCGGGAAATAAGCGCTTTTTCTGATCGGCACTTTATCGCGCGCCAATGGCGTCGAGGGCTTCATCCAGCCAGTCGCCGAGCATCGGCATGCCGAGAAGATAGGTCGCCACCCGTTTTGCGCCGTGCTGTTTGGCGTCATTGACGGCATTGGACCATTCGCTGATGTCGTAGTCGCCCCGACCGATCCAGGCGAGCGCCATCAGTTCGGCCGCTTCATCCACGTTGAGGTCGGCCACGAGTTCGCGGAACTCCTCTTCCGTCAGATCCTCTTCTTCCTCTTCAATGAGGCCGTCATGCTGGTGGGTGTCGCGCGCTTCGCCATCGATCTCCACTTCATGCTCATGGCCGTCGTCATAGTCGCTGTTGAGGCCGGCGCTGATGGCGCGCGCCTTGCTTGCGAGCAGGCGCACTGTGTCGGGATCGATCGACAGTTCCCATTCTCGTTCGACAGGCTTCTGCACGTCCATATCCTCCAGCAAACGCTATCATGATAGCGCAGAAAATGTTGAAAGCGCGATGCCTGTCGATCGCTCCGTGAGAAAACGCTCAGGCCACGCTTCGCCGGCGGCTGCGGATGGCGGGAACGATCTCGACGGCAAGGATCGCCGCAAAGATCAGTCCGCAGCCGGCAAGGCCAAGCGGCGGAAGCCGTTCTCCGAGGAAAATCGCGCCAAACAGGGCGGCAAACACGGCCTCGGTGGAGAGGAAAATGGCTGCCTGCGGCGCTGTCGTATAGCGCTGGCCGATGACCTGCAGCGTGAAGGCGATGCCGCCGGAAAAGACGCCCGCATAGAGGATTTCCGGCAGCGCGATGCGGATGGCGGCAAGATCGATGGGCTCTATGAATGAAGCGATGGCGAGCGCGATGACGGCAGTTACCCCGAACTGTGTCACGGACAGGGTGACGGGACGCCCCGTGTGGCTGGCGCTGCGCCCGATCATGATCACCTGAAGAGCCCAGAACAGGGCGCAGAGGATCGTGAGCCAGTCGCCGATCTGGAGCGAAACCTTGCCTGCGCCGGAAAGGAGCCAGATGCCGGCAAGGGCGGAAAGTGCTGCCGGCCAGACAATCCGGTGCGGCCATTGCCGAAACAGGAGGACGGCGAGAAAGGGGACCATCACCACATAAAGCCCGGTCAGAAAACCGGAATTGGTGACGGTCGTTGTAAGAAGCCCCACCTGCTGCGCAGCCATGCCGGCAAAGAGGAGCACGCCGATGACCACGAAATTGCGCTTGTCCAGAACCGTCAGGCTCGCTGTGCTGCGGCGGCTTTCCCACAGGGCGAAGGGCAGCACCGAGAGGCAGGCGATTGCAAAGCGCAGACCGATGAAAAGGAACGGGCCAATCGCATCCATGGCCGTGGACTGGGCAACAAAGCCCATGCCCCACATGGCGCCGGCAAGAAGCAGAAGAAGATTGGCCTGAACCCGTGTCATGCGCGTATCCGGATCGTAGAAAGAGCGTATTCCTTACGCAGCGCAACCCTGCGGCGCAAGGGCCGCAGGCCCGGCGGCCTATGGTCCAGAACGGCAGGAAAGTTTCGGGCTATTCCGGTCGGAATATGCGGATGATCTCACCCTTGCGCTTGTCGGTCAGAAGCCAGATCGAACCGTCAGGCGCGACATTCACATCGCGGATACGGCCGAACGCGCCCCGGAACAGGCGTTCCTCACCGGTGATTTCCCCGTCCTCATCGCGTTCGAGACGGGCAACGAGGTGGTATTTAAGGGCCGCAACCAGAAGATCACCTTCCCATTCGGGGAACATTTCGCCTTCATAGACAGCCGCTCCCGACGGGGCGATGGAGGGGTCCCAGTAATATTCCGGCTGTTCGTAGCCGGGGGCTTCGGTTCCCTGACCGATCTGCGTTCCGCTGTAATTGACCCCGTAGGAGATGACCGGCCAGCCATAGTTCTTGCCGGCCTCGGGGCGATTGACTTCATCCCCGCCGCGCGCGCCATGTTCCACCGTCCAGACCGACTGGGTGACGGGATCGAAGACCATGCCCTGCGGGTTTCTGTGCCCCATGGACCAGATCTCGTGCGCGGCGTCGGGCGTGTTTGCAAATGGGTTGTCCTGCGGGATGCTGCCGTCGCGATTGATGCGCAGGACGGAGCCGGCATGATCCGTGGGATCCTGCGCGCGGCCGCCTTCGCCGCGGTCGCCGATGGTGAAGAACAGCGTTCCGTCGGGATGCAGCACGATGCGCGAGCCGAAATGCTGACCGGCCCCGGTTTTCCGGTTCATCGAAAAAATGGTGGTCACGTCTTCAAGTCGTGGGGTCTCGCCGTCCAGAACCAGCCGGGCGTGTGCGATGGCCGTGCCGGCTCCGCCCTCACCAGGTTCTGAATAGGAGAGGAAGATCGTTCCCGTCTCGGCAAAGTCCGGCGCGACTGCAACATCCAGAAGCCCGCCCTGTCCGGTTTCGGCGACGGCGGGCACACCCGGAATGGGAGCCGAGAGGGCGCCATCGGCGTAAAGGCGCAACTGGCCCGACCGCTCCGTGACGAGAGCGCTGCCGTCGGGCAGGAAATCGAGCCCCCAGGGATTGGAAAGACCGCGCGCGAGCGTTTCGGAGGAGACGGTCACCTTGTCCGTGGCAAACGATTTGGCAGCCGCAAATGAGGGCAGGGCCAGAAGGGCGGAAGCCAGAGCTGTTCGCAGGACCAGGTTGTGCATGAAACTTTCTCCCATTACGCGATTCCGTCAACAGACAGGATGTAGCCACATTCAGGCAAGACAGATTTGTTCGCGATTGGAGCAGTTGTACGTTCGGAACGCAAAAATTTGCGTGAAAAACGTCATGACCTTGTTATATTGACAGGGGTCATGAGAAGCGGTTCCGCAGGCAGAAGCTTTCGGACCGTTTCTTTTTATGTCTGCGCCTGTGGCAGGGCGGCGTTTCGCGCATCGCGTGCGGAAGCTGTTCCTGTTTTCATGTCTGGAAGGTGAATGAAATGATCAAGGTTCCGATGACGCTCGCCGGAGCTGCGGCGTTGAAGGAAGAGCTGCGTTGGCGTCAGCAGGAAGAGCGCCCGCGCATCATCGAGGCAATTGCCGAGGCGCGCGCGCATGGCGACCTTTCGGAGAATGCTGAATATCATGCAGCCAAGGAGGCGCAGAGCCTCAATGAAGGCCGCATCGGCGAACTCGAGGATTACATCGCCCGCGCTGAAGTGATCGACGTGTCGAAGCTGTCCGGCGACACCATCAAGTTTGGTGCAACCGTGATGCTGGTCGACGAAGACACGGAAGAGGAAAAGACCTACCAGATCGTTGGCGATCAGGAAGCCGATGTGAAGGCCGGTCGTATTTCCATTTCCTCGCCCATCGCGCGTGCGCTGATCGGCAAGGCTGTTGGTGATTCCATCGAAGTGAATGCTCCGGGCGGTGCGCGGGGCTACGAAGTGATAGAAGTCCGCTACGGCTGACCATGTCCGGCAAAGTGCCCGCAAGCGCGAGCGGCCAGCCACTTCCCGTCAGAGACGTGGAAGTGGTGGCCCCGAACTTCAAGAAGCGGCTTTCGGGCGTCACCAGCACAATCGTGCAACTGGTGCCCAAACAGGCCGAGAGCCTGGCCATCACAACCGTGGGGCCGGGCCTTCCCGACACACTGCCGAAGCTGCGCTGGTGGCAGGTGCCGGGTCTTTTGCTGAAACCCCATAACCGTCCGTTCCGTGTCTGGCATGCCCGGCGCAATCCGGAGATGCTGGCCGGTGTGGTGCTGCGTGATGTTTTCCGCGCGCCCCTGAAACTGGTCTTCACCTCCGCTTCCCAGCGTCATCACACGCGCTGGACGCGCTTTCTGATCAACCGCATGGACCGCGTGGTGGCGACGAGCCGCAAGACGGCGAGCTATCTCGAGGTCCCCAATCAGGTTGTGATGCATGGCATCGACACCACGCGCTTCTCGCCGCCGCCAGGCCCCGCCGAGGGGGCGGCGGCTGTCGGCATGCCTGAAGGGCAGCGCTATGTCGGTTGCTTTGGCCGGGTACGGCATCAAAAGGGCACCGATCTCTTCGTCGATGCGATGATTGCCTTGCTGCCGGAGCGACCGGGCTGGTCTGCGATCATCGCCGGTCAGGCGACGCAGCCGCACGCCGCTTTCGAGGCAGGGCTGAAGGAAAAGGTGCGCGCTGCCGGACTTGCCGACCGTGTTCATTTCGTCGGCACCCGCGAGGATATTCCCGCCTGGTACCGTGCGCTTTCGCTTTTCATCGCGCCGCAGCGCTGGGAAGGGTTCGGCCTGACGCCGCTCGAAGCCATGGCGACGGCGGTGCCTGTCGTGGCCACGGATGTGGGCGCATTCTCCGAGTTATTGGAGAATAGCGGTGCGGGCACGCTTGTTGCCGTTGATGATCTCGGTGCGATGGTCGCTGCGGCAGCGCGTTACATGGACGACGACGCGTTGCGGGGCAGGGCAGCCGATGCAGCGCTTTTGCATGCACGGTCGCATTTTCCCCTTGAAGGTGAGGCAAAAACGCTGAACGGGATCTATGAGGATCTGTGGCGAAAGGCTTCAAAGTGAAGATCGAAGGCTTCATCATTCACCTTCAGCGCGCGACCGCCCGGCGACAGCAGGTGGATCATCTTCTGAAAGAACTGCCGGTCAAGGCCAGCGTGGTGGACGCGGTGGACGGTCAGGCAATGAGCGATGAAGAGATCGCAGGCCATTATGTGAAGGAGCTTCACAGGCCGGCTTATCCGTTCGCCCTGCGCAAATCCGAAGTCGCCTGCTTCCTGTCGCACCGCAAGGTGTGGCGCATGATTGTGGAGCGCGGGCTCGATGCGGGGCTGGTCATCGAAGACGATGTGGCGCTCGACGTCGCGCTTTTCGGGCGCTGCTTTGAGATGGGGAAGGCCGCCTGCAAGGGGGCTGCCTATGTGCAGTTTCAGACGCGGCCTGTGAAAGGCGCTTTTCGCACTGTCGCACGCGGTGATGGGATTGACGTGGTTTCGCCCGAAATCACGCAATTGCGCACGTCTGCCCAGCTGGTTTCGCGCGAAACGGCGGAAAAACTGCTCAATCTCAGCGAACGTTTCGACCGTCCGGTGGACACATTTCTCCAGATGCGCTGGCTGACGGGCATTACGCCGGTCTGCGTTGTTCCGTCTGGCGTTTCCGATCGCACGCAAGAGACGGGCGGCAGCACGATTCAGGGTGGCAAGACGCCCTGGCAGCGGGTCTCGCGTGAGTATCACCGCTTCATGTACAGGCAGGCCGTGCGACGCCTGTCGGCTGCAGACCGATGCTAATCCTGGTCATCAATCTCGACCGGGAGAAAAAGCGTCTTCAACACATGCGCAAGGAGTTCTCCGCGCATGGGCTCGCGTTTCAGCGTGTTGCGGCGGTTGATGCCGCCCGGCTTTCCGACGAGACCATTGCGGCGTATCGAAAGGGCAAACCGAATTTCTACGAACTCGGCGTGGGTGAGGTGGCCTGTTTTCTTTCCCATCGAAAATGCTGGGAAATCGCGGCGGAAAGTGCGGAAAACCACACGCTCGTGTGCGAGGACGACCTCTTTCTGGGCGAGAATGCCGGGGAAGTGCTGGCCAGTGGAGACTGGATGCCTGCCGACGGGGGGATCGTGAAGGTGGAGGCGTCACGCTTCAAGACCCTTGTGGGCAAGGTTCCCGTGGCGGAAATTGCGGGCCATGGCGTCTTCGCGCTTCATCGCGATTATGCCGGTGCGGGCGCCTACATCATCTCCCGTGACTGCGCGCGCGAACTGCTGGCGCTGACGGAGACGTTTTGCGATCCTGCGGATCAGTTTCTGTTCAACCGTACGGTGCCGGGGTGGCATGGCAGGCCGATCTATCAGCTGATGCCCGCAGTGGCGATCCAGGAAGTTTTTCTGAAACCGGCATCCGGTCAGGCGCTTGGCAGCGCTCTGCAGGGTGAGCGGCGCACCAAGCGGCGTACGGGCTTTGACAAGCTGCGCCGTGAAGCGGCGCGCCCCTTCGAGCAATTGGGTGGGGTGATCAGCGGCGTGGTAACCGGACTTTTCTCCGACCGTCGCTGGGTGCGTGTCCCTTTCCGCTGAAAGGAAGGGACGGATCTCACCACAATGATGGGCTCTTGTTGGTTAAATTAGATCTCGCCCGATTTATGCGGCAATTGATATTTTATAAGGTCGTTTATTGCGACTCAGGAGTCGGTTTAATCTGATTTCTGCAATAAATTGGCAGTGTCGAGTAAATGAAGCTATACCTGATAAACCTTCGCAGGGCAGAAGATCGCCTGGCGCTGCTCCGCGAGCGTTTCGGGGCGGCGGGGCTTGAGGTTACGCGCGTCGAAGGCGTCGACGGCAGATTGCTGGACCAGTCCGAGCTGGATCGGCACATTTCCGGGGAAGGGCGCTGGGGACGGCTGACGCCGGGCGAGGTCGGCTGTTTTCTGAGCCATCGGGCCTGCTGGCGCGCCCTGCTTGAGGATGGCGGGCGCTTTGGCGCTGTCTTTGAGGATGATGTTCTGCTTGGCGAGAATGCCGGCGCGGTTCTGGGCGACACTGCCTGGATCCCCGAGGACGCGGATATCGTGAAGATCGAGACGACCGCATCCCGTGTCTTTTTGGACGCAGAAGCCCGTGGTGCTGTCGATGATCGAGCGCTCCATCGTCTGCGTTCATCGCACTATTGCGCGGCGGGTTACATCGTCTCGCGCGATTGCGCGCAGAGGCTTCTGTCGCAGAGCGAAGCATTCTGCGAGGCGCTGGACGATTTTCTCTTCAGTGGTCTCTCGCCGGTCTTCAAGTCATCGAGGATCTATCAGCTTTCACCGGCGATCTGCGTTCAGCAATGGGAAACGACGGGCGACGGCAGAACGCATGACCCGCACACCAGCATTGAAGGGCGCGACGACAAGGTGAAGCGCAGGCTGCCGCCAGGCGAGAGGCTGCGCGAGGTCTGGGGCAAGGAAAGCCGGACGCTGACAAACAAACTCATGGCGCTTGCCGGTAAACGCCGGCGGCAGGTCGTGGAGTTCCGTTAAGATGCAGGATCCGTCTTCCTGGCTTTCCAGTCGTGATCAGATCGCACCTGATTGGCGAGACCGCATTTTCGTGTTCTGGCTGGGGCCAGCGGAGCTTTCCGAAACGCGGCTTGAGGGGCTTCGAACACAGACAACAAGCGAATGCAGGATCCACCTCGTGACCGAGCAGACGCTTGCGAGCTTTGTTCTGCCTGGACGGCCCTTCCATGCGGGGTTCGCGTTTCTTTCGCCGATCCACCAGTCCGATTATCTGCGCGCCTATTTCATGCATCATTTCGGTGGCGGCTACACGGACATCAAGCGCTGCCACGCTTCATGGAAACCCGCATTTGAGGCAATCGAGCGTGAAGAAGCGCTTGGCGCGGGATATGGTGAAGTGCCGGGTGGCACGGCGCGTTTCCATAAGTCGAAAATCGCGGGCCAGCGGTATTTTCTGGATAGGCCGGCCGGTGCGCTGGAGATGGCCTGGCGCTATCGCAGGACAAAGCGGCTGCGTGCGCATGTGATCGGCAACGGCGCTTTCATCTTCCGGCCTGACACTGAATTGACCGGTCGCTGGCTTTCGATTGTCGAAAAGCGGCTGGATATTCTTCTGCCGCATCTGAAGGCCAATCCCGCGCGATACCCGAAGGAAGTGCCGGGCGTTGATTATGGCGACGGGCCTTCACGCTACCCGGTGCCGTGGAGCTTTCTGCTTGGGGATGTGCTTGCGCCGCTCACGCTCGAATATCACCGGCGCATTCTGCAACTGGTGCCCGCGCCCGATTTCGAAAACTACGAATAGCAATGCCGGGTAAGTGCAGGAAGTCGCGATATGCGGCTTCCGCGTGCCTAGTCTATGGCGACGAGGCCTTCGTCCTTGACCTGGCGGATGGTGAGCGCGGTGCGCACCGTGTCGACATTGGGCGCGGAGGTTAACTGCTCGATCACGAAGGTCTGGAAGGTGGTGAGGTCCGGGGCCACGCAATGCAGCATGAAGTCGGAATCGCCCGACACCATCCATGCGCGGCGCACGATTGGCCATTTGAGCGTGCGCTCGGCAAACGTCTTGAGCTCCGTCTCGGATTGGTAATGCAGCCCGATGAGGCAGAACGCCACCACGTCGAGACCAAGGGCCGGTGAATTCAGGAGGGCGCGGTACCCCTTGATGATGCCGCTCTCTTCGAGCCGTTTGACACGGCGAAGACAGGGCGGGGCGGAAATGCCGACGCGCCGCGACAGTTCCACATTGGTCATTTTGCCGTCGGCCTGAAGCTCGCGCAGAATTTTCCAGTCGATTGCGTCAAGATCGGCCTGTAGCGGCATTGTGTTTCCCAATTCTGTTGCCATATCGCCGTGCGTCCATCTCGGCGCACAAAGGACGATCTACATTTTACTGGAGCATCGGAACAGCCCGAAATGCGGAAACGCCCCAGCGCGCGAGAATCTCTCCTGCACGCAGACCGAAATTAGGGCATGCGTCATGGCAAGCCAAGCAATGCATTTGTTTGCGATGGGCTCTATCCACCGTGTTTGAGGGTATGCAGACTGCGATAAACAGCGGTAGCGGCGTTCGGTAGCTGTTGGAAACGCATTCCTCGCCTTGCACAATCGGGTGGTGAATACTTAGATCATGTCACCGAATTGTCCGGATGGTGGCCTAATAGGTCGGCCGTCCAGAAAATGCGTATCGTTGGCGGGTGGCTGCTTTGATGCGCGCTGAGCCAGAATTGTAGCCGGCAAGCGACCTGATGTCAGCTTCTGCAGGCCATCGAGGAAGAAAGGATTCACTCCATGTCACGTCGTCATGCACCCGTTCTCATCATTGGTTCGGGGCCGGCCGGATACACGGCCGCCATCTATGCGGCGCGCGCCATGCTGAAGCCTCTTCTCGTTGCGGGCATGGAGCAGGGCGGTCAGTTGATGATCACCACCGAGGTGGAGAATTATCCGGGCTTTGCCGATCCGATCCAGGGCCCCTGGCTGATGGAGCAGATGCGCGGCCAGGCGGAGAATGTCGGCGCGGAAATCGCCAACGACCTGATCGTGGAAGCGGATCTTTCCTCGCGCCCCTTCCGGCTCAAGGGCGATTCCGGCACGGAATACACCTGTGACGCGCTCATCATCGCCACAGGCGCAAAGGCGAAGTGGCTTGGCCTGCCCTCCGAAGAAACCTTCATGGGCTTCGGTGTCTCGGCATGCGCCACCTGCGATGGCTTCTTCTATCGCGGGCGCGACGTCGTGGTGGTCGGCGGCGGCAATACCGCGGTCGAGGAAGCGCTTTATCTTTCCAATCTCGCCAAGACCGTAACGCTGGTTCATCGCCGCGACGAACTGCGCTCCGAGCGCATTCTGCAGGAGCGCCTGCTGGCGAAAGAGAATGTGAAGGTCATGTGGGACACGGTGATCGATGAAATCACCGGCACCCCGGCCAAGCCGCCAATGCCGGCATCGGTAACGGGCGTGCGCCTCAAGAATGTGCATTCGGGCGAGGTTTCCGAGCTGGCAACGCACGGCGTGTTCGTGGCCATTGGCCATGCGCCGGCGGTCGAGCTGTTTGAAGGCAAGCTGAAGCAGAAGCCGAATGGCTATCTCTGGACGCAGCCGGGCACGACACAGACCGATGTGCCGGGTGTGTTTGCAGCGGGCGACGTTGCCGACGATGTCTACCGCCAGGCGGTCACGGCGGCGGGCCTTGGTTGCATGGCGGCGCTTGAAGCGGAAAAATACCTGGCGGCGCTGGAAACAGAAAAGGCGGCTGCCGAATAGAGCGGGAACAACACGCAACGACAGCCGGGCGGCAACGCCCATAACGGTACGAGCGCCTGACAGAGGAGAACGAGGCGTTGGACTGGGACAAGCTCAGAGTTTTTCACGCTGCCGCAGAGGCTGGCTCGTTTACGCACGCCGCTGAGATACTGCATCTTTCGCAGTCGGCGATTTCGCGCCAGGTGAGTGCGCTGGAGCAGGAAGTGGGCGTGCCGCTTTTCCATCGGCACGCGCGCGGCCTCGTTCTGACCGAGCAGGGCGAGATGCTCTACCGCACCGCGCATGAGGTGCTGATGCAGCTCGAAAGCGTGCGCGTGCGGCTGACCGAGGCGAAGGATCGCCCATCCGGCCTGTTGAAGGTCTCCACCACGGTGGGGCTCGGCACGGGCTGGCTGACGGAGCGTCTGCCGGAGTTCATCGAACTCTATCCGGACATCGAGTTGCAGCTGATCCTCGACAATGAGGAGCTGGATCTGACCATGCGGCAGGCCGACTGCGCCATTCGCATGCGTCAGCCGCAGCAGCCGGATCTCATTCAGCGCAAGCTGTTCACCGTGCATTTCCACCTGTTCGCATCACCATCCTATGTGAACAAGCATGGCAAACCATCGTCGATCGCGGATCTGGACAAGCACCGGATCGTGACGTTTGGCGAGGCAGTGCCGCCGCATCTGAGCGACATGAACTGGCTGGAGACCGCTGGCCGCCCGGAGGGCCAAAAGCGCCAGACCGCGCTTCAGATCAACAACATCCTGTCGATCAAGCTGGCCGTTCAGCGTGGTGCCGGCATCGCGATGCTGCCTGATTATGTGGTCGGCAAGAGCAACGATCTCGTGCAGCTTATGCCCGAAACGGCGGTGCCATCCTTCGACACCTATTTCTGCTATCCGAACGTGATGAAAAATCAGGCAAAGCTGCATGCCTTCCGCGATTTCTTGATCTCAAAATCGCGTCATTGGGCATTTTGACGCAGTATTTCCAAAGAAATACGGTGTGTCATGCAAAATTGCATGGGTGAATTGCAAAATCATGTGGTTGTTATTTAGGCGGCGATTGCCCATATGAGAAGCACTCCCGGGGGCGTTCTCCTCCCATTTGCCCCCGCGAGTGTTCCCCTCTGGAGGTTTCGCCTATATGGCACTTCCAATGACTAAGCCGGATCTCTTTTGATCCGGCTCTTTTTTTATCTGAACCCCAAAACCGCTATTGTCAGCGATAGAGCTGTTCGCTTTCGAGCCCCGCATAAAGCGCGGCAACCTCTTCGCCATAGCCGTTGAAGAGCTGCGTGGGCACGGTCTCGCCCGTGTGGAGGACACGCTCTTCTGCCTGGCTCCAGCGCGGATGCGGAACCTGCGGGTTCACATTGGCCCAGAAACCGTATTCGCTGGCCGCGATCTCTTCCCAGAAGCTGACGGGCCGCTCTTCCGTGAAGCTGATCCGCCGGATCGATTTGATGGACTTGAAGCCGTATTTCCACGGCAGGGCGAGGCGCAGGGGCGCACCGAACTGTTTTGCAAGCGGCTTGCCATAGACGCCCGTGACCATGAAGGCGAGGTCGTTGGCCGCTTCCTCGATCGTCACGCCTTCCACATAAGGCCAGGGATACCAGACCTGTTTCTGCCCGCCGGCAACGCTCGGGTCGTTGAACGTCTCGAAACGCACATAGCGGGCGGATGAGAGCGGACTGGCGAGCGCGACAAGGGCGGAGAGCGGAAAGCCCGTCCACGGAACGGTCATCGACCATGCCTCAACGCAACGATGCCGGTAGAGACGCTCTTCCAGCGGCATGCGTTTGGCCAGATCCTCGAAGGCGATGGTCATGGGCTTTTCCACCAGACCGTCGATCTCGATGTCCCACGGATGGGTGGGCAGCGCCTGTGCGGCGCGCGCGATCTGCTTGTGGGAACCGAATTCGTAGAAATTGTTGTAGGCGCTGCTGACGTCTTCCGGCGTCACGTCACGTTCGATCGTGTAGGCCGTGTTGCGCTCTGCCGGATAAAGCGCGGCGGTGCGGGCGGCGGCGTCATCCCCGCCCTGCGCCCGTGCCATCCCGGGCAGCAACCCGGCGCCGGCAATCGCGCCCATGCCAAGCCCCAGCCCTTTCAGAATGGTCCGGCGGTTGGCGAAAACGTCTTCCGGCGTGGCCGCGTGTTCGGCGACCGCCCAGCGCGGGCGGCGGTGGATGGCGGGCATGGCTTTCTCCAGCTTGCTTTTCCAGTTTGTCCAAGTGGTAGGGCCAGATGCCCGCCTGTCAAAATCACACGACTTCACGATTGTGTGCCGCAGGGGCTGAAGCCCTGCGGCTGTTGCCGCTCATGCGGCCTTGCCCTGCGCGTTCATTGCGGCGTCTGCCAGCCGCCCCGTAAGCTCGGCCATATGATCGAAGCTTGCGCGGTAGCCCGCCACGCCTGCGGTGGCCGAGCGCAGTTCGATGATCAGGTCGCCGGTCTCCGATGCCGGGATCATCGCTTCCACCACGTCCCATCCGTTCCAGCCGGGGCGCGCGTCAAAACCGAGGATCTGCCCGCGTCGCTGGGAGAGGATGGCGGTCACCCGCGCCGTCGCATCGGACGGCGTGTGAACCTCCACCTTGAGGATCGGCTCGAGCAAAACAGGCGAACAGTCGTCAAGACCTTCTTTCATGGCCAGCCTGCCGGCAAGCTGGAAGGCCATGTCAGAGGAATCGACGCTGTGATAGGAGCCGTCTGCAAGGTTCACCGCCACATCGATGACGGGAAAGCCAAGCGGCCCGCATTTCAGATAATCGATGACGCCGGCTTCCACGGACGGGATGTACTGCTTGGGCACCACGCCACCGGTGATCGTGTCGGTGAACTCGAAGCCCGAGCCGCGGGGCAGGGGGCGGATATCCAGAACCACATCGCCGAACTGCCCGTGCCCGCCCGACTGCTTCTTGTGGCGGCCGCGCTGGGTGGTGTTCTTGCGGATCGTCTCACGGTAGGCGACGCTGGGCGGGGCAGTGGTGATCGGTACCTGGTATTTGCCTTCCAGCCGCTCGCGGGTGACGCGCAGGTGCATCTCGCCCTGGCCGCACAGAACCGTCTCTCCGGTTTCCTGCCGCTGTTCGAGGCCAAGTGCTGAATCTTCCTCCGCCAGCTTCTGCAGGCCGAGCGAGAGCTTTGCCTCGTCCTTTCTGTCGCCGGGCCGCACAGCCATGGAGTAGACGGGCTGAGGCGGCTCAAGCGCGATCAGCGGCGCAATCGGCGTCTTGCCGGTGGTGAGCGTATCGCCTGTCCGTACGTCGTCCAGCTTGCCGAGAGCAACCGTTTCGCCGGCCTGTGCGCTGGCGATCTTGTTCTGCTCACGGCCAAGCAGCGTGTATATGCCCGAGACCTTGTCGGATGCCTTCTCGTTGCGCACTTCCGTTCCGTCGGTGAGCGTGCCGCACAGCACGCGCGAGACCGAGAGCTTGCCGCCATGGGGCGTGTGGATGGTCTTCATGACCTGAAGAACCGTGTCGTCCGTCTCCTGCAGGCCAAGACGCTCGCGGGTGGCTTCGATGTCGGGGGAATCGTGCCGTATCGACTTTAGCAGTCGCAGGATGCCATTGCCCTTTTCCGCCGAGCCGATGAGCACCGGCGTAACACTGCCTTCGCGCAAATCGGTCGCCAGATCGTCGAAGATCGCATCGCGCGGCGGTTCGATCTCTTCGAGCAATTGCTCCATCAGCTTGTCGTCGTGGTCGGCCAGCGTTTCCAGCATGGAGAAGCGGGCCTCCACCTCGCGCGCCCTGTCATCATCGTCGATGGGCGCGATCTCGCTGCTGGCGTGTTCGCGGTAGATATAGGCGCGCTCAAGCGCCAGATCGATGGAGCCGATGACAATGCCGTCCTTGCGCAGCGGGATCTGGCGCAGCATCAGCGGTGTGTCGCTGGTCGGCTGCAGCATCTTCAGCATGTCGCGCACGCCGAGCGTGGCATGCTCGATCTTGTTGAGAAAGATCATGCGCGGAATGCCCAGCTCGTCCAGCCGGTGGAGGGTGAGCTGAAGGGCGGCGATTTTCTTTTCGTCGGGTTCCGTCACGACAATGGCCATGTCGGCTGCCGCCAGAACGGGATCGGCCTCATGGGCGAATTCTATCGAGCCCGGGCAGTCCACGAAGGTCATGCTCTCGCCCAGAAACTCCGTCGTGGCGATGCTCGCCTCGACGCTCATCTGATGCTCTCTGGCTTCTGCCGAATGATCGCCGACTGTCGCGCCGGAGCCGGTTGCGGCCTGTTTCATTATGGCGCCGGTGCGTTCCAGAATGGCTTCAAGAAGGGTGGTCTTACCGCTTGCAAACGGACCGACAATGGCGATGCATTTCGGTCCGCGGCTTCTTTCTCCCGAGCGTGTTCCCATGGCTGGCGGTCTCCTGTCACGCGTTTCACCCACACGTTTCATGAGCGGCGGCCGGCCTCAGCGGCCGTCGCGCGGTCGTGGCGCGTTGACGGATGATCAGGAGCATTCTGCGCCCTTGAGAAACCCGTGCGTGGCATCTGTATGCCGGAGCGCCGACGTTCTCCGTGAAAATATCGTCACACGGCTGCGGGTTTTGGGCAAGGGGCGTCAGGCGGAGAGAGCTAGCGCCCGACGTTCAGTGAGGCCGGGCGCTTCTCGAAAAGGGGGCAGAGGCTGCGGTTTTCCCAGATAATAGCCCTGAAAGCGATTGCAGCCGGCCGAGCGGGCCAGCCGGAACTCTTCCTCTGTTTCGATCCCCTCCGCCACGATGACGAGATCCTGAATGCGCGCGATCTGGGTTAGGGCGGAGACGAACACCTGGGCGATGCGGTCATCGTCCAGATTGTGAATGTAGCTGCGGTCGATCTTGATCGCATCGATGGGCAGCGTCTTGATGTAGTTGAAGCCGCAATGGCCGGTGCCGAAATCGTCGAGCGCAATGTGGAAGCCCATCTCGCGCAGCCGAACGATGCGGGCGATGATCTCCGGCGTGGCGGCGGTGGCCACGGTTTCGGTAATCTCGAGAATGAAGCGGTTGGCCTGCGCATCCGTCTCCTGCAGAACGCGGTCCAGCATGTGCACCAGACCATCACGCTTCAGCTGCTCGCCCGAGACATTGATGCTGATGCGGTTGTCGGGGAAGCGGTGCAGATCGAGGCAGGCCCGGCGGAAAACCCATTCGCCGATCATGTCGATCAGGCTTGACCGTTCGGCAATGGGGATGAACTCGCCCGGCGATATCATTCCGCGCACCGGGTGTCGCCACCGCACAAGCCCCTCCACGGCCGCGCGGTTTCGCTCGGTATCGGTGATGACCTGATAGTGCAGCTCGAGTTCGTTTAGGTAGACGGCCGCCCTGAGTTCACGCTCGAGAAGACGGCGCTGACGTTTCTCCGACAGCATGTCCGGATCGAAAACCGTCACCCTGCCGCGTCCTGCGCCCTTGCTTTCGTAAAGAGCCAGATCCGCCAGAAGCGGCAGTTCCTTGTGGCTGCTCGCGTGTTGTGGCGCGACGGCAATGCCGATGGAAGCGCTGAGCGGCACCTGATGTCCTTCGCAGGCGCGCCCGTCCTGCAGCATGGCAAGCAGCTTCTGGGCGCGCGTGCGGCAGCGGTTGAGGTCATTGCCGTACATCAGGATGGCGAACTCATCGCCGCCCAGCCGGCCAATGGCGCAGTCGGGAAAGCAATGCCGCGCGCAGGCGACCAGATGCGCAAGCGCCTCATCGCCGAACTGGTGGCCGAAACCGTCATTGAGCTGCTTGAAATGGTCGAGATCGACGAGCAGGAGCATGATGCGTCGCGGCTTGGACAGCGTGCCGATGCTTGCGCTCAGTTCGTCAAGAAAACGGCCGCGTGTGAGCGCGGTTGTCATGAGGTCGGTTTCGGTGACCCTGTGGCGCTCGGCCTCGATGCGCACGGCATCCTGAAGCTGCTGTGAAACGGTGCGTCGCAGATAGGTGAGCAGGGCCAGGCCTGCGACACTGAGCACCATGCAGGTCAGCAGCAGCCACGTCGTGAAAGCGCTTTCCTCAGGCGGCGCAAAATAGGCGATGGCCACCATCGCCGTCGCCGAAATCAAAAGCGCTTGAACGCCGCTGTAAAACCGTTCGCCATTACGCTGCACGGTGGAGAGGATGCTCATGCCCCCGCTTTCTCCCCAAGGCCCCTGGAGAAGGACAGAACAATACGAAACTCTAAGGGGGCGTTAAGAATGTTGCGCGGCAAAAAAGATATTTTGCCGCGCCATCAAAACGCCCCCTAAGGCAGTTACTTCAGCGATGCGGTGAAGCGCTGAATCCGGTTGCAGGCTTCTTCAAGAAGCTCTTCCGACGTGGCGTAGGAAATGCGGAAGTTCGGGCCAAGACCAAAGGCCGAACCATGCACCACTGCAACGCCTTCGGCTTCCAGAAGCTCGGACACGAAGTCTTCGTCGGTCTCGATGACCTTACCCGAAGGCGCGGTCTTGCCGATCAGCTCGGCGCAGGACGGATAGACGTAGAATGCGCCTTCCGGCACCGGGCAGTTGATGCCCTTCGCCTGGTTGAGCATGGAAACCACCAGATCGCGGCGGCCCTGGAAGATCGCCTTGTTTTTGGTGATGAAGTCCTGCGGACCGTTGAGCGCCTCGACGGCGGCCCACTGTGCGATGCTGCATGCGCCCGAGGTCTGCTGACCCTGGATCATGTCCATCGCCTTGATGAGCTCGATGGGCCCGGCCGCATAGCCGATGCGCCAGCCGGTCATGGCATAGGCCTTGGAGACGCCGTTCATGGTCAGCGTGCGGTCATAGAGCTTCGGCTCCACCTCGGCGATGGTGAAGAATTTGAAGTCGCCATAGGTGAGGTGCTCATACATGTCGTCCGTCAGCACCCACACATGCGGATGCGCCATGAGCACGTCGGCGAGCGCCTTGAGCTCGGCTTCGGTGTAGGCTGCGCCCGACGGGTTGGACGGCGAGTTCATGATCAGCCATTTGGTCTTCGGCGTGATGGCTTTTTCAAGCGCATCCGGGGTCAGCTTGAAGCCGTTGTCGATGCTGGTCTCGGCGAAGACGGGCGTGCCGCCACAGATGGAAACCATCTCCGGATAGCTGACCCAATAAGGGCTCGGGATGACAACTTCATCGCCGGGATTGAGCGTCGCCATCATGGCGTTGAATAGGATCTGCTTGCCACCGGTGGCGACGATGGTCTGCTTCCAGTCATAGTCGAGATTGTTCTCGCGCTTGAACTTGGCGGCAATCGCCTCGCGCAGCGGCTGGATGCCGGAGACCGGCGTGTATTTCGTTTCGCCGCGATTGATCGCGTCGATGGCCGCATTCTTCACATTGTCCGGCGTGTCGAAATCCGGCTCGCCTGCGCCAAGACCGATAACGTCGCGGCCCTGCGTTTTCAGTTCGCGCGCTTTCTGGGAAACCGCGATGGTAGCGGAGGGTTTTACGCGTGAAAGGGCATCGGCAAGGAAAGCCATAATGGAAGACTCCGGTTCCTGTGAGATTTTACGCTGAGGATCAGCGTTTCCCTTCTTGTCCGATCACGAGGAAAATCGCAAGCCGCCAGCGAATTTGCAGCGTTAAACCAGTCGTTAACCGCGAATAAAGGCTGGGGTGCCATTCTGCCGGGATTGAATGACGACTTGCAAGGAAGCGCAGAATGTCGCGCAGCATCGGCCTGGCCCACATCGTCCGACAGGCGGACGCAAGTGCAGTGGGTGTCTGGGGTGGCTACACATTAAGAACCGCCTTCCAGCCGATCTTCTCCTTTCGCGGTGGACGACTTCTGGTGAGCGCCTATGAGGGGCTGTTGCGCCCTTTTCGCGATGGCCAGCCCGTGGGGCCGGGCATTTTCTTCTCCAGCATTCCCGAAGTCGACCGTTTTCACGTGGAGACGCTGGCGCGAACCGTGCATCTTCTGAATGCCGGTGTATGCCTGAACCGGGGGGCTTCCCTGTTCGTCAATTTCGACCCGTCGCACTTCGTGGATGCTGCTTCTGCGACAATCGCCCTGCGGGATATTCAGACAGTGCTGGCCGAGGCAGGCGTCGAGCCGCACCGCGTGGTCTGTGAGATCACCGAGCAGGAAACCGGTTCCGATGCGTCCCTGCTTGAGTTTGTGCGCGCCCTGAAGGGCTTTGGTTACCGCGTGGCGGTGGACGATTACGGCGCCGACAATTCCGACATGAAGCGGATTGAGGCTCTGGGACCGGACATCGTGAAGTTCGACGGGGCGTGGACGGCGCGCCTGCTCGCTTCCGCCTCCGGCGTCAGCCTGCTCACCGACATGGTCAGCGCGTTTTCCGAAAAAGGCATTCGCACGGTTTTCGAAGGCATCGAAAACGGCGAGCAGCTTCAGCTGGCCGAGCGCTGTGGTGTTTCGATGGTGCAGGGTTTTGCGCTGGCGAAACCGCAGCTTGCGCCGGGTGCGTTCGATGAATTCGAAGTTGCGCGCGAGACTGCGCGCAAGGAAATCCTTTCCAATGCAGCGGCCCGTCTGGAGCGGAGCAAGCTAGCGGACGACACTTCGTCTGCGCCTGCTGCGCGTGCAAGGCGCACATTTGGCCGGCGCGGAGCGTAATGTCATGGGAGCCGTGACTGTCCCCGGCGCGCCTGCCGGATCCATCATCGCCGATGAAGTCGGTCTGGAGACAGGATTCCATGGAGCCTACCGGCTGAAATCCTTTTATCAGCCGGTCTTCCGTGTCTCCGGCGAGAGCCTTGAGCCGGAGGCGCTGGATGCCTGCGCAAAGCCAATGCTCGATGGACAGTCCGTCGAGACAGAAATGTTCCTGCTGTCGGTCGCCCCGGAGCGCGAGCGGCAGGTGCGAACACTTTGCAGTCTCCTGCACATTGGAAACTGCCACCAGATGCGTGAGGACGGTCTGTCGCTGCATCTGGGGTTCGACACAGAGCGGCAGAGCGACGCGGATGCGATGAGCCATCTTGCCTTCATGCTCGCGCGGCTTGCGCAGACCGGCGTTGCGCCTCAGGCGCTTGTGTGCGGTTTCCGGGCTGCTCCGGATCCGCTGGCAGAAGTGTCGGAGCGCCTTCTGGAGACGATGCGCAGCAGCGGTGTGCGCCTTTCGGTCGATGGTTTCGGACCGGGGCAGAGCGCGCTTGAGCGCGTCGAGAAGCTGCGGCCTGAAATCGTCAAGATTGATGGGGGCTGGTTCCGCCGGATCGCGCCCGTTGCGCCTGCCAGACGCCTCCTTGCAAAGCTCGTGCAAGGGCTGAAGCGGCAGGGAGCCAGCGTTCTTGTGAAGGGTGTGGAGACACCCCCGCAGCTCGAAGCGGCGCTGGATGCCGGGGCAGATCTGGTGCAGGGCGATCTGCTTGCAAGGCGGGCAATGGCCGGATCGGTGCAGGAGCTTGGCCCACTCGAAATCGACCGCTTTTTCCGGGATCCTGAAAAGGTTGTCGTTTCATTGCGTTAGAGCATCGGGCCGAAAAGTGGAATCCGGTTTTCGGGCACCCCGATGTTCCATCACGCGCCTGTATCGTTCCTTGGCCTCCAGAGAAGCGACCGGCGATCCAGGCCCGGCTTGCACCGGGCCTGTAACTGAGAGCAGCTACGCGCCTGCCTTGTCCCTTGCCGGCGGTGCATCGTAGGCTTCGTTCTCGCCATAGGCGGCGGTGGCCGATGCCAGATCCGTCGTGCCTTCCCGATGGTTCTGCATCAGCACGATGCTTTCTGATGCCTCCGGTTTTGCAATGCGCGAGAGCATGGAGGCAAACTGTTCGTTTCTCTGCACCTCGACTGCGGCGCGTCTTGCCCATGCTTCAACAGCTATGTCGTCATCGGCCTTTGCCGGTCCGAAGCTTCCGGAACTCGCCTGATATGTGGAGAGGTCGCCGCGCGCATGTGACGCCGCCGCTGGCTGCGCGCCCGGTCTTGCGCCTGATGCCGGTGTGCCGGACGTGTCCGCCGCCGCCGGCGACTGGCTGGTTCCACCCTGTGCTGGCGTGGCGGAAGACGGTTCGGAAGTGGAGGGCGCGGGGGCCGGGGCCGGTGGCCTGAAGGTGTGTCCGCCAATCAGCGGCAGATTCAAGATATTGCCGAGCAACAGGGTCTATCCTCTTTTCTGGTCGATGCGTTTGGGCGGTTGGTTGCGCCCGTTGTTCTCTTGCTACCAGAGGAGGATTTTGAAACCGTGTCTGCCTTCTCTACAATTTGATGAAAAAGCCCTTCTTTCAGGGCTTTCCTGTTGTTCAGGCCGCTGCCTGAGAGTCAATATCCGGACGCTGGCTCGAAGCGCTTCCGGCTTTTGCTGCATTCGTGCTGGCATGTTTGCGCACGACACGCAGGACGGCATTCAAGAGGTCAACGTCGATGTAATACAGCTGGGAGAGCTCGGCGGGGACCTGATCGAGCTTTATGCCGCTGGACAGGAGGCGTTTGACCTCCGCAACCATCTCGGAAGGTTCGGTCAGGCGGTCCTTGATACCGTTGTCGGTTGAATGGCGCATGGAATTCTCGTCGGTTTGAATGACACTGACGCAAAAGAGACCCAACGCTGAACAAGAATACCGCCAAGAAATCGACCGATTGGCGGCAAGATTGTGGCTGTCCCCACTAACCACCGGGACCGCCAGAATCGCTGTAATTATGCGCGACCTGTGTTTGTGCGCAAGAGCAAGATTCAACCAGAGGCTAGGGCCCTGACCCTGGAGCCCGGCTAGAATGAGAATGACGCCTGGGCTGGCTCCGCATTCGGAGAGCGGGCGTTCTCCATGGCCAGCATCTTCTGCTTGGTGGCGATGCCGCCATGAGCCGAGAATCCGCCGATCTTGCCACCGGCCGCCAGAACACGATGGCAGGGAATGATGAGCGGCATGGGATTGCGCCCCATGGCTGCGCCCGTTTCTCGGGTGGCCCTGGGAAAGCCGACGCTCTCGCAAAGCGCGCCATAGGTCGTGGTCTCGCCATAGGCGAGCCTTCGCATGGCCGTGTAGAGCGTGCGGTGAAACGGGCTGATGCCCGTGAGATCGAGGGTAAATCCGGAAAAATCCTCTTCGCTTCCGGCGAAGTAGCGCTGCGTTGCCGCCACGAGCCCGGCCATCGCGCCGGATAGGGTGGAAGTCGCGGCATCCGGCAGCCGGGCTTTCAGCTGCTGCTCAACCGCGTCAGGCTCTGGCGTTGGCAGGACAAAGCGCACGAGGCCGGCATCGCTCCAGCCCGCGCCGCAAAAGCCGAAGGCGGTTTCAAACACATGATGGCCGGGCACGGACATGGCGCTTCCATTCCGATCGTTTCGCGGCCCAGCTCTAACATGGATACATTCTGGCACGAAGAGTGAACGAAGGGTCACCTGACAAATGATTGCCTTACCCAAGGTTGCGCGATAGAAGGCGCGCGGGTGGGGACTCGTTGATCGAAGGAATGCGCCTTGCCTCTTTTCTCCCGTTATCTCGTTGCCGGACTTGTGATCGCGCTGCCGTCGCTGGCTGCATGCACGACCGCGGGGAGCGACGTTCAGGCGAAGACCGATGCCGCTGAAAGCCGTGCCGATGCGCAGCTTGTGGCAAACAGCCTGGTGGCAGAGCAGGACGCCCAGATCAGCGATGGAGATGTGACGCCGGATGCCTTTGCGGGCCAGCGTCCGCCCAGCGCGGCCCTGACGGCGCTGGAGGCTGGCGGAAAGGTGTCGCCGGTTGCCCCGCGCAGCGCTGAGCTCGATGCACTGATCGCGCAATATGCGGGCATTTACGAGGTGCCCGAGCGGCTGGTGCGGCGTGTCGTCAAGCGTGAGAGCAATTTCAACCCGGCTGCCCGCAACCGTATCTACTGGGGGCTCATGCAGATCCGTCATGATACCGCGCAGACCATGGGCTACCGTGGGCCCGCTTCCGGTCTTCTGGACGCGGAAACGAACCTCAAATACGCCGTCAAATATCTGCGCGGCGCCTATATGACGGCTGACGGGAACGAGGATAAAGCCGTTCGTTTCTATGCAAGCGGCTATTATTACGACGCAAAGCGCAAGGGTATCCTTAAGGAAACCGGCCTGCGTAACTGACGTCAGCTGACGGCAAGAGATGTCAGCAAACCTGTCCGCCTTCCGCGAAATGCGGTTCAGGGCAATTGCTCATTGGTGTATTTCTCCGCGCTGTCGGATTCCGCCCCCCGGATCCGTCTTGCAGCTGACAACAGGCTGCCGGAGGAACAGGCATGAACGATACTTTACCGGTTCAGACCGGTTCAGCGGCGCAGGACGCCGCGCAGCTCGCCATTTCAGTGCGCGGGCTCGTCAAGCGTTTCGGTGACGTCAAGGCGCTGGACGGGATCGACCTCGACGTGCCGCGCGGCATGATTTTCGCCATTCTCGGCCCCAATGGCGCGGGGAAGACAACGCTCATACGATTGCTGGCGACGCTTGCGCAGCCTGATGGCGGAACCGCGCGCGTCATGGGGCATGATCTTGCGGCCGAACCGCATGCCGTGCGCGGCGCAATCGCGCTGACCGGGCAGTTTGCCTCGCTGGATGAGGATCTCACGGGGCGCGAAAACCTGATCATGCTGGCGCGGCTCTGGGGCTTTGCCGGGCGCGCCGCAAAGGCGAGGGCGGATGAGCTGCTTTCCGCCTTCGAGCTTTCCGATGCGGCGAAGAAGCAGGTGAAGTCCTATTCGGGCGGCATGCGCCGGCGTCTCGACATCGCCGCTTCCCTGATCGTCACGCCGGGTGTTCTCTTTCTTGATGAGCCGACCACCGGTCTTGATCCCAAGGCGCGCCAGGGTGTCTGGAAGATGATCCGCGCGCTGGCGAAATCGGGCGTCACCATTCTCCTGACAACACAGTATCTGGAGGAAGCCGACCAGCTTGCCGCCCGCATTGCCGTGATCGATCACGGCCGCAAGATCGCCGAGGGCACGAGCCGCGAGTTGAAGTCGGCAATCGGCTCGGGCTTTCTGCATGTGGCCGTTGCCGATACGGAGCGTCTGGATGAGGCCGAGGCCATTCTGGAGCATGCGCTGGAGGGTACGGCGCAGCGCAGCGCCGAGGGGGCGACGCTCTCCATCGTCGCCGGGTCTCCGAAAGCCGCCAATGAGGCAATCGCCAGGCTGCTTGCGGCCGGCATTGAACTTTCCGATTTCTCCATGGGCTCGCCCAGCCTTGATGAAGTGTTCTTCGCGCTGACAGGCCAGCCCATCGAAGAGGATGCACAGGGAGACGTGTCATGAGTTCCGCCGAGACTGGTCCTGCCATAGAGACTGGCCCTGCCATGCTTTCCAATGTGACGCGGCCGCCGCGACCTTCGGCCTTGGCAAATGCGCTGACCTTTGGCTGGCGGGCGGTGCTGAAATTCAAACATGTGCCCGAGCAGCTGTTCGATCTGATCATGACGCCGCTCATGTTCACGCTGCTTTTCACTTTCGTGTTTGGCGGCGCTCTCGCGGGCTCGACCAGCGATTACCTCCAGTTTTTCCTGCCGGGCATTCTCGTGCAGACGGTGGTGTTCAACTCGGTCTATTCGGGCATGGGGCTTTCGACGGATCTGTCGAAAGGGCTTTTCGAGCGTTTTCGCTCACTCCCCATCTGGTCCCTGTCGCCCTTTGCCGGGTTGATGGTCGGAGATGTCCTGCGCCACACGATTGCGGGCCTCATCATCCTGACCGTCGGGCTGGTGTTGGGATATCGGCCCGAAGCCGGGCTGACGGGCATCGTGGCCTCCTTCCTGCTTCTCATCGCAATCGGGTTTGGCACGGGCTGGATCTTCATCGTGCTCGGGCTTCTGATCCGCACGCCGATGACGGTGATGACAATCGGCTTCACCTTCATCTTCCCGCTGGTCTTCGCCTCCAACATCATGGTGCGCCCGGAAACCATGCCTGGCTGGCTGGAGGCCTTTGTGGTCCGGAACCCGGTCTCGCATATGACAACGGCTTTGAGGGGACTGATGGCGGGGACGGCCACAGCTGGTGAAGTGCTCCTGGCGCTTCTTGCACCGGCATTGCTGACGGTCATTCTGGCGCCCGTGGTTCTGTGGCTCTACCGACGCCGTTAGGCGGTGCATTCTTTGCGTGAGAAAATAGAGCGCGCCCTTCAGAAGGGCGCGCTCTGCTTCATTCAATCTGCCTTGGCCTTCACCTTTTGCGGGACGAGGTCAAACCCTTCGTCCTGATACTGGAAGAGAAGGCAGTCTTGGCCTTCAGCGCAACCGCTGAAGTGGTCCAGTCGTCCCGGCAGGAAGTAGAATGATCCAGCCGGATATTCTGTACGCTCGCCGTCGACCACGGCGTAAAATGTGCCCTGCATCACCACCGTCGAAATGTCCCGACTGTGATAATGATACGGATTGCTCTTGCCGGCCGGAAACAGGACGAAAGCCTCGTAAGGGCTCTCGCCTGCAAGGTCGCCCCGAACATTCGCGTATTTTATGCCACCCGAATCCGGGATCTCGATCCATTCGAGTTCGGATACGGGAAAGGAAATCAACCCTTTCTTGATCAATGCTTGGCTCGTACAGGCTGCTATCACAGCCAGCATTGCCACAAGAGGCAGGGCATGTCTTGCAAAGCGCTTCATTTCAGAAAAGTCCTTGGTGCTTTAAATGGATGCGCGGGGCCTTGAAATACGGAGCCCCGGATTCGCGCTCTAACGGGTTTTCAGAGCGAGAATGGCCTTCGTGTCGAGGATTTCGGCAAAGGTGTCGGAAAGCGTCACCAGCGATGCCTCGTGCAGAACGTCGTGGGAAATCACCTTCCCATCCGGTCCGGTGATGTCGCGTGTGGCGCAGGCGTCGGAGGCAACGATCACGTCATATCCGAGCGGAACCGCATCACGCGCCGCTCCCGAAACACAGGCATGGGTCATCAGTCCGGCAATGACGAGCGTGTCGATCCCATCCACCTTGAGACGGGCATCGAGATCGGTGCTTGGGAACACGCTGACGGACGTCTTGCAAAGGACATGATGATGCTTTGCCGGCCCGATTTCCGGGTGAAATGCGACCGTTTCTCCATCTTGCGCGAAGATTGGCGCACCTTTCGGCGTTACATGCTGTATATGATAAACGGCAATCTTGTTCGCGTCGGCCCATGCGATCAGCTCAAGCGCTTTGGATAGCGCTGCTTCGCCATTGGGGACAGGCATTCTGCCGGAAAAATATTCTTCTTGAAAATCAATAACAATAAGTGCTGTTTTTCCCGGGGTTATCACCTCTTTCGGCGTGCTTCCCGTCATGGTTCTAATGCTTGGGTGCAATGCTTCGGTCATCAATCTGCCTCTCGTTTACAGGTTCAGTTACGATAATTCGCTGCGTGATTACCAGTCGATTTGTAACGATCCGGAAAATCGTTTAACTGCCTTTCAGTCACAAGTGTCCCGGACGACAAAGAGCGATGGATTTGGGCCATGAAGGGGAGTGAAGGGGTGCACAGGATTGCGGTCGTGGCTTTTGAGGGGATCAGCCCGTTCCACCTTTCGGTGCCCTGCATGGTGTTTGCCGACGATCTGGCGCGCCTGACGGCACCGCGTTACGCGTTGATCGTGTGCGCCGAGACACCGGGGCGGATCGGGACCACCTCGGGGATTTCATTGTTCGTGGAACACGATCTTTCGGCGCTTGAGACTGCGGATACGGTGATCGTACCGGCCTGGCCAGGGCCAGAGATCAGACCGCCTGAGGCGCTGCTCGAGGCTCTTCAACGCGCCCATGCACGGGGCGCGCGGCTGGTGGGGCTGTGCGTCGGGGCCTTTGTTCTGGCCGAGGCGGGCCTTCTCGATGGGCGACGGGCTTCCACCCACTGGGTGTTTGCGGAGGATTTCGCCGAGCGCTATCCGCATGTGTTTCTGGATCGCAGCGTGCTCTATGTGGATGAAGGCGATGTTCTGACCTCGGCGGGAACGGCTGCGGCCATCGATTGCTGCCTGCATCTCCTGCGGCGTGACCACGGGGCAGAGACGGCCAATCGCGTTGCACGGCGCATGGTGGTGGCGCCGCATCGCAGCGGCGGACAGGCGCAGTATATCGAACAGCCGCTGCACAAGACGCTTCAGGGCGATCTTCTGAAGGAAACGCTGGAGTGGGCCGCCGGCAATCTCAGCGAGCCGCTCTGCCTTGACCGTCTGGCCGAGAAGGCGGCAATGAGCCGGCGCAACTTCTCGCGCCGCTTTCGCAAGGAAACCGGCACAACGGTGTCGCAGTGGATTCTTGCGCAGCGGCTGGCGCTTGTTCAGCGCCTTCTCGAAACCACGGACAGGCGGATGGAAACCATTGCCGAGGCGGCGGGTTTCGGGTCGGCCGTCACCATGCGGCAGCGCTTCGTTGATGCGTTCCGCACTTCACCCATGGCCTATCGACGGCAGTTTCGCACTGCCGGGGCGGATGAGCGCGCGCTTCCATAAGGAGAGCAAGGCGCAGCCGCCTGTCATTTGCGGGCGGCTGCGTAGTGTTGCTTGCGGTTAGCCGAAATAGCTCTGCAGCGGGCGGACTTCGAGGCTGCCGGCCTTGAGCGCCAGAATGGCCTCGGCCACGGCTTCAGCGCCCGCCATCGTGGTGTAGTAGGGCACTTTCTGCATCAGCGTTGCGCGACGCAGCGACTTGGAATCCGACATGGCCTTCTGGCCGTCCGTCGAGTTGAAGACGAGCTGGACCTGACGGTTGCGGATGGCGTCCTCGATGTGCGGGCGGCCTTCCAGAACCTTGTTGATCTTCTCGGCTTCGATGCCGTTTTCACGCAGGAAGCGGGCTGTGCCGCCGGTGGCCAGAACATGCCAGCCGGCATCGGCCAGACGCTTGACGGCCGGCAGGACGCGAGCCTTGTCGTCGTCACGCACCGACACGAACAGCGTGCCTTCGCGCGGCAGGTCGACGCCGGCGCCGAGCTGCGCCTTGGCAAAGGCGAGCGCGTAATCGGTGTCGAGGCCCATCACCTCGCCGGTGGACTTCATTTCCGGTCCAAGCAGCGTGTCGACGCCCGGGAAACGGGCAAACGGGAACACGGCTTCCTTGACGGCGATGTGGCCCAGCTCGCGTGCATCGGGCATGGAGCCGTAATGCGAGAAGGCGTCTCCCAGCGTCTCGCCGGCCATGATGCGGGCTGCGATCTTGGCAATCGGGCGACCGATGGTCTTGGCGACGAAGGGCACCGTACGCGAGGCGCGCGGGTTGACTTCAAGAACGTAGACCTCGCCGTTTTTCACGGCGTACTGCACGTTCATCAGGCCGCCAACCTTGAGGGCGCGGGCAAGGGCTGCCGTCTGGCGCTCCAGTTCGCTGACCAGCTCCGCGTCGAGCCCGTGAACCGGCAGCGAGCAGGCGGAGTCGCCCGAGTGAATGCCGGCTTCCTCGATGTGCTCCATGATGCCCGACACATAGGTCTGGCTGCCATCGGACAGGCAGTCCACGTCGATCTCGATTGCTTCGGTCAGATAGGTGTCGAACAGAAGCGGGTTCTTGGAGAGCAGCGTGTTGATCTGGCCCGTCTTGTCGGCCGGATATTTCTGGCGGATCTCCTCGGGCACCAGGCCGGGCACGGTGTCGAGCAGATAGGTCTGCAGCATCGTGTCATTGTGGATGATCTGCATGGCGCGGCCACCCAGAACATAGGACGGGCGCACGACCAGCGGGAAGCCGAGTTCGGAGGCCACGACACGGGCCTGCTCGACCGAGTAGGCGATGCCGTTTTTCGGCTGCTTGAGGCCAAGCTTGATAAGCAGCTTCTGGAAGCGGTCGCGGTCTTCGGCCAGATCGATCATGTCGGGCTCGGTGCCGAGGATCGGGATGCCGGCCTTTTCCAGCGCGTCGGCTAGCTTGAGCGGCGTCTGGCCGCCAAACTGCACGATTACGCCATGCAGCGTGCCCGCCGCCTGTTCGGCGCGCAGGATCTCCAGAACGTCTTCAGGCGTCAGCGGCTCGAAATAGAGGCGGTCGGACGTGTCGTAGTCGGTGGAAACCGTCTCCGGGTTGCAGTTCACCATGATCGACTCGTAACCGGCGTCGGCCAGCGCGAAGGCGGCGTGACAGCAGCAATAGTCGAACTCGATGCCCTGGCCGATACGGTTGGGGCCACCGCCAAGGATCACCACTTTCTTGCGGTCCGAAACGCGGGCTTCATCGGCCACTTCGCCCGCAAAGGGAAGCTCGTAGGTCGAGTACATATAGGCGGTGGGCGCCGCGAACTCGGCCGCGCAGGTGTCGATGCGCTTGTAGACGGGGTGCACGCCAAGCGAATGGCGTTGCTTTTGAATCTCTTCCGCCTCTTTCTTCGTGAGCGACGCGAGGCGTGCATCCGAGAAACCCATGGACTTCAGCAGACGCAGGTTTTCCGCATCTTCCGGCAGGCCATGTTCGCGCACGCGTTCTTCCATGGCGAGGATCGCGGCGATCTGCTCCAGGAACCACGGGTCGATGCGGCACATCGTGTGCACGTCTTCAAGGCTGGTGCCGAGACGGATCGCTTCGGCGACCATGCGCAGGCGGTCCGGCGTGGGCGTGCCAAGGGCCGCGCGAATGGCGTTCTTGTTTTCGGAAGGATCGCCATCGACGACATAGCCGGGGATCTCGATCTCATCGAGACCGGTCAGGCCCGTCTCAAGGCCGCGCAGCGCCTTCTGGAAGGATTCCGCGAAGGTGCGGCCAATGGCCATCACTTCGCCGACCGACTTCATCGCCGTGGAGAGAACCGGCTTGGAGCCCGGGAACTTCTCGAATGCGAAGCGCGGGATCTTGGTGACCACATAGTCGATGGACGGTTCGAAGGATGCCGGCGTCGCGCCGCCCGTGATGTCGTTCTCCAGCTCGTCCAGCGTGTAGCCGACGGCGAGCTTGGCTGCGATCTTGGCGATGGGGAAGCCCGTCGCCTTGGAGGCCAGCGCGGAGGAGCGCGACACGCGCGGGTTCATCTCGATGACGACGAGACGGCCATTCTCCGGATTGACGGCGAACTGAACGTTCGAGCCGCCGGTTTCCACACCGATCTCACGCAGCACCGCAATCGATGCGTTGCGCATGATCTGGTATTCCTTGTCCGTCAGCGTCAGGGCAGGGGCCACGGTGATCGAATCGCCCGTGTGCACGCCCATCGGATCGACGTTCTCGATGGAGCAGATGATGATGCAGTTGTCCGCGCGGTCGCGAACCACTTCCATCTCATACTCCTTCCAGCCGAGCACGGATTCCTCGATCAGCACTTCCGTGGTCGGCGAGGCGTCGAGACCGGAAGAAACGATCTCGAAGAACTCTTCGCGGTTGTAGGCGATGCCGCCGCCCGTGCCGCCCAGCGTGAAGGAGGGACGGATGATTGCCGGCAGGCCGACGAAGTCGAGCGCCTGCGCGGCCACGCCCATGGCGTGGTTCATGTAGCGCTGCTTGCGGTCGCTCTCGCCGAGGTTCCACTCGTTTTCCAGATCGTCCAGCGCTGCGTCGAGCGCTTCGTCGGAGAGCGTGTCTTTCAGCTCCTGGCGTTTGACTTCGTGCTTCTGGCGGTCGGCGTTTTTGACGTCGGATGCATTGGCCAGCATCGAGCGCGGCGTCTCGAGGCCGATCTTGGCCATGGCCTCGCGGAACAGCGAGCGGTCCTCGGCCTTGTCGATGGCGTCCGGTTGCGCGCCGATCATCTCGACATTGTAGCGCTCGAGCACGCCCATGCGGCGCAGGCTGAGTGCGGTGTTGAGCGCGGTCTGGCCGCCCATGGTGGGCAGCAGCGCGTCCGGGCGCTCCTTGGCGATGATCTTGGCGACCACTTCCGGCGTTATCGGCTCGATATAAGTGGCGTCGGCAAGCTCCGGGTCGGTCATGATGGTGGCCGGGTTGGAGTTCACCAGAATGACTCGGTAGCCCTCTTCTCGCAGCGCTTTGACGGCCTGGGTGCCGGAATAGTCGAACTCGCAGGCCTGGCCGATGACGATGGGGCCGGCCCCGATGATCAGGATCGACTTGATGTCGGTGCGTTTGGGCATGGAAGTACACTCGCGCGTAGAAGCCGTCGCCGCACGGGCGGATGCCGCGCGCAGGCCGGGCAAAAAATTGTCGGGCTAGGCGCGCCTTATAGGCAATGGGCGGCCCTGACGGAACCCCGAAAATGACGATTTCAACGCGACCAAAGGTTACGAAGGCATATTGTACACGGCAAGTTGCGCTTGTGAGGGGCGGGTGGCACCGTATCGGAGCGGGGGACGCTCATTTCTGCTGCCCCGATTCTCGCAGGCGCGGCATCTCAAGCCGGCATCAAACCGTTGGGAGCAGGCCATGGGCGCACATGAAGAAACTGCCACCTATCCGCCGCTCAACACGCTGAAGCCGGTGACGGAAAATCTTTGGATTGTTGACGGCCCGACAATTCCCTTTGGTCCGCCGGGTCTCAAAATGCCGTTCCCCACGCGCATGACGATCATCCGGCTGCGCGGTGGCGGTCTTTTCGTGCATTCGCCGACGCATATGACGGAGGATCTGCGTGCGGCCGTGGAGACGCTGGGGCCGGTTCGCTTCATCGTCGCGCCGAACCGCATCCATTACTGGTGGGTGCCGGTGTGGCGCGCTGCCTTTCCCGATGCTGAAATCTGGATGGCCCCGCGCATTCGCGAACAGGCCAGGGGCCACATCGACTTCCCGACACGCGAACTCACGGACGAGAACGGCTATCCGTGGGATGATGAAATCCGCACCCTGCCGGTTGCGGGCAGCTTCATGACGGAGGTGGAGTTCTTCCACATCGAAAGCCGAACGCTGATCCTGACGGATTTCATCGAGAATTTCGAGCCGCAGAAACTCAACTGGTGGCGGCGCATCATGGCGCGGCTTGGCGGCGTTCTTGCGCCGCAAGGCGCGATGCCGCGCGACATGCGCCTCACCTTCGCCAGCCAGCGCCCCGCGTTGAAACGGGCCGTGGAAACGATGATCGGCTGGGGACCGGAGCGTGTCATCATTGCACATGGCCGCTGGTTCGAACGTGATGGTGCGGAAGCGCTGAAGCGGGCTTTCAGTTGGCTTCTGCGTTGACCGGACGGATTAGCGCCTCACCGCCTATGGTTGCTTTACTTGGGTGGAAAGCTTGGCTGTAATGCTGTCTTTGAAGCCTTCCGCGCTTCCCGCGCTTCTGGAGGGCATCGGGGAGAGGAGCCAGCTTGATGGGAATGCGCGACTTGGGAATGTCAGGCATGAACCGCAGGCGCTTTATGGTCGGGGCAGGGGCCTTGGGAGCAGCAGGCCTGATCGGGCTGGAAGTGGCCGCAGAGCAGGTGCTCAAGGACATCAATGCGCTGAAGCCCGGTGAGTTCACCTGGCACCCGGACCGTCAGCCTTCAGGGCCGGTTGCAGTGGTCGTGTCGCTGCCGGAGCAGCGCGTGCATGTTTACCGCAACGGCATCCGCATCGCTGCCTCCACCTGCTCGACGGGCAAGCAGGGGCATGAGACGCCGACCGGTGTTTTCGTGGTTCTTCAGAAAGACAGGGACCATCGCTCCAGCACCTACAACAATGCGCCCATGCCGAACATGAACCGGCTGACCTGGTCGGGCATCGCGCTTCACGCAGGCAATCTGCCGGGATATCCCGCCTCGCATGGCTGTGTGCGCCTGCCGATGGCCTTTTCCGAAAAGCTCTTTGAGGTTACCCATCTGGGCACGCCGGTCATCATTTCCGGCGCGCATGGAGACCCCTGGGAATTGACGCATCCGGGCATGGTCCTGTCCGGTTATGCCGAGCATGAGTTCGAGAAGATCGAAGCCTCGCTGGACGGCAAGAAGCACCCGAAGGACTGGAGCGCGGCCGAGCAATATCCCGTTACCTCGGTGATTGCCTCATCCGCCGACCGGCGCATCATGCTTGTCGAGAATGGCCGCGTTCTGGCCGAGGGAGATCTGAACATCTCCGGGCGCGGGAAGCTTGGCAGCCACGCCTTTGTGCTTCACGGCGCTGATGGAGAGGCGCAGGGCATGAGCTGGTATGTCATCAGCCATGACAGTGGCGCGGATGGCAATTTCCAGCCCGAGCAGCGACTTCTGTCGCGGCTGACCACGGACAATGCCTTTTCCGCAGCCATGCATGACCGCATGCATCCGGGCATGGTGATGATTTTAACTGACGCCCCGCTTCATCCGGAAACACGTTCGGGCAAGGACTTTGTCATCATGTCCTGAGCCGCTTCGGATATGATTCTGACGGGAAACAATCTCTGGCGTTGTGGTGTATAAGCCGATAACTAGAGTTCACTGAAGACAACTGGGAATTGCACGCATGCGCTGGAAAGGCCGCCGTCAAAGCAGCAATGTCGAAGACCGCCGGGGCCGCTCGAGCGGCGGTGGTTCTTTACCGGGTGGGTTTGGTCGATCCGGCGGGCGCATAAGGTTGCCTTCCGGTGGTAGCAGGCGCGCTGGCGGCGGCTTGTCCGGGATCATTGTTCTTGTCGTCCTGTTCTTCGTTCTGCGGGCCTGCGGGATTGATCCGCTGGGCATGCTCACTGGCGAGCCGGGCGCAGGAAGCCAGACGACCACGACACAGCGTCAGGAAACAGGCGGCGCAAGCGACGAGATGAAGCAGTTCGTCAGCGTCGTTCTCGCCGAGACGGAAGACACCTGGAACGGCATCTTCGAATCTCAGGGCCTCGATTACAAAGAACCTTCGATGGTTCTGTTCAGCGATTCCGTGCGTTCGGCCTGCGGCTTTGCTTCGGCGGCGACCGGGCCATTTTATTGCCCCGGCGACGAGAAGGTCTATATCGACCTGAGCTTCTTCGATCAGCTTGCCCGGCGTTTCGGCGCGACCGGTGATTTTGCCCAGGCCTATGTCGTGGCGCATGAGGTTGGGCATCACGTGCAGAACGTGACCGGCATCCTGCCGCGCTTCAACCAGATGCGCCAGCGCATGAGCCAGGCCGAGGCCAACGCCATGTCCATCCGTGTCGAATTGCAGGCGGATTGCTTCGCCGGCATCTGGGCGCATTACACGGCTCAGAAGGGGCTTCTGGAAGATGGTGATATCGAGGAAGCGCTGAACGCTGCCAACCAGATTGGCGACGACACCTTGCAGCGCCGCACCCAGGGGTATGTGGTGCCGGAGAGTTTCAATCATGGCACGTCGCAGCAACGGCGGACATGGTTTGCGCGGGGGCTCAAAAGCGGACGGCTGGCCGATTGCGATACGTTCAACGATCCGATCTAAGCCGAAGCCAGCTGTTCTGCTGCCACCCGAGAGGTAGATCTGAACATGTTTGGAACAGGACGAATTCTCGGCCTTGCCGTGGCTTTGGCATGTGGAGCCGCAACCTCGCAGGCGCCGGAGTTCGCACAGCAATACCGCCAGCGCCTCAATGGCGCCCTGCATGAACTAAGGCTGGTGGTCTCGGCCTTCGATGCCGACGCCACCCGGAACAACCTCACCCGCGAGAGAGCTATTGTCGTCTACGAAGAGGCGGGCAGCGACTTTCTGCGTGACCGCGCCACGTCCGTTCGTGTCGCGATCGGGCGGCTTGGCGATCTGGAGCGGCAGTCAGCTGCATTTGACGAGGCTTCGCCCGTTCTGCGACCGCTTATCGTCGCGCGCTCTCCCGACGGACCGCTTCTACAGGGCGCGCTGGATGATTATGAACCAGCGGTTCCATTGACGCTTCACGGATTTATCTGGACAGGCATCGGCGTTCTATTTGGCTTTTCTGTAATCTGGCTCCTGGGACTACTGTTCCGTAGAAAAAAGCATTACCCGGCTCACAATTTACGCGTGTAAAATTTACAACTCGCGTTTAACGTGTTTTTAAAAGCAGAGAAATAGATTGCCCCAAACAATAAAAGCTTGGGTGGGCATATGATTTCTCTTTTAGAACGCTTTTTGCGTTCCGGGACGCGCTTGTGTGAGCGTTTCGGAGCGGACCGATCTGGCAATTTTGCAATGATCACGGCTCTGTCGGCGATGGCCCTCATCGGGGGCTCTGGCTTTGCCCTGGACTACGCGAATATGAGCCGCGTGCGTGCAAGTCTCCAGAACAGTCTGGACAGTGCAGCACTTGCTGTCGCGCAAAAGGGCAAGACGATCACGGATACCGAGGCGCGCACGATCGCCGAATCCTATCTTGCGGGCAATCTTCCCGTTGTTTTCAAGAATCTGGACGTCGACCGTGTCGATGAATCCGTCACCGTAACGGCGGACGTGGACGTCAAGCTGTTCTTCGGCGGTATTCTCGGGAAGGAGAGTATGCCGGTTTCCGCCCTGTCGAAGGCGGATGTGGCGCTGATTTCCTATGAAATCGCTCTGGTTCTGGACACGACGGGCTCCATGAGCGGTCGCAAACTCCGCGACATGAAAACGGCAGTCGAGGGGCTGGTCGACAACATCTCTGCGCAGGTCAAGGATCCCGAGCGCCTGCGTTTTGCGCTTGTGCCGTTCTCCACCTTCGTCAATGTCGGTCCGCAGTTCGCGCCGGATTTTGATAAAAACGGCAAGATCGTCAAGGATACAGGCGCATCATGGCTTGATCTTGAAGGCGTCAGCGAGATCCCTCAGCTGGAGCTGGAAGCCGGGGTTAGCCGCTTCGAGGCCTATCATAATATGGGGCTTGAATGGAAAGGTTGCGTTGAGACACGCATGCCCGATGGCGACAAACGTCACGATGTAGCCGACACACCGGCTGTTCCTGCACAGCAGGCATCGCTGTTCATACCGACATTCGCGATCGATGAGCCCGAGGACTACCGTAACGATTACATCGAATCCGAGGTCGATCCGCGTGGCAACGACCGGGAGAAAAAGCTCAAGAAATATGGCTACAACGGTTACAAACAGATCTACAAGCGCGTTACGCTCGAGGACCTGGAGGACAACCGTGGCCCGAACTATATGTGTGTTTCGGAACCTCTGACGCCTTTGACGAACGACTACGCCGATCTGAAAACGAAGGTTAAAAAGCTCAAGGCAAGCGGCAACACGAACATCATGGAGGGTGTGGCGTGGGGCTCGCGGGTACTCTCGCCGCAGGAGCCCTTTGCGGGCGGTAATCCGGATGACGGCATCATCAAGGTGATGGTTGTGCTGACCGACGGCAAGAATATCTTCGGTGTTCGTGATGATCGTCTCAGGTCGCGCTACTCGAGCTTTGGATACATGGTCGACGGTCGCCTCGAGGGTGAAGTGAACGCGAGTTCCGGCAAGTCGACCAAGCTGATGAACAACAAGACGCTTGAGGCCTGCAATTATGCCAAAAAGGACGGGATCGACATCTACACGATCCGGCTTGAAGAGGACGACTCCGATACAGGTACGCTGATGAGCGCATGCGCCAGTCGACCGGATCAGTACTATGACACTCCCTCCAGCAGTCAGCTCAAGAAGGTGTTCGAGAAGATTGGCGAGAAAATCGTCCGGCTTCGCCTGTCGACCTGACGGAAGACGGAGTGCTGAAAAGGAAAGGGCGGCCTGTGAGCCGCCCTTTTTGCTGTGTCGTTATTCCGCCAGTGCGGGCTCGCCGCGCCGTTCGCGGATCAGATTGGCGAAGCGGCGGAAGAGGTAGTGCGAGTCCTGCGGGCCGGGCGAGGCCTCCGGGTGGTGCTGCACCGAAAAGACCGGGCGTCCGGCGATGGTCAGGCCGCAATTGCTGCCGTCGAACAGTGAGACATGGGTCTCTTCCACACCTTCCGGCAGCGTGTCGCCATCCACCGCAAAGCCGTGGTTCATGGACACGATCTCCACCTTTCCGGTGGTGAAGTCCTTGACCGGGTGGTTCGCGCCATGGTGACCCTGGTGCATCTTCACCGTCTTGCCGCCAAGCGCCAGAGCAAGCATCTGGTGGCCGAGGCAGATGCCGAAAACCGGGATGTCGGTTTCAAGCAGTTCACGGATCATCGGCACGGCATAATCGGCGGTTGCCGCCGGGTCGCCGGGGCCGTTGGAGAGGAAGATGCCGTCGGGCTTCATGGCGAGGATGTCTGCGGCGCTGGTCTTGGCGGGCACCACCGTCACCTTCGCGCCGAGACCGGCCAGAAGGCGCAGGATGTTGCGCTTCGCGCCATAGTCGACAGCGATGATGTGGTGGGTCGGCTCGTCCTGCGTGCCAAACCCTTCATCCCAGACCCAAGGCGTTTCCGTCCAGCCCATCGACTGGCCGGAGGTAACCTCCTTGGCAAGATCAAGGCCGACGAGACCCGACCATTCGCGCGCCTTGCTCTTCAGGGCTTCGATGTCGAACGCGCCATCGGGATTATGTGCGATCACCGCGTTGGCCGCACCCTTTTCGCGCAGAAGCGCGGTCAGCGCGCGCGTGTCCACGCCGCTGATGGCCACGATGCCGCGGCGCTTCAGCCAGCCATCGAGATGGCCGCCGGAGCGGTAGTTCGAGGGGTTGGTGATGTCAGCGCGGAAAACAGCGCCGACCGCGCCAGCGCGCGCCGCCGGGTGCAGGTCTTCGATGTCTTCGTCATTGGCGCCGACATTGCCGATATGCGGGAATGTGAAGGTGACGATCTGCCCGGCATAGGACGGATCGGTCAGAACCTCCTGATAGCCGGTGAGCGCGGTGTTGAAGCAGAGCTCGCCAATGGCCTCTCCGCCAGCGCCAATGCCTTTGCCCTCTATGACAGTGCCATCGGCAAGCACGATGAGAGCCGTTGGCCGGGTCGTGCTCCATGGGGCGGTCTTGGTCGCCATTGGGAAGTCTCCATCCTTCGTGTGCCCGGGCGCGATCACGGTCATATGACCGGGCGCTCCGTTCAGGTTCCTTTAGCATGATCTGCGAGCAGACCGGTTCTCACTTTTTGCCGCCGAGCGCAAGAGGCTTGCGCCCGAGGGGCCTTGAAAGAAAGTGCCTTATAGGCCATATGGCCCATCGACATGGGTCCAGCCCCGGGCGAAATCGCCGGTGGATTCAGGCCGAAACGGAAATTGTCCATGCAGGTCGCGGACAATAGGCAAAGGCTCAAAAACGGTCAATCTGTAGCAAATAAATATTTATGCCAATGTTTCCAATGACTTATGGGGGCGTTGCGGCTTGCTTCGAGATTCGGCCGGGGCTATGTTCATCCTAGTGACTGGAGACAGGTGTTATGATGCGCGAGAAACTCGCCAGGGCGTTGAACGATGCCGTCAAACAGAAGGACAAACGCCGCGTTTCGACGCTGCGTCTGGTTCAGACCGCTATCAAGGACCGCGATATAGCCAATCGCGGAGCCGGCAAGGATCCTGTGAGTGATGAGGATATCCTCCAGATTCTCTCGAAAATGGCCAAGCAGCGTCAGGAATCGGCAAAGGCTTTCGAAGAAGGAAACCGCCTCGAGCTCGCAGAGCAGGAGCGCGAGGAGATCGTGGTGATCACCGAGTTTCTGCCAAAACCCCTTGGCGAAGACGATCTGAAGCAGGCCTGCGCCCAGGTGGTGCAGGAAGTCGGCGCAGACGGTTTGCGCGACATGGGGCGCTGCATGAACGTTCTGAAGGAAAAATTCCCCGGCCGTATGGATTTCGGCAAAGCCAGCGGCATCGTGAAGGGCATGCTGCGCTAGCGCCTTTCACATATTGCGGGAAACAGGATGTCAGGGCGGCTCGATCGGGTCGCCCTTTTTGCATTGAGGCGAAGAGGGGTTTGACCTTCCAGCGGCTGGAAGGAGTAACGCAGGAGCGAACACATATCTCTGGAGGTGTGCAATGGCCGATGCGCATAAACATGACCACGCTGGAAAAGCCTGTTGTGGCGGACATAAGGAGGCTCACGCCGAAGCCACGGCGCGTGACCCGGTTTGCGGTATGGACGTGACGATAGAGGGAGCCGGGCACACGCTGGAGCACGGCGGTGAGCGTCACTATTTCTGCTCGCAGCGCTGTCAGGACCGGTTCGAAGCTGATCCGGAGCGGTATCTGGATGGCGCGCGGCAACAGGAGCCCATGCCCAGGGGTACCCAATACACCTGTCCCATGCATCCCGAGATCATTCGCGACGAGCCGGGTTCATGCCCCATCTGCGGCATGGCGCTGGAGCCTATGGGCGTGCCCACCGGCGAGGAGGGGCCCAATCCCGAACTCGTGGATTTCACCCGCCGTTTCAAGGTAAGCGCAGTTCTGGCGGTTCCGCTGCTGCTGATCGCGATGGGGCCGATGGTTGGCTTGCCTTTCCGCCACTGGATCGGTGAGCCGCTTGCGGTCTGGCTGGAATTCGCGCTGGCAACGCCCGTGGTTCTGTGGGCGGCGCTGCCGTTTTTCCGTCGCGGCTACGATTCCATCGTCAATCGCAGCCCCAATATGTGGACGCTCATCTCCATCGGTGTGGGCGCGGCCTATGCCTACAGCGTCGTCGCCACCCTGATGCCGGATATCTTCCCAGCCCAGTTTCGCGGCGAAGGCGGTGTGGTGCCGGTCTATTTCGAGGCAGCGGCCGTCATCGTGGCGCTGGTCTTTCTCGGTCAGGTGCTGGAGCTGAGAGCGCGTGAGCGCACCGGCTCGGCCATCCGGGCCCTGCTCGATCTTGCGCCGAAAACGGCGCGGCGCATCGCCGAGGATGGTTCTGAGGCCGATGTGCCGCTGGATGACGTGCGTGAAGGCGACCGGTTGAGGGTGCGCCCCGGCGACAGCATTCCCGTCGACGCCACGGTCGAGGAGGGGCGTTCCTCCGTCGATGAATCCATGATCACCGGCGAGCCCGTTCCCGTCGAAAAGGCCGAAGGGGACCCGGTAACGGGCGGCACGATCAACAAGAATGGCACGCTGATCGTGCGCGCCGACCGGGTCGGTTCGGAAACGGTCCTGTCGCAGATCGTCGACATGGTGGCCAAGGCCCAGCGCTCGCGCGCCCCCATTCAGGGGCTGGCCGACCGGGTTTCGTTCTACTTCGTGCCAACGGTGGTGCTGGTCGCCATCATTGCCTTTGTCGTCTGGGCGATGTTCGGTCCTGCGCCTTCAATGGTCTTCGCCATCGTCTCGGCGGTCTCGGTGCTCATCATCGCCTGCCCCTGTGCGCTTGGGCTTGCCACACCCATGTCGATCATGACGGCGACGGGCAGGGGCGCGCAGGCGGGTGTCCTCATCAAGGACGCCGAGGCGCTGGAGCGCTTTGCCAGGGTGGACACGCTGATCGTGGACAAGACCGGAACCCTGACCGAGGGGCGTCCGAAACTGACCGATGTGGTGGTTGCCGAAGGGATCGACGAAAAACGCTTCCTCAAACTGGCGGCAAGTCTGGAGCGAGGCTCCGAACATCCGCTGGCCGAGGCAATCGTCGCTGGCGCGGAAGAGCGTGGCGTCACACTCGAAACGGCTTCCGATTTCGAGGCAATCACCGGCAAGGGTGTTTCCGGCACGGTCTCGGGCAACCATGTCGCGCTGGGCAACAGGGCGATGATGGAAGAGGCCGGCGTCACGGTTGACGCTCTGGTTGAACAGGCCGACGCACTGCGCAGCGATGGCAAGACAGCCATGTTCGTTTCTGTCGACGGAAAGGCAGCCGGCCTCATTGCCGTCGCCGATCCGGTCAAGGAGACGACGGCCGATGCGATCCGCGCGCTTCATGATCTCGGCCTCACCATCATCATGGCGACCGGCGACAATGCCCGCACGGCAAAGGCGGTGGCAGAACGCCTCGGCATTGATGAAGTGCGCGCCGACATGCTGCCGGAGAGCAAGCAGGCGCTGATCGAGGAGCTGCGCGCCAAGGGAGCCAGCGTGGCGATGGCGGGCGATGGCGTGAATGATGCGCCTGCACTCGCCGCTGCCGATGTGGGCATCGCCATGGGGACCGGTGCAGACGTGGCTATGGAAAGTGCTGGCATCACGCTGGTGAAGGGCGATCTGAACGGGATTGTGCGGGCGCGCGCTCTGGCGCGGGCGACCATCCGCAACATCAAGGAGAACCTGTTCTTTGCCTTCGTCTACAATGCGCTCGGCGTGCCGGTGGCCGCTGGCATTCTCTACCCGGTCTTCGGGACGCTCCTGTCACCGATGATCGCAGCAGCAGCAATGAGCCTGTCTTCGGTTTCCGTGATCGCGAACGCCCTGCGCCTTCGCACCGTGAAGCTCGGATAGATCTGGTTCTTCGCGAAGCCTGAAATGAAAAAGCCCCGTCCTGAGCGGGGCTTTTTGTTGAGATCTCTCAGGCTGCGTTCGCGTCGGAGCGCTTTTGCTCCTCCGTTTCGAACTCCCGGAGCACATCCTCGATCGGGCTGGGTCGACCCAGATAATAGCCCTGTCCGATCTGACAGAACTCGCTGGCGAGAAAGCTCAGTTCGCCGGAGGTCTCCACACCTTCCGCCAGCACCGGCAGGCCGAGGCCGCGCCCGATGCCCAGAACCGCTTTCACAATGGTTGCGGCCTGTTCGTTGGTGTCCACCTGACGAATGAAGCTGCCGTCGATCTTGATCTTGTCGAACGGGAAGGCGCGCAGGTTGGAGAGTGAGGAATAGCCGGTGCCGAAATCGTCCATCGCCACCTTGATGCCGAGCGCCTTGAGCTGGCGCAGCGTGGTGAGCGCACGGTGCATGTCGCGCACCAGGGCCGTTTCGGTGATCTCAATCTCCAGGCGATGCGGCGAGAGACCGGTTTCCAGAAGCACGCGATGTACGGTCTGCGGAAAGTTCACGCTGTGCAGCTGCACGGCGGAGACGTTGACCGCGATCATGAGATCGTCTTTCCAGCTGGCCGCTGCGCTACAGGCAGTCTGCAGAACCCATTCGCCGATCGGCACGATGGCGCCGCTTTCCTCGGCAACAGGAATGAAGACGCCCGGAGAGATGTTGCCGCGCTCGGGGTGTTTCCAGCGCAGAAGCGCCTCGTATCCGATCAGCTCGCCTGTATCGAGCTTCTTCTGTGGCTGGTAGACGAGGTGAAACTCTCTGCGGTTCACCGCATGGCGCAGCTCATGCTCCATGATGCGCCGCGCGCGCGCTTCCTGTCCCATTTCGTGTTCATAGAAGCGATAGGTATCGCGGCCCTCGGACTTTGCGCGGTAGAGCGCGGTGTCTGCATGGTTGATCAGGGTCTCCTGATCCCGGGCGTCCTGCGGATAAAGCGCAATGCCGATGCTGGTGGACATCAGGCCATCATTGCTCGCCTGCTCGTTTTCCTTGCGGAAAGCGTGCAGGATTTCCTCTGCGAGTGCCGCAGCCTCGCGCGGATCAGAAAGCCCCGGTGCAATGATTGCGAACTCATCGCCGCCAAGGCGCGCGAGCATCTGCCCATGGCGAAGCGCACGGCCAGCATTGTCGGCGACCTTGCGCAGCATCGTGTCTCCGGCTGCATGGCCAAACAGGTCGTTGACCTCCTTGAAACGGTCGAGGTCGAGACAGAGAAGTGCAATGGATTTGCCTTCCGGGAGCGCTTCCATCTCTTCTTCCAGCTGTGCGGTGAAGTTGCGCCGGTTGGGCAGGTTGGTCAGCGTGTCATGCATGGCGAGCCGGCGGATATCGGCCTCCGCCTTCTTGCGCTCGCGCAGGTCGCGCACTGCGACGACGGTGTGCGGCTTGCCGCTGTAATCGATGACGCGCGAAAGAAGCTCAACAGGCTGCGTGGTGCCGTCCGCATGTTTCAGCGTGGTCTCCCAGACCGGCTCGTCGGCAAGAACGCCATTCTTTTCGATGGAGGTGAAGAGCCTGGTGAAGTCCATGCCGATGAGCTCATCGAGCGGGCGACCGCTCAGTGTGCAAAGGCTCTGGTTTGCGGTGATGATGGTTGTGTCATCGCAGACCAGAAGCCCTTCCATGGCGGCATTGGCGAGGCCGCGCATGCGGCGTTCTTCGGTGATTGCACGGCTGCGGTCACGGATATCGACCCACAGTGCCACAGCCGTCATCAGGAAGATCATGAAGGCTGCGAACGCGACCGCCATGGCCAGCCACATGGACGGTATGGAGAAGGGCGAGATGGTGATCGTCGGGTCGGGAATGATCGAAACGGCGCCCATCGCGGTGAAGTGCATGGTGCAGATGGCCAGCGTAAGCGTCAGGCTCGCGGCGATGGTCTTGGCTTCATTGCTGCGGGAGAGCGCGATGCGCATCGCCAGTGCGCCAAGAACGACGCCGGCAATGAGTGAAGCGGCGACCAGCCCCATGTCCCATATGAGACGGCCTTCAACCTCAAGCGCTGCCATGCCGGTGAAATGCATGACGGCGATGCCGGAGCCGACAATCGCGCCGCCGACCAGTTGATGATCGAGCTTCTGACGGGCTGCGACCGACATGCCAAGTCCGCTGAATAGGATGGCGAGCAGAAGGGAGACGGCTGTGAGCGGCACGTCATATGCCGTGGGCAGCCCGGGAGCGAAGGCGAGCATGGCGATGAAGTGTGTCGCCCACACGCCAAAGCCGAAGCAGATTGCGGCAACGGCGGTCCATAACCAGCGCGTGCGGCCGGTGGATTTACATAAATGCTGGAGCAGGATGATCGCTGCAAAGGATGCGATGGCTCCGATGACCCCGGCCAGAAGCACCATTCCCGGGTCGTGTTCATTGACGATGCAATTGTAAACCGTAAGCACTTTGTGTCCCGCCACCTGATCGTTTTGTCAGTCGCTGGCCGTGCATTCGGGCGCAGCGCGCTGTTCTTTGACCCAGCGTTTAGCACCACTGATTTGAATAATCGGTTAAGTTGTATTTCGATTATGAAGTACCAGCTTGACGGGGCAGGGCTGTGAATACCGTGAAGAAGCCGGATCTCGATTCGCCGTGGCCGACGAACGTGCTTATATGGAGCGGCTAGAGGCTCTGAACTGAACAATGCGCTTTCCGAATTCCTTTCTTGATGAGATACGCGACCGCGTTCCGATTTCGCAGGTGATCGGCACACGTGTGACGTTTGACAGGCGCAAGACAAACGCCTCGCGCGGCGACTATTGGGCCTGCTGTCCCTTCCATGGCGAGAAGTCCCCGAGTTTTCACTGCGAGGACCGCAAGGGGCGTTACCACTGTTTCGGCTGTGGCGTGTCGGGCGATCATTTCCGTTTTCTCTCCGAGCTTGATGGAATCAGCTTCCCCGAAGCGGTCGAGCGCATTGCCGACATGGCCGGTGTGCCGATGCCGCAGCGCGATCCGCAGGCGGAGCGCCGCGAGCAGAAGCGCGCCTCACTCTCCGAGGTCATGGAAATGGCGGCAGGCTATTTCCAGAGCATGCTGCAGGAGCAGCAGGGCGCCGAGGCGCGGGCCTATCTGCGTTCGCGCGGGCTCTCCAGTGCCACGCAGCAGAGCTTCCGCATCGGTTACGCGCCGTCGAGCCGCAATGCGCTCAAGGAGTTTCTTGCCGGCAAGGGCGTTGGGAAGGATCAGATCGAGGCCTGCGGTCTCGTCGTGTTCGGCCCTGATATCCCGGTTTCCTATGACCGTTTCCGTGATCGCATCATGTTCCCCATCGAGGATGCGCGGGGACGGGTGATCGCGTTTGGCGGTCGCGCCATGTCCAAGGATGTGCCTGCCAAATATCTGAACTCGCCCGATACCGAGCTCTTCCACAAGGGAACGGTGCTCTACAATCTGGCGCGCGCGCGCCGTGTGTCCGCGAAGGGCGATACCGTTATCGCGGTGGAAGGCTATATGGACGTGATCGGGCTCGCGCAGGCGGGCTTTGAAAACGCCGTTGCGCCGCTCGGAACGGCGCTTACGGAAAACCAGCTCGAACTGCTTTGGCGCATGACCGGTGAGCCGGTCCTGTGTTTCGACGGCGACGAGGCCGGGTTGCGCGCTGCCTGGCGCGCTGCCGATCTCGCCCTGCCGGTGGTGCAGCCGGGGCGTAGCCTGCGCTTTGCGCTATTGCCCGAGGGCAAGGATCCCGACGATCTGGTGCGCGAGGAGGGGCCGGACGCATTTGCAGCGGTTTTGTCCGGTGCGCGCCCGCTGGCCGACATGCTCTGGATGCGCGAAACCTCCGGTAAGGTGTTCGATACACCCGAACGCCGCGCCGAACTGGAGCGTAATCTGCAGACGCTGACGGCGCAGATCCGCGACGAAAACCTCAAACGCCATTACAGCCAGGACATGCGTGAGCGTGCGCGCACCTTCTTTGGGGGCGAGCAGTCGAAGCGTGGCGGCCAGCGTGGCTACCGCGATGGCGGCGGTGGTGGTGGGCGCAATCGCGGTTTCAGCGGCAGGCCCGGTGGGGCGTCAGGACGGCTTGCGGTTTCCGAAAGTCTGGCCCGTTCGGCTCTGGTGCGCAGTTCCAAACCCGCAATGCCGCTGCGCGAGGCAACGCTCCTCGTGACGCTGGTAAACCATCCGGGCCTTCTGGATGAGTATTTCGATGCGCTTGATCAGATGCTTCTGGCCAGTGCCGATCTCGGCCGGCTGCGCATGTCTCTTCTTGATGCGGTGGCGCACAACCCCGCGCATGACCGGGACATGATCCTCAAAAAGATCGAGGATGACGGACTGGTCGGCATCTGGAAGCAGGCGGAGGCGCGCGTGAAGGGTGCTTACATGTGGCCGGCCCTTGAGAATGCTGCTCTGGACGATGCGCGGGAGGCTTTTGCGCAGACCCTCTACTTGCACCGGCGCGCAGGCTCTCTACATAAGGAGCTGAAAGCGGCCGAACTGGCGCTCGCAAACGATTGGAATGAAGAGGATGCGCGGCATCTGACTGAGATCCAGGCGGAGCTGAGCAATCTGCAGGCAACTGAAGCGCTCATTGAAGGCTTCGGTCTTCTATCAGGGCGTGCGAATCGATCTTGAGCGTGACAAACCTATCTGGTTGGCTAAAAACCAGCCGAAACGGGAAAAAGCACGAGAATCACCCTCTGATTCGCTTTTTTACTCCGAATCAGGGTGCTTCGGCTTGACGTTGCGCCGGAATGCAGGAATCAGGATCGATTCGAGAATGGGCTGTGCCGACGCCGCGAAAAGCGCGGCACGCAAGTGAAAAGATACCGAAATTGGACACGATAGGGAGTCCACCTAAGTATCAGGGTTAATCCGACATTAACGCGGCCGGCGCTAGACCACGAATCAGGTTGCGGGATGTCGTGACGGACAGCCGTTGCAGCGGCGGCGACGGGGTGGCATGGAACCCCGCTCGGTTGGAGAAGGCAAAGCATGGCGACAAAAGAGAAGGAAGAGGTCGAAACCGAACGCGAGGGCACCGACGGCCCTTTGCTCGACCTTTCCGATGACGCAGTCAAGAAGATGATCAAGGCCGCGAAGAAGCGCGGCTATGTGACAATGGACGAGCTTAATGCCGTTCTTCCTTCTGGCCAGGTCAGTTCCGAACAAATCGAAGACACCATGGCGATGCTCTCGGATATGGGCATCAATGTGGTCGAGGATGAGGAAGCTGCGGAAGACAACGATTCCAATGACAGTGAGGAAAGCAGCGAGCTGACCACGCAGTCGGGAACGGCTGTCGCCACGACGACCAAGAAAGAGCCGACGGACCGTACCGACGATCCGGTGCGCATGTATCTGCGCGAAATGGGCTCGGTCGAGCTTCTGTCGCGCGAAGGCGAAATCGCCATCGCGAAGCGCATCGAGGCTGGCCGCGAGACGATGATCGCGGGGCTTTGCGAAAGCCCGCTGACCTTTCAGGCGCTCATCATCTGGCGTGACGAACTCAACGAAGGCAAGATCCTGCTGCGCGAGATCATCGATCTCGAAGCGACCTATGCCGGCCCGGAAGCCAAGCAGGCGCCGGTCGTTCAGCGCCCTGATGAAGAGAACAAGCCTGCCGATGACAAGTCCGCGCGTTCGCGCAGTGACGACGTCACCAATGTAGGCGGCGAGGGCCAGAGCGAGGAAGAGGACGACGAAGAGGATGAGGCCAACCTGTCGCTTGCCGCGATGGAGGCCGAACTCAAGCCCGGCGTCATGGAAACGCTGGACTTCATCGCCGACACCTACAAGAAACTGCGCAAGCTGCAGGACCAGAAGGTGGAATCGAGCCTGGCCGACGCCGACAGCCTGTCGAGCAGCCAGGAGCGCCGCTACAAGCAGTTGAAGGGCGAGCTGATCACTTCGGTGAAGTCGCTTTCGCTCAACAATGCGCGTATCGAGACGCTGGTCGAGCAGCTTTACGACATCAACAAGCGCCTTGTGCAGAACGAGGGCCGTCTGCTGCGGCTCGCCGAAAGCTATGGCGTGAAGCGCGAATCCTTCCTCAAGGAGTATCAGGGGTCCGAGCTCGACACGAACTGGACCGAGCGCGTTGCAACGCTTTCCGGCAAGGGCTGGAAGGAGTTCTCGAAGAATGAAGCCAGGGCGATCGAAGATCTGCGCACCGAGATCCAGAATCTCGCGCAGGAAACCGCGATCTCCATCGGCGAGTTCCGTCGCATCGTGAACCAGGTGCAGAAGGGCGAGCGCGAAGCTGCAATCGCCAAGAAGGAGATGGTCGAGGCCAATCTGCGTCTCGTGATCTCCATCGCCAAGAAGTACACGAACCGCGGCCTTCAGTTCCTGGATCTGATCCAGGAGGGCAATATCGGCCTGATGAAGGCGGTGGACAAGTTCGAGTACCGTCGTGGCTACAAGTTCTCCACCTATGCGACCTGGTGGATCCGGCAGGCAATCACCCGTTCGATTGCCGACCAGGCCCGCACGATCCGCATCCCGGTCCACATGATCGAGACGATCAACAAGATCGTCCGCACCTCGCGCCAGATGCTGCACGAGATCGGCCGCGAGCCGACCCCGGAAGAACTGGCCGAAAAGCTGGCCATGCCGCTGGAGAAGGTGCGCAAGGTGCTCAAGATCGCCAAGGAGCCGATCTCGCTCGAAACCCCGGTGGGTGACGAGGAAGATTCGCATCTCGGCGACTTCATCGAGGACAAGGGCGCTGTCCTGCCCATCGATGCGGCCATTCAGGCGAACCTGCGTGAGACCACCACCCGTGTTCTCGCCTCGCTGACCCCGCGCGAAGAGCGCGTGCTGCGCATGCGCTTCGGCATCGGCATGAACACCGACCACACGCTTGAAGAAGTCGGCCAGCAGTTCTCGGTGACGCGTGAGCGTATCCGCCAGATTGAGGCGAAGGCGCTGCGCAAGCTCAAGCACCCGAGCCGCTCCAGAAAGCTGCGGAGCTTCCTGGACAGCTAATCAGAGGTCACTTACGACCTGCGATAAAAACCCGGCTGCAAAGCCGGGTTTTTTGTAATCTAAATTTGTAATACAATAATTCTATATTTGTCCGTGATCGTCTTTCCTTTCTGATCTATAATTTGATTTGTTCTGTTTATTTAAATTGTTATATTTGGAGTAAGTTATGGATCGGCGTTTTTTTATTGGTGGATTTTTAGCTTCCGGTCTGTGTCCGATCTGCGCTCAGACTGCCCGTGCGTCGGAGCGTTCGACGTGGAGCTATCAGGAAGTCAGCGGGCCTGCGCAGTGGGGCGCGCTTGAGAAGGCCAATGCGGCCTGTTCTGCCGGCGCTCAGCAATCGCCAATCGATATAACCGGGGTCGTCGAGGCCAGCCTGCCTCCGCTTGAAATCGACTGGCGACCCGGTGGCACGCTCCTCAACAATGGCCACACGATTCAGGTCAATATGCCGAAGGGCAGCACGCTCGCGCGAGGCGACAGGCGTTATGAGCTGTTGCAGTATCATTTCCATGCGCCAAGCGAGCATCTGGTGAACGGGCGGAGCTTCGCCATGGAAGTTCATTTCGTGCACAGGGACACTGAGAGCGGCGCCCTTGGCGTGCTCGGCGTTTTCATTGAGCCGGGAGAGCGTGATGAGAGCTTTGAAAGCCTCGCGGCTGTCTTTCCTGGCAAGGTGCAGGGCAGTGCGTCGGTTGCGGATGTCGACCCGGGCGGGCTCCTGCCGGACGACCTTGCCTATTGGTTCTATGAGGGCTCGCTCACGACGCCGCCTTGCTCCGAAATCGTCGACTGGATGGTTTTGCGCACACCAAAGCGGGTCGCGGCTGAAGACATTCGCCGGTTCACGGCGCTCTATTCGGGCAATGCAAGGCCCGTGCTCCAGTCAAACCGGCGCTTCATCCTCGCTTCGCAGTGATTGGCTTCAGGTTCTTGCGCCGGCATGCGCGGGCATATTCGGAATGATGAGGGCCGGGCTTCGTGTCCGGCTTCCTTCATGCTCCGTAAGGTCCTGTTTTACCTCCAAAGCCCAGCTTGCAACGCCAGTGTGGCAGGCGGCAGGATTTGTGGCAGGCGGTATGGGCGATGAAGGGCGCATCCGGTCGGTGGCCGGTGTGCGTCGCAGGGAGGTGTGACATGACCACCTACATCATTCTCATCAACTGGACCGACCAGGGCATCAAGAATGTGAAGGATTCGCCAAACCGGCTGGAAAGCGCGAAGGCTGCGCTTTCCAAAATGGGTGGCACCCTGCGGGCGTTCTATCTGACCATGGGTGAATACGACATGGTCGCCGTGTCCGAGGCTCCTGACGATGAGGTTGCGGCGCGCTTTGCGCTGACGCTCGGCATGGGCGGCAATGTGCGCACGAAGGTGGTGAAGGCCTTCCCCGAAGCCGCCTATCGTGACATCATCGGCTCGCTTGGCTAGGGATAAGCTCGCTCCGGTGCGCTTGACAGGTTCGGCCCGCCGGGGCACCACCTCCGGATGCGACAGGCAATTCTCTCCGTGTCGACCATGGGCGCGGGGCTTTACGAATTTACCGATCGGGTTGAGGATTTCGTCAGGGAGGCAGGCGTTGAGGCCGGTCTCCTGACGGTCTTCGTGCGTCATACATCCTGCTCCCTGATCATTCAGGAAAACGCGGACCCGGATGTGAAGCGGGATCTGGAGGTGTTCTTTCGCCGTCTCGTGCCTCCCGCGGATGACGCTTCAATGAGCTGGGTGGTTCACCGTCTCGAAGGTCCCGACGACATGCCAGCCCACATCAAGACGGCGCTGACACAGGTTTCCATCGGTATTCCGGTGGTGCGGTGGCGTCTGGCGCTTGGAACCTGGCAGGGGATCTACCTCTTCGAACACCGCACACATCCGCACCAGCGCGAGGTCGTATTGCACCTCTCCTGAGGAGAGAGTGTTCGCAATGGTTTCGCAGCAATGCTTCTGCGGGTAAAACGATATCAAATGTCGAATTTGACGGGAGTAAGCGTATGTCATTCTTGAAGCGGCTTTTCGGCGGCGGGGGCAGTACACCGGAAACGGGTGAGGCAAAGCCTGTCGGAGACGCGGTGGAGCACAAGGGCTTCACGATCCAGCCGACGCCCTTCTCCGAAGGCGGCCAGTTCCAGACCTGCGCGCTTATCTCCAAGGACGTGGATGGCGAACGCAGGGAACACCGGCTGGTGCGCGCGGACCGTTTCCCCAGCGCTGAATTCGCCGCCGATCAGTCGATCCGCAAGGCGCGGCAGATGATCGATGAGCAGGGCGAGAAGATCTTCACCTGATCTTCAACGAGGGGGTCTGACTCGCTGGTTCTTTGTGCTGAAAGGGATTGCACGTTGACGCTCGCGGCATCGCTGTTTCCGATCCTGTGCTGGATCTTCTACACCGTCTTCGCCAGCTGGCTGGAGAAGCGCCGGCCGTCTCTGTCCATCATCATGGGCGCGCAGCGCCATCGCTGGGTGCGCAATGCCGTCCGTCGCGAAACGCCCATGGATGCAATCCTGTCGGGCAATCTCATGGGGGCGGTGTCTTTCTTCGCCTCCACGACGGTGCTGATCATTCTGGCGATGATTGCCGTCTTCGGGCAGGTCAATGCGGTGCTGGACGCGGTGACGGTGATGCAGCCGGCGCTCGATGTCGACAAGGCGGCGGTCGAGCGGCATCTGGTGATCTTTCTGCTGATGTTCGTGATGGCGTTTCTGTCGTTCACGCTTTCGCTGCGCCAGTTCAACCATTTCTGCATCATGCTTGGCGCTGCCGACGATTCCGAGGAAAGCGACCCGGAAGAAATCTACATCATGGCCGCGCTCAACACGATTGCGGCGCGCAACTTCAATCAGGGCATTCGCGCCTACTACTTCTCGATCGGCATGATTGCGTGGTTTGTCTCCGCCTGGGCGGCGATTGCGGTCAGTCTCGTCATCTTCGCCTCCATTCTCTACCGGGAATTCTTCTCCGCCGCACGCGAGCTGGTGGCGGGGCTCAAGGTCGAAGTCATCGAACCCGCCGGGAAAAAGGGTAGCGCAGGGGCGAAGAAAACGGGCGCGCGGAAGCCCTGAGCGGCTTCTGTTCGCGATTGCCTATGCCTGTCCGGTTTTCTGTCTGGCAGCATCAGCCCATTGGCTGAGTACTGCGAACGTATCGGCCTCGCGCGTTCGGTCGATGGTCATGCGCACCAGTCCATTGTTCCAGATCTTGCAGGGCAGGTCTTCAAGAAGTCTGCGCGGCAGGATTTCCTTGCCATCCGGCGTGCGGTTTTGAAAGCTCACGAAATTGGCGTTGGCCGGATAGACCTTTAGTCCTCGTATCGTTTCAAGCAGATTTTTGAGTCTGACTGCCGCCTGATGGACAAGCCGGCCCTCCTGGATAGCGAGTGCGTACCAGTTCTCCTCAAACAGGGTCCCGAGCGCCGTGAGACGTTCATCTCAGTACGGACTGGTCAATACAAGAACGGCGGCGAGCGGGGCTTAAAATTTTCCCTTTGCTGCCTCTGCCAGGATCAACTTGTCGAACATCAGATCAGACACGGCCTTGCGCAATCGCTTATTTTCTTTTCGCAGACGCTTCAACTCCTTCAGCTGATCCGTGCATTTTACAAATTTTTCTTCCAGAGGTAGAGCTTTTGTTCAGTCACTCCGATTGCCGGATCACATCCAGACGCGGCATGCCTTGCCCCCGTTAGTCCTTCAACTTGCCGTAATTTCGTGACAATCTCCTCAGGCTTCGGTCGCTTGTTTGTCTTATGGTCCCCCGTTTTCCTAAACATAGTGGAGGACCATTTCAGTGGGGGAAGATCATCAGGCTTGAGGACCCGGGGCTGTGGCGAGGCCTTCGATAAGCCCGTTCAGGGCCGCGATCTGCGCAACCGCATCGCTGCCCGCGTCGATGGCAAGGGCTGCCCGGTCAAAGGCGGCGGCCAGCAGGCCCGTCAGTGCATCCAGTGGCAGGCTGCGCAGCGCGCCTGCCTCCATGGCTGCGTGGAGCCCTTCACGCAGGGTTCTGTTGCCGTGGCGATCTTCGATTTCATCCATCCGCCTGCGTCCCAGAACGGCCGGGCCGTCAAGCAGGAGGAGGCGTGTTCTTCCAGGGTGGGTCATGGCGTTGAGGTAGGCTGCACCGCCGTCGATCAGCGCGGCTGTTGCGGAGGTCGTGTCCAGAGCGCCCGTCTCGATTTCACGCGCAACACTTTCGGCTTCCCGTTCCGCTACGGCGGCGAACAGCGCCTGCTTGTCTGCAAAGTGATGATAGAGCGCGCCGCGTGTCACGCCGGCTTCGCGGACGATCTCCGGCGTGCCCGTTTCCGCGTAGGACTTCTCGACGAAGAGGCGGCGGGCCGCCCTGATCAGCCTGTCGCGCGTGTCTTCACTGCGTTCGCGGTTTGAACGGCGGGGTGTGGTCTGTTGCATACATGCAGCCTGTATGTTAATCGATAATACATGCAGTCTGTATGTTTATAGGCGCATCGCCCGCGTCTTGCCAAGACCTCCGGCCTGTCTGCCGGGCGGCAGGAGGCCGGGCAGCGGCGAGGGTCGGGCAAAGGGGCGGTGGCGACGACCTGCAGGGAAAGCGGCTGCATGAGAAACGCGGTGAGGGAGAAGACCGATGAAAGTCACCAGCTACTACCCGGTCATTATGACGGGAAACGTGGCCGAAACGGCTGCATTCTATTGCGATCATTTCGGTTTCCAGCCGGCATTTGAGGCCGACTGGTATGTCCATCTTCAGTCAAAGGAAGATCCGGGCGTAAATCTCGCCATACTGGATGGATCGCACCCGACGGTGCCGGAGGCGGCGCAGGGTAACGTGACGGGCCTGATCCTCAATTTCGAGGTCGAAGATCCCGATGCCGAATATGCGAGGTTAAAGGGGGCAGGCCTGCCGATCCTGCTCGAACTGCGCGACGAGGCATTCGGTCAGCGCCACTTCATCACGGCCGATCCCAATGGCGTTTTGATCGATGTGATCAAGCCGATCCCGCCATCGGCGGAATTCGCGGAGCAGTATGCACAGGATGCATTGCCGCAGTAGCGGGGGGCATATGGGGAGCCGCGGCGCTTTTGCGGCGGCGGCTCCCGGCCGGCTCAATCAGCCGGCGACGACTTCGACGATCTCGATCTCGAAGACCAGGTCGTGCCCAGCCAGCGGGTGGTTGGCGTCGACGGTGATCTCGGCTTCGGAAACGCCGACAACCGTCAGCGAAATCTGGTTGCCGTCCGGGGTGGTGGCCTGAAGGTTGGAGCCGACCTGCACTTCCATCTCCGGCGGAAGCGCCGTGCGCGGAACCACCTGAACCTGGTTTTCGTCCCGTGCGCCATAGGCTTCTGCGGCAGGAATGGTCAGCGTTCCGCTCTCACCCTGCTTCATGCCCTGAATCTGCCGGTCGAGGCCGGGAATGATCTGGCCGCTGCCGACCTTGAACTCAAGCGGCTCGCGTCCGGCTGATGAATCGAACTGCGTGCCGTCAGCCAGCTTGCCAGTGTAATGAATCCTCACGACATCGCCGCTTTTGACCTGGCTCATGTCTGTCTCTCAATCGCTTTTGTGTGAGAAGATGGTGACGCGGCATAGCGCTCAGCGTCGGTGAACAGGGGGTGCGGCAGCGCCCTTCACCCCTTGCCGACACAGCCTAGTGCGTCAGATACGGCCCTGTAAAGCGATTGTGGCAAAACGGCCGGGGACAGCGCGGCGTCCCCGGCCTTTGCGGCAGTTCTTTCTGGCCCGGCGCTTGGGGAGCTGGTTGATGCGGACCAACCGCCGCGATCTCTGACGGTCTACTTTCCGGTGATGGCCCAGTTCACGCCAAACGGATCGCGGATCTGCCCGTAGCGGTCTCCCCAGAACATGCGCTCAAGCGGCATCACGACTTCCACGCCCGCGCCAACGGCGCGCGACCACCACCCGTCCACATCCTCCACGGCTAGTGTGAGCGTGTATCCGGAGTGCTCACGCAGTGGCTGGCCGTATTCCGGGTAGGCATCGCTCAGCATGATCGAGCCACCATGGATAACGAGGTGGATGTGCATGGTGCGGCCGCTCTCATCCGCGGGATGGCGATGGATTTCGGTCGCGGCGAAGGCTTGCTCATAAAACGAGGCCGCCTTCGATGCGCCGTCCACCATCAGATAGGGGGCGACACCGCCCTGAACCTTGGGCAGTTCTTGATTTTCATCAACGGTTACGCTGGTTTCGGACATGATGGCTCTCTCCTCATTGGGGACCGGAAAGTCGGCCCATGTCGGAAGGACGAAAAGCGCTTGGCCCTTCCGACAGTGAGCGTGCGTTTTTTTGAAAAAAAAAGTGGGAGAGAGGCTTCAGTCTGCCGAAACCCGTTGGGACAGCCTGTCGAGATGTTCGCGAATATGGCTTGCCTCGGCGGGCGTGCGCGCAAGGGCGATTGCCCGGTTGAAGGCCTCGCGGGCCTCCGCCATGCGTCCGATCTCACTGAGATATGCGCCCCGAACACCATGGAAATAGAAATAGCCCGAAAGGCGGTCGGCAAGCGGGGCAATGAGCTTCAATGCGGCTTCCGGCCCCTTCGTCTTCGACACGGCAACCGACCGGTTCAGCGTGATGACCGGGGAAGGCGTCAGGTGTTCGAGCATCTGATAGAGCAGGTCGATCTCTTCCCAGTCCGTGTCCGCAGCCGTCCTGGCGCGAGAATGCAGTGCGGCAATGGCTGCCTGAACCTGATAGGCCCCCGGCTGACGGTGGCGCAGCGCCTTGTCGACCAGCGCCAGCCCTTCATCGATGTTCGCCCTCTTCCAGAGTGTGCGGTCCTGATCTTCCAGAAGCACGGCCTTGCCTTCGGGGTCCGTGCGGGCGGGGCTTCGGGCATGTTGAAGCAACATCAGGGCCAGAAGCCCCATGATCTCGGGTTCTGCCGGAAACAGGCGCAACAGCAGGCGGCAAAGCCGGATCGCCTCGTCACAGAGTGAAGCGCGTACGGTCTCATCGCCGCCGGAGGCTAAATAGCCTTCGTTGAAGACGAGATAGATCATGGCCGCCACTGCGCCGAGGCGTGCCGAACGCTCCACCGCATCGGGTGCGGCAAAAGGAATGTTCGCTTCCGCCACCCGACGCTTGGCGCGCGTAATGCGCTGTTCCATGGCGCGTTCATTGACGAGAAAGGCGCTCGCCACCTCCCGCACGCTGAGGCCGGAAACGATGCGCAGCGCCAGCGCCACCTGCTGCGTGGCAGGCAGGTCCGGGTGGCAGCACACGAACATGAGGCGCAGGATGTCGTCGCGATAATGCGCGTCGTCCAGCCGTTCGGCGATGTCGGTTTCCGCATCCTCAAGATCGGAAATCCGGTCCTCGGGCGGCAGGGCGGTGTTGCGCCGGTCGCGCCGCACGCTGTCGAGCGCGGCATTGCGTCCGACAAAAATGAGCCAGGCAGCCGGATCGCGCGGCGGTCCCTTGAGCGGCCAGGTCTTCAGGGCGCGCAGGCACGCTTCCTGAAAGGCTTCTTCGGCCCGGTCCAGATCGCGGAAGTAACGCAGCAGCGCGCCCATCGCCTGTGGGCGAGCGCTTGTCAGCGCGTTCTCGATCCAGGCCAGTTCGGTCATAAGGTCAGGGTTTCCTTTCCAGTGAGATTGCCCTTTTCAAAGATCTGCATCGGGCGGATTTCGAAGGTGACGCTCTCGCCTTCCTTCATTCGCTTGGCGAAATCGACAACTTCATCAAGATTGTCGCAATCGACCACGTAGAAACCGAGAAGCTGTTCCTTGGTCTCGGCAAAGGGGCCGTCGAGCACGAGCTGTTCGCTGCCGGATGCGCGGATCGTGGTCGCAGCAGATGTGGGCATGAGGCGGATCGCAGGACCCATGCGCCCCTTGTCGACCAGCTCTTTCTGGACCCGGCGGCGCTTGGCCAGCACCGCGTCATCCTCTTCCTTGGACCAGGACATGACCACGTCTTCATTGTGGTAGCAGAGAATTGCATAGAGCATTCCGGTTCCTCTCTCGATTGGAAGACGGCGAAGCTTGCCGCAGTCCGACACGACGCGTCGAGAAAAAACTTCTGCGGATGGCGCAAAGCCATCCACCGGAATATTGTCAAGAAAACTTCCTACCGGCGTTCAATCCTGATAGCTGAAAGCCGCGTCACCAACCGAGAGCCAGCCATGTTCGCCAACACATTCCCTGATCGCGCCTTGATCGCCGAGACCGTGGCCAAGATGCTGATCGAGATCAAGGCGGTGCATTTTCGCGCCGATGAACCCTATACCTTCACTTCCGGGCTGAAGAGCCCCGTCTATATTGACTGCCGGAAACTGATTTCCTACCCGCGTATCCGCTCGGCCATCATGGACTTTGCGGCCTCCGTCGTGCTTCGAGACGCGGGCTTTGAGAAGTTCGATGCCGTTGCCGGCGGCGAGACGGCAGGCATTCCCTTCGCAGCCTGGCTTTCCGACAAGCTCGGCCTGCCTATGCTCTACGTGCGCAAGAAGCCCAAGGGCTTTGGCCGCGATGCGCAGATCGAAGGCGACCTGAATGAGGGCGCACGCCTTCTTCTGGTCGAAGACCTGACCACCGACGGCGGCAGCAAGCTGAAATTCGCCGAAGCCGTCCGCAAGGCCGGCGCCGAGGTCACCGACACCTTCGCCGTTTTCTACTACGGCATCTTCCCCGAAACGCCGAAGCGTCTGGAAGACGCCGGCATGCGCCTGCACTACCTCACCACCTGGTGGGATGTGCTGAAAGTTGCGCGTGCGGAGAAGCTGTTCGACGAGAAGACGCTCGACGAGGTGGAGAAGTTCCTCAACAAGCCGCTCGAATGGTCCGCTGCCAATGGCGGCATCGCCGAGCTCGGTGAAAAGGCCGGCTGATCGAGAGCCTTCCGGCCTCCGGGCCTGTAAAAAATAAAAAGCGGCAGTTCGGCTGGTCGGAACTGCCGCTTTCATTTTTCAGAAGCTTCCACTGCCCGGTGCATTTTGGTGACGCAGCACCGGCGGTGGGAGACGATATTCAGAGCGGGATTTCGTCGAGCGCCGCCTTCTGCGCGCTGGTGAGCGGCATGTGCGGCGGCAACGGCGCTTCAAAGCCGCTATCCCCGTGCAGCTTGCCCGTCAGATATTTCACAGCCGGAATGAGCGGCTGCGCCGAAATGGCCGTGCGCGCCGCCGAGGCCGCTTCCAGCGCATCGTCATTGGTCGGTTCCGACCAGAGCTTCGCAACGAGCGGAGCCGTCACGCTGGCGGTGGCCGATATGCAGCCGGCATAGCCTTCCGCCTCGGCTTTTGACAGAGCGGCTTCATTGCTTGGGAAAACGTCGAACCCTTCAATCTTCGCCAGTTTCGAGGCGTAATCGAGATCGCCGGAACTGTCTTTCGCGCCGATGATGCGCTGCGGGAAGGCGGCTTTCAGCCGGGCAGCGAATTCGGGCGAGAAGGTCAGTCCCGTCATCTGCGGGAAATTGTAGAGATAAATGTCGATGGGTGCGTCCGCCGTGGCCGTGACGAGGCGCTCGAACCAGGCAAACAGGCCGTCATCGCTGACACCCTTGTAGTAATAGGGCGGCAGAACGAGTGCTGCGGCAAACCCGAGCGCGTGCGCGCGCCGCGTCAGTGCGATGGTCGTTTTGAGGTCGGGTGTGCCGGTGCCCACCATCAGCCGGGCCTTGTCGAGAGAACCGGCGGCGGCTTCCATGAGCGCAATGCGCTGATCCTGCGAGAATGAATTCGCCTCGCCAGTGGTGCCAAGCACGTTCAGCGCATCGCAGCCATTGTCGAGCGCCCATTCTGCATGGCGCAGGAAACGTTTGATGTCGGGATCGCCGGTTTCGGTCACGGGGGTGGGAACGGCGGCAATGACACCGCTTAAGCGTTTAGAGGTCACGGAAGAACTCCTTTGGATATGCGCTTCGATGTGTAGAGCATTTTGCGCCGGGCAGGAAACAACCGACCATTGGGCCATTGAGCCGGGCCGCCCGGCTGCCGGCAAATGAAAACCCGGCCGGAGGAGGGAACGTCCGGCCGGGCTCTTTTCGCCCGCCCGGTTGCCCCGGGCTCACGGCGGAAAGCTGTGCCTGGTTAGTTAGCGCTCGCGACCGGTGCGACAAGCGGGGTGATGCGTCTGAGCGCTACACGCCGGTTCTCACGCTCGCGCGCCTGCGTGTCGATCTTCAGGTAGCGCTCGCCATAGCCCTGCGTGACCAGGTTTTCCGGCGGAATGCCGAACACATCGGTCAGTGCACGTGCGACGGATTCCGCGCGACGGTCAGAAAGCGCCAGATTGGCGAGATCGGAGCCCACCGCATCCGTATGTCCCTCGATAAGGAAGGTTTCGGCCGGGTTCCTCTCCAGCATGCGGTCGATGGCCGTGGCGATTGCCTCGAGCTCGTCGATCTCGCTTTCCTGAATTTCAGCCGAGCCAAACCCGAACTCGACCGTGTCGAGGTCGATGCGGCGCACCATGTCGCGCACCCGGGCCGAGCGCTTCACTTCCTCGAGCGAATACATGCGGCGCACCGGCTCCACCGGCGGCTTCTCAAGGAAGGTGTAATAGCGGTCGGGGTTTTCCACGCGCTCTGCCTCAAGAATGTAATCGCTCACCGGGATCGTGAGGCGCAGCGGCGGCAGGTCACGCGCCGGATCGCGCCAGCGGTCGACCGTGTCCAGACGCTCATCCGGCACGAACACCAGCACCTGCTCGCGCCCGTCCGGTGCAACACGCACGCGGCGGATCACATCGCCATAGCGGTTGCGCACGGTGATCAGGCGAACGCCATTGGGGCGTGTCACCACCTCGCGCACGCGACCGCGCTGTAGCTCCTCGTAATAGACCTCGTCCTCATCAAGGATCAGGCGGTCGCTGTCCGGGCTTTCGACGAAGATCTGGTTGTTGATCTCCACGATGGTGCGGTTGTCGTTGAACTCCTGCACGATTTCCGCATCTTCGCGCTGCTGACGCAGCTCCCGGCGGCGTTCGCGGCGCTCTTCGCGCGTCGTGCCCATCTCGATCCGCTCGCCCTGTTCTTCAAGAATGTTGCGGATTTCGGTGCGCAGCGCCTCCGGATCCAGTGCCTCGGCCTGCGCCTCCGCATCGCTTTCAGGCGGCGGCGCGGCAGCTTCGGCTTCAGGAGCTGCCGTTCGGGTTTCAGCCGGAGCGTCCGCATTGCCTTCCGGCTGCACCTCGTCCTGCACTTCAGGCTCTTTCTGGCTGTCGAGGACGGGTGCGGCGTTTTCCGGCAGCACCTCTTCTTCAGCCGCCTCCACATCGTTCTCGGCTTCCGCCTCTACCTCTGCGTCGTCTGCTTTGGGTTCCTCGTTTGCCTGGCTTTCATCGGCAGCAGGCTCATCCGGGGCAGGGGTGGCCTCCGGCTGCTCAGTCTCCGTTTCGACCGGCTCTTCGACAGCCGGCTCTTCGGTGGCCGTTTCGGGGGCCGCCGTCTCGGGCTCCGCCGTCTCGGGCTCCGCCGTCTCGGCAGCAGGCGCGTCTTCAGCGGGGCTCGTCTCGGCCGCCGGCTGTTCTTCTTCGCTTTTCTGAGCTGCGGGTTCTGCCGGCTGCTCCTTAGTGGGTGCAGCAGGCTCTTCTTCCTCAGCCTCAACCGGCGCAGGTTCGGTTGTCTCCGCCGCAGGCTCTTCCTCTGTCTCTACCGCTGGTTCTTCGGCTTCGGGGGCAGCCTCCTCCGGTGCGGGGTTCTCTGGCCGCGCCTCGGGAACGGGCGTTTCTTCCGTAGCCGGTGCGGCCTCCGGCTCAGCCGGGGCTTCGGCTTCCGGTTCGGCAACGGGCGCGGGCGATGTGTATTCAGCCTCGGGCGCCGCTTCAGGCGCCTCATCGGCAGGGGCAGGGGCAGGGGCAGGGGCTGGTGCTGGGGCTGCCGCAGGTTCTTCCGGTGCGGATTCTTCTGCCTCGCCAGCCTCTTCGTCAGCGCTTTCTTCCTGCTTGCCGCCGCCGCGCTTCTTCAAAAGGGCGCGCCATGCTTCTTCCGACATGCCCTCGGGCTTTTCCGCCTGCGCCAGCACCATGCCGGCATTGCGCTCCTGTGCGAGCACCGGCTGGACGGCAAGCGGTGTGGCCGCGATGAGCAGGCCAAGGGCCGTGGTCGTCATGATCCGCTTTCGCGTCGTCATAAAATCTCTCCTGTGTGGGCGTCCCATCGCCGCCTAAACCGCTCCACGGGCAATCGGTTCCCATTTCGGTGCATTTGACACCGCTGCGTGTGAAAGCATGGCCGGGCGATGGCGCAGGCATGGCGAAAATGCGCCCAACAGCTCGCTTGACGCGCGCGAAAAGGCGGTCCAAAGCTCTGCCATGACAACGAATGAATTCTGGAAAACCAAACCGCTTTCCGCGCTCAGCAACAGGGAATGGGAGGCCCTGTGTGATGGCTGCGGCAAGTGCTGCCTCGCCAAGCTTGAGGATGAGGATACCGGCGACATCTACTGGACCAGCGTTGGCTGCCGCCTGTTCGACGGGGCAAGCTGCCGGTGCCATGATTATGAAAACCGCCTCGCGCGGGTGCCCGACTGCGTGCAGCTGACGCCCGAGAATGTCGGAACCATCCCCTGGCTGCCGGCAACCTGTGGCTATCGTCTCGTGGCGGAGGGCAAGGATCTCCTCTGGTGGCACCCGCTCATTTCCGGTGATCCCGAAACGGTGCATGAAGCCGGCATTTCCATGCGCGGGCGTGTGAAGGCCAGCGAAGACGATCTGGCGCAGCCGGAGGATTATTTCTCTTTCATCCTGGATGAGGAACCATAGGCCGCGAACGCGGCTTTCTTTTCAGGCGAACGAGCAAACACGGAGCAATGACCATGTCGGACGATGAAACGCTGAGCCTCGTGCAGTCCTTTCTGGATGCGCTGAACGCCAATGATCACGATGCCGCGCTGGCGCTGGTGAGCGAAGACGTTGCGCATGATCCTTTCGACGGTGAACGCGAGATCGGGCGCGACAGGCTGCGCTGGCGTCTGGGGCTCGAGGCACGGCATTTCGATGAACGTTTCGCCGACATTGCGCTGATGAGCGCACCGGGCGGCGTGCGGGCTGCGGCCGAGTTCACCGTGCGCGGGACCTATCGCGCAACGGCCGAAGGCCTGCCGGAAGCGACCGGCCAGAATTACACGCTGCCGGGTGGCATGTTCTTCGAGATCGATGGCGGTGAAATCACCCGCATCAGCGAGCAGCGCAACCCGGTGCAGTGGCGCGCCGCATTGTCGCCCAGTCGCTGAATGCCATGTGAACGGCTCATTCCCGGGCCGTTCAGGCACACCCTGACAAAGTGCTTTTCATCACGGGGCGCGGAAGAAGTCCTGACCAACCGAGGAAAGCACCATGTTACACAAGCTCAAGATCGCAACCCTTTCGGCAATGATCGGTCTCGGCACGCTGGCAGCGGCCCCGACCACGGCGCAGGCGGACAATCTCTATTTCGGTTTCGGCATCGGCGGCCCCTCGGGTGGTTATGTCTACGGCCATAACGGACGCGGCCATCGCGCAGAACGCCCCCGCCGCAACCGCGCCTGCACGCCGCGTCAGGCAGTTCGCAAGGCTGAGCGTTTCGGCATGCGCCGGGCGCGCGTGGTGAAGGCCAACCGCAACATCATCCGCGTTGTCGGACGCACCCATTGGGGCCGCCAGCACATCGTGTTTGCACGCGCCCCGCGTTGCCCGGTGATCCGTTAAAGCAATTCCAGGAAAAGTGGGAACCGGTTTTCCGTCCGGAATTACGTAAAAACAATTGGTTAGGGAGTTCCTCTGTTCAACGAAAAGCGGAGTTTCTCTAACCAGTCTGTCGACCGGCAAGAAACACCCATTCAAAAAGAGAAAAGCCGCTGGCAGGGTGCCAGCGGCTTTTTTGTGCGTCACATGTTCTGTCTTGAGCGGTCTCCCGCCAGGCAGGGGCCTGACGGGCAAGCCAAGAAGGCCTAGTTGTCCAGTTCGAACGTGACGTTGACCTGCACCTGATAGGTGTTTTCGCCTGCTTCCACCGGAACGGATTCGGCCGACGCCTGCATCCGCACGGCCTTGCCGGCATAGGGCATGGGCGGGCGCTGCTGCATCTGCTCGGAGATCTCGACAATGTCGCCGAGCTTCAGGCCGGCGGCCTCTGCAAGCGTCTTCGCCTTGTCCATCGCGTTTGCCACCGCGCGCTTGCGCGCTTCGGTAACGGTTTCCGACGGATCGTCATTGGTGAAGTTCAGGCCACCACCCTGGTTGACGCCGAGCGACACGGAGCGGTCGAGAATTGCGCCGACCTTGTCCAGATCGCGGATGCGCACGGTCAGCGTGTTGCCCACCTCGTAACCGATGATGCGCGGGGCTTTCTCGTCATTCTTGTCGTTGGGGTAGACATAGCGCGGGTTGATCGACAGGCCGCCGGTCTGCAGATCGCGGGCTTCGACGCCGTCTTCCTTCATCGCGTCGATGACGGCGGTCATTGCCTCATTGTTGGCGTCGAGCGCCTCGCGCGCCGTCTCGGCCTCTCGCACGACGGCGATGTTGAGGATCGCCATGTCGGGGCTGACGGCGGCTTCTCCCTCGCCGGTCACGATGATTCGTCCGTCCTTGTCGCTGGCGACTGCCGGGCCGGCTGCCAGCAGCGAAGCGGCCAGCATCGGGGCTGCGAAGGCGGCGGGGAAGATGGATTTGGTCATGGAAATCTCCTTTTGCGATGTCCGCATACGGCAAGTAGACAGCGATTGTGTATCGATTGCGGCAAGATGACTTGTGCAGCGATGAAAAAGCAACTAATCCATCGCCCACCGGGCCTGTAGCTCAATTGGTTAGAGCCGGCGGCTCATAACCGCTTGGTTGGGGGTTCGAGTCCCTCCGGGCCCACCAATGACTTTTCAGTCGTTGATTTTGTTGGTCTTTTCCCGGTCTCTTCCGAATTTCTCTTGAGTTTCAGATGCGTTGATGCATCGCAGGATCCCGGGTGCTGACGGGCGAAAGGGTTCGTTCCGCGACCTCGAGCTTGGGGCAGGAGGACGGATATTTCGCCCGCCAGCGCCGCCAAGCTACCCAACTGGAATGCGTATTCTACTGGTGCGATAACGTAGTTGCCCATCGCCTGCTGTCGGGCAGGCCGACGCCTACGGCAGGGCGGATGAGGCGTCGGCCAGGCGGTCCGGGTCAGGTCCGCCGCATGCGCAGATGGCCGGATTCTCAACCAAAATGCGAATGACGAAATGTTGCTCGGGGTAACCGTTATACTCTGGAAGCAGGCGCTGCGCCCGATCCTGCCTCCGTCAGGCATTCATTGGCGGATCAGTGTGAAGCGGATGCCATCGTCCACCACGCCGCCGGCCCGGCGTGCACTGCCATTGCGGGACAGATAGACCGTGCCGATGCCGGGCTGCGCTATGCCCGACAGGGTGATGGTGTCGCCATCGCGCGCCCATTTGTTGACATCTGCGAACCCGTGAAGGCCGCCAAGACCGCTCACCTGATGGCAGGCAAATGGGGACACGCGCCCGCTGTTTCCGCCACTGTCGGCGCTGAAGGTAACGGTGCAGCTGTCGGTGCCGGTGCTCACGGCCGGTTCCACACGCCATTTGCCGATGATCGGGTCGCGGCTTTCGGAAAGTGTCGCGACAGGCGCGGTTGAAGGTCCGGGGCTTGTGCTTTCGGACACACAGCCGGCGAGAGCGACAACTGCCAGAAGGCCGAGTGTTGATGAGCGCCGCATTGCTTCCCCCTGAATTTGAAACACCAAAGACCCGCAGCCTTTTCGCATGACTGAGGGTTCTCCAAAGCGCATTCTATCGAACACGCATCATGCCGTGTGTCTCAGGCCTGTGCCGTTTGTCTCAAAGTGCTGGAAGAGGGCGATCTTTCGAAGAACCCCGCCGGCGGACCGGCGGGGCGTTTTCAGCGTACCGGTTTATTGCAACCGGCTGCCATCATTGCGCGGCTGCAGGAGCTGCGGGACCACCCGAAGCGGCACATTCGTCTGCGGCTGCTGGATCTTGCGGCAGTTCGGCGGTGTGCCGACAGTGCCACGCGGGCAGCGGGGCGCGACGATGGGACGGCAGTTTGGATAATTGCCCGTTGTGCCCTGCGGGCAGCGGCGCTGCACGACCGGACGGCAGTTCGGGAACGTGCCTGTCGTGCCGCGCGGGCAGCGCGGCCGCACGATGGGCGCGCAATTGGGATAGCGCCCCGTCGTTCCGGGCGGGCATTGACGCTGCACTTCCGGCCTGCGGCAGGCACCGGCCACCAGCCGCGTTCCGCGCGGACAGACACAGCGTCCGTCCTGGGTGCGGATCTGGCCCGGAAGCAGGCGGCACTGCTGGCGGATCGGCCGGCAGTTGGGCGGTGTGCCCGTCGTGCCGCGCGGGCAATCCCGCTCCACCTGCGGTGTTACGCAGCGCCCGTTGGTCAGGCGTGTTCCGCGCGGGCAGACACAGCGGCCATCCCGTGTGCGGATCTGCCCCGGCAGAAGCCGGCATTGCGGCCGGGGATCGGCCTGCGGCTTCGGATCCGGTTCACGCGGCGGTGTGGGGCGCGGCGTGGGCAGCGGCACCGGCGCGGTCTGCACGCCAATGCACTGGCCATTGCGGAAGGTGGTGCCTTCCGGACAGACACAGCGCCCCGCATTGTTGAGAACGAGACCCGGCGAACATTGCTGGTCCTCTTTCTCGTCCGCCAGAACCGTGAAGTCATGGCAGTCATAGGCGCGGTCGTCTTCTGCTCCGCCTGGTGCGCCCGAGAGCGAAGGCGCGGTGCGCACATCCGCTTCACGGTCGATCACGGCGGCGCAGTTCAGCCCGTTTGCGCCATTGGCCACTTCGTCGGCCAGACCGCCATCCACCGGCAGTTCGACGATCACCTCATGCGTGCGGCTTTCGCCGGCCGCAAGGGCAAGGTCGGTTTCGCAGGCAAATGGCAGTTCGGTCGGTTCCGGCGAGCAGCCAAAGGGCGGGTTCACCGAGACGATCCGTGCAGAAACACCACCGAAACCCTCGACCCGAAGCGCATCGCCGATGCGAACCGGACCGGAGATGGAGGCGGGCCCCTCGTTACGGATGGTGATCTGGAACCGGCACGGCTGGCCGATAAGGCACTCGGCATCGCCGGTCTTCTCGACCGAGATCTGCGTTCCGCCCTGCGCACAGGCCTCGCCGATGGGATAGACGATGTCGTCTCCCGGAGCCGGGCCGTAGGAACCGCGTGCGCAGTTCTCGAACCGCTCATTGGTCGAGACATTGACCGTCACATCGAAGTAACGCGAGACACCGGGGGTCATGACCGCACCGGGGATCTGGCAGGTGAGGTTCGCTGCCGGAACCGCCCCGCACGACCATTCGGGACCATCCGGCGTAACCGTCTGAATGTCGACAGGCGCGCCACTGCCGATGATTTCCGCTGCATCGTTGACCCGAACCGGGCCGACCGGTGCAGCCGTGCCCGCATTGGTGATGCGGATGCGGCAGGCGACGCCTGCGGTCATGGACAGGACGGGTTCGCACGTCTTTTCGATGCGCATTTCCGCCTTGCCTTCCGGGACACCCGGAATGGTCGCCGTGGCGCAGGCCTCGTTGTTGGCGAGGTTCGTTTCGCCTTCAAGCGGCGTCACCTTCGCGCAGTTCTCCACCACATTGGTCGGATAGTCGCCGACCACCGTGGTCACCAGAATGTCCGTCGATGCGCCGGGCACGAGGTTCAGTCCCGGATGATCGCACTGGAACATGTTGCCGGCGAGCGGCGCACAGATCCAGGGCGGTGAAGGGCTGAAGCCTGCCGAGGCGACGTCGCCAGCCGGGAACGTGTCCACGAAGCTGACGGGGCCGTTGATCGGCGTTGCGCCTGCATTGAGGATGGTGACGACATAGGTGCAGAGCCCGTCAGGCGTGCAGATCGAAGGATCGGCGCGCTTGCGCACGGCAATGTCGGGCGTGTCGTCATCCGGTGGCGTGCAGCCGGGTGTGCCCGGCAGGCAGATCGCGATGGAGGCGCAGGCCTTGTCGTTGGTCGGATCACCGAACGGGTCCTTGCCACTGGCCGTGTAGTCATATTCGGCGCAGTTGCGGATTGCACCCCAGACCCATGCCGGCCCCGGCTGGAAGCCGAGTTTGAGCTCCACGAAAGCGCCCGGATCGAGCGTGGTTTCGGGATGCTCGCATGACATCGGGCTCATCATCGGGGCGCAGACCCAAGGTGCGTTGGGGCCGGAGACCACCGTTGCATTGCCGGGTGTCGTCACCTCGTCCAGCACGATCTTGCCGGTGTACGGGGCATCGCCCGCATTGGAGACGCGAATGGTGAAATCGCACGAACCGTCGATTTCGCATTCGCCTTCGTCGGCCCGCTTTTCGACCTTGATGTCGGGTTCGCCTTCATCATCGGGCGGACATTCGAGGTCTTCCGGGATCTCGATGTCGACCATTTGCGAACAGCACAGGCCAACGCCCTCGGCCGGACCCGCATAGGTCTCGATGCCGGTGACGATCAGATGCACCGTATCGCCGGGTACCGCACCGGTGATCTCCCATTCAAGCGTGCCGCCGCCGGCAGGAACCACCTGATCTGGCGGATCAATGGTGATGCCCGGCGTGGTCGAGGTCACGGTGACGACATTGCCCGCCATCTCGGGGCCCACGTTCATGCGATAGATATAGGCGCCGCCGCCGGGCAGACAGTCCACCTCGCCGGTTTCGACCGAGAAACAGGCCTCGTCCGGCCCGTCGCCCGGCGGTGGTGGCGGCGGTGGTGGCGGCTCGCAATCCGTCACGTCGATGGTGATGGTTGTCGGATCGCCGGTTTTCCAGTCGCCATCATCCGGCAGAGCCGGGTCATGCGACGGGATGTTGGCCACGAGGCTGCCTGTCGCCGTGCGGATCACGGCCACATTGGCCTGATTGTCCACATTGACGATGGCGGGGAAGGCTGCCTGATCGATCTTCGCCTTGATGGTGATGTCGATGGCGCGTTCCGTCAGGCTGCCATCGCCGTCGAGATCGGCGGCTGTCAGATGGAAATCCGACTGGGTGAGCGTGTCGTCCATGGTCGCGGTCGTGCTCACCACATGAGGTGAAACCGGCACGCCGCCAACGCCGATTATATCGCCGCTGAATGTCACGCCCACGATCGCCAGACTGGCGGGAAGTTGGTCCGTGAACTCGAATTTCACATTGGACAGGAATGCACCGAGACCCGGATGGGAAATCATGTCGGGTTCTCCGCGCACGCCAAGGCGCAGGCGGTATTCCACATAATCGCAATCAAGCTGTCTTCCGCGCTTTTCGAGGAACGGCGTCAGCACGGGCTCGACTTCAGGCATTTTCGGTTCGAGCTCGATGCGCGGGCCGTCTGCGTCGCCCGGTGTTTCAAGCACTTCGATTTCTTCAAGCACACGCCCTTGAGCGTGGGCCTGACCGATGCCGGCAAACGGCATGAGCGCTGTGGAGAGCGCCATGCCGGCCACCAGCAGCCAGCGCGGCGTGCGCGCTTTGTCTGCAAGGGGTTTCATGATCGTCTCCATGACGGTGTTGAACGTGATCCGTTCGGCGGGATGGGTGAACATGGTCATCTCTCCCTCCCTCACGGCGCACAGGATTCAAGCGGCGTTTCAAGCGGCAACGTCACCTTGCAACAGGGGAAGTAGCCACCCGCATCGGCATCGGACTTTCTGAAGAAGCAAAGGCCGAGATCGACGGTTTCACCAGGGATATGGCCGTTGATGCCGAGTGTGAACGGCGTGGCCAGGCCGGGAACCGTCTGCCTGGACGGGGAAACGTCGATGCCGGGCGTCAGCGATTTGGCAGAAAGCGTATCGCCGCCGATGCCGGCGCGGTCACGGATGTACAGATCGGCTTCGAGCCCTGCCGGCGTGCAGAAATACGCCGCCGTCTCCAGCTCGATACAAGGCGGGAGATCGTTGGGGGGCGGGAAGCCGGGGGGCCAGCCGGGAACCGGAATTTCACCCGGATAGGGGATTGGTTCGTAGTAGCCGGCGCGGCCCTCACAGGGACGCCAGACCTCCACGTCGCCCACATGGCCCTTCACCTCGGGGTCTTCGAAAAAACCATCGTAATCGGCAAACCAGGAGCCGAAGGGCGGTTCGTTCTTCGGCCGCACAAGGGTGCTTCGCGTGAGCTGCGCCCCGTGAACGGCAAGAGGCCCGCCTTCGATGAGCTGTTCTTCAAGGGCAGGGTTGTCGCGCAGCCTGTCGCCGGTCTTCACCAGCGTGCTTGCGCATGCATTGCGGTTGAAGAAGCCTTCGGCATCGTACCCGTATTGCAGGTCGATGCCGCCGGCCGTCTGACGATAGGGTTCGGGAAACCCGACCGCATATTCCTGGGGCGTCGGTACCCAGATGCTATCGGTTTCCGGGTCATCGGGGCTTTCGCGCCAGTAGCGCAGCACCGATGCCTCGCCGCTGTCGGCAAAGCTGGAATAGTCGTAGCGGTTTTCAACCTCGCCGCGCTGGGCGAGATACATGAAGCCGCGCGTGTCGAAGGCGATGTCGGTGACCGGGAGTTCCTCCTCGGCTTCCACGGTCAGCTCCCAGCGTGGATCGCCGGCAAACGCGCCGTCACGGGCAATGCCCACCGACCAGATTTCCGCCTCTTCGCCGACCGCGTAATAGAGGCGTCCGCCATGCATGGCGAGGCCGTAGACCCGCCGTTCCTCCTGCGTGTAGCCCCAGCTCTTCGGCTCTTCCGTGTCGAAGGCTGCGCCCTGAATGTCCATCACCGCGCCATCGTCGGCCACGGGATCGAGCCCGCGCGCCGGTCGCCCGTCAACGCCGTGATCGAACGTGTCGATCAGATTGCCGTCGATATCGATGCGGTGAATGAGGCCGCTGTCGAGATCGGAGGCGAAGAACTGGCGGTGCGAGCGGTCAAAGGCGATGTTGCCGATGCCCGGACCACTATTGGTGTCGATATCGGCAAACAGTGTGACCGCGCCGGTTATCCCGTCGATCTTCCAGATCGAACCGGGACCGCCGCCATTTTTCTCACCGAACTGGCCGTCCATGAAACGGGCGCCGGCCTTGCCGCGGCGCTGCCGCTCGGGCCGCCCGTCCTCATCCTCGTCCTCCGTAACGATCTGGAGGCCGTGCATGGATGTGGCTGCGGCATAGAGATTGGGCACGATGGTCGTGGTCTCTTCGCGCCTGCCATCATCATAGGCAAGGCCGAACACCTGACCGATTTCGGAGGCCGGTGTCTCGAAGGGCGGTGGCGTAAAGACCACCTGTCCGGTCGGCGGGCCGCCGAGCCAGGTCATGTCGAAGATGCGTAGCGAGGCGCGAGCGGTGTCGATGAAGGTTTCGTCCACCGGGTCCACACCCGGCAGAAGCCCCTCTTCGAAACCGGGAATGACCGTGCCGGGAAATCCCGTCATGGCCATGAAGCCCGGCTGGATGATCGCGCCGTCCTGTGCGTGTGCAGGTGCGTGCAGCGCAAATCCCGCCATGATGGCGAGCGTGATGGCTGCCGTGCCTGCGCGAAGATGTCTGATGAAAAAAGCGGGTCGCAAAATTGCGCGCCCGTCACCTCGTGCCGGGAACCGGTGGTCCTGCCGCATAACGTGCCTCCCGATACCGTTTCGGGAGGTGCCCGGCCGGGCGTCCCTGGTGCGCCCGATCCCCTTGATTCCGGTGTGTTCCCCCGAAGCGAGGTTCTTTTCTACCCCGTCTGGATCAAGACTACGCCTCGGCTTACCCAAGGTCAACAAAGCCGCCCCGGCCATGCGCCGCGGCGGCTTCAACAACCGTTTGCAGTTGATATGCCGTGTCATCACAACACTCCTTTCCGGGCGCGCACCATGCGTACCCTGAAGCCTGTGTCGGTCGCGGCGGTGAAAAGGTTCACGCCGGGGGCACCAGTGGGTGGAATGGCTTGTGCTGCGCCGGGGTTGAACGATGGGCCTGTTCCCACAGCCTGGCAAATGGACTAGTTTTTTCGGGAGTTGGGGGAAAAGCGATGAACCGGAACGTCCCGTCGCGACACACACTCTCGAAGAGCCGGTCATGAGCGGTGCCACGGGCCAGACGTCCGACACCGAACTCGTGGTCAGAACGGCGCGCGGCGACAAGGCGGCGCTGAGGCTCTTGTTCATGCGTCATCACACGCGGGTCTACCGCTTCGTGATGCGCCAGACGGGATCGGAAACCATGGCGGACGAAATCGCGAATGAAGTGTTTCTGGAAGTGTGGCGTCAGGCGCCCCGCTTCGAGGCGCGCTCGCAGGTCACCACCTGGCTTCTGGGCATTGCCCGCTTCAAGGCGCTTTCCATGTTGCGCAAGCGCCGGGAAAGCGCTCTGGAAGAAGGGCAGGCCGAGGCCGTGCCGGACGGCGCGGACACGCCGGAGGTCGCAACAATGAAGGACGACAAGGCGACGGCGCTGCGCGGCTTCGTCAATGAATTGTCCGAAGAGCACCGCACTGTGGTCGATCTTGCCTATTATCACGGCAAGTCGGTGACCGAGATCGGCGAGATCCTCTCGGTGCCCGTCGCAACGGTAAAAACCAGAATGTTTTACGCCCGCAAGAAGCTTGGAGAAGCGCTGCAGGCGTCAGGATATGATCGAGGCTGGCCATGAGCGAGAACGCACAATCGAACCGGCGCGACCGGCTGGAAGCGCTGCTGCCGTTCTTCCTGAATGGCACGCTCTCGGGAGCTGAGCTGCGTGAGGTGGAAGAATGGCTCGCCTCCGATCCCGAGGCGCTCGCCTCTCTTGCGGAAGCCGAAGGCGAGTATTCGGCAACCCTTGCAGACAATGAGGCAATCCATCCGCCGGCCGATGCGCTGGCGCGCTTCTCGGCGGCGCTGGCCGAAGAGGCCGGGCCTGACCGGGCGGCAGGGCTTACGCTGCGCGAGCGGTTTGCCCGCTTCCTCCCCTCGCTTCCCGTGCAGGCCGCCTGGGTGGCAGCCGGGCTGGCGCTCGCCATTCTCGTCGGCCAGACCGTCTGGCTCAACCTGTCCCAGAACGAGCAATTCTCCGTCGCTGGCGCAGATCGTGAAGCGGCCCCCTTCGTTTTCGTGACCTTCAGGGCCGATGCGTCCATGGCGGAGGTGTCGGCGCTGCTCGATGAAAGCGGTGTCGAGATCGCTGCCGGGCCGTTGCCGGGCGGGCTCTACCGTGTGCTTGTGCCCGCAGAAACGGCTGCCCAATATGACGGGATCGCTGCCGCGCTGGCGGAGGCAAGCGTGGTGGAAACCGTTGTGACGGGGCGCAGACCTGCCGATGAATAGGCCTCTCACGCGCATTCTGACCGGCATCCTGCTCACCGCCTTCGCGGGTGGTCCCGCATTCGCCCAGACCACGCCCGACCCGCAGGCTGCACCAGACGGGATGCGCGTCGAGACACAGCCCTCCGGGCGTCACGTGGTCTATCTGCCGCAGATGCTGGCCGAGCTTTTCGGACCTGGAGCGGGCCGCGATGCGCCTGCACAGCCCGCCACATCCGGTGGCGGACCCACGCCGACCCTTCCCACACCCGCCGGGGCAGGAGCCTTTTCCCTGCCGGTCGCGCCGCAGCGCGCCATATCCGGGGCTTTCGTGCCCGACGAAGTGCTTGTCACGCTGGACGGCGATGAAGGCGTGGCGGCCGCCGTTGCCGCGCAGTTCGGGCTTGAACTGCGTTCCGCCCGTGCGTCCACGCTTCTGGGGCGCACCGTTGCGCGGCTTGGCATTCCCGATGGCCGCCCGGTGGGCTTCGTTCTTGCCCAGCTTGCCGGCGATGGCCGGCTGGCGGATCGTGTGCCCAACCATGTTTTCCAGCTTCAGCAGGCGGCGGGCGTGGTGAACTACGCCTTTGAACGCATCGCGCTCGATGCCGGTGCTGCAAGCGGCGAGAATGTGAGCGTGGCGGTCATCGACACCGCACTTGACGGGAACCACCCGGCTTTGAAGGGGCGTGTGGCGGGCACGTTTGATGCGCTGCCCGACATGGAGGTGGCTGACCGGGATCACGGCACATCCATCTCCGGCCTGATCGCCGGCGGCGAGACCTTTCGCGGCATCGCGCCGGGCGTACGCCTGCTTCATGCGCGCGCTTTCGAGAGCGGCGTGTCCAGCACGAATGTGCTGCTCGCCGCACTCGACTGGGCGGTGGAAGAGGGCGCGCAGATCGTGAATATGAGCTTTGTCGGGCCGGAAAACCCGCTCTTTTCCGCTGCCTGCAACAATGCGATGGCGCGTGGCGTCGTTCTGGTGGCTGCGGCCGGCAACAACGGGCCGGGCGCGCCTTTCGGTTATCCGGCAGCCTATGAGGATGTGATCGCCGTGACCGCCACCGACGTTCACGACCGGCTGATGGGCCAGGCCAATCGCGGCCGCTACATCGACCTTTCCGCACCGGGCGTAAACGTTGTCGCGCCCATCCCCGGTGGTATGGATGTGGTGACGGGCACGTCTTTCGCCGCCGCGATCGTTTCCGGTGCGATTGCCAATCTCATGCATGCCGGTGAGGACGCCGCGCCCGAAGCGCTGGCCGAACTTCTGCGCACCACTGCGGTGGATCTGGGCGCGCCGGGCCGGGATGAAGAGTTCGGCGATGGTCTTCTGAATGCCAAAGCGGCCATGGCGGGGCGTACCGGCGATTAGTCTCTATTCTGCCTTTCGGTGAGGCCGACGGGGGCGATGATGAGGCCATCTTCGTCGCGTGCGCGATGGGCCTTCACGCCATAGATCTCCGCCAGATGCGCTTCCGAAAGCACCGTTTCCGGTGTGCCGAAGGCTGCCAGCCTGCCCTTGTTCAGGAGCATGACCCGGTCGCACCAGCGCGCCGCCAGCGTCAGATCGTGGAGTGATACCAGAACCGTGCGCCCTTCATTCTCTGCAAGCCGGTTCAGCGACTGCATGAGGGTGATCTGATGTGCCGGGTCGAGGCCTGATGCCGGTTCGTCAGCGATCAGCAGCGGGGTTTGCTGCGCAATGGCGCGCGCCATCAGCACGCGCGCCTGCTCGCCGCCTGAAAGCTCGGTGGCGATCCGGTCGGCGAGCGGCGTCACATCGGCCATCTCCATGGCGCGGGCGATGGCCGCTTCATCACCGGAATCCGGGCGGCGTCCGAAGGCGCGCCAGGGCAGGCGGCCCAGCGTCACCAGATCGCGCACGGTGAGGCGCCAGCCAATGATGCGCTGTTGCGGCAGATAGGCGATAAGGCGCGCGCGCGCAGCCGGGCTGATGGACGCAAGATCGTGCGCGCCGAGCCGCATCGCGCCTTCAGCCGGCAATTGCCCGGTCAGCGCACGCATCAGTGTGGACTTGCCTGCGCCATTGGGACCGAGCAGCCCGATCACCTGACCGGGCTCGATGTCGAAACCGACGCCCTCAAGCACCCGTCTGCCACCAAGCTTCACGCTGATATTGTCCGCCTGCAGCCGCATCACAGCATCTCCCGGCGGGCGCGGATCACCAGCCACAGGAAGAAGGGCGCGCCGATCAGCGCCGTCAGAACGCCGACATTCAGTTCGCCCGCCGGCAAAACGAGCCGGGCTGCAATGTCGGCAGCCAGAAGCAGCGCCGCGCCGCCGAGGCCTGCCGGCAGCAGGAGGCTGCTTGGCATGCGGTTCGTGAGCGGGCGGATCAGATGCGGCACCACGAGCCCGATGAAGCCGATGGTGCCGGCCACGGCCGTCGCCGCTCCCACCGAAAGCGCCACGCCGGCGACGATCAGGAAGCGCGCGCGGCCCATGTGAATGCCGAGATTGCCGGCAGCCTCTTCGCCGAGCGACAGCGCATCGATGGCGCGCGCCGAAAGCGCAATCAGCAGCCAGCCGGCGGCCATCAGCGGCAGGGCAAGCAGCACATGCTCCATGGAGCGGTCCTTGAGCGAGCCCAGCAGCCAGAAGATGATTTCATAGGCGGCGAACGGATTGGGCGAGAGGTTGAGCACCAGAGAGGTCAGCGCGCCGGCAAGGCTCGATAGCGCGACGCCGGCCAGAATGAGTGTGAGCGTGGAGCCCTGACGCGCTGCAATGGCAAGCAGGATGAGCACGGCGGCAAGCGCACCGATCAGCGCCCCGGCGGGCAGCGCGTAGAGCGAGCTTCCCGCAAGCCCCGAATAGAACACGGCGACCGCGCCGAGTGCGGCCATGGACGAAACGCCGATCACGCCGGGTTCGGCGAGCGGGTTGCGCAGAAACCCTTGCAGCACCGCGCCGGAAAGGCCGAGTGAAAAGCCGATGGCAAGGCCGAGCAGGGCGCGCGGCAGGCGGATTTCGCGCATGATGATGGCGGCTGCTTCACCGCCGCCGGCGAAAAGTCCTGCAATGCTGTCTCCGATCCCAAGCGCAGCCGGCCCGACCAGCAGCGACAGTATGAAGAGTGCAAGGACGAGCATTGCGAGCGAGATGGAGAGCTTCATTGCGTGGCGTCCTGCGGGCAGGGCGCGATTTCGGCGCGCAGGCTTGCCAGCGCGCGCACGGCTTCAATCACGGCGGGCGACCCGCAGGACCATGCGCCGGCAGGCACGAATGCGCCGATGCGCGTGTCGGGCAGCGCGGCAATTGCCGGATGGCGCGGCACATGTTCGCCAAGCGTGGGCGCGCCCTCTGACGCGCTGGTGACGATGACGTCAGGCCGGGCGGCGATGACCTGTTCGAGCGGGAAGGGCGCAACGCCCACCAGTCCGAGATTAGCCGCGAGATTGGCAAAGCCCGCCGCCTGCATAACGGAATCGGCCAGCGTTCCGCTGCCGAGCGCGACCCCGTTCTGATCATAGGCGATCATGGTGGGGCGTATGTCGCACTGGCTTTTTGCGATTGCATCAAGCTCCCGCGAAAAATCATCGGCCAGCTTCTCGGCCCGCGCTTCCTGACCGAGAAGCGCGCCCATACGGCGGATTTCGCCCGGAATGGTGTCGAGCGTCTGCACGAAGGAAAACTCCTCGACCCTGAAGCCGAGCCGTTTCAGGAGCGTGGTCGTGTTGTGCAGCGAGTAGGTGCCGGTCACCACGAGGTCCGGCTTTTTCAGAAACACTTCTTCGGCAAGACCGCGATTGACCGGAAAATCCTGCGCCTTCTCATGCAGCATGGAAAGGTCAGACTCGCGGGCAAGGAAGGAAACCGAGATCAGCTGTTCCGGTTCGGCAAGCGTCATGGCCAGCTGATCGGTGCACAGATTGAGCGACATCACCCGCTCGGGCGCGGCTGAAACCGGCGCGATGAGAAGCGCGCCGGCCAGAAATGTCAGGCCGGAAAGGCGGGAGAGGCGTTTCCGGCGCTCACGCATCAGGGAGCGAATTTTGCCTGGAACCCGGCGAACACCGAGAAGCCGGGCGTGTTGTAGCCGCGCACCGTCTGATAATCCTGATCGAGCAGGTTCTCCGCGCGCACATAGAGCTCGGTGTCCTCGGTCGGCTTGTAGGCCACTTTGGCGTTGACCAGCAGGTAATCGTCCAGCTTGAAATTGCCCGTGTCCACCGTGTCGATAGCCGCTTTGGCCGAGGCCGAAATGGTCCATTTCTCGGCAGGCCGTACGCTGGCGACCAGCCCGATCTCGTGGCGCGGCACGCGCGGCAGCCGTGCATCGTTCTGATCCACCGAATGCGTGTAGGTGTAGGCTCCGGTGAGATCGAACCAGTCGGTCGCGGCATAGCTGAGCGAGGCCTCGACACCGCGCATGCGCGACGTGCCGGGGATCTGATTGTACTGGGTCGTGTAACCGATCAGATCATCAATCTCGAGCTGGAAGTAGGTGATGTCGGCGATTGCCCTGTCGTTCCAGAAACGCTGCTCCACGCCAATATCGAAACCGAAGCTGGTTTCAGGCCGCAGATTGGGGTTTGCCCCGAACGGACCGAAAAGCTCGTTGAGGCTGGGTGCACGGAAGCCGGTTCCCACCGAGCCGTGCAGACGCGTTCCGGTCGCATCGATGAGATAGGAGGCGGTTGCCCGGTAGGTGGTGTGCCCGCCGAATTCGCTGTGCTCGTCCTGCCGGAGACCGGCTGTCAGCGTCAGGTTTTCTACCGGCGTGGCAATGGCCTCGCCCCAGACGCCTGCGATCCAGAAATCGGAATCGATCTGGGGGTTGAACATGCCGGCGGGAAACACTGCGCTCTGACGTTCGTAATCCGCGCCACCCTGAACCGTCAGCCATTCATTGACGTCGAACGCGCCCAGATAATCGGCCTTGTAGCGGCGACCGTCATAAGAGCCGTCGAACGCGGTGCCGGTGATGGAGCGTTCCAGGTCGAAGGCCTGCACGGAAACGGTGTTGCGGAAACGGCCGTCCATCAGGTCGAGATTGAAGCCGGCCCGGCCGGCCAGCTGTTTGCTGTGGTTGGTCGCCGTCAGATTGTCGCTCGGCAGAATGGTGCCGAAGCCCTGATTGTCGAACTCGGCTTCCGCGTCGATGTAGAGCGCCGAGCCGAATACGGAGAACACGTCGGAAAATGCATGCTCGGCATTCACGTCGAAGGTAACGTTCTCATAGCCATCGCGCTCCGTGCCCGAAGCCGCGGCCGAGACGCCGTCGGTGCGGTAGCCGGTTGCGTTGATGGAGAGTTTTGACTGTTCGTTCGCCGCCCTGAAGCCATAGGAGCCGCCGACCGTGCCGTGCGAGCCGCCTTCGCCCTGAATGATATGGGAAATGCCCGGTTCGATGTCGCCCAGCGTCGACAGGCTGATCACGCCGGCAATCGCATCGGAGCCGTAAAGCGTGCTCTGCGATCCCTTGAGTACTTCGATGCTCTGCAGGCCGCCCGACAGAAGATACTGGTAGGACGTCTGCACCTGCGGGCTGGTCGGATCGGAAATGTCGATGCCGTTATAGAGCGTCTTCACATAGCGGCGCGGCGCACCGCGGATCGAAAGGCTGCCCTCTGCGCCAACGCCACCCGGCGATGAGAGGCTCACACCCGGCAAAAGGTCGAGATACTCGACGGCCAGCGGCAGGGACTGTTCCTCGATCTCTTCACGACCCACCACGTCCACCGTCGACCCCACGGTGGATGCCTCTGCCGGTGTGCGGTTGGGCGTGATGACCAGTTTTTCAAGCATATAGTCTTCTGCGCCCGCCATGGTGGCTGAAAGGCCCGTCAGCAGCGCCGAAGCGCTGAGCAGGAGCCGGGTGCGATAACGTCTGGATGGCATGCGTGCTCTCCATGAGAATGCTGCTTCTTTTGCTGGAGAGCGATGGCTGTCTGAATCTGTCCCCCGCCAGCGATGACATTTCGTCACCACTGCGAGATCCACAGCCCCGGAAGCGTCCCGCATCCGGTCGGTGACGGCTCAAGGCAGGTTTCCTGGCTCGCGCTTCATCGGCTTCCTCGCCTTCCCGGGGCATTGCACCCAGTGGCATAGGAGGAGCCTCGGCGCTCACAGTTGCGGGAGCAGCCACGGCTGCGGCCTGATCATGCAGGGCCGTTCCGTGTTCCCTTTTCCCCGGCATGCGAGTGCCTGCCGGAGCACCTCAAGCGAACAAAAATCGCTTACCAACTGGCTCCGGCAGCGTCAATCGCGGCCTGTGGGGCGGCTGTTGCGCCCGCAGAGGCGCAAGCGGCTGTGGTTGTCAGTACAGGTTTCGGAAATTGTTGCGAAATCGGCTCTATTTATCAGTTTTGCGGCTGATTTGTCGCAAACTCGTCATTTCAGCGGTCGAAAAACCTGCAAAACTTACCATAGGCCCCGGTCGTTTTTTGACATCGCTGGCGCGATGGGAAATGCTGAACACAAACTGATAACGGCAAGAAATGGGAGTGCGTCGATGACGTTTTTCAAGAGCAATGGCGAGAAAGTGCCAGCCCGCGTCGCCGAAATGGCGAACGAAGCGCGCGTCGGAAAAATGGACAGACGTGAGTTCCTGGCGCTCGCAAGCGCACTCGGCGCATCGACAGCCGCCGCCTACGGCATGCTCGGTCTTGCCGCGCCCACCCATGCGCTCGCTCAGGAGCCCAAAATGGGCGGCACGCTGCGTGTGGCCATGTTCATCAAGGATCCGAAAGACCCGCGCACGGCCGACTGGTCCGAGATCGCAAACGCCATGCGCCAGACGCTTGAACCGCTGGTGAAATACACGCGCGACTTCACCTTTGAGGGCCGGCTTCTGGAAAGCTGGGAGGTCAACGAAGACGCCACCGAGTACATTCTCCACGTGCGTCCGGGCGTGACATGGAACAATGGCGACGCCTTTACCGCAGACGATGTGATCTACAACTTCAACCGCTGGTGCGATCAGACGGTGGAGGGCAACTCGATGCCCGCCCGCATGGCCGCACTCATCGATCCGGAGACCAAGAAGGCGCGCGAAGGCGCGATCGAGAAGGTCGACGACATGACGGTGAAGCTCAACCTGTCTGCCCCTGACATTTCCATCATTCCCGGCATGGCCGACTATCCGGGCCTGATCGTGCATCCAAGCTTTGATGAGACGGGCCGTGATTTCATCGCCAATCCCATCGGCACCGGTCCCTTCGAACTCGTTTCATACGAAGTGGGCAACCGCGTCGAACTGAAGAAGCGCGAAGACGGCAAGTGGTGGGGCGGCGAGGCCTATCTCGATGGCATCGAGTTCATCGATTACGGCACCGATCCATCGGCCATGGTAAGCGCCTTTGAATCCGGCGAGATCCACACCAATTACGAGACCACCGCCGATTTCGTGGACATTCTCGACGCCATTGGCCTGGTCAAGTCCGAGGTCACCACGGCAACGACGATTGTGGCCCGCACCAATGTCAACAACAAGCCGTATGACGATGAGCGGGTGCGCCGCGCGCTGCAGATGGCCGTGGACAACGCCACAGTTCTGGCGCTTGGCTACGACAATGCCGGCGAGGTGGCCGAGAACCACCATGTCTGCCCGATCCATCCCGAGTATGCGGAGCTGCCCAAGATCGAGCGCAATGTGGACGCGGCCAAGGCGCTGATGGAAGAGGCCGGCCAGATGGAGCACGAGCACGAGCTGATCTCGGTCGACGAGGACTGGCACAAGAACACCGGCGACGCCATTGCCGCACAGCTTCGCGAGGCGGGTTTCAAGGTCAAGCGCACCGTTCTGCCGGGTTCGACCTTCTGGAACGACTGGACGAAATACCCGCTGTCCATGACCAACTGGAACATGCGTCCGCTCGGCATTCAGGTGGTCGCGCTCGCTTATCGCACCGGCGAGGCGTGGAACGAGTCCGCCTATTCCAATCCCGAACTCGACAAGCTGATCGAACAGGCGCTGGCCATTCCGGACCCCGACAGCCGCCGCGAGGTGATGAAGCAGATCGAAGAGATCCTTCAGGGCTCCGGCATCATCATCCAGCCCTATTGGCGCAAACTCTACAATCACTCCGTGGAGACCGTGATGAACCACGGCATGCACCAGACCTTCGAGATCGACCTGGAAAAGGTCTGGCTCGACGAGGGCTGAGACCCGGAACAAGGGGGCCGCACGGGCCCCCATTGCGCAGGCAACCAACTACAACCTCCGTAAACGGGGGAAGGGGAAACCGTGCTTGGATTTATTCTGAGACGTATGGGCGTCATGGCATTGACGATGCTGTGCCTGACCCTTGTCGTGTTCTTTCTGGTCAATCTGGAGCCCAATCTCAAGAAGCTCGCGATCAGCCAGCTCGACATGCGCTCCTCGGCTCAAGAGCTCGAAAGCTGGCTTGAGAAGAACGGCTACCGGCAGAATTTCTTTGTGCGCTATGGCCAATGGCTCGGCGTCGTCCAGAAACAGCCCAACATCGACCCCGAAACGGGCGTCGCCACGCCACGGTTTTCCTATTGCGACGAACCCGCCGAACCCTATTACGGCGGCATTCTGCAGGGCGATTTCGGCTGCTCCACCAAGTTCAAGGTGCCGGTGGCCGAGAAGCTCTTTCCGGCCCTGGGCGCCACCGGCATCCTCATGTTCTGGGTGATGGTGGTGATGGTGCCCGTCGCGCTGTTGATCGGCGTTCTGGCTGGAATGCGGGAGGGCAGCCGCACTGACCGCACCCTGTCGGTCGCCTCCATCGCCACCACGGCAACGCCCGAATATGTGTCGGGCGTGATCTTCGCCGTCATCTTCGCTTCCTGGCTTGGCTGGCTCAACGGTTCCGCCGCCACCGCCACACGGCAGGGCATTTCGTTTTACAATTTCACCCTGCCGGTCATGACCATGGCGATCTACGGCATCGGCTATATCGCCCGCATGACACGGGCCTCGATGGTCGAGGTGATGACGCAGCAATACATCCGTACGGCGCGCCTCAAGGGGCTCGGCTTCCGCACCGTCGTGCTCAAACACGCGCTGCGCAATGCGCTGATCGCACCGTTCACGGTCATCATGCTCCAGTTCCCCTGGCTCCTGACCGGCGTGGTCATCGTCGAGGTGATGTTCCGCTATCAGGGCTTCGGTTTCACGCTGGTGGAGGCGGCGAGCAACAACGATATCGACCTGTTGCTCGGCTGCTCGCTGGTCTCGGTTTTCGTGGTTTTGTCGACGCAGCTCATTTCCGATGTCGGCTATGCCTATCTCAATCCGCGCATCCGCGTGCAGTAGGGAGGACGCGCGATGCAAGTGGATTATCTTGGAACCTTCGGCATCATTCTTGGCGTTCTGGCGCGCTTCTGGCCGGTCTGGGTGGCGCTGGCGATCATTCTGGTTTTAAGCCTGCGCTTTCGCAGCCGGCTCGGCCTTTACGGCCAGCTTTTCGACACGGGCGTTGGCATTACCGGCGTCATGATCTGCTGCTTCTGGCTGTTCACCGCAATCTTCGCCGGCACGGTCGCCCCCTTCGACCCGCTGGCGCAGTTCCCGATCATGAAGAACGTGCTGCCCGGCGCCATCGAGCCGGAGACGGGACAGGCTTTCCTCTTCGGCGGCGACAGGCTCGCGCGTGACGTCTTTTCGCGCATGGTCTATGGCAGCCAGATCGTGCTGATCATTGCCCCGGCGGCCACGCTGTTTGCGCTGATGGTGGGCACCACGCTTGGCCTGCCCGCCGGCTATTATGGCGGGCGCATCGACAGTCTCCTGTCGTTCCTCGCCAATCTGGTTCTGGCCTTCCCGGTGATCCTGCTCTTCTATCTGCTGGTCACGCCGGGCATTCGCGAAACGCCGATCCCGCAATGGATGGCGGGCACCTTCTTCATATTCCCGATCATCTTTTTCGTGACGCTGTTCTGGACGCGCTATCGCAGCCGCCCGCAATTGCTGGCCATCCAGCTCGCGCTGACGCTTCTGATCGGCGGCTGGATTTATGTCGGCCTCGTCTTCGATGCCGATCCGCTCGGCATCATCTCGATCAGCTCCAACCAGCTCAACATCTTCGTTGCGGTGGTGTTTGCTTCGTCGCCCGGCGTCTTCCGCATCGTGCGCGGCCTCGTCATGGACATCAAGACCCGGGACTATGTGGCCGCCGCCCAGACGCGGGGTGAAACGCCCTGGTACATCATGCTCTGGGAAGTGCTGCCCAATGCGCGCGGGCCGCTCATTGTCGATGTGTGCCTGCGCATCGGCTACACAACCATCCTGCTCGGCACGCTTGGCTATTTCGGCCTCGGTCTTGCGCCCGAAAGTCCCGACTGGGGCACCGGCATCAAGGAATCGAGCCGCCTTCTGCGCGCCTATGTGCATCCTGCGCTTCCGCCCGTCTTCGCCCTCATGTCCTTCGTTCTGGGGCTGAACCTGCTCGCTGATGCGCTGCGTGAGCAATCGCTGAAGGATTGAGTGGATGAACACTGAAAGCGACGCCATGAACGAAGCCATCAGCACGACGCGCAGCGTGAATGCTGACGAACCGATCCTCGAGATCGAGAACCTGTCCATCTCCTTCTTCACGCGGGCCGGTGAGATACCGGCGGTGATGGATTTCTCCTGCAGGGTCATGCCGGGCGAGGCCATGGGCATTGTCGGCGAATCCGGCTGCGGCAAGTCCACCGTGGCGCTCGGCATCATGCGCGATCTCTCCAATGTGGGGCAGATCGTCGGCGGCCGCATCCGCTTCAAGGGGCGGGACATGGCCGGGATGAGCGAGGAGGAACTGCGTCGGATCCGCGGCAACGAGATCGCCATGATCTATCAGGAGCCGATGGCGAGCCTGAACCCGGCCATGAAGATCGGCAAACAGCTCATGGAAGTGCCAATCATCCATGACCGTGTATCGAAGGATGAAGCCTGGAACCGCGCGCTGGAGATGGTGGAGGCCGTTCGCCTGCCGGACCCGGAGCGCATCATGCGCTCGTTCCCGCACCAGCTTTCAGGCGGCCAGCAACAGCGCATCGTCATCGCCATGGCGCTTCTGTCAAAGCCGGCACTGCTTCTTCTGGACGAGCCGACTACCGCGCTCGATGTCACGGTTGAGGCGGGCATCGTGGAACTGGTGAAGGGGCTCGGCAAGAAATACGGCACGTCGATGATCTTCGTGTCGCACAATCTGGGCCTGATCCTGGAAACCTGCGACCGCGTCACGGTCATGTATTCCGGCGAGGCGGTGGAGACGGGCCGTGTCGAGGATGTCTTCGACCGCATGAGGCACCCCTATACGCAGGGCCTGTTCCGCTCGATCCCGCTGCCCGGCGCCGACAAGAACGCCCGGCCGCTGATCGCCATCCCCGGCCAGTTGCCGCTGCCGCATGAACGTCCCGATGGCTGTAATTTCGGCCCACGCTGCCAGCACTTCAAGGCGGGCCTGTGCGATGCCGGCGATATTCCCATGCGCGCGGTCGAGGGGCATGAGCAGCACCGTTCGCGCTGCGTGCGTTTCGACGATATCGACTGGAAGGCACTGCCGGAGGGAGCGCTTGTGGAGCAGGAGCCTGTCGCGCCCGGCGCTCCCATGCTGCGGATCGAGAATCTCAAAAAGTATTATCACGTTGCCGCAAACAGCATTTTCGGCGGTGGCGACACCAAGACGGTGAAGGCCAACGAGCAGATCAGCTTCGAGGCGCGCGAGTCTGAGACGGTGGCCATCGTTGGCGAATCCGGCTGCGGAAAATCGACGCTCGCCAAGGTGCTTCTGGGGCTTGAGACGGCGACTGATGGCACGGTGATGCTCGGCAATGAACCGATTCAGGCGACGCCGGTCGAAGACCGCTCCACCGGCACGGTCGCCAGCATCCAGATGGTGTTCCAGAACCCGTTCGACACGCTCAATCCGAGCCATTCCGTCGGCTCGCAGATCATCCGCACGCTGGAAAAATTCAACATCGGGAAGACGCTGGCCGACCGAAAGCAGCGCATGCTGGAGCTGCTCGACCTGGTCAAGCTGCCGCGCGCCTTCGCCGAGCGCATGCCACGCCAGCTTTCGGGCGGTCAGAAGCAGCGCATAGGCGTTGCCCGGGCCTTTGCCGGAAATGCAAAGGTTGTTGTGGCAGACGAGCCGGTCTCCGCGCTCGATGTTTCGGTGCAGGCGGCGGTGACCGGGCTGCTGATGGATATCCAGCGCAAGAACAAGACGACCATGCTGTTCATCAGCCACGATCTCTCGGTCGTGCGCTATCTCGCGGACCGGGTGGTGGTCATGTATCTCGGCCACATCGTCGAGCAGGGCACGACCGACCAGATATTCGCGCCGCCCTATCACCCCTATACGGAGGCGCTTCTTTCCGCGATCCCCATCGCCGATACCTCGGTGCGCAAGAAGCACATCGTTCTGGAAGGGGACATACCCTCAGCCATGAACCCGCCTTCCGGCTGCCCGTTCCAGACCCGCTGCCGCTACAAGGATCAGGTGCCGGGCGGAAAATGCGAGCGCGAGGTGCCGCCGCTGAAGGATCTGGGCAATGGCCATTTCAGCCTGTGCTGGCTGGATGATGCAACGCTTGCGGGCATGGAGCCGGTCATCAGCTTCGACGCGCCATCCGACTGATCCACGCAACAGACGGGGATGCAGGCTGTGGCGTTTTCGCCGCGCATCCTTTCCGTGCCCCGCGCAATCATCATCGTTTTGTTCAATGACTTCTGGATATGCGGCTGATTTTCCATCACTTTGCGCCGACTAAAGCAATTCCAGGAAAAGTGGGAACCGGTTTTCCGTCCGGAATTGCGTAAAAACAATGAGTTAGGGCGTTTTCGCGATTCGACGAAAAGGGGAAATGCTCTAACCGGACTGCAACAGGAGATTCGCATGCCCTCGGGGTTCTTCCGCTTCCTTCTCATGGCGTTCGCCGCTCTTGGCCTGGCGGCCGTGCTGTCGGTTCCGGCGCGCGCGCAGCAGAATGTTCAGGCAGTGGTCACGACCGATCTCAACATGCGGGAAGGCCCCGGCACGCGCTATCGCGTGGTTCTGACCATTCCGAATGGCGCGCGTGTGGTGACGCTGCGCTGCACTGATCGTTACGAATGGTGCGAAGTGGGCTATGCGGGGCGCACGGGCTGGGTTTCCGCGCGCTATCTGCGCGACACAAGGCCGGCTTACAGGGATCGCCCGATCTCTGATATCGGATCGACGCTCGGGCTCAAACTGTTCGATTTCGTCATGCGCGAGCTGGATGATCGCCGCCGTGACGATACCGCCTTCGACAATGATGACCGTTTCGACGGCGACCGCCGTCCGACCCCGCGCAATGTGTGCTTTTACGACCGTCCGAACTTTCAGGGCCGCCGTCTCTGCGCCGGCATTGGCGACGATGCGCGCGTGATGGATCGCAACTGGGATGGCCGCGTGGCCTCGATCCGCGTTGGCGAGCGCACCTCCGTCGAGATCTGCTCAAGGATCGATTTTGCCGGTCGCTGCGATCTCCTCACCCGTGATGTGCCTTCTCTGCGCCGGGGCGACACGGTTTCGTCTTACCGGGTCTATCGCCGCCGGCCGGGCGACGAGGGCAGCTACGACCGGGTCCGTCGCGCCTGTTTCTACGAGCGTGTCGATTTCCGGGGCGCGAGCATCTGTTTCGATGCCGGTGACGGCACGGCGCGCCTGCCGCGCGAATGGAACAACCGCATCTCCTCGGTGACGCTTGAGGGCGGTGCCGAGGCGCGTGTCTGCGAGCGGCGCAATTTTGGCGGCTGGTGTGAAACCATCCGTCGCGACACCCGCCGACTGCGCGACATTTACAACGACGACATCAGTTCCATCGAGGTCTTCTGATCGTCCATTGCAGGCCCGTCCGCATCGCAAACGCCGCCCTTGCCGGGCGGCGTTTTTTGTTTGATATCCGAGGCTTGTAAACATGAATTGTAAATTCATGTTTTAATTCAAGAGGATGCGGCGGGGCCAAAAATTTGACCGATTGATAAAAAAAAGAAACTGCGCTAGCTTTTCCCCAATAATAAAAGGGGAATACGGAATGGCTGATGGTCTCTACGCGGACGGCATCGCCGCCGGCCGCCTTTCCGGTGAGGAATACGAAAAGAACTTCGCCGACCTGCATCCACCGCTCGACCGCCATGAGGCGGCCGTCGAGGCGGACAGGTGCTACTTCTGCTTCGATGCGCCGTGCACCACGGCGTGTCCGACATCGATCGACATACCCATGTTCATCCGGCAGATCGCGACGGACAATCCGTTGGGTTCGGCCAGAACGATCTTCGACCAGAACATTCTGGGCGGCATGTGCGCCCGCGTCTGTCCCACGGAGACCCTTTGCGAGGAGGCCTGCGTGCGTGAGGAGGCGGAGGGCAAGCCGGTCCAGATCGGCAGGCTCCAGCGCTATGCCACGGACGCGGCCATGGAGGCTGACGCGCAGTTTTATGAACGCGCTGCTCCAACCGGCAAGAGCGTTGCCATTGTCGGGGCAGGGCCCGCAGGCCTTGCCTGTGCGCACCGTCTGGCCATGCATGGTCATGACGTGACGATCCTTGAGGCGCGGCCCAAGCCCGGCGGGCTCAACGAGTTTGGCATCGCCGCCTACAAGACGCCGAATGGTTTCGCCCAGGCCGAGGTGGATTACCTGATGGCCATTGGCGGCATCCGTCTTGAGGAAGGAAAGGCGCTGGGGCGTGACTTTTCGCTTGGCGATTTAACGCGCGATCATGACGCCGTCTTTCTTGGCATGGGGCTTGCCGGCGTCAATGCGCTCGGTGCGGAAGGCGAAGCGGCTGACGGCGTCGAGAGCGCGGTCGACTACATTGCCCATCTGCGTCAGGCGAAGGATCTCGCCAGCCTGCCGGTCGGTCGGCGTGTCGTCGTCATCGGCGGCGGCATGACGGCCATCGACGCAGCCGTTCAGGCGCGGCTTCTGGGCGCGGAGGAGGTGACGATCTGCTACCGGCGCGGTCAGGAACACATGAACGCTTCGGCGTTCGAGCAGGATCTGGCGGCGTCCAAAGGCGTCACCATAAGGCACTGGCTCCAGCCAACGCGCATCATCGCCGACAATGGCCGGGTGAGCGGCATTGAGCTTGAATACACGGCGCTGAAGGATGGCAGGCTTTCAGGCACCGGCGAAACGCTGACGCTGCGCGCCGATCAGGTCTTCAAGGCCATTGGTCAGTCCTTCGAGGCAGGCGTTCTCAACGGCAGCACCGCGTCGGTTGAGCTTGAAGGGCGTCGCATCAAGACCGATGCGGAAGGGCGCACTTCCATGCCGAACGTCTGGGCCGGTGGCGATTGCATCGCCGGCGGCGACGATCTCACCGTATCGGCGGTCGCGCAGGGGCGCGACGCAGCCGAGAGCATCCATCGCGCATTGGCCGGCTGAGGAGCGGAAAACCCATGGCAGACATTCGCAGCAATTTCGTCGGCATCAAGTCTCCCAATCCCTTCTGGCTTGCTTCCGCACCACCCACAGACAAGGCCTACAATGTCGAGCGCGCCTTCAAGGCGGGCTGGGGCGGCGTCGTCTGGAAGACACTGGGCGAGGAGGGGCCTCCGGTCGTCAATGTCAACGGACCCCGCTACGGCGCGATCTGGGGCGCGGACCGCCGGCTTCTCGGCCTCAACAACATCGAGCTCATCACCGACCGCGACCTTCATCTGAACCTGCGCGAAATCAAGCAGGTGAAGAAGAACTGGCCGGACCGGGCGCTCATCGTTTCGCTCATGGTGCCGTGTGAGGAGCAGGCGTGGAAAGCCATCCTTCCGCTGGTGGAAGAGACGGAAGCTGATGGCATCGAGCTCAATTTCGGCTGTCCGCACGGCATGAGCGAGCGCGGGATGGGCGCAGCCGTTGGCCAGGTGCCCGAATATGTCGAGATGGTGGTGCGCTGGTGCAAGCAGAACACGCGCATGCCCGTCATCACCAAGCTCACGCCCAACATCACCGATGTGCGCCAGCCCGCCCGCGCGGCCCATGCCGGCGGAACGGATGCGGTGTCGCTCATCAACACGATCAATTCCATCACCTCGGTCAATCTCGACAATTTCGCGCCCGAACCCACCATTGACGGCAAGGGCTCCCATGGCGGCTATTGCGGCCCGGCGGTGAAGCCCATCGCGCTCAACATGGTGGCCGAGATCGCCCGCGATCCGCAGACCGCTGGCCTGCCCATCTCCGGCATTGGCGGCATCACCACATGGCGCGATGCCGCCGAGTTTCTGGCGCTGGGGTCCGGTACGGTTCAGGTCTGCACCGCCGCCATGACCTACGGCTTCAAGATCGTAGAGGAGATGATCGAGGGGCTTGAAAACTGGATGGACGCCAAGGGGCACGCCACGCTCGATGACGTGATCGGCCGCGCGGCGCCCAATGTCACCGACTGGCAGTATCTGAACCTCAACTATGTCACCAAGGCGCGCATTGATCAGGACCAGTGCATCAAGTGCGGTCGCTGCCACATCGCCTGCGAGGACACGTCTCATCAGGCAATCACGGCCATGGTCGACGGCAAGCGTCATTTCGAGGTGATCGAAGAGGAGTGCGTCGGCTGCAATCTGTGCGTCAATGTCTGTCCGGTGGAGGGCTGCATCGACATGGTGCCGCTGGCCGCCGGGGCGCTCGACAAGCGCACAGGCGAGAAGGTCGAGCCGGTCTACGCCAACTGGACGACGCATCCGAACAACCCTTCCAAAGTGGCTGCGGAATAGGTCTGACGGCGGCGGTTATCCGCCGCCGTTTTTCTTTGAGCGTCTGTCAGGAAGTGGCAGAAGCAACGTCTACTCCTATTGCGGATAATTATTATCCAGGATATATTTTATCCGCAATAGGGAGATCGACATGAAACTGAGTGAAGGCGTTGAGGCGGCGATCCATTGCGCCACGCTTCTTGCGCAGCTGGAAGAGGGGCGCACCATGCCGGCCAGCGCGCTTGCCGAATATCACGGCCTCTCGCCAAGTTATCTGCTCAAACATTTGAAAACGCTGACGGCCGCCCGCATTCTGGAATCGGTTTCCGGGCCCCATGGCGGCTATCGTCTGGCGCGGTCGGCGGATGCGATCACCCTGCTGGACGTGGTGCTTGCCATCGAGGGGCCGCAGCCGGCCTTTCGCTGTGCGGAGATCCGCCAGCGCGGGCCGGGCGCGCTGGAACCCGAGGTCTATGCCGCGCCCTGCAACATCAACGCCGCCATGCTGCGCGCCGAGCAGGCCTATCGCGCCGAGCTGCGCAAGACGCGGCTGAGTGACGTGATCTCCGACTATCTGGGGGAGGCCGATCCGCGCGCGCTCGCCTTCAGCTGCGCCTTCGTTGCGCGAAACCAGCGTCCGCAGGGCTGACGCCATCTTCTGAAATGGAAAGGAATGATCATGCAAGAACGCCTGAATTATGTGAAGACCGAGCCGAAACTGCTTGGCGCGATCTTCAATCTCAAGAAGGCGGTGAACGAAAGCGGCCTCGATCACGGACTGATCCATCTCGTGAACCTGCGCGCCTCGCAGATCAATGGCTGCTCCTATTGTGTCGACATGCACACCCGCGAAGCGCGGCGCGATGGCGAGAGCGAGCAGCGTGTGCATCTCGTCTCGGCATGGCGCGAATCCCCGCTCTACACCGGGCGTGAGCGTGCAGCCCTTGCCTGGACCGAGCGTCTGACGCACATCTCCGACGGTCCGGTCGAGGATGCGCTCTACAATGAGATGCTGGAGCATTTCTCCGAGCAGGAGCTGGTGCAGCTTACCGTGCTCGTCGGTCTCATCAATGTGTGGAACCGCATCGCGATCCCGTTCCGCTCGGTCCATCCCGTGATCGCCGATGATGCGTCTGCTGCCGCCTGACCCCCTTTAAGCCAGACAGCGCTATTCTGCCGAACAGCCCGAAATCCGGCTTGGATTTCCGGGCTGTTCGTTTAGGCTGAATGGCGTTCTTCGGGGGATGCATTGACTGACACGGTAGAGACGAAGGCCGCGCGGCGCGAGGCGTATCGCACCAGCGCGACGGGGGTGCAAAAGCGGCTTGGCCATTTGGCCATGCTGGCCTTTGCAACACTGGTCGCCGGCTCCTTCTCTCTGGGGTCGATGGCCGCGCAGCATATCGGCCCGGTCGCGCTCAATGCCGCCCGTTTCCTGATCGGCATTGTCTTCATGGGGCTGGTGGTGCGCTTTGTGCTGCGCCAGCCGCTTCCCTTCCCGAAAGCCCCTTGGCGCTTTCTGGTTCTGGGCGGCCTGATGGCGTTCTATTTCGTCACCATGTTCGTGGCGCTCGGCATGACCAGTCCGGTCTCGACCGGCGCGGTCTTCACGCTGATGCCGCTGCTCAGCGCCTTTTTCGGTTATCTCTTCCTGCGGCAGGTGCCGTGCGGGCTCGTTATCCCGAGTCTCGTTCTGGCCGGTCTCGGCTCGGTCTGGGTCATTTTCGACGGCAATTTCGAAGCCATGCGCCGCTTCGACATGGGCGAGGGGGAGCTGATTTTCTTTGTCGGGGTCATCGGGCATGCGGCCTATGCCTCGCTCGTCCGGCTCTACAATCGCGGCGAGCCGGTCTTCGCCTTCACCTTCTGGACGCTGCTGGCCACAGGCGTGCTGATTGCGCTTTACGGCGTGGGCGAGATCGCCGCGACCGACTGGTTCGCCCTGCCGTCGATCACCTGGCTGGCGATCTTCTATCTGGCGATCTTCACCACGGCCGGCACGTTCTTCCTGCTCCAGTTCGCCGCCCTGCGGCTGCCCGCCTCCAAGGTGCTCGCCTATAACTACCTCACGCCGACGCTGATCATCGTGTTCGAAGGCCTGCTCGGCCATGGCTGGGCGAGCCTTTCGGTGATGGTTGGCGCCGTGGTGACCATTCTCGGCCTGGTCATTCTGGCGCTGTCGCCTGAAGGCTGAGTTCAGTCGCCGAAGCGCCGTCCGAACCCTTTTGGATCAACCAGCGCCGGCAGGCCGGTTTCATCGAGCCACGCTTCGCTCGGTGCGCTCAGTCTGCGATAGATGTCGCGCACCAGCCTGCGTGCCGTCTCGCCCGGCCAGTCCTGTGGCAGGAGCGCGGTCGGCAGGCCGGGGTCGCGCAGCACGATGCGTCGCCAGTCATGAATGAGCAGGGTTCGCGCCGCCATCGCGTCGATGGGCGCGGGCATATGCGTGCCGGCAAGCTGATCGGCCAGCGGCGTGTAATCGGCAATCAGCTCCGCATAGGCGGCGGCGATCTCGTCTGAAGGCCAGAGGCTGCGCAGCATTTCGGGATGTTCGGCGCTTGAGCCGTGGATCACCAGCATGTCCGCGAGCACGGCGTCACCGTTCGGCATTCTGGTGCGCGGCAGCAGGTGAACGCCTTCCGCGATCTTCAGGAAGCCGCGCTCCTTCAGCGCCTCGTCATGTTCGCCATTGCCGTTGGGCGGCGCGATCGCCACCGTCCACGAGCCATCCCAGTCGGGCGCGCCCGCTGCATAGATGCGCCGTGTCGCCAGGTCGAAGGCGTGCTGGCCATGCCGGTCCAGCGAGAAGAAGGAGTTGCGGCCGCGCCGTTCGCGCACCACCCAGCCATCGCCGGCAAGCCGCGACATGGCGGTGCGCAGCGCACCGGCCTCGATGCCCAGCCGCGCCATCACGGTTTGAAGTGCGGCCAGCGGCGCTTCGCCGCCACGCGGCACGATGGCGTCGCCGAACAGGGTGATCACCAGTGACCAGACCCTGAGGCGGCCGCGCCCGTGCAGGCGGTCAATCAGATCGGAAAGGGTGGTTTCTGCAGTTTCGGTCGGCGCATCCATGCCATCCACATGCCACGGGACGGGGAGGCGGGCAAGATTGTCAGTCGAGCCCCTTCACGCCACTCACCAGAAGATGCGTGGCAAGCTTCGCATAGTCCTGCCGGGAGATGCCGCGATCCTCGCGGAACCACATGTAAAACCAGTTGAGCATGCCGAACAGGCTCATCGTCACCGGTTTCAGAAGCGGCCTGTTGTCGAAGACTTCCGGGTTCACCTGCCGCACCGCTTCGGCAAACAGCGCAACCAGCCGGCGCTCCAGCGCTTTCAGCTCTTCCTGCTGTGCGTCGGGCAGAAGCTGGAGGCCGGAAAGCTGCACGCGGTGCTCATTGTCCGCATCGCGATAGGCGTCGAGCAGCGCCGTCACCAGCCCTTCCAGCCGCTCCTGCGGAGCTTCATGGGGCTGGTCAGCCTCTTCCACGGCTTCCACCAGTTCCTGCAAATGCGTTTCGATGATGTCGAAAAGCAGCGCTTCCTTGGAGGTGTAGTAGTGATAGAGCAGCGCCTTCGAAACGCCGAGTTCCGTTGCAAGCTGGTTCATCGAGGCGCGGTCATAGCCGTCACGCGCGAAGATGCGCGCTGCGCCATGCAGCATGGCGTCGCGCTTGTCGTCATAATCCTTGGCTCGGGTGCGGGCCATCAATGCATATCCCGGGGGCGTTTGTGCGTTTGTGCGTCCGTGTCGCCCCTCGCGCCGTTCATGGGCGGGAAGGGGCGAGTCACTGTTGAAATGAGCTTCGGTACTCTCACTGTTTGTCGCGCTTGTCGATGATGCGCACGGCCTTGCCCTGGCTGCGGGCCACGCCGCCGGGGTCGGTCGCGTTGACGCGCACCGTCACGCCGACCACATCCTTGATGCGTTCGCCGAGCTGGCGGCAGGCCGCAAGCCGCACTTCTTCGCCTGCTTCCAGTGCTTCCATCTCCACATGAATGGTCATCGCATCCATGCGGCCTTCCTGCGTCAGCTCGATCTGGAAATGCGGCGCGAGCCCGTTGACGGTAAGAATCTGCTCCTCGATCTGGGTGGGAAACACATTGACCCCGCGCAGGATCATCATGTCGTCCGAGCGGCCGGTGATCTTCTCCATGCGGCGCATGGAGCGCGCCGTGCCCGGCAGAAGCCGCGTCAGGTCGCGCGTGCGGTAGCGCACGATGGGGAAGGCTTCCTTGGTGAGCGAGGTGAAAACCAGCTCGCCCTTTTCGCCGTCCGGCAGCACTTCGCCGGTCTCCGGGTCGATGATCTCGGGATAGAAATGGTCTTCCCAGATATGTAGCCCGTCCTTGGTCTCCACACACTCATTGGCAACACCCGGTCCCATCACTTCCGACAGGCCGTAAATGTCGACCGCATGCATGTCGAATGCGTCTTCGATCTCGGCGCGCATGGCGTTGGTCCATGGCTCGGCGCCGAAAATACCCACTTTGAGCGGGCTCTTGCGCGGGTCGAGGCCGCGCGCGCGGTATTCATCGAGGATCGACAGCATGTAGGAGGGCGTGACCATGATCGTGTCGGCCCGAAAATCCTCGATCAGCGTCACCTGCCGTGTGGTCATGCCGCCTGATGCCGGCACCACCGTCGCGCCCAGCCGCTCCGCACCGTAATGCGCACCCAGACCGCCCGTGAAGAGCCCATAGCCATAGGCCACGTGAACAATGTCGCCCGCCCGCGTGCCGGATGCGCGGATTGAGCGCGCCATCACCTCGGCCCAGGTGTCGATGTCCTTTGCGGTGTAGCCCACAACGGTCGGCTTGCCGGTCGTGCCGGATGAGGCGTGAATGCGCGCCACCTTCTCGCGCGGCACGGCGAACATGCCGAACGGATAATTGTCGCGCAGGTCCGTCTTCACCGTGAAGGGGAATTTCGACAGGTCGGAAAGCTGCTTCAGATCGTCGGGATGAACACCGGCCGCGTCGAAGCTCTTCTTGTAATGCGGTACGTTTTCATAGGCGTGCCTGAGCGACCATTTGAGGCGCACAAGCTGCAGGGCCTGGATTTCATCGCGCGAGGCGATTTCGATCGGGTCCAGGTCTTCCTTTTTGGGGGTCAGGTCTTTCATCATTATCTCCCGAAGATGAGGATGCCGTCAGGCGTCTTCCTCGAAATGCTTGCCGCCAATGACGCGGGAATTGCCGCGAAACTCCGCGATGACTTTGCCGTTCTGGTTCTCCACGCGAACATCATAGATGCCCGAGCGCCCGAACCGCGCCACCTCGCGCGCCACCGCTGTAAGCCGGTCGCCCAGCGCGCCGGGCGCAACGAAGGTGATGGAATTGTGCTGCGCGACAACGATCTGGTTGTAGGAGTTGCACGCAAAGGCGAAGGCGGAATCCGCCAGTGTGAAGATGTAGCCGCCGTGGCAGATGTCGTGCCCGTTCGTGTGGTGCGTTTCCACCGTCATCGACAGGGTGGCGCTGCCCGGCGCCACCGCATCAAGGCTGCATCCCAGCCATTGCGAGGCGTCGTCGCGCGCCCACATGGCTGCTGCGCTGCGCTCTGCGATCTCCTGTGGAGACAGTTGCATTTGTGACATCTAGGCTCCTCCCAACGGCGTCGGTGAAAGCAGACTTGCATAAACCGACCGGTCGGTCAATAATACTGTTGAGAGGAGGCGGTGGGGCCGCTTCCGGGAGGAGAGCATGACAAAAACGGCAGACAACGCTGCAACCAATGGCGAGAAACTGGCGGAGGACTTTGAATTGACGGCGCTGCCCGCGGGCTTCGTGGACGATCCGTTTCCGGTCTATCACGCACTTCTGGAGCACGCGCCCCTGAAGCGTTTCGCCGACGGCTCGGTCATGCTGTCGCGCTATGAGGATCTCGACCGCGTCTATCGCGACACGAAAACCTTTTCCTCCGACAAGAAGGCCGAGTTCCTGCCGAAGTTCGGCGACACGCCGCTTTACGAGCATCACACGACGAGCCTCGTCTTCAACGATCCGCCGCTCCACACACGGGTGCGCAAGATCATGATGGGCGCGCTCACGCCGCGCGCGCTGGCGGCGCTTGAGCCGGGTCTGATCACGCTGGTCGATGGCCTGCTCGACCGTATGGAAGAGAAGGGCGAGGTCGATCTCATCGAGGATTTCGCCGCCGCGATCCCCATCGAGGTGATCGGCAATCTGTTCGATATTCCCCACGAGGCGCGCGAGCCGCTGCGCGACTGGTCGCTTGCCATTCTCGGTGCGCTCGAACCGGTTCTCACCGACGAGCAGCTCAAATGGGGCAACACCTCCGTCACCGATTTCAAGGCGTTCCTGAAGGAGATTGCCGATGATCGCCGGCGCAATCCCGGTGATCCGGCGACCGACGTCCTGACCCGTCTCATCAATGGCAATGAGGGCGAAGAGCTCTCCGAGGTGGAGCTTCTGCAGAACTGCATCTTCATCCTCAATGCCGGTCACGAGACCACCACGAACCTCATCGGCAACGCCCTTTATGAGCTGTTGCACTGGCCTGAAGAGAAGGCGCGGCTTGAAGCCGACCCGGACCTGATCGCGACGGCGGTCGATGAGTTCTTGCGTTTCCAGAGCCCCAACCAGCTCGGCAACCGCATGGCGGTGGAGCCGGTGGAGTTCCATGGCGAAACCGTGGAGCCGGGCACGCCGATCCATCTGTGCATTGGTGCTGCCAACCGCGATCCGCGCCAGTTTGCCGATCCGGACCGGCTTGATGTGGGGCGCAGGCCCAACAAGCATCTGGCCTTTGCCGGTGGGCCTCATCTGTGCGCGGGCTTCTCGCTTGCGCGCATGGAAGGGCGCATCGGCATTTCGCATTTTCTCAAACGTTTCCCCGACTACCGGATGACGGGCGAGCCGGAACGCACCGGACGTGTGCGTTTTCGCGGCTTCTCCCGGCTGCCGGCGCGGGTGCGCTGATCAATAAAGGAGTTTTCCATGAGCGTGATGCGGCTTGAAAGCTATGCGGCAGGGGCGTGGGTTGCGCCCTCGGGCGATCTCAAACCCCTGCGGAGTGCGGTCACCGGCGATGTGGTTGCCGAACTCGGTTCGCAGAAGCTGGATTTCGCCGGCATGGCCGATCATGCCCGCCAGGTGGGCGGGCCGGCGCTGCGCGCGATGACGTTCCACGACCGCGCCTTCGCCATCAAGGCGCTGGCGCAGTATCTGAACGACCGCCGCGAAGCGCTCTACGAGCTTTCCTACGAGACCGGTGCGACCAAGCCTGACTCGATGATCGACATTGATGGCGGCATCGGCACGCTGTTCGTCTATTCGTCCAAGGCCCGGCGTGAGCTGCCCGATGACAAGGTCTATGTGGATGGCGCGCTCGAGCAGCTTTCCCGCTCCGGAAACTTCGTTGGCCAGCACGTGGCAACCCCGCTTCAGGGCGTGGCCGTCCACATCAACGCCTTCAACTTCCCCGTCTGGGGCATGCTGGAAAAGCTTGCGCCGACGCTGATCGCCGGCGTTCCGGCCATCGTCAAACCGGCCTCCGCCACCGCGTGGCTCGCTGAAGCCTGCTTCCGCATGATCGTGGAATCCGGCCTGTTCCCGGAAGGCGCGGTTCAGTTCATAGCGGGTTCCACCGGAGACCTGCTTGACCGCCTGACCGGTCAGGACGTGGTGTCCTTCACGGGCTCCGCCTCCACCGCATCCATGCTGCGCGCCAACCCGAAGATCATCGGCAATTCCGTGCGCTTCGTGGCCGAGCAGGATTCGCTCAACGCTTCGGTGCTTGGGCCGGATGCAGCCCCCGGAACGCCTGAATTCGACGCTTTCATCAAGGAAGTGCACCGCGAGATGACGGCCAAGGCCGGCCAGAAATGCACCGCTGTACGCCGTATTTTCGTGCCCGACGCACACCGCGATGCGGTCACCGACGCGCTCATCGCCCGGCTTGAGAAGACCGTGGTCGGTAATCCGCGCAGCGAAGGCGTGCGGATGGGCGCGCTCGCAAGCCTCGCCCAGCGCGACGACGTTCTTGAGAAGGCCGGCATTCTCGCCACCGAGGCCCGCCGTGTCTTCGGCGATCCGGATGCGTTTTCGGTCACCGATGCCGATGCCGGAGCGGGCGCATTCGTGCCGCCCATGCTGTTCTCCTGCGACGATCCCGATGGCGCTCAGAAGCTGCATTCGGTCGAGGCGTTCGGCCCCGTGTCCACCATCATGCCGTACCGGGATCTCGGCCATGCGCTGAAACTCGCCAATCGCGGCGAGGGCTCGCTTGTCGCCTCGGTCTTCACGCATGACCCGGCGGTGGCCCGGCAGGCGGTTCTGGAAGCGGGCGCTTTCCATGGCCGGCTCTATTTCGCCAACCGCGACACCGGTAAGGAGGCAACCGGCCACGGTTCGCCGCTGCCGCACATGGTGCATGGCGGTCCGGGCCGCGCCGGCGGCGGCGAGGAGCTGGGCGGCGTCCGTGGCGTGATGCACTACATGCAGCGCACCGCGATCCAGGCGAGCCCCGATCTGATCGCCGGCATCACCAACCGCTATGTGGCTGGCGCTTCGACCGAAGAGAAAGAGCCGCATCCCTTCCGCCTGACCTTTGGCGAACTGGAGCCCGGCCGCACACTCTGGGCCGGTCCGCGCGAGGTGACGCTGGCGGACATCGAGCATTTCGCCGAGTTCACCGGTGATACGTTCTACGCGCATATGGACGAGGAGGCGGCTGCCGCCAATCCGTTCTTCCCCGGCCGCGTCGCCCATGGCTATCTCATCCTGTCCTTTGCGGCAGGCATGTTCGTTGAGGCTGCACCCGGCCCGGTGCTCGCCAATTACGGCCTCGACAATCTGCGCTTCATGAAGCCGGTTTCCCCCGGCGACACGCTGAAAGTGCGCCTCACGGTCAAGCAGAAGACCCGCCGCAAGGATGAATATGGCGAAGTGCGCTGGGATGTCGGCGTCTACAATCAGGAAGGCGAGCAGGTTGCCGCCTACGAACTCCTGACCATGAACGCCATGTAGTGTGGGGAGATTTGGGGCGTCCTTTGCCATGTCCTCCCGCTTTCTGGAGAACCGGCGCAGCGCCCCTCATCCCCCTGCCGCGACCTTCTCCCCGCCTGCGGGGAGAAGGCAGCGTTACGCCGCTGCGTTTCTCAGGAATACCACCGGCTGAACATTGGACCCGCCACGTCGAGGTCTCCCTCTCCCCACTGGCGGGGAGAGGGTAAGGGTGAGGGGCGAGCGCCGACGGGCGCCCGGGAACATCGCGCCCCGCTAAACGCTCCTGGCCTTGAAGGCCAGCCCGTCCACCAGTTCCGAAGCCTTGAGCAGCGCCGCACCCGTTGCGACAACCATCTGCGGCAGAAGCATCCATTCCAGCGTCCATGCCGCGCCGGAGCGTTCGTTTTCATGCACCAGCGCCTGATGCACGCCACCCACCAGCGTGGCGTTGAAGCGCGCGAGCGTCACCAGCGCTTCGGCGGCGACCGGGTTCTTCTTGTGCGGCATGGCGGAAGATCCGCCGCCCGCCGCCAGTTCGATCTCACCAATTTCGCTTTGTGCCGCAAGCACAATGTCCTGCCCCATCTTGCCGAGGCTTCCGCTGATCAGCGAGAGAACGGAGGCAAAAGCGGCGATCCCGTCGCGCTCGCTGTGGCGGGCATGGTCGGGCTGCGCAAGGCCAAGCCGTGCCGCCAGCCGCCCGGCGACGGTCTCACCCTTGTGGCCGAGCTTGTCGAGCGTGCCCGCCGCACCGCCGAAATGCAGCACCGCGATGTCGCCCTGAACCGCCTCCAGCCGTCGCACATCGCGGATGAGCGGTTCGCGCCATGACCGGATTTTCCGGCTGGCGGAAACGGGAATGGCGGCCTGCATGCGCGTGTGCGCCATCACTTTGGTCTGTCCGTCCCGCGTCTCCAGCGCCGCCAGCGCGTCGATCAGCCCGGCAAGCCGCCGCGCAAGGATCGCTGTTGCCTCGCGCGCCCGCAGCGCAAATCCCGTATCGATCACGTCCTGGCTGGTCGCGCCGAAATGGAGATGCGCCCTGACGTCTTCGGGAAGGGCTGCGCGCAGCTCCCTGACCAGCGCCGGCACGACCACCCCGTCCTGCGCCACGCCGGCCTTCAGACCGGCCACATCCGGGCTGAAGCGCGCTAGCGTCGCGGTGATCGTCTCCGCCGCCGGGCGCGGAATGACGCCCTCATCGGCTTCGGCTTCGGCAAGCGCGGCCTCGAATTTCAGCATCGCGTCGAGTTCCGCCCGCGCGGAAAAGAGATGCGCGAGCTCCTCATCGCCAAGAAGGCCTGAAAGGATGGGATGATCGAACACGGAGATGGTCATGCGGCAAATGTCCCGGTTGGCGTTCTGAATAGCTCAATAACACATCTGCCGCCGGGCGATTGGCCCGGCGGCAGGTTGATGCGGCAAAAAAGAAAGCGGGGTGTCGTTCAGATGTCGAAGAACACCGTTTCCTTCTCCCCCTGGAGATGGATGTCGAACGTGTAGACGTCGCCGTCGCGGCTGGCGATCAGCGTCGGCACGCGGTTTCGATGTTCGATCCGCGCGAGCACCGGGTCCTCGGCGTTTGCTGCCTCTTCGTCACCGAAATACAGGCGCGTCGCCAGCCCCAGATTGATACCGCGCGCGACGATCCAGAGATTGATGTGCGGCGCCATCATGCGTCCACCGGGGAAGGGAACCGGTCCGGGCTTGATCGTCTCGAAGCGGATTTCGCCGCTTTCCATGTCGGAGGGAAACCGCCCCCAGCCGCTGAAGGCAGGGTCCGCCGCGCCGCGCGTCTCCGAAGGGGAGTTGTAAAGCCCCTCGGCGTCTGCCTGCCAGGTTTCCACCAGCGCGTCCTTCAGAACCGAGCCTGTTCCGTCAAACACGCGGATCTCCACGCTGATGCGCTCGCCCTTCGTCTGGTCGCTGATGAGCGATGCGCCGAGATCTTCAGGGAAGATGCCTTCAATGCCGCAGAAATTCGGCGTCAGGCCGATATGGACGTAAGGGCCGGCGGTCTGCGACGCGCTTTCCTTCAGGCGATTGATATCCTGGGCCATCAATTGCCCTCCATGCGGTTTTCAAACAGGGTCGAGCGGCGGCCACGCAGAACGATGTCGAACTTGTAGGCGCGCGCATCCATCGGCACGGTCGCCTCCATGTCGAGCGCCGCGATCAGCCCCTCGACGGCCCTGCGGTCGGGAATGGTGCCGACAATCGGGCATTTCCAGATCATCGGATCGCCCTCGAAATACATCTGCGTGATCAGGCGCTGCACGAAACCGTGTCCGAACACGGAGAAGTGGATATGCGCCGGCCGCCAGTCATTGATGCCGTTCGGCCAGGGATAGGCTCCTGGCATGATCGTGCGGAAGGAATAATTGCCGTCCTCGTCGGTGATGGTCCGTCCGCAGCCGCCGAAATTGGGGTCCAGCGGGGCGAGGTAGCCGTCCTTCTTGTGCCGGTAGCGACCGCCTGCATTGGCTTGCCAGAACTCGACCAGAACATTGGGAACGGGGCGCGCATTCTCGTCCACAACCCGGCCATAGACGATGATGCGCGGTCCAATCGCGCTTTCGCCGGAGCGCGCATGGTTCAGCGTCAGGTCGTTGTCGAGCGCGCCCAGAATGCCGTGCCCGAATGTCGGTCCGGTGATCTCAGACGGCGTGTGCGGAAAGGCGATCGGCGCTTTCTGCGGCGAGCGCACGACGGATGTCTTGTAAAGCGGTGTCAGCGCTGGCGGTTGCCAGGCCCGGTCGCGCTGGAAGAAGCCGCCGGTTTCCGGTCTCTGGTTCTTCATGCCTTGTCTTCCTCCATCGCCGCAAGCGTCTGCTTGACGATCTTGATTGCATGGTTTGCCGCAGGCACGCCGGCATAGATGGCCACGTGCAGCATGGCCTCGCGCAGATCCTCCGCGCTCGCACCCGTATTGGCGGTGGCGCGCACATGCATGGCCAGTTCCTCGTCCTGCCCGAGCGCTGCCAGAAGCGCGATGGTCACCATCGAGCGCTCACGCTTTGTCCATTCGGGCCGCGACCAGACATGTCCCCAGGCGGCTTCCGTGATGAGTTCCTGAAAAGGCTCGTCAAAGGCGGTCTTGCGGGCTTGCGCATTGTCCACCCAGGCATCGCCCAGCACCGCGCGACGCGTCTTCATGCCCTCCTTGTGTCGGGCGCTTTCTTCCTTGCTGGACATGCTGTTCTCCTTGGTAGTCTGGGGCCCGACCGTGGGGCCGGGTATTCTGAAGGCAGGGGATCAGAAGGGCAGGCCGACATAGTTTTCGGCGAGCATGGTAAGTGCTGCGCGCGACTGGAACAGATAGTCGAGCTCCGCATGCTGGATGCGCTGGCCGAATGTGCCCTGATCGGGGAAGCGGTGAAGCGTGCTGGTCATCCACCAGGAAAACCGCTCCGCTTTCCACACGCGGGCCAGCGCCTTCTGCGAATAGGCGTCGAGGCCGGCTGTGGATTTTTCGATGTAATATTCTCGAAGCGCATCAAAGAGATAGCGCACGTCGCTCGCAGCGAGATTCAGGCCCTTTGCGCCGGTTGGCGGCACGATATGCGCCGCGTCGCCGGCGAGGAATAATCGGCCGAAACGCATGGGCTCTGCGACAAAGGAGCGTAACGGCGCGATGGATTTCTCGATGGAGGAGCCGGTGGTCATGGCCTCGGCGGTGGCGTCCGGCAGGCGGCGGCGGATCTCGTCCCAGAAGCGCGCATCCGTCCATTCCTCGACGCGCTCATCGGCGGCCACCTGCACATAGTAGCGGCTGCGCGTGGTGGAGCGCATGGAGCATAAGGCAAAGCCGCGCGGATGATTGGCGTAGATCAGTTCGTCGCCCACCGGCGGCACGTCGGCGATGATGCCAAGCCAGCCAAACGGGTAGATGCGCTCGAACGTCTCCAGCGCCTCATGCGGGATGGACTGCCGCGCAATGCCGTGAAACCCGTCGCAGCCGGCGATGAAATCACAGGCGATGCGGTGCGTCTGGCCGTCTTTCTCATAGGTCACGGAAGGGGTTTCGGTATCGAAACCGTGCGGCTGCACGTCCCGCGCTTCGTAGACCGTCTGCGCGCCGATGGCGTCGCGACCGTCCATCAGATCATGAGTGACTTCGGTCTGCCCGTAGACGAGAACCCGTTTGCCGCCGGTCAGCGTGTGAAGGTCGACCCGGTGGCGGCGATTGTCGAAGGCCAGATCGAAACCGTCATGCGGCAGGCCTTCGGCCCGCATGCGTGCGCCGACGCCGGCTTCGTCCAGCATGGCGGCGGTGCCTTCCTCCAGAACGCCTGCGCGAATGCGCGAAAGCACATGCGCTCTGGATGCGCGCTCCAGAATCACATTGTCGATCCCGGCGCGCGATAAGAGCTGCCCCAATAATAACCCGGCCGGGCCGGAGCCGATGATGGCGACCTGAGTCCGCACGATGGCAATCCTCCCAATTGCATCGGGAAGAGTGGTTGTTTCCGTCGGGCGCGGCAATGGACATTTCCGGCAAACGATTGCACTATTCGCGCATCGTGCGGGAGGGGCCCGGTGCAGAGATCGATACCGAATTACAGACTTTACCAAGAAAAAACAGGCGAATCTCCTGATTTCTGGCTGCATTGCGAAACGCTGTCCGTTCGCAGTTCACTGCACAATTGGGAAATTTCGGTGCACCGCCATTCCGCGCTTTTCCAGATATTCTGGGTGACCGAGGGCGAGGGCGTCATGATGGCCGAAGGACAGGCCGATTTTCATTTTACCGCCCCTTGCGCGCTTTTCATTCCGCCCGGCGCTGCACATGGCTTCCGCTTTCTCGGCCAGTCCGAAGGGCTGGTGACCACGGTTCTGGCAGACCGGCTTTCCCTGCCCATCGCCGCCGACCGGACCCTTGCCGATTTCTTCGCCTCCACCCGCATCGTTCCGCTGGGCGAGCCTGATGCTTCCACCGGGGAGGGCGGTGCGCAGGTGGGGCGTCTCCTGCGGCGCATTCATGCCGAAAACGGGCGGAGGGACATTGGCCGCGATCTCATCCTCGATGCGCTTTTGACGGAGGTTCTGGTCTGGCTGGCGCGTCTTGGCGCACGGGCCGGCTTGCCGAAGAAAGCCATGTCGACACGGGACAATGCACGCATGGAGGCGCTCGATACGCTGATCGCCGCGCATTTTCGCGAGCATCGCCCGGTTGGTTTCTACGCCGGGCGGGTCGGCGTTTCCGTTGCGCAGTTGAACCGCATCGCAAGACAGGAGGCCGGCGTCAGCGTTTCGCAGCTCATCGCCCGCCGCCTGCTCGATGTGGCCCGGCGGGATCTGGTGTTCACGCCAACCCCGGTGCAGGCCATCGCCTATTCGCTGGGTTTTCAGGACCCGGCCTATTTCAATCGCTTCTTCCGGCGGCAGACAGGCGCCACGCCCGGCGCGTATCGCGAGGCGGAACGTCGGCGCATGGCCGCCTGACAGGCTCCGGTTCAGAACAAAGAAGAGGGGCCGTTTGGCCCCTTCCTTTTTTGCCTCTTCCCTGGAAAAGCATGGGTTATGTGGTCAGCCGGGCGTTGAGCCCGGCCAGCCATCACATAGCCTTGTTGGAAATGTCGTGCGTGAATGCGCCTTCCGGCTCCTTGGTGATCACCGGATCGGAACCGCCCTGCAGCAGCGTGTCGACGGTCTGCTGGTAAGCAGCTTCATCCAGCGTCGGGCTGTCGCCCAGAAGCTTGGCAATCTCGCGCGTCATGCGCTTCTGGTGCTTTTCGGTCTGTGCACCGGTCGCATCATTGTCGAGCACGATGAGCGCCGCCTCATCCGGGTTGTCCTTGGCCCACATCCAGCCTTTCATAGAGGCTTTCACGAAGCGCGCCATCTTGTCCACGAATTCGGGGTCCTGAAGCTTGTCTTCCAGCACATAGAGCCCGTCTTCGAGCGTGGCCACGCCCTCGTCCGTGTAGTTGAACACAACGATGTCGTCTTCGCTCAGCCCGGCGTCGATCACCTGCCAATATTCATTGTAGGTCATGGCGGTGATGCAGTCGGCCTGCTTCTGCAAAAGCGGGTCGACATTGAAGCCGATCTTCTGGATGGTCACGCCGTTTTCGGAACCGTCGCGCGGCAGGTCGAGCTTCGACAGCCAGCTATAGAGCGGATATTCATTGCCGAAGAACCAGGTGCCGAGCGTCTTGCCCTTGAAGTCTTCCGGCTTTTCGATGCCGGTCTCCTTGCGGCAGACCATGGTCAGGCCAGAGCGGGCGAAAGGCTGGGCGATGTTGACCACCGGCACGCCTTTTTCGCGTGCGGCCAGTGCTGACGGGAGCCAGTCCACCATCACGTCCGCGCCGCCGCCGGCCAGCACCTGAACGGGCGCAATGTCCGGACCGCCGGGCTTGATTTCGACGTTGAGATCTTCTTCCTCGTAGAAACCCTGATCCTTGGCGACGTAGTAGCCGGCGAACTGCGCCTGCGTCACCCATTTGAGCTGCAGGGTCACGTCGTCGGCTGCAAGAGCTTGCGAAGCGGCGAGCATCAGCGCGCCGGAAAGTATGCCTGTGACTGCGTGTTTCATTTCGCTTCCCTCTTTGATTGGGCCGTTCTCCTCACGGCCGTGATTATCCACTCCTGATGGATGGATGCCAGAAGGTGACAGCGCGCTCCAGAAGCGCGACCGCACCATAGAAGAGCGAACCGGCGAGTGCGGCAACGGCAATCTCGGCCCACACCATGTCGATGTTCATGCGCCCCACCTCGGTTGAGATGCGGAACCCCATGCCCACAATCGGCGTGCCGAAGAACTCGGCGACGATGGCCCCGATCAGCGCCAGCGTGGAATTGATTTTCAGCGCGTTGAAGATGAAGGGGGCGGCTGCCGGCAGGCGCAGCTTGAAGAGCGTCTGCCAGTAGGATGATGCATAGGTGCGCATCAGGTCGCGGTCGATGACGGAAGAGGCGGTCAGCCCCTGCACCGTGTTCACCAGCATGGGAAAGAAGGTCATGATGATCACGACGGCGGCCTTGGAGGGCCAGTCGAAGCCGAACCACATGACCATGATCGGCGCGACGCCGATGATCGGCAGCGCGGAGACGAAATTGCCCAGCGGCATCAGGCCGCGCTGCAGGAAGGGCGAGCGGTCGATGGCGATGGCCGTCAGGAAGCCCGCGCCGCAGCCGATGGCGTAGCCGATCAGCACCGCTTTCAGGAAGGTCTGCTGAAAGTCCGCCCACAGGGTGGGAACGGACGAGACCAGCCGCGCCCAGATGGCGCTGGGCGGTGTGAGAAGCACGGGCGAGATGTTGAAGCCGCGCACCAGCCCTTCCCAGACCACCAGAAGCGTGATGCCGAAAATGGCCGGGATCAGAATGCCGAGCGCGCGTTTGGCCGATGCCGAGCGCGGGTTGAGCCGCGCAAGCCACTCATTGAGCGCCCAGGCCCCTGCCCAGAAAAGAAAGGCTCCCGTCAGCGCCCAGTTCATGGCTTTTCTCCCATCCGCGCCATCACCATGCGCTGGCCGATGCCCACCACGCCCACCAGAATGGCGGCGAGTGCGGCTGCCATGAAGAGGGCAGACCAGATCTGCACCGTCTGGCCGTAATAGGAGCCGGCCAGAAGCCGCGCGCCGAGGCCCGAAACAGCACCCGTCGGCAGTTCACCGACGATTGCGCCCACAAGGCTGATCGCCACCGCCACCTTCATGGAGGTGAAGAGATAGGGAAGGGAGGCTGGCCAGCGCAGTTTCCAGAAGGTCTGTGCGCCGCTGGCATTGTAGGTCCGCATCAGGTCGAGCTGGAAGGCTTCGGGGCTGCGGAACCCCTTCACCATGCCCACCACCACGGGAAAGAAGGACAGATAGGTGGAAATCAGCGCCTTGGGCAGAAGGCCCGAGAGGCCGATGGCGTTCAGCACCACAATGATCATCGGCGCGACCGCCAGGATCGGGATCGTCTGGCTGGCGATCACCCAGGGCATGACCGATTTGTCCATCGCCCTGTTGTGCACGATGCCGACGGCCAGCAGCACGCCGAGCGCTGTGCCGATCACGAAGCCGAGCAGGGTGGAGGAGAGGGTGATCCAGGCGTGATAGAACAGATTGCGCTTGGATGTGAGCCGCGTGCCGACCGTGGTTTTCCAGATTTCCGCCACCACCTGATGCGGCGAGGGCAGCACGGGCCGCTCCTGCGCCATCGTATCGCGCACGAGATCGGCGGCTGTCCATTCCGTCCCCGCACGCTCATAGGCGTCGATCTGCCATGGCGCGTTCAGATAGACGGTGAAGGCGTACCAGATCAGAACGATGACGCCGAGCACGATCAGGATCGGCAGCGTCTTGCCCTCCACCGCGCGGCGAAAGAAGGGCGTTGTGGCGCCCGCCGGCGCCGTTCCCGCCGCCGCCGTCATGGCGTCACCTTTGGGGCGGGGCGCTCGCCCCTCATCCTCACCTTCTCCCCGCAGGCGGGGAGAAGGGGGCGTAGACGGTGTCGCTTCGTCCTTCTCCCCGTGCGCGGGGAGAAGGTGCCGGCAGGCGGATGAGGGGCAGCGCTGGCGGTGGACATTTTCCTAGTCATCGCCATGCCCCGCTCTCAGGCCATCGCGCACCCGGTGTGCGATCTCCAGAAACTCCGGCGTTTCGCGGATATCGAGCGGCCGCTCCCTTGGCAGGGGCGAAACGATCACATCCGTCACGCGGCCGGGCCGTGGCGACATGACGACGATGCGCGTCGACAGATAAACCGCCTCCGGTATCGAGTGGGTCACGAAGCCGATTGTCTTGCCGGTGCGCGCCCACAGTTCGAGAAGCTGCTCGTTCAGATGGTCGCGCACGATCTCGTCGAGCGCGCCAAACGGCTCGTCCATGAGAAGAAGGTCGGCGTCAAACGCCAGCGCCCGCGCAATCGAGGCGCGTTGCTGCATGCCGCCGGAGAGCTGCCAGGGGAACTTCTTCTCAAAGCCCGCAAGGTTCACCAGATCGAGCGTGCGGTGCACGCGCTCCTTCTGCTCCGCCCGCGAATAGCCCATGATCTCCAGCGGCAGGGCGACATTCTGCTCGATGGTGCGCCAGGGAAAGAGCCCCGCCGCCTGAAACACGTAGCCATAGGCCCGCTTGCGGCGGGCCTCTTCCGGCGTCATCCCGTTGACGAGGATCTCGCCGGCGGTCGGCTGCTCCAGGTCGGCGATCACACGCAGAAACGTGGTCTTGCCGCAGCCCGATGGGCCGATGAAGGAGACGAACTCGCCCTTGTTGATGGTCAGGTCCACATCGGCGAGCGCGCGCACCGGCCCGTCATTGGTCTCGAAGGTGAGGCCAAGCCCCTTGGCTTCCACGACGGGCTGGCTGGTTTGAGGGGAGGACGCTTCCTGGCGAATGGCTGGGTTGGCGTTCACTGGATCCGTACCCCCTTAAACGCCGCTTGCCGGAATGCCCGTCCGCTCCACCCTGCGTGGCGCGGTCACTTCCTTCCATTGCGACAGCGCCCTGTTCACCGCCATATGCGGTTCGCGCGCCACGAATTTTCCGTGGCCCGGTTTCGCTTTGACCACGCCATCCTCGACCACGATCTCGCCGCGCGACAGAACGGTCTTCGGCAGGCCCTTCACCTCGATGCCCTCGAACACATTGTAATCGATGGCCGATTGCTGGCTCTTTGCCGAAATCGTCTTCGTGGCTTTCGGGTCCCAGATCACGATATCTGCATCCGCGCCTTCAACGATCGCGCCCTTCCGCGGATACATGTTGAGGATTTTCGCAATGTTGGTGGAGGTGACGGCGACGAACTCGTTCATGGTCAGCCGCCCGGTGTTGACCCCGCGTGTCCAGAGCACCGGCATGCGGTCTTCCAGTCCGCCCGTGCCGTTCGGGATTTTTGTGAAATCGCCAACGCCGTAGCGTTTCTGCTCGGTGGAGAAGGCGCAATGGTCGGTTGCCACCACCTGTAACGAGCCAGCCTGCAGCCCCGCCCACAGCGAATCCTGATGCTGCTTGTTGCGGAAGGGCGGGCTCATCACCCGTCGCGCCGCATGGTCCCAGTCGGCATTGGCATATTCGCTTTCGTCCAGCACCAGATGCTGGATCAGCGGTTCGCCGTAAACGCGCATGCCCTTCTGCCGCGCCCGGCGGATCGCCTCATGGCTCTGTTCACAGGACGTGTGCACCACATAAAGCGGCGTGCCCGCCATGTCGGCGATCATGATGGCGCGGTTTGTGGCTTCGCCCTCCACTTCGGGCGGGCGCGAATAGGCGTGCGCCTCCGGCCCGTTATTGCCTTCCTCCATCAGCTTTGCCTGAAGCTGCGCGACCACATCGCCATTCTCGGCATGAACGAGCGGCAGCGCGCCAATCTCGGCGCAGCGCTGGAACGACGAATACATCTCGTCATCGTCCACCATCAGCGCGCCCTTGTAGGCCATGAAGTGCTTGAAGGAGGTGATGCCCTTTTCCACCACCTGCGGCATCTCGTTGAAAACCTGCTCGCCCCACCAGGTGATCGCCATGTGGAAGGAATAGTCGCAGGTCGCGCGGGTCGACTTGTTGTCCCACATCTGGATGGCTTCCAGCAGAGACTGGCCGGGCGAGGGCAGGCAGAAATCCACCACCATGGTGGTGCCGCCGGAAACGGCGGCGCGTGTTCCGCTTTCGAAATCGTCGCTTGAATAGGTGCCCATGAAGGGCATTTCGAGATGGGTGTGCGGGTCGATCCCGCCCGGCATCACATAGCAGCCGGTGGCGTCGATCTCGTGATCGCCATGTAGATCGTGGCCGATCGCCACGATCTTGTCATGCTGCACGAGAATGTCGGCCTTCCACGTCCGGTCGGCCGTGACGATGGTTCCGTTTCTGATGACCTTGGACATGAGTTTCCCCTCTTATTGTGTTGTCCTCGGCGGATATGCAGGATCGTCAGATCATTCGACGATCTCCGCCGTTTCCACCACGGCATGGAACAAGACATCCGCGCCGCCCTGCGCCCACTCCTTCGTGATCTCTTCCGCCTCATTGTGCGAAAGCCCGTCGACGCAGGGGCACATCACCATGGCGGTCGGCGCCACGCGGTTGATCCAGCAGGCGTCGTGACCAGCGCCCGAAACGATGTCGCGATGCGAATAGCCAAGCCGTTCGGCGGCGTCGCGGATCGCCTTCACGCAGCCCTCGTCAAAGGTGACCGGGGCGAAATGGCCGACCGGCTCGATCTCGAACTTGATGTCGAGCGCGTCGCAGATGGTTTCAATGCCCGCCTCGATCTTCGCGCGCATCCTGTTCAGCGTCTTCTCGTCGGGCGAGCGGATGTCTACGGTGAACACCGTCTTGCCCGGAATGACGTTGCGGGAATTGGGGTAGACCTCCACATGGCCGATGGCGCCCACGGCGTTTGGCTGGTAGTCCATCGCCACTTCGTGCACCAGCTCCGTCACCCGCGCCATGCCGAGCCCGGCATTGCGGCGCTTGGGCATCGGCGTCGAGCCGGTGTGGCTCTCCTTGCCGGTCAGCGTCACCTGCAGCCACCACAGGCCCTGCCCATGGGTGACGACGCCGATATCGACGAATTCGTCTTCAAGGATCGGGCCCTGCTCGATGTGCAGTTCGAAGAAGGCCTTCATCTTGCGCTGGCCAACGGGTTCGTCGCCCTTCCAGCCGATGCGCTCCAGCTCGTCGCCGAAGCGCTTGCCTTCCGCATCCGTGCGGTCATAGGCCCAGTCGCGCTCATGCACGCCGGCAAACACGCCCGACGCCAGCATGGCCGGAGCGAAGCGCGTGCCTTCCTCATTGGTCCAGTTGGTCACCACGACGGGGTGTTTGGTCTTGATGCCCAGATCGTTCATCGAGCGGATGACTTCGAGCCCGCCCAGAACGCCGAGTACACCGTCATACTTGCCGCCCGTCGGCTGGGTGTCGAGATGCGAGCCCACATAGACGGGCAGGGCGTCCGGGTCGGTGCCTGCGCGCGTTGCGAACATGGTGCCCATTTCGTCCACGCCCATTTCGAGCCCGGCTTCCTCGCACCATTTCTGAAAGAGCCTGCGGCCTTCGCCGTCTTCGTCCGTCAGTGTCTGGCGGTTGTTGCCGCCGGCCACACCGGGCCCGATCTTCGCCATCTCCATGAGTGAATCCCAGAGGCGGTCGGCGTTGATCTTTAAGTTCTCGCCCGGTGCGGCCATGTTGCGTATTCCCTTACTTCAATTCGACTTCGACGAACGACATCGGTTTGTCGCCGCCATTGATGACATTGTGCTCCACGCCCTCGTCGCGGCGGTAGGAAACGCCCGCTTCAAGGTTGTTGTGCACGGTTTCGCCGCCCGGCATTTCCAGATGGAAAGCGCAGGGCGTGAGCGTGGTGATGACATAGTCCATGCCATGGCGGTGCCAGCCGGTCTCCGCCCCCGGCGCGAAATCCCAGCGGGTCACGCGCACGCGCTCGTCTTCGATCAGCACCTCATGGGTGGCCTTTTCGCGTTCCGTCGCCATATCAGTCAATCATCCTCAAAACGTCGCGCAGATTGTCGATCAGCTCATCGATCTGGCCGCGGGAGATGATCAGCGGCGGTGAAAGCGCGATGATGTCGCCCGTGGTGCGGATCAGGAACCCGCGCTCATAGGCCTTGAGGAAGGCCGAGAAGGCGCGTTTGGTCGGTTCGCCGGGAATGCTCTCCAGCTCCACCGCGCCGACAAGGCCGATATTGCGAATGTCGATCACATGCGGCTCGCCCTTGAGCGAATGCAGCGCATCGGCCCAGTGGTCGGCAAGCTCCGAGGCGCGCGTGAGCAGCCCCTCTTCCTGATAGGTGTCGAGCGTTGCCAGACCCGCCGCACAGGCAATCGGGTTGCCCGAATAGGTGTAGCCGTGGAAGAACTCGATCAGGTGCTCCGGCCCGTTCATGAAGGCGTCGTGGATTTCCTTCTTCACGAACACCGCGCCCATCGGGATGACGCCGTTGGTCACGCCCTTGGCGGTGGTCATGATGTCCGGCACCACGCCGAAATAATCCGCAGCAAACGGCGCGCCGAGGCGGCCGAAACCGGTGATGACCTCATCGAAGATCAAGAGGATGCCGTGCTTGTCGCAGATGTCGCGCAGGCGCTTCAGATAGCCCTTCGGTGGGATCAGAACACCCGTCGAACCGGCCACCGGCTCGACGATCACCGCTGCCACCGTCGAGGCGTCATGCAGCGCAACGATGCGCTCCAGCTCGTCCGCCAGATCGCCGCCATGCTCCGGCTCGCCGCGCGTGAACGCGTTTTCGCCGGGCAGATGCGTGTGCGGCATGTGGTCAACGCCCGTCAGAAGCGTGCCGAACATCTTGCGGTTGGACACGATGCCGCCCACCGAAATGCCGCCGAAATTCACGCCATGATAGCCGCGCTCGCGGCCGATCAGGCGGAAGCGCGAGCCGTCGCCCTTCACCCGGTGATAGGCAAGCGCGATCTTCAGCGCCGTGTCGACGCTTTCCGAGCCCGAATTGGTGAAGAACACATGGTCCATGCCCTCCGGGGCCATCGCGGCCAGCCGGTTGGCGAATTCAAACGCGATGGGATGGCCCATCTGGAAGGCGGGCGCATAGTCCAGCTCTGCGGCCTGTTTCTGGATGGCCTCGGTGATTTTCGGCCGGCAGTGCCCGGCGTTCACGCACCACAGCCCCGCCGTGCCATCCATGATCTTGCGGCCGTCCTCGGCCGTGAAGTGCATGTCCTTGGCTGCGACCAGCATCCGTGGCGTTTCCTTGAACTGCCGGTTCGCAGTGAACGGCATCCAGAATGCGGATAGGTCGTTCGGCCTCTTGTTTTGCCTGTCGAGCATGACCAAGCTTCCCCTGATTGTTTGTTGCGCTCGGCTTATCCCGGTCAATGCTTGGTAGTTCGCACATAGTTATGCTACGAAATTTTTGACCGTTTGGACAAACGTTAACACCGCCATGTGGGCGGTCAAGAGTATAGTAGGGGAAATGTCCTTGCGCCGGCGCATTCCACAGTGGACTAATCGGCTGGACCAGAAGCGCCGTTTACACGGCCTTGATGGCCCCCGTCCCACGCGCGCAACCGACCCCGCAGCCCATGGAGCGGCAGCCTGATGGACGAGCCCGCTCCCCGCCCCAAACGCACCCGCATCCAGCGCGAGAAACGCGAGCTGATCGGAGAGGCCGCGCTGGAGGTTTTTTCCAGACACGGTTTCCGCGGTTCGACCATCGATCAGATCGCCGATGAGGCGGGTATGTCGAAGCCCAATCTCCTCTATTATTTCAAGAACAAGGAGGAGATTTTTACGACCCTGATTCAGCGTCTCATGGAGACCTGGCTCGCCCCCCTGCGCGCCATGGATGCGGCAGGCGACCCACAGTCGGAAATCCGCTCCTACATCCGCCGCAAGATGGAGATGTCGCGCGACTTTCCGCGTGAGAGCCGGCTTTTCGCCAATGAGATCCTGCAGGGCGCGCCGCGCATCCTTCCGCTGCTTGAGGGCGAGCTCAGGGAGCTGGTGGACGAGAAGGCGACCGTCATCGCCGCATGGATGCGCGAGGGGCGGCTAAAGAAGAGCGATCCCTATCACTTCATCTTCGCCATCTGGGCGACCACCCAGCACTACGCCGATTTCGACGTCCAGGTACGCGCCGTTCTCGGTGAAAAGCGCGGCGGCGAAGGCCGTTTCGAGGATGCCGCGCGGTTTCTGGAGGGGTTGTTTTTGGAGTAAGTAACGGCAAGATTGCGATAGCAGATTTTGCATCGTTTTTCTCACCGTGTCCGGTTGGGACTTGAATTTCTGCAAAGCGGGTATTTGGCAGGTTTTCTTCAAAACCCTTCTCAGCGACATGTTCGACATTGATCTTCGCGGAGCCTCGGCGGTGTCGAACTCCGATAATCTGAGCCTTGTTCGCATACTGTCGGGCGCGTTGCCTCTGCGCCGCACAGCTGTTAAACGCCCGGTCCCAACTCAACCGGAGCACTCACATGCGGCCTGCACTCAGGGCGAAAGCCATCGCGATCTGCGAAGAGAAAATCGCGAAGAAGGGTGAGGGCGTCGGGCTCTCTTTCTATGCCTTCTTCGCGAACAAGAATGACGATCCCGAGCTTCTCATGGAAGCGGCGGAATGGTGGATCAGGACGCACGCGCTCGATCATTTCGAGAAGGCGGTGAAGATCCGCGACATGATCCGGTCCGGCAAATAACCATCGTCCTGCAAAGCGGTTCGTCTGGCCGGCGCATTCCATTTGCGCCGGTCAGTCCCCATATTGGGGGCATCCGAGTTTCAACCGTTCGAGACAGGCCATGCGTTTTTCCCTCCCGACTCTTGCCGCGTCCCTCATCGCGTCCGTTTTCATCTCAGCCCCCGCATCCGCCGAGCAGGTGGGTGAAATCGGTGTCGACTGGCTCGGCAACGACATCATCATCGAAGCCGTCAATGACCCGAAAGTGGAGGGCGTGACCTGTCACGTCACTTATTTTGATCGCGGCGTGATCGACCGTCTTCAGAAGGGCAACTGGTTCGAGGACCCGTCCAACTCCTCCATCTCCTGCCGTCAGACAGGTCCCATCGTCATTGGCGATATCGATATGGATGACGGTGGCGAAGAAGTGTTCAAGCAGCGCCAGTCGCTCATCTGGAAGTCGGTTGTCGTCAAGCGCATCTATGATGCGGCCAACGACACGCTGATCTATCTTTCCCATGCCCGTCAGGTGCAGGACGGTTCGGCCAAGATGGCGATCTCCACCGTGCCGCTCTACGGGCAGGACGCGGTCTGGAAAGAGGGGGAATAGTCTTCTCTGCTGGTGCGAAGCGGGCGCAACGCGTTTCGCCCGCTTTCGCCTCGTTTTCTCATCCTTAGACCGCGCGTGGCCTGTCGTAAGGGCACCACCAGTAAGCCCTGTGAATGCAGTTTCCCTGTCCATCGCCAAAGGCGTGATAGGTGCGTTTGAAGCGCTTTTCGTCAATGCCGAAAAGGGCCGCCACGTCTGCGATCTGGAAATCGTTAAGGCCGGCTTTCGCCAGGTCGCCAAAGTAGATTTTCGAGACGAAGCCGTTCTCGTCGAAGTCCAGGCAATGCCTGAAAAACGAGATTTCCTCATTGCTCAGGATCGAAAGGTGCGACGTATCGAGTTTCTGGTCGTCCCCGCAGAACTCGTCGAAATCTTCAAGTGACCGGATCATGACTTTCCTCCACAGCGTAATTGCAGCGAGAATTGCCGGATCAGGCTACTTTAATTCCGATTGATCTGTCACTCGAAATAAAACGCAGCTCCTTGGAAGTTTAACCGTCAAGATAAGCGTAGGCGCCAGTTGCCGTGAAGGCGAGGCGTGTGTCGCCTTCAGCGCGCATCTCCACCCGCACATAGGCCATGCGCCGCCCATTCGACAGAACCTCGACGCGGATCGCCACGGGGCCGGGCTTCAACGGGCGAATGAAATGGGTCGTCATGTCCACCGTCGTGCAGGTGCGGAAGCGGCCATTGGCGGCGGAAAGCGCTGCCACCGCACATGTGTCGGCGGCGGAAGCCGTTGCCTGCCCGCAGATCACGCCGCCCGCATGCGCAAGGTCCCGGTTTTCCGGCAGGCAGAAGTCCACGCCCGTTTCGTCCGCTGCGAGCGCCTCGATCTCAAGCGCTGCAATCCACGGTGCGAAAACCGTTGCAAGCGTGTCGCGCGCGGCCGTCAGCGCGTTCTTTTCGATCGCCGTTTCGCTCATCATTCCTCCCGTCGCCAAAAAGCGTTACAAAATATTGCAAGTTTCAAGCTTTTTTGTTACACGTTTTCTGTGAGGGCATGTTCCCCCGCCCTGAGCCGCCGCAAGCATGGAGGACAAGCGATGTATAGCCAAGGGCTTATCGGCGCTAAGACCGATACGAACGAAGACGAGGCCTTCCTCGCCGCGTTTCAGGCGCGCATCGACGCCGAAGAGAAAATCGAGCCCAACGACCCGATGCCGGAGGGCTACCGCAAGACGCTCGTCCGCCAGATCGGCCAGCACGCGCATTCCGAGATTGTCGGCATGCTGCCGGAGGGCAACTGGATCACGCGCGCCCCGTCGCTGCGCCGGAAGGCGGCCCTGCTCGCCAAGGTTCAGGATGAGGGCGGCCACGGGCTTTATCTCTATTCCGCCGCCGAGACGCTGGGCGTTTCGCGCGAGGAGATGACCGAGGAGCTTCTGTCCGGCAAGGCGAAGTATTCCTCCATCTTCAACTATCCGACGCAGACCTGGGCCGACATCGGCGCGATTGGCTGGCTTGTGGATGGCGCGGCCATCATGAACCAGATACCGCTCTGCCGCTGTTCCTACGGCCCCTATGCGCGCGCCATGATCCGCGTGTGCAAGGAAGAAAGCTTTCACCAGCGTCAGGGCTACGAGATCATGATGACGCTGGCGCGCGGCACGCCCGAGCAGAAGGAAATGGCGCAGGATGCGCTGAACCGCTGGTGGTGGCCCTCGCTCATGATGTTCGGTCCGCATGATGGCGACAGCCAGCACAGCGACCAGTCCATGAAGTGGAAGATCAAGCGCTTCACCAATGACGAGCTCAGGCAGAAATTCGTCGATGCGACGGTGCCGCAGGGCGAGTTCATCGGCCTGACCTTCCCCGATCCGGACCTGAAATGGAACGAGGAGAAGGGCGGCTACGATTTCGGCGCCATCGACTGGGATGAGTTCTGGCGCGTGGTGAAGGGGCATGGCCCCATGAACCGCGACCGCATCGCCGCCCGGCAGAAGGCCTGGGACGATGGCGCATGGGTGCGCGAGGCGGCCCTTGCGCATGCGGAAAAACGAAATGCCCGCCGCGAAGCGGCGAAAATGGCGGCAGAGTGAGCGGAGAGACGCTATGAGCAAGAACCAGATCCCCCTTTGGGAAGTCTTCATCCGCCCGCGCAACGGGCTGGCCCACAAGCATTGCGGCTCGGTGCACGCCGCCGATGAGGTGATGGCGCTTCAGGCTGCGCGCGATGTCTACACGCGCCGCGGCGAGGGCACCTCCATCTGGGTCGTTCCGTCGTCTGCGATCACCGCGTCGGACCCGGAAAACAAGGACGAGAACTTCGAGCCGGCAATGTCGAAGGTCTACCGTCACCCGACCTTTTACGAAATTCCGGAAGAAGTGGGGCATATGTGATGGCCGCCGCTTCTTCCACCGCTTCATCCATCTCTGGCGAAACGCTGACGGCCTTCCTCTTGCGGCTTGCCGACGATCATCTGGTCCTCGGCCACCGGCTTTCGGAGTGGTGCGGCCACGCGCCCATGCTGGAAGAGGATCTCGCCATGCCCAACATGGCGCTCGATCTCATCGGCCAGGCGCGCGCGCTCTACCAGTATGCCGGCGAGGTCGAGGGCAAGGGCCGCGACGAGGACCAGATCGCCTATGTGCGCCGCGAGCGTGAATATGTGAACTGCCTGATGGCCGAGCGCCAGAATGGCGATTTCGCACACACCATGCTGCGCCAGTTCTATTTCGCAGCCTTCATGCAGCCGCTCTGGCAGGCCATGATGACGTCGACCGACGAGCGTCTGGCCGGCATCGCCGCCAAGGCCGAGAAGGAAGTCGCCTATCACATCCGCCATGCCGGCGAATGGGTGGTGCGCCTTGGCGATGGCACGGAAGAAAGCACCCGCCGCATGAAGGCGGCGGTCGAGGCGCTCGCGCCCTATGTGGACGAGCTGTTCGAGAGCGACGATGTCACCCGCACCGTGGCCGGGGCCGGGATCGCGCCCGACCCGTCCACCCTGCGGCCTGCCTTCGACGCCATTGTCGGCCCGGTCTTTGCCGAAGCTGGCCTTGAATGGGTGGAAACGCCCTATGGCCAGACCGGTGGCCGTCAGGGTCGCCATGGCGAGGCACTGGGCTTCCTGCTCGCGGAGCTGCAATACATGCAGCGCACCTATCCGGGGATGATCTGGTGAGTGCGAGGTCGGATAAGGTCGTGACAGCCTCCTTCTCCCCGCAGGCGGGGAGAAGGTCCCGGCAGGGGGATGAGGGGCGAGCCTGCCTCTCGGATGCTGTGCAAAGCCCCTCATCCGACCCTTCGGGCCACCTTCTCCCCGCAAGCGGGGAGAAGGAAGAGCGCGCCTATCGCGCCGCCGCTTCCGTGGTCGATCCGGAAATCCCCGCCGTCACCATTGCCGATCTCGGCATCCTGCGCGGTGTGGAGATGGAGGGCGACGTCGCCGTTGCCCGCGTCACGCCCACCTATACGGGCTGCCCGGCGGTGCTTGCCATCGAACTTGCGGTGGAGACGGCGCTGCGCGAGGCTGGTTTCGAACCGCGCATCGAGCGGGTCATTTCGCCCGCATGGACGACGGACTGGATCACGGCGGAGGGGCGTGAAAAGCTGCGCGCCTATGGCATTGCGCCACCGGCGAATGCGTCCAATTCCATCCGCTCCCTTTTCGGCGAGACGGAGGTGGCGTGCCCGCGCTGCGGCTCGCTCGAGACCGCGCGCATTTCCGAGTTCGGTTCCACGGCCTGCAAGGCGCTTTACCGCTGCCAGACCTGCCACGAGCCTTTCGACTATTTCAAATGTATCTGACTGAACCCAGACCGAGGTGACCATGGCCCCGCGTTTTCACGATCTGAAAGTGGCCTCCATCGAGCGCCAGACCCCCGAAGCCGTGGCGATCGCCTTTGAGATCCCGGCCGATCAGGCCGAGGCCTTTGCCTTCACGCCCGGCCAGTATCTGACGCTCGCCACCGATATTGACGGCACGGAGGCGCGCCGGTCCTACTCCATCTGCTCCGCGCCCGGCGATCCGTATCTCCGCGTCGGCGTGAAGAAGGTGGCCGATGGCCGCTTCTCCACCTTCGTCAACGATGTCCTGTCGGTTGGCGACACGATCCGGGTTATGCCGCCGCAGGGCCGCTTCACCGCGCTGAAGGGTGAGCGCCACGATTACCTGCTGTTCGCCGCCGGCTCCGGCATCACGCCAATGCTCTCCATCGCCCGCACGGTTCTCGCCCACGAGCCCGAGAGCACCATCACGCTGGTCTATGGCAATCGCTCCACCGAGACGATCATGTTCCTTGAGGAGCTGAACGATCTCAAGGACCGCCATATGGGCCGCTTCACGCTGATCCATCTCCTGTCGCGCGAAACGCAGGATGTGGAGCTCCTGAATGGCCGCATCGATGCCGGGCGCGTTGGCGAGCTCGCCTCCGGTGGTCTCATCGAGCCCGCCGCCATGGATGGCGTGTTCCTGTGCGGCCCCGGCGAGATGATCGACGCGGTTTCCGGCGCACTTGAGACCATGGGCGTCGAGCGTGACCGCATCCGCTTCGAGCGCTTCACGCCCTCCGGCGAAGCGCCCGCGCCCCGCAAGGCATCGAAGGCCGCACGCGAAGCGGTTCAGGATGGTGTTGCCATTGAGGTCGTTGTCGATGGCGTGCGCCGCAGCTTCTCCATGCAGGATGCCGATGGCACCGTGCTCGACGCCGCCCACAAGGCCGGCATCGAGCTGCCTTACTCCTGCGCCGGCGGCATGTGCTGCACCTGCCGCTGCCGCGTTGTGGAGGGACAATCGGAGATGGCCGTGAACTTCTCGCTCGAACCCTGGGAAGTGGAAGCCGGCTTCACACTCGCCTGCCAGACCCGCCCCACGGCGAAGAAACTGGTCCTCGATTTCGACGCCGCCTGATCAGCGCGCTTCATTTCTGCGCAACCGTCAATGACGCACTCCTTCTCCCCGTATGTGGGGAGAAGGTCCCGGCAGGGGGATGAGGGGCAAGCGCCTGCTCTTATCGATTTGCCACTGCCCCCTTCATGCCGCCCCCGCCCTTCGACAAGCTCAGGATGAGGGCTGTGTTGGTGCGTGTGTTGTAGTTGCGAGCGGCTCTAAGATTACGAGTGGCTTCAAACAGGCTGAGCAATCTTCCAGCCCGTTTCGCGCTCTATGCAGAAACCTGCTTACAGCCTCGCCCATTCGAAGCCACAACGGCTGATCTGCCTTCTCCCTCATCCTGAGCGTGTCGAAGGGCGGGGGAGAAGGCACGCGCTGCCATGGCCGCTGGTCAACTAGGCAGCGTCATCCGGGCCTGAACGGCCCGGCATTCAATCAACCTCAGCGCTTCTCGCGGATATCCGTCAGCGTTTTGGCGGGCGTGATGGCTTCCGGGTCGAGCCGGATTTCGATCAGCGCCGGTTTGCCGCTGGCCTGTGCGCGCTCGAATGCTGCGGCAAACGCTTCCGTCTTCTCCACCGTTTCGCCATGTCCGCCATAGGCGCGGGCAAGCGCTGCGAAATCGGGGTTGTTGATCGAGGTGCCGGAAACGCGGCCGGGATATTCGCGCTCCTGATGCATGCGGATCGTGCCGAAAATGCCGTTGTTCACCACCACCACGATGATCGGCAGGTTCTCCTGCACGGCAGTGGCGAATTCCTGACCGTTCATCATGAAGCAGCCATCGCCGGCAAACGCCAGCACGGGGCGCTCGGGGAAAAGCGCCTTGGCGGCCACGGCTGCCGGCGTGCCATAGCCCATCGAGCCGGAGGTCGGCGCGCCCTGCGTGGCGAAACGGCGGAAACGGTGGAAACGGTGCACCCAGGTGGCGTAATTGCCTGCGCCATTGGTGAAGATCGCATCGTCCGGCAGAACGCTTTCCAGATACTCCATGATCGGACCCATCTGCACCGCGCCGGGGCCGGTCTTTGGCGGGGTCGACCAGTCGAGATAGGCCTGATGCAGGCGCTCGGTCTCTTCTGCCCATGGGGCGTCACCGGGCGCGTTACCCGGCGCGAGCCCGGCAAACGCCTCGGCAAAGGCTGCCGACGATGCGTTGATGGCAAGCGTGGGGCGATAGACGCGGCCAAGCTCATTGGCGTCGGCGTGCACATGCACCAGCTTCTGGTCGGGATAGGGGCTCTTCATGAGCGTGTAGTCTGAGGATGGCATCTCGCTGAACCGGCCGCCGACGAGCAGCACCAGATCGGCATCCTTGACTGCGGCTGCGAGCTTCGGATTGGGACCGATGCCCACATCGCCGGCATAGGAGGGGTGCAGGTGATCGAACAGCATCTGCCGGCGGAACGAGCAGCCAACGGGCAGGGACCATGCTTCCGCCGCCTTCTGGAAATCGGCCACGGCCTTCTCGTTCCAGCGCGAGCCGCCAAGAATGACGAAGGGCCGTTTGGCGTCCTTCAGGAGAGCGGCAAGCTCTTCCATCTCGGCTGCGCCCGGGCGCGTTTCGACCGGCGTGGCGGCCCGTGCCACGGGCGCATCCACCACGCTGGTCAGCATGTCCTCGGGAAGCGAAATCACCACCGGGCCGGGGCGGCCGGAGGTCGCGACCGAAAAGGCGCGCGTCAGGATTTCGGGAATCCGCGCCGCATCGTCGATCTCGGTCGCCCATTTGGCGATGGGGCCGAAGAAGGCGCGGTAATCCACTTCCTGAAACGCCTCGCGTTCGCGGGCATGGCTCGCCACCTGTCCGATGAACAGGATCATCGGCGTGGAGTCCTGCATGGCGATGTGGACACCGGGCGATGCGTTGGTCGCGCCGGGGCCGCGTGTCACGAAACAGATGCCGGGCTGGCCGGTCAGCCGTCCGTGGCAGTCCGCCATCATCGCCGCGCCGCCTTCCTGGCGGCAGACAATGTTGCGGATCTTTGAATCGTGAAGCGCGTCGAGCACCGCCAGGTAGCTTTCGCCCGGCACGCTGAAAATGCGGTCGACGCCATTGGCTTCAAGGCTGTCGACGATAAGCTGGCCGCCGGTCTTCATTCGCTGTCGTCTCCGATTTCGCGCAGGATCTCTGCCGTGTGTTCGCCAAGCCGGGGGCTTGGCCGTTCATAGGAAAGCGGGGTTTGTGAAAGGGCGATGGGCGCACGCACCGAAGGCAGCGCCGTCCCGTGTCCGTCATCGAGCGAAAGCTGCATGCCGCGCGCCTTCACCTGCGGATCATCGAACATTTCCTCAATCGTGTTGATCGGGCTCGCCGGCACCGCATTGGCGTCGAACTTGCCCAGAAGTTCCGCCTTTTCCCAGCCCGCCAGCGTGGCGACGATGCGCTCGCGCAGCGCCGTGCGGTTGGCCACGCGCGCCGGGTTGGTTGCAAAGCGTTCGTCTGCCGGCAGATCGTCAAGGCCGACGATCTTGCAGAAGCGCTGGAACTGCCCGTCATTGCCCACGGCGAGGATGATGTGCCCGTCCTTCACCGGCAGCACCTCATAGGGCGCGATGTTCATGTGGGCGTTGCCCATCTGCACCGGGCTGTTGCCGGAGATCAGATAGTTCATGTTCTGGTTGGCAAGCACGGCCACCTGGCTGTCGAGCAGCGCCATGTCGATGTGCTGGCCCTGGCCGGTCGCCTCCGCGTGGCGAAGTGCGGCCTGAATGGCGATCACCGAGTAGAGCCCGGTGAAGATGTCGCTCACCGCCACGCCCACCTTCTGCGGCTCGCCGCCCGGTGCGCCGGTGATGGACATCAGCCCCGACATGCCCTGAATGATGAAGTCGTAGCCCGCGCGCGGCGCATAGGGGCCGGTCTGGCCAAAGCCGGTGATGGAGCAATAGACGAGGCGCGGGTTGATGGCCTTCAGGCTCTCATAATCGAGCCCGTATTTTTTAAGCCCGCCCAGCTTGAAGTTCTCGATCAGAACGTCAGCGGTGGCGATCAGCTTTTTCAGCTTCTCCGCCTCTTCCGCCTTCGAGAAGTCGAGCGCGATGGAGCGCTTGCCCCGGTTGCACGAATGGTAATAGGCGGCCGAAAGGTTCTCGCCGTCCGCACCTTCCACGAAGGGCGGTCCCCATTTGCGGGTGTCGTCGCCGCCATTGGGGTTTTCGACCTTGATGACATCGGCGCCCAGATCGGCCAGAACCTGGCCCGCCCAGGGACCGGCCAGAATGCGCGCCAATTCGATGACGCGAACGCCCTTCAGGGGTGGGTTGTTCATGATCGCCCGCAGCCCTCCAAAACTGATATGCTTTTGAGGTAGCAAACGGCCCGGTCGCCTTCTAGATGCGCTCACCGCATTATTTTGGCATTAATTGATGATTTTTTCGGCCCAGGCCGCAAAGTCCTCCATGGCCTGCTCGCGCCCGATCTCCCTGAGGGATTCGTGCCGGAAACCCTCGTAAATCCTTGTTTCGAGATTCGAAAAGCCGTGTTTGCGCAGATGCGTTTCAAGCTTCCGTGTGATCTTGCCGCCGCGTGTCGAAGGGTCTTCCGAACCGCCGACCAGTTGATAGGGCAGGGTCTTGCGCGCTGCCGCAAGCGTCGCCGGGTCGGCGGGGCCCCGACCCAGTTCGAACAGCACCGTCCAGATGCCGACCGACGGATCCCAGCCGGATAGCGGATCGGCGATATAGGCGTCGACTTCGGCGGCATCCCGCGACAGCCAGTCGGACTCGGTGCGCCGCTCCGGGAAGGCGCTCGCCCAGAGCGCAAAGGTAAATTTCGGCAGAAGCCATGAAGGCACATCCGATCCGAGGCGGAAGCGCTCCCACGCCAGAACGGACCGGCCGGCAAACGCTTCCAGCGCGGTGGTCAGTGGTGCGTTCCACACCGCAGCACCCGCCAGCCGGTCGCCATGGCGCAGTGCGAAATTGAGGGCGATCATGCCGCCCATCGAATGCCCGAAGATGACCACCGGCAGACCGGGATGTTCCCCGGCGATATGATCATGCACCGCGTTGACGTCCGTGAGCAGCGTGTCCATCCCGGCGCCCGGTCCGAAATGGCCAAGCGGGGCGCCCGGCGCTTTTGTTTCGCCATGGCCGCGATGGTCGTGTGCATAGACGTGAAAGCTACGCTGCGACAGGAAATCGGCGAAGGTCGCATAGCGCGCGGCATGCTCCGCAACACCATGGTTTATCTGCACGGCAGCGCGCGCCTCGCCGCTCGCCGAGCGTTTGAACAGATGCAGATCAGCACCGGTCGGCGTTGCAAGCCGCGTTTCGATATCGAAGCCCATCTTCCCTCCGTGCTGCGGATTGCCCCGCCGCTTCGTTTGGCCTACATACGCTGCTCAACAGGTTCCCCCCAATTCGAGTGAGACGGAGCGCGACGAGCCACATGGCACGCCAATTCATCTACCACATGTCCGGCCTCAACAAGGCCTACGGCTCCAAGAAGGTTCTTGAGAACGTTCATCTGTCCTTTTACCCGGACGCCAAGATCGGCATTCTCGGCCCCAACGGCGCGGGTAAGTCGACCGTGCTCAGGATCATGGCCGGTCTCGACAAGGAGTTCACCGGCGAAGCATGGCTCGCCGAAGGCGCGACCTGCGGATATCTGCCGCAGGAGCCGCAGCTTGATCCGGCCCTCGACGTGATGGGCAATGTGATGGAGGGCGTCGCCGCCAAGAAGGCGATCCTCGACCGTTACAACGAGCTGATGATGGACTACTCCGACGAGACGGCGGAGGAGGCTTCCCGGCTTCAGGATCAGATCGACAGCCAGAACCTCTGGGATCTGGAAAGCCAGGTCGAAATGGCCATGGAAGCGCTGCGCTGCCCGCCGGCCGATGCGTCCATCGACCATCTGTCGGGTGGTGAAAAGCGCCGCGTGGCGCTGTGCCAGCTTCTCCTGCGCCAGCCCGATCTGCTGCTGCTCGACGAACCGACCAACCACCTCGACGCCGAAACGACCGCGTGGCTTGAAAAGCACCTGCGCGAATATCCCGGCGCCGTGATGATCATCACCCACGATCGCTACTTCCTCGACAATGTCACCGGCTGGATTCTCGAGCTCGATCGCGGTCGCGGCATTCCCTATGAAGGCAATTACACCGCCTATCTGGAAGCCAAGGCCAAGCGCATGGCGCAGGAAGGCCGTGAAGAGGCCGCCCGCGAGAAGGCGCTGTCGCGCGAGCGCGAGTGGATGGCGGCCAGCCCCAAGGCCCGTCAGGCCAAGTCGAAGGCCCGTATCCGCGCCTATGACGAGCTGGTGCAGTCGGCCGCCGACCGGCGTCCCGGCGATGCGCAGATCATCATTCCGGCCGGCGAACGTCTCGGCAATGTGGTCATTGAGGCCGAGGGCCTCTCCAAGGGCTATGGCGACCGCCTCCTGATCGACGGTCTCGACTTCAAGCTGCCGCCTGGCGGCATTGTCGGCGTGATCGGCGCCAACGGCGCGGGTAAGACCACGCTGTTCCGCATGATCACCGGCCAGGAAAAGCCCGATGGTGGCGAGATCCGTGTCGGTGAGACCGTCAAGCTCGGCTATGTCGACCAGAGCCGCGACTCGCTCGACCCTGACAAGACGGTCTGGGAAGAGATTTCCGGCGGCAACGACATCATCAAGCTTGGCGCTCACGAAGTGAACAGCCGCGCCTATTGCTCGTCCTTCAACTTCAAGGGCGGCGACCAGCAGCAGAAGGTCGGCTCGCTGTCCGGCGGTCAGCGCAACCGCGTTCACATGGCCAAGCTGCTCAAGGAAGGCGGCAATGTCCTGCTGCTCGACGAACCGACCAACGACCTCGACACCGAGACGCTTGCGGCACTCGAAGACGCGCTGGAAAACTTCGCCGGCTGCGCCGTTATCATCTCGCATGACCGCATGTTCCTCGACCGTCTGGCCACGCACATCCTCGCCTTTGAAGGCGACAGCCACGTAGAGTGGTTCGAGGGCAACTTCGAGGATTACGAGCAGGACAAGATCCGCCGTCTCGGCCCCGACAGCGTCAACCCCAGGCGGGTGACCTACAAGCGCCTGACGCGGTAGACAGACCGAAACGTGTCTGTAGAATGAGCATTCGGGAAGGGGCTTCGGCCCCTTCTCTTTTTGCGTTCACACTCTGTTTGAGTGTTTCGTTCATTATTGCATCGTGAACGCCCGGGGCAGTGTTTCCTTGACACCGTGGCGTCACGTCGTAAATCGGCCATAGATCGCCATGTATCCATTCGGACGCAAAAGGGACGATCGAAACTATTTGTGGGGCGTCGGATCAACCGAAACCGGTTTCCGGTCCGAACCTCCAGAAGGCAAACACAGGCACGGATCATGCTGCGCACCAGCGAGCAAGAGGCTTCAGACTTCGCACCGCACCATTCCAACGCCATGACGCGCGTCTGCGTCGGCGGAATTGGCGTCGAAATCCCTGAAGCGTCCATCTCCAATGAAGAATTGGTCGAGAGCTTCAACGCCTGGGTCGATACGGAAAACCCGAAGCGCGAGGCCGCCGGCCTGCCGCCGCTGGCGAAATCCGATGCCGGCTTCATCGAGCATGCGTCCGGCATCCAGCGCCGCCATGTCTATGAGCGTGACGGCATTCTCGATCCAGCCCGCATGGCGCCCAACATTCCCGCCCGCGCAGATGACGAACTTTCCGTCATGGCCGAGTTCGGCGTGGCCGCAGCCCGAAAGGCGCTTGCTCATGCCGGTGTCGAGGCGCGCGATGTCGATCTTGTCATCTGTGCGTCTGCCCATCATCAGAGGCCCTATCCGGCCATCGCCATCGAGATCCAGAAGGCGCTCGGCACCAGCGGCGCTGGCTTCGACATGGGGCTTGGCTGCTCCTCGGCGCTCGCCGGCCTGCATGTGGCGACCAATCTCGTGCGCTCCGGCGCGCACCGCCGTGTGCTCGTCGTAACGCCGGAGCTCATCACCGCGCATCTGAACTTCCGCGACCGGCAGACCCACTTCATCTTCGGTGACGCCTCCGTGGCCGTTCTCATCGAGGCGCTGGGCGCGAGCGAAGAGCGCCCCGGCCGTTTCGAGATCGTCGACACGCGCAGCTGGACCCAGTTCTCAAACAACATCCGCACCAATTTCGGCTTCATGAGCCGCCTGGCGCAGGACGATCCGTCCTATCTCGCCATGGAAGGCAATCTCATCAAGCAGAACGGAAACAAGGTCTTCAAGGATGTGACCATTGCAGGTCACAAATTCATTGTCGACTTTCTGGCGGAGCACGGTCACACACCGGAGACGATGCGTCGCTTCTGGCTGCATCAGGCCAATGCGCGCATGAACGCCATGATCCTCAAGCTCGCCTTTGGCGGCGAGGTGGGGCAGGACCGTGCACCCACCGTGCTCGACCGTTTGGGCAACACCGCAGCCGCTGGCGCAATCATCGCGCTTGAAGAAAAGCACCGGGACATGAAACCCGGCGAGCATGGGCTGCTCTGCGCCTTCGGCGCCGGCTACTCCATTGGCGGCGCGCTCCTGCGCATGATGTGATGCAGGGCATGGCTGCCCGCCGGCAGGTTCAGTCCTGCCGGGCTTCCATGCCGTCTTCTTCCGCCGGATCGAGCAGGCGTGTGGCGCGCCAGCGCGTCAGAACGGTGTTGATGTCGTCCACCACGAAGTGCCGCGCCGCATCCCGGTCATAACCGTCTTCCAGCATCGCGTCGTAATCCGTGTGCTCATGGCGCACATGCGTCACCGTTGCCAGCCAAACGGCGATGGCCGGAGGCAGCGTGCGCAGCTTGCGGTCGTCTGCCTTGTCGCGGATCGCCTCGGCATCCGCCATCGGCGCCCAGGGAATCAGCAGCGTCAGCGCCTTGTCGACCGCTTTGCGCCGCCCGGTTGATGCCCGCTTCATGTCCCTGAAAACTCTCTTCTTCCTGTGCGCGGCCCGCATTGCTGCGCGCTTTGCCCCGCTTTGCCGCACGCTTTGCCCCGCGCTGTGCAGTGTGAACTGCGCCGCCTTGCCAAGCAAGCTGAAACGATATAAACATATCTTTATATGTATCAGGAGAAGCGCATGCTGATGCGTCCGGCAATTCATCTCGACCAGATGGTCGATACGTTGAAGGCGGCGGCTGAAACCAGTCGCCTGCGTATCCTTGCGCTTCTGTCGCAGGGCGATCTGACCGTGACCGATCTGACCGAGATTCTCGGCCAGTCGCAGCCGCGCGTTTCCCGTCATCTCAAGCTCCTGCTCGAAGCCCATCTCATCGTCCGTTACCAAGAGGGTTCCTGGGCCTATTTCCGCCTGTCGGATGCCGACGCCGCGCGTGAATTCGTCGATGGCGTCGTGGTGCGGCTCGATCAGGCCGACCCGGTCATTGAGCGTGATCTGGAGCGGCTTGGCGCGATCAAGCGTCGGCGCGAGGAGAGGGCGGCGGAGTATTTTTCGCAGAACGCGGCAAGCTGGGATGAGATCCGCTCGCTTCACGTGCCCGACAAGGCCGTGGAAGAAGAGCTCCGAAAGCTCATCGGCGACCGGCCCTTCCAGTCCATGGTGGATCTTGGCACGGGCACCGGCCGCATGCTGGAGCTGTTCGCGCCGCTCTACCAGCGCGGGGTCGGCATTGATCTGTCGCGCGAGATGCTTGCGGTGGCCCGCGCCAATCTCGACCGGGCCGGCATCGCCAATGCGCAGGTGCGCCTTGGCGATATCTCCGCCCCGCAGCTTGAGCGTGATGCGCATGATCTGGTGACCATCCATCAGGTGCTGCACTATATCGACAGGCCAGGAAACGCCATCCGCGAGGCCGCCCGGCTTTTGAGGCCCGGCGGGCGGCTGGTGATCGTCGATTTCGCGCCGCATGAGCACGAGTTCCTGCGCGAGGAACATGCCCATATGCGGCTCGGACTGGCTGATAGCCAGATTGCAGAATGGCTCGAAGAGGCCGAACTCGATCTGGCCGAAACACTGGAATTTGCGCCGCGTGGCGAGGCCGGAAAGGGCCTCACGGTCAAGCTTTGGCTGGCCCGCGACCGGCGCATGCAGATTGCCGACGGCATGGCGCCGTCGATTGCTCAGAAGGAGACGGCTTGATGCCGCAACAGCGTTTTTCCCGTCAGCCGGACACGGCTGGCAAGCTCCGTGTTTCGTTCGAGTTCTTCCCCCGAAGACGGATGCGATGGAGGACCGGCTGTGGGAAACGGTGAAGCGGCTTGAGCCTCTGGCGCCGTCCTTCGTCTCCGTCACCTATGGCGCGGGCGGTTCCACGCGCGAGCGCACGGCCCGCACGGTCCGCCGCATCCTTGAAGAGACGACGCTGACGCCGGCCGCTCACATGACCTGTGTTGACGCTTCACGCGAGGAAGTCGATCAGGTGGTGGCCGAGTTCGTCGAAATGGGCGTAAAGCGCTTCGTGGCGCTGCGCGGCGATCCGAGTGCGGGTGTCGGCGCTGCCTATCGCCCCCATCCCAATGGCTACGCCAATGGCGCAGAGCTCACGGGCGCGATGAAGCTGCAGGGCGATCTTGATATCTCGGTGTCCGCCTATCCGGAGAAGCATCCCGAAAGCCCGGATTTCGCAACCGACATCGACATGCTCAAGCGCAAGGTCGACAATGGGGCGACACGCGCCATCACCCAGTTCTTCTTCGACAACGATCTCTATGAGCGTTATGTCGAGCGCGCGCGCCGCGCCGGCATCTACATCCCCATCGTTCCGGGCATTCTGCCGGTGCACAATTTCACCCAGGTGGCCAACTTTGCGGGCCGCTGCGGCGCAAGTGTTCCCGGCTGGCTGGCCGAGCGTTTCGCTGGGCTGGAAAACGAACCGCAGATCCACGCTCTCGTGGCTTCGGCGGTGGCCGCCGAGCAGGTTCTGGACCTTATCGAGCGCGGCATTGACGATTTCCATTTCTACACGATGAACCGTGCGGATCTCGTCTACGCCGTCAGCCACATGATCGGCATCCGCCCGAAGGCGGACCTTGGCGCCGAGCAGCCGGCGGCAGCATAAACCGCATTTGAGAAAGGGCCGGCGAACCGGCCCTTTTTTATGTCTATCAACAAAATCCGGATGGCTGCCTTCCAGAGCATCGAAACCCTGGAACAACCCTTTTGCATCCGCATGGATGCGGGGAGGGGCTGGGTGGCTGTTCCGGTTATGGCTTTACGCCAACACGCCCATCACCAGAGCGCCGATAAAGACGAATGCCGCACAAATCATCAGTGCATTAACAGGCCGTGTCAGTCCCATGGCAAAGCCTCCTCTGCTTATGCTTCCCGGATTCTAGGGATAGACGGGTCTGCGGCAAGCGGATTTTATGCTGCGCTGCGGTAGGATTCTGGAAAATCTGACCACTGTCGCGCGCGCCCTTTTGAAATCATTGGGCAATCGGTTTGATTCACTTTGTGTTAACGGATGCGCGCGATCAGCCGCCCGTCGATCACGATCAGGCCCGCCGCGATCAGCGCCATTCCGGCCATCTCGAAATGCGCCAGCCTTTCCCCCAGAAACACGGTTCCAAGCAGGATCGCGCTCACCGGATTGAGAAAGGTGACAAGCGAAGCGTTGGTCGCGCCCGCGCTTGCCAGGACACGGAAATAGATCAGATAGGCGAAGGCCGTCGAAAGGGCGGCAAGCCCGATCACGGCGGCCCAGACATTGCCCGAGAACGCAAACAGGTTGCCCGTGCCGTAAAGCGCCAGAACCAGCGGGATCATGATCACGCTCGAAGCGCTTAGCTGCCCGGCGGCGACGATGGGCGAAGGCACGTTGCGGAAGCGGCGCGCATAGATGAAGGCGAAGCCGTAGGAGACCGCACCGCCGATCATGGCGAACTTGGCCCAGATCGGCCCGCCCAGCCCGGCAAAAAGGCCGGGGCCGATCATCACCGCCGTTCCGGCGATGCCGAGTGCTATGCCGGTGATCTTCGTGACCGACAGTTTTTCATCCGCCGTCAGCATGTTTGCGAGGATGGCCGTCCAGAAGGGCGTCGTTGCATTGAGCACCGAGGCAAGCCCCGCGCCAACCTCCGTCTGACCCATGAAGATCAGCGAAAACGGGATCACATTGTTCAGGAGCGCCATCACGCAGAAACTGCCCGCAAGCGGCAGCGCCGTGCGGAAAGAAGGGCCGCGCAGGGCGAGATAGGTCTGAAGGATAAGGGCTGCGATCGACACGCGAAACATGACCAGCATGAGCGGCGGCATCTCGCCGACCGCGATCCGCGCGAAGAAATAGGAGCCGCCCCAGACCGCGCCGAGAACGATGAGAAGCGCCCAGTTTTCAAGCGACATATGCGGCGTGGCGGTTCCGGCTGGCGATTGTGCGGTCATCGCATTGTCTTTCGTCTTGGAAACATTCGGGATCGAATGCCTGTCTGGTGCATTAGGATCAGGACCCTAAATCGGAGAGGCGCGCGCCGCCCACCCGAAACATGCCTTCCCGTTTCCTGTGCCGGAAAAACCCTTTGGAGGAGCGTTTACTTGAACGGCAAATCCTCTACCCTTCCGGTCCGCCCTAAGCGTTCAACCGAACCCGGAGCCGCCAATGCAGTTTTTTGAGACCGCCCGAGACGCCGCCATGAAGCTTCGTCCGGATGAGCCGATCTACTGCTTCCGGCCCGATGTTCTGAAAGCCGATGCACGTGATTTCATGGGGCAGTTCCCCGGCAAGACAGCCTATGCGGTCAAGACGAATGGCGAGAAACTGGTTTTGAAGACGCTGGCGGAGGCCGGCGTCGATGCGTTCGATGTGGCCTCACCCGCCGAGTTTGCCGCCGTCCGTTCCGTCGCGCCGCGGGCCGAGATGCTCTACATGCACCCGGTCAAGGCGCAGTCCGATATTCGCCTTGCGCTGGAGGAATACGGCATTCGCGTCATCGCGGTCGATCACGAGGATGAGGTCTCCAAGCTGATCCGCGTGGTCCGCGCCCTCGATATCGATCCGGGCACGCTCACTGTCTTCGTGCGCATCCAGACCAAGGGCCACGCGGCCTACGAACTGTCGAAGAAATTCGGGGCCGGTCCCGCACAGGCGGTCGAGCTCCTGCGGCGTCTGCATCGCCATGGCTACAGGCTTGGCCTGTGCTTCCATGTCGGTTCACAGATCCAGGACCCGGATACCTATGAGCGCGCGCTTGCCTCGGCAGACTGGGTGCGGGGCAGGGCGGGCGTGCCGCTGGCCGCGCTCGATGTGGGCGGTGGTTTCCCGGCGGAATATGGCCACGACCCGAACCGCAAGAAGCCCGAAATGCCGAGCCTTGATGAAATCATGGCGCGGTTGCGGGCCGATATCGTGGAGTGGGGCTTTGATGAAATGCCGCTCGTTGCGGAGCCCGGTCGCGTCATCGTCGCGCGCGCCTTTTCGCTCATCGTGCGCGTTCTCCTGCGCAAGGGCCGCCGGCTTTACATCAATGACGGCATCTGGGCCTCGCTCTCCGATTCCTGGACCGGAAAGATCACCCTGCCGGCCCGCTTCATTCCCGACCCCGCGATCCGCAACCGCAATGGCGATCCTGAAAAGGTGGTGCCGTTCAAGGTCTGCGGGGCGACCTGCGATTCCGTCGACATCCTGTCCCGTCCGTTCTGGCTGCCGGAAACGGTGGATACCGGCGACTGGATCGAGATCGGCCATATTGGCGCCTATTCCATGTCGCTAAGAACCCGGTTCAACGGGTTTTATCCTGACACGTTCGTCGAGGTGAAAACGCCTTTCGATGCGGGGTCCGCACCGGAAGGTTTCGCCAGCCTCGAAACCATGGCGGACTGATCGGGCGCACACGGAAAAGGGAACCGGAATTTGGAAGCGGAAGCACACGCCTTTCCACTGACGGAGATCGCCTTCGTCCTTCTGGTGGCCATTGCGCTCGGGCTCGGCCTGATGCGCCTGAAACAGCCTCCGCTTGTCGGTTTCATTCTGGCCGGTGTCGTCATGGGGCCGACCGGTTTCGGCCTCATCGGCAATTCCGACAGCGTGACCGCGCTTGCCGAGATGGGCGTGCTCATGCTGCTCTTCTTCATCGGCATGGAGCTTTCGCTGAGAGCCTTCATCATGAGCCTCAAGCCCGCCGTACTCGTTGCGGTCGGGCAATTGGCGGTGGCGCTGGCCATCGGTCTGTCCATCGCATGGATGGGCGGAACCGGGCTTTCCGAGGGCATCATCTTCGGCTTCATCATCGGCCTGTCGAGCACGGTCGTCGCCATGAAGATGCTCAGCGACATGGACGAGCTGCGCCGCGACGCGGGCCGCATCGCCATCGCCGTTCTGATCGCGCAGGACATTGCCGTGGTGCCGATGCTCATCATCGTCTCGGCGCTTGGCGGGGCCGACACGAGCCTTCTCGCCATCGCCGCCAAGGTGGCGCTGGCGGTCGGGTTTCTCGGCTGGCTGCTGTGGTGGCTCGGGCGGCGCGGCAAGCTGCGCGTGCCCTTCGCGGCCGCCATTGCCGACAATGTCGAGATCCTGGCGCTTGGCGCGCTGGGCGTCTGTTTCGGCGCGGCCGCTCTCTCGGGCTTTCTCGGTCTTTCGCCCGCCTATGGCGCGTTCGTGGCCGGCATTCTGGTGGGCAATTCCAACCTGCGCGCCCGCATCATCCCGGTCATCGAGCCGATCCAGAGCATCCTCGTGGTAATCTTCTTCCTGTCCATCGGCCTTCTGTTCGACCTGACCTATATCTGGAACAATCTCTGGATGGTGCTGGGGGCCGCGCTTCTGGTCATCGCCGCCAAGACGCTGCTCAACGTCTTCCTGCTGCGCGCCACCGGGCACGACCGCAACACGGCGCTGATCGGCGGTCTTTCCATGGCGCAGATCGGCGAGTTCTCCTTCGTGCTGGCGGCTGCCGGCCTGTCGGCGGGCGCGCTGGGGCAGGACAGCTATCGCCTTGCCATCGCCGTTACGGCCATCTCGCTTCTCTTCTCGCCGGCTTGGATGTCGGTCATGCGCCGCATCGACTATGTGGCGGCCAAGGGCTTTTCTTCCTATCGTGAAGCGCTGTCGGAAGCCTATGCCGAAGAGATCGGGAATGTGGGTGAGGGGCTCTGGTGGGTGCGCGCCCGCTATCGCGCCGGCCGTCTGACCCTGCGCAAATGGCGCGCCCGCCGCGCGCTCGAAAAGGCCGCGAAGGCCGCCCGGAAGAAAGAGGAAAAGGCGGAAAAGGAAGCCGCCGAGGCGACGGTCGCATCTGAGGCGGCGGAAGAAAAACCCCGGCAACCCGATGAAGATCAGGCTGCCGGGGCGTCTAAGCTTTAGGCGTAGAGCGGTTCATCGTTTCAGAGAAACGCTGATCCACCCTAACTCCTTGTTTCCCGCATTTATGCGGACGCCAGGTGATGCCACCTGACTGCAAAATGCTCAGAGATTCGAGAACAGCGTCGGCGTCGGCCAGCCATCGGCGGGCAGGCCAAGGCGCAGCTGTTCCTGACGCACCGCTTCGCGGGTGCCGGCGCCCAGAATGCCGTCGATCTTGCCCACGTCATGGCCGCGCGCGGCAAGCTTGGTCTGCAACTGCTTCATCGTCTCGGGCGCAAGGCCCTGCTCGGGCGAGCGCACGTCAAAGCGCGGTGCGCCGGCAAGGCGCGCCGCCAGATGCGCCGCCGTCAGCGTGTAGATGAGCGACTGGTTCCATTCCAGATAGATGTCGTAATTGTCGTAGACGAGGAAGGCCGGTCCCTTGTGGCCCATCGGCAGAACCACAGCCGTCGCCATGCCATCGGCCGGCAGCGGGCTGCCATCGCGATAGGTCACGCCCATCGCCGCCCATTCCGAGCGCGGCAGCTTGGTCACGCGGCCGGTCTTCTCCCAGGCCATCTGATCCGGCACGCGCACTTCTTCCATCCAGGGCTGGCCGGGCTTCCAGCCAAGCGACTGGAGGTTCTTCGCCGCCGTCAGAATGGCGTCGGGCGAACTGCCTTTCAAATCCACCTTGCCGTCGCCGTCGCCATCGACACCCTTGGTGTAATAGTCGGACGGCAGCATCTGCATCTGGCCGATCTCGCCGGCCCACGCGCCGGTCACATTGGCCGGCACCCAGCCCTGATCGATCAGGTGCAGAAGCGCGATCAGCTGCGGGCGGAAGATTTCCGGCCGGCGGCAGTCATGCGCCAGCGTGGCGAGCGCGTTGAGCGTCGAGAAGTCGCCCTGCACCGCGCCGAAATCCGTTTCCAGCGCCCAGAAGGAGGCGATCACCGGGCCGGGGACGCCAAACTCGTTCTGGGCGCGCGCGAAGGTATTGGCGTATTTCTTCAGATTGGCCGCGCCGTTCTTCAGCCGGTAATCATTGATCATGCGGCCGGCGAATTCGGCAAAGGTCTGGTTGAACACGCCCTGCGCGCGGTCGCGTTGCAGAACCTTCTGCTCGATGCCGGCGCCGTTCAGCGCCGAAAGGCCGCGCTCACCGATGCCGTCGGCCGCAGCCTCCTGACGCACGCCTTCCCGCCAGGCGTTGAAATCGCCGCCGCATTGCTGCGCCACGGCGCTGCCGGCAAAGCCAAAGGCGAACAGCGCCCCAAGCGCGATGGATTTTCTGCGCATATGAACTCTCCTTGATAACACGGGCCTTGATAACTCGGGCTGAAGGCGTCTGGCGCGATCAGCTGGCATTGGCCCGGAGCCAGTTCTTCCAGGCTCTGGCGTTGCCGTTGAACACGTTGATATCGGCCTTCCCCTCAATGCCCGGGATCACGCCGGTGCCCGTATATTGCCAGAAGACCCAAGGATGATCGGAATATTTGTCATCGGGATGACCGGCCACCGAGCGTAACCAGAAGGGATAGCCCTTGAAGCTGCTCAGATCATTGTCGTCGAAGAAGTCGATCGAGGTGTAGATGATCGGCCGCTTGCCATAATGGCGCTCCACCGCGTTCAGGAAGATGCGCATCTCCGAACGCACCTTCTCCGCCGGCGGGCGGATGGTGCAGGTGGGAGAGAAGGGCGTCCACTCCATGTCCAGAACGGGCGGCAGGGCCGAAGCGTCGCGCGGCACATTGCGGATGAACCACCGCGCCTGCTCGATGGCCGGGCGGCAATGGTAGTAGAAATGGTAGGCCCCGCGCGGAACGCCGGCCGCCTTCGCCGCGCGCCAGTTGCGCGCAAAATAATCGTCGACAATGTCGCCACCCTCCGTCGCCTTGATGAAGGCAAAAGAGATGTCGTTGCGGGCAACCTTCTTCCAGTCGATGTCGGCCTGATATTTGGCGACATCCGTTCCATGCACCGCATAGTGCCAGGGCGCGCCACCCTCCCATTCATGCGGGTCGGTGTCGGCGAAGCGCAGGCCCCCGCTGCTGCGCATTGTCGAGGGTTGCGCCTTGGGCGCAACATCGGAAAAATCATAGTCGACGGTCGAGCAGCCGACGAGCAAAGCGGATAGACTGGCGATCATCAATCGACGCATGATGAGCGGGGCTCCTCAGGGTGCGAATCAGCAAATAGGGGCGTTGCCGACAGAAATAGGCGAAGTTGCCGGCCCCGTCACCACAGGATGAAAGGGCTGGCCGCAAGGGAAGACGGAGAAGACGACGGAATGCGAACTGCTCTCAGGCTCTTCAAATGGCTCCTCGGTCTCCTTGCCGTTGCAATCGCCGGTGCAGCGCTCTGGCTCTACGTCTCGCCGCCCGCGCTCATTCGTGTCGGCTCCAATTACGCCGCCAAAATTATCTGCTCCAATGTGTTCATAGCCGGGCGCGACCCGCAGACCGTGCTCGAGCGCGACGTTCAGGCCCCGGGCCATCCGCTTTTGAAGCTCATGAGCGTGCGGGTCGAGCCGTCTGACGCCACGGTTCACACCGGCCTCTTCGGGGTCTTTGGCGACGGGCTTGCCGTCTATCGTGGTGCGACCGGCTGCGCCGCCGTGCCCGATGGCGATGTGAAGGCGGCGCTGGGCGCCCGTTTCGACAGGCCGGAGCCTGCGTCTCAGGGATCGGATCTGTGGCCGGATGGCCCGCGCATCGACGTCGAGGGACATGAGCTGGTGGCCGAACTCCTCGATGATCCGGCGCTCACCGGCCCCAGCATGCGCGCCGTGGTCGTCGTGCAGGATGGCCGCATCATCGGCGAGCGCTTTGGCGAGGATGTCGCCCATTACACGCAGCCCCTGATCGGCTGGTCCATGACCAAGACCGTCACCGCCGCGCTCATCGGCACCCGCGTCAAGGCTGGCCGCCTGTCCGTCGAGGACAGCAATCTGTTCCCCGAATGGGCGGGTGACGAGCGATCGAAGATCACCGTTGCCGATCTTCTCGCCATGGAGAGCGGTCTCTATTTCAACGAGGATTACGGCGATGTGAGCGATGTCACGCGCATGCTCTATCTCGCCTCCGACATGCCGGCCTTCGCGGCTGACCAGAAGCTTGAAGGTCCGGTTGGCGGGGTCTTCAACTATTCGAGCGGCACGAGCGTTCTCCTGTCGCGTGTCTGGCAGGACACATTCAATGCGCCACAGGATGCGCTGGCGTGGCCCTATGAGGCCCTGTTCGGTCCGCTGGGCATGGACAGCGCCGTCTTCGAGACGGACCCGCGCGGCACCTATGCCGGTTCTTCCAACCTCTATGCGTCAGCACGCGACTGGGCGAAGTTCGGCCAGCTTCTCCTGCAGGATGGCGTGTGGAAGGGCGAACGCATTCTGCCGGAAGGCTGGGTGCGGTGGATGCGCACCCCCACGGAAGCTTCGGGCGGCGAATATGGCTGGCAGACCTGGCTGCACGGCCCCCGCGCCAACACGCCGCGCGGCGTGCCGGAAGACGAGGGCTTCAACCTGCCGCCCGACGCTTTCTGGATGCTCGGCCATGATGGCCAGACCATCACGGTCATTCCCTCGCTGCGCATGGTGGTGGTGCGCATGGGCCTCACGCCCTCACGCCTCGGCTACAAGCCGCAGGCGCTGATCGAGGCTCTGGCGAAGATACCGGGGGAGATGGAGTAGGGTGGAGTGGTGCGTGCTTCGACAGGCTCACCATGAGGGATGGGATTGGCTGCACAACTGTTGAGCAAGGGCGTGGAACCGGTCTTCACCGCGAAGCTCCACCTCCCTCATGGTGAGCCTGTCGAAGCACGCACCACGTCACTGCAGCAGTATCTCGTCTACCGCAGGCAGTTCCACAATCGCCCGCACGGCATAACCCCGAAAAGACGAGTCGAAACGCAGGCTTGCGCCCCGTTTCTCGCATTCCGATTCCAGCGCTTCACGCAGTGAATCACGCGGTGTCACGTGGAAGGCCGCAAGCCAGCGGCGCAATCCTGCGCGAAACCAGCCGGGCAGCCGTTCCTGCCGGCCGAAATCCACGATGTGCAGCGACCCGCCCGGCGCAACGCAGTCGAGGCCGGCTGCAATGGTCTCGCGCCATGGCGGGATCATCGACAGCGAATAGGAAATGAAAACCCGGTCGAACCGGGCCTGCCCGAACAGCGCCTCGGCATCGAAAGACGATGCATCGGCTTTGGCCAGTCGGGCGTCGATCCCCTCGCGCTCCATGCGCCTTCTTGCGGTGGCAAGCATCTCCTGCGAGATATCGAGGCCGAAAAGACGCGCTTTCGGATAATGGTCCGAAACGAGCGCCAGATTGCGCCCCGTTCCGCAGCCCAGCTCCAGCACCGCACCGCCTTCCGGCGCGTTCAGCCCGCCGATCAGCCCGTCACGCCCAAGCAGATAATATTTGCGCGTCAGGTCGTAGATATGGCGCTGGCGGCGATAGACGCCGTCCATCAGACTGGCGTGGCCGGCGGTCTGCGGCATGGCCATTCTCAGGCCGCTTTCACATAGAGGTGGAACCCGCCATAGATCGCCGAGCGGTCATTGGCCGAGAGTTCGCGCGAGCGGAGCTTCTCATAGCGCCACTGGTTCAGAATGTGGTCGTTCACGCGGCCCGGCAGCAGGCTCGGCGCTGCGGCAGTGCGGAAGATGACGCGCGCGCCGGGCGCTGCCGTGCGGGTGATCTCGCTCCACAGTGCGTTGAGCTGATCGTCGTTCATCCAGTCCTGCGCGTCGAGCAGCACATAGCGGTCCACGCTCAGCGCCGGCTTGTTGCCCAGCACATCCATCAGGTTCGCGTGGTGCACCGTCACATTGTCCGCCGCAGCGCGGATCGTGTCGAAGTTCCTGCGTTCCAGATAGGCGGGCAGGGTGGCTTCGCCCTGTGCGGGATAATGGCGGGCGAAGGCCTGCCAGGCGAAATAGTTTTCCTTGAGCGGAAAATGGCAGGCGAGCTTCTCAAGCCGGCTCGACAGAACGTCCGCCATGGTGCCGTCACCCGCCGTGATCAGCGAGTCATACTGCGCCGGCGGAATGCCGAGGCCAAAAAGCGATGCCTTGCGCGAGGTCGCCCAGCGCACGAGCCCGCGGTCGAACAGCGGGCGCAACTGCTCATCGAAGAAGATGCGCTGATCGCGAAGCGAGCGCGATTTCATGATGTCGGCGGGGTTCACGCCATAGAACTTTGCGACCGTGTGGCCGGTGGCGATGAAGAAGCCGAGCAGGCCCTTGCGGTAGAAATTGCGCGTGAAGGCGTCGATGCGCTTGCGGCCGAGCGGCCCGCGGCTTTCCCAGTGCCGGCGCGACTGGGCGTCGAGCGCTGGCGCGATGAAGCGGCGATAGGCTTCGCTGTTGCTGCGCTGGTTGGTTGCGCCGAAGAAGCGCAGCAGGTCGCCATGGGCGGGCAGCGCCCTGAAGGCGGTGAGCTTCAGCCGGTTGAGCGCCACATGCGCGGCGTTCAGATCCACGGCGTCGATCTTCGCCGGCTGGCGGGTGAGATAGGCCAGCACGTTGCAGCCGCCCGACGCGATGGTGACGATGCGGTGGCTTTCATCGAGTTCCATCGCCGCGATGTCCACGTCCGGGTCTTCCCAGATCTGCGGATAGACGAGGCCCGAAAAAAGAAGGGCGAAGAGGCGTTCGGAAAGGCCTGCGCGCGTGGTGGCCCTGTTCTGATAGACCGCCTTGCCGAGATGGCGGCGGGTGGAAAGGCCGGTGCCGGCTGAAAGATCTGTCATGGGTCTCTCCCCTCAATCTTGTCTTGAGGGGCTACTGCGCTTCCATGACGCGCGCGTGAAACCTGAATGACCGAGTGTGACGGGGCTGTTAAAGGCGGGGTGCAGGTTTAGCCCCGCGCACCGCCCGTTCGGCAGCGCCTGGCCCCGGACCGGGACTCCAGTGACAATGCGGGCGGAGAAGCATGCTCCCCCGCCCGCAATCCTGATTGCTTTACGCCTTGCCGAAACCGCCGGCGGTGGGCGTTGTCACGATCACCGCTTCGCCGGCCTCGATCACCGTCTGGTCACAGCCCTTGAGCGTTTCGACATGACCGTCCTTGCGGCGCACCTCGGTCTTGCCCATTTCGCCATCGCCACCGCCCTCAACGCCGCGTGGCGGCTGGGTGCGGTGGGAGGAGAGAATGGCGCATTCCATGGTCTTCAGGAAGCGGATGGTGCGGCGCGTGCCGTCGCCCGCATTCCACTTGCCCTTGCCGCCCGAGCCTTCGCGGATGTGGAAGTCCTCAAGCAGAACCGGGAAGCGCAGTTCGAGGATTTCCGGGTCTGTCAGGCGCGAATTGGTCATGTGGACATGAACGCCCGACGCGCCATCGAAGCCGCGACCGTCATTCATGCGGCCGGCCGGCGAGCCGGAGCAGATGGTCTCGTAATACTGATACTCTTCATTACCGAAGGTCAGATTGTTCATCGTGCCCTGGCTGTTGGCGATGGCCTTCATCGCGCCGAACAGCGCATTGGTGACGTGCTGGGACGTCTCAACATTGCCGGCCACGACCGCCGCCGGATAGGAGGGGCGCAGCATGCAGTCTTCCGGGATCACGATGTTGATCGGCCTGAGGCAGCCCGCATTCATCGGGATCTGCCCTTCCACCATCACGCGGAAGGCATAGAGCACCGCTGCGCGGGTCACCGGTTCGGGCGCGTTGAAATTGTTCTTCTGAACATTCGACGTTCCGGTGAAGTCGACGGTCGCCTCGCGCTTCTCGCGGTCGACGGTGATCTTCACCTTGATCACCTGGCCCGTGTCGGTCGGATATTCATATTCCGAGGCGTCCGGCAGGCGTTCGAGCACGCGGCGCACGGCTTCCGCCGCATTGTCCTGCACATGGCCCATATAGGCCTGCACCACGTCCAGACCGAACTGGTCGATCATCTTGCGCAGTTCCGCCACGCCCTTTTCGTTGGCGGCGATCTGCGCCTTCAGATCGGCGATGTTCTGGTGCGGGTTGCGCGCCGGATAGGCGTGGTCGGTCAGAAGCGTGTGCAGCTCCTCTTCGCGGAACTTGCCGCTTTCGACGAGGCGGAAATTGTCGAACAGAACGCCTTCTTCATCCACCGTGGTCGCCAGCGGCGTCATGGAGCCGGGTGCTGTGCCGCCGACATCGGCATGGTGGCCGCGCGAGGCGGTGTAGAACAGAATGTTCTCGCCCTTGTCGTCGAACACGGGTGTGACCACCGTGATGTCGGGCAGATGCGTGCCGCCATTGTAAGGCGCGTTCAGCGCGAACACGTCGCCGGGGCGGATATTGCCCTTGTTCAGCCGGATGACGGTTTCCACCGAGCGGTCCATGGAGCCCAGATGCACCGGCATGTGCGGGGCATTGGCCACCAGCGCGCCATTCTGGTCGAACACCGCGCAGGAGAAGTCGAGCCGCTCCTTGATGTTCACCGAATAGGCGGTGTTCTGCAGCGTCACGCCCATCTGTTCGGCGATCGACATGAACAGGTTGTTGAAGACCTCCAGCATCACCGGATCGGCTTTGGTGCCGAGTGCGGCCATGCGGGCCTTCTTTTCCACACGGCGCATCAGAATGTGGTCGAGCGCGGTGATCTCGGCCTGCCAGCCGGGCTCCACGACTACCGTCTGGTTGGCCTCGATGATGAGGGCGGGGCCGTTGACCTTCGCGCCGCGCGACAGCGTTTCGCGGCGGTAGATGCCGGCATCGTGCCATGCGCCGTCGCAGAAGATTGCGCGCGTCTCGCCGGGGGCGGGCGTGGCGTCGCTGGTCGCCTGCTCCTGCTCCACCGGACGGCCATCGCCGGCGTCCAGTCCCTCGACGCTGACGGCTTCCACCACCATCGGCTTGTCGTCATAGACGAAGCCGAACTGCGCCTTGTGCGCCGCCTCGAAGGCGGCTTTGGCGGTCTCAAGCGTGCCGTCGAAGGCGATGGGCAGCGTCGTGTCGGTGCCCTCGTAGCGGATCTCCAGCTTGGTTGCCCAGATCACCTTGTCGCCGGTGATGCCCTGATCGGCCAGCTCCGCGCGCACTTCTTCGCGCAGCGATGCCGAAAGCGCGTCGATGGCGTCCAGAGAGCTTTCCGCAAAGGGCTTCAAAAGCGCCTGCTGGCGCGAGGCGAACACGGTCGCAAGTCCGATGCCATAGGCCGACAGCAGGCCCGACATCGGATGGATCAGCACCGCTTCCATGCCCAGCGCGTCGGCCACGAGGCAGGCATGCTGGCCGCCCGCGCCGCCAAAACAGTTCAGCAGATAGCCGGTCACGTCATAGCCGCGCTGCACGGAGATCTTCTTCACCGCATTGGCCATGTTTTCCACGGCAATGGTGATGAAGCCTTCCGCCACGGCTTCCGCCGGACGTCCGTCGCCGATCTGCTCCGCCAGTTCGGTGAAGCGGGCGCGCACGGCGTCCACATCGAGCGGCTCGTTCTGCTCGGGGCCGAAAATGGCCGGGAAGAAATCCGGCTGCAGCTTGCCCAGCATCACATTCGCATCGGTCACGGCCAGCGGCCCGCCACGGCGATAGCAGGCGGGGCCGGGGTTTGCGCCGGCCGAATCCGGACCCGCCTTAAGGCGGTTGTCTTCATAATGCAGGATCGAACCGCCGCCGGCGGCCACGGTGTGAATGCGCATCATCGGCGCGCGAATGCGCACGCCCGCCACTTCCGTGTCGAAGGCGCGTTCATATTCGCCGTCATAATGGGCTACATCCGTCGAGGTGCCGCCCATGTCGAAGCCGATCACCTTGTCGAAGCCGGCAAGCCGCGCCGTCTCCACCATGCCGACCACGCCGCCGGCAGGGCCGGAAAGGATCGCGTCCTTGCCCTGGAACTTGTCGGCCGCCGTCAGGCCGCCCGACGACATCATGAATTTGAGGCCCGGGCCTTCGCCGTTCTCGTTGACGCCCAGTTCTGCCGCCACGCGGCTCACATAGCGCGACAGGATCGGCGACAGATAGGCGTCCACTACCGTGGTGTCGCCACGACCCACCAGCTTGATCAGCGGCGAGGTCTCATGGCTGACCGAAACCTGCGAAAAACCGGAATCGCGGCAAAGGCTTGCCGCCGCTTTCTCATGCTCGGGATATTTCCACGCATGCATGAAGACGATGGCGACCGCATCGATGCCGTCGGCCTTGGCCGCCTCGATCTCGCCCTTCACGGCGTCGAGGTCGAGTTCCGTTTCCACCGTGCCGTCGACACGGCGGCGCTCCGGCACCTCGATCACGCGCTCATAGAGCTGTTCGGGCAGGATGATTTCCTTGGCGAAGATGTCGGGCCGCGCCTGGTAGGCGATCTTGAGCGCGTCGCGGAAACCCCTGGTGATGACCAGCGCCACGCGGTCGCCCTTGCGCTCCAGAAGCGCATTGGTTGCCACGGTCGTGCCCATCTTCACGTCGCCGATCAGATGCGAAGGCATGGCTTCGCCGGCCTTGACGCCGAGGTGATCGCGAATACCCTGAATACCGGCATCGGCATAGGCTTCCGGATTTTCAGAAAGCAGCTTGCGGGCGAAAAGCCCGCCATCCGGATCGCGGCCGATCACATCGGTAAACGTGCCGCCGCGGTCGATCCAAAAATCCCATTTGCCAGCTGTCATCGTCGGTTCCTTCGCATTATCCTTGGCAAAAGGAGAAACATGTCTCGGATAAAACGTCAATAATTTATTGACATATTATCTGAGTGTGCGACGCTCCTTCCATTGCAACGAAAGAAGGTGAGGGAACGCCTCCGTTGCCTCATACAAATGGGAGATTGACGATGCATCATTCCGTGAAATTCGCTGTGGCCGCAGCCGCTCTCGGCTTTGCCACCTCTGCCTCCGCGCAGACCAAGTGGGACATGCCGGTGCCCTATGGCGACACCAATTTCCACACGCAGAACATCGCCCAGTTCGCTGAGGATGTGAAAACCGCCACCGATGGCGGTCTGGAGATCACCGTTCATTCCAACGGCTCGCTGTTCAAGCATCCCGACATCAAGAACGCCGTGCGTCAGGGCCTTGCCCAGATCGGCGAGGTTCTGGGATCGCGTCTTTCCAATGAAGACCCGATCTATGAAGTGGATTCGATCCCCTTCCTGGCGACCAGCTATGATGACGCGAAGAAGCTCTATGGCGCGTCGAAGGACCAGCTTGCCGCAAAGCTTCAGGAGCAGGGGCTTCAGCTTCTCTTCTCCGTGCCGTGGCCGCCGCAGGGCATCTACACCCAGAAGGAAATCTCCTCGGTCGACGACCTCAAGGGGCTGAAGATGCGCGCCTACAATGCCGCCACCGAGCGTCTGGCGCAGCTCGCCGGCTCGCTGCCGACCCAGGTAGAGGTGCCGGACCTGCCGACCGCCTTCGCCACCGGTCGCGTCGAGGCCATGGTCACGTCGCCCTCCACCGGCGCAAACTCCAAGGTCTGGGACTTTCTCTCCCATTATTCCGACGCGCAGGCCTGGCTCCCGCGCAACATGGTCTTCGTCAACAAGGCCGCGTTCGATGCGCTGCCGGAAGATCAGCAGGCAGCGGTGCTTGAGGCAGCGGCCACGGCCGAGACGCGCGGCTGGGAAGCCTCCGTCAAGGAGACGGAAGACAAGACCCAAATCCTCAAGGACAATGGCATCACCGTCACTGCGCCGAGCGCCGGGCTCAAGGAAGGGCTTGCCGCAATCGGTGCGGAAATGTCCGCCGAATGGGCCGAAAAGGCTGGCGACGAAGGCAAGGCCGTCCTCGACGCCTACAGGAACTGACCGCTTTGACTGACCCTGCGGGCGGCTGGATGTCCGGCCGCCCGCAGACCGGTCGCCTTGTGCGACCAGAATGAGACCGTCGAGCGGAGACGACGACAATGAGAAAAATACTGAACGGGCTTTATGGCGCAGCCGAGTGGCTGGCCATGGCTGCCCTCTGCGCGATTGCAGTTCTGGTGTTCGCCCAGGTCATGGGGCGCGTGGTGGACACCCTGCTGGGGCTTTTCGGCCTGCCACCATATGGGTTTCTCGTGCCGTCGCTGGCCGAGATCGCGGGCTTCCTGCTGGTCGGCGCGTCTTTCATGGCGCTTGCCGGCTCCCTGCGCGGCGGTGCGCAGATCCGTGTGACGCTGGGTCTTGCCGCCATGCCCGAGGGCATGCGCCGGGTGGCCGAGGTGTTCGTGCTTCTGGTCGGCGCGGCGCTGGCCGGCTTCTTCTTCTATTATGCAGCGAAGCTCGCCCTCGACAGTCACCGCTTCAACGAATTGTCTTACGGCATCATTGCCATCCCGCTCTGGATACCGCAGACGGTCATGGCGCTCGGGATCGGCATCTTCGCCGTTGCGCTGCTGGATGACCTGTTCGCTGCGCTCACGGGCCGGTCTCCATCCTATCTCGCCACCGAAGACGGCGCAGCGGAGGAAGTGTGATGGACCTTCTGACCATTTCCCTCACGCTCGGCGGGCTGATGCTCGTCCTGCTTGCCGCCGGCCTCTGGGTCGCTCTGGCGCTCATGGTGGCCGGCCTTACGGCCATCTATCTCATGGTTCCGGTGCCGCCTGGCGCGGTGATGGCCACCACCGTGTGGGGTTCCATCAATTCGTGGGATCTGGCTGCTCTTCCCATGTTCATCTGGATGGGGGAGATCCTGTTCCGCACGCGGCTGGCCGAAGACATGTTTGCCGGTCTTGCGCCGTGGATGCGGCGTCTGCCGGGCCGGCTCCTGCACGTCAACATTCTGGGCTGCGCCATCTTCGCCGCCGTGTCCGGCTCGTCTGCCGCCACCACGGCCACCATCGGCCGCATGTCTCTGCCCGAACTCCGAAAGCGCGGCTATGACGAGCGCATGGCCATCGGCTCGCTTGCCGGTTCCGGCACGCTCGGCCTGCTCATCCCGCCATCGATCATCCTGATCGTCTATGGTGCTGCCACCGAGCAGTCCATCGCCCGTCTTTTCATCGCCGGCGTCATTCCCGGCATCATGCTGGCGGCGCTCTTCATGGGCTACACGGCCGTGTGGTCGATGATCAATCACAAGCGCATGCCCGAGGCTGATCCGCGCATTCCCTATCTTCAGCGCATCTGGCAGACGCGCCGCCTGTTCCCGATCCTGGGGCTCATCATCGGTGTCATCGGTTCGATCTATGGCGGCTTTGCTTCGCCCACCGAGGCCGCCGTTGTCGGTGTGGTCCTCTCACTGGCCCTGTCATGGTTCACCGGCACGTTAAGCCGCTCGGCCTTTTTCGCTGCGCTGCGCAACGCCTCGCGCACTTCCTGCATGATCGTGCTCATCCTCGCCGGTGCGTCCGTTCTGACCGTGGCCATGGGCTATACGGGCATTCCCCGTGCGCTGGCGCAGTTCATCGCCGAGCAGGGCTACTCGCCCTATGCGCTTCTGGCGGTGCTGACCCTTTTCTTCGTCGTGCTGGGCTGTTTTCTGGACGGCATTTCCATCGTCGTGCTCACCGCATCGGTCATTCTGCCCATGGTCGAGGCTGCGGGGCTCGACATCATCTGGTTCGGCATCTATCTCGTGCTCGTGGTCGAGATGAGTCAGATCACGCCGCCGGTCGGCTTCAACCTGTTCGTCATTCAGGGGCTCACCGGGCACAACATTCTCAAGGTCGCCGGCATGACCCTGCCGTTCTTCCTCATGATGATCGTCGCCGTTGCGTTGGTCGTCCTGTTCCCGCAACTGGCGCTATGGCTGCCGCAAACCATGCTCGCGAGGTAATGATGTCGAACGCCGAACGGAAAGTCGGACCGGTCGTCTCCGCAGCCCATCTGGCCGCTGGCGCCATGCCGGCGCTGTCGGAGATCGAGTTTGCGATGACCGTGATGAGCCATTCCTTCGAGCGCTGGATGGTGCGCTGCATGGCGGCGGCGGGGGTTCCGGGTCTGCAGCCCACCGCCGTGCAGATCCTGCACGCCGTCAATCACAGGAACCGGGAGAAGACGCTTTCGGAACTGTGCATGATGTTCAACATCGAGGACGTTCACGTCGCGTCCTACGCCATCAAGAAGCTGGCCGCGCTCGGTCTGGTCAAGACCGGGCGCAGGGGCAAGGAGAAGACGGTGAAGGCAACTGCGGAAGGGGCTGCCGCCTGCGAGCGCTATCATGAGGTTCGCGAAGCGCTGCTCGTATCGAGCACCAAGCGCCTCAAACTCGACGAGGAAGCGCTTTCCGGCATCGCCGCGGTAATGCACGCCCTGTCCGGGCAATATGATCAGGCCGCGCGCAGCGCCACCAGCCTTTAGGGGCCTGACCCTGGCCCGTAAGCCTGCGGGCAGGGCGCATGGCGCGTCCGCGATCCCGCATCGTTACGGCCCGTCACTCAACGTTACGAAACTCCATGCGGTCTGGCGCATTTCCTCGCTGTGGGCGCGCGGCGACGCGTCCGGAAGATGTGCTTTGTATGGAGAGTGGATATGAAAAAGTTTCTAGCTGCAACCGTTTCGGGGCTGGCCCTTCTCGGACTTGCCGCCTGCAGTGAAGGCGACAACACGACCACCCAGAGCATCGAGCCCGAGCAGCAGGATACGACCCCGATGGATGCGCCCGCTGCTGCGCCGGAAGCGCCTGACACGATGCAGGATCAGGGCACGACCAGCCAGTAAGGTCCAGTAAGGTGATGCACCGTCTGGCATTGAGCTGATGCCGGCGGGCGTTGACGCTCATGAATGAGACCGGGTGAGCCGTGCGGCTCGTCCGGTTTCTTCATGCGCCAATCTGCGTCTCGAAATCGTCGGCAATTGCGGTTACAAAACCGCATGACTTTTTGGGATCGCATTACAGACTTTATTACGCGCGCACCCGGCAGCGCGCTTTCGGCGATGGTCGAGGCCATTCGCACCGTTTTCGAAGGCGATCCGCAGTTGCGACGGCGTGTCGCCTTCTCCGTCGCCATCATTGCCCTGTCTGCAAAGATGGCCAAGGCCGATGGCGTCGTGACGCCCGACGAGGTGCAGGCGTTTCACGAGATTTTCTCCGTTCCGCGCAATGAGCAGGCCAATGTTTCGCGTCTTTATGGTCTGGCGCAGCAGGATGTGGCCGGCTTCGAGGCCTATGCCCGTCAGATGTCCGGTCTCTGCGGCTCCGGTGACACCAATTGCGCCATGCTTGAGGATATCCTTGATGCGCTCTTCCACATCGCCAAGGCCGATGGTGTGATCCATGAGCGCGAGCGTGACTTCCTTCAGCGGGTTGCCGAGATCTTCGATATCCGCGAAGACCATTTCGAGCAGATCCTCTCGCGCCATGCGCTTCAGGGCGAGGGCAATCCCTACATGGTTCTTGGCGTCGAGCAGGATGCCCCGTTTGACGAGATCAAGCGCCGCTACCGCAGGCTGGTTGCCGAAAACCATCCTGATCGCATGATCGCACGTGGCGTTCCCGAAGAATTCCTCGCCATCGCCAACACGCGGCTCGCTTCCATCAATGCCGCCTATGAGAGCATCGAGAAAGCGCAGGTTCGCGCGTGAGCGCGGAGGACTGTTCTGGCATGATGTTCGAGCCTGATTTCGCAGGCGCCGAAGTGTGTCCGTCTCCGAATTTTGGAGAGCGGCGTGGCGGACTTCTGCCCGACATGCTCATCCTGCATTACACCGGCATGGAAACGGGCCAGGGCGCACAGGACTGGCTGTGCGCGCCCGAAAGCGAGGTCTCCAGCCATTATCTCGTTCACGAGGATGGCCGGATCGTGCAGATGGTGCGCGAGGCAGACCGCGCCTGGCATGCCGGGCGCAGCTCATGGCAGGGCTGCGAAGACATCAATTCCTGCTCCATCGGCATCGAAATCGCCAATGCGGGACACCCGCAGGGGCTGCCTGATTTCCCCGATATCCAGATCGAAGCCGTCCTGAAACTGGGCAAAGATATCTGCCGGCGTCACAAAATCGGGCCAAAACGGGTCCTCGGACACTCCGATATTGCGCCCGGCCGCAAGGTTGACCCCGGCGAAAACTTCCCCTGGGAGCGTCTTGCAAAGGGCGGCCTTGGCACTTTTGTCGCAGTTCCGCCCATTTCGGGCGGCCATTCCCTGGGCCCCGGTGACGCGGGGCCGGCGGTGCAGGCTCTCCAGAGATTACTCTCCGGTTATGGGTATGGAATCGCCCAAACAGGCATTTTCGACCGTGATACGGAGGTTGCCGTTAGGGAATTTCAAAGGCATTTCAGACCGTTAGAGATAAATGGGATTGCCGATGTCTGGACATGCGCAATTTTGCGAAAACTAATGTATGATTAACCTGTGATTGATTCTTCTCCCTGACGATCACTCACTCCCAAGACTGGCGCAAAATTTCATCAGTTCATATTATTTGAATTGAAGCGCCTTTTTTGTTTCTCCTTCCCCTGCAAAACAGCGACCCGTGTTGAGGCCGAGGGACCACGTCCCGGCCTCGTGGAAAACAAAACCTGCCGCGCCCTGATGCAGCGGCACAGAATTACGGGTCGAAATGAAAATCACTACCTTATTCGCGGCAGCGTTTGCTGTCTGCGCAGCAACGTCTTTGTCTCACGCTGACGAGCCCCGCTACAGCCAGGTCATTGCCACGCATTCTGCAAAGAAGGCTGCAGAGAAGAAGGTTGATACGGGCAAGGAGCCGACCACGCTCCTTCAGGCAATCATTCGCGGCGGAAAAGGTTCCAGTGCGACTGACGTGGACATGACGACCACCGGTTCCATCAAGGCCGACAAGAAGACGGTCAAGAAGGCCCTGCAGGCGAAGTCCCGCAAGTCCACGAAAACGGCCAAGGCTTCCAAGTCCCGGAAGAAGATCACCGTCAAGACGTCGGTCCGCAAGAGCGGTTCGGGTGGCTCCTACCACACCATCATTTCCAAATATGCGGCTGCCTATGGCGTGCCGGTCTCGCTCGCCAACGCCGTTGTGCGCGTTGAAAGCAACTACCGCGCCAATGCCCGCGGTGCGGCAGGTGAAATCGGCCTGATGCAGATCAAGCCGGCAACCGCGCGCATGATGGGTTACAGCGGTTCCTCCAAGGGCCTCTACAACCCCGAGACCAACATCAAATACGGCATGAAATATCTCGCCAAGGCGCACAAGCTCGGCGGCGGTTCCACCTGCGGCACGATCCTCAAATACAATGCCGGTCACGGTGCAAAGCGCATGAACCCGATCTCCTCGCGCTACTGCTCCAAGGTGAAGCAGATCCTGGGGCATTAATTCTCGGGCTCGGCGGCAGAAACCGGTTTTCGGTTCCTCCGCTGCTTCAGGTGAAATTTGGATCGCCGCGCGTCCGGAAGGGCGCGCGGCGATTTAAGTTCGGGACGAAGGCGCTTTCCTGCGCGAACGCGGCTGTTTTGAGTTGCGTTTTGCCGCATGAAACCCTTTATACGCATTGCCAGCCGGTCGGACGGCCGCGCGGACCGGGGCCGAAAGGCTGTTCGCGAGGAAAGTCCGGGCTCCACGGAAGAACGGTGCCGGATAACATCCGGCGGGGGCGACCCCAGGGACAGTGCCACAGAAAGCAGACCGCCCCGCCTTCGGGCAGGGTAAGGGTGAAAGGGTGGGGTAAGAGCCCACCGCGTCGACGGTAACGGAGGCGGCAAGGTAAACCCCACCGGGAGCAAGACCGAATAGGAACGGCGCGAGGGGCAACCCTCAGGGCTTTTTCCGGCTTGACCGTTCGGGTAGGTTGCTAGAGGCCGATGGCAACATCGGTCCCAGAGGAATGGTCGTCACGTTGCATCGCTTTCGGGCGGTGCGGCCATACAAAATCCGGCTTATAGACCGGCTGGCATTTTCGTCTTTCATTTTCCGGAATTTTGTCCCGTTTGGGAAAATTCCGGGTGCTTTTGGAAAATTTACAGGCCGTTCAGCGCCGTTTCGATGGGTGCCCACAGCGCCTCGGTCGGCTCGCATCCAATCGACAGGCGCACAAAGCCTTCCGCCACATCGTCACCCCATCTTGCACGCCGTTCAGCCGAAGAGTGAACGCCGCCGAACGAGGTCGTTGCTTCGAGCAGCGGGCAGGTGTTGATGAAGGCTTCCGCCTTTTCTTCCGTTTCCAGCGTCAGCCCGATCAGCGAGCCGAAACGCAGCATCTGCGTGCGGCTGAGCGCATGGGATGGATCGCCTGCAAGGCCGGGATAGCGCAATGCCTTGATGGCTGGATGCTCGGCGAGGCGGGTGGCGATGGTTTCGGCCGACGAGCACATCCGGTCAAAACGCAGTTCAAGCGTCTCGATCCCGCGCAGCACCAGCCAGGCCTCGAACGGGCCGGGAATGTTGCCGGAAAGCTTGCGCCAGTCGCGTACCGCGCCGATCAGCGCGCTGTCGCGGCTTGCCACATGGCCGAACAGTACATCCGAGTGCCCGTTGATCGCCTTGGTGTCGGCGGCAAGAACGATGTCCGCGTCCAGATCCAGCGGGCGCTGGCCGAAAGGCGTCATGGTCGTGTTGTCGGCAACGACGATGGCGCCATGTTCATGGGCAGCCTTCGCAACGGCGGCGATGTCGCACACATCGAGCCCCGGATTGGACGGCGTTTCAATGAGAACCATGCGGTAGTCTTCAAACCCGCCTTCAAGGAAGGAGGCCGTGGGCCGCGTGTCGTAAAGAATGCCAAGCCGGGAGAGGTGTTTCTCCAGAAGAACGCGCGGCGTGTAGTAGCCGTCTGCGGGCAGAAGCACCCGGTCGCCGGCCGAAAGCAGCGCCAGAAAGACGGACGAAATCGCAGCCATGCCCGATGGGAAGCTCACGGTCCCGGCATCTTCCAGATGGGCGAGGGCGGCTTCGACCGCTTCCCAGGTGGGATTGTCGAAACGGCCATATTGCCTAAAGCCTGCGGGATCGCCGGGAAGATGAAACACCGAGCTCATGACGATGGGCGTGGAGAGCGGATCGCCCTTTGCGAGCCGTGCCGAATGGAGGTGCGAAAGGCTTGCAGCGCGGGCGTTCTGGCTGTCGGACATGGGGCTCCTCGCAGGCGTCATGGGTGACTTTGGGGCAGGTGCGGACCGGCCGGCCCGAAGCCTTTCCTAACCTTTTGTTAGCCTTAATGCACGATAAATGACCATGGCCCGATGCATGCCGAAATCGCCTGTCATCGAGGCATAAGTGAAGGTTAATCCCGTTGACGCCCATATCGGCCCATGGTACCCCATAAATCAAATCAGCGTTTCGTTGCAGTTGGAGTACGGGTTCCACCCATGTCGGCCTCTTTTTCAGGGCGACGTGGCGTATGGGATTCACCCTTGCAGAGGGGCGGGCACACATTCGGAGAGCCGCTTTTGACAGCGGCAGAAGAGATGCAAAGGGGCATAGGCCAATTGGCCGTTAAGCGTCATGGACCGGTTTCTGTCGAATGCAGTAAACAAGATCGACTCCAAGGGTCGGGTCTCGGTGCCGGCGCACTTTCGCTCCGTTGTTCAAAAGCGTGGTTTCACGGAACTCTATGCACTGCGTGCGCTCGACATCCCGGCGATGGATGTGGGCGGTCTCGACCTGCTCGACCGCTACGAGGAGCGCATTGCGCAGGAGGATCCGTTCCTGCAGACGGCGGACGACATGTCCTTTTTCGTGCATGGCGACGGCGCCTTCCTCAAATTCGATCAAGATGGGCGCATCACGGTGACCGATTTTATTCGCGAGCACACGGGCATCACGAAGGAAGTGGCCTTCGTGGGGCGTGGACTGTTCTTTCAGATCTGGGAGCCGGAGCGGCTGAAGGCCCATGGGCAGGCAGTGCGCGAACGGCTCCTCAAACTTCGGCAAGCGGCTGCATCCGGCCGGACTGCCGGACAGTCGGAATGATGGCGGGCCCCGGCGGCGAAAGCCCGGCCGGTGGCGGACCGGCCCGCCACATTCCGGTTCTTTTGCGTGAAGTTCTCGAAGCCCTGCATCCGCTCGATGGTCATTCCTTCATCGACGGCACATTCGGCGCCGGCGGCTACACCACCGCGCTTCTGGAAGCCGGCGGTTCGGTCACGGCCATTGACCGCGACCCGACGGCGATTGCCGCAGGGCAGGCGCTGGTCGACAAATGGGATGGACGCCTGCGTCTGGTGGAGAACCGCTTCTCCCGCCTCGACGAGGTGGTTGACGCGCCGGTTGACGGCGTCGTTCTCGACATCGGCGTTTCCTCCATGCAGATCGACGAGGCGGTGCGCGGCTTTTCCTTCCAGAAGGAAGGCCCGCTCGACATGCGCATGGAGCGCAGCGGGCTGAGCGCAGCCGACGTGGTCAACACGATGAAGGCGGGGGATCTCGCCCGCATCTTCGGCATTCTGGGCGAAGAGCGGCAGGCCGGGCGCATCGCGCGCGGACTTGAGCGGCTTCGGGCCGAAAAGCCTTTCGAGACGACGCTCGACCTTGCCAATGCGGTCGAGAAAATCGTGGGCCGGCGTCCGCAGGAAAAGATCCACCCGGCGACCCGCGTGTTCCAGGGCCTGCGCATCTACGTCAATGACGAGCTGGGCGAACTGGCGCGCGCGCTCTTTGCAGCCGAGCGTGCTCTGAAGCCCGGCGGGCGGCTGGTCGTGGTGACGTTCCATTCGCTCGAAGACCGGATCGTGAAGCGTTTCATGGCTGAGCGGGCCGGCGGTTCCGGCGGTTCGCGCCATCTGCCGCAGGTTCACGAGGCGGCGCCCCTTTTCCAGAAACCGGCGAAATCCGTTTCGCCGTCGAAGGAAGAGACGGACGTCAACCCGAGGGCGCGCTCGGCGCGTCTGCGTCTGGCCGTGCGCACCGATGCGCCGGCGGGCGATGTGGATTTCGACATTGTCGGTCTTTCGCGGTTCCCGCGGCCGACACGTGCTGGTGAAAGGTAGGCTCAGATGTTTCGCACGAGCGATATTGTTCTGATCACGGTGATGATGGCTGCCGCCGCCTTTACCTACAAGACCAAGCACGACGCCGAGGCCAGCTACAAGGAACTGCGCACGATTGAGCGGCAGGCCCAGCTGGAGAAGGATTCCATCGACATTCTGAAGGCGGATTGGAGCCTGCTGACGCAGCCTGCGCGCCTGCAGCGGCTGACGGAAACCTACAAGGAAGAACTGGGGCTTGAGCCGGTGGAAGCGCCGCGCATCGCCGAGTTCTCCGATCTGCCGGAGCGGCCATTGACCATTGAGGGGATCGTCACCGACATGGCGGGTGCCGATGGCGGTCCTGACCAGACGACAACCGGGGCGGTGCGGCCATGACTGGGGCAAGCGAATACACCCACGACACGGATACCTCTGCGGTGCGCCGCGGGGCGGCTACCATTGTCATGGATGGCGCAGGCAAGGCGCGTGGCGGCCGGGCGCAGAACCGCGTCGTCATGGCCATGGCCGTGATCTTCGGCATTTACGCCGCGCTTGGTGGCCGTCTCGTGCATCTGGCCATGCAGGAAGAGCCCGAAGCGAGCCTTCCCGCAGCCCGCGTGACCGCGTCGCGGCCCGATCTCGTGGACCGCAATGGCGAGGTTCTGGCAACCGACATCAAGACGGCGTCGCTCTTTGCCGAGCCGCGCCGCATCGTCGACATCGACGAGGCCATTGAAAAGCTCTCCACGGTTCTGCCCGATCTGAACTATCAGCAGACCTATCGCCGGCTCGACAGCGATGCCGGTTTTGTGTGGCTGCGTCGCCAGCTTTCGCCGCGTCAGCAGGCCGACATTCTGGCGCTCGGCATTCCGGGCCTTGGTTTCCGCACCGAGAAGCGCCGCTTCTATCCGGGTGGCCCGACGGCCTCGCACATTGTCGGTCTCGTGAACATCGACAACAAGGGTATCGCCGGCATCGAAAAATTCGTCGACGATCAGGGGCTTGCCGACCTACAGGCGACGGGCCTCGCGGTTGAGGGGCATCTGGAGCCGGTCAGGCTTTCTCTTGATCTGCGCGTCCAGCACATCATACGCGACGAGTTGGTGCAGGCGCTCGACCGCTACAAGGCGATTGCCGCCGGTGCGGTGGTGCTCAATGCGCGTACGGGCGAAGTGGTGGGCATGGGCTCGGTGCCCGATTACGATCCCAACAACCCGGTCAACGCGCTCGACAAGGATCGGCTGAACCGCATGTCGGCAGGCGTGTTCGAGATGGGGTCGACCTTCAAGCTCTTCACCACCGCTATGGCGCTCGATTCCGGCCTGGTGAGCATCAATGACAGTTTTGACGCCACACGGCCGATCCGTATCGGCGGCTTTACCATCAACGACTTCCATGGCAAGCGCCGTGTGCTGAGCGTTCCGGAGATCTTCATCTACTCGTCCAACATCGGCACGGCCAAGATGGCGGACGTTGTTGGCATCGACGGACACCGCGCCTTCCTGCAGAAGATCGGCCTTCTGGGACGCCTGCCCACGGAACTGCCGGAGGTTGCTCTCCCGACCGAGCCGAAGACCTGGAAGAAGATCAACTCGATCACGATCTCCTATGGTCACGGCATGGCGACCACGCCGCTTCAGACGGCGGTGGCAGCGGCAGCGATGCTGAATGGCGGCAAGCTTTTCCCGCCGACCTTCCTGCCGCGCACCGAGGCCGAGGCCAACGAAATCGCCGAACAGGTGATCTCGCCGAAGACCAGCGCCGAAATGCGCTACCTCTTCCGTCTCAACACGGAAAAGGGCTCAGGCCGCCGCGCCGAGGTGGAAGGCTATTATGTGGGTGGCAAGACCGGAACGGCAGAAAAGGTCGTGAATGGCCGCTACTCAAACAATGTGCGCTTCAACGCCTACATCGCCGGTTTCCCGGCTGATGATCCGGACTATGTGGTTCTCGTCTTCGTCGATGAGCCGAAGCCGGAGCGGGATGGCATCAGTGCAACAGCGGGCATGAATGCCGCACCGATGGTGCGTAACATCATTCGCCGCTCTGCGCCGCTTCTTGGCGTGAAGCCCGAATTCGGTCAAGAAAGTAATGCTTTGCTGGTCTCACAGCAGTGAGTCGGCCATGCGCCGAGGGGAAACGTGGTAATTGAAAGCGCCGGGGCCCATGAAATTCAGTGAATTTGCAGACATTCTTTCCAGTCAGGGGCTCTTGCCGGCGGATCGACCGATTTCAGGCGTTTCGTCGGATTCTCGCACGGTTGAAGCCGGTGACCTGTTCTTCGCGCTCGCCGGCGTAAAGGCGGACGGCGCGTCCTTTGCGCAGGAGGCTGCGCGCAGGGGCGCTGCGGCCATCATTGCCCGACCGGGCGCGCTTTCGTCTGATCCGGGCATTCCCGTCATCGAGACCGACGATCCGCGCCATGCACTGGCGCTCTGCGCTGCGCGTGTGTTTCCGCGCCAGCCCGAAACCATGGTCGCCGTGACCGGCACCAGCGGCAAGACCTCCGTTGCCTCTTTCACGCGGCAGATCTGGGAACATGCGGGACTGCCCGCTGCCAGCATCGGCACCACCGGGGTGGTTGCGCCGGGGCGCGACGAATATGGCGAACTGACGACGCCCGACCCGATTGCGCTGCACCGTCTTCTGGACGAGCTCGCGGGGGCGGGCGTGACGCATGCCTCCATGGAGGCTTCCAGCCACGGGCTCGACCAGCGCCGCCTCGATGGCGTGCGGCTCGATGCCGGCGGTTTCACCAATCTTGGCCGCGACCACATGGATTACCATCCGACGATCGAGGAGTATCACCGCGCCAAGATGCGGCTCTTCGATGCGCTGCTGCCCAAGGGCGCGCCGGCGGTGATCTTCGCTGACGATCCGTGGTCGGAGCCGACCGAGAAGGCGGCGAAGGCGGCAGGCCTCGATGTGCGCACCGTGGGCCGCAAGGGCGGTTTTCTGACCCTGAAGCGGGTTGAGCATGAGCGGCATCGCCAGCGCGCCGAAGTGGATGTCGATGGCGTGATCTACGAGGTGGACCTGCCGCTTGCGGGCGACTTCCAGGTGGCCAATGCGCTTGTTGCAGCAGGCCTTGCCATCAGCACCGGCACTGCGGCGGAAACGGCTTTTGCCGCGCTTGAGACGCTGAAGGGCGCTTCGGGACGGCTGGAGCTGGTCGGAACGGCCGGCAATGGCGCGCAGGTCTATGTGGACTACGCCCACAAGCCGGACGGTCTTGAGAATGTGCTCCAGTCGGTGCGGCCCTTCACCACCGGTCGCGTGATCGTGGTGTTCGGCTGCGGCGGCGACCGCGATACGGGCAAGCGCCCGATCATGGGTGAGATCGCCGCGCGGCTTGCCGATGTGGCCATCGTGACCGACGACAATCCGCGCTCGGAAGATCCGGCGATGATCCGCGCCGCCGTCATGGAAGCGGCGTCGGGCGCGCGTGAGATCGGCGACCGCCGTGAAGCGATCCGCGCCGCCGTCGCCATGCTTGAGGAAGGCGACACGCTGATCGTGGCCGGCAAGGGCCATGAAACGGGTCAGGAAATTGCAGGCCGCAAACACCATTTCTCCGATCATGAGGAAGTGCGCACGGCACTCGCGGAGCGCGCCGGATGAGCACGTTGTGGACCTTCGAGGCGCTGGTGCAGGCGACGGGCGGAAGACCGCTGGGCCAGGCATCAGGCCCCATCACCGGTATTTCCATCGATACGCGGACGCTCAACCCGGGCGACGCGTTCTTCGCCATTGAGGGCGAGCGTTTTGACGGGCACAGCTTCGCCACCGCTGCCATGGCGGCAGGCGCTTCGGTGCTGATCGTCGCCGAGGCGAAGCTGCCGGCGCTCGGGCGGCTGGCCGTGCCGATGGTGGTGGTGCCGGACGTTCTGGGCGCGCTGGAAGATCTGGGGCGCGCGGCGCGACTGCGCAGCCGCGCGAAAATCGTGGCGGTGACCGGCTCGGTCGGCAAGACCTCCACCAAGAACATGATGCGTCAGGCGTTTTCCGCCTGCGGCAGCGTGCATGCAGCCGACCGCTCGTTCAACAATCACTGGGGCGTGCCGCTGACGCTCGCCCGCATGCCGGCCGATTGCGATTACGCGATCTTCGAGATCGGCATGAACCATCCCGACGAAATCCGCCCGCTGGTGAAGATGGTGCGTCCGCACATCGCCGTGGTGACGCTGGTGGCTGCCGCGCATCTGGGCTTCTTCAAGAGCGTTGAGGAAATCGCCCAGGCCAAGGGCGAGATCTTCGAGGGGCTGGTGAAGGGCGGCGCGGCGCTGATCAACCGCGACGATGCGCACTGGGACACGCTTGCGCGTCTGGCCGAAGAGGCCGGCGTGAAGACCATTGCCGGCTTCGGCGCGCACGAAAAGGCCGATATCCGGCTGACCCATGTGGAGTGCGGTCCGCAATCCTCAACCTTTGCCATCGAGATCGATGGCGAGGCGACCGAGGTGCGGCTGGGCGCGCCGGGGCGGCACATGGTGCAGAATGCGCTGGCGACGCTGGGTGCGGTGCATCTGGCGCAGGCCGACATGCAGAAGGCTGCGATGGCGCTTGGCTCTTTCGACGCCGAGGCCGGGCGCGGCGCACGCCACCGGCTGATGCTCGATGGCGGCGCGTTCACGCTGATCGATGAGAGCTTCAACGCCAATCCGGCCTCCATGGCGGCTGCCTTCGACCTGTTGAAGCGCGCCGAGCCGGAAGCCGGTGGACGGCGCATCGCCGTTTTGGGCGATATGGCGGAGCTTGGCGAACATGCAGAAAAACTGCATGCCGGGCTCGCCGGCATGGTGACGGATGCGGGCACGGAGCTCGTTTTCCTCGCCGGCAGGGAAATGAAAGCGCTGGCCGCGGCACTGCCCGAAGGGCTGCCGGTGGAACACCGCGAAGCAACGGACGATCTGCGCGCGCTTGTGCTCGAGGCTGTGAAGCCCGGCGACGCCGTCATGATCAAATCTTCAAAAAGTATCGGCTTCAACAAACTGGTCGACGCCATCCTAAAAACCTATCCGGGCGCGGCGACGGGGGACTGATCCATGCTCATGATGCTCGTTGACCTGGCCGATGAAGTTTCGGTTCTCAACGTATTTCGTTACATCACCTTCCGCACCGGCGGTGCGCTGATCACCTCGGCGCTGATCGTTTTCCTGTTCGGGCCGATGATCATCGCATCGCTGCGTGTGCGTCAGGGCAAGGGGCAGCCGATCCGCGCCGACGGTCCGCAGACCCATTTCAAGAAGGCCGGCACACCGACCATGGGCGGGCTCATGATCCTGTCGGGCATTCTGGGCTCCTGTGCGCTCTGGGCGAACCTCTCCAGCGTTTATGTCTGGGTGGTGCTGATGGTCACGCTGGGCTTCGGCGCCATCGGCTTCTATGACGATTATCTCAAGGTGACGAAGCAGTCGCATCTGGGCTTTTCGGGCAAGGCGCGCCTGACGGCCGAATTCGTGATTGCGGGCATTGCGGCCTGGGTCATCATGAATGCGGGGCAGGCGCCGTTCTCCTCGTCTCTGACCTTCCCCTTCTTCAAGGATTTCCTGCTCAATCTGGGCATCTTTTTCGTGCCTTTCGCGGCCTTCGTGATCGTGGGCGCGGGCAATGCCGTGAACCTGACCGATGGTCTCGACGGGCTTGCCACGGTGCCGGTCATGGTGGCGGCGGCGTCGTTCGGCGTGATCGCCTATCTCTCCGGTAACGCCATCTTCGCCAACTATCTGCAGATCCACTTCGTGCCCGGCACGGGTGAGCTGGCGGTGATCCTTGGCGCGGTGATCGGTGCGGGGCTCGGCTTCCTGTGGTTCAACGCGCCGCCGGCGGCAATCTTCATGGGCGACACGGGATCGCTGGCGCTTGGCGGCCTGATCGGCTCGGTTGCCGTGGCCACCAAGCACGAGATCGTGCTCGCCATCATCGGCGGCCTGTTCGTGGTGGAAATCCTTTCGGTGATCATTCAGGTGGCGGTCTTCAAGATGACCGGCAAACGGGTGTTCCTGATGGCCCCGATACACCATCACTTCGAAAAGCTCGGCTGGACCGAAAGCCAGGTGGTGATCCGTTTCTGGATCATTGCGGTGCTTCTGGCGCTGGTGGGCCTGTCCACCCTCAAGCTGCGCTAGGGCGGGCGCGATGATCCCGGCCTCCGTCTTCAAGGGCAGGAATGTCGCTCTGTTCGGGCTTGGCGGCTCGGGCATCGCGACGGCGCGCGCGCTGGTTGCCGGTGGCGCGGTGGTGACCGCGTTTGACGACAATCCCGAAAGCGTGGCGCGGGCTGCCGGCGAAGGCGTGTCCACGGGCGACCTGCGCGGCATCGACTGGAGCGCGCAGGATGCGTTCGTCCTGTCGCCCGGCGTGCCGCTCACCCATCCGCGCCCGCACTGGAGCGTGGAGCTGGCGCAGGCGGCGGGCGTGGAGATCATCGGCGATGTGGAGCTGTTCGCCCGCGAGCGGCAGGTCCATGCGCCCGACGCTCCGCTGGTGGCGATCACCGGCACCAACGGCAAATCGACCACCACGGCGCTTATCGCGCATATTCTCGCCGATGCGGGGCGCGACACTCAGATGGGTGGCAATATCGGCCGGGCGGTCATGACGCTCGACGCGCCGCAGCCCGAACGGCATTACGTCGTGGAGTGCTCCTCCTACCAGATCGACCTCGCACCCACGCTCGACCCCTCGGTCGGCATTCTCCTGAACCTGTCGCCCGATCATCTCGACCGGCACGGCTCGTTTGAGAATTATGCCGCGATCAAGGAGCGGCTGGTGGCGAAAAGCGGGCTGGCGATTGTCGGTGTCGACGATCCCGATTGCCGCCGCATCGCCGACCGGCTTGCTGAGGCAGGGCGCAGGGTCGAGCGCATTTCATCAACGTCCCGGCTCGATGACGGGTTCTACCTCGACGGGCTCGCCCTCATGCGGGCGGTGAACGGCGTTGCCGAACAGCTCGCCACGCTTGAAGGCATCGGCTCGCTGCGCGGCGCGCACAATGCGCAGAACGCGCTTGCCGCACTGGCGGCCTGTCTGGAATGCGGGCTCAGCCTTGAAGAGATACAGGCCGGGTTCAACAGCTTTCCGGGGCTTGCCCACCGCATGGAGCAGGTGGCGCGCAAGGGGCGGGTGCTGTTCGTCAACGATTCCAAGGCGACCAACGCCGATGCGGCGGAGCGGGCGCTTTCAAGCTTTGAACGCATTTACTGGATTGCCGGCGGCCTGCCCAAGGATGGCGGGATTGAAACGCTGAAGAGCCTCTTTCCGCGCGTTGCCAAGGCCTATCTGGTGGGCGAGGCCGCACCAGCCTTTGCTGCTACGATCGGAGAGGCGACGGCGTTCGAGATTTCGGGTACCATAGACAAAGCCGTCGACCATGCGGCGCGCGATGCGGCGGGCGATCCCGCGCCGGAGGCTGTAGTCCTGTTATCGCCAGCCTGTGCGAGTTTCGATCAGTTCAGGAATTTTGAGGTGCGTGGCGATGCCTTCCGCGAGGCGGTTCGTTCGCTCGCCGGCGCCGAGATAATGGGGAGCAAGTGACATGGTGAGCCGCACCGACCGAAGCCCGGTTGCCAATTGGTGGTGGACCATCGACCGTTGGTTCCTTGGCGCGTTCCTGCTTCTTATGGGGCTTGGCGTCGTTCTGTCGTTTGCGGCAAGCCCGGCCGTTGCCGATCGCATCGGTCTGTCCAGCTTCCATTTCGTGACGCGCCAGATCGTCTACATGCTGCCTGCGGTGGTGGTGATGATCGGTGTTTCGTTCCTCAGCCCGCGTCTGGTGCGGCGACTGGCGCTCGTGATGCTGGTGGGCGCTCTGGCGCTGATGGTGCTGACGCTCTTTGCCGGTATGGAAGTGAAGGGCTCGCGGCGCTGGCTTCACATATTCGGCGTCTCCATTCAGCCTTCGGAATATCTGAAACCCGCCTTTGTGGTGATCTGCGCCTGGCTCTTCCATGAGCATGCGCGCCAGCCGGAAATTCCAGGCAATCTGTTTGCGATGCTGCTGCTCGGTCTCGTCATTGCGCTTCTGGTCGCGCAGCCCGATCTGGGTCAGACCATGCTGGTGCTTGGCACATGGGGCGCGATGTTCTTCATCGCCGGCATGCCGTGGCTCTGGATCGCCGTGCTCGGCGCGCTGGGCGCGGGCGGCGCGTTTCTCGCCTACACGATCTTCCCGCATGTGGCCGACCGTATTGACCGCTTTCTGACCGGCGAGGGCGACACCTATCAGGTGGACATGAGCATCGAGGCGATCACCCGCGGTGGCTGGTTTGGACGTGGACCGGGCGAAGGCACGGTGAAGCGCATTCTTCCCGACAGCCACACCGACTTCGTGTTCGCCGTGGCGGGCGAAGAGTTCGGGATCATCATCCTTCTTATCATTTTGAGCATCTTCGCCTTCGTTGTGCTGCGCGGTCTTTCAAAGGCGCGCCGCGAAGAAGACGATTTTACGCGTTACGCGGTGAGCGGGCTGGTGATTCTGTTCGGCTTCCAGTCGATCATCAATATGGGCGTGAATGTCCGCATGCTGCCGGCCAAGGGCATGACGCTGCCCTTCATCTCCTATGGCGGTTCATCGCTGATCGCCATGGCCATTTCCATGGGCTTCGTGCTGGCGCTCACGCGCCGCAAGCCCGAAAAGCGCCGCCCGGTCGCCTATGCGCAGCCGGCGGGACGCGAGGCAGTCGCAGGATAACATGACCAAGGGTACGATCCTTCTTGCCGCCGGTGGGACCGGCGGGCACCTTTTTCCGGCCGAAGCTCTGGCGCACACGCTGCATGAGCGTGGCTGGTCGGTGCATCTGGCGACCGACCGGCGTGCGGCGCGTTTTGCGGGTTCGTTTCCCGCCGACGAGACGCACATCGTTGAGAGCGCCACGTTCGGTTCCAAAAATCCGATTGCGCTTCTGAAGGCTGGCTGGACCATCTGGCGCGGCGTCAAACAGGCTTCGGTGATCCTGCAGCGGTTCAAGCCGGCAGCCGTGGTCGGGTTCGGTGGCTATCCGACGCTTCCGCCGCTTTATGCCGCCACACGGCGCAGCATACCGGCGCTGGTTCACGAACAGAACGCGGTGATGGGGCGCGCCAACAAGGCGCTGGCTGGCCGCGTGCAGGCGATTGCCGGCGGCTTTCTGCCCGATGAGGGCGCGTATGCCGACAAGATCGTGGCGACGGGCAACCCCGTGCGCCCTGCGGTTATCGAAGCTGCGGCAGAACCCTATCGTGCGGCAGGCGCGCAGGAGCCTTTCCGGCTTCTGGTGTTTGGCGGCAGCCAGGGCGCGCAGTTCTTTTCCGATGCGATCCCCGCAGCAATAGCGCTGCTTGAGCCTGAGCAGCGGGCGCGGCTCGTCGTGACGCAGCAGGCGCGTCCCGAAGACGAGGGCGAGGTGCGCGCGGCCTATGAGAAGCTTGGCGTGCCAGCCGAGGTCTCCACCTTTTTCAAGGACATGGCGCGCCGCATCGCCGAGAGCCATCTGGTCATTTCACGCTCCGGCGCTTCGACCGTTTCGGAAATCGCGGCCATTGGCCGTCCGGCGTTTCTGGTGCCTTATCCGCATGCGCTCGATCACGATCAGGCGGCCAATGCGGCAGCGCTTGAAAGGGCCGGCGGCGCGGAGCTACACGCCCAGTCAACGCTCTCGCCCGAGCGGCTTGCAGAGCTGATCGGCGGAGCCATGAACGATCCCCGGCATCTGGCCGAGATGGCGGCTGCCGCGCGCAGCGTGGGCAAACCCAATGCAGCGGAGTTGCTTGCCGACCTCGTGGAGGCTATTGCCTCCGGCCAACCCGCAGACACAATGAAGGAAGGAACCCGCGCATGAAAATGCCGCAGACGATTGGAACCGTGCATTTCGTCGGCATCGGCGGCATAGGCATGAGCGGCATCGCCGAGGCGCTGCACACGCTTGGCTACAAGGTGCAGGGATCCGACCAGGCCGAGAACCCCAATGTGGTGCGCCTGCGCGAGAAGGGTATCGAGGTTTTCATCGGTCACGCCGGAGAAAATCTGGGCGAGGCGGAAGTCATCGTCGTTTCGACGGCCATCAGGAAAGACAATCCCGAGATCGTTGCGGCGCGTGAGAAGCATCTGCCCATCGTTCGCCGCGCCGAGATGCTGGCCGAGCTGATGCGCTTCGGTCAGGCGGTCGCCATTGGCGGCACCCATGGCAAGACGACCACCACCTCGATGGTGGCGGCACTCTTCGATGCGGGCGGGTTCGACCCGACGGTCATCAATGGCGGCATCATCAACGCCTATGGCACCAATGCGCGCATGGGCGAGGGCGACTGGATGGTCGTCGAGGCCGATGAGAGCGATGGCACCTTCCTCAAGCTGCCCGCCGACATTGCCGTCATCACCAATATCGATCCCGAGCATCTCGATCATTACGGCGATTTCGACAAGCTGCGCGCGGCCTTCCGCCAGTTCGTCGAGAATGTGCCGTTCTACGGCTTTGCCGCCATGTGCATCGACCATGCCGAGGTGCAGGCGCTGGTTGGCCGCATCGAGGACCGCCGCGTCATCACCTATGGCGAGAACCCGCAGGCCGATGTGCGGTTCTCCAATCATCACATGGACGGTCCGGTCTCCGTGTTTGATGTGACGTTTCGCGACCGCAAGACGGGCGAGACGCAGACGCTTGAGGGCCTGCGCCTTCCGATGCCCGGCCGGCACAATGTGTCGAACGCGACGGCGGCCATTGCCGTGGCGCATGAGCTTGGCATCGACCATGAGGCGATCCGCGCAGGTCTGGCGGGCTTTGGCGGCGTGAAGCGCCGCTTCACGCTTACGGGCGTGTGGAACGGCGTCAGCGTGTTTGACGATTACGGCCATCACCCGGTCGAAATCCGCGCCGTGCTGAAGGCTGCGCGCGAGGCGTGTCAGGGGCGCATTCTGGCGATTGCGCAGCCGCACCGCTATTCGCGCCTGCATGACCTGTTCGACGATTTCGCCGCCTGCTTCAACGAGGCGGACAAGGTGCTGGTCGCGCCGGTCTATTCGGCGGGCGAAGACCCGATCGAAGGCGTGTCGTCCGACACGCTCGTTTCGCGCATCCGCGCTTCGGGCCACCGCGACGTGGCGTATATCGAAGGGCCGGAAGCGGTCGAGCAGATTGTACGCGATTGGGCGAAGGAAGGCGATTTCATCGTCTATCTGGGCGCCGGCAACATCACCCAGTGGGCCTATGCGCTGCCCAAAGAGCTTGAGGCCAAGGGATGAGCGGAGCGGAACTGCTGGAGCGTCTCGGCGACCGGCTGTCGGGTCTGCGCGGGCGGCTGACGCCCGACGCCGGCATGGACAAGATCACCTGGTTTCGCGCCGGCGGTCCGGCAGATGTTCTGTTTCAGCCGGCCGATGAGGAAGACCTCTCGGCATTTCTGAAAGCGGTGCCGGAAGACATTCCGGTGACCATGGTGGGCATCGGCTCGAACCTTCTGGTGCGCGAGGGCGGCATTCGCGGTTTCGTGGTGCGGCTTTCAGCCAAGGGGTTTGGCCAGGCGGAAGTGGTTTCCGATACGCGCATTCGCGCGGGCGCGGCCATTCCCGACAAGCGGCTTGCCGCAGCGGCGCTTGAGGCCGGCATTGGCGGGTTTCATTTCTACCACGGCATTCCCGGTGGTCTGGGCGGTGCGCTGCGCATGAATGCGGGCGCCAATGGCGTCGAGACGAAAGAGCGGGTGATCGAAGTGCGCGCGCTTGACCGGAAGGGCGAGCTTCATGTCTTCTCCAATGCCGATATGGGCTATGCCTACCGGCATTCGGACGCGCCCCGTGACCTGATCTTCACCTCCGCGCTGATGGAAGGTTACCGGGAAGATCCCGATGTCATCCGTCGCGAGATGGATGCGGTTCAGCACCACCGCGAGACCGTGCAGCCGGTGCGTGAGAAAACGGGTGGCTCCACCTTCAAGAACCCGCCTGAAAGCTCGGCCTGGAAAGAGGTCGACAAGGCCGGATGCCGCGGGCTGACCATCGGCGGCGCGCAGATGTCGCCCATGCACTGCAACTTCATGATCAACACCGGAACGGCGAGCGGCTACGACCTGGAATATCTGGGCGAGACGGTGCGCGCGAAGGTTCTTGAGCATTCGGGCGTTCGTCTCGAATGGGAGATCAAGCGCATCGGTGAATTCCGCGACGGTCGCGAGATCGACCCGTTTCTGGGGCAGATGCTCTAGTTTTGCTCCACTGTGAATACCGGTCGCACGAGGATGCGGCCGGGGATATTTGCTCCCGCGCGGTCTATGTTGCGCCGCAGCAGTTCTGCCCCTCCCGGATGTGTCAAGTTGCGTCCCGGGGGTGTTTGCGTTCACAAAATGTAAAATTTTCAGAAAATTGAATCTTCGGGAATCTCAAGCCCTTGCCTTGGAATCAAACCTCTGATTCTTTGGCCCATAAGTAATCACTGATTTGAGTCGCGGCGTTCGGGTCGGGGGCTTTCCCATTTGAGGAGGTCTTGCTCGGCCAATGCGGAATATTGCCCGAAATTCCGGGCGCTTGGACAAGGGGGTAGCCGGAAAATGAAGAGGAAGCACGTTGCCGTCCTGATGGGGGGATTCTCCTCCGAGAGGCCGGTTAGTCTTTCTTCCGGTACTGCCTGCGCCGACGCTCTCGAAGTCGAGGGCTATGCTGTCACGCGTGTCGATGTTGGGCGCGATGTTGCGCGGGTCCTGTCTGATCTCAATCCCGATGTCGCCTTCAATGCCTTGCATGGTCCGTTCGGTGAGGACGGGGCCATTCAGGGCATTCTCGAATATCTCGACATTCCCTACACGCATTCCGGCGTGCTGGCGTCCGCGCTTGCCATGGACAAGCAGCTTGCCAAGACCGTGGCGAAGGCGGAAGGCATTCCGGTCGCCGACGCGCTGGTGGTCAACCGTTTCCAGATCGGCAATGAGCACCCGATGGAGCCGCCCTATGTGGTGAAGCCCGTCAATGAGGGGTCCAGCTTTGGTGTGGTGATCGTGCAGGAGGGGCAGAGCACGCCCCCGCAGATCATCAGCTCGACGGACTGGCAGTATGGCGAGCGCGTGATGGTCGAGCGCTATGTGGCCGGACGCGAGTTCACCTGTGCGGTGATGGGTGATCGTGCGCTCGGCATTGCCGAGATCATTCCGGTCGGTCACACCTTCTACGATTACGACTCGAAATACGTTCCGGGTGGGTCAAAACACGAATGCCCGGCAAAAATTTCACCAAATATTTACCAAAAAATAGAGACACTGGCCCTCACGGCACACAAGGCTATTGGCTGCCGGGGCGTGTCCCGGTCCGACTTCCGTTTTGACGATCGCAAATCCGCTGATGGAGAGCTTGTCTGGTTGGAGGTGAACACGCAGCCCGGCATGACGCCAACCTCTCTGGTGCCCGAGATCGCCGCAGCGGCGGGAATTGGGTTTGGTGAATTGTTGAGTTGGATTGTGGAGGACGCTTCGTGTTCTCGCTGACGTCATCAAAGGCTGGGAAGGACCGGTACATGGCAAGGCGTCGTGGCGGCGATGTGGTGCTGCCGCGCTGGCTGCGCCGGCCGGCCCGCTTCATGCAGCGCGTCAATGCGGGCGAAGTGGAGCCGCCGCGCTTTGGCGCGAGCATTGCAACAGCTGCCCTTCTCGGCGCGACCGCGATCTATGGAACGCTTGCCGGTGGACATCTGCCGCAGGTGGTGCAGAGCGTGACCGCGCGCACCGGTCTGGCGATTGCGCAGGTTCATGTGGTCGGCAATGATGAAACGTCCGAGATCGACGTGATCCAGGAAGTGGGTCTCGACGGCTGGACGGCGCTGGTCGGTTTCAGCGCCGAGGGCGCGCGCGAGCGGCTTTCCGCCCTGCCATGGGTCGAAGGTGTGGCTGTCCGCAAGATTTACCCGGCGACGCTTGAAGTCGACATCACCGAGAAGAAGCCTTTCGCGATCTGGCAGCACGGCAACGAGCTTTCCCTGATCGAGAAGGATGGTTCGGTGATCGCGCCGTTCGATGGCGGGCGCTACACGGCGCTGCCGATGGTGATCGGCGTTGGTGCGCGTGAGGCCGGGCCGGAGTTCATCGCCAAGGTGGCGCGTCATCCCGCGATTGCGGATGCGGTGCGCGCCTATATCCGCATTGGCGACCGGCGCTGGGATCTGCGTCTGAAGAATGGCGTGACCATCAAACTGCCCGAGCGTGACGAGGCGCTGACGCTGGCGACACTGGCTTCACTCGATCGCCAGAAGGGCCTTCTGTCGCGTGACATCACCTCGGTGGACATGCGTCTTGGCGACCGCATCGCCATCGGTCTGTCCGAGGATGCCGCCGAGGATCACCAGGAAGCGATGCGCAAGCGTTACAAGGCGCGGATTGCAGGTGGGGCGCAGATATGAGCTGGTTATCAGATCCCAAGAAGAACGCTGCGCGCCGCTCCGGCATCATCACGGTTCTCGATGTTGGTTCGAGCAAGGTGTGCTGCATCATCGCCAAGCTCATGCCGGCGGAGGAAGGCCGCGCGCTGCGCCATCGCACGCATCGTGTGAAGGTTATCGGCATCGGTCATCAGCAGTCGCAGGGCGTGAAGTCCGGCGTCATCATCGATCTCGACCGGGCCGAGGAATCGATCCGGCTTGCGGTGGATGCGGCCGAGCGCATGGCGGGCCTGACGGTGGATTCGCTGATCGTCAACGTGTCGGCGGGACGCCTGCGCAGCGAGACGATCTCGGCGTCGATCAATCTTGGCGGTCACGAGGTCGCCCGGTCCGACATCAACCGCGTTCTCGCGGCCGGTGCGCGGCAGGGGCTCGAGACCGAGCGTGAAGTGGTGCATTCGCTGGCGACGGGCTTCAGCCTCGATGCCGAGCGCGGCATTCGCGATCCGCGCGGGATGGTTGGTGCGGAACTCGGCGTCGACATGCACATCCTGACGGCGGACGCAGCGCCGCTGCGCAATCTGGAGCTTTGCATCAACCGTTCGCACCTTTCGGTCGAGCGCATGGTGGCGACGCCCTACGCAAGCGGTCTGGCTGCACTTGTGGATGACGAGGCGCAGATGGGTGCGGCCTGCATCGACATGGGCGGCGGCACGACGACGATCTCCGTCTTCGCCGAAGGCAAGTTCGTGTGGGCCGAGGCGCTGCCGGTTGGCGGCAACCACGTGACCATGGATCTGGTGCGCGGCCTGTCGGCGCGGCTTGAGGATGCGGAGCGGCTGAAGGTCATGCACGGTTCGGCGCTCATCTCTTCGAGCGACGACCGGGACATCGTTTCGATCCACCCGATGGGGGCGGATCCGAGCGAACAGCCGATCCAGGTGCCGCGCGCCGTGATGACCCGGATCATCCGCGCGCGCATCGAAGAAACACTGGAGATGGCTCGCGACAAGCTGAACCGCTCCGGATATGGCGGCCTGGTGGGGCGCCGGGTGGTGCTGACGGGTGGCGCAAGCCAGCTTGTCGGTCTGCCTGAGGCAACCCGCCGGCTTTTCGGACGCAATGTCAGGCTCGGGCGTCCGCTCGGCGTGGCGGGGCTTCCGGAAGCGGCCAAGGGGGCGGCTTTCTCCGCCTCGGTGGGCCTCTTGATCTATCCGCAGGTTGCGGAGTTCGAAAACCGTGGCCGCAGCGGAAAGAGCGGCATATTCACGCGCGCGACTGGCACTGGCGGCCGGTTCCAGCGCGTCAGCCAGTGGCTGAGAAGCAACTTCTAGCGGGGGCGGCCCCAAATTGACGACCGCGGCGGCGACCAGGCGGCGGCAAAGGCGGAAAGGACGAGGACAATGACTATCAATCTGCAGAAGCCGGACATTACCGAGCTGAAGCCACGCATCACCGTTTTCGGTGTCGGGGGCGGGGGCGGCAACGCCGTCAACAACATGATCAATGCCGGTCTGCGTGGCGTCGAGTTCGTCGTCGCAAACACCGATGCGCAGGCTCTGACCCAGTCCAAGGCCGAGCGCCTGATCCAGCTCGGCGCTGCCGTGACCGAGGGACTTGGCGCCGGTTCGCAGCCGGAAGTTGGTAAGGCCGCCGCCGAAGAATGCATCGACGAACTGGTCGATCACCTGTCCTCCACCCACATGTGCTTCGTGACCGCCGGTATGGGCGGCGGCACCGGCACCGGTGCTGCGCCCGTTGTGGCCCGCGCCGCCCGCGAGAAGGGCATCCTGACCGTTGGCGTCGTCACCAAGCCGTTCCACTTCGAAGGCCAGCGCCGCATGAAGACGGCGGAAGCCGGCATCGAGGAGCTGCAGAAGTGCGTTGACACGCTGATCGTCATCCCGAACCAGAACCTCTTCCGCATCGCCAACGACAAGACCACCTTCGCCGACGCCTTCGCGATGGCCGACCAGGTGCTCTACTCGGGTGTCGCCTGCATCACCGACCTGATGGTCAAGGAAGGCCTGATCAACCTCGACTTCGCCGACGTTCGCTCGGTGATGCGCGAGATGGGCAAGGCCATGATGGGCACCGGCGAAGCATCCGGCGAGGGCCGTGCAATGGCCGCCGCCGAGGCTGCAATCGCCAACCCGCTGCTGGACGAGAGCTCCATGAAGGGCGCACGCGGCCTTCTGATCTCGATCACCGGCGGCCGCGACCTGACCCTGTTCGAGGTGGACGAAGCTGCGACCCGCATTCGCGAGGAAGTGGACCCGGACGCGAACATCATTCTCGGCGCGACCTTCGACGAAGACCTGGAAGGCGTCATCCGCGTTTCGGTCGTCGCGACCGGCATCGACAAGTCGGCAGCGGAGATTTCCGCACCTGCATCCGCTTCGCGTCCGGCTCAGCCGCGCACGGTGGAAATGCAGCGCCCGGCAGCCGTTGAAGCCAAGCCGCAGGTTGTTGCCGATCCGGTGGCCGAAGCAATCCGTGAAGCCGAGCGCGCCGAACCTGCTCCGGTAGCCGCCCGTGCGCCGACGCCGCGTCCTGCCGTCAGCAATGGTGGTTTCCAGCCGCAGAGCTCGCTCTTCCGTGGCGCACAGCCGGTTCAGCCGGCTCCGAAGGCCGCAGCGCCTGCGCCGGCTCCCAAGCCGGTACAGCCGCAGCCCGCACCGGCTCCGGTCGCCGCACAGGCTCCGCAGCAGCCGCAGCCGGCTCCGATGCAGCCGCGCGCCGAGCAGGTTCAGCCGCAGCCGCAGGCCGCCGCACCGCGCATGCCGCGCGTCGAGGACTTCCCGCCGGTTGTGAAGGCCGAGATGGAAGCCCAGGCGCAGGAGCACGAGGATCGTGGTCCGATGGGGCTGATCAAGCGCCTCACGCATGGTCTTTCGCGTCGTGACCCCGAGCAGGGTTATTCGGAGCAGCCGCGTGAGCCGAAGCTGCGCCAGGCAGCCCCGCAGGCGCGCCGCGCTCCCGAGAGCGACGGTCAGCTCTATGCGCCGCGTCAGGGCCGTCTCGACGAGCATGGCCGCCTGACCACGCAGCAGCGCAATGTGCAGGAAGAGGATCAGCTGGAGATTCCCGCTTTCCTTCGCCGGCAGGCCAACTAGATCGCCGTGCATCCAATTGGATGCACAAAGGACGATCCAGGCTTTTGAAGGAGCATCGGAATCAACCGAAAACCGGATTCCACTTTTCGGTCCGATGCTCCGGCGGTAACGCCTGTAACGAAATGTCAGGGAGGGGGATGCGGCGCATCCCCCTTTTTGTTAAAAATTCCTAAACAAATCATGTCGTTATGACTGAATCTGATTTTTGTGATGCCGTAACAAGAAGTAAGAAAGCGTGATTTGGAGTCTGTATTTGGCGACATTATCTTCCGTCGCAACTAAAGGCGGGGCGTGGGACGCATTTTGGGGGTGTTGTCCTGAAAACCATGGACGTGCTGGCGCTTGACTGAGCGCAGGCCTTTGAGAGCTTACGGGGACCATTTTGCTCGAATATCAGACGACACTCAAATCGCGCTGTTCTCTCTCGGGTATCGGCGTTCACAGCGGTAAGCCCGTTTCCATTCACTTTTCTCCGGCTGAGCCTGACACGGGCATCGTGTTTCAGCGGATCGACGAGGCCGGCACCGGTCGCGTGATTCGCGCGCTCGCCTCTGAAGTCTGCCAGACGGATCTCTGCACGGCGCTGGGCGATGCCCGCGGCGAATATGTCGCCACCGTCGAGCATCTCATGGCAGCGCTTCTGGCTGTCGGCATCGACAATGTCGTGATCGAGATCGACGGCACCGAAGTGCCGGTTCTCGATGGCAGCGCCATCGGTTTCATGGATGCGTTCGAGCAGGCCGGCATTGCAACGCTTGCCGTCAAGCGCCGCTATATCCGCGTCGTCAAACCGGTTCGCGTCGACAATGGTGGTTCCTGGGCGGAGTTCCGCCCCTATGACGGCACGCGTTTCGAGGTCGATATCGATTTCGACACTCCGGCCATCGGCCGGCAGGCGCTTGCGCTGGACCTGAATGCCGGGAACTTCCGCAAAGAGGTTGCGCGCGCCCGTACCTTCGGTTTCATCAAGGATGTTGAGCGGCTGTGGGCTGCCGGCTATGCGCTGGGTTCTTCGCTGGAGAACTCGGTCGTCATCGGTGAGGACCACAAGGTCATCAACATGGAAGGTCTGCGCTACCCTGACGAGTTCGTGCGTCACAAGATGCTCGACGCCGTGGGCGATCTGGCTCTGGCCGGTGCGCGTTTCATCGGCTGCTTCCGCTCCTACCGTGGCGGACACCGACTCAATGCGGCTGCACTGCGTCACCTTCTGACCGACCATTCTGCCTACGAGATCGTCGAAACGACGCGTCGTGAGCAGGGACGTCGTGCGGAAATGGTTGCCGTCAGCGCACCCGTTTACGCGCCCTGGACGCTTTAGTTCTGCGCTTTATGCGCCACTCCAGGGCCTGCGCTTCCTTCCTCGTGCCACAAAATTGTACGATTGGCGGGCAATAGCGTTGCCGCGTGGCGGTCATTTGCTCTATGACTGCGTTCCGATATCGATTTTCCGTTTGCGAGAGGCGAAATGCGTTCAACTTTTGTTGCCGGCATGACCAGGACAGGCAGAGCTGCCATCACGACAGCTTCCGTGCTTGGCGTTTCGCTTCTTCTTTCCGCCTGTAATGCGGAGAAGGACCTTGATCTGTCGACCTATGTCGAGCAGACCGATCCGGCTGACGTGCTCTACAATCAGGCGCTGGCCAACATGAATGCCGGACGGCTGAAGGAGGCGAGCGCGAAGTTCGAGTCCATCGACCGTCAGCACCCCTATTCGGAATACGCCCGCAAGGCGATGGTGATGAACACCTTCGCCAATTACCGGCAGGGCAAGTATGACGAGGCCATCAACAGCGGCAAGCGCTATGTGGCGCTCTATCCGACCACGGAAGATGCAGCCTATGCGCAGTATCTCGTTGGCCTGAGCTATTTCCGCCAGATCCGCGATGTGACGCAGGATCAGCGCGAGGCGCGCCGCACCGTCGAAGCGATGGAAGAGGTTGTGCAGCGCTGGCCGGATTCGGAATATGTGCCGGATGCCGAAGCCAAGATCCGTGTTGCCCGCGACCAGCTCGCCGGCAAGGAAATGCAGATCGGCCGCTACTATCTAGAGCGTCGTGAATATGTTGCCGCCGTGCGCCGCTTCCGCGGCGTCGTGGAGAGCTATCCCAACACACGCCATGTCGAGGAAGCGCTCGCGCGCCTGACCGAAGCCTATTACGCGATGGGCCTCGTGTCGGAAGCGCAGACGGCTGCTGCCGTTCTGGGGCACAACTACCCGGACAGCCAGTGGTACAAGGATTCCTACGCATTGCTGCAGTCTGGCGGGCTGGAGCCGCGTGAAAACAGCGGTTCCTGGATTTCCAAGGCTGGAGCGGCAATTCTGGGCGGCTGACCCTCACCATGCTGTCTCATCTGTCGATCCGCGATATCGTCCTGATTGAACGCCTCGACATGGATTTCTCCTCGGGGCTCTCGGTTCTGACCGGTGAGACCGGTGCGGGAAAATCCATCCTGCTCGATTCACTCTCATTGGCCCTTGGTGGCCGTGGCGACGCCTCACTGGTGCGCCATGGCGCAAATCAGGGGCAGGTGATCGCCGTGTTCGATCTGCCGGCGGCACACCCCGTGCGCGCCGTGCTGGCCGAGAACGCCATTGACGATGAGGGCGACGTCATTCTGCGCCGCGTGCAGAGCGCGGATGGCCGCACCCGTGTTTTCATCAACGACCAGCCATCCAGCGTTGCGCTGATGCGGCAGGTGGGGCGACAGCTTGTCGAGATCCACGGCCAGCATGACGAGCGCGCGCTTGTCGATGCTGCAATGCACCGGGACCTGCTTGATGCATTTGGCGGGCATGGGCCTGACGTCGAGCGTGTGCGCACCGCATGGCGCGATCTGCGCCAGTGTGAGCAGGAGCTTGCGCGGCACCGTGCGCGCGTCGAGGCCGCGGCCCGCGAGGCCGATTTCCTGCGCGCCTCGGTCGAGGAATTGACCAAGATCGATCCGCGCCCGGACGAGGAAGCGGTGCTCGCCGGCGAACGCGCGGACATGATGCGTGCGGAGAAGATCGCGTCCGACATCTCCGATGCGCAGGAAGTGCTGTCTGGCCATGCGTCACCCGTGTCACAGCTCTCCAGCCTGCTGCGCCGCTTGCAGCGCAAGGCGGAAGAAGCGCCGGGCCTGCTGGACGGCATTATTGAACCGCTCGATTCAGCGCTTCTGTCGCTCGATGTCGCCCAGTCCGGGGTGGATGAGGCGATGCGCGCAACCGAGTTCGATCCGAAGCGTCTGGAAGACACGGAAGAGCGCCTCTTTGCGCTGCGCGCCGTTGCCCGCAAGCACAATGTGCAGGTGGATGATCTGGCCGATCTGTGCGCCCGCATGGTGGGCGATCTGGATGACCTCGACGCCGGTGAGGAGCGCCTTGGCGCGCTGGAGGAGCGGGCGAAGGCCGCGATCGGCATCTACAGCGCCGCGGCGGAAGAACTCTCTCAGCGACGCCGTGAGACGGCTCTGACGCTGAGCAAGGCCGTCATGGAAGAACTGCCGGCCCTCAAGCTGGAGCGCGCCGAGTTCATCGTGGAGATCGCCACCGAGGCCGATGACCGGGGCGAGGATGGCATCGACCATGTGGAGTTCTGGGTGCGGACCAATCCGGGCACCCGCGCAGGCCCGATGATGAAGGTTGCTTCGGGCGGTGAGCTTTCGCGCTTCCTGCTGGCCCTCAAGGTGGTGCTGGCGGATCGCGGTTCTGCGCCGACGCTCGTTTTCGATGAGATCGACACGGGTGTGGGCGGTGCGGTGGCGGACGCCATCGGTCAGCGCCTTGCGCGCCTTTCCGACCGCATTCAGGTGCTTTCGGTGACCCATGCGCCGCAGGTGGCGGCGCGCGCGGGCACGCATTACCTGATCGCCAAGAGCGGCGATACGGACCGCGTCGCGACCGGCGTTTCGGTGATGAACACCGACGCACGGCGCGAAGAGATCGCCCGCATGCTGGCTGGCGCGACGGTGACCGACGAGGCCCGTGCAGCCGCGCACAAACTGCTTCAGGGCAACGCAGTCGCCTCCTGATCCATTCTTCTGTTCGGGGTTTGCCGGCGACCCTTGTCAGCAGGCTTCAGGCGCTTAAAAAGACCGCTGCCCCTATCGGGCGCGAATGTTTTACACTGCGCGCCGTTTCACACAGTCGGATCCATTGTCATGCCCAAAGCCAAGCCCGCCGTTGACACGCTGACGGAAGCCCAAGCCAGTGAAGAACTCGAGGCGCTCGCCCTTGAGATCGCCAAGCATGACCGGCTCTATCACGCTGAAGACGCTCCGGCGATTTCGGATGCTGACTATGACGCGCTGCGGCGGCGCAACCTGGCCATCGAGCAGCATTTTCCGGCTCTGGTGCGGGACGATTCGCCTTCGCGGCGGGTTGGTGCGCCTGTCTCCGGGAAGTTCGAGAAGGTCCGGCACAAAGTGCCCATGCTGTCGCTCGACAATGCCTTTTCCGACGAGGACGTGATCGACTTCGTGGCGCGCATCCGCCGCTATCTGAAGCTTGCCGCCGACGCGCCGGTGGTGATGACCGCCGAACCCAAGATCGACGGCCTGTCGCTGTCGCTGCGCTATGAAAACGGTCGCCTGATCTCCGCCGCCACCCGTGGCGACGGGCAGGAGGGCGAGAACGTGACGGCCAATGCGCGTGTGGTGGCTGACATCCCGAGCGTGCTTGCAGGCAATCCGCCCGAGGTGATCGAGGTGCGCGGCGAGGTCTATATGACCCATGCCGACTTCTTCGCGCTGAACAAGCGCCAGGAAGAGGCGGGCAAGCAGACCTATGTGAACCCGCGCAACACGGCTGCCGGTTCGCTGCGCCAGCTCGATTCCTCCGTCACCGCCGCGCGGCCGCTGAAATTCTTCGCCTATGCATGGGGCGAGGTGTCGGAAATGCCGTCCGGCACGCAGACGGGCATGGTGGAAGCGCTCGAGGAATACGGGTTCCGCGTCAACGATCTGATGAAGCGCTGCGAGAGTGCCGAAGCGCTTATCGCGCAGTATCGCAAGATCGAGGAAGAGCGCGCTATGCTGCCCTATGACATCGACGGCGTGGTCTACAAGGTGGACGATCTTGAACTGCAACGGCGGCTCGGCTTCGTCTCGCGCAGCCCGCGCTGGGCGATTGCCCACAAATTCCCGGCCGAGAAGGCGACGACGATCCTGCATGGCATCGACATTCAGGTGGGGCGCACGGGCGCGCTGACGCCGGTTGCGCGGCTGGAGCCGGTCACGGTCGGCGGTGTGGTGGTGACCAATGCGACGCTCCACAATGCCGAGGAGATCGAGCGGCTGGGCGTGATGGTCGGCGACACGGTGACGGTTCAGCGCGCCGGCGATGTGATCCCGCAGATCCTCGGCTTCATCGAGGAGAAGCGTCCCAAAGACGCCGTGCCATTCGCGTTTCCCACGGTCTGCCCCTGCGATCTCAAGACGCCGGTGGTGCGCGAGGGCATCGGCTCTGGCGTTGAGGGTGTGGTGCGCCGCTGTTCGGGCGAGTTTGCCTGCCCGTTCCAGCGCGTGGAGCATCTGCGGCACTTCGTTTCGCGCCGCGCCTTCGACATTGACGGGCTTGGCGAGAAGCAGATCGAATTCTTCTTCAACGATCCCGACCTGCCGGTGAAAGCGCCGGGCGACATCTTCACGCTGGCTGCGCGCGACGCCGAAAGCTTCAAGAAGCTGAAGGACAAGGAAGGCTGGGGCGCGACCTCCGCCGTCAAGCTGTTCGAGGCCATTGAGCAGCGCCGCACGATCACGCTGGAGCGCATGGTCTATGCGCTTGGCATTCGCCATGTGGGCGAGCAGACGGCCAAGACCCTGGCGCGCGCCTATGGCAGCTGGCAGGAGTTTCACGACGCCGCGCTGGCGGTGGCCAATGGCGACGCGCAGGCGCGTGAGGAAATGGACGCGCTTGACGATATCGGCGATGCGGTGATCGCTTCCATCGCGCAGTATTTCGGCGAGGAGCACAACCGGGAACTGGTCGAGCGTCTGGCAGGCGAAGTGACCGTGAAGGAAGCCGAGCGCCCGGCAGCCGATTCGCCCGTGGCCGGCCAGACAATCGTTTTTACCGGCAGCCTCGAACGCATGTCGCGCGATGAGGCGAAGGCCATGGCCGAACGGCTGGGCGCGAAGGTGGCCGGCTCCGTCTCCAAGAAGACGGATCTGGTGGTGGCCGGCCCCGGCGCAGGCTCCAAGCTCAAGAAGGCGGCTGAATTCGACATCGAGGTGATCGACGAAGACGCGTGGTTCGAGCGCGTCGGAGGTTAGAGCGCCATGCGTCTGTTCGGACGCACAACGGACGCTCTAACCCATTGAAAGCACGATGCGCTTCAAACAGCGCGCCGTCGCTGGTGCACTGTTTGAAGTGCACCGTGCCGCTGGCCGTCTTTGGCTGGGTGATTATGCGGTCGTGGCGTTCTGGCATGGATCCTCGGGTCAAGCCCGAGGATGACGAGTGTGTTTTGACGCTTGTACGCAACCGTATTCGAACTGTACTGGACACCATCCCCCGTCGTCATCCTCGGGCCTGACCCGAGGATCCATGCCCGGGCATCCCGGACAGCTCCAGAAACGCTCTCCCCCCTTGAAAGCAGGATGCACCTCAAACAGCGCGCCGTCGGTGGTGCACTGTTTGAGGCGCACCGTGCCGATGGCCTTCTTTGGCTGGGTGATTATGCGGTCGTGGCGTTCTGGCATGGATCCCCGGGTCAAGCCCGAGGATGACGAGTGTGTTTTGACGCTTGTACGCAACCATATTCGAACTGGACTGGACACCATCCCCCGTCGTCATCCTCGGGCTTGACCCGAGGATCCATGCCTGAGCATCCGGACAGCTCCAGCAACGCTCTGACCCATTGAAAGCAAGATGCGTCAGGTCAGCTTCGGTATTCACTGATTCGTGGTTCAAAGGAATTTACGTGACTGGTCAGCACTGCTGACCTAGGGTCGCGCTTTTGAGGGTTTGATGTCAGTCGAGATTGCCAGAGAAGATGCGCCTTCGCGCGAATTTGTGGACGGGTTGCGCGACAGCGTGCCTGTGGTCGTCGCGGCGATGCCGTTCGGCCTTCTTTTCGGGGCGCTGGCCGTCGAAAACGGTTTCACCACGTTCGAAGTCGTGCTGATGAGCGCGACGATCTTTGCGGGCGCGAGCCAGATGGTCGGCATCGACCTGTTCGGCCAGAAGGTTGCGCCATGGCTCATCGTCCTGTCCATCTTCGCCGTCAATTTCCGGCATGTGCTCTATTCGGCCACCACGGGCAGGCGCATTGCGCATTGGGGGCCGGTGCAGCGTCTGATGGGGTTCTTCCTGCTGGCCGATCCGGTCTTTGCGGAAGCCGAGCGCCGTGGCGAGACACATGGCAAGATCACCTTCGGCTGGTATATGGGCTCCGCACTGCCGCTCTATCTGTGCTGGGTGGCGGAAGGCTGGGTTGGCGCGCTGTTTGGAAATCTGGTGCCTGATCCGCAGGCGCTGGGCATCGACTTCCTTCTGCCGATCTATTTCCTCGGCCTCGTCATGAGTTTTCGCAAGCGGTCTTTCTGGCTGCCGGTGGTGCTGATGAGCGCCGTTGTCTCGGTGATCGCGTATCGCACGGTCGGCTCGCCCTGGCATGTTTCGATCGGAGCCATTGCCGGTGTGGCGCTTGCCGCCGCCGTGGCGCCGGGCACGCGGGCAGGGAAGGAGAAGTCATGAGCACGACAGTCTGGATCATTCTGGCAGGCGCGCTCCTGACCTTTTTGACACGCGTTGGCGGCCATGTGGTGCTGTCGCGCTTCGAGCGCATTCATCCGCGTGTGGAGGCGGGCCTCAATGCGGTTCCCGCAGCGGTTTTGACCACGCTGGTCGCGCCGGCGGCCATGAATGGCGGCGTGGCCGAAACGGCGGCCCTTGTGACCGGCATCGCCGTTTCGCTGGTGACGGGCGGCATGATGCCGATGTTTCTGTCATCGGCGGCGGTGCTGATTCTGCTCCGCCACCTGCTTGGTTAGATGCCCGAACCGAACCCGCTCAATCGAGCGGGGCGGTCACTTTCTCCAGCCAGCCAAGCGCTTCTCCATCGAGCAGGGGCGAGAGCGTGTCGCGCACCTGCGCATGATATGCATCGAGCCAGGCGCGCTCCTGCGTTGAGAGCAGGGCGGTGTCGATCAAACGGCGGTCGAACGGGCACAGGGTGAGCGTTTCGAAACCGTGCATGTCGATTTCGCCGCCTTCGATGGCGGTGGCAGGCTCGACGACGATCAAATTCTCCAGACGAATGCCATAGCCGCCCGGTTTGTAATAGCCGGGCTCGTTGGAGAGGATCATGCCGGCTTCCAGCGCCTGCGAACCGGTTTTGGCGACCCGTTGCGGCCCTTCGTGAACGGCAAGATAGGAGCCGACGCCGTGGCCGGTGCCGTGGGCATAGTCGAGCCCGGCCTGCCAGAGGGCGTGCCGCGCGAAGGGATCGAGATCCATGCCGCGCGTGCCTTTGGGAAAGCGCACGGTGGTGAGCGCGATCAGCCCCTTGAGAACCCGCGTGTAGCGCTCGCGCATTTCATCGTTTGGCGTGCCGGAAATCACCGTGCGGGTAATGTCGGTGGTGCCGTCTTCGTATTGCGCGCCGGAATCGACCAGATAGAGCTCGTTCTGGCCAAGCGTGCGGTTGGTTTTCGTGGTCACGCGATAATGGATGATCGCGCCATTGGGGCCGGCGCCGGAAATCGTGTCGAACGAGATGTCGCGCAGCGGCATCTGCAATTCCTGCCCGGTATCCGCCCGGCTTTCCTCCAGCTTGCGCACGGCGCTGATCTCGTCGACCGTGCCGGGGTTCTGCCGGTCCAGCCAGCTCAGGAAACGCACCATGGCGACGCCATCGCGGCGGTGCGCCGCGCGCGCGCCCTCAAGCTCCGTCGCGTTCTTGATGGCGCGGGGCAGGCGGGCGGGATCGCCCAGATCGACAATGCTTCCGCCGGCCTGTTCGGCAACCTGCCGCAACCGCTCGGCGACCAGCACCGGGTCGAGGCCGATTGCGTTGCCGCCCTCGGCGCGCTCTGCCAGCACGTCGTCAAGCGTGGAGGGCGCTTTCAGATCGGCAAGCTGCGTCAGATAGGCTTCGGTCTCCCGGTCGAGCTTTCGCTTGTCGATGAACAGGATCGGACGCCCTTCGCCGGGGATCAGCGCGAAGCCGAGCGCGAGCGGGGTGTGCGGCACGTCCTGACCGCGAATGTTGAACGCCCAGGCGAGTGATGACGGATCTGTCAGAACGGTGCAGTCCGCGCCGCCTTCGCGCACGGTCTCCGCCATCCGTTCGAGCTTGGCGCTCGCCAGTTCGCCTGCGTATTCCTTCGGCTGGATGCGCGCCGGTCCAAGCGGCGGGGCGGGGCGATCATCCCAGATACTGTCCACCAGATTGTCATCGACCGGCACCATCTCGACGCCGCGCGCCGCAGCCGCCTTTCGCAGCGCGCGCAGTTCGGCAATCGTGTGAAGCCAGGGATCGAAGCCGATGCGCGCGCCCTTCGGCGCGTTCTGGCCGATCCACGCCTTGGGCGGATTCTCGATCAGGCTTTCCACGGTGAAGGTGGATGGATCGGTCTGTTCCGCTGCCTGAAGCGTGTAGCGGCCATCGACAAAGAGAATGGCGCGGTCCTTCATGACAAGGGCAGCGCCGGCAGACCCGGTGAAGCCGGTGAGCCAGGCAAGCCGCTCCGAGGAGGGGGCGACATACTCGCCCTGATGCTCGTCCGCCCTGGGAATGAGATAGCCGTCCAGATTGGCCTTCAGGAGCGCTTCGCGGAGCCGTTCAACGCGGGATATGCCCTGGCTGGGATCGGCGGTGACATCAAAAGACTGAAACATGGAACCCTGTCGCTTCTTCGAAATCGGCCCGAACCTACAGCATGGCCGAAGAAAGCGGAACGGGTTTCCCGCGAGACGCTATGTTGCGCTGCACAATTTCAAGTGTGCAATGCAAAATGAGATGGTAGCCATGCGCAAACTGCGCTGGTTGTGGCGGAAAGACAGGCCTATCTACTGGGCCACGGGCGAGGGAACATCCTTCGCAGGATTTTTAGGAGAACTCAGATGGCCAATAAGCGTGGCTTTTTCCGCGGCGCATTCGACGCGCTGATCGAAGCTCGTCAGAAGCAGGTCCGGAGCTATGTCAACGGCGCGCTTCTGATGCTTGACGACGAGACCCTGCGTGCTCACGGCTACAACCGTGAAGAGCTGAAGCGCAGCCGTAGCGTCTCGCACATGTTCTGATCCGCTGGAAACAGCGTTTGACCGAAACCCCGGAAGCTCTGCTTTCGGGGTTTTTGTTTTTTGTTAAGTATCCTTGAGAATTTCGCCGGCATGTTAGAAGTGTTCTTTCCCCTTCCATGTAAGGAAGGCGGCTATCTGCCGGGTTTATTGTTTTCCGGCGCGAAGCTTCATGACCATCGTTGGCCTGAACCATGCAACTTGATTTCCAGACCCTCTACATCATCATTCTGCTGAACTCCCTCGGGCTGATCGTGGTCTGGACCTCCGTTGCCTTCGTTTACCGGGAGATCGCTGCCGCGCGGTATTGGCTGGCAGCGCTGGTCGGAACCAGCATTGGCGGGCTTCTTCTCACAGTCGATGCGAATGGAGCGGTCGGTGTTGCCACGGTGGCCGGCATGGTCTTCATCGGATGCGGCTTCGCGACGATCCTTCAGGGCGTGGCCGTGTTCTATGACGGCCGCGCGCGCTGGAGACTTCTAGCCGCCTATGCGGTCGTCTGTGCGGTTCTGGCGGAATTGGCAGGGCCTGACCGGGCCGTGCAGAATGTCGTTTTCGCGCTGCTTCAGGCGCTGCCGACATCACTGCTGCTGCTCATGCTCGCGACAAGACGGCCCGTCCGGCTCGGCGCTACGGTGGCGACCTTTGCTGCCGGCATTGCGCTTTCCGGTCAGATTCTGGAGATTGCGGCCAATCTTGCCCGGATTGCCGGTTCTCTGTCCGATGCGGGATACTATGCGTTTGCGCCATGGCTGCTGGTGGCAAACATTCTGGGAACGAGTGTTCTCAATCTCGGTTTCCTGCTGATGACCATCGACCGGTTGAGCTCCGCGCTTGCTGATCTCGCGAGCCGCGATGACCTGACGGATTTGCCCAACCGCCGTGGGCTGCGCAACCGCGCACGGCGGGTCGAGAGAAGGGGGCGTGAGCAGGGGGAGTGCGTTTCGGTGATGATGCTGGACGTCGATTCCTTCAAGCAGATCAACGACACATTCGGCCATCATGCCGGGGATGCCTGCCTCGTGCATATCGCCGGCATTCTGAGCAATGGTCTGCACCGCAAGGACATTCTGGCCCGTGTGAGCGGTGATGAGTTCTGCGCCATACTGCCGGCGACGGATATGCGCGATGCAGCGCAGATTGCCGATATGCTGGTGAAGCAGATCTCCACGACACCGTTCCTTGCCGGCAAGAGCCGCATTCCGCTGTCGGTCAGCATCGGCATTGCCGAGTGGAGTCCGGTGGGAAGCGAGGGGCTTTTTGAAGCGCTCACGCGCGCCGATGCCGCCCTTTACGACGCCAAGCGCTCCGGCCGAAACGGCTATGCGACGGATGTGCCCGAAGGGGAAGACAGGCGTCGCGCCCTGGGCTGACAGGGAACCCGGGCGGTGCCGGGTTCCGCTTTCCTGACCCTAGCGCTTCATGTGAATGGTGACCCAGCCCTCACGCGCCTGCGTGCGAATGTGCCGGAAGCCCTGAACGCTGTAGGCCGCGATGACGGCGCGGCGCTGACGCTCGAGAATGCCTGACAGGATAATCGAGCCGCCCGGCGTAAGATGCCGGGCCATGGCCGGTGCAAGGCCCATCAGCGGCCGGGCCAGAATGTTTGCCACGATCAGGTCGAAGGGTTTCTGCTGGGCAAAGATGGCGTGGTGAAAGCCCGGCGCCGTCTGCGTGTCGACCAGGCTGGTCACGCCGTTGAGCTGGACATTGGCGCGGGCGACCTGCGTGGCGATGTCATCGATGTCGGTTGCCAGAACCGGGATGCGCGCGGCCTTGGCCACGGCAATCGCCAGAACGGCGCTGCCGGTGCCCAGATCCAGCGCATTGCGCGGCTGCTCGCATTTCAGGACATCGGCAATCGCTTCAAGGCAGCCGGCAGTGGTGCCATGATGTCCGGTTCCGAAGGCGAGGCCCGCATCGATCTCGATGGCGATGTCGCCGATGCGCTGCAGATGCCGGTCGTGGCTGCCGTGAACCAGAAAGCGCCCGACACGGACGGGCTGCAGCCCTTCAAGCGAATGGCCGACCCAGTCGATGTCCGGCACCGTCTCACGCTCCAGCGCGGGCGTGGGCGATATGCCGGCCAGACATTCGAGAACCTGCTTTTCGAGCTGGTCGACATCGTCTTCCGTGTAGACGGAGATCTGGAAGATCCCGCTGTCTTCTTCCGGTTCGAAGATGCTGATCGGCAGCCCATCCTCTTCAAAACGGGTATCGAGGATAGAAAAGATCGCTTCGGCTTGTTCGCGCTGAGCGGTCAGGAAAAGTCGTGTCTGGCCCATGGATTTCCGATGTCAGGTTTCGTTCGCCAGACGCTTCAGCTTGGCGATTGCGGTGTCACGATTTTCTTCATAGGCGATCGTTCCGAAAAAGTCGCCATCGCTGTCGAGCAGCAGGATCGATGCGGTGTGGTCCATCGTGTAGTCGTCACCTTCAAGCTCCACCTTGCGCACATAGATGGAGAAGCCCTTGGCCATGGCCGCCACCTTCTCGGGAACGCCGGTGATGCCGGTGATGCGGTCGGAGAAGTTGGAGAGATAGGTCTTCATCACTTCCGGCGTGTCGCGCTCGGGATCGATGGAAACGAAATAGGGCTCGATCTCCTCGCCTTCCTCACCCAGCTCTTCCAGATAGCCATCCAGTTCAAACAGCGTGGTGGGGCACACTTCCGGGCAATGGGTGAAGCCGAAAAAGACGACGGTTGGACCGTCCCTGAACGCGGCTTCGGTGATGGTGTTGCCATCCTGATCGACCAGTTCGAACGGCACGCCGAAGGCCTTGCCGGAATTCTGCTGCTGGTACCACTGGAAGGTAAGAAGTCCGACGCCCACGGCCATGACCGCGAGAATGCCGATAAGAATGGATCGCATCATTGAAGTTCACCCGGAAACAAGAGAGCGCTGAAAGGCGGTGTCAGATGCACCAGGCCAGCCCGGACTGGGCCAGCGCGAGAAAGATGTCGGCTCCGTTTTCCAGCCACATGGCAAAGACAAGACCGGTCAGGGCGGCAAGAACCAATGCTGCCGCGCCCATCACGATCCAGTTGGCCAAAGGCCTGGAGCCGTTTGTTTTCATGCCCCATGATAGGCGAAATGCGCTGCCGGACGCAAAGCCCATCTTGTCGCAAGCCTGTGCAGAAAATCGGAAGGGGAGGGAACCTCCCGTCGCCGGGAGCGCGACGGGAGGACTGCGGGGTTGAGGTGTTTTGCCTGGAGGCATTGCGCGGGTTTCTGGCCCGCAGGAACACAATAGGCATTCACGGCTAGGAAATGGTGTCCTTGATCTTCAATCATCGGGTGTGGATGATTGTATCGCCAATGAGCAGGAGACCGGGCAATGTCGATTGCGGGCATTCGTCTCAAGCGGATCTATGATCCTGTCGAGCCGGAGGATGGCGCGCGCATCCTCGTCGACCGGCTGTGGCCGCGCGGCGTCAGCAAGGAGCGCGCTGCGCTTGAAAGCTGGCTGCCTCAGATCGGGCCGAGCCACGAGCTACGCCGGTGGTTTGCGCATCAGCCGGAGCGCTGGGACACGTTCTGCAACAGATATTGCGCTGAATTGAAGGCGCAGCCTGATCTTCTCGAAGACTTGCGTGAAAAAGCGCGGAAAGGACCTGTGACGCTGCTTTTCTCGGCGCGGGACCGTGAGCGCAATCAGGCGGCTGTGATCCGAAATCTTTTTCAAGAAAGCACGGATGGCTGAGGGAAAAAGTATACGAATTCTGAAAACGGCAACCTGCCATTGTACTTTTTCGCAAATGACTGTTTCTTGTAAAAAAGAGTAGAGACGGTAATGAAACCTGTTTGCCTTTAGCGTATACGCAGAGGCTCTCTCTTGACTTCATTCATACAGACAGAGACATATGTGTTCAGGCAGCGTGCTTGTTTTGGGCAGCTGCGGCATCGGGGCGGATTTTATGATCAAGGATTTTGACAAGTTAAAGCAGCAACTTGCCGAGCTTTCCGAGGCGGTGAACAAGTTCGAGTCTGAAGCGGTGCAATTGCGCGTCGTGGAGCTTGTTCTGGGCCAGCGCGACGGTCAGGTTGCCGGCCTGTCCGAAAATGGTATCGATGGATACATTGCCGGACCGGGCATGATGCACATTGTGCGCAACACGCCGCGTCCCGGACGCAAGAAGACGACCACCGACAGCGCCAGGGGCGCCGTCGCGGCGCTGAATGAGCTGCTTGAAGGCGATTTCTTCAGCGAGCCGCGCACGATTGGCGATGTCGTCGCCCACTGCCAGAGCCAGTTTGGCACGCGCTACAAGTCGAACGCCTTTTCAGGCCCGCTCTCCCGCCATGCCCGCAACGGCATTCTGACCCGCGAGAAAAATGAAGACGGCAAGTTCGTCTACGTCGATCCGCAAAAGGCTGCCTAGAGCAGCGCGCACACATTGCGGGCCGGGTGAGTGCGCTTACAGCCGCCCGGGTTTGCTCCTTCCAGAAAATCGAAACGCTCGATTCCCGTCGGGGCCGCGCATTTTGCGGGTCAGGTGATTCCACCTGACCCCTTGTTCCTGTTTTTACGAAATTTTGGACGGAAAACCGTTTCCCGATTTTGCCGCTGGGTCTAGACCGGCTCTAGGCCGGCTTCACGAAGCCTTCGAGAACGCGTTTCTGGCCGGCCTTGTCGAAATCGATGGTGAGCTTGTTGCCCTCGATTGCCGAGACATTGCCATTGCCGAACTTCATATGGAACACGCGGTCGCCGACCTTGAAGGTGGACGGCTTTTCGGACACGGATCTGGCGACCAGCTCGCCTTCGATCACACGGCCCTTCACCGAGCCGCGCCCCGCGCCATAGCCCGAATCCGCCTCGCCATAGCCGATGCGCTCGACCTGATGGCCGGAGCGATTGCCCCAGTTGCGCGCGGTTGCGTCGGTGCGGTTCTTCTGGGCGCGCTGCCAGCCTGGCGTCGCGTAGCTGTTGGAGAACACGCTCTGGTCGTCGAAACGCGATTTGCCATAGGGGTTGGGCCGGCCGGGCTGGCCGACGGAATACCCGCCATAGCTGTTGCTCTCTTCGGCCACGTCCACATGCGCTTCGGGAAGCTCGTCCAGAAAGCGTGAAGGAATGGTCGACTGCCACAGACCGTGGATACGCCGGTTTGAGGCGAACCACAGGTGCAGGTTCTTCTTGGCGCGCGTCAGGCCCACATAGGCCAGCCGCCGCTCTTCCTCGAGGCCCGAGCGGCCGCCTTCGTCAAGCGCGCGCTGATGCGGGAAGAGGCCTTCCTCCCAGCCGGGCAGGAACACGGTCGGGAATTCAAGACCCTTGGCCGAGTGCAGCGTCATCAGGCTTACGGCGTCGAGCTCTTCATGGCGCTCGGCGTCCATCACCAGCGCCACATGCTCCAGAAAACCGCGCAGGCTCTCATATTCCTCCATGGAGCGGATCAGCTCCTTGAGGTTTTCAAGCCGTCCCGGCGCTTCGGCCGAACGGTCGTTCTTCCACATTTCCGTGTAGCCGGATTCCTCGAGGATCATCTCGGCCAGTTCCGTGTGGGGCGTCCGGTCGAGCATGCTCTGCCAGCGCTCGATGTTCTCCACCAGCGTGCGCAGCGAGGCGCGCGGCTTTGGCTTCATCTCCTCGGTGCCGACCAGATCGCGTGCGGCCTGCAGGAGCGTTGCCTCACGCATGCGCGAAACATCGTGGATCTGGCGCACGCTGGCTTCACCCAGCCCGCGCTTGGGCACATTGACGATGCGCTCGAATGCCAGATCGTCGGCGGCCTGCGCGACGATGCGGAAATAGGCCATGGCGTCGCGGATCTCGAGGCGCTCATAGAAGCGCGGTCCGCCGATGACGCGGTAATTGAGCCCCAGCGTGACGAAGCGGTCTTCGAACTCACGCATCTGGAAGGAGGCGCGCACGAGGATGGCGATGTCGTTGAGCGCGTGGCCCTTGGACTGCAACGCCTCGATCTCTTCGCCCACGGCCCGGGCCTCTTCCTCCGAATCCCAGGCGGCATGCACCTTCACCTTGGGATCGTCGGGGTCGGAATGCTCGGTGAATAGCGTTTTACCAAGCCGCCCTTCATTGTTGGCGATGAGGTGCGAGGCAGCGCCCAGAATGTGCTTGGTGGAACGGTAATTGCGCTCCAGCCGGATCACGGCAGCGCCGGGGAAATCCTTCTCGAAGCGCAGGATGTTGTCCACTTCCGCGCCGCGCCAGCCATAGATCGACTGGTCGTCATCACCGACGCAGCAGATGTTCACCGGTTCCGTGCTCTTGGGGCGCTGGGCGAGCAGCCGCAGCCACATGTACTGGGCGGTGTTGGTGTCCTGATACTCGTCCACCAGAATGTATTTGAACCGGCGGTGATAGTCCGCAAGCACATCGGGATGATCGCGCAGAATGCGGATCGGATGGCAAAGGAGATCGCCGAAATCGACGGCGTTGAGCGTCTTCAGGCGGTTCTGATAGGCGGTGTAGAGTTCACGGCCCTTGCCATTGGCGAAGGCGCGGGCGTCGCCCTCGGGAATTTCCTTTGGTGCCAGCCCCTTGTTCTTCCAGCCGTCGATCATCTGCGCGAACTGGCGCGGCGGCCAGCGCTTGTCGTCCAGCCCTTCGGCCTGAATGATCTGCTTGATGAGGCGGATCTGGTCGTCGGTGTCGAGAATGGTGAAGGAGCTTTTGAGCCCCGCCAGCTCGGCATGCTTGCGCAGGATCTTCACACCGATGGAGTGGAAGGTGCCGAGCCATGGCATGCCCTCGATGGCCTCGCCGACCAGCGTGCCGATACGCACTTTCATCTCGCGCGCGGCCTTGTTGGTGAAGGTCACGGCCAGGATCTGTGAGGGATAGGCGCGGCCGGAGGCCAGAATATGCGCGATGCGGGTGGTCAGAACGCGTGTCTTGCCGGTGCCCGCGCCCGCAAGCACCAGAACCGGGCCTTCGGTGGTTTCCACCGCGAGCCGCTGCTCGGGATTGAGCGCATCGAGATAGCGCGTGTCGGGTCCGCCCGTGCGCGCAGCCATGGCGCGCGCTGCAATGCCGGAGGGCTTCTGCGCAGCTGGGGGCGTCGGGGCGGGTTCGTCCTCGTCAAAGAACGGAATATCATCAGGAAAGCCGGACATCGCACCTGCTTATGGTGATTCGGGGGCATAGCCCATGGATGTTTTCTATTTGTACCGGTTTGCGCCTCACGAACCAAGGGGGTGCCAAGCCGGCAAAATGCGGGGGAACAGCGTCGTCAGTGCTCGCTTTCGCAGAGTGAATGGTCGGATAGCGCCCGCAGCACATAGCAATCGCAAACCGAGCCGCTGTCGCAACTGTCGACGATGCGCTGGAGCTCATGCTCCAGCCTTTGCAGGCGGGCAATGCGCTCGCGCACTTCGGTAAGGTGCTCGCGGGCAATGCTGTCCGCCGTTTCGCAGGGTTTTTCGGGATGCCCGCTCAGTTCGATCAGAGAACGGATTGCGTCGATGCCCAGCCCCAGGTCGCGGGCGTGGCGGATGAAGGCGAGGCGCTCCATCGCCTGCTTTCCATAGCGGCGCTGGTTGCCGGCGGAGCGCTCGGGCGGCTCGATCAGCCCGGTTTCCTCGTAATAGCGGATGGTCGGTACCTTTACGCCCACCCGTTTCGACAGTTCGCCAATTGACCACATGCCGCGCGGCTCCTTCAAAATCTCTAGTCTATATAGGTATTGCCGGCGCTCTGCGAAAGGCAAAATGGTTCACGCGGGCGTGAATGGACGTTTTCCCGGCTGGCCCTACCTTGGACTTCGGCGGGAACCAGTCAACGAAATGGGAGTGAATTCATGCAGGATCAGCCGAAGATTACCCAGGCGATGATCGACGCCTATGACGAATACACCCATCTGACCCTCGACCGCCGCGCCTTCATGAACAGGCTGACGCGACTGGCCGGATCGGGCGCAGCTGCGGCCGCCATCGCGCCCCTTCTGGCGGCAAATTCCGCCCGCGCGGCCATGGTCGCAGACGATGACGAACGCCTTGAAGCCGCAGACATCACCTATCCGGGGGAGGGCGGCGAGATGAAGGGCTATCTCGTGCGGCCTGCGGATGCGGGCGAGAAACTGCCCGCCGTGATCGTCGTGCACGAAAACCGCGGCCTAAACCCGCATATCCGCGATGTGGCGCGGCGTGTTGCGCTGGAAGGCTTTGTGGCGCTTGCCCCGGACTTCCTCTCACCGCTGGGCGGCACGCCGGAGGACGAGGACAAGGCGCGCGGTCTGTTCGGCGAACTGGATCGCGATCAGACGGTGGGCAATGCGGTGGCCACGCAGGCTTTTCTGGCAGGCCATGACGCCACGACCGGCAAGGTGGGCGTGATCGGCTTCTGCTGGGGCGGGGCGCTGGTGAACAATCTGGCCGTTGCCGATCCCGAACTGGATGCGGGCGTCGCCTATTACGGCTCGCAGCCGGCGGCGGAAGATGTGGCGCGGATCGAAGCGCCGTTGCTCCTGCACTATGCGGGGCTGGATGAGCGCGTGAATGCGGGCATCGACGCCTATCGGGCCGCACTTGAAGATGCGGGCAAGACCTTCACCATCCATGTCTATGAAGGGGTGAACCACGCGTTTAACAACGACACGTCCGAAGCCCGCTATGACAGTGCGGCGGCGGAACTGGCCTGGGAGCGCACGATTGCGTTTCTGAAGGAGAACCTGACCTGACTTCAGTATGAGCCGAAGGGCAGGGGATCGAAGTCCAGAAAAATGCGTTTCTGGCGCGCGGTGCGCACGATGGCGCGCACATAGATCAGATCGATGGGAATGGGCCTGCGGTTGCGCTCCAGCCAGTAGAGCTCGTCCTCGATGGATTTGAGCGCGCGCCAGAAATCATAATCGGAAATCTCGTGCGAATGCGCGAGACTGTCCGACAGGGCTCTGGCTTCCTCGTTCAACAACTGGCTTCTCGCCGCCTACGAATCGACTGGTTTCAGGCGATGGTCTGCGCGGGGAGGGGCCGCTTCAAGCGGGCGACATGGTTAAACTTGTGCAAAGATCTGGCCGCTGGCGTTATGGTTAACGGAGCCTTTAACCACTCCTTATCCCTTTAAGCCTTTGGCACTAAAGGACTATCGGTGTTCTTCCTCGCTGATGTCCACCAGCGCGCGGTTGAAGAAACGCAGCGCCCGCACATGGCTGGCAAAGGCGATGACGCGGCCCGGATCCTGCAGATCGACCACGGGCAGGCGGTCATAGCCGCCCTTGTCGAAGGCGCGCAGCGCCGCCTCCAGCGTGTCGGTCGGTTTGAGCGCCGGCGCGCCCGTTTCCGGGTCGAAGGCGACAGGCTCTTCGTCTTCCGGCAATGGCTCCATGAAATCCATCACGCGGGTCATGTGGCCGAGCGTCTTGTGCGGCCCCTCCACGAGAAACAGCCCGCGCATCTCCAGCTGCCACTGGAACCAGGAATGGCCATGAATGGCCTGGGTGATGCCATGCGCCACCGCAACGGTGAGCAGGAGCGCGATGGACAGTTCGTAGCCGCCAGTCAGTTCGAACACGATGACGGTGGTGGAGATGGGGGCGCCGAGAACGGCTCCGGCAACGGCACCCATGCCGAGGATGGCGTAGAGCCCTTCGCTGGATGCCATGTTGGGGAAGGCTGCGGCGGCGATGATGCCGAATGCGCCGCCGGTGAGCGCGCCGAGGAAGAGGGCTGGGGAAAAGATGCCGCCGCCAAACCGCATGGCGAGCGTGATGGAAGTTGCGGCCGTCTTGACGACGATGAGCGCCAGCATGGTCATGAGCGGCAGGCGGTTCCACAGCGCCATGTCGGTGATCTCGTAACCGACGCCGAGGATCTGCGGGAAGACCACGGCCATGCCGCCGACGATGAGCCCACCAACCACGGGGCGCGTCCATAAGGGAATGCGCACGCCGCGCGCCGCATAGTCGGAGACGAAGAGCGAGAACTGGAACAGGATTGCGACCACGGCGGCGGTCACGCCGAGCAGTGCGAAGGCCGGAAACTCCCAGAAGGACGTGATCTGGTGGGTGGGCACCAGAAAGGCAGCCGAACTGCCGAACCAGAGGCGCGAGGCAACCGCACCCGCCGCCGAGGCGATGACGATGGGCACGAAGGAGCGCATGGCGTAGTGTCCGAGGATGACCTCATGGGCGAACAGGACGCCGGCGATGGGGGCGTTGAACGAGGCGGAGATGGCGCTCGCAACGCCCGCGCCAAGCAGCGTGCGCCGGCACCATTCGGGCAGGTTTGCGCGCCAGGCGATGGCGCTGGCAAGCACTGCGCCCAGATGCACCACGGGGCCTTCGCGCCCCGCACTTGCGCCCGAACCGAGCGAAAGCGCGGTGATGAATGCGGACAGGATGCCTTCGCGGAAGGAAAGCTTGCTGCGGCCGGAAAGCGCGCGCGCCTCGATCACGTCGGCCACCGCGCCGGTGCGGCGCGCTTCAAGCCGCGTGAGCAGCAGGCCGACGAAAAGCCCGCCCACGGTGGGGCCGGCCACGATCCAGTACCAGGGGAGCGACAGGGCGGCGGTGAACACGCGCTCCGAACGCGTGCCGAGCCAGAAAAGCTGGAAGACGCCGATCAGCTCGCGGAAGATGATTGCGGCAATGGCGACGCCGAGCCCCAGAAACAGCGACAGAAGCCAGACAAGCGGCAGGCGCGCGTTGAGGAACGCGCTGACGTTTGGTTCAATCCACGTCCGCAGAATTTGCGGAAGCCGCTGTATCAGCCTGAGAATCGACATGCCTGCCCCGTTTTCCCGAGCCTAGAGCATCGGACCGGAAAGTGGAATCCGGTATTCGGCTATTCCGATGCTCCATCAATAGTTTAGATCAGCCTTTTTGCGTCCGAAGGGGATGCTGGCGATCTAGCTCTTTCGGCGGCGGATTGCGATTGACCGGCCGGCGCGGGCGGGTGTTTCGAGCGTCGCGTGGAGCGTGCGCATCGCTTCGACCCGCTCAAGCACATCACGGGGGAAGGGGGTGACCTTCGGCCCCGACATGTCGATGTGAAGCGTCATTGTTTCGCAGGTGGCCGCCAGCCAGCCCTCGTCGGCGTGGCGCAGCTCCTGATAGGAGTGAAGCCGCTTTTCGTCATGGTCGAGCAGCTGGTAGGTGCCGCGCACCCGGTCGCTCAGATGCAGTTCGCGCACATAGCAGAGGTGGATTTCCGCCGTGTAGGTGGTGAGCCTGCGGGTTGCCGCATAGTGCGCGCCCATGCCCAGGCTCTCCCCCACTTCCTCATAGGCGCGGTCGAAGAGCACGGTGTAGTAGGCCATGTTCAGATGGCCGTTGAAATCGATCCAGTCTTTCTGCAATTCGAAGAGGCGGGAAGTGTAGGGCGCGTTGTCTGGCATTGTTCTTCCGTATTTCTGGCCTGTGGACTGTTTCGGACCTGCGGCGTTTGTGTCACCCAAATTGATCCAAACTGCCTGTAAAGGTGCTTTATTGCGGCAGATTCGGATAGAAACGAAAACCACCCCGCTGGACAAGTGTTGGACCACGCGAAGGGTTGGACCAGGTAATTGGAGAACAGGCATGGCGCTGGCGGAACTGGAAAAGCTGGATCGCAACGAAGAGGGCATTGCCCGCGTTCTTGAGATCCTCGGGGAGCGCTATGGCGAGCGTTTGCTGACGGGACATTCGGTGCGTGAGCAGCATGCCCACTCGACCAGCTATATTCCCGCGCAATTGCCCGATGGCGTGTTCGCGCCGAACAATGTGGAAGAGGTGCAGGATGTGGTGCGCCTGTGCGCCGAGCACCGCGTACCGGTCATTCCTTTCGGCACGGGCTCTTCGCTTGAAGGGCATGTGAATGCGCCGGCCGGCGGCATTTCACTCGATCTCATGAACATGAACCGCATCATCGCCGTCAACGCAGAGGATCTGGACTGCACGGTCGAGCCCGGCGTGACGCGTGAGGATCTGAACCATTATCTGCGCGATACGGGCCTGTTCTTCCCCATCGATCCGGGCGCGAATGCCAGCCTTGGCGGCATGGCCTCGACGCGCGCTTCCGGCACCAACGCCGTGCGCTACGGCACGATGCGCGACAATGTGGTGAATGTGCAGGCGGTGATGCCTGACGGGCGTCTCATCACCACGGCGCGCCGCGCCCGCAAGACCTCTGCCGGTTACGATCTGACCCGGCTCATGGTCGGCTCAGAAGGCACGCTCGGCATCATCACGGCGATGACGCTCAAGCTCTACGGCATCCCGCAGGCGGTATCCGGCGGCGTGTGCTCGTTCCCGGATGTGGAATCGGCCTGTCAGGCGGTCATCATGACGATCCAGATGGGCGTGCCGGTGGCGCGCATCGAATTCGTCAACGGCCTCGCCATGAAGGCGATCAACGCCTATTCCGATCTGGATTACCCGGAGGGCCCGTGCCTGTTCCTGGAATTCCACGGAACCGATGCAGGCGTGAAGGAACAGGCCGAAACCTTTGGCGAGATCGCCGAGGAGTTCGGCGGCGGGCCGTTCCAGTGGACGAGCGTTGCCGAGGAGCGCACCAGGCTCTGGAAGGCGCGTCACAACGCCTACTGGGCCTGCGTGGCGCTGCGCCCCGGTGCGCAGGGGCTTTCCACCGATGTCTGCGTGCCGATCTCGCGGCTGGCCGAATGCATTGTCGAGACCGAGGCCGACATCGCCGAATCGGGCCTGATCGCCACGGTCATCGGCCATGTGGGCGATGGCAATTTCCACGTGCTGGTTCTGATGGACATGAACGATCCGAAGGAGATCGAGCAGGCGGAAGCCTTCGTTGCGCGTCTCAACCGGCGGGCCCTCTCCATGGACGGCACCTGCACCGGCGAACACGGCATCGGCCAGGGCAAGATGCGCTTCCTCGAAGAGGAGCTGGGCGACGCGGTGGACGTGATGCGCGCGGTCAAGGAAGCCATCGATCCGCACAACATCATGAACCCGGGCAAGATCATCGGGGCAAGGCGCACATAAGCCGGATTTGTGCGACCATGCATGGTGTTAGCCCCTTTAACGCCACTGAAATACGCATAGTGTAGGGGCTGAGGACGCATATTTAGGAGACGGAACTGGCCCGGCTGTTCGTATTCTTCGGTGGACTTGTGGTGCTGGCGCTGACCTCGGCGCTGGTGGCTCCCTATTTCATCGACTGGAACCATTATCGCTCCGCCTTCGAACGTGAGGCGGGGCGGGTGCTTGGCCGTGAAGTCCGGGTGGAAGGCTCTGCGCGCGCGCGGCTTCTGCCGTTTCCGTCTCTGACCTTCACCGATGTCGTCGTGGCCGGGAAGACGCCGCAGGCGCCGGGCATGACGGTGGACGAGTTCTCCATGCATGCGGAGCTTGCGCCCTTCCTGCGCGGCGAGGTGCTGATCTTCGACATGCAGCTCACGCGGCCGCATGCGCAGATCGCGATTGCCGCCGATGGCGGCATCGACTGGGCGGTGCGTCCGTCCGGGCCGTTCGATGCGCGACAGGTGACGCTGGAGAATGTCTCCATCGTCGATGGCTCGGTGACGCTGGCGCATGCGGCAAGCGGGCGTCAGCACGAACTGACCGACATTGATGCGCAGCTTTCCGCCCGCAGTCTGGCCGGGCCGTGGCGTATTGGCGGAACGCTCTCGCTCGACGACATGCCGATGCGCGTTTCCGTTTCCACCGGCTCGCTGGGCGATGATGGCCGCATGCGGGTGCGTTTCGAGGCGCTGCCGGACGACCTACCGGTCAGGCTCGCCACCGATGGACAGGCGCGGATTGAGGAAGGGGCCGCCTTTTATGACGGCGCCTTTGCGCTCAACACCTATTCCGATGAGGCCATTGCCAGGCTGCGCAAGGAGGCCGAGCGGCCGCTGGCGCTGACGAGTGCCGCCGCCACCAACCGGCTGACGGGTCTCTTCGACCTGCGCCACGACCGTCTGGCGGTCGAGCAGTTCCGTTTCGAGACGGGGCCGGCCGACGCGCCTTACACCGCCGAGGGGCGGGCCAGTCTGGAGCTTGGCGGCGAACCGCGCTTCTTCATTTCAGCCGACGGCGCGCAATTGCGTTTCGACGGCGAGAATGACGGCGACAGCGCGTCGGGCGGTCTGGATATCGCCAGGCGTTTCGAGGCGTTTGCCGCACTGATCCGCGCCGTGCCCTCGCCAACCATACCGGGTGAGGTTGCAATCAACCTGCCGGCGATCGTTGCCGGCGACACCACGATCCGCAACATCGAACTGCGCGCCGAGCCCGCCGAGGGCGGCTGGGCGGTCGGCTCCGTTGCGGCCACGCTTCCCGGGCGCACGCGCTTCGAGGCGAACGGATTTCTGGCGACAGATGAAGAGCTGGGCTTCAACGGGCACATGCTTCTGGCCATCGCCCAGCCCTCGGGCTTTGCCGCCTGGGTTTCGCGCGATGTGGACGATGCGATCCGCCGACTTCCGGCTGCGGGTTTCAGCGCCGATGTGGCGCTTTCGCGCCGCGCGCAGACCTTTGAGGGGCTTGAACTCATCCTGGGTGACGCGCGTTTCAACGGACGCGTCGAGCGCCGGGAGCCGGAGAACGCAAAGCCCTGGCTCGATGCAAAGCTCGACGGCGAGGCGCTCGATCTGGAAGGCATTCAGGCCTTCATGTCGCTGTTTGTCAGCGATGCGGGCGTGAACCGGCTTTCGGGCCATGATGTGGATCTCGACATCAAGGCCGGCCCGGTGGCGGCGCTGGGCATGCAGGCCAACACGCTCGACACGGCACTTCGCCTGCGCGAGGGCGTTCTGGAAATCGACCGGCTGACGCTCGGCGGGTTCGCCGGCGCGCAGCTGAGCGCGACCGGTCAGTTGCGCAATTTTGCAGGCATGCCCACGGGGCAGGTCGATGCGACGGTTCTGTCGACCGATCTTGGCGAGCTGGTTCTGGCGCTGGCGGGACGCTTTCCCGAGAACCGTGTCTTCAGGGCGCTGGCGCAGCGCGTTCAGGCGTTTCCCGGTCTGCTTCAGGACGCCGAGCTGAACCTCGTCGCCAGTGCCGCCGAGAATGGCGATGAAACCATGGGCATCGCCGTCAGCGCCGAAGGCGTTGCCGGCGGCACGGATCTGAGCCTTTCGCTTTCCGACAGCGGCGCAGAGGACGATCTGGCGCGCGGTGATTTCAAGCTCTCGCTGACGGCGCGAAACGACGAAGCCGCCGTTCTTTATGGACTGGCCGGCATTCCGGCCCTGCCGCTTGGTCTGGTCGGCGAGGCGCGGCTTGAGCTTTCGGCCGAAGGCTCTCTGGCCGATACGGTTGACGGGCAGGCGCGGGTGATGGGCGAGGGGCTTGTCGCCTCCTTCAAGGGGCAGGCGCTCAATGCGCTTTCCGCGCCATCCCTCGACGGCGAGGTGAAGCTTGTCAGCGATGACATTGAAACCTGGCTTGCCGTTGGCGGCGTGGTTCTGCCCGGTTTCGGGCTTGGCATGCCCGTTGCGCTTTCCGCTGATCTTGAATGGAGCGAGAAGCTTGCCGTTCTGACCGATCTCGAAGGCGAGGTGGCCGGCAGCGGTGTGACGGGGGATCTGAACATCGCGCTCGATGGCGGCAAGCCGCATATCGATGGCGCGCTCACCATGACGCGCTTTGATCTCGCACCGGCTGCCGAACTCGTCATGGGGCCGGACGTGCTTTCGGGCGAAGAAGACGGGGCATGGCCGCAGGCGCCATTCGGCAACGACGTGTCTTTGCCGTTCTCGGCCAATCTCGAGCTGCGCACGGATGCGCTTTGGACGGGATTTCTCTCGGCTGGCCGCGATGCGCGCCTGAAACTCAGGCTGGACGATGAGGGGCTGACGGTCTCCGATCTCAAGGCTTCCCTGTTCGATGGTTCCGTCGAAGGCTTTGCCACGCTGAAAAACAATGCAGGCACCGGGCTTCTTTCGGCGCAGATCGGTCTCAACGACACAGCGCTTGATACGCTGATGCCGCAGGGTAGCCTGGAAGGGCGCATGAGCGCGCGCGCCAGCGTGACCGCCAGCGGCAAGAGCGTGAATGCGATGGCGGCGGCCCTGACGGGCTCCGGTTCCGCGACGCTGAAGGATCTGGTCATCAACGGGCTGAACCCGAAGGCGCTGCCGCAGATCCTTGAAGAAGCCGATGCGGTGGGCAATGGGATCGATCTTGAAAAGACCGAGGCTTTCGCGCCGCGGCTGATCCGCGAAGGACAGTTTTCCGCAGGCGAAACGGAATTCGCCTTCACCATTGCCGGCGGCATGGCGCGCACGCCGCCCGTGCAGCTGGCGACAGACGGCGCGACCTTCAGCACCACGGCCACGGCCGATTTGCAGAAGATGGAAGTCTCCACCGATGGCGCGCTGGTCTTCGATCCCGGTGTGGATGCGGTGGTGGGGGCGGAGCCGCGTGTCGAGGTGGTTGCCTCCGGGCCATTCGGCTTTGTTGGTTCCGGGCTTTCGGTCGAACCTCTGGCGCAGTATCTCACCCAGCGCGCGCTTGAGCGCGAGCAGGTGCGTGTGGAGCGCATGCAGTCGGTGCTTCTGGAGAAGCAGCGCCTACGCCGTGAAGCGCGTTATTTCGCAGAGCTTGAGGTCAAGCGCGAGCAGGCCGAAGCCGAGCGGCAGCGGCTTGAGCGCGAACTCCGGCTGGAGCGCGAGGAGGCCGAGCGCCGCGCAGCTGAAGAGGCGGAGCGCAAGGCGCGTGAGGCAGAAGAGGCCCGCCGCCGTGAAGCCGAGGAAGCGGCCCGGCTGGAGGCTGAAGAGGCCCGCCGCCGCGAGGCGGAAGCCGCCCGCGCCGCCGAAGCCCTTAAGCGCACGCAGCGTGTCGCGCCGGCTCCTTCTGGAAATGGCTCCGCAGCAGAGATCGAGCGTGCGCCGCTTGAGCCGCCGTCAGGCAGCATCAATACGCCTGATGCGGTGTCGGAGTTCTTCCGGGCCAAGGATCTTTCAGCGGATCGTCTGCGCGAGCTTCTGGACGGTGGCCAGTAGAGCGGTCGCCGCTCATTTCTCCCGGCAGGCTCTCATGCCTTGCCGGTCGTTTCCTCAAGACGCGCCTTGAGATCACGCAGCACATGGAGGCGAAGCTCGGAGGACAGGTTGTTGTCCGCGCTGCGGTTCTCATCCACCTCGGCAATCAGCGTGGCCAGCGGCATGTTCTGCCGCCGGGCGATGGCTTCAAGTTCCTGAAGGAATGGTTTTTCGAGGGAAATGCTCGTGCGGTGGCCGCGAATGCTGACCGAACGCTTGGCAATTCCGCTCATTTGGGATCGCGTTCCGGGCGACCGGTGAGCCGGTGCCCGTCCAGCTGCGCGATGGTCTTCGATCTGTCGCTCTCATCGCGCATGCGCTCGGCCTTGCTGCGGCCATGCAGGATGCGGTTTTCGGCGGCGCGCTGCTCTTTTTCCGCACGCGCACGCTGCTTGCGGCGCTGGCGAAGATTGACCAGCTCGCCCATCGTCACTTCTTCCGGAAGGCGTCCAGGGAAACCACTTCCGCACCCTTGTTCCCGGACCCGGCGTCGTCTTCTGCCTCATCGGTTGCCGTCTCGGCATCCGCTTCGGCCTTTTCCTTCTTCTTCGGCTTGCGGGCGGCTTTCTTTGCACCGGCCTTTTTCGCCGATCCCTCGTCCGCCTCGTCGCCATCGGTGTGAACCGCGGTGATCTCGGCGCTGGGAGCGTCTTCCTGCTCGGGCTTCACATCGAACTCGAGCTCGAAATTCACGGACGGATCGTAGAACCCGCGCACCGCAGAGAAGGGAACGCTCAGCATTTCCGGCACATCGGCGAAGGAGAGGCCCACTTCGAAACCCGTCTCGCTGACTTTCAGGTCCCAGTACTGATACTGCAACACGATTGTCATCTGTTCGGGATAACGTTCACGCAGGCGTGACGATACACGGACACCGGGTGCATTGGTCAGAAAGGTGATGAAGAAGTGATGCTCGCCGGGAAGCCCCGTGCGCGCAACTTCAGTCAGGACTTTGCGCATGACGCCACGCAGCGCATCCTGAGCGAGAATATCGTATCTAATGCGGTCTTCGGCCATTCTGCGAACCGGTTGTTGAATCTTTGACTTACCTCTAATCAAGGACCGTGCTCACGTAAACCGGCAAAAGGCGGCTTATGTCTGTTCGCACGCTCCCACCCGCCTGACAGACCAGTTTTTTCAACCATGGCCCTCTTGTCTGTATTGCAGACAATCGCTGCGGGACGCTGCACTGCGCCGGAGACATTGCCTGACAGCTTCGCTGACTGCGCGCGAATGTCGATGCAGGGAAGGGGAGATTGAAAGGAGAGGTCGAGAGCGGGGCAAGAGTGGAGGCTTCTGTTGCCAGGTGCCTCCGGACCCCGCCTAAAGGTGCGAACCCTTAGGAGTTCAAGTGAAGCTGTCGCACTGCATTAAGCAGCGAGACGTGCCTCCGCATAGTTGTCGTTTGCAACTACTAGTTTGACCCGATAACGGTGGTATCATGCCGAGCGAAAGTCCGATCTTTACACCCTCGTCGATCCTGTTTCGCCCCCATCAGAAGCCGCCCTTGGGCCGGAGCCCTGCGGCGGTTTGTGGTGGAGGCGCCGGGCACTGCCCCCGGGTCCGAATGGCTTATTTCACCGGCAGTTTATCGCCATAGTCGGTCGAGCCGACGCAACGAATATAGTGACCCGGCCTTCGCAAGAAAAGGGGTCTTCGCGTGAAACCCGTGGGGTTTTCGCATTGACTTAACGTCAACCTTTAATAAATGTCTTTTTTTGGTGTGAGGCGGCCTTGGCAAACGCACAGGTTGCGTGGGTCCGGCCGTTTCTGTGGAAGCGTACCCACGTTGAAAAGTGAGGGAAAAGATCATGGCCGATTATCTTGCGGATGTCCGCAAATACGATGCCACCGCGAGTGAGGAAGTCGTCAACAAGATCGTGAAGCATCTTGGCATCGCGTTGCGCAACAGGGATTCCTCCCTGGTCTCCTGCAGCGATTCCAGCGAGCTTGACCGCGTTCGCACCAGCTGGTGCATGAAGAAGCTCGGACAGACCGACGCCGCAAAATGCGATGGCGTGATCGAGAGCGTGTGCGAAACCATGTCTGGCGACCGGTCCAAGAGCCGCGTGACGTTCTACTATCTGGTTGCGAAGCATCTGGGCCAGCTTTCCGAACTTTGAGGTTCCGGCTTCGCTGAACTTCGCCGCCTCGTCCTGCCGGGGGAAGGGGCGGCTTAGACTTTAACCCTGTTGCCCGAATATGCGCCGGCGTATGTGGATGGCGTCGCCAAACCCTGTGGCGCGCACTTTTCGTGGCAGGTGGCTGCTTTATGATGGCGCGATAACGCCAGCCCGAATCGGACAGCCATGCGCCAGTATCTCGATCTTCTTTCCCATGTTCTCGAAAACGGTGTCGACCGCGACGACCGCACGGGAACCGGCACGCGCGGCGTGTTCGGCCATCAGATGCGTTTTGATCTGGAAGAAGGCTTTCCCGTTCTCACCACCAAGAAGTTGCATCTGCGTTCGATCATTCACGAGCTTCTCTGGTTTCTGAAGGGCGACACCAACATTCGCTACCTGAAGGAAAACGGTGTTTCCATCTGGGATGAGTGGGCGGATGAGAATGGCGATCTGGGGCCCGTCTATGGTGCGCAGTGGCGCTCCTGGCCGGCGCCGGATGGCGGGCATATCGACCAGATCGCGAATCTTCTGAAAGGTTTGCGCGACAATCCTCATTCGCGGCGTCACGTGGTGTCGGCGTGGAACCCGGCCGAGGTGGATTCCATGGCGCTGCCGCCATGCCATTGCCTTTTCCAGTTCCACGTGGCCGACGGGCGGCTTTCCTGCCAGCTCTACCAGCGCTCCGCCGACATTTTTCTGGGCGTGCCCTTCAACATCGCCTCCTATGCGCTTTTGACGATGATGGTCGCCCAGGTGACCGGGTTGCGCGCCGGCGATTTCGTGCACACGCTGGGCGACGCCCATCTTTATTCCAACCATTTCGATCAGGCGCGCGAGCAGCTGACGCGCACGCCCAAGCCCTTGCCCACCATGTGGATGAACCCGGATGTGACGGATCTCTTTGCGTTCCGCTTTGAGGATTTCCGTCTTGATGGCTATGTCGCGGATCCGACGATCCGTGCGCCGATTGCCGTTTGAGCGGGGAGGGGGCGATGAGCATCGAACTGGTTGTGGCAATGGCCGAAAACGGTGTGATCGGCCGCGAGGGCGATCTGCCGTGGCGGCTGTCGACCGATCTGAAGCGCTTCAAGGCGATCACCACGGGCAAGCCCGTGGTCATGGGGCGCAAGACCTGGGAAAGCATCGGCAGACCGCTGCCGGGACGGCGCAACATCGTCATCACGCGGCAGGCGGGATACGAGGCTGAAGGGGCGGAATGCGTCTCTTCGCTTGCCGTTGCGCTTGCGCTGGCTGGCGGTGGCGATGCGAAGGCCGATATCTGCGTCATCGGCGGCGGGCAGATCTACCGCGAGGCGATGGAGATGGCCGACCGTCTGCATGTCACCCATGTGCATGCCGAGATCGACGGTGATACGGTGTTTCCCGAAATCGACCCGGAAATCTGGGAAGAAGTCTCGCGTGAGGACGTGCCCGAAGGTGAAAAGGACGTTTACGCCACAACCTATGTGGTCTACCAACGGCGCTGAACAGGCTGGGCAAGGCACTCTTTTCCCTGCAAAGATCAGGGAACGCGGCGGGCTGCCGCGTTGAAAGGGGATTTGCCGCTACCTATAACTGACCGGATGGGAGAGCTGGCCTTTGGGCCGGAGCCCGGATCAAGAAAAGGAACACGAATGCCCTGGAACAATCAAAGTGGCGGAGGCGGCCCTTGGGGCGGCGGCAATAACGGGGGGCCCTGGGACCAGGGACCGCGTGGGCCGAGCGGACCGCAGGGATCTCCGCCCGATCTGGAAGAGATCATCAAACGCGGACAGGACCGGTTGAAAAACGCACTGCCCGGTGGCGGTGGCGTCAGCCCGGCCATGATCGTTCTGGTGCTCGTTGCGTTGGCCGGTCTGTGGCTGTTCAAATCCGTTTACACGGTTCAGCCGGACGAACTGGCGGTGGAACTGCGTTTCGGTAAGCCGAAGCCGGAGCTCTCCGAGCCGGGCCTGCACTTCCATTGGTGGCCGATCGAAACGGTCGAGAAGGCCACGGTCGCCGAGCGTCTGGTGGACATTGGTGAGACGCGGGGCGGCACGTCCAGCGGTCTCATGCTGTCCGGTGACCAGAACATCGTCGACGTGAAGTTCTCCGTCGCCTATCAGGTTGCCGATCCTTCAGCCTATCTGTTCAATGTCGCCAATCCCGACGAAACCCTGCGCCAGGTTGCCGAAAGCGCCATGCGTGAGGTTGTCGGTCGCAGGCCGGCTCAGGACATCTTCCGTGATGACCGTCAGGGCATTGCCGAGGATGTGCGCACGACCATCCAGACCGCGCTTGACGAATATGGCACGGGTCTGACGGTCAACGCCCTGTCGATCGAGGACGCTGCGCCGCCGCGCGAAGTGGCCGATGCGTTCGACGAGGTGCAGCGCGCCGAGCAGGACGAAGACCGCTTCGTTGAGGAATCCAACCAGTACTCCAACCAGCAGCTCGGTCAGGCCCGTGGTGAAGCGGCCCAGATCCGCGAAGAAGCCGCGGCCTATAAGAACCGCGTCGTGCAGGAAGCCGAAGGTGAGGCACAGCGCTTCGTCTCCGTCTATGACGAGTACGCAAAGGCCCCGACCGTGACACGCAAGAGGCTGTTCCTCGAAACCATGGAAAACGTGCTTCAGGGCTCGAACAAGGTGATTGTCGGCCAGGATGGCGGTTCGGGCGTTGTGCCCTATCTGCCGCTGCCTGAACTTCGCCAGCAATCGCAGCCGCGCACGACTGCGGGAGGGAGCAACTGATGTCCAACCGTTTCCCCATTCTCGTCGTCATTGGCGCGGTCATCCTGTTCCTGGTCTATTCGTCGATCTTCGTGGTCAATGAACGCCAGCAGGCCATTGTTCTTCGCTTCGGTGAAATCGTCGATGTGAAGACCGAGCCGGGTCTCTACTTCAAACTTCCGTTCGGCTTCCTCGAAGCGGACAACGTCCAGATCATCGAAGACCGCATCCTGCGCTTCGACCTTGACGACATCCGCGTTCAGGTCTCGGGCGGCAAGTTCTACGAAGTGGATGCCTTCATCGCTTACTCGATCAGCGATCCCCGCCGTTTCCGGCAGGCCGTTTCGGGTAGCGTCGCTCTTGCCGAGCAGCGTCTGCGCACGCGTCTCGACTCCGCCCTGCGCGGTGTCTATGGCCGTCGCGGCTTTGAGGCTGCACTTTCGGAAGAGCGCGCATCGATGATGCGTGAAGTCGCCGACGAACTGCGTCCCGCCGCTGCATCGCTGGGCCTGGAGATCGAAGACGTGCGCATTCGCCGGACCGATCTGACGGCAGAGGTTTCTCAGCAGACCTACGACCGAATGAAGGCCGAGCGTCTGGCCGAGGCCGAGCGCCTGCGTGCCCGTGGCCGTGAGGCCGCTGCCCGCATCCGCGCCCGCGCCGACCGTGAGGTCGTCGAGATCCTGGCTGCTGCACAGCGTGAATCGGAAATCCTGCGTGGTGAGGGCGAAGCAGAGCGCAACGCCATCTTCGCCGATGCTTTCTCGCGCGATGAGGACTTCTTCGAGTTCTATCGTTCGATGAATGCTTACCAGCAGGCGCTGAACCCGGAAGGCACGACCATGCTGCTTTCGCCGAATTCGGAGTTCTTCCGCTTCTTCAACGACTCGACCGGCGGTGCCTCGGGCTCATCCGCTCCGGCGGCTCCGGCCGCACAGGGCGCGACGGCCGGCCAGTAGCCGGCGGTCGACATGGGCGACTTCCTTGCCGCTCTGGGCCTTGTCCTCGTTATCGAGGGTCTGGTCTACGGCGGCATGCCAGGGCTGGCCAAGAGGCTTGCCGAGCAGGTCCTCGAAATGCCGGACAGTGCGCTTCGCACTGCCGGCATCACCGCCATGATGCTGGGGGTGTTCGTGGTCTGGCTCGTCAGAGGATGAAACATTTTGCGGCCCGTACGGAAATCCCGTGCGGGCCGCAAACGTGCCGTAATCACGGCGAATCATGGAAATTTGAAGCGCCTGTTAATGGAATCGGCCCAGCATAGGGCATAGAATTCCGGCCAATCGTCGTTCCACCAAGCAAGCCATCTGGAGAAATGCTCTTTATGACCCCATCCAAGATTTTACGCGCCACGCGGGTGGCGCCAGTGGCCGCTCTCCTTGCGCTTGGAGGTCTTGCCGCAACGCCGGTCATCGTTGCGCAGGAAGCGCGGGCGGAAGGCCCTGCCTCGGTTGCCGACCTTGCCGAGCGGCTTGCCGGTGCGGTGGTCAATATTTCCACCTCGCGCTCCGCAGGCGGCGGAAGCTCCGGCCGGGTGCCGCTGCCCAAGCTGCCCGAGGGCTCGCCCCTGCAGGAGTTCTTCGACGATTTCTTTCAGGATGAACCGGAGGCCGATCGTGGTCCGCGTCAGGCCCAGTCCCTGGGCTCCGGTTTCGTGATCGACGCCAAGGAAGGCATCGTTGTCACCAACAATCACGTGATCTCCGATGCCGACGAGATTGTCGTCAACTTCACCGATGGCGGCAAGCTGGACGCCGAGCTGCTCGGCGTTGACACCAAGACGGATCTTGCCGTTCTGAAGGTGGATGCGAGCAAGCGCGAATTGCAGGAAGTGCCGTTTGGCGATTCCGACAGGATGCGCATCGGCGACTGGGTCATGGCCATCGGCAACCCGTTTGGCCTTGGTGGCACGGTGACGGTGGGCATCGTTTCGGCCCGCAACCGCGAAATCGGTTCCGGCCCCTATGATGATTTCATCCAGACGGATGCGGCCATCAACCGGGGCAATTCCGGTGGTCCGCTGTTCAACATGGATGGTGAGGTGATCGGCATCAACACGGCGATCATTTCGCCGACTGGCGGTTCCATCGGCATCGGCTTCTCCATTCCCTCGGCGCTGGCGATCAAGGTTGTCGATCAGCTGCGCGAGTTCGGCGAGACGCGTCGCGGCTGGCTCGGCGTTCGCATTCAGGAAGTGACCGACGACATTGCCGAGAGCCTTGGCATGGACGAGGCCATGGGTGCGATGGTGAGCGGCGTGATCGAAGGCGGTCCGGTCGATGACGGATCGATCCAGCCCGGTGACGTGATCATCACCTTCGATGGTCAGACGGTCGAAAATGTGCGCGAACTGCCGCGCATCGTCGCTGAAAGCCCGGTTGGCAAGGAAGTGGACGTCACCGTTGTCCGCAAGGGCGAAGAAGAGACCGTGAAGGTCACGCTCGGTCGTCTTGAAGACAGTGAGAAGCTGGCTTCCACCGAAACGCCGGGCGATGAGCAGGCCGGCGAGAGCGAAGCCGTGTCGTCTGCCGCCGTTCTGGGCATGCACATGGCCGAGCTGAATGACGCGCTGCGCGAGCAGTATGAGATTTCCGCCGATGTGAACGGCGTCGTCATCACCAAGGTGGATGAGGATTCGGTTGCCGCAGACAAGGGCGTTGCCGTTGGTGATGTCATTGTCGAGATCGCCCAGGCGACGGTCTCCACGCCGAAGGAGGTGCTGGACCGTCTTGAGGAGCTGAAAGGGCAGGGCCGCCGCAATGCGCTTCTGATGCTGGCTTCCAAGAATGGCGAGCTGCGCTTCGTGACGCTGCGGATGGACTGATCTTCAGGCAATCTTGCCAGATCAATGCAAAACGGCCCGGAAGCGATGGTTTCCGGGCCGTTTTCTTATATTTGGGGAGAAAAGTGCCGGCTATGCCTGCCGGGCTTTCCAGTCCGCGCGGGACAGGCGATAGAGCACGTGGCGCTTCAGCTCGGGGTGCGTGTCGGGCACGGCGGGATGGTCGAAATCGTCAGCTGCGTCGTGGCGCATGCCGATGCGGCGCATGACGGCGGTGGAGCGCTCATTGCCGGCCACCGCAAACGAAACGATTTCATCAAGGCCGAGCGTTTCGAAACCATGGGCGAGCCAGGCGCGCGCAGCCTCGGTGACATAGCCCTTGCCCCAGAATTCCGGGGCCAGACGCCAGCCGATCTCGATGGCGTCTTCGGGCAGGTTGGAGAGCCCGCGCGGGCGATGCAGGCCAACAAAGCCGATGAGGTCGCCGGTTTCCTTCAGTTCCACCGCTGCAAAGCCGAAACCGTTCTGTTCGATGCCATCGCGGATGAAATCCATCGCTGCGTCGGCGTCCTCGCGGCTGCGACGATAGGGGAAGAACTCCATGATCGTCTCATCGGAGTTGATGTGGTGGAAGAAGGCGCGGTCTTCCTCGCCCCAGTTGCGCAGGATCAGCCGGTCGGTCTCCAGAAGCGTCATGTGACGAAGTCCGCTTCGCGATAGCCCTGCAGGAAGAGAAGGGCGGTGAGGTCGCCATGGTCGATGCGCACGCGCGCCTGTTCCGCAACGGCGGGCTTGGCATGGAGGGCAACGCCGAGGCCGGCGAGAACCAGCATGTCTAGATCATTGGCGCCGTCACCCACGGCCAGCACATCGTCGGGCGTCAGGCCGTGTTCTGCGGCAAAGCGGTTTAACGCGACGGCCTTTGCCTCCCGCCCCAGAATGGGCTTCTTGACCTCGCCGCTCAGCCGGTCGCCATCGGTCAGCAGATGGTTGGCCTGCTGCGTGTGGAAGCCGAGTTTTGCGCCGACCGGCCCGGTGAACTGTTCGAATCCGCCCGAGACGAGGGCGGTGAATGCGCCTGCGGCTTTCATCGTAGCGACGAGCGCCGGGCCGCCGGAAGCGAGCGTGATGCGCTTTTCGATCACGCTGTCGATGACGTTGAGCGGCAGGCCTTTTAAGAGCCCCACACGCTCTTCCAGCGCCGGCTCGAAAGCGATCTCGCCATTCATCGCGCGCCGCGTGATGCCGGCAACGGCGTCCTTCAGACCAAGCTCGGCTGCCAGTTCATCAATGCACTCCTGATCGATCATGGTGGAATCCATGTCGGCGATCAGCATCTTCTTGCGCCGGTTGTCGGTCTTCTGCACCGCGACATCGATGGGCGCACCGGCCAGTGCCGCGCGCAGGCGTGCTTCGGCCTCTGCGGCATCGGAACCGGGGGCGAGGGCGATGTCGCAGGCCAGGTTTTCACCCAGCCAGTCGATGGCGCTTGCATCGAGCGCCTCCATGGCCATAGTCGCAACCGCGGGCGTGAGAGCGCGCTTTGCCGGATGAGAGATGAGTGTGGCGACGAGGGACATGAGCGTTTCCGGAATAGTGAGCGGCGGGCATGTTGAATAATGCGATCCTGATAGCGGGGCCGACTGCCAGCGGCAAGTCCGCTCTGGCGCTGGCGCTTGCGCAGGAAACGGGCGGGGTGGTGATCAACGCCGATTCCATGCAGGTCTATGACGTGCTTTCGCTCCTGACCGCGCGGCCCTCTGCCGAAGACCTGAAACGCGCGCCGCACTTTCTCTATGGACATGTGCTGCCATCGGTCGCCTATTCCACGGGCGCGTGGCTGGACGATGTGGCGAAGCTTGTCGAAAGCGGTGCGCTCGAAGGAAAGCGTCCTGTCTTCGTAGGTGGTACGGGGCTTTATTTCCGCGCGCTTCTGGAGGGCATTGCGCCGGTGCCGCCGGTGCCTGATGCGGTGCGCCGGCACTGGCGTCAGCGCATGGAGAAAGAGGGGCCAGAGGCGCTGCACCGGCTTTTGACCGAGCGCGACCCCGGGGCCGCTTCCGCCATCGGCACGAGCGATGCGCAGCGCATCACGCGCGCGCTCGAGGTTTTCGAGGCTTCTGGGCGTCCGCTGAGCGCCTGGCAGCAGGAAAACACGCCGCCGCTGGTCGACCGCGCATCCGCTTGCTGCATTGTTCTGGAGCCGGAACGCGAATTTGTCAGACAGCGCATCGGCCAGCGCTTCGACCGCATGGTGGAGGAGGGCGCTCTGGAAGAGGTGAAGGCGCTACTGGCGCTTGATCTGCCACCCGAACTGCCGGCGATGAAAGCCATTGGCGTGCCCGAACTGGCGACCTGTCTCAAAAATGAATGCACGCTGGAAGACGCAATCGAGCGGGCGAAAACCGCCACAAGGCGCTATTCCAAACGCCAGGGCACATGGTTTCGCAACCAGCTTGGCGAAGACTGGAAACGTGTGCCGATTTCTTCGGAAAACGCGCTTCCGCGAAGTCTTGCAGAGGTTCTTCAGGCGAGCGCCAAACCGGCGGAATAGAAGCATTCCGCCTGTGGAGATTAACCTTGCGTAAGTGAGACTGTGCGAGAAGGCGATAAAGGGTGTCATTCGGGGCAGGCATGCGTTTCCACAAAGCGGAATCCGCGTTCTTTGTTTTCATTTTGCTGGTGCTGGGCGCGGGTGCCCTGCTTGCCTATGCCTATTGGCTTTTACGCTCCGACATCAGCATTTTCCCGGCTCCGCAGGATCTGAAGAGTTTTATCCAGATTTTGTTCGTCACCGGCGTCCTTCTGGCGACCGCCATCATTTTCGGCATCTTCTTCATCTATCCGCTGATCCGCACCCAGGTGCGCGAGGAGGGGAAGTTACGGGCCATGACGGAAACGCTGAGCGCCCGTTCGGAATCGCTCCAGCACGCCGCCCTGACCGACAGCCTGACAGGCATGCAGAACCGGCGCTTCTTCGATGATGCGCTGCGCGAATATCTGCAGGAGTTCCGTCGCATCGAAAAGCCGGTCGGCCTGATGGTTCTCGATCTCGATCATTTCAAGCAGGTCAACGACACGCATGGTCACGATGTGGGCGACGATGTGCTGCGCGAAGTGGCGCGCTGCCTGAAAGACCTGACCCGCTATCATGATGTGGTCGCGCGCATGGGCGGCGAGGAATTTGCCGTGGTTGCGCCGAACATGAACAATGAATCTCTGGTCAAACTTGCCGAGCGCATCCGCCGCGCCGTGTCACAGCTCTTGATCGAAGCGAGCAATGTGAACATCCGCGTGACGATCAGCGTCGGCCTGTCCATCTGGGACGGGCGTGAATCGGCTGAGGAATTCTACCGTCGCGCCGACAAGATGCTCTATGAGGCCAAACGCCTGGGCCGCAACCGCGTCTGCGCCTGACGTCTGCGCCCGGCAGGGCGACACTCTCCCAACGCTCAACTGAAAGAACTGAACGCTGCGCTGGCGCGTGGCGCGCTCCCGCTTGCATGGCGTTTGGCTCCGGCAGTTCGCCGGAACCTTCACGAGCCGTGCACTGAAAAAATGAGGAGCGCTAGCGGTTTCCGAAGTGACCGCGCGACGGAACAGTATAGCTCGCCGGGCGCGCGTAATCGTCCGACGGCCGGGACCATTGTTCGAAGGTCTCGGGCTGAACAGGCGTCCTTGCCGGCCGGGGCCGGTAGTCGCGGTCGCCGGCCTGCATGTCTGCGGGGACGGGCGAGCCGATATCCGGTGGCGACTGCACCTGCGAGCGCATGGAGCGGCCGGCATCGCGCAGATTTGCCACGATTGAGGCGAGATCCACGTCATTGTCGATGTCTTCGGGGCGCGACGCCTTCTTCTTCGCATCGTCCCGCTGGCCCGGAAGCGCATGCGCCGGCAATTGCTCGAACTTCATGCGCATGGTCGTTGCGACACCCTCGCCAAAGGCAATGGCTTCGCGCCGGCCCATGGCCGAGAGGAATGACAGCATGGACGCGGAGGAGTCCGCGATTGCCGAACGGATGATCGCCTTGTCCTGATCGTTGGCGAGCCGCATGGCGAACACGGTGGAGCACTGCGACAGGACCGTCGGGTCGAGTTCGCCCGGGCGCTGTGTCACCACACCGAGATAGCAGCCATATTTACGGCCTTCCTTGGCGATGCGCGCGAGCGCGTGGCGCGTCGGCGCAAAACCCAGGCGTGGATCGGCGGGCATGTAGCGGTGAGCTTCCTCGCAGACGACCAGAAGATTAAGCTTTCCGTTGCTCCACAGCGCCAGGTCGAAGGCGAGGCGGGCCATGACCGAGCAGACGGAATTGACCACCTCCGGCGGCATGCCGGCCATTTCGAAACAGGTCACCGTCTTGCCGTGGCTGGGGATGCGGAAGAGCCTGCCGATCGTTTCGTGGATCGAATCCTCGATGAGACGCGAGGCGAACATGAAACGGTAACGCGGATCGTTCTGGGCAGCCTCGATGCGTGTGCGCAGGCTGCGATAGATCGGCCGGTCGGCCTTGTTGGCAAGCTGGCCGGTGCGCTCCTCGATTTCCTTCAGCACATCGGCCATGCGGTAGGGGACCGGCGTGTCCGCCGTCAGCCCGCCCGTGTCGTTTGACCGGCGCAGCGAGGCAGCGCTTCCCGGATTGCGATAGAGATGCTTGGCAGCGGGAATGATCTCGCGCAGCAGTTCCACCTCTTCCGTCACCGGCTCGCGGCCCCGGAAAAGCACTTCCACCAGTTCTTCAAGGCGAAACAGCCAGAACGGCAGGTCCAGCGTGTTGGTGTCGATGCGCACCGCGTATTCCGGCAGGGCGGAAGCGAATTCATTGTGCGGGTCGAGAATGAGCACGCGCAGATCCGGCCGTGAGGCGATGGTCTTGCGCAGGAGAAGCGATACGGCCGACGATTTGCCGACACCGGTGGTGCCGACGACCGCGAAATGGCGGTTCAGCGTGTCATCCACCGCAATACAGGCATCGATGCTTTCGTCCTGCGACAGGTTGCCGATCACGGCCTGCTGGCGGCCGGCCAGATCGTAGACCGCCTGCAGGTCGCGCGAGCGGATGCGGTGGGCGGGAGCGCCGATATGCGGATATTCCGTGATGCCGCGGTCGAACACGGGCTCGGCGCCACGGTCGCGCACTTCGCCGACCAGCTCGACCGAGATCGCGATGGGGTTCGCCTCGCCATCGCGCCAGCGGTGTTCGGGCCGCTCCACCGCATAGACGAGACCGACCGTGCGGATCGCGCCGAGATTGATGGAGATCATCTTGCCGACGGTCCAGTAATTGGACTGGCCGCTGTCATCGGTGTCGGTCTCTGCGGCAATCGTGGCGCGGGAGCCGTCGCAATGCACGACATGGCCAAGCAGGCGCGTGCGCGGCTGATCGGCTGCGCGCCTTTCCTGAGATGTCGTCTCGCCCTGCGTCGTTCCGCGTTCCACAAACATCATGCCACCCCATTATCCCTAACGCTCAAGGCTAGTGCCGCGAAGTTAAGGCGGCGTGTCGCGGGATGGTTGAGGAGGGGTAAACGGGGCTCTTCAAATTGGGCTTATCAAGCTGGTTGACGATGCGTTCAAGCAACCTTATTGTGCGCAGCCATGATGACAGGAAACATTCTTATCGTAGGAAGGCGCATGGGCAAGGCAGCGTAGCTGTCTGGCGAAAGCACCCCATGCGCGAAACACAGGCTCCCTCGGGGGCCTTTTTTATTGGCCTGGTGTTTCCTTGGGGGCGTTGGGCAGCTAAACAAATCGCCGGTAGAGAGAACGGAAAGACCAAGATGAACAAGGCAGTGTCGGAGCCAGCAGCGGACGCATCCGCCCAAAACGAGATGACGGGCGCAGAGATCGTCGTGCAGGCGCTCAAGGACAATGGTGTCGAGGATATTTTCGGATATCCGGGCGGCGCCGTACTTCCCATCTACGACGAGCTCTTCCAGCAGGAAGATGTCCGGCACATTCTTGTACGCCACGAGCAGGGAGCAGGCCACGCAGCCGAGGGCTATGCGCGCGCTACCGGTAAGGCCGGCGTCATGCTGGTGACCTCCGGCCCCGGCGCGACCAATGCGGTGACGCCGCTGCAGGACGCGCTGATGGATTCCATCCCGCTTGTCTGCATCAGTGGCCAGGTTCCCACCGCACTGATCGGCTCCGACGCTTTCCAGGAGTGCGACACGGTCGGCATTACCCGTCCCTGCACCAAGCACAACTGGCTGGTGAAGGACGTGAACCAGCTTGCCGCGATCATTCACGAGGCTTTCCACGTGGCGACCACGGGCCGCCCGGGACCGGTCGTCGTGGACATTCCCAAGGACATCCAGTTTGCCAAGGGCACCTACACCCCGCCGCAGACCGCGCCGCGCACCAGCTATCACCCGCAGGAGCAGGGCGACATCAACCAGATCAAGGCGGCCATCGAACTGATGGCCAACGCCAAGCGGCCGGTGATCTATTCGGGTGGCGGCGTCATCAATGCCGGTCCGGAGGCGAGCCATCTGCTGCGCGAGCTGGTGGATCTGACGGGCTTCCCGATCACCTCCACGCTGATGGGACTGGGCGCTTATCCGGCATCCGGCGACAACTGGCTCGGCATGCTGGGCATGCACGGCACCTATGAAGCCAACATGGCGATGCATGATTGCGACGTCATGCTGTGCATCGGTGCGCGCTTCGATGACCGCATCACCGGCCGTCTCGACGCCTTTGCGCCGCATTCGCGCAAGATCCACATCGACATCGATCCGTCCTCGATCAACAAGAACGTTCATGTTGACGTGCCGATCATCGGCGATGCAGGCCGTATCCTTGAAGACATGGTGCGCCTGTGGCGCGCGACTGCGAAGGCGGACAAGGCCGCGCTCAAGCCCTGGTGGACGCAGATCGACATCTGGCGCGCACGCGACTCGCTCGCCTACAAGCCGAATGACGACATCATCATGCCGCAATACGCGATCCAGCGGCTCTATGAGCTGACCAGGGAGCGCGATGTCTATGTGACGACCGAAGTCGGTCAGCACCAGATGTGGGCGGCGCAGCATTTCGGTTTCGATGCGCCGAACCACTGGATGACCTCCGGCGGTCTGGGCACGATGGGCTACGGCCTGCCGGCGGCGCTTGGCGTGCAGATCGCGCATCCCGATGCGCTGGTCATCGACATTGCAGGCGATGCGTCGGTGCAGATGACCATTCAGGAGATGAGCGCAGCGGTGCAGCACAATGCGCCGATCAAGATCTTCATCCTGAACAACCAGTATATGGGCATGGTGCGCCAGTGGCAGCAGCTGCTGCATGGCAACCGCCTGTCGCACTCCTATACGGAAGCGATGCCTGACTTCGTCAAACTGGCCGAAGCCTATGGCTGCCACGGCATCATGTGCGACAAGCCGGGCAAGCTGGATGACGCCATCCGCGAGATGATTGAAGTCGACAAGCCGGTGATCTTCGATTGCCGTGTTGCCGCACTCGCCAACTGCTTCCCGATGATCCCGTCGGGCAAGGCGCATAACGAGATGCTGCTTCCCGACGAGGCCAGCGACGAGGCGGTGGCCAACGCCATCGACGAAGAGGGCCGGCAATTGGTGTGACGGTTATGAGGCGTCCTGTCTCAGCGGCAGGACGCTTTGTTTTCAGTTAGTTACACGATGGTTTTGCAAAAGAGATTCACGCAATGAACGCGCAGCTACAACCCACCGGCTCTGCCTATTTCATCACCAAGGAAACCCAGGTTGCCGAGACGCGCACCCTGGCCGTCCTCGTCGACAACGAACCGGGCGTTCTTGCCCGCGTGATCGGCCTGTTCTCCGGTCGCGGCTACAACATCGACAGCCTCACCGTCTCCGAGACCGAGCACGAACGCCACCTTTCGCGCATCACCATCGTGACGCGCGGCACGGGCCATGTGCTTCAGCAGATCAAGCATCAGCTCGAGCGCATCGTTCCGGTACACCGCGTGGTGGACCTCTCCATCGTTGCCGATGAGCGCGGCCATGACCGCCCGATGGAGCGTGAACTGGCGCTGGTCAAGGTTCGCGGACAGGGCGAGGACCGCGTCGAGGCGCTGCGTCTGGCAGACGCTTTCCGCGCTCAGGTGATCGACGCCAACACCGAGCACTTCATCTTCGAGATCACGGGGCGCGTCTCCAAGATCGAGCAGTTCATCGCCATCATGAAGCCGCTCGGCCTGGTCGAAGTGTGCCGCACGGGCGTTGCCGCCATGAACCGCGGCCCGGAAGGCATGTAGGCGCAGCCTCTCCGTGAACGGATATTTTCTGCGGGCAGGGCGATCTGTATCTTGCCCGCAGGAAAAATAAGGTCAATAATACTGACCTAATTGCCCCTGCGCCGGGCGACCGTTTGGGAGTTGGCGAATGTCGCCGGACGTTTTCCTTGCCCTGTTGGTTTTCTCCTTCGTCGCTTCGGTGACGCCGGGGCCGAACAATTTCATGTTGCTGGCCTCGGGCGTGAATTTCGGGTTCCGCCGCACCATCCCCCACATGCTTGGCATTGCCGGTGGCTTCGCGTCGCTCCTGCTCGCGGTTGGCTTCGGGCTTGGCGCTGTTCTGACGGCGTTTCCCGCGCTCCACACGATCCTGAAAATCGCCGGCGGGGCCTATCTTCTCTACCTCGCCTGGCGCATCGCCATGTCGCGCGCGCTGGGGCAGGGCGGTGAAGGCAATGCGCAGCCGATGACGTTCCTGCAGGCCGCCGCGTTCCAGTGGGTCAATCCGAAGGCCTGGGTAATGGCGCTGACCGCCATGGCGGTCTACACCGACCCCACCGCACCTTTCGCGACGGTTCTCCTTGTCGCGCTCGCCTTCGTCATCGTGAATTTTCCAAGCGTTTCCGTCTGGGCCGGGTTCGGCGTGGTTCTGCGCGGCTTTCTGGCCGATCCCGTGCGGCTCAAATGGTTCAACATCGCCATGGGGCTGGCGCTCGCCGCCACCTTATGGCCGATGATGCGCTAGGGTCAGGCTGACAACAATCCATTCCACAAAATGCGGGGTGAGCGGGTCTCTCAGCCACAATTTCTGCGGCTAGATAGTTAGTCGGCTATATGATTGAATGCGCCCCGCGTGAAACGCGGAGCGAGCAAATGGCGGAATTCGACGAGGCCGCCCTTACCTGGCGACTGTTTCTGGTGACGTCTGGCATATGCCTTGTGCTGTTGGCCATAGGCTGGGTGACCTGTGAGCGCGCCGAGGAGAAGCCGCTGCTCGCCGTCCTGGGCGGTGGTTTCACGATCGATCACAACTCTTCGGAAATTCACTACGATCTGGCGGTGCGGGAGATCCGCCATCTGCGCCACGGCATGATCATCGAGGCCGACTTCGAAGACCCTGCGGGCAATGGCTATTATGTGGTGCGCGAGCGCGTGCAGCGCTGGCGCAAGCGCTACAGCCTGCGTTCACCGCCCGTTTGCGGGGTGCGGGCGCGCAAGCGCTATCTCGTCATGCTGCGGGTTCTGAACGATCAGGGCGAGGAAGAGCTGTGGAGCGACATCATCTATGTGAGCAGCCATCTGGGTGAAGACGTGATGCCCGAGCCGCCTCTGACCACCTGGCCCGGCCGGGACCTCTCGCCGCACACGCGCTAGGGAGGGGGCGGACACCGGTTTCAATGCCCCGCTGCATTGATGTCTTGCGTGGTTCGACAAGCTCACCATGAGGGTGGGTATGGGGACGGCAAATCCCCTCGGGAGCCTCGCGGGACGAGGCTTTGCGGCAAAGCCCAACATCCCTCATGGTGAGCTTGTCGAACCACGCACAACACTGTTGCAACGGGTTTGAGCACGAATGGCGTGAGCGATCCTGCTGCCTCCGGTGTGATTGCAGCCTGTTCATTTCGGGCCGAATCTGCTTTCTGGACGGCATGGAATTCTCCCCGCAACAGGATGCAGCGCTTAACGCTGTGGCGAACTGGCTCAAGGCCGGTCAGACCCAGGTTTTCCGTCTGTTCGGCTATGCCGGAACGGGCAAGACCACGCTGGCGCGCTATTTCGCAGAGCATGTCGATGGCGAGGTGCAGTTCGCCGCATTCACCGGCAAGGCCGCGCAGGTGCTGCGCTCGCGCGGCGCCAAGAATGCCCGCACCATCCATTCGCTGATCTATCGCCCGCGCGGCGAGGAAGAGGTGGAAGACGAGGTGACGGGACGCACCTCCATGTCGCCCACCTTCTCGCTCAACCGCCAGAGCCCCATCGCCAAGGCTGCGATGGTGATCATCGATGAATGCTCCATGGTGGATGAGGCGCTTGGCCGCGACCTCCTGTCGTTCGGCACGCCGATCCTCGTTCTGGGCGATCCCGGCCAGCTTCCGCCGATTTCCGGTGGCGGGTTCTTCACCGAGCATGAGCCGGACCATCTCCTGACCGAAATCCACCGGCAGGCGCGCGACAATCCCATCATCCAGCTTGCGCTCGATGTGCGCGAGGGGCGGGATATCTCCTATGGGGATTATGGTGCGGCCAGGGTCATTTCAAAGGCCGAGGTCGATCAGGATCTGGTGCTTTCGGCCGATCAGGTGCTTGTCGGCACCAACCGCACGCGCCGCCGCTACAATCAGCGCCTGCGCGAGCTGAAGGGGTTCGACGCCGACTATCCGCAGGCCGGCGACAAGCTGGTGTGTCTGCGCAACGACCCCGCCAAGGGGCTGTTGAACGGCTCGCTGTGGAAGGTGATGACCTCGTCGCGCGAGACCGTGAAGCCGGGCATCAACCTTCTGGTCTCGCCCGAAGAGGACGATCCCGATCGCGGCGTGGCCAAGATCAAGCTTTTAAAGGCGGCGTTTGAGGATCCCACGGCGGAAATTCCGTGGCAGACCAAGAAGCGTTACGATGATTTCGACTATGGCTACGCGCTGACCGTGCACAAGGCGCAGGGTTCGCAGTGGGATGAGGTGGTGCTCTTTGATGAGAGCTATGCCTTTCGCGACACGCGCCAGCGCTGGCTCTACACCGCCATCACCCGTGCCTCCGAGCGCCTGACCATCGTGCGCTAAAGCATTTTGCAGCCGGATGCGCGCATCCGGCGTCGCACAAATGCGGGAATGCAGAGAGCATTTTGCAGCCGGATGCGTGCATCCGGCGCAGCATAAATGCGGGAAAGCAAAGAGCATTTTGCAGCGGATGCGCGCATCCGGCGCAGCGCAAATGCGATAGGGCACTGGCCATTGCCGGTCAGCCCGGCGGCGGGGCTGGTTCCGCGCCCAGCCAATTCCAGGCGTCCTCCACCTTCTCATAGGGAAAATACTCCATTTCCATGGAGAAGAACGGACGGAAGAAGGCGATGGTCGTGCCCATCCAGGCCGGCCCGCCGGCCACTGCATATTTGCGGATGTGCTTCAGTGCGTTGGTCTTGCCGATCATCGTCTGTTCCTTGAAGGCGGCATGCCAGTCGAAGCCTTCATAGTCGTGAATGATGACCAGCACGTCGATCTTGTCGTGCACTTCATAAGCGCCTTCGAGAAGACCGTAGAGGTTTTCCATGTCGGCTGCCGTGATGTGGCCGACGATCTCGAAGGCATATGCGTCGTCGCGGTCTGTCTCGATGCGCCGCACATTGGGGGGATTCTCATTGACGGTCATGGTCTGCTCCTGACGCTTTCCGGCTTGCCTCTATCGACCCGGCTTGTCTTTATCGACAACGCGATCTGGGCCTGTCCGTTCCGACCCGAACGCGGTATGGAGCGATGGTAACGCATCGAGCGCAACAGAAAAGCGGGACGCAACAATGCCGGCAAAACTCTCCGTCAATCTCAACGCTGTCGCCATGCTGCGCAACCGGCGCGATCTGCCATGGCCGAGCGTGACCGGGCTTGGCCGCATCGCGCTTCAAGCGGGCGCCTGCGGGCTGACCGTGCATCCGCGCCCCGACCAGCGCCATATCCGCTTTTCCGACCTGCCGGAGATCCGCGCGCTGCTTGATGACGAGTTCCCCGGCCGCGAGTTCAACATTGAGGGCTTTCCCACCGAGGAATTCCTGGCGCTCGTCGAAGAGCATCAGCCCGAACAGGTGACGCTGGTGCCCGACGATCCGGCGCAGGCCACCTCCGACCATGGCTGGGACTTTGCCGGGCAGGGCGGCTTTCTAAAACCCGTCATCGCGCGGCTCAAGATGCAGGGCTTTCGCGTTTCGCTTTTCGCAGATCCCGATCCCGATCAGGTGCCGGCGGCGGCAGCACTCGGGGCGGACCGTATCGAGCTCTACACCGGCCCTTATGGCGGTTGCCATGATGATTCCGAAAAGGCCGCTATCGAACTGGAAAAGCTCGGCAAAACGGCGGACGCCGCTGCCGCGCACGGGCTCGGCGTCAATGCCGGTCACGATCTGACGGTGGCGAACCTTCCGGCCCTTGCGCGCCGCATGCCGGAACTCTGCGAGGTTTCCATTGGCCACGGTCTCACCGCCGACGCGCTGGAATACGGCATGGCGGAAACCGTGCGCCGCTTCATCCGCGCCTGCGAGGGCTGATCCACCTCCAAATCGCCCGCAAATGGTCACGGCATTGCCCAGACCGTTAACGCGCATGGACAGGGTTTCTTAGGATTCCCTGACCTATGCATGGGGTGGGTTTTGAGGTGTTTTAATGCGTATCGTTGCAGTGACCGTGCTGCTCGCGCTGGCGTTGGCAGGCTGTGCCTCGACGCCGCGCAGCATCAACAATGTTTGTACCGTGTTCGACCAGAAGCAGAGCTTTTTCGGCGGCTGGTATACGCAGGCCAAGCGCGCCGAGCGCAAATATGGCGTGCCGGCGGAAGTGCTGATGGCCACCATCCGCATCGAATCTGGCTTCGACGCCGATGCGCGCCCGCCGCGCCGCAAGCTGCTCGGCTTCATTCCGTGGAAGCGCGCCTCCAGCGCCTATGGCTATTCGCAGGCGCTTGATGGCACCTGGCAGCGCTACAAGCGCGAGACCGGCAATATGATGGCGCGGCGCAGCAGCTTCGCCGATGCGGTGGATTTCGTCGGCTGGTATCACCAGACCAGCAACCGCACCAATGGCGTGGCGCTCAACGACGCCTACAGCCTTTACCTGAACTATTATGCCGGCCATGCGGGCTATCGGCGCGGCGTATGGCGCAACAATCCGCAGATGCAGAAATCCGCCCGCAAAGCGGCGACCATGTCCAGTAATTACGGCCGCCAGATGCGCCAGTGCGGGCGCTGAACGACCTGCTTCCAGCGGTCTCCACTCTTCATTGCATCGCGAAACGCTCTCATTCATTCTTCTTGGGCAATTGCGGGCGCCGACTTCGAAGCCCCCTTCTCCCCGCGCGTGGGGAGAAGGAGGCTGCCCGACCGTCCCGCCCAACGGCCCAAAGCCGCACGCCGTCAAACGACCAGGCCCCACCGTCAAGGCCCCCTTCTCCCCGCGCGCGGGGAGAAGGTGAGGATGAGGGGCGGGCGCCAGGTTCCGCGAACCCACATATGGCGAGACTTTCATGCGCCGCGTCAGCCCCTCATCCCCCTGCCGGGACCTTCTCCCCGCAAGCGGGGAGAAAGAAGCTGTCATCCACGTGGAGCGCTTCCGCTTTTTCTGAAAAGCTCATAGCCAGAGCCCGGCCTGACCGCCTGTCTTCATCGCTCGGCCCCGTATCCACAGGATGCGGGGCCGATGCCGTTTCGCAGGGCCGGGCGGGCGAGGGGCGCAATCTCCCCGGACCCTGTGGCAAAGCGGCTTGCATTTTGTTTTTCCCTATGACAGAACCGTACCGTACGGTACGATCCGTAAACGGGAACAGAGACCTTCGTGCGCCACATGTCGGAAATGCAGGATACATTCACACCGCGCCAGCGCGCGGTTCTGGACAAGGCGCTGGGCCTCCTGCTGGAAGGCGGCGAGCGCGCGCTGACGACCGCCGGGCTGGCGCGCGCGGCCAACTGCTCCAAGGAAAGCCTCTACAAATGGTTCGGAGACCGCGACGGTCTTCTGGCGGCCATGATCTCCCATCAGGCGAGCAAGGTGCGCGCCCAGATCGACGGCGGCGAGCGGCTGGATCTTTGCCGGTTCCGCACGCATCTGGTGGATTTCGCAAATGACCTCTTGCAGGTTCTCGGTGGAGATGTATCGCTGGCGCTTAACCGGTTGGCCATTGGACAGGCGAGCCGGGAAGGTAGCCGGCTCGGCGCGCTTCTTATTGAGCGGGGTCGGCATGGTATTGATAAACGTGCCGGCGCGCTTTTGGAGGCCGGCAGGCAGCGCGGCCTTATTGCTTATCACGACCGCGAAACTGCCTATCACACATTATACGGCTTGATCGTGCGCGACCTTCATGTGCGCATGCTTCTGGGCGAGGCCGGTGTGCGCCGGCCTGAACATTACGCCGCCCTTGCAGAAGAGGCGGTGGACCAGTTTTTCGTGCTTTTCGGGGTGCGGAAAAACGAGACGACCGGCCGCGACAGCGTCTAAGGCGGTCGAAGGTGAACAACAGTCAGTTGGATCAGGAAAGGAATTGAGTATGCGGGTGTATTATGATCGCGATGCCGATCTCAATCTCATCAAGAGCAAGAAGGTCGCCATTATCGGTTATGGCAGCCAGGGTCGCGCGCACGCGCTGAACCTGAAGGATTCCGGCGCCAAGGAAATCGCCGTGGCGCTGCGTCCGGGTTCTGCAACCGCCAAGAAGGTCGAGGCCGATGGCCTCAAGGTGATGTCGGTGGCCGAGGCTGCTGCATGGGCCGACCTGATGATGATGGCCACGCCCGACGAGCTGCAGGCCGGCATCTACAATTCCGAGATCGCGCCGAACATCCGCGACGGTGCGGCCATTGCCTTCGCGCACGGCCTCAATGTGCATTTCGGCCTGATCGAGCCGAAGAAGACCGTCGACGTGCTGATGGTCGCGCCGAAGGGCCCGGGCCACACCGTGCGCGGCGAATATGAGAAGGGCGGCGGCGTGCCGTGCCTGGTCGCCGTTCACCAGGACGCTTCCGGCAATGCGCTGGACCTCGGCCTGTCCTACGCCTGCGGCGTTGGCGGCGGCCGTTCGGGCATCATCGAGACCACGTTCCGCGAAGAGTGCGAGACGGATCTGTTCGGTGAGCAGGTCGTTCTGTGCGGCGGTCTTGTCGAGCTCATCCGCGCCGGCTTCGAGACGCTGGTCGAGGGCGGTTACGCTCCCGAAATGGCCTATTTCGAGTGCCTGCACGAAGTGAAGCTGATCGTCGACCTCATCTATGAGGGCGGCATTGCCAACATGAACTACTCCATCTCCAACACCGCTGAGTGGGGCGAGTATGTCTCTGGCCCGCGCATCATCACGGCAGAGACCAAGGCAGAGATGAAGCGCGTTCTGCACGACATCCAGTCCGGCCGTTTCACCACCGAGTGGATGCAGGAGTGGCACGCAGGTGCGGCCCGCTTCAAAGCGACCCGTCGCCTGAACGACGAGCATCCGATCGAGGAAGTTGGCGAGAAGCTGCGCGGCATGATGCCGTGGATCTCCAAGAACAAGCTGGTGGACAAGGAAAAGAACTGATCTTTTCCAAAGTCTCAGACAGAAGGCCGCGGCATCGCCCGCGGCCTTTTTCTTTGCCGGTCTTCCGCCTGCCTGTCCCGCGATGAAACAGGTTTCTGGCACGGTTTTCGCTGCATGACCCACAAGTACCGCAAGAACCGCATGGGCCTCTTGCCACCGGTCAGGCGCGCCTGACGGGCATGGAGGCGAACGGGCATGGAGGCGAAAAGCCAGCCGCGCCTGCGGGCGTGGGCAAGGCCAGGAGGCGAAGATGATGTCGGACATGAAAAGGCCGGTGGACGAAAGACGGGCGGGCGAAAGACGGGCGGGCGGAAAACTGGCGGACGCGGACCGCCCGTTTCCCTCAGAGCGCCGCGCGGCCGGCCGCGAGGATGCGACGCGTCACGCGAGGCTCTTCTGGAACCATGGCGGCTGCATGCTTCTGGGCGCTGTTCTCGACCAGAACGCGCACGGTGCGCGCATCCGCTTCGGCGACATCTGCGCCGTGCCGGACGCCTTCTACATAGAGATAGAAGGCAGCGACCGCGTCCGCCCGGCGGTCATCCGCTGGCGCAGCCTGACGGAGATCGGCGTGGCGTTTGAGTGAGGGGGGGGGCTGGCGACCAATTTGGGGAGGCGGTCATTTGGGCCCCGACTGCACTTTTGCGGCAATGCGGCTTCAACTCGCCATTTCACAAGGACTGGCAATTTTGCTAGTTCGGGACAGGACTTGAGACGTTGAAAGCAGTTGATTTGCGCATTTTCTTAATACTGATCGCGATGGCGTCTTTCTCATTGTCAGCAAAGGCAGACACGGTCTGCACCCTGATACTTGATGCCGCGTCGGAGCATGTCTTGATGGAAGAGGGCGATTGCCAGTCCCGTGTGACGCCGGCATCGACTTTCAAGGTCCCCCTCGCTGTCATGGCTTACGACGCCGGTATCCTGAGAAATTCACATGAGCCCGTTTGGGCATTTCAGGCGGGCGATCCCGACTGGGGCGGTGCCAATTGGACAAGGAACACCGATCCGACAGACTGGATGCGATACTCGGTGATTTGGTATTCTCAGCGGATCACCCGGACGATTGGCGAGCAGGTCTTAGCCCGATACGCCCAAGACTTCGGGTATGGGAATGCGGATTTTTCCGGCGACCCCGGTTTCGGGAATGGGCTTGAGCGTGCATGGGTTGCCTCATCCCTTCTGGTCTCCCCTGTCGAGCAGGCGGCTTTCTTGCGGTCTCTGGTATTGGAAACACTCCCCGTTTCGCCTCAGGCCATGCAGAACGCGCGCGCCATCATCCAGAGTTGGCAGACCGGCAACTGGGTGATCTACGGGAAAACCGGCACAGCCTACCCGCGCCGCGCGGACCGCAGCTTCGACTACGCACGCGGATGGGGTTGGTTCGTGGGTTGGGCACAAGATGGCGATCGAAAATTGGTGTTTGTCCGGTTGACCCAAGCGAATGAGCGCATGGAGATGTCGCCCGGTAATCTGACGCGAGATGCTTTTCTGTCGGACTGGTCCGTGCTGTTCGATTGAACGTCCGCTTCGTCCGCTCTGCCGACCTTCTTCCTCCGAAAATGCTGCGCCATGGATAAATGGCCGGTCTGGTGAAGCTGCAGCGCGGCATCGGCGTGGTGAGTGGAAGGTAGCTAAGGGCCGATCTCAAGCTTTGGCAATTATTGCCCCAAGCTGGGATGTATTACAGGCCCTCAAACCAAGGGTAGCAAGCTCTGGGCACCACAAGTTCTATGTCATCTTCAATGTCTGAGAAGAGATCCACAATCCATTTTCGATTGTGCCCCATGGCTGCACACCAGGCCGCAACGATGGCGTCACCCTCATGATCTTCTCCCGAGCTTGCAAGTGCGTCTTGATAGACCTCACGGATTGCATTCTCGCCGGATACGCGGAGCAACAGCTTGGGGTGGCTTTCGTAGACCGGCAATCCAAGACGCTTGGCTACAATCGCGCCATTCAAGGTCATGGAGCTGTATAAGGAGTTCTGCGCGACAATCGAGTTGCCTCCATATTTGCGCCGTAGAGCATCATCACAGGCCCTCCCTCCCTTGGGTGACCAGGCCAAGAGGGTGTCTATGCCGAGCGCAACCGCTGATTTTGCATGGGCCTGAAGCCAAGACAGCGCCTCGGCGGCATCGCGAACTGTCGCTTTGTCCACAATCTTTGGCATATCGGATACCACCTGAATTGCCGCAACACCGTTTTTACCTTTCCCGCCTGGATCGTATCCAAGAAACAGCGCCATGCTCTATGCCTTCTTATTTTTGTCGGTGCAGCATCCTACTTACCGAAGACCTTTGCGTCGACTGAGTTGGAATGCACGACTTGAACGTCCGATTCCGCGATGCTGCACCGCAGCGCATGTTCTATAAAGGGACGTCTGTTTTGGGCCGAGTGCCGACGTGTTCAGGGGCCGACTTATGTCAGCTAACTCAATCGGAGCAGCTTAGCGGCCAGTCTACTTGCGGCCCCACCTCCGCTTTCAGCGGAGGTCGCTTTCGAGCCGCGCCAACTCCCCCCTCAATCCCACCCCTTCAAGCCCAAGAGCTTCTCCCCCAGCTCCGTAAGCTTCGCCGTTTTCGCGTTCTTCTTCTCCCATTCGCGCGGGTCGCCGGGGAAGGCGTCGCGTTTGGGGTGGTCGCGTTCGCGCCACAGGCGGATGCGCTCGCGCCGTTCCGCCTCGTTCTCGAACTCGGCCGGATGCATCGACACATATTGCGCCATCCGCACCCGGTCCTTCGAATGGTTGGGCCGCACGCCATGCGCCAGAAGCGAGTTGAAGATCAGGAGGTCGCCGGCTTCCATGTCGATATTGGTGATCGAAAGGCCCGTTATGTCCGGGTGCATCGGGTCGCGGTCGGCGGGCTGGGTCTTCACCCATTCGTCAAAATGCTCGAACAGTTCGGGAATGCACTGGAACCCGCCCACATCGCCGTCCTGCTTCTTCAGGCTCAGCACGCCCTGAACGCCGATGGGCAGCGGGCGGAGCGAGGTGTCGGCGTCCCAGTGGATGAAGCCGTTGGGATTGCCGGGGCTCTTCTTCGGCACGTTCAGATTGGCGCGGTCGATGGTCACCCACAGATCTTCGCGGTCCCATATGTCCACGAAGGCGTCATAGATGCGCGGCTCCATGCGGTTGTCCCACAGATACTGGTGATTGTAGATCTCCAGCATGCCGGTGTTGTTGAGCTCCTTCATCTTGTGCGCGCGGCGCTGCGGGGCATACCAGGTGGAGGGATCGTTCGGGTCTTTCTCGTCGAACGCCCACAGGAGCTCCGCCAGCCGCTCCACATTCTCGCGCGGCACGGCCTGCCGCACGATCACATAGCCCTTGGTGATCCAGTGCTGCCAGTCGTCCTTCGAGAGAACGCGCAGCGGCAGGGTCTTCTCGATGTCCTTGAGCTGTGAGCCGACCTTGGTCGACGAGGGATGCGCATCGCGCTTGATGGCTGCTTCCTGCATGGCTTCCTCCCAGATATCCTGCCTTGCAAGCCTAGCGCGCTTGCGCGGGCGGTGTTGTACTCACATGGCCGATATTGATACTATTCTGGCGTCATGGCCTGTGAGTGCGCTCTATGAGACCGTTTCTGGAAAAGCTGCCCGCCATTCCCGGCGCGTCGTGGAGCCTTTTGAACCGGCGGCTGGAGGAGGGCATTCCCTTCGAGTGGCACCACCATCCCGAATATGAGCTGACGCTGACGCTTAATTCTCAGGGGCAGCGTTTTGTCGGCGATCATGTGGGCGAATATGGCGATGGCGATCTGGTTCTGGTGGGCGCGAACCTGCCGCACACCTGGGCCTCGCGCGCCCGGCCAGACCCCGCGCGCCCGCATGTGGCGCTGGTCATGTGGTTTCGCCATGAATGGGCGCAGGCGCTGGGCGAGGGGTTTGCCGAGTTGCGGCCCATTGCCGGGCTTCTGGCGCGGGCGGAGGCGGGGCTCGCCTTTTCGCCGCAGGCGGCGTCGCGCGCCCGGCCGATGATCGAGGCGCTGTTCGAGGCGGAGCTGGCCGAGCGCTTTCTGGCGCTGGTGCGGGTGCTTCTGGTTCTGGCCGGCGATGACGGGGCCGCGCCGCTGGCGGGCACGGTTGCCGCCCGTGATCTCGACAGCGCCGACCGCGAGCGCATCGACCGCGTGCTGCTCCACATTCACAGGCATTATGCCGCCGGCATCGCCAATGAGGATCTGGCCGGGATCGCGGCGCTCAGCCCGTCCGGCCTGCACCGGCTCTTTCGCCGCCACATGCGCACCAGCATTTCAGACTATGTGATGCGGCTGCGCATCGGCGAGGCGTGCGCCAGGCTTTCATCCGGCGATCAGCCCATCGGCCATGTGGCCGAGGCTGTCGGCTATCGCGCTTTGGCCAATTTCAACCGCCAGTTCAAGGCGCTGCGCGGCATGACGCCACGCGCCTATCGCGCACTCTTTCGCGGCTGATGGGTGGGTGGGGGCTTTCGGGGAAGTCGAGCACTGTGAAAGGTCTGATACGCCATCAGTGATGCACAGTGCATGATGGCGCGTTGCAATGATGTTGTGCGTGGTTCGACAAGCTCACCATGAGGGAGGGGGGATCGCTGCAGTCCTGTTGACAAAGCCCCGGAACCAAACGCTTCTGCAAGCCTCTACCCATCCCTCATGGTGAGCTTGTCGAACCACGCACAACGCTGCTGCAACAGGACCGAACACGCCTGGAAATCCTAATGCATCCCACGTCGTGGCACCCGACCGGGCCAATCGCGCCCTAACGCCCATAAGGCGAAACACACACTCTGCGCGCCCCTTTATAAGGCTGGAACGTGTTGTCGTGCGCGCGGTAGGAGCGATAGCGGTCGTGACACCAGGCAAGATGCGTCGCGCGGGCGTCGTGGCCGGGATAGGCCCGCCTTGCGGTGCGGCGCTGCTCCGGCTGCCGTTCATACCGCCAGTGAAAGCTGCGCGCGCCATGGCGCGGGCGCAGGATCGGCCGGCCGGGGCCGTAGACATCGTTGAAGCCGTAGAATTCGCCGGCGAAGCGGCCATGGGGATCGTGCCAGCGTGACCAGAAGGGCACGGCACGGTCGCGCCAGCGGCGTTCGTGGGGGCAGCGCTCGCGCCAGTGCCGGCGGTGTGCTTCGCCAAGCGTGAGCTGCATGCGGCCCGGAAACAGCCGGCGCATGGCGCGGCGCTCGTTCCAGCCATCGGCCCAGCCATCGGCGCAGGCGCGGTCCGCATCCGCCCAGCCGACGAGGCTGCCGGCAGAAGTCGTCTCTACACCGAGCAGGCAAAACAGGGCAATCAGGATAAGTCTCAGATGAAACATGAGGCGCAACTCCAGGGTGACGTCCTGAAGCCTATGCGTGCCGTTTCGATTTAAAAGTCTGATTGTATTCAGACTTTTTGAAAATTCAGATTGCCCGGGTGAACGAAAAATGGCGCGGCTCTCGCCGCGCCATTTCGTGTTCCGTCAGACCGGTGCCCTAGCGGTAATAGGGCGAGATGCAGCGCTTGCGCGGGCCGTGATAGGGCTGGAACGTGTTGTCCGACGCGCGATAGGAGCGGTAGCGGTCATAGCACCAGTTCACATGTGCGCGCGAAAGCCTTACCGGCCGGCGATACTGCGGCGGGCGCACATAGCGCGGACGGTAGTAATACGGGGCAGGGCGGCCGAACTCGAAATAGAAGCCGGCGCTTGGGCCCCTTCTGTGCCAGTCGCGGCGGTTGTGGCGGTGCCGCCATTTGCGACGGTCATTGTGCCTGCGCCAGTTCCGGCGCTCGCGGCGGTCAACCTGCACGACGGGCGCCTGCGTTGCAGAGCGCTCGACCGCGTTTGTCGTCGCGCTGCCGGCAATGCCCAGTGCATTGGCGTTGGCCGGTGCGCCGATGACGGCGAAGCCTAACGCAAGCAGCCCCGAACAGGCGATGTTGACGAGATTGCGTTTCATGATGGTCTCCTGTTTTCAGGCGCCCCCAAGATGCCCTTCAACCCCATTTTTCAAGAATTGTTGCATGTGCTGATGGTATCATAACCAATCATATCCACCATGAACGCGTGATGAATGAGACGGTTGCGAGAGGGGGGCGTCAAAACGCGGGCTTGTATTCATCGCCATGCCGGTTAAACGTGCATGCATGTCCCTCCGCCTTGCCACATTCAACGTCGAAAACCTGATGAACCGGTTCGATTTCTCCGGTTTCCGCAATGATCTGCGCAGGGATCGCGCCCTCGCGCTCTATGAGATCGAGGACGAGGCGCATTACCGTGCGCTTGAACAGGCCCGCGCCATTGCGCTGACGGATGATGCGCGCCAGCTGACGGCGCTGGCCATTGCCGCAACGCGCGCGGACATTCTGTGCCTTCAGGAGGTCGACAATCTCGCAGCGCTCAAGGCGTTCGAATATGGCTATCTGTTCAAGATGATCGGCAATGGCTACCGGGAGAAATATTCCGCTTCCGGCAATGATTCCCGCGGCATTGATGTGGCGGTGATGATGCGGCCGGAAACGGCGCATGGCCAGCCCATCGAGTTCGTGCGCATGACCAGCCATGCGCATCTGACCTTCGCCGATCTCGATCTGCACAATGAGGAACTGGCCGAACTTGGCATTGAGCCGCATGAGCGCATTTTCCGGCGCGATTGTCTGGAGCTGGACATCAAGGTCGGTGGCCGGCCGCTCACGCTTTATGTGGTGCATTTCAAGGCGATGAGCCCGCCGCGCAATGGCATGGACGGGCGCACGGCTTCCATGCCGGTGCGCATGGCCGAAGCGGCGGCGGTGCGGCACATCATCGAGCAGCGTTTTGGCGGTGCTGAACGGGCGGCGGAAAAGCGCTGGGTCATTTGCGGCGATCTCAACGATTATCGCGAGCGCGTCATCATCACCGGTGAGGCGCATCTGGGCTATCGGTTCGAGCCGGCGACGGAAGAACAATCGAGCGTCAATGCGCTGACCGCGGGCGATTTCTGCGAAAACCTCGTGGAGCGTCGCCCGGAAATGGACCGCTGGACGCTCTATCACACGCGCGGGCCGGAAGAGCGGCATCTGTGCCAGCTCGACTATCTTCTGGCGTCGCGGGCGCTCGCCCGCCACAACACGCGGGCCGTGCCGGAGATCATCCGCGCCGGCCAGCCCTGGCGCACCATCTTTCCGCCCGAGCAGGATGTGCCGCGTTTCCCGCGCGTCGGCTGGGACCGCCCCAAGGCATCCGATCATTGCCCGGTCGTGGTTCAGCTCGACATCGCCTGATCGAGAGCGTTTTTGCGCAATTCCGGACGGAAATCCGGTGTCCACTTTTCCCAAAATTGCTCTATTCGTGCCGCAGGGCCTCGATCGGGTCTAGCCGCGCGCCGCGCAGCGCCGGGAAAAAGCCGAAAACGATGCCGATGGCGATGGAGATGGCCGTGATGGCGGCAATGTCGGCAAGGCCGGGCGCGAAGTGCACCCCCATCAGTGTGGTCACGCCCCATGCGATGGCGAGCCCAAGCGCTATGCCGGTCAGGCCGCCCAGCAGCGACAGCACGGAAGCCTCGGTCAGAAACTGCACCAGAATGTCCCGCTGACGCGCGCCTATCGCCATGCGGATGCCGATCTCCCGTGTGCGCTCGGTGACCGAGACCAGCATGATGTTCATGATGCCGATGCCGCCCACCAGAAGGCTGATGGCGGCGATAGCGCTCAGAAACGCCGTGATGCTGCCGACGAGCGCGTTTGTCTGCTCTATGTATTCGGCCATGTCATCGACCTGAAAATCGTCATTGCGACCGGGGCCTATGCGGCGCAGATTGCGCATTTCCTGCGTGATCTGGGCTTTCAGCGGTTCGATTGCGGCCTGGTTTGGCGCATTGATCAATATTTCATTGATTTCCGTCTTGCCGCTGAGCCGGGTCTGGAACAGGCCGAGCGGGACATAGACCTGCATGTCCTGCTGGCCGGAGAAGGAAGAGCCTCTCGCGCTCAGCTCGCCGACCACCCTGCAATGCGCCGGGCCGATCCTGATGCGTGCGCTTAGCGCACTCTCCTGGCCGAACAGCGCTTTTGAAACCTGGCTGCCGATAACGCAGACGCTGGCGCTGCTCTCGGCTTCCACGGGCGAAAACAGGCGACCACGTCCAAGCTTCCATTCGCGTTGCAGGAAGTGATTTTCGCTGGCACCCGTGACCTGCGCAGAAACGCTTCGCGCACCAAAAGAGGCGCGCATACTGGTCGTGGCGACGGCCGCGACAATGGCCTGACTGCCAATGGCCTTTTCGAGGCCGTTGAAATGCGCATTGGTGAGTGGTTTGGCCTCGTTTATTACCGGAGCCGAGGGATCTGGCCGTTCGCCTGCGAACACGAAGATGAGGCGGCTGCCCATATTCGCCATTCCCGCATTTATGTGTTCGCGTGCGCCTCCGCCGATGGTGAGAAGCGCGATCACTGCGGCAACGCCGATGATCACGCCAAGAAGCGTGAGCAGCGAGCGCAGCTTGTTGCGAGCGATGGAGCGCAGCGCAAGCAGAATCGACTGCATCAGCATGACGCCGCATCCCCCGTGGCGCTGTCGAAGGCGATGCGCCCGTCGCGAAACCCGATCTGCCGACCGGCGAATGCCGCGATGTCCGGCTCATGCGTCACCATCACGATTGTGAGCCCGTGTTCGCGGTTGAGCGCGGTCAGAAGCTCCATGATCTCATGGCTGCGTTCGGTGTCGAGATTGCCGGTCGGCTCGTCCGCCAGAAGGAGTGTGGGTTCCGAAACCAGTGCGCGCGCAATCGCCACGCGCTGCTGCTGTCCGCCGGAAAGCTCGTTTGGTGTGTGGTGGCCACGGCCTTCAAGCCCCACTTGCAGGAGCGCTTCTTCCGCGAGTTCCTGCCGGGTGCGCCTTGGCAGGCCCCGATAGATAAGGGGGAGCTCGATGTTTTCCAGCGCCGTGGTGCGGGGCAGGAGATTGTAGCCCTGGAAGACGAAGCCGATATGCCGGTTGCGCAGGTCGGCGCGGCGGGGCTTGTCGAACGTGCCGGCATCTTCGCCCATGAAGTGGTACGCGCCACCCGTCGGCACGTCGAGCGCGCCCAGAATGTTCATCGCGGTCGATTTTCCCGAGCCCGAGGGGCCGGTCACCGCCACGAAGGAGCCACGGGCAATGTCAAAGCTCGCGCCGGCCAGCGCATGCACCTGCGTGTCTCCGGCGCCATAGCTGCGCCAGACGGCCTCGAAGGCGATGAGCGGCGTGCTCGCGCTTTCGGCGTCCATCGCTATTGCGTGTGCAGCGCATCGCCAGTGATGACGCGCTGCCCCTCTGTTAGGCCGGAAAGAACCTCCGCTTTCTCCCAGTTGCGCACCCCGAGCTCCACGCGCACCGGCTGCGGCTCTCCATCCTCTCCGAGCACATGAACGAGCGCCTTGCCCGGTGCGTCTTCGGCGTTCGTTTCCTCGGAGCTTTCGGGCTCAACCGTCTGCGGCCGATAGCGCAGCGCGCTGGTGGGGATCAGAAGCGCATTTGTCGTTTCGTCGGTGGTGATCGACACGGATGCGGTCATCCCCGGCCTGAGCTTCAGGTCGTCATTGCGCACATCCAGATTGGCTTCATAGGTCACGAGATTGTTTTCGCGCCGGTGTGCGAACGACACGTCACGGATCGTCGCTCTGAAGGTGCGATCGGGATAGGCGTCCACCAGAAAGGTTGCTTCCTGTCCCTCGGCAATCGATCCGATATCGGCTTCGTTCACCTTGGCGATGAGTTCCATCCTTTCCAGGTCCTCGGCAAGGATGAACAGCACGCTGTCTTCCGAAGATGCATAGACGGTGCGGCCGGGTTCGGCCTTTCTCGCCAGCACGATGCCATCAATGGGCGAGCGGATCCTGCTGCGGCTCAGGTCGAAGCGCCGGAGTTTCAGATCCACCTGCTTGACCGCAAGATCGGCCTTGGCTGTCTCGACGCGGTTGGCGGCGCGGTTTCGCTCGGCCTGCACGTCTTCCAGCTTCTGCTCGCTGAGCGCATTGCGATGGCGCAGCGCCTTTGCGCGGGTGAGCTTCTGGTCGGTTTCTTCAAGGGCGATCATCGCATCGGAAAGGCTCGCCTCGGCGGCTTCGACCAGTGCGGCCGAGCGCTCCAGCTCATACTCGAATATGGTGGAATCAAGCTGGATGAGGATATCGCCGCGTTTCACGCGCTGGTTCTGCATCACGGGGACGGACTGCACCGTTCCTTTCAGCTCACTGGAGATCTGGATCTGCGTGCGCGGCCGCAAGACGGCGGTCGTCGCCACGCGCGCCACCAGATCGCCGCGTTCCACCGGCTGGCTCATATAGCCTGCCATCGTCTGGCCGGATTGCGCGCCGGCGAAAAACCATGCGCCGGTCGCAAGGAGCCCGGCGACTGGCAGCGCTAGCGGCCATCGGCGTTTTTTTCTCTGGGAAGGCTTGGCTTTTTGGCTAGTGCCTCGAACATGCGTCGATGCGATCGCCTGTGGATCGCTGCCTGTCTTTTTCATGGACCCATCGCAGCATTGAGCGCGCGCCTGTGATCTTAACGTGGTAACAGGAAAGTGGACAAAAGATGGCAGGAAACTGGACGAGAGCACTCTTTCGCTCCGGGCAGTGCATTTTTATCTGGAGGCAGGATGAACGGGCGAAACTATTATATTTATGACGTTTTTTCCGCCGAGGCCCTCACGGGAAACCCGCTGGCCATCGTTCTTGACAGCGAAGGGTTGGATGACGCGGCCATGCAGCGGATCGCCGGCGAGTTCAATCTTTCCGAGACCGTGTTCGTCTTTCCACCTGACGAAAAGAACCACGCCGCCAGACTGCGCATCTTCACGCCGGGGTGTGAACTGCCCTTTGCCGGCCATCCCACGGTGGGCACGGCCATTGCCCTGGCGGAACGGGCGGGCGAAGGGCAGGAGCGCGCGCAGACTTCGATTCTTATGCTGGAAGAGACGGTCGGGCCGGTGCGCTGCGCTGTGTCGCTCGGCGCGCAGGCCGCTTATGCCGAATTCGACCTGCCGAAGCTTCCCGAACCCGTGGCAGGTTCTTTTGAGCCGGAGGCGGTGGCGGCCGCACTTGGGCTCGGCCATCACGAGATCGGTTTTGAGAACCACGTTGTTGGCGTGTGGAGCGCTGGCGTTCCCTATGTCTGCGTGCCGGTCGCCAATCTCGATGTGGCCGCGCGCGCCAGGTTCGATCCGGCGCTCTGGTCCTCTCTGGTGCCGGAGCTGAACGGGCGCGTGGCCAATCCCTATGTCTATTGCCGCGAGACGGTGAATCACGATCACGCCTTTCATGCCCGCATGTTCGGCAATGATCTGGGAATCAGTGAAGATCCGGCCACGGGATCGGCCGCAGCAGCCTTTGCCGGCGCAATAATGCGCCATGACGCGCTTGTGGACGGCGCGCACGGCTTTCTGATCGAGCAGGGGCTGGAAATGGGCCGTCCATCGAGCATACGCCTTGAAATTGAAGCGTTTGCGGGCCGTATCGAGGCTGCCCGGATCGGTGGTCAGGCGGTTCGCGTGGCGGAGGGAAGGCTGTTCATTTGAGAAAAGTGACAAACCCGTGTCAGAGTGTCTTGCCAGCTTGAGAAAAACCCTTTAAGGAGCCGGTCATTCGGTTGACGGCAACTTCTTCGCCGCACGGATCGGTCGGGTGATTAGCTCAGTTGGTAGAGCAGCTGACTCTTAATCAGCGGGTCACAGGTTCGAGCCCTGTATCACCCACCAATCTTCCTTCAAAGTTGAAAAAGAACCTCTCTTTAGGTCTTCGCCGCACGTTTGTGGCCAAGCTCAGATCACATCCAACTATGGACGTTGCAGCCCTTTTGGCGACATTATAGGGATTGTGGAACCAATCCTTGATCGAGCCGGGCAGGCGTGAGCAGAGACGACGACACAGACATGCAGACAGTGCGCCGCGCAGAGATGCTGGCGGTGCTCAGGCGGCGCGGTATTGCCTCCGAAGCGGTTCTGGACGCCATGGCGCAGGTGCCGCGCGAACGCTTCGTTCCCGATCATCTCGCCGAACTCGCCTATGAAGACGGGGCCCTGCCCATTGGCGACGGGCAGACCATTTCCCAACCCTATATCGTTGCCCTGATGACGGAAGCGGCGGAGCTCGGGCCTGAAAGCCGGGTTCTCGAAGTGGGCACGGGGTCTGGCTACTCCACCGCAATCCTCTCTCTGCTCGCCGGCCACGTCTTTTCGATCGAGCGACATGACACGCTTGCCACAGCCGCCCGCGAGCGGCTGGAGACGGGCGGTTATCTCGACAATGTCACGCTTTCCGTGGGCGATGGAACGCTCGGGCTTCCCGAGAAAGCGCCGTTTGATGCGATCATCATCGCTGCGGCCGGGCCACGTGTGCCGGAGGCGCTGCGCGCGCAGCTTGCCATGGGCGGGCGGCTGATCATGCCCGTCGGCTCCGCCTCCGGTCCCCAGAAGCTGACATGCGTGACGCGGGACGGGGAGGAGAACTTCCGCACCGAGGATCTCGCGCCGGTGTCCTTCGTGCCGCTCATCGGCGCACAGGGCTGGCAGCGCTGAGACGGTCTCACGCGCGGGTGTTCGTGCGCGTTCGATAAAATTGAAACGGTGCGGAACCTTTGCGGGGCGTGTGTGTTCTTGCTCCAGGCGCGCGCCCCACCATCCCCCCGACCCGAACCATGCGCGCCGATTGCCGGCCAGTTTTCTGGCCGGCTTTCTTTTTGCTCTGGCGGCTACTTAGGGTCAGCACCCATGAATATTGCCGCAATGGACGCAGGGCGGCCTAATAGTCCTTCTCGAAGAAGATGCCGACGCTCGAATCGCCATCGGAGCCGAGCGAGCCGCGCGCCTTCAGGTCTTCGGTGATGTCCAGATTGACCGTACCGCGCGTCGTGCCCTTCGCACCGGCCTCCACGCCCAGATAGATGTTGTCCTGAATGTAGCGCCCGGCGCGCACCGCCGCGTTGCCTTCACTGTCGGTGATCACATCCAGGTCATCAAGCCCGGTGGCGTTGCGCAGCGAGCCGAGAAGCGACGTGTTGGCGCCGCCGGCAAGCTCCGCCGCCGCTGCGGCCAACTGTGCGATCTGCACGGCGGACAGCTCGTTCACGCCGCGATTGAAGATCAGTCGGGCGAGCACTTCGTCTTCCGGCAGCTCCGGCTGCGAGGAGAACGAGATGTTGAGATCGGAAACACGGCCACGCACATTGATGAAGACGATGATGTCATTGCCGCGCGAGCGGGCGACGAAGTTGAGCTGCGGGTCGAGATCGCCAACCAGCGTGACTTCGCCTTCATCGAAGGTGATGCGCTGGCCGATGATGGAGAGGCGGCCGCGAATGAGCTTGAAGCCGCCGACCGGCTGGATGTTGGTGACCGGGCCGGTAAGGCGAACCGAACCGCCAAGCTCGGCGTCGAGGCCGCGGCCGCGCACGAAGATGCGGGCAGGGGCCGTGACATTGACGTTCAGCCGCATCACGCTCGGTCGCGCGGTTGGCATCGGCGTGCCGTCGTCGGCGCGGGCGCGTTCAAGCGTGAGCGCCACCGCGCGGGGCGGATCGACATGGCGCACATTGATGGCCGCCGCGCCGCCGCCCAGATTTTCCGGGACGATGATTTCGGCGCGCTCGATATTGACCTCGCCGGCCAGAAGCGGATCACGGGTGAGGGCGCCTGTCAGCGACAGTGCGCCATCCACCGTGGCGGTCACCATCTCGCCATCCGTGTGGCGGGCATTGTCGAGGCTGATCCTCAGATCGGCGGGGAAGCCGGCCTGTGGATTGGTCGACACCGTTCCGGAAACGGAAACCCGGCCGCCGGCGGCAAGTGCTGCCGAACCTTCGGTGATCGACACGCGGTCGCCTGTCAGCGTGGCGGCAAGCCGCACATCATTGACGCGCAGATTGGTGAGCGGATCGACGGCTGCTGCATTGGCGGTGGAGATCGTGCCGTTGATCACCGGATTGGAGAGCGCGCCCGAAACCCGCACATCCGCTGTTGCCGTGCCGGAAAGCTGGGTGCCGCGTGTCGCAAGCATGCGGTTGGCGATGGACAGCGGCGCGGTGCCCGACACATTGATGCCGAGGCCCGAGCCCGAAAGGGGCACGCTGCCGCTGGCCTGAATGGCGAGACCATTGGGATCATTGGCGGTGAGGCTTGCAAGCTGCACCGTATTGCGGGCGAAGCTGCCATTGGCGGCAAGCTGCAGCGGGCCGAGGCCGGCGCTTGCCAGCGGCGCTGCATTCAGGCCGGAGGCGCGGACATCGAAGCGCGCTTCAGGCGCATTGAGCCTGCCGGTCACGCGGGCATTGCCCGTCACCTGGCCGGCCAGGTTCTGTCCCTTCACCACGCGGTTGAGCGCGGCCAGCGGGAAGGCGTTCAGCGCCACATCCATGGCAAGCTGGCTGTCATCGAAGGGCACGACGCCCCTCGCGGAAGCGTTGAGACCTTCGGGACTGGTGATGCTGGTGTTCACATTGAGGCGGTTGCCGTCCGTCGTGCCGGAGGCGTCCACGGTCAGCATGCTCAGGCCAGCCTGCTGAAGCATGGAGGAGGTGATGCTGCGGCCAGCAACATCGAATGTGACCATCGGCTTCGCGCGTGTGCCCTTGATGTCGGCTTTGCCGTTCAGCGTACCGCCGAGACCGAGATCCGGCTGGATCGTGTTCGCGATGGAGAGCGGTACATTGGCGAGATCGACGGCCAGGTCGAGGCTATTGGCAACCTTGCCGCTGGCACTGATGCGGCCGCCCGCAACGTCTATTTCCAGCGGATCCAGCGTGTAGCTTGAGCCCTGAACCAGCAGGGAGGTGGCGTTGACGAGACGCGCGCTAATAGCTCCCTGATCGAGTGTGAGACGGTCGAGGCTCACCCGAAAACCTTCGCCCTCGGGCGCGAGCGCTCCCTTTGTGGCGAGCTTCGTGCCCTGATCGAGAAGGGCGGAGCCTTCAAACTGGGTGGAGTCGCCTTCCTGCCGTGCACTGGCGTCCAGCCGCGTGATGCCGATGCCACCGGCGGTGATGTCGTCGGCAGAGATCTCGCCCACCGCTGCGGGCACGCCGAACAGATCTTCGATCGTGGCGGCGATCTCCGCGTTCGAGACGCGCGTCTTATCGATCTCCAGATTGCGGACCGTCGCATTGATGTCGGCCGTCTGGCTGTCATTCACCGGTGAGAGCGAAATTTCGGCGTTCACGCTGCCGCTCGCCTCGCGCAGCAGCAGTGCTGCGGCGGTGGAGATGTCAGCGGCGTCAATGTTCAGCCGGCCGTCGATCAGGTTCTTCTGAACATCCTGAATGACATTGCCCGTTGCGCTTGCGCCGCCGGCGCGGAAGCTCAGTTCCGTCAGTTGGCGCTGCGTGTCGTCAAGCACGATGTGGCTCGCCAGTTCAACGCGTTCGCCGGCGAGGAAGGCCGTGCCGTCCACCTGACCGGTGAGCACCTGCTTCTCCAGCTGCCCGGTGAAGCCAAGCGCGGCTTCGGTCAGTGCGCGGCCCGCGAGGCTGCCGCTCGGGGCGTCGGCCTTGAAGGTCAGGTTGATGCGTCCTTCCGCGCCCTGGGCGCGGCCGGTGGCCGTCAGGCGTCCCGACGCCTCCTTCGAGAGGAGCGCCATGTCTTCCAGAGCGGCGTCGAAGGTGAAATTGGCCTTGCCGGTGGCGAAATTGCCGTCGGCGTTCAGCGTCAGCTGGTCATTGGCCAGGCGCAGCTTGCGCGCCGTCAGCCCGTCGGCGCCGCGCGCCACGCCGCCATCGATGCGGGTCGTGCCGGCCAGAAGATTGCCCGCCATCTCGTTTTCGATGCGCAGATCGGTCGCCGTGCCATCAAGGTCGAGATCGAATGCGCCGCTGATCGGGCGCACCGTGCCGCTTGCCTTGAGGTCGACCGCGCCTGCAAGTTCCTGATCGGCAAGGCCGGAGAAGGGCGCGATGTCCTCGGCACTGAGCAGGATGTCGCCGGTAAAGGCGAACTCATCGATCTGTCCGCGCAGGGCGGTTTCCAGCCCGTTGCCCGAAATGCTGGCATTCTCCAGCATGACCGGATTGCCGGCCCGCCAGTCCCCCTTGACCGCGATATCCAGCGCATCACCCAGCGCTTTGGCGATCTTGGCCTGCTTTGCGGTGATGCCGGAAAGGCCGCCATCGACGTCAAAGCTGATGCGGCGGTTTTCTGCATTGTTCAGGTTCTGGGCAAGCCCGCCCATGACGAGCTCTGTCCGGCCGGCAGCGAATTCCGAGGTCTGAAGACCGTCAATCGCCAGATTGCCGCGCCAGCGCTCGGAGCCGGCTTCGCCAAAGGTCACATTGAGGTTTGCAGTCTGCAACGAGGTTTCGCCGCCCGAAACGGGCAGGAGGACGCGCTTGCCATTGGGGTCGGCCACGCTGGCGCTCAGCGAAAGAGCGGTCAGGAAGTGGTCGCTGCCGGTTTCGGCTGCTGCCTCGATGCGCATGGAGGCGCTGGAGATCTGAAGGTTCTCAAGCAGAACGCCGCCGCCCGTCTTGGACACGCCGCTCACATTGATGTGTGTGCCTGCGCCGAAGAAGTCGCGGAACTGGGCCGGAACCAGCCGGCCGATGGCGCCGGCGAGCCTTGCCGAGAAGCCAAGGCCCTCGTCACGCTCGCGGAGACGCGCCGTGCCGCCAAAGGCGGGCACACCATCGGCTTCCAGCGCCAGCTTGATGTCCAGATCGCTGAGCGGGCCGTTGCCGGCAATGGTCAGTTTCAGCGGCGGGCGTCCCTGCACGTTAAGCAGGTTGGCGACAACGCCGTCTGCGGGCTCGTCGAGCACGAGGTCGAGGTCGAGAACTTCCGTTTCGTTGGAGAAAGCCGCCTTCAGGGCGAACTGCCCGCCGGGACCATCGAGGCGCTTGACGTCGAAATTCGTGTCCAGCGTTCCGCTGGCAATTCTGAGCGCACCGGTAAGCGACAGTTCGGCGGCGAGGCCGAACACATCGTGGCCGAAAGTTGCCTTCGGGATTTCCAGCTGTTCCAGATTGATCGCCAGCGGCAGTTCGGGAACCTGGAACGAGCGCGATTCAGGGGAGGGCAGGGCCGTTTCATCCGGCAGCGGCCGGCGCGTCACCTCGATGCTCTCTGCGGCGAGCCTCTGCACCTCAAGGCGCTGCCGCAGAATCAGGGTCGAGCGGCTCCAGTTGATCGACGCATTCTGAAGGCGAAGCCAGACGCCTTCGCGGTCGGCGATGGTGATCTCGCCAATGGTCGCCTGCGAGGAGAGCGCCCCGCGAATGCCCGAAATGCGGATCTGCCGGTTCGGTGTTGAGAGCTGGTTTTCAAGCAGCCGCGTCAGGAAAGAGCGCTCCTCTTCGGGCGTGCTTTCGCTCGGCGTGTCCTGCGCCATGGCCGGCAGCAGGAGGAGAAGGAGGCTGAGGGCGGCGAGGAGGCGGATCAAAATGCTTGTCCTATCCCGACATAGAAGGCGACGCTCGGATCGTCGTTGCGCCGGTCAAGCGGCACGGCGACATCCAGGCGCACGGGGCCAAGAGGTGTGAGGTAACGCAGGCCGGCGCCGACGCCGATCCTGACATCCTGATTGAAATCCGGGAACGATTCAGCGCCGACCAGACCGGCATCGACAAAGCCGACAAGGCCGATACTGTCGGTCACGCGGGCGCGCAGCTCGGCCGATGCCTCCATCAGAGAGCGTCCGCCAGCCACGCCATTGGGCGTGTCGACACCGATATTGCGATAGGCGTAGCCGCGCACCGAACCGCCGCCGCCTGCGAAGAACAGCTTGTCGGGCGGCGTTTCGGAGATGGGGGCGCCCACGAGTGAACCGAGCTTGGCGCGGCCGGCCGCCACAAAGCGCCCGTCGCTGCCGAAATCGTAATAGGCCCGGCCTTCCAGCATCATGCGTGCCGCCAGATTGCCGTATTCCATCTCGTAGAACGGGTCGAGCGAGGCTTCAGCGAAGAAGCCTTCCGTCGCGTCGGCCGGATTGTCGCGGCTGTCATAGGTGACCGTGCCCGAAAGCCCCACCGTCAGGAAATCGCGTGTGCCGAAATCGTCGTCGAAGCGCGCCCGGTCCACATTCGCAAAGAGGCTGCCCGAAAGCTCTTCGTTGAATTCATGGTGGAAACCGGCCTGCGCGGTCACGCTGGTGCGGGTGTAGCGCTCCAGAACCTCGCGGTCGCCGAAGACGGACGCCTGAAAGTCCGTGTCGGGCGTGTAGACGCCGGGTTTGGTGAACGATGCGCCAACCCGATAGGTCAGGTCTTCCGGCTTGAACGTGTTGCCGATGCCCAGCACCTTGCCTTCGAAGCGCAGGCGCTCGGCACGGCCGAACAGATTGCGATGCATCCAGTAGGCTTCCACGCCGAGACCGTCGAGCGTGGAATAGGTGCCGCCCACGCCAAAGCGGCGCGGCAGACGTTCCTGAACGCTGACCGAAAGAGGCAGGGAACCATCCTGCTTGATCTCTTCTGCTTCCTCGATGCGGGCGGAACGGAAGACATCAAGCCTTGCAAGGCGCTTTTTGGCGCGTTCCAGATCGTTTGGATTGTACTCGCGGCCGGGAACGATGCCTGTCTGGCGCGCCACGAACTCCGGGTCCATGCGCTCGGTCCCGCTGACCGATACCTCTCCATAGACGGCGCTGCGGCCGGGCTCCATGGTCAGAACCGCATCCACCGTGCTGGTCCTGTGCTCTGCCGTCACCTGCTGGTTGCCGATTTTCGCCTTTGGGTGCCCCTGATAGCGCCAGGCTTCGACCGCCAGGCGTCCGGCTTGGAGGATCGTTCCCGAACGGGCAATTTCGCCGGTGAGGAAGCCTTCCCTGGCCGGGTCTTCGACGCGGTCCCTGCGCCTTTTGGCAGGCGGGGCCTGATTGATGATCTGTGCCTGTCCGAAGCGGAAGACAGGGCCGGGGTCCACCTCGACCCGCACATTGGCCGGATTGGCAATGTTTGCGTCGATGGGGAGTTCGGAGACTTCCCTGCCGTCGATCGTGATCGTGATCGAACCGCCATAGAGCGCTGATCCATAAAGCGTGTTCAGGATGCGGCGGTAATCACCGCGCGCCCTGACGATGAGGCCGGCAGCGCCGGAGGCCGGTCTTTCCCGGTCGGCCCATAGAGTTGAAGAACCCTTGAGCGACTTTTCGACATCCTCGAAACCATAGGGAACGACGAAGTCGACCGTGTAATTCCACGGTTCGCCAATGGTCTCGTTTTCCTCGGCGACCTTGTCCTTGCCAAAGAGTTTGATGCCGAACAGCTCGAAAGCGTCGGCGGGAGCGGTCGTGAAGGCGAGCATGAGCGAGAGCGCAAGAGGCCCCTGCAAACGCCGACCCATCGACGACTTGACGTCGATCCTACTCAAACCCGTCTCCCATTCTCGAGCCGAGTGTCGGCCATCGGTCTTGCCGTGACGTTAACGTCTCACGCTCTCACTGTGCAGAATATCGAGGTTAAATCACAAACAACGATCACGGCCAATGCAGCTAGTCGGCTGTCTCGAAAAAATGTGGCTTAAAGCCGGCGTTATTTGAAGTGAAGCCGAATTGAGACCTACGAAATGAGAAGGTGGTTGTCTGTCCGTGGCCAATTCAGGGTTGCCGGGGGCGGTTCAGGCAATCGCAATACGTTTGTTTTCAAGGAGAGGCACGTGTCGAATGGCACAAAAACCACGCAGCCCGGAAACCCGGAATACCCAGGGCGAATCGTCGTCGCCGCAAGAAGCCGAAGCGCTCGGAAGCTCTGCTGCGCTGATGGAGCCAGACATCAGAGAGCCTGATCCGGCGCAGTTCGGTTTCGAGGGAGGCGATCTAAATTGTTGATGGCGCGCGCACGCCTTTTTTGAAGGCGCGCGGCAAGCCCGGCCCCTTTCCCCCGATCCTTACTGGCTGAAAATTGCAGCGTCACCCCGCGCCATGCCGTGAGAGCCGCAAATCGTGTCATTGTGGGAACTCTGGGTGCATCCGCGGAGTTTCCCTTTCGGATGCAAGACGAAAGGAGATGCCGATGCCAGCAAAGTCAAAGGCTCAGCAAAAAGCCGCCGGGGCCGCCTTGTCTGCGAGGCGTGGTGACACGCCGAAATCGGATCTGAAGGGCGCTTCGCTGGAGATGTTCGAGACGATGAGCGAGGCAGAACTCGAAGAACTGGCGGAAACCAGCCACGACGATTTGCCCGATAAGAAGGACTGAGGCGCGCCAGCGCGCGCCTCATGGCCTCAGGGTCAGCCTGCGGCTGTGGCTGACTTGCCCGCATCGAGACGGCCGGAAATGAAACGCTCCAGCCGCTTTGCAGCCTCCCGCAGCGTTTCCTCATCCTGACACATGGAAATACGGATATGGCCTTTTGCGGCGTCACCGAAGCTGGCGCCCGGCAGAACCGCCACATCTTCCGCGTTCAGGAAGTCCCAGGCGAACTTTTCGCAATCCTGCTCGATGGCCCGAATGTCGAGCATGACATACATGCCGCCTTCCGAACCGCGAACGACAATGCCGTTCATGCCGCGCACGGCATCGAGAAACGCCTCGCGCCGTTTCGTGTAGAGTTCGGCGATCTCAACCACACCGAAACCGTTCTCGGCGGCGGCGGTGGCCGCATGCGAGGTGAAGTCGGGCAGACCATAAGTGGCGACGAGGTTGAGATTGGTCATCACCGCAATCATGTCGGCAGGGCCGGTCAGCCAGCCGACGCGCCAGCCGGTCATGCCGTGGCTCTTCGACAGCGAATTGATGACCAGCGTGCGCTCCTTCATGCCGGGCAGGGCGCGCGGCGAGACATGCTCCTTGTCGGACCGGATGGTCCAGTAGACTTCGTCGGACAGAAGCCAGATATCACGCTCGCGGCAGATTTCGGCAATGCGCTCAATCGTGGCGCGCGAATAGACCGCGCCCGTCGGATTGTTCGGTGAATTGATGAGAATGGCGCGCGTGTCGGCCTCAAGTGCGGCCTCGATTTCCTCAAGGCTCGGCTCGAAATTGTTTTCCGCATGCGTCTCGATCTCGGTGAAACGGCCGCCTGCGGCGCGCACCGTGCCGGGATAGGTCGCGTAATAGGGCGACACGATCACCGCATGCGCGCCCGGATCGAGCACTGCCTGAAACGCTGCGTAAAGCGCACCCTGACCACCAATGGTGACCATGATCTCGTCGGCGCTGGTCTCGATACCGGTGCATTCTTCAGAGAGCTTGGCGAGTGCGGCGCGCAGTCGGGGCTGGCCCGGAAGCTGCGTATAATGGTGGTGACCGTCGCGCACGGCCTCGACGCAGGCCTCGACCGTTTCGGCCGGCGTGTCGAAATCATGGTCTCCGACCGAGAGCATGATGACCTTGTCGCCGGCCTGTTTGCGGGCCATGGCTGCGAAATGGATTTCCCAACCGTTTTTGCCGGAAGGAACGATGCCGGAAATGCGTGATGAAGGCTTTGGCATGGGTGAGGCTCTTGGCATTCGACTTGAAAAAGGAAGGCCCTTCGACTACGAGGACCGCGCACTGGCCGCTCTTTTAACAGAGTGGCAGTCATGAGAACAGCGCAACCAAATAGCGCACCCGGGGGCATGTGTTCCCAGAGCATCGGATCGAAAAGTGGAAACCGGTTTTCCGTTTATCGCGGCGCTCCATCAATGGTCTGGATCGGTTTTTGTACGTCCTGATGGACGCTCGGCGATCCGATCCTGAACGGGTTGCGGTATGGATGTGAGGGGCATCCGTCGGTTCGCACCGCATTTTTGCAGAAGGATGGCGGCATGTTGGCCCCTGAAAAGAAGAACGAACTGTCTGTTTCGGAAATCGTCGACGAGGCGATGCTGTCGCGCCGCTCCGTGCGTGCGTTTTTACCCCGGCCGGTCGATGACGACACGATCCGGGATATTCTGCGCGTTGCCGCACGCGCGCCTTCGGGCACGAACATGCAGCCCTGGAAGGTCTATGTCGTTTCTGGCGAGCGCAAGCAGGAACTGTCGGATGCGATCCTCTCTTCGGGCGTCCGCCCCGAGAAGATCGAGTGGGACGAGTACAAATACTACCCCGACAAATTCTTCGAGCCCTATCTGACCCGCCGCCGCGCCGTTGGCTTTGCGCTCTACAGCCTTCTGGGCATCGGGCGGCGCGAAGTGGACCGTATGCGCGCCCAGCATGACCGCAACTTTACCTTTTTCGACGCGCCGGTCGGGCTGATCTTCACCATCGACCGCCGCCTCAACAAGGGCTCGTGGATCGATCTTGGCATGTTCGTGCAGTCGGTGATGATCGCCGCGCGCGGCCGTGACCTGCACACCTGCCCGCAGGCGGCTTTTGCGCCCTATCACAGGCAGATCCGCCCGATCCTCGACATTCCGGATGAGGAAATCGTGGTCTGCGGCATGGCACTTGGCTATGAAGACGCTTCTGCACCGGAAAACGGCCTGCGCAGCGAGCGCGAGCCGCTTGAGGAATTCGTTTCCTTCGTGCGCTAGGGTCAGGCCCCATTAATATGGCCGCAATGGTCGGCCTGATTTGTGCGGATACGCGAAGCAAGGCTGCAGGAAGACTTGATGTCTTTCAAGGCTTTGCGACAAAGTAGCCCGTGCAAATCAGGCTGATCCGAAGGACGCTCGATAGACCGGCGACCTGCTGCGTCAAACCCCTTGACCGGGGGGAACCCCGCTCTGCGGGCTTTTCCTGGCATCTCTTGGTCTATCGAACGCCATTGCGGTCATATTAATGGGTCCTGACCCTAGGGCCCTGAGCCTGGATCATGTTTTTCCACCTACGGCCCTTGCTTACGAATTTGTAATTCCCCGGCAAGGTTGCCGTAATGTGGGATCGGTCAATTTCACCTCGTTCCCTGCCGCGCCTCCCAAGCGGCGCCCCTTTACGAGGATGAAGACATGAAAAACAAGATCCTGTTGTCGGCTCTGGCTCTCAGCCTGGTTGCCGGTTCCGCCGCCATCGCCCAGGAAGCTGCGCAGAATGGTCAGGGCAACCCCCAGGCTGCCGGGCAGCAGATGAAGGGCGGCAAGCAGATGCGCGGTTTCGCCCGCTTTGATGCCGATGGCGATGGTGTCATCACCGCTGAAGAGTTCACCAGCATTCAGCTTGATCGCCTCAAGGCTGCCGATGCCGATGGCGACGGCACGCTCTCCGATGCCGAACTGCAGGATCTCGCAACCCAGCGCATGGCAGAGCGCCGCGCCAAGCGCGCCGCACAGCATCTCGATGCGGATGGCGACGGCAAGGTGACCATCGCCGAGATCGAAAGCCAGCACGCCAAGCGTTTTGCGCTGATGGACGCCAACAATGACGGTCAGCTCGACCAGCGCGAGATGCGCCGTGGCGGTCGCCAGATGGCGGCGGAGCATGGCAAGCGCGGTGGTGGTGAACGCGGCGAAGGTCGCGGGAAGATGGAGCGCAGGCACGACCACAGGGGTGGTGAGCACAAAGGCGGTGGCAAGGGCGAAATGCGCCGCGGCGCAGCTCCCTCCGACAATGGCTGACAATACGTAGGTGACTAAAAAGGCATCGGTGGGGAAGTGCTGGATCACTTCCCCGGCGGTGGGGCCGGTTCGCTTCGCGTTTCTGCGAACCGGTGAATAGGTCCGGTGTCGCCGCGCCGGACCTATTTGATTGTGTAACCCACATCTTCTGCGGCCCGGCGCAGCGTGTTTGCGAAGGACCGTGCAAAAGAGCGCAAGACGTAGAGTTCGAAGCGTTTTTCGCCCCGGCGCTGGATCTGAACGGCGATCTCATGATGCGCCGTCGCGCATCCCGAATGGACGGGGAAGGCTGCACTTGCGAAATCGAGCGCGAACAGCTTGGCCAGGACCCATTCCGCCTTCGGCCCTTCAATGCCAAGCACCGTTCTCCCATGCGAGAGGTCGGTCACCGTGCCGATCGTGTCCGGCACCGCGCTTTCCACCTCATGCGCAAGCGTCTCGCGCGGGCCGCTCACCAGAAACCGGCCGGGTCCGATGTTGAAGGCGCAAACGCCTTCGCGATTGGCCGCACCATTGCCCGAACCGTCCGAGAGCCTGAGATTGCAGGCATCCGCCAGTGCTTCCGCAAGCGCCTTCTCCTGGCCCGGCCAGGCTGTCGCCTCGATAATGCCCGCCCTGTCGATTTCAAGGATCGTGACTTCCGCCCCATTGGCGAAATCACCATAGGAGCCGGGGCGAAAATCGCTGCCCAGCGGTGATGCGCGCTCAACCATGCATGCGCTCCCCATCCGGATCGAAGAAATGGTGGCTGACGATTTCCACCTGTCCGAAGCGCTTGCGCAGCGGATCGGACAGGAAGGCCCGTTTGCCGTGTCGTGTCTTGCCGCCCTTGACCAGCGCCAGACCGATGTATTTTTCGAGCGCCGGCGAATAGCAGTATCCGGTCACATGGCCGATGCTTTCGCCCGGTTCGTCTCGGTTCCCGCTTTCCACCAGATGCGCGCCGCCGCCAAGCGGCTGACCATCGAGCGAGACGACGCCCACGAGCCGCAGCCTGTTCCTGTCGATCAGGGCAGGGCGGTCCATCAGGCCCGAACCGATGAAGGGCTTCTTCTTGGACAGCATCCCGTCGAGATAGAGATCGCGCGCCGTGGTTCGGCCGTCGATCTCCGCGCCCGTCACATGGCCCTTCTCGATGCGCAGCGCGCCGAGCGCTTCCATGCCATAGGGCGTGATGCCGAAGGGTTCGCCGGCTTCCAGCAGCGCTTCCCAGACATGAACTCCATGGCCGGCCCCGCAATAGACCTCATAGGCAAGCTCGCCGGAGAAGGAGAGGCGGCAGATCATGACGGGCGCGCCGTCAATCTCGCCATGCACGATGCCCATGAAGGGGAGCGTTTCATTGTCGACACCGGTTCCGGTCACGCAGCGTTCGAGAACCGCGCGGGCCTTCGGACCGGCAATCGCAGCCCCCGCCCACTGGTCGGTGACGGAGGTGAGATGCGCCTTCAGGTCCGGCCATAGAATATCGAGGCAATATTCCAGATGCTGCACCACCGGGCCTGCATTGGCGGTGGTGGTGGTCATCAGGAAATCGGTTTCGCCAAGCCGCCAGGTGGTGCCGTCATCGAAGACCAGCCCGTCTTCGCGCAGCATCAGCCCATAGCGCGCCTTGCCAACTTTCAGCGTGGAGAAGGTGTTGGTGTAGACCCGGTCGAGGAATGTGGCGGCATCCGGTCCCTTCACGGCAATCTTGCCGAGCGTCGACACATCGACAAGGCCCACCGAACGGCGCACCGCCGACGCCTCGCGGATATAGGCCTGCTCCACCGTCTCGCCCGCACCGGCATAGGCGAGGGGGCGATGCCACAGGCCCGCCGGCGTAATCTCTGCGCCATGCTCTTCATGCCAGTCGTGCAGGGGCGTCAGCCGCTCCGGCTTCAGGTCGCCATAACGCTCCGCCGCCAGCGCGCCGATGGCGACCGGCGAAAAGGGCGGGCGGAACCGCGTTGTGCCGGCCTGCGGAATCTCGATGCCGCGCGCGGCGGCCATGATGGCCAGCCCCGGCACATTCGAGGTCTTGCCCTGATCGGTCGCCATGCCGAGCGTCGTATAGCGCTTCAGGTGCTCGACGCTGACGAAACCCTCACGGTGCGCAAGCCGCACATCGTCGGCGGTCACATCGTGCTGGAAGTCGACGAACGCCTTGCCCTTGCCCCGGATTTCCAGAACCGGGGCGGGGGTGAGATCAAGCGCTGACGGAGCCGTTTCCGGCAGTTTGGCCCGCGAGGGGCGCTTGTCGGCGCTTTTTAACCCCGCATTGCGGCCACTCGCCAAGGCTTCCGCCGACCCCGTTTCGCCGAGAAACGCGCCCGCGCCGATCCAGCGCTGCGTCGGTTCAGGCGGCAGAAACGCCTGTTTTTCGGCATCCCAGACAGGCTTCCCGCCAGCCTGGCTCGCCAGATGGATGACCGGCTGCCAGCCGCCGGAAACCGCGAGGCTGTCGCAGTCTATCGGCCTTGCCTCGCCGGAGAGCCTGCCCGTATCGGCGTCGAATGCCTGCACCACAGCGCCTGAAAGCGCCTTGCCACCCTTGGTTCCGACAATGGCGTGACCGGTCAGCGGCACCACGCCGGCCTCGGTTGCAAGCGCAGTCGCTTCATCGCCGATCTGCTTGCGCACATCCACGATGGCCGCCACATGCCCGCCGGCGCGTCTGATGGCGGCGGCTGCCTGATAGGCGCTGTCATTATTGGTGAAAAGAACCGTCTTTTCGCCTGGCAAGACGCCGAATTCGCCCGCATAGCGGCGCACCGCGCCCGCCAGCATCACGCCGGGACAGTCATTTCCGGGAAAGACGATGGGGCGCTCAAGCGCACCCGTCGCAAGCACGACCGTGCGGGCGCGGATCGTCCAGTGGCGCTGGCGGGGATGCCCCTTCGGGGTGCGCGCCACATGATCGTTGACGCGCTCGAGCGCTGCCAGCGTGTTGCCGTCATAATAGCCCCAGACGGCCGTGCGGGTGAGGAGGCGCACATTGTCGAGCCCGGCAAGCCGAGCGGTGATTTCCGCTGCCCATGCATTCGCCGGTTTTGCGTCGATGGTTTCGCCCGACCAGCGCGCAAAGCCGCCGGTCTGCTTCTCCTGTTCGGCGAGGATCACGCGCTTGCCGGCCTTTGCGGCTGCCTCCGCCGCCATCAGACCCGCAATGCCGCCGCCCACCACGAGCACGTCGCAAAAGGCGTTCATGTGCTCATAGCGCGAGGGATCGGCTTCGTAATCGGCGCGGCCGAGGCCGGCGGCCCGGCGGATGACATGCTCGCACATCATCCAGAAGCGCGTGCCCTTCAGTGGTCCGACCACCGGCCCCATGAAGGTCTTGTAGTAGAAGCCTGCACCCAAAAGACGGCCGCCGAGCTGGTTCAGCGCCCCGAAATCCCAGGCGAGTGAAGGGAAGCGGTTCTGGCTTTCCGCCCTGAGCCCGTCATGCAGTTCGATCTGCGTGGCGGGAATGTTCGGCTCGCGCACGCCCTCGCGCAAAATGGTGACGAGCGCGTTCGGCTCGTCCGCCCCGGCGCTGAAGACGCCGCGCGGGCGATGATATTTGAACGAGCGGCCCACCAGCGAAATGCCGTTGGCGAGAAGCGCAGAGGCCAGCGTGTCGCCGGCATGGCCGGTATGGGCCTCGCCATCGAAGGTGAAGCGGATGGTGCGGGTGCGGTCGATCGATCCGCCGGCGGATGTGCGGCGCGGGCTCATGCGGCGTCTCCGCTTTTGGCGTTGCCGCGAACGGGAGCGACCGCGTGGATTTCATGGGTCAGCGTGTCCCGCTCCACCATCAGATGCGCGCGGCACCCTCCGGAGTGCTGCCAGTATTCCCGGTGGCGCCCCGCCGGATTGGGCCGGTTATAGACATAATCGAGCCACGCCTGCGTGTCGGTCGAGGCGGGATCGGGCCGGGTGCGCGTCGCGTCGCCCTGATAGGAGAATTCGGCAAGGTCGCGGGGGCCGCAATGCGGGCAGTCGATCAGCATGGCGGTTCCCTCAATGCAGTTTCGGGGTCGGGCCCTGGCCCGCTTCGTTGATGACCGCGCCGCGCTCGAAGCGGCTCAGCGTGAACGGCGCGTTGATGGCGTGTGGCTCGTCCTTGGCGATGGTCCACGCAAAGGAATAGCCCGAGGCCGGCGTCGCCTTGAAGCCGCCATAGCACCAGCCGCAATTCAGATAGAGACCGGGCAGTGGCCCTTTCGTGATGATCGGAGAACCGTCCATCGACATGTCCATGATGCCGCCCCAGGAGCGCAGGAGGCGAAGCCGCGCGACCGATGGGAACATGGCGCAGATCTCGCTCATCACGTCTTCCGCAACGGGCAGGTTTCCGCGCTGGGCGTAGGAATTGTAGAAATCCAGACTGCCGCCGAACACCAGGCCGCCCTTGTCCGATTGCGAGACATAGAGATGGCCGGCCCCGAAGGTCACGACGCAGTTCACGAACGGCTTTATGGCTTCGGACACGAAAGCCTGCAGAACATGGCTTTCGATGGGAAATGTGTCGACGCCGGCGCGCTTCAGCACCTGGCCCGTGCTGCCGGCCACCGCCATCGCCACCTTCTTCGCGCGGATATCGCCGCGTGTGGTGGTGACACCGGTGATCCGGTCTCCGTCGCGCAGGAAACCCGTCACTTCGCAATTTTCGATCATGTCGACGCCGCGCCGGTCGGCGGCGCGCGCATACCCCCAGGCGACCGCATCATGTCGTGCGGTGCCGGCGCGCGGCTGCAACAGGCCACCGGCGATGGGAAAGCGCGCCGATCCGGAAACGTCGAGCCCCGGCACCCTGCGCGAAATCTCCTGCGGCGTCAGCCATTCGGCGTCCACGCCGTCATGGCGCATGGCGTTGCCCCGGCGGATGTAATCATCCGCCTGGCCCGGGCTGTGGGCAAGGTTCAAGACGCCGCGCTGCGAGAACATCACATTGTAGTTGAGTTCGTGGGAGAGGTTCTCCCAGAGCTTCATCGAATGTTCGTAGAAGCGAATGGATTCGGGCAGCAGATAGTTGGAGCGCACTATGGTCGTGTTGCGGCCGATATTGCCCGATCCGAGCCAGCCCTTCTCCAGAACGGCCACATTCGTGATGCCATGCATGGCGGCGAGATAATAGGCCGTCGCCAGACCGTGCCCGCCACCACCGATGATGATGACATCATAATTCGGTTTGGGATCGGGCTTGCGCCAGGCCGGTTTCCAGTCACGATTGCCTGAAAGGGCATTCTTCAGAAGCGAAAGTGCTGAATATTCCGCCATGCGCCGCCATTCTTTTGCCAGAACGAAGTCTAGGTTCAGGGCTAAACCTATAGGACACCCCGGCCGATGGTGGCAAATAAGGCGTATGTCTTTTCACAGGCTTGCCTTTCATTGCCATGCAGACGCCGGCAATGCTTGCTGCTGACGCATGCCTCGGGCAATGTCGGCGCACCAAAATCGCCCCCTGAACGATCCTGATTCTTTGAGAAGACTGACAGAAATGTTGTTGAAGCTCCGCACCCTGCCAGCTTTCCTGTGCCTTGTTTTTCTGCTCGCTTTCGGTTCGCTTGCCGCAGCGCAGGACACGGAAAGCTTTCTGGAAGGCCAGCGCGAGATGCTTTCGGGCATCGAAAACAGCGTCGCTGGGCTGGAGACGGAGATCGGCCACCAGTCGACCGACGATGCCGAGCTCGTCGACATTCGCGTCGAACTGGAGAGGCTGGGGCGTGAGGTGTTCGACGCCAGCCTGGCGTTCCGCCCCCGGCTTTCGGAAATCAACACGCGCCTCGAGCAACTGGGCGAGCCGCGCAAGGAAGGCGAGCCGCCCGAACCGGAAGAGGTAACGCGCGAGCGCACGCGCCTTCTTGATGAAAAGGCGAGCTTCAACGTCCTGATCGGCGATGCGGAGCGCCTTTCGGTGCGCATCAAGACGGTGATCGAAGAGATCGCGGAACTGCGCCGCGATCTGTTCACCCGCACCCTGTCGCGCCGCTACGACATTTCGGCGGCGGTCAGCACCGATGTTCTGGGTGAATTCACGCAGGAACTGGGCCGTGTCTACACGCGGGTGTCCGCCTGGCTCAGCTTCACGGTCAAATACCGCCTGAAGCCGCTGCTTCTGGCGACGGCGCTTGCCTCCATTGCTGCACTTGCCCTCTTGTTCGGTGGACGCCGCCTCTTTGACGACTTCGTCGAGCCGGACCGCAGTGAGCAGAACCCCACCTATCTCAGCCGTCTGGCGACAGCGCTCTTCTCGACGCTGATCCCGTCGGTTTCCTATGGCACGTTCCTCGTGCTCAGCTATCTCTTTCTGGATTATTTCAACCTGCTGCGCAGTGACATCGCGCCGCTTCTCTGGTCGCTCTTCTCGGTCATCATACTGGTCTATTTCGTCTACCGGCTGGCGCGCGCAATCCTTGCGCCACGGCGTCCCAACTGGCGCCTTTTGCCGGTGCGGTCCCAGGCGGCGCAGTGGCTTCTCGTTCTTGCGGTTGTCACGGCGGTTGCGACCGGCTTCGACCATTTCATGGACCAGGTCTATTCGGTGCTCAGCTCGCAGCTTTCGCTGACCGTCGCCACAAGTCTGGTTGCCACGGTTGTCGTCGGGCTTCTCATCATGGCCATTGGCGCAGTCCGGCCGCTTGAAGACGAAGAGGGCAAGCCCCGGCAGTGGCCGCTCAAATTCCGCTACCTTCTGTTTTTCATCGGCGCTGCGATCATCATCGCCGCACTGCTTGGCTATATCGGTTTCGCCCGCTTCCTGTCGCAACAGGTGGTGGTGACCGGCGCGATCATTGCGACCATGTATATCGGTTTCCTGACGGCCGGTGCGATCACGTCGGAAGGCGCGTTCGCGCATTCTTGGTTCGCCCGGCGTCTGGAGCGTCACACGGCCTTTGACGAAACCGCGCTCGATCAGCTCGGCCTGATCTCGGGCATGATCATCAATGTCATCGTCGTTCTGATCGGTGTGCCGCTCATTCTTCTGCAATGGGGCTTCCGGCTCGCCGACCTAACGGCCTGGAGCTACCGGATTGCCGGCAACATTCAGATCGGCTCGCTCTCCTTCTCCATCATGGGCATTGTGACAGGCATTGTCGTTTTCGTTGTCGGCTACTTTGTCACCCGCTGGTTCCAGGGCTGGCTCGACGGCAAGGTGATGGCGCGCAGCCGTATGGATTCAGGCGTGCGCAACTCCATTCGCACCGGTGTTGGCTATGTGGGCCTCGTGATCGCAGGCCTCATCGGCGTTTCGGCAGCGGGCATCAATCTTTCCAATCTGGCGCTCGTTGCCGGTGCGCTTTCTCTGGGCATTGGTTTTGGCCTGCAGAACATCGTGTCGAACTTCGTTTCGGGCCTGATCCTTCTGGCCGAGCGGCCCTTCAAGGCCGGCGACTGGATCGTGGCTGGCGCAGTGTCGGGCACGGTGAAGAAGATTTCCGTGCGCGCCACCGAGATCGAGACGTTCCAGCGTCAGTCTGTGATCCTGCCGAACTCCGAGCTGATCAACGCGGCGGTTGGCAATTGGACGCATCGCAACAAGCTGGGCCGGATGGAGATCGCCGTGGGCGTGGCCTATGGATCGGATGTGCGGCGTGTGCACGAGATCCTTCTGGAAATCGCCAAATCGCATCCGATGGTTCTGAAAAACCCGGAACCTTTCGTGCTCTTCGCCGGGTTCGGTGACTCATCGCTCGATTTTGAAATCCGCGTCTATCTCTCCGATATCCTGACGCAGCTCGAAGTGCAGAACGGCATCCGCTTCGCCATCGTCGATGCGTTCGAGGCCGAGGGCATCGAGATTCCGTTCCCGCAGCGCGACATTCATGTGCGCTCCGGTTTCCTGAAACCGGAAGAGCCGGAGCTGCCTGAAGACGGGGAAACGGACGATCTTGAAGAGGAAACGCCTGCAGAGCCCGGCGCGGAGAAGGTGGTGCGTCGCCGTCGCCGCCGCAAAACTGATCCGGAGTAATGTGCGGCATGAATGTGGCGTTCAGTTGCCGTTCACGTTGGAAGCTATATAACCGAACACAAGAACGCAGCTGGAAGGCTCTGACATTCAAGGGGCAGAGACACACTGATGAAGACAATGAAGAAATTCGTTTATGCAGCCGCAGCGCTGCTCGTCACCGGTGGCGCGGCTTTCGCGGCGAGCGCCGTCAATCTCGACAGTGAGGCCCACACGCTTGTCGTGACCGAGGGCGGCTCCCAGACGGAGCTGGTTGTCGGCGCGGGCGAAACCATCGAGTTTTGCGCTGCCGGGTGCTTCGTGACCATGCCGAATGGCGACCGCGAGGTTCTGAGCGGTTCGGAGACCATCGAGATTTCCGGCGGCAAGGGCCGCGTGCGCTAGGGCCAGGACCCAAGAATAGATCTCGAAATCTGTTCCCTGTTTCATGGGAAAGCAAAGAAAGGCTGCGCCATTGCGCGGCCTTTTGTTTGTTTTGTTATGAGCCTGTTAAGCCTGAACGGCATTTTCCATCGCTTGACGTGCCCCTGCGTTAGCAAGTTCAGAATTCAGAAGTTCCTTTCACGTAAGGCCGTCTCCAGTACGGGTTTTGTCTGGGGGCTTTTATGGACGCGCGATCTGAACGCAATGCGGTGCCGCTGGCCGTCGATCTCGACGGCACACTGATTGCGACCGATCTTTTATGGGAGAGTCTTTTTCTTCTCCTGCGTCGCAAGCCCCTGTGCGTCTTTCTTCTGCCGTTCTGGCTTCTGGGAGGGAAGGCGCGGCTGAAATGCGAAATCGCCTCGCGCGTCGAACTTGATGCAGGCGGTCTTCCGTATCGGCAGGATCTTCTCGCCCGGCTTCGCGAAGACAGGGCCGCTGGCCGCCACATCGTTCTTGCCACGGCTTCGCCCAAGAAGTTCGCCGATGCGATTGCCGAGCATCTGGGCGTTTTCGATGAGGTGATCTCCACCGAGCCCGGACGCAACATGGCCTCTGGCATGAAGCGCGATGCGCTGGTTGCGGCATTTGGCGATGGCGGCTTCGATTATGCCGGCAACAGCCGCGCCGATGTCGCTGTCTTTGATGCCGCGCGCAATGGCATTGTGGTCGCGCCGGATCGCGCCGCAGCGCGCTGGCAGGCGGCAAATGACGCCGAGCTTCTGGAAGCGCCCAGACCGACCATCAAGACCTATGTGAAGATGCTCAGGGTGCACCAATGGCTGAAGAACAGCCTGATTTTCGTGCCGCTCATCCTGAGCCATGAATATCTGAACATGCCCCTGCTGACGCTGTGCGTTCTGGCCTTCATCTCGTTCAGCACCGCCGCATCGGCCATCTACATCCTGAACGACTTCTTCGACCTCGGTCTGGACAGGCGTCATCCCACCAAGCGCAACAGGCCCTTTGCGAGCGGCATGCTCTCGATTCCGTTCGGGTTTGCGGCGATGATCGGTCTTCTGGCGATCAGCGGTTTCACGGCGCTGTTCCTGCCGCCGCTCTTCGGCATTGTGCTTGTCGGCTATCTGATCGCCACCACCGCTTATTCCCTGTCGCTCAAGCGAATGCTTCTGATCGATGTGCTGACCCTTGCCGGTCTCTACACGATGCGCATTCTTGCCGGCAGCGCGGCCACGACCATCGGCGTTTCCTTCTGGCTTCTGGCGTTCTCGGTCTTCTTCTTCCTCTCGCTGGCGCTGGTGAAGCGCTATGTGGAGCTGCGCTCAACCGTTCTGCCCGCAGGCGAGCGGATTGCCGGGCGTGGCTATCGCACCGAGGATCAGGAAGTGATCGCCCAGGCAGGCATGGCCTCGGCCTTCTCCTCCGCCATGGTTCTGGCGCTCTACATCGAGAGCAGCGCCGTACGTGAGCTCTACGAGATGCCCTGGCTGATCTGGCCGCTTTGCCCGATCGTGCTCTACATCACCATTCGCATGTGGATCCTGGCGCGGCGCGACGAGATGCATGACGATCCCATCGTCTTCATCATTGGCGACTGGCGCAGCCAGCTTTTCGGTCTGCTCGGCGCGGTCCTCCTCTTCACGGCGGGACTCTGAGGCATGGCCGATTACTCCGCTTTCGGGCTGGTGCGCCGTCGAGCACCTGTGGCGATTGGCGCTGAAGACGCCATTGAGCGCCTGCGCGCGGGCAGGGGGCTTCCGTCCTCCGTTCTGCCCTATGGCAATGGCCGCTCCTATGGCGATACCTGTCTGAACGATGCCGGCGCGCTGATCGACATGCGCCCCATGAACCGCATCGTCGCTTTCGATGAACAGAGCGGGCTTTTGACGGCGCAGGCCGGTCTCATGCTCTCCGATGTCATCACCCATGTGGGGCCGAAGGGCTGGTTTCCGGCGGTCGTTCCGGGCACCCGGTTCGTCACGCTGGGCGGGGCCATCGCCAATGACGTGCACGGCAAAAACCACCACCGGCGCGGCACGTTTGGCTGCCACGTGGTGTCCTTCACGCTTCTGCGGTCCGATGGCGGGGTCCGCCGTTGCAGCGCCGATGAGAATGCAGAGCTTTTCCGCGCCACCATCGGCGGCATGGGGCTGACGGGCCTGATCCTCGACGCCACCATCCGCCTGATGAAGGTCGCCTCCGTCGACGTGAACGAATGCGTGCGCGGCTTCTCCGGTCTGGATGAATATTTCGATCTGGCCGAAGACGCAGACGCCCGGAACGAATATGCCGTTGCCTGGCTCGACCAGCTTGCGTCGGGTGCAAAGGCGGGCAGGGGCTTCCTGCTCACCGCCAATCACGCCGAAGATGGCGCGGTGTTTCGCGCCGCGTCCCCGCGCCGTCTCACCGTTCCCTTCCGGCCGCCGCTCAATCTTCTGAACCGCTGGTCGCTGACCCTGTTCAACCGGGCCTTCGCCTGGAGCAAGGCGCGCGCCGAAGGCGTTCGGCGCTCCTCTTACGAAAGCTATTTCTTTCCGCTCGACGCCGTGCGCCACTGGAACCGGCTCTATGGCCCGCGCGGTCTCCTGCAACATCAAAGCGTGGTGCCGTTCGGGGCTGCACGCGAAACCATCCCGGCAATGCTGGCGGCTGCGCGCGAGGCCGGTCAGGCGTCGTTCCTCACCGTTTTGAAGCGGTTTGGCGATGTCGCCTCGCCGGGCATGCTTTCCTTTCCGCGGCCGGGCTACACGCTGACGCTCGATTTCTCCAATGCGGGCGCCGCCACAGATGCGCTTTTCGAGCGGCTCGACCGGATGACGGTCGAGGCGGGCGGCGCGGTCAATCCCTACAAGGATGCGCGCATGGGGCCTGCACTTTTCGAAGCCTCGTTCCCGCACTGGCGCGATCTGGAGGCGCTGCGCGACCCGGCCTTCCTTTCCGATTTCTGGCGGCGCACGGCGCAGAAGCTGCCGGCCAGCGAGGCGGGAGGCCGGCATGCCGCCGAATGATTTCTTTCAACCCGGCCAGACACCGGAAACTCACGCAAAAGATGCAATTTATATCCAGCGCTTCACGCTTTGTTTGCAAGAAGGCGCTATGACAGGGACGGGCGGGACAAGATGAAATACATACCCTTCATACTCTTCACGGTGATGACCAACGCGGCTGCGCAGCTCATGCTGAAACACGGCATGATGACGCTGGGCGATCTGAGCTTTGCGGGTGCGAACCCGATCCTGAAGATTCTTCAGATCGTCTTCAGCCCGTGGATTTTTGCCGGCCTGTGCGTCTTCGTCATCTCCATGGCGTCGCATCTCTACGTGCTTTCCAAGGTCGAGCTGTCCTTCGCCTATCCGTTTCTGAGCCTTGCCTATGTGGCGGTGGCGGTGTTCGCCTACTTCCTCTTCAAGGAAGACCTGAACGCCTACCGCATCGCCGGCATCGCGCTGATCTGCGTCGGCACCGTGCTGATCGCGCAGAGCGGCCGCGAAATGCCTGAAGAACAGGCGGCGCTCGCAAAAGACAAACTTCAGTCCGAAAGGTCGATGATCCAATGAGACATATCATTTTTGGCGGTGACGGCTTCGTCGGCCGGCACCTGGCCCCCAAGCTCGTGGCCGATGGCGAAGAGGTCATCGTTGCCGACATCGTGAAGAGCGACCTGCCGCACTACCGCCAGGTGGAGTTCGTCCATTGCGACGTGACCGATCCGGCCGCCATCGAGGCGCTGGGCATGAAGGCCGACGACATGGTCTACAACCTGTCGGCCAAGATGCTGTCGCCGATCCAGGTGCGCGCCAAGCGGCACGACTTCTTCTACCCGGTGAACTATCACGGCACCGTCAACATCATCGAGGCGATGGACAAGGCGGGGGCAAAAAACCTCGTCCACTTCACCACCGACATGATCTACGGCCACACCGTCACCTATCCGATGACGGAGGATCATCCCGTTTCGCCGCTTGGCGAATACGGCCAGTCCAAGCTCGACACGGAAGTGCTGGCAGCCGAGTGGCGCAAGCGGGGCATGAACATTTCGCTGTTCCGCCCGCGTCTCATCATCGGGCCGGGACGTCTGGGCATTCTCGAAAAGCTGTTCAAGCTGATCGACATGAACCTGCCGGTGCCGATGATTGGCGCAGGCAAAAACCCCTATCAGTTCATCTCCGTGTTCGACTGCGCGGAAGCCGCGCGTCTTGCGTGGAAGGCCGGCGTGCCGAACGAGGCCTACAATCTCGGCTCGATCAATCCGCCGCCGGTGCGCAAGCTGCTGGGCGATCTGGTGAAGCATGCGGGCTCGAAATCCCTGCTTCTGCCCACGCCGGGCTGGGCCGTGAAGCGCACGCTCGACATGCTCGACTGGATGAACATGCCGCTCATGGACCCGGAGCAGTATCTGATCGCCGACGAGATGTGCGTGCTCGACGTCTCCAAGGGCGAGCGCGACCTGAACTGGGTGCCGCAATACAATGACGGCGACATGTTGATCGCCGCCTATGACGAATATCGCGCCAAGAAATCTGGCCAGGCCGTTGGCGCCAGCCAGGTTCCGGCCGAATAGGGGAGGTCGCCATGACCGTCGTGACAAAGACCGATACAAAAGGGGCAAGGCCCGTGATGGACGCACCTGACCTTGCACCCAGGGCAATCGTGAAGCCCGATCTTCTCACCGTGGAAGACGCCAAGGCTCTGAGCGTCGAGCGGATGACCGATCTGTTCAAGGCGCATCTGAACCCCGGCCAGCTTCACTTCATGAAGCTTCTGGGCTTCCACAAGATCAAGATCGAGAGTGCGGAGGGGATGTACTACATCGACCAGAACGGCCGAAAAATCCTCGATTTCTTCGGCGGTTTCGGGTCGCTGGCCTTCGGCCACAACCATCCGCGCATTCTCGAAGCCCGCAAAAAATTCCAGGACGAGAAGCGCCACGAGATCGCCATCGCCTTCATGTCGCAGTATTCGACGGCGCTGGCTGCCAATCTCGCAGCCTGTTCGCCGGGCGACCTCGACATGGTGTTCCTCGGTTCCTCGGGTTCCGAGGCCATGGAATCGGCCGTGAAGCTTGCCGAGCGCGCCGCCGGTCCCAAGCGTCCGAAGGTCGTCTATGCGGAGAACTCCTTCCACGGCAAGACCAAGGGCGTTCTCACCATCACCGATGGCAATCTCTACCGCGCCGAGTTCCGCCTGACGGACAACACGGTGCGCGTGCCCTTTGGCGATATCGACGCCATCGAACACGCCTTCCGCACCGATCCCGAGATTGGCGCAATCGTGCTTGAAACCGTTCAGGGCGGGGGCGGCATCAACGAGGCCCCGCGCGAATTCTGGCAGAAGCTGCGCCAGCTCTGCGATCAGTACGGCGTCATCTGGGTGGCGGATGAGGTTCAGTGCGGCTACGGGCGCACCGGCCGTTTCTATGCCTTTGAGCATTACGACGTGGTGCCGGACATCACCGCGCTCGCCAAGTCGCTGGGTGCGGGCAAGGCCGCCATGGCCGCGATGATCGCCAAGCGCGACATCTACATGAAGGCCTATGGCTCTCCGAAAAATGCGATGATCCACGCCATGGCCACCTTTGGCGGCATTGGCGAGGCCTGCGCCACGGCCATCGAGGGCACCAATGTGCTTTATGACGAAGCGCTGATGGAGAACGCCGAAAGCACCGGCGCCTATCTGGTCGAGCGTCTCAACGCCCTGAAGGACAAATATCCGCGCATCATCAAGGACATTCGCGGCCGTGGCTGCATGGTCGGGCTCGAGTTCCACGATTTCTCGCAGACCCTGCCGGCGGTTCTGCGCCCGGTGGTCGGCGTTTTGGACGAGAAGCTCAAGGGCTCGCTGTCGGGCTTCGTGGGCGCGCTTCTCCTGCGCGATTACGATGTGCTGGTCGCCTTCACCGAATACAACCGCAATGTCATCCGTCTCCTGCCGCCGCTCATCATGCAGAAGGAGCACGTGGACAAGCTGGTGGATTCGCTCGACGCGCTGCTTGGGCGCGGTGTCGTTTCCATCGTGAAGGATTTCGTCAAAAGCCAGGTGAAGTAAGGTCCGGCTTCTGACAGGGTGATTCAGGGCAGCCTCTCAAGGCTCTGAAAAATTTAGGAAACAGCGCCTCTCGCGCGACAACTGGCCGGGCTTGTCCCGGCCTTCTTTTTGTCTGCCCCTGTCTTTTTTTTTGACTGCAATGGCGCTGGCCCCTCATCCGCCTGCCGGCACCTTCTCCCCGCCTGCGGGGAGAAGGACGATGGCCGCAACGCTGATGAAAGCCTCCTTCTCCCCGTCCACGGGGAGAAGGTGCCGGCAGGCGGATGAGGGGCGTGCACCGGCGCTCAAACCCGGCAGTGAGACGTTGCAGAAGTGCGGCGGTTGGGACGGCAGCGCTTGGCACTGAACAACAGCAACGCCTCCTTCTCCCCGCGAGCGGGGAGAAGGTGCCGGCAGGCGGATGAGGGGCCTGCGCCCAGTTTTGAAGAAAACTGCCGGGCCTATTCGATCCGGTCCGCCATAAGCGGGCTCAGATAGGCGTCGAAACACTCATTGAGCGTGATCTGCTCATGGTCCTTAATGGCGGGCGCGTAGAGCGCCAGAAGGTCTGCATTTGCGGTCGTCAGCGGGCAGGTGGGGTGCAGAATGAGATCGGCCTCGCGCACCGCCTTCAGCGCCTCGGCGTCGGGCGGCGGCACGGTGCGGGTCGGGTCCGCGCCGATGGAGACGTGCCGCGGCGCTTCCCTGTCCATCAGCCAGGGGAAGGGGTTCACGAAATTGAGGTTCATGACCGTGTCGAAGGTAACGCCCTGTTCCGCCTCCAGTTCGCGGATCGCGGTGATGGCCTCGTCGATGGCCATCAGATGCGCGATCTGGAAATCGAATTCCGAGTAGAACACATAGGAGGGCAGTTCCTGAATGCGGATGAAGTCCGCATAGGTCTCGCGATGCTTCGCGTAAAAGCCCATCATCTTCTCCGCCCGTGCGAGGATTTCCGGACGCATGTTGAGGCGGCCAAGCGTCTTCAGGTTTTCGCTTGGCATCGTCACGTTCTTGATCGCGCCGACATAGGTACGTGCGGCCCGCTCTGTGGTGTTCACCAGCGGCGGAAGTGCTGCAGCGGCGGCAAGCAGGCCGGCGGCGATGAAGGCGCTGCGCGGTGCATCGCTCTGCCAGAGCCGCATCAGGACCGGCAGAAGCACCGGCCAAATGAAGATCAGCGCCTGGCTGCCGGTGTTCTGCGTCTCGAAGAAGATGCCAGCAAAAAGCACGACCATGATCCAGAAAGCGTCATGATCGAGGAAGCCGGCAATGGCCTGAAGGCGCGGCTTGCCGCGCAGGGTTTCTGTGAGTGTCGTGCGGTCCCGGTAGAGCAGGAACAGCGCCAGAAGCCCCGCCGGCACCACGATGCCGAATGTGTGCGATGCCGCTTGCAGGAAGCGGGGCAGGAGGCTGCCCTCGTTCATCACCACGAGCGCCAGAATATCGTTGATATAGGCGAGGGTGATGCCGTTCCACAGTTGCAGAACGCCCAGAATGGCGAAGAAGATCAGCGCCGAGGCGATGGCCGTGCGCAGCTGCACGCGCCCTGCCGCAAAGGCGAAGGCGCACAGAATGCCGCCTGAGGCAAAGCCGGTGATCTTGGTCAGGAACAGCGCCGTCATGCCTGCCACGATGGAGATGAGCAGCAGGCGCTGGTCGCGCAGATAAACCAGCGCCACCGTCAGCACATAGAGAAGCTGACAGATCTGCCGGTTGTAGACGGCGAACCCGTCCGAACCCGGGAACGGATAGAACTCGCGTGTGTTGAAGGGCAGAACGGCAAAGGCGAGGAAGGGCAGGAGCAGCGCCAGAGAGACACCGCGTGACGTCCTGTCGACCTGCCACAGCGCCAGCGCCATCAGCGGCGCCGTCACAACGAAGAGCGACCAGTGCACCAGAAGCAGCGGCTGGGCGTTCGAGAAGAGTTTCACGCCGCCGGCGAACAGATAATAGCCGAGCGGTCCCACAGGCGCGAAGAAATCGGTTGCCGGAACCTGCCCGGAAAAGATCCGGTTGGCCGCATCGAAATAGATGAAGAGATCCCAGTACATCGGCCCGATGGGCACGTTGAGCGGCAGCATCAAAACGACTGCCATGGCGATGGCCGTCATGCCGAGGATGGCGATCGGACTTGTCAGGCGCATGCGCCGTCCTGCCGCCGTGCCGTGTTCTACTGCCGTTGCCATGTCGTGCCCCCGGGGTGCCTTCTGCCTGTCGTCGCGTCGTTTCTACAGAAGAGGCGATCAGAAGAAGTTAATCTGGCAGTCTGATTGGCGCTTTTGCTTAATGGCGCGCGCCGTTTCGGCAATGTCGCATTCAGGCAAAGAGGCAAAGACTTTGGCGGACTAGGATCGTTTCGGATCATGGGTGTCATCCAGCCTGCCTGCGCGGTTGGCCGGAATGCGATCGAGGGAGTGAGAGACCATGAAGACGAAGGCGCGGGCGGTTGTCATCGGCGGTGGGGTGGTGGGCGTGTCCACGCTCTATCATCTTGCCAAAAAGGGCTGGTCGGACGTCGTTCTGGTCGAGCGCAAGGAACTCACTTCCGGCTCCACCTGGCATGCCGCCGGCCTGCTGCCGCTGTTCAACATGAGCTACTCGGTCGGCCAGATTCACAAATACTCGGTGAAATTCTATCAGGAGCTTCAGGAGGAGACCGGCATGAATGTCGGTTTCACCCAATGCTCCAACATTCGTCTGGCGCGCACGAAGGATCGCTGGGACGAGTACATGTACTATGCCGGCATTGCCGAAACCATCGGCATTCCGGTCAACATCCTGACGCCCGAACAGGTGAAGGAGATCTGGCCGCTTTGCGAGACCGACGGGCTCCTTGGCGCGATCCAGCATCCCGACGATGGCTATATCCAGCCTGCCGATCTGACGCAGGCGCTCGCCAAGGGCGCGCGGGATCTCGGCGCAACCATCTATCGCAACACCGCCGTCACGGCGATTGCGCAGGGCGATGACGGGGCATGGACGGTCACCACCGACAAGGGCGAGATTGCCTGCGAGCACGTTATCTCCTGCACCGGCAATTTTGCCCGCAGGACCGGGGCCATGGTCGGGCTCGACGTGCCGGTGATCCCGGTCGAGCACCAATACATCGTCACCGAACCGCATCCGGCCATTGTCGCGCGCAAGAAGGAAGGCCTGCCGGAAATGGGCGTCCTGCGCGAGAGCGATTCCTCCTGGTACATGCGTGAGGAGAATGGCGGCCTCCTGCTTGGGCCTTACGAGGTCGGCGCGCCCTGCTGCTATGTGGATGGCCCGACCGACGACAGCGAATACGAGCTGTTTCAGGAAGATCTGGAACGTCTCATGCCCTATGTGGAGACGGCGATCGAGCGTGTTCCGGCCTTCGGCGAGGTGGGTATCAAGAAGATCTACAATGGCGCCATCGCCTATACGCCCGACGGCTCTCCCATCATCGGCCCCGCGCCGGGGCTCAAGAATTTCTGGCTGAATGAGGGCCATTCCTTCGGCGTCACGGCGGCTGGCGGCGCAGGCTGGCAGCTTGCCGAATGGATTGTTGAGGGAGAACCCTCCATCGACATGATGGGCGTCGACCCGCGCCGTTTCGGTCCCTACGCCACCGAGGGCTATCTGCGCGAGAAAAACGAGGAGGCCTATGCCAATGTCTTCACCGTTCACTATCCCGACGAGGAGCGTTCGGCGGCGCGTCCGCTCAAGACCTCGCCGAGCTATGACCGGATGAAGGCGCTGGGAGCCGTGTTCGGTTCCGTCTATGGCTGGGAGCGGCCCAACTGGTTCGCGCCCGAGGGCTATGAAGTCCCCGAAAACGACCTTGGCGTCGGTGCGGATGTGCTTCTCAAACACAATCATGCGCCGGCGCTTGAAGATGGCCGCGTGGTGGAGAAATGGTCCTTCCGCCGCTCCAACTATTTCGAGCATGTCGGCAGTGAAGTGAAAAACGTGCACGAGAATGTCGGCCTGCTCGACATGTCGGCCTTCGCCAAGATCGAGGTTTCGGGATCGGGCGCAAGGGCCTGGCTCGACAGTATTTTTGCCAACCGTATTCCAAAGAAGCGTGGCCGTGTGGCGCTCTGCCATCTCTTGACGAAGAATGGCGGCGTGCGGTCCGAGTTCACCGTTTATGAGTGGAAGCCCGGCCGTTTCTATCTGGTCTCCGCCGGCGCTTACGAGGCGCATGACCACGACGTGCTGTTCAAGCTTCTGCCTGACGATGGCTCGGTCCTCCTGCAACCGATCACGCAGCAATATGGCGTCTTCGTTCTTGCCGGCCCGAAAAGCCGTGATGTTCTGGCAAAGCTCACCCGCACCGGGCTTTCCAATGCGGACTTCCCGTGGCTGTCGGGAAAGCCGGTCTCCATTGGCCGGGCGAGCGCCCATGCGCTGCGCGTGAATTTCGTCGGCGAGCTGGGCTGGGAGCTGCACCATCCCATCGAGCAGCAGAACCTTATCTTCGATCTCATCATGGAGGCCGGTGCAGCGTTTGGCATTCGCCCCTTTGGCATCCGCGCCATGACTTCCATGGCCATCGAGAAGAGTTATCGCCTGATCCCGCGCGAACTCTCCATCGAATACACGGCGTGGGAAAGCGGGCTCGACCGTTTCGTGCACCCGGACAAGGGCGATTTCATTGGCCGTGAGGCTCTGCTCAAGCAGCGCGATGAGGGGCTTGGCTGGAACTATGTCACGCTGGAAATCGGCGGCGTGCGCGATGCCGATGCGCGCGGCAATGAGGCGATCTACAGGGCCGGTGAACTGGTGGGGCGCGCCACCCATGGCGGCTATGGCTGGCGCGTCGGCAAGAGCCTGGCGCTCGCCATGGTGCGCCCGGAACATGCGGCCGACGGCACGGAACTGGAGATCAGGATACTTGGTGATCTGCATCCGGCCCGGGTGATTGGCGAAAGCCCGTTCGACCCGGAGAATGCCGCACTGCGAACCGATGGTTGAATAAATCTGGAAGAAAGCGCGTCATCAGCGCGCTTCTTTTTACGCAGCGATCAGGAGCATTGGATGGAAAAGTGGAATCCGGTTTTCGGTTACACGGATGCTCCTTCAATGATGTAGATCATTCTTTGTGCGTCCAAATGGACGCACGGCGATCCAGCCGAGTTGTTAGGCGACTACGTCCAATTGCCTGATTTTTGATGCCCTGTGCATGGTTTAAACTGGGGCATGTCCATTTCGTCAAAGCCCCGGCGCTTCACGGATGGCGGTTTTCTGGCCGCTCTCCTGGCGCTCTCTTGTGCTCTTCTTGCGGGCAACCGGCCCGCAGATGCGCAGGAGGCTGTCGATGTCCAGCTCGTCCTCGCCGTGGATGTCTCCCTTTCCATGTCGGCGGGCGAGCTGGAGATCCAGCGGCGCGGCTATGCCGAGGCCATGACCCATGAAGACGTCATCAAGGCCATTTTGAGCGGCCTGCACGGCAAGATCGCGGTCACCTATTTCGAATGGGCGGGCAACTACTCGCAGCGGGTTGTCGTGCCCTGGACCCGCATCGCTTCCGTCGAAGACGCGGCCGGCTTCGCTGCCCGTCTCTCGTCCAATCCGCCCGGCAGCGCGCGGCGCACCTCGATTTCAGGTGCGCTCGATTTCGCCGGCGATCTTCTGGCCGAAAGCGGTTTTCGCAGCCTGCGGCGCGTGGTCGACATTTCCGGCGACGGCCCCAACAATCAGGGCGGCCCGGTCGTTCCGGCCCGCGACCGGCTGGTGGCGCTCGGCATAACCATCAATGGCCTGCCGCTCATGACCAATGGCGGGCTCACCACCCGTTTCGATGTCGAGGATCTGGACACCTATTACCGCGAATGCGTGATTGGCGGGCCGGGTGCTTTTGTGGTGCCGGTCAATGAATGGGCGCAGTTTCCCGAGGCGATCCGGCGAAAGCTGGTTCTGGAGCTGGCCGGCGCGCCCGGCGAGCGCCCACCGGTGATCCGCGCCCGCTATCACGACATCTATGATTGCCTGATCGGCGAAAAGATGTGGCAGGACCGCTCCTGGATGTGGACCGATCCGTGAGTCGTTTCAGAGTCTTGCGGCGACCTCTTCCAGCTGTTCTGCACATTGGCCCCAGCCTTCGTGAAACCCCATCTTCTCATGCGCTGCGACGTCTTCGGCAGACCAGTGGAGGGCGCGGGCAATGTAGCGGGTCTTTCCTTCGCCCGCATCTTCAAGCGTCAGGATCATGGTCATGAAGGGTTTGGCCGCAGGCGTCCACGCATCGGTGTAGGCGTCGGTGGTCACGATCTTCTCGTTCTCCACCACCTCAAGAAAGACGCCGGGATTGGGATATTCGTTTCCCTCCGGATCGCGCATCACGATCAGCGATTTGCCACCCGGACGCACATCGAGCTCGGCCCTGGCAATGGTCCATGGTTTCGGCACGAACCATTGTTTCAGGATTTCCGGATCGGTCCAGGCGCGGAAAATCTTTTCGCGCGGCGCTGCGATGATGCGCGCCAGCACCAGTTCATGTTCGGTTTCGGGCTTTACGTCGATTGTCTCGGTCATCGCTGTGTCTCCTGCTTCTGATGTTCGAGAAACGAATGAGAGCGGCCCGATCCGACACGCCCGGCGGATTTTTTCGCTCAGGCGACCAGAAGCTGCTTTCGGTCGGCGCGCTCCTGTTGCGGCGAGCGCGCGTAGAGTTCGCGGTAGCATTTGGAGAAATGCGATGCCGAGACGAAGCCGCAGGCGACCGCCACCTCCACCACCGGCAGGGAAGACTGGATGAGGAGATGCCGCGCGCGGTCGAGCCGGATTTCGAGATAATAGCGCGCCGGGGAGCGTCCCATCTCCTGCCGGAAAAGCCGCTCGATCTGGCGGCGGGAAAGCCCGACAGTCTCCGCCACCTGCACCAGCGAAAGCGGCTCGGAGAGATTGGCCTCCATCAGTTCGATAATGGTCAGAACCTTCGAGTTCTGAACGCCGAGCCGGGCTCTCAGCGGCAGGCGCTGGCGATCCGAAGGACTGCGCACCCGGTCGGTGAGTAACTGCTCGCAGACACGGTTGATCAGGTTTTCGTCAAAATCCTCCCCGATCAGTTTGAGCATCATGTCCATGGCGGCGGTGCCGCCGGCGCAGGTGTAGATGTTCGCTTCGGTTTCGAACAGATCCGCATAGACATTGGCGCGCGGGAACTTTTCTGCAAAGCCCGGCAGGTTCTCCCAATGGATCGCGCAGCGCCTGTCGGTCAGAAGGCCGGCGCTGGCGAGCACATGGGCGGCCGTGCAAAGCCCGCCCAGGGTCACACCGCGATTGTATTCCTCGCGCAGCCAGGCAAACACGGTCTTGTCGCTGTAATCCTCGACATTGAGGCCGCTGCACACGATCACCATCGAGGGGCGTTCATGGCCGGTCATCATACGCCGTTCATCGGCCAATGATGAGCTGACGGCCACTTCAACACCGTTCGATGCGCGCACCGGCAGGCCATCGGCACTCGCCAGCCGCCATTGATAGGCCGCGTAGCCCGCCATGCGGTTGGCGGCGCGCAACGGCTCAAGCGCCGCGGCAAACGCCATCATGGTGAAGTCGGGGATCAGAAAGAAAACAATGGACCGCTTGCAGCTATGCTCTTCCGCCATATTGCCTCCCGATCACGCATGATGCTCTCTCCTCATCATGCTGCTGTCGTCAAAGCGTCATCAGGAAAAGGGTTTTCTGTCAATGCGGCAGGCGCGGGCAGTCCCAGCTTTATGTACGCCCAACCCAACTGTTTCGTGGCGAATTCTTAAACGGTAGAACGAAAAAGCCACCGTTCCGCGTGTCGGACGGTGGCTCTGAAACGGATGGGGTAACTGGGCCGGGGAACTCAGTTCACCAGAAATCCGAAACGCGTGCCGGCCAGCGCGCCGGTTTCGCCGGGCATGGTCCTGCCAAGCCGCTGGCGTGCGAAAACCGTGTTCGGATTGGAAACCCGCCTGCGGCGGAAAATGCGTGCGAAAAGCTTCATCCTGCGCTCCATGGAAACAGCAATATCGAAAGACAGTCGGCTCTCACCGGGCGCCTTCCATGCGTGATGGAATGGGGTCGCTCGTTCGATGGCGGGAAACTAACCGCTGCGCGGGCGCTGTTGCATGGGAAATGCGAAGCGCTCCGCCGGGAAAACGACATTTCCGGCGAAATCGTCGTGTTCTCAGCGCCACCGGAGACAAAAAAGACCCCGGTGGTTTGGCCGGGGTCTTTCAATGCAGGGATGGTCTGGCTGCGGGTGCAACTAAGCGCGTGGCGGATTTGGCCATCTCAGTCCGCGTGTCTGGTCGACGACGCGTTCTTCTTCTCCGTTGGACGGAGGCCGTATTTTGCATGATGCGTCATTGCGTCGAATTCAATCGCGAAATCACGCACCGCTTTGAGGGCTTTTCCCAGCGATATCATTGAACGCACTCCTGTTTGATGCCCCGTTGTTCAGAACCGCGAGATGCCGCGGTTGTCCTGACCATCCGATTGAAGGCCCGTATAGTGGCTGGGCCAGCCGATATCCTTGCGGATCTCTGCCGGCAATGTGCCGATCAGACGCTCCGTGCGGCGGCGGTTGAGGGCTGTGCGGTAGTGACGGACAAAATGATTGACGCGTGTGAAAACAGACATCGTCTTCTCCTTTGGTTGGCTTTCGCCTCTCGTCGTTGCCTGACGCTGTTGACTATGCCGCAAGGTTGATGTTCAATCAAACACAATCGAATGATGCTTTCGTTCAAAGTTATTGAATGGAGAACGCCATGAACGCTCCCGTCAATCATCCCGTTCCCTTATTGGAACTGGACGTTCTGCGAACCTTCGTCGCGATTGCGGAAACGGGCAGTTTCACTGCGGCGTCCAACGCCGTCTTCCGCACGCCATCGGCGGTTTCCATGCAGATCAAGAAGCTTGAGGACATGCTCGGGCGCTCGGTCTTCGTGCGTGACGCGCGTTCGGTATCGCTCACCTCTGACGGCGAGTTATTATTAAGCTACGCCAGAAGGCTCCTGGCGTTAAACCGTGAAGCCGTCTCGAAATTCGTCATGCCCGACATCAGCGGCATCGTACGATTAGGATCGCCGGACGATTACGGCGAGCGCATCCTGCCAAACGTCCTGAAGCGTTTTGCAGAAACCCATCCTGCCATTGCCGTTGACGTGGTCATCGACCAGAGCTTCAATCTGCGCAAGCGCATGGCCAACCGGCAACTTGATCTCACCCTTCTCACATGCACGGACGACTCCGCTGAAAACGGGGTGCAGATCGTCTACACCGAGCCCATCGTCTGGGCCGGCGCAAAGGGCGGAAGCGCCCATCTGCGCGAGCCTTTGCCGCTCTCCATCTGGGAAGAGGGCTGCGCCTGGCGCGCCGGCGCGCTGAAGGCCATGGAAAAAGACGGCCGCGATTATCGCATCGCCTATATGAGCGCCCATACGGCGGGCCAGCGCGCCGCCATCCTTTCCGATCTCGCCATCGCGCCGCTTCCCAAATCCTTCCTGCACGGAGATCTGGTGGAACTGGGCGTCAAGGACGGGCTGCCGAAACTTGGCAACTATCACATCGGCATGGTCGTCGCGCCCGACGCTTCCGCGCCGGTAAAGGCCGCAGCCGACCACATCCGCTCCACCTTCGATGCCTTCGTGGAGGACAATCGGGCCTGAACACGGGGAGGCCATATACGATGCGTTCGGATGATCGGCCGCAGCTTGCCGGCATTGCGCTCTCCAGCCCCGACAAGGCGCTGTTTGGCGAGGCCGGCGTCAGCAAGCTGGATCTGGCGCGCCATTATGAGCGTGTCGCAGGACGCATGCTCCCGCATGTTGAAAAGCGCCTCGTCAGCCTCGTGCGCTGCCCGGACGGGCAGGGCAGTCCCTGCTTCTTCCAGCGCCATGGCGGCAAGGGCTTTCCCGAAGCGGTCGGGCGCATGGAGATTACCGAAAAGAGCGGTGAGCGCGACCACTATCTCCACATTGACGATCTCGCCGGAATCATCGCCGCCGTGCAGATGAGCACGCTGGAGTTCCATATCTGGGGATCGCGCATCGACCGTCTCGACGCGCCGGACCGGCTGGTTTTCGATCTCGATCCGGATGAAGAACTGGATTTCGCTGCCGTTCGCAGCGCCGCCTTCGCCGTGCGCACGCGGCTTTCTGATCTCGGCCTTGAAAGTCAGCCGCTCCTGACCGGCGGCAAGGGTATTCACGTGGTCGCGCCGCTGGAGCGCCGGCGCGAATGGCCCGATGGGAAGCGTTTTGCACGTGGCTTCGCGCGCAAACTGTCGAAGGACGAGCCGGATCGCTTTCTGGCGGAAGCCTCCAAAGAGAAACGGACAGGGCGGGTCTTTGTCGACTGGCTGCGCAATGAGCGCGCCGCAACCGCCATCGCCCCCTATTCGACACGGGCAAGGCCCGGCGCGCCGGTGGCGACGCCCGTTTCATGGGCGGAACTGAAAAGCATCGAAGCCGCAAACGCCTTCACGCTTGCCGACATGGCAGAACGTCTCTCCGGGCCTGATCCCTGGGCTGAAAGCGCCCGCTGGCGTCAGTCCATCACTGCGGACATGCTCCGGGCGGTCGATCCCGGCTGAAACTCAGTCGCGCCGCCGCCGCGCCGCGCGCTCCTCGCGTGAGCGTCTGCGCGGGCGCGCTTCGCCATCGCCGTTTTGCGCATCCGCCAGCTGTCGTGGCGGCAGGGTCACCCGTTCGGCCAGCCTGGGAAAGGCGTCGATCTTGTTGGGCAGCGCCATGGCGTGCACGAAATGCTCCTGGAATTTCGGCTCCAGCGCCGTCTCGATCTTTTCGATGCGCTGCACCGTCTCCTCGATTTCGCGCCGGTGGTCGCGGTTCAAAAGGGCCATGCGCGCGCCGGTGCCCGCAGCATTGCCCACAGCTGAAACCCGGTCGGGGTCGCAATCGGGAATGAGCCCCAGCACCATGGCGTAAAGCGGATCGATGAAGGAGCCGAATGCGCCGGCAAAACGGATCGTGTCCACCGTCGCCACTGCCTGCTTTTCCATCAAAAGCCTGATGCCTGCATAGAGTGCGGCCTTGGCGAGCTGGATCGCCCGCACATCGTTCTGGGTCACGGTCAGCCGTGGTCCGCTCTCCTTCAGAACGTAGGAGAAGGTGCGTCCCTCGGCGATGATGCGCGGGTTCGTCTCTGCCAGTGCTCCGTTCACCACGCCATCTTCCGAGATGATGCCGCTCAGATACATCTCCGCAATCACCTCAATGATGCCCGAACCGCAAATGCCGGTGACGCCGGTTTCGCCCAGCGCTTCGGCAAAGCCGGGCTCGTCCGACCAGAGATCGCAGCCGATGACGCGATAGCGCGGAGCGAGTGTTTCGCGGTCGATGCGCACCCGCTCGATGGCGCCGGGGGCGGCGCGCTGGCCGGCGGAAATCTCGGCGCCCTCGAAGGCAGGGCCTGTCGGCGAGGAGGCAGCCACCACGCGCGCCCGGTTGCCAAGCACGATCTCCGCATTGGTGCCCACATCGACAATCAGCATCATCTCGTCCTGCCGGTGCGGGCCTTCCGCCAGCGTCACGGCAGAAGCGTCTGCGCCCACATGGCCGGCGATGCAGGGCAGGAGATAGGTCCGCGCACCGGGGTTGAGCTTCAGCCTGAGATCGTCGGCCTTGAGCTTCACCGCGCCCGACACGGCCAGCGCGAAGGGCGCGCCGCCCAGCTCCGTCGGGTCGATCCCCAGAAACAGGTGGTGCATGATGGGGTTGGCGACGAACACCGCATCGAGAATGTCATGCCGTTCGATGCCGCCATCGTCCGCCACTTTCTGCACCAGTTTCGAGATTTCCTGCCGCACGGCGCGCGTCATGGCCTCGCGCCCGTCCGGGTTCATCATCACATAGGAAACCCGGCTCATCAGGTCTTCGCCAAACCGGATCTGCGGGTTCGACGCGCCGGCAGACGCCACCACGCGGCCCGACAGAAGCGATACGAGATGCATGGCGATGGTCGTGGAGCCGATGTCGCAGGCAAGCCCATAGGCTTCGTTCTTCAGTCCCGGCCACAGCGCCACGAGCCTTGCAATGTCGTCTTCGGCATCCTGATGCACGGCTGCGGTGACCGCCCACTGGCCGGCGCGCAGTATGCCCTGAACCCGCGCCAGCAGGTGTGCATCCACTTCCATGCGCCCAAAGCCCCAGTCCATCTGGAGCGCTGCCTTCAGCCGGTCGAGATCGCCGAGCGGCCTGTGCATGTCGGGTTCTTCCACCTCGACATAGCAAAGGTGCATTGCCGGGCGGCGCTCAATGATGCGGGTGTCGGCGTCCTTGCGCACCACCTGCGCGTTGATGACGGCATCCTGCGGCACGTCGATGACGAGATCGCCCTCGACTGTCGCCGAACAGGAGAGGCGGCGTCCCGCCGGCATGGCGCGTTTCTCCGCATAGCGCGCCTCGCGCGGGCCGACCGGCGAGATGTGATCCTCGGAGGACGTGATCCTGTGCTTTGCGAATTGGCCTTCCTGAACCTCGATCTGGCAGCGCCCGCATGTGGCGCGGCCACCGCATACGCTCTCCACATAGACGCCAAGCTGTCGCGCCGCGTCCAGAATTGTCGTGCCTTTGGGAAAGCGCCCGCGCTTGCCCGACGGCATGAAGAGCACGAGCGGGTCGTCGCTCATGGCCATCCCCGCATGCCGGGAGCCTGTGTCATGTCCGATGCCCTTATGCATGTCGGTATGTCCAAGGTTATCTCACTCCCGCGCGCGGCGCGCATCGCGTCCGCCGCGCCGCCGCCCGCTGCCGGAGGCAGGTGCTGCAGCGGGGGCCGCTGCTCCAGCCGCAGCTGGCTGATGGTCGCGATAGGTCATGATCCAGCGGGAGCAGTTGGGGTCCGTGCCGTTCAGCACATTGGCCGCACGCACCATCTCCATTTCCTGCGGGCGGCAGGGGTTCATGATGGCGCTCGTCATGCCGGCCCCGATCACCATCGGAATGAAACCGGCATTGATGCCGTGCCTGTGCGGCAGTCCGAACGAGATGTTGGAAAGCCCGCAGGTGGTGTTCACCTTCAATTCCTCGCGCAGCCGCCTGAGCAGCCGGAACACCTGCTGGCCGGCCGTGCCCATGGCGCCGATCGGCATCACCAGCGGATCGACCACGATGTCATGCGCGGGAATGCCGAAATCGGCGGCGCGCTGGACGATCTTCTTCGCCACCTCGAAACGCACATCGGGATCTTCCGAAATGCCGGTTTCGTCATTGGAAATGGCGACCACCGGCACATCGTACTTCTTGATCAGCGGCAGGATGGCTTCCAGCTTCTCTTCTTCGCCGGTCACCGAATTCACCAGCGGACGCCCCCTGGCAGCCCTGAGCCCGGCCTCGATGGCAGCGGAAACGGAAGAGTCGATGGAGAGCGGCACGTCCACCAGCTCCTGCACGATCTCCAGGGTCTGCACCAGAAGGCCGGGTTCGGTGGCGTTGGGATCGACCGCCGTCACACCGGCATTCACGTCCAGCATGGTTGCACCGGCCGCAACTTGCGCCAGCGCATCATTCTTCACCGTCTCGAAATTGCCTGCGACCATCTCTGCGGCGAGCTTCTTGCGCCCGGTCGGGTTGATGCGCTCGCCGATCACGCAAAAGGGCTGGTCGAAGCCGATCACGACTTCCTTTGTGGCAGAGGCGACGATGGTTCGGGTCATTCACTGTCCTCCTGGGAGACATGAAACGCGCTTCATGTCGCTGATCGATGATCTCAATTCGTATCGACACTCGTTTCGCTGGCGTCTTTCACCATCTCCACGGGCCGTTCGCTCGGGTTGTCATGCAGAATATGGTCGAGCCTTTCGGCGACCAGCGCATCGTCCAGACCGGGTTCGCGCTTCCATGGCCTGCGGCCCTTCAGAACGCCTGAATCATGCACGATCTCGGCCACGAACTCCTCCTGCCGGTAGGCCATGACATGAACGCCGGAAACGCCCTCGATCTCCTTCACCTCATTGATGATGTCGATGCACAGGCGCTTGCCTTCCTCTTTTTGGTTTTCGGCCCCTTCAAGCCGCGCGATCACGGTGTCGGGAATGTGCACGCCCGGCACATTGGTGCGGATCCAGCGCGCCGTCTTTGCCGATGCGAGCGGGCCGACACCCACAAGGATGAAGCATTTTTCATCAAGCCCCATGTCGCGCACGCGCTTCATGTATTCCCTCAGCATCGGCACATCGTAGCAATACTGGCTCTGCACGAACTGCGCGCCGGCGGCGATCTTCTTGGCGAGCCGCTGCGGGCGAAAATCGTATGGCGGGGCGAAGGGATTGATGGCTGCGCCGAGAAACACCGCCGGCGGCGTGGTGAGCCTGCGGCCCGACAGGAATTTCTCCTCGTCGCGCATGGTCCGCACGGTTTCCAGAAGCGACATGCAGTCGAGGTCAAACACGGGTTTTGCGCCCGGCTGATCGCCCGCCTGCACGCCATCGCCCGTCAGGCACATGATGTTGCTCACGCCCATGGCGGCGGCCCCCAGCACGTCGCCCTGAATGGCGATGCGGTTGCGGTCGCGGCAGGCGATCTGCATGATGGTGGCGTAGCCCATGCGCGTCAGCAGCGCGCAGATGCCCATGGACGACATGTGGCAGTTCGCGCCCGATGCATCCACCGCGTTGATGCCGTCCACCCAGCCATCGAAGATCGCCGCCCGCTCATAGACATCCTGCGCATTGGCGCTGTCGGGCGGGTTCAGCTCCGCTGTCACTGCAAACTCTCCGCGCCGCAGAACGCGTTCCAGCCGCCCGCGTGAGGCGTGGCCGGGCAGGGGCTCCAGCGGCAGGTCGACGCCTTCGGGGTTCTCGTCGATCTGCGGCGGGCGCGGGCTCATGCGGCACTGCTGCCGGCTGCATTTTCGCGTTCCTGTGCGGCCCGCGCTGTCACCCGCAGCCAGGCCGAGCTCTCCCGCAGTGACTGATCCACCGGCTTCTGCACGTCGAGGATCGCATCGCCATTCCGCATTGCCTGTGCGCCTTCCCAGGCCTTCACCCACACGCAGGGCATGTCCGGCTCCACCTCGCAGTGCCCATTGGCCCGCACGCCCCCGCAAGGGCCGTTGCGCAACTGTTTCGGGCAGTTCATCGGGCACGACATGCCAGTGGAGGAGAGGATGCACTGACCGCACATGCGGCAGTCGAACATCAGGCCCTTCACCTGCCGTTCGACAAATTTCACCGGCTTTTCAGCCCGCGCATAGCCGACGGCGGTCCAGAACGGATGCAGCGCCAGAAACAGGCTGGAGAAGCGCGCATAGACCCATTCGAGAAACCGCGCATGCCGAACCGACCAGCCCCGCATCGTGTAGCGTCGTTGCACACGCCGCAGCGGCGACACGTCAGCCGGCCGGTAGGCAAGCCGCTCGCGGGTTTTCTTCACCAGCGTCGCCTGGGTTACCGTGGTCGTTTTTGCGCTGTCATTTCCCGTCATGACCGCCTGCCTTGACGAGCGCCACGAGGCGCGCCCTGTCATAATCGCGCTCGATGGCTTCGAGTGCTCTGTCAGCTTCCGCCTCCAGATCGTCGCTGACGGAAACCGGATCGCCGCGCCGCCACTCGGCCAGATAGGCGTCGCTGTCGCGCGCGCCCACCCGCATGGCGCACATGTCTATCGCCTCGGTGAAGCGCAGCGGCAGTTCGCGCCTGGCGTTCTGCCGTCCTTTCCGGACGATCACCTGCGCGGGGATATCACGCCAGTATACCACGATCAGATTGGCCATAAGCGCTTGTTCCTTCCTCCGTTTTCAGCATTGCCGAATGCATTGCGCGCCCGCTTGCTGGCGGGCGACGCGCGCGCATTCAAATGCGACGTGGAAGAAGGTGGTACGGCAATAGTCCGGATCGTCCCTTGTGCGTCCTGTGGGACGCAGCAGGGCGATCTAGTGCATCACGGCGCCGGCCATCATGCTGGCGCCGACCACGACGCCGGCAATCACCAGAAGCGAAAGCACGCCGCATGTGATGGCGATGCTGAGAAGGATGCCGTCACGCTCCGAAAGCGCGAGGCCCACCAGCACGCAGGAAAAGGCCGGGAACCAGTTGCCGAGCGGGATCGGCAGCGTCACCGCAATCGAGAGAACCAGCGCAATGAGGCCGATGACCCGGTCTGCATGGTCCCGCGCAAACGGCCAGTAACGCGGCTTGATCAGCCGTTCGACGAGGATCAGCCGGGGAATGAAGCGCTCGCTCATATGGCGAAACTTGTCGGCCCCGATGGATTTGTTGAGCAGGAAGTTGGGCAGCCAGACGGTGCGGTTGCCCATCACCATCTGGATCGCAATCAGCACCAGCGGCGGTCCCAGGATCACCGTGCTGCCGGGCGGGAAGGGCAGGAGATTGAGGCAGGCGAAGAACACGAAAAGCGTCGCAAAGCTGCGATCACCGAGCGCCTGGCGGATTTCGCCGATGGAAACCTTGTCTTCTGCACGTTTTGCCAGGTCGCGGAAGATGCGCGACAGCCGGCGCGGCGGCAGCTCAGCGGGCGGTGCGCCCAACACCGTGTCCAAGTCCGTTCCCTCAGCTTTCATCGTACTCGTCTTGCCCGCCCTGCGAATCCCAAAGGGGACGTCAAACAGTCTTGTTCGAATGCCGTTAAGCCTTCATGACAATGGCTGCAAGCTTCCGCCCCCATCCGATATGTTATTGCGCCCGTCGAATTTCCATGATGTCGAGGATGGATTCACGCTCCGGCGCTGGAAATTCAATGCGCCATTGCGCTTCGCCGTCGCGGAAAACATAGCCCACCTGATCGGTTTCGCGCCCTGCGCCATAGGCCGGCGGTTGATCGCCACTCACCGAAAAGACGCCGAGATAGATCATGCGCGAACCGCCATCGTCGAAAAAATGTCCGTCCGTCAGCTGCGACCCGGTCAGCTTTTCGAAGAACCAGCCTGATCCGTCATCGCTCACCTCGCACCCGAACCAGCCATAGACGATGAGTGGCGCAAGCCCCCCGGTCTTGATGGTGCGGCATTGCCACGCGCCGGAAAGGTCGAGCCCCTGAAAGGAGCGCTTCTGCCGCCCGTCGATCTCATTGAGTAGCGCGATGTCTTCTGCCGCGCCGCCGGCTCTGGCCTGTTTGAAAGCTTCGCTGCGCATCCGCTCATAGGCGTCCAGCCGCGCCGCATCGCGATAGGTGATCTTCCGTACGACCGTGTCCTTCTCAAAACCGGCCCGCTCCATGTCGAGTTTTTCCTGAACCAGCGACTGGGCATTGGCCGCGCCGGCCATGAGGCCGAGCGCCAGTAAAATGGTGATGAGACGGTGCATGAAGTTTCTCCGGAACGCAGGTCAGCAAAGCACCGCCAATGTAACCATTTCATGGCGGTTTCCGAAGCGTCAGTGCTTTTGCATCGCCCCCGCAAGGGCTGCCGGCAGGTCGCCATACCCGGTTTGCCGCTTTTCATAGGTGAGGCCAAGCAGGCGTGCCGCCTTCTGCGCCACGGCCTCAAGCGCAGGGTCTTCCGTCTGTGCCAGATAGACAAGTTTTTGATAATTGCCGAAAAAATCCTGAATGAGCTCCGGGTGCCGGTCGAGCCCCATCGGCTTCATGAAAAACGCGTCGAACTGGCGGCAGAGAAAATCCGTCATGTAGAAGGAGAGCATGTCCTCCTCGGCAACCGCTTCAAAGCGGGAAAGCCCCTGATAGAAGGCGAAGCAGTGCGGGCCTTCTATGCGTTCCACCCCATGCTTTTCGCAAACCCGGTCGAGCCCGCCGCCCGTGCCGCAATCGGCATAGCCCGCGAAAATGTGGCGATAGCCCTGCGCGCGCGCCTCCCGGATGGCTTTGTCCATGGCTGGCGCGATGCGCTCGGGGCGGTAGTGAAATTCCGCCGGCAGGCAGGTGAGTTCCAGATGGTCGAAGCCGTAGCGGTCGCGCACCGCAAGGATTTCGCGCGCAATCATTCCGCAGGCGATGACGAGGACGCGCTCCGGGACGGGAACTTTCGCGGGGCTGAGAACTTTTTCCGGTTTTGCGCGTTCATTCATCGTGGCGGCCCAGTCTGTTCGGGCGGTCTATCCGTGAGGGAGATAAACCATGAAACTTTCCACTCTTTCCCGTCTGGCGATCCTCGTTCTGGTCGCAGGCTCTGCAGCCGGCTGCGCCAACACGATCCGCGGCGTCGGACAGGATACGGCCAATGCGGTCGATGCGACCCAGAATGCCGGTCGCAATGTCGTGCGCGCCGCCAACTGACATTTCGGGCAACACCCGGCCTTGAAGAAGGTCAGGCGCCGGCCGTCAGATTGTGCTTGCGCCTGATCAGTTCCTTGGCCGTTTCCACCGTCACAGCCGCATCGCGGCAATAGGCGTCCGCGCCCACGGCCTGGCCAAATTCCTCGTTGAGCGGCGCTCCGCCCACCAGAACAATGTAATTGTCGCGGATGCCCTTTTCCTTCATCGTGTCGATCACGACCTTCATATAGGGCATGGTCGTCGTCAGCAGCGCCGACATGCCGACAATGTCGGGCTGGTGCTCTTCGATTGCCGCCAGATAGTTCTCGACCGGGTTGTTGATGCCGATGTCGATCACGTCGAAGCCCGCGCCCTCCATCATCATGCTGACGAGGTTCTTGCCGATGTCGTGAATGTCGCCCTTCACGGTGCCGATCACCATCTTGCCCTGTTTGGGTGCGCCGGTTTCGGCCAGAAGGGGCCTCAGGATCGCCATGCCGGCTTTCATGGCGTTGGCCGACAGAAGCACTTCGGGAACGAAGAGAATGCCGTCGCGGAAATCCTCGCCGACGATCCGCATGCCTTCGACCAGCGCCTCGGTCAGAACCTCATAGGGCTTCCAGCCCCGGTCCAGAAGAATGCGCGTGCCTTCCTCGATCTCCTCCCTGAGCCCGTCATAGAGGTCGTCATGCATCTGCTGCACGAGTTCGTCGTCCGCAAGCTCGGACAGGATGATCTCGTCGTCGGACATTCTCTGGCTCCCGCTGCTCACATTGCGCGGGCAGGGCTTCCCGCTCCGCGCTCCGGATTGCTCGCAAACATGCGTCTCAAAGGAGAATAGGGCGCGATCTGCCGGTTCCCATGGCTGATTTGCGACCTGCAGCGCAGGGAAAGCGACGGGGGAGGGGCGGCTGGTATCTTTCCTCCGCGTCGGATGGCGTGCGTTCGCGGGTTCGAAAAGCGATAAAACTGTTAACCATGATCAGGAATAAATGCAACTTTAGATTACATTCTTCTTTTCTAAAATGCGTCCCATGGTAGTATTTCTTCAAGGGGCGGCCCACGCGTATCAAGTAGGAGTCGCATATGCGTATGTCCCTTGTGGCGGGTGCCGTTCTCACGGTGCTTGTTTCACCATCCATCGCCTTTGCCGCCAGTGGCGTTATCCCGTTCCGTGGAGAGGTTAATTCCACCTGTGTCATTACGGTGGATTCTCCGGGAACCCTGGGTATCAGCGGTGATTTTACCGTCTTGAGTTCCGATTTGAGCGGCGGCATTGCCGGTCGCGCATCCGTTCTGGCAACGGGCGCGGGATACTCCTTGTCGACCACGGCGCTGACCGCATTTTCCTCGGCGCCGCCGACCGGCAATGCTCATGTAACTTTTGCATCCAAGTATACGACGACGGGCGCGACCAGCGTGACGGATATCCCTGGTCCAACTCTGACCCCACTTTCAACGGGCCTCACGATGGCTAGCGTCGACCTCACGGCGACGAAGTCCACGGGGATCTTTGCCGTCGGCACCTACATCGCCGACGTCACGATCACCTGCGAGTAGGAGGCAGCCATGATGGCGAAGTTTGTCGCGGCGATCATCGTTCTGGCGATGGTCACGCCTGCCGCAGCACAATCCATGACACCGATGCGCGGGGAGATCAGAAGCTTCTCCGACAGCTTCGCCGTGCGGGTTCGCCCGCACAATCCGTACCGCCATCGCATAGAGGTGGCGGTGCGGGTCTATGACGAGGATTTCCGACCGATTGCGGCGAAGGTCGTACCCTCAAAAATGATGCTGGGGAGCGATGTGTCGCGTCCTGTTCTGGTCTCCGTCGATTTCGGCGAGAGCAGAACCAGACGCGTGCGGATTTGCACGGAGAGCATTCCCTTTCCCGATCAGAAAACGAGGATTAGAGCCCAGATATGTGGACGCTTCATAGCTTACCGCGCCAATTGAGCGTGGCCCTGTGTTTCCTGCTGGCTGGTGCGGCCGCCAGCCATGCAGAGGATCAGTACATCATCAATCAGAACCAGACAGGCGTGACCCTGCCGGGCGTCACGATGCCAAACGGGTTTGACGAAGTGCGTGCCGCAGATGGCACCACCTGTCGCGCTTCCATGTCCGGTTCCGGTGCGTACCTCGATTCCGGCGTCATTGGCGGCGCGAATGACAACGTATCGGCCTATGGCCGTCTCGTTGTGCCCTTGGGAGAACGACCAACGCGCCTTAACTGCGACCGGCTTTATCAGCTGGAGATCGAGCGGCTGGAGCTTGAGGTTCAGCTCATGCGGCAGGGGCTGGACCCGCGCATGAGTTCCCGGTCATCGGGCAGTTGGGCGAGCGACGCCTCCTGGACCAACAAGGGCAGGCGCTGAAAAGCGCCTGCCTACTTTAAAGCAGATATGCAATGTTCCTTTATTTCATTTGACGATCTCTTTGGTTTGAGTAATTCTATATTTATTTTTCAAATGAGGTTTAAAGTGAAGTATTTATTTTCATTATTGTTATTATTACCATATTCAACATCTGCCTCTGCATTGGAGGCCAATATTCCGTTCAAAGCAGTGATCGATGATACATGCAGCGTGGAGTTTCAGACCCCAGGCAAACTGGCGCGCGATGGCTTCTATGCGCTCGATTCTGCAGCGTCTGGCGGTCGCGCCGGTGTTGCCGCCATTTACACCACCTCGTCTGGTTTCAAGGTCAATCTGCGCAACCCGAAGAACTTTACCACCGCGCCCGCTGGTGATGCGTCTGCGACATTCACTTCCAGCTACAAAACCAGCGGTGGAACAACGACTTCCAGTGTTTCAGGGGCGACGAAGACCCCGCTGGAAATGGGCGTGACAAATGTCGTTGTAAACCTGCGCGCAGTCTCTCAGAAGTCGATCTTTCACAAGGGAAAATACGAAACCTTTGTCACGGTCGTTTGCGAGTAGGCACGGCCATGCTCCGGTTTGTCATGATGTTCGGTGCCGCTCTCGCCGCATCGACGCCACCTGCATTTTCGCAGTCCATGTCTCCCATGCGCGGTGTGGTCCGTAGCTATACGGACAGCTTTGCCGTCCGCGTTTATCCGCAAAACCCTTACAGCCACCGGATCGACGTCGCCGTGCGCGTTTACGATGCCGAATTCCGGCCCGTGAAAGCACGCGTGACGCCTCAGATTTTTACGCTCGGAGCAAAACAGTCGCGTCCGGTTGTTGTTGTGGTCAATTTCGAAGGCGAGCGCGAACGTCGCGTGCGGATATGCACGGAAAGCATCCCGTTTCCCGAAGCTCATCTTGGTATGAAGGCACAGATATGCGGAAAGTTCATTGCACACCGGCTGTGATCGGTTTGGCCGTCTGCATGGCCTCTCTAGCGGGTGGAGCCAGAGCAAGCGAGCAGGTCTATGCCGTCAGGCAGAACCACAGTGGTTTCGCCCTGCCGGGGGTCGTCTCACCCAATGGATATGACGAAGTTCGCGCGGCCGACGGCACGACGTGTCACTCATCGATATCCAGTGGCGGAAGCTATTTCGATACGGGCGTCATCAGCGATTCCCTGAACTCGCCCGACAAATCGCTGTCGGCTTATGGCCGGTTGGTCATTCCCCTGGGCGAACGGCCGAAGCGACTCAATTGCGACCGGCTCTATCAACTCGAACTGCGGCGGCTGCAACTAGAGGTCAAGCTTCTGGAACAGGGGCTTGATCCGCGGATGATCGGTCACCAGCCCGCAGACCGGGCAGACTGGTCGGAAAGCGGGGGCTGGACCGATGCCGGGCAAAGATGATGCGCCCTGACGTCCACAAGCCATGCCCTGCGACCGGCAGACCAGTTGCGACACCGCGTGCCGCTTGCGGAATGGAAGTCCATGCTGCAAACGCTAGGCTTGTATTAGCACGATTGCTTGAGGACCCCTGACAGGGAGCTTGTGGGATGACGGTGATGGCTGGAGACGACGAAGCACAGGATCGGCCACGTCGTGGACGGGCAGGGCGTGGCGAGCGCGGCGGTGCGGCGGCCCGCAGGGCGGCGAGAGCCGGTGCAGGGCCCGGGCCGCAGCTGACCTATATTCGCCGCACGCTCAGGCCCTTCGAGGTTCTGGACGAAGAAGCGCTGGCCTTGATCGAGGCCAATGCCGATACGGTTCTCGAAGAGATTGGCATCGAGTTTCGCGACGATCCCGAGGCGCTCTCCATGTGGAAGGAGGCAGGTGCGGATGTGCAGGGCGACCGGGTGCATTTCCCCAAAGGGCTCTGCCGCGCGCTCCTGAAAACCGCGCCTTCCACCTTCACCCAGCATGCACGCAATCCCGAGCGCTCGGTCGAGATTGGCGGCAACACCACCGTATTCGCGCCGGTCTATGGCCCGCCCTTCGTGCGCGATCTCGATGGCGCGCGCCGTTATGCGACGATTGAGGATTTCCGCAATTTCGTGAAGCTCGCCTATATGGCGCCGTCCATTCATCATTCGGGCGGCACTGTCTGCGAACCGGTCGATGTGCCGGTCAACAAGCGGCATCTCGACATGGTGTTTGCGCATATGCGTTACTCCGACAAGCCCTTCATGGGCTCGGTAACAGCGCCGGATCGCGCCGAGGACACGGTGTCGATGGCCCGCATCCTGTTCGGCGAGAAGTTCGTCGATGAGAATGCGGTGGTGATCAATCTGATCAACGCCAATTCGCCCATGGTGTTTGACGAGACCATGCTGGGCGCGGCCAAGGTCTATGCGCGGGCCAATCAGTCCTGCATCGTCACGCCCTTCATTCTGGCCGGTGCCATGAGCCCGGTAACCGTGATCGGCACGCTGACGCAGGTTCTGGCCGAGGTCATGGCCGGCGCAGCCTTCACGCAGCTGGTGCGCCCCGGCGCACCGGTTCTGTTCGGCACCTTCGCCTCGTCCATTTCCATGCAGTCGGGCGCGCCGACCTTTGGCACGCCGGAGCCCTCGCTGGTCTCCTACGGCGCAGCACAGCTCGCCCGCCGGCTGGGATTGCCGTTCCGTACGGGTGGTTCGCTGACGGGGTCCAAGATCCCCGACGCGCAGGCTGCCTATGAGAGCGCGAACACGCTGAACTCGACCGTTATGTCGGGCACCAATTTCGTGCTCCACGCTGCTGGCTGGCTGGAGGGCGGGCTGGTGTCGTCCTATGAGAAATTCATGATGGACATCGACCAGCTGGGCATGCAGCAGCGCTTTTGCGAACCACTGGATGTTTCGGAAAACGGGCAGGCCATGGACGCCATCCGGGAAGTGGGGCCGGGCAGCCATTATCTTGGATGCGCCCACACCCAGGCCAATTTCCAGACCGCTTTCTACCGCTCTTCCATCGCCGACAACAATTCCTATGAACAGTGGGCGGCGGAAGGCGAGAAGGCGGCGCATCAGCGGGCGAACCAACTCGCCCGCAACTGGCTGGAAGCCTATGAAGCGCCCCCGCTCGATGCAGGCATCGAGGAGGGGCTTCTGGACTTCATCGCCCGGCGCAAGGAATCGATGCCCGACGCCTTCACCTGAGCGCACCGGACATCCGAAATCAGCCGGCCGGGAAGGCCTTGAGCGTGCGCCCGTCGACAGTCTGGAGGACGAGTGCGCCCTCGGGCGTCATGGTGAAGAAGGTGACGTCTGCGAGAATCTCCAGGAATTTCTGTTCCTGATTCATCAGCGCTTCCGCGCAGGCCATGCGGGTCGACGCGGCCTGGCTGATGGTCAGCCTGCCATTGTCTTCTTCCCATCCGGCCGTGTAGCGATTGCACGAGGCGTTGCCGGCGACCCGGCCATCTTCGCCGAAGGTCACCGTGACATTTGAACTGTCGATGATGCCGCCGCCATCAATGTCTTCGACCACCCATTCGGTGCCCGTGATCTTGTCCATGCCGATAACGCCGAACGGGGCCGGGGCCTCGTAGGGCTTCATGATCAGCGTGCCCAGATCGATCTCGGTCCGGGCAATGTCGATGGTGACGGGCTCGGAGATCCAGCCGGGCTGGAGGCCATCAAGAATGCCGCCGCGCAGCTGATAGGTTCCGTCCTTGTCGAGCGTTTCCCGGTCGACTGAAAGCGTGAAGGGGATCGGCACCTGCCGGCCTTCCGTTGCAATGCGCGTTTCCGCTGCGACCGACTGCGAAGCGTCTGCGTCAGCCTCGCGCAGCTCGACGATGGCGAGGGCGTCTTCCGGCAGGGCGATCCGCGCGAAATAGGTCAGCTCACCGGTGATTTTCAGCATGCTCTCCTCCTGTGCGAAGGACGGTGCGCTCCAGATCGTGGTGGACAGAAGAGCAAGGCCAAGAAGAACCGAACGGCGTTGAAAGGACATGGAAACCTCGAATTTGAACGTGTTGTCGACGGGATACTCTAGCCGACATTCCGGATGAGCAATTGTTTTGCACTGTATTGTGACGTGATTGCGTTGAGAGCGGCGCGAATGCGTCCTGCTTTGCGTGCGGATGCTTGCGCGCCCACTGAACGGCCTTATGATGCCGGCATTGGCGCGTTCGCGCCAGATTTCAGCATCCGGAGACTTTTGATGGAAAAGCGCCGTCTTGGACGCAGCGACCTCCTTGTTTCGCAGATTTGCCTGGGCACGATGACCTTTGGCGAACAGAACACCGAGGCAGAAGGCCACGAACAGATGGACCGCGCCGTCGAGCGTGGTGTGAATTTCCTCGACATGGCGGAACTCTATCCCATCCCGCCCAAAGCCGAGACGCAGGGGCGCACCGAGCGCTATGTGGGCACATGGATGAAAGAGCGCGGCAACCGCGATCAGCTCATCATCGCCTCCAAGGTGATCGGCCGCACCGACAATGAATGGTTTCGTGGCGACCGTCCGTCGAAGCTCGTTCGCGCCGATATCATGGACGCCATCGACAAGTCGCTGGCGCGGCTTCAGACGGACTATATCGACCTCTATCAGATCCACTGGCCGGACCGGGAAAACCCTTTCGGTTCCAACCCCACGCGGGTGACCGCGTTGAACGAGCCGCTGGCCGACGAAACGCCGATTGCAGAGACGCTGGCCGTGTTCGACGATCTGGTGAAGGCTGGCAAGATCCGCCATTTCGGTCTGTCGAACGAAAGCTCCTGGGGCGTGATGCGCTACGTCGCAGAAGCCGACAAGGGCGTTGGTCCGCGTGTGGTTTCGCTTCAGAATGCCTACAGCCTGGTCAACCGCACCTATGAGGTGAACCTTGCCGAAACGTGCCAGCGCGAAGAAGTGGGCCTGCTTGCCTATTCGCCGCTGGCGCAGGGCTATCTGACCGGGAAATACGACGATGGCGCGCTGCCGGAAGGGTCGCGCAAGGCGCTGTTTGACCGTCTCAAACGCTATGAGAAGCTTGGCGCGCAGGACGCAGTCAAGGCTTACAACACCATGGCGCGCGCGTTCGGGTTGACGCCGGCCGCTTTCGCGCATGCCTTCGTCAATTCGCGCCCCTTCATGACGTCGAACATCATTGGCGCGACCAAAATGGAGCAGCTCGAAGAGGCGCTTGATGCGCTCGATGTGCGCTGGACCGAGGAAATGCAGACTGCCGTTGATGATCTGCATCAGAAAATCGGCAATCCCAGCCCCTAGAGCGTTTCCGCTTTTCGTTGAATCGCGAAAACGCTCTAATGTACTGATTTTGCACAATTCCGGACGGAAAACCGGTTTCCACTTTTCCTGGAATTGCTTTAGATAATGTCGGTTGCGGTGTTGCCGCAGTTGATGTGAAACAACGAAAAACCCCTGCCGTGTGGCAACATGGCAGGGGTTTTTGTCTGTCTGTCGCGCCGTAAGGTTCAGACCGTGCCGGGCTGCGGCTGGCCTGCGCCCAGCACAACCATGCGGGCGCCGCGTGGAACGCGCTTGTAGAGATCCATGATGTCGTGGTTCAGCAGGCGGATACAGCCCGAGGACACCGACTTGCCGATGGACCACGGCTCGGTGGTGCCGTGGATGCGGTAGAGCGTGTCCTTGCCATCCTTGTAGAGGTAAAGCGCGCGCGAACCGAGCGGGTTGGTGAGGCCGCCCAGCAGGCCGGCTGCCAGCGGACGATAGCGCTCCGGCTCGCGCTCGATCATGGCGAGGGTGGGGGCCCAGTTCGGCCATTCGGCCTTGCGGCCGATCACGCCATCGCCTTCGTATTCGAGGCCGGCCTTGGCAACGCCGATGCCGTAGCGCATGGCCTTGCCATTTTCCATGACCAGGTAGAGGAAGCGGTTGCCCGGATCGATGACAATCGTGCCCACGGGCTCGCTGGTCGGGTAGTCGACCATCTGGCGCAGATACTGGCGGTCGATCTTGGTCACGTCCACCGCAGGGATGACGATGCCGTTGTCTTCGATCTCGCCATACATGTCCTGATAATAGGAGAGCATTGGCCATGGGGCGTTTGCAGAGGTGCCGGGCCCGCTGCCGGTGGTGGTGCATGCCGCCGCGAAGGCTGGCAGAAGCAACAGCAGGAACACCCGCGCGCCGCGATTGGCTGCGCGTGCAACAGTGGTGTGGAACAAGGAAACTCTCCTTAAGTGTAAAATACCGGTCGGTTTTTGATGTCTTTCGCCCCGAAGGCGCGGCTGCGCGGAGGCGTTGCGGGGCACTTGCCACCCGGTTCTTGATAAATTGTGGCAAATCCCGGCGATCGTGCCCGAATGTCGCGTGAATCGTAATGGGATTGGCCATTCTGATTGCGGGGTGAGGCATTTTTCCCACAGTGACGCTGCGTAAGGTCGGTTGTCCGTCAGGTGCGGCGTGCTTGGCTCCGATGCTTTTCCAACGGGCGCGATGGGTGTATTCTTGAAGCATGAGAGACCAGCAGGCGACCGGACGACGGTTTGGCGCGGCGCTGGCTTTCGCAAGCGGCGGTATGACGCCGCCCTTGTCCGCATATCCAGAACCGCGCCCGACGCGCCGGCTGACCGATGGGTCAGAAACCGGGCAGGGCCGATGCGCAATCCATGTCTGCATCCGCTGCCGGCCCGAAGGCAGGAAAGGAACGGGACCATGGGTATCGCCATGACGATGCATGAATTTCTGGAAGACAGCCACGTGCCCTATGACGTGGCCAGACACAACCGCACGGCGAGCTCTGCCATGACGGCGCGGGTGAGCCACATTCCGGGCCGCGAAATGGCGAAGGGCGTGGTGCTCAAATGGGATGACAGCTATCTGCTGGCCGTGGTGCCTGCCTCCAGGCAGGTCGATCTCGGCAAGGTGGCCGACATTCTGGGTGAGAAGGTCGTGCTCGCGAGCGAGGAGGAAACGGCAGCGCTGTTTCCCGATTGCGATGAGGGTGCTGTTCCCGTGTTTGGTGCGCCATACCGCATCGCATGCATGATCGATGAAGCGCTCGATGCCGATGACGACGTCTATTTCGAGGGCGGCGATCATCGCACGCTGGTGCATGTGACGCGGCAGGGGTTTGAGCAGTTGATGTATGGAATGCCAAGGGCGCATATCAGCAGCTAGAACCTTTGCCGGTTGCCAGTTTCAAGGTGGAGTGCAGGCGTGCGGAAACGCTCCCGCGCCTGCGCCGGGTTCTGGCTGGAGTATGGGAAGACGGGCGGCTGAAGCGACGCTCATCTTTATTGTAAAACGTGCGACCCTTCAGCCACCCGCCCGGCTCTTGACAACTTCCGACAGGGATCGCCCTGGAACCGGGTGTTCAGGCTTCGCCCGGAGGCGGGCCGTTGCACCAGACCGCGTCTGAATGCGGTCCTTCGCCGGACCAGCCGCCCGCTAGCAGCGGCAGCACACGTTATGCCGCCGGCCCGGGCACCGTCCCATCTCCGCGAGATCACCGTCGCGACCTGCTTTCCCACGAGATGGGCAGGGAGAAGGATAAGCCTGTTTGAACGGGAGGGGAGAAAACGCGCCCCGAAACGGGAAGCGATGACCGGTCTTTATGGGATGTGCGGGGATGATGCGCGGGATCTATCCCCGTTCTGTGGGTCAGGCGGCTGCATTTATGACCTGCTCCACCCGGTTTCGCCCGCTTTTCTTGGCTGCATACAGAGCCGAATCCGCATGGGAAAGAAGATGATCGAGATCGCGCGAACCGCAGTCGCTATGGCAGATGCCGGCGCTGAGGGAGGGGTGGATCACGGTGTTGCCCGCGGGGACAGCGAGCCTTGAGATTTTGGCGCGCAGCGCCTCAACCACATGAGTGGCCCCGGCGCTGGACAGTCCGGGCAGGAGGGCAACGAATTCCTCGCCGCCCCAGCGGGCGACAATTGCGTTGTCGTCGAACGTCTCGTCAAAAGCCTGAGCGCAGGCGACAAGCGTATGGTCGCCTGCTGCATGACCGTGCAGGTCGTTTATGCGTTTGAAATGATCAAGGTCGAAGATGGCGAGCGCGAAGGGCTGCTCGGGATTGGCCCTGATGAGCGCCGTGGCTCTTGTTTCGAAGGCGCTGCGGTTCAGGAGTCCGGTGAGCCCGTCGCGGGAGGCAAGGCGGCGCAGTTCGGTCGCGTCGCGTTCGTAAGCGAGGGCCAGCGCGAAGGCACCGGAAGCCGTGACATGAAACAGGGCGACGGAAAGGTGGATCGTCAGTATGGCGTCGTCGGGAATGTGGCGCGCCATGTCGTTCGTGGCCAGAAGTCCCTGGAGTGTTCTGGCGGCAAACATGCCGGTTAGAACGCCATAGGCGATGATCATGCCGGTTCTGGATAGCTTCCGGTCGCTTCGATTGCGCCAGAACTCGAATGTGCAGCCTGCAGCCAGAACTGTCAGCACAATGTTGACCGTCGAATAGACGCTTGCATAGGAGTTGTATATCGGTGGCACTGCACAGAAGGCGACGAAAACAACTGCTGGTAACAGCATGACGTAACGCGGAGCGCTGCGCTTCTCAAACTGACGGGCGGCCTGCCAACGCAGGCTGAATCCGAGAACAAGCAGTGAGTTGGGCAACAGTGTTGTCAGAACGTCTGGCAAGAACCTTTCGAACATGAAGGTCAGAAGGGCGAACCCGATCACCACATTCGCGAGACCCCATGAGTCCCAGTAGACTTCGTTCCTTGCTCGTCCCGCGATGAAGAACACCGTCGCCATGACGAGAACGACAATCGCGTTCGCTGCAAATAAGGTGAAATTGTCCAAAACCGAATGCCCAAAGTTGCCCCTGGGGAAGTTTTGCAAATGGGGGCCTAACGTCTGGTTTCGGTGTTTGGTTTCCATTCCATTAACCCCAGGTATACCGGGATGCAGGGCCGACATCCTTGCAGCGTGGTTAACGGCTTGATTCAAACTTTATTGGTAAGTTGAGGCTATTGCTGGCTATTCGCCCGGCGAAAGCTGCCGGGGACACAGATCCCTCGAACCCATGCAGATCGTATATGCGTCTTCCCGCGTTCCTTCGACCTGTCGTTCTGACCCTCGGCCTTGCCGGTTGCACCGGTGGCCCCAGTATCGATACAGCGCTCAAGATTGACCCGCCCTCGAACGAGGTGACGAGCTCCATTGTGCGGCCCGGCGTCGGTGTCCCCGGGGCGGGGAGCGCCGATGTGATGGCCGAGCCTGCGAGCGAAGCGGGCATGATGGCGATTGCCGAGCCGGACCGGGTTTCCGCGCCCGCGTTGCAGCAGGTGGCGATGATCACGCCGATGCCGGCGCCCTCCGTGCGGCCCAAAAGCTCTTCTTCCGGCAAGGTGTATCGCAGCCGGTTCGGGGATGCGCATCCGATCAATTTTGGCAAGGTGACGCCCAAGCATCATGCGGTGCATGGCGTCGATGTTTCGCGCTGGCAGGGCGACATCGACTGGGTGAAGCTGCGCTCGCGTGGCGCGAATTTCGCTTACATCAAGGCGACCGACGGCATCGATCATATCGATCCGATGTTCAAGACGAACTGGAACGGGGCCGCGAAGGCGGGCATTCGCCGGGGCGCCTATCACTTCTTCTTCTGGTGCCGGAAGGCGTCTGACCAGGCCGAGTGGTTCATTCGCAATGTGCCCAAGGTGAAGGGCGCGCTGCCGCCGGTTCTGGATGTGGAGTGGAACCACCAGTCGAGCTGTAAATGGAAGCCTTCGCGTGCCGAAGTTCTGGAGAAGATGAAGGTCTTCCTCGACCGGCTGGAGCGCCATTACGGCCAGCGGCCTGTCATCTACACCGCACCGGATTTCTATGAGGACAATCTGAAGGGCGCGTTCCCGAACCATCCGTTCTGGCTGCGCGCCGTGGCCGAACATCCCTCGAAGGTCTATCCGGGCCGTGACTGGGTGTTCTGGCAGTATTCGGGATCGGGCCTGAGCCAGGGCGTTGACGGCAAGATCGACCTGAACGTCTTCCACGGCAATGAAAGCGCCTGGTGGCGCTGGGTCGGGAAGGTGGCGGGCTGACCGCCTGTACGGAATGACCGCTTGTTCGGGGGGCTTTACGCCCCCCTATCTTTTGCGGTGCTTTTGTTTTGCGCAATTTTGGACGCAAAACCGCTTCCCATTTTTGCTGGAATTGCTTTAGCCACGGGCCTCGGCAATGGCGGCAACAATGTCGTTGCGGCGCATCGCGCCATACTGGATCTTGGTGTTGAAGAGGAATGCCGGCGTTCCGTTGAAGCCGAACGCATTGGCCTGCTCCATGTTGCGGGAGAGAATCCCTTCAATGCGTTGGCGGTCCTTCTTGAAGTTCGACAGGAGTTTTTCCGGGTCATGGCCGGCGGCGGCAAGCGTCTCGTCGACCTCGTCCTGCGTCAGTCGTCCGGGCGTTGCCATCAGCGCGTTGTGGACGGCTTCATAATCCGGGCCGGCGGCGAGAACGAGGCTCGCCGCATGGACGGACGGGCCGCCGAAAATGGGCCAGTCCTTCATCACCAGCCGGACATTGCCGTCTTCACGCACCACGTCGAGCAGGTCGGGGTGGCCGCGTTTGCAATAGGGGCACTGGTAATCGAAGAACTCGGCGATGGTGACGTCGCCATCCGGATTGCCGATGACCGGGATTTCGGGGTCGAACAGAACCTCTTCGACGGTCGGGTAAAGCTGGGCGCGGGCCGGACCGGCGGCGGTGACGAGCGTCGCTGCGCCGGCGACGAGCAGGGTACGGCGGTTCATCATGGCCTTGTGTCTCCTGATGGGCTGATGCTGGTTTTGAGGTCCTCTATCTTTTCGACGAGCACCTCGCGTGAGATTTCGCCCAGATGTGCGTGTTGCAGGACGCCGTCGGCGTCGATGAACAGCGTGGCGGGCAGTCCGGGGGCGCTGTAGAAGCGCGACAGATCGCTGAACTGGTCGACAAGTATCGTGTCGAGCGAGAGGCCGGAGGCGGCGAGATAGCGCTGGATGGCGGTGCGGCCTTCGCCCTGATTGGCGAAGACGAAGGTGACGTCTTCCGTGGAGGCGGCGATGTCGGCCATCATGGGCATTTCACGCCGGCAGGGCGGGCACCACGTCGCCCACAGATTGACCACCTGCGGCGTGCCCTTGTGCTCTTCGAGGCGGTAGCCATTGCCCTCCAGCGTTTCAAAGGCCTGATCCGGTACGGCGAGCGGGTCGGTGCCGCCGGTGAGCTGCCATGTTGTGTTCCAGACGATGAGGGAGAGGGCGAGCGGCAGGACCGCCCAGAGGCGCTGGCGGCCGGTGGGCAGCATGACGAGCAGGCTGACGATGACGGCGGCTGCACCCGTTGGCCAGTAGAAGCCGCCCTGCCACACCGCGAAAATGCGCAGCGGGTCGGCCACAAAACTTTCCATGTTGATGAGCACATGGCCGAGGCGCGCGCCGATGATGCCGCCGAGAAACGCCCACCAGGACCAGGCGTTGAAGCGTTCGTCCACCTTGCGGGCCATGATGCCGGTGACGATGAGGAAGACGAAGATGGCGAGTACAACTGCGAAGCGGTCTGCCGCAAGGACGAGCGGCCCGAGAGATACGGCATTCATGATCAGAGCGCCCCTGCGGTTTTGGCCGAGCCGGTCAGGTTTTCCACCGTGACGGAGCCGACGAGGCGGGTGCCGGCGACCTCGCGGCCTGCGGGATCGAAGAAGAGCATGGTGGGCGGGCCTGCCACTTCAAGGGCTTTCATGAGAGCTGCGTTCTCGTCGTTGAAGTCCGACAGGTCGGCCTTGATGAGCTGGAAGCCGTCGAGACCGTCGATCACGCCGGCATCCGGCAGGACCGAGCGCTCGATGACGCGGCAGGTGACGCACCAGTCGGCGGTGAAATAGACGAGGGTGGGCGCATCGCCGGCGCTGGCGAGCTGCGCCTTGAGCTCGGGGATCGAGCCGGTTTGTCGAAAGGCGAGTTCGCGGGCGGGGGCGGATGCCTCGCTGCGCTGGGCGATCTGGGCCAGCGGCTTGAGCGGATCGGTGCCGCCGGACGCCGCGCCCAGCATCAGGATGATGCCGTAGATGAGCGACAGCGCGCCAACCGAGCGGACGGCGGCGAGCGGCGTCGTTTCTGCGATCTTTGCGCTGAAGGCGAAGCTTGCGATGGCGATGAGAAGGGCTGACCAGAGCGCGAGATCAAGGCCGGCGGGCAGGAGGGGTGTCGCCGTCCAGATGGCGGTGGCCAGGAAGCCGAAGCCAAACACGCGCTTGACGCTTTCCATCCATGCGCCGGCGCGCGGCAGGGCCTTGCCGCCCAGCGTGCCCATGATGATGAGCGGGATGCCCTTGCCGATGCCAAGGCCGAAAAGGGCTGCCGCCCCCAACGCCACATCGGCGGTCTGGGCGATGTAGAGGAGTGCGCCGGCAAGCGGAACGGTGACGCAGGGGCCGACGATGAGGGCGGACGAGAGGCCGAGAATGGCCGCCGAGCGGCGTGAGCCGCCGACGCCGCCCGTTCGGTTTGCCACCCAGCTTGTCCATGCGGTGGGCAATTGCAGCTCAAACAGGCCGAACATGGAAAGCGCCAGAACCGCGAAGAGCGCGGACAGAATGCCGATCGTGACAGGCGACTGCAGAACGAGCTGCAGGTTCTGCCCGGACCAGCCGGCGGCAGCGCCCAGAAGCGCGAAGGCCGAGGCGAGCGCGATCACATAGATCGAGGAAAGCTCGAAGCCCCGCCAGGCGGTGAGCCGGTCGCCCTCGCGCGCCAGTGCGCCGGCCATGATGGGATACATGGGGAAGACGCAAGGGGTGAAGGCGAGAAGCAGGCCGAAGAGCGGGAAGCTGACCAGAACGAGCAGAACGCCGCCGCGACCGAGCAGCGACTGGATGAGCCCGTCATCTTCGGCAAGCGCGAAGCCGGTGTCTTCAATGGTTGCGGGGGCGGCGGGTGATGCGGCGGCCGGCGCTTCTTCCGTGACCCATTCCACGGGCGCTGCGGCCTGCGGGGCCGCCGGCGTGGTGACGGCAAGTGACAGGGCGTTTACCTGCCGGTTTTCCGGCGCATAGCAGATGCCGCCATCCTGACAGCCCTGAAACGTGACGTCGAATGTGCCGAAGACCTGTTCGGCTAAGTGCGCGCTCGCCGCATCGTAATAGACTTCGGAGAGGCCGAATGTGGGATCGTCCTTGCGGATGCCGGGGCTGGTTTCCAGTGGCAGTTCCGCGCCGTTTTGCGAAGCGCCGATGTGATCGCGATAAAGATAATAGCCTTCGGCGATCTGCCAGTTGAGGGCAAGCGTGCCGTCTTGCGTGCGGGTGACCTCAAGGGTGAAGGCGTCTTCGACCGGCAGCGGTTTTGCGGTCTGGGCCGAGGCGGGGGCGGGCGCAAGGCTGACGGACAGGAAAGCCACAAGCGCGATCAGGATCGTCTTCATTCTGTCACTTCAAATTGTGTGGACCGCCGGGATCGTACCCTCATGGCGGGATGCTGGAGAGCGAATTGAACGCCTCAACTTAAGGCAGCCTTAAGGTGGGTGTTGTTTGGGCAGACGGCAAACAGCTCAATGCAGCAAGGAGTTTTCAGCATGGCGCATTTTCGCACGGGCATGAGCGCCCGGATGCGGGCGTCCGACCGACCGGACGAGGAACATATCGACGATGGACATTCTGTCGGTTCAGGACGGTTGGGGCGGCGTGGCTTTCTGGCCGGGTTAAGCGCGCTGGCGGTTTCGGGCTGCGTTGCGACGCCAAGGCCCGAGGCTCCCAAAGTGGTTGAGCCGCCCAAGCCCAGGCGCGTCGTTCCACCGATGTATTACGCCATGCCGAATGAGCGTTTTCCCATTCCCGAAGTGGATGTCAGCCATCTGGAAGAGCGCTGGTGGCGCAAGGATGTGGATTATCCCACCAGCGAGCGCAAGGGCACGCTGATCGTGGATACGCCGAACAGGTATCTCTACCACGTGACGGGACCGAACCGCGCGACGCGCTATGGCATTGGCGTCGGACGCGACGGCTTCTCTTGGGCGGGGCGTGCGATCATGGCCTATCGCCGTGAATGGCCGCGCTGGACGCCGCCGAACGAGATGGTGGCGCGGCGGCCGGAACTGGAGCCCTACAGCATCGCCAATGGCGGCATGCCGCCGGGCCTGCGCAATCCTCTTGGCGCACGCTCGCACTATATCCATCTGAACGGCAAGGACACGCTTTACCGCATTCACGGCACGCCGGAGCCGTGGAGCATCGGCAAGGCGGTTTCGTCCGGCTGTATCCGTCTGATCAACCAGGATGTGATTCACCTGCACGATAATGTAAGGGACGGCAGCCCGATTGTTGTCATTCCCGATCCGAAGATGGAACATCTTCTGGTGACCTGATGCGGGCCTTCGGGTCTGAATGCTTGATCGAATGAGACGCGTGCGATGCGACTTTTGGTGGTTGAAGACGATCCGCTGCTTCTGGACGGGCTGACCGTGGGGCTGGGGCTTGCCGGCTTTGCGGTCGATGCCGTGGCCACCTGCGAGGATGCTTTCGCCGCGCTCAGCGCACAGGCTTATGAAGGGGTCGTGCTCGATCTGATGCTGCCGGATGGCTCTGGCCTTGACGTGCTTTCGGATCTGCGCCGGCGGGGTGACGCCACGCCGGTGGTTCTTCTGACGGCGCGCGATCAGGTTCCCGACCGGATTGCCGGGCTGGATGCCGGTGCAGACGACTATGTGGGAAAGCCCTTTGATCTCGACGAATTGTCGGCGCGTGTGCGCGCGGCGGTGCGCCGGGGCAAGGGGCGCTCCAGCGCAACGCTTGCATGGGGCGGGGTGACGCTCGATCCGGCAAACCAGTCGGTGACCCGCGACGGTGATCCGGTGATCCTGACGCGGCGTGAATTCGCGCTTCTGGCGGCGCTGATGGAGCGGCCGGAGAGCATCCTTTCCAAGCCGGCGCTCGAAGAAACGATCTATGGCTGGCAGGAAGAGGTGGAGAGCAACGCCGTGGAGGTGCACATCCACAAGCTGCGCTCCAAGCTTGGCTCCGATTTCATCAAAACCGTGCGCGGGGTTGGCTACCGGCTCCGGGAGGCTGGCGCATGAGATCCATCCGCGCACGGCTGATCCTGATCCTCATGGGCTCGACGGGGCTCGTGTGGCTGCTCGCGGTCGGCTGGATCTATCTCAGCACGCAGGCCGAGGTGGAGCGGGTGCTGGATGCGCGGCTGATGGAAGCGGCGCGGATGGTCAATTCGCTCCTTTCCGACCACCGTATCGAGGTGGGGCTGGAGGAAAATGCCGCCCGCAAGGCGATGGGGGAGTTCAAACTCAGCAATCGCCCCTATGAACGCCAGCTCTCCTGCCAGATCTGGACGCTGGAAGGCAGCCTTGTGGGGCGCTCGGAAAATGCGCCGGAAGCCCAGCTGACGGAAATTCAGGACGGGTTTTCAGAGACCGAAGTGGGTGGCGAGCGCTGGCGCGTGTTCACCGTGGAAAACGAGGTTCTGGGCGTGCGGGTGATGGTGGGCGACAGCCTCCAGATCCGCGACAGCCTGGTGAGCGATGTGATCAAGGGGCTGGTGGTGCCGGCGCTTCTGATCCTGCCGTTTCTGGCCGGGGTCATTCTCGTTTCGGTGCGCCGCGGCCTTTCGCCCCTGAGCGACATGGCCGAAACGCTTTCGACGCGCGCGGCCAATGATCTGCGGCCGCTGGAGGCGGCCAGTCTGCCGAAGGAGATTGTGCCGGCGGTGAACGCGCTGAACGGACTTTTCAAGCGGGTGGAAGATGCGCGCGACCGCGAACGCAGCTTTACGGCTTTTGCCGCCCATGAACTGAAAACGCCGCTGGCCGGCGTGAAAACGCAGGCGCAGATTGCACTGGCGAGCGATGACCCGACCGTGCACGCCAATGCGTTGCGGCAGATCACCATGGGCGTGGATCGAACGAGCCGGCTTGTGAAGCAGCTTCTCGACCTGACCGCGCTTGAGGCGAATGACAGTGAGCCGACCCTGCAACCCGTGAGCGCGCGGGCGCTGATGCGCAGTGTGGCGGCGGAGCTGCCGCTGCCGCAGGGCGCGGCGCGGCTGAGCGTGGAGGCGGATGGCGAAGGCGCGGACAGGGTGCTTATTGAGCCGCATTTCCTCTCGCTGGCGCTGCGCAACCTGATCGAGAACGCGCTGAACCATGCGCCGAAGACCACGGGCGTGGTGTGCCGGGTGGACGAGGCGAATGATGGCGTACGCCTTGTCGTGGAAGATCGCGGTCCGGGCATTCCCGAGGCAGAGCTTTCGCAGGTGGTGGAGAAATTCGTGCGCGGGCGAAACCGCTCGGCAACCGGCAGCGGGCTGGGGCTTGCCATTGCACAGGCGGCGATGGCGCGCATGGGCGGGACGCTGGCGCTCGAAAACCGCGACGGTGGCGGTCTGCGCGCCATTCTGACCGTGCGAAAGGCGGAGGCGGCTGCATGATTTCCCGACGTTTCTTTCTGGCTGGAGCGTCCGGCGCACTGGTGGCTGCGCCGCTGGCGGCACGCGCCGCGCCCAGTCTGAATGACATGGTGCGCGACCCGGCGCTTCAGGCGCTGGGCAATCCGGCGGGCGATGTGACCATTGCGGAGTTCTTCGATTATCTCTGCCCCTCCTGCAAGGCGATCCACCCGGCGCTGAAGGAGATCGTGCGCTCTGACGGCAATCTGCGGCTGGTGATGAAGGACTGGCCGATCAATGGCGATGTGGCGTGGTATGCCTCGCGCATGGTGCATGCATCGGCGGCGCTGGGCGTCTATGAGGCGGCGCATAATGAAGTGATCGTCATTGAGGGCGGGCTGACGCATGGCAAGGTGGACGATGCGCTGCGCAGCGTGGGGGCGGACGCCGGCGCGGTGCGTGACATGCTGGATGTGCATCTGAAGGCAATCGATGCGCTGATTGGCCGAAACGAGGCCCATGCGAAGGCGCTCAAGCTTGCCGGAACGCCGAGTTTCCTGATCGGCAACCGGCTTTATCGCCGGCCGATGAGCGCGGACGAGATCGTGGAAGCGGTGGCGCTGGCGCGCTCCGGGCGCTGAGGCCGCGGCTTGGCAGATCCGCCATGGCGGAGATTATGGCCTCATGCTCGAACAGGACACCCACATCGTTTCCCGGATGGCCGGCATCTCTTCAGGCGAGATGCCGGGGTTTAAGACACGCTGACAACCAGACGCGGTCCATGATCCTGCAACCTCGCCGCAGTGCGGACGGGGTTTTGTGCGTGAAGCTGCGCCCCGTTCTTTTTCAAGGAATGGAGACTTTCAATGGCACAGAACATCTACGACACCCCGGAATTCTTCGAAGGCTACAGCCAGCTGCCGAGGCAGGTGCATGGTCTGGCGGGCGCGCCGGAATGGCCGGCCATCAAGGCCATGCTGCCGGATATGACGGATCGGCGGGTGGTTGATCTGGGATGCGGGTTTGGCTGGGCGTCCCGCTATCTGCGCGAGGCGGGGGCGCAGAGCGTTCTTGGCCTCGATGTCTCGCAGAACATGATCGAGCGCGCCCGCGCCGACACGAATGATGCGGCCATCGAATACCGCATTGCCGATCTGGAAACGCTGGAACTGCTGCAGGGCGCGTTCGATTTTGCCTTCAGCGCGCTGATGCGCGTCTCATAAAAGCGCGAAAGCGCTGTCTCCAGACGATCATGTTCTTCCAGCATTCTGGAAAGATGCCAAGCGTCTTCCAGCGCCTGACAGGCGCCCTGGCCGGAGGTGGGCAGGGGAGCGTGGGCTGCATCCCCGATGATCAGGACATTGTCCCGATGCCAATGGGGCAGGGGATCGAGGTCATGGACGAAAATGCGATTGAGCGATGTTTCGTCGCGCGATTGCAGCACATTCCGGACCGGGCCGGGCCAGTCCCGAAAACGCTGGTCCATCTCATCGTACCAGACGGGCAACGGCCGCGTCCTGTCGACCGGGGTGCGCCACGCGGCTGCCCAGAAACACAGGCCATCACCAACAGGGACGATGCCGAAACGTTCTCCCGCCCCGCAGAAATCGTGAATGGCGGCATCGATGACGCCACGTCCCGGCTGGCTGATGCCGATAATGTTGATGAAATCCTGATAGCGGGGGAGCACGTCTTCTGCATGGATCGCCTGACGCACCGCCGAGTTCATGCGGCCATCTGCGCCGACGACGAGATCATACTGCGTCCTGAGCCCCTCGATATCCTGCGCGGCAATTGTGTGATTGAACTTGATGTCGACGCCCAGTGCATGTAACGCCCCGGCCAGAATGCGCATGAGATCGCGACGCAATATGGTCACGCTTGGGAAGCCGCACAGCCTGTTCACTTCCAGGATATCAAATTCGGCCTTCTGGATGCCATGCTGATCGAACTGGCGCATGAAGCGGGGTGCGCCGCCCTCGCGTTTGATGGCGTCTCCCAGCTCCATCTGCTCCATAACGAAGACGGCATTCGGCCACAGGGTGACCCCGGCTCCCATTGAGGAAACCGCACTGCCACGCTCAAACAGGCTTACCTGATGGCCTTGTCTGGTGGCGAAAATGGCGAGCGCCATCCCGGCGACACCGGCGCCCACGATGGCAATTCGCTTTGCACTGGTCATCCGCTCTCTCCTGATCAAGAAATCTGATGCAGCTTGTATCGAGCTCCTGATTGGCGATAAATCTGGCTTTGTTGCTTTATTAATCCCGTTATTTGGGCGAATGGATGCTGGATAAAATCGAACTTCAGTGGTTGCTCTGCTTCCAGGCGGTCTATGAAAAGCTGAGCTTCAAGCTGGCGGCGGAGCAGCTTCAGTTGCCGACATCCAATGTCAGCCGGCATGTCGCTTTGCTGGAGCGGCGGCTCAATGTTCGTTTGCTGGAACGCACGACGCGGAAGATGATCCCGACGGCGGCCGGCAAGCAGCTTTACCGGTCCATGACACCGCTCACGCAAGCGATGGATGATGCGCTGGAAGAGGTGTCCCTGTTCGGGGATTCCCTGTCCGGTCACCTGCGGATCATCACGCCGGACCTCCCGTTCATGGCCGAAATCCTCGCGGATTTCTGCGTTCGGCATCCGCAGATACAGCTTAGCTGTGACACCCGGCTGGACCCGACGGACGGATTGCTGGAAGGGTTCGATCTGGTGTTGCGCTTTGGACGCGGACCGCTGGAGAATTCCGGCTGGGTTGCAAGGGAAATCCTGCGCTGGCCGAGCTGTGTGGTGGCTGCGCCAGAGCTTCTGGAGCGATACCCGGCGCCGCAATCGCTGGAGGCGTTGAGCAGGGCCCCGTGTATTACGAGCATGTCGGTGCTTCAGGGAATGCCCTGGCGTTTCAAGCCTGACCAGACCGTTCAGGTGCGATCCAGCTACAGGGTGAACAGCGGTCAGATGGCGCGGGCGGCGGCGCTGAAAGGGCTGGGTTTTGCCGTTTTGCCCCTTCATGCCTGTCAGTCAGACATCGATGCCGGCTCCCTCATCAAAATTGATCTCGAGCCCGCGCCAGAGGATCTGGTGCTTTATGGGTTTTACTCAGGCAGAAAATATCCGCAGGTCAGGGTGAAGGCGTTTCTGGAACACCTTCAATCGGCACTCGCTGAGTTCTCTGCGGGTCCGGTTGAATGAAGGCTTCCGATAGCGCCTGAAACGAAAAAATCCGGGCCGATGGACCCGGATTTTCTCTGGTTCTGTCGTCGCATGGCGCCGGCAAATCACCAAACTGCCATTGCGGGTATTTCAGGGTGCAGGAGGACAGACCATGTTGCCCTCCTCAATGTGAGGGCGAGCATAGTTTGTCCCAATTCTGAAGCTAACTCATTGAAATTATTGAATGCGGGGTGAAAATCGGCAATTTAGTTTGTCCGCAATGGCAGCTTGGTGGTGTCCCAAAGTCGAGTGCTTTGAGCGGCAGGGAGCTAAGCGGTAAAAAAAAACGCCCCGGCATTGCCGAGGCGCTGATCTAGATACTCGTGTCTGTCGAGGCTTACTGGAGTTCGGCTCGTGGATAAAACCGGGCCCCGATAAGGTCGGCCACGAATGCAGGTTCGACACCACGGCTATTGAGGTCGTTCTTGACCTTTCTGAAATGTTCGCCACGCTCCTTGGCGAGGTTCATGAGGGACACGTAGGCCTGTTGGAAGCGAGCCAGATCGTCCGGCATGACGACCGTTTGCGGGCACCGATTGATCGGGTTTACCGCAGTGCGCGCAGATAGGTGCCCGTGCTCGATCAGAGCTTTCACGACGTTGGTAGTCGCTCGCAGCTGACGTTCAACTTCACGCAGTGAGAGCCCGCCATGGTCTTCGAGCATTGTCTTTTCGCGAAGTTCGGTCGGGTCGATCAGCACTGCCATGTAGCCGTGCCGGCTAGGATCGCGGAAAGCGCGCTCCAGCTTCCCAGCCAACAGTAGATCCAGGATCTCGACCGTCTTGCAGTTCGCCCTCCGAACGGCCTGAGGGATGCTACACAATTCGGATTCCTGGTCCGTCAACTGCTTCGTGTTTGCCAGCAGTCGGTTTAAAAACACACTGACATCTTCGCGACGAAATCGGAATTGGAGGCCGTGTTTGGCTCCCGCCCCAACGTGGGGTGCGAGGTAACCCCGGTCGACCAGGATGCCCCAGTGAACCCGTGGTGCGTTGACGAGTTCCTGCGCCTCCTTCGCGGATACGGTGCCCTCGATCTCCGCAATAAATTCCGCGATCTCCTCAGCGTCGAGCATGATGCGGGCATTGATCTGCGCGATCTGGCTGTCGAGCTTATCGATCCTGCGATTGAGGATGCGATCATGTTGTCGCTGTCGTGTAGCAGTTCGCTCTGACCGGCGCTGTGATGTCGAAGCTTTTCAGCCTTGCGGGTTTCGATCAACTGTTTGCGTCGTCTCAGAAACCGGCAAGGCGTTGCCTTTCCGGCTATAGAGGCGTGGTGATAGTCAAAGGCAGGCGCTGCCCCATCTGGGCCAGAACTCCTGCATCGACGCGATCTGTTTTGGCGAGGACGCCCAACGCGCGTGCGAACTCCCTTGCTTGCCTTGGATTGACGCGGGCATAGTTGATATGCCGTGCTGCAAGAGCATCCATGAGAACGCTATCGCATCCGCTGGTCGCCTCGAAGACGAGGACAGCGGTGGGGTCGAGGGTTTCTATCCATTCCATGATGCCGGATTTGGTGTTTTCGATCCTCGAAATTGCCCGTCGCGCATTCTGGCAAACGTCGATGAAGGCGCGGGAAAGATCGCAGCCGAAGATGATCTGTGGCGTGGTGAAGAGCTCCTGTCCGTGTCATTCGGGTTCTTGAGACCCAAGCAACTGTTCAGGTTGATGGCAAAGCTGAGGGGGACTCTTGCTCCCAAACGGGGTGGTGCCCAAAAAGGGGGGGCAGGTCATCGTGATTAGCCCGCGTGTTTCGTTCGGCTTGATTGTTCGTAGGGTGTTGATTTCTGGTTCGTTGAGTAGTTCCTGGATTCGTAGAAGCCGAACGACTTTGAGGCGCAGCCGGATGAATAGTGGCGGGGGCGCGTTCAATACGGAGTGAATGCCAATCATTCAGGACTGCGCGACAGAGGTGTTTCAAAGATGGGGTTGGCTGGAGATAATTCATTGTTTGGCTTAAGTTCGGTCTGGGTAATCTGCCAAGGGTTTCGGTTGATTGGTTCTTGAATGGGAGGTTTCACGTGACCGAGTTTATCGGATGACTGCGTCCTCGCGGATATTCGCTGAGGCTGATGTCTCTGCATCACACTCCCTGATGCCCAAGTCTGGCGTTCTGAGACGTCGAGTTTACCTGGGTGTCGCTGCAGGTGCCGTTTTTGCGTTTATCTCAGCATCACTGGTCGGTGCATATTCTGCCAAGCTTGAAGCGCGGAACAAGATTGTCCAGTTGGTCGCGAGGGCAAATGATGCAATGCAATTGCTTGATCGCGAAGTAGAAGCCTCGCGAGCTCTTTTACTCGGTTTGGCCAGTTCCCCATCATTGTTGGACGGTGACATAAGGGAGTTTCATGCGCAGATGAAGCGCACCCAAGTGCCTACTGGGTCGCACCTGGTTTTGTCAGATGTGGAGCGTCAAATCGCGAATTCGAACACGCGTTTTGGTGCTGATCTGCCAAGCTTAACAGTATACAAGCCTCAACCAGATTTTTACGAGAAACTGAGAAGCGCCGGCTTCTATGTTTCGGGCATCATTTATGGTCCGGTTGCTCAGATTAAAGCAGCAACTGTTAGTGTATCTATTTTGGATGATTCTGGCGATATTGAGTATATATTAACTTCCTCTTTAACTGTTGATCGGTTAGACAAAATAATGTCTCAGCTCGCTCAAATCGGTGGGCTTGATGTTATTGTTGTTGACCACGATGATAATATATTGTTCGGCGATAATAATTTGTTGGATTCGATTGGTGTATATGGACTTAACTTTGAATTATCTGCTGATGGGTATTTTGGTAGATTTAAGTATATTTCTGACAATAGTGGTGAGTATTTCGGGGTCGCGAATGTTCCGTCTTCGGTTTCGATGTGGAATACCTATGCAATTATGCCGAGGGATATGATTGATGGAAGTTTCTATAAATTCTTAAATTTGATATTTTTCTCATTCCTATTTTTCTCAATTTTTTGCTTTTTTATTTATAGGCTTCTTAAAAGAGGTATCGAAAATCCTATTGAGGACATGGAGACAATTGTCCAGACTTCTCAGAAGTCGATCGATGCTCTGAGGACAGGAATAACTGACGTTCGCCAGGAGGAGCATAGGCGCATTGCTCAGGAACTGCATGATACAACGGCGCAGCATCTGGTGGCGGCAGACCTGTATCTTGGTGTTCTAGAGCGAAATGTGCCGTCCCGTACTGGAGGCGACGAAGTGGTTCGTGAACTCCAAGTTCTGGTGAAGCGGGCCTTGCGTGAACTGCGCAGTTTCAGCTTCCTGTTGCGCCCCATGCTGGACAGTGCCGGCGACATGAGGGAAGTGCTTAAGGATCTGTGCGAAGGGTATTGTGAGCGTGCAGAGCTGGACTGTTCCATGGAGATCGATGCGAGCATCGGTAGGTTGTCACCCGAGTTTCAAGCGGGCGTCCTGAAGGTTGTTCGGGAGGCGCTGACCAACATCCATCGTCACGCTGCGGCTCATAGGGTCGCCATGTCGTTCAGAAGGCATGTGGACTGTATTTATCTGCAGATTTCCGACGATGGCCGCGGAGGTATTTCTTTTCCCAGTGGCGGGAGTTCTGCTCGTGTCGGATTGGGGGTGGTGGGGATGGAGCAGTCAGTACGCAGTCTGAATGGAACACTGGCGATAAGCGATACAAAAACCGGCACACTGATCAGTGTTTGGTTTCCGTTTCCAGACTCTGCGGTGAGGGCTTAGGGGTCAATAAGGTGCACTCTGATTGCGTAGTGAACGAGCTCGACTAGATTGCGGAGGTTGAGCTTTCGCATCACTGAGGAGCGGTGGATTTCCACCGTTTTGGGACTTATTCCGAGTAGTTGAGCTGTTTCTTTTCCTGAGAACCCTTTCGCTAGATGGCATAATACCTCCGTTTCTCTGGTGGTCAGGGCGGCTTTGTCGGAAGTCGCACCATGTAGCCATGCGTTTAGGGCAAGTTCACCGACGCGCCCCCTCAGGAACGGCTCTCCGCGTGCTATTGTTTCGAGCGCTTCATTCAGGAGGTCGGACTGCTCACCTTTAAACAGTACCCCTCGCGCTCCCGCTTGAAGTGCATTTAGGACAACGGTGTCTTCGCTGTGCATTGTGAACAGCAGTGCCTGCATTGTTGGATGTACTAGCAGGCACTCGCGCAGAAGCTCTGCGCCATTTGTTGGTGGAATCGAATAATCAAGTATCGCGATGTCGGGCTTTAGCGCCTTCACGAGGGCAATCGTTTCATTGCCGTTTGTCGCTTCTCCGACGATTTGCCAGCCTTCCTTGCTGGCTAAGATAGCGGCTATGCCTTTGCGCACCACAGCGTGATCGTCGACTATGAGTACTCGAGGCATTCTTCACCCATATCGTCTTCTGGTTGCGCGCGCGTGCGTTCGCTTCGCTATGCTAAACCAAGTTCCTTAAATAGCGTTTTGACCTTGCGATTCAGGTCCCATTGAGCTGATGAGGTATCCTGCTTCTTCACCCAAAACCTCATGGTCATATCAGCGGCGGTGGTTCCGATTTTTGACCACCCTGTCTGTGGGGCAGGATTCTTCAGGATAAGAGGCTGCATCTCAAGAACCTCTTTTACCTTCTCTTCGATTCTTTCAGCGCCATCTCGTAGAGGGATGCTAAACGTCATTTCGACGCGGCGGGTCTGTGCGATGCTCGAATTTGTGATCACTGCGCCCCAAACCTGCTTGTTGGGCACGACCACTGTGCGGTTGTCCGGCGTCACAATTCGGGTGGCTATTATATTGACAGACTGGACCTTGCCTATGGCTGTACCAATCTCAACATAGTCCCCCTCATCGAAGGGGCGATTGATCATAATCATCAGCCCGGACGCAAGATTGCTAAGAGTGTCTTGAAATGCAAAGGCGAGAATGAAGGACGCACCGCCGATCAGGGCAAAGAACGGGGTAATGTCTATGCCGTAGCTCACAAGCATCATCAGCGCAGCCAGGACAATGATGATCCAGAATGCGGATTTGCTAAGAAATACCGCCAGCAGCTTGGAGACATTCGGAATCTGCATAACCCATTTCATGGTCAGTGCTCGTACGGTGCCTGCAGCTGCAATCGCAATGCCAACCATTAGCGCAACGCCCATCGCGCCGAGTACTAGCGCACCGCCGCCGTCCCGCGAAGCTACCCACATATAAAGGCGAACAAACTTGGTGCGAAGGTCTGAGAACCTCATGTCTGAGTAGAGTAATGCGTTGCGATAGTACCGCAGTTGAGCAATGTAGTCCGCGTTCCCGCCCTTGCGCTCAAGGGAGCGGGCTATCTCACTCAATTTGCGAAGTAAGTCGTTTCGTACGCGGATTTTTGTAGGTAGAGCTGCCTGTGCCGCCAGGGCTTCCTCGGGTTGTCCGAAGCGATATGCAATTTGCGCCTGGGCGACTTCTTCGGCTGCTACCTGGACATTCTGGAACCAATGGTCAGCGAGTGTTTGCAATTCCGTCACGGATAGGGGGGAGAGCAGAATTGCCAGCTCGGTAAACGGAGTTTCATTATTCAGCAATTCGTCAGACAGGGGGAGGGGGGCTTTGTCTTCCGGCTGAGAAAAAGACGCTGCCGGAAATAATGAAGCAAGAGATAGGGTGATAAATATTATTGATACAATTTTGATTGTTGAAATTTTCATTTCGTCACCCTGCCAGTTTATTTGTTTTGTAAAGCTATTATATTTTTTCTGGAGTCAGTAGTTTGTTCTAGACTGTATCGTGAACTCGGTGGATATGAGTATTAATCTCAGTGTTTGAGAGATGTTGTTGCGCGGTCAGTCATTGGTGAAACTGACTTGCATTAGCCCATCGGGGGCTCCCGAAGAGCCCCCGTGCGGCGCAATTCAGGCTGCGTCAAAAGCGAACAACCATGCCGAGGATGGGGCCCTGCTGCACAACATCGAAAACGAAATTGTCTTCGCGATAATCCACTCCCAAGGCACGGTAGCCGGCAACCGCTGAAACCCTGTCGCTAACCTGATATCCGATTATCGCTGCTGCATCCCAGTCCAGATCGGCTTGACCAGCGCCAACGAGGCCCCAACCGCTCAGATAAATATTTGAAGTTAGAGCGAATTTCCCACGAATTCCGGCCATGGCATCGACCCAGGTGGCTCCATCCGTTCTTGAGACGCCATCAAGAAATCCGCCATTGAAAGAGAGCTTCGTATTCGCGTGCCAAATACGTACGCCGGCCACCAGATCAAGACTGCTCGCACTATCCTGGTAGGCTGTGTATCCAAGTCCCAATAGGCCCGCAAATGTCTCCGATTTGAGATCCACGCTCGTGGCTAAGACACCCTGAGGTGTTCCAGAAGCGGTCGAGATCTTTGTGTAGATCACGTCGCTGAATATGCTGATCCGGTCTTTGCGAGCTTCGGCAGTTCCCATAAATGCAAAATCGAGATCACTCAGAATCTCGCTGAAATCCGACTTGACCTTCACGACCGGAAGGTTGAATTGCCCGACATTTCCAGACATGCCTGCAGCCCAAAAATAGGGGCTGGCCGCGAAGCTCCATTGACCAGGATCGCTTGGGCGATTTTCAGGAATTACTGCTGGATTAAGGTTGTCGGCAGCGGGGGCGGATGTCGCCGTAAAGGCAACAAAGAGTGCTAAGAGCATGGATTCTTTGGTCGGAAGCATAGCATTGTCCTACGGTCGAATTCGAAGCGCGTCACGCGTCTCGGTGGTTTGGAAGGTTGGCATCCACTTGGGGAGCGGGAGCGTCAGATTCCTCCGGGGGTCCAGAACGGATTCATCGGCTGGACTGTCCAGGCGGTCCTTCCAGCCGAGTGGTCGGCTCATTGTCTGCGTGTTGACTGTAAAGACGTAGAAGCGCCCAATGCTAACCGGAGCTGTCCGCTGTTCACTGAGCCAGTCGTAGTTGGTAAAGGTGCTTGGGGTCGGTAAATCTCCGCGACCAGATATGTGAGAGGCCAACGGTTGAGCCGAGCCCCTGCTGCCATTTGAGCGTTCACTTGAGCTTGCCTGCGACCAGGCATGCTTGATGCGATTGGCGAGGGTGTTGGCTCGTTTTCTGGGCAGATCGTTAGAGCCCCTCGCAAGAACGCTGGACCAGTTCGGGGGCATAAGCAAAGCAGTTTCTGCGAATTTGAATATAGATTTCGTATACAAAACGGCTCTCCAGAGCGCCGGAACATTAGTCTCTAGGTGCCTGTCAAGCGGAGAAATGTGAATCGGTGAAAACACCTATTTGGGAAAATAATATCCCCTATCGGTGATGCTAGTGGAGCAGGTCCGAGGCGTTAGTCTCTGGCTATTTGAAGGAAGATGGTGAGGGTAAGATCCGTAATAATACCTATAGAGAAGTCGGTGTTGGTACTTATACTTTGACCCTGGGTCGCATGATAAAAGGTTTCGGTGAGTGAAGGCGGATTTGTTCGCTTGGACCGGGGCATTCAGTGAGTGGCTTTTCTGAGCTCTCTCGAGAACTGGTCAGCTAGTTATTTCTTCAATGCAGAGGTTCAGGAGTTCTAGATGATACCATTTAAGTCGCCATCGTCGTCGCATTCGCCCATGTTTGATGCGGGGACTCGCAAGGTGAAAGTTCTGGTGAAACGCTCTGCAGCGATTTCGGGTTGTCTCATCGCCTTGGCGGGTGGGGCTCTTGCTCAGGGTGGTATTCCAGTAAACGCTGACAATTTCGTTCGCGCTGAGAGCGACCTGTATTTCAGCGGGGTGGTAGCAAACGGCGGCTTTGGCAAATTTGATCACACCCGCGAGATGGCTCCACTCGATAAGCAGACCGTTATTCGGCTGAACCGTGACACGCTCTATTCGTCAGCTGTTTTTGATCTTGAAGCAGGTCCCGTCACCATCACCTTGCCCGAATCCGGCGATCGCTTCATGTCAATGCAAGTGATCAATGAGGATCATTTCACAAATGGTGTTTACTATGACGGCGGTGAGTACACGCTAGAACGAGATGAAATCGGTACGCGATATGTGATGGTAGCGATCCGATCATTTGCGAATCCCGCAAGCGCCGATGACATGGCGGCAGTTCACGAGCTTCAGGACCAGATATCGGTAAGCCAGGAAAGTTCTGGTAACTTTGACATTCCAGATTGGGATGCTGAAGAGCGGTCGAAAACCAGACAGAAGCTGTTGGCATTGGCCGAAGATCTGCCCGATCTGGCTCGGTCGTTTGGGGCGAAGAATGAGGTAGACCCCGTTCGGCATCTGATCGGTGCGGCCTCTGGTTGGGGCGGCAATCCAGATGCTGCTGCATTCTATCTGAATGTTGTTCCGGAAAAGAATGATGGTGAGACAGTATACAGAATGAATGTTGGCGATGTTCCCGTCGACGGATTCTGGTCTGTCAGTGTTTATAACAAGTCAGGATTTTTCGAGCCCAACGAGATCGGCGTATATACGCTGAATAACGTCACATCTGATAAAAATAAGGATGGATCCGTCACCATTCAGTTTGGCGATTGCAGCTCGAATATCTCTAATTGCATTCCTGTGCCGGCCGATTGGAACTACATGATACGGCTTTATCGCCCGCACCCCGCAGTGCTGAGCGGAGATTGGCAGTTTCCTGTTGTGGAAGAAGTAAAATGAAACGTCGCACATTCATGAGTGCCTGCCTTGCTTCAGCGGGGTTCCCGTTGATTGCGCAGGCTGATATCCTTACTCCGGAAGACTCGTACTCTGCACTCGCCCGTTTTGCTTACGTTTATCTTTATCCAATGGTAGAGAATTATCTTTCTCTCTATCAGTACGCGATTGATGAGAACTCTTCTGATTACAAGGGAGAGATAAACAGGGTGAATAGCGTAGCGCGAGTTTTTACTCCAGAGGATGCAGGGGTTGTTACTCCTAATTCGGATACGCCATATTCCTTCCTGGTCATGGATCTAAGGGCAGAGCCTCTTGTAGTTCGTTTGCCCAGCATCGAAGACGATAGGTATTATTCTGTTCAGATTATTGATCTTTATTCCCACAATGTAGCTTACATTGGGACCCGTGAGAACGGGAATGAAGGTGGGGTTTTTCTTATCTCTGGTCCAGGTTGGTCAGGTGAGATTCCCGAAGAGGTTGATCGTGTGATCCGGATAGACACTGAGATCGCTTTTGCTCTTTACAGAACCCAGCTTTTTGAACCCTCTGATATTGAGCGGGTTAAAGAGATTCAAGGTGGGTATACTGTAGAGACACTTTCAAAATTTTCCGGGGAAAGTAACTCCCCAGATATTTCTGAGATCAACTGGCCGTCAATTAGCCGTGATGAGATTCCGGAGCGTTTTTGGGAGTATGCAAATTTCTTGCTTCAGTTTGCTCCTCCGTTGGCCTGGGAGGCTGACCTTCGGGAGAGTTTCACGATGCTCGGTGTGGAGCCTGCTTCGATGTGGCCTGCAAGTGAGATCGGTGAAGAGGGCGAAGCGAGTGTACGGAACGCGGGCCAGGATGCCCACGCAATGATTGCCCGCTCACTTCAGGCTATCACCGATACCGCTGATCTTTTCGGTACGCCAAAGGCAATGCAGGGCAAGTACTTGCAGCGCGCGATGGGGGCTATGGGCGGGCTTTATGGGAACACAGCTATTGAAGCACTGTATCCTAGTTATCAGATGGACGCCGAGGGGCAGCCTTTTGATGCCTCGAAGAATCGCTACACGGTGCGAATGAAGAAGGGGGATCTGCCCCCTGTTGACGCATTTTGGTCGCTTACAATGTACGATGCGAATAGTCGTCTGCTAGTCCCAAACCCGCTGGATAGGTATTTGATTAATTCAGCGATGCTCGATCAGCTGAAGGCGGAGCAGAATGGCGACATTGTGTTGTACTTGCAGAAGGATAGTCCAGGTCCCGAACGTGAAAGCAATTGGTTACCCGCTCCAGATGGGCCTTTTGCAGCCGTCCTGCGCTTGTATCTTCCTAAGGAGGAGGCCCTTTCTGGAAGGTGGCGTCCTCCGGCGATAGAGATCGCAAAATAGGCTTCCCGGCCTGAGTATGCTGGAAGTAACGGTGGGGGCCTCCCCATCGACGTGTTTGAGGGGTAACCAGTGACGTGCTGACGTGCACTGCTCTGATCCCCACAAACTGGATCGCTTTTGGTTAGATTTTTCCGCTTAGTTTTCCCTGGCTGGAATGGAGCGGAGAGCGATGAAGGCATCGAAGTTTTCGGACGCGCAGAAGGCGTTCATTCTGAAGCAGGGCGATGACGGCGTGCCCGTGGCAGAGATCTGCCGCAAGGCCGGGATCAGCCAGGCGACCTATTTCAACTGGAAGAAGAAGTATGCTGGACTGTTGCCAGATGAGATGCGCCGGCTGAAGGCCCTTGAGGACGAGAACAGTCGGCTGAAGAAGATCGTCGCTGACCTGACGCTTGATCGCGAGATGCTGCAGGACGTCATTCGCCGAAAGCTCTGAGGCCTGCCCGGAAGCGCAAGCTGGTCGACGGGATGCTGGTGGAGTGGGGGATATCGATCAGACGGGCCTGCAAGGCACTGAAGTTCGAGACCTCCACCTACCACTACAAGTCCCGTCGCACCGGTCAGGCCGCGCTCGAACGAAGGATCAAGGAAATTTGCGAGACGCGGGTTCGCTACGGCTACCGGCGTGTCCACGTGCTGTTGCGTCGTGAGGGATGGACGATCAACATGAAGAAGACCCGTAGGATTTACAATGAGTTGGGACTACAGCTCAGGAACAGGCACCCTAAGCGACGGGTGAAGGCCAAGCTCAGGGAGGATCGCCAGGAGGCCATCGGACCGAACGATGTGTGGGCCATGGATTTTGTCCATGACCAGCTCGCGACCGGCAAGAAGCTCCGTGTCCTGACCATTGTCGACACTCATTCCCGCTATTGCCCAGCGGTCGATCCGCGCTTCTCCTATCGCGGCGAGGATGTCGTCCAGACGCTCGAGCGAGTATGTGGCCGTATCGGCTATCCGAAGACGATCAGGGTCGATAATGGCAGCGAGTTCATCTCCCGGGACCTCGATCTGTGGGCCTATGCGAACGATGTCACCCTCGACTTCTCACGGCCGGGCAAGCCTACGGACAACGGCTTCATCGAAGCCTTTAACAGCAAGCTGCGGGCCGAGTGTTTGAACGCACACTGGTTCCTGAGTCTTGCGGATGCCCGCGAAAAGTTGGAGGATTGGCGTAGATACTACAACGAGGTTCGGCCTCACTCGGCGATCGGATACAACGTCCCGATCGCATTACAAAATCCCGGTGGCGATGCCAGCCAGTCACCGTGAAGAAAGCCGGAAAACTCCAGCCACCGGCGCTCCAAAGTTCGGTCTCAGAGCAGCACCCCGGAAGTTCCGGCTCGGGGCGGTCCAAAAACGGGGTGCACGTCAGCAGTGCTACTTTACCCGCAATGGGTGCTTCTATGAACGTGGATGCTGTGGGTGTGCCCTTCCGCTATTAGGAATGAAACAGGATGAAGATCATCCAGTATTGCGCAGCAGAGACGGTTTGATCGATATGCGGCGGTATCAAGTGCAATTCTGTTGCTCAGGACCTCTGGAAGCCCAGAAGGAGTCGGGGTATGGCCGTGCACAATTATCTTCGAAAAGCTCTCAGGGTAATCTAGGAACTCTTCCCTGATCCATCTGGTTTTTCGCTCTTCTTGGTGTGGAAGCGGGACGCTCGGATCAACACCCGCATGAACCAAATGGAATCGTTCGGTTTCAATAAATGAGACCGCGCTTCTGATGATCTCTACGTGAAGGGGGTGTTCACGAAGGATCTTCTCACGCGCCTGCTGGATACTTGTACCGTGTGAGATTCCGTAGGATTCTAGAGTTGGTAATCCACCGCTGCGCATCCAAGCCCAAAGCAGTTTCTCGGCGTCGCCGATCTGATTGATAAAGCGTAGCAGGAATTCTTCGTGATTTCCCAAGATGAGCCGTGAATTTTTGCTGCTGTTTAGTGCTTCAGCTACGAGGTCCAACGCTCTGCGGCTTTCTGGTCCGCGATCAATGATATCGCCTAAGAATACGATCCTGGCGTTTGGCGAGTCACTGATCGCGATTTTTGCTAATAGCGCCTCCAGTAGATCAGCTCGGCCGTGTACATCCCCGATCGCAAATGTCCGCATTTTTATCCGTTCCGTTTACTGACTGCGGGCAAGCAAATTGGGTGCGCCTGACGAAGCAGGCTCCGCGTGAGATGGCCGCCGCTTCTTTTCCTACCAACACAACTCTGGCTTGGCTTGGACGATCATGGTTTGATTGCTTCTCGTGGGACAAGGGGGAAGCGTTGGGACCGTTCGACTTTCTCTTTGTGATAGATGCAAAATTATCAAATTTCATGCAAAATACGCCCCTAGCATTTTAATGCCTTGAAGGATTTCTCATGGTCAAAGGCAAACTTACCATTGGTGAAGGAAAAACAGCCTCTTCTTGGTCTGCTGACGAGGTGCGAAGCAATTTTGATGAATTTCTGGAAGCTATCGCATCTAGTGGTCCGCATACGATAGTTGATGGGGAGCGAGAGTTCAGCATCAGACTGATCCGGGCCCCCGACACAAAGGTAGCCAATGCGTTTCTGGTGGCTGGCGGGCCATTAGATAACAACTAGACGTTTTCGTCTGGATTTTGCCCTGTGTAGCCGTTGGGCGGTGCCTGCGTTGAGGGGGGCTAGGTGCGGAAATTGGTCCGTGAAGAATGTCCCTACAATCTGAAAAACGTCCTGCAGACACCGTTCTTTATGAATGCCGAACTTTTTGCTTAATCGGTGATAGACAGGTTGGGAACTGCTCAGTGAAGCAGATCACGAAAGTTGCTGTTCCGCTTTTGCCCGCATCCTGGTTATTCACTTGGTGATGTGGCGCTGCGCTGCGGCCCACCGAAGTAGCCATTCTTTGCATCTGCGAAGACGGCTGGCTGCAAGTCGACGGCAATGCGGACAGAACCGCACTCACAAGTTTTGCGTGTTTAAAAAGTGCCGCAAGGTTTCTACGAACTCTGTGCGATTATCAATATGGATGGAGTGACCAGCTTTTAGCTGGGTGAAGACAGTGCCTTCACGCCTCTCTGTCATGGTCTGCAATTCTGTCCCATCACATACGCGGCTTTCACTGCCAGACACGACCAAGGCGGGGCAGCGGCTTTGCAGCCAGACCTTCCAGTGATTGCCGTTCGTAGCCCGTTCCGACACAAGAAATTCGGCAGGATCGAAATTGAGCGTCCAGCCATCCTTCACGCGGCGAATGGACTTCTGCAGATATGGAGAAAGTCGTGGGCCGAGCCGTTCCTCCAACTCTTCGCGCAGGCGGAACGTGCCACTCCAATTTGTGACGTAGGGCGTTGAATCATCCTGAATGTTCACGCCGATATCTTCGATTATCATTGCGGAAACCCGATCCGGGTGCGCTGCTGCAAGATGATAGGCGACGATACCGCCGAACGAGTGCCCCAAGGCCGGAACTGGCTCGTTAATGGAGAGATTCTTCAACAGGGCGACCACATCGCCAAGATAGGCGGCCATGTTGTGCGCGGCCCCATGGTCGGTTTCCCCAAAACCACGCTGGTCGAGTGCGATTACGCGCCACTCAGGCGAAAGATCGTCCGCAACTTCCGTGAAGTCGGACGCCCCCATCCAGTGGCCATGAAGAGCCAGCAACGGTTTGCCGTCGCCGCCGGCGTCAAGAAAAGAAAAGACCACGCCATCGTGCTCAAAACTGCGTCTGTGCATAGATTCACCTTCCGTTCTCGATCCGTATAGCGGCCTCATTCGGTTGGGGCAACGTCGCGAAAGGGCTTAGAACGGTCATGCCACGGCGCGGCGAGCCTGTCTGGAGAACAGCGCCACCGTATCGATCCGATCGGCCCAGAGCCGCCGTTGATCATCACACTCCATCGCTGCGGTGCAAATCGTCATTCCAGACGTTCGCCGCACCCACAAATTCTCAGAGGTGGCGAATTCTCAAATAGGTGGGAAGGAGGTCCATCGACGCGTGGAGTTACCCAATTTGTTCTGGCAGTTTTTCTTGGCGCTCGGTCCTCAATCTCGGCCGCAGATCAAGAAAGTGAACCGCTATCGACAAGGCACCTGCCGAAGCTTGTTCAATTCGCTCCGCCTCTGCGCGTAGAAGGAGAAAAAGCTCATCCACACCAATCCGCGGCCCGCCGTCCGGATGGTCCCACTTCCGATCTTTCGCAAGGGTCACCATCAAGGCTCCGGCTCGGCTGTGCTCCGCTGCCATGTACTTTTTCACCAGCTGATTTCCGATTGTATCGCGCAAGTCTTTGGCTGTGCGCCCATCCCCGAGCTTGAGTTCGATCACCGCCTCATGGGGAGAGGCTACAGAACGCAATCTGATATCGGTTTCTTTTTCGTCTGCGGTTACGGCCTCTTGGTCCACAGTGTAGATTGAGTTGGCCGCATGGCTCAACTCTCGAGCGATTTCTCGACGCATGACCTTCTCGTCTGATATCCCTGCCCAAGCCTCTCGCGGTGAGGCATCACGGAGAAGAAGGTCATCGAGGTCAGATAGCCTATCCTTCATAATCGCAAACATGGCTTCATTCGTTGAGGCAGGCGCTTCCCCGCTTCGATCCAGCGCTACCGCTTGAGCCTCATCAAATGCGTCAGCATCAATCTCTTGTGCCCAATTCTCTTCCGCCACAGCCAAAATGCGATCCTTGAAATGGGCGCACAAAGGATCTGCGGCCATCTCGAGTTTGGCAGCCAAGCCCTCCTCGCCCTTCGCGTTGAACAGTGCTGTCACAATGCTATTGCGTGCCTGTTCCGCATCGTCGCGAGTGTCTGGTGAATAGGATCCTTCGTGGTGCGCGTCGTCTTGTATTCGAACGTGTCGATAGGCCAGACGAAGCAGCCGCAGCAGTAATTGCGGCGTGAAGCGTTCGTCACCCAACCCAATTCCGTCTTGGCGATCCCCAAAGAGGCTAGCCAGCCACGTCACAGCGTCTGATCGCTCAGATGGTTCAACTATCTCGATCTGATCAGCCAGCTTTTCGACACCCGCCTGCGGATCAATCCGCATCAAGGTCGACAACCAAACAAGACGCAGCGCGAACGGCAATTGTTGCTCCAATCTTTGGAGTGCCCGTTCTTGAAGTCTCTCAATTTCAGCAACATCGCCATGCTTCAAGATCACCCGTGTGACCTGCCGAACCCTTTCGGTCATCCCAGTTGCGTTATCGGCGCCATTGATCCGGTCCCCACCGGCATCTAACCAAGATTCCAGCCGTGGGAGAAATAGTCTCGCAACTCTCTCAGGCGCGTAAACAATTCCTTGAAGCAGGCCTGAATGTCCATGCTCACCTGGCGGGCGGCTCAGCTCCCACGACAGTTCATTTCCAAGCGTCCGATCCAAAGCGTTTGGGTGCCTATCTCCGAGACGCTCGATCCATTGGGGAAGGCCGCTCGGTTCAATCGGAGCGTACCGCGCGGCCAGCTCAGCTTCGGCATCGCTGAGTTTAGCTGCCCAGTCGGGGTCCTCCGCTTCGGCGTAGATCGCGGCCAGACCAAGTTGCCAACGTACAAGAAATGTATTGCGCTCACCTTCGGGCCGTTCGCTGGGAAACGTCGGGTGATCATCGCGCCAGATCTTCATCAGCACGCGACGAAGCTTGTCGGCTGTTTCTTGATTGAATTGCTCTTCAATGAAGCGCCGATTCCAACCAGACGATCGACTGTCATCACCATCGTGACTCATGGCGCGCCACAAGTTCCAAGCCGTGTTCCAACTTTGCTCTGTCGAGAATGCGTTCTCAGGCTGATTGGCTACTTCTCGCCAGAACTGAATCCAACTAGCGTGGCTCTTGGCCTTTCGCCGCTCTTCTTGCTTCTTTCGTTCAGCCTGCTTCTTTTCCCAACGACGATGTTCATTGTCTTGTTTCGATGGCTTCAGCCAGTCATCAAGCCTTTGCATGAATGAAGGGTCATCCGCTATGAGAGGCCTAAGTCCTTCAACGTGCTCTTTCCATGTATCACGATCCGGCGACAGGCGGATAGCTGCCTCCAAGAGCATTGCGCGTTCATCCGTATCCCGGGTCGTGTCGCCAAGCGCTTCGCTCACCCAAGTTAGATCTCGGTCCGGTCTAAGATGGACGGGCCCATCGTGAATCGTGATCTCTGCGAGCCGTCTCCACGGGTCTTTGACTTTATAGAGCGACTGAAGCAAAGCGTCCTCAACCCAAAAGAGACGAGCATTGCCCTCTGCATTGAGATTGCTCAGTCGTTCGCGAAGCGATTTGATCGGCTCATCGTCGCCATGGTCCCGGTGATGTAATCGCAATGCAAGTGCGCCAGCATGCAGCCATTCCTCATCTTGGCTCATATCGAGGCCGCGTTCACACGTTGCTGCGAGCGCTCCGCTGAGATGTGGCCGATCACTCGAAATATGTGGCCATTCTTTTCGCCATCTAAGCCCCTCTGAGACTAACGCTAGGAGGCCATCTCGAAGGTCCTCAAGGACAGGGAGATCAAGTTGCGATCCTGCTATCAGGCGTGGAAGTTGCCAGCTAAGGTCGCCTACACTCCGCTTCTCCCGCTTCACCCATCGAAGAGTCCGACTAAGCTGCTCAACCGACATGTACTTGGGGAAAAGGCGTATTACGGCACCTCGGGCCACTCTGTCAGGCCAGAGATCGCCAGCATCTGCTATACTGGAAGCGGTATTCCCTAGCCTCTCATCATCAAGGGCTACTAGCGCATCAATAGCTATTATGCGCTCAACCGCAGGTGCTGCAATGTCCTGAGTGATATCGAATACGATGTCGGCACAATCTGCTATGCGGCCTGCCTCGATAAGGCTGATGAGGACTTCTCGCACATCTGGATTCTCTACTCCGCTACGCCAAATACCGTCGATTTCATCTGCCAGCTCTTTCGATGCAAAACGATGGACCTGAATGTGGGGCACCTGCAGGCCTCTCCAGCCACCAGGACCGTAACGCTCAGCATAGGCGCGAAGAGCTTGGTTTCGCTGCGTTTGCGTTAGCGACTCTGGGTCGCCTTCGTCCAAGAGCACGGCAGGCTCATTGTCCCGCAAGAGTTCAAATATCCCGTCTTCTCGTAAGGCTAGCCAACCTGCCACTGGTCGCTTGGACGGGCGGACGATTGTCTTGCCTTTGGTTTTTGCGAAGAGAAGCCGCTTGAGGGCTCGAAACGGCATCCCTTGTCTTCGAAGAGCTATTAGCCGCTCCGCAGCAAGATACTCCGCCACCGAGCGATGATGGAAGCGCACCCGACCATATGAAGCGAAGCCAAATAGTGGTCGCTCCAGCAGTGCTTTTCGTTCGTTCGGTTGCCAATCGGACAGTATGATCGCTGGATCGAGAGCAGCCTCCTCGTCACCAGAGTCGGACGCTGCATTGTGACGGATTGTCAGACGACGTGTCATCTGAACTGCGAGCGCGAGCCGGCTAGCTCCTTCGATCGCCTTGTCGACGGACAATTCCGCCGGTTCAGGTCTGTCGTCGCGAGGAAGCAGCTTCACGCGAACATTCGTGGCAACCTGATCGCGATGCGTTCGGATGCGCTTGTGCTCACGCCAGTCCGCGCACAACTCAATGAGATCCTGAGGCCTGCGCGCAAACTCCAGGGCATTGCGACGTCGTAGATCTTCAAAAAGAAGATCGGGATCGCTCACGCCCTGGTGCCGACAAAAATCGACGATCTGCTCGTCCGACAGCGGCATTAAGGCTACGGACCGCCAATCGGGCGGTTGGTCCTTGCTTCTGTAGTCGTGTTGCTCCCGATGCTTACGCATTGCGATCTTCGCAAATGCTTCTTCACCAGATTCCGCGGACGGCAGCGGAGGAACAGGCAGTACATTTCGGACCAGCTGTTCGTCGAAGGGTATCGGTCGTGTCGTGATGACGACCCGCGCCCGGTGAAGCTGATTTCCGATGCACTTCTTCAGTCGTTTGAGCGCGCGCTCAAATGAACCCAACGTCAATTTCAACTCGTCAATCGAGTCCAAGAAAAATGTCGCCACCTCGGACTGTGAAGCAAGCCAAGCGTCCAGCCGGGCTTCTTCATCAGCATCTAGCAGGCTGCGAAGTTCGTCAGTCGCCAGCGCGGCCAATTCAACGAAGAATGCTGGTTCTCCCGCAGACCACAGATGCGTCGCCTGAGTGCGACATTCATATGTTTTTCCCGCACCCGCTTCGGATATTATCAGTACGCGTTTTGATTGCAGTAAATCATCCCACGTAGATCCTCTTGCCCAACCTAGACTGACCAGGAACGATTGCTGATCGGCTTCGCTTATTTTTTCATCGGGGATATTTTGGAAAGTACGTTTAATCATTTCTACAGTCGCTTGAAACAAGGTACTGCTCGCAGAACGAATAAGTCTCTGAAAGCCAACCTTTCGTCTCGCTCAAATTACCTTTTCCATCAACTGGAAACAAGTAGTGTGCCAAAAGCCGAACACTTGTAAAACACACTGCGAATGGCCGCCCTCCTGAACGACCTGTGGTACCTTCGCATGTGCGGAGCTGGCCGGATCTTGGAAGAACTGTCCCAAAATCAGGCCCTCCCGTTCATGGCGACGAAGGTCCGCTTTCGCGGTTTCTGAAAATCCTCGCTGCAAAGCAGCGAATTCACACTTCCCGCCCTCTGAAGACGTTCGCACGCGGTGCAATGAATGGCATGTTGCAGATCAGGCGAAACCCTTAGAGAGGCCGCAATGAGGGCGCGTTGTTGTCAAAGTGACAACTTGGTGCGAATGGCTTTTTCCCTAAATGGTTGCCCGAAATGTGCTTGTCCGCTTTCACGCCCCCCTCCGATCGGAAATGCTGTGCGGCTTCCGCGCTCACCACAGGCGTGCATGACCGGAGGTGAGGGCGCTTAATGCGGAACGTTCACCCGAACCTGATCACGCAGTGGAAACAGCAGCTGCAAAACATCCGCATACTTCAAGTATGGGCCGCTCACCGGCTTAACGACCAAAGTAAGCGCGTCGATTCCCAAGGCCTTGGCGTAGAACAAAAAAATCCGGGCCGATGTGCCCGGATTTCCTTGATTCCCAACGCGATCTCGCATTGGGACATCTTGAGGCTGCCATTGCGGACATTTTAGTGTGCAGGAGGACAAACTATGTTGCCCTTCTCAATGCCGCCCCTGCCTCAGCTGCAGCCGCTCGTTGCGCCGCAGGTGTCGCACTTCTCGCAGGTGCCGTTGCGCACCATGGTGAAGTTCTGGCACTCCGAGCACATATTGCCCGTATAGCCCTGCATGATCGCCTGCTGGCGGCGGTGGCTCTCGACCTTCTTCGCTTCGGCGGCTTCCTGAGCGGCCGCCTCGGTGAAGAGGGCGTCGGTTTCGCCTTCCTGCGCGGCTTCCTCTGCCAGCTCCTTCGCACGCTCCTCATAGTCGCGGCGGAAGGCGGTGGCTTCTTCCTGCAGTTCCGAAACGGCAGGCTTCAGCGCGTGGACGGTTGCGCCCGAAGCGATGGCGCGGACGGACGGGCCGCCGGCTTCGCCCTTGGGCTCACCGCTCTTGCCGGAAACCAGCTTGAACGGGGTCGCGCCGCGGGTCAGACCCTTGGAGAAGGGGATCGCCTTGCCTTCTTTGATGCCGCGGCCGAGCGCGGTGTTGGTGAAGTCGGACGTGTCCACATGGGCGAGATCCGAACGACCGAGATAGGACACGGCCAGCTCGCGGAACACATAGTCGAGGATCGACGTGGCGTTCTTGATCGCATCATTGCCGATGACCATGCCGGCCGGCTCGAATTTGGTGAAGGTGAAGGCCTCCACATATTCCTCGAGCGGCACGCCGTATTGCAGGCCAAGCGAGATGGCGATGGCGAAGTTGTTCATCATCGCGCGGAAGGCAGCGCCTTCCTTGTGCATGTCGATGAAGATCTCGCCGAGGCGGCCATCGTCGAACTCGCCGGTGCGCAGATAGACCTTGTGGCCACCGATCACCGCTTTCTGGGTGTAGCCCTTGCGGCGGTTGGGGAGCTTCTCGCGCTCGTCGCGGACAACCTTTTCCACGATGCGTTCGACGATCTTCTCGGAGACGACGGCGGCCTGCGCGGCAGCCGGTGCGGCGACCAGCTCTTCGGCCAGATCGTCGGCATCGTCCTCATCGTCGGACAGGAGCGCGGAGTTCAGCGGCTGCGAGAGCTTGGAACCATCGCGGTAGAGCGCGTTGGCCTTGAGCGCCAGCTTCCAGGAGAGGAGGTAGGCCGCCTTGCAGTCCTCGACCGTCGCCTCGTTGGGCATGTTGATGGTCTTGGAGATAGCGCCCGAGATGAAGGGCTGCGCGGCAGCCATCATGCGGATGTGGCTTTCGACCGAAAGGTAGCGCTTGCCGACCTTGCCGCACGGATTGGCGCAATCGAAGACGGGCAGGTGCTCTTCCTTCAGATGCGGTGCGCCTTCAAGCGTCATGGCGCCGCAAATGTGGATGTTGGCGGCCTCGATTTCCTTCTTGGTGAAGCCGAGGGCGGCCAGCATGTCGAAGGAGAAATCGTCGAGCTGCTCGTCGGTGAGGCCGAGCGTTTCCTTGCAGAAATCCTCGCCGAGCGTCCACTTGTTGAAGGCGAACTTGATGTCGAAGGCCGATTTCAGCGCACCGTTGACGGCGGCGATCTTCTCGTCGTCGAAACCCTTGCCCTTGAGGCTGGTCGGGTTGATGGCCGGAGCCTGATCGAAATTGCCATGGCCGACCGCATAGGCCTCGATCTCGGCGATCTGGGCTTCGGAATAGCCGAGCGTGCGCAGGGCTTCCGGCACGGCGCGGTTGATGATCTTGAAGTAGCCGCCGCCGGCCAGCTTCTTGAACTTCACCAGTGCGAAGTCGGGCTCGATGCCGGTCGTGTCGCAGTCCATGACGAGGCCGATCGTGCCGGTGGGCGCGATGACGGTGGCCTGCGCATTGCGGTAGCCGTGCTTTTCGCCCAGCTCAAGCGCGCGGTCCCAGGCGGCGCGGGCATGCTCGATCAGATCGGCATGCGGGCACTCGTCCGCCTTGAGCGGCACCGGATTGACTGACAGGCCTTCATAACCGTCGCTCTGGCCATGGGCGGCGCGGCGGTGGTTGCGGATGACGCGCAGCATGTTCTCGGCATTGCGCTCATAATCGGGGAACGCGCCGAGCTCGCCGGCCATCTCTGCCGAGGTTGCGTAAGCGACACCGGTCATGATCGCCGTCAGCGCGCCGCCAATGGCGCGGCCTTCCGCTGAATCATAGGGGATGCCCGACGTCATCAGCAGGCCGCCAATATTGGCGTAGCCGAGACCCAGCGTGCGGTACTCGTAAGAGAGCTTTGCGATCTCCTTGGACGGGAACTGGGCCATCATCACGGAGATTTCCAGCACCATGGTCCACAGGCGCACCGTGTGCTCGTAGGCCGCGATGTCGATGGTGCCGTCCTGGTTGCGGTACTGCAGGAGGTTCATCGAGGCGAGGTTACAGGCCGTGTCGTCCAGGAACATGTATTCCGAGCACGGGTTCGAGGCGCGGATCGGGCCCGCTGCCGGCGAGGTGTGCCAGTCGTTCATGGTGGTGTTGTAGTGGAGGCCCGGATCGGCGGACGCCCATGCGGCGTAACCGATCTTGTCCCACAGGTCGCGTGCCTTGAGGGTCTTTGCGACCTTGCCGTCAATGCGGTTGATCAGATCCCAGTTGCCGTCGGTCTCAACGGCGCGCAGGAAGTCGTCCTTGAGCGAAACGGAGTTGTTCGAGTTCTGGCCCGAAACCGTGAGGTAGGCTTCCGAATCCCAGTCCGTGTCGTAGGTCTTGAACTGGATGTCGGTATAGCCCTGGCGGGCGAACTGGATGACGCGCTTGATGTAGTTCTCAGGCACGGCATTGCGCTTTGCAGCACGGATCTCGCGCTTGAGCGCCGGGTTCTGGGACGGGTCGAAGCATTCGTCATTGTCGGCCTCGCAGTTGATGCAGGCCTTCATGATGGCTTCGAGATGCTTCTTGGCGATCTTGGAACCGGTGACGAGGGCGGCGACTTTCTGCTCCTCCTTCACCTTCCAGTCGATGTAAGCCTCGATATCGGGATGGTCCGCATCGACAACGACCATCTTGGCCGCGCGGCGGGTGGTGCCGCCCGACTTGATGGCGCCGGCAGCGCGGTCGCCGATCTTCAGGAAGGACATGAGGCCCGAAGACTTGCCGCCGCCGGAGAGCTTTTCGCCTTCGCCGCGCAGATGAGAGAAGTTGGAGCCGGTGCCGGAACCGTATTTGAACAGGCGCGCCTCGCGGACCCACAGATCCATGATGCCGCCTTCATTGACCAGATCGTCGCCGACCGACTGGATGAAGCACGCATGGGGCTGCGGGTGCTCATAGGACGACTTGGACTTGGTCAGCTTGCCGGTGAACGGGTCGACGTAATAGTGGCCCTGGCCGGGACCATCAATGCCATAGGCCCAGTGCAGGCCGGTGTTGAACCACTGCGGCGAATTGGGGGCAACGCGCTGGGTGGCGAGCATGTAGCACAGCTCGTCCATGAAGGTCCGGGCGTCTTCCTCGCCATCGAAATAGCCGCCCTTCCAGCCCCAGTAGGTCCAGGTGCCGGCGAGACGGTTGAAGACCTGCGCGGCGCTGGTCTCGGAGCCATAGCGCTCGTCTTCGGGCAGATCCTTCAGCGCTTCTTCATCGGCAACCGAACGCCACAGGAAGGAGGGGACATCATTCTCCTCGACCTTCTTCAGGTGCGCGGGCACGCCGGCCTTGCGGAAATATTTCTGCGCGAGAATGTCGCTGGCGACCTGGGAGAACTGCGCCGGAACGTCGATGTTCTCCAGCCGGAAGACGATGGAGCCGTCCGGGTTCTTGATTTCGCTCGTGGCCTTGCGGAACGCGATTTCCGCATATGGGCTTTGGCCTTGCTTTGTGAACCGGCGTTCGATGCGCATTTTGTCCTCTTTGCCCCTAATCCATATATAGCGTCTTGCGCAGCGAATGGCTCATCACATCTTCACCGCGCGGACACCGTGTCCGCCATGCCGGGCGCTTGAAGCGCGCGACTCCTAGATACCGAAGGTTGGTTCCTTTATGCGGTCCGGGATCCGGAAACCGCTAGGTCTTGTTTCGCAGGTGCGAAACCGCCCCCAACCTGATGCGACTGCGACGTCAATGTCACAGAACCGATACATTATATGGTGCGCAGGATTTCTGAAATCACTAAATATAGTGTTAACAGATTCTTGATGCCTCACGGCAGCCGACGCCCCCGCCTGCTTTTTCCACGGCGCAAACGATGCCGTTCCGCCCGAAAAAGATGTCCGGGCAGATGCTGGAAACTCAAACGAATTGGAAAATCGACCGGCTTTGCGCCGACCAACCGCACCGTACGAACGCGAGTGCCGGACCATAAAATGCGACTCGTACCGTGGCGTCAAGAAGTCGGCGGATTATGACAGGCAATCACTACATGTAGTGTGTGGGGTGTGTGAATTATGGGGAAGTCGCACGCCAGCTGTTGCGGTTTGAAAAACCCATCTTTCCCGGCGTCTCGGGGGGAGGGGCGTGCAGAAAAAAGCGCACAGGCCGGAGGGGCTGTGCGCTTTGATCGATGAGGGCCTGTGCAGTTTCCGGGTCAGGCGATCAGGTCGAGCACCAGAAAGATGACGGCTGAAAGGATGGCGGCGGCGGGAACCGTGGTGACCCATGCGGCAACGATGGTGCGCACATGGGCGCGGCGCACCAGTTTGCGGCGGGCGACTTCCTCGCGTGAGGTCTTTTGCTGTTCGACTTCGAGATCGTCATCGTCGTTCGACTGGATGCCATTGTCTGCCTTGAGGCGCACGCCCTTGCGCTCCAGATAGGCGCGGCGGCGCTTGGAATGGGCGGTGTACCACTCGCGGAAGAAGCCGACGCCGAAAATGGCGCCGACGGCTGTGTGGGTCGAGCTGATGGGAAGGCCGAAACCCGAGGCGATGATGACGGTGATGGCTGCCGACAGGGCAACGCAGAAGGCGCGCATCGGGTTGAGCTTGGTGATCTGCTCGCCGACCATGCGGATGAGCTTGGGGCCGAACAGCACGAGGCCGATGGAAATGCCGGCCGCGCCGATGACCATGACCCAGAGCGGGATGGCGACGGTCGTGTTGACGGTGCTCTCATGCACGGTGAAGACGATGGCGGCCAGCGGGCCAACGGCGTTCGCCACGTCATTTGCACCATGGGCAAAAGAGAGGAGGGCGGCCGAAATGACCAGCGGCACCTTGAACAGGCTGCGCAGCGACTGATTGCGGTTTTCGAGCCCTTCCGACTGCGCATGCACGAAGAGATGGGCGAGGAACCAGGTGACTGCGAAAAAGGCGAGACCGATGATGGCTGCGCCCCCGCCGGTGACCGGGAAGACCTTTTTCAGACCCTTGAGGGTGAGATAGGCGGAGAATGTGCCGGCCATGATGGCGATCAGCAGCGGCAGCCAGCGGCGCGCGGCGGCGATCTTGTCATCCTGATAGATGATGGCGGTCTTGATGAACGCCAGGAAGAGGGCGGCGATGACACCGCCGACAACCGGCGAAATGACCCAGCTTGCCGCGATCTGGGACATGGTGGCCCAGTCCACGGAGGAGAAGCCGGCAGCCGCGATGCCCGCACCCATGACGCCACCGACCACCGAATGGGTGGTGGAAACGGGGGCGCCGATCCAGGTGGCCAGATTGATCCAGAGGGCGGAGGAGATGAGCGCGGCCATCATGGCGCGCACGAAGGCCTCGGGCGTTCCCACGGCGGCGGGATCGATGATGCCCTTGGAAATGGTGGAAACGACATCGCCACCGGCGATCAGCGCGCCGGCGCTTTCAAAGACGGCTGCGATCAGGAGAGCGCCGCCGAGCGTCATGGCCTTTGCGCCGACAGCCGGGCCGACATTGTTGGCCACGTCATTCGCGCCGATGTTGAGCGCCATATAGGCGCCGATCGCGGCGGCGGCGACGATGATCACCGCGCGCGGCTCGCCGAACGTGTAGGTGGCGGCGAAGATGGCGGTGAGCGCGAGGAACAACAGGGCAAGACCGGGGGCAACCAGGCCGCGCGCCACGGTGGTGGTGGCTTCCTCGACATAGACGAGCTTGTCCAGATCCTTGTCGAGCGTCTGTTTGCGTGGATTGCTGGTTTCGCTCATGCGATATCCATCTCGTGCCCTGGCTTCACGATGGTGAAAGTGTGCGGAAAAAAACTCCGCACCGGGTTAGGAAACAAACCCGCGCGCGGCAAGCGCCGACGGCAAAAAAGACCGATCAGGCGGCGATTTCTCGTGGATTGTGGCTGAATGCGATCAGAAGCTCACCGAGATCGCGCTCCTTCACGGCGGCTGCCGCCTCCTGGGGCGAGAACCACTGGCGGGTGCGCTGCTTGCGCTCCGGCCACTTGGCGCGCTCCTCGGTCACTTCCAGCGGGACGACCGCAACCTCGCAGGGCCACTCGACTCCGGTGCCGTCTTCCTTGTGGTAGTAGAAACGTCCGATTTCGCCGGCTGCGGGCCTGCCGCGCACCCCGGCCTCTTCACGCGCTTCACGCTGAGCGGCCATGGCGAGGGTTTCGAGCCCTTCGGGCCAGCCCTTGGGCAGCACCCAGCGACCGGTTCCCCGGCTGGTCACGAGCATGATCTCGATGCCACTGCCGTTCGCCGCGTTGCGCCACGGCAGCGCTGCTGCCTGAACACGGCGGGGATTGCCACCGAACAGACGCCGAACCGTTTCGGTCAGCCGCAAACGTGTGCCGTGCGTGAAAATCGTACTTCTCCTCAACCGGGCACATCGCGCCCAGATTCATGTTTTTCCTGTAAGTTACTGTTTCTACGCTTATTTGCGCGCCGGGTGGCGGAACAATTGCCACTCAAGCTTTCGGACTCGAATCAGGGCGCGCGGAAAGCTTGATCGCAGACATAATCAATTTACGCAGAGAATCAAGAGGTTGGCGCAATGATCATGCGTCGCTTGTCGGATATGAAGGCGAGCGTTGCACGCTTCAGCCGTCTTCGCGCCAGCCTTCATCATGGATATGAGAGGCGAGTGGCGAACGGCGCTTCCAGCCCCGCTTTTCAAGCTCGGGACTGTCGAAGAAGCCCTTGACGTGGCCGACACACAGATAGCCGACAAGGCGCAGGCGCTCGGGGATGCCGAGCACTGCCGTGACGCGGTCTTCATGCAGGATGCTGACCCAGCCGACGCCAATGCCTTCGGCGCGGGCGGCAAGCCACAGGTTCTGGATGGCGCAGACCGTGCTGAACAGGTCGGTGTCGGCCATGTGGGTTGCGCCCAGAATGACCGGGCCGCCACGCTCGCGGTCGCTGGTGATGCAGATATTGAGGGGAGCCGAGGTGATGCCGGCGAGTTTCAGGGCGCGGTACTGATCCCGCTTCCCGGCAGGAAAGCGCTCTGCGGCCTGCGCGTTGGCATCGGCGAAGATGTCGGCGATCCGCTGGCGGGTCTCCAGCCTGCGGATGAGAATGAAGTCCCAGGGCTGCGACAGGCCGACCGAGGGGGCGCGATGGGCGGCGTCCAGAATGCGGGCGAGCGCGGCCTCGTCGATCGGATCGGGCAGAAACTCGCCGCGCACGTCGCGGCGGGTGGCGATGGCCCGATAGACGGCGTCACTCCCGGCAACGTCAAAGGGCGCGCCGGACGTGAGACCGTCCGTCGGTTCGGGCCTGTCGTCGCTGCGCGACATGAAGTTGCTCCTGGGCGTGCTGCGGGCGGGAAGGGGGCAGCGCGGCGCGTTGCGATCAGTCGGGCTGACCTTCGGCGATGGGTTTCTGGTAGGAGAAGCCCATGTCCCAGGGGAAGTAGATCCAGGTGTCCTGCGAGACTTCGGTGACGAAGGTGTCGACAAGCGGACGGCCCTTGGGCTTTGCGTAGACGGTGGCGAAATGCGCCTTGGGCATCATGGCGCGCACGATGGCTGCCGTCTTGCCGGTGTCGGTGAGGTCGTCGACGATGAGGACGTTCTCGCCTTCATCCTTGAGGAGCTCGGGATTGATTTCCTTGAGCACCCGCAGTTCGCCCTGCGACGTGTAGTCGTGATAGGAGGCGACGCACACGGTTTCGATGAGGCGGATGCCGAGTTCGCGCGAAATGACGGCTGCGGGCACGAGGCCGCCGCGCGTGATGCAGACGATGGCTTTCCATTCGCCGTTGACGCCGGACAGACGCCAGGCGAGCGCGCGCGCGTCACGGTGGAACTGATCCCAGGAAACGGGAAAGGCTTTTTCAGGAAGAGACATCGGCTTCGCACTCCATGGGCGCATCGCGGCTGCTGATTGGAATGCGCGGTGAATTAGCCGGAAAGGGATGCCGAGCGCAAGCCCGGCATCCGGTTCATCCCGCATTTTCCCAACAGTTTGGATGCGGGCTGTGGGCGTGGCCCGCCTCAGTGGGCGAGGAAGGTGGGCACCGTCATGCTTTGCAGGATGGTGCGCGTGGCTCCGCCGAACACGAATTCACGCAGGCGCGAGCGCCCGAATGCGCCCATGACGAGAAGATCCGCGCCGGTGTCGGAAATGCGATTGTCGAGCACCTCGCCATGGGAGACGCCGCCCGACTGCTCCACCTTGACCGTGACGTCGATGCCGTGGCGGGCAAGGGCTGCGGCGATGGCCGTGCCGGCCATGGATGCGTCACGGCGGGGCGTATCCTGCGGGTCGATACAGAACACTTCCACGCTGTCGGCTTCCTTCATGAAGGGCAGGGCGTCGAAGGCGGCACGCGCTGCCTGCCGGCTGCCGTTCCAGGCGAGCAGGATCTTCTTGAACTCGGCCTCGCGGGCCTTGCGGATATAGGGAACGAGGAGGACGGGGCGTCCGGTCTCGAAAAGCAGGGCCTCGATATTGGCGTCCATGCTGGCGGTGGCGTCCGGGTCGGTCTGCTGGGCGATCACCAGATCTGCGCTGCGGGCGCTTTCGATGCCGGAGACGGCCGAATCGCCCGAAACACTGTCGAAGCCGCGCCACTCACTGGCCACGCCCTCGACGCGGGCGCGTTCGTCGAACAGGTGGCGGATGACCTTGTGACGGCGGGTCGTCTCTTCCTGCATGTCGATGCTGAGATCGACCACGGGGCCGCCCATGGGCGAGGCCATGACCATGGGAAGCGCTTCGGCGTGCAGGCCGATCACATGGCTGTCGTGGCGGGCTGCAAGCGGCAGCGCCAGATCGAGGACACGCGGGGCGTCAGCCTCGCTTTGCAGAATTGCGAGAATGGTCTTGTAGCTCATGTCAGCCTCCTTGAGCTGCGATGCAGTGCGCTTTTTCTTTTCTAGCCCATCTGCGGCCAAACCGTTTTGCGCCAGATCAACCCTTTGCGACCTGCCTGGGCGGGATATCTTCGAGCATGGACCGGATGGCCACAACCGCCTCCTCAAGCGCCGCTTTCGAACGGGATCGAACCACAATTTCGGTCCAGAAGGAACCATCCTGATACTTTGGATAGGAGCCGATGATGGTTTCGGGATGGGCTGCCTGAATTTCGCCGAGCGGGCCGCCGATTGCGCCTTCGGGAAGGCTGGAGGGGACGGTTTCGGAGATGAGTTTCGCACCGGTTTTGAGCGTGGGGATCACATTGTCGAGCATCGCCTGGAAAATCGCCGGCACGCCGGCCATCACATAGACGTTTTCGACGCGGAAGCCGGGGGCGATGGAAATGGGGTTGTCGATATGCTCGGCTCCCTCGGGCATGCGGGCCATGCGCTTGCGGGCGTCCGAGAATTCGATGTCGCGGCTGGCATAGTGCTTTTCGAGCAGGGAAAAGGCCCTGTCGTCATAGTTGCAGGGGCGAGCGAAGGCGCGGGCGATGGAATCGGCGGTGATGTCGTCATGCGTGGGGCCGATGCCGCCAGTGGTGAACACATAGGTGTTGCGCGCGCGCAGCGCATTCACCGCCTCGACGATTGCCGCCTCGTCGTCGGAGACGATGCGCACTTCCTTCAGATCGATGCCCACGGCCGTGAGCATGTCGGCCAGATGGCCGATATTCCTGTCCTTGGTGCGGCCGGAAAGAATTTCGTCGCCGATGACAACCATTGCGGCCGTTACGAGTTCGCTCATCTCAGTGTGATCCCTGTTGATGTGTGGAGAGATAGACCCGCGCCCCTGTGAGGGCAATGGTGGAACGTGGCGGGCGGTGGAACGTGGCGGGCGGTGGAACGTGGCGGGCGGCGGGTTGGCGGCGGATGGAGCGGGGCGGTGGCCTGTTTCGCAGGCGTTGAACATGCGTATTTTCTGAAGAACATGCGTATCCCGCTTGATTGCCGGGATTTCTACCGCTAGTCGTTGTTGCGATGCGGACGTGGCGAAACTGGTAGACGCAGCAGACTTAAAATTTGCCGCCCCTGGGGCTTGCGGGTTCGATTCCCGCCGTCCGCACCAGAGTTTCTGAACAACACCAAGCAGCAGCCTTTCCGTTCGGGAAGCTTTGCGATTCTCTACCGACGAGAATGCGGTTGCCGTCTTCACTGGCGAAGATGCATTCGCGCCCGATGCCTCTCACGGCCAGCAAGGATTGCAACAGCGGTTTCTGGTGCGGGCAGGAACCCCGGTATCTGTATGCCCGTGAGCGCCCTTACAGACAGGTTTCCAAGGCAGTGCTATATTGGCTCTCAACCCTTATGCGTGGTTTTTGAGGGGGAGGCGTTTCATGGAGCTTGAGCGTTTTACCCGTATCGCCGAGGCGGGAGATGCCCTGCCGCTCGCTCGGCTTGTAAACCTTGCCGGCGAGGGGCTTCCGCTTCACATCTGGTCAACGATGGCCGCGCCGGATCAGGACCCGTGGGAGGTGGGGCGCGAGCGGCAGGCCGAAAAGGCGCGAGATGGCCAGATCCATGTCGTGGATTTTGGAGAGGGCTCGGTCGCAAGCCTGACGGTATACGCAATCGGTCCGACGCCGGAGCCAATCGGTGCGGAGTTTCCCGCGCTCTTTCGCCCGCTTCAGGAACTCGAAAACCTCGCCCTGAACAGCTGGTACGTCAATGTGCTGGCGTGTTTTCCCGAAACGCAGGGGCGGGGAATAGGAACCCATTTGCTCAACCTTGCTGAGAAGATTGCGGCGGATCGCGGCATCTCCCGCATGAGCGTGATCGTCTCCGATGACAATCACGGAGCCCGGAGGCTTTATGAGCGCGTGGGATACGCCGAAAAGGCGCGGCGGCGCTGTGTCAGCGATGGCTGGCAGACCGAAATTCAAAACTGGGTGCTTTTGACGAAAGAGCTTTGAAGAGCCGGTGGCGATGGAAACTCCGATCCGACAGACTCCGTGATGAGATTGCACTGGGCAATGCAACGCTTAGGGCTAGGTTCTCTGGCGTGGCTTGTTCAAAAGGAGTGCTTTGAATGTATGATCCGCAGAATTTCATGCTGGACGGTCAGGTCGCGCTGATAACGGGGGCTGGCGCAGGGATCGGGCGCGCAATTGCCGAGGCATTTGCCGGCGCCGGCGCTTCGGTGATGGTGACCGATCTTGATGCAGAGCGCGCCGGGCAGGTTGCGGATGACATCGGAAAGACGGGGGCGATGGCCGCGAGCGTCGCCTGTGATGTGACCAGCGAAGATGACCTTGCCCGCGCAGTGAGCGAGACGGTGAGCCAGCTTGGAAAGCTGACGCTTCTGGTCTCAAATGCCGGCGGTGGCGGTCCCAAGCCATTCGACATGCCGATGTCGGATTTCCGCCGGGCGTTCGATCTCAACGTCTTCTCGCTGTTTCGGCTGGCGCAGCTTGCCGCGCCTGAAATGGAGAAGGCGGGCGGTGGATCCATTCTCGCCATCACCTCCATGGCCGGCGAGAACAAGAACAGGCGCATGGCGTCCTATGGTGCGTCCAAGGCCGCGACGAACCATCTGATCCGGAACATCGCCTTCGACCTCGGCCCAAGGGGCATTCGGGTGAATGGCATCGCGCCCGGCGCAACCCGCACGGAAGCGCTGGAGTCTGTCCTGAACGACGAGATTGAGAAGAAGATGCTGGCGCATACGCCGATCAACCGGCTGGGCGAGCCGGTCGACATGGCGAATGCCGCGCTGTTTCTGAGTTCACCTGCGGCAAGCTGGGTCAGCGGGCAGATTCTGACGGTTTCCGGTGGAGGCGTTCAGGAACTCGACTGAGCGGGCCTGTTTCCCGCAACGGTTTCGCGCCGGATTGATCCGCTCTGTCAGTCGTGATTTGCGATGACATCCAGAAAGGCTTCGCCGTAGCGGTCGAGCTTGGCTTCGCCGATGCCGGAAATGCCAGCCATGGCCTGGCGTGAGGACGGGCGGGCGGAGGCCATCTCGATCAGCGTGCGGTCGTGGAAGATGACATAGGGCGGCACGTTCTGCTCGCGGGCGATCTCGATGCGCTTTTCGCGCAGCGCCTTGAACAGGGCCGCGGCTTCGGGATCAAGCGCACTGGCGGCCTCGCTGCCGGAAGAGCGCCGGCTCTTGCCCTTTGCCGCCGGACGCGGAACGCGCAGCATGAGCGTGGGCTTTTCACGCAGGAACTGCGCGCCGCGCTCGGAGATGGACAGGCCGCCATGGCCGCTGAAATCCACATCCACCAGGCCGTGCGCCACCATCTGGCGCAGGACCGAGCGCCAGACGCGCTGATCGTATTCCTTGCCGATGCCATAGGTGGAAATCTGGTCGTGGCCAAAGCGGGCGATGCGCTCGTCTTCGGCCCCCAGAAGCACGGAGACGATGTAGGCCTGACCAAAACGCTCGCCCGTGCGGTAGATGCAGGAGAGCGCCTTCTGGACCGCGATGGAGCCATCGAAACGTTCGGGCGGATTTGCGCAGGTGTCGCAATTGCCGCAGGGCTCGCAATGGTCGCCGAAATAGTTGAGCAGGACCTGACGGCGGCACTGGGCGGTTTCGGCAAGGCCGAGAAGCGCGTCGAGCTTCTGCATCTCCATGCGTTTGCGCTGGTCGGATGCGTCCGATTCCTCGATGAAACGGCGGCGCAGAGCGATGTCATCGAAACCGTAGAGCATCATGGCTTCCGACGGCAGGCCGTCGCGGCCGGCGCGGCCGGTCTCCTGATAATAGGCCTCGATGCTGCCGGGCAGATCCAGATGCGCGACAAAGCGCACATCCGGCTTGTCGATGCCCATGCCGAAGGCGATGGTGGCGACCATGACCACCGCTTCCTCGCGTTGGAAGCGGGTCTGGTTTGCCTCGCGCGCCTCGCGGTCCATGCCGGCATGATAGGCAAGCGCGTTGTAGCCTTCCGACCGGAGCCATTCGGCGGTCTCGTCGGTCTTGCGCTTGGAGAGGCAATAGACGATGCCGCTCTCATCCTTGTGCTTTTCCAGAAAGCGCGCGAGCTGGCGGCGCGGGCTGTCCTTTTCTTCGATGGCGTAGCGGATGTTCGGGCGGTCGAAGCCGGCAACGAAGCTGTCGCGCTCATCAATGCCCAGATGCGCGATGATCTCGGCGCGGGTGGGGGCGTCGGCGGTGGCGGTCAGCGCCATGCGCGGCGTGTTGGGGAACTCACCGACCAGCGCGTCGAGCTGGCGGTAATGGGGGCGGAAATCATGGCCCCATTGCGAGAGACAGTGTGCCTCGTCAATGGCGATGAGCGAGAGGTTTACCTGCTTCAGCCGGTCGAGGACGGCGGGGCGCAACAGGGTTTCCGGCGAGACGTAGAGCATGTCGAGCGAGCCGTCGCCCATGGCGCGCCAGATGGCCTGACGGGCTTCGAGCGGCAGGTTTGAGTTGAGCGCGGCTGCGCGGACACCAGCCTGTTTCAGCGCGGCCACCTGATCGGCCATAAGGGCTATGAGCGGCGAAATGATGAGGCCGAGGCCTGGCCGGCAGAGCGCGGGGATCTGGTAGCACAGCGACTTGCCGCCGCCGGTGGGCATGAGCACGAAGGCATTGTTGCCGGCAATGACGTGTTCGACGATCTCGGCCTGGCGGCCGCGAAAGGCCTCGTATCCATAGACGGTTTTGAGGATATGCGTGGGATCGGCGGTCACGGCAGGCCTGTCAGGGGAATCGGAAGGTTGTTTCCTCTTAACAGGTTTGCGGGCCGGGTGCAGAGGATGGCGGGCTTGTGGCCCGGTGCGCGTCAATGCGCCTGTGGACTGAGCGTTTCGACGAGGAAATCGAGAAAGGCGCGCACCTTGGCCTGCACATGGCGGGCGGAGGGGTAGATCGCGTAAAGCGTGGTGTCCATGGGCGTCCAGTCCGGGATGAGGGGGACCAGCGCGCCGGCGGCAAGATGCTCGCGTACATAGAGACGCGGGGTCATGCTGACGCCAAAGCCTGCAAGCAGCGCGTCGCGCACGGCGAGGCTGGACGTGACTTTGTAGCGCCCGTTGACCGGCACGGTGACACTGCGGCCCGCTCTGTGAAAGGTCCATTCGTCGGCATGGCCGGACAGGCTGAACTGCACGCATTCGTGGCGGCGCAGGTCTTCGGGCGTTTCAAGCGGCCCGGCGCGCTCGAGATAGGCCGGCGCGCAGCACAGGACGTGATCGAGAACCAGCAGCTTTCTGGCGATCAGGCTGGAGTTTTCCAGCCGGTCGCTGCCGCGTATGGCGAGGTCGAACCCGTCTTCGACGATGTTGACGCGGCGGTCATCCAGCCTGAGGTCGAGCGTGATCTCGGGGTAGCGTTCCAGAAACTGCGGGATTGCCGGGGAAAGGGCGACGAGGCTGGTGGCCATGGGGGCGCTGACGCGCAGGAGGCCGCGCGGTTCCTGCTGAAGCGGCCCGAGCGTGGCATCGGCGTCTTCCAGATCATCGAGAATGCCGGCGATGCGCCTGTGGTAGAGCGCGCCCGCTTCTGTCAGGCTCATGCGGCGCGTGGTGCGGTTGATGAGACGGACGGCGAGATGCGCTTCCAGTTCCCGTATGTTCTTGCTGACGGCGGCGGGCGAAAGGCGAAGCCGCCGGGCTGCCCCGGCGAAACTGCCCAGCTCTACGACCGTGCGGAACACGTTCAGGGCGGTGAAGCGGTCCATTATTAAACACTCTGAGTGAATGGTTATTGAGCGAAGTCGCACATTATCAATCGATCCGCAATGAACTAGCTTTGGTTTCATGTTCAGGGCTTGCAGGAAATGTGGAAGGCGGATCACCGATGGCTGACATGGTTGACAGGGCTGACAGGGCTGACATGGTTGACAGGGCTGACAGGGAAAAGAGCGTGATGCAGGCCCATATGGGCATGCTTTTATGGGCGCTGATCGTGGGGGCTTCCTTTCCGGCGGTGGGGCTTTTGTCCGATGGTCTGCCGCCGCTGCTTCTGACGGCGCTGCGCTTTGCCATTGCGGCGCTGGCCATGGCTCCGATGGTGCGGGTGCGCGAGGACTGGCGGCCGGGGCTTTCAGCCCTTCTGCTCTATGCGGTGATGGGGCTTTGTCTGGCGGGGTTCTTCGGCATCATGTTCTGGGCCGCGCACCGGGTGACGGCGTTTTCCATGTCGGCGCTGTTCGTGACCATGCCGCTCATCGCCTACGGGCTGGGGCGCGTGCTTGGCGTGGAGCCGAGGGCAGGCGGGCTTCTGGCCATTCTCGCACTTGGCGCGTTCGGGGCGCTGGCGCTTGCCATGGCGCAGACGGGTGGCGATCTCGCGCAGTTGCAGTTCGGCTGGAACGAGGCGCTGTTCTTCGTCGGCTGCATTGCGTCTGCGCTTTATCCCGTGCTTTCCAAATGGGGGATGGCGCGCAACATGCTGTCGAGCGATGCGGCGGCGCGTACTTTCTGGAGCCTTGCCGGCGGCGGCGTTCTGATTGCGGCGGCGGGTCTCGTTCTGGAGCCGGTTGACGGGCTCACGCGGATGCAGATCGGGGATTTTCTGCTGGTTGCCTATCTGGGCGTGTTTTCGAGCGGCGTGACCTTCTGGCTCATGCAGCGTGGCACGGGTGTTCTGACGCCGGGCGCGGTGACCGCCTACAGCTATCTGGTGCCATTCGTTTCCATGCTGGTTCTGTTCGTGACCCGGCCCGGCCTGATCGGCTGGCACTGGCTGCCGGGCAGCGTGATGGTGATTGCCGCCATTGTGATCCTGTTGCGGCGGGGCGCCGGGGCTGCGGGGCGAGCAGCCGCCGGGCAGGCGGGGTGATGGCGTGCGGTGGTTTCGCCTTGCCATCAACGCGAAATGCGCGGGGTCCGGATGGATCATTGACAATCCTGCGGAGCAGAGGCCAAAATCCATTTATAGTGTTGTTTTTATTTGAATAATTATTTGAAGTCGCATTCGTGGACGTAGGTGAAAAGGCTTCGGTCTGGGCATGTGCGCTTCATGAAAACCCGGAGTCCGATCTGTGCACGACATCATTTTGGTTGCGCTTATTGTGATAACTTCAGCTGCAGCAACGATTACGGGAAATGATTACGTCCTTGGGATCAACGCGTCTCAGCTCGTGCTGTTTTTCTCTTCAATGCTGCTGGCAAAGGCAATTGTGAGCCTTGTTCGAAAGCGCAGATGACCGCATGCGCTTCAGCGCTGCGATTGCATGCAATGCGCCTGTTTTCTGCGTCATGATCCGGCCCCGTGCGCCGGCGAGATGCAAGGCGCCGGGCTGTCGAAACAGACTCATGCCTTGAGATATCGAGCGGACGTAATTATTTACGGCTTGGTACAAAAGGTATTCGAGATGGCGGGACGCGGCAGGCCCAGAGCATTTGACAGGAACGAAGCACTGCATCAGGCGATGCGGGTGTTCTGGTCGTGCGGCTATGAGGGCGCTTCGATGAACGAGCTGTCGCAGGCCATGGGCATCAACAAGCCCAGCCTTTATGCGGCGTTCGGTTGCAAGGAAACGCTGTTTCGCGAAGCGATCGAGCTGTATGGGCGCGAACAGAGCGCACCGGTGAGCGAGGCGCTGGAAAAAGGCGATACGGCGCGCGGATCAATCGAACGGGCGCTGCGTGTGAATGCCCGCTGCTACACCGCCCCTGACAATCCCCGCGGCTGCATGGTGGTGACGGCGGCGCTGGCCGGCGCGCCGGAAAACAGCCCCGTGTGCCGCTTTCTGACCGAAAACCGCCGTGAAAACGAGGCCTGTTTTCGCCGCCGTGTGGAGCGCGGGATCAGCGATGGCGACGTGCCCGAGAGCGCCGATCCGGCGCGGGTCGCGGCTTTCTATGTGACCGTTCTGCACGGGCTTTCGATCCAGGCGCGCGACGGGGCCTCATGCGCGGCGCTGGAGCGGGTGGTGGACAGCGCCATTGCCGCCTGGGACGCCATTGCGCGTTAGGGGCTCGGCGAGAGCGAGGCCGTCCCCATGGGCATATGACGGTCCCGGTGACGCAATCCCCATTCTTTCCGCTGACTGATTGATGTGAGGGCTGGCGCGCGCGGCGCGGGTTTGCGAAAGTGCGCTCTCCATCAGGAGGATATCCATGCCCGACACCAAGCCCGTGCCTTCCACCGATCTCAAACCCTGGCAGGCGGTCGCGCCGCAGCTTGTGGATGTGGCCATGGGGCGCCAGAAGGCGGATCTTGTGGTGCGCAATGGCCGCTGGGTGAATGTGCATTCGGGCGAGGTGATCCCCGCAACCGACATTGCCATTGTTGCAGGCCGGTTTGCCTATTGCGGGCCGGACGCGAGCCACGCCATCGGCGAGAAGACCAAGGTGGTCGACGCCATGGGGCGCTATCTGGTGCCGGGCCTGTGCGACGCGCACATGCATGTGGAAAGCGGCATGGTGACTGTGACGGAATTCTGCCGCGCCGTGATCCCGCATGGCACCACTTCCATGTTCATCGATCCCCATGAGATCGCCAATGTGCTGGGCCTCGACGGCGTGCGGCTGATGCATGACGAGGCGATGGCGCAGGCGATCAACGTGTTTGTGCAGATGCCCTCCTGCGTGCCTTCCGCTCCGGGGCTGGAGAATGCCGGGGCCGAACTTTCCGCCGAAGACGTGGCCGAGGCGATGGGCTGGCCGAACATTATCGGGCTCGGCGAGGTGATGAATTTCCCGGGCGTTGCGGCCAATGACGCCACCATGACGGGCGCGATTGCGGCCACTGTGGCGGCGGGCAAGACCGTGGGCGGACATTATGCCTCGCCCGATCTCGGGCTGCCGTTCCATGGCTATGTGGCCGGCGGGCCGGAAGACGATCATGAGGGCACGCGCGCCGAGGACGCGATTGCGCGGGTGCGTCAGGGCATGAAGGCCATGCTGCGGCTGGGCTCTGCCTGGTATGACGTGGCAAGCCAGATCAAGGCGGTGACGGAGCAGGGGCTCGATCCGCGCAATTTCATTCTGTGCACCGATGACAGCCATTCGGGAACGCTGGTGAATGACGGCCATATGGACCGCGTGGTGCGCCACGCCATCGCGCAGGGTCTGAAGCCGGTGACTGCGATCCAGATGGCGACGATCAACACGGCAGAGCATTTCCGGCTGGAGCGGGAGCTGGGTTCCATCGCGCCCGGACGGCGGGCGGATTTCCTGATCGTTTCGGATCTGGCGGAACTCGTGATCGATGACGTCTTCGCGCGTGGTGTGAGGCTGGCGCGCGCCGGGCGCCTGGAGGCGGATATTCCGGCCCATGATTATCCCGCAAAGGCCAAGAACACGGTGCGGCTTGGCAAAAGCCTTGCGGCGCAGGATTTCGACATTGCTGCGCCCGAGGGCGCAAACCATGTGCGGGCGCGGGTAATCGGCGTGATCGAGAACCAGGCGCCGACGCGGGCGCTGGAGGCGGAGCTTGGCGTCGAGGATGGCATCGTCGCCATGGACCGGCGCAATGATGTCTGCCAGATCGCGCTGGTGGAGCGGCATCGCGGCACGGGCAATGTGACGAATGGCTTCGTTTCGGGCTTCGGCTACATGCAGGACTGCGCCATGGCCTCGACGGTGGCGCATGATTCACACCACATGATCGTGGTCGGCACCAACAAGGATGACATGGCCAAAGCGGCCAACCGTCTTGGCGAAGTGGGCGGCGGCGTCGTGCTGTTCTCGAAGGGGCGCGAGCTGGCGCTGGTGGAGATGCCGATTGCCGGGCTGATGTCGGATGAGCGGGCGGAAGTGGTGGCGCAGAAGGCGGCGAAGCTGACCGATGCCATGCGCGACATGGGCTGCACGTTGAACAACGCCTATATGCAGCACTCGCTTCTGGCGCTGGTGGTGATCCCGGAACTCAGGATTTCCGATACCGGCCTCATCGACGTGACGAGCTTCCAGAAGGTCGATCTGTTCCTTTGAAAGGGCGCGTCATTTCGCGATGAATGCCCTTCAAATGCTTCTCGTCTTGAGTCTGGAAGCGCGTCTAATCTCTTGATTTTACGCGCTTCCGTGTTCGTTCTTAACGCCGGACCGGACCTGTGGCCAGATCGATGACCGTGAGCGGTGTGGTGATGACGATATCGGCGGCAGTGCCGACCGTCTGGCCGAGACCGCGCACCAGCGTTTCCAGTTTGCCGGCAACGGCGTCGTGATCTCTGGCGTTCAGATTGCCTTCGCTGGAAAGGCGCTCGCCCAGAAGGCGGACAAGGATCGGGTTTTCGGCAAATTTGGTGTGGTTGAGCCAGTCGCCTGACGACACTTTGGTTACATCGACCACGACCACGCCGAGATTGGTCAGCTCCTTGGCGTCGCTATAATCACCGAGACGGGGCTGATTGCCGGCGATGAAACCGGACAGTGTAAGAGCGCGGTCGTTCTGGGACGTCAGGATGAGGAAGGTCTTTTTCGGCACGCCATAGCGACGCATCTGAGATTTGAAGACATCGATGTCGAGATCGGGAGAGGCGAGAACCACGTCGGCAAGACGTCCGCCCAGATCCCGGTCACCGGAAATGGCGAGCTGGCGCAGGGCCTCCATCGTGACCCAGCTACCCATGGAATGGGCAACGATATCGATGCGTTTTGCGCCGGCGCGAACCACCAGGCGGAGCGTTTCTTCCAGCGCATCGCGGGCGGTGGTGGCGCTGTTCTGATCGTAGACATAATCAAGCATGCGGCCTGCGGATGGCCAGGAGAACATGATCGGCGTGCCGCTGTAATCGGCATCGTTGAAGATCTGGGCTGCGCGATAGACCGCGTCGTCGAAGCCGGTGTTGTAGCCGTGGATGAAGACGAGGGCGCGACCGCCATGGGAGGCGATGCTTTTTCTCAGGGCCGCTTCGAAATCGCTGGCGTCGGGGTACAGGACCGCCTTTTGCGCCGTGAAGTAACGCGCTGGATCCGCCACAGCAGGATTGGGCGAAAGCTCCAGCTTGCCGGTTTCGTGCACCTTGGGGATGGACACGTCGACATGTGCGAAGGCTGCCTTGGGCGCTCCCTGGTGCGCAAGGCGGCGACCGGAGAAGAGTTCACCCGGTTCCTCTGCGGCAGCGCGGTTGGTGGCGATGAAAATCTCGTGCGTGGCTTCGATCTGATCGGTGCGCGCCGGCGCCATGGTCTGCGCGATCAGTCGGGAGGGCTTCTGGTTGGCGCAGCCCGTGACCACCATCAGGATGAACAAAAACGCGAACGGACGCTGAAACTTGCGAAACGACATTGGATACAGTCTTTGCTTGCCCGGAGGGTCGGAAGGTTCGACGTCGCTCATCCTTAGCGGGAAAGCGACGTCTTGTGGAGGTCACTTCTCCCAGAAAACCGGTGCGAAGATGACGAGCACGGCGAGAATCTCGAGCCGTCCCATGAGCATTGCGAAAGCGACGACCCATTTGGCCAGATCCGGCAAGGGCGCAAAGCTGCCGGCGGGGCCGACCACCTGGCCGAGACCGGGGCCGACATTGGTGAGGCCGGTGAGGGCGGCGGAGATAGCGGTGACGAAATCGAGACCGGTTGCCGCGAGAATGAGAATGATGACGGCCCAGATGACGAAGAAGGCCGAAATATAGAGAACAACCGCGCGCTGCAGGTCATCATCCACTGTGCGGTCGCCATAGCGCACGGTGACGACGGTGTTCGGATAGACGAAGCGGCGCAGACCATTGGCCATCAGCTTGAACAGGATCAGGAAGCGATAGGCCTTGATGCCGCCGGTCGTGGAGCCGGAACAGCCGCCGAGAAACATGGCGACGAAGGCGGCCGCAACCGCGAAGGCGCCCCACTGTGAATAATCCGAGCTGGCATAGCCGGTGGTCGTGATGATCGACACGAAGTTGAACGCCGAATGGGTGAGGGCTGCAAAGAAGGTGTGGTCGTGGACGATGCGCAGATAGATGGCCACCGCCAGCACGAACACGACCACATATCCGGCAAAGACACGGATTTGCGGATCGCGCAGCGCATCGAGCCTGCCGCGCAGGGCAAACAGGATGAGGATGGAGAAGGGCAGCGCCGCCACGAACATGAAGAACGTGCTGATCCACAGGATGGCGGGGTTGTCGGCATAGAAGCCCATGGAGGAGTCATGGGTGGAGAAGCCGGCAGTGGCGATGGTGGTGAGCGCGTGATTGACGGCGTCGAAGGCGCGCATGCCGGCTGCCGCATAGGCGATGGTGCAGGCGAGCGTCAAAAGCGCATAGATGCTGACAAGGCCGAGCCCGAAAGTCGAGAACCGGTCGAAGGGGCGGTCTGCGATGTCCGAGGATTCGATGCGGAAATAGGAAACGCCACCGACATTCAGGAACGGCAGGACGAACAGGCCGAGCGCGATCACGCCGAGGCCGCCGATCCACTGCAGGATGGAGCGCCACAGAAGCAGGCCCGGGGGCATGCCATCCAAGCCGACAATGACGGTCGCGCCTGTCGCGGTGACGCCGGAGACGGATTCGAAAAAGGCGTCGGCAATGCTGAACTCCACGGAGGAAGCGAGCATGGGCACGGCGCCCACGATGCAGGCCGTCATCCACAGAAGGTTGACCACCAGAAAGCCGAAACGGGACGAAATGACGGGCGGGCGGCCCTGGGTGGCGAGCGAAACGCCGATGGCGAGCCCGCCGGTGAACAGCGCGGAGAAGGCGAAGACACGCCAGTCGTCATTGCCGTAATAAAGATCGACCGCCGCCGGTATGAGCATGGCAGCCGCGAGATAGATGGCAAAAACCGCCGCAATGTGGAGCGCGGCGCGGACGGCGAGATACTGCAAGTGGTGAACCTCAGGCTGCTCGGTATAAGCGTCTGTATCCGGGAAACGGTCCCCTCCCTGGCGCGAGAGTGGCGTCACGCGCCCTGATATGCAATAGCCCGTAGGACACACGGACTGGATAGGCAAGAGACGCATGAGTGCAGGAACGAACGAGACCGACTTCGTTGAGGCCGTCGCGGAGGCTGAAGAGGCCCTGCGGTCACTGTTTGCTGCAACGCCGCTTCAGGAGAACGACTATCTGTCGAAGAAGACCGGCGCGCGGGTTTTCTTGAAGCGCGAAGATCTGACGCCGGTCCGTTCCTACAAGATCCGCGGTGCTTTCAACTTCTTCCGCAAGGCGATGGCCGAGGGCGGGCCGGAGCGCACCTTCGTTTGCGCATCGGCAGGCAATCACGCGCAGGGCTTTGCCTATGTCTGCCGGCATTTTGGCTGCAAGGGCGTGGTCTTCATGCCGGTGACGACGCCGCAGCAGAAGATCGACAAGACCCGCATCTTCGGCGGCGAGTTCGTGGAAATCCGCCTGATCGGCGATTTCTTTGACGACTGCCTTCGCGCGGCGCTGGATTTTGCCGAGGAGAGCGGCGGCGCGATGGTGCCGCCTTTCGATCATCCCGACATCATCGAGGGGCAGGCGACGGTTGGCCGCGAGATCGCCGAGCAGATCAAGGCGTTTGACGGCGTGCGGATGGATGACAGCCTCGTCATTCTGCCCGTGGGCGGTGGCGGACTTGCCTCCGGTGTGACGCGTTATCTGAGGACCGCGGGACAGGCGGGCGCTTTCGCCTTTGCGGAGCCCGAAGGGGCGGCCAGCCTGCAGCAGGCCCTGGTTCAGGACCGGCCGGTGCGTCTCGACCGGGTGGACAATTTCGTCGATGGCGCGGCGGTGGCCGAGATCGGCGCGACGCCGTTCTCGCATCTGAAGACATTCGATGCGGAGGCCGTGCATCTGGTGCCGGAGAACCGGCTCTGCGCGACCATGATCGAGATGCTGAACATCGAGGGTGTGGTGCTGGAGCCGGCGGGCGCGCTGGCGATTGACACGCTGAAGGACTTCTCGCCGGAGGTTCTCAAAGGGCGCACGGTGATCGCCGTCGTGTCGGGCGGAAACTTCGATTTCGAGCGCCTTCCGGATGTGAAGGAGCGGGCGCTGCGTTACGAGGAACTGAAGAAGTATTTCATCTTCCGCTTTCCTCAGCGCCCGGGCGCGCTGCGTGACTTCCTCGACCTTCTGGGGCCGGAGGATGACATCACGCGCTTTGAGTATCTGAAGAAGTCGGCGCGCAATTTCGGCTCCGTCCTGATCGGGATCGAGACCAAGAACCGGGATAATTTCGATGTTCTGACCGAGCGTTTCGATGCGGCGGGCTGGGCCTATCAGGACATCACCAACAATGACACGATTGCCGGGCTGATCATCTGAGGACGGAACATGGCCGCGACCCGATACATCGTTCTCTTTCGCGGCGTTGGCGGCGCGACGCAGCTTCCCGTGAAGGAACTGCGCGCGGTGCTGGGCGAGGGCGGCTTTCAGGATGTGGCGACCTACATCAACAGCGGCAATGCGGTTTTGACCGCCTCGTCCGGGGAAGAGGCGGTGCGGGCAAAGGTGGCCGATCTGGTGCGTGCGAAGATGGGATTCGACAAGGCGATCATGGTGCGCAGTCTTGATGACTGGAATGCGATGATTGCCGCAAATCCGTTTCCGCAGGCTGCCGACGAGCCGACCAGGGTGCATGTCTATGCGCTGGAGCGGGAGCCGGCGGCAGCGGATGTGGCAGCGCTTCAGGCGAAGGTCACGGGCACGGAAGAGGTTTGCGTCAGCGGGCGCACGCTCTATCTCCACACGCCCGATGGCATGGGGCAGTCGCGCTTTGTGCCAAAAATGGAGCCGACGCTGAAACTGTCGATGACGGGGCGCAACTGGCGGAGTATGCTGGCGCTGGCGAAACTTGCCAGAGACGAGTGAGATACTGCGGTGCACAAAATAGCGTTTGCACTTTTGCCGCCAATGCCCCATATGACGCTGAGACGCATGGGCTGGTTATGCTGGCTTTCTTCAAAGACTGGTTGCGTCTGAAGCCTCTACCCAAGGGTGAGGCTCAAGCCGGCAAAGCCGGCGCGACAGCGCAGCCGTGTGGGTGAGACACCCCTCGTCACGTCGTTCATTCAAACATTTATTCGGCAGGTTGCGCCCTGCCACGTATCATTGCGGCGTCATCGGACGCCGGCATAGGAAAGATTGCATAGTGACCAATGACAACAATGCGAAACAGATCGGTTTCGCTGATCTTGGAATTTCCGGCAACCTGTTGAAGGCGGCCGAAGGGGTGGGGTTCGTAACGCCCAAGCCAATTCAGGAAAAGGCCATTCCGGCCATGCTCGAGAAACGCGACGTTCTGGGCATTGCCCAGACGGGCTCGGGCAAGACGGCGGCCTTTTCGCTGCCGATCCTCTCGCAGATCATCGCGCTTGGCACCAAGCGCAAGCCGAAGACCGCGCGGGCGCTGATCCTGTGCCCGACGCGCGAACTGGCCGTTCAGATCGATGATGTGGTGCGTGAACTCTCCCGCCACGCCCATCTCTCCACGGCGCTGGTGCTGGGCGGTGTTTCGCGCAACAGCCAGGTTCGTCGTCTCGCACAGGGGGTCGACGTTCTGGTGGCGACGCCGGGCCGTCTGACCGACATCGTGCGTTCGGGCGAGCTTTCGCTGTCGGAAACGCGCTGGCTGGTTCTGGACGAAGCCGATCGTATGCTCGACATGGGCTTCATCAACGATGTGCGCCGCATTGCGCGCGCCACGCATTCCGAACGGCAGACGGCGCTTTTCTCCGCCACCATGCCCAAGGAAGTGGAAAAGCTCTCCGAAAGCCTGCTCAACAATCCGCTGCGGGTGGAGATCGCCAAGGAATCCACCACGGCAGGCGAGATCAGCCAGCGGCTGGTGATGGCGCGCACCAAGCAGAAGCGCAAAATCCTCTCCGACATGCTGGCCGACGAAGCCATGCGCTCGGTGATCATCTTCGCCCGCACCAAGCATGGCGCGGACCGCGTGACCCGCGATCTCGGCCGTGACGGTTTCGAGGCGGCGGTGATCCACGGCAACAAGTCGCAGAATGCGCGCCAGCGTGCGCTGAACGGTTTCCGCGATGGATCGGTGCGCATTCTCGTGGCGACCGACATTGCCGCGCGCGGCATCGACGTTCCGGGCATCAGCCATGTGGTGAATTTCGACCTTCCCGACCAGCCGGAAAGCTATGTGCACCGCATTGGCCGCACCGGCCGCAACGGCGCATCCGGCGAGGCGGTCACGCTGTGTGATCCGGCCGAAGCTGACAAGCTGAAGGCCGTGGAGAAGATCATCCGCATGCGCCTTCCGCTGGTGGCGGATCACACGTCGGAGCCTGACCCGGCACCGCGCCCCGCGCCTGCCAACAATGGCGGTGAGCGCCGCAATGCGCAGAAGCCCGCCAGGGCCGGCGACAGCCGTAAGCCAAAGCCGCGTCACGGTGCGAAGCCGCAGGCGCAGCAGGGCGAGCAGCGTCAGTCCGAAGGCGACAAGCCGGTCCGTCGCCGTCGCCGCACCCGCGGCAAACGCCCCGGCGCGCACGCGGCATAAGCCCGGCATTCGGGTTTCTTCAAAAGGGCTGATCGGCCGATAGGCCGGTCTGGCCCAATTGTCCCTCCGGCATCGTTCGGCTAGGCCAGAAACATCTGGCGGTTTAGCCAGACGGAGGAGGGAGCAGCGAAAGCATGGCCGGTCTTGCGGCACTGGCGATAGGATACGTCCTGTCGCAATTCTACCGGTCGTTTCTGGCCGTTCTCACACCTGCACTGACCAGCGAGCTGGGTGCCACTAAAGCCCAGCTTTCCATGGCGTCGGGCGCATGGTTTGTGTCTTTCGCGCTCATGCAGTTCGTGGTCGGCGTTTCGCTCGACCGTTACGGCCCGCGCCGCACGGCGGCGTTTTTGCTGGCGGTTTGCGGCGGCGGTGGCGCGCTGCTCTTCGCAATGGCGCCGGGGCCGTGGGCAATCATTTTCGCCATGGTGCTCAACGGCGCTGGCTGTTCCGCCGTGCTGATGGCCTCCGTTTTCATTTTCGCAAAAACCTTCTCGCCGGCGCGCCTGACCATTCTGATCTCCTGGCTGATCGCCTTTGGCACGATGGGCAATGTGGTGGGGTCTGCGCCGATGGCCGCTGCCGCTGAAGCCTTTGGCTGGCGCGGTGTGATGGCGGGGCTGGGGGGCTTCACCATTCTGACCGGCATCGCCATTCAGTTTCTGGTGCGCGATCCGGAGGCCGACACACAGGCTGCGCGTGAAGCGGGCTTTGGCTTTCGCGGCTACGCGGAACTCTTGAAGCTGCGCGTCCTGTGGCCGATCCTGCCGCTGACCGCGCTCAACTATGCGCCGGCGGCCGGCATACGCGGGCTCTGGGCCGGGCCGTATCTGGCCGATGTCTACAACGCCGATGCGCTCTTGATCGGTCAGGTGACGCTGTTCATGGCGCTTGCCATGTCGGCGGGCAGCTTCGTCTACGGGCCGCTGGACGTGTTCTTCAAAACCCGGAAATGGGTTGCGGTCGGGGGCAATCTGATCGGGCTCATGGCAATCGTGCTGCTTGCTTTCATGCCGGTTTCGACGATCTTCATCACGACGGTCGTGTTCGTGGTGATCGGCGTGTGTGGCGCGAGCTATGGCCTTCTGATGGCGCATGGGCGGGCCTTTGTGCCGGCCCATCTGACGGGGCGCGGCGTGACGCTGCTCAATTTCTTCTCCGTCGGCGGGGCGGGCGTGATGCAGTTCCTGACCGGTGGCGTTGTGGCGGCATCGGTCGTGCCGGGAGATCCGGTGGCGGCCTACCAGACGCTGTTCATCTTCTATGCGGTGCTGATCGCGCTTTCGCTGGCAATCTATCTGGCATGCAGGGATGCGCCGCCGGAAGTGGAGCGGGCGCGGGCCTGACCCGGATCAGCCGGCGGCCCTGCGGCGCTTTTTGCGGGGGCCGAGCGAGCGCTTGTTCCAGCCTGTCAGGCGGTACATGACGAAGAAGACCACGGGCTTGGGGAACATGCGCAGAAATTTCAGCGGCCAGACAAGGCGCTTGGGGAAGGTGATCTCGTAGCCGCCCCGGCTGATGCCATTGGCGATGCGGCGCGCGGCATCCGGCGCGGTGAGAAGCGCCGGCATTGAAAAGCTGGTCTTGTCGGTGAGTGGCGTGGCGACAAAGCCCGGATTGATGATCTGCGTGCGGATGTTCAGCTTCTCGAAATCGAAGCGAAGCCCCTCGATGAGATTGTTGAGGGCGGCCTTGGTGGAGCCATAGGCCGATGCAGACGGCATGCCGAAGAAGGAGGTGACCGATCCCATCACGACGATCTGCCCGAAACCACGGTCGCGCATGCGGTCCGACAGGGGAACGAGCCCGTTCAGCGTGCCAAAAACATTGATCTGGTAGCTGCGGACGAAATTGGTCGTCTCCAGCCGGTCGCCGCGAACCGGCAGGTAGGTGCCGGCGTTGAAGACGGCGAGCACGATGGGGCCGAGAGACTTCTCGATACTGGCGACGGTGCGCTCCATGCCGGCTTCGTCCATCACATCGCACGGAAAGACGAAGATGCGCCCCTTCAGGTTTTCCACCTCGTCGGTGATGGAAGCGAGGCCGTCTTCGGCGCGCGCCGTGGCGGCGACCGTGTAGCCATTTCGGGCAAGATGAATCGCAAGCGCACGGCCGATCCCGGTGCTCGCACCGGTGACCCACGCAACGCCATCATTCGGACTGGCCCGATAAAGCGCCATCCCATCCCCTCTCTCTGGTCCGCAAGATTTAACGGGCGGGTGATGGATTGAAAAGCGTATCAGGGCTAGAAATCGCTGAAAAACCTCAACTTATTGTCGGAAGCTGTTCGTTCGTGAAGCAATTGCAAAACGCGATAGCTTTGCGTGCTTTCGGCGTCTTGTAAAAAATCCCTCCTTGCAAGGCAGGAACGGGCTTCTTAACCTCCGCAAAAATTCAAAGAGGACGACATGAAGCACTCGGTTGTGGACGCCATCGGAAACACGCCGCTGATCCGCCTGAAGCGGGCCTCGGAGGAGACGGGCTGCGAGATTTACGGCAAGGCCGAGTTCATGAACCCGGGCCAGTCGGTGAAGGACCGGGCCGGACTGTTCATCATTCGCGACGCGGAAAAGCGCGGGCTTCTGAAGCCAGGCGGCGTGATCGTTGAGGGCACGGCGGGTAATACCGGCATCGGGCTGACGCTGGTTGCCAAGGCGCTTGGCTATCGCACCGTGATCGTGATCCCCGACACGCAGAGTCAGGAAAAGAAGGATGCGCTGCGGGTGCTTGGCGCGGAACTGATCGAGGTTCCGGCGGTGCCCTACAAGAACCCGAACAACTATGTGAAGGTTTCGGGCCGGCTTGCAGCGCAGCTTGCCAGGACCGAGCCGAACGGCGCGATCTGGGCGAACCAGTTCGACAATGTGGCGAACCGCGATGGCCACATCCACACGACGGCTGCCGAGATCTGGGAGCAGACCGGCGGCAAGGTGGATGGCTTTGTCTCCGCCGTTGGAACCGGCGGGACGCTGGCCGGCGTGGCCGATGGCCTGCGCGGCCGGAACCGGGACGTGAAAGTGGCGCTTGCCGACCCGATGGGGGCCGCGCTCTACAGCTATTACACGCAGGGCGAGCTGAAGTCCGAAGGCACATCCATCACGGAGGGCATCGGGCAGGGACGCATCACCGCCAATCTTGAAGGGTTCACGCCCGATTTCTCGTTTCAGGTTCCCGATGAAGAGGCGCTGCCCATCGTCTTCAATCTGGTGCAGGAGGAGGGGCTTTGCCTTGGCGGCTCGACCGGCATCAACATTGCGGGCGCAATGCGTCTGGCGCGCGAATTGGGGCCGGGACACCGCATCGTGACGGTGCTCTGCGACCATGGCACGCGCTATCAGTCGAAGCTCTTCAATCCCGCGTTCCTGCGTGAAAAGGGTCTGCCGGCACCGGGCTGGATGGAAGGCGCGCCGCAAATCGACATTCCTTTCGAGGAGGTCGCGTGATGGCGCAGACCGAGACGCTTTTCCGCGAAGACGCCTATCTGCGCGATGGCGCAGCGCGGGTGGTGGGCATTAATGACCGTGGGGGCATTCTGCTCGACCGGACGATGTTTTACGCCACGTCCGGCGGGCAGCCGGGCGACACCGGCAGGTTCACGCGCGAGGATGGATCGCTGATCCATGTGGCGGCGACGGTGACGGGCGAGACCAAGGACGAGATCATTCACGTGCCGGCCGCCGAACAGACCCTGCCGGAAGTGGGCGAGACGCTGCAGCTGGCCATTGACTGGGACCGGCGGTTCCGGCTGATGCGCATGCATACGGCCTGTCATCTTCTGAGCGTGGTCTGTCCTTTCCCGATCACCGGGGCATCGGTGAGCGAAACGGATTCGCGCGTCGATTTCGACTTACCCGATGCGAGCTTCACCAAGGAAGACGTGACCGCCCGGCTGATGGAGCTGGTGAACGGGGATCATCCGGTGTTCACCCGCTGGATCAGCGAGGACGAGCTTGCAGCCAATCCGGATCTGGTGAAGTCGAAGAATGTGCGCCCGCCGCAGGGGGCAGGGCGCATCCGGCTCGTGTGCATTGGCGACGAGGCGTCGGTCGACAGCCAGCCCTGTGGCGGCACGCATGTGGCCCGCACGTCGGAAGTGGGCGAGATCCATATCGGCAAGATCGAGAAGAAAGGGCGCGAAAACCGTCGTTTCCGCCTGCGCTTCGGACCAATTCCAGCAAACTGAGACTGAGAGAAGAAAATGAGCGAGAAAAGCCGCTTCACGGTATCGCCGTCATGGCTGGAAGAACGACTGGAGACGCCGGGCCTCTCCATCGTCGATGCGTCCTGGTATCTGCCGGCGCATGGCAGGGATGGGCGTGCCGAACATGAGGCGGGGCGCATTCCCGGCGCTGTGTTCTTCGATCAGGACGCTGTGGTGCATCCCGAAACGGATCTGCCGCATGCGCTGCCGGATGCCGCGACCTTCCAGCGCCACGTGAGCGCGATGGGGATTTCCGAAGACGACACCATCGTCGTGTATGACGGGCCGGGTCTTTTCTCCGCGCCGCGCGTCTGGTGGATGTTCCGCGTGATGGGCGCAAAGAATGTGCTTCTGCTGGATGGCGGGCTCGATGGCTGGCGCGCCGAGGGACGGCCCCTGACGGACAAGCCGGTCCAGACGGCTCCGGCGGTGTTCAACGCCAAGCTGGACGAAGAGCGGGTGGCGAGCCTTGAGGCGATGCTGCAACTGGTGGAGGATGCGACGGCGCAGATCGCCGATGCGCGTCCGGCAGGCCGCTTTACCGGTGCAGAGCCGGAACCGCGTGCAGGCATGCGTTCGGGCCACATGCCCGGCGCGCGCAATGTGCCGGCCTCTGCACTTTCGCGGGATGGACGCCTGTTGCCACCGGACGAGCTGCGCGCGCTTTTCGAAGGGGCGGGCGTCGATCTTTCGCGGCCCGTGGTGACTTCCTGCGGATCGGGTGTGACGGCGGCTGTTATCTCGCTGGCGCTCGAAACGGTCGGCCATTCCGACCACCGGCTCTATGACGGTTCGTGGAGCGAGTGGGGCGGCCGCGCAGACACGCCGGTGGAGACCGGAGAGGCCTGACGATCAGGGATGTGAAGCGGCTGAACGTTTCGCAACGGGGCGTTCATCGCAAATTCAGCGGGGTTCGATGAAGATGTGCGCAATGATGACGCATGTCTTTGAAAGGAATTCTCGATGCTGAACCGTCGCCAGATGCTGGGAGCGGCCATTGCCGCCGCATTGATGCCGGGCGCTGCCATGGCGCAATCCCAGATGCCTTCGGCCTCTCGCATCCAGCGCAGTCTCGAAGCCGCGCCCGCGCAGCGCGTGCGCCCGCAGGACCGTGTGACGGTGCGGGAGCTGAAGCAGCGACCGGAGCTGCGCCGGCGCGCGCCATCCATTGACATTCAGGCCATCAATTTCGGCTTCGATTCAGCCGAGATACCCTATTCGCAGTTCCGCAAGGTGGAAGAGATTGCAGACGCCCTGCATCGCCTGCGTCGTCGCAGGCCGGGAACGGTTGTGCTGCTTGAAGGCCACACGGATGCGGTCGGGTCATTCGCCTACAATCAGCAGCTTTCGGAGCGCCGGGCCAATTCGCTGAGGCGGGTTCTGGTGCGTGAGTTCCGCGTGCCCTCGCGCATGCTGGAAACGGTGGGCTATGGCGAGGAATATCTGCTGGTGCCGACACGCCAGGAGAACTGGCGCAACCGGCGTGTGACCTTGCGGCGCATCGACGATTTCCTGCGCTGACAGGCGCATTTGGCGGGAATCGGGTGGGAAGCCCCGGTCTCGCCAGGCAGATTGCTCTCCAACACCTTTGAAGGAGAGCAATGATGGGCTTGATCAGATTTGTCGCCATGGACAGCGACGTTGCGCGGGCGTATCGCACTGGTGTGCCCGATGCCTATGGGCGGAGGCCGGAACGGCGGATTTCCACGGGCAGCGGGGTTCCCTGCCGCCATTGCCTGCGCACCGTTCCCGAAGGAAAACCCTATCTTATCCTCGCCTACAGGCCGTTTCCCGATCTGCAGCCCTATGCCGAGACGGGACCGGTCTTTCTGTGTGCGGAAGCCTGTGAACGGGCGCAGGAATGCGATGTGATGCCCGACCTTCTGCGGGCGGAAACACAATGGCTTCTGCGCGGCTACGGAGATGATGACCGCATCGTCTACGGGACGGGTGACGTCGTTCCGCAGCAGCATATCTGCACCCGGGCGCATGAACTTTTGCAGCGCGATGACATCGCTTATCTGCATGTGCGCTCGGCAAAGTACAATTGCTATCAGGCGCGCATTGAACGCGCCTGAAGTGAGGCTCTTCAGATCAGACAAAAAAGAGCCCGCCGTTTCCGGCGGGCGAGTTTAGGAGGAAAGTCTTGCCGGGCTAAAGTCTTGCCGGGCTCAGGCCGCGAGCACGGAGCGGGCTTCGGCCATCTCGTAGCCCAGTGCGTCGGCGACTGCCTGATTGGTGATCCGCCCCTTGTGGACGTTGAGGCCGTTGCGCAGGTTCTGATCGTCGACGAGCGCCTTGAGGCCCTTGTCGGCGAGTTGGAGCCCGTAATGCAGCGTGGCATTGTTCAGTGCATGGGCGGAGGTGACGGGAACCGCGCCCGGCATGTTCGCCACGCAGTAATGAATGATGCCGTCCACCTCATAGGTGGGGTCGGAATGGGTGGTGGCGTGCGAGGTCTCGAAACAGCCGCCCTGATCGATGGCAACATCGACAAGCACGGCGCCCTGTTTCATGCCCGACAACATTTCACGGCTGACGAGCTTGGGCGCGGCTGCGCCGGGGATGAGCACTGCGCCGACCACAACGTCGGATGAGAAGCATTCTTCCTCGAGCGCCTCGACGGTGGAGTAGCGCGTATGGACGCGGCCATTGAAGATGTCGTCCAGCTCGCGCAGACGCGGGAGCGAGCGGTCCATGATGGTGACATCCGCGCCGAGGCCGACGGCCATCTTGGCGGCGTTGAGGCCGACCACGCCGCCGCCGATGATGGCGACCTTTCCGGGCAGCACGCCGGGCACGCCGCCAAGCAGCACGCCGCGGCCGCCATTGGCCTTCTGAAGCGCGGTTGCGCCGGCCTGAATGGCGAGACGCCCGGCAACCTCGGACATGGGGGCGAGCAGGGGCAGGCCGCCGCGCGCGTCGGTCACGGTTTCATAGGCGATGGCGGTGACGCCGGATGCGATCAGGCCGCGTGTCTGCTCCGGATCGGGTGCAAGGTGGAGATAGGTGTAGAGGATCTGGTCTTCGCGCAGCTGGACCCATTCCGAGGGCTGCGGTTCCTTGACCTTCACGATCATGTCGGATTTGGCGAAGACGTCTTCAGCGGTTTTGGCGATGGTTGCGCCAGCGGCGCGATAGGCGTTGTCATCGGCGCCGATGCCTGCGCCTGCGCCGGTTTCCACGAGCACATCGTGCCCATGCGCCACATATTCGCGTACGGACCCCGGCGTAAGGCCGACGCGATATTCGTGATTCTTTATTTCTTTCGGACAGCCGACACGCATCCTTGTCTCCTCCAACATGTGTGCGAATTTTCTGGCTCAATCGATGAGACCACAAAAAAGACCGAACGTCTTTGCGAACTCGTTTGCAGTATCTGGCGATTTTCGCTATTCCTTGCGCGAAATGTCGCGTTCGTAAAAGGAAATTCGAAAAATGGCCCTGGATAGGATTGATATCGCCATTCTGGATGCGTTGCAGCAGGACGGGCGGATCTCCAATTCCGCGCTTGCCGAGAAGGTCGGACTGTCGCAATCGGCCTGCTCGCGCCGTCTCGACAATCTGGAGAAGAGCGGCGTGGTCAAGGGATACCATGCCCGGCTTTCGAATGCAGCCCTTGGGCATGGTGTAACGGTGATAGTCCATATCTCCTTGTCGGGCCAGTTCGAACGCACGTTGAGCGAGTTCGAGGCGGCGGTGCAGCGCTGCCCGAATGTGGTGTCATGCCATCTGATGGCGGGCGAATATGATTACATTCTGCGGGTCGCGGCGCGGGATCTGCAGGACTATGAGCGCGTTCACAAGGAATGGCTGACGGGCATGCCGCATGTCATCAAGATCAACTCGGCCTTTGCGCTTCGCGAAGTGGTGGACCGCACCGCGCTGGGACTGAAGCCTGAAATGTCCTGATCCGGGGTCAGGCGGGGACGCCTGACGGCAAAATCTTCTCGCCCGCAGTCATTATATGATCCATCGCAATGTCATGGGGCTGCGGGTAGATGGTCGGCAATTGCGAGAAGGCATAGCCGATGCCCACGACCAGCGGTTTCTTCGCCAGTGCGGCGAGGGTGCGGTCGTAGTAACCGCCGCCATAGCCCAGCCGGTAGCGCGCGGCGTCGAAGCCGACCAGCGGTGAAACCACGATATCAGGCGCGATTTCCGCCTGCGTTGCGGGAACGGGAATGTTCCACACGCCGCGTTCAAGTGTGTCGCCGGGCCGGTAGGGCCGGAAGACGAGCGGTGCGCCCTTTTCGATGACGACGGGGAGGGCCGTCTCTGCTCCCCGCGCCGCGCATCGGGCAAGCCATGGGCGTAGATCCGGCTCCCCCCGGAACGGCCAGTAGAGGCCGATCACCCGGCCGGCGGGATCGCCGATGAGACGGTCGAGCTTATTGGCAATGTCTTCGGCAAGTTCGCTTCGGGTTTTCGCCGGCACGGCAAGCCGCTCGGCGATGAGGCGCTCGCGGGCCGCCTTGCGCCAGCGCCGGACATCCGGCCAGTGGTCTGCATCAGCCGCCTGTGCGCCGCTTGCCAGCTCATGCATGAAGCAGGGCGGTGACGCGTAATCCCGGTCGCCGGAAGAAGTGTTCATCTCTTTTCTCTCCCTCTGCTTTGTTCGTGCAGCGCTTATCAAGACTGCGGGGCGGGCGGCTGATGCGCTTTTCTCGCTGCGACATGTGAAGCGCCGTTTGTGCCATGGCCCTGTCATCCGGGCGTCACGAGTTTTTGCTGGAAGTCTCGCCACGAGAGCGCAATCATGACTGATCGCTGTTTCCGTTTCAAAGATCGAAAGAGAGATGACCATGACCCGACCGCACGCCCTGCTTTCCCGTCGTTCCTTCCTCGCCGGATCGGCGGCTGCCGGTTCGCTGGTTCTCATGCATCCGTTTTCCGCACGCGCTTCCGGCAATCAGGCGCATCTGCGCATCATGGAAACGACCGATCTGCATGTGCATGTCTTTCCCTATGACTATTATGCCGACAAGCCCAACGACACGATGGGTCTGGCGCGCACGGCCGCGATCATCGATGGCATTCGCGCGGAAGCCACGAATTCGATCCTGGTGGACAATGGCGACTTCCTGCAGGGCAACCCGATGGGTGACTACATCGCCTATGAGCGCGGCATGCGCGAGGGTGATGTTCATCCGGTGATCAAGGGCATGAACACGCTGGGCTATGATTGCTCGACGCTTGGCAATCACGAGTTCAATTACGGGCTCGACTTCATGTTCAAGGTGCTCGATGGCGCGAACTTCCCCTTCGTCTGCGCCAATGTGACCAAGGGCGAGCTCGCTGCCAACGCGCGCGATGACGCGCTTTTCCTGAAACCTTATGTGATCCTCGATCGCAAGGTGAAGGACGGCAATGGCGAAGAGCATCCGATCCGGGTGGGCCTGATCGGGTTCGTGCCGCCGCAGATCATGAACTGGGATTCGAAGCATCTGGCTGGCAAGGCCATGACGCGCGACATCGTGAAGGCCGCAGAGGCCTGGGTGCCGCAGATGCGCGAAGAGGGCGCCGACATTGTGGTGGCGCTGTCGCATTCCGGCATCGGCCCGGCGAAGTATGAGGAGAACCTCGAAAACGCCTCGCTGCTTCTGGCCGGTGTCGACGGCGTTGACGCCATCGTGACGGGGCACAGCCATCTGGACTTCCCCGGACCGAAATTCGAGGGGCTTGAAGGCGTCGACAATGCGAAGGGCACGATTGCCGGAAAACCGGCGGTGATGGGTGGTTTCTGGGGCTCGCATCTGGGGCTGATCGATCTGATGCTTGAACGCGACGGCAATCGCTGGATGGTGGTGAACTCCACCTCGGAGGCACGACCGATCTTCAAGCGCGTGGAGCGCAAGGCCGAACCGCTGGTGGAAAGCGTGGCCAAGGTGGAAGACGCGGTGCGCGAGGACCACGAGGCGACGCTGAAATATGTGCGCACCGCCGTGGGCAAGACCTCCGCGCCGCTGCACTCCTATTTCGCGCTGGTGGCGGATGATCCGTCCGTGCAGGTCGTGAGCCAGGCGCAGACCTGGTACATCACCGACATGCTGAAGGATGGCGCGCACAGGGATGTGCCGGTGCTTTCGGCGGCAGCCCCCTTCAAGGCCGGCGGACGCGGCGGGCCCGACTATTATACGGATGTGCCGGCAGGCGATGTGGCGATCAAGAATGTCGCCGACCTCTATCTCTACCCCAACACGGTGCAGGCGGTTCTGGTGACCGGGGCGGATGTGAAGGAATGGCTGGAAATGTCGGCCGGCATCTTCAATCAGGTGGAGCCGGGCAAGGCCGACCAGCCACTGCTCGATCCGACATTCCCGTCCTACAATTTCGATGTGATCGACGGGGTGACCTACCGGATCGATCTTTCGCAGCCTGCCAAATATTCGCCCAAGGGCGAGCTTCTGAACGCGGATTCGAACCGCATCGTCGATCTGCAGTTCAAGGGTGCGGCCATCGATCCGGCGCAGAAGTTTGTCGTCGCGACCAACAATTACCGTGGCGGGGGTGGGGGCAATTTCCCCGGCATCGGCCCGGACAAGGTGATCTTCGAAGCGCCCGACACGAACCGCGACGTGATTGTGCGCTATATCGTGGAACAGGGCACGATCAACCCGTCCGCCGACGCCAACTGGAACTTCAAGCCGCTGGAAAACACCTCGGTGCTGTTCGAGACCGGGCCGAAGGGCGCGGCGTTCGCTTCGAGCGTCGAGGGCGTTTCCATCGAGCCGGCGGGCGAGGGCAAGGAAGGTTTCGCGCTCTACCGCATCACGCTCTGAACGGTAGTCGGATAAATATAACGATCAATGATGACAGGTCGGGCGCATTGCCCGGCCTATCTTCTTTTGAAGCAAGTGTTTGCCGGCTTCGGCGGATAAAGTGATTCAGGCGGTTCGCGCTTTGCGTGACGCTGGGGCGCATTGACTTTTTCGGGCGGTCGGCGCGATTTGCGGGCGCAATTTCCAGGAGACATGCCCGTGATTCGACACATCGTTTTTTTCAGCGCGAAGGATGAGGCTGATGTGGAGCGGATTGCCGAGGGTCTCGGCATGCTTGCCGAGATTCCGCATTCGGATTTCTTCGAGATCGGCATCAACCGCAAGGTCGACCAGATCGGCACCGAGGTGGATGTGATCGTCTATGGCGAGTTCCGCGATGAGGCGGCGCTGGCGGCCTACAAGGCCCATCCGGTCTACGACGCCTGCACGGCGAAGGTTCGGCCCATGCGCGAGATTCGCATGGCGGCGGATTTCGTTTCCAAAAAGAAGGACTGACGGGCGACCCGTCAGTCTGCATTTCTGATCGACTTGTAGGCGGAGAGCGCACTCTCCCGTGCGGCCTTGTGGTCGACCATGGGGCGGGGATAGGTCTCGCCGAGGCTGACGCCTGCCTTTCTGAGTGCTTCGACCGGCGCTTTCCAGGGCTGGTGCAGGTGCTTGTCGGAGAGGTTTTCGATCTCTGGAACGAAGGCGCGCACATAGCGCCCCTGCGGATCGAACTTCTCGCCCTGAAGCACGGGGTTGAAGATGCGGAAGAAGGGGGCGGCGTCCGCGCCCGAGCCCGCCACCCACTGCCAGTTGGCCGGGTTGGAGGCGGGGTCCGCGTCCACCAGCGTATCCCAGAACCACTCCTCGCCGGTGCGCCAGTGGAGCCCCAGATGCTTCACGAGGAAGGAGGCGACGATCATGCGCGCGCGGTTGTGCATCCAGCCGGTCTGCCAGAGCTGTCGCATGGCCGCGTCGACCACCGGATAGCCGGTTTGTCCGCGCTGCCAGTCTGCAAGCGCGCGGTCGTCCCTGTGCCAGGGGAAGGCGTCGAAATCGCTGTTGAAGTTCTTCGTCGCAAGATCCGGGTTGTGGAACAGGAGATGCCAGCAGAATTCACGCCAGCCGACCTCCTTGCGGAAGGTGAGCATGTCTTCGCCGGCAAGCTCCTCCGTGCCGTCAAGCGCCTGCCAGATCTGGAAGGGCGTGATCTCGCCATGGGCGAGATGGGCGGAGAGGCCGGAGGTGCCATCGTCTCCCATCCGGTCGCGGCGCGTCTTGTAGCCATCACCGCCGCCATCGAGGAACGCGATGAGGCGGGCTCTGGCGCCGGCTTCGCCGGGTGTCCAGGTCTCCCGCAGGCCGCCCGCCCAGTCCGGGGTTGTGGGCAGAAGCTGCCAGTCTTCGAGCGCATCGCCCGTAACGTCGCCACCGAACGGTTTTAGCGATCCGGGGCGGTCGGCGGGTGCGCGCGGATGCACATGCTCGACCAGCGCGCGCCAGAAGGGGGTGAACACCCGGTAGGGACCGCCGGAGCCGGTCTTGATGCGCCAGGGCTCGTGCAGAAGGTGGCCGGCAAAACTCTCCGCCTCGATGCCGGCCTCCTGAAGGGCGGACTTCATCTGTGTGTCGGCGGCGATGCCGGGCGGGTCGTAGCGGCGGTTCCAGTAGACCGTGGCGGCTCCGGTTTCGTCTGCAAGGGCGGACACGGTCTTCGCCATCGGGCCGCAGCGCAGGATGAGTTTTACGCCAAGCGTCTTGAGATCCTTGCTGAGGGCCGTGAGGCTGTGATGCAGCCACCAGCGCCGCGCGCCACCGAGCGGGCGCGCGCCTTCGCTTTCCTCGTCCAGAATGAAGGCGGCGGCGACTGGCCTGCCGGCATTGGCGGCGGCGCACAGCGCCAGATTGTCGGAAAGGCGCAGATCGTGCCGGAACAGCACCAGAACCGTGTTCCGGTCATTCTCATTGGGCATGTGATTATCCGTGCGGCTTTGGTTCAGTCGTCGTTTGTGGCGTTGAGCTGGTCCGGTCGCAAGCCTTCATCGCCATTCATGCCGCTTTGCAGGAGGCCATTTTGCATGGCCCAGTCGCGCAGGGCCGAAATCAGCGCGTCCTCGCGGGTGATGCCCTGATTCTGGCCCTGATCCTGCGTGGAGACGTAGCGGTCCAGCGCGGCGATGATGTTTGCCGGCAGCGTGACCGATAAGGTTTCCTGCTTTTCGTTTTCCTGTTTCATCGTGCCCGCCCGTTCTGGCCCCTTGGGGATTGTCGTAGCACAACCTGCAAAAGCCGGTTTGGTTCCGCGCCGTAAGCATGGTCACGGAACTGTGTTCGCGGCGTGGGCTGGTGGTGGGGCGGAGGGTGCGCTCTGTGGCCTATTTGTGTTTTCGCTTCCAGAACAGGTGACAGGTCTTCAGCGCCTTCCAGTGGGCCTGCGCCGTCGTCCAGTCATAGGTCACCCGTGTTTCGCATGCGCCGAGCAGCCGGCCGATCGCGCGCTGGGCCGCGAGGTCGTTGATCGAGGAAAGCGGCGGTTTGCTGAGAACGGCTTCGACGACCGTGGCGTCGTTCAGGCTTCCGAACACGGTTTGAAGCGTTTTCAGCCTTTCGGTCACGCGCTTCACATCGCGTTTGGGGAAGAGCGGGCCAAGAAACTCTATCGTGTAGCGGAGCTTTTTCAGCTCCTTGCGCAGCGCGTGCTTCTGCTCCTGATCGAAGCGCTCGATCCCTTTTGCTTTGGTCAGGACGTGGGCCCATCGCCTGTCGAGTATCTTGCCGGCGAAGTCCGTCAGCCTGCGGCGCTCTCGCTTCTTGCGATGGTCATCCTTCCAACTGGCGGTTTCGATGAACTCGGAGAGGGACAGAAGGAAGTCGCCGACGCGCTCGCCGCAGAGTATCTGGCGCAGATCGTTGCGTATTTCTTTGGCGTGGCGCTCCAGTGTGCCAAGCACGGGGGCAGCGCCATGGGCATGGCCATCGAGCGCGAAATAGGGGCGTGCGATGTCGTTGAGGACGACGTCCAGATCGCGCAGGCGTCCGACCTCGCGGCCAAGCCAGCGGGCTTCCTCGCTGAGGCCGGGGGCTGCTTCTTCCGGCGAGGCAATTTCGTGCGCAAGGAGGGCAAGCGCGCTGCGCAGTCGCCGGAGCCCGATGCGTAACTGGTGCGGGCCTTCCGGATCGTCGCATTGCTGCACCGCCTCAATGTTGGCCGCGATCTGGCTGAGGCACTCGTGCAGCATGGCGCGGGCCGCTTCACCGGTCGCGTATCCGGGTTTGAGGGGAACCGTCTCGGCTCTGCGTGGCGTCGCCGGCGGCTCTATATGCCCCTGTTCGGCGAGAAGAACGCTGCGCGCCGCCTTTGAGAAGCGCGAAAACCGCAGGCTGCCTTTGGGGAGAACCATCCGGGCGGTTCGGTAGAGGTCGGCGGGAGCGCCTTCGACCAGCTCGATTTCGAGTTCGTGCAGGTTTTCGCTGCGTCCGGCCGCCTTGATGGCGCCGCTGTCCACGGCGAGCTCCGCCTTTGCACCGTCATCCAGGCTGAGGTCGATCTGGGTGCGGTTGATGTGGGTCTCGGCGATGGTCTTGAGCGGCCTGTCGCTTATGAGCTTCCTGAGTCGTTCGCGCACGTCTGCATCTTCGATGGCGTCGATGGAGACCTGACCGCTCGGCACGGGGCGCTCGAACTCGCTGACCTTCGACAGCCCGCCTGCAATCGTGCCGTTGAGCTTGACCGTCTGAAGCCAACGCTTTCCATCGCGCCTGAGGCGCAGGGAAATACCGTTCTTGCGCAGATCGCGCGCTGCCGTGTCGAAATAGATGCTGCGCAGGAGGCGGGAGGCATGCTTCGTGCAGGCCTGCGAAGGCAACTCGTCAATGCGGGCGAGGACAGCGGGGACCTGTTGTCTGTCCAGCAGGAGTTTCAACTCGACTTCGGACACAGGCGCAACTCCTTCAGGAACGTCAAGCGTCACCCTAGCGTCAAGGTGTTGAAGGAGGAAGCAATTAAGCGGGGAGGGGTGATGACGGAGTGTCGCGCCGGATGGATGTCGGGCACACTGGTGCTGCTCCAGCGGAGGTGCTGAAGGGGTGGGCGGCGTATAGTGTTTGGAAAAGAAGTGGCTCCCCGGGCCGGATTCGAACCAGCGACCAACCGGTTAACAGCCGGTTGCTCTACCACTGAGCTACCGGGGAACGCCTGTGCTCTGTCGAGTGAGCGTGCCTATAGCAAACCGAATTCAGCTTTGCAAAGAGGCAAATGTGTTTTTTGTCTTTTTTTTCACAAGCGCCATTCCTTGGATCCAATTTGCAACGCATATGAAGCATCAGCGTTTGTGCAGCAAAACCGCTGAAATGTGCGGAACGGGCGACGGAACGGGCGATGGAACAACAGGAAGACAGGCAGGACGACGACAAGCGCGCGAAGCCTTCGGTTTCGCTGATGGGGAAACGAATCCCGATTCCCCAGTCGCGTCTGGCACGAATCACGGGCGGGTCGGGCCTCGTGGTGCTGGGCATATTCGGCTTTTTGCCCGTGCTGGGCTTCTGGATGATTCCGCTTGGTCTTTTGATTCTGTCCTATGACATCGCCGTGGTGCGACGGAAACGGCGCAAGATGACCGTCTGGTGGAGCCGCCGGGGCGGCGACAGGACGAACAGGCGGTGAGAAAGGGCTCTTATAAGGGGCTATGACGATAAATTGCGGATCAATGACATTGTCCGCTTGACGGGGAAATAGTCGCAACCTATTGAACTGCTCGATGCTGCTTGGCAGCATGGCCTCGTGGCGGAGTGGTTACGCAGAGGACTGCAAATCCTTGCACCCCGGTTCGATTCCGGGCGAGGCCTCCAAATTCTCTTTCTTCATATATCCATATCGTTTTGGTGCTGGCTGCCGTGGGCGCGCCGGCTGGCGTAAGCCAGCTGTCTGGGGCTTGCGAGAGCAGATTGTCTCTCGATCCAGCCTCGACCGTCCTCACCTCTTGGATTGCTCCGCCCGCTGGCAAGGGGGAAGGGGAGGGGGAGGGGGAGGGGGAGGGGGAAGCCGTTAGTCGACTGATAACCATATTCCTGCCCTAGCGTAAGCTGAAACTGGCGCTCGCCCTTAGAAGGGGCGAGACTGCTTCGCGTTCCGCTCTTCTTTGATTCGTGAAAGGAAAAGCGGGCGGGGACGGTATTTGTATGGAAGTACACAGGGGCGATCTTATGATGAATTTTCACGCACTACGTGCATTGCTTTTGGCGGGCACCGTGTTTGCTGGTGGAGCGGCTTGCGCGCAGGAAATTGCCGACACGATCTACAGTGGTGGCCCGATCCTGACGATCAATGATGCGCAGCCGACCGCTGAAGCGGTTGCGGTGAAGGACGGACGTATTCTCGCCGTTGGCGCGCTGGCCGACATTGAGGCCCACAAGGGCGATGAGACGACCGTTTTCGAATTGGACGGCCGCGCCATGGTGCCGGGCTTCGTCGACAGTCACGGTCATGTGGTGTTTGGCGGCCTTCAGGCGCTCTCGGCAAACCTTCTGCCGCCGCCGGATGGCGGCGTTGCTGACATCGCCAGCCTGCAGGAGTCGCTTCGAAAGTGGATCGAAGACAACGCCGAGACCGTCGACAAGGTCCAGATGGTCATCGGCTTCGGCTATGACAATGCGCAGCTGGCTGAACTGCGCCATCCGACGCGCGAAGAACTGGATGCGGTTTCGACGGAGTTGCCGATCCTGATCGTCCATCAGTCCGGGCATCTGGGCGTCGTGAACTCCAAGGCGCTGGAATTGGCGGGCGTTACGGCCGATACCAAGGACCCGTCAGGTGGCGTGATCCGGCGCGACGAGAACGGTGAGCCGAACGGCGTGCTGGAAGAGTATGCGTTCTTTACCGCTCTTGGTAAGATGCTGGGTGACCTCGGTGAGGAAGGCATGCACGCATTTGCGCGCGCGGGCGCCGAACTCTGGGCGCGCTTCGGCTACACGACTGCACAGGACGGGCGTTCTGCGCCATCGATCGTGGAGGTTCTGAAGAAGCTTGGCGCCGAAGGGGATCTGCCGATCGATGTCGTGGCGTTTCCCGACGTTCTGGAAGCGCCGGATTACATCGTCGAGAATTTCTCGCAGGACTATACGAACGGTGTCCGCGTGGGCGGCTGCAAGCTGACCATTGACGGTTCCCCGCAGGGTTTTACGGCGCTGCGTGACCGCCCCTATTACAACCCGGTTGGCGATTATCCGCCCGGATATTCGGGTTATGCGGTGATCGGGATGGATGTCGTGCAAAACGCCGTCAACCATTGCTACAAGAACGGTCTGCAGATCATCACGCACTCCAATGGCGAAGCGGCCTCGGACATGCTTCTGACTGCCATCGAGGTGGCGCAGAAGGAATACAGCGACGCGAACAATCGCCCGGTTCTGGTGCACGGCCAGTTCCTGCGCGAGGATCAGGTCGACACGATCAAGCGGCTTGACGTCTTCCCGTCGCTGTTCCCGATGCACACTTTCTATTGGGGCGACTGGCACCGCGATCACACGGTCGGACCGGTGGCGGCAGACAATATCTCGCCAACCGGCTGGGTGCGTCAGCGGGACATGATGTTCGGTTCGCATCACGATGCGCCGGTGGCTCTGCCAGACAGCATGCGCATTCTCTCTGCGACGGTGACCCGCCGCACGCGCTCGGGCGACATTCTGGGGCCGAGCCAGCGGGTGGACGTGCCGACGGCGCTGAAGGCCATGACGATCTGGCCGGCCTGGCAGCATTTCGAGGAGGACGACAAGGGTTCGATCGAAACCGGCAAGCTGGCCGATTTCGTGATTCTCTCCGACGATCCGACCGCAATCGACCCGGAAACCCTGTCCAGCCTGACCGTCCAGGCGACGATCAAGAATGACAGGGTGGTCTATGAGGCGGACGGAAGCATGCAGAAGACCGAGTTCCTGAACTGGCCGGTCGGCCCGGATGGCGAGGCATCGCATCATCTGCTGCACGCCATGTATGACGGCATGAGCAAGAAGTAACGGACGAACCCGTTCAAGATCGACCGCCGGAGCACGCTTCGGCGGTCGTTTTTCTTTTGTGCCGACCATGCGGATGGTACTGTTTGGAGAAGAGCTGTCCCGTGTATGGAGGCGTCGATGAGCTGGAACCCCGCACTCGAACCCGGCTGTCCGGATGACATTGAAGCCGAATCCATCGAGACGTTGATCATTCCGCGCGCCCGCGATATTGGCGGGTTTGAGGTGCGCCGCGCGCTGCCGGCGCCACGCCGCCAGATGGTTGGTCCGTTCATCTTCTTTGATCAGGCGGGGCCGGCCGAGTTTCTGACCGGGCAGGGGATTGATGTCAGGCCGCATCCGCATATCGGCCTGGGGACGGTCACCTATCTCTTCCGCGGCGATTTTCATCACCGGGACAGTATCGGCTCGGACCAGGTCATTCATCCGGGCGCGCTCAACTGGATGGTTGCCGGGCGGGGCGTCTCGCATTCGGAGCGCACCAGCGAGGCAGCCCGTAAGGGGCCGCACAGCCTGTTTGGCATCCAGACCTGGGTGGCGCTGCCCGAAGCGATGGAAGACGCGGCCCCGGCATTCGAGCATCATGAGAAGGAGACGCTGCCGGAGATCGTCGATGACGGCATCGCGCTGCGTCTGATTCTGGGGCGGGCTTATGGCGAGACTGCGCCGGCGACGGTGTATTCCGACATGTTCTATGCGGATGTGATGCTGGAGCCGGGTGCGCGTTTCCCGTTGCCGGACGATCATGAGGACAGGGGCATCTATGTGACGGACGGGGCGATCTCCGTTGCGGGCCAGGTTTTCGGGGCCGGGCGGATGATGGTGTTTCGTCCGGGCGATTCGATCACCGTGGCGGCGGGAAGCGAAGGGGCCCGGATGATGCTTCTCGGCGGTGCAACGATGAACGGCCCGCGCTATATCTGGTGGAACTTTGTGGCCTCTTCGAAAGACAGGATTGAGGCGGCGAAAGAAGACTGGAAGCGTGCGCGCTGGGGCGCGGGACTGTTCGATCTGCCCACGGGAGACGATCAGGAGTTCATTCCGCTCCCCGGGTGAAGGGGTATCCGGCCTTTGACACAATTGGCGCCGGGGATTCGGGGGCGCCGGGGCGCTATCAACCGCCAATATGCCGCAGCGGGGCGGAGTAATTGACAGGCGCGGCGGCAGCCGCTAGCAAACCCGTGAAATCGTTGTTTTCGCCGCATTGGGAGTACAGTCCCGAGGGTGGTGCGAAAACAGGCATCGGGAACCAGACGCATGACAATCGATTTTTCCCAGCAGCGCGCCAATATGGTTGAGGGACAGTTGCGCACGTCGGACGTGACGGCGAGTGCTCTTCTGGACGCCATGGGTGACATTCCGCGCGAGGCGTTCGTGCCCGGCCGCAAGCAGGCTCTCGCCTATCTTGACGAGGATCTTGAGATCGCGCCTGCCACGAATGAGAGCGCGGCGCGTTATCTCATGGAACCGGCCGCGTTCGGCAAGCTGGTGCAGCTCGCCGACGTGCGCTCCAGCGACGTGGTGCTCAATGTGGGCGCGGGCTCGGGCTATTCGGCTGCGGTTCTTTCGCGTCTTGCAAGCTTCGTGGTTGCGCTGGAGAGCGATGAGGATCTGGCCGCCAAGGCAACGGATGCGCTCAGCGAACTCGGTTGCGTGAATGTTGCCGTGGTCAGCGGACCTCTGCAGGGCGGCTATGCCGACGATGCGCCTTATGACGTGATCTTCATCGGCGGCGCGGTGGATTCTGTGCCGCAGACGCTGATCGATCAGCTGCGCGACGGCGGGCGACTCGTCGCCGTGATCGGTGAAGGCAACGCTGCGCAGGCGCTGCTTTATGTTAAGGATGACGGCATTGTTTCGAGCCGCGTTGCATTCAATCTGGCCGTGAAGCCGCTTCCCGGCTTCCAGAATGCACCGGAATTTGTCTTTTGATCAGTGACTTGTTGCTTTCCTGCAACGGAATTGATCAAGAGTTTGATGTAATGTCTATATAAAGAGCGCCTGGATTTGGGGGTGGGGGACAGGCTAACCGTTTGATCTCCCGGGCGTGGACGCCGGTCGAAAGGCCGGAATTGATATTAGAGGTGGTGGTGTCGATTCGGCGCGGCTGCCGAAAACAGTCCGAGGTTGGCAGATCGTGTCCTTTTACCGTCGTTTCCTGATCCCTCTGGTGGCATCGTCCGCGCTTATTGCCGCGCCGGCCATTGCTTCCGCCGAAACCATTCTCGGCGCTCTGGCGAAAGCCTATCAGAACAACTCCACCCTGAACTCGGAACGCGCCGGCGTGCGGGTGACGGATGAAGACGTTGCGATTGCCAAGTCCGGCATGCGCCCGCGCATTCAGGGCACGGCGTCTTTTGCGCTCACCCACAATGACGGCACGGATATCAGGACGGGCGAGTTTGGCGTTTCGCTGACGCAGCCGATCTTCGATGGTTTCCAGACGCGCAACAATGTGCGTGCGGCCGAGGCCGGCGTGCGCGCCGCGAATGAAGGGCTGCGCAACCAGGAACTCAACACGCTGTTTAACGCTGCCAGCGCCTATATGGACGTGATTCGTGATCGCCAGATCGCGGCGCTGCGCGCGCAAAACCTCGAATTCCTTGAAGAGCAGGTGCGCTCCGCACGTTCGCGCTTCGATGTGGGCGAGGGCACGCGCACCGATGTGGCGCAGGCGGAAGCGCGCCGTCAGGCGGCTCTGGCGCAGCTGAGCGCCGCGCGCGCTTCGGTGACGTCGAGCTCTGCCGTCTATCGTCAGCTCATCGGCGATGCGCCGGACAATCTGAAAACCGCCAACCCGCTGGTCAAGCTTCTGCCGAAGAACCTCGACAGTGCGCTGGCAACCGGGCTTGCAGCCCACCCGGCCATCAAGGGGCGTCAGCATCAGATCGATGCGGCTTCGTTCCGCGTGAAGTCTGCCGAAGGCACTTTCCTGCCGCAGGTGAATGGCTCGGTCGGGCTCTCGCACAGCTATCAGGACACGTCGCCTGGCATTCCCAGCGACGGTTCGCGCGACAGCGCGCGTGTCGGCATCAATCTGACCGTTCCGATCTACCAGGGCGGTCAGGCTTCTGCGCAGGTGCGCAAGAACAAGGAATCGCTGGGCCAGGCGCGCATCAATCTTGATGTCGCGCGTGACCAGGTTCGCGCTGCCGTGGTTTCCGCATGGAGCCAGTATCAGGCCGCGCAGGGCGTTCTTTCCGCCAACCATGAACTGGTGCGGGCTGCACAGCTGGCGCTGAACGGCGTGATCGAAGAGCGCAATGTTGGACAGCGCACCACGCTGGACGTGCTCAACGCACAGGCCGACGTGATTGCCGCGAAGGTTGACCGTGTTCGCGCCGAGCGTGACATCGTGGTCGCCAGCTACGCCATTCTTTCTGCCACGGGCAATCTGTCCGCGAACCGTCTCGGTCTGCAGGTTGCTGAATATCGGCCGCAGGAACACTACGAGGCCGTCAAGGACAAGTGGTACGGACTGCGCACGCCGGACGGTCGCTGAAACCGCAAGCGTATCCAGCGCTGGTCCCGCAGGGCTGCGTGTTTAACGCATTTTTCATAAAGTCTCGTATGCCGGGTTTGCTTTTGCGCCCGGCATTCTTGTGTGCAACCTGAAACAGGTGCTGCGCGGGGATTCTCATACCGCAGACGCTGCGTTACCCTTTTTTAGTGATTCGACCGTCTGCACTGGCGCCCGGACTTGGAATGGGAATGTCGCTCCGGACAAAGTCGGTGAAACGGACACAGGCTAGAGGCGGCAGATTTGACTATGTCACAGGGTTTCGGTGCGCACAAAATGGAAGCAGCTGTGGAAGCGCTGACTTCGAGTGGAAGCCAGCGTGAGCCTTCCATGGAAGAGATACTCGCTTCGATCCGACGGATCATTGAAGACAATGACGCGCCCGCGGCGCGCGCGGTGGAAGACGTTGGCGCAGTGGCCAATGGTGTTTCCGCAGATGAAGGTCCGCAAGAACGCGTGGCGCAGCCGGTGGAGGCGCAGCAGTCTGCCGCCCCGCAGGCCGCAGCCGTTGAAGAGCGCGCCGCGCCATTCCAGCCCGCGCCTGACGTCGAGAGCTTCCGCGCAGGATTGCGCGAGGAGCCTTTCCAGCCATCCGTCAGCGAAAAGCGCGACGAGGGGCGGGCTGCAAACGGTTTTGCCTCCAAGCCTGTCGAGCCTGAGCCGGCCGTGGATCACGGTCTCATGCAGCGCCTTGCCGAGGCGCGGCCTGCTGCTGCTTCTGTCGTTGAGGATGTGGCTGACGCGGACGATGCGTCGGATGTCTATTCCTACCGCAGCGTTGAGGAGCAGGAGCCCGAAGCGGCATCTCATGAAGATGTTCGTACGGAGGAACTTCCTCAGGTGAAGGCCTCTGCAGATGAGGGCGAGGGCGCGAAACAGGGCATCCTCTCCGAGTACACCGGACGCAAGGTTGCGGCTGCCTTTGGCGAGCTGAACGAGGCCTTCGAGGCCAGCCGTCGCCGTCAGCTTGACCAGATGGCCGAGGAAATGCTGCGGCCCATGCTGCAGGATTGGCTCGACAACAATCTGCCCACGATTGTCGAGCGCCTGGTGCGCGAAGAGATCGAACGGATCGCGCGCGGCGGATAAGCCGCGCCGCCTGCCGGTTGACTTGATCTGACCCTTCGGCTTTACACCCTGCTGTGAACGGACCAGACTTCTGGTTTACTGTCTCGACAGTGCGTTTCTCCGTTTCATGAAACGGCGGGGCGGGCTGACCATTTGACTCCATGCAATTCCGGGCGAAAATCCGGTTTCCAATTTTTCCGGAATTGCTCTAGCGCGGAAACCCTCATGCTTGAAAAGACTTACGACGCAGCAAGCGTCGAGCCCAAAATCGCCGCACGCTGGGAAGAGGCCGAGGCCTTCAAGGCCGGCGCCGGTGCAGAACCTGGCGCGGATCCCTTCACCATCGTCATTCCGCCGCCGAACGTGACCGGTTCGCTGCACATGGGCCACGCGCTCAACAACACGCTGCAGGACATCATGGTGCGCTTCGAGCGCATGCGCGGCAAGGACGTGCTCTGGCAGCCGGGCATGGACCATGCGGGCATCGCCACGCAGATGGTGGTCGAGCGCCAGCTCATGGAAAAGCAGCAGCACCGCCGCGACATGGGCCGCGAGAAGTTCGTCGACAAGATCTGGGAATGGAAGGCGGAGTCCGGCGGCGCGATCATGAACCAGCTCAAGCGGCTGGGCGCGTCCTGCGACTGGTCGCGTGAGCGTTTCACCATGGATGAGGGCCTGTCGAAGGCCGTGGTCGAGGTGTTCGTCTCGCTCTACAAGCAGGAGCTGATCTACAAGGACAAGCGCCTCGTCAACTGGGACCCGAAGCTGCTGACGGCGATTTCGGACCTTGAAGTCGAGCAGATCGAGACCAACGGCAATCTCTGGCATTTCCGTTACCCGCTCGCTGACGGGCTGACCTATGAGCATCCCTACAAGTTGGACGACGAGGGCAACCGCGTCATCTGGCGGCCTTCGGACGGGCAGCCGGATGGCTATGAGACGCGCGACTATGTGGTGGTTGCCACGACGCGTCCGGAAACGATGCTGGGCGATTCCGGTGTTGCGGTTCACCCCGACGATCCGCGCTACAAGGAACTGATCGGCAAGAACGTGCTCCTGCCGCTGGTCGGCCGCCGCATTCCCATCGTTGCCGACGAATATCCGGACCCGGAAGCGGGCACCGGCGCGGTGAAGATGACGCCTGCGCACGACTTCAACGATTTCGAGGTCGGCAAGCGGCATGATCTGGCGCAGATCAACGTGATGGCGACGGACGCAACGATCACGCTGAAAGGCAATGAGGCGTTTCTCGAGGGGCTGGAAGGGGCTGATGCGCCGCTCGCCCGCACGATCGCGGAGCTTGACGGCGTCGACCGCTTTGACGCGCGCAAGATGATCGTCGCGATGATGGAAGAGGCCGGGCTTCTGGAGAAGATCGAGCCGCACAAGCACATGGTGCCGCATGGCGACCGTGGCGGCGTGCCGATTGAGCCGTTCCTGACCGACCAGTGGTATGTCGACGCGAAAACGCTGGCGAAGCCCGCGATTGCTTCCGTGCGCGAGGGCCGCACGAAGTTCGTGCCGAAGAACTGGGAAAAGACCTATTTCGAGTGGATGGAGAACATCCAGCCCTGGTGTGTTTCCCGTCAGCTCTGGTGGGGCCATCAGATCCCGGCCTGGTACGGCCCGGACGGGCAGGTCTTCGTCGAGAAGGACGAGGAGACGGCGCTCGAGGCCGCGATCCAGCACTACATCTCGCATGAAGGCCCCTGGAAGGCCTGGGTTGAGGACAAGCTTGAGAACTTCAAGCCGGGCGAGATCCTTACCCGCGACGAGGACGTGCTCGACACGTGGTTCTCTTCGGCGCTGTGGCCGTTCTCGACGCTCGGCTGGCCGGACAAGACGCCTGAGCTCGCACGCTACTATCCGACCTCGGTTCTGGTGACCGGCTTCGACATCATTTTCTTCTGGGTCGCCCGGATGATGATGATGGGCATGCACTTCATGGAAGAAGAGCCGTTCCACACGGTCTATGTCCATGCGCTGGTGCGCGACAAGTCGGGCGCGAAGATGTCGAAGTCGAAAGGCAACGTCATCGACCCGCTCGAGCTGATCGAGGAATATGGTGCGGATGCGCTGCGCTTCACGCTGACGATCATGGCCGCACAGGGCCGCGACGTGAAGCTCGACCCGGCGCGCGTTGCGGGCTACCGCAATTTCGGCACCAAGCTCTGGAACGCGACGCGTTTTGCCGAGATGAACGGCGTCAAGCGGGACGAGAACTTCCGCCCCGAAAACGCGAAGCTTGCCATCAACCGCTGGATCCTGACGGAGCTGACGCGGGCGGCAAAGGGCATTACGGAAGGCATTGAGGCCTACCGCTTCAATGAGGCGGCAGGCACGGCCTATCGCTTCGTGTGGAGCCTGTTCTGCGACTGGTATCTGGAGCTTCTGAAGCCGGTGTTTGCCGGTGAGGACGAGGAGGCAAAGGCCGAGGCCCGCGCCTGTGCGGCCTATGTGCTCGACGAGACCTACAAGCTTCTGCATCCGATGATGCCCTACATGACGGAAGAACTGTGGGCGCATACCGGCGGTGACGCCGGGCGCGACGCCGTTCTGGCGCTGACCCGCTGGCCGGCTCCCGATTTCGTGGATGAGGATGCGGCAGCCGACATTAACTGGCTTGTCGACCTCGTTTCGGGCATCCGTTCGGTGCGCGCAGAGATGAACGTGCCGCCGTCTGCGACGGCTCCGCTCGTTGCCGTCGGTGCGGATGAGGCCATGCGTGCGCGCATCGCCCGCCATGATCCGGCCATTCGCCGTCTGGCGCGTGTCGGCGAGCTTGGCTTTGCCGGTGAAGCGCCGAAGGGCTCGGCTCAGATCGTGCTTGGTGACACCACCTTCTGCCTGCCGTTGGGCGACCTGATCGATCTGTCGGCGGAAGCCGCGCGGCTTGAGAAGGAGATCGCCAAGACGTCCTCCGAGATGCAGCGGCTTGAAAAGAAGCTGGGCAATGAGAAGTTCGTGGCCAATGCGCCGCAGGAGATCGTTGCCGCCGAGCGCGAAAAGCTTACCGAGTTCGCCGATGCGAAGGGCAGGCTGGAAGTGGCGCTCGCCCGCGTGAAGGAAGCCGGGTGACGAAACTGCGCCAGTCTCTCTAAAGGGCTGGCGTCAGCGTGAAGACAATCAGGGCCGCGTCCGCCGAAAGGTGGGCGCGGCTTTTGTATGTCCGCTTGCGATTCGCCTGAATGGGAAGTCCACAAGGGGAAGCGCGACGCTTTCAACAAGCGGATCGTGACAGTTTCTTGAAGAACTCAAGGTTGTGTTGCGCCTGTGCAACACTGGCGTCATTTGTGATGCTCGCCATGTCAGAATGTGTCAGATTCAGGGGTTTTTTAAGGCGTGGATGGCAAGACTCAGGCTAACCGCAACCGCTGTCGCCTGCCTATTCAATAGGGGTATTACGTTGACGTAAGCGTGAGGTGCGACAAACTGTACAAAGGCCAATTGTGGTGGGGCATGGCGCTGCTATCCTCCCATCGGACAATTGGAGGAGAGGGTTCTCATGGGTTTTGTTCGCTTTGTTTCGGCAGCGTCCGTTCTGGCTGCGGCAATCGGCACAGCTCACGCTGGCGGTTTCTCGCGTGGTGTTGCAGACACTGAAATTCTCTACGAGGATGGGAATTTCAATATGCGTGCCGGGGCGATCATCGTGATCCCCACACAGAAGATTAAAACGGATGTAGGTGGTGCGACAAACACTGCGGTGGTCGGCACTGATTATCTGGAAACCTACGCGATCCCCTCTGGGGCCGTTAAGCTGAGCTTTGGCGAGCATTTGGCATGCGCAGGTACCTATGTGGACGCCTATGGCGCGAAGTCGGGCTATATTGCTCCTTTTGGACCGTCGTCAAAGGTCTCAGAGGATTTCACTGTGACTGAGTTTGGCGCGACGTGTGCTGCCTTCATGCCAATTGGCCCTGGACGGCTGGCTGTTCTTGGTGGTGCGTTTGTCGAGAAGTTTGATTACGCGCTTGCGGCGGCCCCGCTGGTTCGAGCGGGCGTTCGTATGCCTCTAGGTGTTGAGTTGGACAGCTCCGCCTATGGCTGGCGTGCAGGTATCGGTTACGACATTCCGGATATCGCGTTTCGCGCGCAACTGCTTTACCGTTCGGGTACAAAGCATGAAGCTGAGGGCGCAGCGACCTTTGGTGGCCGTCCCATCGGACCGGCGTTCGGCAGAGGAGAGCTGCCTCAGAGTGTCGAGTTGCGCATGCAATCGGGCATTGCGCCTGGTTGGCTGGCTTTTGGTTCGGTGAAATGGACCGACTGGTCGGTGAACCAGACTCTAGACTTGGTCACTGCATTGGCAGCTTCGAAGAACCAGTACTACTGGCGTGATGGTTGGACTGTCACCGGCGGTGTCGGTCATTCCTTCAATGAAAAGATATCGGGACTTGTTTCATTGCAGTGGGACCGTGGTGTTGCCACTGGATACGACTTCCGCTCTGACAAGTGGTTGCTGGCGGCCGGTCTTGCAGTCAAGGACGATCTCGGCGGCGAACTGCGCCTTGGTGCTGCGCTATCTTACCTGACATCGGCAAGCGCCTATGCCGCGGATTCTAATGAGCGGGGTGCTTCCGTGGATTCGGGTTGGGCCGGCATTCTTTCTGCCAACTATTCGGTGAAGTGGTAGCGCGTCGCGCAGACTGCTTTTCGAGACCCGGCTTCGGCCGGGTCTTTTTGTTTGGAGAAGGGGTGAAAATGCCATGCATTTTTGCATGGCTTGGGCGGTTCGGCGGACGCGAAGGCTTGTACTGCGCCGGATTTTGCAGCACATAAGAGGCAGTCACCCGGTCCGGGCCCCTCTGGCAGGCAAGGCGTTGCCTGTGATGTCGGATCGAACGACAACGCGCAAACGCGGCGCAAACCTCGTATCCTTCCAATGACAACCCATGATTGGCTCTGGCCCGGCTTTCTAGCTTTTGTGGCCGTTATTCTCTTTTTCGACCTTTTTGTCCTGCATCGCCGCGATCACGTGATCACCACGCGTGAGGCGATGAAAACCGTTGCGGGCTATGTGGCGCTCGCCATGGTCTTTGCAGCAGGCGTGTTCTACTTCGGCGGCAAGGACCGTGGCGCCGAATTTCTGACCGGTTATCTGGTCGAGCAGGCGCTTTCGCTCGACAATATCTTCGTCATCGCGCTCATCTTCACCTATTTCAAAGTGCCGTCGGAGGCCCAGTACCGGGTTCTTTTCTACGGCATTCTTGGCGCGATCGTGATGCGTCTCTCGCTGATCGTGCCGGGCGTGAAGCTCGTTGATCAGTTCATGGTGATCGGCATGGCGCTTGGCGCGCTGCTGGTTTTCTCCGGCTTCAAGATGATGACGTCCGACGACGAAATGGTGGACCCCGGCGAAAGCCGGGTGGTGAAGCTGTTGATGCGCACCGGACGCGTGACGGAAGAGTATGAAGGCTCGCGCTTCCTGACGCGGCGCAACGGCCTTCTCTACATGACCCCGCTTTTCGTGGTTCTGGTCACGGTGGAGTTCACCGATCTCATCTTCGCGGTGGATTCGATCCCTGCGGTGCTGGCGATCTCGAACGATCCCTTCATCGTTTTCTCGTCCAACGTCTTTGCGGTGATGGGGCTGCGCGCCATGTTCTTCGTGCTTTCGGGCATGATGCGCAATTTCAAATACCTCCAGACGGGCCTGTCGCTCGTGCTGATGTTCATCGGCTTCAAGATGCTGATCGCGCACTGGATCAAGATCCCGTCGCCGGTGGCACTCTCTGTTACGGCGCTCCTGATCGGTGGGTCGGTCGTGATCTCCATCCTTGCGCGCAAGCGTGAAGAACAACGGGCTCGGTCCTGATTTGACGCTCCGGGGCAGGGCGTGTTTTCGCCCTGTCCGACACCCCGAAGTCTACGCACAGACTTCTGTGCCCATTTGGCAACAGTTTCTCAATAAGCATTCGGCTAAGACTAGCGTGGGACGGAACGTCAATTTCCCGCCATAAACCCGGCGCATCGAAAATGCTCGATGGCGCTCGGGATAAAACCGAATGTTCAGGAGAATGCCGCGCGCTGCGGATGGGGTAGTTATGGACGCTAAAGCAATTTCGAAAGACAAACTTCCAAGCCGATACGTGACTGTGGGCCCGGCAAAGGCGCCGCATCGCTCCTATCTTTACGCCATGGGGCTTTCGGAGGACGAGATCGCGCAGCCGCTCGTGGGTGTCGCCACCTGCTGGAACGAGGCAGCGCCGTGCAACATTTCGCTTATGCGTCAGGCGCAGGTGGTCAAGAAAGGCGTTGCAGCCGCCCATGGCACGCCGCGCGAATTCACCACCATCACCGTGACCGACGGCATCGCCATGGGCCACCAGGGCATGAAGTCGTCGCTGGTGTCGCGTGAGGTCATCGCCGACTCGGTCGAGCTGACCATGCGCGGCCATTGCTATGACGCGATCGTGGGCCTCGCCGGCTGCGACAAGTCGCTGCCGGGCATGATGATGGCGATGGTTCGCCTCAACGTGCCGTCCGTCTTCATCTATGGCGGTTCGATCCTTCCCGGCAATTACCGTGGTCGCCAGATCACCGTTCAGGATGTGTTCGAGGCCGTTGGCCAGCACTCGGTCGGTTCGATCTCCGACGCCGACCTGACCGAAATCGAGCAGGCTGCCTGCCCGTCGGCCGGTTCCTGCGGCGCGCAGTTCACCGCCAACACCATGGCGACGGTTGCCGAGGCCATCGGCCTTGCGCTGCCTTATTCCTGTGGCGCGCCGGCTCCCTACGAGATGCGTGACCGGTTCAACTACGCCGCCGGCGAAAAGGTGATGGAACTCATCGCCAAGCAGATCCGCCCGCGCGACATCGTTACCCGCAAGGCGCTGGAAAATGCCGCTGCCGTGGTTGCCGCTTCGGGCGGTTCGACCAACGCCGCGCTGCACCTGCCGGCGATTGCAAACGAGGTCGGCATCGACTTCACGCTGTTTGACGTGGCCGAGATCTTCAAGAAGACCCCGTACATTGCCGACCTGAAGCCGGGCGGCAAATATGTGGCCAAGGACATGTTCGAGGCCGGCGGTATTCCGCTCCTCATGAAGACGCTTCTGGAGCATGGCTACTTACACGGTGATTGCTTGACGGTGACTGGCCGCACAATTGCCGAAAACATGGAGCATGTTCCGTGGAATGAAGAACAGGACGTCGTTCGTTCGGCGGATAACCCCATCACGAAGACCGGCGGTGTGGTTGGCCTCAGGGGCAATCTGGCTCCGGAAGGTGCAATCGTGAAGGTCGCCGGTATGAAGAACCTGGTGTTCACGGGCCCGGCGCGCTGCTTCGATTCCGAAGAGGAATGCTTCGCAGCCGTTCAGAACCGGAACTACAAGGAAGGCGAAGTGCTCGTCATCCGTTACGAAGGCCCGAAGGGCGGACCCGGCATGCGCGAGATGCTTGCCACCACGGCCGCACTTTACGGCCAGGGCATGGGCGACAAGGTTGCGCTCATCACCGATGGCCGTTTCTCCGGCGCAACGCGCGGCTTCTGCATCGGCCATGTCGGGCCTGAGGCTGCGGTCGGTGGACCGATCGGTCTTCTGAAGGATGGCGACATGATCACGATCAATGCCGTTGACGGCACGATCGACGTGGCGCTCAGCGATGAAGAACTCGCAGAGCGCGCCAAGGATTGGAAACCGCGTGAGACAGACTATCAGTCGGGCGCGATCTGGAAGTATGCCCAGACGGTTGGTCCGGCTCGCGATGGCGCGGTGACCCATCCCGGGGCTAAGAAAGAAACGCACTGTTATGCGGATATTTGAAGCAGGGAAAACAGCTGTTCTTGCCGGCCTGGTAGCGTCCTTCGTGGCGCTACCGGGAGCCGCTTACGCGCTCGACGAGAACGCCGTGATCCAGGAGCCGGAGAAGCGCAGCCCGTGGGCCGTGTTCCGCTTCGGCTTCTCTGCCTACAAGCGCGGCGAAAAGCAGGAAGCCGTCGAGGCCTATCGCTACGCCGCTGAAAACGGTCAGGTCGGCGCGCGCTGGAAACTGGCGCGCATGTATGCCGAAGGCGATGGCGTTGCGCGCAACGACTACGAAGCCTTCAAGTTCTTCTCTGCGGTTGCGCAGCAGGAAGTGCGTCCGGGCAGCCCCGACGAGACCTACATTTCCGATGCGCTTGTGGCGCTTGGCAAATATCTCAAGGCAGGCATTCCCGACAGCCCGATCCGCGCCAATCCGCTGGCCGCGCAGGAACATTTCATGCGTGCGGCTGCGACCTATCGCAATTCCGAGGCGCAGTATCAGGTCGGCCGAATGTTCCTGAACGGCGAGGGCGTTGCACAGAGCGTGCAGCAGGCTGCCCGCTGGTTCCAGCTGGCTGCTGAAAAGGGCCATTCCGGCGCGCAGGCGATGCTCGGACACATCCTGTTCGAGAGCGGGCGCGTGGTGAAGGGGCTGGCGATGATGACCGCTGCGCTCGACCATGCCGCACCAAACGACGTGGGCTGGATCCGCGGTATGCAGGAGCAGGCCTTTGCGCTGGCCGGCGAATCGGATCGCCGCACGGCAATCGCACTGGCGCATGATTTGCGCGAAAACGGCTTCGACTGAAGCATGAAACCCGGCGGGGCTATTTCCCGCTGGTTGCGGCGCTGAGCCGCGTGACTGTCGGATAAGACAGTTTCTCTGGAAGCCTTGCCGTCTCAACGCAGGGGCGATCCAGAACCTTCCATGAAGAATTGTTGAGCACCATCTCGCAGCGCGCGAGGCGCGGGCCGTCCGGCATTGCCAGACAGGCCGTTTCGCCCTGCGCGAAGGTCTTGCCATTGGCGCGGCACGCACATTCGGGCGCAGCAGATGCTGCGACCGGCAGGCAGAGTGTTGTCGCCAGTGCGACGACCGGGAAGGACCGGAACATGCCCATAACCCGCAAATGATAGCACGCAAGCGCGGCGCGGGCCATCAAGGGGCTTTGAGGGGCAGGACCCCAAGGGGCAGAATGCGGGGCGTTTGCCTCAGGCGGGGTTGAGCTTCAGATCAACAACGACCGGCACGTGATCGGAAGGTTTCTCCCAGCCGCGCGTGTGCTTTTCCACCGTGACGGACCCCAGATGGTCTGCGGCCTCCGGCGACAGCATCAGGTGATCGATGCGGATGCCGTTGTTCTTCTGCCAGGAACCACCTTGATAATCCCAGAATGTGTAGACGCCGGCCTCATCATTGACGGCGCGCAGTGCGTCCGTGAAGCCGAGTGCGCCGAGACGACGGAAGGCCTGGCGGCTTTCGGGCCTGAACAGGGCGTCACCCACCCAGGCGTCCGGGTTTTTCGCATCTTCGGGCTCGGGAATGACGTTGTAGTCGCCGGCAAGAACGAGCGGTTCTTCCAGCTTCAGGCGCTCTGCGCTCCAGCGCTCGAGTCGCTCCATCCAGCCAAGCTTGTAGGGGAATTTCTCGGTGTCGACGGGGTTGCCGTTGGGCAGGTAGAGCGACACGACCCTGAGAACGCCCTTGTCGGTGGAGAAGACGCCTTCGATGAAGCGGGCCTGTTCGTCGCTGTCATCGCCGGGCAGGCGGCGGTTGACCTCGTCGAAAGGCAGTTTGGAAAGAATGGCGACGCCGTTAAAGCCCTTCTGGCCATGGGTCTCGACATTGTAGCCGAGCGCCTCGATGGCCTCGCGCGGGAACAGTTCGTCGACGGATTTGATCTCCTGCAGGCAGGCGATGTCCGGGCTGGACTCGCTGAGCCAGTGCAGCAGATTGTCGATGCGCGCCTTGACGCCATTGATGTTCCAGGTAGCGATCTTCATGGGGGTCCTTCCACAGCTCAACCTCTTCTTAGGTTGGACGGGAAGGGGCCGCAACCGCCTTGTGCAGGATACTGACAGACCATGCCTTGCGCGCTCTATTGCGCGGCCGGGTTGCCTCGCAGGCGGAAGGGCAGGCCGGAGAGAAGCGCCTCGACATAGCGGCGGCGCTGATAGAACCCGTTGAGCGAGACGCGGGGCAGGGCTGCGAGCGCGTCGCGTGCGCCGGGCGAGAGCAGACCGGGCTGCGTGGTGACCGCAGCGGCAAAGCCCGCCTGTTCCACGGCGGCGATTTCGCGTGCGCCGACGGCGGACGGATAGCCATATGGATAGGCGAAGGTCGTGGGAGAAACGCCCACATAGCCGCGAAGCTTCGAGGCGGAGGCGGAAAGCTCTTGATGGAGGCGGGCGTCATCGACCTTGCGCAGATTGGCGTGGGTCAGCGTGTGTGCGCCGAAACGGGCAAGCGGATCGCCTGCAAGATCGGCAAGCTCTTCCGCGCTCATGGTGAGGCGTTCGGTGATCTCCAGCGGATTGACGCCATGGGCCTGCGCAAGATCGTCCAGCAGCGCGATTGCCGCGTCTTCGTCCTGCGCATCCGTCACGAGATCCGACAGCCGGTCAAACAGGGCGATCTTGGCCATGCGGGTGCTGGCGCTCACGCGCCCATCGATGCCGATGCGTGCGAGGTCGACCGTTTCGCAGCACATGGTGATTTCCTGCGCCGTCTTCCACCAGATCGAGCGGCTGCGCTCGACGAAGCCCGAGGTGATGAAGATCGTGTAGGGAATGCCGTGACGCTGGAACACGGGCGCGGCAAAGCGGGCATTGTCGCGATAACCGTCATCGAGCGTGAAAGAAACATAGCGGCGTGTGTCGCTCTCGTCGGCCAGGCGTTCGGGCAGGTCTTCGAGCGCGATGGGGGTGAGCCCCTGCGCGCGCGCGGCGTTGATCGCTTCTTCAAGAAAAGCGGGTGTGATGCTGAGCCACGCATTGGGCGTCCAGCCTGGCGGCGTCTGCGGATCCACGTGATGCAGGGCGAAGATGACGCCGCGTGCCGGCGTTTTCGATGGCAGGCCTGTTCTTAGGGCAATGGCTGAACCTTCCAGGCCAGCCCGGATCAACGCGTAGCGAGCGGATCTCTTGAGGGCTTGGAGTGGCAGCATCAGGCGTTCGGCGTCTTTCCGCGGGCTGGCATTGATTTTGAACGGTGGGACCGGGCTCATGTGAGCCCGGTCCCGTCAGGGCTGGGAACAAGGCGATCCAAACAGAAAAAGCTGAAGAATTTCCTTCGCGAAAAGCTTCAATGCTGCGGACGCTTACTGTTTGAATCCGTGTCTGTCTTTCAAAAAATTATAGATAGTTGCGCGCCCCATTGTGCCCGATGATTTCAAGAAAAGATTTCAGAAAATCTGAAACACAACCGGGGAACGAAATGACACAGACAATGGAGCGCGCCGGCGATGCTTTATCGCGGGCCGATTTGAGCAATCCAGATTATACGCCACCGCTGATGCAGGCGGTGCCGCTGGGCATTCAGCATGTGCTGGCGATGTTCGTTTCGAACGTCACGCCGGCCATTATCGTGGCGGGAGCGGCCGGTTTCGGTTTTGGCTCCAACTCGCCCGATTTTCCGAATTTGATCTACATGATCCAGATGGCGATGCTGTTTGCGGGCATCGCGACGCTGTTTCAGACAATTGGCATGGGCCCGGTGGGCGCAAGGCTGCCGATCGTGCAGGGCACGAGCTTCGCCTTCCTGCCGGTGATGATCCCGGTCGTGGCCGGGCAGGGCGTGGCCGCCATGGGCGCGCTGATGGGCGGTGTCGTGATCGGCGGCATTTTCCACTTCTTCCTGGGCAGTATTGTCGGACGTCTGCGCTTTGCGCTGCCGCCGCTGGTGACCGGCCTGATCGTTCTCATGATCGGCCTGTCGCTCATTCAGGTGGGCATCCAGTATTCGGCAGGCGGCGTGCCGCTGATCGGCAAGCCGGAATATGGCAGCCTTCAGAACTGGAGCGTGGCGCTGGTCGTGGTTGTCGTGACGCTTCTTCTAAAATTCTTCGCGCGCGGCATGTGGTCGATTGCAGCCGTGCTTCTGGGCCTCATCGCCGGCTATGTGGTCGCGCTCGCCATGGGGATGGTGAGCTTCTCCAATGTGGGCAATGCATCCTGGATGGCAGTTCCCGTTCCCTTCAAATGGGGCTTTGAACTGGCTGCGCCCGCAATCATCGGCATGTGCTTCATGGCGGTCATCTCGGCCATCGAGACCGTGGGCGACGTGTCGGGCATCACCAAGGGTGGTGCGGGCCGTGAGGCGACGGAGAAGGAAATCTCCGGTGCGACCTATGCGGATGGTCTTGGAACGGCCATTGGCGGCATTTTCGGCGGTCTGCCGAACACCTCGTTCAGCCAGAATGTCGGCCTGATCTCGATGACGGGCGTGATGAGCCGGCATGTGGTGACCTGCGGCGCGGTCTTCCTGATTGTCTGCGGTCTGATCCCCAAGGTGGGCGCAATCATCTCGACCGTGCCGATCACGGTGCTGGGTGGCGGCGTGATCGTGATGTTCGGCATGGTTGCGGCAGCGGGCATCAACATGCTTTCGGAAGTGAACTGGAACCGCCGCAACATGGTGATCTTCGCCGTGTCGCTTTCGGTCGGGCTCGGGCTTCAGATGGAGCCGGCAGCACTCCAGCACCTGCCGAAGACGGCGCAGATCCTGCTGACCTCCGGCCTGTTGCCGGCGGCATTCCTGGCCATCGTCCTTAACCTGATCCTGCCTGAAGAGGTCGGGGGCGAGAACGAAGCGTAAGCCGCACGCGTCTTCGGGGGGGCTTGCTCCCGAAGACGCAAAATCGTCGGGGCCGCGCGCTGTCAGGGGCGGATGACGGGCGGCGTTTCTGCGTTGCCGATGAAGACGGCGAGAATGCGGGCCGGCTTGTCGCCCACCACGCGGCCATTGTGCCAGGTGTTGAGCGCTTCGATGAAGCTGTCGCCGGCCTTGAAGGTCTTCTCTTCCTCGCCTTCGTACTGGATGGCGAGTTCTCCTTCCAGAATGTGACCGAACAGGGGAACCGTGTGCATATGACGCCCGGTTTCCTCGCCCGGCATCAGCGTGACCACGACCGCCTTCAGCTCGGCCTCGCCATTCGGGTAGATGAGCTTCTGATCAAGGATGGTGCTCTTCGTGTCGAGGAGCGGCTGGACCCGCTGGTAATCGGCCTTCGGAGCCTGATCGTCGGCGCGGGCGGGCGTGTGCATTGACGCCAGCAATGCGGGGAGCACGAGAAGCCCCGCCATATCTCGTCTGTTCATGAAATAACCTTTTAAAACAAATATATACTTGAATAAAAATACCTCATTGAGGCGGTCGCCCTTGTAACGGGTTCAGCCTCTGCGTCAATCGGGTTTTGGCTGTGACAGAGCGCCCACGGAAAGAATGCGCCGGAAAATGCGCACGAAAAAAAAGCGCCGCGCAGGGGGCGCGACGCTTTTTTCTGAAAGGGATTTTTGGATCAGATGGAGAAACTGGTTCCGCAGCCGCAGGAGGCGACGGCGTTCGGGTTTCTGATCTGGAAGGACTGGCCGATCAGGTCGTCGACAAAATCGATCACCGAGCCGCCCATATAGACCAGCGAGAGATCGTCGATCAGGACGGTGGCTCCGTCCCGCTCGATGGCGTGGTCGTCCTCATTGCGCTCGCCGACCAAGTCGAATGCGTAGGAGAAACCGGAGCAGCCGCCGCCCTCGACGGACACGCGCAGGGCGATCTTGCCCGGCTCGTCCTTGAGGATGCTGGTAATGCGCCGGGCCGCAGCCTCGGTCAGTTCAACGCTCTTCATTTCCGTTCCCGCGTCAATGCCCATGGTGGTTGTCCTGACGGTCACCTTGCGTTCGTGTTCATGGAATAGGTATGAAGCCGCAGGCGGCAAGTCAACCTGAGCAACGCAGTCGGGTTTGTCCGAGTGGTGCGGTTGGGGTTGAAACAGCAACAGCGGCGGGCCTGAAACGGTCTGCCCCAACGGTGTGGCGGATCATGAACAGTGAACAGGGTTTGCGGGATATCGGCTTCGGGTATCGGCCAAGGGCGGTTTACGCCACGGACCCGGCGGCCTCGCGCGGGCGGCTTTTTGCAGAACCGGAAAGCCCGACACGAACGCCTTTCCAGCGCGACCGCGACAGGATCATCCATTCGACCGCTTTTCGCCGGCTGAAGCACAAGACGCAGGTTTTCATCGCCCATGAGGGCGACCATTACCGCACGCGGCTGACCCATTCCATCGAGGTGGCGCAGATCGCCCGCGCTCTGGCGCGGGCGCTGTGTTGCGACGAGGATCTGGCGGAAGCCATCGCGCTGGTTCACGATTTCGGCCACACGCCATTCGGCCATACGGGCGAAGATGCGCTCGACGAATGCATGGCGCGCTGGGGTGGGTTTGATCACAACGCCCAGTCGCTGCGGATCGTGACGGAACTTGAGAACCGCTATGCCGAGTTCGACGGGCTGAACCTTTCCTGGGAAACGCTGGAAGGGCTGGTGAAGCACAATGGCCCTCTGATGGATGCACAGGGCAGGGGGCTCGAGGGGCCGGTGCCGCAGCCCATTCTGGATTATGTGGCGCGGCACGATCTGGAGCTGGCACGCTATGCGGGCATCGAGGCCCAGTGCGCGGCCATTGCCGACGACATTGCCTATAACGCCCATGACATCGACGACGGTTTGCGCTCGGGCCTGCTCACGCTCGACATGATGGCGGGCGTTGGCCTGCCGGGAAGAATTCTGAGCGCGGTTGAGGAACGCTATCCCGATCTCGATCCGGTGCGGCGCGGGCATGAGCTGATGCGCCGGCAGATCACGGTGATGGTCGAGGATGTGATCGTGGCGTCAAGGCAGCGTCTGGAAGAACTGAAGCCCGCGAATGCGGACGATGTGCACGATGCGGGACAGACGATTGTGGCCTTCTCCGACGGCATGGCGGCGGATGAAAAGGAGCTGAAGCGCTTCCTTTACGCCAATCTCTACCGGCATGAGACGGTTGTGGCGGTGCGGGCCAATGCCGACCGCATCGTGAAGGACCTGTTCGACGCCTATTTCGACAATCCACGCCAAATGCCTGAGGGCTGGCGCGAGGGGCTGGATGTGGCGCAAGACGCTGAAAAGGCGCGGCATGTGGCCGATTTTCTGGCCGGCATGACCGACACCTACGCGGTGAAGGAACACCGACGTCTGTTTGACCAGACTCCTGAATTGAGCTAGTGCCAACCGCAATTCCGCCACCGGGCGGACGGTACCTTTCAACCGAACCTTTTTCAGGACATCGTCCATGAACATTTTCGCCGATTTTTCGGATCGGGTCGCAAAGACCATTGAAGCCCTTGGCCTGCAGGCCAGCAACGGTGAGCCGCTTGACCTTTCGCGCGTCGCCGTGGAGCCGCCGCGAGACGCCAGCCATGGCGATGTGGCGACCAATGCAGCCATGGTGCTGGCGAAGGCCGTTGGCGACAATCCGCGCGCGCTGGGTGAGAAGATCGCCAAGGCGTTCGAGGCTGATCCGGATGTGGCGGTTGCCTCCGTGGCCGGTCCCGGCTTCGTGAACCTGAAGCTGAGCGACAGTTTCTGGCAGGCGCGGCTTGGCGAAATGCTCGACCTGGGCACGAATTATGGCCGTTCGCAGCTCGGCAGGGGCGAGAAGGTGAACGTGGAATATGTGTCGGCCAACCCGACCGGCCCGATGCATGTGGGCCATTGCCGCGGCGCGGTGGTTGGCGATGCGCTGGCCAATCTGCTCGATTTCGCCGGTTATGACGTGGTGCGCGAGTACTACATCAACGATGCGGGCGTGCAGATCGACGTGCTCGGCCAGTCGGTCATGGTGCGCTACCGCGAGGCCCTTGGCGAGAACATCGGCGAAATCCCCGCAGGTCTCTATCCGGGCGATTACCTGAAGCCGGTCGGCAAGACGCTGGCTGACGAATATGGCACCCGGCTTCTGGAAATGCCGTCCGCCGACGCGATGGCGATCGTCAAGGACAGGACGATCGAGAGCATGATGCAGATGATCCGCGACGATCTCGCCGCGCTGAACATCCGCCACGACGTGTTCTTCTCCGAACGTTCGCTGCATGAGGGCAATGGCGGGGCGATCCGTTCCGCGATCAACGATCTGACCATGAAGGGCCATGTCTACAAGGGCAAGCTGCCGCCGCCGAAGGGGCAGAAGCCGGAAGACTGGGAAGACCGCGAGCAGACCCTGTTCCGCTCCACCGAAGTGGGCGATGACATCGACCGTCCGCTGATGAAGTCGGATGGCAGCTTCACCTATTTTGCCGCCGACGTGGCCTATATGAAGGACAAGCTGGATCGTGGCTTCGAGCATATGATCTATGTGCTGGGTGCTGATCACAGCGGTTATGTGAAGCGGCTTCAGGCCGTGGCGCGGGCGCTGGCCGAAGACAGGGTCGAGCTGACGGTGCTGCTTTGCCAGCTCGTGAAGCTGTTCCGTGGCGGTGAGCCGGTCCGCATGTCCAAGCGGGCAGGCGAGTTCGTGACCCTGCGCGAGGCGGTGGAGGAGGTCGGGCGTGATCCGATCCGTTTCATGATGCTCTATCGCAAGAACGATGCGCCGCTCGACTTCGATTTCCAGAAGGTGACCGAGCAGTCCAAGGACAATCCGGTCTTCTACGTGCAGTATGCATCGGCGCGCAGCCATTCGGCTTTCCGCCAGGCGAGCGAGCAACTGGGCATTGCGGAATTCGGCCGTGAGGAGATGAAGGCGCAGCTTTCGAAGCTTTCCGACGAGGGCGAAATGGCGCTTGTACGCAAGCTCGCCGAGTACCCGCGTCTGGTCGAAAGTGCAGCCCAGGCGATGGAGCCGCACAGGCTGGCATTCTACCTCTACGACCTGGCGAGCCTCTTCCACGCTCAGTGGAATCGCGGCAGCGAGACAGACGACTTACGTTTTGTTAAGGTTAACGATCCAGAATTGACCTACGCCAGACTGGGTCTGGTGCAGGCAGTTCGTGATGTACTCACATCCGGACTTGCGTTGATCGGGGCCGAGGCGCCTTCAGAGATGCGCTAATCTCATCCCGAAAGGGGTGCGATCGTCTGTCACCTTTTGCCCACATTGCGCTGGTACCCGACAATTGTATGACGTCGCGGGCGTCTACCGAGTGTGAGTGCGGAAAAAGGTATGGCAGATCATAGCCCGAACCAACGTGCGGATAGCGCCGTTTTTGCTGATGATGACCCGTTTGCGGAACTGACCCGCATCATGGGGCATGATCCACGGCGCGCCGAGGATTCTGGCAATGCAGCAGGGCAGGAGGGCGATGATCTCGCCCTCGAGCTTGAGAACGAGCTGCTGGGCGACCTGGCGGAGTTTTCCGACGAGGTTCGCGAAGAACCGGCCGAAGACCACAGCCGTCCGGAAATGCAGACGCAGGACTGGCGCTTCGAAGCGCCGCCGGCGGCTGAAGAGCCCGGAGCGATGGAGCAGGAGCCCGAAGTGGATCTTGCCTCCGACATGGCAAATGAACTCGACGAGACCTTTGCGGCGAGCTTTGAGAGCGAAATGCGCCTCGAGCCCGTGGAGGAAGCCGTGTCGGCAGACGTTTCAGCTTCCCCGGCCGCTTCCATGGCAGAGCCCGAACTGTCGTTTGAGCCTTCCATGGAGCGTGCGCCGGCAGCCGCTGCTCCGGAGCCGGAACAGGTTCCGCAGCACGATGCGTTTGCAGCGCCCGAGGCTCCCGAGAGCCGTCAGGGCCATGAAGCGCCTCCGGCTTTTGACCCGCACGATATCGAACAGCATTTTTCCGAGTTCGACATTGATGCGAGCGCCCGTGAGTTTGCGTCCTTCGCTGCGGAAGAGCAGCAGCCCATCGAGGAAAGCGCGCCGGAGCCAGCCGAGGAGCCGGTCGTAACGTTCGATGAGAGCGATTTTGCCCAGCTCGACAATGACCTTGAAGCTTCACTTGCAGCCGACAACTGGCAGGACGGCATTGCTTCCTCCCAGCCTGTCGAAACGCAGGCTGCGGACACGCATTACGTAGATGCACAGCCCACGGACGGGCAGCCCGAACAGCCGGTGGAGGCCGAAGCTGCATCTTCCGCCGACCGCTTTGGAGCGGCTGTCGAGGATGAAGACATGTTCCCGGAGCCCGACGCCTGGGCAAGCATGCCTTCTGAGGACACGGATACGGCGGATGCCGTTGCCGGGGATGTTGCATCGACATTCTCCGAAATCGACGTGCCGCCAGCCACCGACATTTCGGCGGCTCTTGCCGACGCCGTTCGGGTTTCGGGCGGTGCGGATCCCTATCTTTCGCCTCAGGCCTTCGCAAATTCCGTTGCGCAGGGGGCTGAAAAGTCTGGTACTGTCGATGCAGACATGGCCGGCGATGATCAGGATTTTGCGGCCAGTCTCGAACAGCAACTGACTGCGGGGGCTCTTGCGGAAGAGGAGGTGGCGGAACCCGTCATGGAGCCGCAGAGAGAACCGACCCCCGAAACGAGCTTCGACTGGGGTGATCTTGATTTTGGAGCGCCCGAGGCCCTCCAGTCTGTCGAGACGCATGAGCCAGTCGCGCCCGAGGCAACCGAGACCACACCGGCATCGTCGATTCCGTTCTGGCAGCAGCCTGAAGAGCCGCAGCCGACTGTGAGCTATGGTGGCGGCAGCGAAGCCAGCACGCCGTTCATCGATACGGTCGATGTTCCCGGCAATGAGCGCGTTCCCGTTACCGATTCCGCTCATATCCCGGAATTCGTGAGCGAGCCGGAGCCCGCGCCGAAGGCTGAGGCGGATGATCTGGAACTGGCGCTGGCGCGTGCTTTCGGCGATAGCGAAAGCCTGCCCGAGCGTGCAGAGACCAGAAGCGCGGTCGAGGAAACGCCGGTATCGTCCATTCCCAGAGACGCTTACGCCGCAGCCGCCCTTGAGGGCGATGAGCCGCGGCGTCCGCAGGACGATTTCGACTTTGAGACGGCCTTTGCCGACAGCTTTGCCGAAACCGGCGAGTTCGACGATGATTTCGCTGCGGGCAGGGATGCCGGTGCGGCGGTTTCCGGTCGTGCGGAAGCGGCAGATGGATTTGCCCCGGCCATGACGCCCTGGGACGAGCCCGTCGACGAATTTACGCCGGCAGAACAGGCGGCAGCGCCCGCAGCGGCAGCTGCTGCGGCTGCGGCCTCGCGCTCCAACCCGCTCAAGAGCCGTCGCAACACGCTGATCGCGGCTGCGGTTGGTGGTGTCGCCGTGGTTGGCGCGATTGCCTTCTTCGCACTGGGATCCGGTGGCGGCGATGACAACACTGCCCCGGCGGTGATTCGCGCGGACAATGATCCGGTCAAGGTGAAGCCTGAAAACCCGGGCGGCCAGCAGGTCCCCAATCAGGACAATCAGGTCTATCAGCGTGTGACCGGTGGTGAGACGGACAGCGATCCCGCGCAGGAGCGCCTGGTGTCCACGGCAGAGGAGCCCGTCGAGGTTCCGCTTGCCGCACCGAAGTCGGAAGAACGTCTTGATCCGAATGCAGGCGACACCGCAGCGCCGACCAGTGAGCCGGTGACGGCAATGACCCCGCGCCGCGTGCGCACCATGGTGGTTCGTCCCGACGGAACGATTGTTCCGCGCGAGCCGGAAGCTCCGGTGCAGACCGCGACGGAAACGGCGGGCGCGCCTGCTGCGACCGGCAATGCACAAGAGGTTGCGCCTGACGCAAGGCTGGCGGCAGCCGGTGAGAATGCGCCTGCTTCCGGCACAGCCCCGACGGGTGCCGGCGAAACGGCCGCCGCCCCGAATGTGCAGGCGCCGGTGCCGACATCGCGGCCTGCAGCGCCGGCGGCGCCGCAGCAGCCAGCTGCACAGCAGCAGTCTTCGCAGGTGGCCGCAGCCCCGAGCCAGCCGACGCAGCCTGTCGCACAGGCTCCGGCTCCCGCACCGGTGACCACCGGTACGGATGGCTGGTCGGTGCAGATTTCTTCGCAGCCGACCGTGGAAGCGGCGCAAAAATCCTATCAGGACATGGCGCAGCGCTACGGGAACCTGCTGACCGGCAAGGGCGTGAACATCGTCAAGGCGGAGATCGCAGGGAAGGGCACTTACTATCGTGTGCGCATTCCTTCTTCTTCGAAGGACGATGCAATCCGTCTCTGCTCGCAGCTGAAATCGGCTGGCGGAAGCTGCTTCGTCTCGAAGTAGGTTTCGCAGACACTCCAGTCAAAACCGCCGCCATTGCGCGGCGGTTTTTTGTTTTCTTTTCCAGATTCGTGCGCCCGGCTATCCTGTGTGCATGAGCGAATCAAAATCCATGATCCTCGGTGCGACCGGGACCAAGCTGACGGCGGACGAAATCGCCTTCTATCGAAACGAGCGTCCCTGGGGGTTCATCCTCTTTGCGCGCAATATCGAGGAGGCCGGGCAGCTGAGTGACCTTGTCGCCTCCATGCGCGACAGCGTCGGGCGGCCGGATGCGCCGGTTTTCATCGATCAGGAAGGCGGAAGGGTGCAGCGGCTGCGACCGCCCATGGCCGCCAATTATCCGACGGCTTCGGAGCTTGGCAGGATTTACGACAAGGATCCCGAGGCCGGCGTGCGCGCTGCCTGGCTGATGTCGCGTCTGCATGCGATGGACCTTAAGCGCTACGGCATTACCGCTGACTGTCTGCCGGTTCTCGATGTGCCGATCGCCGGCGCGCATGACGTGATCGGCGACCGCGCCTATGCGCATGATCCAGAGGCCGTGATTGCGCTCGGACGCGCGGCCAGTGACGGCCTGATGGCCGGTGGCGTGCTGCCGGTGATGAAGCATGTGCCCGGTCACGGGCGCGCGTTCTGCGACAGCCACAAGGCGCTGCCGGAGGTGACGGCCTCGCTGGACGAGCTGCGCGCGCATGATTTCGTGCCGTTCAAGGCGCTTGCCGATCTGCCCATGGCCATGACCGCGCATATCGTTTTCCACGCCATCGATGCGGAGCGTCCGGCGACCACTTCCGAGAAGGTGGTGCAGGAGATCATTCGCGGCGAAATCGGCTTTGACGGGCTTTTGATGAGCGATGACGTCTCGATGCACGCACTTTCTGGGGATTTCTCGGATCGTGCGGAAGCAATCCTTGCGGCAGGCTGCGATCTCGTCCTTCACTGTCACGGCATCATGCCGGAAATGAAGGCCGTCGCCGAAAAAGCGCCGGAATTGTCGGGCAAGAGCCTGGAGCGTGCGAACCGCGCCATGGCGTACCTGACACCGGGTGACGACACTGAAGAATTGGCCGCGCGGGCGGAATTCGAGCAATGCTTCGCGGCGGTCGCCTGATGATAGGAACCACAACGCTTGGCGCAGAGTGCTGAAAAGACAGCCGTCAAACCGGCTCCCATGGAGAAGCTGTGGGACGACAAACCCGATGATCACGGGGTGTCGGAGCCTGCGCTGACGGTCGATGTGGCGGGCTTTGAAGGCCCGCTCGATCTTTTGCTGCATCTGGCGCGTACGCAGAAGGTGGATCTGGCGCGCATTTCTGTTCTGGCGCTCGCCGAGCAGTACATCGCCTTCATTGAACAGGTGCGCAAGATGCGCCTGGAGCTGGCCGCCGACTATCTGGTGATGGCGGCCTGGCTTGCCTATCTGAAATCACGCCTGCTGATCCCCAAGAAACCCGAGGACGAAGAGCCGACGGGTGAGGAAATGGCGGCCCTTCTGCAGTTTCGCCTGAAACGGCTTGAGGCGATGCGTGATGCGGCGGCGCGGCTCGTGAACCGCAACCGGCTTGGCCGGGATGTGTTTGCGCGCGGCATGCCCGAGCCGGTGATCGTGCAGAAGCAGAGCGCTTTCTCCGCTTCGCTCTACGATCTTCTGACCGCTTATGCTGCACAGCGCCAGCGGCGCGCGGTGACCAATGTGCGCATCGCCAAGCGCGGCGTCTGGTCCCTGAAGCAGGCGCGCGACATTCTGGTGCGGATGATAGGCGATTTTGGAGACTGGACGGCGCTCGATCATTTTCTGATCCGTTACATGACCAATGCCGAGGAGCGGGCGACCGCGACGGCCAGTTCGTTTGCCGCTTCGCTGGAGCTGGTGCGCGAAGGCGCGCTGGAAATCCGGCAGCAGGAGGCTTTTGCGCCCATCTATATGCGCACGGGCAAGAAGGCTCCCGCCAGCCTGTTCGAGGGCTATGATGACTGAAAACAGCAATGTGGTTCCGTTTGTCGCCAATGATGGCGATGAGGAAAGGGAAGAGAGCAAGTCTGTTTCGCCGCATCTGGTGGAAGCCAAGCGCATGGTCGAAGCGATTATCTTTGCCAGCGCCGAACCGGTGCCCGAGCGGGCGCTGGTCGAGCGGCTTCCACAGGGTACGGATGTTGCCGAGGCGCTGGAAGCACTGCGCAGCGACTATGAAAAGCGCGGCATCAATCTGGTTCGCGTGGAAGATTGCTGGGTGTTTCGCACGGCGAGCGATCTTTCCTTTCTGATGAGCCGGAACGCGGTCCAGCAGCGCAAATTGTCGCGCGCCGCGCTCGAGATGCTCGCGGTCATCGCCTACCACCAGCCGGTGACGCGGGCGGAGATCGAAGAAATCCGTGGTGTCGAGACCTCCAAGGGCACGCTCGACATTCTGCTGGAGACGGGCTGGGTGAAGATGCGCGGTCGCCGCCGCACGCCCGGACGGCCCGTAACCTACGGAACCAGCACGGAATTTCTCGACCATTTCGGTCTGGCGGAACTGCGTGATCTGCCGGGGATCGAAGAGTTGAAGGGCGCGGGGCTGCTTTCCGCCCGCATGCCGGCCAATTTTGCCGTTCCCCAGCCCATGACAGATCCCGATGAACTCACAGAAGATGAAGATCCGTTGACGGATATCGACCTGGAAGAGCTCGGTCTGTTGACACCGCTCGCAGAGGATGATTGACGGAAGGTCCGCGGGACAGGGGCCGCCTGCGATCCATCCAGGGATACCGGTGCATGGACAGTAAGAAGCAAAGTTCGGCGCGCAGGACAGCCGGCGTCAGCTTTGCGGCGCGTCTCTCCTTCAAGAACATCAGCCATTCCTACGCTTCGGGCGGGCAGACGCTGCGCGATGTTTCGCTTTCGGCCGAGCCGGGCGAGGTGCTGTGCCTTCTTGGGCCTTCCGGCTCCGGCAAGACGACGCTTCTGCGCATTGCCGCCGGCATCGAGGCGCAGCGCGCCGGGCAGGTGTTCCTCAATGAGCGGGAGATTGCGGGGCCGGATGTCTTCCTGCCGCCGGAGAAACGCTCCATCGGCCTGGTGTTCCAGGATTTCGCGCTGTTCCCGCATCTGACGATTCTCGACAATGTGCGCTTTGGCTTGACAGCCCTGTCGGGCGGCGAGGCGCGGCAGGAGGCGATGAACGCGCTGGAGCGTGTCGGGCTCGACGGCTATGCCGACGCCTATCCACATGTCCTGTCGGGCGGTGAGCAGCAGCGTGTTGCGCTGGCGCGCGCGCTTGCGCCGCGTCCGGCGGTTCTCCTGATGGACGAGCCGTTTTCCGGGCTCGATTCGCGCCTGAAGGACAATGTGCGGGCCGAAACGCTTGCGATCCTGCGCCAGAGCCGCGCCACGGCGGTTGTGGTGACGCATGACGCCGAGGAAGCCATGCGCATGGGCGACCGGATCGCCCTGCTCAAGGATGGCGGGCTGGTGCAGGTGGGCACCGCCGAAGAACTCTATCACCGTCCTGCCGATCTTTTCGTTGCGGGTTTCTTCTCCGAGATCAACGAATTCGAGGGGCGGGTTCATGCAGGCGCGGTGGAAACGCCGCTTGGACGTTTTCCCGCCGATGGGCTGGAAGAGGGGGCTGCGGCAACGGTCGCGGTGCGCCTTTCCGGCTTCCAGGTGGACCAGAAGGGCGGGGCAGTGCCTGCCCGCATCATCTCGCGCCGGTTCCTCGGCGTGGTGGAATTTCTCGAACTCGCCATTCCCGGCGCGGATCATCATGTCCGGGCGCGTGTGCGCTGTGGACATCTGGAGCCGGGCGTGCGCGATATATGGCTGAATGTCGTCCCGAGCGATGTGCTTGTGTTTGCGAGACAATCGTTTGAACAATCGGGCGAAAGCGCATAAATCAAATCAATGGCAATTGGTGAAAGAGACTGATCATGGGTTCCTTTTCAATCTGGCACTGGCTCATCGTGCTCGTCGTGGTGCTGCTCCTCTTTGGTCGCGGCAAGATCCCCGAGCTGATGGGTGACATGGCCAAGGGCATCAAAAGCTTCAAGAAGGGCATGTCCGACGATGACGAGGACACGACCAAGACGGTCGAGCATCAGGCTGACGAGCCGGTGAAGGACGCAAGCAAGCCGAACAAGAAGAAGTCCGGCTGATTCGGCGCTGATGCGCTGCGGATAAACTTCCTGCCCCTCTTTCCGGTGACTTATGTTTGATCTTGGCTGGCCCGAAATCATGGTGATCGCCATCGTCCTGATCGTCGTGGTCGGGCCGAAGGACTTGCCGCGTATGCTGCGCTCATTCGGGCGCACGACGTCCAAATTGCGCAGCATGGCTGGCGATTTCCGCAAGCAGTTCGATGAAGCGCTGCAGGAAGCCGAGCTTGATGACGTGAAGTCTATCGTGGACGACGCGCGCAAGCTCGATCCGCGCAACGAGATCAAGAAGCACCTGAACCCTCTGGAGCAGGTGGGACGTGATATTCGTTCCGGGCTGGATGAGGCCATGAAGCCGCAGGCGGCAAAGTCAGGGCCTCCGGCCTCGACCGAGACGCATGCGGCGGAACCGGCCAAGGCCGGGGCAACCCGCATGCCGGGCGAGGGGAAGGCTGGAGCCGCCAAGGCTCCGGCGAAGTCCACGTCTGCCAAGACGTCGCCGAAGGCTACTTCAACAAAGGCGGCGTCGACGAAGGCTGCTTCGACAAAGAGCACGGCAGCCAAAAGCACAGCAGCCAAGACGGCCGCTGCAAAGCCGAGAGCGGCAGCCAAGCCGAAGGCCGCCAGCAAGACCACTGCGGCTGGCGCGGCGAAGCGTCCGGCCACCAAGAAGACCAGCGGAGCCTAATGTCGTGAACGCCGAACGAGACGACGACATCGATCAGTCTTCCGCCCCGCTGATGGATCACCTGATCGAGCTGCGTTCGCGGCTCATCTGGGCGATCGGAGGGTTCTTCGTGGCCTTTCTGGTCTGCTTCTTCTTCGCCAAGCAGATCTTCAACCTGCTGGTGATTCCGTTCCAGTGGGCGACCCTGTGGGCCGGTCTCGACGCGGACAAGGTGGACCTGATCTACACCGCGCCGCAGGAATTCTTCTTTACCCAGATCAAGCTGGCCATGTTTGGCGGCCTGGTGATCGCCTTCCCGGTGATCGCCATGCAGATCTACAAGTTTGTCGCGCCAGGGCTTTACCGCAACGAGCGCCGCGCGTTCATTCCGTTCCTGATTGCCTCGCCGATCCTGTTCCTGATCGGCGCTGCACTCGTCTATTTCTTCTTCACGCCGATGGTGATGTGGTTCTTCCTGTCCATGCAGCAGGTGGGGCCTGACAACACGGTGCAAATCTCTCTGCTGCCCAAGGTTTCGGAGTATCTCGGCCTGATCATGACGCTGATCCTGTCCTTCGGCCTCGTGTTCCAGCTTCCGGTCGTGACGACGCTCATGGCGCGGGTGGGGCTTCTGACCTCGACCGGGCTTGCCGACAAGCGCAAATACGCCATCGTGGCGGCTTTCGTGGCCGCGGCGATCCTCACGCCGCCGGATCCGGTGAGCCAGATCGGCCTTGCGCTTCCGACCATCCTTCTCTACGAAATTGCCATCTGGGCCGCCCGCATGGTCGAGCGCCAGCGCGAGAAGGAAGCGAACGCGCAGGACGACACCGGCGAGACGGACCAGCCGACCGCCTAGATCAGCAGGTCATTTCCTGTCTGTCCCGGGGCGGTTCACTGCAATCTCTCCGCGATTGGAAATCAGACATGCTCGACATCAAATGGATTCGCGAGAACCCGCAGGCGCTGGACGAAGCGCTCAAAAAGCGCGGCGCGGACCCTGAAAGTGGGAAGCTCCTGGCGCTTGACGAAGCGCGCCGCCAGCACCTGACGAAGCTTCAGGAGGCGCAGGAGCGCCGCAATGCCGCCTCCAAGGAAATCGGCAAGGCCATGGCATCCGGCGACAAGGACCTCGCCGAGAAGCTGAAGGCCGAAGTGTCTGAGCTGAAGAGTTTCGTTCAGGATGGCGAGGCTGAAGAGCGCCGCCACGACGCCGCGCTCAACGATGCGCTGGCGCGTGTTCCCAACATCCCGCTCGAAGACGTGCCGGTTGGCGCGGACGAAAACGACAATGTCGAAGTGCGCAGGCATGGCGAGCCGAAGCACGCCAACTGGTCGAAAGAGCATTTTGAGATCGGCGAGGCGCTCGGCCTGATGGATTTCGAGCGCGCGGCAAAGCTTTCGGGCTCGCGCTTCACGGTGCTATCCGGCCAGCTTGCCCGCCTTGAGCGCGCGCTTGGCCAGTTCATGCTCGACCTGCACACGCAGGAGCATGGCTACACGGAAGTGCAGCCGCCGCTTCTGGTGCGTGACGATGCGATGTTCGGCACCGGGCAGTTGCCGAAGTTCACCGAGGATCTGTTCCGCGCCGGTGACGATCACTGGCTGATCCCGACGGCTGAAGTGTCGCTCACCAATCTCGTGCGCGAGGAAATTCTGGAAGGTGACAAGCTGCCGCTGCGCTTTACCGCGCTGACGCCGTGCTTCCGTTCGGAAGCGGGTTCTGCGGGGCGTGATACGCGTGGCATGCTGCGCCAGCACCAGTTCTACAAGGTCGAGCTGGTCTCGATCACCGATGCCGAAACATCGATTGACGAGCATGAGCGCATGACGGCCTGTGCCGAGACCGTGCTGAAGAAGCTCGACCTGCCTTACCGGACCATGGTTCTGTGCACGGGCGACATGGGCTTCGGTGCACGCAAGACCTACGATCTGGAAGTCTGGCTGCCGGGGCAGAACGCCTATCGTGAAATCTCGTCCTGCTCGGTCTGTGGCGATTTCCAGGGGCGTCGCATGAATGCGCGCTACCGTGCGGCCGGCGAGAAGCAGACCCGCTTCGTTCACACGCTCAACGGTTCGGGAACCGCTGTTGGCCGTGCGCTGATCGCGGTTCTGGAAAATTACCAGAATGAGGACGGCAGTGTCACGATACCGTCAGCCCTCAAACCCTATATGGGCGGCCTGGAGAAAATCGAAGCATCGAAGGATTGAGACTTTGCGCATTCTGTTGACCAATGACGATGGCATTCACGCAGAAGGACTGGCGACGCTGGAGCGTATCGCCCGCACTTTGAGCGATGATGTCTGGGTAGTGGCGCCCGAAACCGACCAGTCGGGCTTTGCCCATTCGCTGTCATTGTCGGAGCCGCTCAGGATGCGCAAGATCGATGACAGGCATTTTGCCTTACGCGGCACGCCCACCGATTGCGTGATCATGGGCGTGCGGCACGTGATGGACACGCCGCCGGACCTGATCCTGTCCGGCGTCAACAACGGCACCAATATTGCCGATGACGTGACCTATTCGGGCACCGTGGCCGGTGCGATGGAAGGGACGCTTCTGGGCATTCCGTCCTTTGCGCTGAGCCAGGCCTATGACTTTACCGATGAAAGCCGCTACATTCCCTTCGGCACCGCCGAGGCGCTTGCGCCGCCGCTTCTGAAGAAGCTGATCGACCGGCCCATGCCGGAAGGTGTTCTGATCAACATCAACTTCCCGAACTGTGCGCCGGAAGACGCCAAGGGCACTCTGGTGACCGCACAGGGCAAGATGGTGCACGGGCTGAACGTGGAAGAGCGCCGCGACGGGCGCAACTATCCCTATTACTGGCTGCGTTTCGGCCGCCAGCAGGCCGATATTCGCCAGGGGAGCGATCAGGCAGCGATCCGTGACGGCTATGTTTCGGTGACGCCGCTGCATCTCGACCTGACGGCGCATGAAGTGCGTGACCAGCTTTCCAAGGCTCTGGCATGAACGAAGCGGGGCAGGAGCGCGAGAGCTTTGCCGCGTTCATGCTGCGCATGCGCGCGCGCGGAATTGGCGGCAAGGAACTCTTTGCCGCCATGGAGGCGACGCCGCGCGCGGGCTTTCTTCCATCGGAATGGTATGCGGCGGCGTGGTCGCAGCGCATGGTGCCGATTGCCTGTGGCGAGGCCATAGAAGGCTGCGACCTGCAGGCAAGGGCCATCGATGCGCTGGAACTCTCTTCCGGGCACCGGGTTCTGGAGATCGGCACGGGGTCGGGCTTCACCGCTGCGGTGATCGCGAGGCTGGCGGGCCGGGTCCTCACGCTCGACCGTTACAAGACGCTTGGTGTGGAAGCACAATTGCGCTGGGAGAATCTGGGCCTCACCAATGTGTCGGCCCGGCATGCAGACGGTTCCGAAGGCGCACCCTCCGACGGGCCGTTCGACCGAATCATCGTGTGGGCCGCTTTCGATGAATTGCCGCGCCGTTTCGTCGATCAGCTTGCCACCGGCGGCATTATGGTCGCGCCAATCGGACCGGGCGACGATGTGCAGATGATGACGAAACTGGCCAAGGTGGGCAGTCGTTTCGAGCGCGCAGACCTTGAAAACGTGCGGCTACAGCCTCTTTTCAAAAGCGCTGCCGAGGCCATCTGACGCTCCCGGCGAGGGGCGCTCATCTCAAAATCTCCCCGCAGCTTAACCGCTGAGTAACATTAACGCGATTTAATTGCCCGTGTTCAGGTATTGGGTACGCGGGTAGTCACATGCGTTGCATTACACGGAGTTTCGATCGCGCTATTTTGCGCGGAGCCGCTGTCATTTTGATGGGCGGTGTTGCGGCAGGATGCAGTTCCGATGTGTCCCGCTTCAAGTCCAGCGATTTTGCAGATGCACGGTCGACCAACCGGGCGGTGGCCATGGCCCCTGCCAGCCAGCCCTATCCGGGCGATGTCGGCGGTGTTGACACCACCTACACGGGTTCGATCAGCCGGCAGGGCTCCAGCCCGCGGCCGAACGGTCTCGTGGGCGGTGCCGTCAGCCAGCCTCTGCCCGCGCCGACCAATACGCCGGTTCGCGCAGCGACCCGGCCGGTGGACCTGACCAATCAGACCGCTTCCAACGTACAGCGCCAGGCGCTTCCCGCGCCATCGCAGTCGCAGCCGCAGCCGGCACGCGTTGCCGCAGCGCCCGTGCCGGCGCAGCCGCAGCTTGACCGCACGTCGACCGGATCGGTGACGCGCCAGCCTGCGCAGACCGGGCAGGGCGGCGGCCAGACGATCACGGTGCGCGAAGGCGAGACGGTGTTCAACCTGTCGCGCCGGTTCGGTGTGCCGGTTGCCGCCATTCTCGGCGCAAACAATCTTTCCAGCGCATCGCAGCTGCGCACGGGACAGACGCTGATGATCCCGAGCTATGCCTATTCGGGCAATGCGCCGGCTGCCGCGTCTGACAATGGTGCGGCCACGCAGCGTCAGGCCGCTGCGCCGCAGCCTGTTCCCAATGAGCCGACGCCTCAGAGAGAGCCGCAGGAGCGCCTTGCGGTTCTGCGCGAGACGCCCCGGCCCAAGCCGCGCCCGCAGGGTTCGGAAACGAACAATGCCGCGAGCAACGCCAATACGAACAGCCAGACGGCGCCGGTGCAGACCAAGACGGCTTCTGCCGGTTCCTACACCGTGGTTTCGGGCGACACGCTTTACGGCATTGCCCGCAAGACGGGTGCGAGCGTCGCGAACATCAAGGCGGCCAATGGTCTTGCTGATGGCTATCTGAAGGTCGGCCAGCTTCTGACCATCCCGTCCGGCAATGTGAGCCAGCCGACGCAGGTTGCAGCGGCTCCGAAGACGGTTGATCGCACGACGACCAACGCCACGACCCGCGATCCTGCACCGGTGGTGAAAACCTCGACGCAGGCTCAGACACAGGTTGCCGCCGTGGCGAAGCAGAGCAATGAAGTTGCGCCGGACTCGACCGGCATCGGCAAGCTGCGCTGGCCGGCGCGTGGTCGAATCATCTCGGACTTCGGCAGCACCTCGGGTTCCGTGCGCAATGACGGCATCGACATTGCCGTTCCGGCAGGCACGCCGGTCAAGGCAGCCGAAAATGGCGTCGTGATCTATGCCGGCGACGGGCTGAAGGAATTCGGCAACACGGTTCTGGTGCGCCATGACAACGGCATGGTGACGGTTTACGGCCATGCCAGCGCGCTTCGGGTGAAGCGTGGCGAGAAGGTCCGGCGCGGTCAGGAAATCGCCCTGTCGGGCATGAGCGGCAGCGCCGAGCGTCCGAAACTGCACTTCGAGGTGCGCAAGGACGCCACGCCGGTCAATCCGACAGGTTATCTCGAATAGACGTTCCCTGAATAACGAGAAAAAAGCTGCGGCCTGCCAGACCTCCGGTCAGGCTGCCTCTTTGACCCGCCCGAAAGGGCGGGTTTTTTATTGAGGCGAAGCGTTGGGTCGGGGGGATACGCCTTAGGCGTCGAGACGCTTGCCGAGGCGGCCGGCGAGATCCTGAATGAACTGCCAGGCGACGCGGCCCGAACGGCTGCCGCGCGTGGTGGCCCATTCAAGCGCATCGGCGCGCAGGCGCTCCGGATCGATCTCGAGGCCGTAATGGGTGACATAGCCGCCGATCATCGCCAGATATTCGTCCTGCGAGCATTTATGGAAGCCGAGCCAGAGGCCGAAACGGTCTGACAGCGAGACCTTTTCTTCGACGGCTTCCGACGGGTTGATGGCCGTCGAGCGCTCATTCTCGATCATGTCGCGCGGCAAGAGGTGCCGCCGGTTGGAGGTGGCGTAGAGGATGACATTGGCGGGCCTGCCTTCAACGCCGCCTTCCAATGCTGCCTTGAGCGATTTGTAGGAGGCGTCATTCTGATCGAAGGACAGATCGTCGCAGAAAAGGATGAAGCGGAACGGCGCGGCTTTCAGGAAGGCCATGAGCTGTGGCAGGGTCTCGATGTCCTCGCGGTGGATCTCCACCAGCTTCAGCGGCGTCTGGCCGGCAGGGGCGGCGCGGTTGATCTCGGCATGGACGGCTTTCACCAGCGACGACTTGCCCATGCCGCGCGCGCCCCACAGAAGCACGTTGTTGGCGGGAAGGTCGCGGGCAAAGCGCTCGGTGTTGTCGGCCAGGATATCGCGCACGCGGTCGACGCCGCGAATCAGCGAAAGTTCCACGCGATTGACCTTTTCGACGGGATCCAGCGTCCGGCGCTCCGCATTCCAGACAAAACAGTCGGCGGCTTCGAAGCGCGGCGGCTCGGGCTGCTGCGGGGTGAGGCGGGCGATCGTATCGATCAGCCGGTCGAGTTTCTCGGACAGCGCTTCGATGGTGTTTTCGGACATGATTTCCTCGCAAAGCTCATGCGCAGACGGGTTGCGTACCGTACGGTACGGTTCTTCCATAAGGGGGCGGGATTTGCAAGTGCGGGAGGCGGCGCGGGGGAGTGTATTGCCGGACGCAGCGTCAGATGTCTGCGCATAAGCGGCCCTGCGGGCCTGTGCACACTGCGCCAACAGTTGCAATGAAGGGGTGAAAGTCTATATTCCGGCCACATTTATGACCAGCCGGACGTCCGGCAGATATCAGGAGTTTTCGATGTTCATCACCCCGGCATACGCACAGGCTGGCGCAGGCGGAGCGCCCGACATCTTTGTCAGCATTCTGCCGTTCGTTCTGATCTTCGTGATCATGTATTTCCTCATCATCCGTCCGCAGCGCCAGCAGATGAAGAAGCGCGCCGAGATGCTGTCGGCTGTTCGTCGTGGCGACACGGTGGTGACGGGCGGCGGCCTGGTCGGCAAGGTGAGCAAGGTCATCAATGACAGCGAGCTCGAAATCGACCTGGGCGGCGGCAACAAGGTTACGGCCGTGCGCTCCATGCTCGCAGAGGTTCGCGTGAAGGGTGAGCCGGTTGCAGACAACAAGCAGCCCGCCAAGAAATAACCGCAATATGACGTGATTGCCGGGAAGGGCCGGCAAAAACGGCCCTCCCAACCTGAACAGACGAGGCCCCATGCTACACTTCTCGCGCTGGCAAACGATACTTATCTGGCTGGCCGTGGCGCTTGGCGTCGCCTACGCGGCGCCGAACATCATTCCGGCATCCTATTTGTCCTCCATGCCGAGCTGGGCGCCTTCGCGGCCAATGACGCTGGGCCTCGACCTTCAGGGCGGTTCGCACATTCTTCTCCAGATCGAGAAGAAGGAACTGATCGAGGAGCGCATCGTTACGACGCGCGACGACATCCGCCGTACGCTGCGTGACAAGCGGATCGGCTATACCGGCCTCACCGGTTCGGGCCAGAGCGTGCAGGTGCGCATTCGCGACGCCGCTCAGGTTGCCGAAGCCAAGGAGGCTCTGCGCGAGCTGACACAGCCGGTGAATTCCGGCCTGTTCAGCGGCGGCACGGTGACCGAGCTTGCGCTCACCGAACCGGAGCCGGGCCTTCTGCGCTTCACGCTGACGGAAGACGGTATCAACTACCGTGTGTCCTCCGCGCTTTCGCAGTCCATTGAAGTGGTCTCCCGCCGCGTCAACGAGCTCGGCACCACCGAGCCGGTGATCCAGCGGCAGGGCGAAGACCGCATTCTCGTTCAGGTGCCGGGCCTTCAGGACCCGCAGCGCCTGAAAGACATTCTTGGCCAGACCGCCAAGCTGAGCTTCCAGATGGTCGACCAGTCGGTGCCCGTGCAGGAGGCCATCAACAGCCGCCCGCCCATCGGCACGACCATCAAATACTCGGTGGACGATCCGCCCGTTCCCTACCTGATCGAAGACCGCGTCATCGTTTCGGGTGAAAATCTGGTGGATGCGCAGGCGACCTTCGACCAGCGCACCAACGAACCGGTGGTGAGCTTCCGCTTCGACACGAAGGGCGCGACGCGCTTCGGTCAGGCGACGCAGGAGAATGTCGGTCGCCTGTTCGCCATCATTCTCGACGACCAGGTGATTTCGGCTCCGCAGATCCGCGAGCCCATCCTCGGCGGCACCGGCCAGATTTCGGGCAATTTCAACGTCCAGTCGGCCAATGATCTGGCCGTCCTTCTGCGCGCGGGCGCTCTGCCGGCGACGCTGACAATCATTGAAGAGCGCACGGTCGGACCGGGCCTTGGTCAGGACTCCATCGACGCCGGCAAGATCGCCTCGTTGATCGGCGCGGCGCTTGTCGTTGCGTTCATGATTGCCGCTTACGGGCTTCTCGGCGTGTTCGCCGTGATCGCGCTTGCCGCCAATGTGACGATGATCATCGCGATCCTCTCGGCGCTCGGTGCAACGCTGACGCTGCCGGGCATTGCCGGTATCGTGCTGACCATCGGCATGGCGGTGGACTCCAGCGTGCTCATCTTCGAGCGCATTCGCGAGGAGAGGGCCGGCGGGCGTTCGCTCATTCAGGCGGTCGACACGGGCTTCTCCAAGGCGCTGGCAACCATTGTTGACGCCAATGTGACGACGCTGATCGCCGCCGTGATCCTGTTCTATCTGGGTTCGGGTCCGATCCGCGGCTTTGCCGTCACGCTTGCCATCGGTATCGCGACGACGGTCTTCACCGCCTATTCGCTGACGCGCTGGATCGTTGCCGATTGGGTGCGCCGCCGGCGTCCCCGTGAGCTGCCGCGCACGCCGCTGCGTTTCGTGCCTGACAACACGAAGATCGGCTTCATGAAGCTGCGCCGCGTGACCTTCACGCTGTCGGCTCTGGCTTCCATCGCGGCTGTGGCGCTGTTCATGACCGTCAACATGAACTACGGCATCGACTTCAAGGGCGGCTCCTCCATCGAGGTGCAGTCCCGCGAAGGACCGGCTGACATCGGCGATATCCGCGCGCGTCTGTCAGAACTCAATCTGGGCGACGTTCAGGTGCAGGAGTTCGGCGATCCGCGTGAGGTGCTGATCCGCGTTCAGGCGCAGGACGGCGGCGAGAATGCCGAACAGACCGTCATCGCCAAGGTGCGGGGCGAGCTTGAGGACGCCTATGAGTTCCGCCGCGTCGAAGTGGTGGGGCCGACCGTCTCCGGTGAGCTTGCGCGTGCCGGCACGATTGCGGTTCTGGTCTCGCTCCTGGCGATCCTGATTTACATCTGGCTGCGCTTCGAGTGGCAGTTCGCCGTGGGCGCAATTCTTGCCACACTGCACGATGTGATCATGACCGTAGGCTTCTTCGTGATAACCGGCATCGAGTTCAATCTGACGAGTATCGCGGCGATCCTGACAATCGTGGGTTACTCATTGAACGATACAGTCGTGGTCTATGACCGCGTGCGCGAGAACCTGCGACGGTTCAAGAAGATGCCGCTTCCGGAGCTTCTGAACCTGTCGATGAACCAGACGCTGTCGCGCACCATCATGACCTCGGTGACGACGCTTCTGGCGCTCGGTGCACTGTTCGTCTTCGGTGGCGAGGTGATCCGTTCCTTCACGGCCGCGATGATCTTCGGTGTGGTGATCGGCACCTACTCGTCGATCTTCATCGCCGGTCCGCTGCTGATCCTGTTCCGCATGCGCTCCACCGGGGCGCTGGGCGCAGAGCAGAAGGACGATGATGCGACCGGTTCGGACACGACCGGACAGATGCCGGCCAAGTGATGGCGGGCGGCATTGAAATACGCGCGGCCCATTTCCCGGGCCGCGCTCCCATCGACGCTTACGGCAATGGCGGTTTTCGCTTTGCCGACATGTCGCATCGCGGTTCCATCCTGTGCATGCCTTCGGGCATTCACGGGTGGGACGTGGCGGCTTTCGAAGGGCTGGGCGAGGGCGACTTCACCAGGCTGTTCGACGAAGCCGCCGACTTCGACATTCTGCTTCTTGGCACCGGAAAGACCCTGATCCCTGTGCCAGCTGAACTGCGCAAGCGCTTCCGGGCGGCCGGCGTGGCGGTCGAGCCCATGGCGACGGGCGCCGCGGTACGCACCTACAATGTGCTGCTTGCGGAAGACCGCACGGTTGCAGCAGCGCTGATCGCTGTCGACTGAGATGGCCGAAACGCAGCCTTTTGTCATGTCGGTGGTGCGCGACGCCGATCCCGACCGCTATCTCTCCGTGCTGTACGCACCCGAGGAAAAGCGCCCGGCGCTGTTTGCGCTTTATGCTTTCAATGTGGAAGTGGCGGGCATTCGCGACCGGGTGAGCGAGCCGCTTCCCGGCGAGGTGCGGCTGCAGTTCTGGCGGGATGTTCTGACGGCGGAGGCTGCGCCGGAGAGTGCGGACGGTTCGCCGCTCGCGGTGGCTCTTCTGGAGGCAATCCGCACGCATGGGCTTCCCGTGCAGCCACTGCTCGACCTTCTCGAAGCGCGCATCTTCGATCTCTATGACGACCCGATGCCAAGCCGCAACGACCTGGAAGGCTATTGCGGCGAGACCGCTTCGGCTCTGATCCAGCTTGCCGGACTGGTGCTCGACACGCCAGCCGCCATGCGCGCCTCGGAACTGGCAGGCCATGCGGGCTGTGCGCAGGCCATTGCCGGGCTTCTGCGCATGCTGCCGATCCATCGCCGGCGCGGGCAGTGCTACATTCCGGGCGATCTGTTACGGGCCGCCGGCACCACGCGCGAAAACCTTTTGAGCGGCGAGGACCGTGACGCTGCGGCGCGCGCCGTGGCGGCCATGGTCGCCCTTGGCAAACATCATGCGGCGGCATTCGAGGCAGGCGCGAAGGCGCTGCCGGCTTCTCTGCGTCCGGCATTCCTGCCTGCGGGGCTTTCGCAGGCCTATCTCAAGCGCCTTGAGGCGAGCGGGGCTGCGGCACTTGAAGACATCGTGACGCTGCCGCAATGGCGTCGGCACTGGCTGATGTTCCGGCGCGCCACGAAGGGATGGGGATAACCCCAGAACCTGGACCTCAAAGCGCGATCCGTTTTTCGGTTGTTCCGACGCTTCATTTACAATCCGGATTGTCCCTGATGCGTCCGAAGGGGCGCATGGCGATTGACGATGCCGTTGTCCAATTTACGCCGCGTCCGCATGGTCTTTGATCATCGGCTCATTGATCGGGGGAAGGTTTGTGGCTGAAAATCTGAACAGAAATCATGCGGCCACGGGGTGGCTCGCGTCAGCGCTTGAGGCGCTTGTCGCCATGGGCGATGCCGTGGCGCGCTTTCCCGTCACGGTGTTTTTTCTCTTTTTGACCGCCACCTACGCCAACGCGCTCGTTGCGGATATCGATCTTGTGCCCGCCGCCCTTCTTGGCGCGGCCAACAAGGATGACCTCCTCTTTGCGCTGATCGCCGCCGTGATTGCCTCTTTTGCCGCAACCCTGTTTGCGCAGGCCCGGCAGCTTTCTGCGTGGATCAGCGTGGCATTGCCGGTGCTCGCCGGTGTTGTTGCCTTTGCCGTCATGTGGCCGAACATCACCGAGCGCACGGTCGAATGGGCGTTTGTGCTCTCCCTGATGGCGCTTGCGCCCATTGCGCCCTTCGCATGGCGGGGGACGGGCGATGCGTTCTGGATGTTTACGGCGCGGCTGGTTTTCGCCGTGGGGCTCGGGCTTTTGGCGTTTGCGCTGTTCGGCGGCGGTATTTCGGCCATTCTGGCAAGTCTGACCCATCTCTTCGGGATCGATGTTCCGAATGATCTCTATGAGCATATCTGGGCCTCGATCGGCCTGTTCGTCGCACCGCTCTTCGGGCTCGGGCAGACGCCGCGCACCTTCGATGAAGAGCCGGGCGGTCATGAGCATGCGTTGATGCAGAGCGGCATGCGCGCGCTGGGCGACTTCGCCGCCGTGCCCATGCTCATCATCTATGCGCTCATTCTGCACCTCTATGCGGCCAAGATCGCGATTACCGGAGAGGTTCCGCAGGGCCAGATCGGCTGGCTGGTGCTCACATATGGCGTGTGCATTGTCGCCGTTCTTCTTCTGACAAAGCCGTTTCTGGACACCGCCCGTGCGCCGACGCGCTTCTTCGTGCGTTTCTGGCCGCTGTTCCTTCTGGTACCGCTGGGGCTTCTGTTCTACGCGCTCGCCCTGCGGGTGGGGGCGTTCGGCTGGACGCCGCAGCGCTATTTCCTCGGCCTGTTCGGTCTGGTGACGCTCGCGCTGGTGGGGATGCAGGCGCTGCCGCGTCTGCGGGGCGATATCCGGCTCATCGCCGGCATTCCGGTTCTGGCGCTGCTTTTGGGCAGTTTCGGGCCGCAGGGTGCGCTCGACTGGTCGGTGCGGTCGCAGACGGCGAGGTTTCTGGACCTCGTCAACGATACGCCGCTCAGCGTGGAGGCGAAATCCGAGGCGCTTTCGGTGCTGCGTTATCTCAACGGAGAGGACGCCGTTGGCGCTGTGGAGCCTGAAGGTTTTGCGCTGAGCCCGGACGGCAATGCATATCGCGAAGTGGCCATCGCCTGGGGGCTCGATCCCGACAATCCCGTCCATGTGGATCGAAACGGGGTTTTCTACAGCAACCCGTTGATCGTTGCGTTCAAGTCGGATGGTTTCGATGTCGTTGTCCAGAATGCGGTTTTCCTGGACGGGGAGCCGGGTACTTTCGATATCGTTCTGCCGGATGGCGGAAAGATCGCGCTTCTGCTGAAGCAGAATGCGGTTTCGGTGAAAACCGCGAACGGGGTTGAAGGGCTGTTCCCCGTGGAGGAAGAACGCATCGCTTCTCTCGCCTCACAGGATGGGCAGACGGTGATGTTCTCTCTGGAGGCTGAGGGGCGAAAGATCCTCATCGTGCCATCTCATCTCCACGCCACGTTTGAGCCGGAGCTGGAGTTGCGCAACATGACCGGGACGCTGCTTCTAAGGCTTGAAGACTGGAAGTAAGGCGCAGCCAGGACTGAATAAAAAAGGGGAAGCCGGCATTGCGGCTTCCCCTTTCTCTTTGTGGGCTCTCTTTCGAGAACCTGCCTATTCGGCGGCCTGGCTTGCCGGCTGGGCAGCGAGCCATTCCTTGAAGTCGACCAGCGCGCGCGCCGTCATCGCCTTCTTCTTGGCGACGGTCTTCTCCTTGCCGCGAAGGCGCTTGCCTTCGGGCTTCGGCACCTCGACGGGCGGGAACAGGCCGAAATTGACGTTCATTGGCTGGAAGGAGCGTTTGCCCGGCTCATCGTCGGAGATGAGATGCCCGCCGGTGATGTGGTTGAGCAGCGCGCCGAAGGCCGTGGTCCCGGGCGGCGTGGAGATCGGTTGGCCCAGACGCTCGGATGCGGCAAAGCGACCGGCGATCAGGCCCATTGCCGCACTTTCCACATAGCCCTCGCAGCCGGTGATCTGACCGGCAAAGCGCAGGCCGGGCCGGCTTTTCAGCTGAAGCCGGCCGTCGAGAAGCGCAGGCGAATTCAGATAGGTGTTGCGGTGCAGGCCGCCGAGCCGTGCGAATTCTGCATTTTCCAGACCGGGGATCATGCGGAAGATGCGCGTCTGCTCGGCATATTTCAGCTTCGTCTGGAAGCCGACCATGTTGTAGAGCGTGCCAAGCGCGTTGTCCTGGCGCAGCTGCACCACCGCATAGGCCTTTACGTCGGGATTGTGCGCATTGGTGAGGCCCATCGGCTTCATCGGTCCGTGGCGCAGCGTCTCCGGTCCGCGCTCCGCCATCACCTCGATGGGCAGACAGCCATCGAAATAGGGCGTGCCTTCCCATTCCTTGAACTCGGTCTTGCCGCCGTCGAGCAGCGCCTGGATGAAGGCTTCATACTGCTCCTTGTCCATGGGGCAGTTGATGTAGTCCTTGCCGGTGCCGCCGGGGCCGACCTTGTCGTAACGCGACTGGAACCATGCGGTGTCGAGATCGATGGAATCGAAATGGACAATGGGGGCGATCGCGTCGAAGAAGGCGAGCGACTGCGCGCCCGTGGCCTCCGAAATGGCTTCCGCCAGCGAGGGCGCGGTCAGCGGGCCGGTGGAGATGATCGCCTGATCCCACTCTTCCGGCGGCAGGCCGGTGACCTCCTCGCGCTCGATGGTGATGAGCGGATGCGCCTCAAGCTCTGCGGTGACGGCTTCGGAAAATCCGTCGCGGTCCACGGCCAGCGCGCCGCCGGCGGGCACCTGGTTGGCGTCGCCGCAGCGCATTATGAGGGAGTCTGCGAGCCGCATTTCCGCATGCAGCAGGCCGACCGCATTCGTTTCCGCATCGTCGGAGCGGAACGAGTTCGAGCAGACCAGCTCGGCAAGCCCGTCGGTCTTGTGCGCATCGGTGCCGCGCACCGGTCGCATCTCGTGCAGAATGACGGGAACACCCGCTTGTGCCGCCTGCCAGGCAGCTTCGGAACCGGCGAGACCGCCGCCAATGATGTGTATCGGTTTCATGGGGGAGGAGATAAGCCGCCGGACCATGGAATGCAACGGTGGATGGCGTGTGGCGCTAACCAATTATAGAGGCGGCTCTGCCATCCGGTTTCGCAATCAACAGGGGCGTTTTATACTGTGCGAATGGAATTTGGAGCATCACGGGCGGGGCTGCTTGCAGCGGCGCTGTGTCTGGCATGTGTGACCGGGCCGGCGGCGGCGAAGGCGGAGCGCATCTATCTGTGCAGCGGCTATGGCTGTGTCTACAAGAAGAGCATGAATCTGGGGGCGGCTGCGAAGCAGCGGCTGGCCGCGATCATGGCGGGCGGCAGGTCTTCCGCAAGCGCCGAACGGGCGGCCATCAGCAAGGCGGTCCGCTATTTCGAAACACTGGCGACGCAGACCATGGGCGTGCGTGATGGAGCGAAGTCCGGACCGGGCGGCGCACGGGTCTATGGCCAGATGGACTGCATCGACGAGTCGCGCAACACGCGGACGCTCCTGACCTATCTGCAGCGCCACGGGTTGCTGCATCATCACACTGTGCGCAGGAACGCCGCACGCGGCTTCTTCATCGACATCCGCTACCCGCACGCCACTGCCGTGGTGCGCGCGAAGGATGGCCGGGACTGGGCTGTCGACAGCTGGTACGAGCCGGCTGGCGGTGCGCCGGACATCATGCAGCTTTCTGAGTGGAAGAAGCGCGGCGTGCGCGGCGAGCGATAGCGCGTCCGGCGCGCGTGCATGGAAGCGGAGGGGATAAAAAAACGACACCCGCCGAGGGAGGAGTTTCGGCGGGTGTCGTTATAGGGTGACCGGCAATTTTGGGAGGAGGAGGTTGCCGGTCTATTCGTCAGGGTTGGGAGGAGGTAACCCGGACGAAATCTATGAAGCTCAAATCCTGACAGCGCCCATATAGGAAGGCTTCTGCCCGGAAACAACACCCGCCGAGGGAGGAGTTTCGGCGGGTGTCGTTATAGGGTGACCGGCAATTTTGGGAGGAGGAGGTTGCCGGTCTATTCGTCAGGGTTGGGAGGAGGTAACCCGGACGAAATCTATGAAACTCAAATCCTGACAGCGCCCATATAGGAAGGCCTCTGCCCGGAAACAACACCCGCCGAGGGAGGAGGTTCGGCGGGTGTCGTTATAGGGTGACCGGCAATTGGGAGGAGGAGATGCCGGTCGTTTCCTTCGAAGTTGGGAGGAGGATAACTCCGAAGGAATCTCTAAAACTCTGTCTGGCGGGCTCTTACGAGGCTTACCGCCCTTTTTACAACCCCTGCCGAGGGAGGAGGTTCGGCAGGGGTTGTTTTGGGTGACCGACAATTGGGAGGAGGAGTTTGTCGGTCATATCCGTCAGGATTGGGAGGAGGTAATCCTGGCGAAACTGAATTAGCTGCTGTCCTTAGACAGACTTGCGTGCAACGAACGGGATGTCGCCGCGGGAGATGCCCAAATCGTTCAGTTCACGGTTGGACAGGCGGCTCAGCTCGTTGACGGTCTGACGGTAACGGCGCCAGTTGCGGTAGTTGCGAATGATGTTCATCTTGCTGCTCGCTTCGTTCGAATATTCTGTGTTCGTCTTGTGAGCAGGAGATAGTCCCAAGCCGCCCGGCTTTGAAGTGACAATGTTGCATGACAGCAATGCGATTTGTGCAATGCAACATGGCCTTTTTGCGGCTGCTGCATGGCTCGGGTTTGGCGCGGTTCTAATCGGTTTATAAAAAGCACGGTGGGAGCGGGGGATGCAGCCGGTATGCGCAAGGGGGCCGAAGCGATCAAAAAAGCCCTGAATCTTGCCAATTTTGCTTTGATAGACTAGGTGCAGGTGATATAGAACCCGCGCTTTCGGAAGCTTAAGGCGTTCCTTGGGTCTTTCGAAGCGGGTGTGGTGGAATTGGTAGACACGCAGGATTTAGGTTCCTGTGGCGCAAGCCGTGGGGGTTCAAGTCCCTCCACCCGCACCAGAAGGGCCATTCCCGGTAAGTATCCCCGACAGGAAGAGCGGTGGGCGCCGTGAACGCGGCGGCAAAAGCGAATACAAAGGTATGATGGATGCAGGTAACCGAAACTCTCAATTCAGGGCTCAAGCGCGAACTTAAGGTCGTTGTTCCTGCCAAGGACATGGAGGCGCGCCTCGCTGAGCGTCTCAACGACGCAAAGGACAAGGTGAACCTCAAGGGTTTCCGCCCCGGTAAAGTGCCCGCGCAGCACCTGCGCCGCGTCTACGGCAAGTCTTTCATGGCTGAAGTCGTGAACGAGATCCTCGCAGGCACGCAGAGCATCCTGACCGAGCGCGGTGAGAAGCCGGCCATTCAGCCGGAAATCTCGATGACCGAGGACGAGAAGGAAGCCGACAAGGTTCTCTCCGGCGATGCCGACTTCGAATTCTCCATGTCCTATGAAGTCATTCCGCCGATCGAGCTGAAGGATTTCTCCGACATCAAGATCAAGCGTCAGGTCTATGACGTGACGGATGAGGAAGTCGAAGAGCAGGTCAAGCGCGTTGCCGACTCCGCCCGCACCTACGAGGTGAAGAAGGGCAAGGCGGCTGACGGCGACAAGGTCAAGCTCGACTATCTCGGCAAGATCGACGGCGAAGCTTTTGATGGCGGCGCTGCCGAGGATTCCGAGGTCGTGATCGGCATGAACCAGTTCATCGCCGGTTTCGAAGAGCAGCTCGTGGGCCTGAAGGCCGGCGACGAGAGCACGATCAAGGTCACCTTCCCGGAAGAGTATGCGGCAGCGCATCTCGCAGGCAAGGAAGCCGAGTTCGACATCAAGGTCAAAGAAGTCTCCAAGCCCAACGAGATGGAGATCAACGACGAGACCGCACAGCAGCTCGGCCTTGAATCGGCTGACAAGCTGCGCGAGATCGTTCGTGGCCAGCTCGAGAACCAGTTTGGCCAGGTGACCCGCCAGAAGGCGAAGCGTCAGATCCTCGACGCGCTGGACGAGGCTTACAAGTTCGAAGCGCCGTCCAAGCTCGTGGAAGCCGAGTTCGAGAACATCTGGAACCAGGTGACCCGCGATCTTGAGGCTGCCGGCCGCTCCTTCGAAGACGAAGAGACGACCGAGGAAGAGGCTCGCGAAGAGTATCAGCGTCTTGCTGAGCGCCGCGTGCGTCTGGGCCTGGTTCTCTCCGAGATCGGCGAGAAGGCAGAGGTCAAGGTTGGCGACGAAGAGATGCAGCGCGCGCTCATCGAATCGATCCGCCGCTACCCGCCGCACCAGCAGCAGGAAATCTACGAGTTCTATCGTCAGAACCCGCAGGCCATGGCCAACATCCGTGCGCCGCTCTTCGAGGAGAAGGTCATCGACCATCTGCTCGCTGAAATCGCGGTTACCGACGAGAAGGTCTCCCGCGACGAGCTGATGGCTGACGACGAGGACGAGACCGAGGCGAAGCCGGCGAAGAAGGAGAAGGCTGCTCCGAAGAAGAAAGCCGCTCCGAAGAAGGCTGCTGCCAAGAAGAAGGAAGAGGGCGAATAAGCCTCTCCTTTTTGAAAGTTCGAGAAAGGCCGTCCTTCGGGGCGGCCTTTTTCTTTATGCGCTGTCTGGCTTGTGGGCCGGTGCGACGGTGTGGACATTGCCGCTCTTCTGCGGGCATGCGAAGAACCTGCCTGATTTCCGAATATGACACTTGCGGTATTCGGACGAGCCCGGAGAGACTGTGATGTTCGAGCCGTATCTGCGCCTTTGGAAGCTCGCCATTGATGGTGAGCCGATCGTTACCCCGGCAGCGAACCTTCTGCCGGTGCTTCGAGGGGACGAGCCGGCAATGCTCAAACTGTTCTCCAGCGCGGATCAGAAGCGCGGGGCGAGCCTTATGACATGGTGGAGCGGGGACGGGGCGGCAGAGGTTCTGGCGTGCACTGAAGGCGCTCTGCTTCTTGAGCGCGCCACCGGCGCTCGCTCTCTGGCGGACATGGCGCGTGGCAACGATGATGATGAGGCCTGCCGTATTCTCTGCGCCACCGCCAACCGCCTGCATCGCAGCAGACCCGGCCCCATGCCTGAACTCGTTCCTTTAAAGCGCTGGTTCCGGTGCCTCGAACCGGCGGCGGCCAGGCATGGCGGTATCCTGATCCACTGTCTTGAGACAGCGCAAAAGCTTCTGGCCGAGCCAAAAGAGCAGGTCGTCCTTCACGGCGACTTGCACCACGGCAATGTGCTTGATTTCGGCAAGCGGGGCTGGCTGGCCATCGATCCGCATGGCCTGACGGGTGATCGCGGCTTCGACTTTGCGAACATTTTCACCAACCCCGATTTGAGCGCCCCCAGTCAACCGGTCGCAACGCAGCCCGGCCGCTTTCAGCGACGCCTGACGGTCGTATCCGAAGCGGCGAAGGTGGAGCGCCGCACCCTGCTTCAGTGGATTCTCGCATGGACCGGCTTGTCAGCGGCGTGGTTTCTCGAGGATGAGAACCCATTGGCGGAAGTGGATTTTAAGATTGCCGCACTGGCGGCTGCGGAGCTTTCGCGGTGAGACGTCGCTTGCGGCATGTTGAGGCGACTTTCCTCTCCGGTAAGGGGGGGCGGAGGCTCGTGCTTGTGAGAAGGCCATGCAGATGAATATCAGGCGGCTTGGAGCCGAAGATGCGCGCGCGTTCAGAGTACTGAGGCTCGAGGGGCTAAAGATGCATCCTGAAGCGTTCGGCGCTTCGTTTGATGATGAGCTTGCCCAGCCGCTCGAACGGGCAGCCGCGCGTTTGGCGGAGAATGTCGTTTTTGGTGGATTTGACGCCGCTGGAGCCTTGCAGGGGATCATCGGCCTCCGCAGGGAAAAGGCGGCCAAGATCAGACACAGGGCCAGCATCTGGGGGATGTATGTGGCTCCTTCTGGTCGCGGCACCGGTCTGGCGAAAAACCTGCTGCAGGCAGCCATCAACGAGGCCATGGTTGATTGCCAGTCAGTCCTGCTTTCCGTGACCGCTTCAAACGAAGCGGCAAAAAGGCTGTATCAGCGCGCGGGTTTCAGGGAATGGGCGGTTGATCAGAAGGCGCTCTGCGTTGAGGGGGCATTTGTTGACGAAGTGCTGATGCGTCTCGACTTTGCCTGACAGCTGAGCCGACAGAGCCGCCCCGTCGCCGGTCGCGACTGCTTCCATCGCTCAAATCAGGGCGCATGCCGCGTTTACAAGAAAAAGCCCCCGCGCATGGCGCGAGGGCTTGAGACCGTTGTTCCGGGCTTCGATCAGGCAGCACGGACCCGGATCGGCAGGCCCTGACGCACGGATGCGCCTGACACGGGCTCCAGCCAGGTGCCGAGCGTCTGCCGTGTCGGGTCGGCAAAGCCCAGATCGTTGATGTTGACGCCGGCCGCAATCCACGGATTGCCGGCCATGGTCCTGTCGTCGATCACATGATCGCGCGCGCCCAGCTCCGTATGGCCGAAACTGTGCTCGATGCCGATCGTGCCGGGCATCACGCCATTGGTGACGATCGCCAGTCCGCGAATGGCGCCACCGGGGCTTTCCACCACGATCTCGTCACCATGGGTGACACCGAGCGCGGCCGCATCCTCGCTGTTCACGAGCATGGGGTTGTAGGGCTTGATCATGCGCAGCCGCTCAAGCCCGATGGCATAGCTGTTCATCACGTTCGACTTGTAGGAGAAGGCGAGCATCGGCCATTCCTCCTCGGTGAAGTGATCGCGCATGGGTGAACCGTCGGCCATGACCGGCGGCTGCAGCTTTGCCGTGCCGAACAGGCGCTTGCCGGTCATGCTGTCGACGCAGGTGCCCACATCCTCGTTCCAGACGCAGAGCTGGCGCTTCCACAGATTGCCGAGCGTATCCCCCTTGCGCGCGTCGGCAAAAGTCTGGAACCGGCCGCCACGCGAATAAAGATGCGCCACGGGGCCGTGTTCTTCTGCCGGCAGGGTGGCTTCGATGGCCGGCAGAAGGCGTTCGAGGCCCGAGAAGCGGATGTCTTCTTCGCTGGCGTCGGGAAGCGTCTCGCCGGTGAAGGCGATGTTGGCCGCCGCGCGCAGGTAGAAGTCTTCCACCCGGTTGAGCGGATGCTTGCCGCCATTGGCGTCGGTGATGGCTGCATCGCCGAAGCCCTTGAGGCCGAGACGCTTGGACAGCGCGATGAAGAAACTGTCCATGCTCACGGGCTCGCCATCCTGCGTCTTCGCTTGACGTGGCTCGACGATGGGCCAGCAGGCCGTGGTCATCTTGGTCAAATTGCCCGACCAAGCGCCAGTGAAGCCCCAGACTTCATACATGACCGAATCCGGCACGATGTAGTCGGCATAGGTGTTGGTCTCGTTGATGAAACCATCCACGGCCACATAGAGCGGCAGCACTTTGGGATCGGCAAGCTTGTCGCACAGCACGGCCCTGAGGCCGGCCTGGCCGTACATCGGATTACACATGACGCCGATCATCGCCTTGATCGGGTAGGGATATCCTTCCACGGCAGCGGTGATGTGGTCGGTCAGGACCGGCGGCGCCAGCCGACGCCAGGGCGCACGGGCCGGGTAGGGGTTCTTGCCCTCGGCCTTGAGACGCTTGAACTCGCTCGTCTTCTCATAGGGGAAGCGCGAGCGCGACAGGAACACGCCCTTTGGCTTGCGCGCGCCTTCGAAGCCCGCGAGGTCATAGCGGGGGCCTCCGGCAGTGCCGTTGAAATTGCCGCCGCCATGGGCATTGCCGCCGGTGTGGTTGATGTTGCCGAGAAGCACGTTGAGCAATTGCAGCGAGAAGGCTGCATAGAAACCGGCACCCGACATCATGCCGCCATGGCAGTCGACCACTGCGGTGCGGCCATGCTCGGCCAGCTTGTCGGCCATCTCCTGCATGCGCGCGACGGGGATGCCGCAGGTCTCGGACATTTTGTCCAGCGTGTGCGCTTCTGCCTCGTCACGAAGCAGACGCAGGCCGGTGCGCACCTCAATGGTGTTGCCATCCGCCAGCGTGACGGTCTCAGCGGCAAAGAGCGCTGCCTGATCGACGGCGTTGGCCGGCACGATCTGGCCATTGGCATCCACGACCATGGGCGCATCGTCCTCGCTACCGGCTTCCTTCAGGCCGAGATCGGACTCGCGCAGGAAAGCGCCGGCGCGCGGGTGGTTCTCATCGATGATAACCAGATGCGTCGCATTGCTGTTGGAGGGCTCGCCGGCGGCTTTGGCGGCATCCGGGTTGGGGATGGCCAGATAGTCGGCCGCATAGCCTTCATTGTCGAACAGGAGCTTGATGAGCGCCATGCCGAGCGCGGCATCGGTGCCCGGCTTGACCGGCACCCAGTTGGCGCGTTTGCCGGCGGCGCGCGCGACCGAGGCGTTCAGCGCCGGATCCACGACCATGTATTCGAGCGAACCGTCGACACGCGCCTTGGACAGAAGCCGTCCCTGCCGCTTGAACGGGTTGCCTGCCTGTGATGGCGCGGTGCCGACGAACAGGCCGAACGTGGCCTTTTCATAGTCGGGCTTTACATGGGCGTTCTTGGCGAGATCGTTCATCATCGCGCCCGCGCCCATGCGGAAGGCGAGGCCGCAATAGGAGCCGTGATGGCCATAATTGCGGGTGCCGAACGCCTTGTCGGAGAAACGGCGCAGAAGGGCCGAACGTCCATAATCGGTGGCTTCCATGACCAGAAGCTGGTTGGTCATGGGGCCGTATTCGGGGTTTTCCGGGTCGAGCGGCGTTTCATAGTCGTTGATCGCGGCAAGTCCGTCCACCTGGCCTTCGCCGAACAGATCGCCGCCCTCGACGATTTCCTCAATGAGCTGCTCGAAGCTGATCGTCTCCCACTTGCCTTCGCCGCGTTTTCCCGTGCGCTTCAGGCACGCGGTGACGCGCTGCGGGCTGGTCATCTGCGCGATCATGGCATTGCCGCGCGCGCAGGTGGTGGAGCGGTTGGCCCAGCCCTGGTCGGCGTAGGCGGTGGTGCGCAGGAGCGCATCCTTGACCGGCATGGTCTCGTCGGTGTGCTCTTCCGAGGACAGCGGGTTGAACGGGTTGCCGATCGAGCGCAGCACCTCTTCGGTGTTGTTGTCGATGCGCACCCGCACGCCGCATTTGGTGGTGCAGCCATAGCAGACGGTGAAGGCGACGCGCTGGTCGGGATTGAGCTCCATCGCGCCGGTTTCGAGATCGACCCTGTATTCGGGATCGAGCGCATTGCCGTAGACGGGGTGGCGGGGCTTTTCGCCCGAGCTGCCGGTCAGGCCCTTGGCCATGCGGGTCAGCGGCTCGGAATAGCCGGCGACGAAAGTGGCTGCGCCGGCGGCGGCAACGCCACCCTTGAGCAGGTTGCGGCGGTTCTTATCCATGGCTGGGAACTCCCTTGGCGGAGATGTCGGTCTTTTCTGCGGGCGCGTCGGCGGGGCCGTCGAGCGCCTGTTTCCACGGTACGAACATGTCGATCACAAGCAGGAGGGCGATCCAGAGCCCGAAGGTTCCGATCACGCCGAGCCAGCCGCTGGAACCCCAGCCAACCACATATTCGAGATAGCCAGCGGTCTGCTTCTGCACCGTCTGCACGTCCATCAGCACGTTCCAGCGGGCCATCCAGGCGAGATGCAGCGCCACCAGCCCGATGACCCAGCCCCAGATGCGCGCGCCGTTGCGCCATACGAGCAGGAAGCTGACAAGCGTCATGGATGCGCCGACGGAGAGGCTCCAGATGGCCGTGGAGCGCCATTCGGCGCTGTGGCGCACCGACTGGATGGCGGCTGCGACGGAGCTGTCTTCCACGAAGATGCCCTCAAGCGCCCAGGCAAGGGCCACAAGCGCCGTCACCACCGCGGCGGCGACAACCACCATCAGCATGTTGCGGTCGGTGTCGGCGTCGCGCGTGCCGGTGAAGCGGTTGAGCACGAGCACCAGACCGGCAGCGCCGATGAAGCCGGTGGCTGCGAAGAAGGGCAGGAGCCATTGCGTGTTCCACAGCGGACGACCTTTGAGGATGGCGACTTCGCTGCCGGTATAAATGGCAATGGCGAACGACATCACGGCGGCGAACAGCGCAAGTGCAACGACTGCGAAGCGCGGGGTCTGCCAGCCGCCAAGCGTGGCGATGCGGGCGATGAGGCCGGTCATGTCGTCACGCGTGCGCCAGGCCAGCATGGGCTCGCGCCAGACAAGCCAGGCGAGCGCTATGATCGCGAAGACGAAGGGCGGCAGCATGAGGCTGCCGATGGACATCCACGACCACGGTGTGAAGTAGGCATAAAAATGCCAGAACCGCAGCGGCTGATGCAGATCGGCCAGAAGCGCGATGGGGGCAACGATGGCGGTTGTCATCGCGCCAAGGAGCGCATAGCGCGCCGTCGCCTTCCAGCGGCGTGCGCCGAGAAGACCCGGCAGGGCCAGCCAGAGCGAGGCATAGGCCAGCGCAATCATGAAAAAGTACTGCACGGCCCATGGGTACCAGGCGATCTGGTAGCGTGGCGCGAGGATCTCAATGACCGCTGAATTCATAGTGCAACTCCTCATTGTCCGTGCCACGGATTTCCCAGATCGAGGCGAAGGCCTCGGGGCGGTCGACGAAGCGTTCATCCATGCCGAGATAGAAGACGTGCGGCAGCGTTCCCTTTTCGGGCTGCAGAACCTGCAATTCGTCCCGGTGCTCGGCGATCATGCGGGCAATGGTGCTTTCGGGATCGTTCAGATCGCCGATGATGCGCGCGCCGCCGACGCAGCTTTCAACACAGGCCGGCAGAAGACCGGCTTCCAGCCGGTGGGTGCAGAATGTGCACTTGTCGGCGGTCTGCGTCTTGTCGTTGATGAAGCGCGCATCATAGGGGCAGGCCTGTACGCAATAGGCGCAGCCGACGCAGCGTTCCGCATCGACGACGACGATGCCGTCTTCCTGCTGATAGGTGGCCTGCACCGGGCAGACCGGCACGCAGGGCGGGTTGTCGCAGTGATTGCACAGCCGCGGCAGGAAGAAGGTCGACATGTCGCCCGTCTCCGGATCGTCGACCTCATATTGCGACACGATGGTGCGGAACTTGCCCAGCGGCGCATCGTTTTCCAGATGGCACGAGACCGTGCAGGCCTGGCAACCGATGCAGCGGCGCAGGTCGATCAGCATGGCGTAGCGCTTTGTGGGATCACCGCCGCGACGCGGCGGCTGGTCGTTGATGGCGGCTTCCGCCACCGTGGCCAGTGGCACGAGGCTGGCGCCCGCGGCAAGCCGCGCGAGCTGCCCCATGAACATCCGTCTTGCAAGATCCATGTGACCTCCAATGAGTTTGGCTAGCCCGCGAATCTGCAGGCAGGCATTGCTACGAAAGTCGTAGCCCGGAGGTTCGAGGTGGAATTTGACCAGAGTCAAAATTCCAAAAATATCAATGAGTTATGCTTTTTAGCATGGGTGCGATGCATTTCTGCATGCCTTGCCGGCAATGGGAGCCGCGTAGCAGCGCTGCTCTGCCATTGCTGTCTGGCGGGGCTTCCCGTTTCGCGCTGGCGAAAACGAGCAGGCTAGAAGAGCTGCAGCCCCTTGAAGCTTACATGGCCGTTCTTGCCGATGATGATGTGATCATGCACGGCGATGCCGAGCGGCGTCGCGGTTTGCACGATGGTCTTGGTCATCTCGATATCGGCGCGTGACGGCGTCGGGTCGCCCGATGGGTGGTTGTGCACCAGCACCACGGCGCTCGCCGACAGTTCCAGCGCGCGCCGAACGAGTTCGCGCGGATAGACCGGCGTGTGATCGACCGTGCCGGTCTGCTGCACTTCGTCGGCAATGAGCTGATTCTTCTTGTCGAGGAACAGGACTCGAAACTGCTCTATCTGCTCATGCGCCATGGAGGCCATGCAATAGTCGATGACCTGTGACCAGGAGGTCAGCAGTTGGCGGCCGCGCAGTTCGGCTTTCAGCATGCGTCGGGCGAGGGTAGCAGCAATCTTGAGATCGCGTGCGGCAGCCTCGCCAATGCCTTCCACTTCCTGCAGAAGGCGCTCTGGCGCGCCGAGCACTTCGGGAAGCGAGCCGAAGCGCTCCAGAAGGGCCTTGGCCGGCCCCTTGGTGTCTGCGCGGGGAATGGAGCGGAAGAGGAAGAGTTCGAGAAGCTCGTAATCCAGAAGCGCTTCGCTTCCATTGTCGGCGAAGCGCTGCCGTAACCTGTCTCGATGGCCATGATAGTGCGGTTTTCGCGCTGGCTTTGCGCGTTCTATCTTTGTGGTCGGTCCGACTGGCCCTTCAGCAAAGAATGTGTGCTCGTCCTGCCTGCCCATAAGTGCCTCCCCCTTGCACCGCTCAAACAGGCGTGAGTCCGTAACGGACTGCACGCACCGGTAGAGCAGTTTAGGCGGAGAGGCCGGGGCGGTCGAGCCCTGCAGGCGAAAGGGTGAAGATTTCACAACCGGTTTCGGTGACGCCGATCGAGTGCTCATACTGAGCCGAAAGTGAGCGGTCGCGCGTCACAGCCGTCCAGCCATCCGAGAGCACCTTCACATGCGGACGACCCAGATTGATCATCGGCTCGATGGTGAAGATCATGCCAGGCCGCATCTCGACGCCTTCGCTCGGAGTGCCATAGTGCAGAATGTTCGGCGCGTCGTGGAACAGCTGTCCGAGGCCATGGCCGCAGAAATCGCGCACCACGGAGCAGCGCTCGCCTTCCGCATAGGACTGGATGGCGGCGCCGATTGCGCCGGTGCGTGCGCCAGGCTTTACGGCGGCGATGCCGCGCATGAGGCATTCATGCGTGACTTCGAGTAGCCGTTCGGCCGCGCGCTTGATCGTGCCGACCGGATACATGCGGCTCGAATCGCCGTGCCAGCCGTCGAGAATGTAGGTGACGTCGATGTTCACGATGTCGCCTTCGCGCAGCGGCTTGTTGTCTGGAATGCCGTGGCAGACCACATGGTTGATCGAGGTGCAGGTGGACTTTGTGTAGCCGCGATAGTTGAGCGTCGCGGGAATGGCGCCATGGTCCATGCCGAACTCGAAGACGAAACGGTCGATCTCGTTGGTCGTCACGCCCGGCGCGACGCGATCCGCCAGCTCATCAAGGCAGCGCGCCGTGAGGTTGCACGCCTTGCGCATGCCTTCAAAGCCCTCTTCGCCGTAAAGGCGGATCTGGCCGGTATTACGCATGGGGGCGGAGTCTGCTTCGAGATAGGTGACCATGGGGCTTTGGTTCGCTTGCGCTTTGTTCAATAATCGTTGTGCCGGATTTTGCGGCTTTTATCGCACGATGTCTATCAGACGATCCGGGCGGATGGCTTCAGGGGTGATTTGGCATTTGATGGCGTAAGCTTCAACCCCGGCGGCGCTGGCCTGCGCAAAAGCCGCAGCATAGGCGGGGTCCAGATCGCCACAGAGGCGGAAGCGGTCGCAGTCGCCGCGCTGCACCAGATAGATCATGATTGCGCGGTGGCCGGCGGCGCGCATGCCGATGAGCTCATGCAGGTGCCGCGCGCCGCGCTCCGTGACCGTGTCGGGGAACTCGGCCAGCCCCGGCTCGCGCATGAAGTGGACGTTCTTGACCTCCACATAGGCGCAGGCGCGGTCTGCAGCCTCCAGAAGCATGTCGATGCGCGAGCGCTCTCCGTAGCGTTGCTCGCGCTTCAGGACGGGGTAGGCGGCAAGATCGGAAACGAGGCCGGCGCGGATTGCTTCTTCGGCGAGCCTGTTGGGCAGGCCGGTGTTGATTCCGACCAGCGTGTCGTCCGCCTCCACGATCTCCAGGCGATGGGCGTATTTGCGCTTGGGATCGTCGGAGTGGGAGAGAAAGACGCGTGACCCTTCGGCGGTCAGGCCCAGCATGGAGCCGGTGTTGGGCACCGAAACCGTTGTCTGCGTTCCATCCTGCAGGATGACATCGGCCAGGAAGCGCTTGTAGCGGCGGATCAGCCGGGCTTCGATCAGGGGCTCTGGAAACTGCATTTGGGTCTTTCCGAAGGGGGGAGTCTTTTCAGCGGGTTGCGTGGGCTTCTGCAAGCGCTGATTCAGGTGGACGGCTGGCGGTGGGCACTGATCGCTGCGCGCTTACGGTAATAACGGCCGAGCACGAGCGGCGTCAGATACATGGGGATCTGATAGCAGCCGATAAAGAGCAGAAGTGAATCGGTGACGCTCGCAGGAAGCGCAGTGAGGAAGAGGCCGATATTGCGGTTGCCGGCTGCAATGCCCAGAGGCGCTGCAATGGCTTTGGAGCCGGAGCGTTCCAGAAGCGTGGTCACGGCAAGCTGGAGAAGAAAGTTCGCGGCGAAGGCAATGGCGAGGTTGAGGCCCACAAGAGCGGGGTCGACCAGCAGGGTTTCGCCAACGGCGGACATGAGCCCCACAACGACCACACCCATGAGAATCGCGGAAAGACCGTCTATCGAGCGTATGGCGCCGGGGCCGGGACTGCGTAACGCGAATCGGCGCAGCAGGAAGGCAGCAGAGACCGCCAGCGCGATAACGGCCAGCAGACGGCCTGCGGCCGCCAGAATCACGTCAGCGCTCCCCAGCGTGGGCGTGAGCCAGAATACGGGCAGAACGGTGAGTGGCAGGAGCGCGGTGCCGAGCGTCATGACCCGCATGACCGGTGCGGGATCGTTTCCCGTCATGATCGCCAGATGTGGGCTGCCGGAAACGGGCGCGGCTGCGGCCATGAGCACCAGAGCGGTGGGCAGAACGCCGGTCCAGCCGATGGCGAGGAAGAAGAGGGCGAAAGCGAGGGGAAGCGCCAGCTGAAAGGCGAGCGTGGCGACCAGTGACTGCCTCAGGTCGCTCAATGCGCCGATGAGGGCTCTGGGGCCGACGCGCAGCGCTGCAAGAAAGAGCAGGCCGGCGATCATTTCCGCAATCCATGGCTTTGCGGCGTGTGCTGCTGCCGGAGAAGCGATTCCCGCCACAAGCCCGGCTATCAGAAAGAATCGCGCATGCGAGGCTGCAAAGCCGAGCGTATTCGAAATGGCGGTCAGTACGCCCTGCATTCTCCCCGCCTTTCTCCCAAGGTCTCGACGGTAGGCGACTGGCCATGTGTCGAAGACATCTGCATCCGACAAGTACGCGGACTGCGAGAGCGGGTCAAACCGAAGCATTCGGCTGACGTTTTACTATGTGCAATTTCGGGAAAGAAACTGGCACGCCCAACGGGACTCGAACCCGTGTTTCCGCCGTGAAAGGGCGGCGTCCTAGACCGCTAGACGATGGGCGCGCTCGAGAACGAGACGGCTTATAGTAAGCTTCGCTGCATGGGGCAACCCATCAATTGATGGAACATGCATTTTTTTCAAAATTATTTTCTGCGGCGGCAGCGCCAGTTCCAATCGCGCTCCGGACCGACGTCCACATGCACGGATTTCGTGTGGCAATAGGTGCCTACACCACCACGGCCCGGCATGGAGCGAACGAACTTGGCCAGCTCCCATTTGCTGACGCCGGAAATCTGAATGTCGGCTGCCGCGCAATACATGTGCAGCGACTTGCGGGCGCCGCGGACGCGACGGTTGTAGTTGGGGCTGCGATAGCCGGAGGTGACGACGATTCGCTTGCCATAGTGGCGCTCAATGGCCTTGAGCATGCCAACGAGCGCTGGCTTCAGGCAGGCAGTGTCGACGCTTTCGCGCTGCTTGAGGAGGCCATTGGGCGCAAGGCGCGCCATGCCGGCCGCAGAGGCGACCTGATAGGCGGGCTCTTCTTCGTAAATGTCGGCGTCGGCATCATCGTCCGCGCCGGACTTGCTCGAGAATTCGAACAGGCTGTCACCCTGACGCACGCCGGGCAGGGCGGCGCCTGTGCCGAGGGATGCTGTCACGGGCCGGCTCTCGGAGGTGGCGGCGAGAACCACTTTGGGTTTCTCTTCGACCTTCTTTTGCGTCTTCTTCGGGTCGATGAGCGGGCGGGCCGCTCTTTCCGCAGCCTGGGCGGCCTTCGGTTCGCGAGCCGAGAAGAATGCGGCTAGGAAAGTCTGTTTCTTGGCGGATGCTTCCGCCTCGGCTGCTGCGACGGCTTCGGCCTCCGCAGTTTCTGTTTCCGCCGGGCGCGCTGCAGGCTGGGGAACCTCTGCGGCGGCTGTCTGTGTCGTGGTTTCGGCAGCCTGTTGCGCTGCGGTCTCTACCGGCGCTGTCTCGCCGGCCGGGGGCTGCTCATTCGTCTGAGCGGTCTGTGTCTGGGGTTCCGGGGTAGAGGCTGCCGCCGTTTGGGAGCCGGGGCGCGCTGCCGGGAGTGGAACACTGCTGCCTTCAGCGGCATTCTCTTCGCCAGGTGCTGCGGCAATAAGGTCGCTGTCGCTGGCCTCAAACCCTTCTTCGCCGGCGCTCACCTGCAAATCGGTCGGTGTCAGGCCGAACTGCGTTACCGGATCTGATGTGGTGGAGCATGAAGCAAGAAAAAGAGCGCAAAGAACGCTGGCAAGGCTCGCACGCCCGCAACTCATCAACTTCATACAGCGCTTTCCGCTCTCGTCCCCCAGCAACAGAAGTCTGCCCCCTCATATGAATTCACGAACCAAACAACCCATGCCCGGTTACCGGCATGCAGCCACCGTTTGTCTGCTAACGAATCTTGGTCCCCATGTGGATAACTATCATAGGCGTTAGAAAACAATTAAGGCAACAACATGTTAGCTTTTAAGCATAGGCCAGAGACCCGGCTCGGTGCGTAAAAGCTTCTTTCGTTCGGTTACAACGCGTGATCAAGGTTTTGGTCCTGATCCAAGGGCGTGATCAGGCGCGGGTGCGAACATAATCTCCGGGTGCGTCGGCCAGAGCTTTCTTGCCTTTTGCGGGTTTGCGCGCCTTTACCTCTTCCTTGTCGAGGCCGGTGATCCATTCGTGCCATCTGGGCCACCAGGAGCCCGCGTTCTCCTTCGCCTGCGCCATCCAGTCGTCCAGTTCGCCTTCAGGCTTCGGCCCGCTCCAGAACTGGTATTTCTTCATTTCGGGTGGGTTGATCACACCGGCGATGTGGCCGGATCCCGCAAGCACGAACTCCACCGGTCCGCCGAAGAAACGGCTTCCCAGGAAGACGGATTTCGCAGGCGCGATGTGATCCTCGCGGGTTGCGAGGTTGAAGATCGGTATGTCGACATCTTCCAGATGCAGCGTCCTGCCGCGCAGCACCGCGCGACCCTGCGAGAGATTGTTCTCCAGATAGCAGTTGCGCAGGTAATAGGAGTGGTTCGCCGCTGCGAGCCGGGTGGAATCGGAGTTCCAGTAGAGAAGGTCAAAGGGCAGGGGCGCCTGACCGCGCAGGTAGTTGTTGACCACATAGGGCCAGATCAGGTCGCCCGCGCGCAGCATGTTGAAGGCGGTGGCCATGCGTGTGGCGTCCAGAAAGCCGCGTTCACGCATTGCCGCGTCCAGCGCCTTTATCTGCTCTTCATCGACAAAGACCTTGAGATCACCGGCAAAGGTGAAGTCCACCTGCGTCGTCAGGAAGGTTGCAGACGCGATGCGTTGCTCACCCTCCGCCGCCATCAGCGCGAGGCCTGCGGCAAGCAGTGTGCCGCCCACGCAATAGCCCATTGCGTTGACCTGCTTCTCGCCCGTTGCCTGTTCGATCGTGTCGAGCGCGAAGCGAATGCCCTCATCAATGTAATCACCCCAGTCCAGACAGGCGTGGCGCTCATCCGGGTTGATCCACGAGATGACAAACACCGTGTGGCCCTGTTCCACCGCCCAGCGGATGAAGGAGCGCTTGGGGTTGAGGTCGAGAATGTAGAACTTGTTGATCCATGGCGGCACGATGAGCAAGGGCCGCTTGAAAGCTTTCTTGGTGGTCGGCTCGTATTGCAGCACTTCCACAAGCCGGTTGCGGGCGATGACCTTGCCCGGCGTGGTGGCGATGTTCTCGCCCACCTTGAACTTGGAGGCGTCGGACTGGCGCAGTTTCAGGTCGCCCTTGCCGGCGGCGATGTCCTCGGCGAGCATGCGCATGCCGCGCACGAGATTTTCGCCGTCGCTCGCCATGGTTTCACGGTAAAGCTCGGGATTGGTGAGCAGGAAGTTTGACGGCGAGAGGGCCTGGCTCATCTGCTCGACATAGAAGCGGGCCTTGTGGCGCGTCGCCTCATCCAGATTGTCGGCTCCATCAACCAGGTCGGCCGCCCAGCGCGCGGTGACCAGATAGGCCTGTTTCAGGAAGCTGAAAAAGGCGTTGCGGCCCCATTCGGGGTCCTGAAACCGCTTGTCCCTGTCGGATGCCGGCGCATAGTCGGCGATGTTGTCTTCGCTCATGCGGCGGATCGCATTCGCCCAGATGCCCATGAACTCGCCAAAGAGCCGCGTCTGCGCCTCCAGTGCGCGCGCCGGATCGCTCAGCCAGTATTCACTGACGCGGGAGAACGTTTTGACCATGTCGGCGAGGGGCGCTGCGGAAATGTCGGTCGATTCGCCACTTTCACGGGCCTGCCTCCAGGAGGCGGCCGCCTTGCCGAGCTCTTCGAGCGCCTGCGCCAGATTCTGCGCAAAACGCTGCGGATCTTTTGCGAAATACTGCTCTACCGTGCTGTCTGCTTGGTTTTCTGCGCCATTGGTCTGCTTTTCATGAGCCATGTTCTGCGCCTACAACCTAAACGCGCCTTTCAACGGGCGCGGTGTTAACATAATCTGACGGGAGGCTCCCCCTCTGCCATCATGCATGGTAGTGGCTTGAATCGGAAGAGAATATGAAAATCAAATCTCACGGCGGTTTTTTTCGCGCAGTCGCGCTTCTCGCTCCGGTGGTTGCGTTGCCGCCGATTCTGGGGGGGTGCATGAGCGCAAGCCTGGAGGATGCCGCGCCCGCCGCCGCCCTCCGCACGCCGCCAGTGGTTCCACAACCCGCCCCGCGCACGGCGGCAACGCCGTCGCAGAAGCCGACACCAGGTGCGCCCACACCGGGTGCAAATGTGACCGGCGCTTATCCTGACCTGAATGTGCCGCCGGCCTCGGCGACTGCGCCCATCGCGCCTTCGGAAAAGGATGCGCTGATGCGCGACCTGACAGCGACGCGGCAAAGGCTGGAGAACAGTGCGCCGGCAAATAATGCGGATGCCGAGGCGCGCCGTCTGCGCAATCTGGCGAAAACCCATGCCGAGCGGCAGCTTCAGGAAATCGAAAAGACCGAGTAGGGACAGGGTTCCTGCTCTCGACCGTTGACGGGATTGGGTATATGAGGACCGGGCGCGGCATCGCGCATCCCGTTTTGAGGTACGATGATGGAAGAATTCCATAAGATCCGCCGGCTTCCGCCTTATGTTTTCGAACAGGTAAACCGCCTGAAAGCCAGCGCGCGAGCGCGCGGCGCGGACATCATCGATCTCGGAATGGGCAATCCCGACCTGCCGACGCCGCAGGCCATTGTCGACAAGCTGTGCGACGTGGTGCGCGATCCGCGCACGCATCGCTATTCTTCTTCCCGGGGCATTCCGGGATTGCGCCGTGCGCAGGCGGCTTATTATGAGCGCCGCTTTGGTGTGAAGCTTGATCCCGAGACCCAGATTGTCGCGACGCTTGGCTCGAAGGAAGGTTTTGCCAACATGGCCCAGGCGATCACCGCGCCGGGCGATGTGGTTCTTTGCCCGAACCCGACCTATCCGATCCATACATTCGGCTTCATCATGTCGGGCGGCGTCGTGCGCGCCATTCCCGCCGAGCCGGATGAGAATTTCATTCCCGCGCTTGAACGCGCGGTGCGCTATTCGACGCCAAAGCCGCTGGCGCTGATCCTCAACTATCCGTCAAATCCGACGGCCTGTATGGCGTCGCTCGATTTCTACAGGGACGTCGTTGCGTTCGCCCGCAAGAATGACCTCATCATTCTGTCGGATCTTGCCTATTCGGAAATCTATTTCGATGGCAACCCGCCGCCCTCCGTTCTGGAGGTTCCGGGCGCAATGGATGTGACGGTGGAGTTCACCTCCATGTCGAAGACCTTCTCCATGCCCGGCTGGCGCATGGGGTTTGCGGTTGGCAATGAGCGTCTGATCGCAGCGCTCTCGCGGGTGAAGTCCTATCTGGACTATGGCGCGTTCACGCCGATCCAGGTGGCTGCTGCCGCCGCGCTCAATTCCGATGGCTCCGAGATCGAAGAGGTGCGCGAGGTCTATCACCGCCGCCGCGATGTGCTCGTCGAGTCTTTTGGTCGCGCAGGCTGGGAGGTTCCGCCTCCGCCGGCCACCATGTTTGCCTGGGTGCCGATCCCCGAAGCCTATCGCGCGCTTGGCTCGCTTGAGTTTTCCAAGCTGCTGGTCGAAAAGGCGGAGGTGGCGGTCGCGCCGGGCATCGGTTTCGGCGAGTTTGGCGATCAGTATGTGCGCATTGCACTGGTGGAGAACGAGCACCGGATTCGCCAGGCGGCGCGCAGCATCAAGCGCTTCCTTGCAACGGCGCCCGAAAACACCGACAACGTCATCCCGCTCGGCGCCCGTCGCTGAGTCCCACTTACAGACTGTTCAAGAAGGAGCACGCCGCATCATGTCCGAAGCGTTGCGTATTGGAATTGCGGGTTTGGGAACCGTAGGAGCTTCTGTCGTGCGCTGCATGACGGAGAAGGAAGCGGAACTGACCAGGCAATGCGGACGCATGATGACGCTCACGGCTGTCTCGGCGCGCGACCGAACCCGTGACCGTGGCGTCGATCTCGGCAATGCAAAGTGGTTCGATGATCCGGTGGAGCTCGCCCGTTCGTCTGATATCGACGTGTTCGTCGAACTGATCGGCGGCGATAGCGGCCCTGCCTATGACGCGGTGAAGGCAGCGCTTGAGGCCGGTCATCACGTGGTGACCGCCAACAAGGCGCTTCTGTCCAAACATGGCGTGGCGCTGGCGACGATTGCTGAGGAAAAGGGCGTTCTCCTCAACTATGAGGCGGCGGTCGCTGGAGGCATTCCGGTCATCAAGACCATGCGCGAAGCGCTGGCCGGTAATGATGTGAGCCGCGTGTTCGGCATCATGAATGGTACGGCCAACTACATTCTGACGCGGATGGAAGAAGAGGGGCTTTCCTTTGAGGACTGCCTCGCAGAGGCTCAGCGTCTTGGTTATGCCGAAGCCGATCCGACCTTCGATATCGAGGGACACGACACGGCGCACAAGCTCTCGATCCTCACGAGCCTTGCCTTTGGCTGCCAGATCTCGGCTGACGACATCTACATGGAAGGCATTTCCAACATCAGCCAGGCCGATATTCGCGCCGCCAGCGAACTCGGCTACCGCATCAAGCTTCTGGGCGTCGCGCAGCGCACCGACAGCGGCATCGAGCAGCGCGTGCACCCGACCATGGTTCCCACGCAGTCCGTGATCGCTCAGGTGCACGGCGTGACCAACGCCGTGGCAATCGAGACCGATGTTCTGGGCGAGCTCTTGCTCTCCGGCCCCGGCGCCGGCGGCAATGCGACGGCCTCTGCCGTGATCGGCGACATGGCGGATATCGCCAAGAGCCGGCCCGGCTTCCAGCATGGCCCGGTGTTCGGGCGTCCGGCCGCGAAGCTGAAGCCTTACCAGCGTGCGCGCATGCGTGCGCATGAGGGCGGCTACTTTATCCGCATGACCGTGCATGACCGCGCCGGCGTGTTCGCAGCCATTGCCAAGCGTATGGCCGACAACGAGATTTCGCTGGAATCCATCGTTCAGCACGCCGATGGCGGTCTGCCGGAGGATCAGAAGAACGTGATTCTCGTGACCCATGAGACCACCGAGGAAGCCGTGCGCAAGGCGGTGGATGGTGTGATTGCGGACGGTCACATGGTCGACAAGCCCCAGGTTATCCGCATCGAGCGGGCAGCCTGACGCAGGTTTGGCGTCTGTCACATTTATTCAATCGGTTCATGTTTTTGACGGGGCGGTGAGGGACTTGCCGTCCCGCGCCGTCTTTGTCACAAGAAGCCGGCCCGCTCATGGGGAGCGGAAGAACATCAGGATTTGAGTCAATGTTGAAAGCCTCGCAGGCGGGTCTCGACCGCATTCTCACGCTGGAACTCGTTCGTGTGACGGAGCGCGCGGCTGTGGCTGCTGCGCGGCTGCGCGGACGTGGTGACGAGAAGGCCGCCGATCAGGTGGCCGTCGACGCGATGCGCTCCGAACTCAACCGCCTGCCCATTCAGGGCACGGTGGTGATCGGCGAAGGCGAACGCGACGAAGCGCCGATGCTTTACATCGGTGAGGAAGTGGGCGTGGGCGAAGGCCCGGAAGTCGACATCGCGCTCGACCCGCTGGAAGGCACCACGATCTGCGCCAAGAACCTGCCGAACTCGCTGGCGGTGATCGCCATCGCAGAGCGCGGCAGCCTGCTTTATGCGCCCGACGTCTACATGGAAAAGATTGCCGTCGGCCCGGGCTATCCCGAGGGCGTTGTTGATCTCGATGCGCCAGCCGTGGAGAACATCGAAGCGCTGGCCAAGGCCAAGGGCGTTCCGGTCAATGAGATCACGGCCTGCATTCTCGATCGTCCGCGCCATGCGCGCCTGATCGAGGAAGTGCGCGGCACCGGCGCTGCAATTCGCCTGATCGGCGATGGCGACGTGGCCGGCGTGATCCACACGACCGACCCGGACGAAACCGGCATCGACATCTATCTGGGCATCGGTGGCGCGCCGGAAGGCGTTCTGGCTGCTGCTGCCCTGCGCTGCATCGGCGGCCAGATGCAGGGACGTCTGCAGCTCAACACCGAGGAAAAGGTGGCGCGCGCGGCCAAGATGGGCATTTCCGATCCCGCCAAGGTCTACCGCATGGACGAGATGGCCAAGGGCGACGTTCTGTTCGCTGCGACCGGCGTGACGGACGGCAACCTGCTTTCGGGCGTGAAGTTCGGCCGTGACCAGATCTCCACCCACACCATCGTCATGCGCTCTTCTTCGCAGACGGTGCGCGAAATCATCGCCCGCCACCAGGATCTGGACAAGTTTTAGAGCATCGGACCGAAAAGTGGGATCCGGTTTTCGGGTCATTCCGATGCTCCATCAATGATTTAGATCGTCCTTTGTGCGTCCTGATGGACGCACGGCGATCTAATGCATCGGACCGAAAAGTGGAGGGGCGGCTTTCGGTGCGCTCCGACGCTTGCTCAATAGGTTTAGATCGTCCTTTGTGCGTCCGAGAGGACGCACAAATATCCAAGCGGGTTACGGCCCGCTTGCCTTTGTTCGGCCGCTGTGAAACGTAGGCGGTAATGACTGGCGAAAAACGGTATTTCCTCGATGTCCGGCACTCCGCACGCGGTCTTGCGTGGGAGCATCGGCTTGACCTGCGCGGCGAGAACGCTGCGCTGGCCATGGCGCAGACCCATGGCATTCCCGAAATCGTGGCGCGGGTTCTAGCCGGCCGCGGGGTGGATATCGACGATGCAGAGCGCTTCCTCGATCCGACCATTCGCGATCTCTTGCCAGATCCGGCAACGCTGACCGACATGGACAAGGCTGCCGAGCGGCTCGCCCATGCGGTGCGGCGCGGCGAAAAGGTGGCGATCTTCGGCGATTACGACGTCGATGGCGCTGTTTCCTCGGCCATGATGAAGCGCTTTCTCGGGCATTACGGCATCGACGCCGAGATCTATATTCCCGACCGCATTTTCGAGGGCTACGGCCCAAATCCCGACGCGATGCGCGACCTTGCGGGGCGTGCGAGCCTCATCGTCACCGTCGATTGCGGCGTCAACAGCGCCGCCGCCATCGCCGCCGCCAACGAGGCGGGCGCGGATGTGGTCGTGCTCGATCACCACCAGGTGGGCGGCGATCTGCCGGATGCGGTTGCTGTGGTGAACCCCAATCGCGAGGATGATCTTTCCGGCCAGGGGTTCCTGTGCGCTGCGGGCGTCGTGTTTCTGGCGCTTGTCCAGACCGCGAAGCATCTGCGTCAGGGCGGTGTCTCCAAGCCGCCGCCGAACCTGCTCGGCCTTCTTGATCTGGTGGCGCTGGGCACGGTCTGCGACGTGGTGCCGCTCGTTGGCGTCAACCGTGCTTTCGTGGTGAAAGGGCTTGTGGCCGCGCGCCAGATGAACACGCCGGGACTGGCTGCGCTGGCGCGGGTGTCGCGCATCGGCGAACCGCTCAACCCCTACCATCTGGGCTTCATGATCGGCCCGCGCATCAATGCGGGCGGGCGCATCGGCAATGCGGCGCTGGGCAGCAATCTGCTCGCCAGCGACGATCCGGCCGAGGCTGCCAAGATCGCCGAGACGCTCGACCGGTTGAACACCGAGCGGCAGGAAATGGAAACGGTGATGCTGGCCGAGGCGAAGGCGGAGGCCGATGCAGAACTGATTTCGGGCGAGGGGCCTGCGGTTCTGGTAACGGCAAGCGACCGCTGGCACCCGGGCATTGTCGGGCTGCTCGCCTCCCGTCTCAAGGATCACGCAAGGCGACCGACCTTCGCCATCGCCTTCGGTCCGAATGGCAAGGGCACCGGCTCCGGCCGCTCCATTCCCGGTTTCGATCTCGGCAAGATCGTGCGCGAGGCGGTGGCCGAGGGCATTCTGGTCAAGGGCGGCGGGCATGCGATGGCTGCCGGCATCACGGTTGAGCGCGAGAAGCTTGGGCCGCTGCGCGCCTTCTTCGAGGAGCGGGCGGCGAGTGCAGTAAAGCGGCTGCGCGACGCTGAGAGCCTCAAGATCGATGCAGCGCTTTCTGCCGATGGCGCGAACCTTGCGCTGCTCGATGCACTGGAGACGGCCGGGCCTTTCGGGTCCGGGCATTCGACGCCGGTTCTGGCGCTGCCGCGCCACCGTCTGGCGGATGCGCGTGTGGTGGGCAATGGCCATATCCGCGCCGAACTGCGCTCACAGACCGGCGCGCGCATGGAGGCGATTGCTTTCCGTGCGGCGGAAACGGATCTCGGCAATTTCCTGTTTGGCAATCGCGGTGCGACCATTCACGTGGCGGGCACGCTGGCGGCCAATCACTGGAATGGAAACAAGCGCATCCAGTTGCGGCTCCAGGATGCGGCCAGCGCCTGAGGGCTGCGCCTATCCGAGGACCGTGAGCAGGCGTTCGAGTTCGGTAAGCCGGGCCTGCGTGGTTTCGTAACCGATGGTGATCGCCTCGTCAGCGCGGTGAAATTCCGTCAGGCCGATATGGCCGAGCTTGGGCTGAAGCGACAGGTCGGGCGGATCGCCGGCCATGCGCGCCCGTGAAATGCGATCCTGAATGATGTTGAACGCCTCGACCATGACGCCGGTGATGCCAAGGCGCTGATCGCGCTGCTGCGGCCCCTTGTCGACCACCAGAGACGCAGTCTCGCCTTCCTCGCTTTCCTGCGGCATGTCGGCGGAATGCTTGATGACGGCGGCGCGGCCAAACAGGTCGTAATGCAGGTTCACCGCCATGACCAGAGGCTGCTCATAGGCGCGGCAGGCGGAAACGGGAACCGGATTGACCAGCGCGCCGTCCACCAGAACGCGGCCATTGCAGGTGACGGGTTCGAAAACGCCGGGCAGCGCATAGGACGCGCGCATGGCGGTGATCAGCGATCCTTTCGACAGCCAGATTTCATGACCGGTGCGGATTTCCGCCGCGACACAGACGAAGGGTTTGGCGAGGTCATCGAAGGTGACGTCCTGAAGGTGCTCCTGCATGCGGGCCGTTAGTTTCATGCCGCCGAACAGGCCGCTGCCGCCAAAATTGATGTCGAGCAGGCCGAAGATGCGGCGTTTGGTGAGGGACCGTGCGAATTCTTCCAGCTCATCGAGCTTGCCAGCCAGATAGCAGCCGCCGACCAGTGCACCGATGGATGTTCCGGCAATCATGCCGACGGGGATCTGGGCTTCATCGAGGGCGCGGAGGACGCCGATATGCGCCCAGCCACGAGCCGCGCCGCCGCCAAGAGCCAGGGCAATGCCGCCTTTTTCAGGCGCGGGCGCTGGATCAAGCGGGGGCGGTTCCGGCGAAATCACGTCGATTTCCCGGTTTTCCTGTTTCCTGCGTAGAGATGCCCAATCGAGCATGTTCATCTCCTCGTCCCCGGAAGCATCATGCCTGAGGACTGTATCGAATTGGTGAATATGCGTCGCTGTGGCGAACCGAATGGTTCAACGCTGCCTCACCGAGGAACGCGGCTACTACCCCTTCCCAGTAGATGGGCGCTCCCGAGGAGAAAGTCTACGCTTCGGGCGTTCAAGAAATCGAGACCGACTTTCGGTCAAGCATGTCCGTCTTTGTCGTCCAAAGGCTTCATGCCGAGGTCGACCAGAACCGGTTTGCCGTCGCGAATGCTCACATTGCGGTAGAAGCAGGTGCGGCGACCGGTGTGGCAGGTTGCGCCATCGCCGGCGACGCGTACGCTCAGATGCACCGCATCCTGATCGCAGTCGGTGGCGATGGAGACGATGTGCTGGACATTGCCGGAGGTCTCGCCCTTCTTCCACAATTTGCCGCGCGAGCGCGACCAGTAGTGGGCGATGCCGGTTTCAAGGGTCATGGCGAGAGACGTGGCGTTCATGTGCGCCACCATCAGAAGTGCATTGGTGTCGGCGTCCGTCACCACGGCCGTGATGAGGCCATTGGCATCGAAGCGCGGAGAAAAAGCCGCGCCCTCTTCGAGCGCGGCCTTGTCGGATGGGGCAGGGGGAAACGTGAGTGTGGTCATCAGCCGTGTTTGTCGCGCAGCATGGTCATGAAGCGCGCCTGTTCCTGAAGGTCTTCGCGATAGGCGCCGGTGAAGGTCGTCGTCAGCGTGACCGAACCCTGTTTGCGGATGCCGCGCATGGCCATGCACATGTGCTCGGCTTCCACGAGAACGGCAACGCCGCGCGGCTTCAGAACGTCCTGAATCACATGGGCAATCTGCGCCGTCATGGCCTCCTGCGTCTGCAGGCGGCGGGCGAAGATGTCGACCACGCGGGCGATCTTGGATAATCCGACCACCTTGCCGTCCGGCAGATAGGCGACATGCGCCTTGCCGATGATCGGCACCATGTGGTGTTCGCAATGGGAATGGAACGAGATGTCCTTGATGAGGACCATGTCGTTATAGCCCTGCACCTCCTCGAAGGTGCGGCCGAGTTCTTCGGCGGGACACTGGTCGTAGCCGGAGAACATTTCGCGATATGCCTTGGCGACGCGCTTGGGCGTCTCGATCAGGCCCTCACGGTTGATGTCGTCGCCTGTCCAGCGCAGCAGCGTGCGAACGGCGTTTTCGACCTCTTCCTGAGAGGGGCGATCAGTAACTGCTTTGTCCATATAGGAATTCTTCTCCGCAGTGGCTTCACCCTTATCGGCATGAGGCGGAAAGTTCTTGATAATGGCGTCCATAGAAGGCGTCTCCCGTAGTTCCTGTCTCAGCAGGAACGAGTTGAACGGTTCACGGCCTTATCCAGCGGGTATTGGAGAAAAATTCTCAGCCCGGCCCGACAGTGGCGTGCGCGAAACTGGAACCCGCAGCGGCATCATGCCTTGTCGCGGGCCCATAGCGATCATTATATAAGTGCCTTGAAGCAGAAGGAAAGATGCCGAAACGACTTTGATTTGTTTCGGCTGCGGCAGAGCGGGAAAACCATGCTGGACGATGTCTATAACGCGAAAATTCTTGGCTTTGCCGGCAATATTCAGCGGGTTGGACGGCTGGATAATCCCGACGCCACGGCAAAGGCGCACTCAAAGCTTTGCGGCTCCACTGTCATTGTCGATCTCAAGATGGATGGCGACACGGTCACAGACTTCGCGCATGAGGTGAAGGCCTGTGCGCTCGGTCAGGCATCGTCCTCGATCATGGCTGCGCATGTGGTGGGTGCGAAGGCTGATGAGCTGCGCCATGTGCGTGACGCGATGTACGCCATGCTCAAGGAAGAAGGCCCGCCGCCGGCAGGCCGCTTCGAGGATCTGAAATATCTGGAGCCGGTGCGCGGCTACAAGGCGCGCCATGCTTCCACGCTTCTCACCTTCGATGCGGTGGTGGATGCCATCGACCAGATCGAAAAGGCGCGCGCTGGCGCTGCCGCCTGATCATGGCTCAACCCATTCGCAGCCGCAACTGGCAGGGCCCCTGGCCGAAGACGCCCGGTCGCCTGTTCGGAACGGCTTTCGTGCGGCTCTACCAGCTCACCCTGTCGGGCTTCATCGGCAATTCCTGCCGGCATTTCCCAACCTGCTCGGAATACACCTATGAGGCGATTGCCCGGCATGGGCTGTGGTCGGGCGGCTGGATGGGACTTTTCCGCGTGGTGCGGTGCGGGCCGGGCGGCACACATGGGATCGATCCGGTGCCCGATGTGCTGGAACAAGACCTGAAATGGTGGACGCCGTGGCGCTTCTGGCGGGTGGCGCGGCAGAAAGGCGAGCATTCATGACGGTGCCGATGGACTATCTTTACGCCAGCCGCGATTTCCGGCGTTTTCTCGATGCGGTGAAAAAGCAGTCCATGCGCGGTTCGCATAATCAGAGCTATGCGATGACGCGCGCCGTGCTGCACGTGTTTCGCAGCCACGTGCCGGTGAAGGACGCGCTGGCCTTTGCGGAAGTCCTGCCACCGCTCCTGCGGGTGATCTTCATTGAAGGCTGGGATGTTGAGGCGGAAGTCACTCCGTTTCCCGATCGTGAAACGCTGCACCGGGAGATGAAGGCCGTGCGGGAACCGCACAACACTGCGCCTGAAACCGCCATTGGAGATGTCGCCGCTGTCCTGCGTGCGGAGGTTGGCGAGGAGCGGCTGCGGCGGGTGCTTGGCGCCATGCCGATAGGGGCGGAAGACTACTGGCTGAAATAGCCGCGACACTACTGCCGCCGGTTTGCCCTTTACCTTCGCTGGCGAAATGCTTATTTCGGGCCCGCAAACCCAGAATGCCCAAACCACCCGCGCTCGTTGGCGGGACTGGATAAGGAGAAGACTTATGGCCGAGGCCGTTTCCCTAAAATTTCCCGATGGCTCCGTTCGCGAGTATGACGCGGCGACGACCGGCGCTGACATTGCAGCCGGCATCTCCAAGTCGCTCGCCAAGAAGTCCGTCGCCTATGCGCTCGATGGCACGGTGCGCGATCTGTCGGAGCCTGTCGGCACGTCCGGCGATATCGAGATCGTCACCCGTGACGACCCGCGCGCGCTGGAACTGATCCGTCACGATGCCGCGCATGTGCTCGCCGAAGCCGTGCAGGAACTGTGGCCCGGCACCCAGGTCACCATCGGTCCGGTGATCGAGAACGGCTTCTATTACGACTTCGCCCGCAATGAGCCCTTCACGCCCGAAGACCTGCCGGTCATCGAGAAGAAGATGGCGGAGATCATTGCGCGCAACAAGCCTTTCACCAGGGAAGTCTGGTCGCGTGACAAGGCCAAGGAAGTGTTCGCCGAAAAGGGCGAGAGCTACAAGGTCGAGCTGATCGACGCGATCCCCGAGGATCAGGACGTCAAGATCTACGCGCAGGGCGACTGGTTCGACCTCTGCCGTGGACCGCACATGGCTTCCACCGGTCAGATCGGCAAGGCTTTCAAGCTGATGAAGGTGGCCGGCGCCTATTGGCGCGGCGATTCCAACAATCCGATGCTGACCCGCATCTACGGCACGGCCTGGCACACGCAGGAAGAGCTCGACCAGTATCTCCACATGCTGGAAGAGGCCGAGAAGCGCGACCACCGTCGCCTTGGCCGCGAGATGGACCTGTTCCATTTCCAGGAAGAAGGCCCGGGCGTCGTGTTCTGGCACTCCAAGGGCTGGCGCATGTTCCAGAACCTTGTGAGCTACATGCGCCGCAGGCTCGCAACCGATGGCTATGATGAGGTCAACGCTCCGCAGGTGCTCGACAAGAGCCTGTGGGAGACCTCCGGTCACTGGGGTTGGTACAAGGAGAACATGTTCAAGGTCGAGTGCGCGGACGACGAGGCGGAAGACACCCGCACCTTCGCACTGAAGCCGATGAACTGTCCCGGTCACGTGCAGATCTTCAAGCATGGCCTGAAGTCCTACCGCGACCTGCCGATCCGGATGGCCGAGTTCGGCAATGTGCATCGCTACGAGCCTTCGGGCGCGCTGCACGGCCTGATGCGTGTGCGCGGCTTCACGCAGGACGACGCGCACATCTTCTGCACGGAAGACCAGCTTGCGGCTGAATGCCTGAAGATCAACGACCTGATCCTCTCTACCTATGCCGATTTCGGCTTCAAGGAGATCACGGTCTTCTTCTCCACGCGGCCTGAAAAGCGCGTCGGATCGGATGCGCTGTGGGATCACGCCGAGGAGATCATGACGGGCGTTCTCGAAAAGATCGCCGCCTCGGACAGCCGCATCAAGACGGCGATCAATCCGGGCGATGGCGCGTTCTACGGGCCGAAGTTCGATTATGTTCTGAAGGACGCCATCGGCCGCGAATGGCAGTGCGGCACGACGCAGATCGACTTCAACCTGCCGGAGCGTTTCGGTGCGTTCTACATCGATCAGGATTCGGAGAAGAAGCAGCCGGTTATGGTGCACCGGGCGATCTGCGGCTCGATGGAGCGTTTCCTCGGCATTCTGATCGAGAACTTTGCCGGTCACTTCCCGCTCTGGTTCGCACCGGTGCAGGTGGTGGTGGCGACGATCACGTCCGATGCCGACGAATATGCACTGAAAGTGACGGAGACGCTGAAGGAGGCCGGACTTCTGGCCGAGGTGGATCTGCGCAACGAGAAGATCAACTACAAGGTCCGCGAGCACTCGCTGGCCAAGGTTCCGGTGATCCTCGTCTGCGGCAAGCGCGAAGCGGAAGAAGGTACGGTGAACATTCGCCGGCTGGGCAGCCGCGATCAGGCGTCCATGTCGATGGCCGATGTGACCGCCATGCTGGTCGAAGAGGCAACGCCGCCGGACCTGAAGCGCAAGGCCGCGAAGGCCTGAGCTGTAAGGCGCTCAAAACGAAGAAAGCCCCGCTGGATGCAGCGGGGCTTTTTCATTTCTGCGATGTGTTCCGGTTTTCAGTCGGGAAACTGATTGCGCGTGTCGAGCAGATCGGTTGGCAGCAGTTCCACATCCTGATTGCGGCCGGGCACGACCGAAAAGTCGCGCTGGTAGATGCGGTCGCGGTTCTTGGCGACAATCGTGTAATTGCCTTCGGCAAGAACCATGGAGGCGTAGGCGCTGACCGTTTCGTAGACGATTTCGCCCGTGTCGGTCAGAACCGACCAGGCGGTATCGGCAATGGCTTCGCCGCCGCGTTCGCGCACAAGCTTCATGGTAAGGTCGGCGGCGCGGTGCTCCACCGTCGCTTCCGTCAGCTTGCCGGCTTCCACGCGGATGTCGGAGCGGATCGCTGCGTTGATGTCTCCGTAATTGGAGACCACGTGATAGGTGCCGGAATTGAGCCGGACGATGCTGCCGGGCTCGACCTTGGGCAGGATCAGCGCACCGTCGCCGATATTGTCTTCCGTCGCCTCATAGATGGCAAAGCGCAGCTGGTTCTGCGGAATGCGCACGCCGCCGGGCAGGATCGCGTTGAGCTTGAGACCGCCGGCATCGAGGAACAGGTCTTCGCGCATGGGCTCGCGGCTGACCGTGATGCGCTTCGTCACGCCTGCGCGTCCATAGGCGGCATGGACGAGATAGCTGCCGGGGGCGAGCTCGAAGACGCTGTTGCCGCCGCGCGCGGTTGCGACGAGCGGCAGTTTGTCATCGGGGCCGGGCTGCGTGCCGAAAATACGCCAGACGAGACCGTTCGGGATTTCGTCGCCGCCTTCGTTCAGATGCGCGACCAGCGTGACCTCGCCGGTGTCGGCAATGGCGAGCGCATCATCCACGGAGGCGGGGGCATAATTGTTGAGGCCGGGCAGGCGCAGGCCGTCGACGGCTTTCGCCGCATCCTCCTGCGCCATGACGTTCGACGCCTGAAAGGACAGCGTGCACAGGGCGAGAAGAGACAGAGTCGTTTTAAGTGAACCGCGCATAGCTGACATGAAGCCCAAGGCGGTGGCAATTTCAAGGCGATTATGCGATCTGGTTCCAGCGAAAAGCCAGCTTTTGCCAGCCAGACAACCTGTTTCAGGCAATGCAGATCCCACAGGAGACAGACAGTGCATCCATCCGTGCTTGATTTCATGCTCGCGCGCCGCTCCACGCCGGTGAAAGACCTCGCGGAACCAGCTCCTTCCGACAAGGAAATCGAGACCATCCTGACCGCAGCCTCGCGCGTGCCCGATCACGGGCGACTGACACCCTGGCGCTTTATTCTCTATCGTGGCGATGCGCGCACCGAGATTGGCGAGGCACTGGCAAAACGCGCGGTCGAGCGTGAGGGCGAGCTGCCGGAAACGCGTCTGGAGCAGGAGCGCAACCGCTTTTCCCGCGCGCCGCTGGTGATCGGTGTGGTTTGCGTGCCCAAGGAAAGCCCGACCATTCCCGAATGGGAGATGTTCCTGTCCGGCGGCATGGCGGCCATGAACCTTATGATTGCAGCCAATGCGCTCGGCTATGGCACCAATCTCATCACCAACTGGTATTCCGACGATGCGGAAGGCCGCCGCATTCTGGGGCTGGCGCCGCAGGAGCGTGTGGTCGGCTTCGTGCATATCGGTTCCTATGATGTGGAACTGGTCGAGCGGCCGCGCCCTGCGCTGGACGCCATTGTTTCCGATTACTCCGGCCCGTGGGAAGCATGATGTTTTTCGAACCCTCCAAGGGGCACGGCCTGCCGCATGATCCGTTCAAGGCGATCGTCTCGCCGCGTCCGATCGGCTGGATTTCGACCCTGTCGAAGGACGGAACGGCAAACCTTGCGCCTTACTCCTTCTTCAATGCGATCTCGTCCAATCCGCATCTGGTGTTTTTCTCCTCGGAAGGGGCGAAGGACAGCGCCACCCATGCGGAAGAAACCGGCGAGTTCGTCGTCAATCTTGCAAGCCATGATCTGGCCGAGCAGCTGAATGCAAGCTCGGTCGATGCGCCGCGCGGTGTCAGCGAGTTTGCCTTTGTCGGACTTACGGAAGCCCCATCGACGCTGGTTGCGCCGCCGCGCGTGGCCGAATGCCATGCTGCTCTGGAATGCAAGGTGACCGAAGTGCGTCGTCCGCTCGGCCTCGATGGCGCGTGGGCAGGCGTCATCGTGGTGACCGGTGAGGTGGTCGGCGTTCACATCAGCGATGCCGTTTTGAAGGACGGCATGTTCGATGCCGTTGCTGCCGGCAATCTCGCCCGTCTTGGATATCGTGACTATTCGGCTGTGACCGAGGTCTTCCAGATGACGCGCCCCCAGTGGAAGGGCGACTGACGCGCCAGGGCAGTCGGAGTAGCCCGGTTTTCGGGTTAATCCGATGCTTCTCCCCACTCTAGTCTGACGACGCGTCGGCTGCGCGTGCAAGCACGCGTTCGGCAAGCGCCAGGTGCGGGCGGTCATACATCCGCCCGCCAATATTGACCACGCCAGCGTTTCCGGCGGCAGAGAAGGCCTCCACCACGGCGCGGGCCTTCTCCACCTCCCCGGCGGAGGGGGTGAAGGTGGCGTTGATCGGTGCGACCTGCGCCGGGTGGATGGCCATCTTGGCGACGAAGCCATCGCGCGCCGCCAATTGGCAATCCCTTGCAAAAGCCTCTGTATCCGAAAAGTTCGGGAACACGGTGTCGATGGCCGGAACGCCTGCCGCCGCAGCCGCCAGCAGCGTCATGCTGCGGGCGAGCTGAAAGAGCGGCGTATAGCTTCCGTCTTCATGGCGCGCGGCGAGCGCGCCGATATGGGCTGACAGGTCTTCCGCGCCCCAGGTCAGCCCGGCCAACCGGTCGCTCGAACCCCGGTAGCTGGCGGCGTTGAGGACGCCCAGCGCCGTTTCCGTGATGATCGGCAGGATGCGTGTGCTTCCGTCTTCAATGCCGTTTTCTGCTTCGTGCACGCGCAATGCGGCGGCAAGGCGCGCCACATCTGCGCCGCCCTCGGCCTTGGGCAGCATCACGCCATCGGGACCCGCCTGCATGACGCCGGCGAGGTCGTCTTCCGTCAGGCCGCTCGACAGATCGTTGACCCGTACATAGAGCTGCGCGCCCGTACGGCCGCGCGCGTCCTCCAGGAAAGCGGTGGTGATGCGCCGGCCTTCGGCCTTGCGGTCGGGGCTGACCGAATCTTCCAGATCGATGATCAGCACATCGCTTGCGGAACCAAGCGCCTTTTCAAGCTTGCGCTCGGAATCCCCGGGCACGAATAGAAGCGAACGCATGATCAGGCGTCTTTCTTTTTGAGGATCATGGCCTGGCGCAGGCAGCGCGCCACCAGCCTGTCATTCTGATTGTAGGCGCGGTGCTCGAACTCGACGATGCCGCGGTCGGGCTTGGATTTGGATTCGCGCACCGATTTGACCTCCGTTTCAACCCGGATCGTGTCCCCGTGGAAGACCGGGTGAGGGAAGCCCGTCTCCGTCATGCCCAGATTGGCGACCGTCGTGCCAAGCGTCGTATCGTGAACGGAGATGCCGATCATCAGCCCCAGCGTGAAGAGCGAGTTGACGAGCGGCTTGCCCCATTCGGTCTTCTCGGCAAAGGCGAAATCGATGTGGAGCGGCTGCGGGTTCAGCGTCATGGTCGAAAACAGCATGTTGTCGCTTTCGGTGACGCTCTTGCGCAGCGTGTGCTGGAACACCTGTCCCGGCTGGAATTCCTCTAGGTAAAGACCGGCCATCGTGTCCTCCGCATCCCGTTTGACCAATGTATCCTCTCTTTCTTGATAGGCGGGCTGCCGGCCCCTCGCAAGCGGGCACTTATGGTAAACGTTTCCTATACGAATTCGCGCTAGGGTCATTCCAGACAGGGCGGGAGCGTGACTTCAGTGCAAGTAGTTCAGCATTTTCTTAAATGGATGGAGACTGCCAGAGTGGTTGACAGATCAGGGGCTGCCACAGCTCTCGCCAGAGCCTATCTCGACCGGGAACTGCCGTTTGAGGACCGCTACGCGGCCGAGGCCGCGCTGACGGCGCTGCTCGACGATCCTTCATCCAAGGTGCGCGCTGCACTGGCCGAAGCGCTCTCGATGAGCCGGCATGCGCCCATGCAGGTGATCGCCGCTCTTGCCGCCGACCAGCCGGACGTGGCTGCGCCGATCCTGGCGCGCTCGCCGATGCTTTCCGATTCCGACCTTATCGACCGCGTGGGCGACGGCCGCGAAGGGACGCAGCGGCTTGTTGCACAGCGTCCGCAGCTCGCCATGGGGGTTTCGGCCGCCATTGCAGAGGTGGGGTCGCTCGAAGCCTGTCTGGCGATGGTCGACAATCCGAGCGCGGAGATCGCCGCAGTGAGCTTTCGCCGCATGATTGAGCGTCATGGCCATGAGCCGCGCATGCGCGTGGCGCTGGCGGCCGATCAGCGTCTTCCCTCCGATTGCAGGCACACGCTTCTCGTGCAGCTTGGCGAAGCCCTGCGCGAAGCGCCGCTGGTCAAGGCGCTGGTGGGTGCGGCGCGGGCCGAGAAGCTGACGCGTGATGCATGCGTGCGCGCCTCGCTCACGCTGATCGAGACGATTGACCCGGATGAGCACGAAGCGCTGGTGGAGCATCTGCGCATGCGTGGTGATCTGACGGCAGGTTTCATCGTGCGCATGGTGGCGCATGGCAAGATCGATTTCTTCGGCCATGTGATGATGGCGCTCACCGGGCAGTCGCACACGCGCATTCGCGGCCTGCTTGTGAACGGACGCGATCTGGCCGTATCGGCGCTTTTGCAGAAGGCGGGGCTTGCAAAGCCCTTTCATCGCCCCCTGATCCGGGCGCTGTCGGTCTGGCGTGACGTCGCGCAGGGGCGGCGTGTGGCCGGTGCGCAGGAGGTTTCCTGGCTGATGATGGAGAGCATTGGCGCGACGCCCGGCCAGTCCGGTCCGGCAGCGGAATCTGCCGAGCTCGCTGGCCTGCTGCGCTCAATCCATCTCGATGCCCTGCGTGAGAACGCACGCCTTCAGGCGCAGGCGATCGCCGCCGCCTGACAGAAGGGCACCCGCGTCGCCGGCATCAATGCCGGCTTTGCGCGTCAGATATCCAGTTCTTCAGCGAACTCGGCATTGTCCTGAATGAAGCGGAAGCGCGCTTCGGGCTTGGTTCCCATCAGGCTGTCGATGGCGCCCTTGGTGGCTTCCTGACCGTCGAGCACGGTGACGCGCAGCAGCGTGCGCTTGGCCGGGTCCATGGTCGTTTCCTTGAGCTGGCTCGCCATCATCTCGCCCAGACCCTTGAAGCGGCCGATATCGATCTTGCCGCGCCCCGTGAACTCCGTTTCCAGAAGCTCGTCCTTGTGGGCGTCGTCGCGCGCATACATGGTCTTGCCGCCCTGGCTGAGGCGGTAGAGCGGTGGAACAGCCATGTAGAGATGGCCATTCTCGATGAGCTGCGGCATCTCCTGATAGAAGAATGTGATGAGCAGCGAGGCAATGTGCGCACCGTCGACGTCGGCATCCGTCATGATGATGACGCGGTCGTAACGCAGATCGTCTTCACGGTATTTCGAGCGCGTGCCGCAGCCGAGCGCCTGTGTGATGTCGGAAATCTGCTGGTTGGCGGCGAGCTTGTTGGAGCCGGCGCTGGCGACGTTGAGGATCTTGCCGCGCAGCGGCAGAACGGCCTGACTGGCGCGGTTGCGCGCCTGCTTGGCGGAGCCGCCAGCCGAGTCGCCCTCGACGATGAAGATTTCAGCACCCGCTGCCGCGCCCATGGTGCAGTCGGCGAGCTTTCCGGGCAGGCGCAGCTTGCGCACGGCGCTCTTGCGGCTGACCTCGCGCTCCTGACGGCGGCGAAGGCGCTCATCGGCGCGCGCCACCACCCATTCGAGCAGTTTGGAGGCTTCCTGCGGGTTTTCTGCAAGCCAGTGGTCGAACGGATCGCGGATCGCGTTTTCGACGATGCGGGTGGCCGCAGCCGTCGCCAGCTTGTCCTTGGTCTGGCCGACGAATTCCGGTTCGCGCACGAACACCGATAGCATGCCTGCGGCCGAGATCATCACGTCTTCGGAGGTGATGATGGAAGCGCGCTTGTTGCCGGTCAGCTCCGCATAGCCGCGCAGGCCACGCAGGAGCGCGTTGCGGAAACCGCTTTCGTGGGTTCCGCCCTCGGGCGTCGGCACGGTGTTACAATAGGAGTTGAGCATGGCGTCGCCGCCATACCAGGTGATCGCCCATTCCACAGCGCCATGACCGGTGGTCTTTTCGCTGCGGCCGGAGAAAATTTCCTTGGTGACCTGGAACTGCCCGTCCAGCGAGGCGGCCAGATAGTCCTTGAGACCGCCGGGGAAGTGGAAGGTCGCTTTTTCGGGCGTCTCGTCCTTCTCACCGATCAGGGAAGGGGCGCAGATCCAGCGGATTTCCACGCCGCCGAAAAGATAGGCCTTGGAGCGGGCCATCTTGTAGAGCCGCGCGGGCTCGAACTTCGCGCCCTTGCCAAAGATTTCTTCGTCCGGCTTGAAGCGCACTTTGGTGCCGCGCCGGTTGTGCACGTCGCCGAGCTTCTCCAGTCCGCCCTGCGGCAGGCCGCGCGAAAAGGTCTGGCGGAAGAGCTGGCGATTGCGGGCAACCTCGACCTGAAGGAGTTCGGACAGGGCGTTGACCACGGACACGCCAACGCCGTGCAGGCCGCCGGAGGTCTCGTAGACCTTGGAATCGAACTTACCGCCGGCATGCAGCGTCGTCATGATGACTTCGAGCGCCGACTTGTCCTTGAACTTGGGGTGCGGATCGACCGGAATGCCGCGACCGTTATCGGTGACGGAGAGGTAGCCTTCCTCGTCGAGTTCCACTTCGATGAAGGTGGCGTGGCCGGCCACCGCCTCATCCATCGAGTTGTCGATGACTTCGGCGAACAGGTGGTGCAGCGCCTTGTCGTCGGTGCCGCCGATATACATGCCGGGACGGCGACGAACGGGCTCCAGACCTTCCAGAACCTCAATGTCGGCCGCACTGTAGCCGTCGCCCGACGGGGCGGGCGATGCAGATGGCGCGGGACGCGCAGCGGGCTTGCGCTGAGGCGCTGCCGGCTCGGGCGTTTTCGCACGTTCCACATTGGCATGCGTCCCGGCGGCAGGCATTCCGGCGAAGAGGTCGTTGTTGTCGTCCATGAAGCGTGTTGTTTCCTGTCCGCGAATCAGCCCGCAGTTTGCCATGGTTTGCAAGGCAAAGCGAAGCCTGTTCCGGTTCCGTTCGGAGTGTGTGGACGACGCTTTACCAGAAAGCGAGGGCGCGCGCCAAGAGGTGCGCGGCAATTGAGGCGATCATCTCCCCAGCTTGGGGAGATGATCCGTTTCATAGAGGGCTGGATCGCGGTGCGTCCAGTCGGACGCACAAAAGGACGATCCAGTTTATGAATGGAGTATCGGAACAACCCGAAAACCGGGCTCCACTTTTCGGTCCGATGCTCTAGCTTGCCAGCGCTTCGATGGGCGGGCAGGCGCAGACCAGATTGCGGTCGCCACCGACATTGTCGACGCGCGAGACGGGCGGCCAGTATTTGGACGCTGCCTCGAGCGAACCTTCGGGGAAGGCGGCTTCGCTGCGGCTATAGGGATGCGTCCAGTCGTCACCCATCAGCTCCATGGCGGTGTGCGGGGCGTTGGCGAGCGGATTGTCATCCTTCGGCCATTCGCCCTTTTCCACCCGCGCAGCTTCTTCGGCGATGGAGATCATCGCCTGGCAGAAGCGGTCGACTTCGCTCTTCGGCTCCGACTCCGTCGGCTCCACCATCAGCGTGCCCGCAACGGGGAAGCTCATGGTCGGGGCGTGGAAGCCATAGTCGATGAGCCGCTTGGCGATGTCGTCGACGGTGATGCCGGCGCGATCCTTGAACACCCGCGTGTCGAGAATGCACTCATGCGCGACACGGTCGTTGCGGCCCTTGTAGAGCACCGGGTAGTGCTCCTTCAGGCTGTGGGCGATGTAATTGGCGTTGAGGATTGCCATTTCCGTCGCCCGCTTGAGGCCGTCGCCGCCCATCATGCGGATATACATCCATGTGATCGGCAGGATCGACGCGCTGCCATAGGGGGCTGCGGCCACCGCATGGCTGCTGCCGAGCGCCACATGTCCCGGCACGAACGGCTTCAGATGCGCCTTGACGCCGATCGGGCCAACGCCCGGTCCGCCGCCGCCATGGGGAATGCAGAAGGTCTTGTGCAGGTTCAGATGGCAGACATCCGCTCCCAGATCGCCCGGACGGGCAAGCCCGACCATCGCGTTGAGATTGGCGCCGTCGAAATAGACCTGGCCGCCATGCTCGTGGATCACTGCGCACATGTCGCGCACGCCTTCCTCGAACACGCCGTGGGTCGACGGGTAGGTCAGCATCAGCGCCGCCAGCTTGTCGGCGTGCTCTACGGCCTTCGCCTTCAGGTCGTCCTGATCGATATTGCCATCTTCCGTGCAGCGCACGACCACCACCTGCATGCCGGCCATGGAGGCGGACGCCGGGTTGGTGCCATGGGCGGAGGACGGGATGAGGCAGATATCGCGGTCACCTTCGCCGCGCTCGGCGTGATAGCGGCGGATGGCCAGAAGACCGGCATATTCGCCCTGGCTACCGGCATTGGGCTGCAGCGAAACTGCATCGAAGCCGGTGATTTCCGAGAGCCAGCGGTCCAGATCGTCGATCATGCGACGATAACCCACCGTGTGCTCCGGCGGAGCGAAGGGGTGAAGACCGCCCACCTCCGGCCAGCTCACGGGCATCATCTCGGCAGCGGCGTTGAGCTTCATGGTGCAGGAGCCAAGCGGGATCATGGCGCGGTCGAGCGCAAGATCCTTGTCGGCGAGCCTGCGCAGGAAGCGCATCATTTCCGTTTCCGAGCGGTGCGAATGGAAGTCCGGCTGCGTGAGGAAGCCTTCGCCGCGCGCTGCGGCCGGGGCAAGGCGCGGTGCGCTCTCCGGCACGGTGGCGCCGAACAGGGCTGCCAGTGCAGCCAGATCGTCCTCGGTCGTCGTCTCGTCGAAGGCGACGCTGACGCGGTCCGCGTCGAGAACCCGCACAAGGCGACCCTCGGCCTCGGCTCCGGCCGCGATCTCCTGCGCCTTGCCGGGAACGGTGACGGTGACCGTGTCGAAGATGACATCGCCTGCAAGCGAAAGGCCGGCAGCCTTGAGGCCCGCATGGAAGCGGGCTGCGCGCTCATGCACCTGCTCGGCAATTGCAGCGAGCCCTTCCGGGCCATGCCAGATGGCAAAGGCTGCGGCCATGTTGGCAAGCAGCGCCTGCGCGGTGCAGATGTTGGAGGTCGCCTTGTCGCGGCGGATGTGCTGCTCGCGGGTCTGCAGCGCCAGACGGTAGCCCGGACGGCCATGCGCATCGACCGACTGGCCGACGAGACGGCCGGGCATGAGGCGCGTCAGCTTGTCCGATACGGCGCAATAGGCCGCGTGCGGACCGCCAAAGCCCATCGGAACGCCATAACGCTGCATCGAGCCAACGGCGATTTCTGCGCCGAGCGCTGCCGGCGTTTCGCTCAACAGCAGGCCGAGCGGGTCGGCCACCATGATGACGATGGCGCCCTTGTCCTTTGCCTCGGCGACCAGCGCGCCGTGGTCGCCATGAACGCCATAGGTGTCGGTCCACGGAACGATGAGGGCAAAGGTGTTGTCGTCAATCGTGTCGCCATCGACCTCGATGCCCAGCGGCTCCGCGCGGGTGACCACCACGTCGCGGGTCTGCGGGTGCAGTTCGCCGGCAATCGCCAGCTTGCTGCGCTTGGAGCGATGATGACGCCAGGCAATGCCCACGGCTTCGGCCACGGCCGAACCTTCGTCCAAAAGCGAGGCAGAGGCGACCGGCAGGCCGGTCAGTTCCGTCACCAGCGTCTGGAAGTGGAACAGAAGCTCAAGGCGGCCCTGGCTGATTTCCGACTGGTAGGGCGTGTAGGCCGTGTACCAGGCAGGGTTTTCAAACAGGTTGCGCTGGATGACCGGCGGGACTTTCACGCCGTGATAGCCGGCGCCGATGAAGCTCTTGAGCACCTTGTTCTGGCGCATGGCTGCGCCGAGTTCTTCGAGCGCCTCGGTCTCGCTGGCTGCCGGCGGCAGGTCGAGCGGACGGTCGAGGCGGATCGAATTCGGCACGGCCTGCGTGATCAGCGTCTCGAGCGACGGAACGCCGAGCGTGGCCAGCATGGCCTTGGTTTCTTCACCGCGCGGGCCGATATGGCGGGCGGCGAAAGGGAGTGTGTTGGCGGACATGGTGTTTCCTCAGGCAATCGACGCCTTGTAGGCGGCTTCGTCCATCAGGCCTTCGAGCTGGCTTTCATCGGAGAGCTTCATCTTCCACAGCCAGCCATCGCCGGTGGGGGCGGAGTTCACGAGGGCCGGGTCGCTTGCAAGCGCTTCGTTGACCTCGGAGATCTCGCCATCGGCAGGCGCGTACACATCGGAAGCGGCCTTCACGGATTCAACCACGACGGCGGTGTCGCCCTTGGAGAGCGTTGCGCCGGTTTCGGGTAGTTCCACGAACACCAGATCGCCGAGCTGTTCCTGAGCGTGATCGGTGATGCCGACGGTTGCGACGCCGTTCTCGACTTTGATCCACTCGTGGTCTTCGGTGAAATAGGTCTGGCTCATCTGGCTGTTATCCTTTTTTGTAGCGCTGCGGCGTGAAGGGCAGGGTATGGACATCAAGTGCGATGCGGTTGCCGCGCACTTCGGTGAAAAGACGGGTGCCGGGTTCGGAAAGCCCCTTGGCGACATAGCCCATCGCCACCGGATGACCGGCGGAGGGGCCGAAACCGCCCGATGTGACGCGGCCGACCTTTTCGCCGGCTTCGTTGATGAGCGGTGCGCCGGCGCGCACCGGCTGGCGGCCTTCCGGCTTCAGGCCGACGCGCTTTTCCTTCGCGCCATCGGCAATGATCTTCTGCAGGGCCTCAGCGCCGATGAACCGGCCTTCGGAGCGCAGCGCCTTCGGCACGGCCCAAAGGATGGCGGCATTGGCCGGATCGGTCGTCTCGTCGAGATCCTGACCATGCAGGCAGAGCCCGGCTTCGAGCCTGAGGCTGTCGCGGGCGGCAAGGCCAACCCACTGGACGCGCTCGTCGTCGAGCAGTTTGCGGGCAAAGCGCTCCGCCTGATCGACCGGCAGCGCCACCTCGAAACCGTCTTCGCCGGTGTAGCCCGAACGGGTGGCGAACCAGCCTTCATGCGGCTCTGTGCCGGTCATGAAGACGAGATCGCTGAGGTCGAGGCCGGCAGCGATCAGAATGGCTTCTGCGTCGGGGCCCTGAAGGGCGAGGAGGACGCGCTTGAGCGCGGTGAAGGAAATGTCGAAATCTGCGGCGATGGCGCGGAAATGCGCTTCATCCTTCGCGGCATTGCCGGCATTCGCCACGATCATGTAGCGGTTTTCGCCGAGCCGGGTGACGATCAGGTCATCGATGATGCCGGCATTCTCGTTGAGAAGGACGGTGTATTTCGACTGGCCTTCCTTAAGCGCCGTCGCATCGAGCGGGCAGGCGCGCGACAGGAAGGCTGCTGCGTCTGCGCCTTCAACCTCGAAGAGCTGCATGTGAGAGATGTCGAACAGTCCGGCGCTTTCGCGCGTGTGGATGTGCTCTTTCATCACGCCGGCGGGATAGGTCAGGGGCATGCGCCAGCCGGCGAATGCGCCAAAACGTGCGCCGGCATCTTCATGCAGCGCTTCCAGCGGCAGATGTTTCAGGGATTCGGTGTTGCTCATCATTCCTCCAGAATCGCACGCATGCCGCGGGAAGCGACATGTTCGTGCCCCTCTGTCGGAAGCCTGAGAGACTCGCGCAGCCGGAACTCTGTCGACCACGCTTACACCTTCGGCGCGGGGATCACTCCCCGACTTTCCAGAGTGTCTTGACCTGTCTACGGTTCTTTTGCCTGAGAGATTTCGGGCGATTTCCCCTTCGGCGTCCGCCCCGGTTTTTCCCGGTTTGGTTCTCTCCCGCAAACAGGCAGGGCTGCTGCCCTCGACGGCTGGAAATTAGCGCAGGCCGTTGCGTTTGTCACCTGTCATAACGCCGGTCGCGGTCGTGGCATCACGCTTTCTGTGCACAATGTCGCATCAGAAGAAATCCGCGCGTCAGCCAGCGCCTTCAGCGCGCGCAAGGTCGGTTTCGATCTGCGCGACAATGCGGTTGGTCTCTTCCTGGAGCCTGCGGATGCGCTTCAGGTTGGCTGCGACGGCGTTGACCAGTTCCGAGCGGCTTTCGTCGGCGGGCGAAACGCCCACGCCGTGCAGCAGCCAGGAGAGGCTGACATTGAGAACGCCGGCGAGCATGGCCAGCCGGTTTGCGCGCGGCTGCGAGCGGTCGCTTTCCCAGGCCTGTATCGTAGCCGCCTTCACGCCGAGACGGCGGGCAAGTTCTGCAACCGAGAGGCCAACGGCGTCGCGCGCCCGGGAGAGGCGGCCGCCCATCGTGTCGCGGTCGGGTGTGTCTGAATAAATATGTGCTGTGTCCTGCACCGGGCAGCACCTCCGTTTTCGATCATCATTGGGTGGCATTCTGAGCTCAATGATCCCGCATTTTAGGGCGGGTTTGCTCCCGAAAGCATGCCGGATGCGACGCGCCGGCACAAGTTTGCGCCGGCGCGTCAATCGTCGTGGAGGTGAAAAGCCGTTTGCTGGCAGAATGTTAGCCGAAGAACATGAGGAGATGATTCATCGGCTTCATGTGTTGATTCAGGTCAGCGGGCTGCGAGGCGCTTTGCGTGCCAGACAAGATGGTCGTCCATGAAGGTCGAGATGAAGAAGTAGGAGTGGTCATAGCCCTCACGCATGTTGAGCGTGAGCGGAATGCCCGCCTTTTTGCAGGCCGCTTCGAACAGCCATGGCCTGAGGCCCTCGTCCAGGAAGCCGTCAGCCGCGCCCTGATCGATCAGGAATTCGGGAAAGCGAGCGCCGTCGGCTACAAGCGCGCAGGCGTCGTGTCCGCGCCACGTGGCTTCGTCCGCTCCCAGATATTTCTCCAGCGCCGGTTTCGACCAGCCCGCAGTCGATGGTTCGACGATGGGGGCGAAGGCGGAGCAGCTTTTGAAACGGTCGGGATTTTTAAGCGCGATGGTCAGCGCCCCGTGGCCACCCATGGAGTGTCCGAAAATGCCCTGGCGATCCATGTCCGCCGGAAAATTTTCGGCGATCAGCGCCGGCAGTTCCTCTGTGATGTAGGAATACATGCGGTAGTTCTTGGCGAAGGGCTCCTGCGTGGCGTCCACATAGAAGCCTGCGCCCTTGCCGAACTGCCAGTTGTCCGCCTCGTCCGGCACGTCGTCGCCGCGCGGGCTCGTGTCCGGGCAGACCACGATCATGCCGAGTTCGGCAGCCATGCGGCGGTATTCGCCCTTGTCCATGACATTGGCGTGCGTGCAGGTGAGGCCTGACAGATACCACAGGACCGGGCAGGGGCCATCAGCTGCCTGCGGCGGCACGAACACGGCGAAAGTCATGTCGCACTGGCAGGTTTTTGAGGTGTGGCTGTAAACGCCCTGGACGCCGCCACGAGAGCGGGCGGTGGAGACGGTCTTCATGAGGTCAGTCCCTGTTTTCTTTCAAAGCGCGGCGCACGGTGCGGTCGAGCGCCTGCAGGAAGTCGGAGCGGTCGCGTGCGGTGAAACCGGGATTGTATCCCTTGATCTCACCGGATTCGCGAAGATCCTGCTTGAGGTTGCGCATGGCGACCGCCATGCCGATGGTTTCGGGCGTGAACGGGCGGCCGGTGGGGCCGAGCACATGCACGTCCATCTCCACCAGGCGCGCGGCCAGCGGCACGTCCGCCGTGATGGCGATGTCGCCGGCCACGGCATTCTCCACGATCCAGTCATCGGCGGCGTCGGCGGTGCCGGGCACCACCACATGCCGCACCATGGGGTCGCGTGAGGGGCGCAGCCCGCCATTGGAGACATAGACGATGACAAGCCCGTGCCGCTCGGCGACACGGGCTGCTTCCGGTTTCACCGGACAGGCATCTGCATCCACATAGATGGTCGACAAGGTGATGGCCTCAGTAGACCACCACGGAGCGGATGGATTCGCCCGCATGCATGAGGTCGAAGCCTTTGTTGATCTCGTCCAGCGACAAGGTGTGCGTGATCATCGGGTCGATGTCGATCTTGCCCTCCATGTACCAGTCGACGATCTTTGGCACGTCGGTGCGGCCGCGTGCGCCGCCAAAGGCCGTGCCTTTCCAGGTGCGTCCGGTGACCAGCTGGAAGGGACGGGTGGAGATTTCCTGACCCGCACCGGCCACGCCGATGATGATCGACTCGCCCCAGCCGCGATGCGCGCTTTCCAGCGCCTGACGCATCACGTGGACATTGCCCGTGCAGTCGAACGTGTAGTCCGCGCCGCCGATCTGGTCAGCGCCGCGCTTGGTCATGTTGACGAGATAGGGAACGAGGTCTTCGCCGGCTTCCTTCGGATTGACGAAATGCGTCATGCCGAATTTCTCGCCCCATTCCTTCTTGTCGTTGTTCAGGTCCACGCCGATGATCATGTCGGCGCCGGCAAGCCGGAGGCCCTGGATCACGTTGAGGCCGATGCCGCCGAGGCCGAACACGATGGCCGTCGAGCCGATCTCGACCTTGGCGGTGTTGATGACCGCGCCGACGCCCGTGGTCACGCCGCAGCCGATGTAGCAGATCTTGTCGAAGGGCGCGTCCGGATTGACCTTGGCGACCGCGATTTCGGGCAGAACGGTGAAGTTCGAGAAGGTCGAGCAGCCCATATAGTGATGCAGCTTCTCGCCGTTGAGGGAGAAACGGCTCGTGCCGTCCGGCATCAGGCCCTGGCCCTGGGTGGAGCGGATGGCGGTGCACAGATTGGTTTTCTGCGACAGGCAGGACGGGCACGCGCGGCACTCGGGCGTGTAGAGCGGGATCACGTGATCGCCCTTCTTGAGGCTCGTCACGCCGGGACCGACATCAACGACGACGCCAGCGCCTTCATGGCCGAGAATCGCCGGGAAGATGCCTTCCGGATCTGCGCCGGAGAGGGTGAACTCATCCGTATGGCAGATGCCGGTCGCCTTCACCTCGATCAGCACTTCGCCTTCGCGCGGGCCATCGAGGTCTACCTCCATGATTTCAAGTGGTTTTCCTGCCTGAACGGCAACAGCGGCGCGGGTTTTCATGGACAATTCTCCTGCAAGTCCGGAATCTCATACGCAAATCTCAGCCGAAAGTTTCAGGAATTGTTATGTCCCGCAAGCCCGTTCCGGCCATAGGATGACGCAATCTGACAAACCCGCTTCTCATGCGACAATTGTGTGAAACGCTTGAGCGGGGGCAAGCAAAGCCATAAAACAGAAACGACGTCGCTCGTTGGGGGGAAACACCGTTCATGTTCAAGAAGATCCTCGTCGCCAATCGCGGTGAAATCGCCTGCCGGGTCATGAAGACAGCGAGGAGGATGGGCATCGCCACCGTCGCGGTCTATTCCGACGCCGATGCCGACGCGGTGCATGTGGACATGGCCGACGAGGCCGTTCACATCGGACCGCCCGCCGCCAGTCAGAGCTATCTGGTCGCAGACAGGATCATCGCCGCCTGCAAGGAGACCGGCGCAGAGGCCGTGCATCCGGGCTATGGCTTCCTTTCCGAGAATGCAGGGTTCTGCGAGCGACTGGAAGCCGAGGGCATCGTTTTCATCGGCCCCAAGCCGAAGGCCATCAAGGCCATGGGCGACAAGATCACCTCCAAGAAGATTGCCGCCGAGGCCGGCGTCTCGACCGTTCCCGGTTTCATGGGACTGATCGATGATGCCGAACATGCGGTGCGCATCGCGGGTGAAATCGGTTACCCGGTGATGATCAAGGCGTCGGCGGGCGGCGGCGGCAAGGGCATGCGGATTGCCTGGAACGATGACGAGGCGCGCGAAGGGTTCGAGCGCTCGAAATCGGAAGCTGCGTCCTCTTTCGGCGATGACCGCATCTTCATCGAGAAATTCATCGAGGAGCCGCGCCATATCGAGATACAGGTTCTGGCGGACGCGCATGGCGCGTGCCTGCATCTGGGCGAGCGCGAGTGCTCCATCCAGCGCCGCAATCAGAAAGTGGTGGAGGAGGCTCCGTCGCCCTTTCTGGACGCCGAGACGCGCGCGGCCATGGGCGCACAGTCTGTGGCGCTCGCAAAAGCCGTTGATTATCAAAGCGCCGGCACGGTCGAGTTCATCGTCGACAAGAACCGGAATTTCTATTTTCTGGAGATGAACACGCGCCTTCAGGTGGAGCATCCGGTGACCGAGCTTGTCACCGGCATCGACCTGGTGGAGCAGATGCTGCGGGTGGCGGCAGGCGAGGCGCTGTCCTTCGGTCAGGCCGATGTGAAGCTCAATGGCTGGGCCATTGAAAGCCGTATTTATGCCGAAGATCCGGTGCGTAACTTTCTGCCGTCCATCGGCAGGCTCACCCGTTACCGTCCGCCGCAGGAGGGGCGTTTGGGCGATGCCGTCCTGCGCAACGATACGGGCGTGGCGGAAGGGTCGGAAATCTCGATGTTCTACGACCCGATGATCGCCAAGCTCTGCACCTGGGCGCCCGAGCGACTTGATGCGATCAATGCGATGAGCGAGGCGCTGGACCGTTTCGTGATCGACGGGATCGAGCACAACATTCCATTCCTCGCGGCTCTGATGAGCCATCCGCGCTGGCGCGAAGGGCGTCTGTCGACCGGCTTCATCGCGGAGGAATTTCCTGACGGGTTTGCCCCGCCATCGCCCATGGCGGGCGAGCGCACGGTGCTTGCTGCGGTGGCGCTGGCCGTGGAGCTTCTGCGGCGTGACCGGCTCGACCGGCTGACCGGCCGTCTTGCACCGCATTCGGGCGAACTGAAGCGCGACTGGGTGGTGCGGCTCGATGACGATTATCTGTCCGTCAGCCTTGTCGAAGGCATGATCTCGATCCCGCTGGAAATGGACATTCGCATTGGCGATGCTGATCCGGTGACCGTGCGCTCTTCCTGGCGTCCGGGGGAGCCGGTCTGGGAAGGCGATGTCAATGGCCGCACTGTCGCCGTTCAGGTGCGTCCGATCCTCAATGGCGTTCAGGTCGCCTGGCAGGGCGTGGCTGCGAATGCGCGCGTGATGCTGCCACGCATTGCCGAGCTTGACCGCCTGATGCCCGTGCGCGAAGCGCCCGATACGTCGAAAATGCTGCTTTGCCCGATGCCGGGTCTGGTCGTGTCCATCGCGGTCGCCACCGGGCAGGAGGTCAAGGCGGGCGAAATACTCGCCGTTGTCGAGGCGATGAAGATGGAGAATGTCCTGCGCGCCGAGCGCGACGGGATGGTGGCAAAGATCAATGCCGCGCCCGGTGACAGCCTCGCCGTGGATGCGGTCATCATGGAATTCGAATAGGAGCTTTCCGAAAATGGCGCAGATGGAAAAGCGGGCAGCGGTGCTGTTCGATCTCGACGGCACACTGACGAACCCGTTTGTCGGCATTTCCAGCTGCATCCGCCATGCAATGGAGAAGATGGGGCGCACGGCCCCGGATGACGCCACCATTCGCTCTCATATCGGTCCGCCCCTGCAGGTCACCTTCGCCACGTTTCTGGACACCAGCGACGAAGCGCGCATCTGGGAGGCGGTCGGGCACTATCGCGAGCGCTATCAGGACGTCGGCAAGTTCGAGAATGAGCTCATTCCCGGCATCAGGGAGACGCTTTCCCATTGTGTCGATGCAGGGCATTTCCTCTCCGTGGCGACCTCGAAGATGGAAGCCTACAGCAAAGATATCATTGCGCATTTCGATCTCGCACGCTTCTTCGATGCTGTGCACGGCTCTGCCCCCGATGGGACCAATGCCAACAAGGCGGACCTGATCCGGCACATCATCGCCAGTGAAGGGATCGAGCCCGCGAACACGGTGATGATCGGCGACCGGCTTCATGATGTTGCCGGCGGCAAGGCGAATGGCGTGCCGGCGATTGGCGTTCTCTGGGGATTTGGCGATCGGGCCGAGCTGGCGGAGGCGGGCGCGGTCGGTATCGTGGAAGAGCCGGCAGAGCTGGCCGTCGAAATCGAACGGGTTCTGGCTGCAGAGACGGTCTGACGCGTTCAGAAAGCCGTGTGCTGCCGGGTGACGGGCCTTTACCCCCGGTGCCCGATGCGGGACAATGTGCTTTGAGTCTTCAAGAAGCAGTTGGCAGCAGTTCATGGCGAGCGACAGGCGTTTGCGCGATCCGATTTTCGCAGCGGCGGAGCGTGAAAGAAACCGGCCCGAACGGCCCTTCATTCACCTGCGGGTGCATTCGCCCTATTCGCTGCTGGAAGGCGCGCTGCCTCTTGGAAAGGTCATTGGCCATGCGCTGAAGGATGAAGCGCCGGCCATCGCCATCACCGACACCAACAATCTGTTCGGCGCGCTGGAGTTTTCCCAGAAAGCCTCCAAGGAGGGGCTGCAACCCATCGTCGGCTGCCAGCTTGACTGCGCGTTTGAGGACGCGCTGGCGGAAAGCCGCCGCAGCAATGGCCGCAAGGGTGGGGGCGCGCAGTATGAACCGCTGGTTCTGATCGCTTCGACCGAGGCAGGTTACGCCAATCTGGTGCGGCTCGTCAGCCGCGCCTATCTCGACAACGAGCCGGGTGAGGCGACCCATATCACCACGGAATGGCTGACCGAGCTGGCCGACGGCATCATCTGCCTGAGCGGCGGTCCGCGCGGGCCGATCGGCGCCGCATTGAAGGCCGACCGGCCCGAGGTTGCCGAGGAGCGGTTGCTTTTCCTGAAGGAATGCTTTGGCAACCGGCTCTATGTGGAACTGGAGCGTTTCGAGGGGTATGACCGGGTTGTCGAGGCGGCAACCGTCGATCTCGCCTACAAGCTCGAACTGCCGCTGGTTGCGACCAATGAGGCGTTTTTTCCCGCCCGCGAGGATTACGAGGCCCATGACGCGCTGATCGCCATCGCCGAGGGCGCGGTGATCGCCATGGACGACCGCCGCCAGCTCACGCCGGACAATTATCTCAAGAGCCAGGCCGAGATGGCGCGGCTCTTTTCCGATCTGCCCGAGGCCATCGACAACACGATCGAGATCGCCCGGCGCTGTTCCTATTTCACGCAGACGCATCCGCCGATCCTGCCGCGCTTTACGGGCGCGGATGCGGCCGACGCCGAGGCGGCGCTTCAGGCCGAGGCTGACGAATTGCGGCGTCAGGCCCGCGAAGGTCTCGACCACCGCCTCAATTCACAGGGTCTGGCCGAAGGCTATACGCGCGAGCAATATGCCGAGCGCCTTGACTATGAGCTCGGCATTATTGAGCGGATGAAGTTCCCGGGCTACTTCCTGATCGTTTCGGACTTCATCAAATGGGCGAAGGCTCAGGATATCCCTGTGGGGCCGGGTCGTGGTTCGGGTGCGGGCTCGCTGGTCGCCTACGCGCTCACCATTACCGATGTGGACCCGCTGCGCTTCTCGCTTCTGTTCGAGCGCTTCCTGAACCCCGACCGCGTGTCGATGCCCGACTTTGATATCGACTTCTGTCAGGATCGCCGCGAAGAGGTGATCCGCTACGTGCAGCGCAAATATGGCCGCGATCAGGTGGGCCAGATCATCACCTTCGGTACGCTGCAGGCCCGCGCCGTTCTGCGCGATGTGGGGCGCGTGCTGCAGATGCCCTATGGCCAGGTCGACCGGCTCTGCAAGATGGTGCCGTCGAACCCGGCCAATCCCACGCCGCTGCCCAAGGCCATCGAGGATGAGCCGCGCTTCGCCGAAGAAGTGGAGAAGGAGCCTATTGTTGGCACGCTTCTCGACTATGCCCAGAAGCTCGAGGGCCTCTACCGTCACGCCTCGACGCACGCCGCCGGCATCGTGATCGGCGACCGTCCGCTCTCCGAGCTGGTGCCGATGTATCGAGACCCGCGCTCCGACATGCCGGTCACCCAGTTCAACATGAAATGGGTCGAGCAGGCGGGGCTGGTGAAGTTCGACTTTCTCGGCCTGAAGACGCTGACCGTTCTGGAAACGGCGGTGAAGCTCATCCGCCGCCGGGGCATCGAGATCGATCTGGCGCATATCCCGCTCGACGATCCGGAAACCTACGCGATGCTCTCGCGCGGCGAGACGGTCGGCGTGTTCCAGGTGGAATCGGCCGGCATGCGCAAGGCGCTGATCGGCATGAAGCCCGACCGCATCGAGGACATTATCGCGCTGGTCGCGCTCTATCGTCCCGGTCCGATGGAGAACATTCCCACCTACAATGCGCGCAAGCATGGTGACGAGGAAATCGCCTCGATCCACCCCAAGATCGACCATCTGGTGAAGGAGACGCAGGGCGTTATCGTTTACCAGGAGCAGGTGATGCAGATCGCGCAGGAGCTGGCCGGCTACACGCTCGGACAGGCTGACCTTCTGCGCCGCGCCATGGGCAAGAAGATCCGCGCGGAGATGGAGAAGCAGCGCGGCATCTTCGTCGATGGCGCGACCGAGCGCGGCGTTTCCAAGCAGCAGGCAAACTTCATCTTCGACCTGCTCGCCAAGTTCGCCGACTACGGCTTCAACAAGTCACACGCCGCTGCCTACGCCATCGTCTCCTATCAGACGGCCTATCTGAAGGCGCATTACCCGGTCGAGTTCCTCGCCGCGTCGATGACCTACGACATGGCCAACTCCGACAAGCTGAACGACTTCCGCCGCGACGCCATGCGGCTCGACATCGAAGTCGTGTCGCCATCGGTTCTGACCTCGCACCGTCCGTTCGAAGTGGGTGAGAACAAGATTTTCTACTCGCTCGCCGCCATCAAGGGCGTGGGCGACGCGGCGGTGGAGCACATCGTCGAGAAGCGCAATGAGAAGCAGTTTGAGAGCCTTGAGGATTTCTGCGCCCGCATCGATCCCAAGATCGTCGGCAAACGTGTTCTGGAAAGCCTGATTCAGGCGGGCGCATTCGACTGTTTCGGTCTCGACCGCGCGGCCCTGTTCGGCGGCATCGACCGGCTTATGGGCATGGCGGCACGCGCGGCCGAAGACGCTGCCATGGGGCAGGGCGACATTTTCGGCATGTCGGGCGGCGGCGAGCCGCAGAAGATCCATCTTCCGGTGGTCGAGCCATGGTCCGCTGCCGACAAGCTGCATCGCGAATTCCAGGTGGTCGGCTGCTATCTCTCGGCGCATCCGCTGGATGAGTATGCCGAGATCCTCGAGAAAATGCGCGTGCAGAACTGGGGCACGTTCCAGGCTGCAGTGAAGCGCGGGGCGACCGCCGGGCGGCTTGCCGGCACCGTCACCTCCAAGCAGGAGCGGCGCACGCGCACCGGCAACAAGATGGGCATCATCCAGTTGTCCGACGCCACCGGACAGTATGAGGCCGTTCTGTTCTCCGAGGCGCTGGCGCAATATCGCGATCTTCTGGAAGCGGGTTCCTCCGTGGTTATCATGGTGGGGGCTGAAAACCGGCCCGAAGGCGTCAATCTGCGCATTCAGGGCGTGCAGTCGCTTGAGGAGGAAGCCTGCCGGATGCAGAAGGCGCTGCGCATCTATCTGCGCGACCCCAAGCCGCTGGCCGCCATCTCCTCGCAGCTGACCCAGCGCGGCGACGCGCAGGTGAGCCTCGTCGTCATCAAGGAAGGCGGGCAGGGCGAGATCGAGGTCGGGTTACCCAACCGCTACCGTATCTCGCCGCAGGTTGCAGCCGCCATGCGGGCGGTGCCAGGCGTTGTGGAGGTTGAACTTGTTTAGGCGTTGCGCCACAAGGTGAGCGCAGCAACTTCTGGTCGTTTTTGCAAATTTCCGCGATCAGGGATTTTTCATTATTTTTTAGTTTTGGGGCCTGTTTTTCATGAATTACGTTGAGACGGCGGCGGAAAGCCGCCAAACGCCTGTGCATCTTCCGTTTTCCTTCACCGGGCGCGCTTCTGAGTATTTTGGTATCTGGATCGTCAATCTGTTCCTGTCGATCATCACGCTCGGCATTTACACTGCCTGGGCGAAGGTGCGCCGGTTGCGCTATTTTTATGGAAACAGCTGGCTCGACGGGCACAATTTCGAATACCACGCGCGGCCCACCAGAATCCTGATCGGGCGCATCATCGTGGTGGCCTTTCTGCTTGCCTACAATGTGCTGATCAGTGTTTCGCCATTCTTCGGGCTGCTCATCATTCCTTATCTGATTGCCTTTCCGTGGCTTCTGAACAAGTCGATGGCCTTCAACGCACGGATGACCAGCTATCGCAATGTGCGGCTGAATTTCCGCGGGACCTATTGGGGCGCATTTTTCGCCTTCGTGATCATGCCGGTGGTCGCCCTTGTATCCGCAGGGCTTCTTGCTCCCGTGGCTTCGAAATTGGCACGCAACTATCTCGGTCGCCATCTGGGCTATGGATCGACCCGCTTTGAAACGCAGGCGCCGCTCACCGCGCTTTACGGAAATCTGGGAGTGACGGTTATCTTCATCGGGCTTGTCCTGATGGTTTTCGTCGGAGGGGGCTTCCTGATCGGTTTCGGCGTTGTCTCGGCGGGAAACACGCTTCGGCTCGGTCAGGATGAGCTATTCGATGTCTTCAATTATGGATCGATGGCCGGCATCCTGACTGGCGCTTCCATCGGTGCCTATATTGCGCTGGCGCTTGCCTATCTCTTCTATGAGGCCGGTGTGCGCAATATCGCCTACAATCACACCGTGCTTGATGGCCAGCACCGTTTCACATCACGTGTGGGGCGGCTCCGCTATGTCTGGATTCTGGTCTCAAACCTGTTCGCCACCATTTTGACGCTTGGCCTCTTGCGGCCGTGGGCCGCAGTGCGCAGCTGGCGCTATCTGGTGGTCAGCACTGGTGTGTTTGCGGTCGGCCCGCTTGACGATTTCGTCGATGAAGCCGCACCGGAGGGCAATGTCGGCGCGGCCGAGTTCTTCGATATCGAAGGCATCGATTTCGGACTTTGAGGGCTTGCGCCATTCTCCAGACCTGCATGGTCGATTGCGTCGAAACAGGGATAGGCCATGATTGAGGGACGTTACTTCCCACCCGGTTCCTCGCGTGTCGTGGCGGCCAACCTTTCCGGCGTTCCGGAACGGCTGGTGCTGCGTCTTGCCGATGAAACGGAGGCGCTGGAGCCGGTAATCGCTTCCGTCTCCGACCCGGTTGCCGGTGTGCCGCGCAAGATCACCTTTGCCGATGGCGGTGTTTTCGAAGCCCCGCTTGGTGCCGATGTGGACGGCTTCCTGAAGACGGGTGGCAGCTTCTTCGCGCGGCTGATGCGTCTTGAGGGACATCTGGGCTTCGTGGCGGCTGCCGCCGTGGTGACGATGGGGCTCATCTTCGTCGTCTACCGGTTTGGCGTCCCGCTTCTGGCTTCGGGGGCCGCGCTGGTGACGCCGCAGCCCATCATTGTCGCGATGGACCGGGGAACGCTTGAGACGGTGGATCGCACCGTGTTCTCCCCCTCGGAACTTGCCGAAGAGCGCCAGAGGGCGCTGCACGACATGTTCGATGAACTGGCGCAGATCGCAGGCGATGATGGACCCGCGCTGAGACTGGAACTGCGGCAGGGCGGCATGATAGGCGCGAATGCGCTGGCGCTGCCGGGCGGCACGATCATTGTTACGGACGAACTGGTCGGGCTTGCCCGGTCTGACGACGAGATTGCCGGCGTCATCGCCCATGAGATCGGCCATGTGCGCGAGCGGCACTCGCTGCAGCAGATCTATCGCGTTCTGGGCATTGGTTTCATGGTGGGGCTGATCGGTGGTGATGCGAGCCAGTTGGTCGATGATGTGATCGTGCAGGCAAGCGCTCTGCAGACCCTTGTCTATTCGCGTGAGTTCGAGACCCATGCCGATCTCTACAGTGTCGGGCTGATGGCGAAGGCGGGCCGCGATCCGTTGGCTTTTGTGGGGCTTCTGGACCGTGTGGTTGAGGACGCTGGCGGTTCCGATGAGACTGGCTGGTTCTCCACGCATCCAGATACGAAGGATCGGCGTGACGCGGTTCGGCAGCGTGTTGATGAGCTTCGCGGCCAGTAGGGCAGGCCCCAAGCAGCTGGCTCAATCCTCGCCGTCGCGCTGCGGGCGCGCAACTTTGGAGCGCCCGAACGTATAGCCGGTCTCGACAGCCTGTTTGCCGAATTTTTCGCGCAGGCTGTCAATGGCTCCCTCGGCGAGTGCGCGCTTGTGGGAAAGCCCGTCGACAAGGTCTTGCGGATCGGCCCTGCCGGCGTCGGTCAGGTCGCTGACACCGATGCCAAGAAGGCGAAAGCGGGTGCCGTCCACCTCCCGTTTCAGGAGTTCCAGCCCTGTGTGAAAGATGCGGTCGGCGAGCCGTGTCGGGTCTCCGAGCTGCCGGTTGCGGGTGCGCAGCCGGAAGTCGGCGGTTTTGAGTTTCAGAACGACGGTTCGGCCGGCAATGTCGGCTTCCTTAAGCCGGGCGGAAACCCGCTCGGACAACGCGCGCAGGACCGGCACCAGATCCTCCATCCGGGACAGATCCGTGTTGAACGTGGTTTCAGACGAAACGCTTTTTGCTTCACTGCGCGGTTTCACGCCACGTTCATCCATGCCGCGCGAAAGGTGATAGAGCCGGTCGCCCATCGTGCCGTAACGCCGCATCAGCTCGTTGCGCTCCATGGTTTGAAGCTGACCGATGGTGCGGATGCCATCCTTGCCGAGCGTGGCGGCAAAGGCCTTGCCGACGCCCCAGATGAGCGTGACGGGTTGTTTCTGAAGAAAACTGACGGCCTCTTCCTGACCGATCACGGAAAAGCCGCGCGGCTTGTCCAGGTCTGAAGCGACTTTGGCCAAGAACTTGCAGTAGGAGAGGCCGACCGAAACGGTGATGCCGATTTCCTCTTCCACCTGCCGCGCGAAGCGGGCGAGCACCATGGCCGCCGGCGCGCCATGCAGCTTTTCCGTGCCGGCGAGATCGAGAAAGGCTTCGTCGATGGACAGCGGCTCGACCATAGGGGTGAGCGCCTCCATCATCGAGCGCACCTGGCGGCCGACCCTTGAATATTTCTCCATGTCCGGCTTGACCACGACAGCCTCGGGGCATGCTTCGAGCGCCTTGAACATGGGCATGGCGGAGCGAACGCCGTGGATGCGGGCGATGTAGCAGGCGGTGGAGACGACACCGCGTTTGCCGCCACCAATGATGACGGGCCTGTCGCGAAGGGCCGGGTTGTCCCGCTTCTCCACCGATGCGTAGAAGGCATCGCAGTCGACATGCGCGAGAGACAGGCGGTCAAGCTCGGCATGGGCGAGCATGCGCGGGCTCCCGCATGACCGGCAACGCCGCGATGCGGTGTTCGCCGGGGTCAGGCAATCGCGGCAAATGCCATGCGGGAGGGCGTTGACAGGCATGATCGATCATGTGAACATAAAGTGAACATGCATCTTACTTGAAACGCCGTCATGGCACAAGCTGCGGTATGGAGGAGGCCGGGTTGCCAGAAGCCGGGTTGCAAGAGGTCAGGGTGGACTATCGGATCGCGCCCCTGACGCCGGATTTGTGGTCGGCATTCGAGGATTTGTTTGGCAGGCAGGGCGCCTGTTATGGTTGCTGGTGCACGCATTTTCGTCTGCCACCGGCGGTGCGGCGACAAAACGACCGCGAGAGCAACAGGGATCACATCAAGGCGCGGATTGCAGCCGGCCCGCCTCCGGGGCTCTTGCTCATGGATGGCGCGCAGGCGGATGGCTGGATGCAGATCGGGCCGCGCGCCGACATTCCCGAATGGAACAACAAGGGGCGTGTCTCCGCGCCACTGGAAGAGGGCGAGGAGCGTGAGGACGGAATCTGGGCGATCTCGTGCTTCTTCCTGCGAAGCTCGGCGCGCCGAAAGGGACTGTCTCACGCGCTCGTTGCCGCCGGTATCGATTTTGCCCGGCAAAATGGCGCGCGCCTGCTGGAAGCCTGCCCGATCACCCGGTCGAACGACAAGCGTTCCATCGGCCTGTTCGTGGGGTCGACGCGGGTCTTTGAAAAGGCCGGGTTCCAGACGGTCGCCGAGCGCAAGGCGGGGCGGCCGCTGATGCGGTTTTCGCTTTGAGCGTGTGATGCTGTGATGCGCTTTGGTTCTGGCCGGGCGCGACGTTGTCTTTGCCAGGCCCGGCAGGTGCGGTGTGAACCTTTAGAGCGTTGCTGACGAAAAAAGGTTCACCGGTAATGCGCTATCTTATTGATTTTGCATAATTCCAGCCGCAAAGCCGGTTTCCACTTTTGTTGGAGTTTCTCTAGATTTGCAGTGAGCGGGCGATCTTCTCCCCGGCCTCTTTCCAGTGTTCCACCGCCGTTACGCCCTCGGGGATCGGCGGCATCAGCGTGCGCACGGAATTGTCGGCCATCAGGTGGAAGAGATGCGCGTCCTCCACCGTGTCGCGCACCGAGACGAGGTTGTAATACATGTCGTCGACGAAGGCGACGGGACGCTGGTGCTTGCCGCGCAGGCGCTGGATGGCCGGGCCCTTGGCGCGCTCGGTCGTGAGCAGCGGATAGTGCATTTCCAGCTGGTCGAGCAGGGTGCGGCGCGTCTGCCGGTAGCGGTGGGGCATGGCGGTCAGGAGCACCACCTGGCTTGCTTTCGAAAGCCGTGCAATGGTTTCGGAGGCGTCTTCGGCCAGCGCCTGCCAGTCATGCTGGACCTCGAAAAACGCATCGACGAGCTGCGCCACGGTTTCATTGCTCACGCGGTCTCCGGAGGCGAGGTCGGTGACGTTTCCGTTGAGGCCGAAGCTCTCGAGCTTCAGCTCGAAGCCGCGCGTGCGCAGATATTCCGGAAACGGCCGGATGAATTCCAGGATCACGTCGTCCACATCGAGCACCAGCAGGGGATCGCTGCTGAGCGATAATTCGTCAATTTGCCGGGAGGTTTCCGGATCGATCGTCATGTTTGTGCCGTCCAAATCGTGTCAGGGCTGAATGTCGTAAGATGTGTTGCCATGGGGCAGGGCGGCTGGCGCGCGCGCAACCCGCTCGGGCGCGATGCCGCTTTCTTCGCAAAAGCGCAGCACTGTCGGCTCATGCGCCAGCACGAACTGCAGAACACCCGCCAGAAAACCCGGTTCGGCGGCGGCAGCGCGGATCTGGTGGGCCTCGATGCCGGTCAGCGACAGGAAGCGCGGCAGAAGTTCGCCGTCTGCCGCAATGAAGGCCAGGGCGGACACGGCAATGGTTTCGGCTTCCTCGCGTTGCATGGTTCATCCTCAATATAGGGTGTTTGGCCCGCTGCTGCATTTTCAACACGTGAATTGCGCGCAAAACCAAGGCCGTTATGCTGGAAGACTACGATTCGCAGGCGTCCATTACCGATTCATAAATCAAATCGTGCAAGGGTGGCGTCTGAAATTTCGGTGTATCGCACATCGCGGTCGGCAACCGGCGGTCTGCTGTTACGGCGGAGTTGAGTGGGACGGGGTTTGATGTCGAAGAAAGTCATGATCGTCGAAGACAATGAGCTCAACATGAAGCTCTTTCGCGATCTCATTGAGGCAAGCGGTTATGAGACAGTGCGTACGCGCGACGGGCTGCATGCGCTTGATCTTGCGCGTGAGCATCGGCCTGACCTCATCCTGATGGACATCCAGCTGCCGGAGGTTTCCGGTCTGGAAGTCACCAAATGGCTCAAGCAGGATGACGATCTGCACACGATCCCGGTCATCGCGGTCACGGCCTTTGCGATGAAGGGCGATGAGGAGCGGATCCGCCAGGGCGGATGCGAGGCTTACATTTCCAAGCCGATCTCCGTGCCGAGCTTCATCGAAACGATCAAATCCTATCTCGGAGACGCCTGATGCTGCACCCGGCCTCTCCAGTATTCATCTGAGGAGCCGACCATGACCGCGCGCATCCTTGTCGTCGATGATGTCCCTTCCAATGTGAAGCTGCTCGAAAGCCGGCTTCTGGCCGAGTATTTCGAGGTGGTCTGCGCGCATAGTGGCGCAGAGGCGCTGAAGATCTGCGCGGACGGCAAGGTGGATGTCGTGCTTTTGGACGTGATGATGCCGGAGCTCGATGGGTTCGAGGTGTGCCGCCGGCTGAAGGCCGATCCGGCTACGCAGCACATTCCCGTCATCATGGTCACCTCCCTTGAAGAGACGGCGGATCGCATCAGGGGGCTTGAAGCCGGTGCGGATGATTTTCTCTCGAAGCCGGTCAATGATCTGCAGCTTGTGACGCGCGTGAAAAGTCTGGTGCGGCTGAAAATGCTGACGGATGAATTGCGCCTGCGCACCGTGACGGCGCGCAATGCCGGTTTTGACGATGGTATTGAAGAGGAGCGTCGTGCTGCGCCCTCCATTCTGTTGATCGATGAAGACGCGCAGTCTTCTGCAACCATCGCCAACATGCTGCGTGATGGCTACAGGGTTGATGTCGAGGATGACCCGCAGGCCGGTCTGTTCCGCGCCGCCGATGGCAGCTACGAGTGCATTCTCGTCACATCTGCTTACACGACTTACGATCCGCTGCGGCTGTGTGCACAATTACGGGCGCTGGATCGCACGCGGCTTCTGCCGGTCATGCTGGTGGCCGACAAGGGCGACGATGCGATGATCGCGCGGGCTCTCGAACTCGGCGTGAACGACTATATCGTGCGCCCGGTGGATCAACAGGAACTCATGGCGCGCCTGCGCACGCAGCTGCGCCGCAAACGCTACAATGACCGTCTGCGCTCCAGCGTGAGCGAGAGCTTCCAGATGGCCGTGACCGACCCGCTGACGGGGCTTCACAACCGACGCTATCTGGACACGCATCTGCCGAGGCTGCTTGCCCGGTCCGCCGCGCGCGGGCGGCCTCTCTCGGTGATGATGGCCGATATCGACTGCTTCAAGGCCATCAATGACAGCTGGGGGCATCAGGGCGGCGACGATGTGCTGCGCGAATTCGCCGACCGGCTCCGCCAGAACATTCGTGGCATTGATCTCATCTGCCGTTTTGGCGGTGAGGAATTTGTTGTGGTGATGCCGGATACCCCGCTTGATGTTGCGGAGACCGTGGCCGAGCGTCTTCGTGTCGCCATTGCCAGCGACCCGTTCACGGTCGACGGTGGCAAGAATGCGATTGCGGTGACGACCAGTGTGGGCGTTGTGGCCACCGCCGGCGCGCATGACGACCCGGCCACTCTGCTCAAACGTGTCGACCTGGCCCTGTATGATGCCAAGAATGCAGGGCGCAATTGCGTGGTGGCTCCCGCCGCGTGAGGTGGCGTGCTGCGGTCTTTTGATAAAATTTATTGTGTAAAACTGTCGCAGTTTGAGCGCTCGCGCCCTTAAACTTGACTGTAGTAATCATGTTTTTTCCGTGGCGGATAACGGTTTGCCGCGGTCTGAGGCATTGCCCAGTGGTTTTGGGAGCCCGTTTGACGTGCTGATGCCGCGAGGCTAAGCAAAAGTACATTCCAGCAAGCAAATGTTCAGCCAGCCCGAAATTCTGCTTTAGTCCGACAGGAGGTTTCGTTGGCTTTGATCATCGATGATTCCCGCAGGTTGTTTGCGGGAAGTGTCTTCGCTTGTTCTTTCTTATGTGCGCATGCAGCCTTTGCCCAGGAGCAGGCATCACCGGCAGAGGAAGAGGTGGAGCAAGCCGTTTCGGGTGACGTGGGTGAGGGCAGGACCCATCGGCTGAAACGGCTGGTGGTGGTTGATGACCAGACGCTTCTGCCCTCGGGCGAAGCAGTCTACACCACGCCTGCGGCGGTCGGCTCGCTTGATGAGCAGGCACTGCAGGAGCGCTTCGGCGGCGATGTGCGAACGGCGGTGCGTTCGGTTCCGGGGTCCTTCACCTATTCCCCGAGCACCAATCCGGCGATCGAGGTCAACATTCGCGGACTGACCGGCTATGGCCGCGTCAACGCCATGATCGACGGCGTGCCGCAGACCTTCCGGAATGTGGGCGGGCATGGTTCGTCGGGGGGCAATCTGCTTTACGTGCATCCCGAGCTTCTGGCCGGTGTGGATGTGGCGCGGGGCGCGGTTTCGGGCGCGGCCGGTGCGGGAACGCTGGCCGGCGCTGCCAATTTCCGCACGCTTGAGGTGGATGACGTTCTGAAGCCGGGCGCTGACATCGGTGCGCTCACCCGCTTCAAGGCCGGCACCAATGGTTATCGCTGGTCAGGTCTGCTCGCTGGCGGCGCGCGGGGCAAGATGTTCCCCGGTCAGACTGGAGATGTGAGCATTGTCGGCGCGCTCGCCTATTCCGATTTTCACGATTATGAAACGGCGGATGGCGCGGTGTTTCCCGATTACGACAGGGTTGCCAATGCGCCTGCGGGTGGACTGGTCAAGCTCGATTTCGAACCCAATGGCGAGCATCGGCTCAAGCTTGGCGGGCGCTGGTATGACAACCGCTTCACCAGCAGCAATTACGAGCAAAGCCTGAAGAACCAGACCTACACGCTCGATTACACATATGATCCGGGGTCGGCGCTGATCGATCTTGCGGCCAATGTCTACTACAACGAAACGGAGATGACGTACGATTCCGAGTTTGGCGGCGGCTATCGCGGTCGTGAATCCCGGGACCGTTCCTTCGGCGCGAGCCTCGCCAACACGTCACGCTTCGTGGTGGGCGAGGGCGTGGACCTTTCCTGGTATTACGGGCTTTCCTACGGTTCCACGGATTTCGAGGTGCTGCGTCGCCGTGGCGCGAACCCGCCGGGTAGGATGCAGAAGGCGAGCGCCTTCTCCGATGTCACGCTGGACTGGAACATCTTCTCGCTGACGGCCGGGCTGCGCTACGATTACTGGAACATGTCCGGGCAGCAGACCGCATACAGTGCGGGTACGGGGGACTGTCCGCCCGGCGGGCCGGACTGCGGCAACCGGAAGGTCTCGCGCTCCGGTGGTGAGTTCCTGCCCAAGGTGACGCTTGCCGCCGATCCGCTCGACTGGATGCAGCTTTACGCCACCTATGCGCACACCGCCCGCCCGCCCACCGTTCAGGAGATGCTGTGGACGATGATCCCGTTTGGCGATGGCATCGGCTCGGCCTATGCGAACAATCTGGGGCTTGAGCCGGAGGTTCGCAGAGGCTGGGATGTGGGCGTCAATCTGCACAGGGATGGTGTCCTGCTGCCCGACGACCGCCTGCGCCTGAAGGTCGGCTATTACAGTCACGACATCGAAAACTACATCGTCAACGATCTGGCGGATGTGACGGGAATTCCGTGGCAGGTCGCCAAATGGGTGAATGCGCCCGGCACCACCCGCATGTCCGGCTGGGAAGTGCAGGGCAGCTATGACGCGGGAGCCTTCTACGTGAATGCGTCCTACACCAATGCGGATACCGATCAGCCGGTAGGCTTCGGTACGGGCTGGGGCAATGGTGATGCCGGCTTCCTGCCCGAGACCTACGCCACGGTGGATGTGGGCGTGCGTCTTCTTGAGCAGCGGCTGAATCTTGGCGCACAGATGCGTTATGTCGGCCCAAGCCGGCAGGCAAACGGCATGATGGAGCCGGAGGACCTTGAGGCCTACACGCTCTACGATGCCTATGGCAGCTATGAGATCCGCGAGGATTTCAACGTGTTCTTCACGGTCGAAAATCTGTTCGACAAGAGCTATGCGGTGGCTGCGTCCGGGCCGGAATCGATGAATTCAAAAAGGGGCAGGGGCCGGACCTTCATTCTGGGAGCGACTGCGAAATTCTAGGTCGCCATCCCTTCGCCGTGCGGTTTCGGTCGCACGGCATTCCTGCCGTCAAGAGCGCCGCATGTCCTCCCGGATGTGCGGCGTTTTCGGTTGTGGGTGGGTGGCTTTGTTTCGGGTGTGGTAGGCCGGTCATCTGTCAGGCACGAAAGAGTGATGGCGCTCTCACCCTATTGGGGGCTGACGCAACGCCGGTCGCGCGCCATATTTACCCTAACGTCAGGGAGTTGGCGGCAATGGTTAAGTAAGTGTTGATTTTCTTACTGCCCTGCGCAAATCTCTCGACCGATAAAGGCAGTTGCATGGTCGGGCCGATATGGCTCTGACGCGCATGCCTCCAAGACACCCCATGATGCTCAGGTCCGCCGCATCTCCTGGGTCCGTGGGGTCGGTCGGTCGGCGCTGGTCTTTAGTGGCCTCCTCGTACCGCTGCCAGTTTGCCGACCGACCCCCAAATCATTTCACCATTCACGGTCAGCCACTGAACCTGCCGGTCACCGCAGATGCGTGGGCGGATATTTCATGCGCGCATAAAAAAAACGCCGCTCTGGGCGGCGTTTTTGTGCGGCGAAAACGGGATCTATTTGATCTTCGTTTCCTTGAACTCCACATGCTTCTTCGCGATGGGGTCGTATTTCCGCTTGGTCATCTTGTCGGTCATCGTCCGGCTGTTCTTCTTCGTGACGTAGAAGAAGCCCGTGTCGGCCGTCGACTGGAGCTTGATCTTGATGGTCGTGGCCTTCGCCATAGCTGTCGTCCGTTCCTGATGTTTGTTGGTCGCGCACCAGCAGAATCTCTCCACCAAGCGCTTAAAGAGTCTGGCGGACACATAAAGGGTACGCGCGGAAAGTCAAGCCGGTCTTGCTGGCGGGTTGTCGGTAAGTCGTGCTCTGCCACTTCGGAGGAGAGGGAGGCGCGGGCGGCAAAGCCCTAAGCTGCTGGCGCAGAAACCGCAAAGATACAGTGTCACAACTCATGATGCGACGTTATCGCCGCTAGGACACAAACTCATAAATGAGTAGCGGCTCACAGCGATAAGTGTTTCAAACTCCGAAAGGAGTTTGTCATGTCCCAGCGTGGCTAAGAACTGACCGATTTTGAATGGTCGGTCATCGAACCGCTACTTTCCAACAAGTCGCGTGGTGTGCCACGAGTCGATGATCGCAAAGTGCTGAATGGCATCTACTGGCGGTTGCGCACGGGCTCGCCTTGGGCCTACATGCTGGAAGCAATCGGTTCGAGCCAGGCGCTTTGGGCCGATGCTGCTTATGACAGTGACGCATTGCGTCGGCAAGTGAAGGCGCAAGGAGGCTGGCTTTGCGCCAAGCCCGTCTCCTACCGACGAGAAAAGCCACCTTTCAGCCGCTGGCCCTATCGGTTTCGAAACGTCATCGAGCGGTTCTTCAACCGCATCAAATATTGTCGGGCCATCGCCACACGATACGAAAAGCACGACGAGAACTATCTCGCTCTCATCAAACTCGCCGCAATCCGCCTATGGATCGGACATAATGGGTCATCGGGAAATTTGTGGTCGCTGCCCTAGGAGCTGATAGATGGCTCACATATCTGGCTGTCGAAGCTGAAGGAAGGAAGCAGCCATGAAACACTATGCTGGACTGGATCTGTCGATGGAAACTACGTAGGTCTGCATCGTGGATGAGAAGAGCGGGAAGATCGCCTCGATTAAGGTCGAGACCACTCCCGACATGATCGCATATGCAGTGCGTGAAGCCGGCGGTGTCGAACGAGCGGTGATTGAAACCGGCCGTATGTCGCCGGCGATCTGTCACGGTCGCCGGGCTCTCAGCGTTCCCGTCGTGTGCATCGATGCATAGCAGGCACGTCAGAGTCTGAAGGCATTGAAGGCGTACAAGACCGCCCCTCATGACGCAGCCGGCCTAGCTCAATTGGCCAGGAACAGGTTCTACAAGGAGGTGTATCTCAAATCTCCAGCCCGCGCAGGGACTATGCGTAATTTTGTGCCCTGACGTGGTAACTGCTCTGAGAGGAGACCCACGTTTGAGCATCGACAAAGACCTTCTAGAACGGCTGATGGAAGGCCGCTCGCCTGGCGATCTTTTTGGCAAGACCGGCATCCTGACGGAACTGACCAAGGCGCTGGCGGAACGTGCGCTGAGCACGGAGATAGACTCCATCTCGATGAAGAGCGCGCGGAGGAAGCGCCGGAGGGCCAGAACCAGCCCCCCAATCGCCGCAACGGGCGCAGCCAGAAGACGGTTACCACCGACAGCGGTAAGGTTGTCCTGTATATTCCTCGTGACCGCGATGGTCCCTTAGTTCCGGTCCTGATTGCCAAACATCAGCGGCGCTTCCCCGAGTTCGACCGCAAGATCGTCAGCATGTATGCCCGCGGAATGACCCCCCGCGAGATCCAGGGTCATATCGAGGAAATCTAGGGAGTCGAGGCCTCGCCCAGCCTGATTTCCGCGATCACCGATGCGGTGATGGGGAAGGTCACCGCCTGGCAGAACCGCCCTCTGGAGCCCTGCTATCTGATCGTCTTCATGGACGCGATCCGGGTCAACATCCGCAGCGACGGGACAGTCTCGAACAAGGCGGTCTTCGTGACCCTGGCGGTTCTACCAGATGGCACGCGGGACGTTCTGGGACTGTGGTTCCAGGTCAATGAGGGCGCGAAGTTCTGGGCCAAGGTTCTCAGCGACCTGCGCAACCGGGGCGTCCAGGACATCCTCATCGCCGTCGTGGACGGGCTGAAGGGCTTCCCTCAGGCTATCGAGGCGGCCTTTCCCCAGACACGGGTTCAGACATGTATCGTCCACCTGTTGCGCCATTCCATGAACTTCGCCAGCTACAAGGGCCGCAAGGCCGTCGCCGCGGCTCTCAAGGCGGTCTACACGGCGGTGAATGCCGACGTGGCCGAACTGGCCCTGGCAGAGTTCGAGGATAGCGATCTGGCAAAGCGGTATCCGGCGATCGCGCCCACCAATCCCGGTCCTGTCGGCAACTCATGAGATTCCCCGGTGTCGGTGTTAAAACCTCTGCTGCTTTTGCCGCTGCCGTCGATGAGGTTGGCTGCTTCCGACAATCGCGCACTGCCGGCGCTTACTTCTGGCTCATCCCCAAGCCGTCATCAGTCCAGTGAAATCTATTGGACCAGCCTCATCACCAAACAAGGCGACAGTATGGTGCGCAAGTTGCTCTACGAAGCCGCAACTCGTTCCTCACGCGCAGTCGCGGCAGCTTCGCCCTCAAAAGGTGGGCCATGAAGATCGCGAGGCGGCGGAGGCTGAGAAAGGCACGCGTGGCGCTTGCTCGCCGTCTTACCGTCGTCATGCACGCCATGCTGCGCGATGGCACTTTGTTCGAAGCATGAAGTGAGGTAGAAACTGTTTGTCAGCGGTGAAGTCGGAAAGCTGACCCGAGGGCGGAGTCTCGAGACGGGACGCAGGGACGAACGATTTGCGAAGGTTACCGGATGGGCCAATGAGCCCGCTTTGAGTCAATGAAACATTCGACCTTGTGAAACCCGATACAGCACAAACGCTGCTCTCAGCCGTCAGTGCGGACAGATCCTTGAAGCTATCAAGGGAAACACCGTTAAACTCTACAAATTACAGATCTATGTCCTAGGCGTAAAAGCCGTTCGATTGGATGTTCAGGCAACAACACATCGCCCGCACCGAGAACAACGGGCAATTTTCGGCGACGAACGCGCATTCCACTGTGCATCCTTGGCGAAAACACGCGTTGACATTTTTAGGATGTTACGCTCCTTGTCACCGCTATCAGCGTGCAGCGAGAACTTCTTCTTCCATGCGTAGAGAGTGTGGATTGACGCCCAGTTGCTTTCAAACCGCCACGACTGGATAAATCCGCTCGGTGATCTGCGCTGCCGGGGCTTATCTTTTGACATATGAGGACCTAGATATAAGTAGGGTGGTTGCAAAGGCTGAGACTTTAGGCCTTAGGGCTGGCGGAACAAGCGTTTCGGGTCAATCGGACGATCTGTTAGACACGACAGATATGGATGCCGAGTGGGGTGGGATGGTGAGGCAGACGATCCTACTGCGACCCGTTGTTGCAGAATGTGGTGCTCGTGATCGACAAGACGGGTGCTTATGAGGCGATACCGGAGTTCGGCCGAGCCCAGCGCTATGATCCTCTACACGTTCACGGTGACGAAAGACAGCAATGTGAGCCACACGGATGTTTGGTCGGTCTGTGCAGGGCTGCGCTTCAACGAACGTCCCGGAGGTGACTGACTGTCGTCCTTCACACCGCCGAGCGCTGACCTGCCCGCCGATGAAAGCGCGACCTTCATGGCCCGATATGCGCTGACTCACGGTGACATTGATGCAGCACAGGGCGTCGGCATCGGGTACGGGGCCGCTTGGTCAGCTCGGAACGGCACCTGAAGTGGAGGTGCTGGTCGATCTGCTGGGATACGCAATCGACAAGATGGTATCGCTTAGCGAGGTGCGCCGTGGCGATAGTGTGCCATACACGATCCTGGCCAAAATGTTTGGTCTCTCTGACCCTACAACAGTGAGCATCGTCGTCATGACGCCTCCCGGGGTCACCTTCGTACTAGGATCGGCCATGCGATGGTGCCTCGATTGACACGGTGGTTGCGGGCCGGAAGCTCACTTTCGAGAATATTGTCATTACAAGGGACGAGGCCGTCGAGATTACGCTTGATCTTGCGGTGACAGTAGCAGCCTAGCCTGACGAATATGTGAACCGGATGTGGGTTGAAGACCTTGAGGGTAATCTAATGTCGCGTGTTGCCTCGGCCGTTGTTTAAATGGTGGTCGAGGAGGTCTTCCACTGCGGCGACATCATTGGCAAAGTGTTCGATGACCAGAACCGCAACGGGTATCAGGACGATGGAGAGCGCGGGCTTGCCGGTGTTCGGGTTGCAACGGTGAAAGGGCTCCTGGTGACGGCGGATGCAGAAGGTCGTTTCCATATCGCCTGTGCGGACCTGCCCGACCAGCGTATTGGCACGAACTACATCCTGAAGCTCGACATGCGTTCACTGCCTTCCGGCTATCGTCTCACGACGGAGAATCCACGTGTCGTCCGCCTGACTGCCGGCAAGGCATCCAAGTTCCTGTTCGGTGCTTCCGTTGGTCGTGTTGTGCGGCTTGATCTGAGCGACACGGCCTTTGACGAGGGTGTGGTGGCTCTGCGTCCTGAATGGCAGGCTAGCCTTGCCCAGATGGTCGAGCTGCTCGTCAAGGAACCGTCGGTTCTAAGGCTGGTCTATACGGAAAATGGAGAAGGCAGGCGTCTGGCCCAGAAGCGACTCAAAGTGATGCGCAAGGATATTGCCAGGGAATGGCGGAGGGTCGGCGCCCGCTATCGGCTGGAAGTCGAAGCCAAAGTCCTGTCGGGTTCTCGCTGATAAACCAGATCTCCTCCGGCGATTTGCTGGAGGAGGTCCGTGATGCGTCGGACCTTCAACGGCCTGTCAGTCCTGCAGGACGATCCGGTCGCCGCGCAGTTCGAAGCCGGAAAGGGTGTTGATGAAACTCATGCCCAGAAGGCTCTGCCCAAGGCGGCCGGGCTGGGCGATGTAGACCGGCACATCACTGCGCGCGATAGCGCCTATGCGCACTTCCTGCGCCCGGGCGCGGGCGACCATGGCGGTGCCGTTGGCGGTCGCGACCGGGATCTGAAAACGCAGCGTGGACGGGTCGAAACCGGCCCGTCTCGCATCGTCGTCGGACAGAACGATGCTGCTCGCACCTGTGTCGATGAGCATGCGCAGAGCCTGTCCGTTCACATCGGCGATCACCTCGAAATGCCCGTTGGCCGAGCGCTCCACCATGACCCGGGCATTGCCCTCGCTGCTGACCATGGAGACGGGGCTGCCGGGAATGAGGCCGGCCGTGACGCGGCTGGCGAAATCCTGAAGCTCGTAACGATACTGATAGACGGCGATGAGTGCGAGAAGCAGGAACACCCAGAAGGCGAGGGAGCGTGCGGCTTCGCCAATCCGCATGCCCGATCCCAGAATGCCGACCAGCAGGACCGCGCCCCAGAGCCCGAGATAAAGCGTTGCGGCAAAGGTGGCGTTCTCCAGTCCGAGGACGCGGCCGGAATCGTGATTGGCGATCAGCAGGATCAATCCGCCGCCAAGCAGCGCCATGACAATCCAGAAAAGCCGCATGGCTATTGCTCCTGTGCGCGCGTTCGTGTGAGCCGGCTCCGCCGGGTTTCGCGTCGTGGTTTGCGTTCTATCGTCTCAAGACGCGATGGAAGTGCGTCCATGATTGCGCCGCGCTCCTCGTCCGACATGGCGATCCAGCCGGCGATCTCCTCGCGCGTGCGCCCGCAGCCGAAGCAAAGTCCCGATGTCAGGTCGATGGAGCATACGAGGATGCAGGGCGATTTCATGTCAGGCATGGTCTTTCCAGTGTTCTGCCAAGACATGGGGCATGGCGTCCTGTGGCGCAAGTCGCCGCGCCCGTCTATTCACCATTGCACCGGGCGGCTGTGGTGGGTATCTCGTTGCCGAAACCAATCGGGAACCAGATTTCATGTCCTTCTCCGGAATGCCTTTCGACGATGTGCGCTCGCTGCTCGAGCAGATCGAAGCGCCTGACGACAATGCCGCGACAGCCATGGCGCAGGCATTCGACCGGGCGGGTTATGCGGGAGAGACGCTGGGCCGTCTCAGGGCGCTGGGTGTCTGGCTTGCGCGCACGCGCCGCCGCGTGCCGCCGTTGATCGGCAAATCCGGTGTCGCGCTCTATGCCGCGACGCATGGCTTTGCGACGGAAGATGCAGGCGATCCGCTTGCCGCGCAGCGTGCGCGCGTGGATGCCGTTGCTGCCGGTGCGGCTGCGGTTTCTCATCTTTGCGTGGCGAACGATCTTTCGCTGAACGTGTTCGACCTCGCGCTTGATCTGCCTGCGGACGACATCCGCAAGGGCGCATCTCTGGATGAACGCTCCTGCGCCGCGACCATCGCGTTCGGCATGGAGGCAACGGCCGAGGGCGTTGACCTGCTTTGCGTCGGTGCTGTTGGTGCGCAGGCAAGGGCGGCTGCATCCGCACTTCTCACGGCACTGTTCGAGGGCGGAGCCGATGTGGTCGATGGCGCTGACCGGGATATCGTCGCAGGCGCGCTTTCTTTCCATGCGGGGCAGCTTGCCGATCCTCTGGAGGCGTTGCGCCGGCTTGGCGGGCGCGACATCGCGGCTCTGACCGGCGCCATTCTTGCAGCCCGCGCGCAGGGCATTCCTGTGGTGCTCGACGGTGTGCCGGGGCTCGCTGCCGCCGCCGTCCTTTACCGTTTGTCGCCAGACATGATCTCGCATTGCGTGCTGGCCGGCGCCGGCTCTTCGCTTGAGATATGGGCGGCTGAAAAGCTCGAACTCACGCCGCTTCTCGACCTCGGGTTCTCGGGCGAAGAAGGCTGCGCCGGTGCGATTGCGGTCGGTCTGGTGAAATCGGCTGCCGCTCTTGCCGGCGGCGTGGCGGAAGTCGCCAAGCGATTAGGATAAACTGTCAGGCAGCCTCAGGCGGCTCCGCCTGAGGCGCGTTTGCGCTCTCTTGGAACGGCTGGAAGCTCTTCCATCACCCGCGAGCGCGGGAAGGCGACAATGGCGTCCGTGCCCGAGCGCAGTCTCGAATTCAGCTCGAAGACCCCGTCATGCAGCGCTGTCAGCCCCTGCACGATGGGCAAGCCAAGACCGGTGCCCTGTTCGGCGCTCTTGATGGCGATGGAGCCCTGACCGAAGGCCGAAAGAACGACGGCCAACTCGTCGTCGGGGATGCCGGGGCCATTGTCCTTGATTGCCAGATACTGCCCGCCACCGGCCGTCCAGCCGACGCGAATGCGCACTTCGCTTCCCGTGGGGCTGAATTTCACCGCATTGGCAAGCAGGTTGAGCGTGATCTGGCGGATGGCGCGCTCGTCGGCGAAAAGGCGTAACAGCGTCGGTTCGACTTCCAGCCTGAGGCTGATACCCTTGCCGCGCGCCTTCATCTCCATCAGCCGGCAGCAGTCTTCCACGATGGGGCCGAGAAGGAGCGGTTCCTCGTTCAGCCGGTACCGTCCCGCCTCGATGCGCGAAAGATCGAGGATCTCGTTGATCAGGCTGAGCAGATGTTTGCCGGATGTGTGAATGTCGTTTGCGTAATCCCGGTAGGTGGGATTGTCGAGCGGACCGAGCACCTGGTTCGCCATGACCTCGGAAAAGCCGAGAATGGCGTTGAGCGGCGTTCTGAGCTCATGGCTCATGGATGCGAGAAAGCGCGACTTGGCGAGGTTCGCCTCTTCGGCGCGCCGGCGCGCCTCATCCGACATGGATTTTGCGGTTTCCAGCTCACCGATCAGCGCATTCTTTTCGCTCTCAAAGGCAAGCAGTCTCAGAGCCGCGCGATTGCGGTGATGCGCCACATAGGCGAGGAATGGCAGCGATGCGGCGAGAACCAGCGCGGTAACCATGCTCGCTGTGTCGGGCTCTGCGCTGACTGTGAAGGCGAAGAGGCAAACGGGCAGCGCGAAGGCCGCGACAAGCGCACCGCCAAGCGATGCGGTGACGATGGCCGTTCCCGCGATGACGAACAGAAGCACCGCGCCCTGAATGACGGCCGGGTCCGTCAATGCGCTTGCGGGGACGGATAAGATGGCGAAATAGGCCCATCCGAGGCCGCTGGCGAAATGCGCTGCATATAAGCGATAGCGTGTGCGCGTGACTTCGATTTCGTTTTCCGGCAGCCGGTTGAGGCGATGCGCCAGGGCAATGAGCGGCAGGTAGCAGGCGAGGCAGGCAAACGCCCAGATGAAAATCCGCTGTGCGTCGAACCCCGCATAGAGACCGCCCACGCAGATCGAAAAGATCAGGAGGGGCGGCTTGATGGCGTTGGAGAGGATGGCCCGCGCATGCAGTTTGAGCATGTCGCGGTTGAAATCGGGCGGACCGAGATTTTGGGACAGCCGATCACGGGTGCGCCGCACGGCAAGCCCCACATTGCTGTTGCGATGCGGCTTGGTGCGGTCCACAATGAACTTGTCGGCGAACTTGTCGGCCGATTTTGACGCTTCCGGCACCATCACCTGTTTCGAATTCCCGCTATTTGCCACCCAGATTATTCGTGAATGATTAAGAGACCCTTCAGGAAATGAGTGGCCGTCGATACACGCGCCGTCGTGGAAGCAGGCGCATACGGCTTGCCGACCTCGCTTTAACCCTGCTGCTTCTGGGCGGGATTGCGCTTCTCGTTGACCGGCTTCAGTGGCTGAGCAGCGAGACGCTCACGGGCGCCGTGATCGTCCATGACGGCGATACGCTCACCCTGTCCGGCGAACGTATCCGCCTCAAGGGTATTGATGCGCCGGAATACAACCAGTCCTGCACGCGCGATGGTCAAAACTATGCCTGCGGGCGTGAGGCGCTTCGCGCCCTGCAGCGGCTGGTGGTGCGGGCGGAGGTGATTTGCGAGGGATATGAGCGCGATCGCTATGAGCGGCTTCTCGCCCGCTGTATGGTGGATGGGGAGGATATCGGCCGTGCGCTCGTGGAGGCTGGCTGGGCAATGGCCTATGGCGATTACGATGCAGTCGAGGCGGAGGCGCGCCGCGGCCGTCGTGGCATCTGGGCCGGTGGCTTCGATGCGCCGCGCGATTGGCGCGCCGCGCATCAGGGCGAGGCTCCGTCGCAGGATGATGATTTGCTCGGCCGTCTCTGGGAGCAGATAAGACAGTGGTTTTCAGGCGAAGGACAGGGAACGCAAGATGAAGCTTTATGACGGGGGCAGGGCACCCAATCCACGGCGTGTGCGCATATTCCTGGCCGAGAAAGGCATTGAAGTGCCGATTGTCCCCGTGGACATGGGCGCGCTTGAGCACAAGTCGGAAACGCTGACGCGGCTGAACCCGCTGCAGCGCCTGCCGGTGCTGGAGCTTGATGATGGCACGGTTCTCACCGAGACGGTGGCGATCTGCCGGTATTTCGAGGCGCTGCACCCGGAGCCTGCCCTGTTTGGCAAGGGCGCGCTCGGCATGGCGCAGGTGGAGATGTGGCAGCGCCGCGTGGAAATGCACCTGTTCTTTCCCATCGCACAGGCGTTTCGCCATCTGCACCCGGCCATGAAGGACTGGGAAGTGCCGCAGGTCGGCGAATGGGGGGAGGCGAACAAGCCCAGGGCGCTGGAGTTCCTCACCTATCTCGACGGAGAACTTGCCGACCGTCCCTTCATCGCCGGTGATGATTACAGCATCGCCGACATTACCGGGCTCTCAAGCGTTGATTTCATGAAGCTGGCGCGGATTTCCATTCCCGATGGGCTCGATCATGTGATGCGCTGGTATCATACGGTGGCCGGAAGGCCGAGCGCGCAGGCCTGAGCATGGACATGCAGGACGGAGCGCTGGCAGCCCTTCTGGAGCAGGTCCGCGCCTGCCGTCTCTGCGTGGAAGATCCCGAGGGCAAACCCCTCCCGCATGAACCGCGCCCCGTGGTGGTGGGTTCCTCGACCGCGCGCATTCTGATCGCCGGGCAGGCGCCGGGCACGCGGGTTCACGCTTCCGGCCTGCCATTCGACGATCGCTCGGGAGACCGGCTGCGGGACTGGCTTCAGGTGGACCGCCCGACATTCTACGATCCGTCGCGTTTTGCCATTGTGCCGATGGGGTTCTGCTTTCCGGGCCTTGATGCGAAAGGCGGCGATCTGCCGCCGCGCCGGGAATGCGCACCCGCCTGGCGCGGGCAGCTGATGGCGCTCATGCCGCAGATCGAACTCGTCCTGGTGATCGGGCAATATGCGCAGGCCTGGCATCTGGGGGGCGAGCGTTCACGCACGCTGACAGAGACGGTTGGCGACTGGCGGCGGCTTTTGGCGCTGCCTCGAAGCCCGCGCGTCCTGCCTCTGCCGCATCCCTCGTGGCGCAACACTGCCTGGCTCAGGAAGAATCCCTGGTTCGAGCGCGATCTGCTGCCGGTTCTCCGGGAGGAAATCCGTCGGCTTATCTCACCGGTTTGAGAATTCTTCGGTCTCAATCTCGAGTTTTTGAGCAAAAAATTTCTTGTTGAGCGGTATGGCTCCTGTCATTTTAGGAAATCTTTTTCTCCGGAGTTTGTCATGGACCGCCTTGATCGCAAGATCCTGCGCCTCTTGCAGGAAAATTCGACCCTTGCTGTTGCCGATGTTGCAAAAAAGGTGGGCCTGTCGACGACGCCCTGCTGGCGGCGCATTCAGAAGCTGGAGGAAGAAGGCGTCATTCGCCGGCGTGTGGCGGTGCTTGATCCGGAAAAGATCAACGCGCGGGTCAATGTCTTCGTCTCGATCCGCACCAACATGCACAGCCATGAATGGCTGAAGCGCTTTTCCGAAGTGATCCAGCAGTTTCCCGAAGTGGTCGAGTTCTACCGCATGAGCGGCGATGTGGACTATCTGCTGCGCGTGGTCGTTCCGGACATTGCGGCCTATGACGCTTTCTACAAAAAGCTCATCGGCAAGATCGAGATTCGCGATGTCTCGTCCACCTTCGCCATGGAGCAGATCAAATACACGACCGAGCTGCCGCTGGACTATCTGGTGCTCGACAAGGATTCCGGTGGCTCCAACGGCGGCTGAGCGGAAAGCTCGGCACCTCTTGTGACCCGATGCCACGGATTGTCCTGTGACGGGTCGCGCCATGCAGGCGCGTTCCGGTTCGGGCTCACTTCCGCGCGGCGCATCGTGTAGCCGGATTCGATGATGGCCGCTCCGTCCAGAATGAAAAGCTGCGTCTTTTCCAGGCCGGGGCGCAGAGCGCCGGTGATCGTGACCGGCTCATAGTTGGAACTGAGCCGGTAGGGCTCCGATGGCACCACGCGGATGACCTGATTGGCCGGCGGCTGCTGCATGTGGCTGCAAGCGCCGCGCCGCGCGACCAGCATGAAGGCGTAGACCAGTTCGCCCTCGCGATCGGCCGGCAGGAGATAACCTGACAGCCTGATCGTTTCTTCGTCAAGACCCGTTGCAAGCGCGGGCCCATCAGGATTGCCGTGGGCGGGGGAGAGATCCGGCCAGTCGATCTGTCTTGCCTCAACTGCGCTGGCGCTGGCCGGTGCGATGAAGGCCGGTGTCGCGAAGATGCTCAGGATTGCTGCATGAAACACCCGGAACCGGCCAGCCATCGCTCGCTCCTATTTTGACAGTCGGGCGAGGAGGGATGAAGTGTCCCAGCGATTGCCGCCCATCTTCTGCACGTCCTTGTAAAACTGGTCGACCAGCGCCGTGACCGGCAGGCTCGCCCCGTTGCGATTGGCTTCGGAGAGGCAGATGCCGAGATCCTTGCGCATCCAGTCGACCGCGAAGCCAAACTCATATGCGCCTTCGTTCATCGTCTTGTGACGGTTCTCCATCTGCCAGGAACCGGCAGCGCCCTTGGAGATTACATCGACGACTTTTTCGATATCGAGACCGGCTTTCTGGCCGAAATGAATGCCTTCGGCCAGCCCCTGAACGAGGCCTGCAATGCAGATCTGGTTGATCATCTTGGTGAGCTGGCCGGCACCCGCCGGGCCCATCAGGCCGACCATGCGCGCGAAGGAGGAGATGACCGGTTTCGCCTTCTCGAACACGGCCTCGTCACCGCCGCACATGACCGTGAGCACGCCGTTTTCAGCACCCGCCTGACCGCCGGAGACCGGGGCATCGATGAAGCCAAAGCCGCGCTCCTGCGCCGCCTCGGCCAGTTCGCGCGCCACTTCCGCCGACGCCGTGGTGTTGTCGATGAAGATCGCGCCTTCCTTCATGCTCTGGAAAGCGCCGTCTTCGCCGAGTGTCACCGAGCGAAGGTCATCGTCATTGCCGACGCAGGAAAACACGAAGTCCTTGCCTGCGGCGGCCTCACGGGGCGTCGGGGCGCTCGCGCCGCCATGCTCTTCAACCCATTTCCGGGCCTTGGCGGCCGTGCGGTTGTAGACCGTGACCGTATGACCGCCCTTGTTTTGAAGATGCGCGGCCATCGGATATCCCATGACCCCGAGCCCGATGAATGCGACGTCTGCCATTCGGAAATTTTCTCCCTTGATATGCGTGTGCTGGCGCAGGTCGCGCTAGCGCTTCAGATGCTTTGTGATGCGGAGTTCGATCCAGTCGATCGCGTTGCGCAGCACCTCGACAATGCCAAGATAGATGATGGCGGCCCAGATGTAAGTCTGGAAGTCGAAGGTGCGGGCATAGGCGCGCCGTGTCTCGCCCATCAGGTCGTAGACCGTGATGATGGCGACGATGGCCGAACCCTTGATCATGAGGATGATCTCATTGCCATAGGGCCTCAGCGCCACGATCAGGGCCTGGGGGATGATGATCTTGCGCAGCGTCTGGAGTTTTGAAAGCCCCAGAGCCGAGGCCGCCTCCCATTGTCCGCGCCCGACGCTTTCCACCGCGCCGCGCAGGATTTCCGCCTGATAGGCAGAGGTGTTGAGCGTGAAGGCAAAGGCCGCGCAGTACCATGCCTCGCGGAAAAAGCCCCAGAGACCGATGGCCTGAAGTTCCGGACGAAACGAACCGAGGCCGTAATAGATCAGGAAGGTCTGCGCCAGAAGCGGCGTGCCGCGGAAGAAGTAGACATAGGCATAGGCCAGTCCGGCGATCAGCTTGTTCCGCGACATGCGCCCGAGCGCAATGGGAACGGAGAGCAGTGCGCCGCAGATGACCGAAACGGCGACGAGCTGGATCGTGACCCACAGGCCCGACAGGTAGCGCGGCGCATAGCGGGCGAAGATTTCGGGATCCCATGCATTGACCATGAAGATCAGAACGCCGAGCCCAAGTGCTGCCCAGATCGTGAGCAGAACGACGCCGATGATGCGGGCGCGCGTCCAACCCTGTTTGACTTCCGGTGGCCGCTCCACCGCAATTGTGCCGTTCGCGCTCATCGCTGCACTCCATGGCGTTTCGTCCGTCTTTCGATCGCGCCAAGGGCGATGGAGGAAAGCATGGCGAGGACGAGATAGAGGAGGCAGGCAATGCCGTAGAACAGGAACGCCTCCTTGGTGACGCGGGCCGCGATGCCGGTCTGGCGCAGGATGTCGGTGAGGCCTATCACGGACACGAGTGCGGTGTCCTTGAGGAGGATCAGCCACAGATTGGACAGGCCGGGCAGGGCGAGGCGAATGAGCTGCGGCAGGATGACGAGCCGCATGGTCTGCCCGTTGGAAAGGCCGATGGCATGCCCGCCTTCATATTGCCCGTCCGGGATCGCCCGAAACGCCGCAAGGAAAACCTCGCTGGCATAGGAGGAGAACACAGCGCCCAGCGCGACCATGCCGGCCACGAAGGCGTTGATCTCGATATTGGCGTCCGGGTTGAACAAATGCACGAGCTTCTGCAGGCCGATCTGCGCGCCGTAGAAGACGAGAAACAGCGTCAGCAGTTCAGGAAGACCGCGGAAAATCGTCGTGTAGATGTTTGCTGCAAGCCGTAAGGCCTTGTCGTTCGAGCGCTTGCCCAGCGCGACGAAGAAGCCGATGGCGAGCCCCAGAGGTAAGGTGGCCAGCGCCAGGGTTACCGTCAACAGAACGCCTTTGGCGATATTGTCGCCCCAGCCCTCAGGGCCGAAACTCAAAAGGGTCCAAACCCCTTCCATCTCCCAAAATCCTTACTCGAACCGCCTGATCCTGCACCCCCATGCGGATTGGCGATTTCATTTCTGGTAACGGCGCCCTTAAGCAAACGCCGCCCGATACGCAACAGGCGGCCGAACCTTTTGGGTCCGGCCGCCTGCGGCTATGTCAATCGACACATGATGACTGCGCTCAATCGCCGTAGACGTCGAACGAGAAATACTGGTCGTTGATTTCCTTGTATTTTCCGTTTTCCCGAATGGCGGTGATTGCAGCGTTCAGCTTCTCGCGGAGCTCATCCTCGCCCTGACGCACGGCAATGCCAATGCCGGGGCCGTAGATGGCTTCATCCGGGGTAAGCGTGCCGAGCACCTTGCAGCAGGCGCCATCTTCGCTGTCGAGGAACTCCTGAAGCACGATCACGTCATCGATCACGGCGTCCAGACGACCGTTCACCATGTCGAGCTTGTATTCCTCGGCGGTCGGATAAACCTTCACGTCGCTGTCGCTGAAGGTCGTTTCGGCGAAAGTCGCATGGGTGGTTGCGCCCTGCGCGCCGATCACCTTGCCGGCCAGATCCTCCCTGGACGTGCCGGTGATGTCGGATTCCTTCGGCACAACGAGCGCCGGCGGCGTGTTGTAATACTTGTTGGAGAAGTCGACCTGCTTCTTGCGGTCCTCGGTGATCGACATGGAAGCGATGATGGCGTCGAACTTGCCGGCCTGAAGGGCGGGAATGATGCCGTCCCAATCCTGCGTCACGAACTCGCACTCCGCCTTCATCTCGGCGCAGAGCGCCTTGGCGATGTCCACGTCGAAGCCTTCCAGAGAGCCATCGGCGGTCAGGTTGTTGAAGGGAGGATAGGCGCCTTCGGTGCCGATCTTCAGCTTCATCGTGTCCTGGGCATGGGCCGAGCCAACTGCGAGCGCCAGGGCGGCTGCGGGCAGGGCGAGCGCGATACGCCGTGAAATAAGCATTCTAGTTCCTCTCATCTTATTATGTGCCGCCTTCCATTTTGACCGGGGCGGTGCATGAAGCCGGATATTCCCACCGATTTGCCGCAAATTGCAACCGTAAAGGTGACAGCTCGGAGGCAATGCAAGGAAGGCGCAGGAACCCAGGGTCAGAACCCATTACTATGGCCGCAATGGCGTTCGATAGACCAAAAGATGCAAGGAAACGCCCGCAGAGCGGGGGCTTCCCCCGGTCAAGGGGGGTGACGCAGCAGGTCGCCAGTCTATCGAGCGTCCTTCGGATCAGCATGATTTGCACGGGCTACTTTGTCGCAAAGCCTTGAAAGACGTGAAGTCTTCCTTCGGTCTTGCTTCGCGTATCCGCACAAATCAGGCCGACCATTGCGGCCATATTAATGGGTCTGACCCTAGCCGTCGCCGCGCGCGATTCCCGTATGATTGACGATGAAATCGGCAATGGCGTCTATGTCATCAAGGTCGAAGACCGGCAATGCACCACCTTCGGTTTCGTGGTCGGCGGCCACAGCAACGATTGCCGGGTCTGATGCCGCAAGAAAGGCCTTGTCGCCGGAAGCCTGCCGGCGGCATTCGAGCTTTGGGTGGCCGGCGCGCTTGAAACCTTCGATGAGCACCAGATCGCAGGGAGAAAGCCGTGACAGCATCTCCTCCATTGTTGGCTCTTTTTCATCGGTGAGTTCATGGATCATCGCCCAGCGCCTGCCAGACACGATGGCGATTTCGCCTGCGCCCGCGCGGCGATGGCGGAACGAATCCGTTCCTTCGTGATCAATGTCGAAATCGTGGTGCGCATGCTTCAGCGTTGCGATCCTGAAGCCGCGTTTCGTCAGCGTCTCCACGAGCGCGACGGTCAAAGTGGTCTTGCCGGAGTTTTTCCAGCCGACAATGCCGAATACGGGCTGATTCACGACTTCTCTCTTCTGCTTCTGTCGCGCGCCTGTTCAAGGTCATCGGGCGTGTTGACGTTGAAGAATGGATCGCCTTCGGCGCTTTGCGGGAAATCCACGATTGCCGCCTTCTGGACATCGCAGGCATAGGCGGCGACACGGCGGCTTCCGCCTTCGGCGATATGTCGGGCGAGATCGTCGGCGATGCACACAGGCCAGAGCCCGAAAACCGGATGCAGCCTTTCGCCTGAACGCGCAAGGGCCACCGTTTTGGCGCTCCCGCCGGCTTCGGCCAACCGTTCCACCAGATCATCCGGGAAGAAGGGCGTGTCGGCTGCTGCCGTGACGACGTGGGTGGCGCCGGGCTCATTTTTCCGTGCCCATTGCAGGCCGGCGAGAATGCCGCCCAGAGGGCCGACGCGCTCTGGCAGCGGGTCGGAGACCACATCGAGCCCCAGTGTCGCAAAGCGTTCGGGATCGCCATTGGCGTTGAGCGCCAGCCGGTCGACCTGAGGGGAAAGCCGCGCGATCACCGTTTCCATCAGCGAGGCTTCCTCAAGCGCGAGCATGCCCTTGTCGCCGCCGCCCATGCGGCTGGCTTCGCCACCGGCAAGAATGATCCCGACAATGCCCTTGCTCATGCTCATGTACCTGCCTCAAACATCTCCGACCTGCCGGGCAACGTAAATCACATAGAGCGATGTGACGATGCCGAGCGACGACGAGATCAGCATGACCCAGATGAGCGGGTAGGGGCCGGTATCGGGTGAAAGGAGAGCGCCGGCGAGAACGGAAAGGGCCGCGCCGCCGCCGATCTGCAACGCTCCGCCCAGGCCCGACGCCGAGCCGGCCAGATGCGGACGCACGCTGACAATGCCTGCATTGGCGTTCGGCATGGTCATGCCATTGCCGATGCCCACGAGGAATGAGGGGCCGAACAGCGACATTGGATGGTAGAAGCCGACAAGGAACAGCGCCAGAGCCAGCAGGAGGCCCAGCGAGGCGACAATGTTGCCGGCGAGCATCATCGGGTTGATGCCGATGCGCCGCGAATAGCGACCGGACATGAAGTTGCCGATCATGTAGCCGACCGAGATGAAGATGAAATACAGGCCGTATTGCGATGGCGTCAGACCCAGGATCTCGGTGGCCACATAGGGGCCGCCGCCAAGAAACGCGAAGAACGCGCCGGACGCCATCCCCGCAGTGGCGGTGTAACCCCAGAAGCGACGGGCGCGGAACAGTTCGGGGTAGGTTTTCAGCTGTTTGGTGAGGCTGGTCGAACGGTTGTGATGGGTCTCGCCGAGGTCGAGATAGACCACCACGAAAGAGATAAGCCCAAAGCCCAGGATGAGATAGAAGGTGGACTTCCAGCCATAGAGTTCATCCAGAAAGCCGCCGATAACGGGGCCGAGCATGGGGGCGAGCGTCATGCCCATGGTGATGTAGCCGATGCGGCTTGCCGCTTCGTCCGCGCCGACCGTGTCACGCACGATGGCGCGCGACAGGACCATGCCGGCGGCGGCGAAGGCCTGCATCACCCGGCAGATCAGAAAAATGGTGATGTTGGGGGCCACAAGGGCGGCGATGGTGGCCAGGATGAAGATGACGAACGAGGTGAGCATGACCGGCCGGCGGCCAAAGCGGTCGGAGGCGGGGCCGATGCCGAGCTGCAATATCGCGGTTGCGGCCAGGTAGAGCGAAACGGCAAGCTGGACGACCCTGTAATCGGCCTGAAAATACTCCGCCATTCCGGGCAGTGAGGGAAGGAAAAGGTTCATGGAGACGGCGGCGGTGGCGCTCGCGATCACCAGCGTGACGATATGGGGAGGGGTGGCAGAGCGAGGTAAATGCTTTTCCATAACGTCTTGAGAACCTTGATTTATCAGAGACTGTGACCGGAGATGCGGTGCACAGCCTCGTTGGCAATGGTCAGGCGCTTTTGTGACTGCCTGTTGCCCCTCATGTGCCCTCCGTGGCCATGCTGGGGGTTGTGCTTTCAGCGGCAGGTTTGACCCTGTCGATGATCTGTTCGCGATAGAGCGTGTAGAGGCCGGAACCGACAACCAGCCCTGCGCCGAGGATCATGGCCCAGTCCGGCCAGTCGCCGAAAAGGACGATGCCGAGCGCAATGGCCCAGAGCAGCGCCGTGTACCGGAAGGGCGCGATGAAGGAGAGTTCTCCCACGCGAAGCGAAACCACGATGAAATGATAACCGCAGACCACGCACAGCGTCGCGCCGACAAGGATTGCGAAATCCGCATTGCTCATCGGCGACCAGCCGCCATAGGGGACGACCAGAACAGCGCCGGCAAGCGTGACCGCTGCGGCGGTGGCGGTGGAGATCAGGGATGAGGGGATATCCTCGGGGATCTTGCGTGTTGTCAGGTCGCGCATGGTCGCGAAGGCAACTGCCGCCACGCCATAGAGCGAATAGGCGTTGAAGGCGTCAAACCCCGGCCTGATGATGATCAGGATGCCGATAAAGCCCACGGCAATCGCGCTCCAGCGACGCCAGCCAACGGGCTCACTGAGAAAGAAGGCCGCGCCCATGGTGACGGTGAGTGGCAGCACCTGCATGACCGCTGTCAGGTTGGCGATGGGCATATGCGCAAGAGCCGACAGGAAGCAGATCGTTGCGCCTGTCTCGCCGGCAACCCGCAGCGCGACCATGGGGTGCAGGATGGCTCTGGGCTGCTGCAGCGCTTTCGTGCGCCACGCGAACAGAAGCATAAGCGCAGTCGCCATGACGCCGCGCACAAGCATGACCTGTCCCATGTTCATGACTTCGGCAACGAGCTTGGTCAAAGCATCATTGATGGTGAAGCCGGCAAGGGCCACACACATGAAAAGCGCACCGCGCGCATTCGGCGAAAAGGACACGACTACCCCGCGATGCAGGCACGTGGAAACACACCGCCCGCCGGGGGCGGCGCTTCCACGTCGAAGGAGTTTCAACGGTTATGCGCGAAAGCGAATCTGCTCCCCGCACATCTCGTGTTGATGCTAAGTATACCTTATTGATTTGGCAATCGTTGAGGCCGCGAAAAACGCCCCGAATCCGGCCCCGGATCCATTCTGACGCACCCTGCGAGACACACGAAGATTTTCAGAACACGCGTGGTTCGGCTGGCTCACCATGAGGGAGGACACTGACTGCCAAACGCGTTGGAACGTCTTTGATCAAGGCGCCTTGTCAGGAACTGCTTCCCTCATGCTGAGCCAGCCGAACCATGCATCGCGCGAATACGATGGAGTATGGGAAAGACCGAAGAAGCGTTCCGCCTTTCGGTCCGGGACCTTAGCCGCCAGTAACGCTCATATGCCGCGACACCGAGGGGCGGTTGGTGCGCCGGTCGATGATGAAGTCGTGCCCCTTGGGCTTGCGGGCAATGGCCCTGTCGATGGTTTCGGCAAGCAGGTCATTGCCTTCCGAAGCCCGCAGCGCATCGCGCAGATCTGCAGAATCGTCCTGACCCAGGCACATGTAGAGCATGCCCGTGCAGGTGATGCGCACGCGGTTGCAGCTTTCGCAGAAATTATGCGTCATCGGGGTGATGAAGCCGAGCTTGCCGCCCGTTTCCGCCACCTCGACATAGCGCGCCGGTCCGCTCGTCTTGAACGGAATGTCGGTCAGCGTGAACTGCTTCTCAAGCTGTGCGCGCAGGAGCGAAAGCGGAAGATACTGGTCGGTCCGGTCGCCGTCGATCTCACCCATGGGCATGGTCTCGATCACGGTCATGTCCATGCCGCGGCCATGCGCCCAGCGCAGCATTTCGGAGATTTCGTCTTCGTTGAAGCCCTTGAGCGCGACGGTGTTCAGCTTGATCTTGAGGCCGGCGGCCTCCGCAGCTTCAATGCCACGCATCACCTTGTCGAGCTTGCCCCAGCGGGTGATGGCGTGAAACTTGTCCGCATCGAGCGTGTCGATGGAAACGTTGATGCGCCGAACGCCGCAATCGGCAAGCTCGGTGGCAAAACGCTCGAGCTGGGAGCCGTTGCTGGTGAGCGTCAGCTCATCGAGTGCGCCGGATTTCAGGTGGCGCGAAAGCTGCAGCACCAGATGCATGATGTTCTTGCGCACCAGCGGCTCACCGCCGGTCAGCCGAAGCCGCCGCACACCCTTTTCGATGAAGACGGTGCACAGCCGGTCCAGCTCTTCCAGGCTCAGAAGATCGCGCTTGGGCAGAAACGTCATGTCTTCCGCCATGCAGTAGACGCACCGGAAGTCGCAGCGATCAGTAACCGAAACGCGCAGATAGTCGATGGCGCGGCCAAAGGGGTCGATCATGTTGCTCTGCGTCATAGGCTCGCTTCCGCTGGCGGTTCCGATCATGTTTCCACCCTTCTCATGTCGTGGATCGGGGCAGACAATTCAAGCGCCGTGACACTAGCACCGGGCTGTTCTCGTGGGCAATCCGCATCGCAGGGCTTTTCAGTTGAACCAAAGCTGAATAGGTCTGTTGGCGAAAGGCGGTGCACAATGAGACCACCCAAGGAATTGCGTGTTTCCAGGGATCGTTCTTTGCTGACGGTTCTGTTTTCCGATGCCGAGCCGGCGGAGCTTTCTGCCGAGATGCTGCGGGTTCTTTCTCCATCCGCTGAAGTGCAGGGCCATTCGCCCGAGCAGCGCGTCACCGTTCCCGGCAAGCGGCATGTCACCATCAGCCGGGTTGAGCCCGTGGGCAATTATGCGGTGCGGATCGTGTTCAGCGATGCGCATCAGAGCGGCATTTTCACATGGGTCTACCTCCATGAGCTCGCTGCGCAGAAAGACGCCAAATGGCAGGGGTATCTGGATGAATTGGAGGAGAAGGGGTTGAGCCGTGACGCATGACGCTGCAACGCATGAGAATGAAGAACACATCATCGCCTCCATGGAGGCGCTTGAGGCGCTTTACGGAAAGCCGGGCGCGGCCTCGCTGACCAAGGTTACCGACCGTGTCATTCCCGAATATGCGCAGCTGATCGAAGCCTCGCCCTTTGTGGCGCTGGCGACCATCGGGCCGGAAGGCATTGACTGTTCTCCGCGCGGCGACAGGCCGGGTTTCGTGCGCATCCACGATGACCGCACCCTGATGATGCCCGACCGGCGCGGCAACAACCGGACCGATTCCCTGCGCAACATCATCCGTGATGACCGCGTGGCTTTCCTCTTCCTCATTCCCGGATCGGGCACCACGCTGCGCGTCAACGGGCGTGCGAAGCTCTCGGTCGATCCCGAGCTGTGTACATCTTTTACTGTCGATGAGGCTGCCCCGCGTTCGGTCATCGTGCTCGCGGTCGACGAGGTCTATTTTCAGTGCGCGCGGGCGATTGTCCGGTCCGATCTGTGGAACGCTGAAAACCATGTCGATCCGCAGAGCCTGCCAACGGCCGGCCAGATCCTGCAGGCGACAAGCCGCGCTGAGATCGACGGCGAGGCTTATGATCGCGATTGGCCGGAGCGTGCGCGCCAGACCATGTGGTGACGCGCTGACTGGCGGGCCGTTGCCTATTTGTGGGTGAGGATGTTGATGAGCTTGCCGAAGGGGTCGCGCGTGTAGAAACGGCGCACACTCCAGGGCTCGTCGGCCGGTCCGTATTCTATCGGAAAGCCTGCCGCCTCGACCCGCCGCAGCGCTTCGTCGAGATCATCCACCTCGATCGACAGATCGGGCACGGGCGTGCCCGATCCCCCCTCGGACATGACGCTGAGCTGAACGCTCATCCGTTCGTCTGCGCCATGGGTGACGATCCAGCCCTGATCCATCAGCGTTTCCAGTCCCAGAACATCGCCATAAAAGCGGCATGCCGCTTCAGGCCTGTCTGCGGCGATGTTGCTGACGATGCGCTTCACCTTCATGGCGCTTCTCCTCTTCAAGCTCCGTCAATGGTTTGGATCGTCTTTTGTGCGTCCGGATGGACGCACGGCGATCTAACCAGCTTTTTTGAGGTTCGGCAGGAACACGGTCAACAGGCCAAGCAGCGGCAGGTAGGAACAGATCTTGTAGACGAACTCGATGCCCTGACTGTCGGCGACGATGCCGAGCACGGCTGCGCCAAGCCCGCCGAGACCGAAGGCGAAGCCGAAGAACATGCCTGCGACCATGCCCACGCGACCGGGCAGAAGCTCCTGTGCGAAGACCACGATCTGCGGAAAGGCCGATGCGAGGATCAGGCCGATGGCCACGGTCAGGACCGGCGTCCAGAAGAAATTCGCATAGGGCAGGGCCAGCGTGAAGGGCAGCACACCGAGGATAGAGAACCAGATCACCGTCTTGGAGCCGATGCGGTCGCCGACCAGCCCGCCCAGAACCGTGCCGGCCGCAACGGACCCCAGGAAGACGAAGAGCAGGATCTGCGACTGCTGCACCGTCACACCGAACTTCTCGATGAGGAAGAAGGTGTAGTAGCTGGAAATGCCGGCCATATAGACATTCTTGGCGAAGACCAGCGAGACGAGAATGGCGAGCGACATGGCCACCTTGCCTTTTGGCAGAGTGAGCGTTTTTGCTGGCGCCGGACGAGAGGCCGCGCGCTGGCGATAGGCTGCGTACCAGGCGCTGACGCGCCACAGCACGATCATGCCCAGAAGTGCCGCGAGCGAGAACCAGGCGACGCTGGTCTGGCCGCGCGGCACCACGATGAAGGCGGCAAGCAGCGGCCCGATGGCCGTTCCGGCATTGCCGCCCACCTGAAATACGGCCTGTGCAAGGCCGTAGCGCCCGCCAGATGCGAGGCGCGCCACACGCGAGGATTCCGGGTGAAAGATCGCTGATCCGAGGCCGACGAACATCGCGCCCACCAGAAGCAGCGAGTAATTGGCCGCCGTCGCCAGAAGCAGAAGGCCGATGAAGGTCGACCCCATGCCGACCGGCAGCGAATAGGGCATCGGCTTCTTGTCTGTCGTCAGCCCGATGGCTGGCTGAAGCAGCGAAGCGGTGACCTGAAACGCCATGGTCAAAAGACCGATCTGCCAGAAGTCGAGCCCGTAATCCGCTTTCAGCATCGGGTAGATGGCCGCAAGCATCGACTGCATGATGTCGTTGAGCATGTGACAGAAGCTGACGGCGATGAGCACCGCGAAAGCGGTCTTCTCGGCCTGAACGGGAACGCGATTGGCGGTGGTGTCGGTCACGTCGGAACTCCATGCGAAAAACGCCGTCGGCGAAGCGGCAACCGCTTATACGCCTGTTGCAAATGACCTTCCTTGGTGATTTGGTCTAGTTTTTTCGCAAGTGGGCCAAATGAATCCAGCCGACAGAGCCAATAGAATGCCCAGTACCGTCGTCATGAACGGGGATCGCCCGGTCAATGACGAAAAGCGCCGGTCGTGGATCGAGGAGGCGGAAGGCGATCTTGTCGTTGGCGAGATCGAGCAGGCGGCGCATGTTCGGGTGGAAGCGCATCGCCACAGCCGCGGCCAGCTTCTTCATGCGCGCAGCGGCGTTGTTCTGGTCAAGACCGTGTTCGGGCACTGGATGGTGCCGACGGGGCAGGCGATCTGGATTCCGCCCGGCATCGTGCATGCCGTGGACATGGTGACCGATGTGCGCATGCAGTCGGTCTATGTGCTGCCGGAGGCGATTTCCGATCTGCCCGACAGGCCGCGTGTGGTCGGTGTAACCCCGCTGATGCACAGTCTTCTGGAGGAGGTGGCGCCGCTGCCCCATGTGGCGCAGCCGACCGGGCGCAACGGGCTTATCTACAAGCTCATTCTGCACGAAATTCCGCGCCTGCCGGAATTGCCGCTCGGCCTGCCGTTTCCCGCTGATGCGCGGCTTGCGCGGATGTGCCGGGCCTTTCTCGATGCGCCGGCAAGCCGGGTCACCATTGATGACTGGGCGCGCGACGCGGGCATGAGCCGACGCACTTTCACGCGGCGCTTCAAGCAGGAAGCGGGTGTTAGCCTCTCGGTCTGGCGTCAGCAGGCGAGCCTCTTTGCGGCCCTGCCCAGGCTTGTGAGCGGCGAGCCGGTGACGAGCGTCGCCTATGATCTCGGCTATGACAGTGTCGCCGCCTTCACCACCATGTTCAAACGCATGCTCGGCTCTTCGCCGCGCAACTATCTGAAACTGCCCGAGAGGGAAGACGGGTCCTGACCCCGCGCGCTGCTGCTGGAGCGCCGTGCGTCCATTCGGACGCACAAAGGACGCTCTAACCTATTGAATCGACGCATCGTGCTTTCCGAAAATCGATTCCGACTTTCGGGTCGAAGCGCTAGTCCTGCGCCAGTGTCTCGCTGATCTTGCGCATCTGCTCGCCCATGGCCTCGCACTGTTCCGGCGTGGACTGGGCCATGACGCGGTCGATAAGTTCCGTATAGACGGCGAGCGCTTCCATCAGCCGTTCCTCGCCATCGGGCGTCAGGTAGAGCCTGAGAATGCGACGGTCCTTTGCATCGTTTTCGCGGCGCACGAGCCCCTGGGTTTCAAGCTGCGGCAAAAGCATGGTGATGTTGGAGCGGCCGACCAGAAGCCTGCGCGCCAGATCGTGCTGCGACTGACCGGGGTGGCGATACAGATTCATCAGCATGTCGAGCTGCGCGATCTTCAGGCCCAGCGGTTCGAGTGCCTTGCCAAGGGCCCTTACAATGGCCTTTTCGGCGCGCGCGACTGCAACCCATGTACGGAAGCGCGGATTGTCCCAGGGAAGTTCTTGTTTTTTGTTCATGCTTGAACTAACTTTGTTCATGATTGAACATTATCATGGATTGCCGACATGACCGCACTCAATCTGAGGATCTTACGGGGTCTTTTTGGCACAATCGATCATGTCGCGCCAAGCCTCGCAGGTCGTCTTGCCTTCCGGCTCTTCTGCCGTACGCCGAGCCCGCAGAAGCTGACGGAGAAGGAAAAGCGTCTCCTGTCAAAGGCGCAGAATTTCATGAACAGCGCCCGCAGGCACAGTCTCACGACGGAGCACGGCCGTGTTGCGGCTTACGAGTTCACCAATTGGGGCGGGCGTCGCGACGGGCCGACCGTGCTTGTGCTGCATGGCTGGCGTTCGCGCACGGAGCATATGCGCGCCATCATCGAGGCGCTTCTGGAGCGTGGGTTTCGCGTGGTGTCGCTCGACCTTCCGGGCCATGGTTCGTCCGGCGGGCGGGTTTTGAACATCCCCAAGGCCGTCGCAGCCGTGCAAAGTGCGGCCCAATGGCTTGGGCCGTTCGACGCAATGGTCGGGCATTCCTTCGGTGGCGCCGTTGCCCTCAATGCGGTGGCCGGGTCCATTGATGGAATACCGCCGGTTCCGGTGCGCAGGCTTGTGATGATCGGCGCACCGAACGCGCTGCCTGATCTTTTCACGCAGTTCGGGCAGTTTCTGAAACTCAGCCCAAAGGCTCAAGACGTGTTTGAAGGGCGGGGTGAGATTATTGCCGGAACGCCGCTTTCCAGTTTCGTCGGGAGAGATCAACTGAGCGCCCTCGATATCCCGACCCTGATTGTCCACGCGCCCGATGACAAGGAGGTTCCTGCCACCGACGCCAGGGCGATGGCGGCAGCAGGGCGGCATGTTTCGGTGACATGGGCGCCGGGGCTCGGTCATCGCCGCATTCTCGCCGATCCGGGGATCGCAGCGCGTGTCGCCGCCTTTGTCGCCACGCGCAAGCTGCGGCGTGAGGATGTGCCCCTTATGCGGCCATTAGAGAAACATTTACCAATCCCCAACTGAGCGTGCATTTCCCGACAATTTTATCGATCTGCCCGCGACCGATCCTGTTTGAACTGTTATTTTGGTTGCGATTCATGTTTGGGAAGCGTTTTACGTGCAGGCGTCATCGGTTGCGGTCTCTGGCCGCCGCTGGAAGCCTGTCCGCAAATGGCGCTCCTGGAATATAGTTCGGATCTCGGCGGGGTGATCGATGATTTTGAAATCCACACGCAAGACCTGGCTGGCCTGTGCGGCCCTGGCTGTGTTTGCGGGGCATGCAGGGGCAGCACATGCCCAGGGCGACAATCTTTTCGATATGCTGTTCGGTGGCAACAACCGCTCCAGCGCCGCGCGTTCCGCGCCGCCGCCGAAGCCTGTTGAGCCCGCGCCGCAGCGTCGTGTGCCTGCGAAGGCGCCAAAGATCTCCGCGCCTTCCTATTACAATTACAAGCCGGAGAGCCTCGCCCATGTCGAGTTCTCCGAGATCACGCTTCCAGAGGCAGAGGGCGCTTTTCAGCCAACCCTCGAGGGCGTTTCCTTCCGCGAGGCATTGCCGATGCTGGAGGGGATGGAACTCTACGCCGAGAAGGATATCGCGAAGGCGCTGGTCGGCTTCTATTCGAGCAGGCCCGATTTCATCTGGGTTTCCGGATACCAGCCCAATGATCGTGCGCGGCAGGTTCTGCGCGTTCTTTCTGAGGCTTCCAGCTATGGGCTCTCCGACAGCGACTATACGGTCGGCGTGCCGGGCAGCGATTTTTCCTATGATGACATCGCGGCACGCCAGAAGGAACTGATCCGTTTCGAGATGTTGCTTTCTGCCCGTGCATTACGCTATGCGCGTGATGCCCATGCGGGCCGCATCAATCCGAACAAGTTATCCGGCTATCACGACTTCGCCAAGAAGCCGATGAACCTGGAACAGTCGCTCGGCTTCATGGCCAACATGGCCGACGCCGATATCTATCTGGAGCGGCGGCATCCGCAGAACGACACTTATCGCAAGCTGCGCGCGGAGCTGGAGATGCTGCGCGGCGCTGCCGAGCGTGAGATCATCGTAGACCCCAAGACGTTTGTCCGCCCGGGCGGAACCAATCCCGAACTGGCAAAGCTGCTCAAGCTCATCGAGCGCGATGCAGATGCCGCTTTTCTGGAAACCCATGGCGCGGCGCTGAAAGAGCATGCCGGCAGTGAGGTTTATGTTCAGGCGCTGGTGCCTGTTGTGAAGGCCGCGCAGGAGGAGAGGGGCCTCAAGCCGGATGGCGTCATCGGGCCGCGCACCGTCGCCGCGATTGCCGGCGTTTCCAAGGCTGCGCGCATCGACAAGGTTCTCTACACGCTGGAGCGTCTGCGCTGGCACCCCTCGGAGCTGGGCGAAACGCGGGTGGTGATCAACGCCGCTTCCTTCAATGTCGATTTCTTCGACAAGGGCGAGCCGCGCATTTCCATGCGCACGGTGGTGGGCCGGTCTGCCAACCAGACCAATTTCTTCCATGACGAGCTGGAGACGGTGGAGTTCAACCCCTATTGGGGGGTGCCGCGCTCCATCATCGTCAACGAGATGCTGCCCAAGCTGTGGCGCGATCCGAGCTATCTCGACCGGAACGGCTACGAGGTGATCAACGGTCAGGGGCGCAAGGTCTCGTCGTCCGCCGTCGACTGGGGCCAGTATGGTCGCAATGTGCCTTTCAGCGTCCGTCAGAAGCCGGGCCGCCGCAACGCGCTTGGTGAGTTGAAGATCCTGTTCCCCAACCGGCACGCCATCTACATGCATGACACGCCTTCCAAGAGCCTGTTCCAGCGCGACACGCGCGCTTTCAGCCATGGTTGCGTGCGTCTGGCCGATCCGCGCGCCATGGCGGCGGCGCTGCTCGATGTTTCCGTCGACGACGTGGCGCGCGCCATTGAGAGCGGTGATCGCAGTCGCCCGACACGGCGCAAGATCGAGCGCAAGATCCCCGTCTATGTCGGTTATTTCACGGCATGGCCGCAGACGGATGGTGTGATCGCCTATCATGGCGATGTCTATGGGCGTGATGAGCGCCTGGGGATTGCGATCGAGAAGGTCACCGATACGCGCTCGCCCAATTCCTGATCGGGAGGATCAGGCGTCGCATTGCGGCAGGGTTTTGCGGCCATCGCTCTTGAGCGGTGGCCGTTTTTGTTTGTCTGACCCAGGGGCCTGCCCCTGGCCAGCATGCTCGTTAGTCGCGCCAGAAAGTCGGCAGCAGCAGGACGACGACCGCAAGGATTTCCAGTCGGCCAAGCAGCATGGTCGCTGAAAGAACCCATTTCGCAAAGTCGCTGAGCGGCGCGAAATTGCCGGATGGTCCGATGGTGGTGCCAAGGCCCGGACCCACATTGGTAAGCGCCGTCAGTGAACCCGTGAGCGAGGTCAGGAAGTCGAGCCCGGTGGCGGCCAGAAGCAGCGTTGCCAGCACCCAGGAGGCAAGGAAGCCGACCACGAACAGAACCACCGAACGCTGCATCTCCACATCCACGATGCGCTTGCCATAGCGCAGGGCGCGCACCGAATGTGGATGGATGAGAAGGCGCAGACCATTGCGCAGCATCGCGCCCAGTATGAGGAAGCGATACGCCTTCACGCCGCCCGAAGTGGAGCCGGAACAGCCGCCGAGGAAGGTCGCGAAGAAGGCGAGCGTCACCGCGAAAGGTCCCCACAGCGTGTAGTCCTCGCTGGCAAAACCCGTTGTGGTGATGATCGACGCGAAGTTGAACGCCGTGGAGGCGAGAATGTCATCGAAGGGCTGGCCGGTCGTGATCCTGCGTTGAACGGCCAGAACGATGACGATCACCGTCACATAGCCGAGAAAGAGCCGGATCTGCGGATCGCGCAGCGCGTCGAGCCGTCCGCGTGCGAAGAACAGGACGAGGATCGAGAAGGGCAGGGCCGCCATCAGCATGAAGAATGTGCCGACCCAGAGCACCGTATTGCCCTCAAAATAGCCGAACGAGGCATCATGGGTGGAGAACCCGCCGGTTGCGATGGTGGTCATCGCATGATTGATCGCGTCGAAATTGTCCATGCCCGCGGCCGCATAGGACAGCGCGCAGAGCCCGGTCAAAAGGCAGTAGATGCCGACCAGCGCGAACAGAAAGCTGATGAAACGGTCGAAGGGGCGGTTTTCGATGTCGGAGGATTCCACCCGGAAGTAGGAAAACCCGCCGACCTTGAGAAGTGGCAGCAGGAACAGGCCAAGCGCCACAACGCCGATGCCGCCGATCCATTGCAGGATTGAGCGCCAGAGGAGAAGGCCGGGCGGCAGTCCGTCGAGCCCGGAGATCACGGTGGAGCCGGTCGTCGTGATGGCCGAGACGGATTCGAAAACGGCCTCGGCCAGATCGAGCTTGAGCGAGGCGGTGTAGAATGGCAGCGCGCCGACCAGGCCGAGCATCAGCCAGAGAATGACCACCACGAGAAATGTGGACTGGGTGGAGCCACGGGTAAGAGGGGCGCGTGTGGCGGCTGCGATTGTCAGTGCGATTGCGCCTGTCGCCAGTGAGCAGACGACGAAAACCTGCCAGTCATCATTGCCGTAATAGAGATCGACGGCGGCGGGAAGGAGCATCGAAGCGGCCACGTAGACGGCGAAAATGGCCGCTGGATAGGTGGCTGTTCGGATTGTCGATGTTTGCAATGTCTCTACCTCGGTAGGTGCGGGCACCGTTGGTAGAGGAGAAAATGCGTCAGGAAAAGTGGTTTTGGAGAGGGTAGCCATGCATAACCGGCAGGGCTTGCCAGTGAGCAACAGCCCCTGCAAAGCCCGGCAATCATGGCATTACGCAGTAAAACCCAGCGCTTTCGCTGGCGCCGAATTCGGGGTGCGTGTCGATGGTATGGGAGAGCGAGGGAATGCTCCAGCGGTCTTCAATCCTGTAGCCAAGAGCCGCAAGCATCTCCAGAAATTCGGCTTCGTTGCGGATCTGATAGGGCACGAGAGCGGGGCCGATGCGCTCCAGCGTCACGAGCGTCTTTCCCTTGCGCAGCGCGACCTTGTTCAACAGAAGATGCCGGGGCGGAGCGCTCAGGCGTCCAAGCAGCTCCGGCAGGGGAACGTTCAGATATTGCAGCAGACCCGACCCCAGAAAGAGGTCACAGGGGCCGCCATCTTCGAGCCGGCTCGTGAAGGTGAGCGCGCTCAGGCCATCCGCCCTGGCGCGTTTCTCACCGGCTTTGACGATGGCGGGCAGGTCGTAGACGGTCCAGTTCAGCCTGTCGATGGAGGGCAGAGACCTGCGGAACGCCCTGAACTTCGTGCCCATATGACCGCCCGCATCGACCACCGTGCCGATGTGGCTCTCAAGTCGGCTGAGCCAAAACAGAAGCGGATAATCCCAGGGAACGAGCTGGCACATGCGCTCGAAGGCCACATCCGCCACCGCGTCGTGATCATAGCCCGCAAGCCCCTGACGCTGCGCGGCGGCAAGCGCTTCATCGAATGAGGCATAGGCGCCGGAAAAGCGCACGGGAAGCCCTGTTGCCATGCGCAGACGACCCGCCGCCGTCTTGAAGGGCAGGGCGACCGCGCCCCGGGCTCCCTTGATCCTCTGTTTGATCTGCTCCATCGGCATGTCTGGCCCCTGGTACCCCTGGTCCCCCTTGTCGCCGCCGGGCCAAAGCCGGTCACGACAAAACATTACCTGCTGCAAAGGGGATGACCGATACGGCAAAACTGATGAATGCTGCGCCAAATAGGCTTAACGCCGGGCCTTACAGCGGGAATCCATACCGCTTTGCGATTGCCCAGATGTCCCGGTTGGTCTCGATCAGCCGGTTGATGGACCCGGTGATGTTGTCGATTTCCGCATCGTCGATGGCGTCCACCTTGCCATATTTCAGCCGGTCGCCGCTGTCGGAAATCCGCATGAGCAGGGTCGAGACATTTTCGCCCGTGTCGTCAAAGGAATAGATGCAGTGGTTGTATTTGTTCCTGAGCTTGGCTTCGCTCATCATCCGGCGCGTAACGCCCAGCACATCCCTGCGAACCGCCTCATCCGTGCGCGATGTCTTGGCCAGCCGCTCCACCAGATCGACCCGCGCGCGCGACGTGTTCAGCGTCAGGAAAATGATCGTGGCCGTTTCCATGTCCACCCGCGCAAGTCCCGCGATCAGATGGATGAGAAGGCTCTCGGTGTTGGTCCACGTGTAATTGAGCTGCCCCAGCAGTGTGAGTACTTTTCGGAAACGTGGGGTAGCTTCATTCATGGCGAAACGGCTCGCGTCCACCTCGGATAGCTCATTGTCCCTCATGCTATCACCGCACGTTTCAGTCGTCTACTTTCTGTGACCCTTCCTAGTTCTCGCGAAACGCCCGGTTCATGCTGTCCATGATGGGCTTCGAGAGATATTCGAAGAAGGTGCGTTCGGCCGTCTGGATAAGGACTTCGGCCGGCATACCCGGTGTCGGCAGGAATCCGTGAACCCGCGCCAGTTCGCTCGGCGGCAGCCGCACCCGCGCCAGATAGATTTCGCGTTTCTCATCGACCGAGCCGTCGCGCAGCGCGTCGGCCGAAACATAGAACACTTCGCCCGTCAGGACCGGCGTGGTGCGCTGGTTGAGCGCGGTCAGACGCACGGTTGCTTCCTGTCCCACCCGCACGCTGTCGATCTTTGTGCGCGGGATCTGCGTTTCGATGATCAGCGGCACGTCCGAGGGTAAAATCTCTGCAATGCTCTTGCCGCTTTCGATCACGCCGCCGGGCGTGTGGTAGTAGAGCCGCACGACGGTGCCTGCGACTGGCGTGTTGATCGTGGCGCGACGCAGGATGTTTTCTGCCGCGCGCGACTGCTCGCGAACCGCGTCGAGCTCCGCCTCGATGCTCTGCAGCTCATCAAGGGCCGCCTGCCGATAGGCGGCGAGCGTCTGGTTGGCCTGCTCTCGATAGCGCTTCATCTGGGCATGGGTTTCATCGACTTCGGCCGAAAGACGCCCGAGCTGGCCATCCGCCTCGGCCATGGCCCGCCGGATGGCGGAGATTTCGGGTTTGCGCATCAGCCCCTGCTCATAGAGCTTCTGCTTGCCGGAATACTCGTCTGTCAGGAAGGCGAGCTGCCGCGTCAGGGCCTTGTGCTGGGCCGTGTAGCCGCGTCCGCGAATTTCCAGCGCGGCGATGTTGTTGTTCAATAGCTCCAGTTCACTGTGGAGCTTGCGCTGCGAGGATTCGAAATTGAGCCGCTGGCTCGCCAGTATTTCCGCAATCTCCGGGTCTGCCATCCGATCCGTCAGATCGGCGGGGAAGTCGATGCTGGTCTTTTCCTCATATTCAGAAGACAACCGCGCGACGATCGCCACAAGCCGCGCCCGCCGCAGGAAAAGCTGGCGTTCATTGGCAAGGGCTGAGGTCTCGTCCAGCTGCACCAGCGGCTGGCCGGCGGTCACATGATCGCCTTCGGACACCAGAATGTCCTTGATCACGCCGCCTTCCAGATGCTGCACGATCTTGTTTTGACCGGTGGCGACGAAACTGCCCTGTGAGATGACGGCGGCTGCAAGCGGCGCGAAGGCGGCCCATATGCCGAACCCGCCGAAACAGATAATGAGCAGGATGATGCCGGCAATGCTCTGCTTGCGGATCGAACGCGGCACCTCCGCGTACCACGTCATGTCTTGAAGCTTGGCGATTTCGGTGGAGCTCATGATGGACCTGCCCTTCAGGGAAGCTGGTTGGCGAAGGGACCGTTTTCGAGTTGTCCGGCCTGGTGGGCGGCAAGGGCGCGCAGCACGTCCTCGCGCCGGCCGAACATCGAGATGGTTCCGTTGGTCATCAGCAGGATCTTGTCGACATAGCGCAGCAGCGATGGCCGCTGCGTGATGACGATCATGGTGATCCGGTTTTCCTTGGCGTGTTTGAGTGCGCGGGCAAGCGCGGCGTCGCCGGCGCTGTCGAGATTGGAATTCGGCTCATCCAGAACGATCATGCGTGGATTTCCGAAGAATGCGCGCGCCAGCGCAATGCGCTGCTTCTGCCCGCCCGACAGCGGTGAGCCATCGGCGGCCACGATGGTTTCATAGCCCTGCGGGAAGGTGGCGATCATCTCATGCACGTCGGCCAGGATGGCTGCCTGATAGATTTCCCTGTCGTCCACATCGTCGCGCATGCGCGCGATATTGGCCTTGATCGAGCCGGGGAAGAGCTGAACGTCCTGCGGCAGGTAACCGATATTGTCGCCGAACTGGCGCTGGTCCCAGTTGCGCAGATCCATCAGATCGAGCCGCACACTGCCCGATGTGGGCAGGATGGAGCCGACCAGCATTTTGCCGAGCGTGGTCTTGCCGGCCCCGGAATTGCCGATGATTGCGAGCGAATCCCCCGGGCGCAGCGAGAAATTGATGCCGTTGAGCACGACCCGTTTTGTTCCCTGCGGCACGTAGAGAACGCGCTCCACATCGAGCCGTCCCTCGGGTTTCGGCAGCACGAGCCGTTCCAGATTGAGCGGGGAGGCCTGCAGGAGCGCCTTGATGCGCCGGTATGCGCCGCGTGAAAGGATGAACTGGTTCCAGCCCTCGATGGAGCCTTCTATGGGCGCGAGCGCGCGACCGGCGATGATCGATGCCGCAATCACCATGCCGCCGGTAATGTATCCCTGGATCGCCAGATAAGCGCCCCAGCCGAGCAGGGCCACCTGCGTCAGGAGGCGGATGGCGCGCGAGGTGGCGGCCGACATGATGTTGCGGTCCTGCGCCTTGACCTGCGCCTTCAGTGATCCGGCCGTGTCCTGCCCCCAGATCTTCACCGCTTCGGGGATCATCGCCAGCGCGTTGATGATCTGCGAATTCCGCGCCATGGAATCCAGATGCATATTGGCCTTGCTCTGATAGACATTGGCCTCGCCGAACGGGGCGGCGGTGGCGCGCTGGTTGATGAAGGCGACGATCATGAGCAGGAAGGCCGACAGCACCACGATGCTGCCGAGATGCGGGTGAACCAGAAAAACGGCGAGAACGAAGATCGGCGCGAACGGGATGTCGAGGAACGACAGAAGCGTGCCCGAAACCAGGAAGGAGCGCAGCTGTTGCAGGTCGCCCAGCGTCTGGTATTCGCGGCCCGTGCCATGCAGCGAAGCGCGCGCTGCCGCACTCAGAATGGGCGCGCCCAGCTGTGCTGCCACCTCAACGGCCGTGCGCATCAGGATGAAGCGCCGGATCGCGTCGAAAATCGCCTGCAGCAACACCGCCCCGATGATCACAATGGTCAGCATGATGAGCGTATCGGTGGAGCGGCTGGTCAGAACGCGGTCCGAAATCTGGAAGAGATAGACAGGGATCGCGAGCACCAGAATGTTGCTGGCATTGGTGAAAAGCAGAACCATCAGCAGGTTCTTGCGCACCGCGCCCAGCCCGGCGGACAGGCTCTTTGAGAAGTCGACCGGCCCCAGACGGCGATGGAATTTTTCCTTCGTGTCGCCCGACTGTTTGATCTGAGGCGCTTCCTCAGCCGACCGTTGCCTTTGCTCGGCAGGAGCTGTTTTCGCCGCGCTCTTCCTGCCTTCCCGAGGCTTGTTCTGCGGCGCTGCCGCTTCCCGCCGGGCAGTCTTTGCCTGTGGCGTTTCGGAAGCTTTGGGGGCGGCATTATCCGTTGCCCGGTCCTGCTGCGCCTCCCGTTTGGCTGCTTCTTGCGCCATCCGCGCTGCGCGCGCATCGACTTCCCTGAAAATCCGGGAAATCTCCTGATCCACCGAGAGCGTCTGTGGTTTGCTGCGCGGTTCTGCGCGTTGTTCTCTCGGCCGCGCTTCTTCGATCACCCAGGATGATGCATCCTTCGCGTGGGCAGGTTGCTTTGTCGGTTTGTCGAGCATGCGTTTCCCCCCGGTATCCGCTAACCCAGCATGGTCTGCATGACGTCTGCCGAACCCGCATCCGGTGTTGCCGCATCCGGTGCGGAGTGCCCGCCATCCTGTTCGGGAGCCATCAGGTCATCGCTGAGAAATGCCACCGCCTCGTTCACCAGCGCATCGCCGCTTTGCGTGTAGAGACCGGTATCGTCTGAAATGAGCTCGGCCTGGATCAGCAATTCGTCCGAATAGACGTTGCCGCCCGCATAGGTCGTCGCATTGACGCCGCCATCGGTGATCGCAGCCTGGTTGACCAGCGCATTCCCTCCGGTCGACACACTCCAGTCGCCATCGGCGTTGGCTTCTGCGCCCGCCTTTGCAAGCGCCACCTGATCGGCATCGCCCAAAACGTTGGTCTGGCTGATATATTGCAGGTCCACCACGTCGCCTGAAATGTAGAGAACCTTGAGGTTCGTCATTCCCGAAAAGTCATCGCTGGCGAGCAGGGCGCCCGGAGCTGCGCCCGGGCCTGCCTCCAGCTGGTTTGCCGCCTCCAGATAGGACGGCGGCAGCGCCTCGAACGACATGGTGCCGTATTGGGTGATCGAGGCCTCGTTCCAGAGCAGGTTCCCGCTGGTGGAAAGCGAGGTCGGGCCGCTGGTCTCGAACCCTTCGAGCGTTCCCACCAGATCGTCATCAAGCAGGATGTTCGTCTGGCTGATGATGTTGGCGTTGTAGATGTTCCCGCCGATGATGATCAGGTCGTAATAGATGCCCAGTTCGGCCAGCGAGGCGACGTTGACGGTCAGATTCCCGCCCAGTTCAATCACGGTGCCGCCGCCGGTTGCCGACATCACCGTGATGTCGTTGTCTTCGACGAAGCTGACCTGCTTGACCCAGTTTGCAAGAACAAGGTCGCCATCGATCCGCGACACCAGCCAGTGGGAAGGGAAGTCGGGTTCGCCCTCGCCATTGCCGGCCGTTTCAGGGCGCGGATTGTCGATGGTCTGCATCGTCGCGATGTTGAAGGCTTTTGTCGGCTGCGCCGTGAGCGATTGCCAGCCTTCGAGCGCGCCGCCAACGGCGTCGCTGTCGCTCCAGACATTCAACTGGCTGATGGTGTTGAAATGAACATAGTCGCCGGCAACCGCCAGCACCGGCGCGCCATACCAGTCGTTCACGAGGATGGCTTCGTTGACCAGAAGATTGCCGCCGGCTTCAACCTCGATCTTCGCATGGAGCGAGAAGTCGGTTTCTGCATCGTCATCTTCGCCGCCGTTGGCCTTCACGCCATCGGGCAGGTGGTCTTCAAGAAGCGGCGTTTCCTCAACGGCCTCGCCATTCACATACTGCCCCTCGAGAGCCTCGCTGCGGGCGATGAATATGTCTGCGCCATCGGGCAAATCATCTGCAAAGGCGTCCGCCAGATGCGGCGCGTGCATGATGAAATCGCCGATCTCTTCCGCCGAGCCGGGTTCGTCCAGATGGCTGAAGGGCTGGAATTCGGATGCAGCGCCTATCAGTGCTGCAAGGGCTGCGCCGGGATCGCCGACCTGGCTCATGACCAGACCATGATCACCGATGCTGAGATAATCGTTGTCTTCGAGCCGCGCTTCCTGCTTCACATACCATGCGAGAGAGCCAAGCGGCTGGTATTCGGGAAAGGCGGCGGCTTCGGCCCCGGTTCTGAAGGCGATCGCGTCAGTAGACGGTCCCGCGCCGCCAAAGCCACCGCTCTGGGCGTCGAGCGCCATCGGATTGTGCGCGACCGCTGAAACCACCTTCTCCCTGAACTGATCTGTCGGAGGCGGCGTGTATTCCACCCGCGGACTGTAGTCCTTCAGAAGGTAGGGGCTGATGATGTTGATGTTTATGTTGAGGAGTTCGTCCTGCTCCGGCGCCGTCTCTTCAAGCGGATCGAACTCCACATAATCCATCCGCATGCGCACCTCTTCGACCGTCTGCGAGAACAGTCCTATGAAGTGGGCGATTGCTTCCGTGGTGGAGTCCAGATGCATGGAGCATTACCTTGCTGCGGGTTTGGCGAGTAACCTCGTGTTCTGCCATCGCCGGTCGACAGCCCCGAAAAAGGATCGGAGGTTTGCGGGTGTCAGGCGAAGGGTGAAAGGCGCAAACCTCCGGTTCCGGCGCCCAGGGGGACAGGGCGCCGGAATTCTCGTTTGCCGTCAGGCGTCGTCTTCGCCGACAACCGTGCTGTTGAGATCGCCGCCGACCACTGTCGTGTCCACGGAGTTTCCAAGCACGTTGGCGCCCATGACGATCTGTTGATTGAAGGCGCTCGTATCCACGATGGCATCGGCAGATGCCTCGGAGATTCCGGTCACATAGCCGTCATCTCCATTGTTGGAGCCCCACATGCCGCCAGCGCCGCCTGCGCCGCCAGCACCTGTGGTTGCGATGCCGCCCATGCCGCCGGCGCCGCCGTTGCCGCCTGAGACCGGTCCGGCCCATGCATCACCGGCGTTTCCGCCGACTGCAGAAGCCCAACCGCCTGCGCCGTCGCCTCCATCACCTCCATTGCCGCCACGGGCAGCGCCGAGGCCCATACCCATGCCCTGACCTGCGCCGAAACCAAGGCCGCCGCCGCCGTCGGCTGCGCCACCGGTGCCACCCATGCCACCCATGCCGCCCATGCCGCCGTCGCCGCCGGTTCCGGTTCCGCCATTGCCGCCGGAGCCTTCAGCACCTGCGGCACCTGTTCCGGTGCCGCCCATGCCGCCAGCGCCTGCTGCGCCGCCATCGCCACCAGGGGCTGCTGCAGCTGCTGCGGCTGCATCTGCTGCTGCGTCTGCAAAGCCCAGAGCCGCTGCTGCGTCTGCTGCTGCCGCTGCGGAGGCCGCTGCTGCGCCATCGCCGCCATCGCCGGCTTCACCGCCGGTGCCGCCTTCGCCGCCATCGCCGTCACCGCCGTCGCCGCCGGTGCCTTCACCGCCGTCACCGCCGGTTGCCGTGCCGCCAAGGCCGCCCATGCCGCCAGCACCGCCAGCGCCACCGGCACCACCGGAGCCGCCTTCACCGCCGAGACCGACGCCAACGCCCAGACCACCGAGGCCAAGGCCCGTACCGGTCGCCGTGCCGCCGGAACCGCCGGCTGCGCCATTGCCGTTGCCGCCATAGGCCTTGGCGTCATCGGTCGCGCCGCCATTGGCGTTGCCGCCATCGGCCCAGCCATGAGCGCCAGCGCCGCCGTCGGCGTCTGCATCGCCGCCGCCTTCGCCACCGTCGCCGCCGGCCACGATGCCTTCTTCGGCATAGGCGTCACCGCCCGATGCGTCGCCGTTCTGGTTGAAGTCGGCATTGTTGGAGACGGTCGGGTTCTCAAGCGTGTCATTGTCGACGAGATCATTCACCTGACCGATCACGAAGGCATTGTCATTGCCGCCGCCATTGAGCGAGTCGTTCAGGATGTCCTCGAACGTCATGTCGTCGCCCGGATCGTAGGAAATCTCGCCATCGCGATTGATGAACAGCTGGTCGACCGAACCGCCGTCATAGACATCCACATCTGCAAAGTCGTCATCACTCGGGATGAACCCGTCGAGGCCGACATTCACGGACGTGTTGACGGATGTGGCCACGGCAGTCGCCACATCGGTGTTGTTCGTGGCGTTGTTTGTGGCCGAGTTCTGCGCCGCATTGCTCGCAGCGTTGGCCGCCTCATTGGCGGCTTCGTTGCCAGCGGCATTTTCTGCCTGATTGCTTGCGGCGTTGCCTGCGGTGTTGTTGGCGGCGTTCGTGCCGGTATTGTTGCTGGTGTTGTTCGCATCATTGTCGGCGTTGTTGTCGGCATCATTGCCGGCCGTGTTTTCCGCCGTGTTCAGGGCAGTCTGTTCCTGGCCCTGATGCTGCCATTCACCCTGATGTTGATGCTGGTCCTGATCCTGGTCTTGATCCTGCGACTGGCTGTTCCCAGGCCAACCAGGAAAGAAAACGCCGAAACCGTTTTGTTTGGGCATGATCGTGTCCTCATCCTCAAAATGAGAACCGTGTGGACACGATCACTGTTCATCTCTCAGGTGATATTGTGCTCACACGGTTCTGCTGTTTTGCGGCCTTCCGGCCGCCTTTGAAGTGCGGAAACACGTTCGGATGTCGAACGAGATGCACTCCTCCCTCATTCGGACGACCCTGTATGTCTGAAGCGAATCCCCACCGCCCGCGTCTTTGATGCGACCCGAGATCAGTTCTCGCGGCAGACCTTTCGGAGTTATCCGACGGGAGGGATTGTCGTGCGTGAACCGGCGACTAAAAACCCGCAAATTCGGTGGAGCAGGGCCGTTTGAGGCCTCACCATAGGTTCAGCCCCCACCTAAAAATGATTAGAGGCGGGGTAGTAATCTTTGGGGGAAACGCGTCGATTGTGATGCTGAGACGCTGCTCCTGGCGCGAACGCGGCGCGCAAGACCGGGCGGCGATTCGCGGCGGTTCTAGAAGCGGAACGTCCAGTAGAGGCAGGCGAGGGTGGCGATCGTGAAGCCGATGAATGCCAGCGTCCGCAGAAGGACGTTGCGGCGCAGCGTATCGAGCGACAGATGCGCGACGATGATGCCGGCGGCAAAGATGAACTGCCAGTCAATCAGCGTCCACAGCGCTGAATTATTGCCGAAGGCGAAGCGCGCGACCTGTACGCCCACAATGGTTGCCAGAAGCACCAGCGCCGTCGAGTAGACCGGTGTTGTGCCATTGGCGTGAACCACGGCTGCTGCGCGAATGGGGAGGATTGTCACGAGCATGGCTGCGAACGCGTAAAGCGCTGCCAGCGGGATGAAGCTGGCGGCATTGGCCAGACCGTCGAGGCGCTCGATGCCGAGCGTGCCGAAACCGTATCCCTTGATCCGCAGCGCGAAGCTGAGCGCGACAAGAAGGCCCGTCAGTACGGCGACAAGCAGAAAGGCGGATGCGGTGCGGTTCATGATGTTCCTCTCCGGGAATCGGATCGTTCCGTTCCCGAATAGGACGATATTCTGAAGCAGGAAAGCCCGGATGTGGCGCAATCTGCGGCACCTGCGGCTGTCTCAGTGAATGTTTCAGGAATTCGCGGCGTGCCTGCGCTCTTCTCTGCTGCGCCGCCGTTTCTCCACTTCGTTGAGAACATAGCAGGCGTCCTCGGCCTCGGACTGGGTGATGCCGGCAACGATGGTCATGCCGATCACCGCCGGCTCGTTGGTTAAGTTGTCCCAGACGGTCCAGAGGTTTGAAGGGTCGAGGATGATCTCGTAGCGGTCTTTCAAGTCCCGTCTCCTTCATCGGGTTAAGTCACAATGCTCACCGGCAGAGGCATCGTTGATTCTGATGAAAGAGAGATGAGTAAAAACAATAGGATAATAGTAAAATTTTAAATAGCTGAACGGCCTTGGTTCGTTTTCGAAACATCCCGGACCGCCATGGTGCGGTCCGGGACGCCTGTAGCGCGGACCAGCGCCGCCAGTGATGGCGACGCCGGCCCTATGGCTTAGATCGAGGCCCCGTCAAGGTTCCTGAGCAGGATGTCCCGGTCGGCGACGGAACTGACGCGAACGGTCAGCGACGTGCTTTTCGAGGGCACCTGCGGGGGCAGGGAAACGGCGACGCCGGGCGCGTTCTTCTCGAGCCAGCTCTTGAACCGCGAGAGCTTGTTGGGGCCTTCGATGGGAAAGGTGAAACTGTATTTGAAGCTCACTTTGCATTCCTTCAATTCGCAAAGGATCGCAGACGCGCGCAGCGGAGCTGCGGCATCGTGCTGTGTCCAGATCGTGTTTTGGGTGGAATAATCCTGACGCCGCTCTTGCCTTCGCAGGTAGTGGCGTCAGGCAACTAGCCGGGTTTGCGGCTGCCCTTTGGAAAACGCGGTCTATGACGGTCGTGGGTGAGCATGACTGACATGTCGGACACTGGCGCCCGGAAGTCAAACCCGTGCGCCTTTTTGCCTCAAGCTGGACGGATCACCCTTGGCCGGACGCAGAAAGTGCGGACGTGCCGCTTTCGTCTCCGGCGACCACGACGCAGTTGCGGCCATTCTGCTTTGCCGCATAGAGGGCGGCGTCTGCAGCATTGATCAGATATTCGTAGTCCGGATGACCCTCATAGGCGGCAACGCCGATGGAAGCCGTGACCTTGATGCTTTCGGTTTCGGCTACGGAAATGGGTGTTTTCGTCAGCTCCGTGCGGATGCGCTCCGCCAGTGCCTGGGCCTGGCTCTCCGCCGTCTCGACCAGCACGATCAGAAACTCTTCGCCGCCATAGCGAAAGACGAAGTCGGTCGCACGGACATTGTTAAGGATCGTTTCCGCCGTCTGGCTCAGAACCGCGTCACCGGCCGGATGACCGAAGCGATCATTGACGGTCTTGAAGTGGTCCAGGTCGACCATAAGCACGCTCAGTGGCGTGCCTGCCTTCTTCGACAGGCTGATTTCGCGCCCGAGAACCGTTGGCAGGAAGCGCCGGTTCAGCGTCTGCGTCAGCGGATCGCGCCCGTTCTCAACGCCGGCTGCGAGCTTGAACAGGTCGTTGAGCAGAAACTTGATTTCGTCGATGCGCCGTTGAAACATCACCAGTGATGCCGGCTGACTGCTCGAAATGTTCGGCAGGATCTCGGTATCCACTTCGCGGATGAGATGCTGGATCTTGTCGAGCAGTGGCGATCCCTGAAACAGCACTGCCGCACGGTGGCGGATCCAGAGGCCGAATGGCGAGGCCGCAAAACTGTTGTGAGACGGCTCGCTCTCATTGCCGAGCATGGACAAGAGAACCGAATGGCTCCATTCCATGAGCGCGGCGCGCTGGGTTTCGCGTTCCAGGTTGATGTCCTGACCGAGCGAGAAGATGCGAAAGGCCTCTTCCGTCTTGGTTCGCCGGTTCGCGCCCGACATGTAGGCCGTGCTCATGAGCCTGATTGCGTAATCCACGACCTCGTTGAACAGGATGATCGCATGGAAGGCGGACGGGCTGTGATTGCCGGCGGTGGCAATCTTGTCTGCGACCTTCGTTTTGATGAGGGTCGTGCCCTCCATAACGAGATTGTTGGGGATGTTCAGGCGGGCGTGCACTTCGCCGATCTCGATCTGCCGGTGCTCAAAAGCCTCAATGTCGGCCAGCGGATCGAATTCCACCAGTGCGAGAAGCCATTTGCGCAGCGAGTGGCGCAGCCTGTCCTGCACGACATTGTGGCTGAGAAACTGGGCGCTCTGGGTGTCGCCAAGGAAGACTTCGTAGAAGGCGGCCACCAGCGCGTCGGCCTCCTGATGAACGATACGAACAATCGTGCTGCAAGCCGCCTCGCGTTCGTCTTCACTGGAGGAAAGCCATCCCAGCACTCCGGCCCGACCGTTCATCGCTCAAACCCCCGTCGAATCTTTCGTCGGCTCCCCTTTACGTTGCACCCTGAAGGAATCAAGCGGTGATGGGGAGGTGGGACAATCTTGCCCACGCACAGGCCCAATTCCTGATGTCTTCAGGCGCGCATGCGGCCGATCCGGGAGGAAGGTGCGCAGGTGAGGGGGAGGCCGTCGCAGCTTGTCATCAAATGAAAGAGCCCGAACATCAGTCCGGGCTCTCGTGACCGTGTTCTTAAGGTGTAGCTACAGACCTACATCAGCTTGAACTTGAGGCCGGCGCGCACGGTGTGCGAGGACGGGTCAACTTTAAACAGGCCAGCCGAACCGAAGTCTTCGGAACCGTAGTCAGAGTAGCGATATTCGAGGTTGAGCGTGGTGCGGTCCGTAACGGCCGTTTCGATGCCGCCGCCAACCGAAAAGCCGCTGGCGTTCCAGTCATAGAGACCGCCAAGGCCGCTGACATTGATCTCGAAATGCTGGTGGCTATAGCCGGCGAGACCATAGACAAGCGTACCTGCGCCAACCTTGTAGCCGAGGCGGGCGAGCACGTCGAAGCCGTAGTCGGCATCAATGGAGGCGTTGCCGCCAGGCGCGGAAAGCTCGCTGGAGATCGTGGAATAGCGCGCGTTGGCCATCACGCCTGCGACCCAGTTTCCGCTGAACTCCATATCGTAGCCGATCGAGGCTTCAGCGAAGATGCCCTCAGCGCCGATCCCGTTGAAGCCGAGGCCGAGGCCAGGCACTTTGAGATCATGAACCAGGCCACCGGCACCCACTGCCGCACCGATTGTCAGGCCATTCCAGCTGTACGAAGGCGCGTCGAAGCCCGCACCGCCGGAGTTCATTCCGAAGCGATAGTTCAGCCCCGCATGGAACGTGTGCATCGATGGTGTAACCTCGATCACGCCGGCAGAACCGAAGTCTTCCGATCCGAAGTGCGAGTACCGGTACTCCGACTTGAGAGTCCAGTTGCTCGAGATTGCCGTCTCGATGCCCGCGCCAACGACAAAGCCGCTGCTGTCCCAGCTGTAATCAAGGCCGGCCGGGTTTGAGGAAACGTCGAAATGCTGCCAGCTGTATCCGCCGAGAACATAGGCAAGCGTTGAGGGCGTGAGCAGATAGCCAGCGCGCACGCCCACGTCGAATCCGTAGTCGGCCTTGGCGTCAATGGAACCGGGACCCATCGATAGCTTCGCGCCGATATTGCCGATCCGAGCGTCAGCAAACGCACCGATGAGGAAGCGCGGCGACATCATGTAGTCGTAGCCGATGGTGAGTTCGCCGAACACACCTTCGCCGCCGATGCCGTTTGCCGAGGCGGCAAGCGGGTTGATGTCCACTTCGCCGACGAGCGCGCCTGCGCCGCCGCCAAAGCCAACATAGACGCCGGACCAGTTGTAGCCTGACGTTGTGTTTTCCGTGAGATCAGCCGCCGTGGCAGACTGCGTGGCAAGCGCCAGTCCGCAGCTTGCGGCAACTAATGCGATGAGACTCGTTTTCATAATTATCCACCCCCTGAAAATGTAGTCAGTTGGCTTAATACAGTTGTTCGGCAAAGAGTCTATATGGTCGTATTGCCCAAATATGAAAGCGGATAGGTTGTGTTCTTTATGCAACATTCCGTATGGGAAGCTATGTTGTCGATGCCGGAGAACGCCTGCAGTAATTTCAGCTTGAGGATGCGTGGATGGCGGTGAGGTGCGGGGAGTGTGAGGCGCTGGCTTGAGGGCGTCACTTGACAGTTATGTGGACGGGCCAGGATTCCAGCCCCGATGGGGTTAACGCGGAATTGCTGCGTGAACGGGAAGACAGGATGTGAGGCCGATTGAGCTTCGCTGAACTTGAGTAGTGAAATGCTTTGAAAACACATTCCAAGAGCGACACATCTGTTCCGCGCGCATGCTTTGCTATGCTGAAAAGTGATGTTTGTCGTGCATTCGCTTCAATGCAATTCCATCAACAAAACCAAGACATCGTCTGGAATGTTGATGGTGGGCGCGGCAGGGATTGAACCTGCGACCCCACCCGTGTGAAGGGTGTGCTCTCCCGCTGAGCTACGCGCCCGTTGACGAAAGCTTCGTCAAGCGAGCCGGGATATAAGGGGCGGGGTGGCCGGGTGTCAAGCGGGCTTTCGAAACTGATTTCAGGATGCCGTGGCGGCGATCAGGCTCTCGGCCATCTCGACAGTCAGTTCGTCGAACCCCGAGATGACGCGGGACGGTTCGAATGCGCTGACATGGCGGTCCGTATAGCCGAAGTCGACTGCAATGACGGGAATGCCGGCCGCCTTGGCAGTGTCGATGTCGGTGCGCGAATCGCCCACCATCACGGCACGCTCCGGGTCGGCCCCGGCCATGGCGATAGTGCGCAGAAGGTGGCCCGGATCGGGCTTGCGCATCGGAAACGTGTCGCCGCCGCAGATTGCCTTGAAATGACCGATCACGCCCAGCGCCTCGAGAAGCGAGAGCGACATGCCTTCAAGCTTGTTGGTGCAAACGGCGGTCGTGTATCCCGCAGCCTGAAAGCGTTCGATGGCTTCGATCGCGCCGGGGAACGGTTTTGAGCGGCCGGGAACATTGGCTGTATAGTGGTCGAGGAAGATGGCCTGCAGCGCGTCGAGCTGGCCTTCCGCAAGATGCCGCTGGCGCAGCGCGAAGGCGCGTTCAATCATCACGCGGCTGCCAAAACCGACAATACGGTTGATGTCTTCGCTTTTCACCGGTTCCATGTCGACGGTTGCAAGGCAGTGGTTGAGGCTGTCGAGCAGGTCGGGTGCCGTATCCACGAGCGTGCCGTCGAGGTCGAAAACGATGATTGGCGCTGACATGTTGTCCCCTTCTTGAATAATCTTGGGATAGCGCGCAGTGCAGGTCTAGGCAAGGTATGCCGCTTATGTGCCTTGCATTGCGGGGAGCGGTAAAACGGGTTAGGAACCGCTCAGAATGGACCGGGGGCTAAATTGTCGGCTGATATGCGTGAATTGAAGATCGAGGCGGCGCGTGCCGCACTGGACCAGGTGCAGGACGGAATGCGGTTGGGAATCGGCACCGGATCGACTGCCGAGGAATTCGTGCGTGTTCTGGCCGAGCGGGTCGCTGGCGGGCTTTCCGTCATCGGTGTGCCAACGTCGGAACGCACGGCTGCGCTTTGTAAAGAACTCGGTGTGCCGCTGACCACGCTGGACGAAACGCCTGAACTCGACCTCACCATCGACGGCGCCGACGAGATCGGTCCGGAACTCGCCCTCATCAAGGGCGGTGGCGGCGCGCTCCTGCGCGAAAAGATCGTGGCTGCTGCCTCGCAGCGCATGATCGTCATCGCCGACAAGACCAAGATGGTCGAATCGCTCGGTCGCTTCCCGCTGCCCATTGAGGTCAACGCGTTTGGTCTGCGCGCCACCGTGGTGGCCATTGAAAAGGTTGCGAAAGAGCTTGGGCTTGAAGGACCGCTTGCGGTTCGTGAGCGCGATGGCAAACCCTTTGTGACCGATGGTGGACATCTCATCGTCGATGCATCTTTTGGCCGCATTCCCGATCCAAGAGCATTGGCAATCGCCTTGAACGCCATACCCGGCGTTGTTGAACATGGCCTGTTTCTCGACCTTGCCGACACCGCCTTCGTGGCGGGAGACGGTCAGGTGCGAACCGTCGGGGCCGCATGAACAAGAATGGAGTGAGAAACACATGAACCTGGCAACCCGCATGCGCCTTGCCGCTGCCTCTGCAGCCGTGGCGATGACGTTCGCATTCGCTCCTGCCAACGCGCAGGACATTTCCGCTTCGCATCTTGCTGCGGCGCGTTCCGCAATCGATGCGATCCACGCGACCGACGATTTCGATGGCGTGCTGCCGCAGGCCGCCGCCGCGCTGAAGTCCGAGCTGATCCGCAAAAACCCGGATCTGGTGGCGCTCATCAACGCAACGGTGGACGAGAAAGCCATTGAGCTTGCAACCCGCCGCGTGGATCTTGAGCGTGAGGCCGCCCAGGCCTATGCCCGCGTTTTCTCCGAGCAGGAGCTGACCGAGATCGCGAATTTCTACGATTCGCCCACTGGTCGTAAGCTGATCGAGGACGGCCCCATCGTGACCCGTGAAGTGCTCAAGGCGGGCGAGATCTGGCGTCGCGGCATTGCCCGCGATCTGGCGCAGATGGTCGGCGAGCAGATCCAGGCCGCTGCCCAGGCAACCGGTGGCGGAGCTGCTGCCGGCGAGGGCGAAGCCGCCCCGGCCCAGTAAGCTTTCGATCACGAAACAGTTAGAGCCCGGTCGTCGCACCGGGCTTTTATTCTTGTGCGGCGGTTTCTACCTCTGGATCACTGCGCGTCCATCCGGACGCACAACGGACGATCTGGACGATCGATGGGGCATCGGAACAACCCGAAAACCGGATGCCACTTTTCGGTCCGATGCTCTGGATCGCCGTAAGGTTCGGGCGCCACGCGTTGGCGCCGCATGTTTGCGATAGGGGCGCAATTCGCTTTCGAGACGCGCTCCGCAAGGCCCTGGGGGGCGAGGATCAGAAGATGAGCGAATTCGATTACGATCTCTTTGTCATTGGTGGCGGATCGGGCGGCGTGCGTGCTGCGCGTCTGGCGGCGGGGCTTGGAAAGCGCGTTGCCGTGGCCGAGGAATACCGTTTCGGCGGCACCTGCGTCATTCGTGGCTGCGTCCCGAAAAAGCTCTATGTCTATGCCTCGCAGTTTCCCGAGCATTTCGAGGATGCTGCCGGTTATGGCTGGACGGTGCCGGAAGCCACTTTCGACTGGAAGACGCTGGTCGCCAACAAGGAACGCGAAATCACGCGGCTTGAAGGGCTTTACCGCAAGGGGCTGGAAAATGCCGGGGCCGAGATCATCGAAGCCCGCGCCACGCTGGTTGATCGCCATACGCTCGACGTAGGGGGCAGGCGCGTGACGGCTGACAAGATCATCATCGCTGTCGGTGGTCGTCCCAACCCGCATCTGGCGCTTCCCGGCCACGAACATTGCATCTTCTCGAATGAAGCCTTCGATCTGGCAGAACTGCCCAGGGCCATCGTCATCGAGGGTGGTGGCTATATCGCCGTCGAGTTCGCCAACATCTTCCATGGCCTGGGCGTCGACACAACGCTCGTTTATCGGGGCAAGGAAATCCTGTCGCGTTTCGATCAGGATCTGCGCCGCGAACTTCACGCCACGATGGAAGCGAAGGGCATCAAGATCCTGTGCCATGATGTGCTGACCGAGGTCGAAAAGCGCGGCGAGGGCGATCTTCTGGTGCATCTGAAATCGGGCAAGACAATCGAGGCAAGCCAGGTCATGCTGGCCATTGGCCGTCTGCCCAACACGGAAGGTCTCGGGCTTGAGGCTGCCGGCGTGGAGACGGGCAAGGGCGGCGAGATCCCGGTCGACAATTACTCGCGCACCAATGTCGACAACATCTGGGCGCTGGGCGACGTCACCAACCGCGTGCAGCTCACCCCGGTCGCGATCCACGAGGCCATGTGCTTCATCGAGACCGAGTACCGGAACAACCCGACCGAGGTCGATCATGACATGATCGCCACGGCCGTTTTTTCGCAGCCCGAGATCGGCACTGTGGGCCTGTCCGAAGATGAGGCCGCGAAGCGTTTCGACAGGCTCGAGATCTACCGCGCCAGCTTCCGCCCCATGCGTCACACCCTGTCTGGCCGTCAGGAAAAGATGCTCATGAAGCTCGTTGTCGATGGCGACAGCCGCCGCGTGATCGGCGCTCATGTGATGGGTCCGGATGCCGGCGAGATGGCGCAGCTTCTGGGCATCGCCCTGAAGGCGCGCCTGTCGAAGGACGATTTCGACCGCACCATGGCCGTGCATCCCTCCGCCGCCGAGGAGCTTGTGACCATGTACGCGCCGACCTATCGCGTCGAGAAGGGCGAGCGGGTCGGCTGACATGGACAGGCGTGCGGGTGAAGGCGCTCTGGTCGCCTATTTCGGTTATGGGTCGCTCGTCAATCGCGACACCCACCGCACCGAGATCGTCGACGCGCTGCCTGCGCGCCTGAAAGGCTGGCGACGCCACTGGGTGCGTCGTGACGAAGAAAGCTGCCGCGCGCTTCTGAGCGTGCGGCGCGATCCGGCATCCGTCATCGACGGGCTCCTGGTTATTGACCGGGCGGAAAACCTGCCGGCGGTCGATCTGCGCGAAGAGCGCTATCAGCGCGTGTCGCTTGCGCCAGCAGACCTTGAGCTTTCGGCGGACTTGCCCGCCGATTGCCCGCTTCGCGTCTATGAAGCGAACCTGGTTCATGCGCCCGTTCGGCTTGAAATCATCCAATCCTATCTCGACGCCGTGCTTCAGGGATTCCTGCGTGAATATGGCCGTTCCGGCGTCGAGCGCTTCGTCTCCGAGACCGAAGGGTTTGACGCGGAAATTCTTGCTGATCGCAAGACGCCAACCTACCCGCGTGCGGTGGTGCTCAGCGATGAAGAAAAGAGCCTGTTCGATGCAATTTTAATGCAAAAAATCGTATGAAATGCATTTTTCGTGCGCCGGTGTTTCCTGTCCGCCACAATTGCGGGCTAGTATCGGGCGCATCCTTTGGTTAAGGAGATGGCCTTCCAGTATCCGTCTTGGAGTTTTGAGCGGATAGAGGGCATGATCCTATAGCAACTGTCGAGTAAGCAAGATGACGAAGTGGTCGCCGAATTCGTGGAGAAACAAGCCTATCCTGCAGGTTCCGGCTTATCCGGACGCCGCCGCCCTGGCCGAGGTCGAGGCGCGCATGGCCACGTATCCGCCGCTCGTTTTTGCAGGTGAGGCGCGCAAGCTCAAGAAGCAGCTCGCTGCCGTGGCCGAAGGCAACGGTTTTCTGCTGCAGGGCGGCGATTGCGCCGAGAGCTTTGCCGAGCATGGCGCGGACAATATCCGCGACTTCTTCCGCGCATTCCTGCAGATGGCCGTCGTCTTAACATATGCTGGCTCGCAGCCCGTGGTGAAGGTTGGCCGCATTGCCGGTCAGTTCGCCAAGCCGCGCTCCTCCGACAACGAGACCAAGGGTGATGTGGTTCTGCCGAGCTACCGCGGCGACATCATCAATGGCATTGAGTTCGAGGAGAGCTCACGCATTCCCGATCCGGCGCGCCAGGAAATGGTCTATCGCCAGTCGGCAGCGACCCTGAATCTGCTGCGCGCTTTCGCGCAGGGCGGGTTCGCCAATCTGGACAACGTTCACAAGTGGATGCTGGGCTTCCTGTCCGACAGCCCGCAGGCTGAGCGTTATCAGGAACTGGCCAACCGCATTTCCGAGACGGTCGATTTCATGCGCGCCATCGGGATCACCGGTGAAAGTACGCATGCGCTGCGTGAGACGGATTTCTACACCAGCCATGAGGGCCTGCTTCTCGGTTACGAAGAGGCGCTCACGCGCGTCGATTCCACCTCCGGCGACTGGTACGCCACGTCCGGCCACATGATCTGGATCGGCGACCGCACCCGCCAGCCCGACCATGCGCATGTGGAATACTGCCGTGGCATCAAGAACCCGCTCGGCCTCAAATGCGGTCCTTCGCTTTCGCCGGACGGTCTGCTTGAGCTGATCGACATTCTGAACCCGGAAAACGAGCCGGGCCGTCTCACCCTGATCGCCCGCTTTGGTGCGGACAAGGTGGGCGACTACTTGCCCAAGCTCATCCGCGCGGTGGAGAAGGAAGGGCGCAAGGTCGTGTGGTCCTGCGATCCGATGCACGGCAACACCGTCACTGCTGCCGGCTACAAGACGCGTCCCTTCGACCGCATTCTCAAGGAGGTTCAGACCTTCTTCGAGGTGCACCGCGCCGAAGGCTCGCATCCGGGCGGTCTGCATGTGGAGATGACCGGCAAGAACGTCACCGAGTGCACGGGCGGCGCGCGCGCCATCCGCGACGAGGAGTTGCAGGATCGCTACCACACCCATTGCGACCCGCGTCTCAACGCCGATCAGGCGCTCGAACTGTCTTTCCTGGTGGCTGAACTCCTGAAAAAGGACCGTGAGGCTCTGCCGGCAGACAGGGTCGCCAACGCGTGAAGCTGGCCTGAACCCTGGGTTCAGGCTTTCGCGATGCCTGTTGCGGCGCGCGCCTGATATCATGGTTCCGAAACGGTTCGACTGGTTTCGGAGGGATGCCATGACTGAACGACATGACGGATCGTGCCTTTGTGGCGCGGTCCGTTTTCACACTGAGGGCGCGCTGCGTGGCGTCGTCTATTGCCATTGTTCGCAGTGCCGCAAGCAGACCGGGCTCTATTACGCCGCCACCGATGTGGATGTCTGTAACCTTGCCATTGAGGGTGAAGACAGTCTCACCTGGTATGCGGCATCCGGTTTTGCCAAGCGCGGTTTCTGCAAAACCTGCGGCTCTGCGCTTTTCTGGAAGCGGGACGGCGCAGACCGGGTTTCCATCCTTGCCGGCGCGTTCGATCTGCCATCCGGCCTTGCGGCGGAACGTCATATTTTCGTGGCCGGCAAAGGCGATTTCTATGCTATCGCCGACGGGTTGCCGCAGCATGCGCGCGGCAGTCCCGATATTATCGTTGCCGGGAGTGATACACAGGAATGATCGAATTGCCCGAAACGCTGAGGCTGGATACGCGCCCCGGTCTGCCTGCCGATCTGCGCTATCTCGTGGAAAAATACCCGCGCGAGGTCTGGCCCACCCATCCCAATCTCGGCGAGATGGCGCAGTTCTGGCTGCAACGGCACGACATGTTTCGCGAACTTGGCGGCATGTTGAAGACCAGCATGGGTGATTACAGGGAAGGGCGTCTCGCGCCGCGTGAGTTCGCCGGCTGGTTTGCGCCCCGCCTTCGCTTCTTCCTGCAGCAGCTCAATGGCCACCACCAGATCGAGGATATGCATTACTTTCCGGTCTTCGCCGCTGCGGAGGCGCGGATGAAACACGGCTTCGATCTTCTGGACAGCGATCATCACGTCATCCATGACGCGCTGGAGCGCAATGCGCAGGCCGGAACCGCGTTCCTTCAGGCGCTTCAGGCCGATCAGGATCGCCAGCGTTTTGCCGCCGACGCCTATGCGCGCGAGAACGAGGCGCTGCTTGCCATGCTTCTGCGGCATCTGGACGATGAAGAGGATCTGATCATCCCGCTCATTCTCGACCGCAGTGAGGAGGGGCTTGGCGTCAGCCTCTGATCCCCGGCAGCGTGTTGCAAGCAGGGGATGCAAAGGCTAAACGCTTTGAAGTCCAAGCAGTTCTCGCCCATTGAACAGGAACGTCATGGCCCCCAAACCTGCCTCTCCCGATATTCTGCGCATCGCCACCGCCCAGCTCAATCCGGTTGTGGGCGATGTGGCTGGCAATTTAGCAAAGGCGCGTGAAGCACGCGCGGACGCTGCCCGTCATGGCGCCGATCTGGTCCTGTTCACCGAACTGTTCATCGCCGGTTACCCGCCGGAGGATCTGGTTTTGAAGCCTGCCTTCGTTGAAGCGTGCGAGCGCGCGGTGCGGGAACTCGCCGAAGAGACGAAGGACGGTGGCCCCGGTGTCATCATCGGCGTTCCGTTGAAGCGCAAGAGCGGTCTGCACAATGCGGTCATGGTGCTGGATGGCGGTGAGGTGGTCGCCGAGCGCTACAAGCTGGACCTGCCCAATTACGGCGAATTTGACGAAAAGCGCGTCTTCCAGCCGGGGCCGGACATGCCGGGACCGGTCAATTTCCGCGGCATTCGCATAGGCATTCCTGTCTGCGAGGACATCTGGGGCGATCTCGATGTGTGCGAGACGCTGGCCGAATCCGGCGCGGAGATGCTTCTGGTGCCCAACGGCTCGCCCTATTATCGGGGTAAAGTCGAGGTGCGCCACCAGGTGGTCATCCGTCAGGTGATCGAGAGCGGCCTGCCGATCCTCTACGCCAACCAGCTTGGCGGTCAGGACGAGCTTGTCTTTGACGGCGCATCCTTCGCCATTCAGGCCGACAAGTCGCTGGCCTTTCAGATGAGCGAATTCGAGGAAGCCGTTTCCATCTCCACATGGAAGCGGGATGGCGAGGGGTGGCGCTGCGACGACGGCCCGCTCTCAAAGATCCCGGAGGCCGAAGAGGCCGATTATCGCGCCTGCATGCTGGGCCTGCGCGATTATGTGAACAAGAACGGCTTCAAGAATGTGGTGCTGGGCCTGTCCGGCGGCATCGATTCCGCGATCTGCGCGGCGCTTGCCGTTGATGCGCTGGGCGAGGAACGGGTGCGCTGCATCATGCTGCCCTACCTCTACACGTCCGAGGAATCGCTCAAGGATGCGCAGGATTGCGCCCGCGCGCTCGGCTGCCGTTATGACATCGTGCCGATCTCAGAGCCGGTCGAGGGCTTTTCGAGTGCGCTTGCCGCGCTCTTCGAGGGCACCAATGAAGGGGTGACGGAGGAGAACCTTCAGAGCCGTACCCGTGGCACCATCCTCATGGCCGTCTCCAACAAGTTCGGCTCCATGGTCGTCACCACCGGCAACAAGTCGGAAATGTCGGTCGGCTACGCGACGCTCTATGGCGACATGAATGGCGGGTTCAATCCCATCAAGGATGTCTACAAGATGCAGGTCTACGCACTGTCGGCGTGGCGCAACACGACCGTGCCGCCCGGCGCGCTCGGTCCATCCGGCGAGGTCATCCCGCAGAACATCATCGACAAGGCGCCCTCGGCAGAGCTGCGCCCCGACCAGACGGATCAGGATTCCCTGCCGCCCTATCCGGTGCTGGACGATATTCTGGAATGTCTGGTGGAAGGCGAGATGAGCGTCGACGCCATCGTCGCGCGCGGCCATGACCGCGACACGGTGCATCGCATCGAGCATCTTCTCTACATCGCCGAATACAAGCGCCGGCAGGCAGCGCCCGGCGTCAAGATCACGAAGAAGAATTTCGGGCGCGACCGCCGCTATCCGATCACGAACAGATTCAGGGATCGTTCGTAAGGCTCTGTTTCGAAATTGCTTTCTGAATTTTCATGCGGCTCGCGCCAGACCGGTGCGGGCCGCATTTCTATTCGCGGATTGAATCCGGGATGAAGTGCAAGGTCATGTTTCTTCTGTCTTTTCCCGTTTCTATCGCTCTCTCTCGTTTTCCAGTTCCGCCCGCGTTGAGTAGACCCGGTCCACCAGCCCCCAGTCGCAGGCTTCCTGCGCGGTCATGAAGAAATCGCGGTCGAGCGTGCGCTCCACTTCGTCTTCCGTGCGCCCGCAATGATGCGCATAAAGCCCGATCAGCCGCCGCTTCAGTTTGAGGATATCCTCGGCATGGCGCTGCACATCGGATGCCTGGCCGCGAAAGCCGCCGGAGGGCTGATGCAGGACGATGCTCGCATTGGCGAGTGCAGCGCGGCGACCGGCTTCCCCGCCCATCAGGAGGAATGATCCCATGGAGCCGGCAGTGCCCATGCACACGGTCGCCACCGGGCTCTTGATGAAGCGCATCGTGTCGTAGATCGCAAAGCCGCTCGACACCACGCCGCCCGGCGAGTTGATGTAGAATGAGATTTCCCGCTCCGGGTTCTCCGATTCCAGAAAAAGAAGCTGCGCACAGATCAGCGCAGCCGAGTCGTCGTTCACCTCGCCATTCAGAAAGATGATCCGCTCCCGCAGGAGCCTTGAAAAGATGTCGAAGGAGCGTTCGCCTTTCGACGATTGCTCCACCACCATGGGGATGAGCGCCATCGTTTCGCGCATGCGCGATCTCCTTTGTTGTCGATGTCGGTTTGCGTGGGCGTCAGGCGGCGCGCGCCATCGGCACTCCATTGGCATTGGCGGCCATGCGCGGCAACGTGCTGGCGCTGTGCGTCAGGCGAAAATGCGTGTGCCCGCCGGGGGCTGGGCTGATCTCGAAGGTGACCAGCGTATCCGGCGCGTCGGTGTTCCGGTCGCGCCAGGCATAGCGGACGCGCGAGCAGGGCTCTTCGTCCACCATCTCATAGGCGGGCGATGTCTCGCCGTCGCCGGGTTCGCCAAGCCAGCTTGCCGCCAGTTCGGGAATGGTGAGGGCACGCCAGACCTTCTCCGGCGATGATTCCAGAACATACTCCAGAACGATGTTTTCGTTCGTCTTTTCGTCGTTCGCGTCGCTCACTGGTCCATCTCCCTGAGCAGCGTTTTGAGCCTGTCGACCCGTTCGGGCCAGAAGGCGCGATAGCGAGCGAGCCAGTCGACCACCGGGGCGAGCCCGTCGGGCCGAATGCGGTAGCGCATCTGCCGGCCACTCTTTTCCTCTTCGATCAGGCCCGCGCTGCGCAGCACGGCCAGATGCTGCGAGATCGCCGGCTGTGACATGGCGAGCCCTTCGCGCAGCTCTGTCGCGTTGCGTTCGCCAGCACTCAGCCGTTCCAGCATGTGCCGGCGGGTCGGGTCGGCCAGCGCCTTGAAGATATCCGTTTCTGTCATGCGCAATAGATAAGTCGATTCTTATGTGTTGCGCAAGGGGCTTCTGGCGCATTCCATGGAGCCATCGCGGCCATTGCCATATTTGTGCCTGCGTCTACGATGCACCCAACCCGCTTTCGCGGTCTTCCCACGGCGCGCGCCGCCAAGCTCCAGAGTTCGTCGATGTCCTATCTCGTCTTTCTTCGCGAAAATGCGCGCTGGCTTGCGGGCGGCTTCCTGCTCACGCTGTTTTCTTCTTTCGGGCAGACCTTCTTCATCTCACTCTCGGCAGGCGATATCCGCGCCGAATATGATCTGTCCCACGGGGCATTCGGCACGCTCTACATGCTGGCGACGCTCGCCAGCGCGTTCACCCTGCCAAAGCTTGGCCAGATCGTTGACCGCCACTCGGCGCGAACGGTCACCTTCATCATCATCCCGCTTCTGGCGCTCGCCTGTGTGTCGATGGCGCTGTCGCATTCGATCATCGTCCTGGTGGTCACCATCTACATGCTGCGCCTGTTCGGGCAGGGGATGATGACCCACAATTCGCTGACCGCCATGGGGCGCTGGTTTTCTGCCCAGCGCGGCCGTGCGGTCTCCGTCGCCACGCTCGGGCACAATGTGGGTGAGGCGATCCTGCCGCTCGCTTTCGTTGCTGTTGCAGCGGTCGTCGGCTGGCGCAACAGCTGGTTCATCGCCGCTGGCCTGCTGCTCGTTTTCGCACTACCGGTCATCACCGGCCTGATCGCTGTTGAGCGCGCCCCGCGTGACAGCGATCCGGTATCCCGCCGCAGCACCGTGCGTGACTGGACGCGCGGCGAGGTGGTGCGCGATCCGGTTTTCTATCTTCTGCTGCTCGGCGTCATGGCGCCGGGCTTCATCGGCACCACCATCTTCTTCCATCAGATCTATCTGGTGGATCTGCGCGGCTGGTCGCTGGAGGTGTTTGCATCTTCCTTCACCTTCATGGCGTCCATGACGGTCATTTTTGCGCTGATCTCGGGCCAGTTGATTGACCGTTTCTCCGCTGTCGCGCTTCTGCCCGGCTTCCTGATCCCGCTGGGGGCTGCCTGTCTCATTCTGGCAGGCAGTGAGGCCCAGTGGAGCGCCTTCGCCTTCATGGGGCTGATGGGTGTGTCCTACGGCTTCTCGTCCACCCTGTTCGGCGCGCTGTGGCCAGAAGTCTATGGCATCCGGCATCTGGGCTCCATTCGCGCGCTGACGGTCGCGATCATGGTCTTCGCCACGGCGATGGGGCCGGGCATTACCGGCTTCCTGATCGACCGTGGCGTGAGCTACCCGCTGCAGATCAGCGTGATGGGCGTCTATTGCCTTGCGGCATGCGTGGTTCTTTTCTTCGTCTCGCGCTCTCTGAGCGCGCGGCTGAAAGGGGCCTGAGGCCACGTTCTTCTTGCCAGTTGCGGCACTTTTGGCTACGCCCGCAGGCATGACAGTCACCGTTCGTTTCGCGCCGTCTCCGACCGGCCACATCCATATCGGCAACACCCGCACCGCGCTTTTCAACTGGCTCTATGCGAAGAAGCATGGCGGCCGTTTCATCCTGCGTTTCGACGACACGGATGTAGAGCGCTCGCGACAGGAATATGCCGAAGGCATCGCCCGCGATCTCACCTGGCTTGGCATTGAGCCGGATCAGACGGTCGCCCAGTCGGCGCGCTTTGATCGCTATGACGCCGCCGCTGAAAAGCTGAAGGCCGCAGGCCTTCTCTACCCCTGCTACGAGACACCCGAAGAGCTGGAGCGCCGGCGCAAGATCCGCCTGTCGCGCCGTCTGCCGCCCGTCTATGGCCGCGAGGCGCTGAAACTCACCGAAGAGGAGAAGGCCGCACTTGAAGCCGAGGGCCGCAAACCGCACTGGCGCTTCCTCCTGCCCAATTTCGCAGACAATCCCTTCGTGACCAACCGCACCGAGGTGCATTGGGACGATGTGGTGCGCGGGCCGCAGACGGTCGATCTGGCTTCCATGTCCGATCCCGTCCTCATTCGCGGCGACGGCACTTATCTCTATACGCTTCCTTCCGTGGTCGATGACATTGATCTCGGCGTCACGCACATCATCCGTGGCGACGATCACGTCACCAACACTGGCGCGCAGATTGCGCTGTTCCGGGCGCTGCGCGCTGAGCCGCCGGCCTTCGGTCACCACAATCTTCTGACCACGGTTTCTGGCGAAGGGCTTTCCAAGCGCACAGGCGCACTTTCCGTGGCGAGCCTTCGTGAAAGCGGCATTGAACCCATGGCCGTTGCGTCGCTGGCCGTCCTGATCGGCACTTCGGAAAACGTAACGGCTGCCGCATCCATGGATGAACTCGCTGCCCTGTTTGAACCCACTTCCACGTCGAAATCGGCTGCCAGGTTCGATCCGGCAGAACTTTCAGGTCTCAGCCGGCATCTCATTCAGGCCATGACGTTCGGCGATGTGAAAGAGCGGCTGGCGGGGCTTGGTATTGCCGGAGACGATGCAGAAGCCTTCTGGCTTGCCGTGCGCGGCAATGTGGAGACGGTCGCCGAGGCGGCTGACTGGTGGAGCATCCTTCGCGGGAAACCTGCTCAGGATGCCGTTCTTTTGGACGAGGATCGTGACTTTGTTCGCGAGGCGGGGAAGCATCTCCCGCAGGAGCCATGGGACGCCGAGACCTGGCGCGCATGGACGGGCGCCGTGAAGGCGGAGACGGGCCGCAAGGGCCGGGGCCTCTTCATGCCGCTGCGGATTGCCCTTACGGGGCGGGAGCAGGGGCCGGAGCTCGCAGGTCTATTGCCCCTTTTGGGTCGGGAAGAAACGCTGGCCCGACTATCCTGACACGGCGCTGCTCGGCCTCGTCGTCGAGCGACCGCGCCGGGTTAGGACCCTGCTGAAGCGCTGATGCATCGCCAGCGCTGTCTACCGGTTTTGGTTCTGGCGCCTTTGCAATGTAAAAGCTCGTCTCCTTTGCGCTGGCAGCTTCACTGGCCGGAAATTCCTCTTTCACTTCCGGTTCCTGCCACGGTTCACCGCGGGCGAAGCCTTGCAATTCGACCGCCCTCTGGCCGGCAACAATCGTGAAATTCCTGTCCTTGCGACAGCCGCACGCGGCTTTCGAGACCCCGTTTTCACGGTAGCTGAAGGCCTTGGGCAACTCCCGATACGGCGTGCCGTCCGCGACCGAGATCATGTTTTCGGCTTCTTCGTTCAGCACGTCATGCGCGTAAAGCGCCACTTCTGCGCCCGGGCACCGGGCCGTGCATGTCTCGGCATCTCGTGAGAACTTGTCTTTCGAGACTGAAAACGAGATCGGGAAATAGTATCCGTCACACGTGCGAACGCACATGGTCTGGAAGACCGTGCCAGGGCGACGCAGCTTCCGGGAGCTCGTGGTGCCCGAATTTGCCGCCTTCTTGGCCTTGCGAGGCCGGGATGCCGTTTTTGCATCGCAATTGTTTGCCTTGAGCGCGGCGCGGATTCGAGAGCGCTGGCCAGGAGAACCACCACCCTTCCAGCCCCGCTGACGCCGCAATTCGGCAATGTTCTGCGTCATACGGGCGGCAGATCTGTTGAGTTGCGCGCATTGCCGGGCATTATCCCCGAAAATGGCGAACCCGCATCGCATCTTACTGAGCCGGGCGCGAACGACGCCGAGTTCTTTCTTCTGTTTTGCAATTGCCCGATCGTAGCGTTTGGCTTTGCTGGACGATCCGCCAGAGGCTGCGGCGAGCTGTGTTTCAAGCTTCCTGCATGTGCGCGACTTCGCCTCGGCGTCTGCAATGGTTGCAGCCATGCCGACCATGCTCATGACAGCCACAAGCATCAAACAGAACAGGTTTTTGCCGCGCAGATACATCACTCGTACCGTTCAAACAGCGCCGGTCAGAGTGGGGATACTTATTCCACGCTCACAGGCCTCCAAAACCGCACTGGTTTCCGAGACACCACCGGCTGATTGGCGCGAAGATGCGCCAATCAAGTTAAGTTACGGTTAGAAATGCAACTATACCGCGAAATCTTGGTCTGTGACAGCTAAAATTGCGACTTTTCCGCAATCAGCTTGTCATGATGGCCTTGCTCTTCTGCAGCGCCTCGACGGCGGCCAGCGCGGTCATGTTCACAACACCGCGCGACGTGACGGACGGCGTGAGAATATGCGCCGGCATGGCGGTGCCGAGAAGGATCGGGCCGACATGCAGTGCGTCGGTCATCACCTTGAGCGTGGTCAGGGTGATGTTGGCTGCATCGAGGCTCGGGAAGACCAGAAGATTGGCCTCACCGGAAAGAGCGGCCTGCGGATAGACACGCTGGCGCAGCACTTCCGAGAGCGCGGAATCGCCATGCATCTCGCCTTCGGACACCAGGTCCGGCGCGACGCGCTTCAGCGTCAGCGCCGCTTCGCGCATCTTGATGGCGCTTTCGGAATCGCGCGACCCGAAGTTCGAATGCGACAGCAGCGCCGCCTTCGGCTCGATGCCGAAACGGCGGATTTCTTCCGCAGCCAGGATCGTCGTTTCCACGATCTCGGAAGCCGACGGGCAGAGCGTGACATAGGTGTCGGTGAAGAAGGTCACGCCGAACTGCGAGATCAGCATGGAGAGGGTGGAGAGATCGCGCACGCCCTCGCGCCTGCCGATGATCATGTCGACATAGCGCAGGTGTTTTTCGAAACGCCCTTCCAGACCGCAGATCATGGCGTCGGCCTCGTCACGCATCATGGCGATGGCGGCAATCACCGTGGTGTTGGTGCGCACCAGCGTGCGCGCCGCCTCCGGCGTCACGCCGCGCCGACCGGCAAGCTGCACCAGCATGTCGACATAGTCGCGATAGCGCGGATCGTCTTCCGGGTTGATGATGGAGAAGTCTTCGCCCGGACGAATGCGCAGGCCATAGCGCTTGAGGCGCGTTTCCACCACGTGCGGGCGGCCGATGATGATGGGCTCGGCAATGCCTTCCTCGATCACCACCTGGGCCGCGCGCAGCACGCGCTCATCTTCGCCATCCGCATAGATGACGCGCTTGGTGCCCGCACCCTTGGCGGCCGAGAAGACAGGCTTCATCACCAGGCCGGAGCGGAACACGAAGCGGTTCAGCCGGTCCAGATACTGGTCCATGTCCTCAATGGGCCGCGCCGCGACGCCACTCTTCATCGCCGCTTCGGCAACCGCCGGCGCAATGCGCAGGATAAGCCGCGGATCGAAAGGCGAGGGGATCAGGAAGTCGGGTCCGAAGATCGGCGTCTCGCCCGAATAGGCGCGCGCTGCGACATCGGAAGGTTCTTCGCGTGCAAGGCCCGCAATCGCCTTCACGGCGGCGCGCTTCATTCCCTCGTTGATCGCGGTTGCGCCCACATCGAGCGCCCCACGGAAGATGTAGGGGAAGCACAGGACGTTGTTCACCTGGTTCGGGAAGTCCGAACGCCCGGTGCAGATCATGGCGTCAGGCCGCGCTTCGCGCGCCACGTCCGGCATGATTTCGGGAACGGGGTTGGCAAGCGCCAGGATCAGTGGCTTTTCAGCCATGTCAGCCAGCATTTCCGGCTTCAGGACACCGGCCGCCGAGAGGCCCAGGAACACGTCCGCTCCGCCGATCACTTCGGCAAGCTTGCGGGCGTCCGTGTCCTTCACATAGGGCGCTTTCCAGCGGTCCATCTCTTCCTTGCGGCCCTCATAGACGACGCCGTGGCGATCGGTGAGCCAGATATTCTCGGTCTTCGCACCCAGCGAGACCAGCAGATTGAGACAGGCAAGGGCGGCAGCGCCTGCACCGGAGGAAACGATCTTCGCCTTGGCAATGTCCTTGCCGGCCAGCTCCAGGCCGTTCATGACGGCCGCGGCAACAATGATCGCGGTTCCGTGCTGGTCGTCATGGAACACCGGAATGCCCATGCGCGCCTTGAGCTGTTCCTCGACCTCAAAACACTCCGGAGCCTTGATGTCCTCAAGGTTGATGCCACCGAAGGTCGGCTCGAGTGCTGCGACGGTTTCCACCATCCGGTCGATTTCCGGCGCATCGATTTCGATGTCGAAAACATCGATGCCGGCAAATTTCTTGAAGAGGACCGCCTTGCCCTCCATCACGGGTTTGGAGGCAAGCGGGCCGATATTGCCGAGGCCAAGCACCGCCGAACCGTTGGAAACCACGGCCACGAGATTGGCGCGGGCGGTGTAGTCTGCCGCCGTGCTCGGATCGTCATGGATGGCCATGCAGGGAGCGGCAACGCCCGGCGAATAGGCAAGCGCCAGATCGCGCTGGTTGCCGAGCGGCTTTGTCGCCTGGATCTCCAGCTTTCCCGGCATGGGGTGGCTGTGGAAGAAGAGCGCGGCTTCGTCGAATTCGGATCGTTGCGGTTTCTTGGTATTGGAAGACATCCAGCGGCTCCACATCATGGCTCTGTCGGTGGGGCCGTTTGGCTCGCGGCCCGGCGTTCGCGCGCCTTTCCGTTCCCGCAGGGAACAAGGCACTCAAACGATTTGAATCATCACTTGTGCTTAGGCGCTCATAACTGCTTTTTCCAGCGTTGAATGCCGAGAAGCAGTTTCATCCGCCAGAATTGCTGCTTTCGGGCTGTTCTGACGCAGGATGGGGCCGGGTTTGCGGTAACGCTACGGAATCCGTCATATGCCTGTGACATGAATCTGGCCATAGAATGCGCGACTTAACAGGGCTCAGGCGGGACAATGACCGGCGCTGAACATCGAAAATTTCGCGCACTCTTCATCTCCGATATTCACCTCGGTTCGAAACCGGCCAAGGCCGAGTTTCTGATCGATTTTCTGCGTTATCACGATGCGGAGCAGATCTATCTGGTTGGCGACATTGTCGATGGCTGGCGACTGAAGCGCTCCTGGCACTGGCCGGCTGCCCATAATGACGTGGTGCAGAAGCTCCTGCGCAAGGCGCGCAAAGGCACCGGGATCACCTATATCGCCGGCAATCACGACGAGTTCCTGCGCTCGTTTCAGGGTGTGCATTTCGGCGGCATCGTCGTTGCCGACCGGGTGATCCATGAAGCAGCAGACGGGCGCAAATTCCTCGTCATCCATGGCGACCAGTTCGATCAGGTGGTGCACAATGTGCGCTGGCTCGCCTATCTGGGCGACAAGGCCTACGATCTCGCCATCGTCGTGAACCGGGTCATCGCCCGGGTGCGCCGCATTCTGGGGCGGCCTTACTGGTCCTTCTCTTCCTGGGCGAAGATCAAGGTCAAGAAGGCGATCAAGTTCATCAGCTCGTTTCAGGATGTTCTCGCCCAGGAGGCGCAGCGCTCGGAAGTCGATGGCGTCATCTGCGGCCACATCCACCATGCCGCGATGGAAGACATTCGCGGCGTCACCTACATGAACACGGGCGACTGGGTGGAAAGCTGCACGGCGCTGGCCGAGAATTTCGACGGGAGTTTCGAAATCATCACCTGGGCGCAGATCCTTGAGACAGCGCCTGTCCCGGCCACCCGGGAAATCGAGAAACGCGGCGTTGTGACCGCGTTCCGAAAGGATGGGGTCAAGGCCGCCTGAGCGGCCCCGACCCTGCGCCTCAGCCCCAGAGCTGTGGCGAAGGCGGCGAAACGAGCGAGCCCGAATAGCTGAGCCCGTGCGCACGGTCCTTTGCCAGAAGCAGCGGGCCGTCGAGATCCACGTAATCTGCGCCCTGCGCAAGAAGCACGGCCGGCGCCATGGCGAGCGACGTGCCCACCATACAGCCGACCATCACGCCAAAACCCATTTCGCGGGCGCGGTCGCGCAGCTCCATCGCGGCGGTCAGGCCGCCGGTCTTGTCCAGCTTGATGTTCACGAAATCATAGAGCCCGGCGAGTTCGGGAAGGCTCTGCGCCGTGTGCACGCTTTCATCTGCGCAGATCGGAACCGGATGCGGGATTTCGCGCAGGATTTCATCCTTGCCGGCCGGCAGGGGCTGCTCGATCAGCGCCACGTGAAATTCGGCCGCTGCAAGCATGTTTTCGCGAATGTTCTCTTCGGTCCAGCCTTCATTGGCGTCGACGATGAGGCGGCTGTCGGGTGCTGCGCCCGCCACGGCGTGAATGCGCGCGGCATCGTTTTTGCCGCCCAGCTTCACTTTCAGGAGAGGGCGGGTCGCATGGGCGCGCGCCTGTGCGGCCATCTCTTCGGGTTCCGCCAGCGAGATCGTATAGGCGGTCTGGAGCGGACGTGGCGGGATCGGGCAGGCCGCAGTCGATGCGCGCTTGCCTGAAAGCTTCGCTTCCAGATCCCAAAGCGCGCAGTCAACGGCGTTGCGCGCCGCACCTGCCGGCATGGCGGCGATCAGATCGGCGCGGCTGATGCCGTTGGCGATCTCCTGCCGCGCGGCCTCGATCTGGCCGACCACACTGTCCTCGGATTCGCCATAGCGCGGATAGGGCACGCATTCGCCGTGACCGCTGACGCCGTTTTCACTCACCGTGCATCTGACGACTCGCGCCTCGGTGCGTGAGCCTCGGGAGATTGTGAAGACGCCGGCTATCGGAAAACCTTCGATGTCTGTGGCCAGTTCGCGTGTCATTTCCGCCCTTCTTCTCGCAAAAAATCACAATTATCAGAGGAACAAGCCTTATATGCCCCCTCCGGGAGCCCGCAACCGGTTCCCTTTGGACCTGCTCCACACTAATGATGGTGCCATGTTGACCAATTCCGTTGACGACGCAAGCGACGCAGGACGTCCCTCCGGCCAGAATGGCGAGCCGCGCCTCGAAATTCACGAGGAGGGGAGCGCACTTTCCTGTCGTCTGTCGGGGGCGTGGAACACACGCACGGTTGCGAAGGTCGATGCGCGCATGCGCAAGCTCGAAGCGCAGAACAGCCTGCAGCATGTCGGGCTGGACCTTTCTGGCATCACCAGCCTCGATACGGCCGGAGCCTGGCTGATCGAGCGCCTCGTCTACGCACATCAGTCGCGCGGTGTTGAGGTCGAGCTGACCGGAGAGAGCGAAGCGGCCAGAATTCTTTTGCCGGCTGTGCGCGAAGCGGTCGTGCAGGACGGCGAAGCCAAGCCGCGCCCCAAGGGCTCGATCATCATCAACACGCTGGAGCGGATCGGACGCGCCATGTACGAGGCGCGCGACGACATCGTCTATGGCGCGCATATTCTCGGCGCCACCATTGGCGGTGCGCAGATGAAGCTCGGCCGCACCCACGCCATCAACCCGGCGGCAATCGTCAGCCAGATCGACCGCATGGGCGTCGGCGCGGTGCCGATCATCGTTTTGATGTCGGCCATCGTCGGCGCAATCATTGCCCAGCAGGGCGCGTTCCAGCTTCGCTATTTCGGTGCGGAGATCTTCGTTGTCGATCTGGTCGGCATCCTGATCCTGCGCGAGCTCGGCGTGCTGATGACCGCGATCATGATCGCCGGTCGCTCCGGCAGCGCCATCACTGCTGAAATCGGGTCCATGAAGATGCGCGAGGAGGTCGATGCGCTGACCGTCATCGGCCTCAATCCGGTCGGTGTTCTGGTGTTCCCGCGCCTCGTCGCCCTGATGGTTGGCGTTCCGTGCCTGACCATTGTCGCCAATTTTGCCGCCCTTGGCGGCGCGATGCTGATCGCGTGGCTCTATTCGGGCATTCCGCCGGAAGCGTTCATCGACCGGCTTCGCGATTCCATCGATCTTTCAACGATCTTCGCCGGTTTGATCAAGGCACCCTTCATGGCGCTGATCGTCGGCATCATCGCCTCCATTGAGGGGATGAAGGTGGGCGGCAGCGCGGAATCGCTCGGCAATCACGTCACCGCCTCGGTGGTGAAGGCGATCTTCGTGGTGATCGTGGTGGATGGTCTGTTCGCCATCTTCTATGCGGCAATCGATTTCTAGGGTTTTGGGCGTATGGTGCTGATCGATGAACAGCGGGAGACGCAGACGGGCGAGACGCGGGACGTGGTCCTGTCGGTGCGCGACGTCACCGTTGGCTTTGGCGACACCGTGGTGCTCGACGGCCTGTCGCTCGACGTCTACCGGGGCGAGATCCTTGGCTTTGTCGGCGCATCGGGTTCGGGGAAGTCCGTCCTTCTGCGCACCATTCTGGGCCTCATTCGCAAGCGTTCCGGCATGATCCGCCTTCTGGGGCAGGATCTCGACAAGGCCAATGACGAGCAGCGCCTCAAGGTGGACATGCGCCAGGGGGTTCTGTTCCAGCACGGTGCGCTGTTTTCAGCGCTCACCGTTCTGGAGAACATTCAGGTGCCGATGCGGGAATATCTCGATCTTCCGCGCGCCCTTATGGATGAGCTTGCCTATCTGAAGCTCGAACTGGTGGGCCTGCCGCGCACGGCCGCGCCCAAGTTTCCGTCCGAACTTTCAGGCGGCATGATCAAGCGCGCAGCACTTGCGCGGGCTCTGGCGCTCGACCCGGACATTGTTTTTCTGGACGAACCGACCTCGGGGCTTGACCCGATCGGCGCTGCGGAATTCGATGAGCTGGTCGGTAAACTGCGCGACACGATGGGGCTGACCGTCTATATGGTCACGCACGATCTCGACAGTCTTTTGACGGCGTGTGACCGCATCGCCGTTCTTGGTGGCAAGCGTGTTCTGGTGGATGGCACCGTCGACGACATGCTCGCATGCGACGATCCTTGGGTGAAAGCCTATTTCAGGGGAAAGCGGGCCCGGCAGATCGACCGTTCCGCAAGAGGTTAGCAGGCATATTATGGAAACCAGAGCCAACTACGTTCTTGTCGGCTTCTTCACCGTTCTGGTCATTCTGGCCGCGTTCGGTTTCGTCTACTGGTCTGCCAATATCGGTGACCGGGGAGAGACGGCGCTTCTGCGGTTTCGCATTCCGGGTTCCGCTTCCGGCCTCTCGCGCGGCAGCGCCGTGCTGTTCAACGGCGTGAAGGTGGGTGACGTTCGACGGGTCTATCTCGATCTTTCCAACCCCAGCGTTGCAATTGCCGATGCGCAGGTGGATCGCCTGACGCCGATTACCAGTTCCACCAAGGCTGATGTCGGGCTTGCCGGCCTGACGGGCACCGCGAATATCGAAATGACCGGCGGCAACCCGAACGAACCCAATCTGTTTGATCTCGCCGAGGACGAAGACACTGTTGCCGAGATCCAGGCCAGCCCCTCGGCCGTGACCAATCTTCTTCAGACCGCGCAGAGCCTGCTGACGCGGGCGGATTCCGTTGTCGATCAGCTTGAAGGGTTCACGCAGGATGCCCGTCAGCCGCTGACCGAAACCGTCAAGAACGTGCAGCGCTTCTCCGAGGCGCTTGAGCGCAACGCGTCCGGCATCGATGATTTCCTGTCCAATGTCAGCGACCTTTCCGGCACCATTTCCAAGGTTTCCGGGCAGCTCGACAGCACGCTCAAGGCCGCCGAAGAACTGATCACCTCCGTGGACCGGGACAAGGTCTCTTCGATGGTGACCAACTTCGATGAATTCTCGGCGCGTCTCGAAAAGGCCAGCCGCAACATCGACACGGTGATGAGCAGCGTCGATGAAACGGTCCGCTCCATCGGCACCTTCTCCACCAACGCCAATCAGACGCTGGCCAAGCTCGACGGCGTACTCGACAGTGTCGATCCGGCGACCGTCAAATCCGCCGTGGGGAATTTCGAGGAAGCGAGTGCAACAGTGAACCGGGCCGCCAAGAGCATCGCCGATGTCAGCGAGACCGTGGACAAGCGGAAGGAAGACATCGATTCCTTCATCACCAATGCAAGCGAACTCGCAAGCCAGCTCAACAAATCGTCCGTGCGGCTCGATTCCGTTCTGGCAAAGCTCGACGGCATGCTTGAATCCGGGGATGGCGAGGGCCTGATGGCCGATGCGCGCGAGACGCTCAAATCCTTCCGCAAGATGGCCGAGACGCTCACCGTCCGCGTTGATGCGATTTCCGGCAATCTGGAGCGCTTCTCGGGCGGTGGTCTGCGTGAGGTGGAGGCGCTGGTACGCGACGCCCGGCGTTCGATCAACCGCATCGAAAGCGCGGTCTCGGACTTCGAGCAGAACCCGCAGCGCATCATTACCGGTGGGGATGGCACGATTCGTCGCTACGATGGGCGGGTGCGGCGTTGACATTCATGCTGCATCATCCCAAACAAATTAAGGATTTTGCATTTCTAGAGGGGCGAATCTCCCCGGTTTGTCCGGCGTTTGGTTCGAGGAGCGTTTTTTGAAAACGAGTGCGAGGATTTCCGCGCTGTTGGTGCTTGGAAGCGTGTTGGCGGGCTGTGCGGCCCTGCCGGGGGGCGGTCCTGCACCGGTTGATGCCTTTGACCTCACGCCGCCGCCGGTTTCGACCGATGGCCGACGCGCAGCGCGAACGCAGATCCTCGTCACCGAACCCACCGCCATCAAGATGCTCGATGGACAGGACATCGTCGTTAAGACCTCCGGCGGCGCCATCCAGTATCTGGGCGGCGTTCGCTGGGCTGATCGCCTGCCGCGCATCGTACAGACCAGCATGGCCGATCTTTATCAGCGCTCCGGTCGCTTTGGTGGCGTTGGCATGCCGGGTGAAGGTCTGGCCATCGACTATCAGATCCTTGCGGATCTGCGCAGTTTCGATGTGCAGGTCAATGGCGCGAAGCGTGCCGAAGTCGAGCTGTTCGTCCGCGTTCTGAACGACCGCAATGGCGTCGTGCGGGCCTCGCGCACCTTCCGCGCGTCGGCCCCCGTCACGGGGACGGGCTCGGAGGCTTTCGCCGCAGCACTCGACCGCGCGTTCAGCGCCGCCGTGGCCGATCTGGTGGACTGGACAGTCACCAGCATCTAGATCGCCCTGCGATCAGTCAGATACCATCACATTCGCGATATGGATTTTGCAGCCACAGTGCGGTGCGTGGTTCGCCCCTCGACAGGCTCAGGGGGCTCACCATGAGGGGGCATTGTTTCTGAAATCCGCCGCAACACCTTTGATCGAGGTTTCCTGCAGGCGACCTCTTCCCTCATGGTGAGCTTGTCGAACCACGCACCGCATGAATGCAATGCGACGTGCGCTCTATGTTCAGACGCTCGTTACCACCATGCTGCGCCCCGCTGAACCGTCCCTCAAGCCTTTAGAAACGGTCGACCACGGTCACGCCGGTCGCCTGAAAGCTGTCCATCTCCGTCAGCGCTTCTATGGCCTCTTCCAGCGCGATGCGCCTTCCGATGAGGCGTTGCGGCTCCACCTTGCCTGTGGCGATCATTGCCATCATCGCGTCGTAGCGATGGGCCTGCATGCCGTGGCTTCCCAGTATTTCCAGCTCATTGGCAATGATCTGCGCCATCGGAACCTGCGGCGTGCTTTGCTCCGCCACCATGAGGCCGATCTGCACATGCCTGCCGCGTTTGCGCAGGTTACGGATGGAGTTGAAGCAGGTCTCGGGATGACCAAGCGCATCGAGGGAGACATGCGCGCCACCCTGCGTGATCTCGCGCACCGCTTCGGCCACATCCGTAACCGCCCTGGCGTTGATCGTGGAGACCGCACCCAGCGCCTTTGCGAGCGCGAGCTTGTCGTCGGCAATGTCCACCGCCACGACGTTTGCTCCAAGCGCATTGGCGATCATGATGGCTGAAAGCCCCACACCGCCGCTGCCGTGCACGCAGACCCATTCACCGGCTCGCGTCCGGCCCTGATCCACAACCGCGCGAAACGAGGTGGCGAAACGGCAGCCGAGGCTGGCGGCGGTCACGAAGTCCATGCTTTCGGGCAGGGCGACAAGGTTCAGATCCGCCTGATGGATGGACACATATTCTGCGAACGAACCCCAGTGGGTGAAGCCGGGCTGAAACTGCTGGTCGCAGACCTGCTGATGTCCTGCATGGCATTGCGGACAGCCACCGCACCCACCGACGAAGGGGACGGTGACCCGGTCACCGATCTTCCATTTGCGGACGGAACGGCCGACAGCGGCCACGGTCCCTGCCAGTTCATGTCCGGGCACATGCGGCAGTTCGATGTCGTCATCATGCCCCATCCATCCGTGCCAGTCGCTGCGGCAGACACCTGTCGCTTCGACCTTCAACACCACGCCATGCGGTTCGGGCGTCGGGTCGGGGAGGGTGGCCAGACGCGGCGTCTCTCCAAATGCCTCAAAGAACACGGCCTTCATTCTGTCCCTCCCGATTCTGTGTCAGTCTTTCCATATCGGATTGCCTGAATGCAGCTTTGTCAAAGCGTTTTGCACGGCGCTTGTCTGGACATGTCTCCGACCCCGGCCACAAAAAAACGGGCCCTCGCGGGCCCGTTTTCATTGGTGAGGGTTCGTCTGCTTTAGCGCAGGCGACCGCTGGCATGGGCCAGCATGGTGTAAACCTTGCCTGTGTCGGAGGTCAGGTAGGTCTGGGTCATCATGTTGTCGCGGTCCGAACGGGACACGTCGCGCAGCAGCTTCTCGAAATCGCGGCAGTAAAGGTCCACGGCCGAATGGAACTCGGGGTCGGAACGATACTTGCGCTGGATCTCGTCAAAGGTCTGCTGGCCCTTCAGCGTGTAGAGACGGCGCGTGAACACATTACGCTCACCGCGGCGGTAACGCTCCCAGAGGTCGATGGACGCTTCGTGGTCGATTGCGCGTGCAATGTCGACCGACAGCGAGTTGAGCGATTCGACCACATGAAGCGCCGAACGGTCTTCCTTCTGAACCGACGGTGCAGCCGGTTCGCGTCCCTTGCCGCCTTCCTCGCTTGAGGCGCTGCGCAGAAGATCGCGGATCCAGCCACCGCCGGGCGCCTGGGGCGCTGCCTGCGGTGTCGGGCTGGGGGCACGAGCGGTTTCCTGCAGACGCTCTGCCGGGCGAGGCGCCACGGGTGCAGCGGGCTGACGCGGACGCTCGATCACGGGCTGCTGCGGTGCGACGGAGGCTGCCGGCGCCTGCGGAGCGGGCGTCGGGGCCTGTGTCGGCCGGGGCTGCTGAAGCGGAGCGGGCGCTGCGGTCAGGCGTGTCTCGCTTGCCTGTTCCACATGGTACATCTTGCCCGATTTCGAAACGATGTCCGAAAGCTCCTTGAGCGCGTTGACCTGCTCGCTGATCGCGTTGCGCATGGCCGAGGTCGACTGCTTGGCCTCGGCCGGGAGCTCGGCAATGCCGCGCTTCACGTCGGTGCGGGTCTGCTCCAGCTCGGTGCGGATCTCCGAGGCGGTGCGACGGATCTCGTCGGTTGCGCCGCTGAAACGGCTGGTTGCCGATTCCACGACCTCTGCAATAGCTTCGCGGATGCCGTCCACCGACTGGCGTGTACGGCCCTCGGCGGAGGTCAGGATGCGCTCCACGAAGTCCTCGAACGAGTTCATCGTCTTTTCGATGTGCTCGGACTTCTCCACCAGACCGCTTGCCAGCGCTTCCAGCGCCTTCTGGCGGTCTTCCAGATTGCCGGTCAGGCCGGACTGGGCGCGCTCGAGAAGCTCTGATGCCGTTTCCAGAACCTTGCTGTGGTCCTCGAAACGGCTGGCGATGGCCGAAACCTCGCGCAGGGTCCGCTCCGAGAAGTCGGCGAGGCGACCGGAATTCGCATTGATGAGGCTTGCCGAATTGGAGAAGGTCTCCGCGGCTTTCTCTGCATTCTCGGCAAAGGACGTCGCCGTGCCGCTGAGGCGCTCGTCGACTTCCGAAAGGTTCCGGGAGGCGGTGGAGATGAGCGCGCCGAGGCGCTGGCCGGAAACGCCGAGCTTCTGGAGAAGATCGTCGATATTGCCGGTGATGCTCGCCTGAGCCTGCTCGAAGGCCGACAGGGTCTCGTGGGTGCGGTTGGAGAGTGCGTTGACCAGCGCGGCATTCTCCGACTGCAGACGTTCGGTCGTCTCTTCGGTGATGGCCCGGATGCTGGAGCGCAGCTGGCCGCCGCTCTCGGCAAACTTGTCGACCAGCGGCTTCGCCGTCTCGTCAAGAATGCGCGACAGTTCGGAGGTGCGGCCTGCAAGCATGGCGTTGAGTTCGCGCGTCCGCTCTTCAAGATTGGACACGGTCTCGCTGGTGCGCTTGCCGATATGGTCGTCCACGGAGGCGAAGGTCTGGGCAATCGTATCTGCGGTGGAGACCAGACGCGCCTGCGTTGTCGAAAGCTGCTGGTTGACGTGCTGGGCAACCGATTCTGCGCTCTCACGCAGACGGGCGTCCGCATCCTCGATGCCGCCGGAGATCGCACCGGCAATCGTGCTGGCGCTGTTGGACAGACGCTCCTGAAGGCCCGACAGCGTATCGCTCATGGCATTGGCGCGCGCATCCAGCTCAGCCGATGTCTGATGCGTACGGGCGATGATGCGCTGATCGAAGTTCTCGAACGTGCTGGCCAGCTGTTCGGTGCGCTCTGCGAGCTGCTCCGAAGTCTGGTCGACACGGCTGACCAGCTTGCGGTCGGCGGCGTCGAACGTGTCGGTGATTGCCTTGGTGTGCTGCGACAGCGTTTCTGCCGTCGTCTCCAGACGCGAAGCGATACGGCCATCGACCTCGGCAAAGGTCTGGGCGAACACGCCTGCGCGTTCGGTGAAGCGTGCCGAAGCGTCGTCGAAGGTGCGATCGATGTCCTCGATGCGCGAACCCAGCGTGGAAGCGGTCTGCTCGGCGCGGGCGGCAATGCGCTTGTCCGCATCCTCGAACACCCTGGAGGCTTCCGCGTTCAGCGTGGAGGTGGCTTCGATCACCTTGTCACGCAGCGCGCCTGCCACGACCACTGCGCTGTTTTCCAGCGTGGAGCGGACATTCTCGACGCCCATGGAAAGTGCCTTTTCCATGGTCTGCGTACGTTCTTCGATGATGTTCGTCTGCTTGGAGAACATCTCGTTGACGCGGGTTGCCTCGTCCTCGATCACGGCGTTCAGCGCCTGACGACGCTCGTCGATCTTCGCGATGTTGACGTCCAGCGCCTCGGCGAAGCCGTCACGCGTCTTGGCCAGGTGCTGAACCTGCTCGCCAATGCCTGCCTCGAAGGTCGTGCGGGCTTCGTCGAGCTTCTCCATATCCGACTGGAAGGCGCCGGAGAGGCGCTGATGCGTCTCCTCGAAGGCTTCGATCTGGCGCTTTGCAGCGTCGCTCATGCGTGCCTGCGTTGCGTCGATACGCTCGATGCCTTCATCGAAATGGGCGCTCATCTGCGACCAGTTCTGATCGATCTGCTTGCCGAACTCGCTGGCGGTGTTCTCCAGCATGATGCTGGTGGAGGCCACGAGATCGGACATCTCGGAGCCGAGTGCGGCCTTGCCGGCTTCCACGGCTGCCGAAACATCGTCCTTGCCCTGGGCAAAGGTCGTGGCGATCTCGCGGGTGCGTTCCACCAGCGTCTCGTTGATACTGCGTGCGCGGGCCTCAAGCGCCGAATTGAGCTTCTGCGTGCCCGAGTCGAGCGCTTCTGCGCGGGTGGTGAACTCGGAGATCAGAGCGCGGCCGCGCTCGGTGATGGCGGTTTCCAGCTGACCGAGGCGCGAATCGAACTCGCCGGTCAGGGATTCGCTTGCTTCGCCGAGCGAAGAGAGCAGGGCCGTGCTGCGCGTCTCGAACAGCGTGTTGAGCGAGCGCGTGGTCTGGTCGGTGCGCTCGGCCAGCGTGGCCATGCGCTCGTCGAACAGGGTGCTCAGCGTCTTTGCGGCATCCTCGGTTTCCTGCGTCAGCGTGCCAAGACGCGATTCCAGAACCCGGGTGAGGTTCTGTTCGGCGTTCTGTGTGTTCTCGCTGAAGGTCGCGATGCGCGAATCGAGCACGCTGCCAATCTTGCTCACAGCCTGTTCAGCGCCATCGGTGAGGGCCGAAACGCGCGAATCCAGCAGTCCGCCAATCTTTTCATTGGCTTCCTCGGTGCGCTCGGCGAGCGTCGCCATACGCGTGTCGAACAGCGTGGTGAGCGTCTGCGTCGCGTCTTCCGTGCCCCTGGTCAGCGAGGCAATGCGTGTGTCGAGCAGGTTGGCAACCGCATCGCCGGACGTGGTGATGCGCTCGGACAGGCTCTGAATACGATCGTCGATGCCCTTGTGCAGGTTGCCGCCGGTGCCGTCGAGCTGCTTGAGCAGCGTTTCGCTGGAAGCGTTGACCGAGGCGGCAAGCTGGCGCGAAGCATCAGCGATGGTGGCGCGGATGCGCTCGCCGGCCGTGTCCAGCTCGTCTTTCAGGATTTCGTGTGCGCCGGCGATTGAAGCGCGCACGCGCTCTGCGTGGCCGACAATGCCTTCGCGCTCTGCGCCAAGGCCGTCCACGAGGTGGCGGATGCGCGATTCGTTGGCCGAGTAGGCGCGCTCGAGTTCGCTCACTTCCGTGTGGACCAGCGATTCCAGTTCCACCGCGCGGGTGAGGGTGCGGTCCATGCCGTCGCCCATTGCCTGCACCTCGCGGCGCACGGCCTGGCCGACCGTCATGACGCGCTCATGGGCAAGGCTCTCCGGCTCTGCGAGGCGGAAAGCGGCTTCAGCCATGGACTGGGCTGCCAGGCGCATTTCCTGTGCGCGGCGCACCATCACGGCAAAGCCCCAGAACAGAATCACCGGAACGATGATGCCGATGAGCAGTGCAATGGCGTGCGGAGCCGCCATAAAGGCTTCGGTGGAGCGAATCTGCCAGAGATCGGAGCCGTAAAGCAGCTGGCCAAGCATAAGGCCGCCGCCGACCCAGAGAACCGAAAGGGCCGCCACGAGCCAATAGGCGGTGTTGGGTGCGCGACGATCGAATTTGCGCATGACGCTCGAAAAGTCGCCGGCGCGGTCGTCATTGGCAGGTGCGAAGGGTTGGGAGGCTGTCTGTTCGGGCGCGGGTTCGACCGGGGTGAGGTCCTTGCGATTGGCCGGCGCTTCGAGATTGGCGGGCTTGGGCGCAGCAGCGCTGGCCGCCTGGGCTTCTGCCTTGGCGGGCGTGGGCTTCTCTGCTTCGCTGGAGCCCTTGGGGGCTTCCTTTTTGTCGCTCAAAGTGCTCTCGCTCACGGTGACTTTCTCGTCTCCGTTCTGATCGCGGTTTTCGCGTGCGAGTTCCTCAGCCGCTGCAGAAATCTGCGCTTCCAGATCCTCCATGGATGCGGCGATGTCCAGATCGCCGTTCTCCAGTCCGTCCGCAAGCTCCAGATCGAGTGCATCCTCGAGTTCCTTCGCAAAATCGCGCTTGGATTGATTTTTCTTTGCTACTGTACGCGCCATACCGCCAAACCTTCAGCTACTCACCGCCGGAGTCCCATACGCAAACTTCGGGACCTCGTACTCCGACACTATGCCCAAATTGAGCCAAGCGTATCGTAATGGGACATCGCGCTGTTGAAAACATCCAATCAGCCGGATGTGTAAAAGTTTAAACATAAGGTTAACGTGGTTTTTGGCGAATTACTCATTTTGCACCGATGCCGTTAACCCGTTGTCCATCCGGGATTAATAGTGTGTGAAGGGTGACGTTGGGGGAAGTGAAGTCGGATGCCGGCAAACATTAAGGCCGAAGCCCCGGGCAGGGTGAGGGAACTGGGGCCGGAGGGGCTTCCTCTCGATATGGAACACCTGACCCGGCAGACGCTCGGAGACAAGGCCCTGGCGACCGAGGTGCTGAAACTGTTCCAGACACAGACACTTGGGCTTGTGGATCGCATGGAGGCGGCAGACATGCGCAACCGCCGCGAGCTGGCCCATGCGCTGGTCGGTTCGGCCCGGGGCATTGGCGCGTTCCGCGTTGCCGAATGCGCCGCGCGCATCGAAAAGGGCGAAACCGGTCCGGGCGAAATCATGCACCTCTCGAGCCTCATCGACGAAGTGCATGAATTCATTTCATCTTTATCCTGATCAACCCGCTGCGGCATCGCCGACAGATTGCGTTTCCCGATCAAAGCCAATATGTGAAGCGCCAAGTCTTGGCGTCGGGTGCGTTCGAACAGGGCCGGAGTGCCCGCTTCATGCTACGCGACGAAACGCTTTCACTATTCTGCCGGGAAACTTGCATGCCGAAAATCTCCTACATCGTCCCCGATGGCACACGCTTTGACGTGGAAGCCGAGAATGGCTCCACCGTCATGGAAAACGCCATCCGAAACGCCGTTCCGGGCATTGAGGCAGAGTGCGGCGGCGCCTGCGCCTGCGCCACGTGCCATGTCTATGTGGATGACCAGTGGGCGGAAACGGTCGGCCAGCCGGAGGCCATGGAAGAGGACATGCTGGACTTCGCCTATGAAGTGCAGCCCACTTCGCGCCTTTCCTGCCAGATCATCGTTCGTGACGAGCTTGACGGTCTCGTGGTGCGCATTCCCGAGCGGCAGGCCTGATTTTCAGGCGTGCTGGTGGAAGGGGGCGGGCGCAAGCCTTTGCCCCTCTGCCAGCGGTCGCTTCAGCGGGGGCTCCGGTTTAGCCGGGATTGCGCCCGCGTTCGAGCTGCTCCAGCCGATAGTTTAGGAGGCGCATCAGCCTCCATTCAAAATTCCCGCTTTCAATACGGTCGAAGCGCGCCTGCGCTGCATCGTGTGCATTCAGCGTCTTCTCGGTGATTTTTTCGGCGCGTTCCTGAAGCGCCTCGCAGGAAGCGCGTGGCCTGAGCCGCGCCACATCTTCCTCGATCTTGCGGGCATAGCGCTTGGCAATGCCAAGATGGCTTTCTTCGTGCCGCTTGATGTCTTTCGAAAGCGTATCCCAGATCAGCGCGGTTTCGGGCTCGGCGCGCTTGCGGTTTCGCCAGCGCGGCAGGAAGACCTGCGCATCCACTGAAACATTCACTGCGGCGATTCGGCAGCGCCTCTCATCTTCCTCGTAAGTGATCTTGGTTTTGAACTCCATGCGCGTCGCGCCCGGGTGCCGTTGCCCGGTGCTTTGCACTTCCGGGCCGCGGGAGCGCAGCTGCTCCTCAATCTCTCCAAGCGTTTTGCCGCCGATGGAGAAATAGCTGTAGCTGCGCGAAATATCGGCGCTTGCTGCTGGAAGAACGCCGGCAGCCATAAGGACAGGCGCCAGAAAGGTGAGAGTAAGCGTCGTGCGTTTCATCATGTCTCCGATACTCACCCTGCGACCTTGGCTGAGCGATGGCAACCCCGGATCGGCGGAGCGCCGACTCAATCTGCTCACCACATTGCGGTTGATTTTGGCGGCAATGAGCCGCAAAAACGCCTGATTGTGATCCGGAGGCCAAAAGCCCGATGACCATTCCGACATGGAAGCTTGCCCACGGGCGCGAACTTGCGCTTGGACCGGAAGCGATTGTGATGGGGATTCTCAACGTCACACCGGACAGTTTTTCCGATGGCGGCGCGTTTCTGGATGCCGGTCATGCGTTTCGTCAGGCCGAGAGGCTCGTGAGTGAGGGCGCGCGAATCATCGATATTGGCGGCGAATCCACCCGTCCCGGCAGTGAACCGGTCTCCGCTGCCGAAGAGCAGGACCGCATCCTGCCGGTGTTCGAGGCCCTTGCCGGTCGCGACGATGTTTTGCTCTCCGTCGATACCTACCGGGCCGAGACCGCGCGGCTCGCAGTCGCCGCCGGCGCGCATATCGTCAATGATGTGTGGGGCCTTCAACGTGAGCCCGACATTGCCGAGGTTGCGGCTGCAACCGGTGCAGGCCTTGTCATCATGCATACTGGCCGCGAGCGCGAGAAGCTCCCCGATGTGATTGCCGATCAGTTCGCGTTCCTGCGCCAATCGCTTAAAATCGCCAGTGGGGCAGGGGTGCGCGATGAGCAGATCATGCTCGACCCCGGCTTCGGCTTCGCCAAGGATGTGGATGAAAACATCGAGATCATGAATCGCTTTGGCGAACTCTCGGGTCTTGCGTTTCCGCTGCTTGTCGGTACATCCCGCAAGCGTTTCGTTGGTGCGATAACCGGTCATGAGAAGGCCGAAGACCGCGATGCGGGAACCGCAGCGACGAGTGCGCTGTTACGAATGAACGGTGCAGCCGTTTTCCGGGTGCACAATGTCGCAATCAACAGGGATTCGCTAAAGGTGGCGGATGCTATGCTGGCGACCAGAGAACGGGCCGGGTGAGGCGATGATGTATGTGATCCGGATGATGAACTGCGCTTTCTTCGCGCGGCATGGCGTCCTCGACGAGGAAGAGAGGCTGGGTCAGCGTTTCTATGTCGACGCGGTTCTGACGGTGGAGCCCGGTCGGGCCCTGAGCGACGATTCCCTGGAGGGCACCGTCGATTACGGGGCGGCCTTCAAGGTCATCGAAGAGATTGTTGCCGGCAAGCGGCGTTTTCTCATCGAATCGCTGGCGCTTGAGGTTGCCAAGGCGCTCTGCGCCCGCTTTCCCGAGATCGCCCGGTCCGACATCACGATCCGCAAGCCGAATGCACCGGTTCCGGGTGTTCTCGACTATGTCGAGGTTTCGGTGGCCTGGCCCCAGTAAATGCCGAAAACGCACGATGCCTATCTTGGTCTGGGCGGCAATATCGGAGAGCCGCGCCGGGCAATGCAGCTGGTCCTGCAGGCGCTGGATGAGCGCGCGGATACCGCAGTTCTTGCGGTTTCCGCGCTCTATCGCACGCCGCCCTGGGGTGTTGTCGATCAGCCGGATTTCCTGAACGCCGTCGCTCTGGTGCGCACCGAACTCGCACCCCACGCCCTGCTGGACGAATGTCTGTCCATCGAGCGCGCGCTCAAGCGTGTTCGCGCCGAGCGCTGGGGGCCGCGCCCCATTGATGTGGACATTCTGCTTTATGGCGATCTGAGCATTGATGATGAAGGGCTGACCATTCCCCATCCGCGTATGGGCGAGCGCGCCTTTGTACTGGGGCCGCTGTCCGAGATCGCGCCGGGGATCGAGATTGACGGTCAGATGATCGAAAGCCGCCTTGCGACGCTCGATCAGGCCGGCATGGAGCGCATTACCGCCGATGGCGGCTGGTGGCGCAGCCCACCAAACAACCCGACAAACAAAAAGAGCGGCTGACGGCCGCTCTTCTTTCAGTCTCTGATTTCTGGGCCAGCGTGACTACTGGCGGGCAATGGCTTCAAGGCCACCCGATTTGGTGCGCTTCAGCTTCATGCCGATCACCGGGACCATGTCATCTTCCACCTGCACGGAGATGGTGATGTGCATGGTGTTGTTGTCGCTGATGCGAGCACGCATCGCGCCACTGAGCGACGAGCGGTGCAGTGCAAACACAACGTCCTTCCCCATCACCTTGCCGCCCGTGACATCCAGCCCCTTGCCGGCTGCACCGTCGAGGAAGGTGCCGCGATAGTCGGAACCGGTGAGAACCACATTCGCTTTCATGGGCTGGGTGAAAACGCCGACACGGCAGCTTCCGTCGAGCGCCATGCCGATTTTCTTGTCCGGCGTGCCGCCATCGAAATTGCAGACGAACTTCGTGCCCTTGTATTTGCCGGCCACGATTTCACCCGGACCGGACCAACTCCCCTCGACAGTCTGGAAAAAGCGCCGCTCCTTCTCTGAAGCTTCCGCCTTGCCGGCGAGGCCGGAGATCGGAGCTGCTGCCGCCGTCAGAAGAGCAAGCCTGAGCGCGAATTTAAGCATGAGCGAAGTGACCAAACTTGTTTGAAACTGGGAACTGCGGTGAATCTTGCCGCAGATTGGTTAAGGCTTTGTCTACCATGTCCCGACCCACGTTTGGAGACGGTTCCCGCTTCAAACCTCGGTTGCAATGCACGCTAACCATTAGGTGTGTCCTTTTGGACTCACCCAAAGGCCCCGAGCCAGCTCAGCCGGAGGGGCGCTGCCCCTAAGCTTTCGGCGCTTCCTTCTTGTCTTTTTCGCTTGATGCAAAGCTTGTCAGCGCTTTCAGGAAATCACCGACGCCGGGGCGCTGCAGGGCCGTGAATGGCAGAGGGCGGGCCGCGTCCATCGCTGCGATGCCGATCCGCGCCGTCATCATGCCGTTGACGACGCCTTCACCGAGCTTGGCGGAGAGACGGGCTGCAAGCCCGTGTCCCACCACCTGCTGCACCAGTGTCTCGCCAGCCGCCATGGAACCGGTGATGGCCAAATGCGTGAAAATGCTGCGCACCAGCCGCATGAAGCCAAGGAAGCCCGGACGACCGCCATAGAGGTCGGCGATGCGGCGTGTGAGCCTTGCTGCTTCGAAGAGCACATAGATGATGTCGACGAGCGCACGCGGAGAAACGGCTGTCACCACGGAAACGCGCTTGGCCGCGTTCAGCACCTGCTGGCGGGCGGCGGCATCCAGCGGGGCCAAAAGCTCCTTCTCCGCCACGGTCAGAAGATCCGCGCCGTCGATCACATCGTCTTTCAGGCTTTCAAGCGTTGCGCGTCCGGCAGCCGTTTCCGGCTTTCCGGCGAGAAGCCCCATCAGGTGGTCGACCGTCTTGCGCGCCTCTTTGGCATCATTGCGTTCGATGGCGTCGGCGGCGTCCCGGCGCATCGTCTCGATTGAGGCAAGCCGCATGATGCCCAGCGCTTCGCGGGTCAGGATGGCGATGAAGGCGGTGAGCCCGATCGCAGCCACGCCAAGCGCCAGCCATCCCAGCCAGTCTGCGCGGTTGTAAAGGTCGCGGATCAGCTGATCCGTCCACAGGCCGATGGCCAGCGACAGGAGAACGCCGAATGCGGCGAAGAAGACCCGTCCCAGAATGGAGCGCCGGCGTGGCGGGATCGGCGGGGGATCGGCGAGCGCCATGTCCTGTTCGGCAAAATAGTCTTCACTTTCGGCGACCACCGCCACGGCGTTGCCGGGGTCGATGGCCTGCGGCTTTCGCTTCGGCGCCGTCTTTTCAGGCTTCTCGGGTTTCGGCGGGTCCACGCGGAAGGATGCGGGCGCTCTGCTCATGCGAGATGGTCTCCGACGAGAAATTCAAGGGCCCGGTCAAGCCGGATATGGGGCAGGGACAGGGTGACGCCTTCCGCCGTCTGCTCAAGCCGGGGCGGGCGGAAGCGCACGAAGCGGATCGGATGGTCCGGCGGGCTATCCGACCCGTCTTCCGCTTTCTTCTGCTGAAAGATCAGGCCGGGCTTTTCCGGCAGGTCGCCGGGAAAGATTGCGGTTTCGGTTTCGCCGTCAAATGTCTCACCGGCAATGGTCTCGCCGGCCAGCGGGGTGCCGATGATCACCGGCAGCGTTTCCTTGCCCTGCCGAACCGTGCCTTCTCGTGTGGCCCGCACGGCAGCCATGGCCAGCACATCCACTGCCGCACCTGAAAAATCCGCACGCGCGATGGCGCGGTCGGCCAGCCGTCGCACAATGGCCTGCAGGCGGTCATGGCTTTCATGATGAATGTGATCCGCCTTGGTCGCCGCCACCAGAATGCGGTCGATGCGGTGGGCGAAGAGCCCCGTCAGCAGATTGCCGCGTCCCTGTCGAAAACACGACAGGATCTCCGTCAGTGCGCGCTCCAGATCGGTCACGGCTTCCGCACCCGCATTCATCGCCTGCATCGCGTCCACAAGCACGATTTGCCGGTCCAGCCGGGCGATGTGGTCGCGGAAGAAGGGGCGGATGACATGCGTCTTGTAGGCCTCGAAACGTCGCTCCATCATCGCGTGCAGCGATCCGGGCTTGTGTTTCTTGCCCGGCTCGACCTCGAGCGGCGCAAAGGTCAGCGCCGGGGAACCTTCCAGATCGCCCGGCATCAGAAAGCGCCCCGGCGGCAGTGTCGAAAGCGCCCTGTGGTCGGCCTTGCAGGCGCGCAGATAGGTCGAGAAGGCTTCGAACAGCCGCCGCGCGGTCATCTCGTCGGCTGGCGCGTCCGGGTCAATCCCGCTCGCCATCTCACGCCATTCGGCTGAAAGCTCCGCGCGGACGGGCAGGCGCGCCATCTCCATGGCCTCCTGGCAGAACGTGTCGTAATCCTTGCCGAGAAGCGGCAGGTCGAGCAGCCATTCTCCAGGATAATCAACGATGTCGAAGGAGAGTTTTCCGCGCGACAGGAGCCGGTTCCAGGCGGACGCGGACTCGAATTCCACCGTCAGCCGCAGTTCTGAAATGGCGCGCGTGGACTCCGGCCAGATGCGGCTTTCGACCAGGGCTGCGATGTGGTCCTCATACTGGAAGCGCGGCACCGCGTCGTCCGGCTGGTGCTCCAGATAGGCTTTGGATATCCGCCCCGATTTCTGGGCGTCGAACATGGGCAGCCGCCCGCCATGAAGCAGATTGTGAATGAAGGCGGTGATGAAAACCGTTTTGCCGGCGCGGGACAGCCCTGTCACGCCGATCCGCAGCGAAGGCGAAATCAGACCGGCAGCGCGTCCGGTCAGCGTGTCGAAGGCGATCCGCGCTTCGTCGGAATATGTCGTCAATGAAGCCAAGAGGCGAAATCCTCAAAAATCGCAAGACCTTGCATATAGGAAATCAAGCCTGTGATTGAAGAGCCGCCGGCAAGGCCCGTTATCCGCGGTCGGGGCGCAGGAACATGTCGAGACGCCCGCTTCTGCGCTCGATATTGGCCAACGCGCCGGGAAAGCTGATGACTGCAAGCCCGCATGTGGGGAAGCCGGAAGAGGCGGCCTGCGTTACCTCGGCGTCGCCGCCTGATGAGAGCTCGTAAGCCAGGTCTTCCATCATCGGGTTATGTCCCACGACCAGAATGGTCTCTGCCTGCGGCGCTTCGCGCACTGCGAACAGATAGTCGGTCGCGTCAGAGTTGTACAATTCGGCCAGTAAATGCGTCTCCGGTTTCTGATCCAGCATGGTGGACGAAACGCCATCCAGCGTTTCGATGGCGCGTCTGGCCGTCGAGCAGAGGATCAGGTCGGGGAGGAGGTGAGTCGCGCGCATCCGTTTTCCCAGCGCCCTTGCGTCCTCTTGCCCCGATGCGGTGAGCGTGCGGTCAAAATCGGACATGCCGGGCGCTGCCCAGCCAGCTTTTGCATGGCGAAGGAGAAGAAGCCGCGTCATATCACGAAATCCTGATCGATGGCGCTGAAAACGCACCTGAACGGGTTGGAAATGCCCTCAAACTGCGCGATTTCGGCTGCATTTTTCCCTCCGCAATGGCTTTTGAAGCTAAATGCAGACTTTATACGCATCCACAGCCCCGGGTAGAGCGGATTCACTTTTCCGCTGCATTTAACAAAAGCGTGAAAGAGGCAGCCTTTGTGCTTGTGGTTGTGGAGGTGCGCTAATATATAGGCGCGGGCGAAAAAACATCCCAGGGTGACTCGATGAATGAGCTCAGTAATGCTGAATATGTGCCCACCGAGGACGAGCCCTTCATGAATGATCGCCAACGCTCGTATTTTCGTGCGAAGCTACAGCGTTGGAAGAGCGACATTCTCAAGGAGGCGCGTGAAACCCTCGAGGCGCTACAACAGGAAAACGCCAATCACCCCGATCTCGCAGACCGGGCGTCGTCGGAGACCGACCGTGCAATCGAATTGCGCGCGCGTGACCGGCAGCGCAAGCTGATTTCCAAGATTGACGCTGCCTTGCAGCGCATCGAGGAAGGCACCTACGGTTACTGCGAGGAAACGGGGGAGCCGATTTCTCTGAAGCGGCTTGACGCGCGGCCGATCGCAACCTTGTCGATCGAGGCGCAAGAGCGTCATGAGCGTCGTGAAAAAGTTTATCGCGACGACTGACTGGCAGACAAAATAACGGTTAGGGCGTTAGCCCAGTTTTGTATGCGCCACGCCGCCGCGGCTGGCGCTTTTTCTTTGCCTGTTTTCCGGTTTGTCGACGCCCGCGCACTTTGGTTTTCGGGCATCAGCCTGGATGTGTGGCCTATGGCCTGCCCATCCCGCCCTTTGCGCAGAGATCGGACAAGCGAGACGTTTCTAAAAACCTAGTGCTTCTGTTCCGAGAGTTCTTCCAGAAGCTTGCTCATTTCATCCTCGAGCGTGTGTTCGCTCACCGGCTCTTCGATCTGGTCCCTTCGCGGAGCCTCGTCAGATCGCGTTTCCACGGGAGGATCGTTGCGCGTGGTGGGCATGGCCGCTCGCGGGGTGGATGCGATATGAGCGCGTTCCACATAGCGCTCGTCAGGTTCTGCAGGGCGCACATCTGTCGCCACCCTCTCGGGTGCAGCCGCGCGCGGCGGTGTAGCCATGCCGGCCAGCCGCGCTGGCTCCGGGGAGGTCGCGGAAGGCAGGGTGCGATGGTCGTGGTTCGGCGATACCGGCAACGGCGCTGGCCTCACGGGAATGGGCCGGGGGATGGACCGGCGCTGTGGCGCTTGTTCGCTGAGCGTTGGTGTGCGCTCGGCAATCTGAATGCTGGGCTCGGGCTCCTGCGCAGGTGGTTCCACCTCTCGCCGGGGCTCCGCCGGGGCCGGCTCGGGAGCCGTCTCCTGCAGCTCTGGCTCCTTACGCCCTTGCTCTGGGACCGCCCGTTGGCGAGTTTCCGGGCGCTGGCGTGTTTCGGGCCGGGGCATTTCCGGCTCTGGCGTTGCGCGCGGAGCCGGCTCACTCTGCCGCTGAGGCGCGACTGGCTCAATCCGCGCCGGGAGCTCTTTCCCGATATTGGCCTCGACGACAATGTCGCTGGGGCCACCGATCAGGATCAGATGTTCCACGTCGTCGCGGCGAACGAGCACCAGACGGCGATGATTGTCGACCGGCGTGGCGTCGGTCACCGCCAGTCGCGGCTGCTTGCCTCTGGAACCGGAGATGAACGTGCCTGCCGTAAAGCGCCGGTTCACGCGTACGAACACGAGAAGCACTATGGCGATTACAATGAGGATTATGGTCCAAAGGGCCGCAGTCGCGTTTGCTTCTCCAAAAATCCCCACGAGCCAGTCGCGCATTCGTTTACTCCAGTTTCCGTCAGATCAGACAAGGTATGCGTGTCACGCCATGGCAGCAAGCCGCCAGCAAAACTGTGGCCATTCAACAGAACATTTCGGGCAAAGAAAGGCGATTTGCGTTTCGATTACACGTGTGCGCTTGCAGATGGCGGGAGCCCTGATATATCCCGAATGGGTCGGGTTCGCGTGGAAGCCGGCGGGAATTGGGCGCGATAAACGGGAAACGCATGGCCAAGCAGACCGGGGGAGAAATCCACGCAGCACCGATCGTCGACCAGAGTTCGCGACCCGGTGCCATAACGCGGCTAATCATCTTCATTGTCGTACTGACGCTGTCTGCGGTTGCCTTCTCCGTGTTCCGCGACCGTCTGGGCGACCCGTTCCTGCTGGGGCTTTTGGGCGTTCTGGCGATGATCGGGGTGGGATTCCTGTTCGCAACGGCGATCGGCTTCGTGCAGGTCGCGCCGCGTTCAGCAGGCAGTGAACTCTCCAGGGCCTTTGTTGATTCCATGGAGGAGGGCCTCGTGGTTGCAGACACCAAGGGCCGCATCCTCTACGCAAACAATGCTTATGCCCAAATGACCGGTGCGACATCAGTTGCCGACGTGAAGACGGTCGATGGTCTGCTTTCAGACAATCCCGAAGCCGCGCCGGTGATCGAGAAGCTCGCCGCCGGTCTGCGCGATGGCCGGGCAGGGGATGGCGAGTTCCGTCTGACCCGTTCGATCCGTCCGGGCGGTGAACTGGGCGCGCGCTGGTACCGCACCTGGGCGCGTATTTTCAAACTGCCGGGATACCGTCAGCCGGTCTCCGCCTGGCAGATTGCCGACATTTCCGAGGAGCGCGCCGAGCAGGAACGCTTCTTCCTCGATCTCCAGAAGGCCATCGATCATCTCGATCACGCGCCGGCAGGCTTCTTCGCTGCCGACCCCGATGGCCGCGTCACCTATATCAACGCGACGCTCGCCGAATGGCTGGGCATCGATCTCGCCAATTTCGTGCCCGGCGCGGTTCGTCTGCCGCAGATCGTTGCCGGCGACGGCATGGCGCTGGTCAACGCGGTCAAGGCCGATCCGGGAACCGCACGCAATGCGGTGATCGATCTCGATCTCTCCACGATGGGCGGCGAGGTTCTGCCGGTGCGCTTCATGCATCGTGTCATGGCAAGCCGCGAAGGTTCTTCCGGTCCGACCCGCACCATCGTGCTCAACCGGCAGGTGGGCGAGGACGCCTCTGCGGATCTGCGCGCTTCCGAGGTTCGCTTCACCCGCTTCTTCAATTCGACGCCGATGGCCATTGCCTCGGTCGACCATGACGGGCGCATCCTGCGCACCAATGCGCCGTTCCTCTCGCTGTTCTCCCAGGTGGTCGACAGCGATGCGATGGAACGCCAGGTGCGTCTCGATGCCGTCATTCACGAGAATGACCGTGAGGCCTTTGCCAACGCTCTGGAACGGGCGAAGCACAGGCAGGCCGAGATTGCCCCCATCGACACCGTTCTGCCCGATGATGCCGAGCGGCATGTGCGCTTCTACGTCAATCCCGTCGTCGATCATGATGGTGCAGAAGGGGCCGAGGAAGCGGCCATCGTCTATGCCGTGGAGACCACCGAGCAGAAGGCGCTCGAAGCGCAGATGGCGCAGAGCCAGAAGATGCAGGCCGTGGGCCAGCTTGCCGGCGGCATCGCGCACGACTTCAACAATGTGCTCACCGCCATCATCATGGCTTCGGACCTGTTGCTGACCAATCATCGCCCGTCCGATCCGTCTTTCCCGGACATCATGAACATCAAGCAGAACGCCAACCGCGCCGCATCGCTGGTGCGCCAGCTTCTGGCTTTCTCGCGTCGCCAGACGCTTCGCCCGGAAGTGCTGAACCTGACCGACGTGCTGGCGGATCTGCGCATGCTTCTGGCGCGTCTGGTCGGCAACGAGGTGTCGCTTTCCATCGAGCACGGACGCGACCTGTGGCCGGTCAAGGCCGATATCGGCCAGTTCGAGCAGGTCATCGTCAACCTGACGGTGAACGCACGCGACGCCATGCCCGAGGGCGGTCAGCTGACGGTGCGCACGCGCAATATCTCGGCCGATGAATGCGCGCAGTTCCCCTATCGCGAGCTGGCAGTCGCAGATTATGTGGCCGTCGAAGTTTCCGACACCGGCACGGGCATTGATCCCGAGACGATCCGCAAGATCTTCGAGCCGTTCTTCACGACCAAGGAAGTGGGCAAGGGCACCGGTCTCGGCCTCTCCATGGTCTATGGCATCGTCAAACAGACCGGCGGTTTCATCTTCTGCGATTCCGAGCTGGGCGAGGGCACGACCTTCCGCATCTTCCTGCCGCGTTACATTCCAAGCGAGGCGGAGAAGGCGGCCGAGGAGGCAAATGCAGCAGCCGAAAACGGCGCCGCCAAGCCAAAGGAAGAAAACCGCGATCTCTCCGGCTCCGCGCGGGTGCTCCTGGTTGAAGACGAGGATGCCGTGCGCATGGGCAGCGTGCGCGCGCTCTCCTCGCGCGGCTACGAGGTGCATGAGGCGAGTTCCGGCGCGGAAGCGCTGGAGATCTTCAACGAGCTCGACGGCAAGGTGGATATCGTCGTTTCCGACGTGGTTATGCCGGAGATGGACGGTCCCACGCTGCTCGGCGAACTGCGAAAGGTGCAGCCGGACATCAAGTTCATCTTCGTCTCCGGTTATGCCGAAGACGCCTTTGCAAAGAACCTGCCGGAAGATGCGCAGTTCGGCTTCCTGCCCAAGCCCTTCTCGCTCAAGCAGCTTGCAACGGTGGTCAAGGAGATGCTGGAGGAAGGCTGAGACCGGCCCGTTTTGGCTCAATCAAAAAGGAAGGGGTGACTGGCAATGTGCCGTCACCCCTTTTTCTTGTCTCAGGCTCTGAAATTCCTGACCCTAGACCGAAACCGTGCGCCTCACACGGTTCTGCGTGCCGAACAGATCGATGTAGCGCTGGATCTCTGCTGGATCGCCGGTTGCCTTTTCCGGGTTGTCCGACAGTTTGACGGCGGGCCGGCCATTGGCCTCGCTCACCTTGCAGACCACGGAAATCGCCTTCAGCCCGTTGATCTCCGTGGGAGCGCAGTCCTCGAAATCATTGGTCAGGTTGGTTCCCCAGCCAAAGGCCATGCGAACCTTGCCCTGGAAGTGGTGATAAGCCGCCTCGATGGTCTCGACGTCGAGACCGTCGGAGAAGATCAGAAGCTTGTCGCGCGGGTCTTTTCCGTGTCTGCGCCAGAATTCCATGATGCGCTCGCCGCCTTCGATGGGCGGTGCGCTGTCGGGGCGGAAGCCGGTCCAGTCTGCCACCCATGGCGGTGCGTTGCGCAGGAAGGATTCGGTGCCGAAGGCATCCGGCAGGACGATCAGAAGATTGCCGCCATAATAGCTCTGCCAGTCTTCCAGCACCCGGTAGGGGGATTCCAGAAGTTCCCTGTCAGTCTTGGCAAGTGCGGCCAGAACCATGGGCAGTTCATGCGCATTGGTGCCGAGCGCTTCCAGATCCGTGTCCATCGCGAGAAGCACGTTGGATGTGCCGGTGAAGGAATCGCCGATCCCCTCCTTCAGGGCTTCCACGCACCAGCGCTGCCAGAGGAACGAATGGCGGCGGCGTGTGCCGAAATCGGAAATCTTGATTTCCGGCAGCTTTTTCAGCCGCTCCACCTTGGACCACACCTTGGCCTTTGCGCGGGCGTAAAGCACATCCAGCGCGAAGGGGCCAAGCGAACGCATGGCCGCGCGCGAGCGCAGCTCGTTGATGATGGTCAGCGCCGGGATTTCCCACATGGTGGTTTCCATCCAGCGGCCATGGAAATGCAGTTCATACTGCCCGTCGCGGCGGGTGAGTTCGTATTCCGGGAGCCGGAAATCGGCCAGCCATTTGAGGAATTCCGGCTGGAAGATCTGCTTGTGGCCGTAGAACGTGTTGCCGGCGAGCCAGATCATCTCCTTCTTGGTGAAGCGGATGGCGCGCGCATGGTCCAGCTGTTCGCGCAGCTCGCCCTCATCGATCTCGTCTGCCAGAAGAACCGTCTTGTTGCGGTTGATCAGCGAGAACGTCGCGTCGACCTTCGGATAGAGGCCCCAGATCATCTGCAGCATGAGCAGCTTGTAGAAATCCGTGTCCAGCAGGCTGCGGCAGATCGGGTCCACCTTCCAGGCGTGGTTGTAAACGCGTCGCGCGATATCGGTTTTCGGCATGGTATGCGTGTATCCTGCGAGTAAAGGCCACCGTTTCGCGGCATTCGTTCGGTTGGGCAGACCACAACGGCAGGCCACGATTGTCAACGACTACGTGATCCACTTTCGCGATCTTGCGACGAAAACCACACATGAATTCAACGACAAGTCGTTGAAGTTCAGTCAGGCCCCATGGCCGGAGTGGGCGTGGTTAATCGCTCGTTAACGAAAGAGGCAAACACTGAATGCCGGGAGGAGCCCAAGGAGGTGACGATGTTCAACTCTGGATCCACCCACCATGGCCGGTCACTGGCCGGTGCATTTGCCCTGATCACTTTCATCATGTGCCCGTATCCCGCCGAGACCCATGAGGCTCCGACCGGATGGCGCTACCCCTATGCCTGTTGCTCGGACCGGGACTGCCGCACCGTCTCCGATGCAGCGGTGACCGAAGGCCCGGAAGGCTACGTCATCAAGGTGACAGGCGAAGTCCTGCCTTACACCGACAGGCGCGTGCGCAACTCGCCGGATGGCGTGTTCCACTGGTGTTCGATGGCCGGTCAGGAAAACAGCCGCACCATCTGCCTGTTCGTGCCGCCGCGCGCATTCTGAAAGGCCCGTGCTGCACCGCCTAAAGCGGGATGTTGTCGTGCTTCTTCCAGGGGTTCTGGAGGTCCTTGTTGCGCAGCATTCTGAGCGCGCGGGCGATGCGCTGCCTGGTCGAGTGGGGCATGATGACTTCGTCCACATAGCCCCGCTCGGCGGCCACGAAGGGGGAGAGGAAACGATCCTCATACATCTTCGTGTGCGCCGCGATTTTTTCGGGATCGTCGATGTCCTTGCGGAAGATGATCTCGACCGCGCCCTTTGCGCCCATCACCGCGATCTGCGCGGAAGGCCAGGCATAGTTGATGTCGCCGCGCAGATGTTTTGACGCCATCACGTCATAAGCGCCACCAAAGGCCTTGCGGGTGATGACGGTGATCTTCGGCACCGTGGCCTCCGCATAGGCGAAGAGCAGCTTCGCGCCGTGTTTGATCAGACCGCCATATTCCTGCGCGGTGCCGGGCAGGAAGCCTGGAACATCGACGAAGGTGACGATCGGAATGTTGAAGCAGTCGCAAAAGCGCACGAAGCGGGCAGCCTTGCGCGAGGCATCGGAATCGAGAACGCCCGCCAACACCATGGGCTGGTTTGCCACAAAGCCCACCGTGCGACCTCCCACACGTCCGAAGCCGGTGACGATGTTTTTGGCGAAGGACGCCTGAATCTCGAAGAAATCCGCCTCGTCGCAGGTCTTCAGAATGAGTTCGCGAATGTCATAGGGCTTGTTCGCATTGTCGGGCACGAGCCGGTCGAGCGAATGATCCGCCTCGGTCACCGACTGGAAGCACTCCACTTCCGGCAGATCCGCCGTGTTCGATGTGGGCAGGAAGTCAATCAGGCGGCGCATCTGCAAGAGCGCCTCCACATCATTGTCATAAGCGCCGTCGGCTATGGACGACTTGACCGTGTGCACCGAAGCGCCGCCCAGCTCTTCGGCGGTCACGGTCTCGTTGGTCACGGTCTTCACCACGTCCGGACCGGTCACGAACATGTAGGACGTGTCGCGCACCATGAAGATGAAATCAGTCATGGCGGGGGAGTAGACGTCACCGCCGGCGCACGGACCCATGATGACAGAAATCTGCGGAATGACGCCGGAGGCGAGCACATTGCGCTGGAAGATTTCGGCATAGCCGCCGAGTGCCGCCACGCCCTCCTGGATGCGCGCCCCGCCGGCATCATAGAAGCCGATGATGGGCGCGCGATTCTTCAGGGCCATCTCCTGAACCTTGACCACTTTCTCCGCATGCGCCTCTGAAAGAGACCCGCCGAACACGGTGAAATCCTTGGCGAAAACGAAAACCGTGCGGCCGTTGACCGTGCCCCAGCCGGTCACCACGCCATCACCCGAGATGCGGCTCTTTTCCATGCCGAAATCTGTGGAGCGGTGCTCGACGAACATGTCGAATTCTTCAAAAGAGCCTTCGTCGAGAAACGCCTCGATGCGCTCGCGCGCCGTCAGCTTGCCCTTGGCGTGCTGGGCGTCGATGCGCCTTTGGCCTCCGCCTTCACGCGCAGCGGCGCGGCGGCGTTCCAGCTCGAGAAGAACCTCTTTCATGCTTGTCTCCCCCAAAGGCGATAAACGGTTCTCATGCTGGTAGCATGGCCGCATCGACAGGCAAATACGCCGTGCGTCCTAGATGACGCACGGCGCGTTTGCAGATTTTACCAGCTGCCCGTGTTTTCCATGGAAGCCCAGGGCTCCATCGGCTCCTTCGCACCGCCTTTCTGCAGCAGTTCGATGGAGATGCCGTCGGGCGAGCGCACGAAGGCCATGCGGCCATCGCGCGGCGGGCGGTTGATGGTGACGCCGGCCTTCATCAGGCTGTCGCACAGGGCGTAAATGTCGTCGACCTCATAGGCGAGGTGGCCGAAATTGCGCCCGCCATCATAATCTTCCGGATCCCAGTTATAGGTCAGCTCCAGCAATGGAGCGTGCTCGTCGGCAGCGCGCGCGCCGTCGGCGGGAGCGGAGAGGAACACCAGCGTGTAGCGGCCCTTTTCGCTCTCGGAACGGCGCACTTCGGTGAGGCCGAGCTTGTTGCAGTAGAAGTCGAGCGATGCGTCGATATCCTTGATACGGACCATCGTGTGCAGGTAGCGCATGTTTCCTCTCGCTTGCTGGTTTACGTATGCGGTACGGGCATCCTACCCGCGCCATCCGGCAATGTTGCACGTTAACCAATTGTGCCGCACTGCCGAAGACCTTCAAATCCAGTTGTTTTCACCTGTTGTTGAAAATCAGAAACTGGGTCTTGCTATGCCACAAAGCGCAAATGCTATCTTCGAACTACACAGTGAGTCGGGCGGACTTGAAAAAAGGCTTGATGGGATGGACGACAAGTCCTCGACAACCAAGAGGTACGAGGCTGGCGGTACGGCGCCAACGGCGGATGACGCTACGGAAGCCATTGAGCTGGTGGAGATCACCGGCGCGATCAAGTGGTTTGACGTGGCGAAGGGCTATGGCTTTATCCTCCCGGACGACGAAGAGCATGGAGATGTGCTACTTCACGTAACCTGCCTGCGCAAGGACGGCTTCCAGACGGCGCTGGAAGGCGCACGGATCGAATGCCTTGCCCGACAGGGCGACAAGGGCCTTCAGGCCTTCAAGGTCGTCTCCATCGACCTGTCGACTGCGGTGCACCCGAGTGAGGATCAGGAGCCTCGGACGCATGTCACTGTGGCCGCGGAAAGCGGTCTGGAGCGTGCGCTCGTCAAATGGTTCAACCGCACCAAGGGGTTCGGCTTCCTGACCCGCGGCGAGGGGACCGAGGACATTTTCGTCCACATGGAAACGCTGCGCCGCTACGGCGTGACGGAACTGCGCCCCGGCCAGGTTGTACTGGTGCGCTTCGGGCGCGGTGAAAAAGGCCTTATGGCTGCCGAAGTCTACCCCGATCTTGGCACGCTGAATGCCGCGCACTGATCATTGCGCGGCCTTTTTGACGAGAGTGCCGCCAATGTCGCATTTTTCCTTCCAGCCGGTTGAGGCTTTTCGTTCGTTGAGCCAGCGTGTCCTGCAGGCGTTTCTCGCGTCTGTTTTCCTTATTTTTCTCGCCGCTGGCGCTTTTGCACAGGGATCGGCCATGCGCCTGCCGGTCGATCCTGAACCGCTTGTCGCGGTCACGGCGGCGGGCGAGGTGCGTTTCGACATCGAAATTGCCGACGAGGCGCATGAGCGTCAGCGTGGGCTCATGTTCCGCCAGTCCATGCCGCAGGATCGCGGCATGCTCTTCATCTTCCCGGCAGAGGGCCGTCAGGGCTTCTGGATGCAGAACACACCGCTGCCGCTTGATCTTCTTTTCGTGGCGGCTGATGGCACGGTTCGGGCGATTGCGCCCGGCACGCCGTTCTCCACCGCTTCCATCTCGCCGGACGTTGAATCCCAATTCGTGCTTGAACTGGTCGCCGGAACCGCGCAGAAGACGGGGATCGAGGTCGGTGACCGTTTGCGCCATCCGCGCATAGAGGCCGCCGGCGCCCAATAGTCAGCAAGGGCGATTTTCCGGAAAATGAAGTCTTTCCTCCATGACGGGTTCGAGCTCGCTTTCATCGATGAAGGCCAGGGCGATCCCATTCTCCTCATTCACGGCTTTGCCTCCACGCATTTTGTCAACTGGGTTGCGCCGGGCTGGGTGAAGCCCCTGCGGGATGCGGGCTTCCGCGTCATCGCGATCGACAATCGCGGCCACGGAAAATCTGCCAAGAGCCATGACAAGGCGGATTACACGCCCGGTAAGATGGCGGGTGATGCAGCCGCTCTGCTCGAGCATCTGGGCATCGGGAAGGCGCATGTGATGGGCTATTCCATGGGCGCGCGCATCTCCGCTTTTTTGGCGCTTGAGCACCCCGAGAAGGTCGCAACGCTCATCCTTGGCGGACTTGGGCGCGGCATGATCGACGGCGTTGGAGAGTGGGACGAGATCGCCGAAGCGCTTCTTGCCGATGATCCGGATAGCATCACCTCCGAGCGCGGCCAGATGTTCCGCAAATTCGCCGACCAGACAAAGAGCGACCGCATTGCGCTCGCCGCCTGCATCGCCACGTCCCGCGAACTCCTGACCGCCGAAGACGCCGCGGCGATTGCGCAGCCGACACTGGTTGCCGTCGGCACTGTCGACGACATTGCCGGTTCGCCCGAAGGGCTGGCCGATCTGTTGCCTAACGGCACGGCATTTGCGATTGAAAGACGGGACCACATGCTGGCGGTGGGCGACCGGACATTCAAGGCGCGCGCGCTGGCGTTTCTGGAGGAGCACCCTCTTGATCGAACGTAAGGCGATTTCCTTTGTCGGGGCCGAAGGCAACAGGCTGACCGGCGATATCTGGGATGGCGGCGGTCAGCCCGTCGTTTTCCTGCATGGCGGTGGGCAGACACGGCGCGCCTGGGACGCCACGGCGCGTGAGGTGGCCGAGCGCGGCATGCGCGCCATCTCGGTAGACCAGCGCGGCCATGGGGAGAGCGCGTGGGTCGAAAGCGGCCGCTACGGGTTTCACCATTATGGCGAAGATACCGCTGCCATCTTCCGTCAGGTTCATGAACAGTTTCACATCAGGCCATCAGCCGTTGGCGCGTCGCTTGGCGGTCTGGCGTCCCTGACAGCGGAGATGCGGGACGGCCCGCTTCTTGATGCGCTCGTGCTTGTCGACATCACGCCGCGCCTCGATCCCAAAGGGGTGAACAAGATCCAGGGTTTCATGGGCGCGCGCATGGAAGAGGGCTTCGCATCGCTTGAAGAGGCTGCCGATGCAATCGCCGCCTATCTGCCGCACCGCGCGCCGCGTCGCTCGCTGGAGGGGTTGCGCAAGAACCTGCGGCAGGATGAGGATGGCCGCTATCGCTGGCACTGGGATCCCGCCTTCATCAAGGGGGCCGAGAGCATCAATTATGGCGCGGAAACGCTGATGCAGGAGCTGCTTGCGGGCCTGCCGCAATTGAGTCTGCCGGTGCTTCTGGTGCGTGGCATGCGTTCGGAACTGGTGCAGGAAGCGCATGCCCGGGAGTTCGTCTCCCTTGCGCCTGCCGCTTCCTATGTGGATGTCCGCGGGGCCGGGCACATGGTAGCCGGCGACCGCAACGATGTTTTCGCAACCGAGATTCTGAAATTTCTGGGCCGCGACGAGGCGGCCTAGAGCATTTTGCGGTCAGGCCGGTCAGCGTCCTGCAAAATGGGGCGGGCGGCGTTCGCGAAATGCGCGACGGCCTTCCGCATAATCCGCACTTTCGAACGTGATGTCGCCGAGCGCCTGAGCGCGTTCGGCTTCCTGCTCGTTGCAGGTCAGCGCCGCCGAAATCGAAACCTTCGATGCGCGGATGGAAAGCGGGGCATTGCGGGCAATGGTTGCTGCAAGGTCCGTGGCCCGGCTGATCAGCACGTCAGAAGGCACGACCTCCAGCAGGAACCCGCATTCGCGGGCGCGCGCCGCATCGATCCGCGCGCCGGAAAAGGAGAGGTAGCGCGCCATCTGTGCGCCTGCCGTGGCCACGATGTCGCCCATCGCCTCCACCGGATAGGCAAGGCCGAGCCGCGCTGCCGGTACTGAAAAGAGCGCATCGGGCGAGGCGATCCGCAGGTCGCAGGCCGCAGCAAGGCCAAAGCCGCCGCCGAAGCAGACACCGGAAATAGCCGCAATGGTCGGCAGATGCGTGTTGCGAATGGCTGCAAACGCGCCGGCATTCAGCATTTCGTAGCTGCGCGCGGTTTCCGCATCGCGCCGCACCGTGTCGAACTCGGAAACATCCGCGCCCGCGCAGAAATTGTCGCCCGCGCCGCGCAGAACCAGAACGCGCACTGTGTCGTCGGCCTCCAGTTCGCCGACCAGATCGATCATCGATCGCCACATGGCCTGTGACATCGCGTTCATCTTTGCTTCCCGGGAGATCAGAATGGTCGCGATGCCATTCGAGCGGGAAACACGTAAACCTGCCTCATTTTGCTGCGATTGGACCGTCATGCATCAATTTTCCTGTAGCTGCTGTCACAGTTTTTTGCGGTTCAATTACCTTGGCTTCTGACGTATGTTTGGCTTTAAGGCAAGGTTAGGCCTCTGGCGGAGAAATCGATGAACGCTCGCAACGCTATCCGTGAACGCAGTTCCGGCAAAAGCGCGCCTCAACCGGTGGACCCGATCTGGTACGCGGTCCGTGAAGAGGCGGAGGCCGCTGTCGCCAATGATCCGCTGCTTGCAGCCTTTCTCTATGCGACGATCCTCAATCATGACGATCTGGAAAGCGCGGTCGTACACCGGGTCGCCGAGCGGCTCGATCATCCCGATATGGGCGCGGACCTGATCCGCCAGACTTTCCACGCCATGCTCAATGCCGAGCCTGAATGGCGCACCACGGTGCGTGTGGATATTCAGGCCTATTACGACCGCGATCCGGCCTGCGACCGTTTTCTGATGCCGGTGCTCTATTTCAAGGGCTTCCACGCCATCCAGACCCATCGTCTGGCGCACTGGCTGTGGAAGGAGGGACGCAGGGATTTCGCGCTCTACCTGCAAAGCCGCTCGTCGGCCGTCTTCCAGACGGACATCAATCCCGGTGCGCGGATGGGCAAGGGCATCTTCATCGACCATGCAACCGGCGTGGTCATCGGTGAGACGGCGGTTGTCGAAGACGATGTGTCCTTATTGCATGCGGTGACGCTGGGCGGCACCGGCAAGGAAACGGGCGACCGGCACCCGAAAATCCGCCATGGCGTGCTGATCGGCGCTGGAGCGAAGATCCTCGGCAATATCGAGGTCGGCCATTGCGCGCGCGTTGCGGCGGGCTCTGTCGTGCTGAACGATGTGCCGGCTGCCAAGACCGTTGCCGGCGTGCCGGCGCGTGTCGTTGGTGAGTCGGGCTGCAGCGAGCCGTCCCGCTCCATGGACCAGATCCTGCACGGTCAGTCCTGAGCGCGTCTGCGGCGCTCATTCAGCTCATCTCTATTTTGTCAGGGCAGGGAGGTTTCCCGGCATCACGACTGGTGACTGTTCGCAGCAAAAACGTCTGTTGACCCGCAGAGGCTTTACGGCTGAAATCCCGGTTTCAGGGTTTACAGTGGCGCTGGCCTCATGTCAGAAGCGCCGCGATCACAGCAGGGCTACCGGGTGTTCGTACGGATATCCGGCGGGTCTGCATCAAATCTGAAGCTGTGCGTCGTGCTGTCCCGAAACCGGTCCGGTTTCACACGATGCGCCAGGCACTGGAGATGTTTCTTGAAGCCCGAAGAGATCCGAAAGCTCGAAGCGTATTTCAAACGTACCTTCAACAATGATGCGCTGACCGTGAAGGCGCGTCCGCGCAAGGACGATTCCTGCGAGCTTTATCTTGGTGACGAGTTCCTCGGTATCGTCTTCAAGGACGAGGAAGAGGGAGAGCTCTCCTACAATTTCTCGATGGCCATTCTCGACATCGACCTCTGAGCCGTTTCGGCCAGACGCATGCAGGCGCTTTTGGCGCGGCGGCGTGAATTCGAAAGCCCGTATGCGCTGTCGCATGCGGGCTTTTTTCTGCCAAAGGGGGCTTACAGCGGGGTCTTGATGTGCTCTGCGACCTTCCGGCGAATGTCCTTGTCCAGAAGCCGCCACTGGCCGAGCAGCGAGGCGGGAAAGCGGTAGGTCATGCTCAGCCGGTTGCCCAGGTTGATGTCGCGTTCGCACGGCGCGAGCGCCTCCCGCGCCGCAGTTCCTGTCAGGCAACGCGCCACGAAGGGTTCTTCCCCCGGTTCTGAAGCCGAAACCGCAAGGACTTCACCCTCATAGCCCGAGCCCTGTTTGAAGCGGTGAAAGCGAATGCTCTCCGGTCCGCCAACCGAGTGCGCCTCGATCACCTGCCGGTAGACGGGTTCAAGCCGGTTGCTCATGTCGCGCGACATCATCTGTTCCTCGAATGTCACAAACAGGATGCGTCGCGAACCGTCCACATGGTTGAAATCATCGCTTCGGTCAGGCGAATAGCCCTCGAGTTCGGGCCAGACCATGTAGACATCCAGACGCTGTCTCACACCATCCTGCCGTGCGGCCTTGAAGCGGATCATGTTTTCCGGAAATGTCAGCACATTGTTGCCGATGACGATCTCGCGCGGCTTCATGGACGCGGTGTGACCGGCTTCCGACAGCGTGTCTCCATACCACTGGCCGACAAACAGGATGCCGATGGAAAGCGCCAGCAGCAGCAGAAAGAACTGAAACACACGGCGCGCAAACCGGTTTCTTTGCACGGCGGCAGATGTGTTGGCAGCGCTGATGTCGTTTTCGGTCGTCAGTTTCGGATCCTCGCTTGTGTCTCGATACGGGACACGGGAATCGGCACGAAGTTTGCCTCAAAGGTTGTATTGACCTTGGGTTCTTATGGTAAAAGGAGCGTAAAGACATGGTCCATATCGGGCTTTGCGGGGCGGCGTTTGCCGCCGGACTTGTCTTTTGCGGTCTCCTTTCAAGTCTCTTTGAGCTTCTGACCGGCAGGCGTGTGCGCTTCCAGTCGCCCTTCATCGTTCGTCGGCGTGTTTTGCGATCCCTCGCGGTCATGCTGTGCGTGGGACCGGTCGTTTTCCTGCGTGAAGCGCTCGCAAGCCACAGGCAGAGGCTGATCGGGCATGGCGCGCTGGCGGGTGCGGCTTTCACGTCCGGATTATGGGTGACGGCGACCGGTGTGGTTGTTATCGAGGCGGTGCTGGCGGTCGGGCGGATTTGAAGCGGCGAAATGCAGATTCTGATTCCCGCCCGCGTGTTGTAGTGTGCCGCCTTAATCTACCGGGAGTTTTTCATGCCGATTTATGCGTTGGAGGGCGAGAGCCCGCAGTTCGAGGACAGGGACACAAACTGGATCGCGCCGGACGCCTCGCTGATCGGGCGTGTGCGGCTCGGTCGCAATGCGGGTGTCTGGTTCGGCGCCGTCCTGCGCGGTGACAATGAGCTGATCGATATCGGCGAAGACACCAACATTCAGGAACATTCCGTACTTCATACGGATATGGGCTTTCCGCTGGTCGTGGGGCGCGGCTGCACGGTCGGGCACCGGGCGATCCTGCATGGTTGCCGGATCGGCGAAAACAGCCTGATCGGAATGGGCGCGGTGGTGCTCAATGGCGCTGAGATCGGCAGGAACTGCCTGGTCGGGGCCGGCGCGCTCGTTACCGAGAACAAGAAATTCCCCGACAATTCGCTGATCGTCGGTTCGCCTGCCAAGGTCGTGCGTGAACTGGATGAGGAAGCGGTGCGCGGGCTCCGCTGGTCTGCCGATCACTATGTGAAGAACGGTCAGCGCTTTTCCGCGGATCTGAAGGAAGTCTGAGTTCCCGAAAAAGGTGGAGCCGACCCATGGGGTGGGCCGGCTCCTGACCCGGTCGTTGGGGACGGGGAGGTGGGGACTCGACCGGGTGTCCCGCAACGGATGCCGCCGGTCCGAAGATCGGGAGCGCGGCGTTCTCCGTTGGTGTTCAGAAAGACATGGGCGCGTTCAGTCGACTTCGCCCATGTGTTTTGTTGAGAAGATCAGCGGCTCGAAGCGACGCTGCCAACGGCGACGGGCTGTCCGTTGTTGATGTTGACCCACTTGCCCGAATGCGAAGCGGCCTGGCGCTTGAGATAGGTGTAATCCGTATCGCCCCACAGAGAGACGCGGGCTTCCAGATTATCGAGAATGAAATCGCCCATATTGGTGACCACGGTCAGAACGGCATGGCCGTCGCCATTGGGCTGGCGCACCACCGTGATCAGCAGATTGCCGGCAGGCACGCCGGCTGCCATCAGGCGGCGGCGCTTCTCAAGAACATAGTCCTCGCAGTCGCCATAGGCCGTCGGGTAGGACCAGTACTCTTCCACGCCCCACATCTCCATGTCGGTGCGCGGCAGAACCGTTGAGTTCACCGCATTGTTGACGTCGATCATGGCTTTCCACATCTCGCGCGTCAGCTTCACCGGGCGCGGGCGCGCCGTTGTCTGGTTGCACTCGACCGGCTCGCGCTGGCAAAGTTCATAGTGACCGATCGGCTGACTGGTGAAGCCACCGGTCTTCATGAAATTGGGTGTGGCGAACGCCCCCGTGGTGAACGCCCCGAATGCAAGTGCGGCGGCCGCGATCAGCCGTGCGCTCTTTGAATGCCCCATAGTCTTGTCTCCCCGTTTGAGAGGACAATGACACAGGGGAATTTATTCCAGGCAAAATTGCGAAGTATAAATCGCGCTAAATTCTATTTGTGTTTTGATCTAATCAATATAAAAATCGAATTATATTTGAATAAAATTTGTCTAAAATTGTAATGAAATTCGAAGGCGTCACGGCGCTCGGTTCGCGCCGCACTTCACGGGCGGATCGACGATGGAGAGGAGAGCGGCATGAATGGTGTGAAGGCTTTGGTGTTCGATGTATTCGGCACGGTGGTGGACTGGCGCGAAGGTGTGGCGCGCGAGGCGGCGATCCTTCCTGCGGCTGGATGTCCTGCATCGGAAAAAACTGGAAGCGATCCTTCCTGATCCGGGTATCGACGCCTCGCGCGTTCCCGCGTCCGCTGGAATATGGCAGCGGATCGTCACGCGATCCTGTCGCAGAACGGGACTGGGATGTGATCGTCTCGGACTTTGGAGAGCTGGCAGCGCGGATGGGTGCTTGGGTCGCTGTTACGAATGCAGCGGTCAGGCTTCCGTCGGCAGCGAGAACTCTGCTTCCAGCGCCTGACGGTTCTGGATGCTTGCAAATTCGATGGCGACGCCATCGTCGAAATGGCGCACCACCTGTCCGCGCATCGTGCCAAGATGAACCTGCGTTCCGCGTTCAGGCCGCACTTCGCTCTCCACGGCTGCGCCGGAAAGAGACAGGTCGATGATGCGGCAGCGATATTCGCGGCCGTCCGGCAGGCGCAGAACGCTGATCGGGTTGCGCGGTGCGATACGCTCATGACGGCGATCTTCCGGCAGGTCCAGCTCGTGCTTGTTGGCAAGCCATGTGAGCTGGGCTGCGAGTTTGTCGCGCTTGCGCTCGGAGGCAACCACCGTCATGGCGAAACCGTCGCGGTTGACGCGGATCACTTCGCCTTCAATGCGGCCGATATGATCGAGATAGGCAATCACGCGCTCGCCCTGCCTGCCCGAATGCTGTGCGATCAGGCAAACGTCGCCCGGTGACATGTCTGTCACCCGGCAGGGGTGTTCGCTGCGATCCTCAAGCATGAAGCGGCCATAGATCGACACCTTGACGCGCTGAAAGCTGCGTCTTTCATCGTCTGATGGGGATCGGTTGATCGCCGCTCTCATCGTGTCTTGCGCCCTTCGATCTGCAGATTCCAGCTGGCCCATGGGGCAGCGCGACACTACGCCTGATCCGTTAATAAGCGGTAAGGGGCAACTATTCGTTGCGCCCACCGTCGAAAACCACGAGATGGCGGAAGCGGCGGCCCTGGCCGGGTTCGATGAGGCTGTCGGTGATGGAGCGGCGCTCCGGCACCAGTGGCGGCACCTGGACGGCTGGCCGGTTCTTCAGGAGGGAGGGCTCGCGGTCGGCGTCGATGATCCGCAGCGAGGTGACTTCACATTCCACGATTGGTTCTGCGCCAAGCCAGAAAGGCTTGTGGCAGGCCAGCAGCGAGCCCATGGCGCGCGGGCTTTCCATGCCGCCTTCAAGCGGCAGAAGCAGAAGCTCGAAGGCTGCGGCATCGCCGCTCCTGTTGCGTCCCGCAAAGGAAAGAACCACCACGGATTTCATGTCGAACACGCTGCGCGCAAGCTTGCCGACCACGGCCTGATCACGGCCCGGCCACAGGGAGGCGAAGGAGAGGCCCTTGAGTTCCTTTCCGAATGTGGCGCACAGCCGGGTGCCAGCGAGGCGGAACACGGCTTCGCCGCGCGCATCGCGTTCCAGAATGAACGTATCGGCCAGCAGTGTCTTGATCTCTGCCGGCTCGACTTCCGTGCGCCTGGGGGCCGGACGGTTGCCACGCAACCTGTTCCAATATTGGAACAACGTCACCGAACCATCATGTTTCATGCCTCTTGGCTCCTTACTCTCGGCCCGGGCCTGTCCCATAGGCGGACAGGTGCAGGCATTTTCAATAGCGACATGTGGATGGGTGCAGGATGCGTGCCAAAGCGATGGGGGTTGTTCGCGCAGCCGCTCTGTTAGGGTTAACAAAGGGTTTAGATTGCGCGGGTTTCGGGCCGGTGGCAGTGTCCGGCCGTTAGCAAGACCGAATCAACCAGATCGCCATGCGTCCCCGTGGACGCCTGAAGGACGATCTGAATGATTGAGGGAGTAGCGGGGGCGCCCGATGCTCCAACTGACGGGCCGGGGCCGGTCTTTCTCACGAAAGCCGGAGTGGGGGCTCGACCAGGCCGTTCAGGTTCATCCTGAGCGGCTTTTTTCTTTTCCACGGGTCTGCTACGCAAAATCATGAACAGAGATGAAGAGCGGGCGATTCCTGAAGCGGAATCCGAAAATGGGTTTGAGCGGAACGGCGGTGATGGCAGGGAGCCGGTGTTCAACCTGGCGCCGGCCGTCACGGTCCTCGGCCTGATCTGCGTTGCAATTTTTGCCATCGAGACATTCTGGATGAGCATTGATCAGCAGGTCTGGCTGATGGTGCACTTCGCGTTTCTGCCGATCCGCTATAGCGGGCAGTTTGCGCTCGACACCTACGCTTTCATCAGCCCCGTCACCTATTCCTTCCTGCATGGAAGTTGGGGGCATCTTCTGGTCAACATGATCTGGCTTGCCGCCTTCGGGTCTCCGCTTGCCAACCGCATCGGAAGCGCGCGTTTCGTCCTGTTCTGGGTGGCAGGCGCGCTTGCCGCCGTCGGGCTGCATTACCTGCTCTATCCATCCTCGGCAGTGCCTCTTGTTGGCGCGTCCGGCTCCATTTCCGCGATGATGGGGGCTGCAGCCCGCTTTGCGTTCCGGGTGGATCGGCGTCAGCCCAAGCCGGCCTTCACCGGGCCGGTGCTTCCTGTCTCCCTGGTCGTGAAATCGCGCAGCGTCGTGGTGTTCCTTGGCGTCTGGATGGTGGCCAATGTGGTGACGGGCCTGATGAGCGGCACCGTGGTCAACGGTCCCCAGATCGCCTGGGAAGCCCATATCGGCGGTTTTCTCCTGGGTTTCTTCGGCATCCAGTTCTTTGATCGCCCGCCCGCGCGGCGTCAGGCTGATTTCCCTTCCTAAGGGCAGGATTTCGACGACGGCATAAGCATTCGTCTACTTGCAAAGCGCTCTTTCACGGCGCAACATTGCCCTGTTGCCAGAAGAAGGAGATTGCCATGACGGTGAAGGCCATTCTGGACGCCAAAGGGCGCAATGTGGTCACCATCGGTCCGGACAGGAGGCTGGCGGAGGCCGCCCAGCTTTTGTCTGAACGCGGTATCGGTGCCGTCGTTGTGACGGAGCCCGACGGGCGTATCGCAGGTATATTGTCGGAGCGCGATATTGTGCGCGTGATCGGGCGCGATGGCGCCGACATGCTTGAACAGCCAGTTTCTGCGGTCATGACCGCAAAAGTTCGCCGCTGCCATGAGCAGAACACGGTCAACGAGGTCATGCAGATCATGACCGAAGGCCGTTTCCGGCACCTGCCGGTGGAAGAGAACGGCAAGATTGCCGGCATCATATCGATCGGCGATGTCGTGAAAAAGCGCATCGAGGAGGTCGAGCGCGAGGCCGAAGACATTCGCAGCTACATCGCGACCGCCTGAACAGACAGAGGCTGCCTTTCGGCAGCCTCTTTTGTTTTAACGGTTATCGAGCTGTGAGCGGACCAGTTGAAGGCCGCGGCGCGTGATGCGGTAGGGACCGCTGTTGCGCGACTGGATTGCCCGTTTGCGTTTGATTTTTCTGAACAGTGTCAGGTCAAGGCCGGGAAACTGCCAGCCGTCACGTGTGATGCAGTTCAGTTCGAGAATCTGGCCTTGCTCGTCCTTTTCGATGACGATCCGGCCACCCTGCGCCAATATATGCAGGATGCGCTGCTCTGCGCGCGAAATATCCATATCTTGAAGTCCTGGAAAACCACTGGCGCGAACCAATGGGAAAACCACCGGCCAAATGGCCGGCAAACATCGCTGCGCCGCCTTGCGATGGCGCAGGGTTTCAAGGTTTTCTCGCCCCGACCCTGTGTTGGTTCAGGTTCGGGGCCCTACCGGGCCTCAAGATAGTTGGACATAAAAACTCCGTTGATGCTGCATTTCATAACGCAAACTGTGGCCGGAATAAAGCGCTTGGCTTGCCACGCGGGTATGTTTGGTCTAGCGAATGCGGCAGTCCATTCCGAACCATCCGACTGCACGGCACCGTGAAACCATGACACTCATCGATACACGCACGCCCGATCCCAAGCGTTTCATCTCCGGCGCTACCGGCGACTGGGAAATCATCGTCGGCATGGAGATCCATGCCCAGGTAACGTCTGAAGCAAAGCTGTTCTCCGGCGCTTCGACGACTTTCGGTGCTGCCCCCAATGCGAATGTCTCCCTCGTGGATGCGGCCATGCCCGGCATGCTGCCCGTCATCAACGAGGTCTGCGTCAAGCAGGCAATCCGCACGGGCCTTGGCCTGAAAGCGCAGATCAACCTGCGCTCGGTCTTCGACCGCAAGAACTATTTTTATCCGGACCTGCCGCAGGGGTACCAGATTTCGCAGTTCAAGCAGCCGATCGTCGGCGAGGGCAAGGTGACGGTTTCCGTCGGCCCCGCCAAGGACGGCTCGTTTGAGGAAATCGAAGTGGGCATCGAGCGCCTGCATCTGGAGCAGGATGCCGGCAAATCGATGCACGACCAGAATCCCACCATGTCCTATGTGGATCTCAACCGCTCGGGCGTCGCGCTCATGGAGATCGTCTCCAAGCCCGATATCCGTTCTTCGGACGAGGCCAAGGCGTTCCTGACCAAGCTGCGCACCATCCTGCGTTATCTGGGCACCTGCGACGGCAACATGGACGAAGGCTCCATGCGCGCCGACGTGAATGTGTCCGTGCGCCGGCCGGGCGGTGAATTCGGCACGCGCTGCGAGATCAAGAATGTGAACTCGGTGCGTTTTGTCGGTCAGGCCATCGAATCGGAAGCCCGTCGCCAGATCGCGATTCTCGAGGATGGCGGTTCCATCGATCAGGAAACCCGCCTGTTCGACCCGGCCAAGGGCGAGACGCGCTCCATGCGCTCCAAGGAAGAAGCGCACGACTATCGCTACTTCCCCGATCCGGATCTGGTGCCGCTGGAATTCGATCAGGCCTATGTGGATGCGCTTGCAGCCGACCTCACGGAGCTGCCGGATGAGAAGAAGGCGCGTTTCATCGAAGCCTTCGGCCTGTCCGAGTATGACGCTTCGGTCCTGATCGCCGAGAAGGCGACAGCCGACTTCTTCGAGAAGGTTGCAGAGGGACGTGACGGCAAGGCTGCTGCCAACTGGGTCATCAACGATCTGCTCGGCGCGCTGAACAAGGCCGGGCAGGGGATCGACGAGACACCGGTTTCGGCCAACCAGCTCGGCGCGATCATCGACCTGATCAAGAACGGCACGATTTCCGGCAAGATCGCCAAGGATCTGTTTGAGATCGTGTTCACCGAGGGGGGCGATCCGGTCGCCATCGTCGATGAGCGCGGCATGAAGCAGGTCACCGACACCGGCGCAATCGAGAAGGCCGTTGATGAAGTCATCGCCTCCAACCCGGAAAAGGTCGAGCAGGCCAAGGCCAAGCCGACGCTGGCCGGCTGGTTCGTCGGTCAGGTGATGAAAGCCACCGGTGGCAAGGCCAACCCGCAGGCCGTCAACGCGCTGGTGAAGGAAAAGCTCGGCATCAATGATTGATGCCGGCGGTTATTTTGTCCGCACGGCCGGCGAGCGTGACTTGCCGGCCGTGCGAGCGCTCCTCGTGGAAACCTGGCACGACACCTATGACGCGATCTACGGCCGCGAGCGTGTGGATGAGATCACCGGTGCCTGGCACTCCATCGAGGCTCTGAGGGCGCGGCTGAAACAGCCGCACTCCGAATTCGTTCTGGCAGACAATGGCAGCGATATCGGCGGTATGGCCTTCGCCGTCGCCGAGCATGAAGGCAAATCCATAAAGCTGCATCAGCTTTACGTCCGTTCGGCCTGCCAGGGGCGTGGCATCGGTCTGGCCCTGTTCGACGAGGTGGCGATCTGCTTTCCCGAGGCGCGCGAAATCACGCTCCAAGTGGAAGAGGCCAATGGCCGGGCGCGTGGCTTCTATGAGCATCTGGGATTTGAGCAGATGGGCCAGAGCGAGGATTGCGGCAGCGCCGGTTTCGATATCCCGGCTCTGATCTACCGCAGACTGCTTTAGGGAAGGGGCCACAAGACAGGCTCCCCGACGCAGGGCTCGGCCCTGATTCGAGACCGAATCCTTTTGTCAGCCGGCTATCCCTCTTGCGGCATTCGCGCGCATCAGGCCTCATGCCGGCGACAGGCGTGGGCTTTGACCGCTGCGCGGAAGGCGCTCTCCATCCGGTCCCCGGAAACCACGTCCTCGCTGCGCTTCCGGCTTTTCCAGCCATGAGACAGGTGAGGGGCAAAACCCCTTTGCCGGCCCGAAAACAGCCGTGATACGGCGAATGCGATGAAATGAACTTTGAGCAATCCGTAACGGGCCTTGCCTTCTGGCGATGCGGACGCCATAACGCAACTCACGAGCCATCTCGAACGATGATAGCGAGCGACTTGAGGACGCCATGAAGAAGTTCCTGCTTCAGTTTTTCACCTGGTGGAATGGCCAGACACTGGGCACCCGCTTCCACACGTGGCGCAAGGGCACGCGCGTCGGTGAAGACGAGTTCGGCAACATCTATTACGAAGGCGGCAAGGATTCCGAAGGGCGCACGCGCCGTTGGGTAATCTATAACGGCATTTCCGATGCGTCTCTGGTTCCCGCTGGCTGGCACGGCTGGCTGCACCACCGTGTCGATGTTGCGCCGGTGAACGAAAACTACACGCCGCGCGAATGGCAGAAGCCGCATCAGCCGAATCTCACGGGCACCCCCGCCGCCTATCGTCCGCAGGGATCGATTGCGACCGGCAAGGAACGCCCGCGCGTGACCGGCGACTATGATGCGTGGACGCCCGGCGGTTGAAGCCGCGCGCTGTTCTTGCCACAATTTAACATTAGTTGTGCGCCTTCCCATGGACTTGGTGATTCTGCCGGTCTATCCCGGATGACAAGCGAACAGGACGGGTGTCGAGCCACATGAATTCAGGCCTCAAGAAGAAAGCCGGTTTCAGGCTTGTTGCAGCGCTGGGACTGGGAATGGCGACGTTTGCCGCCCTGCCGGCACATGCAGAGCGTTTGCAGCACCCGGTGGCCGAATTCACCGGCATCGACAAGATTACCGGCCGCATCATCTCCTTCGACGTCTATATGCATGAGACCGTCCAGTTTGGCGCTCTGCAGGTGACGCCGCGCGTCTGCTACAGCTCCGAGGAGACCGAGGAGCCGCGCACCGACGCTTTCGTGGAAGTGGACGAGATCACGCTGGACCGTGAGATCCGCCGCATCTTCACCGGCTGGATGCTGGCCGAAAGCCCGGGCCTCAATGCCGTAGAGCACGCGGTTTATGACGTGTGGCTCAAGGCCTGCAAGGAAGACACGGAAGTCCCGCCGCCGGACGCGGACTGAGTGAAACCCTACTGATTTCCATCGACGCGGACTGTCAGGGGCTGAAGCGCGCTTCGCCCTTTTGCAGCGCGTCCTGAAGCATCTGCTCATAGCGGCTGCGGGGCACGTCGATCGCGCCGAACTGTTTTAGGTGCGGCGTTGTGAACTGCGTGTCGAGCAATGTGAAGCCGCGTTCGCGCAGCCGCTCGACCAGATGCACAAGGCAGACCTTGGAGGCGTCGGTCTGGCGCGAAAACATGCTCTCGCCGAAGAAGGCGCGGCCAAGCGTGACGCCGTAGAGCCCGCCAACCAGCCCTTCATCCGTCCAGGCTTCCACCGTGTGGCAGTGCCCGTTCTCGAATAGAAGCCCGTAGGCTTCGCGGATGGGCGTGTTGATCCATGTGTCGTCGGTATCGCGCCGCGCCTCTGCACAGCCTTCTATGACACCCTCAAAGTCCGTATCGAAGGCGATGCGGAAGGGCGCGCGGCGCAGCGTCTTGGCGAGGCTTTTGGGGATGTGAAAGGAATCGAGCGGGATGACCCCGCGCATTTCCGGCCGCACCCAGAAAACCTCCGGGTCATCGGCACTTTCCGCCATCGGGAAAACCCCGGTGGCGTAAGCGCGAAGAAGAAGATCCGGAGGGATCCGAAATCCTGGTGCGAAAGGTCGTGCCATCGTGCTCAACCGGCCAGATCGCCGGAGAATCACATGGGGCGGCGAGCTTTGGATCGCCCGGCGTCCACTGGACGCACAAAGGGCGATCTCAATCACTGACAGAGAAACGGGGTAACCGAAACTCTAGCTCGTTTTCGCCAGGTAATTCTCCAGCCAGTGGATGTCGTAATCGCCATTGGCGATATCGGGATTGCCGACCAGATCCTGGAACAGCGGAAGCGTGGTCTTGATGCCGTCGACGACGAACTCGTCCAGCGCGCGGCGCAGACGCATCATGCACTCGACGCGGTTGCGTCCATGCACGATCAGCTTGCCGATCAGGCTGTCGTAGTAAGGCGGGATGCGGTAGCCCGAATAGACGCCCGAATCGACGCGGATGCCAAGACCGCCCGGCGTATGGAAATGCGTGATCGTGCCCGGCGAGGGGGTGAAGGTGCGCGGGTCTTCCGCATTGATGCGGCACTCGATGGCATGGCCCTCGAAACGCACCTCATCCTGCGTGCAGGACAGTCCACCGCCGGAAGCGACGCGGATCTGCTCATGCACCAGATCGATGCCGGTGATGGCTTCCGTCACCGGATGCTCCACCTGCAGGCGGGTGTTCATCTCGATGAAGTAGAATTCGCCATTCTCGTAGAGGAACTCGATCGTGCCCGCGCCGGAATAGCCGAGATCGGCAATGGCCTTGGAGACGATTTCGCCGATGCGGTTGCGCTGCTCGACATTGAGGGCAGGCGAGTTGGCCTCTTCCCACACCTTCTGGTGACGGCGCTGCAGCGAGCAGTCGCGTTCACCCAGATGGATCGCGTTGCCCGCGCCATCGCCCATCACCTGAACCTCGATGTGGCGCGGCTTTTCGAGATATTTCTCGATGTACACCGCGTCGTCACCGAAGGCCGCACCCGCTTCCGTGCGGGCGGTGGAGAGCGCCTCGGCAAGATCAGCCTCGGTGCGCGCAACCTTCATGCCGCGTCCGCCACCGCCGGCCGATGCCTTGATCAGCACCGGATAGCCGATATCGGCGGCAATGCGCTTGGCTTCCACATCGTCGGTCACGGCGCCATCGGAGCCGGGAACCACGGGAATGCCAAGAGCCTTCACCGTCTTCTTGGCGGTGATCTTGTCACCCATGATGCGGATGTGGTCGGCCGAGGGGCCGATGAAGGTGAGATTGTGTGCGGCCAGAATTTCGGAGAACTTGGCGTTTTCCGAAAGGAAGCCGTAGCCCGGATGCACGGCGTCGGCGCCGGTGATCTCGCAGGCGGCCAGAATCTGATGAATGTTCAGATAGCTGTCGCGCGAGGGCGGCGGCCCGATGCATACGCTCTCGTCGGCAAGGCGCACATGCATCGCATCCGCGTCCGCCGTGGAGTGCACGGCTACGGTCTGGATGCCGAGCTCCTTGGCGGCGCGCAGTACGCGCAGGGCGATTTCGCCGCGATTGGCGATGAGGATCTTGTGAAACATGCGCGCCTGCCCCGGACTATTCGATGACGACCAGCGGCTCGCCGAACTCAACCGGCTGCGCATCCTCGAAGAGGATCGCCGTCACGGTGCCGGAACGGGGCGCGGGAATCTGGTTCATGGTCTTCATCGCTTCGATGATGAGAAGCGTCTGGCCTTCCTTCACGGACTGGCCGACTTCGATGAAGGCGTTCGCGCCGGGCGCGGGAGACTTGTAGGCGGTGCCGACCATCGGGGAAGGAACGGCATTCTTGGAATCGGCCGGGCTCTTCTTGGCTTCTTCAGCCGCGGCCGGGGCCGGCGCAGCCGGTGCGGGCGCGGGGGCGGGTGCCGGAGCGGCATAGCTCTGCACGGCGACTGCGCCCTGCTTGGCCACGCGAATCCGCAGGTCGTCCTGCTCGACTTCGATTTCCGTCAGATTGGTGTCGTTCAGGATCGTCGCAAGCTCGCGAATGAGTTGCTGATCGACCCCCGTCTTTTTTGTCGACATGTGTTTTGTCCTGCTTTTGTCTCAATCCGGCCGGTGTGCGGCCAGCGCATCCAGCGCGAGTACATAACCGATTGTGCCCAATCCGCAAATCATGCCTTTTGCCGCCGGGGCAATCATCGAAACGTGGCGAAACGCTTCGCGGGCATGAATGTTGGAAATGTGCACCTCAATCACCGGGAGCGGGCTCACCGCACGGATCGCATCATGCAATGCAATCGACGTGTGCCCATAGGCGCCGGGATTGACGACGATGCCGGCAGCTTTCTGGCCGGCCTCATGGATCCAGTCAACGAGGTCGCCCTCGTGATTGGACTGGCGAAACTCAATGTCCATTCCAAGTGAAGCGGCCTTGTCCCGGCAGTTCTTCTCGACGTCCGCAAGGGTGTCGCCGCCATAGATGCCGGGTTCGCGCTTGCCGAGCGCATTCAGATTGGGCCCGTTCAGAATGAAGACTGTTTTCGCCATAAAATCGTCCCCTGGCCCTTTTGCGGCACCATCACAAGCTCCTCTATAGAGGGCTTAGACCGTACCGCAAAGATGGCAAGGGGCTTCTTTCTCTGTCCACAGAGCGCTCCGGAGGCTTCCGGCGTGCGCGTCAGTTGCTTTCCGTGCGGGCCTGTTCGATCTTTTCGCCGAGCACATCCTTGCCCAGCGCGCCGAACACAACCTCGTTTCCGACCACATAGGCGGGCGTTCCGGTAACCGCAAGCTGATTCGCCAGCTCATAGGTTTCCGCGAAAGCCTTCTGGATCTCCGGATTTTCCATTTCCTTGCGAAGTGCTGCCTCATCAAGACCAAGGCCGGTCGCAATCGACATGGCCAGTTCGCCATCAGCGCGGGATTCCGAACCCATCAGCTGCTGGTGGAACTCGGCGTATTTCTCGGGCGCGGTCGCCTGAACGGCCATGGAAACCACATGGGCCTCGCGCGATTCTGCGGAGAGGATGGGGAATTCCTTGAGAACAAAGCGCACATCGTCATTCTCTTCGAGCAGCGCCTGCATGTCGGCCATGGCGCGTTTGCAGAAGCCGCAATTGTAGTCGAAGAACTCGACCACGGTGACCTGGGCCTCCGGATTGCCGATCACGCCGTCATGCGGGCTGTTCAGGAGATCATCCTTGCGATCCTGCAGCACGGTCTTCTGGGCCTCGGCCTGCTGCTCGCGCTGCTTGGTTTCGAGTGCTGCCTGAACCTCGAGCAGGATTTCCGGGTTTTCGAGCAGGTAGTCGCGCACGATCTGTTCGACTTCCGGTTTGCCGAGCGCTGCGCCGTCCGATGCCTGCGCGACATTGCCGAGCGCCATGGCGGGCAGGAAGAGGGCGGTTGCCGCCGTAAGGGCGCGGAGTTTGCTGGAAAGAGTCATGATCAAATCCGATTTCATCTGAATTGAGGATATCTGTTTGTTGTGTGGCCCATTTGGGGCGGAAGGTTCACCGATCAACCGGGGGCCTTGTACTGTATGATGTCCTGCGCGCGCAGCCAGCCGGGCGAGCCGCGCTTCATGCGCTTCTGCGCCCTGATGGCGAAAAGCTTCGCATCGCGATACTGGCCGGCATGGAAATAGCCCTCTGCTGAAGCAAGCTCCGCATTGGCGATGTCACCCAACTGCCCGTAGGCCTGGGCAAGGTAGCGATAGCCATTGGCGAATTCCGGCTCACGCGAAAGCCCGGTCTGCAGTTCCGATGCCGCCTTCTTCACGAGGTCCGGCTGACCGGTCGCCAGAAGCGCCTGCCCATAGCCCACCTGAAGCAGTCCGGGCGTGCCCGGAGCAAGCGATAACGCCCTGGCATAGGCATTGGCCGCATCCTTCGGGCGGTTCGCCTTGATGAGGATGTCGCCGCGCAGCTCCTGCAGATAGGGATTGCGGGGCATTTTGGAGATCAGTGCATCGACCTTCTGGAGCGCCGTGCGGGGATTTCCGGTGAGAAAGGTGGCAATCGCGTCGCCATACATGGCGGGAATGCCGCGCGGGTCCTGCCTGAACAGCCGCTGTACGGCCTGCGCGCCTTCCGTATGCGCAGCAATCTTTGCGCGCATCATGTCATGGCGCTGCTGAAGCTGCGCCGGGTCCTTGCGGTCGTAGAAGCGGCTCTTGCGCGCAAGCTCTTCCAGATTGGCGATACGCTCGCGCGGCATGGGGTGGCTGATCTGGTAGGGATCGACATTGACGCCGGCGAGCGCCAGGCCGCCCGCCAGACGGTCGAACGTTGTCAGCATGCCCTTGGCCGACTGGCCGGTCTTGTTGAGATAGTCGATGGCCGTGCGGTCGGCGGTCACCTCTTCGGAGCGCTGATAGCCGAGCAGGCCGCGCCGCGCCATTTCCGCACCGCCGGCAGCCATGCCGACACCGGCCGAAGCCAGACCGCGCGTATCCGTTGCAGCCCCGGCAACGCCGGCTCCAATGCCGATCAGCGCCGACACGATGGCCATGGTCTGCGCACGCTTCAGCTGCTGGCGCAGTCGCTCCTGATGTCCGCCCGCAATATGCCCGGCTTCGTGAGCGATCACGCCGATGATCTCGTTGGGCGTTTCAGCCTGTGTCAGAGCGCCGGTGTGAATGAAGATGCGTCGCCCATCCACGAAGGCGTTGAAGCTGCGATTGTTGACGAGAATGATGTCGATCCCCGAACGGGACAGACCGGCCGCCTTCAGTATCGGGGCGGCATATTCGGTAACAAGAGCCTCGATTTCCGCGTCACGAACGACGGTCACACGCCCCTGCGCCTGCGAAGCCGGCACCGAAACGACAATCAGATAGGATGCCAGCATGAAGAGCGTGGCTGCCCGCGCGATAATCCTGTGAACCATGGTGTCTCTCTCAAGCATTGCCGAATTGGTAGACGAGCATAAGGGCAATGGGAAGGCACAACAGTCTTCGATCATGGAGTTTTGATCTGTGCTCTTGCCGTGTCGCCAATGCAAAAAGGCCGGCGCAATGCGCCGGCCTTCCAGTTTTTTGTGTTCCAAATGCTCCAGCTTTAGAAGCCGGCGCACGTCCCTCTAGAAGAAGCTCTTGCGCTGCCACCAGCCGGTCTTGCGGGGGCGATCGCTCTCTGCCGGTTCGGAAGAGGAGACAACCGGTTCCGAAGATACGGCGGCTTCTTCCTTGGCAGGCTCTTCGACCGTTTCCTCGACCGCTTTCTGGGCCGGTGCTGCCTCGCTGGGAGCCTCTTCGGCGGCTTCCGGGGCAACCGTTTCTTCCGCAGCCGGCTTGACTTCGGCTGGCTTGTCTTCAGCCGGTTTGGCCTTGGCGGTGCTGCGACGCGTGGTCGTGCGACGCCGTTTCGGAGCCGGCTTTTCTTCAGCGGCTGCCTCTTCGGCAGGCTTTTTCTCGGCTGCCGCTTCTTCCGCTACGGCTGGAGCCGCTTCGTCGGCTGTCTCGGCAGGCGCGGTTTCAGCCGGTGCAGCAGCCTTGCGGGTGCGGCGGCGCGGCTTGCGAGCAGGCTTCTCCTCGGCGGGCGCATCCGTTGCCTCGGCAGAAGCCTCCGCCTCTGCCCCTGCCTCGGGTGCGGCGGCCTGCGCCTCGGGTGCAACTGCCGGAGCCTCATCGGCAACAACCGGCGTCTCGGGTGCTTCTGCCACCTGCGGGGCTTCTGCGCTTTCTGCAGTCGGAGCGTCGTCGGAAACGCCTGCCTCTACAGAGGCGTCGCCCTCGGCTTCCTGCGTATCGCTGTCGCGACGGTTCCTGCGGCCACCACGTTTCCCGCGATGGCGCTTCTTGCGCTCGCCTTCGCCGGCTTCTGCCGGCTGCGTCTCGGCTGCATCCTCGGAAACGGCTGCGCCATCCTCAGCCGTGGCTGCGACGGCATCGTCGTCGCCTGGCATCTGATCTGCGTTCTGATCCTGATTCTGCTCTGCACCCTCGGCGCCGCCATTGTTGCGGTTGCGGCCACCCCGGCGCTTGCGCTTGCGGCGACGCTTGCGCGGTTCGCCATCTTCACCGGCTTCGGCTTCCTGTGCGGGGGCAGGGGTTTCAACCACCTGTGCGGGCGCTGCCTGCGGGGCTGCCGGCTGCTCCATTCCCGATTTGTCGGCCGGCTGCTGCTTGGTGATCGCAAAATGCTGCGAACCCACGCTGTCATCCGCCTCGACAGTGATGGTCACGCCAAAGCGGTTTTCCATCTCGACCAGATTGGAGCGCTTGTGGTTCAGCAGATAAAGTGCGGTCTGCGCCGGCGTGCGCACGGCTATGTCGTTGCGCGCGTCCTTGAGCAGGTATTCTTCGATGGAACGCACCACATAGAGCGCCACCGACGAATCGGAGCGGATGTGTCCCGTGCCGCCGCAATGGGGGCAGGGCTGCATGGTGCTTTCCAGAACGCTTGCGCGGATGCGCTGACGCGACATTTCCAGAAGCCCGAAATGCGAGATGCGGCCAACCTGGATTCGGGCGCGGTCATTCTTGAGGCAATCCTTGAGGCGCTTCTCGACCGCCCGGTTGTTCCGGTTCTCCTCCATGTCGATGAAGTCGATCACGATCAGGCCCGCCATGTCGCGCAGCCTCAACTGACGCGCCACTTCCTCCGCCGCTTCCAGATTGGTCTGGAGCGCGGTGTCCTCGATCGAGTGCTCTTTCGTCGAACGGCCGGAGTTCACGTCGATCGCCACCAGAGCCTCGGTCTGGTTGATGATGATGTAACCACCGGATTTCAGCGTGACCTGCGGCTGCAGCATGCGGTCAAGCTGCGCCTCGATGCCGTTTCCGGCAAAGATCGGCGTCACGTCGCGATAGGGCTGAACGGCCTTGGCATGGCTCGGCATGAGCATGCGCATGAAGTCCTTGGCCTCGCGATACCCTTCCTCGCCGGCCACCAGGATTTCCCCGATGTCCTTGTTGTAGAGGTCGCGCACCGACCGCTTGATGAGGCTTCCTTCCTCGTAGACGAGGGCGGGGGCCGTGGATTCAAGCGTCAGGCTGCGAACCTTCTCCCAAAGGCGCATCAGGTAGTCGTAATCGCGCTTGATCTCCGCCTTGGTGCGGTTTGCACCGGCGGTGCGCAGGATCACGCCCATGCCCTGAGGCACTTCAAGGTGCTTCACGACGTCCTTGAGACGCTTGCGGTCCTGCACATTGGTAATCTTGCGGGAAATGCCGCCACCGCGTGCGGTGTTGGGCATCAGAACCGAATAGCGGCCTGCCAGCGACAGATAGGTGGTGAGCGCCGCGCCCTTGTTGCCGCGCTCTTCCTTGACGACCTGAACGAGCAGGATCTGGCGGCGCTTGATGACCTCCTGGATCTTGTAGTTCTTGCGGGCGGCGCGGCGCGAGGGCTGCGCTTCTTCCAGCGCATCGTCAGCGCCAACCGTGTCGACGTCGTCTTCGTCGTCGTTGCCATTGTTATCGTCATCGGACCGGTTGCGGCGCGAGCGCCGGCTACGCGGCTCTTCCGAAACCACGTCGGCAGAGGCCTCTGCAGCCATGGCCTGCGGCTTGTCTTCGCCGTCCGCGTCCTGCGCAGTGTCGGCATCGTCGTCGGAAACCGCGTCGGCGTCCGCCTCGGCTTCAGGCTGCGCCTCGGCAACGGCGTCGCTGTCGCCGTCCTCTTCCTGTGCAGCCTCGTCCTGGGAAGCGTCGTCCTGCTGGGCGGTCTTCTTGCGGGTGCTGGCGCGGCGGCGCTTGCGTCCGCCTTTCTGTGCCTGGCGGGGCTCGCTGTCTTCGTCGTCGTCATCGGCCTTGGCTTCTGCGGCTTCGGCCTCCAGAAGCGCCTGACGGTCGGCTACGGGGATCTGGTAATAGTCGGGATGGATTTCGCTGAAAGCGAGAAAGCCATGCCGGTTGCCACCATACTCTACGAAGGCTGCCTGAAGGGAAGGTTCGACGCGTGTGACGCGTGCCAGATAAATATTACCGCGAAGCTGCTTCTTATCCTGAGATTCGAAATCAAACTCTTCGATGCGATTACCGCGAAGGACAACAACCCTCGTTTCCTCCGGATGGGAGGCATCTATCAGCATTTTGTTTGGCATAAATACTTGTCTCCCCGGCAAGGAAAGATTGTCGGGCCGGGCTCGACGGGCGTAGCCGCAAGCCAACGTGACAATCTGTGCCGGATAATCTGAGGCTCGCCGGCGTTGAAGGCCGCGCCAAATTGGGCCGGAGCACCGAGCTTGCGGTGCGTTTCAATCCGGATCTCGTTCCAATTGCGCCTGATGCCATTCCATCGCCCGGCAGAACCGTTTCAACCAAGGCCCGATTTTGCGGGCCAGCTTTTGCTCATATAGAGCCGGCGCGGACAGTGATGGTCCGGCCGTTTCCTGAAGCCAGGGCTTCCATGCTTGAGGAAGGCCCTGAAAAATTCCTCTTGAATCACCACCCGTTCGGGTTTGCGGCGGCGGATAAAGGTTTGCCCCGTTGCTCATCGCCGTTTGTCAGCTGGGACTCAAACCAAGGACGGATATCGCGATGATTCAAAGATGCTTTTATGATTTGACAGTTGTATTGGCAACCCTGATTTCTATCGCGCCCTGGCCGGGGCGGCCTGCAAATATCATCCAGCTTATTTGCCCAATGTCCCTGCACAGCGCATAAAATATGATCGTTGGCGGTCGATTCGAAGAAAAATTGCCATTTTCTTTCGCTGGAAATGGGGTTGATTCGACTAAATCCGCATGACGCATCGGAGAGAAGCGGTTTTGCACAGACCAGCGTTTTTTTTGACGGTTGTCCTCACCGGGCTCTTTCTCGTTCTCAACAATGCCCTTGCCGATGGTCCTGCGCTCAAGGCGCATGACTACAAGATGGCCGGTGACCAGCAATACACGCGCATCGTCGTGCATTTCGACCGCGCGCCCGATTTTCGCTGGTTCCTCCTGCGCGATCCCAACCGGCTGGTGATCGACATGCCGGCCACCGAATTCACCTTCGATCCCCTGGAACTGGAGCCACGGGGGCTGGTTGCCGGTGTGCAATATGGCGCCGTCGATGCGCAGCGCGCGCGTCTGCTCTTCAACGCCAAGGGGCCGTTCTCGGTCGAAAAAGCCGAGGTTATGAAGAACGAGACCTCCGACGGGTTTCGCCTCATCATCGAAATGCGCGCCAGTTCCGTTGAGGATTTTGACAAGGCCCTGCGGGCCAGCATGACGCCGCCCGACCTTGGTTCCGCCAAGGACGAGGCCGTTGCGATGAAGGATCGTTTCACCGTTGCGCTTGATGCGGGGCATGGCGGCGCCGATGGTGGCGCGCGTGGCGTGAACGGTACGGTCGAAAAACAGATCACGCTTCTGTTCTCGCTCGAACTCAAGAAAAAGCTCGAGGAGACTGGCCGGTATCGCGTTGTTCTCACACGAGAGGATGACCGTTTCCTGCGTCTTGACGAGCGCGTGCGCATTGCGCGGGAGAAGGGGGCTGACCTCTTCGTTTCGGTCCATGCCGATGCGATTGCCATTCGCAGCGTGCGCGGTGCGACCGTCTACACGGTTTCCGACAAGGCGTCCGACGCCGAGGCTGCGGCAACCGCTGCACGCGAAAACCTGTCTGACGAGATCGCCGGCAAGGTGCCGGAAGAAGAGCAGGACGAGGTCGAGGATATTCTGGTCGATCTCATCCGGCGCGAGACGCACGCCTTCTCCATCCGCTTTGCGCGCACGCTCATCGGCGAACTGTCGAGCACCGTGCAGATGGTGAAAAACCCGCATCGCTATGCGGGTTTCCGCGTTCTGCGCGCCCCGGATATCCCCTCGGTTCTTCTGGAACTGGGCTATCTTTCCAATCCGAAGGACGAAGCGCAGCTGCGCGATCCGGCATGGCGGGAGAAGACAATGGCGGCGATCATTGATGCGATCAGCTATTTTGCCAAGGCAAATGGTGCAGCTGGAGGTTGATCTCAGAGCCCAATTCGTTGCAAGTCTGCAACGGCGGTCCCGTTTTGTGCTGTTCGCGCCGGGGGCGCTGCAATCGCCGTATTTTGCCCACAAGCGTGAGGCATTAAGAGCAGGCGCATGATTTTCCGGCTGTCCTTGCACGAGCGGGCGAAGATCGTGAAAAGAAATGGTATATTGGAATCGCATGGAATGAAGACAGCGGACTGCGTTGCGGTGGCAATCCACCATTCGCCTGTCCCTCTTTGTCCTGCCGATAAGACTTGGAAAGGCTGCGCGGGGCAGTTGCCGCTGACGGGCGGTGAAGTTGCGACCGGGCTTGAATTGGAGCGGGCATGATACGTCTCATCGGGTATTTCTTCGGCGTCGGCATCGTGCTGGCGCTGCTGGTGGCTGCGGGCATCGCGCTCTACATCGGCGATCTGACCAAGGATCTGCCCGATTACGAGGTGCTGGCGAAATATGAGCCGCCGGTCACGACCCGCGTTCACGCCTCCGATGGCGCTCTCATGGCCGAGTTCGCGCGCGAGCGTCGCCTCTACCTTCCGATCCAGGCCGTTCCGGATCGCGTCAAGGCTGCGTTCCTTTCCGCAGAAGACAAGAATTTCTACAAGCACCCGGGCATCGACGTGACGGGCCTTGCCCGCGCCGTGGTGACCAATGTGCGCAATCTGGGCTCCGGTCGGCGTCCGGTCGGCGCGTCCACGATCACGCAGCAGGTGGCGAAGAACTTCCTTCTCACCTCCGACCAGACCATGCAGCGCAAGATCAAGGAGATGGTGCTCTCCTTCCGCATCGAGCAGGCCTATTCCAAGGATCGCATCCTCGAACTCTATCTGAACGAGATTTTCTTCGGTCTCGGTGCTTACGGCATCGCCGGCGCGGCGCTTACCTATTTCGACAAGTCGGTCAACGAGCTGACGCTGGAAGAAGCGGCCTATCTCGCTGCTCTTCCCAAGGGCCCGTCCAACTATCATCCCTTCCGTCACACCGAGCGCGCCATCGAGCGCCGCAACTGGGTGATCGACCAGATGGTCGAGAATGGCTACGCCACGGCTGAAGAGGGCGAGAAGGCCAAGAATACCGGCCTCAATGTCTCGCCGCGTCGCCGGGGCACCTATCTGTTCGCCGGCGAGTATTTCACCGAGGAAGTGCGCCGCGACATCATTTCGCGCTATGGCGAAGATGCGCTCTACGAGGGCGGCCTTTCCGTCCGCACCACGCTTGATCCGCAGATGCAGCTTTATGCGCGCAAGGCGCTGCACAATGGCCTTTTGCGCTATGACACGCTGCGCGGCTATCGCGGACCGGTCACGCAGATCGACGTTTCCGGCGACTGGGGTGCAGCCCTCGGCGAAGTCGATGGGCTGAGCGATGTTCCCGAGTGGAATGTGGCCGTGGTTCTTGGAACTGAAGACAGCAAGATTTCCATTGGCCTCAAGCCTGAACGTGAGGTTTCCGGCGCACTGTCCGAGGAACGCACGACCGGCACGATTGCGCTGGAAGACATGAAATGGGCCATGCGGCACGTGGTGGACGGCAAGCGCCTCAAGGCGGAACGCCAGTCCGACGTTCTGAAGCCGGGCGATGTGATCTTTGTTGAGAAGAAAGCTGACACGGACCGCGCGTGGACGCTGCGCCAGGTGCCCGAGGTCGAGGGCGCGCTTGTCGCCATGGACCCGCACACGGGCCGCGTTCTGGCCATGGTCGGCGGCTTCTCCTACGCCGAATCCGAATTCAACCGTGCAACGCAGGCCTATCGTCAGCCCGGCTCGGCCTTCAAGCCGGTCGTCTATGCCGCCGCGCTCGACAATGGTTACACGCCTGCCTCCGTGGTGCTTGATGCTCCGATCTCGGTGCAGGTCGGCAATGATGTGTGGGAGCCGAAGAACTACGGCGGCAAGTTTGCCGGCCCTTCGACCCTGCGCGCCGGTATCGAGCGTTCGCGTAACCTGATGACCGTGCGGCTTGCCAAGGATATGGGCATGCCGCTCGTTGCCGATTATGCCGAGCATTTCGGCATCTACGACAAGATGCTGCCGGTTCTGGCCATGTCGCTCGGCTCGGGCGAAACCACAGTCATGCGCATGGTTTCCGCCTATGCGGTCATGGCCAATGGCGGCAAGCAGATCGTTCCGTCGCTGATCGACCGTATTCAGGATCGCTACGGCAAGACTGTCTACAAGCATGACCGTCGCGAATGCGTGGGCTGTGTTGCCAGCGAATGGACCAATCAGGAAGAGCCCGAGATCATCAATGATCGCGAGCAGGTTCTCGACCCGATGACCGCCTACCAGATCACCTCCATGATGGAAGGCGTGGTGAAGCGCGGTACGGCAACCTCCATTGCCGAACTCGGCCGTCCCATCGCCGGCAAGACCGGCACCACCAATGACGAGAAGGATGCCTGGTTCGTTGGCTACACGCCTGATCTCGTGGTTGGCGTCTTCATGGGCTTCGACACGCCGCGCCCGATGGGCCGTGGTTCGACCGGTGGCGGTCTGGCCGCGCCGATCTTCAAGGAGTTCATGGGCAATGCGCTCAAGGACATGCGCCCGGTGGACTTCCAGGTGCCCGAGGGCATGAACATCATCCCGATTGACCGCAAGACCGGCATGCGCGCCGAGTCGGGCCAGCCGGGCGTCATCATGGAAGCCTTCAAGCCCGGCACGGGACCGGCCGACAGCTACTGGGTGATCGGCATGGAAGATTTGGAAGGCATGGGCGGGCCGCGGGTTGTTTCGCCACAGGCCAACCGGGCGGTGAATTCCGGCGCCGGCGGTCTCTACTGACGCAGCGTTCTGAATCTGTGACGCGCCCGCTTTACACAGGCGGGCGCGGTTCATATGGTCCGACGCGATTCAGGAAGCGTTTTCTGAAAAATCCAACAAAGCCGAGGTGTTGATCTGCAATGCGTGCGGAAACCGAAAATCTTGTCGACGAAATCAAGCAGGCCATAAGCCTGCTGAGGAGGCATCTTTGACTGGGATGAGGCAGTAAAGAGGCTGGAATACCTGAATTCGCGCGCTGAAGAGGCCGATCTGTGGAACGATCCGCAGGAGGCGCAGAAGCTGATGCGCGAACGTCAGATGCTGGAAGACAATATCAGCGGGGTCCGTGATCTGACCCAGGCGCTTGAGGACAATATCGGCCTCATCGAGCTTGGTGAGGAAGAGGGCGACGCTGACGTGGTGACGGAAGCCGAGAGCGCGCTCAAAGTGCTCAAGGACGAGATTGCCGCGCGTCAGGTGGAGACGCTGCTCTCCGGCGAGGCCGATGGCAACGACACCTATCTCGAAATCCATGCAGGCGCCGGCGGCACCGAAAGCCAGGACTGGGCACAGATCCTGCTGCGCATGTACACGCGCTGGGCCGAACGTCGCGGCATGAAGGTCGATGTCATGGAAGTCCATGACGGCGAAGAGGCAGGCATCAAGTCGGCAACCCTTCTGATCAAGGGGCGCAACGCTTATGGCTGGCTGAAGACCGAATCGGGCGTGCATCGTCTGGTTCGCATTTCGCCTTTCGACAGCGCTGCGCGCCGGCACACATCCTTTGCCAGCGCCTGGGTCTATCCGGTCATCGACGACACGATCGAGATCGACATTCCCGATTCGGACGTGCGCGTGGATACCTATCGCGCTTCCGGCGCGGGCGGACAGCACGTCAACACGACCGACTCGGCCGTTCGCATCACGCACATTCCGACCGGCATTGTCGTCCAGTGTCAGAAGGAACGCTCCCAGCACAAGAACCGCGCAACCGCGTGGGACATGCTGCGTGCGCGCATCTATGAGGACGAGCTGAAGAAGCGGGAAGATGCGGCGAGCGCCACCGAGGCGTCCAAGACCGACATCGGCTGGGGACACCAGATCCGCTCCTACGTCATGCAGCCCTATCAGTTGGTGAAGGACCTGCGCACAGGCGTGGAAAGCACCAGCCCGCAGGACGTGCTCGACGGCAAGCTTGATGCGTTCATGGAAGCCGCACTTTCGCAGCGCGTGCATGGCGGGGAAGGGGCCGAGGTCGAAGACCTCGCCTGAACCGGCTCATGCGTCGGCGTGAAGAGTAGAACAGCGGGCGGGCCTCAGGCTCGCCCGTTTTGTATCTCAGGAGCCGTCCTTGAGAAACGCGGCGACCTTTCGACCAGCCGTGATGAACTGCGAGGGATTGATGGCCGTACCACCCTTGCGCACTTCATAGTGCAGGTGAGGGCCGGTGGAGCGACCACTGGAGCCGACCTTGCCGATCAGCGTTCCCGGCTCGACCTTCTCGCCCTTCTTGACCAGAAGCTTGCTCATATGCGCGTAGCGTGTGGTCAGTCCGTTGCCATGGTCGATTTCGACCATGCGTCCGTAACCACCGTTCCAGCCGGATTTGATGACGGTGCCGATACCTGCCGCATGAATGGGCGCTCCCGTCCGGGCGCGAAAGTCCATGCCGGAGTGATGCGCCCTGCGACCCAGAAACGGGTCGCGGCGGGAGCCGAAGCGGCTGGTGATCTGCGCACCGGGAACCGGATTGGCCAGCGGCAGCGCGCGCGCCTTGCCCTTGATGTCGTTGAGGCGAGACAGCGCATCGTCCAAGTCGCGTACCTGGTCTTCGAAGGCGAGCGCGCTGGCCGATGTCAGAAGCGGGCCGCCTACATGCTGTTCGCGCTCGTCTTCCGAAACGCGGACCCCGACATCATCAAGTGCGTCCGCGATGACCTCAGCGCTCTGATAGGCGTTGTCGGCCAGCGTCCTGACGCGGTCGATCTGCTCCGTCTCGATTGATGCGAGCGCGCGGTTGAGCTTCACGAAAAGAAAATCCGCCTTGTCTGCGGCAGAAAGCGGTCGGTCATCCGCCTGCGTCTGCGAACGAAGCGGCCAGGGAACGGTATCGGCTTTCGTGGGGGCCAGTGCTGCAACGGCGATGCTGCCGGTCCGTGTCGGATCGAGAAGCGGCTCGGTGTCGGCCTTGATCTGTGGGCGCGGGGCGGGAACCGGCCCCTTTTTGGGCAGGAGTTCCGTGCCGGCGCGGTTTAGAACCGGTTCCAGGCGGCTCTGGCGCTTGGTCAGCTGATCCTGCCGGGCAAGAAGTTCGCCCACCTTTTCCTGCATGAACTGCTGGTCGAGCAATTGACGGCTGGTCACGCGGTCGAGCTGGGCGCGCAGCGACGAGATACGGTCTTCATAGGCCTGCTGGATGCGGGCCTGCCGGGCCACCGTCGCGCCGATCAGATCGTCGCGCATAACCAGATAGGACGTTGCAAGAATGTAGCCGATTCCGATCGCAGCGATCGCTGAGCCCACTGATGCGGCCATCCATGGGCGAACAGTGAAATGTCGTATCTTTTCACCCCGCGCGATGATGATCGTGTGGGGCTCTTTTCGCTTGCCGAAAACCGCAGATTGCTGTGAACGCATCAGAAAATCGAACTTCGTTGCAGGTGAGCTTTGTTCGATTTTGATTACACTTGATTAGGGTTAATAAAGCTTTTCCCGATCAGGCGAGGCGTTAAAGAAAGCGGGGCAGGTGTGCTGCTCCGCTATATTTTATCATTCCCGCCTGTATGCGCGTCAGGCGATCCTGCCTGACCGGAACTGCTCTAGGCGGCCTGCCTGAGCTTCTTTGCTGCTTCGAGAACGGCCTGTGCGTGACCGGGCACCTTCACCTTGCGCCACACTTCCGCAATGCGGCCTTCCGGATCGATCAGGAAGGTGGAGCGTTCCACACCCATATATTTGCGGCCATACATGCTCTTCTCGACCCACACGCCATAGGCCTGCAGCGTTTCTTTTTCCTGATCGGAAACAAGGCCGACGGTAAGGCCGTGCTTGGTCTTGAACTTGTCATGGCTCTTGGGGCTGTCGGGAGACATGCCCAGCACGACCGTATCGACCACGTCGAATTCGGGCTTCAGTGCGGTGAAGTCGATGGCCTCGACCGTGCAGCCGCTGGTGTTGTCCTTGGGGTAAAAGAAGAGCACAACCGTCTTGCCGCGAAAGTCGGACAATCTGACCTCGCTGCCGCCATCGGCTGGCAGCACAAAATCCGGTGCTTCGCTTCCTTTGACGGGTTCTGTCATTTTCTTTCCCCTGTTTGTGGATAGGCGATGAAAGGGAGAGATATAATGATGTCGATGGATTCGTCCATGGCTGCGGTGTGTCGACGGGAACGGTTGTGGATCAGGAAGGCGCTTCTCACAGGAAAATCAGGTTCAGACGGGGCGAGATAGCGGCTTTGGAGACCTACCCTTCGACTGAGGGCAGGGCTCGTGGCGTGCTGCGGCGCTCCCTGTTCTGGCTGTGGTGCCGGCGCATTCTCATTGTTCTGGTCTCCCTGATCGCGCTTCTTGTGCTGGCCGGCCTTCTGCTTCAGTTCGTTGGCACCGGCTCCATCGGGCAGGATCGCCTCCGCGCCGCTGCCCAAAGGGCGCTGACCTCCGCCGCCGGTTACGAAATCCAGACCGACATGGGGGAGCTCGGGCTGGTTCTGAGTGATCGCAGTCTGGTTGCTCTGGAAATCCGCGATGCGCATCTGAGCAAGGCCGAGACTGGCCACAGAATGGTCGATGCGGACGTTTTGCGTATCGGGTTCCGTCTGCTCCCGCTTCTGAGCGGGAAAGTGGAAGTGGGAAGCGTCGAGCTTTCCGGCGCGCGGGTGCATCTGTCAGCACTTTCCGCGAAGTCCGACGAGGTTGCAGCGGTTGCCCGCTGGCAAAAGCCCATCGATCCGTCTGTTCTGGAAGAGAGCGTGTTTGCGGGCCTGCGGCGGGTCTATGCGATCTCCGAGCGCACCGGAACGCGCTATCTGCGCATGCGTGACGTCGAGATTGTTCTGGATGACGAGACGGGCCGCGCCGTAGCCCTCGACGTCAATGCCGCGCTCGCACCTTCGGGAAAGCTGGAATTCAGGGCCAATGCGGCGCTTGGTGAGCGGGAGGTGGAGCTTGTCGGATCGGCGCTTCGCCCGCTTGCCGATGGACCGATCAAGTCGCTCGAGGTGGAAATCGGTTCCCCCGATCCAACGGTTCTGGAGGCGGCGCGGTCCGTTGCTGGTGAACTGAAGGGAGCCGATGCGCTTCTTGCCGCCACAAGGCTATCGCTCAAGGGCGGCGAGCAGGAGGTCGGAAAAGGCAGGCTACAGTTCGAGGTGGCGCTGCAGGAAGCGCCGTTTGATCTTGGCGAAGATGGCATTCTGACCGCAACGGGCCGTATCCGCGCCGAGATTGGCCGTGAAGCCGGCATGATCGTCATCAATCAGGCAAACCTCGTTGTCGGCCGTTCGGTCTTCAACTTTACCGGCAGGATCGTTCCTCTTGAGAACGAGGAGGCTGACAGCGCGCTTTATGGCTTCGATCTGGTCAGTCCGAAATCGACCATCGCTCCGCTCGATTCACCGCAGGCTGCCGTTCCCTTCGTGGCGGGTGTTTCCGGACGCATCGACACCGGCAGCGGCCGCATCGTCGGCGATACGATCCGTATCGCAACGACATCCGGCGTCATCACCGCAAGCGCTGCTGTAACGCTGGAAGCCGGCAAGACGCCCGGGCTTTCGCTTGCCGTCTATACGAGCGGCATGCCGACCAATGAGGTCAAGCAGTTCTGGCCGTGGTTTGCGGCCTCGGGCGCACGGGAATGGGTGCTTGAAAACCTGTTTGGCGGGCATGTGGTGGAAGGCAATCTGCGTTTGCGCGTTCCGCCCGGCCGGTTCGGCAATGGCCAGCCGCTGAACGATGAGGAAGTGAACGGCGCATTCTCCGTCGCTGATGCCCGTTTCGATATTGCAGGCCGCATTCCGCCGGTGCGGGACGCCGCCGGCAGCATCGCCTTTAAGGGCTCCGACATCGATATTGCCATCGAGGCGGGCACCGTCTTCATGCCAAGCGGACGGCAGGTTGCGGCCAGCAATGGCACGCTGTCCGTTCGCAACGCGCATGTGAAGCCGCGCATCGGCAAGCTCGCCATTGATGTTGCCGGCAAGGCGCCCGCCGTCGTCGAACTGGCCTCCTACGAGCCCATCGACGTGTCAGAGCGCATCGATCTGACGCCAAAGGATGTAACCGGTGACGTCACCGGTCATGTGACAGCCGACATTCCCCTGAGCGATGGCATTCCGCGCGACCAGCTTGGCTGGCGGGCGACGCTTGAATACTCCGACCTCTCGATCTCCAAACCCTTCAATGGGCAGATGGTCGCCAATGCCGATGGCGTGCTCATGGTCGAGCCGGGGCGGGCGGACATTTCGGCCACCGCCACACTCAACGGCGTGCCGGCGCGGCTCGAACTGGTGGAACCCTTTGGCGAATCCGATCAGGCGCGCTCGCGCAGGATCGAACTGACGCTTGACGATGCGGCGCGGCGAAAGATCGTGCCGGGCCTTGATGGCATTCTCTCTGGTCCGATGACGGTCGACTATGATGAGCTTGAGGATGGACGCAAGGCGCTCAAGGTCAATCTGGACAAGACGCGCCTGACGCTGCCCTGGATCAACTGGAGCAAGGGAGCGGGCATTCCGGCCAGCGCTTCCTTCATTCTGGATGAGAAATCATCCTCCATGGAACTCACGGATTTCAGGCTTTCCGGAAAGACCTTTTCCGCAACCGGGCGCATCACCATTGCGGGTGGTCGGCTCGCATCGGCCCGCTTCGACAAGGCACGGCTGAACCGCGATGACGATTTCTCCGTCTCCATCGACCGTTCAGGTTCCGCCTACAGGGTGTCGGTGCGCGGCGCGTCGGTCGATGGCCGCGCCATGGTGAAATACTATCTGGGTGCGCGGCAGGGCGCGTCAGGTGGCGATGATGACGGCGCAGACGCGGGCATCACACTCGACGCCCGTCTCGACCGCGTCTCCGGTTTCGGCGGCGAAGTGATGCGCGATGTGTCGCTTGACTACAAGGCGGGGGCCGGTGAGACCGGCACGCTCGATTTAAAGGGCGTCACCGCATCTGGCGGAAGCGTTTCCCTGTCGCGCGACGCAGGCGGCATTCGCGCCAATTCCTCCGATGCCGGTGCGGTCATGCGTTTCGTGGATTTCTACGAACACATGGAAGGCGGGCGCATGGTGCTGGCCCTGACGGAAGCTGGCGGTGGCCGCTTTCAGGGCAGCGTGACGGCCGAGAACTTCTTCATCGTCAACGAGCCGCGTCTGGGGTCTCTGGTCGCCGCAACGGACAATAGCGGCAATGGCGACAAGGTCGATGCCGCACGTGTCAGCTTCGAGCGTGGTTTTGCCAACATCATCAAGGGGCCGGGCAGTCTGGCGCTGAGCGACGGCGTTCTGCGCGGTCCGCTGATCGGCACCACCTTTCAGGGCACGCTGTTCGACGCCAATGACAACATCGCGATCACCGGCACCTTCATGCCGCTTTACGGGCTCAACCGCATTTTTGGCGAGATCCCGCTGTTCGGCGCCATTCTCGGCAATGGCCGTGATCGCGGCCTGATCGGCATCACCTACCGTCTCTATGGCAAGCTGAAGGATCCGCAGATGGAGGTGAACCCCATCTCCGCCATTGCGCCGGGCATCTTCCGGCAGATCTTCGAGTATCGATAGCGGGCAGCCGCCCATAAAGAAAAAGCGTGCGCCCGGTTGGACGCACGCTCATTTTTCAAATGCGATTGTTGCGAGGCTCAGACCGGGCGCAGAAGCACGTGCTTCTTCTTGCCGAGCGAGAGCTTCACCACGCCTTCCTCGGTGAGGTTGTCGAGGGTTACGGCCTGCCGGTCATCGCTGACGGGCTGGTCGTTGAGGCGCACTGCGCCACCCTTCACATGCCGACGCGCTTCACCATTGGAGGCGGCAAGGCCTGCGGTCACGAAGAGCGCCAGAACGCCGACACCTTCCTCAAGCGCAGAGCGCTCGACTTCGACCGTCGGGAGCGTCTGCGCCAGTGCGCCTTCCTCGAAAGTCTTGCGCGCCGTCTCCGCGGCCTCTTCCGCCGCATCGCGGCCATGCAGCATTGCTGTTACCTCGGTGGCGAGGATCTTCTTGGCCTCGTTGAGCTCTGCTCCCTGAAGTGCTGCAAGGCGGGCAATCTCATCGAGCGGCATCGTCGTGTAGAGCTTGAGGAAGCGCTCGACGTCGGCGTCCTCGGTGTTGCGCCAGTACTGCCAGAAATCGTAAGCGCCGAGCATGTCCGGGTTGAGCCAGACAGCGCCGTCGGCGCTCTTGCCCATCTTCGCGCCCGACGAGGTGGTCAGAAGCGGCGAGGTGAGGGCGTAGAGCTGCGGCGTGCCCATGCGGTGGCCGAGATCGATGCCGTTGACGATGTTGCCCCACTGGTCGGAACCGCCCATCTGCAGGCGGCAGCCAATCCGTCTGTTCAGCTCAACGTAATCGTAAGCCTGGAGGATCATGTAGTTGAATTCCAGGAAGGACAGCGACTGCTCGCGGTCGAGGCGCGTCTTCACCGAATCGAACGACAGCATGCGATTGACCGAGAAGTGGCGGCCCACATCGCGCAGGAATTCGAGGTAATTGATGCCCAGAAGCCAGTCGGCATTGTTGACCATCAGTGCATCCTGAGGGCCGTCGCCGAAGGTCAGGTAGTTGGAGAACACCTTCTTGATGCCGGCAATGTTGTCGGCAATCGTTTCCGGCGTCATCAGCTTGCGCGCCTCGTCCTTGAAGGACGGGTCGCCGATCATGCCGGTGCCGCCGCCCATCAGGGCGACCGGGCGATGGCCGGTCTTCTGCATCCAGTGCAGCATCATGATCTGGATCAGACCGCCGGCGTGCAGGCTCGGCGCGGTCGGGTCAAAGCCGATATATGCCGTGACCGTCTCGTTCCGGAAGAGTTCATCGAGACCCGCATTGTCGGAGGTCTGGTGAATGAACCCGCGTTCGCTCAGCGTGCGCAGGAAGTCGGATTTGAAGGCGGTCATGATCTTTCAGGCTCTTTGATGTTTGACGGAAGGCGCTGCCGGGGCAGCGCCTGTCCGTCGGACAGTTTACTTGAGGCGTTTGGGGCGGGGCTCGGACAGCTCGCCGCGCAGGCGGCGGTCGAGATAATCCGAGCATTCACCGATCAGGTTGTCGATCTGGTCGGTATAGAAGTGATTGACGCCGGGCATCGTCTTCTGGGTGATCGTAATACCCTTCTGCGACTGGAGTTTGTCAACGAGACCCTGAACGTCTGCCGGCGGCGCGACCCTGTCGGCGTCGCCATGGATGATCAGGCCCGAAGACGGGCAGGGGGCGAGGAACGAGAAGTCGTAGAGGTTCGGCTGCGGCGAGATGGACATGAAGCCCTCGATCTCGGGACGGCGCATGAGAAGCTGCATGCCGATCCACGCACCGAACGAGTAGCCGGCGATCCAGCAGTTCTTCGAATCGGGATGGAGCGTCTGCACCCAGTCGAGCGCCGCCGCTGCATCCGACAATTCGCCGGTGCCGTGGTCGAATGCGCCCTGGCTGCGGCCGATGCCGCGGAAGTTGAAGCGAAGCGTGGTGAAGCCGCGGCTCTGGAACATGTAGAAAAGATCGTAGACGATCTTGTTGTTCATCGTGCCGCCGAACTGTGGGTGCGGGTGCAGGATGAGCGCGATCGGAGCGTTCTTTTCCTTGGACGGCTGATAGCGTCCTTCCAGGCGTCCGGCCGGTCCGGCGAAAATGACCTCAGGCATGAGTACTCCACATTGGGCGTCGCAGCGCTTCGGGTTGCACAAGGAACTATGTTCCTTACCCTTGACGCGACGCCGACGCCTCCATAGAAGCTAGTTTAGAATTATTCAAAAATGACAGACGCAACGCGTCCATCATGTCGGCAAGCCGGGTAGATAGGACGGCTCGCCCTAAAAATTCAAGGAAATTACGCCATTGAGGCCAAGTTTGGCCAAGAAGGCGTAAAGCAGACGTCGGATTCGCGGAGAAAAGCGGAAAATCAATGTCGGCAGCCCGTGCTTATCTTGATTACAACGCCAGTGCGCCTCTCCTTGAGTGCGCGCGCGCGGCCATGCTTGATGCACTGGCCATGCCTGCGAATCCCTCTTCCGTTCACAGCGAAGGGCGTGCCGCCAAGCGTGTTCTCGAGACGGCGCGCCGACAGGTTGCAGCACTCGTCGGCGGAGAGCCCGCCCATGTGGTGTTCACTTCCGGTGCGACCGAGGCTGCGGCAACGCTTCTCTCTCCACGCTGGACGATGGGGCGTGCGCCGCTGACCTTCTCTGCGCTCTACGTGAGTGCCGCCGATCATCCATGTATTTTGAAGGGCGGGCGCTTTTCCGCAAGCGCCATCAATATGATAGCCGTTCGTCCTGACGGCTTGGTCGATCTGGCTGATCTTGAGGCGAAGCTCGCCGCCCATGATCGCGGCGAAGGGCTTCCGCTGGTCGCCGTGCACGCGGTCAACAATGAAACCGGCATCATTCAGCCGCTTGAAGATATCGGCCGTATCGCAAAGGCGGCAGGCGCGGTGGTCGTCATCGACGCGGTGCAGGCGGCCGGTCGGATTTCGCTCGATATTTCAGCGGGATACGCAGACTACTTTATTCTTTCCTCGCACAAGATCGGCGGCCCGAAGGGCGCAGGCGCCATCGTCGGCAGCGCTGATCTGATGATGCCTGAACCGCTGATCAATGGCGGCGGACAGGAGAAGGGACATCGCGGCGGCACGGAGAATCTGGCTGCTATCGCAGGCTTTGGCGCAGCAGCGTCCGAGGCGCTCGGCAAACTGTCTGGCACTGATGCGCTTGCCGCCATGCGTGACCGTTTCGAGGCTGCCATTCTGGCGCATGTACCCGATGCCGTGATCCATGGCCGTCGCGCGCCGCGCGTTGCCAACACCAGCTTCTTCTCGATCCCCGGCACCAAGGCCGAGACAGCGCAGATCGGCTTCGATCTTGGCGGTGTGGCCCTGTCTGCGGGATCCGCCTGTTCTTCTGGGCGTGTGGGACCAAGCCATGTGCTCGAAGCCATGGGGCTTGGTGATCAGGCCAGTGCGCTGCGCGTTTCCATCGGGCACGCGACGGGCGAGGATGAACTGGCGCTTTTCGATGCGGCGCTGGCCAATATCGCCCGGCGGCGCAAGGGCGCTTCCGAGGCCGCCTGAGGCGGCGCTGTGAGAAAAATGGAACTGATGCAGATTAAAATGGAGAAAAAGACACATATTTAATATGTGACCGGATGAAACATCTGCTCCGATGCACTACATGAGGGTTGCCGCAAGGCAATCACGGTGTGCTCAATTTTGAAGACGGCCGGGTCTTGACCCCGGCATGGATGGAGAACGCATATGCCTGCCGTGCAGGAGACGATTGATCAGGTCCGCATGATCGATGTGGACCAGTACAAATATGGTTTCGAGACGCTCATCGAGAGCGAGCTGGCCCCCAAGGGCCTCAACGAAGACATCATCCGCTTCATTTCGGCCAAGAAGGAAGAGCCGGAATGGATGACGGAGTGGCGGCTGAACGCCTACAAGCGCTGGCAGGCCATGGAAGAGCCGAGCTGGGCGCGCGTCAGCTATCCCAAGATCGACTTTCAGGATCTGCACTATTACGCAGCGCCGAAGAACCAGACCGGCCCGAAGTCGCTGGACGAAGTCGATCCCGAATTGCTCAAGACTTACGAAAAGCTCGGTATCCCCTTGAGGGAGCAGGAAATTCTTGCCGGCGTTCGCAAGCAGGGCGAGTCGAGTGAGCTGGACGAAAACCCGAGCGACAATGTCTACAGCTCCGGTCGCGTTGCGGTTGATGCGGTGTTCGATTCCGTGTCGGTCGTGACCACGTTCAAGGAAGAACTCGCCAAGGCCGGCGTGATCTTCTGCTCGATCTCCGAGGCGATCCGCGAGCATCCCGAGCTGATCCAGAAATATCTGGGATCGGTCGTGCCGGTGTCGGACAATTATTATGCTGCGCTGAACTCCGCCGTCTTCACCGATGGCTCCTTCGTCTATGTGCCGAAGGGCGTGCGCTGTCCGATGGAATTATCGACCTATTTCCGCATCAACGAGCGCAACACCGGCCAGTTCGAGCGCACGCTGATCATCGCGGAAGAGGGCGCCTATGTGTCCTATCTGGAAGGCTGCACCGCGCCGCAGCGCGACGAGAACCAGCTGCACGCCGCTGTGGTCGAGCTGATTGCGCTGGACGATGCGGAGATCAAATACTCCACGGTCCAGAACTGGTATCCGGGCGATTCCGAGGGCAAGGGCGGCATCTACAACTTCGTCACCAAGCGCGGCGATTGCCGGGGCAATAACTCCAAGATCTCCTGGACCCAGGTCGAGACCGGTTCGGCGATCACCTGGAAGTACCCGTCCTGCATCCTGCGTGGCGACAACAGCCGCGGCGAGTTCTACTCGATTGCCGTTTCCAACGGCCATCAGCAGATCGATTCCGGCACCAAGATGCTGCATCTGGGCAAGAACACGTCAAGCCGCATCATCTCCAAGGGAATCTCCGCCGGCAAGTCGCAGAACACCTATCGCGGACAGGTTTCGGCACACCGCAAGGCGGCCAACGCCCGTAACTTCACCCAGTGTGACAGCCTGCTGATCGGCAATGACTGCGGCGCGCACACGGTGCCCTACATCGAAGCGAAGAACGCCACGGCGCAGTTCGAGCACGAGGCGACCACGTCGAAGATTTCCGAGGATCAGCTGTTCTACGTCATGCAGCGCGGCATTCCCGAGGAAGAGGCCATCGCGCTCATCGTCAACGGCTTCGTCAAGGACGTCATCCAGGAACTGCCGATGGAGTTCGCCGTCGAGGCGCAGAAGCTCATCGGTATTTCGCTTGAAGGTTCGGTCGGCTGAGGCCGGCGCATTTGTTTGGAAAAAATCATGCTTGAGATCAAAAACCTGCACGCCCGCATCGCCGAGGATGGCACGGAGATCATCCGTGGCCTCAACCTGACCGTTAAGGCCGGCGAAGTGGCCGCGATCATGGGGCCTAACGGCTCCGGCAAGTCCACGCTGTCCTACATCCTCGCCGGTCGTGACGACTATGAGGTGACCGAGGGCGAGATCCTCTACAATGGCGAGTCCATTCTGGAGATGGATCCGGCCGAGCGCGCCGCCGCCGGCATCTTCCTTGCCTTCCAGTACCCGCTCGAAATTCCGGGCGTTGCCACGATGGAGTTCCTCAAGACCGCCATCAACGCGCAGCGCAAGGCGCGCGGTGAGGAAGAGCTGAAGATCCCCGAGATGCTGAAGCGCGTTCGCACCGCAGCCGACGAGCTGGAGATGAGCATGGACATGCTCAAGCGTCCGCTCAATGTCGGTTTCTCCGGCGGTGAGAAGAAGCGGGCCGAAATCCTGCAGATGAAGCTTCTGGAGCCGAAACTCTGCGTTCTGGACGAGACCGATTCCGGCCTGGACATCGATGCTCTGAAGATCGTTGCCGACGGCGTGAACGCCCTGCGTTCGCCGGATCGCGCCGTGCTGGTGATCACCCACTACCAGCGTCTTCTCGACTACATCGTTCCCGACACGGTTCACGTTCTCTACCGCGGCCAGGTCATCAAGTCTGGCGACAAGGATCTGGCGCTTGAGCTGGAGAAGAACGGTTACGCCGGCGTCATCGACGCAGCCGCTTGAGGTGACGAGATGAACCTTCATGCTCAAAACACGCTGACGGAGGCCGAAACGGCGCTGGTCAACGGCTATTCCAGCCGTTTCTCTGACCTGCCCGGCGATGCCGATGTCACCGTCCGTCGCGATGAGGCGCTCGAGCTTCTCAAGCAGGGTCTGCCCACGCGCCAGGTCGAAGCCTGGCACTATACCGACCTGCGCCGGCTTCTGTCCGTTGTTCCGGATTTCAAGCCGGTCGCCAATGCCGAGGCTGTTGATCCGCTGATCGAAAACGCGCTGGTCCTGCCTGTGCTGAATGGTGCAGCGCATGGCCGTGCCGCCGGGCCGGAAGGCCTGACCATCGCCACGCTGGCCGACAAGCTTCAGGAAGGCGCGCTTTCTGCCGAATGGCTGACGGCCTCCGACCGGTTCGACGCCGTTGGTGCGATCAACGCGGCTTTCGTTTCTGATGGCTACTGGCTCGATATCGCCGAAGGCGCGGAGCTCAGCCGTCCGGTCGAGCTTCAGAATATCCATGCGGGCGGTCAGGTGCATGGCCGTTTCGTGGTCAATGCGGCCGCCGGCTCGCGGGCGACAATCATCGAGCGCCAGACCGGCGTCGGCGATGCGCTTGCATCATCCGTCACGCATCTGGACGTTGCCGATGGCGCGCATGTGTTCTGGATCCTGCTTCAGGAACAGCCGGACGATGCGGCCTATCTCGGCCAGTTCACGGCCTCGCTGGGCAAGGAGTCGAGCCTGACGCTCTTCATCCTGAACAGCGGCGGTAAACTGGTTCGCCAGGAAGTGAAGGTTGAGGCGCGGGGCGAGGGCTCCGAGTTCAAGCTTCGTGGCGTGAACCTTCTTGGCGGCGAGACCCATTGCGACGTGACCATGGTGCTCGATCACCTGGCGCCCGACACGGTCTCCACCGAGACCTTCCGCAATGTCGTCACGGGCAAGGCCAATGGCGTGTTTCAGGGCCAGATCCGCGTTGCGAAGATCGCCCAGAAGACCGACGCCAAGATGGCCTGCAACACGCTGTTGCTGTCCGATGATGGCGGTTTCTCCTCTAAGCCGGAACTCGAGATCTTCGCCGACGATGTGGCCTGCGGCCACGGCGCGACGGTGACCGATATCGAGAAGGAGCACCTCTTCTACCTGATGGCGCGTGGCATCGACGAGAAGACCGCACGCGGTCTGCTGGTCAAGGCCTTCGTGGCCGAGGTGATCGAAGAGCTCGAGGATGAAACCGTGATCGAGGCGCTGGAGGCCAGACTGGTCGACTGGTTCGCCGAGCACGGCTAAACCTAAACCACTCACGCCCGCCTTTCTGAGCGAGGGGCGGGCACGCGGGGTTCGAAATGGACCAGAAGGTCGACACTATGCGTTATGACGTTGAAGCCGTTCGCCGGGATTTCCCCATCCTGGCGCGAGAGGTGTACGGCAAGCCGCTCGTCTATCTCGACAATGGCGCGTCCGCGCAGAAACCGCAGGCGGTGATCGATGCGATCACGCATGCCTACAGCAATGAATACGCCAATGTTCATCGCGGCCTGCACTTTCTCTCGAACGCCGCCACGGATGCCTATGAAAAGGCGCGTGAAACGGTCCGGCGCTTCCTGAATGCGGAAAGCACCGATCAGATCATTTTCACCAAGTCGGCCACCGAGGCGATCAACACCGTCGCCTATGGCCATGCGATGCCGAATATCGGCGAGGGCGACGAGATCGTTCTGTCGATCATGGAGCATCACTCCAACATCGTTCCCTGGCATTTCCTGCGCGAGCGCCATGGCGCGAAGCTCGCCTGGATCCCGGTCGATGAGCAGGGCGTGCTCACGGTCGAGGCGTTCGAGAAGACGCTCACCGACCGTACGAAGCTCGTCGCCATTACGCATATGTCGAATGTGCTTGGCACCGTCACGCCGCTGCAGGAAATCATCCGCATTGCCCATGAGCGCGGCATTCCGGTTCTGGTCGATGGCAGTCAGGGCGCTGTCCACCTGCCGGTAGACGTCCAGGCGCTCGACTGCGATTTCTATGTCTGCACCGGGCACAAGCTCTACGGTCCTTCGGGCATTGGTGTGCTCTATGGCAAGAAAGAGCGCCTTGCAGCCATGCGGCCCTTTCAGGGCGGTGGCGAGATGATCGAGGACGTGACGCTCGACAGTGTCACCTATAACGATCCGCCCCACCGCTTCGAGGCCGGCACGCCGCCCATCGTGCAGGCGATCGGGCTTGGCGCGGCGCTTGAATATATCGAAGGCGTTGGCCGTGAGGCGATTGCGGCTTACGAGGCCGATCTGGTGCGCTATGCGCATGAGCAGCTGTCGCGCATCAACGCGCTGCGCATCTTCGGCAATGCGCCGGACAAGGGCGCCATCGTCTCGTTTGAGATCGAGGGCATTCATGCGCATGACGTGTCCATGGTGATCGACCGTTCGGGCGTCGCCGTCAGGGCAGGAACGCACTGCGCGCAGCCGCTATTGAAACATTTCGGGGTAACCTCGACCTGCCGCGCGTCGTTCGGCATGTACAACACGCGCGAGGAGGTCGACGCCCTCGCTGAAGCGCTTGAGAAAGCGCGGCGTTTTTTCGGGTGAACAAGATGACTGACACACCGCAGGATACGGACCAGACGGTCGAGGCCACGGCCCCGCAGGAGACGGAAGCCAAAACGTCTTCCATTCCGCAGGAAGAGCTTGCTCGCCTGACAGACGACATCGTCAGCGCGCTGAAGACGGTCTACGATCCGGAAATCCCCGCCGACATCTATGAGCTCGGCCTGATCTACAAGGTCGATATCGAGGATGATCGCTCGGTGAAGATCGATATGACGCTGACCGCTCCGGGCTGTCCCGTGGCCGGCGAGATGCCGGGTTGGGTGCAGAACGCTGTCAGTACGGTCGAGGGGGTCAGCAATGTGGAAGTCACCATGGTCTTCGATCCGCCATGGACGCCCGATCGCATGTCCGAGGAAGCCCAGTTCGCTGTTGGCTGGTACTGAGCAGGTGAGGCGTGGCCCTTGCAAGAGCCACGCATCTTGCCCATCTTGAAGACAGGGCCTTTCCGCGAGCCTTTCACTCGCCGTGAACGGAGAATTCTATGAGCCGATTTCAAGTGATGACCATGACCGACGCGGCGGCAGGCCGCGTGCGCGATATCGTTGCCGCCCGTGAGGGTGCGAAGGGCGTGCGTGTCGGCATCAAGAAGGGCGGCTGCGCCGGCATGGAATACACGGTGGACCTCGTCACCGAGGCGGACCCCAAGGACGACCATGTGGAACATGAAGGCGCGCATGTCTATGTCGCGCCGGAAGCCGCACTGTTTCTTCTGGGCACGCAGCTCGACTTCGAGGTCACCAAGCTGCGCACCGGGTTCACCTTCAACAACCCGAACCAGACATCGGCCTGTGGCTGCGGTGAATCCATCGAGCTTCAGCCGGCAGACCTGAAAGCGCTTGCCGAAGCGCGCGGCGCGGCCTGACGCGCCGCCGTGGACGATGATGCGATCCACGATCTTTTCGCCGGGCTTGGGCCCGTTTCCATAAAACGCATGTTTGGCGGGAAGGGCATTTATCATCAGGGTGTCGTCTTCGCGCTGGAGGTCAGCGGCGAAATCCTTCTGAAGGCTGATGTGGAAAGCGCCCCGGACTTCGCCGAGGCCGGTTGCCGCCAGTGGGTCTATGAGGGCCAAAAGGGGCGGGGGCCTGTCGCCATGCCTTACTGGTCCATTCCGGACGCTGCCCTTGATGATCCCGACGAGATGGCGCTCTGGGCGCAACGGGCCTTTCAGGCTGGCCTCAGAAGCCGGAAGCGCTGACAGGCGCAAGAGACACATCACGCAATAAGAAAAGCCGCCGCAGGCAGGAGCCAGCGGCGGCTTTTTCAATTCGTCACAAGATCGGATCGGGTCAGGTCTTGACCTGGATCTTCATGAAGGCGGGCACATCGTCGCCGAAGCCGACGATCGTGTTTTCCTCTTCACGCGGCTTGCGCCTGTTGTCGCGGCGCTGCTCGGAGCGGTCCTGCTGGGGCCTGTCCTGCTTTGCCTTGCGCTCGGCATTGTCGGACTTGATCTCTTCCTTGCGCGACTTCCTGTCGGTGTCCTGCCCGGAATTCTGTGCAGAGCCCTGCTTCTCCTTCGCGCCGGCATCCTTCTTGCCGCCACGCTTGGAGCCGCGCCCGCGCTTCTCCTCTTCAGGGCTTTCGTCAGCCTGAAGCGTCGAAAGATCGCCGTCCAGCCATTCGACGTCCTGGCCGATCAGCTTTTCGATGGAATCCATATATTTGCGATCCGCTTTGGTGATCAGCGTAAAGGCAGCGCCCTTGCGTCCTGCACGACCCGTGCGGCCAATGCGGTGCACATAATCGTCGGCATGGGTGGGAATGTCGAAGTTGAAGACGTGGCTGACATCCGGGATGTCGAGACCGCGTGCTGCAACATCGGAGGCCACGAGCAGCTTCAGATTGCCCTTGCGGAAATTCTCCAGCATCGTCATGCGCGCGCGCTGATCCATGTCGCCATGCAGGGCGCCTGCATCATATTCATGACGCACCAGCGAACGGAACAGGGTCGCAACCTCGCTCTTGCGATTGCAGAAGATGATCGCGTTTTTCAGCGTCTCGCCTTCAGCGTCGATGAGCTTGCGCAGCCGCTCGCGCTTGTCCCACGGCTTGGAGCCGCTCTTGACGAAGCGCTGCGTGATGTTGGTCGCGGTGGTGGCCGGACGGGAGACCTCGACGCGTACCGGCGCCTGCAGGAACTGCTCCGTCAGCTTGGTGATCTCCGGCGGCATGGTGGCCGAGAAGAACAGCGTCTGACGCGTAAAGGGAATCAGCTTGCAGATGCGCTCGATGTCGGGGATGAAACCCATGTCGAGCATGCGATCCGCCTCGTCGATCACCAAGATGTCGACGCCGGTCAGAAGCAGTTTGCCGCGCTCGAAATGATCCAGCAGACGACCGGGCGTCGCGATCAGCACATCGGCGCCGCGCTCCAGCTTCTTTTCCTGCTCGTCAAAGGAAACGCCACCGATAAGAAGCGCAATGTTCAGTCGGTGATTCTTGCCGTATTTGACGAAATTCTCTTCAACCTGGGCGGCAAGTTCGCGCGTCGGCTCCAGAATGAGCGTGCGCGGCATGCGTGCTCTTGCACGGCCGCGCTCGAGGCGCGTCAGCATCGGCAGAACGAACGAGGCCGTCTTGCCTGTGCCCGTCTGTGCGATGCCCAGCACATCCTTGCCGGCCAAGGCATGCGGTATCGCACCGGCCTGGATCGGGGTTGGTTGCGTATAGCCCGCGTCGGTCACGGCGGAGAGGACCTTTTGGGACAGGCCCAGATCGGAAAATGTCAACGCTTCCTGAGCGGTGTCTTGTTCTTCTGCTGGCACGTTTCGGCTGTCTTTGGTTTCTGCGGCCTGATGCCGCCTCATAAGGCATGGAGCCTCGAATCCTAGGTGGCGTACGGCTTGGAGCGCCCGATGTCAACAGATGGCTTGCCGTAAAGTCACCTATTGGTCAATAGCGGAACTGCTCTGAGAGGATGCGTTCGTTCCAAGAATGGCTCTCGTCGAAAAGCACGGTAACGGTCTCATCGTGCGATTCGCGCACGGTCACGGAGACGACGGATTTGATCTCCGTATGATCCGCAACCGCATTTACGGGGCGTTTTCCCGGCTCCAGAATGTCGAAATGCACGGTCGCCTGATTGGACAGAAGCGCCCCGCGCCAGCGACGCGGGCGGAACGGGCTTACCGGCGTCAGCGCCAGAAGCGGCGCGTCCAGCGGCAGGATCGGGCCGTGCGCGGAAAGATTGTAGGCTGTGGACCCGGCCGGCGTCGCCACCATCACGCCGTCACAGATCAGTTCCTCAAGCCGCACCTTATCGTCTATGGCGATGCGGATCTTGGCGGCCTGGTAGGACTGGCGCAGAAGCGACACTTCGTTCACGGCCAGCGCCTTCACCGTGTTGCCGTCAGCATCCACGGCGATCATCTGGAGCGGTCGCACGGTTTCGGGAATGGCCGCCGCCACACGCTCGCGCAGCCCGTCCTCACGGTATTCGTTCATGAGGAATCCGATGGAACCGCGGTTCATGCCGTAGATGCGTTTCCCGGCACCCATGGTTTCGCGCAGAATGTGCAGCATGAAGCCATCGCCGCCCAGCGCGACAATCACATCCGCGTCCTCGGGGCGCTCCTGGCCGTAGAGTGCGGACAGGCGCTTTGCAGCTTCCTGTGCATCCCTGGTGTCGGCGCAGACGAAGGAAAGGGCCATCGGCTTTCGGGTCATGGTAATCTAAGGGCCCTTGAACTTGAGGCAGGAGCCTATCGGTTAGCATGCGTGCGAACGCGTGCAAAGGCATATGCGACTGCATTGATGTGGGGATCGCAACCGGCTGTCGCCAGTTTTGATTTCACTTGAGCGCGGATTGTGCTAACGCATCGCCGGATGCCCTTGTAGCTCAGTTGGTAGAGCACCTGATTTGTAATCAGGGGGTCGGCGGTTCGAGTCCGTCCGGGGGCACCATTCCAACCTTCTCGCTTTGTTTTGCTAGCTTTTCTCCGATTGTTTCCTCACCCGGATTTTGGGTGCAGTCCAGTATGTTCCCCAACTGTATCGAGATTCGGCCTGCTTTTTTACGCCTCTGCGCTCGCTCTGGACTTTTACGTCCGGGCGCAACCCGCTCAGATAAAACACTACACCGCTGACGAACTCATGGGGTTTAATTGCGAAGAGCTTGGTGCCGCGCATGAGGACCTGATCGTCGCCTATCATGATGCCGAGATCGCCCGTCACAGAAGGGAAGGTCCGTTTAGCGATGACCTTGGGCTTCCCAAGGAGGATGATCTGCCGTTTGTCGTTCTCATGAGGCGGTTCATGCAGGACAACGACATAAGAGAAGCCGACCTCGCAAAACCTTCATCGCCCTCTGCAACACTCCAGAGGTCCAGTTTTTTTTGCCGAAATATCCGGTCTATGCGCGGGAAACCCCTCGTTGGGAGCCGTTGAGGCAATGCGGCAGGCCGCAACAAAACTCAATCTGATTGATTAGCCCGCAAATCCATAGTGGCGTGAGAAGCTCTTGAAGCCTGATCAGGTTCAGGGGGGAGGTTGCGTTCATGCTCGTTGCTTCTGGCGTGGATGGTTGCCGGGATTGTCCTGAATTCTTCGGCTGTCCTGTGGGGTATCGCGCAGCGAAGGTGTTGAACGCCGGTAACTGCAGAGTGTTCAACCAGTATGGCGTGGCCGAGGTTTGGGTTTCTCGATCAGACAGCTTTGAGGGACCGCCACTCGTGCTCTGCAATTTGAAATGAGTTTTCGAAATATCTCGGGACCGAGCGCAATCGAATGTATCGATGTGATTGATCCCCCTCCATGAATGTTCTTCCGTGAAATTTTCCGTATGTTGTATATCAATTCAAACATCGCGCCATGGTAGATAAAGTTAGCTGGCAAATTTGTTTTTCTACTTTTCGGCGAATCGCATTACTTTCTCCTCAATGCGTAATTCTTGGCGAAGCCACCGTTAGTCCGGCAGCAAAACGCGCCCGTGACCAAGAGGAGCCAGCGTGCGTAGGATTTGCATATTGCTCGTTTCATCAGCCGCCTTCTTGACCTGGGCAGGTGGCGTTGTGGCGCAGGCGGCGACTGCGACCAGCACTCTGAACGTGCAGATCACCATTCAGGCCGAATGCACCATAGTCTCCGTCGGAAGCCTCGATTTTGGGGCGCAGGGTGTCATTGACGCCAATATCGATCAGAGCAGCACGATTTCCATCCAATGCACCGATGGCACGCCATACGAGGTGGGGCTGGATGCCGGCGCGGGTTCGGGTGCAACCGTGGCGACACGGTTGATGACCGGGCCCGCGTCGGCAACCATTTCCTATGGTCTCTATCAGGATGCGGCGCGTTCCGTTTTGTGGGGAGACACGACCGGTGTCGACGTGGTGACGGGGACGGGCAATGGAAACGCGCAGGCGTTGACCGTCTATGGCCGGGTGCCGCCGCAGGCAACGCCCGGCGCTGGCGTTTATGCCGACACGGTGACGGTGACCGTGACCTATTAGGATTGCCAAGGGAGACCGGAATGCCAATGCGTTTTTGTTGTCTCGTTGTCCTGTTCCTTGCGTTGCAGATGTCCGCTGCTTCGGCTGGCAGTCTGCGTGTCGCGCCGACCACGCTCGACCTGATTGCGCCCGATAGCGCGGCCGTGCTGCGGCTGCGCAATGATGCGGCTGCGCCCATGCATGTTCAGGTGCGCGTTTTTCGCTGGAGTCAGTCCGGCGGCCAGGATCGTTTCGAACCCACGCGCGATGTCGTTGCGAGTCCCCCGGCAACGCAGCTTTCGCCGGGTGTCGATTACACGATACGTGTGGTGCGCACCGCCCGGACGCCTGTTCGCGGGGAGGAAAGTTATCGCGTCGTGGTGGATCAATTGCCCGACCCGGCAAAGCGACGGGCCGGGGCGGTCAATCTTGTGGTGCGGCACTCCATCCCGGTTTTCTTCCGCGCGCCCGATGCTGCACCGGCGCGGGTCGCGCTGGGGTTGGTGCGGATGGACGGGCAGCTTCTGCTGGTTGCCCGCAATCAGGGCGCGTCACGATTGCGGCTTGCCGACGTCGTGCTGCTTTCAGGTGGCGGTGTGGTTGGACGGGATGAGGGCCTGACGGGTTACGTGCTTGGCGGCGCGAGCATGCAGTGGCCGATCAAGACAAGTGGAAGGGTTGGCGCGGGGCCGCTTGTGATGCGGGCGCAAAGCCATCTCGGTCCCATTGAAACCAGTCTGGCCATACAGCGCCGCTAGTGCGCTTCTCACCATCGCGCTGGGGCTTGTTGGCAAGCCCGTCAGCGCCAGCGAGGGCGGTGCTTTCTCCGGTGCTGCTCCCGGGGTGGTGGAGGTGGTTCGCGAGCTCTATCTGGAAGTGTTCATCAATGAGCGGCCGGTCGGGATGATCGGGAACTTCAAGGAGCTGTCGACCGGCGAGCTGGCGGCGACGGGGCAGGAGCTGCGAGAGGTGGGCATCGAGCCACGCGGGGATTCCAGGCTCGGCGAAAATCTCTTTCTTTTAAATGAATTGCCTGATCTTGTTATTGCGGTGGATGAGGCCGGGCAGCGACTGTTTGTGACCGTCGGGCATGAGGGCCGCGCTGCCAGAACGCTGGATCTGTCGCAGGATGCCGATGACGAAGGCGGGGCCGGTCGCTCCATCTATGGGGCGCTTTTGAACTACGCGCTGTTTGCCACCTCGCACTCATTCGAGCGTGGGCAGACCGGGCTTCTGAAGGGCGTCTCCGGCAGTTTCGAGGCGCGGCTCTTCAGTCCGCACGGCACGTTCAGCCAATCGTTTCTCGCCGGCTATACGGATGGTCAGCTCGATGGGCTAACGCGGCTTGCGACCAGCTGGACCCGCGATGACGACGAGCGCCTTTTGACCTGGCGCGCCGGCGATCTGGTGAGCGGCGGTCTGGCCTGGACACGGCCCGTTTATCTGGGCGGCGTGCAGCTGCAGCGCAATTTCGGCCTGCGCCCTGATCTGGTCACGCTGCCACTGCCATCCTTTTCGGGCACGGCGGCCGTTCCATCGACGCTTGAAGTCTATGCCGACAACACGCGCCGCTTTTCCGGCGCCGTCGATGAAGGTCCGTTTGAACTGGTCAATCTGCCGGCTGTTTCCGGCGCCGGGTCGGCACGCATCGTCCTGCGCGATGCGCAGGGTCGCGAGACCGAGGCCACACTGCCTTTCTACGCCTCGACGCGGCTTTTGCGGCGCGGACTGCTCGATTTCTCGGTCGAGGCGGGCTTTCCCCGCCGCGCCTTCGGCAGCCGCTCCTCCGATTACGACAGCCGGCTCATGGCGTCGGCCAGCATGCGCTACGGCCTCACCGACAGGCTGACGCTGGAAGGCCATGTGGAAGGCGGGGGCGGGCTGGTGAATGGCGGTGCGGGCATCGCCTTCCCCATCGGTCCTTATGGCGCTGCCTCTCTCGCGGCTGCGGCAAGCCATTTCGATGGTGAGAGCGGCGGTCTCGTCAACGGATCGGTGGAGTTGGGCTTTGAGGGCTGGTCGCTGCGCGGGCGGCTGCAACGCAGCTTCGGCGCGTATCACGATATCGCATCGGTCACGGCGCTGCCGGTGAGCGGCGATCTTGAAGCCCGCTGGCTGGGTACCGGCGTTCCGCGCGCCATCGACCAGATATCGCTCGGCATTCCGATACGGTTCGATCCCTCGACCCTCAGCCTCTCCTATACGCATATCGAGGATGCACACAGCGAAAGCAGCCGCATTCTCTCGCTGTCCTACAGCCGGCGCATAGCCCGTCGCGGCAATGTCTATCTCACCGGTTTTGTTGATGCCGAGGAAAAAGGGAATTTTGGCGTTTTCGGCGGAATTGCAATCGCTTTTGGAGAAAACTTCAACGTTTCCAGCGGCATTGAAAGCCGCCCGGATGGCACGCGTCTGGTCTCGCAGCTCTCCCGGCAGGAAACGCGTGAAGAGGGAAGTTTCGGCTGGCGTCTGCGAAGCGCGGAGGGCGGGCGTTCCGAGCGTTCCGCCTCGCTCAGCTATCGCGGACGGCGCGGGCGCATCGAGGGCGCGCTTTATCAGCGCGACGACGCGTTTCAGGCCGAAGCTTCGCTCGATGGCGCTCTGGTTCTGGCAGGCGGCGGGGCATTTGTCGCAAACCGCATTGATGGGGCGTTCGCCGTTGTCGATACCGGCGCGCCGGGTGTTGCAGTTTCCCATCAAAACCGTCCCGTAGGAACGAGCGACCGGTGGGGGCGGCTGCTCGTTCCCGATCTGGTGGCGAATGAGGAAAACGCCTTCTCCATCGACCCGGCGGATCTGCCGCTCGATGCGGACATCCCGATGACGGCGACGAGCGCCGTGCCGCCGCGCAAGGGCGGGGTTGCGGTTGCCTTCGGTGTTGAGCGGCAGGCGCATGGCGCGCTCGTTTCATTCGTGGATGGAGAAGGCGCGCCGCTTCCCGTCGGATCGGTCGGGGCGTTTCAGGGCCACGCCTTCTTCATCGGCTATGATGGCGCGACCTATCTGAAGGGGCTTGTCCGGGAGAACGCCGTGCGCATCGAGCTGCCCGATGGACAGGTCTGCGCCGCCTCCTTCGCCTATCGGTCACAGCCGGGCGAGCAGGTGCAGCTGGAGGCGGTGCCATGCCGCTAGAGCAGTTTCAGAAAAAGTGGGAACCGGTTTTCCGTCCGAAATTGCGTAAAAACAATACGTTGGAGCGTTTTTGCGATGCAATGAAAAGCGAAAACGCTCCAGGCCGGGAAAGGGCGCTTCTCGCAGTTCTGCTCTTCCTCGCCTTTATTGCGCAGGCGCGTGCGCAAAGCTGCAACTTCTCCATATCCGACATGAGTTTCGGCGCGGTCGACACGCTTTCAGGCGGGGCGGTGAACGGGACGGCCACGATCAATGTGAACTGTACCGGCCTTTCGCTCACGCGTATCCTGATCTGTCCGAGCATCGGGGTGGGCAGCGGCGGCGCGACGGTGTCTGCGCGGCAGATGGCGAGCGGCGGCGACACGCTCGCTTACCAGCTTTATTCCGATGCCGGGCGCACGGCGGTGTGGGGTTCCTATTTCTGGGGCTTTGCCGCCACGCCGCCGACGCTCGACCTGACGCTCGGCCTTCTTGGAAGCGGATCGGCGAGTTTCACGCTCTATGGCCAGGTGTTCGGCAGCCAGTCGACCGTGCCGGCGGGAACCTATCTGTCCGCCTTCTCAGGCGCGGATGTAAATTTCATCTATCGCTACACGCTTCTGAGCGACTGTTCTAACCTGTCGGGCCAGACGGCGTCCCCGTCCTTCACCGTTTCGGCCTCGATTGCCGACAACTGCCTCGTCGCCACGCAGGATCTGGATTTCGGCGCCCATGGCGTTCTGACGGGCAATGTGGACACGACGGGCGGGGTGACGGTGACCTGTACGCCCGGCACCGCCTACACGGTGGGGCTCGATGGCGGGCAGGCCGCAGCGCCGCCGGCGGCGCGGCTGATGAGCAAGGGAAGCGAGACGGTGACTTACGGGCTCTATCAGGATGCGGCGCGCAGCCTGCCATGGGGGCTGGCCGCCATTCCGGGCGAGGCGGTGCCGGGCACGGGAAGCGGCAGCGGACAGGTGCTGACCGTCTATGGCCGCGTGCCCCCGCAGACGACGCCTTCGCCGGGAACCTATACGGACACGGTGGTCGTGACCGTTACCTACTGAGCATCGGATTGATCCGATGCTCCATCAGTGAACCGGATCGTCCTTTGCGCGTCCGGGAGGACGCGGGGCGATTTACCGGCTGCCGAGATACTGGCGCGCCGCATAGAGCGACACGGCGGCGGCATTGGAAACGTTCAGCGAACGGATTGCGCCGGGCATGTCGAGACGGGCGAGTGCGGTGACGGTGTCGCGTGTCTTCTGCCGGAGCCCCTTGCCCTCCGCGCCCAGAACCAGCGCGATGCGGTCTGCGGCGAATGTGGCCTCAAGCTGGGCCGGCCCGTCCGAATCGAGACCGATGGTCTGGAAGCCGGCGGCGGAGAGTTCTTCCAGCGCCTCGGCCAGATTGCGCACGGTCAGATGGTCGATATGCTCCAGCGCGCCGGAGGCGGCCTTGGCGAGCACACCCGATTCGGAGGGGCTGTGCCGCGCCGTCGTGACAAGCGCGTTGACGCCGAAGGCGACGGCCGAGCGCATGATCGCGCCGACATTGTGCGGATCGGTGACCTGGTCGAGCACCAGCACCAGGGCTGCACCTTCCAGATCGCCGAGCGGCCTTGGTTTCAGCGGTTCCGCCTCGATCAGAACGCCCTGATGCACCGCGTCCGGCCCGGTGAGGCCATCAATGGCGCGTGGCTCGACGATCTCCACGGGGAAGGGCAGGGCCGAGGGCTCGCCCAGCTCCAGCCGGGCTGCGGCGTTGCGCGTGATGCGCATATGCTTGATTCGACGCTGTGGATTGTCGAGGGCGGCGCGCACCGTGTGCAGGCCATAAAGCCGCACAAGGCCGTCGCGCGGGCCTTCGCCGCGTCGGGAATCGCTTTTGCCATCGCCCTGCTTCTGCTGTGTACGGTCCCTGTGGGCCCGCCGGAGGCGTGCGTAATGGCTGTCTTTCGGGGTCTTTGAATTCTGATCGTCGCTCATGCGTTCTCTATAGGCGCGCCGGGCGATTGTGGAAACAGGATTTGCGTTCTGAAAATTTTTGACACCAGATTTGCGACAGGCGGTTGACACTTCGAAGCGGTCTCTGCATAAGGCGCGCATTGCGGGACTGAGCGGGGCGATTTGCCCACACGAAGTTCACGCTACGTCGCTGAGCTCTGACGGAAACGGAGGGGTGTCCGAGTGGTTAAAGGAGACGGACTGTAAATCCGTTGGCTAAGCCTACGCTGGTTCGAATCCAGCTCCCTCCACCACCGTCTCCCAGAGCCAGCGCAACGAACCCCGGCGGGTATAGCTCAATGGTAGAGCAGCAGCCTTCCAAGCTGAATATGCGGGTTCGATTCCCGCTACCCGCTCCAGGTTATCTTCTCTGAAATTGCTGAATTTTGTGATGGCGTTTGCTTGCCGTGTCTTTGGGCTGGCAAGGTGGCTGGTTTTGGCTTGAGAATGAAGCGGCCTTCGCCGGTCTCGCTGTGGAACGGGGGGAGCTTTAGCAGAAACGGGCGGGCGCTACTTAGAAGTCATCCCAAGCGCGGGGATCGGAATGTGCAACCTTGGTTTGGGACCGCGTGGAGGGCGTCAATTAACCGGGGGGGCGGGGCGGTTCTGTGAACCGCTCCGGGTTTGCCGGAGCGGTTCATAGCTTTCCAGTCGAGTAAGGTATTACGTTTATAGGCCTCAGGATCTTTGTCGACCTTAGTGTGACAAGAGGGCATCAAGACATTCTGGCTTTTGGCAGTGCCCTGATGCAGCCGCGAATAGGCGCAGTTTCGTAGCAGTTGGTATCGCCTTGCGATCTGCCATCCGATCTCCTGCTTTCTCTCGCTTCAAATTTTCTGCACGTGTCTGAAAGGTTTGAAAAAATGGCATGCTCTAAAGCATTGTCATAAGTTATTTTTCATTTCCTCGGAGCTCTCCCTGGAGAAACTTATACCCGTCTAACGCCGGATCTGGGCTATCATGGGAACTCCCATATTTTGATGTTCTCATTGATTATGACATCCTCGGCCTGTTCATTTTCGACATTCACCATGCGAGCATGATAGCCATCCCGAATGAAATTCACCGCTTCATCGGTGTTATTTGCCCACGTGTAGTTCTTTGCATGGTGGCGCTCTTTAGAGGGCACATCAGGGTGGATAACCACAAACTTTCCATCAGGTCGCGGTGCCAGTCGATTGATTGTTTTTGCTCTGCTGGAAACACCGACGACGACATATTCCAAGATATTATCCTCCCAAAAATGTTATTAGTTGGCAGTTTGGCCAGCCGCTTCGGATAGTCTTGATTAGGTCGTTCACGGCGACACTTGCTACTGCTATCTTGTATGTCCGCTGTTGGGAAGCTGCGACGCTGCACCGATTTATTATGCGAACGACAGCTTAGGGCCGCAAGCATCGACGTATTCTGTACCAACCAATGTCAGCTAGCCGCCAGTCACCTGATGGCCCCAGAACGGCCGTTCTTCGGGATATTCGTTATCCAGCTGAGGTAAGCTCGAGAGTGCACCTGTCGGGAAGTAACAGAGCCACGCATTCAAATGAAAGTAAGATCAGCCTTCTTCCGGTGTCAGCGCAGCATCGCTCATGCGGCACAAATCCGTCCGCCGATGGGCCAAAACACGCCCTACCAACCCGTCCTGAATCGTGTTTCAGTTCTCCGAACCCGTTTCCGGTCCCTATGCCTCCCCGGATCTGATCCAAGGAGAGACCTGAAATGTTCAAGATCTGCTTCAGCGCGGTTGCGCTGGTTTTTCTGGGTTCCGCTGCGCAGGCGGATGTCGGTTTTCGCACCGTCGGCATTGGTGGTGAGGGGCCGCGGCCGCTCAATGTTGCGCTGTGGTATCCGGCTAAGGGCGGTGCGCCCGGGGTGGTGGTGGGGGAAACGCCGGCCTTCGTCGGCGGGCGCGTTGTGCGTGATGCGCAGCCTTCGGCCGGTGCGCATCCGCTGGTCGTTCTTTCGCATGGCTATGGCGGCACCTGGCGCAATCTCAGCTGGCTTGCGGTCGCGCTTGCCGATGAGGGCTATGCCGTCGCCGCGCCGGATCATCCCGGCACCACGCATTTCAATCGTGATCGACGGCAGGCGTCCATGCTCTGGGAGCGGCCGCGCGATCTGAGCCGGGTCATCGATGCAGTGCTGGAGGAGCCGGCCCTTGCCGGTTCCATCGCACCGGAGCGGATCGCGGCCATCGGCCATTCGCTCGGTGGCTGGACCGTTACGGCGCTGGCGGGTGGCCGGTTCGATCCGGATCTGTTTGCGCGGGACTGCGCGTCGGGCATTGCTTCGAGAGCGTGTCCCACAAGCGATCTGAACGATATGGGCGATCTGAAGCTCGATGCACCCGGCCTCAGGCAGGACATGCACGATCCGCGCATCCGCGCCTTTGTCTCGCTCGATCCCGGTTTTGCGTGCGGCTTCACGCCTGAAAGCCTTGGCGGTGTCGATGCGCCGGTGCTGCTGATCGGGGCCGGTGTCGATATCGGGGATCGGCCTGCCGAGCTGGAAAGCGGATGGCTGGCGGAGCACCTTGCCGCAGACACCACGGAATGGGTGATGCTCCCGGATGCGATGCATTTCAGCTTTCTGCAGCTTTGCAAGCCGGGGGCGGCGGCCATGATCGAGGCGGAAGATCCGGGTGACGGGATCGTCTGCCGCGATGGCGCGGGCCGGGGCCGCGCCGCCATTCACGCGGAAGTTCTGGACCGGATCACGGCGATTCTGGGCCGCTCGCTTTCGCTGCGCTGAGGCGCGTTTCGCCGGTTTCTTTCGCCCGGCGTCTCCAGTCGCTGGGTGAAAGGCCGGTCACGCGCCGGAACGTGTTGTTGAAGTTCGATTTCGTCTGAAAGCCGCAATCGAACATGATCGCGGTGACGGGGCGGTCGGTCTCTTCCAGAAGCGCCATCGCCTCGCGGATGCGCCACTGGTTGATCTCCTGCGAAACATTCCGGCCGAGCCTGCGGTTGATTGCCTGCGAAATCTGCCGCCCCGGAATGCCGACGCGCCGCGCCAGCCGCTCCAGTGTGAGATCTGGATCGCGATAGAGCTGGCGCTCGCTCAACACCCGATGGGTTGCGGCCAGCACATGCGCATCGTCGGCGGTGGGCTGATCCCGTTCTTCCACGCGCGCGGTGGCTTCTGCTGCCGGGGGCTCTTCGGTCTCGGGCAGGCTGCGCGCGACGGCGAGTGCTGCCCATGCGATCAGGGGCAGCACAGCCATGTTGCCGACGCTGACGATGGTTGCGGCATGCGCGCCGCCGGCAAGCCCGAAGTCGAAGGCAATGGCCAGATCGATCATGCCTGATAAGACAAGCAGTGCGCCGACAAACATTGCCGCGCGGCAGGGGGCGACGGCCGCGCCGAGCCGGGCTCCTGCAAAATTTTCTTCGCCCTGCAGTCCGCGCCACATCAGAGCGCTGCCATAGCCAAAGAACAGGAAAGCCAGCAGGGCGTCGATGGGCGTCTGAAAGTGTGGCCACAGAAGGGAAAACACCAGGATGACCGCGCCGGGCAGGTAGTGCGGCCAGGCGGGCCGACGCGCGCCGCCCTCAAGGCCCGCAAAGCAAAGCCACGCCGTTGCTGGCAGGAGTGCGGCGAACACGGGCTGGAGGAAGCGGAAAACCGGCGCGTCGAAGCTCCAGCGCAGGCTGACGACGGTCATCAGGGCGGTGCTGACGGCGAGAAACACGATGATGGGCCGGAACCTGCGCTCTCGCTTCAGGGCGACAAGGCAAAGCACAAAGCCCAGCAGGAGCGCGACGATGGCGGGCAGGGGGATCAGGATCATGCGCTATCTATATGGCACCGGGCGCGCGGATAAAGGGCGGATCGGCGGTGCGGCGCTCTGTGTTTCAGAACCCCGAGCAGATCTGAACCGAGTGCGGCAGCGGTTTCGGGTTGGTTGTACACGTCCAGCGGGAATGGGCGGGGTCGGACGGTATGATCTGCAGTGTGGGGCTGGAAGCCGCGCCGATGCGGCATTCGGGGTGCTCGCGGGTCATGTGACGGGTAAAGCCGCGCAGGAGCCCCTGCATCTCAGACATGTGCTGCGCCGGGAAATCGAGCGGGTGGGTGAAATCGTCGGTCTTGCGCTGGTAGCCGAGCGCCATGAACCCGCTGTCGCAGAGGTCCGCCGGAAGGTCGCTAGAGCGGAAGGCGACAAACATCGCCTTGTCGATTGTCCCGTTGAACGGCTTCTCGCAATGCTGGAACAGGCGCACGCGACACCCGTCCGTTTCCGCCTGATCGGCCCCGGAAGGCGCTTTCGGCTGGCCGGTGCTGCCTTTTGGCTCGGCTGCGGCGACCCCGCTGCCGTCGAAGCGGGGCGGGTGGCCGCGATCATGGAGCGCGCCCGGGTTTACCTGATCGCTTTCAAAGCGCGGAGCCCTCTCGCGGGCATTGATGATCATGCGGCGCGCCTGATCGCGCGCGACCTCATAGGGGGCGTGATTGCCGCCGGTTCGAAAGCGGTCCGGAATGTCCAGAAGTTTGCGGTAACGGCGCTCGTAGGAGGCGACGAAATCGAGCCTGTCGCGCACCGACTTGATGAAGACGGTTTCCAGCGCCTCCGGCGTGGTCTCGTTATAGCCGTAGCTCACGCGCACGCCGTCCTCCAGATGGCGGATGGCCGCGCCATAGGCCTTCAGATGGTAGTCCGGGTTCTCCCGTTCGTACCACTGGTGGAGGCGGAGCAGGGTGACATGGGCTTCAACAATGGAACCTGCGGCGAGTGTCAGGCCACGGCGCACCTCTTCGCGCGCGCGGCCGGCGCTCAGATAGCGCGGGTCCTCGAGCGTGGAGCCCGGCCCGCGAAACAGCGTTCCCCAGTCGGGACTGCCTGGCACGTTGAACGACCAGTCGCCGGCGGGACCGGGGCGGCCGACATCGACGATCAGGTGGAAATCGCCTTCATCGCCGCGAAAATCGAGCCGTAGCCGCACACCGTAAAGCTCGATCAGATCCATGGCGCTGCGCGGCAGGCTGGCGAGGCTGTGCGTTTCGTGGCGTGACGCGCCCAGCGCCGTTGAGGTGGGCAGGGTGACCGTGCCGCCCTGAAGCGCGTATCGAAAACGCGCCGAGACCACCGGCTCGCCCAGAAGCAGGCCGATCTTCGTTTCCGCTTCCCAGTCGAAGCGCAGCTCCGCGCCATCGCCGCTGCTGCCTTCGCCGGCAACGCGCTCGCCATCGGCTGAAAACGTCATAACCTGCTGCGCCCGTGCGGGAGAGAGCGCCAGAAACAGGAGCATCAGAAAGAGAAGAGGTCTAGTCATTCAGCCAGCTCGCAAATTCCTGGGCCTGCCTTGCGGACGGCGTGGGCGTGACGCCGTTTGAGTGACGCGCCGGGTCTTCGAGAACCACGCCATAGGCGCTGGGGTTGAATAGATGCGCCGGGCTGAGATCGATATGGATCCCGTTGTCCTCCAGCGTCTCGGAGATGAGGTCTGCGGGCAGCAGGTAGATGACGGCAAGAAGCCCTGCCGCAATTGTTCCCGCTGTGGCGAGCCGGTTGGGCGACGGGTGAAGACGTGCGGCGATGCCGGTGGAGAACCAGACGCCGGCAAGAAAGGCGGCGAGGATCAGCCCCCAGCGCGCCGCGATGGCGTCTTCGAAAAAGTCCGGGAATGCCAGTTCGCAAAAGAGGAAGGCGGCAAAGGCTGCAAGAGCAGGCAGCAGAAGCGAGACGGTGGCGGCCAGCCAGCGCCCGCCTGCACGTTTTTCAGGAGGTTGCGTCTCTGGCGTGGGTTCCGGCGCTCTTGCCTGCTCCCTTGGCGCCTGCGCGGTTTCGGGCAGGGGCTCGAGTGTGAGGAAGGGCATAGGCCTGTCGAGCGTGGTCCCGGATGAAAAAATGGGTGGGCACACGCGCCCGCGCTGTGGCGCCTTGATGAGAATGTCCCGGCCATCCTTCATGGTGAAGACGTAAAGCCCCTCGTCCTTTTCGACGATCTGTCCGGGCGCGACGCGGGCTTCCCGCGCAGTCAGTGGGTAGAGCGCTTTTGCCGGTGTCTTGACGTGAAGACTATCCATCCGGGGCTTCTTTCTGGTGCATCGTCTTGAGCGGGGAGCCGTTTGAGGCGGGAGATGGCTTGGGCCGGGAGCTGTTCATTGAAAGCTTGCAGATTCTGCTGCGACGTTCAATCGCAGGCGCGAAATGCGTGCTCTGCAGGGTGCGTCAATCGGGCTGTGGGAGAAGCCGCACTCTTTGTCGCAGCCGGTGTCCGATCGATTGCCTCGACCCTACATTTCTGGCAGTCGCTCGGGCGAATGGGAACTGGCGATGGCTGCATTTGCGCATCCGGCATTGGCCCGCGTGCTGCGGCAACGCTTCATTCCCGCAGCCCTGCGTGGCGTCTGCGCGCCATGTCGATCCGTCTTCGGGCAGCCGCGCCCGAAGAGACAAAGCCCTCCCAGGCACCGACCCGTATGTACCATTCGAAAGGCTCCCCCAATGGTTCAGAAGCTCATCTATTCCATCCCCGTGTTTGGCTGGATGCTTAAAAGCGCATCCCTTGGCGATACGGCGGAGAAGGTCTTTTTCATTTTCAACCTGCTCGCATTCTGGGCGATCGCCATTTACTTCTTCGGCTATCCGGCGATCATCTTGCCGGCGCTTGGCATTGTCGGCTGCTACATGCTCGTGCTGGCGCTTCTGACCTCCGGCGACGTTTAGCCGGACCGGGCCTGTGCGCCCGTTTGCCGCATTCTTTCGCCGCACACTGGCAAGCCTTGCCAATGTGCGGCACGATGCTCCGGTCTGTTCGCCCGTGCGGTGAATGCATCAAGGAGCTGCGTCATGCTGACCTCGAAGATGGGGCTGACCTCGAAGATGGGGCTGACCTCGAAGATGGGGCTGACCTCGAAGATGGGGCTGACCTCGAAGATGGGGCTGATGTCGAAGACGGGCCGGGCCGAAGCGCCGCTGACACTGCCCGGTGCAGGTTTCTCCGATACATATTCCGGTGTTTCAAAAGACACTTTCGATGCAAGCGCCGCGCTGACGCGGGCCTTTGCGCGCCCGCCGCGCTGGATCGGGACGCTCATGCGTTGGCGCAATGTGATCGTCCGGCCTTTCGGTCTGAAGACCGGGAAAGACGCCCTGGACCAGGTGGTCGGAACGGAGCAGGCCCCGTTTCCGGTTCTTGAACGCTCTTCCCGGCGAATCGTATTGGGGACGGACGACCGGCATCTGGACTTCCGGCTGATCGTGGAGACCGATCCGGCCGCCGGGCCGGGCACACGCGTTTCGTGCACCACACTGGTGCGTCCGCACAATCCGTTCGGATGGCTCTATCTCCTGACGATCATGCCGTTTCACAAGCTGATCGTGGCCAATACGGTGCGTCGCATCGTGGCCTGAAATATCCGTTCGTGCTGTGTGGCGTTGCCACCCTGGCGTGTGTCAATCCTCGGTAAGAGGCTCCCTGCATGTGGCATACGGGACGCTCTTTCGGGCAAAGGGCGCGGTTCGACGGGGGCGAAACGGCAAAGGGGCTTGTAATTTCGCGCCTTTGTCGTTAATCGCCGCGCATCTGAAACCCAAACGCATCCAGGGCGCCAAAGGAAGTTGCAATGGCCAAAGGTAAATTTGAGCGTACGAAGCCGCATGCGAACATCGGCACGATTGGTCACGTTGACCACGGCAAGACGTCTTTGACGGCGGCGATCACGAAGTATTTCGGTGAGTTCCGCGCGTATGACCAGATTGACGGCGCGCCGGAAGAGAAGGCCCGCGGCATCACCATTTCGACCGCGCACGTTGAGTATGAGACGGAGAACCGTCACTACGCTCACGTCGATTGCCCCGGCCACGCCGACTACGTGAAGAACATGATCACGGGCGCTGCACAGATGGACGGCGCGATCCTGGTGGTTTCGGCCGCTGACGGCCCGATGCCGCAGACCCGCGAGCACATCCTGCTTGCGCGTCAGGTTGGCGTTCCGGCCATCGTCGTGTTCCTCAACAAGGTCGACCAGGTCGACGACGAAGAGCTTCTCGAGCTGGTTGAGCTCGAGGTTCGCGAGCTTCTGTCGTCCTACGACTTCCCGGGCGACGACATTCCGATCGTCAAGGGCTCGGCTCTTGCTGCTCTCGAAGACTCCAACAAGGAGATCGGCGAGGACGCAATCCGCAAGCTGATGGAAGAAGTCGACGCTTACATCCCGACGCCCGAGCGTCCGGTTGACCAGCCGTTCCTGATGCCGATCGAAGACGTGTTCTCGATCTCTGGCCGCGGTACGGTTGTGACGGGTCGCGTCGAGCGCGGCATCATCAAGGTCGGCGAGGAAGTCGAGATCGTTGGCATCCGTCCGACGACGAAGACGACCTGCACGGGCGTTGAAATGTTCCGCAAGCTGCTCGACCAGGGCCAGGCTGGCGACAACATCGGCGCGCTGATCCGTGGTGTCGACCGTGAAGGCGTTGAGCGCGGCCAGGTGCTGTGCAAGCCCGGTTCGGTGAAGCCGCACACGAAGTTCAAGGCAGAAGCCTACATCCTGACGAAGGAAGAGGGTGGCCGTCACACGCCGTTCTTCACCAACTACCGTCCGCAGTTCTACTTCCGTACGACGGACGTGACGGGTGTTGTGCACCTTCCGGAAGGCACCGAGATGGTCATGCCTGGCGACAACGTTGCCGTTGACGTCGAGCTGATCGTTCCGATCGCGATGGAAGAGAAGCTGCGCTTCGCTATCCGCGAAGGCGGCCGCACCGTCGGCGCCGGCATCGTCGCAGCCATCATTGAGTAAGCTCTGCCCCGGCAGTGTTGAATGCGGGAAGGGCGGCTCTGGCCGCCCTTTTCTTTTGCCCGGAGCCTGTTTTGAAAGGGCCGGGGCAGGGTGGTTGTCCGCCTTGGCGAAAGCCTCAGGGAAACAAATGACGTGGATGGTGTAAAACCTGCACTAAAGTCTCTTTACAGACGCGTCGGAAGCCCTTAGGAAGCGGCCTGCCTACAGTGTGCAGCAGCGCACAGGAATGCAGGGGTATAGCTCAGTTGGTAGAGCGGCGGTCTCCAAAACCGCAGGTCGGGGGTTCGAGCCCCTCTGCCCCTGCCAGCGCATTGTGCGCCAGAGCCATTTCGTGAGATCGTTGAGTAAGCGCCTGTCGGAAGCTTCCGTTGGGGCTTGCAAGAATCGAACTTCGGTTCTATGTAGGGCGAACAGACACGCGGTGCGTGGAGCCGGGAACGCGGCTTTACGCGCCTTTGTCGTATGGGTGGATTACGAAAAGCGATTCGCTTTTTCGGATTTTGCTCTTGCCCGAAGGCTGGGTTTTCCTGGTCTCGGGTGCGTCTCCCGGCCAGTTCGGGGATAACAAACAGTCTGGGTTACCAGACGATAGAATCAAGAGCGGCACATGGCGTCGAAAACCACGAATCCTTTCACGTTTCTTCAGCAGGTTCGGTCCGAAACCGCAAAAGTGACGTGGCCCTCGCGGCGTGAGACTCTGATCTCGACGGTAATGGTCATCGCATTCGCCACGCTGGCGGCGATCTTCTTCTTTGCTGCCGATCAGCTCATGGCCTGGGGTATCGAGATCATTCTCGGTATCGGCGCCTGATTGCGGACGATAGACGGAGTGCGATTGAAATGACTGCGCGTTGGTACATCGTCCACGCTTATTCGAATTTCGAAAAGAAGGTCGCAGAGTCGATCGAGGAGCAGGCACGCCAGAAAGGTCTTGATAACAAGATCGAGCAGGTCGTGGTTCCGACCGAGAAGGTCGTTGAAGTGCGCCGCGGTCGCAAGGTCGATGCCGAGCGCAAGTTCTTCCCGGGCTATGTCCTGGTGAAGGCGCAGCTCACCGACGCTGTCTTCTCGATGATCAAGAACACCCCGAAGGTTACGGGCTTTCTGGGCGACGCCAAGCCGGTTCCGATTACCGAGGCCGAGGCAGAGCGCATCCTGACGCAGGTTCAGGAAGGCGTGGAGCGTCCGAAGCCGTCCGTTACCTTCGAGATCGGCGAGCAGGTTCGCGTTTCCGACGGTCCGTTCGCTTCGTTCAACGGCTTCGTTCAGGAAGTGGACGAGGAGCGTTCGCGCCTCAAGGTCGAGGTGTCGATCTTCGGACGGGCAGTGCCCGTCGATCTGGAATTCGGTCAGGTCGAAAAGGGCTGACCGTGTTGCCCCGTGCGCGGGGCTTCATCGGTGGAAGGGAAATGCGGCTAAGCCGGTCGCTGATTTCCGGACCACCAAACTGCAGTGCCGGCCCATTCTTTTCAGGGTGGCCGGTGAGAACGACAAGGCAGATGAGATATGGCTAAGAAAGTTGCAGGCCTGCTCAAGCTTCAGGTTCCCGCGGGTTCGGCTACGCCGTCGCCCCCGATCGGCCCTGCGCTTGGTCAGCGTGGCATCAACATCATGGAGTTCTGTAAGGCATTCAATGCCCAGACCCAGGAGATGGAAAAGGGATCCCCGATCCCGGTCGTGGTGACCTACTACCAGGACAAGTCCTTCACCTTTACGATGAAGACGCCTCCGGTGAGCTACTTCCTCAAGAAGGCAATCAACCTGAAGTCCGGCTCCAAGGAGCCCGGCAAGGTGGTTGCTGGCAAGATTTCGCGCGACAAGGTTCGCGAGATCGCGGAAGCCAAGCTTAAAGATCTGAACGCGACGGACGTCGAAGCAGCCATGCGCATGGTCGAAGGTTCGGCACGCTCCATGGGCCTGGAAGTGGAGGGCTGACGATATGGCGACGAAACTTTCCAAGCGCGTTGCGAAGTCCCGTGAAGGTATTGATCGCGACAAGGAATACGCTCTCGATGAGGCCGTTGCGCTCCTGAAGGACCGTGCAACCGCGAAGTTCGACGAGACCATCGAAGTTGCGATGAACCTCGGCGTCGACCCGCGCCACGCTGACCAGATGGTCCGCGGTGTGGTCAACCTGCCGAACGGCACGGGCCGTACGGTTCGCGTTGCCGTCTTCGCAAAGGGCGACAAGGCTGAAGAAGCAAAGGCAGCTGGTGCAGACATCGTCGGCGCCGAAGAGCTGGTTGAGAGCGTCCAGAAGGGCGAGATCAACTTCGATCGCTGCATTGCAACGCCGGACATGATGCCGCTGGTCGGCCGTCTCGGTAAGGTGCTTGGCCCGCGTGGCCTGATGCCGAACCCGAAGGTTGGCACTGTGACGCCGGACGTCACGGGTGCGGTCAAGGCTTCCAAGGGCGGCGCCGTTGAGTTCCGCGTCGAGAAGGCCGGTATCGTGCATGCAGGCGTTGGCAAGGCTTCCTTCGACGCCAAGGCCATTGCCGAGAACGTGCGCGCCTTCACCGATGCGGTGATCAAGGCGAAGCCGGCCGGCGCAAAGGGCAACTATGTGAAGAAGGTGGCTCTCACCTCGACCATGGGCCCGGGCCTGCGCATCGACGTTGGCAGCCTGTCGGCCGAAGGCTGATGAATTCCGGGGAGGGCGCTCCGGCGCCTTCCCCAAGACTTTCCGGATCGCAAGATCTGGAAGCCGGAAGGAAACTTCCGGAACATCCTGTCCGAGATTGCAGGCGGCTCGCCTTAATACTTTTAAAGGGCCTGCATGAGACGGGTGGGACCGGATAACGGAGCCTGGCTCCGGTTGATGGTTCGAACCGTGTTGGCCTTTTGTTTGATCCGGGTTTCCCGGTCAGCGAAGGGGGACAGGATCCTCGAGCGTCGCTTGGGTGATCCGAGTTTGCGGATGCCCTGCGGCAAAAGGCAAACCGGCGGATATTTCCTTCGGGAAACTCCGTCAAATGGAGAAGGCAGTGGACAGAGCGGAAAAACGCGAATTCGTCGCGGACCTGAACGAGGTGTTCAACAACACCGGTTCGGTCGTCGTAGCCCACTATGCCGGTCTGACCGTCGCGCAGATGAACGATCTTCGTTCCAAGATGCGCGGTGCAGGCGGCACAGTTAAGGTTGCGAAAAACCGTCTCGCCAAAATCGCCCTTCAGGGAACCCCGTCCGAGAGCATTCAGGCCCTTTTCGAAGGCCAGACCCTGATTGCTTATTCGGACGATCCGGTTGTCGCTCCTCGGGTCGCCAATGACTTCGCCAAGGCAAATGACAAGCTTGTCATTCTTGGCGGTGCCATGGGTGAGACCGCGCTCGATTCCGATGGTGTGAAGGCTCTTGCCTCGCTGCCGTCGCTGGACGAGCTGAGGGCGAAGCTGGTCGGCATGATTTCTACGCCGGCCACCCGGATCGCTCAGGTTGTCAACGCGCCCGCGGGTCAGCTCGCGCGCGTCTTTGGCGCCTATTCCAAGAAGGACGAGGCGGCGTGATGCCGGTCCTCAAGACCAACAACACAGTTCGAACACAAAAGGAAATGTACAATGGCTGATCTTGCTAAGATCGTTGAAGACCTGTCGAGCCTGACCGTCCTCGAGGCGGCTGAGCTCTCCAAGATGCTTGAAGAGAAGTGGGGCGTCTCCGCTGCTGCTCCGGTGGCTGTTGCTGCTGCTGCAGGCGGTGCTGCTGGTGGCGAAGCTGCTGAAGAGAAGACCGAGTTCGACGTCGTTCTCACCGATGCAGGCGCACAGAAGATCAACGTGATCAAGGAAGTCCGCGGCATCACCGGCCTGGGCCTCAAGGAAGCCAAGGACCTCGTTGAGTCCGCTCCGAAGCCGATCAAGGAAGGCGTGTCCAAGGACGAAGCCGAGAAGATCAAGGGTCAGCTCGAAGGCGCTGGCGCTAAAGTTGAGCTGAAGTAATTCGGCGTCCGGTCCGCGCGGATTTCCGATCTGCGCGGACCGGAACTTTGAAGACGGAACCGGAACCTCTTTCCTGTGGGCCGCAAGCGGCTTTCAGGAAACGGGTTTTTATCCGTTTGGATTGACCGCCGGGATGGCGGTTCACGTGGTGCATGCAAGCCAGGCAGGGCAAGGAGCGACGATGGCCGAGACCCAAACGTTTAATGGTCGCAGGCGGGTACGCAAATTCTTCGGAAAGATTCCGGAAGTTGCGGAGATGCCGAACCTGATTGAGGTTCAGAAGGCATCCTATGACCAGTTCCTGATGGTCGAGGAGCCCCAGGGCGGGCGACCTGACGAGGGGCTTCAGGCGGTGTTCAAGTCGGTGTTCCCGATCTCGGACTTCGCCGGTACGGCGATGCTCGAATTCGTGGACTACGAGTTCGAAGAGCCGAAATTCGATGTGGACGAGTGCCGGCAGCGCGATCTTACTTTCGCTGCGCCGCTCAAGGTGACGCTGCGCCTGATCGTTTTCGATGTGGACGAGGACACTGGCGCCAAGTCCATCAAGGACATCAAGGAGCAGGACGTCTACATGGGCGACATGCCGCTCATGACGTCCAACGGCACCTTCATCGTCAACGGCACCGAGCGCGTCATCGTTTCCCAGATGCACCGTTCGCCGGGCGTGTTCTTCGACCACGATAAGGGCAAGTCGCACTCGTCGGGCAAGCTTCTGTTTGCCGCGCGTGTCATTCCCTATCGCGGTTCCTGGCTCGACATCGAGTTCGACGCCAAGGACATCGTCCACGCGCGTATCGACCGCCGCCGCAAGCTTCCCGCGACGTCGCTTCTGATGGCGCTGGGCATGGACGGCGAAGAGATCCTGTCCACCTTCTACGATCAGCTGACCTATCAGCGCGACGGTGATAACTGGCGCGTGCCGTACACGGTTGAGCGCTACAAGGGCCTCAAGGCCACTGCAGATCTCATCGACGCCGACAGCGGCGAAGTGGTCGTTGAAGCCGGCAAGAAGATCACCGCGCGTCAGGCAAAGATGCTTGCAGAGAAGGGCCTCAAGGCCATTCACGCGACGGAAGAAGACCTGCTCGGCAACTATCTGGCCGAAGACATCGTCAACATGGAAACCGGCGAGATCTTCCTCGAGGCCGGTGACGAGATCGACGAGAAGACCCTCAAGGTTCTTCTGGAAGCCGGTGTCGACGAAGTCCACTTCCTGGACATCGACCACGTCAATGTGGGCGGTTACATCCGCAACACGCTGGCTGCCGACAAGAACGAGTCGCGCCAGGACGCGCTGTTCGACATCTACCGTGTCATGCGCCCGGGCGAGCCGCCAACGCTTGAGACGGCCGAAGCGATGTTCCATTCGCTGTTCTTCGACGCCGAGCGCTACGACCTCTCGGCCGTTGGTCGCGTGAAGATGAACATGCGTCTCGAGCTCGATGCCGAGGACACCGTGCGCGTTCTGCGCAAGGAAGACATCGTCGCCGTGGTCAAGACGTTGGTTGAACTGCGCGACGGCAAGGGCGAGATCGACGACATCGACAACCTCGGCAACCGCCGTGTGCGTTCGGTCGGCGAGCTGATGGAAAACCAGTACCGCGTCGGCCTGCTCCGCATGGAGCGCGCGATCAAGGAACGCATGTCCTCGATCGAGATCGACACGGTCATGCCGCAGGACCTGATCAACGCGAAGCCGGCGGCTGCCGCCGTGCGCGAGTTCTTCGGTTCCTCGCAGCTCTCGCAGTTCATGGACCAGACCAACCCGCTCTCCGAGATCACCCACAAGCGTCGCCTTTCGGCGCTTGGACCGGGCGGTCTGACGCGTGAGCGTGCGGGCTTCGAGGTGCGCGACGTGCACCCGACCCACTATGGCCGTATCTGCCCGATTGAGACGCCGGAAGGCCCGAATATCGGTCTGATCAACTCGCTTGCCACCTTCGCCCGCGTCAACAAGTACGGCTTCATCGAGAGCCCGTACCGCAAGATCGTGGATGGCAAGGTCACGCAGGACGTCGTCTATCTCTCCGCCATGGAAGAGGCCAAGCACTACGTTGCACAGGCCAATGCCGTGATCGGTGAAGATGGTGCGTTCACGGATGAATTCGTCATCTGCCGCCATGCCGGCGAGGTGATGATGGCTCCGCGCGAGAACGTCGACCTGATGGACGTGTCGCCCAAGCAGCTCGTGTCGGTCGCGGCAGCGCTCATTCCGTTCCTTGAGAACGATGACGCCAACCGCGCACTGATGGGCTCGAACATGCAGCGTCAGGCCGTGCCGCTGGTGCGCGCCGAGGCTCCGTTCGTCGGCACCGGCATGGAGCCGATCGTGGCGCGCGACTCCGGCGCTGCCATCGCGGCCCGCCGCACGGGCATCGTCGACCAGGTGGATGCGACGCGTATCGTTATCCGCGCCACCGAGGATGTGGATGCATCGCGCTCCGGCGTCGACATCTACCGTCTGATGAAGTTCCAGCGCTCCAACCAGAACACCTGCGTCAACCAGCGTCCGCTGGTCCGCGTGGGCGACCGGATCAACAAGGGCGACATCCTCGCCGATGGTCCGTCGACGGATCTGGGTGATCTGGCGCTTGGCCGCAACGTGCTCGTCGCGTTCATGCCCTGGAACGGCTACAACTACGAGGACTCCATCCTTCTGTCCGAGCGCATCGTTCGCGATGACGTCTTCACCTCCATTCACATCGAGGAATTCGAGGTGATGGCGCGTGATACGAAGCTTGGACCGGAAGAAATCACGCGCGACATTCCGAACGTGTCGGAAGAAGCGCTGAAGAACCTCGACGAAGCCGGCATCACCTATATCGGTGCTGAAGTTCAGCCGGGCGACATTCTCGTCGGCAAGATCACGCCGAAGGGCGAGAGCCCGATGACGCCGGAAGAGAAGCTTCTGCGCGCCATCTTCGGTGAGAAGGCTTCGGATGTCCGCGACACCTCCATGCGCATGCCGCCCGGCACGTATGGCACGGTCGTCGAAGTGCGCGTCTTCAACCGCCACGGCGTTGAGAAGGACGAGCGCGCCATGGCCATCGAGCGCGAGGAAATCGAACGCCTCGCCAAGGACCGTGACGACGAGCAGTCGATCCTCGACCGCAACGTCTACGCGCGCCTTTCCGACATGCTCGTTGGCAAGCAGGCAATCGCCGGTCCGAAGGGCTTCAAGAAGGGTAGCGAGCTCTCCGCTGATGCGCTGAGCGAGTATCCGCGTTCGCAGTGGTGGCAGTTTGCCGTCGAGGACGAGAAGCAGCAGGAAGCGCTCGAAGCGCTGCGTGCACAGTATGACGAGTCCAAGAAGGCGCTCGAGCAGCGCTTCATGGACAAGGTCGAGAAGGTGCAGCGCGGCGACGAGATGCCGCCCGGCGTGATGAAGATGGTCAAGGTCTTCGTTGCCGTTAAGCGCAAGATGCAGCCCGGCGATAAGATGGCCGGTCGTCACGGCAACAAGGGTGTCGTGTCGCGCATCGTGCCGGTTGAAGACATGCCGTTCCTCGATGACGGTCAGCATGTCGACATCGTGCTGAACCCGCTTGGCGTGCCGAGCCGCATGAACGTCGGACAGATTCTCGAGACGCACCTTGGCTGGGCCTGTGCCGGCATGGGGCAGCAGATCGGCGACCTGATCGACAGCTACAAGGAAAGCGGCGACATCAAGCCGTTGCGCCAGACCATCGAGGCCGTCATTCCCGAGAATGACCGCAACGAACCGGTTCGCCAGTATGACGACGAGAGCGTCGTGCGTCTGGGCGAGCAGATGCGTCGCGGTGTCTCGATTGCAACGCCGGTCTTCGACGGCGCGCATGAGGCTGACGTCAACGACATGCTGGAGCTGGCCGGTATGAAGACCTCTGGCCAGGTCACGCTTTACGACGGACGTACGGGCGAAGCCTTCGACCGTCAGGTGACCGTGGGCTACATCTACATGCTGAAGCTGCATCACCTGGTGGACGACAAGATCCACGCCCGTTCGATCGGCCCGTACTCGCTCGTTACCCAGCAGCCGCTGGGTGGTAAGGCGCAGTTCGGTGGTCAGCGCTTCGGTGAGATGGAGGTCTGGGCGCTGGAAGCTTACGGCGCGGCCTACACGCTCCAGGAAATGCTGACGGTGAAGTCGGACGACGTGGCAGGCCGTACCAAGGTCTACGAAGCCATCGTGCGCGGCGACGACACGTTCGAGGCAGGCATTCCCGAGAGCTTCAACGTTCTCGTCAAGGAAATGCGCTCGCTCGGTCTCAATGTGGAGCTTGAAAACTCCCGCATTGAAGGATCCGAGGCTGAGCAGCTGCCCGACGCGGCTGAATAAGCGTTACGGCGTGTCGCGGGATTGCCCGCGACACGCATTCGTCGTTCGCACGGCAGCATAGCGGCCGAGCATTTGAACCGGTGAGGCAGGCGGCGGCAGCCAACACCGAAGTTTGAAAAAGGGACAATGCGTCCCGAAAAGGAGATCGGCATGAACCAAGAGGTCATGAATCTTTTCAACCCTCAGGCGCCGGCACAGACTTTCGATTCGATCAGGATTTCTCTCGCTAGCCCCGAGAAAATTCTTTCCTGGTCGTATGGCGAGATCAAGAAGCCCGAGACCATCAACTACCGCACGTTCAAGCCCGAGCGTGACGGTCTGTTCTGCGCGCGCATCTTTGGTCCGATCAAGGATTACGAATGCCTGTGCGGCAAGTACAAGCGCATGAAGTACAAGGGCGTCATCTGCGAGAAGTGCGGCGTTGAAGTCACGCTGTCGCGGGTGCGTCGCGAGCGTATGGGCCACATCGAGCTGGCCGCTCCGGTCGCTCACATCTGGTTCCTGAAGTCGCTGCCGTCGCGCATCGGCACGCTGCTCGACATGACCCTGAAGGACATCGAGCGGGTTCTCTATTTCGAGAACTACATCGTGACCGAGCCGGGTCTGACGGCGCTTAAGGAAAATCAGCTCCTCTCCGAAGAAGAGTATCTGATCGCGGTCGACGAGTATGGTGAAGACCAGTTCACCGCCATGATCGGCGCCGAGGCGATCCATCACCTTCTGGAATCGATGGAACTGGAGAAGATCGCCGGCGATCTGCGCTCCGAGCTCGCGTCTACCACGTCCGAGCTGAAGCAGAAGAAGCTTCTGAAGCGCCTCAAGGTGGTCGAGAACTTCCTGGAGTCGGGCAACCGTCCGGAGTGGATGATCATGAAGATCGTCCCGGTCATTCCGCCGGATCTGCGTCCGCTGGTTCCGCTGGATGGCGGTCGTTTCGCGACCTCGGATCTGAACGACCTCTACCGTCGTGTGATCAACCGTAACAACCGTCTGAAGCGTCTGATCGAGCTGCGCGCACCGGGCATCATCATCCGCAACGAGAAGCGCATGCTTCAGGAATCCGTGGATGCGCTGTTCGACAACGGCCGCCGCGGCCGCGTCATCACGGGTGCCAACAAGCGTCCGCTGAAGTCGCTCTCCGACATGCTCAAGGGCAAGCAGGGCCGCTTCCGTCAGAACCTGCTCGGCAAGCGCGTCGACTACTCCGGCCGTTCGGTGATCGTGACCGGTCCCGAGCTGAAGCTGCACCAGTGCGGCCTGCCGAAGAAGATGGCTCTGGAGCTCTTCAAGCCGTTCATCTACGCACGTCTCGACGCGAAGGGCTATTCGTCCACCGTCAAGCAGGCGAAGAAGCTGGTCGAGAAGGAAAAGCCGGAAGTCTGGGATATCCTGGACGAGGTGATCCGCGAGCACCCGGTTCTTCTGAACCGCGCGCCGACGCTGCACCGTCTGGGCATCCAGGCGTTCGAGCCCACCCTCATCGAAGGCAAGGCGATCCAGCTGCACCCGCTGGTCTGTACCGCGTTCAACGCCGACTTCGACGGCGACCAGATGGCCGTTCACGTGCCGCTGTCGCTCGAAGCGCAGCTTGAAGCGCGCGTCCTGATGATGTCGACCAACAACATTCTCCACCCGGCCTCCGGCGCACCGATCATCGTGCCGTCGCAGGATATGGTTCTCGGACTCTACTACCTGTCCATCATGAACCAGAACGAACCGGGTGAGGGCATGGTGTTCGCCGACATGGGCGAGCTGCATCACGCACTCGAGACCGGCGTTGTCACGCTGCACACCAAGATCAAGGGCCGTTTCAAGACTGTCGACGCGGAGGGCAACCCCGTATCGCAGATCCACGAGACCACGCCTGGCCGTATGATCGTTGGCGAGCTTCTGCCGAAGAACCACAATGTGCCCTTCGACATCTGCAACCAGGAACTGACCAAGAAGAACATCTCCAAGATGATCGACACGGTCTATCGTCACTGCGGTCAGAAAGAGACGGTCATTTTCTGTGACCGCGTCATGCAGCTCGGCTTCGGCCACGCTTGCCGCGCCGGCATTTCCTTCGGCAAGGACGACATGGTCATTCCGGACACCAAGGAAAACCTGGTGGCCGAGACAGAGGCGCTCGCGAAGGAATACGAGCAGCAGTACAATGACGGCCTGATCACCCAGGGCGAGAAGTACAACAAGGTCGTCGACGCCTGGGCCAAGTGCTCGGAAAAGGTCGCCGACGAGATGATGAAGCGCATTAAGGCGGTCGAATTCGACGATGACGGTCGCCAGAAGCCGATGAACTCGGTCTACATGATGTCGCACTCCGGTGCCCGTGGTTCGCCGGCGCAGATGCGTCAGCTTGCCGGCATGCGCGGCCTGATGGCCCGTCCGGATGGCTCCATCATTGAGACGCCGATCATCTCGAACTTCAAGGAAGGCCTGACCGTGATGGAGTACTTCAACTCCACCCACGGCGCCCGTAAGGGTCTGGCCGACACGGCTCTGAAGACGGCTAACTCGGGTTACCTGACCCGCCGTCTGGTTGACGTGGCTCAGGACTGCATTGTCACCGTGCCGGATTGCGGCACCGACAAGGGCCTGACCATGCAGCCGATCGTCGACGCCGGTCAGGTGGTTGCTTCCATCGGCCAGCGCGTGCTGGGCCGTACCGCGCTTGATGACATCATCAACCCGGCAACCGAAGAAGTCATCGTTGCTGCCGGTCGTCTGATCGACGAGCGTGACGTTGAAGCCATCGAGAAGGCAGGCATCCAGTCCGTCCGCATCCGCTCGGCGCTGACCTGTGAAGTGCGCGTCGGCGTCTGCGCGGTCTGCTACGGCCGTGACCTTGCACGCGGTACGCCGGTCAACATCGGTGAAGCTGTCGGCGTCATCGCCGCTCAGTCGATCGGTGAACCGGGCACGCAGCTCACCATGCGTACCTTCCACATGGGTGGTACGGCGCAGGTGGTCGACCAGTCGTTCCTCGAAGCTTCCTTCGAAGGCACGGTCAAGGTTCGCAACCGCAATGTGGTGCGCAACTCTGAAGGCGATCTCATCGTGATGGGCCGTAACATGGCGGTTCTCATCATGGACGAGAACGGCGAGGAACGTGCAAGCCACCGCCTGACCTACGGTTCGCGTCTGTTCATCGACGAGGGCGACAAGGTGAAGCGCGGTCAGCGTATCTCCGAGTGGGATCCCTACACCCGTCCGATGCTCACCGAAGTGGAAGGCACCGTGGCGTTCGAGGATCTGGTGGATGGCGTGTCGGTTCAGGAAACCGCCGACGAATCCACCGGTATCACGAAGCGCGAGGTCATCGACTGGCGTTCGACGCCGCGCGGCACCGACCTGAAGCCGGCTCTGACGATCCTCGACTCCAAGGGCAAGATCTCCAAGCTTGCTCGTGGTGGCGACGCGCGGTTCCTGCTTTCGGTGGAAACGGTTCTCTCCGTGGAGCCGGGCTCCAAGGTGATGCCGGGCGACGTGATTGCACGTATCCCGACCGAAAGTGCCCGTACGAAGGACATTACCGGTGGTCTGCCGCGCGTTGCGGAACTGTTCGAGGCCCGTCGTCCGAAGGATCACGCCATCATCGCCGAGATCGATGGTACGGTTCGCTTCGGCCGCGACTACAAGAACAAGCGCCGCATCATCATCGAGCCGCATGACGCGACTCTGGAGCCTGCGGAATACCTCATTCCCAAGGGCAAGCCGTTCCATCTTCAGGACGGCGACCAGATCGAGAAGGGCGACTTCATTCTCGACGGCAACCCGGCGCCGCACGACATCCTGGCGATCAAGGGCGTGGAGGCTCTGGCTTCCTACCTGGTCAACGAAATCCAGGAGGTCTATCGCTTGCAGGGCGTGTTGATCAACGACAAGCACATCGAGGTGATCGTTCGCCAGATGCTGCAGAAGATCGAGATTACGGCACAGGGCGACTCGACCTATATTCCGGGCGATCACGTCGACTCCGTGGAGTTCGACGAGGTCAACGACCGGTTGGTGGAAGAGGGCAAGAAGCCTGCCGAGGGCCAGCCGGTCCTGCTCGGCATCACCAAGGCTTCGCTGCAGACGCCGTCCTTCATCTCCGCGGCCTCCTTCCAGGAGACCACCCGCGTGCTGACCGAGGCGGCTGTTGCCGGCAAGGTCGACACGCTGCAGGGCCTGAAGGAAAACGTCATCGTCGGTCGCCTGATCCCGGCCGGTACGGGTGGCGCGATGAGCCAGGTTCGCCGGATTGCGCGCTCGCGCGACGATCTGATCCTGGACGAGCGTCGCAAGACCTCGGGCGTGGAAATGGCCGATCCGATGATCGCCGACATGACGACGAGTGCTGCCGAGTAATCGGCAGACCTCTTCTCAGAGAATGCAGAAGCCGGGCCTTGTGCCCGGCTTTTCTTTTGGCAGTCCACCGCCATCGTCGCGTGTCTGTCACCCGGCTGCATCATGAGGTTCTCCAGATCGCCGTGCGTTCATCCGGACGCACAAAGGGCGATCCAAACCATCGATGGAGCGTCGGATAAGCCGAAAACCGGTTTCGGTTCTTCGGTCCGATGCTCTGGAGGCGCATTCGCGCCCGGTTCACGGAGAAGACCTCATGTTCAGGAAATTAGTGCTCGCTGCCGCATTGTCCGTTTCGGCGCAGTCTCTGGCTCATGCCGAAGCCATGATGAAGCCCGCTTATCTCGGCGAAATCGTCCTCCCCAGCGGTCTCATGATCTCCGGTGTCGAGTTCGGCGGCATTTCCGGCCTGGACTACGACGCGGATGCGGATCTGTTCTATGCGATTTCGGACGACCGGTCGGAGAAAGCGCCGGCGCGCTTCTACCGTCTGAAGCTTGTGATCGAGGAAGACGGCGTGAAGGGCGTCGACATTGTTTCGAGCCATGTGCTGCAGGGTGAGAATGGCGAGCCCTTCGCGGCCAAGACGATCGATCCCGAAGCGATCCGCTACGATGGTGCGCGCCAGAGCGTGTTCTGGTCGAGCGAACGGGATGCCAAAGGCAATCCGACGCTCTTTGAGGCCAAACCGGACGGCGCGTTCAAGCGCAGTTTCGCGGTCCCCGGCGCTTATCTTCCCGATGAGGCCGGCGAGCGCGGCACTCGCAACAATCTGGCGTTCGAGGGACTGACGCTTTCGGTCGATGGAGAGACCATCTGGGTCGCGACCGAGAATGCGCTCGTTCAGGACGGACCGAAAGCGACGCTTGAGGCGGGAAGCCCTTCGCGTATCCTTGGTTTCAACGTCGAAAGCGGCGAGCCGGTTGCCGAATATGTCTACGAAACCGGAACGATCCACCAGAAGTCGGAAACCGAGCCTTACTATAACGACAATGGTCTGACGGAGATCCTCGAGATCGACGCCGGCACGTTTCTCGCGGTCGAGCGCTCCTTTGCGCTGGGGACCGGAAACGAGATCAATCTCTATCGGGTCGAAACGGCGGGTGCGACCGATATTCTCGGTGCTGACAGCATCGCAGACCGCGATGTCACGCCGGTCAGCAAGACGCATGTTCTGAAGATCGGGGAAGGGGACTTCGGTCTCGACGTGGACAACATCGAATCCCTGACCTGGGGGCCCGTCATTGCTGGCCGGAAGACGCTGGTTCTGGCATCCGACAACAATTTCAACCCGAACGGCCAGTTCACCCAGTTCGTGGTGTTCGCCCTGGATGCGCCTTCTCAGTAAAGCGGGACGACTGAGGCTCGCTCATAAAGAAGAAGCCCGGCGCGATGGCCGGGCTTCCTGTCTCTGATCCGTGAAGGGGTCAGACCGGTTCGTCGAAGGTGACGATTGCGATCTCGCCTTCAAGCGCTCCCTGCCAGGCCGACAGGTGTGGTTCTTCATCGGGCTCGCCCTGCATGTCGCCGATCTGGTCCAGCTCGGCTTCCGCGTAGCCTTCGCGCGCGAGGGCTTCCAGCGCCAGCCGCACCGCCGTGTCGTCGTCCGGGGCCTGCAGCATGATATGCACGCCCTCGCTCTCATCACCCTTTTCGCGCCAGACCCGGCCGGTGATGATGGTGACGGGGCGATGTTCAGATTCGCTCATGGTGATTCCTGATTCTTGCCAACCGGCAATCGCTTACTATATGAAGCCTGCTTCTCGCATGCGGGATTGGAGAATGACAGAGATGGAGCGCCGTTTTGGTTCGAAATGGCGCTGTTTCGGGAAATAATCTGTCGTTTTAACCCTGTCTGGCTCGGCGATGGCCTGCGGTACAAGATAATCCTGGCGGCGGGGTTGACGGTTAACCCTCATGCGAGTAATTACCGCTTCGTCCGAGCCGATGTGAGGCTTTTTCTTTCGGGGCGACGCGCCCCGGATCAGGTCTCAAACAGGGTTCGTTTTTGCGAGCGACAGAATTTGCGGCGCATGAAGCGGAAACGCTTCCTCTGCTTTTTGTCCGGGCAAGACCGTTAAAAGCGGTTTGCAGCCTGGATTTGTGCGTAGAGCAAATTTTTGTTCTGGATGCGGCCCTCGGGCTTGAGACACGGAATTTGTAACAAGGGAAGGTTTGATGCCTACCGTTAACCAGTTGATCCGCAAGCCGCGCATTGCGCCGGTTAAGCGCAATAAGGTTCCGGCCATGCAGGCCAACCCGCAGAAGCGGGGTGTTTGCACGCGTGTTTACACGACGACGCCGAAGAAGCCGAACTCGGCCATGCGTAAGGTGGCCAAGATCCGCCTCGCCAATGGCTTCGAGGTCATCGGCTATATCCCGGGTGAGGGGCATAACCTTCAGGAGCACTCCGTGGTGATGATCCGCGGCGGCCGCGTGAAGGACCTTCCGGGTGTTCGCTACCACATCATCCGTGGTGTGCTTGACACCCAGGGTGTGAAGAATCGCAAGCAGCGTCGTTCGAAGTACGGCGCAAAGCGTCCGAAGTAGGATATCCGGCTTCGGCGCTTTGATTTTGAGCCGGGCCTCGAAGGTAAGAGACGAAAAACATGTCCCGACGCCACCGTGCAGAAAAACGAGAGATCAACCCCGATCCGAAATTCGGTGATACGGTTGTGACCAAGTTCATGAACGCCATCATGCTTGATGGCAAGAAGTCGGCTGCCGAGCGCATCGTTTACGGTGCATTCGACCAGGTAGAAGACAAGATGAAGCAGGAGCCTGTTGGTGTGTTCCATCAGGCGCTTGATAACGTTGCTCCGCACGTCGAGGTTCGTTCCCGTCGTGTTGGTGGCGCGACCTATCAGGTTCCGGTCGACGTTCGCCCCGAGCGTCGCCAGGCTCTGGCCATTCGTTGGCTGATCGCAGCTGCCCGCAAGCGCAACGAAACGACCATGGTCGATCGTCTGTCCGGCGAGCTGCTCGACGCAGCAAACAATCGCGGCACTGCCGTCAAGAAGCGCGAAGACACGCACAAGATGGCTGAAGCCAACCGCGCGTTCTCGCACTACCGCTGGTAGCCGTAGGATCGAAAAGGTACACGACGATGTCCCGCGAATATAAGCTCGAAGATTACCGTAACTTCGGTATCATGGCGCATATCGACGCCGGTAAGACGACGACGACCGAGCGTATCCTGTTCTACACCGGTAAGAACCACAAGATGGGCGAGACGCATGATGGCGCTTCGACCATGGACTGGATGGAGCAGGAGCAGGAGCGCGGTATCACCATTACTTCGGCTGCGACGACGACGTCGTGGACCGGTCGTGATGGCAACACCCGCCGCTTCAACATCATCGACACCCCCGGCCACGTTGACTTCACCATTGAAGTCGAGCGTTCGCTGCGTGTGCTCGACGGTGCGGTTGCTCTGCTCGACTCCAACGCCGGTGTTGAGCCGCAGACCGAGACTGTCTGGCGTCAGGCTGACAAGTATCATGTCCCGCGCATGATCTTCTGTAACAAGATGGACAAGATCGGCGCGGACTTCTACCGCTGCCTCGACATGATCAAGTCGCGTCTTGGTGCCACGCCGCTCGCCATCCAGCTCCCGATCGGTGCAGAGAACGACTTCCAGGGCGTTGTCGACCTCATCGAGATGAAGGCTGTTGTGTGGCGCGACGAGTCGCTCGGCGCTCAGTGGGACATCGTTGAGATCCCGGCCGACCTTCAGGCGAAAGCCGAAGAATACCGCGAACTGATGATCGAGACGGCTGTCGAGATCGACGAAGGCGCGATGGAGCGTTACCTTGAGGGCGAAATGCCTTCGAATGACGAGCTTCGCCAGCTGATCCGGAAGGGCACGATCAACGTGAACTTCCATCCGGTCCTCTGCGGCACCGCGTTCAAGAACAAGGGTGTGCAGCCGCTTCTCGACGCCGTCGTCGACTTCCTGCCGTCCCCGCTGGACGTTCCGTCGATCAAGGGCATCGATCCGAAGACCGAAGCAGAGATCGCACGCGTTTCTTCTGACGAAGAGCCGCTTTCCATGCTCGCCTTCAAGATCATGAACGATCCGTTCGTTGGCTCGCTCACCTTCTGCCGCATCTATTCGGGTGTGCTGAACAAGGGTGTTTCGCTGTCGAACACCGTGAAGGACAAGCGTGAGCGCATCGGCCGCATGCTGCAGATGCACTCCAACTCGCGTTCCGATCTGGAAGTTGCTTACGCCGGCGACATCGTCGCTCTGGCAGGCCTGAAAGAGACGACCACGGGCGACACGCTCTGCGATCCGCTGAAGCCGGTCATTCTCGAGCGCATGGAGTTCCCGGATCCGGTGATCCAGATCGCCATCGAGCCGAAGACCAAGGGCGACCAGGAAAAGATGGGCCTCGCGCTCAACCGCCTGGCAGCAGAAGATCCGTCCTTCCGCGTCAAGTCCGACGAGGAATCCGGTCAGACCATCATCGCCGGCATGGGTGAGCTTCACCTCGACATCATCGTCGACCGCCTGAAGCGTGAATTCAAGGTCGAGGCCAATGTGGGCGCCCCGCAGGTTGCATACCGCGAGACGATCACCCGCGAAGCCGAGATCGACTACACGCACAAGAAGCAGTCCGGTGGTTCGGGCCAGTTCGCCCGCGTCAAGATCGTGTTCGCGCCGAACACCGAGAGCGAGGAATTCGAGTTCGAATCCAAGATCGTCGGCGGTTCGGTTCCGAAGGAATACATTCCCGGTGTCCAGAAGGGTATCGAGAGCGTTCTTTCCTCCGGTCCGGTTGCAGGCTTCCCGATGCTCGGCGTGAAAGCCACGCTGATCGACGGCGCCTACCACGACGTTGACTCCTCGGTCCTCGCGTTCGAGATCGCCGCCCGCGCAGCCTTCCGTGAAGGCGCCCAGAAGGCGGGTGCGCAGCTTCTTGAGCCGATCATGAAGGTTGAGGTTGTGACGCCGGAAGAATATGTGGGCAGCATCATCGGTGACCTGAACGGTCGTCGTGGTCAGATCCAGGGCCAGGAAGCACGCGGCATCGCTACGGTGATCAATGCCATGGTTCCGCTGGCAAACATGTTCAAGTACGTCGACACGCTGCGTTCGATGTCGCAGGGCCGCGCCCAGTACACGATGCAGTTCGATCACTACGAGCCGGTTCCCAGCGCTGTGGCGCAGGAGATCCAGAAGAAATACGCATAATTCGCTCAACGCACGTCGTTACGGATTATCGAAAGTTGAAAGAGCCCGAACGGGCACAAGGAATGGAGAGCTCACATGGCCAAAGGTAAATTTGAGCGTACGAAGCCGCATGCGAACATCGGCACGATTGGTCACGTTGACCACGGCAAGACGTCTTTGACGGCGGCGATCACGAAGTATTTCGGTGAGTTCCGCGCGTATGACCAGATTGACGGCGCGCCGGAAGAGAAGGCCCGCGGCATCACCATTTCGACCGCGCACGTTGAGTACGAGACGGAGAACCGTCACTACGCCCACGTCGATTGCCCCGGCCACGCCGACTACGTGAAGAACATGATCACGGGCGCTGCACAGATGGACGGCGCGATCCTGGTGGTTTCGGCCGCTGACGGCCCGATGCCGCAGACCCGCGAGCACATCCTGCTTGCGCGTCAGGTTGGCGTTCCGGCCATCGTCGTGTTCCTCAACAAGGTCGACCAGGTCGACGACGAAGAGCTTCTCGAGCTGGTTGAGCTCGAGGTTCGCGAGCTTCTGTCGTCCTACGACTTCCCGGGCGACGACATTCCGATCGTCAAGGGCTCGGCTCTTGCTGCTCTCGAAGACTCCAACAAGGAGATCGGCGAGGACGCAATCCGCAAGCTGATGGAAGAAGTCGACGCTTACATCCCGACGCCCGAGCGTCCGGTTGACCAGCCGTTCCTGATGCCGATCGAAGACGTGTTCTCGATCTCTGGCCGCGGTACGGTTGTGACGGGTCGCGTCGAGCGCGGCATCATCAAGGTCGGCGAGGAAGTCGAGATCGTTGGCATCCGTCCGACGACGAAGACGACCTGCACGGGCGTTGAAATGTTCCGCAAGCTGCTCGACCAGGGCCAGGCTGGCGACAACATCGGCGCGCTGATCCGTGGTGTCGACCGTGAAGGCGTTGAGCGCGGCCAGGTGCTGTGCAAGCCCGGTTCGGTGAAGCCGCACACGAAGTTCAAGGCAGAAGCCTACATCCTGACGAAGGAAGAGGGTGGCCGTCACACGCCGTTCTTCACCAACTACCGTCCGCAGTTCTACTTCCGTACGACGGACGTGACGGGTGTTGTGCACCTTCCGGAAGGCACCGAGATGGTCATGCCTGGCGACAACGTTGCCGTTGACGTCGAGCTGATCGTTCCGATCGCGATGGAAGAGAAGCTGCGCTTCGCTATCCGCGAAGGCGGCCGCACCGTCGGCGCCGGCATCGTCGCAGCCATCATTGAGTAGAACGGGAAACTTCCGGCGCGGCGCGGACCTCCGCGCCGCAGCGGAACAAGGATTTGACACATGAACGGACAGAATATCCGTATCCGCCTCAAGGCGTTTGATCATCGCGTTCTTGATGCCTCGACGCGGGAAATCGTGTCTACGGCTAAACGCACGGGCGCCAATGTGCGCGGCCCTGTGCCGCTGCCCACGCGCATCGAGAAGTTTACTGTTAACCGGTCTCCTCACATCGACAAGAAGAGCCGCGAACAGTTTGAGATGCGCACCCACAAGCGGCTGCTCGACATCGTCGATCCGACGCCGCAGACCGTCGATGCTCTGATGAAGCTCGACCTGGCTGCCGGCGTGGACGTCGAGATCAAGCTCTAGGGCGCAAGACAAAAAGTCTGGAACCTGCGCCACCGTCCGCAACTGCGGGAAAGGTGGCTGGGAACCCCGAAAGGAAATCGAACCGATGCGTTCAGGTGTTATCGCACAAAAGATCGGTATGACACGCGTCTACAACGAAGCGGGCGAACATGTGCCCGTGACGGTTCTGCGCATGGAGAACTGTCAGGTCGTTGCGCAGCGTACCGAGGAGAAGAACGGCTACACGGCGGTGCAGCTTGGCGTTGGACTGGCCAAGGTGAAAAACACGTCGAAGGCGCTTCGCGGTCATTTTGCGACCGCTTCCGTCGAGCCGAAGGCCAAAGTGGCCGAGTTCCGTGTGTCGCCCGACAATCTTCTTGATGTCGGCGCGGAGATCACGGTCGAGCATTTCGTCGCCGGCCAGAAGGTCGACGTGACGGGTACTTCGATCGGTAAGGGCTTCCAGGGTGTCATGAAGCGCCACAATTTTGGCGGCGGGCGTGCAACCCATGGTAACTCGGTCTCGCACCGTTCGCATGGTTCTACCGGTCAGCGTCAGGATCCTGGTAAGGTCTTCAAGGGTAAGAAGATGGCCGGCCACATGGGCGACCATCGCGTCACCACCCAGAACCTGGAAGTGGTCTCCACCGACACTGAGCGTGGCCTCATTCTGGTCCGCGGTGCCGTACCGGGCTCCAAGGGCGCCTGGATCATGGTCCGCGACGCCGTCAAGGCTCCGCTGCCCGACAACGTGCCGATGCCGGCTGCAATTCGCGCTGCCAAGGCTGAAGAAGCTGCCGCCAGCGAGGGGGCTGAATAATGGACATTAAAGTTACGACCCTTGCAGGCAAGGACGCTGGTAAGCTGAAGATCTCTGACGAGATCTTCGGTCTCGAGCCCCGCGAAGACATCCTGCACCGCGTCGTGCGCTGGCAGCTTGCAAAGAAGCAGCAGGGCACGCACCAGACCAAGGGGCGCTCGGAAATCGCGCGCACCGGTGCAAAGATGTACCGTCAGAAGGGTACGGGCCGCGCCCGTCACTCGTCTGCCCGTGTTCCGCAGTTCCGCGGCGGTGGTCGCGCTCATGGCCCGGTCGTTCGCGATCACAGCCATGACCTTCCCAAGAAGGTCCGCGCACTCGGCCTGAAGCTCGCCCTGTCGGCGAAGGCAAAGGGTGCCAGCCTCATCGTCATCGACGATCTGGCGCTCGAGGACGGCAAGACGAAGACGCTCGTTGAGAACTTCGCAAAGCTCGGCCTGAACAACGCCCTGCTTATCGGCGGCCCGGAAGTCGATGCCGGCTTCAAGCGTGCGGCTCAAAACATCGCCAACATCGACGTTCTGCCTGTGCAGGGCATCAATGTTTACGACATTCTGCGCCGCGGCACGCTGGTCCTTTCCAAGGCCGCCGTCGAGGCCCTTGAGGAGCGTTTCAAATGACGGAGCTTCGCCACTATGACGTGATCGTCAGCCCGGCGATCACCGAGAAATCGACCATGGCGTCGGAGAACAACCAGGTGGTCTTCAATGTGGACCGCTATGCGACGAAGCCTGAGATCAAGGCTGCAGTCGAGGCGCTCTTCGGCGTCAAGGTTACCGGTGTCAACACGCTTGTTCGCAAGGGCAAGGTGAAGCGTTTTCGCGGAACGATTGGCCGCCAGAGCGACGTGAAGAAAGCGATCGTCACGCTGGCCGAAGGTCATTCCATCGACATCGCGACTGGCCTCTAATCGGGCGGCGAGGAAGAGACAATGGCACTGAAGAAGTATAAACCGGTAACCCCAGGCCAGCGCCAGCTGGTCATCGTTGACCGCTCGGGCCTTCACAAGGGCAAGCCTGTCAAGGGCCTGACCGAAGGTCTGACGGGCAAGGGCGGCCGCAACAACACGGGTCGCATCACCGCTCGCTTTCAGGGTGGTGGTCACAAGCGCACCTACCGTCTGATCGACTTCAAGCGTCGCAAGCTTGACGTACCGGCCACGGTCGAGCGCATCGAGTATGACCCGAACCGCACCGCGTTCATCGCGCTGGTTCGCTACGAGGACGGCGAGCTGTCCTACATCCTGGCGCCGCAGCGTCTTGCAGCGGGCGATACCGTTATCGCCAGCAACAAGGCCGTCGACGTGAAGCCGGGCAATGCGATGCCGCTTGCTGCGATGCCGATCGGCACGATCGTGCACAACGTCGAGATGAAGCCCGAGAAGGGCGGTCAGATCGCACGTTCGGCTGGCGCTTATGTTCAGCTCGTCGGTCGCGATCAGGGCATGGCGATCCTTCGCCTCAACTCTGGCGAACAGCGCCTTGTTTCGGGCCTTTGCTTCGCCACCGTTGGTGCAGTATCCAACCCGGATCACAGCAACATCAGCCTTGGTAAGGCTGGCCGCAAGCGTTGGATGGGCAAGCGCCCGCACAACCGCGGTGTTGTCATGAACCCGGTCGACCACCCGCACGGTGGTGGTGAAGGCCGCACCTCCGGTGGTCGTCATCCGGTGTCGCCCTGGGGTAAACCCACCAAGGGCATGAAGACCCGGTCGAACAAGTCGACCGACAAATTCATCATGCGCTCGCGCCATCAGCGCAAGAGCTAAGGAAAGGTAGCGGCAAGTGTCCCGTTCAGTCTGGAAAGGCCCCTTCGTCGACGGCTATCTCCTGAAGAAGGCCGAGAAGGTGCGCGATAGCGGCCGTAACGAGGTTATCAAGATGTGGAGCCGTCGCTCCACCATCCTGCCCCAGTTTGTTGGGCTGACCTTCGGTGTTTACAACGGCCAGAAGCACATCCCCGTTTCCGTCTCCGAGGAGATGGTCGGTCACAAGTTTGGTGAATTTGCTCCGACCCGCACCTATTACGGCCATGGGGCGGACAAGAAGGCAAAGAGGAAATAACAATGGGCAAGGCCAAAGCGCCGCGCAGGCTTGCTGACAATGAGGCCCGTGCCGTATTGCGCACGATCCGCGTCAGCCCGCAGAAGCTGAACCTCGTTGCTGCGTTGATCCGCGGCAAGAAGGTGGGCACTGCTCTCGCTGATCTGGAGTTCTCGCGCAAGCGGATCGCCGGTACCGTCAAGAAGACGCTGGAATCGGCGATCGCAAACGCGGAAAACAATCACGACCTGGACGTGGATGCGCTGGTCGTGGCCGAAGCCCATGTCGGCAAGTCGATCGTCATGAAGCGGTTCCATGCACGTGGCCGTGGCCGCGCCAGCCGCATCGAGAAGCCCTTCTCGCACCTGACCATCGTCGTGCGCGAAGTGGAAGAGAAAGTGGAGGCCGCCTGATGGGTCACAAAATCAATCCGATCGGGTTCCGTCTCGGTATCAACCGCACGTGGGATTCCCGCTGGTACGCCAATGATGGCGAGTATGGCGATCTGCTGCACGAGGATTTCAAGATCCGCGACTATATCGAGAAGGAGCTGAAGCAGGCTGCCATCTCCAAGGTCGTGATCGAGCGTCCGCACAAGAAGTGCCGCGTCACCATCCACTCGGCTCGTCCTGGCCTGATCATCGGCAAGAAGGGCGCCGACATTGAGAAGCTACGCCGCAAGGTCTCGCAGATGACCAATGCGGAAACGCACCTCAACATCGTCGAAGTCCGCAAGCCGGAGATCGACGCTGCGCTGATCGCTCAGTCGATTGCACAGCAGCTTGAGCGTCGTGTTGCTTTCCGTCGCGCCATGAAGCGTGCCGTTCAGTCGGCGATGCGTCTCGGCGCAGAGGGCATCCGAATCAACTGCGCGGGTCGTCTTGGCGGTGCGGAAATCGCCCGTATGGAATGGTACCGTGAGGGTCGCGTTCCGCTGCACACGCTGCGCGCTGATATCGATTACGGCACGGCCGAGGCAAAGACCGCTTACGGCATCTGTGGCGTAAAGGTCTGGGTGTTCAAGGGCGAGATCCTCGAGCACGATCCGATGGCTTCCGAGCGCCGCGCCACCGAGGGCGACCAGGGCGGCAGCAGCAACCGGCGTCGCGAGAACGCTTAGGAATTTTGGAGTAGAGAACGATGCTGCAACCAAAGCGCACAAAGTTCCGCAAGCAGTTCAAGGGCCGTATTCACGGCGCAGCCAAGGGCGGCACGGAACTCAACTTTGGATCCTTCGGTCTGAAGGCTCTTGAACCGGAGCGCGTTACGGCGCGTCAGATCGAAGCGGCCCGCCGCGCGATCACCCGCTACATGAAGCGTCAGGGCCGTGTGTGGATCCGTATCTTCCCGGACCTTCCGGTCACCTCGAAGCCGACCGAAGTCCGCATGGGTAAAGGTAAGGGCTCTGTTGATTATTGGGCGTGCCGTGTTAAGCCCGGCCGCGTGATGTTCGAGATCGACGGTGTTGGCCCGGATATCGCTCGTGAAGCTCTCCGTCTCGGTGCTGCCAAGCTGCCGGTCAAGACGCGCTTCGTGCAGCGTATTGCAGAGTAGGAAAGGCGGACGCGATGAAGTCTGTTGATGTCAGGGCGATGACGCCGGACCAGCTCAACGACGAGCTTGTCAAACTGAAGAAAGAGCAGTTCAACCTCCGCTTCCAGAAAGCGACCGGACAGCTCGAAAAAACCGCACGCGTTAAAGAAATCCGTAGGGATATTGCGCGCATTAAGACAATCGCAGCCGAGAAGTCGGCTGCTAGCAAGGCCTGAGGACAGCGAACATGCCAAAGCGCGTTTTGCAGGGCACCGTGGTGAGCGACAAGAACGACAAGACTGTAGTCGTCCGCGTCGAGCGTCGCTTTACCCATCCGATGATGAAAAAGACGGTGCGTATGTCCAAGAAATACAAGGCACACGACGAAGAGAACGCGTGCAAGGTCGGTGATCTGGTGACCATCCAGGAGACCGCGCCGATTTCTAAGGACAAGAACTGGGTCGTCCTTAAAGACGCCCAGGCGTAAAAAAAGATTGAAATTGCCGGAAAGCGGGTTATCTGAACCGCTTTCCATTGAACGAGAAGGCGGCCAGTCATGATTCAGATGCAAACAAACCTCGATGTGGCGGACAATTCCGGCGCCCGTCGTGTCATGTGCATCAAGGTGCTTGGCGGTTCGAAGCGGAAATATGCCTCCGTGGGCGACATCATTGTCGTCTCCGTGAAAGAGGCAATCCCGCGCGGCCGCGTCAAGAAGGGCGACGTGATGAAGGCGGTTGTTGTGCGCACGGCGAAAGACATTCGCCGCGCTGACGGCAGCGTCATCCGTTTCGACAAGAACGCAGCAGTTCTGGTCGACAACAAGAAAGAGCCCGTCGGTACGCGCATCTTCGGGCCGGTTCCGCGCGAGCTTCGCGCCAAGAACCATATGAAAATCATTTCGCTCGCGCCGGAAGTGCTCTAGGAGGCCGGGGATATGCAGAAGATTAAAAAAGGCGACAACGTCGTCGTTCTGGCCGGCAAGGACAAGGGCCGTACCGGCGAAGTGATGAAGGTGATGCCGAAGGAAGACAAGGCGCTCGTGCGCGGTGTCAACCAGGTTCGCCGCCATCAGAAGCAGTCCGCTCAGGCAGAGGGCGGCATCATTACCAAGGAAGCGCCGATTCATCTTTCGAATCTCGCGCTGGCCGATCCGAAGGATGGCAAGCCGACCCGCGTTGGCTTCAAGGTCCAGGAAGACGGCAAGAAGGTGCGCGTGGCAAAGCGCTCTGGAGAATTGATCGATGGCTAATGCTCAGTACCAGCCGCGCTGGAAGACGAAGTATGACGAGGTGATCCGCAAGGAGCTCCTCGAGACCTTCAAGTACGACAACGAGATGCAGGTGCCGCGCATCGAGAAGATCGTCATCAACATGGGTGTTGGTGAAGCGACGGGCGATTCCAAGAAGCCGGCTTCGGCTGCTGCGGATCTCGCCAAGATCGCCGGTCAGAAGCCGGTCATCACGCACGCTTCCAAGTCGATCGCCGGCTTCAAGGTGCGTGAAGGCATGCCGCTGGGCACCAAGGTCACGCTCCGCAAGGACCGCATGTATGAGTTTCTGGACCGTCTCGTGACGATCGCGCTGCCGCGCGTCCGCGACTTTCGCGGTCTGAACCCGAAAAGCTTTGACGGCCGTGGCAACTTCGCCATGGGCCTCAAGGAGCACATCGTGTTCCCCGAGATCAACTACGATCAGGTCGATCAGATTTGGGGAATGGACATCATCGTCTGTACGACTGCTAAGACCGACGACGAAGCGCGGGCCTTGCTCAAGGCCTTCAACTTCCCGTTCCGGCAGTAACGGCAGGCGAGAAGAAGGACAACTTAAATGGCAAAAGTCAGCGCAGTCGAAAAGAACAAGCGTCGGCGCAAGATGGTCGACCGTTACGCTGCAAAGCGTGCAGGTCTCAAGGCGATCATCATGGATCAGTCCAAGCCGATCGAGGAGCGCTTCCAGGCGCAGCTCAAGCTTGCTGCTCTCCCGCGCAACTCGTCCAAGACGCGTATCCGCAACCGTTGCGATGTGACCGGTCGTCCGCGTGCGTATTACCGCAAGCTGAAGATGTCGCGTGTCGCGCTGCGTGAACTGGGCAACAACGGGCTCATCCCGGGCCTGGTCAAGTCGAGCTGGTAAGGGGTAAGAACGATGTCCGTGAATGATCCGCTCGGCGATATGCTGACCCGCATCCGCAACGCCATCGGCCGTAACAAGCCGAAGGTGTCGACGCCGGCCTCCCGTCTTCGCGCCCGTGTGCTCGATGTTCTGAAGTCCGAAGGCTATATCCGTGATTATAGCCAGATCGACTACGATAACGGCAAGTCCGAGATCGAAATCGAGCTGAAATACGCAGAGGGCGGTTCCGTGATCCGCGAAATCGCACGTGTTTCGAAGCCGGGCCGTCGCGTTTACGTGTCGGTGAAATCCATCCCGCAGGTCGCCAATGGGCTTGGCATCGCCATCCTTTCGACGCCGAAGGGCGTGATGGCCGATCACGAAGCTCGCGAGCAGAATGTGGGCGGCGAGGTGCTCTGCCAGATCTTCTGATCCGGCAGATAGCACACACAAAGAACGAGGGCAGACAAATGTCTCGCATTGGCAAAAAGCCGGTCCCGGTGCCGCAGGGTGTCACCGCGCAAGTCGAGGGCCAGACCGTTACGGCCAAGGGTCCGAAGGGCGAACTGAAATTCGTCGTCAACGACGAAGTTCTGGTGAAGCTCGAAAACGACGCTGTGACCGTCGACCCGCGCGACCAGTCCAAGGACGCGCGCTCCAAATGGGGTATGTCGCGCACGCAGATCTCGAACATCCTCAGCGGTGTGAAGGACGGCTTCGAAAAGCGTCTCGAGATCAACGGCGTTGGTTATCGTGCCGCAATGCAGGGTAAAAACCTGCAGCTTTCGCTTGGCTACAGCCACGAAGTGATTTACGAGGCTCCGGAAGGAATCACGATCACTGTGCCGAAGCCGACCGAAATCGTCATCGCCGGCATTGATAAGCAGGTGGTTGGCCAGGTTGCGGCCGAGATTCGCAAGAAGCGTGGCCCCGAGCCGTACAAGGGCAAGGGCGTCAAGTATGCGGACGAGACGATCGTTCGCAAAGAAGGCAAGAAGAAGTAGGAACTCGAAACATGGTCTCGAAAGTCTCCGTCAAGCGGCGTGCGGGACGTGTTCGCCGGAAGATCAAGGCAGTCTCCAACGGCCAGCCCCGTCTTTCGGTTTACCGTTCCTCGAAGAACATCTATGTCCAGGTTATCGACGACGCCAAGGGCCACACGCTCGCGGCCGCATCGACCCTCGACAAGGATCTCAAGGGTCAGCTCAAGACCGGCGCGGATTCCTCGGCTGCTGCAGCCGTTGGCAAGCTGGTCGCAGAGCGCGCCAAGAAGGCTGGAGTTGAGGAAGTGGTCTTCGACCGCGGTCCTTACCTCTTCCACGGCCGCGTCAAGGCACTCGCCGACGCAGCCCGCGAAGGCGGCCTGAAGTTCTGAACCGTTCGGGCGTTCCTCTGGAGCGCCCGGATTATCATTTGAAAACCCGTGCTTCCGGAAAAGAACAAGGAAAAGGGCAATGGCACAAGGACGTAGGGACGATCGCCGCGAGCGTGAAGAACGCGACAGCGAATTCGTCGACAAGCTTGTACATATCAATCGCGTCGCCAAGGTGGTGAAGGGCGGCCGTCGTTTCGGTTTCGCCGCACTCGTCGTGGTCGGCGATCAGAAGGGCCGCGTTGGCTTCGGTCATGGCAAGGCGCGCGAAGTGCCGGAAGCCATCCGCAAGGCAACCGAGAGCGCCAAGCGCGACATGGTCTTCGTTCCGCTGCGTGGCGGTCGTACGCTTCACCATGACGTCGCAGGCCGCCACGGTGCTGGCCGCGTGTTCCTGCGTGCAGCAAAGCCCGGTACCGGCATCATCGCCGGCGGCCCCATGCGCGCTGTCTTCGAGACGCTCGGCGTTCAGGACGTTGTTGCCAAGTCGCTCGGCTCCTCGAACCCGTACAACATGGTTCGCGCCACCTTCGATGCCCTGAAGCATCAGCTGCATCCCAAGGACGTTGCTGCACAGCGCGGCATCAAATATTCCACGCTCCAGGCGCGCCGCGGCGCTGCTGCTGGCGGCGAGGAATAAGGATCAAAGGCTGATCGGCCCGCAGTTTTGCGGGCTCTGATCGCCCAGGTTTGCAAGGATTGATGAAGATGGCAGAGAAGAAGAAGGGCAAGACGGTCACTGTTGAACAGATCGGCAGCCCGATTCGTCGCCCGGCCAGCCAGCGCCAGACGCTGATCGGCCTCGGTTTGAACAAGATGCACAAGCGCTCTACGCTCGAGGACACCCCGTCCGTTCGTGGCATGATCGCAGCCGTGCAGCATCTCGTCCGCGTTGTGGACGAGGCCTGAGGATCCCAGGAGAGACATGATGAAACTCAACGAACTCAGGGACAACGAAGGCGCCACCAAGTCGCGCAAGCGCGTCGGCCGTGGTATCGGTTCCGGCTCCGGCAAGACCGGTGGTCGCGGTGTGAAGGGTCAGAAATCGCGTTCGGGCGTTTCGATCAACGGTTTCGAGGGTGGCCAGATGCCGCTCTACCGTCGTCTTCCCAAGCGCGGCTTTAAAAACCTGTTCGGCAAGGACTTCAATGAAGTTTCCCTCGGCCGCATCCAGGCAGCCATCGACGCGAAGAAGCTCGACGAGAAGGCCGTCATCGACGTTGCCGCACTCATCGCAGCCGGCGTTGTTCGTCGTGCAAAGGACGGTGTTCGCGTTCTCGCCGACGGTGAGCTGAAGGCGAAGGTTTCGCTCGACGTGGCTGGCGCTTCCAAGGCGGCTCTCGAGAAAATCGAGAAGGCCGGCGGAACGGTCAAGCTGCCCGAGGCAGCGGCGAAAGCCGAATAATCCGAATGACAGGCGGCGGGCGACAGTCCGCCGCTTGCATCTATGCGTCCAAAAACCTATTTCGGTTTTCGGCAACACGCGCCCGAATCGCATATTCAATCTGCGGGCTCGTGACGAAGCGGAGAATTCTTCATGGCATCGGCAGCGGAACAGCTTGCGTCTAATCTCAATTTCGCGGCCTTCGCAAAGGCCGAGGACCTCAAGAAGCGCATCTGGTTTACGCTTGGCGCGTTGCTGGTCTACCGCCTCGGCACCTACATTCCCATGCCGGGCATCAACCCGGAAGCATTTGCGCAGGCATTCCAGCAGCAGTCTGGCGGCGTTTTGGGCATGTTCAACATGTTCGCCGGCGGTGCTGTTGAGCGTATGGCCATTTTTGCGCTTGGCATCATGCCTTACATTTCCGCCTCCATCATCATGCAGCTCATGACGTCCGTAGTTCCGTCATTGGAGCAGCTGAAGAAGGAAGGCGAGCAGGGCCGCAAGGTCATCAACCAGTACACGCGCTACGGAACGGTGATTCTGGCGACGGTTCAGGCTTACGGCATTGCCGTTGGTCTTGAAGGCGGCGCGAACATCGTGACCGACCCGGGCTGGTTCTTCAAGATTTCCGCCGTCATCACGCTTGTGGGCGGCACCATGTTCCTGATGTGGCTCGGTGAGCAGATCACGGCGCGCGGCATCGGCAATGGCATTTCGCTGATCATTTTCGCGGGCATCGTTGCAGGTCTGCCGTCCGCCATCGGTGGTACGCTTGAGCTCGGCCGCACCGGCGCTCTGTCCACCGGCCTGATCCTCGGCATCATCGTTCTCGTGGTTGCCGTGATCGGTGTGATCGTGTTCTTCGAGCGTGCCCAGCGCCGCCTCCTGATCCAGTATCCGAAGCGTCAGGTCGGCAACCGCATGTTCCAGGGCGACACGTCGCACCTGCCGCTCAAGCTGAACACGGCCGGTGTCATTCCGCCGATCTTCGCTTCGTCGCTGCTGCTTCTGCCGGCAACCGTCGCGGGTTTCTCGGACACCACCCAGCTTCCGGGCTGGGCGTCCACCATGCTCGCGTCGCTCGGCCACGGCCAGCCGCTCTTCATGGTCCTTTATGCTGCGCTGATCGGTTTCTTCGCCTTCTTCTACACGGCGATCGTGTTCAACCCGAAGGAAACAGCCGACCAGCTGAAGAAGCATTCCGGCTTCATTCCCGGCTACCGTCCGGGCGAGCGTACCGCTGAGTACATTGACTACGTGCTGACCCGCATTACGGTCGTTGGCGCTATCTATCTTGTCTTGATCTGTCTTCTGCCTGAGTTCCTTATTTCGGCGACTGGCGTTCCTTTCTACCTTGGCGGCACGTCGCTGCTGATCGTGGTGAGCGTGACGCTCGATACGGTTGCGCAGATGCAAGGCCACCTGATCGCCCATCAGTACGAAGGGCTGATCAAGAAATCCAAGTTGCGTGGGGGTAAGAGGGGACGATGAGGCTTATACTTCTTGGACCGCCGGGAGCGGGGAAGGGCACGCAGGCCCAGCGGCTGGTCGAGAAGCACGGTGTTCCGCAGCTCTCCACTGGTGATATGCTGCGGGCCGCGGTTGCTGCCGGCACTGATGTCGGCAAACGCGCCAAGGCTGTGATGGATGCCGGCGAGCTCGTCTCCGACCAGATCGTGAATGCGATCGTCGCCGAGCGCATCGACCAGGCTGATTGCGCCAACGGTTTCATCCTTGATGGATACCCGCGCACGCTTGCCCAGGCCGATGCCGTCGAGGCAATGCTCGCCGAGCGCGACCTGAAGCTTGATGCGACCATCGAACTGGTGGTTGACGATACGGCCCTCGTGGGGCGCATCGAAAAGCGCGCGCAGGATGCGATTGCCGCAGGCCAGACGCCGCGCAAGGACGACAACGCCGCAGTGTTCGACGAGCGCCTGCGTGAGTACTACAAGAAGACCGCCGCTCTCATCGGCTACTACCATGCGAAGGGCGCTCTGCGCCGCGTCGATGGTATGAAGAGCATCGATGAAGTGACGGCAGATATCGAGCAGATCCTCGCATCGCTCTGATCAGGGAGTTTCCAGGCTGGTGCGGTGCCGCTTGACTAAAGAGCGGTTATCGATTAATGCCAGCCGGTTCCCTGATCGAACGTAACGGTGGTCGGGCCTTCTGGCTCGGCCTCGTTGTTCTTAGGAACAATTCATTCCCGCAAGGGCCGGCCTCCACCGGACGCGGGCAAACGCAGCGCCGGATCATCCGGCTCAAATGGAGAAGAAGATGGCCCGTATTGCTGGCGTCAATATTCCGACCAACAAGCGCGTTGTGATCGCGCTTCAGTATATCCACGGCATTGGTCCCAAGACCGCTGCGGATATCGTCAAGCTCGTCAACATCCCGCTCGAGCGTCGCGTCAACGAACTCACGGACGCCGAGGTTCTCGCGATCCGTGAGACGATCGACCGTGACCTGCGCGTTGAAGGCGATCTGCGTCGCGAAGTTTCTATGAACATCAAGCGTCTGATGGACCTGGGCTGCTACCGCGGTCTGCGTCACCGTCGTTCGCTTCCGGTCCGCGGTCAGCGCACGCACACCAATGCGCGCACCCGCAAGGGCCCTGCCAAGGCGATTGCCGGCAAGAAGAAGTAATTTGGGTTGGCCGCGCTTCTCCGGAGCGCGGCTTTTCTCAGGTGGAGCCGCTGGTGCTACGGCGGTGTAGAGATCGACTGAAAGGAAGAGTATGGCCAAGGAAGCCGCACGCGTTCGTCGTCGCGAACGTAAGAACATTTCGTCGGGTGTTGCTCACGTCAATTCGAGCTTCAACAACACGATGATCACCATCACTGACGCACAGGGCAACGCGATTGCTTGGTCGTCTGCAGGCGCGCAGGGCTTCAAGGGCTCGCGTAAGTCCACGCCCTTCGCTGCACAGGTTGCTGCCGAAGATTGCGCCCGCAAGGCTGCCGAGCACGGCATGCGCACGCTCGAGGTTGAGGTTTCCGGTCCGGGTTCGGGTCGTGAGTCCGCTCTTCGCGCGCTGCAGGCTGCAGGTTTCACCATCACCTCGATCCGTGATGTGACGCCGATCCCGCACAATGGCTGCCGTCCGCGCAAGAAGCGCCGCGTCTAACCAGAGTTTTTGCCGTAAGAGCGCCTTGCGCGCTCCTCTGCGGTTTCCAGGACGCCCGTCACGAATGGATGGTGGCGGGGTAACGGAAGGAACCCGGAATGATCCAGAAGAACTGGCAAGAACTTATCAAGCCGAACAAGGTCGAGTTTTCGTCCAAGGGTCGCACGATCACCACGCTGGTGGCCGAGCCTCTTGAGCGTGGCTTCGGTCTGACCCTCGGCAATGCGCTGCGTCGCGTTCTGCTGTCGTCGCTGCGCGGCGCGGCTGTGACTGCTGTGCAGATCGATGGCGTGCTGCACGAATTCTCGTCGATCCCCGGCGTGCGTGAAGATGTGACGGACATTGTCCTGAACATCAAGGAAATCGCGCTCTCCATGGAAGGCGAAGGCCCCAAGCGCATGGTTGTGCGCAAGCAGGGTCCGGGCGCCGTAACGGCTGGCGACATCCAGACCGTGGGCGATGTGGAAGTTCTCAACCCCGATCACGTGCTCTGCACGCTGGACGAGGGCGCGGAAATCCGCATGGAGTTCACCGTCGACAACGGCAAGGGCTATGTCCCGGCTGACCGCAACCGTGCAGAAGATGCGCCGATCGGACTCATCCCGGTCGATAGCCTCTACTCGCCGGTCAAGAAGGTCTCTTACAAGGTTGAGAACACCCGCGAGGGCCAGGTTCTCGACTATGACAAGCTGACCATGACCATCGAGACCAACGGTTCGGTGACGGGCGAGGACGCAGTGGCTTTTGCTGCTCGCATCCTGCAGGACCAGCTGGCGCTGTTCGTCAACTTCGAAGAGCCGCAGAAGGAGCAGCCCGCCGAACAGGTGGCCGAGCTCGCTTTCAACCCGGCGCTTCTCAAGAAGGTGGACGAGCTGGAGCTTTCGGTTCGCTCTGCAAACTGCCTGAAGAACGACAACATCGTGTATATCGGCGACCTGATCCAGAAGACGGAAGCCGAGATGCTGCGTACGCCGAACTTCGGCCGCAAGTCGCTCAACGAAATCAAGGAAGTGCTGGCCTCGATGGGGCTCCACCTCGGCATGGAAGTCGAGGATTGGCCGCCGGAAAACATCGAAGAACTCGCCAAGCGTTACGAAGACCAATACTAGGCCCGTAGAGCCCGCCAAGTTCGGGCGACGGGGATTGAAGGAGAAAGGCCATGCGTCACGGAAAATCCGGCCGCAAGCTGAACAGGACGGCAAGCCACCGCAAGGCGCTCTTTGCCAACATGGCGGCTTCGCTGATCGAACACGAACAGATCGTCACCACTCTGCCGAAGGCGAAGGAACTTCGCCCGATCGTGGAAAAGCTGGTGACGCTCGGCAAGCGCGGCGACCTGCACGCCCGTCGTCAGGCCATTTCGGCCATCCGCGACGAAGCGCTGGTCCGTCGTCTGTTCGACACGCTCGCTCCGCGTTATGCAGAGCGCAATGGCGGCTACACCCGCATCATGAAGGCCGGCTTCCGCCACGGCGACAATGCGCCGATGGCTGTCATTGAGTTCGTCGACCGCGACTTCGAGGCGAAGGGCGCAGCAGATCGCGCGCGTCTCGAAGCCGAGGGTGGCAACGAAGAGGCCGAAGCCGCATAATATTGCGCGCCTTGAGCACACATAAAAAGGGGCTTCGCGGCCCCTTTTTTGTTGCGCGAAAATGGCGTGGCTGAACCGGCGACGCCTTTCAAAATGCACAATCCTCTGGAACAAGGATGCGCGACCGGTATCTCTTCCGGTTTCACTTCCCGGGGTGTTTTGCAGTCGGCTGGAGACAGTCGAGATGGCATAGATGCCCGGATCCATTGGATATCGACTGGAGCCGCGTCTCCGCCAGGCGCTGAACCGGTCCAGAATTGATCGAGGCCAGGCATATGCGGATGCGTTCTGATTTTCTAAGGGTCGTTGCTCTCGTTGTAGCGGTGGGCGTAATCGCCACCGGGGCAGCGCTTGCCCAGGAAAGCGGGGGCGGGACCCTGCGCGGATTTCTTTCCGGGCTTTTGAAGAGTGACGTCGATGCGCCGGCAGAGCTTCAGGCCCCGGTTTCCGACGGCGCTGAGCGGCGCGTGCCATTCGGACGCGAGGACATTCAGCTTTCCTTTGCGCCGCTTGTGCGCGAAACATCGCCTGCCGTGGTGAATGTCTACGCCTCGTCGACCGTGCAGGTCCGTTCACCGTTCATGGGTGACCCGTTCTTCGAACAGTTTTTCGGCCGGCCGCAAATGCCGCCGCGCGTACGCTCATCACTCGGCTCCGGCGTTCTGGTTGACCCGAGCGGCGTGATCGTGACGAACAATCACGTCATCAGCGATGCGGATGAGGTGAAGGTTGCGCTTGCTGATGGCCGCGAATTTGAGAGCGAGATTCTTCTGAAGGACAAGGCGCTCGACCTGGCGGTGCTCAAAATTCAGGACGATGAGGCGTTTCCGGCCGTTCGGCTTGGCGATTCCGACGCACTTGAGGTCGGTGATCTGGTTCTGGCCATTGGCAATCCCTTCGGTGTGGGCCAGACGACCACGAGCGGCATCGTTTCAGCCCTTGCGCGCAGCCATGTGGGCGTGTCGGATTTCGGTTTCTTCATTCAGACCGATGCCGCCATCAATCCGGGCAATTCCGGTGGTGCGCTCATCGATATGCGCGGACAGGTAATCGGCATCAACACGGCCATCGTCAGCCGCAGTGGCGGTTCCATCGGCATCGGTTTCGCCATTCCGGCCAATATGGTGCGCGCGGTGGTGAATGCTGCGCTTGATGGCGCGGAGACGTTTGAGCGTCCCTTCTTTGGCGCTTCCTTCGATCCCGTTACCGCCCAGATTGCAGAAGCGCTCGGCATGGACCGTCCTGTCGGAGCACTGGTGCGTGAAATTGCTGCTGATAGCCCGGCCGTGAAGGCAGGTCTGCGTCCAGGCGATGTGGTCGTGGCCATGGATGGTGCGGATATCCAGCATCCCGATGCGCTTGAATACCGGCTGGTCACGCATCCACTGGAGGACGAAGGCGTTATCCGCATCCTGCGTGACGGCAACACACAGGAACTGAAATTCCGTCTGGAGCGCCTGTCGGATGGCGGCGAACCACAGACCCTTCAGCTCGATGGGCAGGGGCCGTTCGCCGGCGCATCCATCGCGACGCTTTCGCCACGGCTTGCCCAGCGCCTGAAACTGCCGCTCAACAAGAAGGGTGTCGTGATCCTTGATGTGGAGCGCCGTTCGCCTGCGGGCAGCGTGGGCCTGCGCCCTGGCGATATCATTCGCGAGGTGAATGGGATAGAGATCGAGGATGCTGACACCATGCAGGTGGTGGCGCGAGACACTGGCCGTCGCTGGGCCTTTGCGATCGAACGCGATGGACGCATACTGCGCCAGAGACTGCGTTTCTGACGCCCGACACCCTGGCAGTTTCCTGTCTGGGACCGCGCCACTGGAAATGCCACTTGGAAACGAATGACCGATGAGTGACCTTTTCGCCAAGACCGACGATGCCCAGCCGGCCATGAACCGGCCATTGGCGGATCGCCTGCGGCCGATGAAGCTGGACGAAGTCGTCGGGCAGGAGCATCTGACCGGACCGGACGGCATTCTGACCCGCATGATTGCGAGCCGGTCGCTCGGTTCGCTGATCTTCTGGGGGCCGCCCGGCACGGGCAAGACCACGGTCGCGCGGCTTCTCGCAGGCGAAACGGATCTCGCGTTTGAGCAGATTTCGGCGATCTTTTCCGGGGTGGCGGATCTCAAGAAGGTGTTTGAGGCCGCCCGGCTGCGGCGCAGCCAGGGGCGGCAGACGCTGCTCTTCGTCGACGAGATCCATCGCTTCAACCGCTCGCAGCAGGATTCCTTTCTACCGGTCATGGAAGACGGGACCGTGGTTCTGGTTGGCGCAACAACCGAAAACCCGTCCTTCGAACTCAACGCCGCTCTTTTATCGCGGTCGCGCGTCCTGAACTTCAACACGCTTGATGCGGAAAGCCTGATGCGGCTTCTGGAGCGGGCGGAAGCGCTTGAAGGCAAGGCGCTGCCGCTGGACGAGGAAGCGCGGGCCGTGCTCGTGCGCATGGCCGATGGTGACGGCCGCGCCTCGCTGACCCTGGCCGAAGAGGTCTGGCGCGCGGCGCGCGAAGGCGAGGTGTTTGACGCCGAAGGTCTTCAGCGCGTGGCGCAACGGCGTGCACCGGTCTACGACAAGGGACAGGACGGGCATTACAATCTGATCTCGGCGCTGCACAAATCGGTGCGCGGTTCCGACCCCGACGCCGCGCTCTATTATCTTTGCCGCATGTTCGATGCCGGTGAGCATCCGCTCTATATCGGCCGCCGGCTCGTCCGTATGGCGGTGGAGGATATCGGGCTTGCCGATCCGCAGGCGCTGGGCATCGCCACCGCCGCCAAGGATGCCTATGAATATCTGGGGTCTCCCGAAGGCGAACTGGCGCTTGCGCAGGCCTGTGTTTATCTGGCGACCGCGCCGAAATCCAACGGCGTCTATACCGCCTTCAAACAGGCTTTTGCCGACGCCAGGGCGAACGGTTCTCTTTTGCCGCCCAAACACATTCTCAACGCGCCGACCAAGCTGATGAAGGAAAGCGGTTATGGCAAAGGCTATGCCTATGACCATGACGCGCCGGATGCGTTTTCGGGCCAGAACTATTTCCCCGAGGAGATGGGGCGCCGGCGCTACTACGACCCGCCAGAGCGCGGCTTTGAGCGCGAAATCCGCAAGCGGCTCGACTACTGGGCGCGATTGCGCAGGGAGCGCGGTGAACCGTAATGCGCGCAGTTGTTGATTTTTGCGCAGCTTCTGCGAAAAGAGCGCCATGAGTCATTTGCTGATCGTCGCCATCGGCGGTGCCGTCGGGGCGAGCCTTCGACATCTTACGGGGCTTGCCGCCATGCGCCTTCTGGGGCTGGGCTTTCCCTGGGGAACGCTGACGGTGAACCTCGTCGGGTCTTTCGTCATGGGTGCATTCATCGAATGGCTGGCGCGGCGAACGGGGGCGTCTCCCGAGCTGCGGCTTTTCATGGCGACGGGGCTGCTTGGCGGGTTCACCACCTTCTCGGCCTTCTCGCTCGATGTCGCGGTTCTGTGGGAACGCGGCGAAGGGCTGGTTGCGGCGTCTTATGTGCTCGTCAGTGTTTGCGGCGCGATTGCCGCGCTTTTCGCCGGCCTGTGGCTGGTTCGGCATTTCGCCTGAGGCGATGTTTTCACATCTCGCCCGGGGCGGTGTTTTCAATGGATAGGTGAAATGGCTGGCGTTCAGCAGATCGAAGTGGACAAGGACGAGAACGGAATGCGGCTGGACCGTTGGTTCAAGGCGCATTTTCCGGGGCTCGGATTCGGGCATTTGCAGAAGCTCCTGCGTTCCGGCCAGATCCGGGTGAGCGGCAGCCGCGCCAAGGCCGATACGCGGCTTGAGCCGGGGCAGGTGGTGCGCGTGCCGCCGCTGGAAGTGGACCGCAAGGGCGGCGGACAGACCACCGCACACAGCCTGCGCAACACTGGCGACGCTGAAGCTCTGATGCAGATGCTGCTTTATGAAGACCCGAAGGTCTATGTCTTCAACAAGCCGGCCGGCCTTGCCGTGCAGGGTGGCTCCGGTGTGAACCGGCACGTCGACGGCATGCTGGAAGCGCTGCGCAACAAGAAGGGCGAGAAGCCCCGGCTGGTGCATCGTCTGGACCGCGACACTTCCGGTGTTCTTGTGGTTGCGCGCACGCGCCAGGCTGCCATGCGGCTTGCCGAGGCGTTTCGCGCGCGCGACACCAAGAAAACCTATTGGGCGCTTGTGAAGGGCGTTCCGAACCGGGATGAGGCGCGCATTTCCACCTGGCTCGCCAAAGAGCAGACTCCGGATGGCGACCGCATGCGGGTGGTCAAGCATGGCGAACCCGATTCCGACCATGCGGTTTCCAACTACCGGGTCATCGAAACCGCCGGCAGTGCGCTCTCGTGGCTCGAGATGGAACCCTATACCGGCCGCACCCACCAGCTGCGCGTGCATGCCGCCCATATCGGCTGCCCGATCATCGGTGATCCGAAATATTTCGAGGCCGATCAGAACTGGGAGTTCCCGGGCGGCATTCAGAAGCGTCTGCACCTGCATGCCCGGCGCATCATCATTCCCAATCCGGGCGGCGGCAAGATCGATGTGACGGCGCCGCTGCCGCCACACATGCGTCAGAGCTGGAACCTTCTGGGCTTTGACGAAGCCTCCGCCGAAGATTGATGGCGGTGTTGAATCGCGCACCCTTTGCGTCGTTTCACTCGCCTAATTGCCAACACTCACTATATGAACAGCCATGCGTGACCTTCTGAACGACCTCGAAGACGGAAAGACGCCAGCGGAGCTGGACCCGATCCGGCGTGCGCAAAGCACAATGAAGAAGCCGCTGCCCAAGCGCTTCTACAAGGATGTGGCGGTTGCCGCACAGGAAGAGGGCGGCTTTGCCGTGCAGCTCGACGGCAAGAGCGTACGCACGCCGAGCGCCAACACCGTTCTGCTGCCGAACGAAGCGACGGCGCTTCTGGTGGCGCGCGAATATGAAGCGCAGGGCGATGAGATCGATCCGGCCACCATGCCGGTGACCCGGCTGGTGAACACCGCCATCGACGGTGTCGCGGCTCACGCGCAGACTGTTCTCGAAGATGTTCTGCGCTATGTGACCGGCGATCTTGTCTGCTATCGCGCGCCGTCTCCTGAACGTCTCGTCGAGTTGCAGGCGCAGGCCTGGGATCCGGTTCTGGACTGGGCGCAGCAGCATATGGGCGCGCATTTCGTGCTCGCCGAAGGCGTGATCCATGTGGAGCAGCCGCGTGAAGCGATTGCCGCCGTCAGCGCTTATATGCGCCAGAAGAACGAGCCGTTCCGCCTTGCCGCTCTTCACGTGATGACGACGCTGATGGGATCGGCTCTTCTGTCGCTTGCCGTCGAGGCGCGGGAACTCACGCCGGATGAGGCCTGGTCGGCGGCGCATGTGGATGAGGACTGGAACATCGGCCTGTGGGGCGCGGATTCAGAAGCCATGCTGCGGCGTTCCGCGCGTCAGCGCGACATGATGGGCGCTGCAACGCTCCTGCGTGCGCTGGACGACTGACGGCGTATTTCCGGGCGGCATCACACCATCAAGCAGTAAGACGTTCCACCGCTCTGCCGGAAGGCAGGGCGGTTTTGCATTTGTGTGCGGGTTTTAAGGGCGTTGGACCGAAAAGTCGAAATCGCTTCTCGGTTCACGGCGTGGTGCCTGGTTTGACAGGCCCACCAAGAGAAAGGATATTGCGGCCAAACCTGCGCTAAGGTCTCTGATCAGGATTCACTGCCGGGCGCGACTTCCCTCATGGTGAGCCTGTCGAACCACGGACAGGATCAAAGCAGCCCAGTGTTGGGCAGCGCGGCGTCCGGATGGAAACGCCGGGATCTAGCTTCCGCCAAACATCTTGTAGAGCACGGCGGAGATCTCGCTTTCGAGCGGGAATGACAGCATGCCCATCACCGAATAGCCGAGCAGCCACGGCATGAGATAGAAGCGGATCATGAAGAAGAACCACGCCACATAGATGGGCACCAGCGGTTCCAGCAGAAAACGGGGCGTGATGGGGCGAAAGAATTTCAGGATCGGGTTCGTCGCACGGACGAAAAAGCGCATGAAGAAGAAACTGGAATCTTCCGGCAGGAAAATGCTCATGGCGGCGCGGCCGATCAGCGTCCACATGACGACGCCGAGAATGTAATCCAGCGCCAGCACCCAGATCGGGAATGCGGCCATCGTTTCCTGTATGGCGACCGTTTCCTGCATGCAGTATCTCCCCCGCGTGATTCAGGGGCGGGAGAACCCGCCCCTGACTTCGAAACCCTAGAGCATCGGATCGAAAAGTGGAATCCGGTTTTCGGCTGTTCCGGTGCTCGATCAATTGTTTAGATCGCCGTGCGTTCGAATGGATGCACGGCGATCTGGCACTGTTCAGTGCTGGTCGGAAAGAATGGACGGGCCTGTCGGCACGCGGGTTTCTTCCACCATGCGCTGGATTTCCTCATCCGGAGCCGGTGTCAGCAGGGTGACCACCACCATGGAGACCAGGCTCACCGCCATGCCCACAATGCCGAAGCGCAGATGGTCGAGACCGAACCATGGCGTTCCGCCGGTGTAGACATAGTAGAGGTAGAGCGTGCCGGCGGTGAAGCCGGCGGCCATGCCGGCGACTGCGCCTGCACGGTTTGCCCGTTTCCACCACACACCCAGACAGAGCGGGAAGAAGAGGCCGGATGCCGCGAAGCAGAACGCCCACGCGACTGCACCGAGAATGCCGGTGAGCTGCAGCGATGCGATCAGGGCCGCCAGTGCGCCGATGCCCAGAAGCAGGATGCGGGCGACGACGAGCCGGACGGCAGTGTCTGCCTTCGGGTCGATCATCTTGTAGTAGAGATCGTGGCTGAGCGCGTTGGCGATGGCCAGCAGAAGGCCGTCGGCAGTCGACATGGCTGCCGCCATGCCGCCAGCGGCGACCAGGCCGGAAATCACATAGGGAAGACCCGCGATTTCAGGCGTTGCCAGCACCACGATGTCCGGCCGCATGAAGAACTCGTTCAGCTGCAGGATACCGTCGCCATTCTGGTCGGCGATGGCCAGGAAGCCCACGCTTGCCCAGTTCTGAATCCACGCAAGCGACGCCACTTCTTCAAACGGCTTGCCGATGATTGCCGTCGGCAGGCTGGGATCGAGAAGCTGCAGCTTCGTCAGCGTGGCGAGAGCCGGCGCCGTGAAGTACAGCAGGAAGATGAAGAGCAGCGACCAGGCGACCGATTTACGCGCAGCGCGCACGGTCGGCGTGGTGAAGTAGCGCATCAGGATATGGGGCAGGGATGCCGTGCCGCACATCATGACGAGTGCGAGCGTGATGAACCTCCACTCCGCGTAATCGCCCACCGGTCCGGTATGCGGGGTGGTAAGCACCGAAAGACCGGGAATGGCCTCGGCTGGCGGGTTGAGCCCGAACTGCGCTTCGAGTTGCGCCATGGTGGAGGCTGCATCGCCATAGGTGAAGTGCGGGATCAGGCCAAAACCCTGCACGTTGGACATCCAGATCACCGGCACCAGATAGGCGACGATGAGAACGATGTACTGTGCGACCTGCGTCCATGTCACGGCGCGCATGCCGCCGAGCATCGAGCATAAGAGAATGCCCAGAAGGCCGAACCAGACACCCCAGGAGAACGGAATGTGAAGTGCGCGGGCAGCGATGGTGCCGGTGGCGTTGATCTGCGCCGTCACATAGGTAAAGGACGCGACCACAAGCACGATCACGGCGCACAGACGGGCAAGATTGCCGCCATAGCGCGTACCGATGAAGTCTGGAACCGTGTAGCAGCCGAACTTGCGCAGATAGGGCGCCATCAGCGAATTGACGAGCACGTAACCGCCGGTCCAGCCGACGATGAAGGCCATGTAGCCATAACCGCCGAAATAGACACCGCCGGCGAGAGCCACGAAAGATGCGCCCGACATCCAGTCGGCCGCCGTCGCCATGCCGTTATAGACGGCAGGAACCTGTCGGCCGGCGACATAGTAGGCGTCGACCTCCATTGTGCGCGATAACCAGCCGATGAGAGCATAGATACCGATGGTGAAGGCCACGAACAGAATGCCGATCGTGTCGGCGCCCACGCCGAATTGCTCCAACAGCGCCATCAAGAGGATGAATGCTAGAAAACCGCCGGTGTAGAGCGTGTACACCCGGCCGATATTATCAATGAACCGTCCCTGTAATAAGGCCATGCCGGTTCCTCCCTATTCGTCTTCTTCGCCGAAGCCGAACTCGTCATCGATTGCATCCTGGCGCCAGTTCTGCACCCAGATGATGATGACAAAGGCCAGCAGAGAACCCTGGGCGATCATGTAGTAACCGAGTGGGAAGCCCAGGAACGTGTATTGATCCAGCGTCGAAACCATGGCTGGCACGACAAGCGCGAAGAATGCCCAGAGCGTCAGAACCACAATCGTCAGGTTTCTGGTCTTTGCCCAGTAGCGATCCCTCACATCATCTGCGTTATTAGCGGACATGCTGTCCTCCTCCCTAAAAACGTCAGCGACGAAAGTCGTTGGATGTCACCATTGCGGTTCTGTGGAATTGGAATCACAATGGAATGCCTCAAGCATTGGGCATCTCAAGTTCAATGAAAATCGAGACATTGGTCGTATGTAACGGGAAGCACGCAATGGGTGTTGAGTGGTCGAAAGGCATTTTATTCTTGCGGGAAGCCGCAGCACGCATGCGTTTCCGGCGTGAAAATACAGCGATCAATACTGTCGGGATCATGTGCGACTTTGTTTGCACACGTTCATCTTTCGTCGCACAGAAGAAGCTCTATGGATACCTGAAGGCGCGCATGGGCACGCGCTATCCATCCATGTTCGAGGATGATGTCTTTGTTGAATCCATCAATATCGCCAAGCTGCATGTGTTTGCCGCCTGTCTATCGGATCTGACGGTTCATGCCGTTGCGAGGGTGGCTTCTGGCGGCGCGCTGGCGGGGGAAGAGGCACGCACGCTGGCGCTTCATTGTCACGAGGCCGGACTGGCGGACAATGGCGATGTGCTGCCCGATGCCGGTACAGTGGAGGCCTGGCGCAGCGCTTTCGTGAAGCGTATTGCGGATGTTCACTGGCAGAATGCGGCGCTGGCCGCAGATTGCTTTACCGAAAGCCCAAAGGCGCTTTTCAAATGGGCGCCGATTGCTGACGAACTCAAGCGGTATGACCGTGAGATCGTGGAGAACTCGATCCGCTTCGCCTTCGGTGAAGTGACGCGCTCGTTCCGCGAACGCGCAGAGCTTCCTGAACTGGCGCAGGACTGGCGGGCGCAGTCGGTCACTTGAGCACGCCGCAATAAAAAAGGGCCCCGTCCGACGACGGAGCCCTGATCGCCCCAACAGTAGCGATCAAACGGAATAGTACATGTCGAACTCGACCGGGTGCGGCGTCATCTCGTAACGCAGCACTTCCGACATCTTCAGCTCGATATAGGCGTCGATCTGATCGTCGTCGAACACGCCGCCGGCCTTCAGGAAGCCGCGGTCCTTGTCGAGCGCCATGAGGGCTTCGCGCAGCGAACCGCAGACGGTCGGGACCTTCTTGAGCTCCTTCGGCGGCAGATCGTAGAGATCCTTGTCCATGGCCTGGCCGGGATGGATCTTGTTCTTGATGCCGTCGAGGCCGGCCATCAGCAGCGCTGCGAATGCGAGGTAGGGGTTTGCGCCCGGATCGGGGAAGCGAACCTCGACGCGCTTTGCCTTCGGCGAGGAGCCGAAAGGAATGCGGCAGGATGCCGAACGGTTGCGGGCCGAATAGGCGAGCAGGACCGGGGCTTCAAAACCGGGCACCAGACGCTTGTAGGAGTTGGTGATCGGGTTGGTGAAGGCGTTGATCGCCTTGGCGTGCTTGATGACGCCGCCGATATAGTAGAGGCAGCTCTCGGACAGACCGGCATATTCATTGCCGGCAAAGGTCGGTTTGCCGTCTTTCCAGATCGACTGGTGGACGTGCATGCCCGATCCGTTGTCGCCATAGATCGGCTTCGGCATGAAGGTTGCGGTCTTGCCATAGGCATTGGCGACCTGGTGAACGCCGTATTTGAACTTCTGAACGCTGTCGGCGCTCTTCAGGAGCGTCTCGAACTTGATGCCGAGCTCGTGCTGCGCAGCACCCACCTCGTGGTGGTGCTTTTCAACGATCACGCCCATTTCGGACAGGACCGTGAGCATCTCGGAGCGCATGTCCTGCGCGGAGTCGATCGGCGGAACCGGGAAATAGCCGCCCTTCATGCGCGGACGGTGGCCCAGATTGCCGGTCTCGTAGTCGGCGTCGTCGTTGGACGGCAGTTCGCTGCAGTCGAGCTTGAAGCCGGTGTTGTAGGGATCGGCCTTGTACTTCACGTCGTCAAAGACGAAGAATTCCGGCTCCGGGCCCACATAGACGGTGTCGCCAAAGCCTTCGGCCTTGAGGAAGGCTTCTGCCTTCTTGGCGGTGCCGCGCGGGTCACGGTTGTAGGCCTCGCCGGAGATCGGGTCGAGAATGTCGCAGACGATGGCCATCGTGGACTGGGCGAAGAAGGGGTCCATATGCGCCGTGTCGGGCTCCGGCATCAGAACCATGTCGGACTCGTTGATCGCCTTCCAGCCGGCAATGGACGAGCCGTCGAACATGACGCCATCGGCGAACATGTCCTCATCCACTGCCGTGACATCCATCGTGACATGGTGAAGCTTGCCTCTTGGATCCGTGAAGCGAAGATCGACGAACTTTACGTCGTTTTCCTTGATCTGCTTCATGATGTCTTGTGCTGTGGTCATATTCGCTTTCCTGTTTGCGATGAGCTTGCCTGATGATCCGGACATGGTCCGGGAACTACTGATTTGGGTCAGACTGCGTCTGCGCCGGTCTCGCCGGTGCGGATGCGGATGACCTCTTCAACATTGGTGACGAAGATCTTGCCGTCGCCGATGCGGCCTGTCTGGGCTGCCTTGCGGATCGCCTCGATGGCGGCGTCGACGGTTTCGTCCGGCAGGACGACCTCGATCTTCACCTTGGGGAGGAAGTCGACGACATATTCCGCCCCGCGATAGAGCTCGGTGTGGCCTTTCTGGCGTCCGAAACCCTTCGCCTCGATGACAGTGATGCCCTGAAGGCCGATTTCCTGAAGGGCCTCCTTCACCTCATCTAGCTTGAAGGGTTTGATGATCGCTTCGACCTTTTTCATGCCTCGGTGGCCTCCAAATGGGTTCAGGGACGGATGGTCCGCATCCCTTATTGCTCCGGTTCGGTTGAAGCACGAAACATGCCAACTCGTGACAGAGCCTTGCATGTTGCGTGCCAAACGCTGCATTCTGCGTCTTGAGAATTGGCGCGACGCGGTTTTCTCCGGCTTTGGCATGCTAGGCGAGCGCCCCCGGATAGCAAGATGGGAACCATGCGGTGCGGTTCGCAGTTTGAGACTTGCTTAAAAAATATGCAATGAGCCGAAGAAAGCGGCAGCTTGTTATGCGTATGGTTGTTCTGACACCTGAAGAAATGGGCAATGTGGATCGCGCGGCCATCACAGCCGGCCCTCATGACGGGTACGGGCTGATGCGCAATGCCGGCGCGGCGGTGGCCGATCTGATCCTCGAGCGGTTTTCCGGCGCTGCCGGCGTCGCGGTTTTATGCGGACCGGGCAACAATGGGGGGGACGGCTATGTCATTGCGCGGCTTCTGGCCGAGCGCGGCGTCAATGTTCGCCTGTTCGCCGATGCTGCGCCGCAGGAAGACAGCGATGCCGCCAGGGCGCGTGAAGACTGTTTTGTAACGCCCGAGGCGCTGGCCGATTTTCGCCCCGAGACCGGCTGGCTGGTGGTTGACGCGCTCTATGGCGCCGGGCTTTCAAAGCCAGTTGAGGGCATCGAGGCCGAACTCATCGAGCGGGTTGCTGCTGCGGGCGTCCCGGTGGTTGCCGTCGATCTTCCGTCCGGTCTTTCGGGGCTCACGGGCAAACCGCTGGGAAGCTGCTTCGATGCGGACCTGACCGTCACGTTTTTCCGCAAAAAGCCGGGGCATCTGCTCATGCCCGGTCGACGCCTGTGCGGCGAGCTGGTCGTGGCCGATATCGGCATTGCCGAGATGGCGCTTGCATCAATGGATATCGCCCTCTGGGAGAATGGTCCGGCGCTCTGGCGCGACGGCGTGCCGGCGGTGGAGATCGATGCGCATAAATATGTGCGTGGTCATGTGGCCGTCGTTTCGGGCGGTGGCGCATCCACTGGTGCAGCGCGGCTTGCCGCGCGTGGCGCGGCGCGCGCCGGGGCAGGGGCCGTGACGGTGCTTTCGCCTGCAAACGCCCTGTCGGTGAACGCGATGCACCTGACCTCGATCATGCTGCGCAAGGCGGAGGCGGTGGATGAACTCATCGCCTTCCTCGATGAGCGAAAACCGACAGCCGCCGTTCTCGGTCCGGCAGCCGGTACAGGCGAGCGCACGCGCAGCTTCGCGCTGGGCTTTCTGGAGCGCGATGAAGGGCTGAAAGGGCTGGTGCTGGATGCCGACGCCATCACCGCCTTTGCCGATACGCCCGATACGCTCTTCGAGGCCGTGAGAAGTTCCGTCATAGCGACCGTGCTGACGCCGCATGAAGGAGAGTTCGCGCGGCTCTTTGGCGACCTTGCGGCTGACGCTTCCATGTCCAAGGTGGAGCGTGCGCGCGCAGCGGCAGAGCGCTCAGGAGCGGTGATCATCCTGAAGGGGGCGGACACGGTCGTCGCCTGCCCGGACGGGCGCGCCGCGATCAACACCAACGGATCGCGTTTCCTGGCGACGGCGGGCTCTGGCGATGTTCTGTGCGGGATTGTGGCCAGCCTTCTGGCGCAGGGCATGCCGGTCTTCGAGGCGGCATCGGCCGGCGTGTGGCTGCATGCAGAGGCTGGCGGGATGTTCGGCCGGGGCCTGATTGCGGAGGATCTGCCCGAGATGCTTCCGCATGTCTTCCAGGCGCTCTTCCCGGACGATGTTAGCTGAACCGACGCGGAGCTTGAAAAGAGCGCGCATTCTGGATGCCGGATGGCATCGGAGCCGGGGCATGCCTGAAGCCGCCCCGGATAGTCTTAAACTCAGTAGCGGCGCATCAGGCCGACGAGGCGACCCTGCACCTTGACGCGGTCGGGGCCGAAGATACGGGTTTCGTAAGCCGGATTGGCCGCTTCAAGGGCAATCGATGCGCCCTTGCGGCGGAAGCGCTTCAGCGTTGCCTCTTCCTGATCCACCAGCGCCACGACGATCTCGCCGGGATTGGCGGTCTGCGTCTCGCGGATGATCACCGTGTCGCCATCGAAAATGCCCGCATCGATCATCGAGTCGCCCTTGACCTCAAGCGCGTAGTGATCGCCACCGGTCAGCATGTCCGGCGGAACCGCGATGGAATGGGTCTGGTGCTGAATGGCGTCGATGGGGACACCGGCAGCGATGCGGCCCATGACAGGCACGGAGACGACGCCGGAAAGCGCGTCATCATTGCTGGCGGCAGGCTTGGAGGCCGCTGGCGCGGGCGTCTTGCCGAGGCTGCCCTCGATGACGCTTGGCGAAAAGCCGCGCGCGGCGGAATTGAGGCCGGGCGCGATGGAATCGGGAAGCCGCAGAACCTCCAGCGCACGCGCCCTGTTCGGGAGCCGGCGAATGAAGCCGCGCTCCTCCAGAGCCGTGATCAGCCGGTGAATGCCGGACTTGGAGGCGAGGTCGAGCGCCTCCTTCATTTCATCGAAGGAGGGCGGGATTCCGGTCTCCTTCAGTCGTTCATGGATGAACAGAAGAAGTTCGTGCTGCTTGCGGGTCAGCATGGGCGCCACCGAGAATCAGTTAAAAACAAAACCAGAACATACTCTATATGTTCCAGTTGTGTTCCGCAACCGTCCGGTTGCAGCGCTTATGGCGCGGCGAAAAGCGCCTTGGCTCCGTCTGCCACGAACTGGACCGCGAGGGCTGCCAGAATGACGCCCAGGAGGCGCGTCAGGATGGAGCGTCCCGTTTCGCCCAGAAAGCGGTCCACGCGCTCCGCCAGCGTGAAAACGGCATAGGTGAGGAGGATTGTTCCAAGCAGGATGCCGAGCAGCGCGATGGTGCCAAGGATCGAATTGAACTCGCCCGAAAGAAGCACGGTTGCCGAGATGGCGCCGGGACCCGCGATCAGCGGAATGGCCAGCGGGAAGGCGGCGATGTTGCGGATCATGTCGCGCGTGATCGCGCGCTCGGCGCTCTTCTCATGGCGCTCCTGGCGGCGCTCGAAGATCATCTCAAAGGCGATGAAGAACAGAAGCAGGCCGCCCGCCACGCGGAAGGCGGGAAGCGTGATGCCGAACACGGCCAGAATGACGCTGCCAGCGACGCCGAACAGGGCCAGAACGGCGAATCCGATGATGGCTGCGCGCACGGCCACCTGATTGCGCTCCGAGCGGTTCATGCCTGCTGTCAGCGCCAGAAAGAGCGGCGCAAGCCCTGGCGGGTCGACGGTTACCAGCAATGTGACGAAGGCGTTGAAAACGGTATCGTAACCAGGCATCGGGTTCTCCTTGCGGCCTCTCTAGCCCAGCTTGGATGCGAGGGAAAAGCCCTCATTCTTCACGCAGGCTCGCTTCCTGCGACAATTTGTCAAGGCGCTCATCCCCAGGAGGTTCGTATGCGCCTGAAATTGCGTTGGATTTCCGTCATCAAAAACGGATGCTCAATTGGAGAATCGCTGACGGCTCATATATAAAGAGTATGTGATTCCTCATTAAGAATGTGACACGTTTTGACTGACCAGACGACGCCGAACGGATCGGGCGAGCCCGACGAAATCGAGCCGATTTCCATTGTCGAGGAGATGCAGCGCTCTTATCTCGATTATGCGATGAGCGTGATCGTGAGCCGCGCCCTGCCGGATGCACGCGATGGTCTGAAGCCGGTGCATCGGCGCATTCTCTATGCATCCCATGAGAGCGGTTACCACTGGAACCGCAAATATGTGAAATCGGCCCGTCCTGTTGCCGACGTGATGGGTAAGTATCACCCGCACGGCGATGCCGCCATCTACGACGCCCTGGTGCGTATGGCGCAGAACTGGTCCATGCGCCTGCCGCTGGTCGACGGGCAGGGCAATTTCGGCTCCATCGACGGCGATCCGCCGGCGGCAATGCGTTACACCGAGTCGCGTCTCACCAAGGGCGCGCATGAGCTTCTGGAAGACATCGACAAGGACACGGTCGATTTTCAGGACACCTATGACGGCTCCTCCAGCGAGCCGCGCGTGCTTCCGGCGCGCTATCCGAACCTTCTGGTCAATGGTTCGGGTGGTATCGCCGTCGGCATGGCGACAAATATTCCGCCGCACAATCTGGTCGAAGTCATCAATGGCTGCGTGGCGCTGATCGAGAACCCCGCACTCGGCCTGCCGCAGTTGCAGGAGATCATTCCCGGTCCCGATTTCCCGACCGGCGGCCTGATTCTCGGCCGTTCGGGCATTCGCAGCGCCTATGAGACGGGCCGCGGCTCGATCCTCATGCGCGGCAAGGTCTCGATCGAGCCGGCGCGCAATGATCGCGAAGCCATCATCATCACCGAAGTTCCCTATCAGGTGAACAAGGCGTCGATGATCGAAAAGATGGCCGAGCTGGTCCGCGACAAGCGCATTGAAGGCATTTCCGACATTCGCGACGAGAGTGACCGTCAGGGTTACCGCGTCGTGGTCGAGCTGAAGCGCGACGCCGTGGCCGATGTGGTGCTGAACCAGCTTTATCGCTTCACGCCGCTTCAGACCTCCTTTGGCGCCAACATGGTGGCGCTCAACGGCGGCAAGCCGGAACAGATGAACCTTCTTGATCTGCTCCAGGCCTTTGTCTACTTCCGCGAGGAAGTGGTCAGCCGGCGCACCAAGTACCTGCTGCGCAAGGCGCGCGAGCGCGCGCACGTCCTCGTCGGCCTGGCGATTGCCGTTGCCAATATCGACGAGGTGATCAAGCTCATCCGTCACGCGCCCGATCCGCAGACCGCGCGCGAACAGTTGATGGAGCGCCGCTGGCCGGCCTCCGATGTGGAAGCGCTGATCCTGCTGATCGACGATCCGCGTCACCGCATCAATGAGGATGGCACCTACAATCTGTCCGAAGAACAGGCGCGTTCGATCCTCGAGCTGCGTCTCCAGCGCCTGACCGCGCTCGGACGCGACGAGATTGCCGACGAATTGAACAAGATCGGTGTGGAGATTGCGGATTTCCTCGAGATCCTGTCTTCGCGCGCCCGCATTCAGCAGATCGTCAAGGACGAGCTCATCGGCGTGCGCGACGAGTTCGGCACGCCGCGCCGCACCGAGATCACCGAAGGTGGCGCAGATCTCGACGATGAGGATCTGATCCAGCGTGAGGACATGGTTGTTACGGTCACGCGCAAGGGCTACATCAAGCGCGTGCCGCTTTCGATCTACCGGGCGCAGGCGCGTGGCGGCAAGGGCCGCTCGGGCATGTCGACCAAGGACGAGGATTTCGTCACCCAGCTCTTCGTCGCCAACACCCACACGCCGATCCTGTTCTTCTCCTCGCGTGGCATTGTCTACAAGGAGAAGGTCTGGCGTCTGCCGGTCGGTACGCCGCAATCGGTTGGCAAGTTCCTGCGCAACATGCTGCCGCTCGAAGAGGGCGAGAGCATCACCACGATCATGCCGCTTCCGGAGGATGAAGAGAGCTGGGGCGCGCTGGACGTCATGTTCGCCACCACGCGCGGCACGGTGCGGCGCAACAAGCTGTCGGATTTCGTTCAGGTCAACCGCAATGGCAAGATCGCCATGAAGCTGGATGATCCGAGCGACGAGATCCTCGGCGTCTTCACCTGTACCGAAGACGACGACGTTCTGCTGACGGCGGCTTCGGGGCAGTGTATCCGCTTCTGCGTCACCGATGTGCGCGTCTTTGCCGGACGCAACTCGATTGGCGTGCGCGGCATCAATCTGGCCGAGGGCGACCGGGTCATTTCCATGGCCATCCTGGCCCATGTGGAGGCGAGCCCGTCCGAACGCGCTGCCTATCTCAAGCAGGCCGCGGCCGAGCGGCGTCAGGCTTCGGGTGAAGAAGAGGAAGTGGCGCTCACCAACGAGGATGTCGGTGAGGAGGAAAGCCTCTCCACGGAGCGCTTCGAAGAGCTTCAGGCGCGCGAGCAGATGGTTCTGACCGTCAGCGAGTTCGGCTATGGCAAGCGCTCGTCCAGCTACGACTTCCGTGTCACCGGACGTGGCGGCAAGGGCATTCGCGCCACCGATGTCTCCAAAACCGGCGAGATCGGTCCGCTCATCGCGGCGTTCCCGGTCGAGCAGGAAGACCAGATCATGCTGGTTTCCAATGCCGGTCAGGTCATCCGCGTTCCGGTCGGTGGCATCCGCATCGCAAGCCGCGCCACCAAGGGCGTGACCATCTTCAACACGGCCAAGGGCGAGAAGGTCGTTTCGGTTGAGCGTATTTCCGATACGCAGGCCGAAGAAGAAGAGATGGAAGCGCTGGACGGAGAAGCCGCAGCCGAGGCGGGGGATGCTCCTGCCGCCAACGCGGAAACGCCCGACACTGGTTCTGACACTGATGCCGACAATGGCGCTGGCGAAGACGGTGCTTCTGGCGGCGAGGGCGCTGCCGAATAATCGGCAGCCTTCTTCCAAACGTAAGGGGCAGGGGTCCGTTCCTGCCCTTTAACGCAGGCGGCTATGGCCCGTGTTGCGCACGCGGTTTTCCAGCTTGATGCGGTTGGCCTCTTCATGAAGGCCGACCGCCGTTGCGATCAGCATGGCGACGGTCATTGCGGCAGCGAGCGTAAAGATAAGCATGGCTTGTCTCCTTTGGCCTGTTAACGAAGAGAGACGCCATTTGGTTTCATGGCTGGCGCTCTCCCTGCCATTGGTGTCCTGACTAGCCCAACTGGTTCGAACCGTTCTTGAATGGGGCGTTCATGCCTCGTTCATGCGCTCTGCGGCGTTGTGCCCGACGGGGCTGCCGTGGCGTGATTGCTGAATTGCCATCGCCCGGCAAGACGGATAAAAGCACGCCATGACCGAACGAACAGCCTTTTATGCCGGGTCCTTCGATCCACTGACAAATGGCCACCTGGATGTGCTCAAGGGCGCGCTCACGGTATCTGACCGCATTGTCGTCGGGATCGGCCTTCACCCGGGCAAGAAGCCGCTTTTTTCCTATGAGGAGCGCGTCGCTCTGATCCAGCGCTCTGCGCTGGCCGAGCTTGGCGACGATGCCGGGCGCATTGAGGTCGTCGCGTTTGACGGGCTGGTCATCGATGCGGCGCGCGAGCATGGCGCATCGATCATGATCCGCGGCCTGCGCGATGGCACCGATCTCGATTATGAAATGCAGATGGCGGGCATGAATGAAACCATGGCGCCCGACCTGCAGACTGTTTTTTTGCCGGCAAGTCCTTCCGTGCGCACAATTACCGCCACACTTGTACGGCAGATCGCTTCCATGGGCGGAAATATAGCGCCATTCGTTCCTTCCGTTGTTCTGGAAGCGCTCAAAGCCAAATTCCCCGCCTGAAACCAAAAGGAGAGTTTCATGCAGCTTCGCAAGCTTGCCTCGTCTGCGCTCGTGGCCGGTGCACTCATGATCGGTCTTGGCGTTGCTTCTGCAGCCGAACCCGAAAACACGGTGATTCTCACGCTCAAGAACGGCGATGTCACCATCGGACTGCGGCCTGACCTGGCTCCCAAGCATGTCGAACAGATCAAGGCTCTGGTGGCCGAAGGCGCTTACGACAATGTCGCGTTCCATCGCGTGATCGATGGCTTCATGGCGCAGACCGGCGATGTCCAGTTCGGCGACGTGGAAGATGGTTTCGATGCGCGTCTGGTTGGCACCGGTGGTTCGGAAAAGCCCGATCTTCCCGCTGAGTTCTCCGATGCAGACTTTGCGCGCGGCACGGTCGGCATGGCCCGCTCGCAGGATCCGAATTCCGCAAATTCCCAGTTCTTCATCATGTTTGCGCCCGCCTCCCACCTCAACGGCCAATATACCGTGATCGGCGAGGTCGAATCGGGCATGGAGCTGGTCGACAAGATCAAGAAGGGTGATTCCGCAAGAAACGGCATGGTGCAGAACCCGGACAAGGTTCTGAAAGCACGCATGGCGAGCGACAGCGCGAATTAAAGCAGTTCCAGGAAAAGCGGGAACTTTTTTCCGTCCGGAACTGCGCAAAACCAATGCATTAGAGCGTTTTCTCGATTCAACGAAAAGCGCAAACGCTCTAACCGCGTCGATATAAGAAAGGTACAAAAATGGCTGATATCAAGGATCCGGAAAACGCGATCGTGATGGAGACGACCAAGGGCAAGGTCGTGATCCAGCTCTTCCCGGACGTTGCGCCCGAGCATGTGAAGCGCATCAAGGAACTGGCCCGTGAGAACTTCTACGACGGCATCGTGTTCCACCGCGTGATCGACGGTTTCATGGCGCAGACCGGCGACCCGACGGGCACCGGCATGGGCGGTTCCGACAAGCCGGACCTCAAGGCCGAGTTCTCCAACACGGCGCATGAGCGCGGCACCTGCTCGATGGCCCGTTCGCAGAACCCGAATTCCGCCAACTCGCAGTTCTTCATCTGCTTCGACAAGGCTCCGTGGCTGGACCGTCAGTACTCGGCCTGGGGCCAGGTGGTCGAAGGCATGGACAGCATCGACAAGATCAAGCGCGGTGAGCCGGTTTCTGAACCCGATTCCATCATCACCATGCGTGTTGCGGCTGACGTCGCCTAAATTTCTGACACCGGGCGGCAGTCGCCGCCCGGTCTCTTTCCGGCCTTACCTGCCATGCGCGTAGACATTTTCGATTTCGATCTCCCCGAAGAGCGCATTGCGCTGCGGCCTGTCAGTCCGCGCGATTGTGCGCGCATGCTTCTGGTTCGCGATGACACGCTTGAAGATCGCGCGGTCCGCGACCTGCCGTCGCTGCTTCAACCCGGCGACGCACTCGTTTTCAACGATACCAAGGTCATTCCGGCCCGGCTTTCCGGCATCCGCCGCCGTGGCGAGGCTCAGGCCCGCATCGAGGCCACGCTGCATATGCGCGAAGGCCCGGACCGCTGGCGCGCCTTCCTGAAACCCGCAAAGCGGGTGAAGCAGGGCGAACGCATCCAGTTCGGCCATGACGGCGAAAGCTGCTTTCTGGGAACGCTGGAAGCAACCGTCGCCGAAAAGGGCGAGGGCGGCGAAGCCCTGCTGGTGTTCGATTTTTCCGGTCCGGTTCTGGATGAGGCGATTGCGGCTGCGGGCCACATGCCCCTGCCGCCCTACATTGCCGGAAAGCGCGCCGAAGATGCGCGCGACGATACCGATTATCAGACGGTCTACGCCCGCGAGGAAGGTGCGGTGGCTGCGCCCACGGCCGGGCTCCACTTCACGCCGGAACTCATGCAGGCGCTGGATGCGGCCGGCATTGAGCGGCACTTCGTGACGCTGCATGTGGGGGCGGGCACCTTTCTGCCCGTGAAGGTCGACGATACGGACGACCACAAGATGCATTTTGAGCGTGGCGAGGTGAGCGCGCAGACCGCTGCCGCGCTGAACGCCGTGCGGGCGCGGGGTGGCAGGATCGTCTCGGTCGGCACCACATCGCTCAGGCTTCTGGAAAGTGCGGCGCAACGAACGGGCGCGCTTGAAGCCTGGTCCGGCGCGACCGACATCTTCATCACGCCCGGCTATCGCTTCCGCACCGTCGATGTGCTGATGACGAATTTTCACCTGCCGCGCTCGACGCTGTTCATGCTGGTTTCGGCCTTCTGCGGCACGGAACGCATGAAGCGCGCCTATGAGCACGCGATCAGCAATGAGTACCGCTTTTATTCCTATGGCGATTCCAGCCTGCTTTTCAGGGATGACCAACCGTGAGTGACCGGTTCACCTTTCGCCTTCTCGCTTCGGACGGAAAGGCCCGCCGTGGCGAGATCACCATGCCGCGCGGCACGATCCGCACACCGGCTTTCATGCCGGTGGGAACGGCGGGCACCGTCAAGGCCATGTATATGGACCAGGTGCGCGATCTGGGGGCCGACATCATTCTCGGCAACACCTATCACCTGATGCTTCGGCCGGGTGCGGAGCGCATGGCGCGGCTGGGCGGACTGCACGAATTCGCGCGCTGGCCCTATCCGATCCTCACGGATTCGGGCGGATTTCAGGTGATGTCGCTGTCGGAACTGCGCAAGATCACCGAGAAGGGCGTCACCTTCCGCTCGCATGTGGACGGCCAGGTGTTCGAGATGCCGCCGGAGCGCTCCATCGAAATTCAGGGGCTGCTCGGATCCGATATCCAGATGCAGCTCGACGAATGCGTTGCGCTGCCGGCGGAAGAAAAAGAGATCGAGCGCGCGATGGAGCTTTCGCTGCGCTGGGCCGAGCGCTGCAAGACCGCCTTTGGCGATCAGCCGGGCAAGGCCATGTTCGGCATCGTGCAGGGCGGCGACAAACCGCATCTGCGCGAGCGTTCCGCAGCCGCACTCGCTGCGATGGACCTGAAGGGCTATGCCGTTGGCGGTCTGGCCGTGGGCGAGCCGCAGGCGGTGATGCTTGAGATGCTGGAAGCCACATGCCCGGTGCTGCCGGTCGAAAAGCCGCGCTATCTCATGGGCGTCGGCACGCCTGACGACATTCTTAAATCGGTGGCGCGCGGGATCGACATGTTCGACTGCGTGATGCCGACGCGCGCCGGCCGGCACGGCCTTGCCTACACGCGCCGGGGCAAGATTAATCTGAAGAATGCCCGCCATGCGGAAGATCTGCGCCCGCTGGATGAAGAGAGCGATTGCCCGGCAGCCCGTGATTATTCGCGCGCCTATCTGCATCATCTGGTGAAGTCGGGCGAGTCGCTCGCAGGCATGCTTCTGACCTGGAACAATCTCGCCTATTACCAGTCTCTGATGCAGGATATTCGCGACGCCATCGAGGCCGGCCGCTTTGCCGAGCGCGCTGCCGAAATCACCGCTGCCTGGGAAAAAGGCGACCTGCCGCCGCTCTGACCGGCCGCGCCGTGATCGCTGCTCAAGGGGCCAGCGCGGGGCCAGCGCAGTGCCCGGATCATGCCCAGAACGCGCCCAATCTGGGCGCGTTTTCGGTAAGTTATAGAAACGACTTGCTTTTTGGCTGTATCCCCGTTGAAATGCTCGTGAGAGGAGCATTTCTTGACGCCATTCGACGAGATGCGCCTGGGGGGCCAGGCACGAGATCCCTACGAAGATTATCAGCGCTGGTTCGACCGGCAGGATCCCAAACGCCTCAAGAAGAAGGCCGACGACGCGGAGCGCGTGTTTCGCAGAACGGGCATCACCTTCGCGGTCTATGGCGAGCAGGAAGCGGCTGAGCGTCTCATTCCCTTCGACATCGTTCCGCGCATCATTTCCGGCAAGGAGTGGCGCAGGCTCGTTCAGGGCATCGAGCAGCGGGTACAGGCGCTCAACGCCTTTCTGGACGACATCTATCACCGGCAGGAAATCCTGCGGGCAGGGCGCCTTCCCAGGGAGATCATATCCAACAATGAGGCCTTCCTGCCCGAGATGATCGGCGTGCGGCCGCCGGGTGGCGTCTACACGCACATCACCGGTGTCGATATCGTGCGCACCGGCGAGGATGATTTCTTCGTGCTGGAGGACAATGCGCGCACGCCGTCGGGCGTCTCCTACATGCTGGAGAACCGCGAGACGATGATGCAGCTCTTTCCGGAGCTGTTTCAGCAAGTGAAGGTGCTGCCGGTGGAGCATTACCCCCGGCTCCTGCGCCAGTCGCTCAATGCGGTGAAGCCGCAGAACTGCGAAGGCGCGCCGACGGTGGCCGTTCTCACGCCGGGCAGCTTCAACTCCGCCTATTTCGAACACGCTTTTCTGGCCGACCAGATGGGCGTGGAGCTGGTTGAAGGGCCGGATCTGCGGGTGGTGGACGGGCACGTCGCCATGCGCACCACACAGGGCTACAAGCGTATCGACGTCCTCTATCGGCGCATCGATGACGATTATCTCGACCCGCTGACCTTCCGGTCCGATTCCGTGCTGGGCGTGCCGGGCATCATGGATGTCTACCGCGCCGGCAACATCACCATCGCCAACGCGCCCGGAACCGGCATTTCCGATGACAAGGCGATCTATTCCTACATGCCGGAAATCGTCGAGTTCTACACGGGCAGCAAGGCCATCCTGCCCAATGTGCCCACCTGGCGCTGCTCGGAGCCCGACAGTCTTGCCTATGTGCTCGACCATCTGGACGAACTGGTGGTGAAGGAGGTGCACGGCTCGGGCGGTTACGGCATGCTTGTGGGTCCCGCAGCCTCGAAGAAGGAGCTTTCGGCCTTCGCCGCAAAGCTCAGGGCGCGGCCGAAGAACTATATCGCACAACCGACGCTTTCGCTTTCCACCTGCCCGATCATGACCGGCAAGGGGCTGGCGCCGCGGCATGTCGATCTGCGCCCCTTCGTTCTGGTTTCCGACCGCATCCGCATCGTGCCGGGCGGGCTGACACGGGTGGCGCTCAAGAAGGGATCTCTGGTGGTGAATTCCTCACAGGGCGGCGGCACCAAGGACACATGGGTCCTCGATGACTGAGGGGGCTCGATGATTAAGGGCTGTGCTATGAGTGGAAGGAGCAAGGGCTGACATGCTTTTGGGGCGCTCTGCGAACGGTCTCTACTGGATGGCGCGCTATATCGAGCGGGCGGAGAACATGGCGCGTCTGGCCGACACGGGGCTCCGGCTGGCGCTGACCCAGAACAATGCCGCCTCCGATGAATGGGCCTCGGTTCTCACCAGTGCCGGCGTGCGCGATCTGTTCGAAGAGACGAACGACAATTTCGATACGGCGACGGTGACGAACTTCCTGCTCCGCGATACGGACAATCCCTCCAGCGTCCTCTCCTCCATCGACACGGCGCGCATGAACGCGCGGATGGTGCGCACGGCGCTGACGCGCGAGACTTGGGAAAGCGTCAACGAAGCGTGGATGGCGCTTCATCGCATGCTCAAGCACCGCGTGGACGAACCCGATCTGCCGGTCGTTCTTGATGCGGTGAAACGGGAAACGGCGCTTATTCGCGGGGCGTTTCAGGGCACCATGCTGCGCAACGAGGTTTTCGACTTCGCGCAGATCGGCACGCTGATCGAGCGGGCCGACAACACGGCGCGCATTCTCGACGTGAAATACTATGTTCTCCTGCCTTCGGCCGCCTGGGTCGGTTCATCGCTCGACAACAGCCAGTGGCAGACCATTCTGCGCTCGGTTTCGGCGCTGCGGTCCTACCGCTGGACCTATGACGGCGATTTCAATCCATCGAAGATTGCCGATTTTCTGATCCTCAATCGACGCATGCCGCGCTCGCTGGCCTTTTCCTATCGCGGCATCTGCGATTCCCTCGATTATCTGGCCGACGAGTATGGCGAACGCCAGCCCTGCCACGAACTTGCGCATGCCCGCCTGACCCGGCTGAAATCGGCCGACATTGCGGATGTCTTTGATGACGGGCTGCACGAGTTTCTGAGCGACTTCATCCGTGACAATGCGGCGCTGGGCAACCAGATCGCGGCAGACTTCCGCTTTTATTGAGGAGGGTCGCATGCGCCTCAGGATCACGCATCATTCAGAATATCGCTACGACGCCCCGCTCGTCTACGCGCTGCAGCGTCTCCGCCTTGTTCCCCGCAGCGGCCCGACGCAGGAGGTGATCGAATGGTCGCTTCGAACCGATGGCGCAGCGCAAGAAGTGCAGTTCATCGACGGGTTTGGAAACGACACGCGCCTTATCAGCATTGATGGCGAACCCCATACAATCGTGATCGAGGCTTCGGGCATCGTGGAGACCCGTGACACCGCCGGCGTGACCGGCCGGCATCAGGGGCTCGCGCCGCTCTGGCTGTTTCAGCAGGAAACCACGCTTTGCAGCGCGGGTGACGGCATATCCGCGCTGGCAAAGCGAGCAGAAGGCGAAACGGATGTCGAGCGCCTGCACAGCCTGATGGCGCTGGTGCGCGAAGAGGTGGCCTACCGGATCGGAACAACGGATGCGGGAACGCCTGCCGAAGAGGCGCTCACAAACGGCCAGGGCGTGTGTCAGGATCACACACATATCTTTCTCACGGCGGCGCGCCTGATGGGCTTTCCCGCGCGCTATGTGAGCGGCTATCTGCGCATGGACGATACGGACGAACAGGCGGCGAGCCATGCCTGGGCGGAGGCGCATCTCGACGGACTGGGCTGGGTCGCATTCGACTGCTCCAACGGGATTTCGGCGGACGACCGCTATGTGCGCGTGGCGACCGGCCGCGATTACCGCGACGCCATGCCGATTATGGGGATCAGGATCGGCATGGCGCAGGAAGAGCTTGCGGTTCAGATCACCGTCGAGCAGTAATCTATCCAGACGAAACTGAAGAGGCACAGTCCGCATGACCTATTGCGTCGGGCTGAAAACCCATGAGGGGCTGGTGTTCATGTCCGATACGCGGACGAATGCCGGCGTCGACAACATCTCCGTTTTCCGCAAGATGCATTGCTGGCAGAAAGAGGACGAGCGGGTTCTGGTTCTTTTATCGGCGGGCAATCTGGCGACCACGCAGGCTGTTGTCAGCCTGCTGGAAGAGCGGACCAAGGCCCCCGACGAGCGCACGCCATCCATGCTCGAGACGCCGTCCATGTATCAGGCCGCACGCCTGGTCGGCGACACGGTGAAGGAAGTCATTCGCCAGTCCGCGCCAGCGGGTCAGAGCGCTGACGCTTTCGGAGCCTCGTTCATTCTGGGTGGACAGATCTGCGGGATGGAACCGCGTCTGTTCATGATCTACCCGGAAGGCAATTTCATCGAGGCGAGCGCGGATACACCGTTCTTCCAGATCGGCGAGACCAAATACGGCAAGCCCATTCTGGTGCGCGCATTCGATACCGCAATGAGTTTTGAGGAGACGGTGAAGCTGCTTCTCGTCTCCTTCGATTCCACGCTTCGCTCCAACCTGTCGGTCGCGCCGCCCATAGACCTTCTCTATTACGAGCGGGACAGTTTCCGCATCGGATATGAGAAACGCATCGAGGCGGAAGATCCTTATATGCGCACGATTTCAGAGGGTTGGTCGCAAGCGCTGAAGTCTGCGTTCAAGAGCCTTCCCGACTTCACGCGCTGAACGAACCTTGCCGTGAGCCGGATCAGATCGCGAGCGACGCCGCTTCCCTGAGGCTCACGCCGGTGATGCGGAACGTGCCGTCTGCCTGTCGCTTCAGCGTGTAGACGGCTTCGTAGTTCCTGCCATTCGGTGCGGTTGTCAGAACACGCTGCATGATGGTTTCGCCGGAAAGCTCCACGGCCTTGTCGAATGCAAGACTGCGCGGGCGGTAGACAGGCTGATAGCCCTGCCTGACCATCGCCATGAAGCGCTCCAGTGTCGGGAACATGCGCTTGATGTTGGGGGCGGCATAGGAATAGGCGCGGGCGTCGTCGCCGGCGATGAACGCCTCGATCTGCCCCTTGATGGATGATTGCGCTGCGCGGATTTCTGCCTCACCTGCAAAAGCGAAAACGGGTGTCAGGCAGATAAGGATGGTCAGTAACAGTCGTTGCATGATCGCTCCTCCACTTGAACGGCGGCCACTTGAACGGCGGCAGACAATCACGGCTCTTTTCAAAGGCAGCCGCGCCGCCTGTCTTTCAGTTACGTAAGAAAATAGGGGATGGTTTCGTTCTTGCCAGCTGAAGGGCGCGCTTGCTCAATGTTCGTTTTTAGTTTTAAATATCGAAAACGAACATTGGAGTGGGCATGAACAACACTTTTCTGACACCGCGACTTTCCGAGATACTCGATCTGGCGAAGGAGCAGGGTCGCGTTCTTGTCGACGATCTCGCTGCCCATTTCGATGTCACGCCGCAGACCATCCGCCGGGATTTGAACGAACTCTGCGAAAAACGTTTTCTGACCCGCATTCATGGCGGCGCACTGATGCCGTCCGGCATCGAGAACATGGAATATGAGGCACGGCGCAAGATTGCGGCCGATGAGAAGCACGCAATCGGCCAGGCCGCCGCCCGTCTGATCCCCGACAAGGCGTCGCTCTTCGTGAATATCGGCACGACGACCGAGGCAGTCAGTGATGCACTTCTGGATCATGAAGGGCTTCTGGTCATCACGAACAACATCAATGTTGCCAACAGGATGCGGGTTTATCCTACACTGGAGGTTATCATCGCTGGCGGTGTTGTGCGCGGATCAGATGGCGGTGTTGTCGGTGAAGCCGCGGTGGACTTCATCCGTCAGTTCAAGGTCGATTATGCGGTGATCGGCGTTTCTTCCATCGATCAGGATGGCGCCTTGTGCGACTTCGATTTTCGCGAGGTGAAAGTGGCGCAGGCGATCATCGCCAATGCCCGTCATGTGATCCTGGTTTCGGATTCCACCAAGTTCGAACGTAGCGCGCCGGTGCGTATCGGGCATTTGTCTCAGGTGCACACCTTCATCACCGACCGCTGCGCCGCACCTTCCATGCGCGCGCTCTGCAAGGAAGCAGGTGTGCAATTGATTGAGACCGGTGTGTAACCGGAGTTTCATTTTCGTTTGACATTCGTTATGCTTTCAAAATAATTCCTTTTTGAATTGGCTATTGCTGATTACCCCGAGTCTTGAAGGAGAAGAACGTGTCCACTTCCCAAACCGATCCGTCCGCGATCTACGACGTTTTCGTTGTTGGCGGCGGGATCAATGGTTGCGGGATCGCGCGCGACGCCGTCGGGCGGGGCTATTCCGTCTTTTTGGCGGAGATGAACGATCTGGCCAGCGGCACGTCTTCCGGTTCCACCAAGCTCATTCATGGCGGTCTGCGCTATCTCGAGCATTATGAGTTCCGCCTCGTGCGCGAGGCGCTCATGGAGCGCGAGGTGCTTTGGCGCAACGCGCCGCACATCATCTGGCCGATGCGCTTCGTCCTGCCCGTGCACAAGGGGCTGCGTCCGGCTTGGCTCGTGCGGCTTGGGCTCTGGCTCTACGACCATATTGGCGGCCGCAAGCTTCTGCCCAAGACCGCGACACTGGACATGCGCACCGATCCGGCGGGAAAGCCGCTCAAGGCCGATTACCGCCGCGCTTTCGAATATTCGGACTGTTGGGTGAATGATGCCCGCTTTGTCGTGCTCAACGCGCGCGACGCGGCTGATCGCGGCGCGGAGGTGCGGGTGCGCACCAAAGTCATGCGCGCCGAAGACGAGAATGGCGTCTGGAAGGTGCAGATCGAGGATCTGCGGACCGGTGAGCAGGAGACCGTGCGTGCGCGCTATCTGGTGAACGCCGCCGGCCCCTGGGTGGATCACATCATCTCCGGCGTTCTTCGCCAGAACGATGTTCACAATGTGCGTCTGGTCAAGGGCAGCCACATCGTCACGAAGAAGAAGTTCGACGATCCGCGCGCCTACTTCTTCCAGAACGCCGACGGGCGCATCATCTTCGCCATTCCCTATGAGGAAGACTTCACCCTCATCGGCACCACCGATCAGGACTATGATGGCGATCCGAAGGATGTCGCCATCAGCGATCAGGAAACCGATTATCTGTGCGCCTGCGCCAGCGAGTATTTCGCCGAACCCGTCACGCGTGACGATATCGTCTGGTCTTATTCCGGCGTGCGTCCGCTCTATGATGACGGCGCGTCCAAGGCGCAGGAAGCAACCCGCGACTATGTGCTGAAGGACGAGGCCGGCAAGGCCGGCGCTCCGATGCTTCACGTGTTCGGCGGCAAGATCACGACCTATCGCAAGCTCGCCGAATCCGCGCTGGAGAAGATCTCTGACACGATTGGCGCAAAGGGACGTCCGTGGACGCATGCCGAAGCGCTGCCGGGTGGCGCGTTCCCTGCCGACGGATATGACGCGCAGGTGGACAGGCTCGTGGCGGACTATCCGTTCCTTGAGCGCGGCCATGCCGCACGCCTCGTCAGGCTTTACGGTCTGCGCGCCTGGAACATGCTTGGCAAGGCAGAATCGACGGAAGATCTGGGCCGGCATTTCGGCCACGATCTCTATGAGGCCGAACTGCGCTATCTGGTCGATCACGAATGGGCCGTCAGCGGTGAGGATGTGCTCTGGCGGCGCACCAAGCGCGGCCTGCACATTTCTGCAGAAGAAGCAGCGGCCGTCGACGGCTTTATGCAGACGCTTTCCGAAGCGCAGAAGGCCGGCTGAACTTAAATTGCCAGCGCGGCGATGAACTACTTCGGCCGGACAGGAGCCAGACCTTGACGGATCAAGGCGTGGTCGTGTCTGGATGAGGAGGGCCTGCGCCAGTTTTGATGCGCCGGTTTCAAGTCGCCAGTTTCAAGGCGAATTACAGATACACCCGGAGGAACCATGAGCGGCTACATACTGGCAATCGACCAGGGCACCACATCCAGCAGGTCGATCGTTTTCGACAGGGCCATGAAAGCCGTGGCGACCGGGCAGAAGGAATTCCCTCAGCATTTCCCAAAATCAGGCTGGGTGGAGCATGATCCCGAAGACATCTGGGACAGTGTCGTCTCCACCGTCCATGACGCGCTGGAAGAAGCGGCGCTGACTGCCGGCGACATCGCCGCAATCGGCATCACCAATCAGCGCGAAACCATTGTGGTCTGGGAGCGCGACACGGGCAAACCAATCCACCGGGCCATTGTCTGGCAGGACCGCCGCACCGCGCCGCTGTGCGAAACGCTGAAAAAGAAGGGACTGGAAGAGACCTTCACGGCCAAGACGGGGCTTCTGCTCGATCCCTACTTCTCCGGGACCAAGCTTTCCTGGATCCTCGATCATGTGGAAGGCGCACGGGAGCGGGCGCGGAACGGTGAATTGCTCGCCGGGACCATCGACACATTCTTGATCTGGCGACTGACCGGGGGCAGGGCGCATGTGACCGACGCCACCAACGCCTCACGCACGCTTCTGTTCAACATCGAGACCAATCGCTGGGATGACGAACTGCTCGAAATCCTCGATGTGCCGAAGGCGCTCCTGCCGGAGGTGAAGGACAGCGCCGATGATTTCGGCGTAACGGAGAAATCGCTTTTCGGTGCCGAAATCCCGATACTCGGCGTTGCCGGCGATCAGCAGGCAGCCGTGATCGGTCAGGCCTGTTTCGAGCCCGGCATGCTCAAGGCCACCTACGGCACCGGCTGCTTCGCGGTCCTAAACACCGGCGAGACGATGGTGGCCTCGAAGAACCGTCTTCTGACGACCATTGCCTATCGGCTGAACGGCAAGACCACCTATGCGCTGGAAGGCTCGATCTTCGTGGCCGGTGCGGCGGTTCAGTGGCTTCGTGATGGTTTGAAGGTGATCGATCAGGCAGCCGATTCGGGTGCGCTTGCCGCCGAGGCCGATCCAACCCAGAACCTCTACCTCGTGCCCGCCTTTGTGGGGCTGGGGGCTCCCTATTGGGATGCCGAAGCGCGCGGCGCGATCTATGGCCTCACGCGCAATTCCGGTCCGGCCGAATTCGCCAGGGCAACGCTCGAATCGGTGGCCTATCAGACGCGCGATCTTCTCGACGCCATGCGCAAGGACTGGCAGGACGACAGCGCCGAACACACGGTTCTGCGCGTGGACGGTGGCATGGTCGCCAGCGACTGGACGCTGCAATGCATCGCCGACATGCTGGATGCGCCGGTGGACCGGCCAACCCAGCTTGAGACGACGGCGCTCGGGGCTGCATGGCTTGCCGGATCGCGGGCCGGGGTCTGGTCCGATTCTGAGGCCTTCGCCAAAGGATGGGAGCTCGACCGGCAGTTTCAGCCCAAAATGGACGAATCCGAACGCGCGGAGAAGCTGAAAGGCTGGCGCGATGCGGTGCGGCGCACGCTGAGCACCACCTGAAACCCTTGCAGACAGGGCGGTTTTGGGCCCGGCGAAAAAAGTCGGGAGATAGACGCTTTTTTCCGGTTGACCATGGATAAGCGTCTATCTATGTTCCGCCCACTTTCCGGGGTTCGCCAGAACCCGCACGGGAGCGCGTAGCTCAGTTGGTAGAGCAACTGACTTTTAATCAGTAGGTCCAGGGTTCGAGCCCCTGCGCGCTCACCACCATTCTCCAAAAGATCACCGTTCTCCTTCGGGCAAGTTTTTGCCCTTGCCGCATGTTCGTTTGGGCGTCGACGCGCTTGATTGTCTGCAGCTTCCTGCCACGGTCGGGCAGTTGAATTCATCGCTCGGGAGTGAGGGCATGCATATTCGCAAGCAGATATTGAACCGCGATGGCGAGATTGTGCACAATGAGACGTTGAGGCAGACCGCCCATACCCGCGAAGCTGCAATTGCCATGATCACGCAATGGCAGCAGGTTTTTCCGGTGCACGGTTACAACGACATAGACGACTATTGGTGGGGCCGTCAGACCGATGGCGAATTTCGTCTGAACAGGTGGTTCATCGAAGGAGCGTCAGATTGAGCGGTCCCCTTGCGAGAGGGTGGCCACAAGAATCATTGCATTCGACAAGGTTTGACGGTTTCCCACAACCGCCCTTTTCACCAGCAGGTTCAGGCGTCGAACGCTGAACGCTCTTGACCCTGCTTCACAACATCAACACGCGTCTTCGGTGCATCGCTGCCGTGTTGCCTTTCCCCATGGGGCGACCCTATGCCACGGAAAGGTGATTGGCCTCATCCATCGCGCCTGCCTATATGGGCTCCATTGTTTCTGCGCGCGCATGAGCGTGCTGTGATTGTTGTATTGAGATTGAAGCATGGCGATTGATGTCGGATATTTGAGTGCGGCCGGTGCGGGAGCGCTGTCGTTTTTATCTCCCTGCGTTCTGCCGCTTGTGCCGCCTTATCTCTGCTACATGGCCGGCGTTTCCGTTGAGCAGTTTCAGGGCGAGGCCGAAGGCAAGCCGGCAGGAAGCTCCGGCGGCGCAACGCGCTTTGCACTCTTCACCGCTTCGCTTTCCTTCGTGCTCGGCTTCACCACCGTGTTCGTCATGCTGGGTGCGGGCGCTTCGACCATCGGTGCGGTCCTGCGCGCATGGCAGCAGGAACTCGCCATAGCCGCCGGCATCGTCATCATCATCATGGGGCTCAACTTTCTGGGTCTGGTGCGCATTCCCTTTCTGTCGCGCGAGGCGCGTTTTCAGTCCGGCGGAAAGCCCGCCACGAGGCTTGGCGCATATATCATGGGGCTGGCCTTCGCCTTTGGGTGGACGCCCTGCATCGGGCCGGTTCTGGGGCCAATCCTCACGCTGGCCGGTGGGCGCGAGACGGTTGGCGATGGCGCGCTGCTTCTTGCCGTCTATTCGCTCGGCCTTGGCGTTCCCTTTCTTCTCGCTGCACTGTTTTCGGGCAGTTTCATGCGCTTCCTGTCGCGTTTCCGCATGCATCTCGGCCGCGTTGAGAAGGTCATGGGCGCGCTTCTCGTTCTTGCCGGCGTGCTCTTCCTGACGGGCGGTATGCAGTCCATGGCCTTCTGGCTGCTCGAAACCTTTCCGGCGCTGGGTAAACTCGGCTAACCCTCCATTGGTGCCGCGCTGACGGGATGCTAAGAGAAAGCGAATCGTCAGAAGCAGAACGGGTTTCCAGTCCATGAGCGAACGCACCTGCCTTTCCGTCATTCTCGCAGCCGGCGAGGGGACGCGGATGAAGAGCGCCACACCGAAGGTGCTGCACAAGATTGCCGGGCTGGAGATGCTCGGTCACGTGACCCGGGCGCTGGACGCCGCTGGCGCCGGCGACAAGGCGCTGGTCGTGGGCCATGGTGCGGAAGCCGTGTCGCGTGCTGCTGAAGGCTTTGCGCCGGGCGCGGAAACCTTCATTCAGGCAGAGCGGCTCGGCACCGGCCACGCTGTTCTGGCGGCCCGCGCGGCCATTGCCCGCGGTTATGACGATGTTCTGGTCACATTCGGCGATACGCCGCTCATCTCACTCGACGCGCTTGCCGCGCTGCGCGCAGGGCTTGCCGCCGGCGCGGATGTGGTCGTGATGGGGTTCCGCACCGAGCGCCCCACCGGCTATGGCCGCCTGATCGAGGACGGCGATGCGCTTGTCGCCATCCGTGAGGAAAAGGACTGTTCCGACGAAGAGCGCAGGATCACCTTCTGCAATGGCGGCGCGATGGCGCTTGCAGGCAGCCGCGCGCTTGAGCTGCTCGACGCCATCGGCAATGACAACGCCAAGGGCGAGTATTATCTGACGGACGCCGTGGAGATCGCCGCCGGTCGCGGCCTGACCGTGCGCGCCATCGAGGCCGATTACGAGAGCGCGCTTGGCATCAACAACCGCGCCGAACTCGCCGGTGCCGAGAGCATCTGGCAGAACCGCCGCCGGCGCACCGTCATGCTCGACGGCGTGACGATGATCGACCCGCAGACCGTCTATTTCTCCCATGACACGGTGATTGGCCGCGACACGGTGATCGAACCCAACGTGTTCTTCGGTCCGGGCGTAACGGTCGGCGAGAATGTAACGATCAGGGCCAGCTCGCATCTGGAGGAAGCGCGTGTCGATGAAGGCGCATCCGTTGGTCCGTTCGCACGGCTGCGGCCGGGGGCGGAGATCATGGAAGGCGCGAAGATCGGCAATTTCGTCGAGATCAAGAAGACGCGCGTCGAGCCGGGTGCGAAGGTTCCGCATCTCTCCTATGTGGGCGATGCGCGTGTCGGTGCGAAGGCCAATCTTGGCGCCGGCACCATCACCTGCAATTATGATGGCTTCTCCAAGCATTTTACCGATATCGAGCCGGGCGCTTTCATTGGCACCAACTCGGCGCTCGTCGCGCCGCTAACGATTGGCGCGGGCGCCTATGTGGCCTCCGGCAGCGTGATCACGGAATCGGTTCCGGCCGATGCGCTGGCCTTCGGGCGTGCCCGCCAGTCCAATCGCGCCGGGCTCGGAAAGCGCCTGCGCGACCGTCTGGCAGCGATCAAGGCGCGGCGTGGATAAGCCTGAAATGCCGGCGTCTCAGACCCAGATTAGGCTTGATACGAATTGAAAGACTTGTTGATTTTCATCCAGTTCCCGGGCGTTCTAGAACGCCTGCGTGAATCGGGGTTTTAGGTTTGGTGGGAGGCTGAGAAGCCATATGTGTGGAATTGTAGGCATTGTCGGGCAGACGCCGGTTGCGCCGCTCATCGTCGACGCTCTGAAGCGGCTTGAATATCGCGGCTATGACTCTGCGGGCGTTGCGACGCTCGACCACGGTCAGCTCGACCGCCGCCGCGCCGAGGGCAAGCTGGTCAATCTGGAAAAGCGCCTCGGCGAAGAGCCGCTCGGCGGCATGATCGGCATCGGCCACACGCGCTGGGCCACGCATGGCGTTCCCAATGAGGCCAATGCGCACCCGCATTTCGCCGAGGATGTGGCTGTCGTTCACAATGGCATCATCGAGAATTTTGCCGAGCTGCGCGAAGAACTGAAGCGCGACGGCGTCGTCTTTGCGTCGCAGACCGACACCGAGGTGGTCGCCCATCTCGTGGCGCGCGAAGTAAAAAACGGCGCATCGCCGCAGGATGCGGCCTTTGCTGCGCTCAAGCGTCTGCGCGGCGCATTCGCGCTCGCCATCATGTTCCGCGGCGATGAAGACCTGATCGTTGGTGCGCGCAATGGTCCGCCGCTTGCCGTGGGCCATGGCGAGGGCGAGATGTATCTCGGCTCCGACGCTATCGCTCTTGCGCCCTTCACCAACGCCATCACCTATCTGGAGGATGGCGACTGGGTGGTGCTGCGCCGCAACGGGATGGAGATCTTCGACATGGCCGGCCAGCCGGTCGAGCGTGCCCGCCAGCAGTCGGTCGGCACCAGCCTTCTGGTCGACAAAGGCAACCACCGGCACTTCATGGAAAAGGAAATCCATGAACAGCCGGAAGTCATCTCCCACACGCTTGCCAACTACCTGAACTTTGCTGACGGTACGGTGGCCGATTTCGATCTGCCGTTCGATTTCGCAAAGATCGAGCGTCTGGCAATCTCGGCCTGCGGCACCGCCTATCTGGCCGGCCTTATCGGGAAATACTGGCTCGAGCGTTATGCCCGCTTGCCGGTCGATATCGATATCGCCTCGGAGTTCCGCTACCGCGAGATGCCGCTGCCGAAGAACAGCGCCGCCCTGTTCATCTCGCAGTCCGGAGAGACCGCCGACACGCTGGCGTCGCTGCGCTATTGCCGTGAAGAGGGCATTCCGATCTCGGCAATCGTCAATGTGCGCGAATCGACCATCGCCCGCGAGAGCGACGGCATTTTCCCGACGCTCGCCGGGCCCGAGATCGGCGTTGCCTCCACCAAGGCCTTCACCTGCCAGCTCAGCGTGCTTGCAGCGCTTACGCTGAAGGCCGCCAAGGCGCGCGGAACGATTTCGCCGGAGGAGGAACAGGCGCTGGTGCGTGAGCTTTCCGAAGCACCGCGTTACGCGTCTCAGGCGCTCAAGCTCAGCGCCAGCATCGAGAAGGTCGCGCGCGAGCTTTCGCATGTGCGCCACGTGCTCTATCTCGGACGCGACACGAACTATCCGCTGGCTCTGGAAGGTGCGCTGAAGCTCAAGGAGATTTCCTACATTCACGCCGAAGGCTATGCCGCCGGTGAGCTGAAGCATGGTCCCATAGCGCTGATCGACGAGCAGATGCCGGTGATTGTGATCGCGCCGCATGACCGCATTTTCGAGAAGACGGTCTCGAACATGCAGGAAGTCGCTGCGCGCGGTGGCCGCATCGTTCTGATCACGGATGAGAAGGGCGCACAGAACGCCACGCTCGAAACGCTCGAGACCATCGTTCTGCCGGATGTTCCCGAGTTCGTCGCGCCGATCATCTATGCACTGCCGATCCAGATGCTTGCCTATCACACGGCAGTCATCATGGGCACGGATGTCGATCAGCCGCGAAATCTGGCGAAGTCGGTTACCGTAGAATAACGAAAGGAGGGCTGTCATACGGCGGCCCTAATTTCTATTCTAATGTCCAGCCTGGTGGCGTAGTGTCCACCGGGCTGCTTCCCGTTAATTCGCCACTCTTGAGGCCCGTTCCCACATCATGATGACTCGCCTGCGCAACTATTTTCTTACGGGTTTCATTGTCACTGCGCCGCTCGCAATCACGGCCTATCTGGCCTGGTCGATGATCGGATGGGTGGATTCATGGGTCAAACCCTACATTCCCTTCCGCTACAATCCCGACAATTACCTGCCATTCGCCCTTCCGGGCTTCGGTCTGATCGTGGCGCTTGTCGTGATCACGCTGATCGGTTTCCTGACAGCAAATTTCATCGGTCGCACCATCGTCAACACCGGTGAAAACATTCTCGGGCGCATGCCGCTGGTGCGCAGCGTCTATCGCGGTCTGAAACAGATCCTCGAAACGGTTCTTTCCGAACGCTCGGACACGTTCAAGAAGGTCGGTCTGATCGAATATCCGCGCAAGGGGCTCTGGGCGCTCGTCTTCGTTGCCACAGAGACGCGCGGCGAGGTGCAGGCAAAGGTGGATGACGATGCAGGCCAGACCATCGCCGTGTTCCTGCCGACAACGCCGAACCCAACCTCCGGCTACCTGCTGTTCGTCCCGAAGCAGGATGTGATCGAGCTCAAGATGACCGTGGAAGAGGGCGCAAAGCTCGTGATCTCCGCCGGTCTGGTTGCGCCTGAATATCAGCAGCAGACGGCAGCGCTGGCTGCCGAGGCGATGAACGCTGACGCTCAGCCGGCGCGCAAGAGCCGCACGGCTTCATCCCGCCCGAACAAATAGAGAAGCAGCCTCAGCGCTTCACCGCGCGGGGTCTGTAGCTCCGGGTCGCGCGACAGGATGAGCCGCGCATCGTCACGCGCGGCCTGTAGCAGGTCCACATGCGCCTCGATGCGGGCCACCCGGAAACCGGGCGTGCCCGACTGTTTGGTGCCGAGAAGATCGCCTTCGCCACGCAGTTTCAGGTCTTCCTCGGCGATGACGAAGCCGTCTTCGGTTTCGCGCATCACTTCCAGCCGCCGGGTGGCGGTCTGGCCGAGCGGGCCCTTGTAGACGAGCACACAGGACGAGGCGAGGGCGCCGCGCCCCACGCGTCCGCGAAGCTGGTGCAGCTGCGCCAGACCGAAGCGCTCGGCGTGTTCGATCACGATAATGGTGGCGTCGGGCACATCGACGCCCACTTCCACCACTGTGGTGCCAACCAGAATGCGCGTTTCGCCTGCCTTGAAGGCGCGCATCGCCTCGTCCTTCTCGGCAGCCTTCATGCGACCGTGAATGAGGCCGACCGCGCTGCCGAAGACCTTTTGCAGCGAAGCATGCCGGTCCTCCGCCGACATCAGCGGCAATTCCTCCGATTCATCGACAAGGGGGCAGATCCAATAGACCTTCTGGCCTTCCTCCAGTGCCTTGCGCAGCCGGTCGACCAGTTGCGGCAGGCGCTCCACTGGCAGCGTCACCGTACGGATGGGCTGGCGGCCCGCCGGTTTCTCGGTCAGGCGCGAAACATCCATGTCGCCGAATGCCGAAAGCACCAGCGTGCGCGGAATGGGCGTCGCCGTCATGACCAGCATGTCGGGCGCGTTGCCCTTGGCGGTCATGGCGAGCCTCTGGTGCACACCGAAACGATGCTGCTCGTCCACCACGGCCAGCGCCAGATCTCTGAACTGCACGGTTTCCTGAAAAAGCGCATGGGTGCCAATCACGAAGTCGACTTCGCCCGATGCGATATCATCAAGAATGCGCTGGCGCTCCTTGCCCTTTTCCCGGCCCGTCAGAACGGCAACGGAGAGGCCTGCCGCCTGCGCCAGCGGCGTGATCGTCGCGGCGTGCTGCCGGGCGAGGATTTCCGTCGGAGCCATGAGGGATGACTGTCCACCGGCTTCGGCGGCGCGCGCCATGGCAAGCAGTGCAACAACGGTCTTGCCCGCACCCACATCGCCCTGAAGCAGCCGCACCATGCGCTCTGCGCTGCCCAGATCCGCGTGAATGTCCTTGACGGCCTCCTCCTGCGCGCCCGTGAGCGTATAGGGAAGCGCCGCACGGATCTTGCGCTCAAGGCGTCCATCGCCCGTCAGCGGCCGGCCGGAAAGGCGCTTCACCTTCGCCCGCACAAGCGCCAGGGAGAGCTGCCCTGCCAGAAATTCGTCATAGGCGATGCGCCGCCAGAACGGGCTTTCAGGCTGCACGTCTTCGGGCGTCTGCGGATCGTGAAGCCGCTTCAGCGCGTCTGCGAAGGGCGGCATCCCGTTGCGCGACAGGAATGCAGCATCCTGCCATTCGGGCATGTCTGGAAGGCGTTCAAGCGACTGGCCGATGGCGCGCCGCAGCACCTTTGCCGAAAGGCCGGCCGTCAGCGGATAGACTGGTTCGAGCGCCGGCAGCGTGTGCGCCTCGGAAAGCGGCACGATGAAATCCGGGTGCACCATCGATGCGCGCCCGTTGAACCATTCCATGCGGCCACTCACCAGAACCTTCTCGCCCTCCGGCAGGATCTTTTCGATCCATGGCGCGCGGGCATGGAAGAAGGTCAGCGAAATCTCACCTGTGTCATCGAACGCGAAGACCCGGTAGGGCACGTTCCTGCGCCCCTGCGGCGAAGGATGATGGCGGCCCACTGTCACTTCAAGCGTGACGATCGCGCCCTCGGGCGCTTTGGCGATGCCCGGCCGGTTGCGCCGGTCGATCAGCGAGTGCGGCAGAACGAAGATCAGATCGCCGACGCGCAGCTCACGGCCAGCGGCGTCGCCCGGCACGATATTGGCCAGAAGATCGGCAACCTTGGTCCCGACGCCATCGAGCGTCGTGACAGGGGCGAACAGGGGATCAAGAAGTGAAGGGCGCATGGTGTCATGATTAAAGCCCAAATTCGGCGACGCAAGGCTGACAGACGCTCATGCACACGCTATATCCGCCCGGGCGACCGATCACCGCAGATCATGCCGCAGACCATGCCGCAGACCATGAAGGCCAGACCATGACAGGCACCACCCGTTCCAGCCACGATCTCGACCCCCGCCGCCGCCGCGCCCTGGTGCGCTCCTGGCGTCGCGGAACGCGCGAGATGGATCTCGTTCTCGGCGGTTTCGCCGATGCGGAAATCGATCGTCTCAGCGATCAGGAAATGGACGAGCTGGAAACCATTCTGGATGTGCCCGACACCCGGCTATTCAAATGGGTGACGGGCGAAACGCCGGTGCCGTCGGAGTATGACACACCACTCTGGAGGCGCATTCTCGCCTCGCGGAGCCGCTGAGGCACGACGCTTATGAGCCTGATGACTGCTTTGAAACTGCCGCGCGAGGGCATTGGCGCGGTAACGGTGGACGGTGTTGCCGACGGCTTTGAAGCCTTCGCACTGGCAACGGTCGCGCGTGAGATCGCCCCCAATGGGCCGGTGATCTTCGTTCTGCGCGATGGCCAGCGTCTGCCAGCACTCATCGACACGCTGCGCTTTGCCGATCCGGGCTTGCCCGTGCTCGACCTGCCGGCTTGGGACTGTTTGCCCTATGATCGCGTGTCGCCGGGCGGCGATGCGGCTGCGCGCAGGCTTGCAGCCATGAACGCCATGGCGGATCTGCGCAAGAACCCGCACCGCGCCATTGTCATCGTCAGCGCGAACGCGCTCTTGCAGCGCATGCCGCCGGCAGATCAGATCGGCGCGCAGGGCTTCTTCGCCAAACCCGGCAATCAGGTGGACATGACCGCGCTTACGGGCCGGCTTGAGACCAGCGGTTTCGAACGCGTGTCCACCGTGCGCGACGTGGGCGAATATGCGGTGCGCGGCGGCATTCTGGACCTTTTCGCGCCCGGCTGGGACGAAGCGCTGCGGCTCGATTTCTTCGGCGACACGCTGGAATCCATCCGCTCCTTCGATGTCGCCACACAGCGCACCACCGGTCAGCGCACCGAGATCGCGCTTCAGGCGATGAGCGAGATCACGCTGACGCCCGAGGTTATCAGCCGGTTTCGCCGCAATTACATCGAGATGTTCGGTGCGCCATCGCGTGACGATGCGCTTTATGCCGCCGTCAGCGAGGGCCGGCGTTTTGCCGGCATGGAGCACTGGCTGCCGCTTTTTCACGAACGCCTTGAAAGCGCGCTGGATTATCTGCCCGATGCGCCCGTTATCTTCGATCATCTGGCCGAGGAAGCGCTTGGCGAACGTCATGCGCTGATCATCGATCACTATGAGGCGCGGCGTGAGCAGATGGCGGGCAACGAGCTTGGTGGCGCGGTTCCCTACAAGCCGGTCAAGCCGGACACGATCTATCTCGATCCGAAGGAAGTGACAGCAGCAGGCGTAGAGCGCCGCGTGGTCCACTTCACCCCCTTCGCCACGCCCGAAACCAGCAAGTCGCGCATCTATCATGCCGGTTCCGAAGCTGGCCGCAACTTTGCCGAAGAGCGCGCCGACCCGAATGCCAATGTGTTCGACCACGCCGTGAAGCACATTGGCGACCTGCGCGCGAAGGGCAAGCGTGTGCTGATCGCCGGCTGGAGCGAGGGCTCCGCCGAGCGGCTTTCGCAGATCCTTGCCGAGCACAATCTGGGCAATGTGGCGCGCGTCGACACGCTGGCAGAGCTTGAAAAGCTGGAAGAGCGGCAGGCCGGCATCGGCATTCTGCCGTTGGAGTCCGGCTTCGAGACGGCGTCGCTGGCCGTCATCGGCGAGCAGGACATTCTGGGCGACCGCCTTGTCCGCCGCGCAAAGAAGCGCAAGAAAGCCTCTGATTTCATTTCGGAAGTCGCGGCACTCTCCGCTGGTGATATCGTCGTTCATGCCGATCACGGCATCGGTCGCTTCATCGGGCTCAAGACCATTGAGGCGATGGGCGCGCCGCACGACTGTCTCGAACTGCGCTATTCCGGCGATGACCGGCTCTTTCTGCCGGTTGAGAACATCGAGCTTCTGTCCCGCTACGGTTCCGACGGTCCGGACACCATGCTCGACAAGCTGGGCGGCGTGGCCTGGCAGTCGCGCAAGGCGAAGCTCAAGAAGAAGCTTCTGGAGATGGCCGGCCACCTGATCCGCATTGCCGCCGAGCGCGAAATGCAGAAGGGTATCAGGCTCTCCCCGCCGGACGGTCTCTATGGCGAGTTCGCCGCGCGTTTCCCCTATGAGGAAACCGACGACCAGCAGAACGCCATCGACGCCGTGCTCGACGATCTGGGGTCCGGTCGCCCCATGGACCGGCTGATCTGTGGCGATGTGGGGTTCGGCAAGACCGAGGTGGCGCTGCGCGCCGCCTTCATCGCCGCGATGGAAGGTCTTCAGGTGGCTGTGGTGGTCCCCACCACGCTGCTTGCGCGCCAGCACTTCAAGACGTTCCGCGAACGTTTCGCCGGTCTGCCGCTGCGCGTTCGCCAGGCCTCGCGCCTCGTTGGCTCCAAGGAGCTGGCCGAGACCAAGAAGGGCCTGACCGACGGCACGGTCGACATCGTGGTCGGCACCCATGCGCTTCTCGGCAATTCCATAAAATTCAAGAATCTCGGCCTGCTGATCATCGACGAAGAGCAGCATTTTGGCGTGAAGCACAAGGAACGGCTCAAGGAGCTGAAGTCGGACGTCCATGTGCTGACGCTTTCGGCAACGCCCATTCCGCGCACGTTGCAGCTGGCGCTGACGGGCGTGCGCGAGCTTTCGCTCATCACCACCGCGCCGGTGGATCGCATGGCCGTGCGCAGCTTCATCTCGCCGGTCGATCCGCTGGTGATCCGCGAAACCCTGTTGCGCGAACGCTATCGCGGCGGACAGAGCTTCTATGTCGTGCCGCGCGTTTCCGATCTCGCCGAAGTGCGTGAATTCCTCAACGAGCATGTGCCGGAACTGAAGGTCGCCACGGCTCACGGCCAGCTTCCGCCCGGCGAACTCGATGACATCATGAACGCCTTCTATGACGGTCAGTATGATGTGCTTCTTGCGACCACCATCGTCGAATCCGGTCTCGACATTCCGACTGCAAACACGCTGATCGTGCACCGTGCCGACATGTTCGGTCTTGCCCAGCTCTACCAGATCCGTGGCCGCGTCGGGCGCTCCAAGGTGCGCGCGTATGCGCTCTTCACCCTGCCGCCCAACCGCACGCTGACAAAAACCGCCGAGCGCCGCCTAAAGGTGCTTCAGTCGCTCGATACGCTGGGCGCGGGCTTCCAGCTTGCAAGCCACGATCTCGACATTCGCGGCGCGGGCAACATTCTGGGTGAGGAACAGTCCGGCCATATCAAGGAAGTTGGTTACGAGCTTTATCAGCAGATGCTGGAAGAGGCGGTTGCCGAGCTGAAGGGGGCCGAAGACGCCGCCGATACCGGCTGGTCGCCGCAGATCACGGTCGGCACGGCCGTCATGATCCCGGAAAACTATGTTCCGGATCTGCAATTGCGGCTTGGTCTCTACCGCCGCATTGCCGATCTGGAGACGCCGCAGGAAATCGACGCCTTTGGCGCGGAGCTTATCGACCGTTTCGGCCCGCTGCCGCAGGAGGTGGAGCACCTGTTGAAGATCGTCTTCATCAAGGCGCTTTGCCGCCGGGCCAATGTCGAGAAACTCGATGCCGGCCCCAAGGGCGCGGTTGTGCATCTGCGCAATCAGCAGTTTGCCGAGCCGGCGTCTCTGGTGCGCTTTATCGGCGAGCAGGGCTCGCTTGCGAAGATCCGCCCGGACCACAGCATCGTGTTCATTCGCGACTGGCCAACGCCGCAGAAGCGCCTGGCAGGCGCTGCCGTCATCATGACCCAGCTCGTGCGGCTGATCGAGGCGAAGGCGGCCTGATTTCTTAGGCTTGGGGTTGAAAGCGGCCTGATTTCTCAGGCCTGGCTGCTGTCGAGCGCGCCTTCCGCCTTGGCCTGCGCCACCTGGCGGATGGCGTCCGCCAGCGTGTCGGCCTCCTGTGCGCCCATCACCGCATAGCGTCCTTCGAGAAGGAAGCAGGGCACCCCGGTGACGCCCATCTGTTGCGCGGTGGCAATTTCCTGCTCGACCTCGGCCCGGTCGGCATCGGTTGCAAGCAGGGTCTCGACAACGGCCGCATCCATGCCTGCGTCCCGCGCAGCCTGAATGAGAACCGCAGGATCGCCGATATTCGCGCCTTCTTCGAAATAGAGCGCAAAGAGCCGGCCGACGAGTTGGTCCTGCACGCCGGGCTCAGCCGTCGCCGCCCAGCGGATCACGCGATGGGCGTTCAGCGTGTTGGGCGAGGTCCGGATCGCATCAAAAGCGAAATCGATCCCTTCCGCACGCCCGAGCTCATCGATCTGTGCATGCATCTGGCGAATGCGTTCCTCGTCGCCGAATTTGTCCATCAGATAGGTCTGACGGTCCTTGCCCTCGGGCGGAATGGTCGGGTCGAGCTGGAACGGACGCCAGCGCAGTTCCACGGCAATCTCGGGAACCGCCGCCAGCGCTTTCATGAGACGGGCCCGCCCCACATAGCACCAGGGGCACACGACGTCGGAAACAACGTCGATGGTTACGGGAAGGGGGCTCATCATTGTATCTGCCTTATTCTGCATCCGGCTTGTGCCACCACGTCTGCAGCTTGTAGCCGTAAAGTGGTGTTTTTTCCGGGTGGTCGAGGTCACTCCAGTAAGCGACCCATTCGTCATTGTCATGCTGCATCGGCACCACATAGGCGCCCGACATCAAAAGACGGTCCATCGCACGCACGGCAGCCGAATAATCGTCCATGTCACGCGCGTTCAGCATGGCGTCGATCATGGCGTCAATGGCCGGATCGGCCGCGCCCGAAAGGTTGAACGAGCCTTCTGCGCTTGCTGCGGCCGAACCCCAGCGGTTGATCTGCTCGGTGCCCGGCGACAGCGAGCCGGAGAAGCCCACGGAAGCAATCAGCATGTCAAAGTCATAGCGCTGTTTGCGCTGCTGGGCCTGTGAATCATCCAGAAGCCGGATCGAAACATCGATGCCGATTTTCCGCAGCGCGCGCTGGAACACGGCGGCCAGCTTTTCGCCTTCCTCGGACGTAACCAGAATTTCGAAGGTGAGCGCTTCGCCGTTTTCATTGACCAGCGCATTGCCTTCCAGGCTGTAGCCGGCCTCCTGAAGCATCTTCAGCGCTTCGCGCATCTGGTCGCGGCCGATTGGCTCGCCCGCCATTTCCATCTTGCCGTAGGTGCCGTCCATCACCTCCGGTGTCACCCGGTCGGCAAAGGGCTCAAGCAGGGCGCGTTCGCGTTCATCGGCCGGCTTGCCGAGAGCGGAAAGATGCGATCCCTGCCAGTAGCTCAGCGTGCGCTCATACTCGCCGCGCAGCACATTGGTGTTCACCCAGCCGAAATCATAGAGCTTTGACAGCGCGCGGCGCACGCGCGGATCGGCGAATTTCTCGCGCCGCGTGTTGAAGAAGAAACCGCTGACCGCAGGCGGAACGCCATTGGTGAAGGTTTCGCTGACCACCTTGCCCTCGCGGGCCGCCGGAAAATCGATACCGTGCTGACGACGCACCGGGTCGGATTCGGCATAGACCGAGCAGATGCCCTTCTTGAACGCTTCCACCATGGAGTTCACGTTGAGGAAGTACTCGATGGTGATCTTGTCGTAATTGTCGAAGCCGCGCTTGGAGGGAATGTCCTCGCCCCAGTAGTCCTGGTTGCGCGAAAACACGATGCGCCGGCCCGGGTCCACTTCCGAGATGCGGTAAGCGCCGCTGCCCGTCACCGGCTTCAGCGTCGTCTGGTCAAATGTCTCGATGTCGAAGGCGTGCTGCGGGATGATCGGCGTCATGGCGACGATCAGCGGGAATTCGCGGTCGGCCTTCTCGTTGAAGGTGAAGCGTACGCTGTGATCGCCGGTCTTTTCGATCTTCTCGATCTTGGCCGTGCGGCTGGAATAGGGCGGGCGGCCTTTCTCCGTGAACGCATCATAGGTGAAGATCACGTCTTCCGGTTTCACCGGCTTGCCATCCGACCATGTCGCATCCGGGTCGAGATTGAACTCGGCATAGCTGCGCGCCTCGTCCATCACCACGCTTTCGGCAAGCAGGCCATAGAGCGCGAAGGGCTCGTCGGCGCTGCGCATCATCAGCGGCTCGAAAACCAGATTGCCGAAAATCGTGTCGATCACGCCGCGCGCCGTGGTGCGCATGCTTTTGAGGATGAACGGGTTGAGATTGTCAAAGGAACCGACCACGCAATAGGTGACGTCGCCCCCCTTGGGCGCATCGGGATTTGCGTAGGGAAAATGCGTGTAATCGGCAGGCAGTGCAGGCTTGCCGTGCATCGCGATGCCGTGAACCGGCGCGTCTTCGGCGAGTGCCGCGCCCGAGGCGAGCATCGTTGCGGAAATGGCGAGAAGGAGAGATTTGGAGCTTGGGAACATCTACGCACCTTGGCCGGATTTATCTGGCGGTTCCATGATTCGTCGGCGAGCGTATCACACACAATGTGGCGAATGCGGCCACCGGGGGCGTTGCCGGACAAAGACGCGTGATCGTGTGATGTTTGCCGCACAGGTCGACAAAGTCCAGCGAAATGGTCCGTTGGGCTGGATTCGCGTTTCACGGCAGTGTAACACGCGCACAAGAGTCATGCTGTCGCCGCATTTTACAAACAGGTGACACATGAACAAATTTCTGGCGCTGTGCATTTAGAGGAACTGAGCCATATGAAAAGCCTGAACGCGAAAGCTACCCGCACCCTGTTCGCCCTTGCCGGCGCCGCTTGTGTGGCTGCCAGCGGAGTTGGTGTCGCCGCCGCGCAGCAGCAAGCGCCGCAGGGCTGGTTCAAGGCCTGCACGAAGCAGGAAGACGTCGACATCTGCAATGTGCAGAACGTTCTCGTTGCCGAGACCGGCCAGATGATCACCGGCGTCAGCCTCATCGAGGTCAAGGGCAAGGTGAACCGCAAGGTCTTCCAGATCACCGTGCCGACCGGCCGCATGGTGCCTCCCGGCATCGGCCTGCAGATCGATGGCGGCCAGACGCAGAAGATCGATTACGCGATCTGCCTGCCGGACCGCTGCATCGCCGAAGCTCCGCTGACCGATCAGCTGGTTGGCTCCTTCAAGCGCGGTTCGGAACTGACGCTCACCTCGGTGAACTTCCAGAACCAGCCGAACCCGATCAAGATGTCGCTTTCGGGCTTCACCGCTGCCTATGACGGTGATCCGATGCCGCAGTCCGACATTGAGGACCGCCAGAAGAAGCTTCAGGACTTCGTGAACAAGAACAACGAAGAGTTCACCGAGAAGCTCCGCGAAGCGCAGGAAAAGGCCAAGAAGGCCGAATAGCGCTCACACAGAGTTCAAATGAAAACAGGGCCCGCGAGGCCCTGTTTTTGTATGCGTGTGGTTCTGCGCTGGCGTCAGTGGTGCAGGCGCTCGCGCGGTTCGTAGTGGCCGTCGCCGGTCTCGACGAAGAACTCCGCCAGTTGCGGGTGCCGCACGGGCACGCCGGTCTCGTCCGGCATCAGGTTCTGTTCCGAAACATAGGCGACATATTCCGTCTCCTCGTTCTCGGCGAGCAGATGGTAAAAGGGCTGGTCCTTGCGCGGCCGCACGTCTTCGGGGATCGCCTGATACCAGGCTTCCGTGTTGTTGAATTCGGGATCGACATCGAAAATCACGCCACGGAAGTCGAACACCCGATGGCGGACAACCTGGCCTATGCGAAATTTTGCAGTTCCAATGTTTTGCATAATTATACCTCTGCCCCCTATTTGGCGCAGCCGTCGCCACAATTCAATCCCGCGACCTTGACGGGCAGGGGGCCTGCGCGCTAGCCGCGATGTCGGGCGTAACGCAGTCGAGCTGCTTCCGCGGGTCCGGCGGATCGAATGGCGGGCTCCACGGGGATGGGCTATGTCGGGTGTCGCGGGACTTGTGCTGCCGTTTTTCGGGCTGATCTTCATCGGCTATGCGGTCGCCCGGCTGAAGCCGCACCCTGCCGATGCGCTCGGCTGGATGAACACGTTCGTCATCTATGTGGCGCTTCCCGCTCTCTTCTTTCAGCTGCTGGCCAAGACCCCGATCGAGAAGCTCACCGAGTGGGGCTATATTTTCGGGGCCGTCGCCTCGACCTATATCGTCTTCGCCATCATGTTCGTCGGCTCGATGCTCATCAGCCGCAGTTCGGTTGCCGAAAGCACGATCAAGGGGCTCGCCGCCGCCTATGGCAATATCGGCTATATGGGGCCGGGCCTGGCGCTCCTTGCCTTTGGCGAGAAGGCGGCGGTCCCCGTGGCGCTCATCTTCTGCTTCGAGAACATGATCCATTTCGCCGTCGCGCCCATGATGATGGCGATTTCGGGCGGCGACAGGCAATCGCCTGGCCGTCTTGCGCTGGAGGTTCTGCGCAAGATCGCGCTGCATCCCTTCATCATCGCGACCGCAGTGGGCGTTGCGGCGGCTGCGGTGCAGTTCACCCCGCCGCTTCCGATCGAACGCCTTCTGGCCTATCTCGCCTCGGCTGCCGCACCCTGCGCGCTCTTTGCGATGGGTGTCAGCCTTGCCATGCGGCCGCTACGGCGCGTTCCGCATGAGGTGGGCGTCATCGCCTTCCTCAAGCTCATTCTGCACCCCGTCATCTGTTACGTGATGCTGAGCTGGATCGGAAATTACGAGGAGAGCTGGGTGTTCTCCGCCGTTCTGCTGGCCTCGCTGCCCACGGCCACCAATGTGTTCGTGATCAGCCAGCAATACGGAGTCTGGATGGAGCGTGCGTCGGCCAGCATTCTGATCACGACGCTGCTCTCGGTCGGAACGGTGACGGCGCTGCTTTACGCCATCACGAACGGGCTTCTGCCGCCGGATCTTTTTCCCTGACAGGACCTTTTCCCCCAAAAGGAAAAAGCGCGGAGAAACCGCTGCCCGGACGCATGCCCTCGCGCATGAAAAGCGCGCGCAGTGGCGGAATGCTGCTGATGACGCTGAGGCCCGCGCTGCGCGCGATCTGTGCCGGCAGAAGACCGGACAGAAGCGACATGTTGAGCAGGTTCACCGAGTTGCTGCGCGCCAGAACATCCGGCCGGCGCGAAGCGTCGTAGCGCGTCATGGCGGCAGGAGCGCCCGGATCGTCGCGGAAGGCGTTCGCCGTTGCGACAAGGTCTTCCACGTCGCGAATGCCCAGATTGAGCCCCTGCGCCGAGATTGGCGGGAAGACATGCGCCGCTTCGCCGATCAGCGCCACGCGGTTCTGACCGAAGCGCGATGGCATCAGCGTGCTCAGCGGATAGACCTGTCGGCCGGGCTCCACCGTCACGCCGCCGACGAGCGAGGAAAGCTGCTCCTCCACCTCACGCGAGAGGTCTTCATCGCTCAGCGCATGGCGGCGCTCGGCGTCTTCCGGGCGCTGCACCCAGACGAGGCTTGAACGCATGCCCGGCAGCGGCACCTGCGTGCACGGGCCGTTCTGCGTGTGAAATTCGGTGGAAACGAAACCGTGTTCGCGCGTGTGCGAAAAATTCAAAACGAGAGCCGCCTGCGGCAGCGGGCTGGTCTTGGCCGAAATGCCAGCCGCTTCACGGGCCGGCGATCTGCGGCCATCGGCAGCGATGGCCAGCTGCGCCGAAACGCGTTCGCCATTGTCGAGCGTCGCGGTCACATGATCGGGCGCGCACTCCCAGTCCGTGACGAGGTTCTCATGCCAGTCGATAAGCGGCGAGGCCTGTGCGGCCTTGGCAAGCTCTTCGGTCAGGCGCGCATTGGGAATGTTGAGCCCAAAATACTCTTCGCCGATCTCGCCGGCGTGGAATGTCACGGTCGGACTGCGCACCAGCCGTCCCGTTGCATCCACGAGGCGCATGGCCTTGAGCGGCGCGGTCTCGGGCAGGAGCTTTTCCAGAAAGCCCAGCGGTTCGATGATGTCGAGCGACGGGCGCATCAGCGCCACGGTGCGGCGGTCGCTGCCCTTCGGCACTGGTCCCACCAGCGTCACCGCATGGCCATGATGCGCCAGCGCGAGCGCTGCAATCAGGCCGGCCGGTCCGGTTCCTGCAACGAGAATTTTACGGTCACTATCGCCCACGGCTGCTCATCCATCTATGCTTCGACAATCATCGACAGGACATCGGCATGTCTTTGTCATGATGGGGTTGTTCGACGCAAGGTTCAACGCGGCGAAAGCACCCAGGCAATGTGACGGGGGCAGGGCGTGGACCAGTCGAATGATGATCTGACGAGGCTTGAAGGCGGCGCGCGCGCCGTTCATCGCCTGGCGCTGGCGGCTTTTCCGCTTTCCGTCCTGTCGCTCTTTCTGGCCGTCCTCCTCTCATGGGGCGTTCTGGCGCTGATGGGCGCTGGGATTGCGGCGGTGGAGCCGCGTGCGCTCGGTCCGGGCGGCGTGCTGCTTGAGGCTCTGCCCGACATGCCCCTGCCTGCACCGCTGCGAACGCTGCTTTCCCTGTGTCTAGCGCCTGTCGGGGCGGGGAGCGGACCTGCCGTTTTCGCCCTTCTCGCCTTCATGTGGTTTCTGATGGCTCTGGCGATGATGCTGCCATCGGCATCCCCGTTGATTCGCACCTATTGCGAAATCGCCGACACCGCCGCTCAGAAGGGGGAGCGGGTTGTCCATCCGCTGGTTCTGGTCGCGGGCTATCTGACCGTCTGGCTGATCGCGTCTCTCGGCTTTGCCGGGCTGGCGCTCGTTGCAGAACGGTTCATGAGCCAAGGCGGTGTCATGTCCCCATGGACGGGACTGGCTGGCGCTGCCGTTCTTGCCATTGCGGGCCTTTATCAGTTCTCCGCCCTGAAGGAGGCCTGTCTCGTCAAATGCCGCAATCCCTTCACCACCCTTTTCGGGCGCTGGAGCACGCGACCGCGCGCCATCTACCGGCTGGGATTGCAGCAGGGCCTTTGGTGTTTCGGATGCTGCTGGGCGCTCATGCTGGTCATGTTCGCCATTGGCATGATGAATGTGTTCTGGATGGCGCTTCTCGGCGTTTTCACCATCGTGGAGAAATCTGGTCATAGTCGGCTTTTCACACGCATTTCGGGCGTGACGCTGCTTGTGTGGGCGCTCGCGCTTCTAGTAATCTCGATCTAGAGCATCGCAATATCCGAACAGAAGGGGTTGGTTTTTAGGATATTCCGATTTTCTGCCAATGGTTTAGATCGTCCTTTGCGCGTCCGGCCGGGGGTGCGGCGGTCTGGAAGAGGGGTCGCAAGTCATGGGAAAGAAAGACTGGGCGCTGAAAGGCGAGCTGGTGCTGTCATGCAATTGCACCGTGTTCTGTCCCTGCGTGCTTTCACTCGGCAATCATCCGCCCACTGAAGGCTATTGCCAGACCTGGGCGGGCTTCCGCATCGATGAGGGCCACTATGGCGAGACCGACCTCTCGGGCCTCAATCTCGGTCTGGTGATGGAAATTCCCGGCTATATGAGCCGCGGCAACTGGACCGTCGGCCTGTTTCTGGACGAACGCGCCTCGATCTATGCGGAAAAGGCCATCGGCAAGATCTTTTCCGGCAAGGCCGGCGGCACAACCGGTCTGCTTTCCATTCTCGTTGGCGATTTTCTGGGTATTCAGCGCGTGCCGGTGACCTATGAGGTTGAAGGCAAGACGCGTATCTTCCAGATACCGAAGATCATCGACGGGGCCGTGACGCCCATTCCCGGCGGAGACAGGGATGGCGACACTGTCATCACCAATTCGCAGTACTGGATCGCGCCGGAGATTATCGTCGCGAAATCCGACAAGAGCCGTATGCGCGCTTTCGGGCGCAACTGGAATTTTGCCGGCCGCTCGGCGGAGATCTGTCCGCTCGACTGGCGTGGCCCTTAGGCGACTATCATGACCAAAAAGAAAGTTACGGCCCCACAGGCCAAGGCGTTTTCCGTGCATCTCTTGACGGCATCGGGATCGTTTCTCGCATTCCTATCGCTTGTGGCTGCAAGCGAGGAGCGCTGGGCGGCGATGTTCTGGTGGCTGGGCTTTGCGCTTTTTGTGGATGGCATCGACGGCCCCATCGCGCGCAAGCTCGATGTGAAGCAGGTGCTGCCCACCTGGTCGGGCGACATGCTCGACAACATCATCGACTACGTCACCTATGTGCTCATCCCCGCTTTCGCCCTGTATCAGAGCGGGTTCATGGGCGAGGGGCTTTCCTTCCTGTCGGCCGCCATCATCGTGATCACCAGCGCGATCTACTACGCCGACACGGGCATGAAGACGCGGGAAAATTTCTTCAAGGGGTTCCCCGTCGTCTGGAACATGGTGGTGTTCACGCTCTTTGTCGTACAGCCGGGCGAGATGATCGCTTTTGGTGTCGTGCTCATTTCGGCCTTCACGACATTCCTGCCCGTCTTCTTCCTGCATCCGGTGCGCGTGCAGCGCCTGAGAACGCTCAATCTGGCGATTTTCTTCGCCTGGTGCGCCTTCGGCATAATCGCGCTCATCCAGTCTCTGGAGGCTGATCAGCTCATCCGCATCGGCATTGCGGTGACCGGCATTTACCTCTTTGTCATTGGAGGGGTCATGCAGGCTTGGCCGAATCTTGGCAAAGGGCGTAAAGAGTAATTGTGCGTTCCCATTTGAATCTCTTTCAAGTAAAGCGGCACTAATACGGGGCAAATCCGTCTGCCTATGATCGAGCTGGGAACAAAAACAAAATGACCGAAATGGGAGCCGGCGTGGATCAACTACACGAAGGCGAAGGTGGCGGACTCCTCGATGTTCGCGGCCTGACAAAGATATTTGGCGCTCTGAAAGCCTGTGACGCGATCGATCTGTCGATCGGCAAGGGCGAAATTCACGCGCTTCTTGGCGAAAACGGCGCCGGCAAATCGACGCTGGTGAAGATGCTGTTCGGCGCATTGGAGCCGGCTGCCGGTGAAATCCACTGGAAAGGTCAGCCGGTCGCGATCCATTCGCCCGGCGCTGCGCGCCATCTCGGCATCGGCATGGTGTTCCAGCACTTCTCGCTGTTTGAGGCGCTGACCGCCGCCGAGAACATCATGCTCTCGCTGGATGAGAAGACGCCGATCCTTCAGGTGGCCGAGCGGGCGCGGGAACTCTCAAAGGCCTATGGCCTGCCGCTCGATCCTTTCGCACATGTGGGCGATCTTTCGGTCGGCGAGCGCCAGCGCATCGAGATCATTCGCTGCCTCCTGCAGAAGCCGGACCTGATCATTCTCGACGAACCGACTTCCGTTCTGACTCCGCAGGAAGCCGACAAGCTGTTCGAAACGCTTGAGACGCTGCGCGATGAGGGCAAGTCGATCCTCTACATTTCGCACCGCCTTGAGGAAGTGAAGCGGCTGTGCGACCGAGCAACGGTTCTGCGGCACGGCAAGGTGGTCGCGCATTGCGATCCCCGTCAGGAGACGGCGGCATCGCTGGCCCGCATGATGGTGGGCGACGAGGTGGACACGGTAAAGCGCACTGGCAGCGTCGACGCTGGCGGTCAGGCGCTGCTGGAGGTCCGGGAGCTCAGCCGCCCGTCCGCCAACCCGTTTGCCGTCCCGCTACGCAAGATTGATCTTTTGGTGCGCTCCGGCGAAGTCATGGGTATTGCGGGCGTTGCCGGCAACGGTCAAGGCGAGCTTTTCGAGGCTCTTTCCGGTGAAGCCCTGCAGCAGAACGCCGCCACGATCCGCATTCGTGACAAAGATGCCGGCCGGCTCGGCATCTCCGGTCGCCGCCTTCTTGGCGCAGCCTTTGTGCCCGAAGAGCGCCTTGGCCATGGCGCAGCCCCCCAGATGCGGCTTTCCGAAAACCTGTTCCTGTCGCGTCACGTGACGGATGCAAAGGCGCTCATGGGCGTTTTCGGCACCGTGCGCATGGGTGCGCTGGCCAAGGCTGCCGCCCGCATCGTCAAGGTGATGGATGTGCGCAAGAGCGGAGAGGACCCGGAAGCCTCCGCGCTCTCGGGCGGCAATCTGCAAAAGTTCATCATCGGCCGCGAGCTGGACCGGCAACCGGCGGTGATGGTCGTGAACCAGCCGACCTGGGGCGTTGACGCCGGCGCTGCCGCGCGCATCCGCCAGGCGCTGATCGATCTGGCGCGTTCGGGCTCTGCCGTTCTCGTCATCAGCCAGGATCTGGATGAGTTGTTTGAAATGTGTGATTCCGTCGCCGTGATGCATGACGGTCGCCTCTCGGCTCCCATGCCCATCGCGGAAGCAACATTCGAGAAGATCGGTCTTCTGATGGGCGGCGCGACGCCGGAACGCTCCGAACTGCCTGAAGAAGCGGAGACGGCATGATGCGGCTTGAACTCATCAAACGGCCGCAGCATTCGGTTCTGTTCAGCGCGATTTCGCCGCTGATCGCTCTGGTTCTGACCATGATTGCCGGTGCGATCATGTTCTCGGTTCTGGGCAAGAACCCGCTCGACGCGCTCTACTATTATTTCATCGATCCGCTGCGCGAGACCTGGTCGCTGCACGAGCTGGCGATCAAGGCGGCGCCGCTGATCCTGATCGCGGTCGGTCTGTCCGTCTGTTTCCTGTCCAACAACTGGAACATCGGCGCAGAAGGCCAGTTCATCGCTGGCGCAATCGCCGGCAGCATCCTTCCGGTGGTCTTTCCTGATTTCCAGAACTGGCTCGTCCTGCCCCTGATGCTGATCATGGGCATGGCGGGTGGCGCGGCCTATGCCGCCGTTCCGGCATTCCTGAAAGCGCGTTTCAACACCAATGAGATCCTCACCAGCCTCATGCTGGTCTATGTGGCCGAGCTTTTCCTCGACTGGATCGTGCGCGGTCCGTGGCGTGATCCGGGCGGCATGAATTTCCCCGAAACGCGCGATTTCCATTCCTTCGCCATCCTTCCGGAGCTGATGCCGGCGGCAGGCCGCGCAAACTGGGGCATCGTGTTCGCCATCATTGCAGCCCTCGTCCTGTGGTTCGTTCTCGGCAAGACCCGCAAGGGTTTTGAAATTCGCGTTCTGGGCCAGAGCCCGCGGGCAGGGCGGTTTGCCGGTTTCAGCGCATCGCGCATGGTTATGGTCGCCTTCCTGATCTCCGGCGCTCTGGCGGGGCTTGCAGGCATTTCCGAGGTTGCGGGCGCAATCGGTCAGTTGCAGCCGTCCATTTCTCCCGGCTACGGCTTCACCGCGATCATCGTGGCGTTTCTTGGCCGGTTGAACCCACTGGGCATCGTGGCTGCCGGGTTCGTTCTGGCGCTCTCCTATCTCGGTGGCGAGGCAGCGCAGATTTCACTCGGTCTTTCGGACAAGGCCGCCCGCGCCTTTCAGGGCATGCTTCTGTTCTTCGTTCTCGGCTGCGACACGCTGATTCACTACCGCATCCGCCTGGTCGGACGCGCGCCGCAGGCCCGGGAGGCCGCCGAACATGTTTGAATCCGTTCTGATCACGATCGCAACGGCCGCCACGCCTCTTCTGATTGCTGCAATCGGCGAGCTGGTCGTGGAGCGCTCCGGCGTTCTCAATCTCGGCGTTGAAGGCATGATGGTGATGGGCGCCGTGACCGGGTTTGGCGTGGCGATCACCACCGGCTCGCCATGGCTCGGCGTGTTCGCGGCCATCCTCGTCGGTGCGGCCTTTGCCCTTCTGTTCGGCTTCCTGACGCTGACGCTGGTCACCAATCAGGTTGCGACGGGACTTGCGCTCACGCTTCTGGGGCTCGGCGTTTCCGGCATGATCGGCGAAGCCTTCATCGGCCTGCCGGGCGTAAAAATGTCGCCCTGGGTCATTCCCGTTCTGTCGGACATTCCCCTTGTCGGCCGCTTCCTGTTTGCGCAGGCGCCGCTGTTCTACATCTCGATCCTGCTGGTCATGGGCGTCAGTTATTTCCTGTTCAGCACGCGCGCCGGGCTGACGCTGCGCTCGGTGGGCGACAATCACGATTCCGCCCATGCGCTGGGCATTCGCGTGATTGCGGTGCGCTATGCCGCCGTCATGTTCGGCGGTGCGTGTGCGGGGCTGGCGGGCGCTTATCTGTCGCTCGTCTACACGCCGCAATGGATCGAGAACATGACCGCCGGTCGCGGCTGGATCGCGCTGGCGCTCGTCGTGTTCGCCTCGTGGCGGCCCTGGCGCGTGCTCGCCGGGGCATATCTCTTCGGCGCGGTCTCCATCGGCCAGCTTCACGCGCAGGTGATCGGCGTGTCCGTGCCGTCGCAGCTGCTGTCGGCGCTGCCCTATGTGGCGACCATCGTGGTTCTTGTTCTAATCTCCCGCAACAGACGGCTGACCATGGTGAACACACCCGCCTGCCTCGGTCGGCCCTTTGTTCCGGCCCGGTAATATCCGAACTCAGTCAACAGAGAGGACGTCAACAATGAAGAAACTCGTTATGGCACTCGCCGCCAGCACCGCGGCCCTTGCCTTCACGGCGGCCCCTGCCGCAGCGCAGGACAAGACCAAGGCCTGCTGGATCTATGTCGGCCCGATCGGCGATTTCGGCTATTCCTACCAGCACCATCAGGGTCTGCTGGATGTCGAGGAGCATTTCGGCGACAAGGTCGAGACCGCCTATCTGGAGAGCGTTCCGGAAGGCGCTGACGCCGAGCGCGCGATTGAGCGTTTCGCACGTTCGGGCTGCGACATCATCTTCGCAACCTCCTTCGGCTTCATGGACCCGGTCCAGAAAGTCGCCGCCAAGTTCCCGGACATCAAGTTCGAGCATGCGACGGGCTTCAAGCGCGACCATCCGAATGTCGCCACCTACAATTCGCGCTTCCATGAGGGGCGTTATGTGCAGGGCGTGATTGCCGCCCATATCTCGGAGAAGGGTGAAGCCGGCTACATCGCGTCCTTCCCGATCCCGGAAGTCGTGATGGGTATCAACGCCTTCATGCTCGGCGCGCAGTCCGTCAATCCCGACTTCAAGGTCAAGATCGTGTGGGCCAACACCTGGTTCGACGCCGGCAAGGAAGCCGACGCCGCCAAGGCGCTGCTCGATCAGGGCGTCGATGTCATCACCCAGCACACCGATTCCACCGCGCCGCTTCAGGTCGCCGGTGAACGCGGCATCAAGGGCTTCGGTCAGGCATCTGACATGATCAAGTTCGCGCCCGACACGCAGCTCACCTCCATCGTCGATGACTGGGGCCCGTACTACATCGAGCGCGTTCAGGCGGTCATGGACGGTTCCTGGGAGCAGCAGGACGTCTGGGGCGGCATGAAGGACGGCCACGTCGTGATGGCGCCCTACACGAACATGCCCGACGATGTGAAGGCGGCCGCCGAAGCCGTTGAAGCGAAGATCAGGGATGAGGGCTTCAATCCCTTCACCGGTCCCGTCTACAAGCAGGATGGCACGCTGTGGCTCGAAGAGGGTGAGGTCGCACCCGATGGTGACGTTCTCAGCATCAACTTCTATGTGAAGGGCGTGGACGACCAGCTGCCGAACTGATCGGCATCCTCGCAGTCTTCTGCATTCGGAAAAGGCGGCTCTCGGGCCGCCTTTTTTGCGTCTAACCGCTTACCCGCGAATGCTCCTGCCACAGCCCTGTCAGGAGCACTGTGCCAGAACGGCTGCGAGCAAGAAGGGAAGGCAAATCCATGCTTAAATTCTACCACGCGCCGTGGTCCCGTTCCTCAAGCGTGTTGTGGCTTCTGGAAGAGTTGCAGGCACCCTATGATCTCGAACTGGTCGACATGCATGCACAGGGCGGCGTGCCTGAAAGCTATCGTGCGATCCAGCCGAGCAAGAAAGTGCCGGCCATCGTTCACGACGGTCATATCGTGACCGAGCGCGCGGCAATCACGCTTTATCTCGCCGACATGTTTCCCGAGGCAGGGCTCGCACCCGCCATCGATGACCCGGCGCGCGCCGCCTATCTGCGGTCTCTCGTCTATCACGACGCGGTGTTTGATCCGGTCGTCTGCGCGCGCGTTCACGGGCTGGCCTATGAGAGCCGTGACTATCCCTTCGGGACCTTTGACGACATGGTGGCGTTTCTGGAGCGCCAACTTGGCGAGAAGCCATACGCTGCCGGAGACCGTTTCACCGCCGCCGACGTTCAGCTTGGAACCGGCATCGGCTACACGATGAACATCATGAACGCCTTGCCGGAACGCTCCGTCTTCAAGGAATATGTCGCAAGGATCGAGCAGCGGCCGGCCTACCGCAAGGCGCAGCAGATCGACATGGAACTCGCTTCGAGAATTCCGTTCTTTTCAGGAGAAAATGCGCCGGGAAATGTCTTAAGGAAGGCGCGGGCAGGCGGGGCCTGCCCGGCGCTTATTTCGTTGCTTCCTCAAGCAGCGTTTCGATGAAACGCGGCAGGGCGAAAGAAGCCCTGTGATGTAGAGGCGTGTAGTACCGTGTGTCGATACCGGCCATGCGCTGCGCGAGCGTTTCTTCGCTCACCGTCAGCGTCTCGGCATTGTCGGTCGACCAGCCGAGCGTCATGTGTCCGCCGAAATAGGTCGGCACCGCGACGAGATAGCAGCTTGCGATCTCGAACACGGAACGCAGGCCGCGCATGGCGGTCTGGAACTCTTCGGGCTGCAGGAACGGCACGCCGTTCTGGCTGACGACGATGCCGCCAGGGCGCAGAATGCGCTTCAGATTCCGGTAGAACTCGGTCGTGAAAAGAACCGCGCCCGGACCGGACGGATCCGTGGAATCCACGAGAATGACGTCGAAGCGCTGATCGGTTTCGGCCGCAAATGCGGCGCCGTCGGCAATCTCCACCCTGAAGCGGGGATCGTCGAAGACGGACGCATTGAAGTCCGCGAAATGCTCTTTCGAGAATTCCAGAACCGAAGCGTCGATCTCGACCTGGGTGAGGGCGCCGACACGCTTGTGCTTCAGCACTTCCTCGGCAAGGCCGCAATCGCCGCCACCGATGATCAGCACATCGGCAGGGTTGTCATGCGCCGCAATCGGCACATGCGCGAGCATCTCGTGATACATGAACTCGTCGCGGCTGGTGACCTGCACCGCCCCGTCGAGCATCAGGACCTTGCCGAAGATGCCGTTGCGGATCAGCGCCAGCTGATGATGTCCCGTACCATCCTGGTACAGGACATCATCGACATCAAAAACGATGCTGACGCCGTTGTGCAGGGTCTCGGCGATCGTTTTGCGTTCGCTCACGCGCTTCGCCCCCGCAACAGTTCCTGCACGTCAATGCGACCCGGCGAGAAGGCGCGCTGCAGCACATCGATGCAACGTTCCGGCTCCGCGTCGCCGCACATGAAGATATCCAGAGCCGCGTAATTCCGCTCCGGCCACGAATGGATGGAGATGTGGCTTTCCGCCAGAACGGCAACGCCGCTCACCCCGCCATTCGGTTCGAATGGATGCAGATGGATATGCAGCAAAGTCGCGCCAGCTGCATTCACGCAGTCGACGAGCGTTTGCTGGATATACGGCAGATCGTCGAGACGCTCGGCCTCGAACAGATCAACGATAAAGTGCGATCCGGCGCACAGCACGCCGTTCTTCTCGATGAAGTGATCTTTGTCGTCGCAAACCGCCGGAGCGGGCTGCGCTGTGGTGTTTTCTTCCTTTTGGGCGGTGTTCAGTACAACTGAATCCATCCCCAATTGGAAAAGGGCGTCTTGCGACATGGCGTCCTCTCCAACCAGCAGATGTCTGAGGCCTGACCATTCAGGCGTGGCCCGTATATATGCAACGAAAGTGGCGACGCAAGCATAATCATTCATCGAATTTTATGACATTTTTGCAGCAGCCGGGTGCGAATACGCATTACCCCTGCGTCACATTTCGGCGATGCAGGGCATGTGCGACCTGTATATTTCCTGACGTATACATTTATAAATCATGGCATCATTTCACATTTCCAGGCGGAATAAGTATTTTACAAATTTTTGTATCGCCATAAGAATAGATCTTATTGAAATAACTTATTTAATGTTTGTAACAAAGATATACGATAATGAACCTGAATGGAGAGTTCTCGGATTGGCTCGCGACCAACCAGGTTGATGAAAACTTCCTTCTGAGAAATTTAATCGGCAAACCATTCTCTCGACAGGCGTTCGCCCCTGAATCAGCCGCCGTCGGTGAAGTTCCAGAGATGTCTGCAGAAGAGGCCTGGGCGCTTGCGTCGCAGTCTCTTGCGGCGGCGCTGCCGCGACTCGCGCGGTTGATTCGATTTGTCCGAAACCGTGCGCCCAAATGCCTTGAGCCAAAGGCCGGGAAGCCGGAAAGGGCGTTCACCTATGATCATGGCCGCCGGCAGTTGCCGTTCGTCAGTTGCAGCTATCGCGGCCAGGCGTCCGACATTCTGACGGTCGCACATGAATTCTCTCATGCGCTTCAGATTGTCGCTTCGGCAAGTTCTGCCATGCCGCCTCTGGCGCGTGAGGTCTGCGCGTTCATTGGCGAGCATGCGCTGCTGGACTGGGCCCGGCAGAATGCTTCTCCATTGCTGCCCCGTCTTGAGGCAGCCTGGGCGGCGGACAATCAATGCTATATGGGCGCGGATGCCGAGCGATTACGCAAAGCGCTTGCCCGCAAAAGCGGAGCTTACGATTATCGCTGGAACTACCCGGTCGCCCGTGTTCTTGCCTGTGCGATCTGGCGTCACTGGGAGCGCGCGGAGATCATCGCGCTCTTTCGCAGCGGAGCTGCTGCGCCCTCCCTGCTGATCGGGGGCACGCGGACGCTGCGGCCACATTTTGATCTGCCGCCCTTACCCCTTGATGGTGGCGAGACCGTCAAACTCTATCGTCAGATCGGCGTTGCGACGCTGCTTGATCTACAGGAAGGCTCTGGGCGCGAACAGGCTGGCGCAGAGTTGTCCAGGCGCTATGACACCCTTTTGGGGTGCATGCAGAGCCGCAGTCTCTTCATCGCTCTCGACCGCGAAAATGTGCCCATTGGATACGCCACATGGGAGCGGGACGAAGAGAAAACCATCACGGCGCATTCCTGCGTACCGCAGACTGAACGGCTGCCGTTTTTCCTCAAATCGCTTTCCCGAGCCTGCCCTGATGTAGGTCGCGTTGTCGAGCGTTCCTGTCAGTTGGCCAATCGCGAGAGGCCGGCCTCATGACGGCAATCGATGTCTATGCGGGCGCTGGCTATGTTCTGGAGCTCTTGGCGCGGTCACCCTATCACCGGCCGTTCCCGTTCCGGCGCTATTTCGAAGTCGAGATCCTGCCGCCGCTTCAGTGCAGCCAGGCGCGCTTCTATCTAACGCCGGGCGGCATCCCGACCGGTTTTATCAGCTGGGCCTTGCTGGATGACGCCACGCTGGACGAGATACTCTCCACCGGCCGGGCACTCAGGGCAGGTGAGTGGGCGTGTGGTGAAAACCTGTTCTTCAACGACTTCATCGCGCCATACGGGACGCTTCCGGAAATCGTCAAAGACCTGAAAACGAATATGTTCCCGGGGCGGCAGGCGACTAGCATTCGCCGCCACCCGGATGGTTCCATCAGGTCTGTGAAACGCTGGAAAGCGTCCAGATAGATTCGTTTCGCCGAAGCAACTGGCCGAAACCGGGGGCGGTTATTGTGCTTCTTCGGCAAGAGATGCTTTCGCCGTTTTGCGTCGAAAGCATACCGGTGATTTTTCCACCGGTTTAACTGCCGGATATCCGGCTCAATAGTAAAAGTCATTTTGACGAGGTTACCAATGTTTACAGATATTGATTTCGCTGATGATTGCCCGGACAGCGCTTTCAGCTTCGGAGGCGGTGGTGAAGGCAAACTGGCCGGTGGCATCATTGGCGCATTTGTCGGCGGTTTGGTTGGCGGTTGCATTGGCGCCGTTCCGGGCGCTGAGATCGGGGGCGTTGTCGGCAACACTGTCGGCGGTCTCATCGGTGGCGTGATCGACAGCGCAGTGGCCTGACCGGCTCTTTGCGCCAATCGTTGTTGCAGCCCGCAGCTTGGAGCGAGGGCTGTAGCGATATGGGGCCGTGGGGTTCCGCGGCCCTGTGTCTGCCAGACAAACCGCGCCACTGATGGTTTCCAGATATGACACCAAACACCTCGCTTCCGGGGCAGGGCGTTCCGCTCTCCTGGTTCAGCACCACGCTGCGCAAGCACAGCTTGCTCTATGCGGAGCTCACCTTTCTGGCCATATGCGTTCGGCTGATTGGTCTGCTGGAGCCCTTTGTCTTTCAGGTGGTGATCGACCGCATTCTGCCGTTTCAGCGTGAAGCGTCTTTGATTGTCGTTATCGTCGTCCTGATCGGCGCCAACCTCTTTTCGCTCGGCTTCAATCTTCTGGCGGCGTTTCTCGGCGTCTCGGTCGCAAATCGCCTCACATCGGAACTTGGACGCCGGCTCTTCGATCACCTCTTTCGGCTCCCGCTGCGGCATTTCCGACGATGGCCGGTGGGGGAAACCCTGTCACGGATCGGCGAGACCGACACAATTCGCGGGTTTCTGATCGGGGTCACGACGGGTGCGTCGCTCGATCTTCTGTTCATCGGCGTCTATTTCATGGTTCTCCTGTCCATCTCGGGCAAGCTCACCATGGTCGTGGCCTTTGCGGTCCCGCTTCAGGCGCTGCTCTATATGTGTTTCGGGCCTGTTCTGCGAAAGCGCCTGCGCGCCCAGTTCGATGCCGGATCACATCATCAGGCGCGCATGGTGGAAAACCTTTCAGGCATGACCGCCGTAAAAGCCCTGACGGCCGAAGGGGCCATGCTGTCGCGCTTAAGCGAAACGCTCGCGCAGACCCTGAACGCCTCCCGCCGCGTCTACACGATGAACGCGGTCAGCGGGCAGCTGATCGGCCTTTGCGAAAAGGGCATCTTCATCGGTGTCATCTATATCGGCGCACAGCAGGTCTTCGCCGGAGAGCTTACCCTTGGCCAGCTGATCGCGTTTCAGTTGATCGCAGAGAAGATCGCCGCGCCGATTGCCGGGTTTTCGAAGCTCTGGCAGGACTGGCAGAACCTTCGAATTTCCCGCCAGCGCCTGGGCGACATTCTCAACAGCGAGCAGGAAAAATTCGGCAGCGGGAGTGTTTTTCCGGATGACATCGAACCACGGCTTGCCTTTCAGGGGGTCTCGTTCGGTTATGGGCCAGACGAGCCGCCGGTCATCAGCGGGCTTGATCTTTCCCTTGAACCGCGGACCTGCACGCTGGTGGTCGGGCCGTCGGGCATAGGCAAGTCCACATTCGGACGTCTCGCCGCCGGTCTCGAAGAACCGCAGAGCGGGATCATAACCGTCGGTGGTCAGGATCTGGCGGCGTTCGAACCGGAAAGCCTGCGCTCCCGCGTCGTTTATGTGCCTCAGGAGCCCTATCTCTTCTCTGGAACATTGCGCGAAAACCTGCTGCTGCGCACACCGGACGCCAGCGATGCCGAAATCCTAGACGCGCTTCGCATCTCTGCCGCCGGGGAACTGGTGTTCCGCCTTGCGCAGGGGCTTGATACCGAGGTCGGGGAGCGTGGCTCGGCCCTGTCAGGCGGGCAGAAGCAGCGCGTGGCCATCGCGCGCGCAATTCTTCAAAAGCCCGCCATCCTGATACTGGATGAACCCACAAGCGCACTTGATGAGGCAGCGCAGCACCGGCTGGTCTCCGAGCTCATGCTGCTCAGAAAGCAAGTGACCGTTATCGTGATCACACATCGTCCGGATGTCTTTGCCGGAGCGGATCGCGTCATTGATTTCGGTTTGGGGAAACATTGATGTCTGCAACTGACGAACTCGACCGCACATCGCCGACGCTGCGCATCACCGCGCTTTTCACCAGCACGGTCTTTCTCATCATTCTGGTCGCGTCCTGCGTCCTTCGTGTCGAGATAACCGCACGCGGAACGGCACGCATCGTCCCGATCGACCGGGTTCAGGTGGTGCAGCCCGAATACCCTGGCGCGATCACACAAATACGCGTCCGCAATGGAGCAAAAGTCGCCAAAGGCGACCTCCTTATAAGCCTCGATGCAACGCCGGCACGCGCCGAGTGCATGACGCTGATCGAAGAGGAGACACGACTTGGACGCGAAGATGCACGTCTAGCGGCTTTTCTGGCGGGTATCGCTGCGATGCGGGAAGGGGGCCTGCCGCTCCCTCCCGACGTGACCGAAGATTTTAAGATCGATGCAGTCGATGAGACAGGCATGGAGGAACAGAAACGCCTTCTCTCCGCCGATCTGAAGGACTTTGCCGACACTCTAAGGCGCGCCGATGCCCGCATCGATGCGAACACCCGGGAAAGCGACGTCATTCAGGGAAGAATTGCACAGACCGAGGCCGCTCTGGAAATCCAGAACGAACGTTTGCAGGCGGTTGAGAAACTCTTGAAGCGTGGCGCGGTGTCCCGCAGCAACTATCTGGATGTGCGCAAACTGTTCGACAGTCTGGAAAATGACAGGATCATCGCCGAACGCCAGGCGGAGCAGAAACAGGCAGAGGCCGGTGTCCTGCAGGCCGAGTGGCAAGGCCTATTCAGCAGCAGAAGCAGCGCCGCCTTAAAACGGCGCGACGAGATCGCTCTGCGTCTTGCCGTGCTGCGGCAAAAGCAGCGCGCCCTGAAGGAGCGCATCGCGGCTGCCGCGCTGACCGCCCCCGTATCAGGCACCGTCGAGCAGCTCCAGATCACCACCATTGGCGGTGTCGTGCAGGCGGGGCAGGAGCTGTTGCGGATCGTGCCAAGCGACAGCGCGCTTGAGCTGGAGGCGCTCTTTTCGAACGAAGACAGCGGCTTTCTCGAAGTTGGCCAGAAGGTGCGTGTTCGTCTCGATGCCTATCCGGCCGAGCGTTTCGGAACCGCAATTGCCGAGATCACCGATATCGCGACCGACTCAATTGAAACAGGCTCATCCGGGCGCTGGGGGTTCGCCGTGTCCATGAAGCCGGAGGACGCATTCCTCCAGTCTCCGTCCGGCCAGCTCGCGCTGCGGCCCGGCATGACGGCCAGTGTGGACGCCATCACCGGAGAGCGCCGCCTGATCAGCTATTTCATCGCGCCGATCACCGCCCAGTTCAGCCGAAGCCTTGGAGAACGCTGACCTTTCCTGATTTTGTGGCCGCGCCCTCTTCATCAAAACCGCCTGGCCCGGTATTGAGAAACCGGTCGACCGTTCGTCGGCGTCGTACCGGGGAGGGGTAATGACACAAACTCTCGCGCCTTTTTGCGCTGCCGTTGACTGGGGCACCAGCAGCTTTCGCCTGTGGCTTCTGGATGAAGCAGGCGCCGTTCTGGTCGAGAGCCGAAGCGGCGAGGGGATGATGCACTGCGCTTCGGGCGCGGGGTTTCAGCCCGTTCTTGACGCCCATCTTGCAAAGGCCGGAGCACCCGCAGACCTGCCGGTCGTGATCTGCGGCATGGCCGGGGCGCGTCAGGGCTGGCTGGAAGCGCCCTACGTGCCCGCGCCGACCGCACTCTCCGAACTGCCGTTCAACGCCGCGCGGATCGCAGACGCCACTGCCGACATTCGCATTCTGCCCGGCATTTCGCTCAATGACGCATCTTCCCCGAACGTCATGCGCGGCGAGGAAACGCAATTGCTGGGCACCGTCGAGGCGCTTGGCAGCGCTCTCGTCTGCATGCCGGGCACCCACAGCAAATGGGTGCGCGTGGAGGCAGGCGCGGTCACCCGTTTCAGCACCTTCATGACAGGGGAGCTGTTTTCCGTTCTCACCCGGCACGCCATCCTGCAACATGCGGTGGATGCCGAAAGTGTGGTGAAGAGCGATGACGCGGCGTTTCTTGCCGCACTCGAGCGCGCCATCGCCCAGCCCGATGCAAGCCTGTCCGGCCTCTTCGGCGTCCGCGCTGCACAGCTTCTGGGCTATGAGCCCCGTGACGACGGGGCCGCACATCTTTCCGGCCTCCTGATCGGCGGTGAAGTGGCCGCAGCCCGCGCGCTCTACGGTGCGGATTCCGCTGTCACGCTCATTGCCTCCGGCGGCGTGTCGGCCCTTTATGAGACAGCGCTTGCGCGCGCCGGCTTTACCGTGACGCTGATCGATGCGGAAGCCGCTTCGCGCAACGGGCTTTACCGTTCAGCGCGCCAGATCTGGGATGTGAAATGATGGATGTTTTAGACATGAACTGGCCCGGAACGAACCGCGCGCTCGTCGCGATCCTGCGTGGCATTCGCCCCCCGGAAGTCGTGCCCATGACCGAGATGCTGATCGAAGAGGGCATCACCTCCATCGAGGTTCCGCTGAACTCGCCGGATCCCTTCAGATCCATCGAGGCGGCGCTCGCAGCAGCCGGGAAGAGGGCGCTGATTGGCGCCGGAACGGTGCTTGATGTCGAAGACGTCGACCGGCTTGCCGATATGGGCGCAAAGCTTGTCGTCAGCCCGAACACCGACGCGGATGTGATCCGCCGCACGGTCGAGCGCGGGCTCGTCTCGATGCCGGGCGTCTTCACGCCCTCCGAGGCCCTTCTGGCCCACAAATGTGGCGCCACGGCGCTCAAATTCTTTCCGGCGTCCGCGCTGGGCGTATCGGGCATCGCCGCCATCAAGGCGATCCTGCCCGCCGATGCGACCGTCTGTGCAGTGGGTGGCGTTTCGGACGCGACCATAAAGGATTATGTCCGCATCGGAGTGCGCGCCTTCGGTCTCGCCACAGGGCTCTACAGGCCCGGCGACAGCGTCGAAACCGTCCGCCAGAAGGCGCGTTACACCGTCGCGGCCTACGATGCGGCCCTCGCGGACGCGTAAGGAATGCCGCTCGCGCTCTACACGTTCGGTGTGTTTTCCAAACCGGCGGATGATCCGGCCAATGATGGCTTTCACCGGCGGAATGATCCCATATTCGAGCTGGTCGATCAGGCCGAGGGGCTGATTGCGCGCTCCGGCTATGCATCGGATCCCGGCCCCTTGTCCTGGGGCGAGGAGGTCTATCCGCGTTTCTACGAGGAGAGGGGGGATGGATGGTCTCCGGCCACGCTGTCCTTATGGACAGACATGGAGGCGCTCTTCTCCTTCACCTATTTCGGGCTTCACGCCGAGGCGCTCAGGCGTGGTCGGGATTGGTTTGAAAAGCCGCAGTGGCCGCCGCTGGCGATGTGGTGGCATCACGAAGAAGCCTGTCCAGACTGGGCCGAAGCCGTGCGGCGGCACGCGCATCTGCACGAGCATGGCCCGACGCCCGTGGCCTTCACCTTCAAACAGCCATTCGATGAAAAGGGTTTGCCGGTGAAGCTCGACAAGGCGCGCATTCAGGCGCTTCGCCCTTAGGGGCAGGACCCATTAATAGGGCCTGCCCCTAAGGCCCATGAGACCGCGCCGGATGAAACGCTCATCCGGCGCATGTCCAGGCGGGTCAAATCAGGGGCGCAGTTCCTTCGCGCCCTTGTCGGTCAGCATCTTCGCGATCTCCTCATTGCCGTTCGCCTTGGCGCGCACGAGGGGCGAATAGCCTTCGAAATCACGCGCATTGACGTCTGCGCCATTGTCGATGAGGAACCTGGCGAGTTCTTTATTGCCGACCATGCTCGCCAGATGCAGCGGCGTGTAGCCGTCCAGCTTCGCCGTGACGAGAGCCGGATCGCTCTGCATGGCCTTGATCGCTTCGGCATTCTTGCCAGTCCAGATCAGGTCACTGAGCGCCGCGTCGGCGGCGAGCGCCGGCCCGGAAAGACTGACCGCGATCAGGAAGGCTGAGACGAATTTCATGAGAATCTCCAGAACGTGATGAAAGCCACGTCCTAGGCCGCCGGCCAGTTAAATGTAATTGCCTCGGACTGCGACATTGTGCGCTGCTGCTGAAACAGAATGTGTCCAACTGGCTGCACAAGCAACTTTTCGGACGGTGACTTCGAACGCTGTGTTAGACGAAATCTGGACGAAAGGCGCAGTGGGAACCAGATACATGATTGAGCCGAATGTGGAGCAGGGATTTTCTGAAATCGGTGTCCTTTTCGTGGCCGGTTTTGGCCCGATCACCAGAGAAGCTGAAGACAGTCGGGCGCTATATGCCGATACGCTGGGCCTTCCGCTCAAGCCATACGGCGAGAATGAGGATTATCTTCTGACCGAAGATAGCGAATTGGAGGGGTGCCGGCATTTCGCGCTTTGGCCACTCAGACAGGCCGCGCAGTCCTGTTTCGGTCGGGATGAGTGGCCGGCCGATCTGCCAACGCCGCAGGCATGGCTGGAGTTCGACGTGAAGAGCATTGCCGTCGCCACCGAAGGCCTCTTGGCGCGCGGGTATCATCTTCTGATCGCCAACAGGGAGGAGCCCTGGGGTCAGAGAGTGACCCGCTTTCTCAGTCCTGAGGGCCTTTTGGTTGCCGTAAGCGAAACGCCATGGTTGCGGGGTTCGTAGAATCCAGACTTATCGGAGCCCGAAAGCACGGCACTCGCAATCGTATCGCTACTGACGCGACATCGCGGCATGGTGGGAATGGCAGGTTTGTGGTGTCCGAACCATCCGCAGGCGGCACTTCAAGATAGAACTCACCCTGCCATACGCAAAGGTCGCATAAGATAGATTATGGAACTTATGCATATCAATCAGCCGGTAAATCAGCCAGCAGAACCGATGATGCGTGCGGTCGCCAGATAGCCTGCCCAGGCCGAAACGCCGGTCAGAACCGTGCCCCAGGCAATGTCGACGAAGGTCACCGCAATCGACCAGTTCTTCACGGTCGCAAGGTTCGTCATGTCATAGGTGCCATAAGCGATGAGCCCCAGAATGGCGCCGGCGAAAAGCGCGCTGGCCGCGCTGCCATTGTTCAGCGATGGCGCGACGGCGAAATAGACGATGCCCGCCACATAGACGCAATAGAACAGTCCGGCAGCGACGAGATTGGGCTGGTCCAGCAAGAGATGTCCCATGCGCTCGCGGTAAAACCCCGTGGCGACGCGTGACAGCCAGATGTAATCTAGCCCGAAGAACACAAGCGCTGTTGCGACATAGGCCACGAGATAGCTCATTCGATCTCTTTCTCCGTTTGTCCGTCGATTGTCAGATTCCGATAATCGGCTGCACGGCGCGCACCAGCCAGCTGCGGAATTTCAATGGCGCGTCCGTGACGGCCAGGCAGATACAGTCCTCGCCATCGGTGGCGATGGGCTGGTGCTGCAGCGTCTCATCGGCTTCCTCGAAGTCGCCACGCGCAAAGAGATCGTCGCCGTCGTGAAAACTGCCGGAAAGAACGAGGGTCAGCTCCCTGCCCCTGTGGCCGTGTTCAGGCACCGGCTTGCCAGCCGGAATGCGCAGAAGTCGCACGCGCGCCGTGCTGTCATCGGTGTCGATGGGCAGATGATATGCACCGCGACCGAGCGGCCGCCATTTCACCGTATCCACGTCGCCGCCCACATAAGAGCGTAATGGTTCTGGCAGAACCGTCTGCCCGGCTTGCGAAGAAGCCTTCGCCTTCACGGGCCGTTCAGCATCCGGCGTCTGCGCCCTGTCGGCGGCAAGCCGCTTTCTGAGGCTTTCCCAGGAGGCGCTTTCGTCGCTGGCCGCTTCCTGCGTTGCGTCTTCATGCACTGGCCTGGCAATGAGCGCGCCGCCCGTCATTTCCATCACGGCCAGACGCCGGCGGCATGACGGACACAGCGCCAGATGCGTGGCGACAGCAATGCGCCAGCCTTCCGAAAGCTGGCCGGTTGCATAATCGAGAAGAAGCTCTTCGCTGATGTGGTGCTGGATGCTCATGATCTGTCTCCCAGCGTCGCTCGCAGTCGATTGAACGCCAGACGAATGCGTGATTTCACGGTTCCCAGTGGCAGGCCGAGGCGCCTGGCGATCTCGCTGTGGGAAGCCTCGTCGAAAAATGCGAGATCGAGCAGCCTGCGTTGCTCGGGCGGCAGCTCTTCAAGTGCGGCATGGAGACGCCGCTCGTCATCGCGGGCTTCCATTGTCTGATCGGCCGTCGGGTCTGCGTCGGGCACGAAAGCCGGATCGTTCGGGTCGAAATCCGGCCTTCTGGAGCGACGGTAGCTATCGATGCGCAGATTGCGCGCAATGGTGAAAATCCAGGTGGCGGCATTGCCTTTCTCGGCATCGAACTGCGCCGCTTTGCGCCACACCGTCATCATGGTTTCCTGCATCAGTTCCTCGGCTGCCTGCGGGTCCCGCACGAGACGCATCATGTATGCGCGCACCCGCGGCCCGAAGGCGCGAAAGACCTGTTCAAACGCCTCCATATCGCCATCGCTGCCGATCCTGCCGATGAGATGCGCCATCTCCTCTCGCGGATCGGTATCCGTCGTCTTGGTCATCTCGCCCCGCTTCACGGCGCGGCGGCGCTTCCGCGTCGCTGAGCCGGAGAACATTAAAAGCGCCTGTCGCACAGGCTTTGTCGGGCCGATTTCAAGGTTCATGCCCGCCATTACGCGATCTAGCGCACTCCGGATCACAGCAAACAAAAAAAATGTCATGCCGGCAAATCCAGTCGCGCTTTGCTTGCGTATCTGAGTTCAAAGAGACGTCAAAAGGAAAAATCCGGTGCTCAACCAAGTTCGCCCAGCCAGCAGAGGCCATGTTGCTGTCATCGGAAGTGGTATTTCGGGCCTGTCGGCCGCCTGGCTCCTCTCGCGGTCGCGCCGGGTCACGCTTTACGAGGCAGATGCCCGCCCGGGCGGGCATGCCAACACGGTGGATGTTCCTTCCGAGACCGGTCCGATAGCCGTCGATACGGGGTTTATCGTCTACAATGACCGGAATTATCCCGAACTTGTCTCGCTCTTTGATCACTTGAGCGTTCCGACACTGCCGTCCGACATGTCGTTCGCCGCGTCTCTGGATGGTGGACGTTTTGAATATTCCGGTTCTGGTCTGCGCGGTCTTCTGGGACAGAAGGCAAATGTGGTGCGCCCGCGTTTCTGGCGGATGCTGGCCGATATTCTTCGGTTCTACCGCGAGGCCCCTTCCCTCCTGATCGAACGCAAACATGCCGATGAAACGCTCGGCTCCTATCTCAGGCTTTCCGGCTACAGCGAAGGATTCATCAACGATCACCTCCTGCCCATGGGCGCAGCGATCTGGTCGACAACGTCTGAGGAGATGCGTGATTATCCACTGCATGCCTTCATCAGCTTCTTCGAACGGCACGGGCTTCTCTCGCTGTCGGATCGCCCGCGCTGGCGCACAGTAGCGGGCGGCAGCCGCACCTATGTGCGCCGGCTCCTTGACGATTTTGACGGCGAGTTGCGGCTTTCCACGCCGGTTGCGAACGTTCGACGGCTTAAGCATGGCGTGGAGGTCACAGACACGTCGGGTCATAAAGAACGGTTTGACGATGTCGTAATCGCAACGCATGCCGATCAGGCACTCAAGTTTCTGGAGGATGCGAGCGAGACGGAGCACCGGCTCCTGAGTGCCTTCTCCTACACGCCGAACACGGCTGTCCTGCACAGGAACACGGATCTCATGCCGAAACGGCAAAGCGTCTGGTCGAGCTGGAACTATATCGAGCGCGACAGGAAGGCTGGCAACCGTCAGCTTTGCGTCACTTACTGGATGAACCGGCTCCAGAACATCGATCCCGCTCATCCGCTTTTCGTCACGCTCAATCCTTCGCAGGATATTCCGGACGAAGACGTGATTCAGGCGTTCGACTACACGCATCCGCTCTTCAACCACGCGGCTCTTTCGGCGCAGAAGCAACTCTGGCAGCTGCAGGGAAACCGCAACACATGGTTCTGCGGCGCCTATTTCGGCAGCGGCTTCCACGAAGACGGCATCCGCGCCGGTCTTGGCGCTGCCGAGCTTCTGGCCGGCATCGCCGCGCCGTGGAAAAGTGGCAGGGCGGACGCCGCCGCCGCAAGGCGGGACGAGGCGCTTGTGGCAGCCGAATGAGCTGGAACTCCGCCATATACCGGGGTGAGGTGGTCCATGTCCGCCACCGGCCGCGCGTGCATCGGCTGCGTTACCGCGTGTTCGCACTGGATCTTGATCTGGACGAACTGCCGCGCCTGTCGAAGGCGCTCCGGTTTTTCGGCTACAACCGCCCTGCTCTCTTTTCGTTCCGCGACAGCGACCATGGAGATGGTATTGCGGGCGGCCTGCGCAGCTGGGTGGATGCGCGCATCGCCGAGGCCGGGTTCGATCCCGCTTCCATGCGGGTCAGCGTTCTTTGTTATCCGCGCATTCTCGGCTATGTGTTCAATCCCCTCAGCGTCTATTTCTGCCGCGATGAAAGCGGCGCGGTGCAGCTCGTTCTCTACGAGGTCTGCAACACGTTCAACGAGCGCCACACCTATGTGATCCCGGCCTCCGATACAGGCAGGCACAGCATCCGACATTCCTGCGACAAGGCGCTTTATGTCTCGCCATTCCTCTCGATGGATTGCCGTTATGATTTCCGCATCGCCCCGCCGGGTGATGAAGTCATGGTCTCGATCAGCGAGAGTGAGGCGCGCGAGAAGGTGCTTTTCGCGTCCTTTTCCGGCAAGCGCCAGACGCTGACCGACGGGGCGCTCATCCGCCTCTTCTTCAGCCATCCGCTGATGACCCTCAAGGTCACCGGAGCCATTCATTTCGAGGCCCTTCGCCTCTGGCTGAAGGGCGTTCCATTTCACCGCCATCGGCCCGCCGACACCCCTGTCGCCAAAACACTGGTCGCCCCCAATCCCAAGGTGCAACAGCATGAGCCACATTGAGAACGTTTCCGGCCTCTCCACCCAGATCGACGGCGCGCTCTGGCAGCGCATCGTGTGCCGCTGGGCCGATGCGATCACCATTGGCCGGATCACCCTGCGCTTTCCCGATGGCCAGACCTACACCGCTGCCGGAGAAAAGCCGGGTCCGGCTGCCGCCCTGCGTTTCAACACCGGTCGCGGTTTCATGCAGATCCTTTCCGGCGGCAGCACGGGTTTTGCAAAGGCCTATCTCGACGGGCACGTAGACACGCCCGATCTTGATGCGATCATGGAGCTGGCGCTTGCCAATGAAAACCGCTGGCAGAATGTGCTCGACACGTCGAAGCTCGTCTCCAGGCTGGATTTCATCCGGCATCGTCTGCGGCGCAATTCACGCAGCGGCAGCCGGCGCAACATCGCCTATCACTATGATCTGGGCAACGCGTTCTATCGGCTCTGGCTCGATGACACGATGACCTATTCCTCGGCCTTTTACGAGGATGGGGAGACGGTTCTGGAACAGGCGCAGATCGCGAAATATGACCGCATTCTGGAGCGGCTCGGGATCGGGCCGGATGACCGTGTTCTGGAAATCGGCTGCGGCTGGGGCGGCTTTGCCGAACATGCGATCCGCAAGACCGGCTGCCATGTGACCGGCCTGACGCTTTCCACCGAACAGGCGGATTATGCACGCGCCCGGCTGTCTGATGCCGGGTTGTCGCAGAAGGCCGACATTCGATTGCAGGACTACCGCGACTGTCAGGGCCGGTTCACAAAAATCGTGTCCATCGAGATGTTCGAGGCGGTGGGCGAGGAAAACTGGCCGCTTTATTTCGCCCGTGTGCGTGATCTGCTGGGCGAAGACGGCCGTGCGCTTCTGCAGGTCATCACGATTGATGAAACCCGCTTCGACAATTACCGCCGCAATGCGGATTTCATCCAGAAATACATCTTTCCTGGCGGCATGCTCCCCTCGCCTGCAGCCTTCATAAATGCGGCCGGAACCGCCGGAATGGCGGTGGTTGACGAACTCCGCTTCGGTCCCGATTACGCCACCACGCTCGCCGAATGGGAGACACGCTTCCGCGCGTCCTGGGAGAAGATAGAAGCGCTTGGCTTCGATGAGCGCTTCTATCGCATGTGGCTCTATTACCTCGCTTATTGCCGGACCGGTTTCCGCACCGGCCGCATCGATGTGGTCCAGTTCGAGCTTGTGAAACCGTGAGGCGCGGTGTGCGCCTTACGCAGTTTCCTGCGCGCGCACCAGCTTTCTCGTGATCGCAAATCTGAGGCCTGCCGGAAGTGCGTGAAGGAGCTTTACCGCGAGCTTCATCTTCCATGGAAAGATGATCTCGTAGCGGCGGTCAGTAAGCCCGCATTCAATGTGTTCTGCGGCCTCATCGGCCGAAATCATGAACGGCATTGGAAAATCGTTGCGCGCTGTCAGCGGCGTGTCGACGAAACCGGGATTGATGATGCTGAGCGAAACATTCCGGCGCTCGGCTTCGGGCTTCATCGCTTCACACAGATTGTTCAGCGCGGCCTTCGTCGCGCCATAGGTTGCCCCGCCCGGAAGCCCGGTATAACCGGCGACCGAGGCCATGATGGCGATCTGCCCCCGCCCCCGCCGCATCATTGCCTGAAGCACCGGATCGAGCGCATTGCACGCCCCTTGCAGATTGACCGATATCATTCTGGCGGCGGTTTCCGCGCTGAAACCGAATGCGCCATCCCGCGTATAGGTGCCCGCCCCCAGAACGGCCATCTCCACCGGCCCGAGCGTTTTCTCGATGGCCTCGAAGACAGCACGTGTTTCATCCATGTCCGTCACGTCGAGCGGATACGGGTGAATGCTCTCCGGGACTTCTTTTGCGAGATTGCGAAGCGCCTCTTCGCTGCGCGCGCTTGCTGCCACGCGCCAGCCCGATTTGGCCAGTCGCAGGGCAAGCGCGCGTCCGATGCCGGAACTGGCGCCGGTGATCCAGACGAGACGGTTTGCGGAAATTTCGCTCATTTTCACTCGTTCTCCTGCGCTTTTGTCACAAAACACTACGAGAATCGGCGAAAAGTGGATCACCTGACGCGGGTTCAAAAAATGTCGGTGAAACACCCGACCTTCGCGTGGCGATTATTCAGAAAACCCCGCAATTGCAGGCGTTTGCGCTGTGGTCCACAGGCGAACCGGAAACACGCCGGCTAAGCTTGACAAAACAAATGCGCTATTTTCTTATTAAAAGAACATTTGTTTCATATTTCCATTGGAAACGATATGCGCATAGGCGTCGCCCGGCTCTGGCACGAGGCAAACTCATTCTCAGTCTGCGAAACCGGTCTGGAGCAGTTTCAGGCCCGCGAATGGGTGCGCGGCGAAGAAGCACGCGAACTCTACCGGGGTACGGCCACGGAACCGGGCGGTGCGCTCGCCTGGGCCGAGCAGCGCGAAAACGTCGAGCTGGTTTTCTCCCGTTGCGCATCAGCGGCTCCGGCCGGCCCGGTCGATCAGGCGCTGCTTGACCGGTTGACGCAGGAAATCGTCGAAGACGCATCGCTGGACGGTATCGACGGGCTCTACCTCTCGCTTCACGGCGCATGCATCGGAACCGCGGATCTCGATCCGGAGCTGACGCTTGTCAAAGCCCTGCGCCAGCGCTTTCCCGATCTGCCGATTGCGGCCTCCTTCGACATGCATGCCTGCATCGCACCCGAACTGGCCGGGATGCTGAACGCGGCAACCATCTATCGCACCTACCCGCATGTGGACATGGCCGAGACCGCGCAGGCGGCACTCGACATGCTCGCCCGCATGGTCGAAGAGGAACTGAAACCCCGCGTGATCCTGCGCCGGATCGGGCGCATTCTGCCGAGCTTCAACATGCGCACCGACGGGCCGGGCCCGATGCGTGACATTGAGGCGAAGGCGCAGATCCTTGCGCCGGACGCTGCTGCCGCGCCCTTCCCCGCAGCCTACCCCTATGCAAGCTTTGCCTATGCGGACGTTCCGGTCGCAGATGCCGGCGTTCTAGTGACCTGTCTCGACGAAGCCGAAGGCTCCGCACTGGCGGACGAGGTTGCGGCCTTCATGCTGTCGCAGCAGGCCCGCTTTCAGCCAGACCTGCCATCGGCGTATGAGGCACTCGCCGCCTGTCCGTGGGCGAGCGGCGCGCGCGTCGCGTTTCTTGAACCTTCTGACAATCCACTCTCCGGCGGCATTGGCGATACGCCGGGTCTGTTTGCAGCGGCTCTGGAAACCGATCTGCCGGAAGGCAGCGTCTTCGCGTTTTTCTGCGATCCCGATCTGGTGACAAAAGCCCATGAGGCGGGTGCCGGCGCGACGCTCGAAGTCTCGCTGGGCGGACGGCTTGACGACCGGTTCGGTGAACCGCTGCGCTGCATGGCCAAGGTCCTCTGCGTGACCGATGGCCGCTTTCGCAACGAAGACGCCATGGAACGCGGCATGCCGGTGGACCTCGGCCCCACCGCACTGATCGGCGTGAACGGTCTGCGGGTCATCGTCACCACGGGCTGCCAGTCGCCCAACGACACGGCCTATTTCCGCCTTCACGGCATCGATATCGACACGGTGCCCGTGCTTCTCGCCAAGGCGAAAAACCATTTCCGCGCTGCTTTCGGCAGCCGGTTTGACGTCATCCAGTCCTGCGAAACGCTGGGGCCAGCCATGGCTGACGTTTCACAACTGCCCTTCCGAAATGTGCCTCGGGAGCGCTTCAACCTGAAAGAACAGAGGGAAACATGAAGAAGACAATTACTGCCGCCCTGCTCGGCCTTGCCGCAAGCACCGTCAGCGCTGCCGCGATCGAACTGACCGTCAGCTCGTGGGTCGCGCCGTCGCACCCGACGATCTTCGCCGGCTATGAAACCTACTTCCCGGCCGTGGCCAAGGCCTCCGGCGGTGATGTGACCTTCAACCTCGTTTCCGGCGGCGCGCTGCTGGGCGGCAAGGAAACGCTGACCGGTCTTGGCGACGGCGTTGCCGATGCATCCGTTCTGGCGCTGACCTACAACCCGGCCCAACTGCCGACCAGCCAGCTTGTTGCGGAGCTCGCCATGCTGAGCGGCGATTCACTGGCCGTTGCCGCTGCCGTGACCGAGTTCACGCTGCTCAACTGCGCGCCCTGCGTTGACGAATTCGCCAAGCAGAACGTCGTCTACACCGGCAGCTACGCGACGGCGCCCTATGCGCTGATCAGCAAGGAAGACGTGACCCAGACCGGCGACGTGGCCGGCAAGCGCATCCGTTCTCCCGGTGGCGCATGGGATCGCTGGATTGGCGAGGCAGGCGCAACCGTCGTGCACACCTCCAGCTCGGAAATGTATGAGGCGCTGGACAAGGGCGTGATCGACATCGCCATGCAGCCTGCCGCGTCGCTGAAGACGCATTCGCTCTGGGATGTGGCCGACACGATCACGCTGGGCAGCTTCGGCGTCTACAATTCCGGTCCGCTTCTTGCGTTCAACAAGGACGCGTGGATGGAGCTGAGCGCTGAAAACCGTCGCGTTCTGCTCGACGAGATGGCAGACGCCATCGTCGCGACCACCGAAGCCTATGTGGCCCAGAACGAAGACGCCAAGGCGGAAGCCGCCGATCACGGCATGAAGGTTCTCGACAAGCCGGAAGCGCTGGAGACGGAAATTGCCGCCTTCAACAGCCAGGACATCGCCTCCATCGTCGAGAAGGCGCAGGACGTCTACGGCGTCGAGAATGCGCAAGCGCTGATCGAGAGCTACCAGGCATCGCTTGCCAAATGGGAAGAGATCACGGCTTCCGGTCTTTCCGGCGAGGCGTTTGCCGAGCGCATGAAGACCGAGATCTTCGACAAGCTTTCGGAAAACGAATACGGCCTTTGAGCCGGTCGCGGCGGCGCTTCATGAGCGCCGCCCCTTCTCTCTGACACGCCGGATATTCCATGCAACAAATCGATGTCTTCCTGGGCAGGCTGGGGCGTCTTCTCGCGCTTGCGGCAAGCCTTTGCCTCGTCGTCATGATGTTCCAGATCTGCCTTGATGTTGGCGGGCGTTACCTCTTTGGCAAGCCCATGCCCTCAACGCTCGAGATCGTTTCGGACTGGTGGATGCCGGCGCTGATCTTCCTGCCTCTGCTCAATGTGGAATGGCGCAACGAAAACATTGCCGTCGACCTGTTCTACCAGGGGCTCGGACCCCGTGCGCAGGCCGTGCTTGATGCGATCGCCCTTGTGTGTTTCGGCGTGTTCCTCGCGCTCATCGCCTATGCCGGTTTCGAGCAGGCCATGCGCGCCTATCGACAGGGCGAGTTCATCATCGGCATGATCCCCGTCATCACCTGGCCGCCCCGTTTCTTCCTGCCGGTGGCTGGCTTTCTGACGGCCCTTCTTTGCTTTGTCCGGGCCGTGCGCGCCGTTGGCCGCGCCGCTTCGACCAAAGCCGAAACCAGCGACATCTAGGGGCCTATCGTGGATAGCATCACACTCGTCTACTGGGCGCTTGGCGCGCTCATGATCCTTCTGGCGCTGCGCGTTCCCGTTGCAGCAGCCCTTGGCCTCGTCGCCATTGTCGGCATGTATATTCTGGTTGGCGAGCGGGCCACCTGGGGCGTTCTTCGCTCGGTCCCGCATGCCTTTGCCGCACACTGGAGCCTGAGCGCCATCCCCATGTTCCTGTTCATGGGCTATGTCTGCTTCTCCGCCGGCCTGACCGACGGTCTTTTTCGCGTGGCGCGGGCCTGGCTGAACTTCCTGCCGGGCGGCCTTGCCATCTCGTCGGTTGGCGGTGCAGCACTCTTTTCGTCCGTTACCGGCTCCTCCGTTGCCTGTGCGGCGGCCATGGGCAAGATTGCGGTCCCGGCCATGCTCGACCGCGGCTATGACGCGAAGCTCGCCGTTGGCACCATCGCGGCTGCCGGCACCATGGGCTCGCTCATTCCGCCAAGCACGATCCTGCTTCTTTACGCCGTCTTTGCCGAAGTGCCGGTCAGTGAACTGTTCATCGGCGCGGTCATTCCAGGGCTTATCACTGCGCTCATGTATGCGCTGATGATCCTGATGCGGGTGAAGTACAATCCATCTCTGGCTCCGCGCGAGAAAAGCGTCGACTGGCGTGAGCGCTTTCTGGCGCTCGGCGAGACCTGGCCGCTCTTCCTGCTGGTCATCACCGTTTTCGGCGGCATCTTTGCCGGTCTCTTCTCGGCGACGGAAGCGGGCGCCATCGGCGCTCTGGCGGCCATCGCCATCGGTTTCGCCAAGCGCACGCTCTCCTGGCGAGCCCTGAAGGACGCCGCGTTCGAGACGATCCGCTCCACCTCGGCCATCTTCCTGATCGCCGTGGCCGCAGCGCTGCTCACCCGCCTCTTCGCCTTCGCCGGCTTCCCTGATTATGTGCAGGGTCTCATCGGCGAGGACATGTCGCCGCTGCTCATCATCATCGCCGTCTCGCTGATTTATCTGGTTCTGGGCATGTTCCTCGACCCGATCGGCGTGATGCTTTTGACGCTGCCCGTTCTGCTGCCGATCTTCGAGACGGCGGACATCAGCCTCATCTATGCGGGTGTGATGATCACCAAATATCTGGAGATCGGTCTCATCACGCCGCCGGTCGGGCTCAATGTGTTCGTGATCAAGAATGTCGTGGCGGACAGGGTGTCGATCAGCGACGTCTTCCGCGGCGTGGGCTGGTTCCTGCTTGCCGATGTGGTGACGGTGGCCATACTCATAGCCTTCCCGGCGACCGTTCTGTGGTTGCCCAGCCTGATAAGCGGGTGACACCATGACCGAGGCCCCTACCCTTGAAGCCCTCAGCCAGCGGATGATTGCCGAGATCGACGCATTGCCGCGTCGACTGGCCGATGGCGCACGCTATCTGATCGATCATCCCGACGATGTGGTGCTTCTCTCCATGCGCGAGATCGCCACACGCGCCGGCATTGCGCCGGCGACGCTGGTGCGGCTGGCGCGCACGCTGGGCTTTGCCGACTGGTCGGAACTGCGGGCGGTCTACGCCAACAGTTTCCGCACCGGCCCGGCCCGCTATGCCGACAAGGCGGTGGCAGCCGTGCAGCAGGACAAGGGCGCGGGGCTTCTCAGCGAAACGTTTCGCGCGCAGGAGGCGAGCCTCGCCTTTGCGCTCGAAAGCAATGCGCTTGAGGACATCACGGCGGCGGCGCGCACGCTCGCCCATGCCGAGCGCATCTATGTGGCCGCCTTCATGAGTTGCCGGGGACCGGGCCTCACCTTCACCTATCTTTGCAAGATGCTGCGCCCGAACGTGGAGTTTCTCGGCAGCGAAGGCTCATCGCTGGTCGCCGACCTTTCCATGCTCACCGAGCGCGATGCGGTTCTCTCGATCAACTTCCAGCCCTATGCGCGCGAAATCGACATGGTGGCCGACGCTGTCGCAAAGTCGGGTGCCAGCCTGATCAGCCTGGCCGACAGCCGCGCCACGCCGCTTCAGCCGCACGCCTCCACCTGCCTTCTGTTCTCCGCCGAGAGCCCGTCCTTCTTCCCCTCCGTCATTTCCGCCGTTGGCGTTGTCGAGGGGCTTGCAGCGGCCATGCTGACCGAGCTGCAGGACACGGCCATGGAGCGGATCGGCCACATCGAAGAACAGCTTTACACATCCGGTTCCTACCACGCGCACCGTCGTGCGCGATAACAGAGACGTCCCAATGACCCACGTGTTTCATCGCTCCCCGAAAAACCCGCTGCCGCTCGCAGTGAAAGGGGCTGGCGCCTACATCACCGACGAGACCGGCAAGCGCTATATCGACGCCTGCGGCGGCGCGGCCGTTTCCTGCATCGGCCATGGCGATGTGCGCGTTCTCGAGGCCGTTCAGCGCCAGATGAGCGAAATCAGCTATGCGCATACGAGCTTCTTCACGTCCGCTGCCGCCGAGGCGCTGGCCGACCATCTGTGCGCGGCAAGCCCGGTCCCGCTCGACAAGGTCTATCTGGTCGGCTCCGGTTCCGAGGCCGTTGAAGCGGCCATCAAGATGGCGCGCCAATATCACCTGGAGCGCGGGGAAGCATCGCGCAAGCTCGTGATCTCCCGCCACCAGAGCTATCACGGCAACACGCTGGGCGCGCTTTCCGTCGGCGGCAACCCGCCACGGCGCAAGCCCTATGGCCCCTTCCTTCTGGAAGAGCCGAAGATCGAGCCCTGCTTTGCCTATCGCTATGCGAAAGAAGGCGAAAGCGCGGAAGACTATGCCCTGCGCGCAGCGAACCTTCTGGAAGACAAGATCCTCGAGCTCGGGCCGGAAAACGTCGTGGCGTTCCTGGCGGAGACCGTGGTGGGCGCAACGGCTGGCGCGGTGGCTGCGGAAGCCGGTTATTTCCGCCGCATCCGCGAAATCTGCGACCGCTACGGCGTGCTTCTGATCCTCGATGAAGTGATGTGCGGCTCCGGGCGGACAGGCACGTTCCTCGCGTGCGAAGAGGAAAATGTAACGCCCGACATCCTGACGCTCGCCAAGGGACTGGGCGGCGGATATCAGCCCATCGCGGCGGTGATGTGTACGGCCAATGTCTATGACACCATCGTCAATGGCAGCGGCGGTTTCGTGCACGGGCACACCTATTCTGCTCATCCGCTTGCCTGCGCGGCGGCACTTGCGGTTCAGAAGATCATCCGCGACGACGACCTGCTCGCCAATGTGCGTGCGCGTGGCGCGCAGCTTCAGGAGCGGCTTCAGGCGCGTTTCGGCAACCATCCCCATGTGGGCGATGTGCGCGGGCGCGGGCTTCTGCAGGCCATCGAGCTGGTCGAACATCGCGACGCCAAAACGCCGTTTTCGCCTGAACGGCGCATCGGCGCGGCGATCAAGAAAGAAGCGATGGCGGCTGGCCTGATGGTTTATCCGGGAGCGGGCACCATTGATGGCGTATCGGGCGACCACGTGCTGCTCGCACCACCTTACAATGTTGACGCCGAAACCATTGATCTGATTGTCGACAGGCTGGGGCTGGCGGTGGACGCGGCCCTCGCCCGTCAAGGCTGAAATGCGCAGTTATGCGCCTCTTATGTGAGGCGCATAACAACGTAAGAACAATTAATTGCCGGAGATTTCGTTTGTAAAAGATGAAATCGCCAGATCAGGAAACCGGTATCGAGCCAGCAACCATCCGGTGCCCGGCGACACGGTGGAAGAAACCGTTGCTGAAGCGCGTTTGAGCGCAGGTTTCCGAGAGCTGCGCAAGCGCTTCCTCGCTGTCGATCCTGCCGTCGAGACAGGCCCGGAAAGTCTCCGCCACCGCAACCATGTCGACCGATTGCGGCATGAGCCGCAGATGGCGGATGCCCATTGCGACAAGCCCGGCCATCTCCCGAACGAGACAGATATAGCTTTCAGACTGGGTCTGGATTCCGTTCACCCTGAGGAACGGCGTCCCGTCGGCGGTCAGAAGCGGCATGCCGTCCGGGTCGTCCTCGCAGACGAACTGGCAATTGTCCTTGTGACGGCCATGGGCGCGGGCATGGTAGCAGCGTGCGGAAACGGCAAGCGGCGCCCGGCCGAACACCTGAAACTCGGTCTCGACGGCGATTTCGCCTGCTGCCTTGGCGGCATGGACAAGTGAGGCGCGCGGCAGTTCGTGTGGCAGGCACACATGTGTCGCGCCGTTCTGCGCCAGCCAGGCGATGGTCGCTTCGTTATAGGCGTTCAGGAACGGGCCGATGCGGTGCGGCGCGCCCGCCCGTGCATGAAGGCCGGCCGCATTGTTGATTTCGATCTCGGCGCCTTCCATTTCGCAGAGTGCGCGCGTGGCCTGCCGCTCGCGCGGCAGCATGACTTCGGCAAGCGATGACAGAACCACGGTCTTCCCGGCTCTCTCTAGGCGTTCGATGATGTCCGGCATGTCGCGCTCGAAGAAGGGCGCGCGTTTCGAGCAGATCACCTCCCCCAGATAAACGGTTTCGAGCGGGGCCTCGTCGGCAATGCGCGCATAGAAATCGCGCTTGCGTTCGGCGGGCCAGTGATAGACTATCGGCCCAAGCGTCAGAGCGGCTTGCATCGGCTTATCTCCACTTCTTCGTTTCGAATGCGCCCTGCGTTTCCCGGCCGCCTTCGGTGAGTTGCAGGAGACCCGCAATGTTCGCCTCCCTGCCCGCGCGAATATCGTCCACCGCATTGCGGAAGGCGGACACGACGTTGCGCACATAGCTCTTGGAGCGCTGCCGCCCCTCGATCTTGAAGGCGTGGACGCCGGCGTCGATCAGTTCGGGCAGGAGGCGTGCGAGGTTCAGGCTCACGGGTTCTTCAAAGGCGTAATAGCCTTCGGGACGATGCGGCGCCTGATAGCGCCCCTTGCAGATCGTCGGATAGCCGGCCATCTCGTCCGGCCCGAAACGGTCGATCACGTAGCCAGAGAGACAGCTGGAAACTGCGCCATCGCCCTCCCGGCGATACTCCACGTCGGCCGCCGGCGAGCACACGCCATCCATATTGGTGGAAAGGCCGGTGACGTAATTGGTCAGGCTGCAGCGCCCCTCCACCATCAGCCCGTGATTGCCGAAGATGAAGGTCTCGATCTCGCAGGGGATTTCCTGGGCGATGCGCCGGATTTCCGGAATGGTGAGGATACGCGGAAGGACCACGCGTTTCACACCGAAATTCTCGCAGTAATAGCGGATGGCCTCCGGGCTCGAAGCAGCGGCTTGCACAGAAAGGTGCAGACGGATCTCAGGGTATTTGGTGGCGATGTACCGGGCAACGCCCATATCCGCGACGATGAAGGCGTCGACGCCGAGGCGCGCGCCGGTGTCTGCCGCCTCGCGCCACAGATCTACCTGGCCCGCAGGCGGATAGGTGTTGAGCGCGAGAAGCACTTTCGAGCCCTTCGAATGGGCATAGGCGACGGCTGTGGCGAGTTCATCGGTGCTGAAGTTCAGACCGGGAAAGTTCCGCGCATTCGTCGCATTGCGAAAGCCGCAATAGACGGTGTCCGCGCCGGCATCCACGGCCGTGCGCAAGGCTGCCGGTGTGCCAGCCGGGCACACCAGTTCTGCAAGTGTCATGTCGAGCTCCTTTGTGAACGCGCGTCCGCCCGGCTTCGCAGGAAGCCAAGCGCAAGCCTGCCCGGAGGGCCGAACAGGTCGGCCGTATCAGCGGCAATCGATCCGTCGACATCGTCGAGCGCGTTGCGCAGGCTCACCACGGCCTCCGTATTGCCTTCGATGATCAGGTCGCGGGAGAAAAAGACGGCGTCGCCGTCTGCGTCTGCATCGATCAGTTCGAACAATGTGTCGAAGCTGCCCCGGATCAGCGCCTCATGCGTCGGCAGCGCCCGTCGGGCGACGGCGCGCAGGACGGGGTGTTCGGGGTCCGGCTGAAGGAAGAGAGCGAAAGGCAGGTTTGTCGGGTCGATGATATAGCCTGTCTTCGTATGCGGTCCGAGGCGCTCGAAGATTGCGGGGTGCTTGCGCGAGAGGCTTTTGACGACCCGGCCGAGAAGCGGCGCAAGGAGGACTGTAAGGGCTGGAGCTGTGAGGTCGGTGAGGGGATTTGCTTTGTTCAGAACTTCATGTTTATGCGTATAAGCCATTGTTCATGCTTTACTTTGGTCTGAATGCCTTGCCGATTTCGCCAGCCGTTTCCAGACCGGGCGAACCGATCAGGTCGAGGCAATAAGGAATGGCCGGAAACACGGCGTCGAGGCATGTGCGGATTGCTGCCGGCTTTCCGGGAAGATTGACGATGAGCGTTTTTCCGCGTGTTCCGGCGGTCTGGCGTGAGAGGATGGCGGTCGGCACTTCCTCAAGACTGCGCCGGCGCATCAGCTCGCCGAAACCCGGCAGCTCCTTTTCAAGAACATCCTGCATGGCTTCGGGCGTTTCATCGCGCGGAGCGGGACCGGTGCCGCCTGTGGTCAGGATCAGCGCTGCATTCTCTTCATCACAGAGCCTCTTCAGTTCATCGCCGACACGGGTCCGCCCGTCGCTGATGATGCGAATTTCGAGATGGAAGGCAGAAGCGATGTTCTCTTGAAGCCATTCGGCGATGGCCGGGCCGCCGCGATCCTCATAGTCGCCCCGGCTTGCGCGATCCGATATGACCAGCGCCACGATGCTGAGGCCGGCCTTCTTATTCTGATGTGGCATTATTGCTGGCTCATGCGGCATTGCGGGCATCCTTGCGCACCACATGGGTTGCGAGCCACGCGTCGATGCGCGCCGGATCTGGCTGGAGTTCCGTGTGACACCCTTCCGTGAAGTCCTGCCAGGCCTGCGCATATTCATCCCGAACCGCCACCAGCACCGGAATGCCCAGCATGAAGGCTTCCTCGATTGCCGCGCGAAAACCGCCGCCGAGCATCTCCCCCTTGCCGAAACGGTTGAGGATCAGAAGATCCGGCTTTTCACGAACACGCTCAAGAAGCGGGCCGCACAGATCGGCAAGCGCATGCGGATCGAGCCTGCACCCGGACGACCCCTGCCCCAGTTCCTGTGAAATGAGCCAGACCGCGCCATTGCGGATGTCTTCCAGATGCATGGCCGCGCAGCAGTTTTCGGAAAGGTCGCGTTCGAGCTGGACAAAGCCTTCAACGACAATGTTCTGCGACTGCAACCGCGTGGCGGCATCCGCGAGCAGCGCGTCGATGGGATCGCCGCCGCTGAAGCGGACCGCCGCTATGGCCGGGATGGTGTTCGTCATTCCAAAACTCCTTGCACGAAGGGGAGGAAATCCAGTTCCTCGCCCGCCTCGGCATCGCCGGTTGTGGCTTCGATAATGGCCACTCCATCGGCAAAACACAGAGGATAAAGCGACGCAGACCCGCCATGGCCGATGCGCGCCAGAAGCGGCTGTCCGCGATGGGTGTGCGACACGACGCGCACCGGCACATATTCGCGCCGTCCAAGCCTGTGGCGTATGACGCCCTCGGTGATGGCGCGCACGGGTTCGACAGGCTGCGTTGCGCGTCCCGATAGCCGCTCGACCGCCATGCGGCCGAACAGCTGGAAGCCGATCCATGCCGCCATCGGGTTTCCCGGAAGGCCGAGAAACGCCGTTTTGTCGATGCGACCGAACATGACGGGCTTGCCGGGTTTCAGGGCGACTTTCCAGCTGTCGATAACGCCACCGGCGGACGAAAACGCGCCTTTCAGAAAATCCCTGCCACCGACCGATACCGCGCCGGAGGAGATGAGCAGATCGAAGTCGCCGGCATGCCGATGCAGGAACTGGCGCGTTTCAAAGGGATCGTCCGGGAGTATGCCGAGATCGACCGGCGCGCAACCCATCTCCTGCAGCATCATCAGGAGCATGGGGCGGTTGGCATCGTGCAGTTCAAAGGCGCGTCTTTCGCCGCTGCCAGCCACCAGCTCGTCGCCGGTCGAGAAAACGCCGATGCGGGGCTGGCGATAGACGGTCACCGAGAGATGCCCATTGGCTGCCAGAAGCCCGGCATAGCGTCCGCTCATCCGGGTTCCGGGCGCGACAAGTACGTCATCGCGCGCGATATCGCAGCCAGCGCGCCTGATATGAGCGCCCGGTCGCGGCGCTTTGAAGAACGCGGCGCAACCCTGCTCTTCCGCCGCCTGTTCAAACGGCACGACGGCATCCGCGTTCAATGGAATGGGCGCGCCGGTGAAGATGCGCATACAGGCGCCCGGCGCGAGAGCTGGCGCCCCATGATCGCCCGCTGCAACCGCGCCGCTGATCGGCAGCGCATGCGGCGGTCCGTTTTCGAAGTCAGCAAGACTGACGGCGAAACCATCCATCGCCGAATTGTCGAAGAATGGCATCGGGCATGACGCATGAAGTGGTTTTGCAACAATGCGCCCGGCGGCCTCAGCCAGAGGCAGGCTCTCCGTCGCGCTGGCCGGCGTCAGCAGGGCGTAAAGGCGTTGACGCGCTTCGTCCACGCTGAGCATTCCACCGACAGGGGCGTCGCAGGGACAAGAAATCGATATTGCCGCTTCACCCATGGGGGTTCTCCGTAGTGCCTGATCTCTGGATCACCTGGCGCTTCCTTCCGCGTGTTCGGGGAAGGTGATCCCACGACGTTCCGCCATATGCCGGCCGATGCGCGTGTGGTCGTCCGGCTCGAGCCGGATGCGCGCCATGGGGATGACGATGGCGTTCTCCACGATCAGATGCCGGCGCTCGTTCGCCGCAAAGCGGGTGAACAGGCCCTTCCAGCCCCTGCCCTGTTTTTCCGGCGCGTCCAGCGCGCGGCACAGTTCGTCTGCGTCGAGCTTGTCGGACGAGTGTTCCGCGCACAGTTCGCTGACCACATCTTCCATGCGGTCCTCCGGCAGAGCGCGCTCAAGAAGCACGGGAAACAGATCCAGCTCTTCATCCAGAACATGAAGCCCGAAGTCACGGCGCAGAAACGCCAGAATATGCCGGGAGAGCGCGAGGTCGCGCTCACCCTCCGAGACCATCGCGTCGAGCAGGTTGCAGAGCATCCGCTGCCGAAAATGATCGGCAAAGATGTAATCAAGCGGCTCGCGCAGCAGCGCGTCCGGCGGGCGCTCCTCCAGCGCCTCCACCATCAGCCTGCGTTTCTCCTCCATATGTTCCATGACATCCCCGCTACTGTACGAGAGGACTGTCCGCCGCGCCGATCTCAATGCCGGAAATGTCCGCCTTTCCGGCGAGGATCGCGATGTATTGCGCGGAAGCGCGCGACCATGACTGGGCTTCCAGCCAGGCGGCAATTCTGTCCTCGACGAGTTCGAATGGAAGTTCACGTGCCGGAACCACGCGGTCGAGTGCGATGACGTGATAGCCAAAGCGCGAAGCGACCGGCCCCGGCGCGATCTCGCCTGCCGCCATGCCTTCCAGCGCCTTCTCGAATTCGGGCACGGTGCTGCCGGGCGAAAGCTGGCCGAGATTGCCGCCCTGACTGCCCGACGGGCAGGCCGAGTGCAGTGCGGCGAGCGCGGCAAAAGCCGACGGATCGGAGGCCAGCGCATTGCACAGTTCCTGCGCCAGACGATGCGCCGCGATGCGTTTTTCATCGTCGCTTTCAGGCGCGGCGATCAGGATGTGGCGGGCTTCAAACAGCGGCTCGCTCATGAAGCGCTGCCGGTTGTTCTCATAATAGCGCCGGCACTCCTCCGCGCCGGCGCGGGGCACGTCGAGTTCAGCCTCCAGCAGCGCATGGATGGCCGCATCGTCGGCCGAGGTGGTTCGGCCTTTATCGTCGCGTTCGCCCTCGCCCGCAAGCCCGCGTCTTGTCGCTTCTCCCAGAAGGAGCTGACGGATCACCAGCGCTTCGGCAGCGGCGCGCAGCGCCTTTCCGGGATTGTCTGCCGGATGGTTCTGCGCCTCCCGCAGGATCTCGTCTTCGGGCACAGCCACGCCATCGACCGTGATGGCGCGGATAAGCGGCAGGGGCTTGGGCGGAACCCGCGTGTCGGGCTCCTGATAGGTGGTGTAGCCCTGCCCGTCCGGCGACGGAGCCGCCGCCGGATGATCGAGTTTGGGGTTCTTGTAGATCGTCGCCATGGTGCTACTCCGCTGCCGGCAGGCGCGTCGGCTGCGCCCGTTGATTGCGTTCGCGAACGACCTGGTAGCCGGGCCGCCAGAAGAAACCGAGCGGCACACTCAGCATGTGCACCAGACGGGTGAACGGGAACAGGAGAAGGATCGTCAGTCCTAGGAACAGGTGCGCCTTGAAAATGAACGATACTTCAGAGACATAGCTCGATGCCTCAAAGTTAAAGGTGAATATTCCCTGCGCCCAGGACATGAACTTCACCATCTCCTCGCCGTCGAGATGCTGCATCGAAATCGGGATGGTCATGAGACCGAGCGCCAGCTGGATCCATAAGAGGATGATGATCAGCGTGTCGGTGGTGCTGGAGTTTGCACGCACCCGCGCATCGAACAGGCGGCGATGGACGAGCAGGCTTGCGCCGATGATTGCCATCACGCCCGCCACGCCGCCGGCGACGATGGCCAGAAGCTGCTTTGCCCCATGGCTGATACCGAGCGCATCGAATATGGCGATGGGAGTGAGCAGGCCGACCAGGTGGCCGAAGAAGATCACCAGAACGCCCACATGGAAAAGCACCGATCCCCAGATGAGTTGCCGCCGCCTGAGGAGCTGGGAGGAGCCCGAACGCCAGCCATACTGCTCGCGGTCGTAGCGAATGGCGGTGCCCAGAATGAGCACGACCAGCGCGATATAGGGATAGATCCCGAACAGGAGTGTGTTGATATAGCCTGACATGACGGCCTCCACTCAGAGATTGGTTGCCGGCGCGGGAGCGTCCGGGCGGCGTTGATGGGCGCGCATCTGGCGTTGCAGACGGTCGGGACCGCAGGCGTTTTCACCGGCATTGCCGGCAAAGGTCACGGCCTCTTCCTCCCAGATGCGGTCGAGCGCTTCGAGATCCGCCGGATCGTCTTCCGGCGTCTCAAGGAGTTCACGCACCAGTTTCGGATCGGCTTCCCCCGAGGCGAGCTCCTCCAGAACCGCAAACGCATTGGCGTAGACCGACTGACGCTTCTTCAGCCGCTCGCGCAGGACCTTCAGGATATGGCCGGTCTGGCCGAGGAGTTCCGCTGCTTCCGCATCCGGCTTGATCGACAGATATTCGAGGAAAAGCGGCAGATAATCCGGCATCTCCTTTGCGTCGATGGACAGGCCGTCCGCCTCATACATGGCAAGCAGATCAACCATCGCCTGACCGCGATCCCGGCTCTCTCCATGGACATGTTCGAACAGATGAAGCGACAGCGAACGCGTGCGGTCGAACAGGAACACGTAGCGTTCCTGTGCGTCGTAGAGGTCGAGCCCGCCAATATCGTCGGCCAGCCGTTCCAGAAGGCGCTTCTGGGTCCCGGTGATCCCGTCTGCGCCGGCGATGGAGGTTTTCACCTCCTGCGTCGCCGCCTGCAGGTCCGCGCTCGGATAGGACAGAAGCAGGGAAATGATTTTCAGTGCGGTTTGCATCACACGCCCTCCGAAAGTTTGCCAACCGGCGTCTGCACCGTGCGGGTGCGCTTGCCGCCGAACAGATCCGTGCCCGTGTCTTCTCCCGAGCAGCCATTGCCGAAGGTGAAACCGCAGGAGCCGCGCACGTCATATGCGTCTTCCGAGATTTCACGATGGCTGGTGGGAATGACGAAACGGTCCTCGTAATTGGCAATCGCCATCACGTGGTACATTTCCTCGATCATCTCGTTGCTCATGCCGACCTTGCCGGCAACGGCCTCGTCGATGACGCCATCGACCGTCTTGGCGCGCATGTATGTCCGCATGGCCAGCATGCGTTCGAGCGCGGAGACGACCGGCGCTTCCTTGCCGCCCGTCAGAAGATTGGCGAGGTAGCGGACGGGAATGCGCAACGAGCGCACGTCCGGCATGTCGCCATCGAGGCCGATCTTGCCGGCTTCAGCCGCAGACTGGAGCGGCGAAAGCGGCGGCACATACCAGACCATTGGAAGCGTGCGGTATTCCGGGTGAAGCGGGAACGCCACTTTCCACTCCATCGCCATCTTCCAGACCGGCGATTTACGGGCGGCCTCAAGCCAGGCATCCGGCACGCCGTCCTTCTTCGCCTGGGCGATGACCTCCGGGTCATTGGGATCGAGGAACACTTTGAGCTGCTCTTCGTAGAGATCCTGCTCGTTGGGAGCGGATGCGGCCTCGGCGATGCGGTCGGCATCGTAGAGCACCACGCCCAGATAGCGGATGCGCCCGACACAGGTTTCCGAACAGACCGTGGGCTGGCCAGCCTCGATGCGCGGATAACAGAACACGCATTTCTCGGATTTGCCCGAAGACCAGTTGTAATAGATCTTCTTGTAAGGGCAGCCCGAGACGCACATGCGCCAGCCACGGCACTTGTCCTGATCGATCAGGACGATGCCGTCATCCTCGCGCTTGTAGATGGCGCCCGACGGGCACGAGGCCACGCAGGTCGGGTTCAGGCAGTGCTCGCACAGGCGCGGCAGATACATCATGAAAGTGTTTTCGAACTCGCCGTAAATCTGCTTTTCGACGCCTTCGAAGTTGTAGTCCTTCGACCGCTTGGCGAACTCGCCGCCCAGGATTTCCTCCCAGTTCGGGCCCCATTCGATCTTCTCCATCCGCTCGCCCGAGATCTGCGACCGCGGGCGGGCGGTGGGCGATGTCTGGCTTTCCTTCGCCGTCTGAAGGTGGCTGTAGTCGAAATCGAACGGCTCGTAATAGTCGTCGATTTCCGGCAGGTCCGGATTGGCGAAGAGCTTTGCCAGAATGCGCCATTTCGCTCCCTGTTTGGGCTCGATGCGGCCATTGGCCCTGCGCACCCAGCCGCCATTCCAGCGTTTCTGGTTTTCCCAGTCCTTCGGATAGCCGATGCCGGGCTTGGTCTCGACATTGTTGAACCAGGCGTATTCAACGCCCTCGCGGTTCGTCCAGACGTTCTTGCAGGTGACGGAGCAGGTGTGACACCCGATGCACTTGTCGAGGTTCAGCACCATGCCGATTTGCGCGCGGACTTTCATTCTGCCGCCTCCTTCTTTTCGCCGGTTTCGCGGTAAGGCCCTTCCATCCAGTCCACCTCCTCCATCTTGTGCACCACGACGAATTCATCGCGGTTGGAGCCGACGGTGCCGTAATAGTTGAAGCCGTATGCCTGGTGCGCGTAGCCGCCGATCATGTGCGTCGGCTTGGTGATGGCGCGGGTCACCGAATTGTGGATGCCGCCGCGCTGGCCGGTGATCTGCGACCCCGGCGTGTTCACGATCTTTTCCTGCGCGTGATACATGTAGACGGTTCCCTGCTTCATGCGCTGGGAGACCACGACACGCGCCACGATCGCGCCGTTGACGTTGAAGACCTCGACCCAGTCATTGTCGACCAGACCCGCCGTCTTCGCGTCTTCCTCGGAAATCCACACGACCGGACCGCCGCGATTGAGCGTCAGCATCAGGAGATTGTCGGAATAGGTGGAGTGGATGCCCCATTTCTGGTGCGGCGTGATGAAGTTCAGCACCACCGAAGGCTTGCCCTTCGACTTCTCCGCGATCATCGGATTGATCGACTTGGTGTCGATGGGTGGCCGGTAGACGCAGAACGCCTCACCGAAGGCGCGCATCCACAGATGGTCCTGATAGAGCTGCTGGCGGCCGGTGATGGTGCGCCAGGGGATCAGCTCATGCACATTGGTGTAGCCGGCATTGTAGCAGACCTTCTCCGATTCAAGCCCCGACCAGGTCGGTGAGGAGATGATCTTGCGCGGCTGGGCCACCACATCGCGGAAGCGGATCTTTTCGTCTTCCTTGGGCAGCGCCAGATGGGTGTGGTCGCGGCCCGTGTTCTGGGACAGCGCATCCCAGGCCTTTACGGCCACCTCGCCATTGGTTTCCGGCGCGAGCATGAGGATCACCTCGGTCGCATCGATATCGCTGTCGATGCGCGGACGCCCCTTCGTTGCGCCCTCCTCCGTCACGACGCCGTTGAGACGGCCAAGGGCCTCCACCTCGTGCTCGGTGTTCCACGAAATGCCCTTGCCGCCATTGCCGAGCTTGTCCATGAGCGGCCCGAGCGCGGTGAAACGCTTGTAGAGGTTCGGGTAATCGCGCTCGACCACGGCGACTGCCGGCATGGTCTTTCCGGGAACAGGCTCCACCTTACCGGTCTTCCAGTCCTCCACCTCGAAGGGCTGGGCAAGTTCGCCCGGCGTGTCGTGAAGAATGGGGACCAGAACCACATCCTTCTCCACGCCCAGCACCTCGGGCGCGACTTCGGAGAATTTCCTGGCAATGCCCTTGAAGATGTCCCAGTCGCTGCGCGCCTCCCAGGCCGGGTCCGCCGCGCTTGAAAGCGGGTGGATGAAGGGGTGCATGTCGGACGTGTTGAGATCGTTCTTCTCGTACCAGGTGGCCGTCGGCAAAACGATGTCGGAATAGACGCAGGTGGTCGACATGCGGAAGTCGAGCGTGACCAGAAGGTCGAGCTTTCCTTCAGGCGCGGTCTCGTGCCAGACGGCCTCGCGCGCCCTCTGCCGCCCTTCTTCGCCCAGATCCTTGCCCATGACGCCATTCGCCGTCCCGAGCAGATGTTTCAGGAAGTACTCATGCCCCTTGCCCGAGGAGCCGAGCAGGTTTGAGCGCCAGACGAACAGGTTGCGCGGCCAGTTGGCCGGATCGTCCGGGTCTTCGCAGGACATTTGCAGATCGCCGGACTTGAGCTGCGCCGCGACGTAATCCTTGGCCTCCTGACCAGCCTCACCCGCCGCCTTTGCGACATCCAGCGGATTGGTCTTCAGCTGCGGGGCCGATGGCAGCCAGCCCATACGCTCGGCGCGGATGTTGTAGTCGATCAGCGTCCCGTCCCACGGGCCTTCCGGAGCGGTTGGCGACAGGATCTCGTCCACTTTCAGCGTTTCGTAGCGCCACTGGTCCGTGTGCGCGTAGAAGAAGGAGGTCGAGTTCATCTGCCGGGGCGGACGGCCCCAGTCGAGCCCGAAGGCGAGCGGCAGCCAGCCGGTCTGCGGGCGCAGCTTCTCCTGTCCCACATAATGGCTCCAGCCGCCGCCGGACTGGCCGACGCAGCCGCACATGACCAGGAGATTGATGATCCCCCGATAGTTCATGTCCATGTGGTACCAGTGGTTCAGGCCCGCGCCGAGAATGACCATCGAGCGGCCATTGGTCTTTTCGGCATTGAGCGCGAACTCACGGGCGACCGTGACGATGTGATCGCGCGGCACGCCGGTGATCTTTTCGGCCCAGGCCGGGGTATAGGGCGCTTCATCGTCATAGGATTTCGCACAGCTATCGTCACCCAGCCCCCGGTCGAGCCCGTAATTGGCGACGAACAGGTCGAACACGGTTGCAACCAGCGCCTCTCCGGAAGCGAGCTTGACCTTCTTGGCGGGCACGGCGCGTTCCAGAACGCTGTCATGATCCGTGCCGGCGAAGTGATCGTGTTCGCGATTGCCGAAATAGGGGAACGCCACATTGGCGACCGTGTCGCGGTCGGCATCAAGGATCAGGCTCATTTCGAGCTCGACATCCTCACCCTTGCCGTCCTTGCTCTCCAGGTTCCACTTGCCTTTCTCACCCCAGCGGAAGCCGACGGACCCTGCCGGCGCGACGATCTTGCCCGACTTGCGGTCAATTGCGACTGTCTTCCATTCGGGATTGTTCTTCTCGCCGAGCTTGCCCCGGAAATCGGAGGCGCGGAGCAGCCGGTCGGGCACATAACGCCCGTCCTTCTCGACAAGCCGCACCAGCATGGGCATGTCGGTGTAGCGACGGCAGTAATCCTCAAAATACTCCGCCTGCCGGTCGAGGTGGAACTCGCGCAGGATGACATGTCCCATGGCCATGGCGAGCGCGGCGTCGGTGCCCTGCTTGGGATGCAGCCAGATGTCGGAGAACTTGGCCGCTTCCGAATAATCCGGCGACACGACCACCGACTTTGCGCCCCGGTAGCGCACTTCCGTGTAGAAATGGGCGTCCGGCGTGCGGGTCTGGGGCACGTTGGAACCCCAGAGGATGAGGAAGCTGGAATTGTACCAGTCGGCCGATTCCGGCACGTCCGTCTGCTCGCCCCAGGTCATGGGAGATGCCGGCGGCAGGTCGCAATACCAGTCGTAGAACGACATGCAGGTGCCGCCCAGAAGCGACAGATAGCGCGAACCCGCCGCATAAGAGACCATCGACATGGCCGGGATCGGCGAGAAGCCGATCACCCGGTCGGGACCATGGGTGCGCGCCGTATAGGCGTTGGCTGCGGCGATGATCTCGTTGACCTCGTCCCAGCTTGCCCGCACGAAGCCGCCAAGACCGCGCACCTTGGTGTATTCGGCGCGCTTGGCCGGATCCTGCTGGATCGCCGCCCATGCGCCGACCGGCGTCTTCACCGCCCGTTCGCGCCGCCACAGTTTCAGAAGCCGCGAGCGCACCAGCGGGTATTTTACCCGGTTGGCCGAGTACATGTACCAGGAGTAGCTGGCGCCGCGCGAACAGCCGCGCGGCTCATGGTTGGGCAGATCGGGCCGCGTCCGCGGATAGTCGGTCTGCTGCGTTTCCCAGGTGACGATCCCGCCCTTCACGTAGATTTTCCACGAGCAGGAGCCGGTGCAGTTCACGCCATGGGTGGAGCGCACGATCTTGTCGTGCTGCCAGCGCTTGCGGTAGGCGTCCTCCCAGTCACGGCTTTCATTGGTTGTGACGCCGTGACCGTCGGAGAAGGTTCCCGTGTTCTTCCGCGCCAGGAAGTTGAGACGGTTTAACAGATGTGACATCGCTTGGTCCTTTTCAGCTTGCTGGCACGGTGCTGGCTGGCCGGGTGTTTCCGGCCCGCTCAACGGCATGCAGGAGCCCGCCTTTTCGCGTGTAGAAGAGGTAGGTGAGGCCCATGCAGACCACGTAGAAGATCAGGAAACCCCACAGGGCCATTTCGGGCCCGCCGGACATGGCGATCGAGGAGCCGTAGGCTTTCGGGATGAAGAATGCGCCATAGGCTGCGATGGCCGAGGTGAAGGCGATGATGGCCGCCGACTCGCGCTCGGCCTGTCTGACCGAAGCATCCTTGTCGAGCTCGGGCATCAGCCGCGGGATCTCGAGCCGCATGATCGAGGGGATCATCTGGAAGGTCGACGCATTGCCCACGCCCGTCAGGAAGAACAGGGCCATGAAGCAGGCGAAGAAGCCCCAGAAATTGCCGCCCGTGCCGTTCAGGGGCAGGAACTGCAGCACACCCCAGACCGCCACGATCATGCCCGCAAAGGTCCACAGCGTGACGCGTCCGCCGCCATACCGGTCGGAAACCCAGCCGGTGCCCGCCCGTGAGAGCGCGCCGACCAATGGGCCGAGGAAGGCGTAGGAGAGCGCATTCACCTCAGGGAACTGCGTTTTCATCAACAGCGGGAAGCCGGCCGAATATCCGATGAAGGAGCCGAACGTGCCCGTGTAGAGAATGCACATCACCCAGTTGTGGAACCGCGAGAAGATGATCGACTGTTCGGCGAACGAGGCGCGCGCGGAGGCGATGTCGTTCATGCCGAGCCATGCGGCGATGGTCGAGACGATCAGGAACGGAACCCAGATGAAGCCCGCATTCTGGAGCCACAGCATGGTGCCATCGCTGGCCATCTGGCCATCGCCGACCGCGAAGGCGAATGCGCCTGTCGAGATCACCACCGGCACCAGGAACTGCATGACGCTGACGCCGAGATTTCCAAGCCCTGCATTGAGCGCAAGCGCATTGCCCTTCTCCGACTTCGGGAAGAAGTAGGAGATGTTGGCCATGGAGGAGGCGAAGTTGCCGCCGCCAAGACCGCACAGAAGCGCCAGGACCAGGAAAATCAGGTAAGGCGTTTCGGGGTTCTGCACCGCATAGCCGATGCCGAAGGCCGGGATCAGGAGCGAAGCGGTCGACAATGTCGTCCATAAGCGCCCGCCGAAGATCGGCACCATGAAGGAGTAGAAGATGCGCAGCGTTGCGCCCGAAAGCCCCGGCAGAGCCGCCAGCCAGAATAGCTGATCGGTCGTGTAGTCGAAGCCGATGCTTGGCAGCTTGGCCACCACCACCGACCAGACCATCCAGACCGAGAAGGCCAGAAGCAGCGCGGGAATGGAGATCCAGAGATTGCGCCGGGCAATCGCCCTGCCCTTCTCGTTCCAGAAGGTTTCATCGTCCGGACGCCAGTCTTCGATCACGCCGGCCATGCCGCCATGCTTGTCTTTCTCATGGATCGGCTGCATTTCAGGCAGTTCGGGCAGCGCGCCGAGTTCGCGCGACAGCGCCGTCTTCTCCATCTGGCGGATCGAGAAGTGCATCCAGACGAGCGACACCGCGACGATGCCGAACAAGAGCATGAAGCAGGTGGTCCACACGCCCGTCATGTCGAGCAGAACGCCGAAGGTGATCGGCAGAACGAAACCGCCAAGACCGCCGATCATGCCGACGAGACCGCCGACAGACCCCACATGATCGGGATAGTAGACGGGAATGTGCTTGTAGACCGCCGCCTTGCCGAGCGACATGAAGAAGCCCAGAACGAAGATCAGCAGAATGAAGGGCACCAGGCTCAGGCTGGTCGAGAAGGTGATCGGCCCGCGAATGCCGTGGATGATGTAATCCGTGTCCGGATAGGACAGCATGAAGGTCGTCACCAGCGCCACGCCGAAGGTCCAGTACATGATGCGGCGCGCGCCATACCGGTCGGAAAGATGTCCGCCATAGGCGCGGAAGATGGAGGCCGGGATCGAGTAGAAGGCGGCGATCATGCCGGCCGTCTTGATGTCCAATTCATAGACGCCGACCAGATAGCGCGGCAGCCAGAGCGCGAGCGCGACAAAGCCGCCGAACACGAAGAAATAGTAGATCGAGAAGCGCCAGACCTGCAGGTTCTTGAGCGGTTCGAGCTGCATGAAGGTGCCGCGCGCCTTTGCGCCGGCTGCCCGCCTGGACTTCAGGTCCGGATCATCTTCGGTTGTCAGCCAGAACACGATGGCCATGGCAACCAGAACGGCGGCCCAGACCTGCGCAACCATGGTCCAGCCAAAGGCCACCATGACGAAGGGCGCGACGAATTTGGTGACCGCCGCGCCGACATTGCCGGCGCCGAAAATGCCGAGCGCCGTGCCCTGCTTTTCCTTCGGGTACCATTTCGACACATAGGCCACGCCCACGGCGAACGAGCCGCCGGCAAGACCGACGCCCAGCGCCGCCAGGAGCATTGTCTCATAGGTGGTGGCGTAGGAGAGCGCGAACGTCGCGGCGGCTGCCGCAAGCATCGTCAGGACATAGACGATGCGCCCGCCATACTGATCCGTCCAGATGCCCAGGAAAATACGGGACAAGGAACCGGTCAGGATCGGCGTGCCGGCAAGCAGACCGAACTGCGTGTCGGTCAGGCCCAGATCCTCTTTGATCTGAACGCCGATGATGGAAAAAATGGTCCAAACGGCAAAGCACACGGTGAAAGCCAATGTGCTCATGCCAAGAATTGTGTTTTGCTGTCGGGGAGTGACCCCTTGGAGGGAACTCATGTGTCCGCCCTTTCCTCACAAGCGGCACGCGCCGCTCCGATGGCTATAACGGGGCGAGTTTCGGGGCATTCCTTCGAAGAAGTTTGATGCAGATCAAACTTCTGGAGCACGGGATGGGAAATAAGACGCTGCGGGAAATGTTTCGGCAGCAGGGTTGCAGCCATCAAGTTTGACGGCCGGGCCAGCAAAATGACAGACTGACTTTTATCAATCGCACGATTGATATTTATCAAAAGGGGGATACATGCGGCCTTCAGATATTCCAGAAATCCGAGCGCTGCGCCTCTTCAAGAGTATGTCGGATTCGGCTTTTGAGGCGCTGATTCAGGCCGCTTATCTGCAGACCTTTCCCGCCCAGCTCGAACTGATCCGCGAAGGCGATCCGGCGGACTTTCTCTATGTGGTCACCGAGGGGCGCGTTGAGCTTTTCGCCCGCGCCAACGGACGCGAGGCCACGATGGGCATGGTGCATCCCATCGGCACCTTCATTCTGGCGGCCGTGCTGAAGGATGCCGTCTATCTGATGTCGGCGCGCACCTGCCAGAAGTCCAAGGTTCTCATGATCCCGGCGGAGAATGTTCGCGCCGCGTTCGAGGCGGACGACGCCTTTGCCCGCGCCATCGTTGTCGAGCTTGCGAGCTGTTACCGCTCGGTCGTCAAGGAACACAAGGATCTGAAGCTGCGCAGTTCCGTGGAGCGTCTGGCAAACCGGCTGTTGCGTTACCACGCCGACCAGGGCGCAAACGGCACGCTTAAGCTGCCCTATGACAAGCGCACCCTCGCCTCGCTTCTGGGCATGACGCCGGAGAACCTGTCGCGTGCTTTCAACACGCTCAGACCCTATGGCGTGCAGGTGAAAGGCACCGAGGTCACGCTGTCCGATCTCGACGGGCTGACGACACTTGCCAAACCCAATATTCTGATCGACGACCGCACAAGCTGATCGTCTCGCTCTCGATTTGCGCAAGATGCTGCGAATTCCTGTTGCATCCTTCGCAACATTCACTAGTATCCGGTGCGTAATCCTGCTCCTTATTTGATTGTTCGAGAGCTTCCACCGCATGCGTTTCACACCCGGAAAATCGAGGGATCGCGTTCGCTTCTGCAACCACGCGGGTAGCCTGATCGCAAGCATCTAGCCCTGGCGCGGTTGCAAGACCGTCGACCGGGGGCCGGAAATCCAAACCACCTGAAATTTCGGTTCTGATTTCCGGGTCCGCCACCGACGACCCGGTGGAGTTGCATAAAGTGTTCACGACCATGGAAAGCCGTTTCCCCACGGCTCGCAGCATCGTTTTCTTGCGCCGGCATCGCGTCGTGCGCAGTTCCCCGACAAGGTCCCATGCAGGCTTGATCCCCGATCGGCGAAGGCACGCCCTCGCCGTGCCGCAACGGGCGTTTTCCATCCCGGCGTAGCACTCGCGCCTTCCCCAAATCCCCCAAATCCAAAAGTCATTCGGAGTACCCATCATGCGCGTTGTCGTGCTTGGCGCCGGCGTTGTCGGTGTAACCTCAGCCTACTATCTCGCCCAGCAGGGCCATGACGTCACGGTTATCGACCGCCAGGAAGGCCCGGCGCTGGAAACCAGCTTTGCCAATGCCGGCGAGATTTCGCCCGGCTACTCGTCGCCATGGGCAGGCCCCGGCATGCCCTTCAAGGCCATCAAATGGCTGATGATGAAGAATGGTCCGCTGGCGATCCGCCCGCGCCTCGATCCGGTCATGTGGTCCTGGCTCTTCAAGATGCTCTTGAACTGCACCTCCGCACGCTACGCGCTCAACAAGTCGCGCATGGTGCCCATCGCCGAATACAGCCGCGACTGCCTGCGCGCACTGCGCGCCGAAACCGGCATCACCTATGATGAGCGCAGCCAGGGCCTGCTTCAGCTCTTCCGCAAGCAGGAACAGCTCGACGGCATCGGCAGCGACATTGAAATCCTGAAACAGTTCGGCGTGCCCTTCGAGGTGCTCGACCGGGATGGCTGCGCCGCGGCTGAACCCGCACTGGGCGCGGTGAAGGAGAAATATGTCGGCGGCCTGCGGCTGCCGGGAGACGAGACGGGCGACTGTCAGGTGTTCACCACACGGCTTTCGGAACTGGCGGCCTCCTCGGTCGATTTCCGCTACGGCGTGTCGATCAAAAACCTCGTCAGGGACGGCGCGCGGGTGACCGGTGTCGAGACGGATCAGGGACGCTTCGAAGCCGATGCAGTTCTCGTCTGTCTCGGCAGCTATTCACCGGCGCTGCTGCGGCCGCTCGGCCTCCACATCCCGGTCTATCCGGTCAAGGGCTACTCGCTGACTGCCAGGATCACCAACGAAGCCGGCGCGCCGGTCTCCACCGTCATGGACGAGACCTACAAGATCGCCATCACCCGGCTGGGCGACCGCATTCGTGTCGGCGGTACGGCGGAAATTTCCGGCTTCGACCTGTCGGTGCCGGAATCGCGCCGCCGCCCGCTGGAATTCTCCGCCGGCGATCTGTTCGGCAATGGCGCGAACTTCTCCGACGCCACCTTCTGGTCCGGTCTCCGCCCGATGACGCCTGACAGCCCGCCCATCATCGGCGCGACGCGTCTCGACGGGCTTTACCTGAACACCGGCCACGGTACGCTGGGCTGGACCATGTCCTGCGGTTCCGGGCGCGTGATCGCCGACATCATTTCCGGCCGCAAGCCCGAGATCGACACGAACGGCCTCGGGATCGAGCGTTACGGGCAGTGATCAGGAAAAAAGGGCGGGCGCCGATGAGGCCCCGCCCTTTCAATCTTCCTGGCTCAAAACTCAGGCGATGTCGGCGCGCTTCACCGAAGCCGCGTCAAACAGAGCGCCGGGCATCGCGGAAAACACCGCGTCATGCGCGCCGGCGGCTGCCCACACCACATCATAGCCGAGCAGGCTTTCATCACCGAAGCGCAGCACGTCGTCCGGCTGACCGAGAGGCGACACACCGCCAATGGCGAAACCCGTCACCTCGCGGATATGGCGCGGGTCGGCCCGCTTGAGCGCTTCGCCCACCAGCGCCGACGCCTTGTCGAGCGCCAGCTGACGGCTCCCGGAAACAAGAAAAAGATAGAGCTTTCCGCTCTCTTCACCCTGAAAGATCAGGGATTTGACGATCTGCGCCACGCTGCAGCCGCACTGGGCCGCCGCCTCTTCGGCGGTGCGGGTGGATTCACCCATGCGCTTGACTTCGATCTCCAGTCCGGCGGCCTCAGCCGCCGCCTGCACCCGCCTGATGCTCTTGCTCATCGGTCTTCTCCCCCTCCTCCATGGGTATCTCGATCACCATGCCGTCGAAACCGGGTTCGACGTGGTCCGGCGTCTCGCGCAGCACGGTCTCGTAATCGAGTGGAATGTGCATATGCGTGAGCACTGCGCGCCTCGGCGAAAGCCGCTCGATCCAGCCAAGCGCTTCCTCCAGCGAGAAATGGCTCGGATGCGGGCGGTATTGCAGGGCGTCGATGACCAGAACATCCGCACCGGCGATCAGCGCAGGCGTCTCTTCTGGAAACTGGCTGACATCGGGACAGTACGCCAGCCCGCTGATGCGATAGCCGAGCGAGAGAATGTCGCCATGGATCTGCGGCAGCGGCTGGAATTTCAGCGGCCCGCCCGCACCATTGATGGAGAAAGGCGCTTCATGGCTGATCGGGTGCGCCTTCAGGATCGGCGGATAATTGCTGCCGGGCGGCGTCTCGAAACAATAGCCGAAGGCTTCGATCAGGCGCTGGAGCGTCGGCTTGTCGGCGTAGACATCCATGAGATGGCGCTGGTTCATAACGAAGCCGCGCAGATCATCTATGCCGTGAATATGGTCCGCATGGGGATGTGTGTAGACGGCGGCGTCCAGCCGGTCGACGCCTGCGGAGATCATCTGCTCGCGAAAATCGGGGCCGGTGTCGATGACGACGCGGGTGATGCCGCCGCTCGCCGAAACGCGCTCCACCATCGCCGCGCAGCGGCGGCGACGGTTTTTCGGATTGGCCGGATCGCACGCGCCCCAATCGCCGGTGATGCGCGGCGTTCCCGGAGAGGAACCGCATCCCAGGATCGTCAGGCGCAGCAGATCGCTCACCGCGCGGCAGCGTCCCGCGGCGCTTTCTTGAACAGGCGGAAGAAGTTTTCCGTGGTCAGGTCGGCCGTCTCGGCATCGGAAAGGCCGATGGTTTCGGCCAGAACATGCGCCGTGTGTGCGACGAAGGCCGGCTCGTTGCGCTTGCCCCGATTGGGAACAGGCGCGAGATAGGGCGCATCCGTTTCCACCAGAAGCCGGTCATGCGGCACGGTCGCGGCGATGTCACGCAGCGCCTGCGAGTTGCGGAAGGTCAAAATGCCGGAGAAGGAAACATATCCGCCAAGCTCCACGCCGGCCTTTGCAAGACCTGCCCCCGAGGAGAAGCAATGCAGGATGAAGGGAAATGCGCCCTTGTCCGTCTCCTCGCGCAGAATGGCGATCATGTCGTCATCGGCGTTGCGGGCATGAATGACCAGCGGCAGGCCGGTTTCACGCGCCGCCGCGATGTGCGTGCGAAAACCCTGAGCCTGTGCTTCGCGGGGAGCCTTGTCGTAAAAATAGTCGAGACCCGCCTCGCCGATGGCCACCACCTTGGGGTGCTGCGCCAGACGCACGAGCTCTTCTGCCGTTACATCAAGTTCCTCATCCGCATTGTGCGGATGCGTGCCCACGGAGCAAAGAACGTTGTCGTTCGCTTCTGCAATTGCCAGAATTCGGTCGAACTGACGCACGCGCGTCGAGATCGTGACCATGAGGCCGACGCCGGCCTCGCGCGCGCGCTCCATGAACGCGGCGCGATCCTCGTCGAAATCCGGAAAATCCAGATGACAATGGCTGTCCACCAGCATTGGCGTCAGGCTCCCTCGCTCTCCGGCTTCGGCTCCACATAGCGCGGGAAGACCGGCTGTGGCGCGGGCAGTTCACTGCCGGAAACGAGCGCGTTTTCATCCGAAAGATGTGCGAAGGAGCGCGCATCCGCCGGAACGGCCAGAAGGTCGAGCAGCTTCTCGGCGGAGCCAGGAATATAGGGCTGGCAGAGGATCGCCACGCGGCGCACCAACTCGGCGGTCGTGTAAAGCACCGAATGCATGCGCGCGGGATCGGTCTTCTTAAGCGCCCACGGCTCCTGCCCCGCAAAATAGCGGTTCGCCTCGGCAACAACGCCAAAGATTGCGCCCAGCGCCTGATGAAGCGCCTGCGTGCTCATGGCTGTGCGTGCAGTGGCGAGCGCCGCGTCGGCGCTGGCGAGAATGGCCAGATCGGCTTCGCCGAGCGCGCCCTTTTCAGGAACCTTGCCGTCGCAGTTCTTCGCGATCATGGAAAGCGAACGCTGGGCGAGATTGCCCAGATCGTTTGCAAGATCGGCATTGGTGCGGTTCACGATCGCATCATGGCTGTAGCTGCCGTCCTGACCGAACGGAACCTCACGCAGGAAGAAATAGCGGACGGCGTCGAGGCCGTAATGCTCCACCAGCGTGAACGGATCGACGACATTGCCGACCGATTTGGACATCTTTTCACCGCGGTTGAACAGGAAGCCATGCGCAAAAACGCGCTTGGGCAGCTCGATGCCAGCCGACATCAGGAATGCCGGCCAATAGACCGCATGGAAGCGCACAATGTCCTTGCCGATCATGTGCACATCGGCCGGCCAGTAGGACCAGCTATCGGCATCCGTGTCCGGATAGCCCGCAGCGGTGATGTAGTTGGTGAGCGCATCCACCCACACATACATCACGTGCTTCTCGTCGCCCGGCACCGGAACGCCCCAGTTGAACGTGGAGCGCGAGATCGACAGGTCCTTGAGGCCGGAGCGAACGAAGCTCATCACCTCGTTGCGGCGCTCGGACGGGCCGATGAATTCCGGATTGGCTTCATAATGCGCCAGGAGCTTGTCCTGATAGGCGGACAGGCGGAAGAAATAGGTCTCTTCCTCGTTCCATTCGACCGGCGAGCCGAGCGGCTCGCGGCGAACGCCATCTTCACCGACGGTCGTTTCGCTTTCGTCGAAATAGGCTTCCTGACGGACGGAGTACCAGCCCTTGTAACTGTCGAGATAGATGTCGCCATTGTCTGCCATCTTCTTCCAGATGGCCTGACAGGCGCGGTGATGACGCTCTTCCGTGGTGCGGATGAAGCCATCATTGGATCCGCCCATTGCGGCGATCATCTCGCTGAACACGGCCGAGTTGCGGTCGGCGAGTTCCTGCGCAGTGATGCCTTCCTTTTCGGCGGTCTGCTGCATCTTCAGCCCGTGCTCGTCCGTGCCCGACAGGAAGAAGACATCCTTGCCGTCGAGACGCTGAAACCGCGCCATCGCGTCGGTCGCGATCACGGTATAGGCGTGACCGATATGCGGCTTGCCATTCGGGTAGAAAATGGGAGTCGTGATGTAAAAGCTATCGCGGGCCATTTGGCAGAGAGTCCAGAGAATGCATTGTTTGATGACGCCCAGATAGCGCATCGGCGAGGTGCATGCCAGCCCAAGCGGCCGCTTCAGGCATTGAATGCGGCATTAAGCTTCGCGGCGAGCCCGGCGGCATGCTGTTTTCGGTCTAGATTGTAGGTCTCGGCGTCGCGAATTGTGGTGGTGACATCGTCCCAGAGATCGGCAGCGGCGGCAGCGCCACGCGCATCACCGGCCGCAGCAAGCGCCACGGCGCGCTCGTTGATCATGTCGAGAACCGTGCGGTTGAAGATCGAGAACTGCACGTCGCGGTCACGCCCGTTGACCGCGTCACCAAGCTTCAGCGCTTCGGCCGCATCGAAATTGCGCCCCGTAACGAGCTTTTGCAGCACATCGGCGATTTCCGCACCGCCGAACTGCGACAACAGGATCGCATTGCGCACACTGCCCTGCGCACGCGCCGCGATCTCCTCATCGCTGCCACCTCCATCAGCGCCAAGACGGCGCAGAAGCCCGGCAAGCTCCGGCGTTTCCAGAGGCTGAAGACGCACGATCTGGCAGCGCGAACGGATGGTCGGCAGGAGCCGTCCGAGCGAATGCGTGATCAGCACGAAGAGCGTGCGCGGCGGCGGCTCCTCAAGACTTTTGAGCAGGGCGTTGGCGGCGCTGATGTTCAGATCGTCGGCGGGATCGACAATCACCACGCGGTAGCCGCCATCATGCGGCGTCAGCGAAAGGAAGCGATGGATCCTGCGGATCTCGTCGACCGTGATCACCGTCTTGAACTTCTTGTCGCGCTCAACGAAGGGACGCGTCAGATGGAGCAGAGACGGATGCGCATCCTGCGCCACCAGCCGAAACACCTGTCCGGTGGGATCGGGCGGCGAAAAGCGCGGTGGCGCGGCCTCCGGCTGCGGGTTCGAAAAAAGATGGTTGGCCAGATGAAAGGCGAGCGTCGCCTTGCCGATTCCGGGCGGACCAGCGAACAGAAGGCCGTGATGCAGTTTGCCCGCGCGGTAGGCCCCGGCAAGCATTTCGGCGGCGCGCTCATGGCCGACGAGTATGGGGTTCTCCGACGGCTCGGGAATATCCGGCAGACTGTCGAAGCGTTCAGGCGCCGTGCGTTCGAACATTACGCCGTGCTCCTTTTGCCAGGCGACTGGGCTTCGGCCATTGCCAGACTGACAGTGCGCAGGATGGTTGCTGCGACCTTTTCCGGATCGGCGTCCGCATCGATGACCACGCAGCGCTGCGGTTCGGCCTTGGCGATTTCCAGAAACGCCTTTCTGCGGCGGCGGTGGATCGACAGCTTCTCCTTCTCGAAACGGTCGGGCGTATCGTCGCCACGCCGCGCGGTTGCCCGGCGCAGGCCTTCTTCCGGGTCGATGTCGAGAATGAGCGTCAGATCCGGCTTCATGCCGTTGACCGTCACGCGTTCGAGATTGGCCATGAAGTCGGCGTCCAGATTGCCGGTCACGCCCTGATAGACGCGCGAGGAATCCAGAAACCGGTCGCAAAGAACCACTGCGCCGCGCGCGATGGCAGGCCGGATCACCTGCTCCACATGGTCTGAACGCGCCGCAGCGAAAAGGACTGCCTCCATTGCCGCGCCGAAAGGCTCGGCAGCGCCCGACAGGAGAACGTGGCGAACGGCTTCGGCGCCCGCAGAACCACCCGGCTCGCGCGTGACGATGACGTCGTGCCCCGCTTCACGCAGGCTGGCCGCAAGTCCTTCGATCTGCGTCGATTTCCCGGCCCCCTCGCCTCCCTCGAATGTGATGAAGAAACCGCGAGACAAGAGACCTCAATCCTTTCAGTAAGCGCCTGCCGGCTCCATTGCCGAACACGCTCCTACTTAGGCCCTCGTGTCCCGCAGGTCCATGCTGAACTGACATTGCGACAGGCTTTGTGGATGGCGGACGGGTGATGCGTCGCCGCGCTCAGGAGCGATACCGGCGCATCCAGCCGGTCAGAAGCTCACCGACGGCATCCAGCGCGCGGTCCGGCAGCCCTCCCACGGCAATGCTTTCGGCCGCATAGAGCGGCGTTTCCTGGCTGAGCGTGTCGCCGATCCAGACCTTGAGTGTGCCGATGCGCTGCCCCTCTTCCACCGGAGCCGGGATCGGCCCCTGATAGACGATGCGCGCACGCAGGCTGTCGGCATTGGTGATGGGGCGGAAGATGGCCACAGGCCCCTTCGCGCGCACCGCAAGCTCGCCCTTGGCTCCGCCAAATACGGAGACGTTGCCGATGGTTTCACCTTCGTCGAAGATATCCATGCGCTCGAACGCCCGCACGCCCCAGTCCAGCATCTTGCGCGCTTCTTCGGCCCTCTCGCTCTCGGTCTCAAGCCCGCTCATCGCCATGAAAAGCCGGCGGCCATTGCGGTTGACGGAACCGACGATTGCGTAGCCCGAGGCTTCCGTAAAACCGGTTTTCAGCCCGTCCGCGCCAATGTCCATGCGCAGGAGCGGATTGCGGTTGCGCTGCAGGATCTTGTTCCAGGTGAAGGATTCCTGCGCGTAATATTTGTAGAATTCCGGATATTCCCGCCAAAGATGGGTGGCGAGCGTCACCAGATCGCGCATGGTGACATGCTGACCTTCTGCGGGCAGCCCGCTCGAATTCACGAACACCGAATCCGTCAGCCCGATCTTGTGGGCGCGCTCGGTCATCAGACGCGCGAAATTCTCTTCGGACCCCGCCATGCCTTCCGCGATGATGATGCAGCCATCATTGGCCGACTGGACGATCACGCCCTGGATCAGCGCCTCGAGCGGCACGGAGGATTTGATCTCGGCGAACATGGTCGACGTGCCCGAAACGGCCCCGCCCGTGCGCCAGGCGTGTTCGCTCACATAGAACGCATCGCTCATCGAAAGCCGTCCGCTCTTGATGGCGTTGAAGACGACTTCCATCGTCATCAGCTTGGCGAGCGAAGCCGGGGGTATTTTCTCGTCCGGGTTCTTGGAGAAGAGGACCGTGCCCGTGTCCGCATCGATCAGAAAGGCCTGTCTGGCCCGGGTTTCGAACAATTGGGCGAATGCCGCCTGCGACCCGAGAAACAGAAGACAGAAGGCGAAAACAAGCGATTTATTGAGTGTAGAGAACACCGACCATGCACCATACCAGAACCCCACCAGGGAGACTCTAGCGCTGCTCAACCGGCGGGATCAACCGCGGTAATACAAATTTGATGAAATGGTTATGGGCCGGGGGCGCCGCGCCGGCGCCCCGATCACTCAGCGGACGATGAAAGCGTCGGCTGCGCCTGCATTCCAGGCGGCCTGCAGCACCCGGTCGATGGAGCTCTGATCCTGCGGCGTGACGGCGAGCGTATAGTAGAACGTGCCGGCATCATCCGAAACGGTTTCGAGCTTCAGCTGACCGAAGCCCGCGAGCTTCTCTGCCTGCGCCTTGGCCTCGGCCTCAGACTGCCAGGTGCCGACATTCACGAAGGCCAGCTCGTCCGAAGCGCCCTGCCCGGCTGCGCCGGGCTGCTTCTGCCGCCACCAGCGCGCCACGTCCTGCGACTGCAGATCGCTGCGCAGCACATTGTCAAACGCGCCAGCAGCCGCGCTCACGCGCTGATCGGCATAAGAGAGGAACGCCACGTCACGCTCGACGCCGTCCATCGGCAGTGAATCCGGGCGGTCGGGAACCAGCGGACCGGAGGTTGGCAGGGTGAAGGAGCTGGAAGACGCGGCAATCGGCTGCGGCGGCGTCAGGCCCGGCTGGCTCGCAAAAGCGTCGCGCGCCTTGACGCCTGGAAGCGTCGCCGTCGGCGTGGAGCCGTTCATTGCAATCATCACGCCGGTCGGCAGACCGTCGGATGGATCGGGTGCTGCGCCGCCCGGGCGGTAGGACGCCATGAGATATTCGTCGTCGCGTCCTTCGAGCGGCGCCGGGCCGACATATTCGACCTTCACCTTTGCCACGCCGGCGCTCTGGTAATCGAGCAGCTGGGCCGCACGCTTCGACAGATCGATAATGCGGTTGTGCGCGAAGGGACCGCGATCATTGACGCGGACCAGAACGGAGCTGCCATTGTCGACATTGGTGACGCGCGCATAGCTGGGCAGCGGCATGGTCGGATGCGCCGCAGAAAGATGCGTCATGTCATAGGTTTCGCCATTGGCCGTGAGCCGGCCATGAAAGGCGTCGCCATACCAGGAAGCCGCGCCGACCTTTTCATAGTCGGGGTCTTCCTTGGGATGATACCACTTGCCCTTGATCTGATAGGGCTTGCCCACCTGGCGGCGGCCACCGCCGCGCTTCAGGTTGGAGCTTTTCATGGAAACGCGCGGGCTTGCCTGAACGCCGTATTCGGACTCGGCGAAATATTCCTTGGACTTGGTTTTGTTGACAGCGACCTTGGGGGTCGTGGACGAGCACGCCGAAAGCAATGCGGCACAGGCTGCAAAGGCAATGGCGGACGACAGGCGGCGAACCGCAATGCGGTGCACAACAATCTGAATGCTCATGCGTCCGCGTCTCCCCCGGACATCGAAATCCCGTTCATGGTCGCGAGATATCCCCACTCGTCAAAAAATGCCGAAACAAGGCGTTCCGGTTTCTACAACTCAGGATGCCCTCCGCACCCCTAGCTGAAATGCATTAGCAAGTTGTAAATCATTTATGGCAGCAAAACGGCAGAATTTCGAATTTTTGCCAAAACCTTACTACCATTGCGTGTGTTATTAGACTGACACGGTTTCAAATGTAAACCCCGCGTGCATCCGGCAACGCCGATCTGCTGTGCGGGCACGGTTTCGGGGCACATTCGAATCGCCGCGTCGCGCGGTGAGCCAGCGCAGAACTAGAATTCGATCACCACCGATGGCGCACTGCGCTCTGCCTCGCCGTGGAACACGAATTCGATGTTGTTGCCATCCGGATCGAGCACGAATGCGGCGTAGTAGCCGGGATGATACGTCCTTTCGCCGGGCGCACCGTTGTCGCGTCCGCCATGCGCCATCGCGGCCTGATAGCAGGCATCCACCATGGCGCGGTCCCTGGCCTGAAAAGCCAGGTGATGACGCCCCGTCAACACGCCGAGCGCTGCGGGGCTGTCCGCCGAAGACACCACCAGTTCGTCAGCGAAGAAGAAATCGGCATTCGTGCCGATGATCGGAATGTCGAGCACCTCCAGAACGGCCGCGTAAAAGGCGTGGCTTGCCTCAAGATCGCGCACGACGAGCTGGATGTGGTCAATGAGCCGGCCACGATGCAGTTGCTGGGTTTCCATGGTTGGGCTCCGTGTGGAATGGGGCTGGGTTCGCTTGCTGCGCTGACGGATAGCATAACTTTGGGGACTCTGCGTGCTGGAAGCTTGGGCCGCTGTGTCGCGGTATATTAGAGGCACCCTTAGCGTTCCCTGTATGCGCAATAGACGGATTGATGCCACGCGATCACAGAAGCCGGGACGGATATGAGGCCATACTGCCAGGATATATCGCTGAAACTGCCTTCAAAGAGATACATCTCCAGCCTGATCGCAATGGCCTGAATGACGATCAGAAACAGCAGCAGCGACGAGACTGGTCTCAGCTTGAGCGCTGCAACAATGGCGAGCAGAACCGCCCCGCCCACCAGCGCAACAACCAGCGCCACAACGAAAGTCACGGCAGCGATGTAGGCGAGTTCCAGACCAATCGAACGGGCCGCTATTCCCACGAAAACCGCATGGGCCAGCGCCGCGAAGATGGATGTCGCAATGGCCGCAGGAAAGAGGCGGCGAAATAGGGGCTGCGTTTCGCGCATGTGATTCAGATTTCCCGCACTCTTCCCCTGTTTCGCGAAACCTCGTTTCGACAGGCGGTCGCTTCTTCACCCTTCGGCAAGCATTGCCACGCGCAGAACCGCAAGTCGATGCTCCAGTTTATGCAGGTTTTGAAACAGACATACACAGAGAAATCTGCAACCGTTCCGTACAATGCGGTGGCTCGCGGCGGTCAACGGTATTTGGGAGAATGCAGGTAAGGTTGGCGGAGGGAGTGGGATTCGAACCCACGAGACGGTCACCCGCCTGCCGGTTTTCAAGACCGGTGCCTTCAACCGCTCGGCCATCCCTCCGGAACTTTCCGGGCGCTTGTACAGTCCGGCCCCGTCGCGCGTCAACTTATTCCGCACGCTGCGAACCGGTTTCTCGCCAGGCTCGACCGTTTGCCCCGCCGCACCCATAGCTGCATGCCTCGCGCATTTCGGCCATGCGCTTTCGCGGGATTTGCGTCCTGCTGCGCGCTTGCCTAGAAAGGACGCGTGCAGACCAGTCGGGTCGGCCGGATCAAGAAGCGAAGTCATTCATGCCATCAGATATCATTCCCGTTTTCGACGGTCACAACGATGCGCTCCTGCGCCTCTATGAAAGTGGCCAGTCCAATGCCGAGCAGTCCTTTCTGGACGGAACGACCGAAGGCCATATCGACCTGCCGCGCGCCCGCAAGGGCGGACTTGCCGGCGGCCTCTTCGCCATCTTCCCGCCGCCGATTGCCGAGCGCGGACCGAACGGAAAGCGTATCCGTCCGGAAGACGGCGCGTTTCCGCAGCTCTCGCAGGCCGACGCGCTGAGCTCGACGCTCGCCATGGCCGCCATTCTGATGCGGCTTGAACGCGCCGCGCAGGGACGCTTTGCCGTGTGCCGGACCTCCGGCGATATTCGCAGCGCCATGGCTGTCGGCGCGCTCGCGGCGGTGTTTCACATCGAGGGTGCGGAGGCGATCGGCCCCGATCTCGACCTGATCGACATTCTTTATGGCGCAGGCCTGCGCTCCATCGGCCCGGTGTGGAGCCGGTCCAACATTTTCGGTCACGGCGTGCCGTTCCGCTTCCCCTCCTCGCCCGACATTGGCGACGGGCTCACCGATGCCGGCAAGGCTCTGGTGCGCAAGTGCAATACGCTCAAGATGATGGTCGACCTGTCGCACCTGAACGAGAAGGGTTTTCGCGATGTGCAGGCCATCAGCGATGCGCCGCTGGTTGCAAGCCATTCCAATGTCCACGCCATCAGCGAGCAGTCGCGCAATCTCACCGCCTGGCAGCTCGACGCCATTCGCGAGACGGGCGGTCTGGTCGGCCTCAATTTCGCGGCCGGTTTCCTGCGCCCCGACGGCCAGTCCAACGCGGACACCGATCTCGAAGTGATGCTGCGCCATCTGGATGCGCTGCTTGAGGCGCTCGGCGAGGACGGCGTGGCGTTCGGCTCCGATTTCGACGGCGCGCTGATGCCGCAGGCGATTGGCGATGCAGCCGGCCTGCCCAATCTGCTGAACGCAATGGAAGCCCATGGCTACGGGCGCGAACTGGTCGAAAAGATCGCCTGGCGCAACTGGCTCGGCCTTCTCGAGCGCACCATTGGCTGATTCAGGCGTGACAGAGCAGAAAGGAACAGGCCGGATGCAACCGTCCAAGGACATCGCCAGACTGCTTGAAATCATGCGCGCCCTGCGCAATCCGGAAACGGGTTGCCCCTGGGATGTGGAGCAGGATTTCTCAACCATCGCGCCCTATACGATTGAAGAGGCCTATGAGGTTGCCGACGCGATCGAGCGCGGCGACATCGACGATCTGCGCGACGAACTGGGCGACCTGCTTCTGCAGGTGGTTTTCCATGCCCGCATTGCCGAAGAGGATCAGCAATTCGATTTCGGTGATGTGGTGGAAGCGATCACGACAAAGATGATTCGCCGCCACCCCCATGTGTTCGGCGACGCCGAGGCCCGCGGCCGCGGCATGGCCAAGGGCATGTGGGACGAGATCAAGGCGCAGGAAAAGGCTGAACGCCTTGCCCGCCGCCTGCAGAGCGGCGCCCCCGACGAGACAATCGCCTATCTGGACGAGGTGCCGCGCGCCCTGCCCGCGCTCATGCGCGCCCACAAGCTGCAGTCACGCGCTGCGCGCGTCGGGTTCGACTGGGGCGAAGCCGGGCCGGTTCTCGACAAGATCGAGGAAGAGATCGGCGAATTGCGCGAAGCGCTTGCCGAGGGCGACGACGCCCATGCGGCCGAGGAATATGGCGACCTTCTGTTCGCCGTGGTCAATCTGGGCCGGCACCTTGGCCATGATCCCGAGGCCGCCCTTGCCGGCACGAATGACAAATTCCGGCGGCGGTTCGACTTTGTGGAGCGTGAACTCAAAAAGGCCGGCCGTTCGCTCGACGAATCCGGCCTCGAAGAGATGGAAACGCTCTGGCAGCGGGCCAAGACCGAAGCGAAATAGGCGTGGCTGCCGGCAGCTTTACCTGCCGCCGGCAAGACGCTCCTGGATTTCAGCGCGCGCGGTCTGCGTCACGCGCACGGTCAGCGTGATGCTGCCATCGTCATTGTCCGTGCGCCCGGTCACATCGCCATTGCGATAGATCCAGTCAATCAGCGACATCTGATGCGGGGCGAGATCGACCGTCATCGGCGCGACAGCACCCGAGATATGCTCTTCGATCAGGTCGAGCAGTTCGGGAACGCCCTCACCCGTTATGGCGGAAATGGCGAGCGGCGCATCGCTTGCGCGCATGCCTTCGAGCAGCGCGCGGCGCTGTTCGGCGTCCAGATTGTCGACCTTGTTCCACACTTCCAGAACCCGTGTGCGGTCCGAGGCGTCAACGCCCAGATCGCCGAGGATTGCGGCCACATCGGTTGCCTGAGCCGTGGTGTCGGGGTCGGAAATGTCGCGCAGATGCACGACGAGATCGGCCTCGACCACTTCTTCGAGCGTTGCGCGGAACGCGGCGACGAGATGCGTCGGCAGGTCCGAGATGAAGCCCACCGTATCGGAAAGAATGATGATCGTGCCGTGCGGAAGCGTGACGCGCCGCAATGTCGGATCAAGCGTGGCGAAGAGCATGTCTTCGGCCATCACGCTCGCGCCGGTCAGGCGGTTGAACAGGGTCGACTTTCCCGCATTGGTGTAACCGACAATGGCCACGATCGGGAACGGCACCTTGCGGCGCTTCGAGCGGTGCAGATCGCGCGTGCGGCGCACATGCTCCAGCTCTTTCTTGAGCCTTGTGATGCGCTCCTGAAGCTGACGTCTGTCGGCCTCGATCTGGGTTTCACCGGGGCCGCCCATAAAGCCGCCGCCGCCGCGCTGGCGTTCAAGGTGCGTCCAGCTGCGCACGAGGCGTCCGCGCTGATATTCCAGATGGGCGAGATCGACCTGAAGCCGCCCTTCCTTCGTGCGTGCGCGGCGTCCGAAAATTTCCAGAATAAGGCCGGTGCGGTCGAGCACCTTCGCCTTCAGCGCCTTTTCGAGATTGCGCTGCTGAACCGGCGTGAGCGGATGATCGATGATCACCACTTCCGCCTCCAGATCGTGGACGCGCTCGGCGATCTCGTCGAGCTTGCCCGTTCCGAGCAGCGTTGCGGGGCGCGGCGTGTTGACCGTGACGATATCGGCGGAAACGATATCGAGATCGATGGCCTCGGCCAGTCCGACCGCCTCTTCATGCCGTGCTTCAGGCGCACGCGCAGAAGCCGCGCTGCCTTCGGCAGAACGGCGTTCGTTGGTCAGAACCGGAGTGATGACAAGAGCGCGTGTAGCGAAAGGCTGCGTTGTCAGCCCTTCGTCTTCTCGCTTTCCGTCAGCGGAGTTTTCTGTGTCGTCCAATCAGGAATCCCGATTGTTTTCCTCGGCGTCATAAAGCTGCACGGGCTGGCTCGGCATAATCGTCGAAATCGCATGCTTGTAGACAAGCTGCGAATGGCCATCGCGGCGCAAAAGCACGCAGAAATTATCAAATGAAGTGACAATGCCTGTCAGCTTGACACCGTTGATGAGAAAGATCGTCAGAGGGTTCTTGCTCTTGCGAACGGTGTTCAGGAACAGGTCCTGTAGGTTTTGAGATCGTTCCGCCATTTTTTGGTCTTTCACCCATTCGCTGCACTTTATGCAGCCAGTAGCGCAAATATCACATGCCTCTGTCAAGAAACTCCGCGACAGAAGTTACATGAATAATTGATGCCAGTATTTTTCGGTCGTGCTGAGCCGCTACCACCATGCGCGTTGGTTAACAGCTAGGACTTTTTTCCGCAATCTCAAAAAATGCCTCGCGCAAAGAAGTTGCAACCGTGCCCGGATGACCATTCGCCACAGGCTTGCCGTCAATGTTCACGACCGGCATGACCACGCTCGTGGCGCTGGTCACGAACGCCTCGCGGGCATTCTGCGCTTCTTCCACGGAGAACGGGCGCTCTTCCACCTTGAGGCCGAGACTGTCGGCGACCTTCATGACGGTTGCCCGCGTGATGCCGCGCAGGATGCCGAAATCGGCAGGCCGCGTCACCAGAGAGCCATCCGCCGTGACAATCCAGGCATTTGTGGAAGCGCCCTCCTTCACGGTTCCATCGGGATCGACGAACCAGGCTTCCTGTGCGCCCGAATCCACCGCCGTCTGGCGCGCAAGGACGTTGGGCAGAAGACCGATGGTCTTGATGTCCACGCGTTCCCAGCGATTGTCCGGTACGGTGATGACCGTCATGCCCTTTTCGGCCTTCTTCGCCGCGGCCTTCGGGTCCATGCGCTTGGCGGTGACCACCAGTGCGGACCGCACCGGCGTGGTCGGGAACGCATGATCACGCGGTGCGACGCCGCGCGTGACCTGAAGATAGACCATGCCGTTGTGGACATGATTGCGGCGGATGACCTCGCGCATGACGAACTCAAGCGCCTTGCGCTCGATCGGCCAGTCCATGCGAAGCTCGCGCAGCGACCGGTCGAGCCGGTCGAGATGGCCCTCCATGTCGATGATGAAGCCTCGGGAAATCTCGCAGACCTCGTACACGCCATCGCCAAGCTGATAGCCGCGATCCTCCACATGAACCATGGCGTCGTTGTGATTCGCATAACGCCCGTTCACATAAGCAATGCGTGGCATGTCGAGTTCTCCATTCTGGGTGGATGCAACCGCCAGGCCCCGGGCGGCGCGAAAAGGCAGACAGTGTTTTGCCGCCGTGCGGCGGATTTTTCAAGCGACTCAGAAAAACTCCAGGCTGACGCGGAACATCTGTTCCACCTGGCGCACCGCGCTTTCCAGCGCGAAAATCACGACCCGGTCCTTCGGCTTGATTTTGAGCGAACCGCTCGGCTTGATGACCGCGCCGTCGCGATAGACTGCGCCAATGCGCATGCCATCGGGAAACTCCACTTCGCTGAGCGGCGGTCCGACCAGCGGCGAGGTTTCCAGCGCCTCGGCCTCGATGACTTCGGCAGCGCCCCGCTGAATGTTGTGGACAGCGCGGATGCGGCCGCGCCGCACATGCTGCAGCACCTTCGAGATGGTCACCGAGCGCGGGTTCACATGGGCGTCGATGCCCAGCGTCTTGGCAAAGTCGTGATAGGTCGGGTTGTTGATCAGAACGAGATTGGAGCGGCAACCGAGCCGCTTGGCGATCACGCTCGACAGGATGTTGACCTGATCGTCATTGGTCAGCGCCACCATCAGGTCGGCATGCTGGATGTCAGCTTCCAGAAGCAGTTTCTGGTCGAGCGCGCTGCCATGCAGCACCACAGTGCGGCGCAGCTTGTCGGCGAGCGCCACGGCGCGTTCGCGCGTGTTCTCGATCACCTTGACCTTGGTGCGGCTTTGCTTCTTTTCCATCGCGCGCGAGACATAGAGGCCGATATTGCCGCCACCGGCGATGACGATGCGGGTCGCTTCGCGCTCTTCATGGCCAAACAGGCCGAGCGTGCGGCGCACCTGATCCTTGGTGGTGACCACATAGGCAAGATCGCCGGCCATCAGCTGGTCGCCGGAATGGGGAATGAAGAGCTTTCCCTCACGCGACACGCCAACCACGGTCGCCGGCAGATCCGGAAACAGTTCGGTGAGCTGCGCCAGCGGCGTGTTGATGACCGGGCATTCCTCAAGACACTCGATGGCGACCATGGAGACCTTGTCATCGGCAAAGCTCACCACATCCGTCGCACCCGGCAGCGCGATGCGGCGCATCACCATCTCACCCACCTCGACTTCCGGCGAGATGATCACGTCGATGGGCAGATGGTCCCGCGAGAACAGGTCCATATAGTGCGTCTGGAGATAGGACTGCGAGCGAATGCGCGCGATCTTGGTCGGCACGTTGAAGAGCGAATGCGCCACCTGACAGGCGACCATGTTCACTTCATCAAACAGCGTGACCGCAATGATCATGTCGGCTTCGCTGGCGCCGGCCGACGCCAGAACGTCGGGATGCGCCCCATGGCCGACGAAACCACGCACATCAAGCGTGTCGCGAACCGCGCGGATCAGCTCCGGCGAGGTATCGATCACGGAAACATCGTTTTGCTCGGCGGCCAACCGCTCTGCGATACCGAAGCCAACCTGGCCTGCCCCGCAAATAATGACCTTCATCACGTATTCCCTGCATTCGCGCAGACCTCTTTCGGTCTGCAGGGTCACTGCTCTAGCGCTTTTCGGGGCGCGTGAAAACCTCGTCCATCGAGATGGATGCGGCCTGGCGGATCAGACGCCGAGCGACTTCAGCTTGCGGTGCAGCGCGGAGCGCTCCATGCCGACGAATTCCGCCGTGCGCGAAATGTTGCCGCCGAAGCGGTTGATCTGCGCCAGCAGATACTCCTTTTCGAACATTTCGCGCGCCTCGCGCAGCGGCAGCGCCATGATGTGCTGGTCGGACTGCGTCGGCAGGCGCGGCATCACATCGCCGATTTCGGACGGCAGAAGATCGGCGGTGATCGGCGTGTCCGGCCCATCGCCACGCGTCAGGATCATCAGGCGTTCGATGTTGTTGCGCAGCTGGCGCACATTGCCCGGCCAGTTATGGGCCTGCAGAACCGCCATGGCGTCATTGCCGAGCGGACGCGGCTTGATGCCGGCCTGTTCGCCGATCTGCTGCATGAAGTGATCGACCAGAAGCGGAATGTCCTCGCGCCGCTCCGCAAGTGGCGGAACGCCAACCGGAACCACGGCCAGCCGGTGTAACAGATCCTCGCGGAACCGCCCCTCGGCGATCAACGATTCGACGTTCTGCGCGGTGGAGGAAATGATGCGCACATCGACCTTCACGCGACGCGTTCCGCCAACCCGCTCAAACTGCTGATCCACGAGCACACGCAGGATCTTGCTCTGCGTGCCAAGCGGCATGTCGGCCACTTCATCCAGATAGAGAACACCGCCATGGGCCTCCTCGAGCGCGCCGACCTTGCGCTCGCCGCCATTGGATTCGGTGCCGAAAAGCTCGATTTCCATGCGCTCGGGCGTGATCGCAGCGGCGTTCAGCGTTACGAACGGTCCGCCATTGCGCGGCGAGGCCGCATGAATGGCGCGGGCGACGAGTTCCTTGCCGGAGCCGGAAGGTCCGGTCAGCATGATGCGGCTGTTGGAGGGCGCGACACGCTCAATGGTCTGGCGCAGATTGTTCAGCGCCGCCGATTCACCCACGAGATCGAAGGATGCGCCGCTGCGCTTCTTCAGGTCACTCATCTCGCGCTTCAGCTTGGAGATCTCCAGTGCGCGCTCGCAGATGAGGATCATGCGATCCGTCTTGAACGGCTTTTCGATGAAATCATAAGCGCCGCGCTTGATCGCCGAAACGGCCGTCTCAATAGTGCCGTGCCCGGAAATCATCACCACCGGAACGTGCGGATGCAGTTCCTTGATCTTGTCCAGAAGCGCAAGCCCGTCGAGCTTGGAGCCCTGAAGCCAGATGTCGAGCAGGATGAGGCGCGGCACGCGCTCGGCGATGGAGGCAAGCGCGCTGTCGCTGTCGAAAGCGGTGCGCGTTTCATGGCCCTCGTCACTGAGAATGCCAGCAACGAGTTCGCGGATGTCTTCCTCGTCGTCTACGATCAGAATATCGGAAGCCATTTTCTACCTTCTTGTCGTCTCAGCAGCGCTACCGGCGTCTCCGGCAGCAGGAAGTATGATGCGGATCATGGCGCCACCTCCGCCGTGGAAATCGTCTGGCGCGTCGTGGAGTTCCAGGCGGCCGCCATGGTCCTCGATGATCTTTTTCACGATGGCGAGGCCGAGGCCCGTGCCCTTCTCGCGTGTGGTCATGTAGGGCTCGAGCAGCCGCTGCCTGTTCTCGCGCGGCAGGCCCTTGCCATTATCGATAACCTCGATCTGGATGAACCGGCCATTCATGCGCGCCGCGATGCGGATTGCGCCCGGCTGGCCGTTCTGACGCTCGGCTGCGTCGATGGCTTCGGCAGCGTTCTTGATGATGTTGCCGAATGCCTGCCCCAGGAGGCGCGCGTCGAAACGGCCCATCAGCGGCGTGTCGGAAATCTGCCGTTCAAAGGTGATCTCGTTGCGCGCCACCTCCACAAGGAAGGAAGCCTCGCGCAGCGGCTCGCGCAGATCGAGAAGCTGGATGTCAGGCTTTGGCATGCGTGCAAAGGCCGAGAACTCATCCACCATGCGCCCGATATCACCCACCTGGCGAATGATCGTGTCGGTGCACTGATCGAAAATCTCGCGATCCTGCTCGATCACCTTGCCGAAGCGGCGGCGAATACGCTCGGCTGAAAGCTGGATCGGCGTCAGCGGGTTCTTGATTTCATGCGCAATGCGGCGGGCAACATCGGCCCACGCCATGGAGCGCTGCGCCTGCATCAGATCGGTGATGTCATCCACCGTGACCACATAGGAATGCTCGTCATCCTCGTTGACGCCCTCCTCCGTGGTGATCTGTATGTTGAAGGTGCGTTCCACGCCGCCACGGAAGAAGGTGGCCTGCTCGCGATAGACGGCGCGACCGGACTTGCGGCCCATCTCGAAGATGCGGCCCACATGGGGCAGCACCATGGAGAGGTTCTTGTTGACCGCGTCATCGGCTGAAATGTCGAGCATCGCCTCGGCGGAGCGATTGACCATGGCGACCGAACCATCGGCTTCCACGCCGATAACCCCGGCGCTGACGCCCGAAAGCACGGCCTCGGTGAACCGGCGGCGCTCGTCGATGACGTCCCTTGCGGTGATGAGCTCATCGCGCTGCGATTTCAGCTGCTGGGTCATCTGGTTGAACGTATCGCCCAGAAGCCCGACATCGCCATCGGAACTGCGCACCGGCACGGAGACGTCGAGATTGCCGGTCGAAACGGCGCCCGCCGCACTGATGAGCTGGCGGATCGGTCGCACCAGACGGTCGGCGACCGCGATACCGGTCCAGATGGCCGCCAGCACGATGGCAAGCGTCACGACCAGATAGAGCAGTGCGAAGGCGATCTGCGTGTTGCCGCGATTGCCCTCGAGTGATCGGTACTCATCCGTATTCGTGCGCACGATCTGGCGCGCCTTCAGGACTTCGGGATCAAGCAATGCGCCTGTGTAGAGATAGGCGTCCGGAATCTCCTGCAGCTTGTAGACGGCCGTCACAAGGTTCGTGCCGCCGATCTCGTTGAAAGCGATCTGCGAGCTGTTGGCGACCTCGATGGCGTTCTCGTTTGGACGCGGCAATGGAATCTCTTCCGGCATCTGCGCGCCGATGATTACCGAGCCGTCCTCGCGCACGAGTTCGGCAACGGCCAGACCGCGCAGCATCGCCTGACGGGTCAGGAAATCGCGGAAACCATAGCGGTCCAGATTGTAGAGCGTGCGCGCCTGATCGAGCCGCACCCCCATGCTCTCCGTCGTGCCCTGCAGGCTGCGGGCATTCTGCTGCACATAGGCATCGGCAATCGAAAGAGACGAGTAGACGATGACCTTGGTTCTGAGTTCGAACCATCGATCAAGCCCCAGATCCAGCGTCACCGATGCGACAACCGCCACCAGAATGGCCGGGATCGCCGCCACGAGCGAGAACATGGCGACGATGCGCACATGCAGACGAGAAGCCGCCCGCCGTCCCTTGCGGGATTTGTAGATACGCCAGCCTTCCATGAGGATCAGGCCGAAAAGGAGCAGAATGAAGCCAAGATTGATCGCGATCAGAAGGATCGTCGTGGTCGCATCAGGCGTGATCGGGGTAAGGCCAAGCAGAACGGTGAAGGAAATGCCTGCCGTCACGACAGCGCCGATCGCCGCCGTCATACCGATATAGAAAGCAGCCGTTCGCCCGCGCCTCACGGGCGCAGCCGCAGCCAAAGGCTCCATCGGCGAACTCTCGGACAAGCTGACCATCACTCCCGCTTCCGTTTTCCAGCATAGCGTTTAGTTGTTGCACATATGCAACGACTGTAACCATCTGGCAACAGTTGCATTTCCTAACAATGCGGCATTGCTGGGGCAGACTGGGGATCGTGCCGGGAAGTCAGGGCTGGCCTGAAACGGCGTGCGGGCGGACTTGCTTCAGTTCGCGCCGCGATAGATGTTCACGCCATATTCGCGGATCTTCTTGCGTAAGGTGTTCCGGTTGACGCCGAGAAGGTCTGCGGCCTTCAACTGGTTGCCGCCCGTCGCGGTCAGCGCCGCAATCAGAAGCGGTTGCTCCACTTCAGCCAGCACCCGCTGGTAGAGACCTGCCGGCGGCAGCTGGTCACCGAATGTTGCGAAATAGCGCTGCAAATGCTGCTCGACGGCCTGGGACAGCGTGGTTTCCTCGGGCAGAGGCTCCGACTGGTTGCCGCGCAAAGCGCCTGCCGCGCGCAGCTCCTGCTCAATCACTTCGGCCGAAATTTCGTCCTGTGGGTAGAGCGCGGCCAGTCTGCGCACGAGGTTTTCAAGCTCACGCACATTGCCGGGCCAGCGATAGCTCTTCAGCCGGTTGAGCCCGTCATTGCTGATTCGCTTGGCCTGCAGCCCCTCCTGCTCGGCGCGGGCGAAGAAGTGGCGCACCAGATCCGGGATGTCTTCCGCCCGTTCGCGCAGCGGCGGCAGCCGCAGCGGCACGACGTTCAGCCGATAGAAAAGGTCTTCCCGGAACAGGCCCTGATCGATCAGCGTGCGCGGATCCTTGTTGGTGGCGGCGACGATGCGCACATCGGTGCGGATCGGCGTGCGCCCGCCAACGGTCGTGTATTCGCCCTGCTGCAACACGCGCAGGAGGCGCGTCTGCGCTTCCATCGGCATGTCGCCGATTTCGTCGAGAAACAGCGTGCCGCCTTCTGCCTGCTCGAACCGGCCAAAGGAACGCGCCTGCGCGCCCGTGAACGCCCCCTTCTCGTGACCGAAAAGCTCCGATTCGATCAGATCGCGCGGGATGGCGGCCATGTTGATGGCGACAAACGGTCCTTTGCGGCGACGGCCATATTCGTGAAGCGCGCGGGCCACGAGTTCCTTGCCGGTGCCCGACTCGCCGCTGATCATCACCGTCAAATCGGTCTGCATCATGCGCGCAAGCAGCCGGTAGATTTCCTGCATCGCCGCCGATCTGCCGATCAGCGGCAGCGTCTCGGGCGCATCCGCGCCGGCAAGCTCCTTCTGGCTTGCCTTGGGTTCCGACAGCGCACGCCCGACAATGTTCACCAGTTCGGTCAGATCGAAGGGTTTGGGCAGATAGTCATAGGCCCCGACTTCGGAGGCGCGTATCGCGGTCATGAACGTGTTCTGCGCGCTCATGGCGATCACCGGCAGATCGGGTCGCACCTTCTTGATGCGGGGCAGAAGGTCGAACGCATTGCCATCGGGCATCACCACATCGGTGATGACCAGATCGCCCTCGCCGCCCGAAACCCAGCGCCAGAGCGTCTCTACGTTCGAGGTGACGCGCACATCGTGGCCGGCGCGCGACAGCGCCTGATTGAGCACGGTGCGGATGGCCGCGTCGTCATCGGCCACGAGAATGCTGGAACCGGTCATGACCTGCCCTCCATTTCAGTCTTCACAGGGTTTGGCCGGGGGGCCGGATGGCGCGCCTCGCGCCAGGCCGGCATCAGGATGCGAAACACGGTTCCACGCTGGCCGGAAGATTCGCATTCGATCACCCCGCCATGCGCGCCCACGATCTTGGCGACCAGCGCAAGCCCGAGGCCAGACCCGTTTTGCTTGGAGGTGACGAAGGGATCGAAGATGATCTGCCGCAGATCCTCGGGGATGCCCGGCCCGTTGTCGTAGACGCAAAATTCCAGCGGAAGCGCCACGCGATCCGGCGAGCCTGGAACCGAAAGCCGGATGCCCGGACGAAACGCCGTTGTCAGCCGGATCTCGCCGTCATCCTGATCGGCAATGGCTTCAGCTGCGTTCTTGACCAGATTGAGAAAGACCTGGATCAGCTGGTCGCGATTGGCCCAGACCGGCGGCAGCGACGGATCGTAATCCTCCAAAATACTGACTTTGCGCGCAAAACCGCTCTTGGCGACGGCTTTGACGTGATCAAGCACCAGATGGATGTTGATCGGATCGCGCTCCACCGGGCGTTCGTCGGAAAACACTTCCATACGGTCGACCAGCGCCACGATCCGGTCGGTCTCCTCGGTGATGAGGCGCGTCAGCGCCCGGTCTTCATCCGAAACGGCGTGTTCGAGCAATTGCGCCGCGCCGCGAATGCCCGAAAGCGGGTTCTTGATTTCATGCGCCAGCATGGCTGCCAGCCCGGTCACCGAACGCGCCGCGCCGCGATGCACCATCTGCCGGTCGATCTTGTCGGCCATGGAGCGCTCCTGCAGGAGAAGCGCAACGGCGCCGGGCACTTCCGAAACCGGGGCTGCGTGAATATCCACCAGCCGCTCCGGCCCAAGGCGCGGTGACGAGATGTCGACACGGTATTCGTTGATCGCCACGCGCTGCTCGCGCACCTGTTCGACAAGCGCGATCAGCGGGCTTCCGAAGGGCACGAAATCCGACAGGCGGCTTCGGGCAAGAATGGACGCGCCGGAGCGGAAGAAATCCTCGGCCTCCGCATTCACCTCGGCGATGAAGCCATCCCGGTCGATCATCACCACAGGGTGGCGCAACGTGTTCAAGAGCAGACTGGCCGGGCCGGTTTCCATACGTGCGCGTTCACCCCTGTCATTCATGCGGCCAGTTGATCCTCTTGTCTGCGAAACAGGTCGCGCAGGAGCCGGCTGACCTCTCTGTGATCGTTCCCCGTCATGATCGCCCTGCGCGTTTCGGGGGAAACCTCGGTGATGTGCCGGTCCATGTACCAGCCGAGATGCTTGCGGGCGTGCCGTGTGCCGTGATCCGCGCCATAAAGCGAGAGCATCGCCTCGTAATGGTCGATCACATAGTCGGCGAGGTTCTCCGGGCGGCGCTCTGCATTGGAGGCAACAGCACCTGCGATCCATGGCGCGCCGTAATGCGCGCGCCCGACCATCACCGCGTCAGCGCCCGAAGCGGCAAGCATGCCTGCTGCATCTTCCGCCGATGTCACGTCGCCATTGGCCACCACCGGGATCGTGACGGCTTCCTTCACCGCCGAAATCGCCTTCCAGTCGGCCCTGCCCTTGTAGAACTGGCAGCGCGTGCGCCCGTGCACCGTCACCATGGCCACGCCCGCCTCCTCGGCGCGGCGCGCAATCTCCGGCGCGTTCAGCGCATTGTCGTCCCAGCCAAGCCGCATCTTCACCGTGACCGGCACCTGAACAGCGCCCACGACAGCCTCGATCAGGCTCAGCGCATGATCGGGTTCGCGCATCAGCGCCGAACCGGAATAGCCGCCCGTCACCTTCTTGGCCGGGCAGCCCATATTGATGTCGATCACGTCTGCGCCGCGCTCTTCGGCGATGCGTGCGCCTTCCGCCATCCAGCGCGCCTCGCGTCCGGCAAGCTGCACCATGTGCACGTCCACATCCGGACGGCGCAGGCGGCGGGCCGATTCAGCCTTGCCGCGCGCAAGCTCGCCGCTCGCCACCATTTCAGAGACGACCAGCCCCGCGCCATGGTCATAGGCGCGTGCGCGAAACGCCAGGTCGGTAACCCCGGACATGGGCGCCAGAAACACGCGGTTGCGAATCGAAACCGATCCGACCGAGAGTGGCGTGGACAAAAACGCGGCTGATGAGATGCACAAATTTAAAGCACCCTCTGATTGTGCTTATTATTTAGCCAGTTTTTACCCGATCCCGCAACTGCGTTTTCGCATCTGCGCAATCGCCTGCAAATTCGGCTGGCCTTTCGCGGCATGTATTATTATGCGTCTGCGCTATGGACAAGCAGATGACACAATCCGATAGCCTGACGGCCCGCAGGACCGGTGAGGTCGCCGCCGTCATCGTCGCCGCAGGACGCGGCGAGCGCGCGGGGCAGTCCGTCGAAGGACCGAAGCAATATCGCCAGATCGGCGGCAAGCCGGTGCTGCGTCACACGCTGGAAACCTTCCTCACCGATCCGCGCATCGGGCGCGTGGTGGTGGCGATCCACCCGGACGACGAAGCGCTGTTCGCCGAGGCCACTGCCGGCCTGACCGATGATCGCGTCATCGCCATCCATGGCGGCCATTCCCGCCAGGCCTCCACCCGGCTGGCGCTGCTTGCGCTTTACGATCCGTCTCCGCAGACGGTTCTCATCCATGACGGCGTGCGCCCCTTCATCGACCGCGAGCTGATCGACCGGATCATTGCGGCGGTGGAAGATGGTCGCGGCGCGCTGCCATCCCTGCCCGTGGCCGACACGATCAAGCGCGCAGGCCCCGCCGGCAACATTGCCGAGACGGTGCCGCGCCACGACCTGCATGCCGCGCAGACGCCGCAGGGCTTTCCCTTCGCACTCATCGCGGCAGCCCATGAGCGCGCCCACAAGCTGGGGCGTGAGGATTTCACCGACGACGCCTCCATTGCCGAATGGGCGAAAATCCCGGTTCGGCTCGTTGCGGGCTCCGTCGACAACATCAAGCTCACCTGGGCGCGCGACATCGCGCTTGCAGACGAACGCCTGACCCGCCCGAGCGTCTTCCCGGATGTGCGCACCGGCAATGGCTATGACGTGCACACCTTTGCCGATGGCGATGCGGTCGTGCTTTGCGGCGTCGCCATTCCGCATCACAAGCGCCTCTCCGGCCATTCGGATGCCGATGTGGGCCTGCACGCACTGACCGACGCGCTTCTGGCCACCTGCGGCGCTGGCGATATCGGGACGCATTTTCCGCCCTCCGACCCGCAATGGAAGGGCGCCGCCTCGCACATCTTCCTCGAACACGCAGCCGCCATGGTGCGCGAGGCAGGCGGACGCATCGCCAATGTCGATGTCACGATTGTCTGCGAAGCGCCCAAAATCGGTCCGCATCGCGAGAGCATGACGGCAGCCCTTGCCGGCATGCTGAACATCGCGCCGCACCGCATTTCCATAAAGGCCACCACCAATGAGAAGATGGGTTTTGTCGGGCGCGAAGAAGGCATTGCGTCGATCGCCACGGCAAGCGTGATCTATCCCGGCGAGGTGCCGGGATGAGCGGTTTCGAGACACGCGCCCGCGCTGTTCTTGCCGCCTGCAACGCACGCGGCATCATGCTCGCCACGGCCGAATCCTGCACCGGCGGCATGATCGCAGCCGCCCTGACCGACATTGCCGGCTCCTCCTCGGTCGTCGACCGTGGCTTCGTCACCTATTCCAATGAAGCCAAGATGGAGATGCTCGGCGTTTCGCCAGAAACGCTGGCCGCCCATGGCGCTGTCTCGCAGGAAACCGCGCTGGAAATGGCTCAGGGCGCGCTTGCCCACTCACGCGCCGGCGTGACGGTCGCCGTCACCGGCATTGCCGGCCCGGATGGCGGGTCGGATGAGAAACCGGTTGGACTTGTCTGGTTCGGACTGGCGATGAAGGGCCGCGCGCCCGTGGCGCAGTCCCATGTCTTTGAAGACCGCGACCGCGCCGGTGTGCGCGCTGCGACCGTCGAGACCGCGCTCGACATGGTTCTGTCAGCCCTTCAGGAAGGCTGAATTCAGGCGCTCACGCCGTAGATCACATCCGCACGGCGCTCGAACGCCTCGGAGAACATGCGGAAGGCGCGGTCGAACATCGCGCCCATCACCGCGCCGAGCATCCGGCTCTTGAACTCATATTCGATGAAGAAATGAATTTCGCACGCGCCCTCGCCGGCCGGCTCGAAGCGCCATTCGTTCTTGAGGAAGCGAAACGGGCCGTCCACATAGCGCACGTCGATTGCCGCATCGTCGGGTTTCAGCGTTACCTGGCTGGTGAATGTCTCCCGCAGCGCCTTGTAGCCGACGGTCATGTCGGCCACGAGCAGCGTCACGCCATCGCGTTCCTTGCGCGTGCGCACGCTGAGCGCTTCGCACATGGGCACGAATTCAGGATATTTCTCCACATCCGCGACGAGCGCGAACATGTCCTCGGCTGTGTGCGCCACGCGGCGCACGGTCTCGAATTTCGGCATCAGTTCGCAGCAGCACCAGCGCCTTCAAGACGCGCCTCGCGCGCCGCCCGCAGCTTTGCGAAGTCTTCACCTGCATGGTGCGACGAGCGCGTGAGCGGGCTCGAGGAAACCATCAGGAAGCCCTTCGTGTAGGCCACGGTCTCGTAGGACTTGAACTCCTCCGGCGTGACGAACTTCTTCACCGGATGGTGCTTGCGCGTCGGCTGCAGATACTGGCCAATGGTCATGAAGTCGACATTGGCCGAACGCAGATCGTCCATGAGCTGCAGCACTTCGTTACGCTCTTCGCCAAGGCCGACCATGATGCCCGACTTGGTGAACATGCCGGGATCAAGTTCCTTGACCTGCTGGAGAAGACGCAGCGAGTGGAAATAGCGCGCGCCGGGGCGAACCTTGAGATAATTGCCCGGAACGGTTTCCAGATTGTGGTTGAAGACGTCGGGCTTTGCCGCGACGACGACTTCAAGAGCGCCGTCCTTGCGCAGGAAGTCGGGCGTCAGGATCTCGATGGTCGTTTCGGGCGAAGCCGCGCGGATTGCGCCGATCACATCGGCAAAGTGCTGCGCGCCGCCATCGGCCAGATCGTCACGGTCGACCGAGGTGATGACGACATGCTTCAGCCCCATCTCGCGAACGGCCTTGGCGACATTGTCGGGCTCGTTGATGTCCACGGGACCGGGAATGCCGGTTGCGACGTTACAGAAGGCGCAGGCGCGCGTGCAGATCTCGCCGAGGATCATGAACGTGGCGTGCTTCTTGTCCCAGCATTCGCCGATATTCGGGCAGCCGGCCTCTTCACACACGGTCACGAGCTTGTTCGACTTCACGATCTCGCGGGTTTCCATATAGCCCTGAGAGGTCGGCGCCTTGACGCGAATCCATTTCGGCTTGCGCATCACGTCCTGATCGGGGCGGTGTGCCTTTTCGGGATGCCGCGGGCGCGGCTTGTCGGTGACGGTATCGAGAATGGTGACCATGTTTGTCCTATCGCGTGCGGCGCGGGGCCGAACGACCGAATATCCAGAGGATCAGGATCGCGCCAAGAATGGCGACCACCAGATTGCCAAAAAAACCATAGAACGAGATGCCGGCAATACCGGCAATCGTCCCGCCGACAAAAGCGCCGGCTATGCCGACCAGGATATTGGTGAGAAAGCCATGCTCGCGGTTCATGGTCTTTTCAGCCACGTAACCGGCCAGAAAACCGATCACGAGCAGTCCGAAAAAGCCGACACCTGACATTCCCATACCAGGTATTCCCATGAGGCCGTGGCTTTCGCCCATCATCCCGATCCTCGTTGCGTTCCCCCGCATATAGTCCACTTGTCGCGGGGGAAACAGGGGCTTTTCAGCCCTTTTCGAGCATTTGGCGGTCAGGCAGCATCACCAGACCGCACAGAAGCCCCGATCTCAAGCGTTGAGCGTGCGCCCATAGGCGTCGAGAACGCTTTCCTTCATCATCTCCGACAGGGTCGGATGCGGGAAGACCGTGTGCATCAGCTCTTCCTCGGTCGTCTCCAGGTTCATTGCGACGACAAAGCCCTGAATGAGCTCGGTGACTTCCGCGCCGATCATGTGTGCGCCCAGAAGCTCGCCCGTCTTCTTGTCGAAGATGGTCTTGATGAAGCCCTGATCCTCGCCAAGCGCAATGGCCTTGCCATTGGCGGCGAACTGGAAGCGGCCAACGCGAATGTCGCGCCCGGCTTCCTTGGCCTTTGCTTCCGTCAGACCGACGGAGGCGACCTGCGGCTGGCAGTAGGTGCAGCCCGGGATCAGGCCCTTTTCAAGCCCGTGAACGCCCGGCACGCCGGCGATCTTCTCGATGCAGATCACGCCTTCATGCTCGGCCTTGTGCGCCAGCATGGGCGGGCCTGCCACGTCGCCGATGGCGTAGATGCCGTCGACATTGGTGCGGCCATAGCCGTCCACGGCAACGCAGCCGCGATCCGTCTTCACGCCCAGCGCCTCGAGCCCGAGATTTTCAATATTGCCCTGCACGCCAACAGCCGAAATCAGCTTCTCGGCGGAGATCGTCTCGGTCTTTCCGTCCTTGGTCTCGATATGGGCGGTGACGCCGTCCTTGCCCTTCTCGACCTTGGAAACCTTTGCGCCAAGCTTGAACTTGATGCCCTGCTTCTCGAACTGACGCTGTGCGAATTTGGAAACTTCCGCATCCTCGACCGGCAGGATCTGCGGCATCAGCTCGACCACCGTAACCTCCGCACCCATGGTGCGGTAGAAGGAGGCGAACTCCATGCCGATTGCGCCGGAGCCCATAACGACGAGCGACTTCGGCATCGTCTTGGGAACCATTGCCTCGAAATAGGTCCAGATCCTGTGACCATCAGGCTCGATGCCCGGCAGAACGCGCGGACGCGCACCGGTGGCGACGATGATGTGCTTTGCCTTGTAGGTTCCGGGGCCCTTGGTGTTCTTCGGCGCGGGCGGCTGCGGCTGCATCGCCTTCTTCGCCGTTTCCGACACCACGACTTCGCCAGGCTTGGAAAGCTTGGCCTCGCCCCAGATCACGTCGATCTTGTTCTTCTTCATCAGGAACCCGACGCCGCCATTGAGGCGCTGCGAGACCTTGCGCGAGCGGTCGACGACGGCGTCCACATCGGCCGTCACCTTGCCCTCGATGGAGAGACCGTAGTCCTTGCCGTTTTCGGCATAATGCTTGATCTCGGCGGAGCGGAGCAGCGCCTTGGTCGGAATGCAGCCCCAGTTGAGGCAGATGCCGCCCAGATGTTCGCGCTCGACGATTGCCGTTTTCAAGCCAAGCTGTGCAGCGCGGACCGCGGTCACATAGCCGCCCGGTCCCGAACCGATGATGATAACGTCGTAGTTTTCAGCCACAGCTGGTCTCTCCTTGTAGTCGTATCGTTGTTTCAGGGCGCGGGGCAGACCCGCGCCCTGAAAGAAAATCAGGCCCGCTGCGCCCCGCGCAGGCCGAAGGCGATGAGCAGGAGGAAGATGCCGTTCGACAACAGCTCAACCGCCAGCAGAATGCCCAGAATGGTTGCGGCCGCCCACGGCATGTCCGCCAGGATCATCACGCCGAGAACCAGCGAGACGAGGCCCGAGAACAGAACCCATCCCCAGCCCGAAAGCGGGCGGAATGCAAAGGCGTACATGATCTTCACCACACCGAGCACGAGGAAGATGATCGCCACCAGAACCGTGAGCGAAACAATGCCCGCCGCCGGTTTCATGATGATGGAAACGCCCACTGCGAGCATCAGAACGCCCATGAGCAGCGCCCAGAGGAACCCGCCCCAGCCACGCACGCTGAACGCCTGCACGATCTGCAGCACGCCAAACAGGACGAAGGTCCATGCGGCCAGCATTGCAGCGGTCATCGTGGCCGCGAATGGATTGGCGAATGCCAGAATGCCGCCAATGAGTGAAATGGCGCCGAGCAGGGCAAGCCAGCCCCAGGAAGCGTGTACGCTTCTATTTCCTGCCGTATCGGCCATATGTCTATCCTTCCGCCTTTAAAACCCAAGCATTTCAGTAACGACCGGCGCGACTCCCGCACCGATCAACCTCGTGTTGTCGGCGTCCAGATGAACGCCGTCAAGCGGACTTGTGCGCGCCACACGGCCAGCGTCGAAGAAGCCGACATCCATGTCCCGTGCGAGCGCTTCATATAAACCGGCGAGCTTTGCCGATTCGGAGCGCGCGTTATCGAACAGTACTGAAAAGTCGGGATCATCCGTCGCGCAGGCCTGCGGCGGCGCCATGACGAGCGCTTTCGGAGCCGGATCGCCCATCGGGTAGTCATGGCTGCGCACGATGTCGACCAGACGCTGCATGCCCTGTTTCGCACCGAAGGCGCGGCCACAGATGAACGGCTTCATGTCGTTCGTGCCAAGCATGATGATGACGAGATCAAGAGGTGCATGGCTCGTCAGAAGTGTCGGCAGAACCCGCGAACCATTGCGGTCTGCGCCGGCAGCGTAATCGTCAAACACCGTGGTGCGGCCATTGAGCCCTTCGGCGATCACCCGGGCGCGGTCGCCCAGAGCGGCCTGAAGTGCACTTGGCCAGCGGTCTTCAAAGGAATGGCGTCCGGGGCCGGCAGGATCGTACCCCCATGTCAGCGAATCGCCGTAGCACAGGATGGTGTTCATGTTCCGCCCCCGGACAAGATGTTCATTTGCGGCCTATACCAGCATCGCCATCGGGTTTTCGATGACCTGCTTGAAGGCGGCGAGGAGTTCTGCGCCAAGCGCGCCGTCGACTGCACGGTGGTCGGTCGAAAGCGTGACCGACATCACGGTCGCAACCTTCACTTCGCCATCCTTCACCACGGCCCGCTGCTCGCCCGCGCCGACCGCGAGGATCGTCGCATGCGGCGGGTTGATGACGGCGGCGAAGTCCTTGATGCCGAACATGCCCAGATTGGACACGGCCGTGTTGCCGCCCTGGAACTCTTCCGTCTTCAGCTTGCGCGAACGCGCCCGCGCGGCCAGGTCCTTCATCTCGTTGGAGATGGCAGACAGCGTCTTCTCGTCGGCGCGGCGCACGATCGGCGTGATCAGACCGCCGGGGATCGACACGGCAACGCCCACATCGGCGTTTTTGTGCTTCACCATGGCGTTCTCGGTCCACGACACGTTTGCGTCCGGCACCATGGCCAGCGCCCTGGCGTGGGCCTTGATGACCATGTCGTTGACCGACAGCTTGTAGGCCGGCTTTTCGCCATCCCCGGTCTTCACCTTCGGCGCGGCATCATTGAGCTGCTTGCGCAGCGCCAGAAGCGCGTCGATCTCGCAATCGAGCGTCAGGTAAAAATGCGGGATGGTGGACTTGGCCTCGACCAGACGGCGGGCGATGGTCTTGCGCATGCTGTCATGCGGGATGAGCTCGTAGGAGCCTTCCTCGAACAGTTTCAGCACCTGATCGTCGGACATGGCCTGCGGCGCGGACGCAGCGGCGGAAGCTGCTTCCGCCGGTGCGGCTGCCTTCGCACCGCCATCCTTGCCGGCGACTTCCACATCGGCCTTGACGATCCGGCCCTTCGGACCCGAACCGGTGATGGCGGACAGGTCGAGACCGGCTTCCTTCGCCAGACGGCGGGCAAGCGGAGAGGCAAACACGCGCTCCCCATCGCCGGAGGAAGCAGACTTCGCCTCTGCCGGCTTTGCCTGCGCGGGCGCTTCGGCCTTTTGCGCCGGTGCTACGGCTTCAGCGGGCTTCTCGGCCTCGGGAGCCTTCGCCCCGGCCTTTGCGCTTGCGCCGCCTTCGGCAGCCTTCACGGCGTCGGCAGCGTCCTCGCCTTCCTCGGCGAGAACCGCGATCAGCGCATTCACCTTAACGCCTTCGGTGCCTTCCGGCACGACGATCTTGGCGACGGTGCCTTCGTCTACGGCTTCCACTTCCATGGTCGCCTTGTCGGTCTCGATCTCGGCGATCACGTCACCGGGAGCGACGGAATCCCCTTCCTTGACCATCCACTTGGCGAGATTGCCCTCTTCCATCGTCGGCGAGAGGGCGGGCATGGTGACTTGGATCGGCATGGTTTCCTCCCCCTCAGTTGCGATAGGAAACGGCTTTCACCGCCTCGACCACTTCGGCGACGCTCGGGAGCGCCAGCTTTTCGAGATTGGCGGCATAGGGCATCGGAACGTCCTTGCCGGCCACCGTGATCACCGGAGCGTCGAGATGATCGAAGGCCCGCTGCATCACCTGGCTGGCGATATGCGCGCCGACCGACGACTGCGGGAACCCTTCCTCGACCGTCACCAGACGGTTGGTCTTCTTCACGGATTCGATCACCGTATCGAGGTCCATCGGCCGGATCGTGCGCAGGTCGACGATTTCCACGTCGATGCCCTCGGCTGCCAGTTCCTCAGCCGCCTTGACCGCATAGGTCATGCCGATGCCGAAGGAAACGATGGTCGCGTCCGTGCCCGTCTTGTGGATGCGCGCCTTGCCGATCGGCAGAACGAAATCGTCCATCTTCGGAACGTCGAAGCTCTGGCCGTAGAGAATCTCGTTCTCCAGGAAGATCACCGGGTTCGGATCACGGATCGCAGCCTTCAGAAGGCCCTTCGCGTCGGCTGCCGTGTAGGGCATCACCACCTTGAGGCCCGGAATGTGCCCGTACCAGGCGGCGTAGCACTGCGAATGCTGTGCCGCCACGCGGGCAGCAGCGCCGTTGGGACCACGGAACACGATGGGCGCGCCCATCTGGCCGCCAGCCATGTAGAGCGTCTTGGCCGCCGAATTGACGATCTGGTCGATCGCCTGCATGGCGAAGTTGAACGTCATGAACTCAACAATCGGCTTCAGACCGGCAAAGGCCGCGCCAACGCCGACGCCGGCAAAGCCGTGCTCGGTGATCGGCGTGTCGACGACGCGCTTGTCGCCGAATTCCTGAAGGAGCCCCTGGGTCACCTTGTAGGCGCCCTGATACTCGGCCACTTCCTCGCCCATGACGAAGACGTCGCCGTCACGGCGCATTTCCTCGGCCATGGCGTCGCGCAGCGCTTCGCGCACGGTGGTCGAAACCATCTCGGTGCCTTCGGGAATGTCCGGATCGGCAGCGACCTTGATTTCCGGTGCAGCCGGCACGGAGCCACCGGAAGACTTTTCTTCCGACTCCGCCTTTGCGGCGCTGTCGTCAGCAGCCTTCGTCTCTTCGGCAGCCGGCTTTGCAGCCTGCCTGTCGAGATCGGAGGCGCTTTCGCCCTCACCCAGAAGAACAGCGATGGCCGTGTTCACTTTCACGCCTTCGGTGCCTTCGGCGATCAGGATCTTGCCGAGCGTGCCTTCGTCCACGGCTTCCACTTCCATGGTTGCCTTGTCCGTCTCGATCTCGGCGATCACGTCACCGGGAGCGACGGCATCGCCTTCCTTCTTGATCCATTTGGAAAGATTGCCCTCTTCCATGGTCGGAGAGAGCGCGGGCATGAGAATTTCGGTTGGCATGTCGGCCCTCCCCTCAAAGCAGAATGTCGGTGTAGAGTTCAGACACATCCGGCTCCGGATCCGTCTGTGCGAATTCGGCCGAATCGCCGACCACGTCACGCACCTCTTTGTCGATGGCCTTCAGCGCATCTTCATCCGCCCATTTGCTGGCCAGAAGACGCTGCTTCACCTGCTCGATCGGATCGTGCTCGGAGCGCATCTTCTGCACTTCGTCCTTGGAGCGGTATTTCGCGGGGTCAGACATGGAATGGCCGCGATAGCGGTAGGTCTGCATCTCGAGGATGATCGGCCCCTTGCCCGAACGGCACCAGTCAACGGCCAGCTCACCGGCCGCCTTGACCGCACGTACATCCATGCCATCCACCTGGATGCCGGGGATCTTGAACGAAAGGCCGCGATGCGAGAAATCGGTCTCGGCGGAGGAACGCGCGACCGCCGTGCCCATGGCGTAGCGGTTGTTCTCGATGATGTAGATCACCGGCAGCTTCCACAGCGAGGCCATGTTGAAGCTCTCATAGACCTGGCCCTGGTTGGCCGCGCCATCACCGAAATAGGTGATCGAAACGCTGTCGTCGCCACGGTAACGGTTGGCAAAGGCAAGCCCGGTGCCCAGCGGCACCTGCGCGCCGACAATACCGTGACCGCCGTAGAACTTCTTCTCCTTGGAGAACATGTGCATGGAGCCGCCCTTGCCCTTGGAGTAGCCATTGCGGCGCCCCGTGAGCTCGGCCATCACGCCGCGCGCTTCCATGCCTGTTGCGAGCATGTGACCATGATCGCGATAGCCGGTGATGACCTGATCGCCTTCCTTCATGCTCATCTGCATGCCGACGACGACGGCTTCCTGGCCGATATAAAGGTGACAGAAACCGCCGATCAGGCCCATGCCGTAAAGCTGGCCGGCCTTTTCCTCGAAGCGGCGAATGAGCAGCATTTCACGATAGGCGTGAAGCTCCTGCTCCTTGTCGAATTCCTCGGGCTTTGGAGCCTTTGGTGTCTGGCCGGCACTTGCTGCCGCCCCTTTTCCGGTCGAGCGTGACCTGTTGCCACTGGTCTTGCTTGCGGCTCGCGCCATGCCTCTACTCCCTAGCTGACAATCCGGGGAATTTGTGCAACGGTGGAGCGCGGCAAAATTGCGCCGTGAGCCTCCCGTCATCTCCCGCTTATAGATGACAAAGCTAGCACGTAGTTCACATTTCGGCCATTCAAAATCCGCATAGCTGCCATGCAGCTAAATGCTTGGATTTGCACACCTTCTTATCGATTAACTGAAAGTCGGTTAATTCACCGATCCGCGCCAATGAGGATAATGACCTCATTTTCACGCGCGACATTGAGCGCGCGCCGGGCCTGCTCGTCCAGCATGTCCTTCTCGAGGCTGCCATCATTCACCAGCGCAACACGATGCTCCAGCTCCCTGCGCTTGGCGACAAGCGTGTCGAGCCTGGCCTGCGCCTCGGCAATGCGGGATTCGAGCTGAATTTTGGAATAGATACCGTATTCGCCGTGATAGGCATGAAAGCCGAAATAGGCGAGAAACAGGCCCGTGATCGTCGGAACGATCAGGCGACCAGTGTTGCGGCGTTTGTGATGACGTGTCCACATGCGGAAAAAACCCTTCTCCCGCATGTGTTCATATCTTGCTTAATGGACCGTTATTTCGGCACGGCCATTTGCATTTTTATCCGCGCAGGAACGACTTTCCGGCGTAACGCGCCTGACGGTCGAGCTCTTCTTCGATGCGGATGAGCTGGTTGTATTTCGCGGTCCGGTCGGAGCGCGCCAGCGAACCGGTCTTGATCTGCCCGCAATTGGTCGCGACAGCCAGGTCGGCAATGGTGGAATCCTCGGTTTCGCCCGAGCGGTGCGACATCACTGCGGTGTAGCCGGCCTTGTGCGCCGTCTCCACAGCATCCAGCGTCTCGGTCAGCGTACCGATCTGGTTCACCTTCACGAGGATCGAATTGCCGATGCCCATCTTGATGCCGTCGCGCAGACGCGCCGAATTGGTCACGAACAGATCGTCGCCAACGAGCTGGGCCTTGTCGCCAACCAGATCGGTGAGGATCTTCCAGCCCTCGAAATCGTCTTCCGACATGCCGTCTTCGATGGAGATGATCGGGTAGTTGCCGACCAGTTTGGCGAGATACTCGGCCTGCGCCTTGCCGTCGCGCGTCTGGCCTTCGCCTTCGTAGACGTACTTGCCTTCCTTGAAGAACTCGGTGGCGGCGCAATCGAGCGCGATGCCCACATCTTCACCCGGGCGGTAGCCGGCCTTCTCGATGGAGGCGAGAACGAAGTCCAGCGCATCCTCGGCGCTCTTCAGGTTCGGCGCAAAGCCGCCCTCATCGCCCACATTGGTGTTGTGGCCGGCATCCTTCAGACCCGCTTTCAGCGTGTGGAAGATTTCCGAGCCCCAGCGCACGGCTTCACGGATGGAAGATGCGCCAATCGGCATCACCATGAATTCCTGGAAGTCGATCGGGTTGTCGGCATGCGCACCGCCATTGACGATGTTCATCATCGGCACCGGCAGGACATGCGCCGACGCACCGCCCACATAGCGGTAAAGCGGCAGGTTGGAGGATTCGGCAGCGGCCTTCGCCACGGCCAGCGAAACGCCGAGAATGGCGTTTGCGCCGAGACGGCTCTTGTTCGGCGTGCCGTCGAGATCGATCATTGCCTGGTCGATCTGCATCTGGTTCTCGGCCTCGAGACCGCTCAGCGTCTCGAAGATCTCGCCATTGACCGCATCGACGGCCTGCTCGACGCCCTTGCCGAGATACCGCTTGCCGCCATCGCGCAGCTCCACGGCCTCGTGCGCGCCGGTGGACGCACCCGAAGGCACGGCGGCGCGGCCCATCGAGCCGTCTTCCAGAACCACATCGACCTCGACGGTGGGGTTGCCGCGGCTGTCCAGTATTTCGCGTCCGACAATGTCGAGAATGGCAGTCATTTTAACTCTCTCTGATCTGGAGGTTGATCCTGGGCATGAACCCGGGGGCAAGAACCCCGTAAGGTAAGAACCCGGGAGGAAGTGTCCGCGCTTTCTTAGCGCAGACACGTGAAAACTCAATGTCGCGCCTGACGTTCAGGCAGCCTTTGCGATCCGGTCGAACGCCATGAGACGCTCAAGAAGCCCTTTCATCTCGTTCAGCGGCACCATGTTCGGACCATCCGAAGGCGCGTTGTCGGGGTCCTGGTGCGTTTCCATGAAGACGCCGGCAACGCCAACGGCCACGGCCGCCCGCGCAAGCGTTTCCACGAACTGGCGCTGGCCGCCCGACGAACCGCCGAGACCGCCGGGCTGCGCAACCGAATGGGTCGCATCGAAGATCACCGGCGCGCCCATGGCCGCCATCTGCGGCAGACCGCGCATGTCGGAGACGAGCGTGTTGTAGCCAAACGAGGTGCCCCGCTCGGTCGCCATCACATTGGGATTGCCCGAAGCCGTCACCTTGGAAATCACGTTTTCCATGTCCCACGGCGCGAGGAACTGGCCCTTCTTCACATTTACCACCTTGCCGGTCTCGGCAGCCGCGATCAGGAGATCGGTCTGGCGGCACAGAAAGGCCGGGATCTGAAGCACATCGACCACTTCAGCGACGATGCGGCACTGCTCCTCCGTGTGGACGTCCGTCAGAACCGGAACGTCGAATTCCTTGCGCAGATCCGCGAAGATCGGCAGGGCTGCCTCCAGCCCCGCACCGCGCTTGCCCGAAAGCGATGTGCGGTTCGCCTTGTCGAAACTGCTCTTGTAGACGAGACCGATGCCAAGCTCGTCCGTCATTTCCTTCAGCGCGCCTGCCATGTCGAAGGCGTGCTCCCGCGTCTCCATCTGGCAGGGACCGGCGATCAGAGCCAGCGGAGCGTCGTTGCCGAAAACGACATTGCCGACCGTGACACGCGGATTGGGTTTCATAGGGAAGACTCCTCAAAGACAAATAATGCGCCCTGCCCGGCCGCCGGCGGCACGATGATGGAACCGGCTTCGTCGGCGAACAGGATCTCACGAATCGAAAATTGCTCGCGCAATCTGGCAATATCCAGACACTCAAAGACGATTGCCGCGAGATCGAACCGGCCATGTGGAGAAACACGGTCTAGACCATAACGCATTCCGTAGCGCTCGGGCGTCATCACCGTCAAAACCGCGTTGCGGAGCCTCAGATCGACTTCGCCATCCACCGGCCGCTCATGCGCTTCATCGGAAAGTGCGTCCAGAAAGCCTGCATAATCGTCCGGCGATGCAGCAAGCATGACGATGCGTGCTGTACCCGTCACGCCATTTGAATGCGTCTCGAGCGCGCCGCGTCCCGCAGTCGGCATGTTGATGCGCTGGCAGGTGAAGAAAAAGTGGCCGTCGGCGTTTTCCGGCGCGGCAAAGGCCAGCCGGAACGACGCCGTGGCCTCACGCCCCTCGGCGTCGCGGAACGGACGCGAGAAGGACAGCGGCTTTCCCGCAGAAATCCCTGCATCGACAAAGCGTGCGTGATCGGCATCGGCGTCCGCCGTTCCCAGAACCACGGCTGAAAACCCTTCATCGCCATAGGTTTGACGAAAGACGCTGTCCCGCTCAATGAAGACATTGCCCTCGGCTTCCGCCTCAAGGGCAGCCTTCTGGTCCATGCGGGCCAGGGGTTCGAGATAGGAGCCGTCTGAGAGAAAAACGCAGCAATTGCCGGTGCCGAAAGGATGCGCCGCGTCTGCAGCGACCGTGAAGCCAAGCGCTTCCAGTCGTTCCCGCGCGACCGTCAGGCCCGCGGTTGGCAACACACAATGATCGAGGGGGCGATCGAGGGTGCGATCAAGCTTGCGATCAGGGCTGCGCGGCATTTGCATCTTGTCTTCAGATACCATGCACCGCATGTGCCCGAAGCCCGGGCGCTTTGCAAGTGCAGAGCCGGGCAAGGATGGTTTCCCCGCCATGAAGGCGGGGAAATGAAATCACACGAGACGTGACTGCTCCACCGCAGCTGCGATGAAGGAAGCGAAAAGCGGATGCGGCTCGAAGGGCCTGCTCTTCAGCTCAGGGTGATACTGCACACCGATGAACCAGGGATGGTCGGCATACTCCACCGTCTCCGGCAGAACGCCATCGGGCGACAGGCCGGCAAACACCAGACCGCACTCTTCCAGCTTCTGACGATAGCCGATATTCACCTCGTAGCGATGGCGGTGACGCTCGGAGATTTCCTCCGAACCATAGATCTCCGCAATCTTGGTGCCCTCGACGAGCATCGATTCGTATGCGCCGAGGCGCATCGTGCCGCCGAGATCGCCAGAGGCCGTGCGCTTCTCGAGCATGTTGCCCTTGAGCCACTCGGTCATCAGGCCGACAACGGGTTCGCTGGTCGGACCAAACTCGGTCGAGGAGGCATTCTCTATGCCAGCCAGCGAGCGGGCCGCCTCGATGCAGGCCATCTGCATGCCGAAGCAGATGCCGAAATAAGGCACCTTGCGCTCACGCGCGAACTTGGCCGCCAGGATCTTGCCTTCCGCACCGCGCTCGCCAAAGCCGCCCGGCACCAGAATGCCATGCACTTTTTCGAGCCACGGAGCCGGATCTTCCTTCTCGAAGATTTCCGCTTCGATCCATTCGAGCTTCACGCGCACCCGGTTCGCCATGCCGCCATGAGACAGCGCCTCGATGAGCGATTTGTAGGCGTCCTTCAGGCCCGTATACTTGCCGACGACGGCAATCGTGACCTGGCCTTCCGGATTGTGGATGCGGTCTGCAACCTCTTCCCAGCGCTCCATGCGCGGCTTCGGCGCCGGATCGATGCCGAAGGCCGACAGCACTTCCGAATCGAGCCCTTCTTCGTGATAGGCGATCGGCACATCATAGATATGCGCAACGTCGAGCGCCTGAATCACGGCTGATTCGCGCACATTGCAGAACAGCGACAGCTTGCGCCGTTCTTCGGCCGGGATCTCGCGATCCGCGCGCACCAGAAGGATATCCGGTGCAATGCCGATGGAACGCAGCTCCTTGACCGAGTGCTGGGTCGGTTTCGTCTTGAGTTCGCCCGCCGCCGGAATCCACGGCATCAGCGTCAGATGCACATAGACGGCGTTGCCGCGCGGCAGTTCATTGCCGAGCTGACGAATCGCCTCGAGGAACGGCATCGCCTCTATGTCGCCAACGGTTCCGCCGATTTCGCATAACACGAAATCGTAATCCTCATTGCCTTCAAGGACGAACTGCTTGATCTCGTCAGTGACGTGCGGGATCACCTGCACCGTGGCGCCCAGATAGTCGCCACGACGCTCTTTTTCCAGAATATTCTGGTAGATCCGACCCGTGGTGATGTTGTCCTGCTTGTTGGCCGAACGCCCTGTGAAGCGCTCGTAGTGGCCAAGGTCCAGGTCGGTTTCGGCACCGTCATCGGTGACGAAAACCTCACCATGCTGATAGGGCGACATCGTGCCCGGATCAACATTCAGGTAGGGATCGAGTTTACGGATGCGAACGCGGTACCCACGGGCCTGAAGCAACGCGCCAAGGGCCGCTGCTGCAATGCCTTTTCCGAGGGAGGAGACCACGCCGCCGGTTATAAAAACATATCGCGCCATGGGACTCATCGCTTATCCGGACACAGGCGATTCCGCCAGCAAAAAATAACGAGACGCAAATCTTTTTGCGCCCCGCGGTGAATAACTCTTGCGCACTGCAATACCGGCCGCACCATTCAGGCGGCCGGAAAGCCTTGCAAGCGTGGGCTTACTGCCCCGTGGGAACCTGATCTTCAGGATTTGCTTCGGCAGGAGCTGCCGGCTCGTCGGTCGGAACCGATGCGCCTGCGCCGCCAAGCTGGTCGAGAACGCCGCCCGTGCCTTCGGTCTGCTCGCTTCCGGCCGGGATGCGGTCCAGAATGTCTGTCGGGCTCGCGCCGTAACGGGCGATCAGCGAAAGAGCAAGCGAGGTTGCGAAGAAGGCCGCGGCGAGGATCGCCGTCGTGCGCGTCAGCGCGTTGGCCGCACCGCGCGCGGACATGAAGCCGGAACCGCCGCCGACACCAAGGCCGCCACCCTCGGAGCGCTGCATGAGGACGACGCCGACCAGCGCGACCACGACGATCAGATGAATGACGATGATAACGGTCTGCATGTTTCCTTCCGGCTTTCCGGCTCGAAGCATCCGCTTGAATGCGGACGCGGCTCATTACACGGCTTTCACCGCTTTTCCAAGACCGCCGGGTGCTCACTCACAGGGTCTCGTCTTCGATACCCCGTAATTTTGCCCTTAAAAGGACCGCACCGCATCCGGTTTTGCGGCTTTTCAAACGCGTTTTCGCTCAAATCACATCAAATGACGGCATTTGAACGAAGCTCGCTCTCACATAGGCGGTTGAGCGAGCAACGCAAGACTTTTCTCTTCACTCAGCTCGGACAGGCAGCCGCGATGGCGAGAAAATCGACTGCCTTGAGGCTCGCCCCGCCCACCAGCGCACCGTCCACATTCTCAATCGAGAGAAGCTCGGTCGCGTTGCCGGGCTTCACCGACCCGCCATAGAGAAGACGCATCTTGTCGGCTTCGTCGCCGAGCAGCGTCTTGAGTTCGGTGCGGATATGCCTGTGTGCTTCAGTAATGTCCTCGACCGTGGGCGTCAGGCCCGTGCCGATGGCCCAGACCGGCTCATAGGCAACCACGGTGTTTGCCGCCGTGGCTTCCGCCGGAACCGAACCGGCGATCTGGCTGGAGAGGACGGAAAGCGTCTTGCCGCCTTCGCGCTCTTCTTTGGTTTCGCCTATGCAGATCACTGCCGTGAGGCCGGCGCGCCATGCGGCCTTCGCCTTGTCGGCCACGACGGCATCGCTCTCGCCATGATCGGTGCGGCGCTCCGAGTGACCGACCAGCACATGGCTCGCCCCCGCATCGGCCAGCATTTCGGCGGAGACATCGCCCGTATGCGCGCCGGAGGCTGCCGCGTGGCAGTCTTCACCGCCAAGGCGCAGCTTGCTGCCGGCGAGCGCGTCACTTGCGCGCGACAGGAGCGTTGCGGGAACGCAGATCAGCCCTTCCGCGCCGCCAAAGGCGCCCTCGCCCATCGCTGCGAGTTCACCGAGGTCGGCCGAAAGACCGTTCATTTTCCAGTTGCCTGCAATCAGGGGGCGAATACCTGGCGTCATGCGTCAGCGTCCTTACAAAAATCAAACTCGGCAGCTTCCCTAGCAAAAACACGCGCTAATGCAAAAGCAATTGGGCCTGCAATTCCCACTCAACTATCGACACCCGGCGTCAGGGGCGTTATTGCGCTGTGTTGGGGCCAGTCCCTGAAATCACGCGAGGAACTTCGGAAAAGCCATGCTCGACAGTCTCAGAAACGCCGCCTCTACCTGGATCGCCAAGCTGCTCCTGGGCCTTCTCGTCCTGAGCTTTGCGGTTTGGGGCATTTCGGGCCAGATCCTGAACGATCAGTCGCGCAATGTGCTGACGGTCGGAGATTCCTCCGTTTCCATGCTGGATTACCGGCTGGCCTATGACCGCCAGATCAACACGCTTTCGCAGCGTCTTGGCACGCGCGTCACGCGCGAACAGGCTGTTGCCTTCGGCATTGATGAACAGGTTCTGCAGCAGCTGGCAGCCGGCGCGCTTCTGGACGAGGAAGCCCGCAAGCTCGGCCTTGGCCTTTCGAGCGACCGGCTTGCGCAGCTGACGGCGGACGACCCGGCGTTCCGCGGACCGGACGGTCGCTTCAACCGCCAGCAGTTCGATTTCGTTCTGAGCCAGATCGGCATGCGCCCCGAAGATTATCTGCGCAACCGCGAACAGGTGGCCATTCGCCAGCAGATCGTGGAAGCGGCAACGGACGGCATGAGCGTGCCGGATGAGCTGTTCAAGAACCTGGCGCTCTATCGCGGTGAAGACCGCACCATCGAATATGTGGCGCTGCCGCTGGCTCTGGTCGAGCCCGTCGCAACGCCGGACGACGCGACGCTGCAGACCTGGTTTGACGAACGCAAGGCAGACTATGCGGCGCCGGAATACCGCAAGTTCAGCTATGTGAAGCTTGAGCCGAGCGACATTTCCGACCCGGCTTCCGTGTCCGAAGATCAGGTCAAGAAGGCCTATGACGACCTGCGCAACCGCTACACGACGCCGGAGAAGCGCACGATCGAACAGATCGTCTTCCCGGATCGCGAAGCAGCCGAAGCTGCGCTGAAAAACCTGCTCGACGGCCAGAGCTTCGCAGACGTGGCGACGGCCGCCGGCAAGAGCGCCGACGACATCGCGCTCGGCACGCTTGCCCAGGGCGAAATCGCAGACAGCGCCATCGCCGAAGCGGCCTTCGCGCTCAGCGAAAACCAGTTCAGCGACGTGCTCGACGGCACGTTCGGACCGGTGATCGTGAATGTTTCGGAAGTTCAGGCCGAGGTGGTTCTGCCCCTCAGCGAGGTGGAAGACGAGATCCGTCAGGACCTGGCGCTTGAGGAAGCGTCGCGCGTTCTGCTCGATGTGCACGATGCCTACGAAGACGCGCGCGCCGGCGGCGCGACCATGGCGGAAGCAGCCGAGCGCATGAACCTGACCATGCGCACGATTGAAGCCATCGACGCCACTGCGCGTCGCCCTGATGGCGCGATCGTCGGTGATCTACCCGTTTCGGCAGAGCTGATTCGCGAAGTGTTCGAGAGCGATTCCGGCATCGAGAATGCGCCCCTCTCCATGGGCGGCAATGGCTTCATCTTCTACGAGGTGGAAGGCATCACGCCCGAGCGCGACCGCTCGCTTGACGAAGTGCGCGAAGAGGTCACGCAGGACTGGATCGCAGCCGAGACGGATCGCCTTCTGGCTGCGCGCGCTGCCGAGCTGGCCCAGAAGGTGAAGGACGGCGTTTCGCTGGATGACATCGCTCTGGAAATCGACCAGCAGAAGCAGGTGAAGCGTGGCGTCAAGCGCACGGCGAACGACGCCGATCTTGGCCAGGCCGGTGTTGCGGCGGTGTTCTCCGTTCCGCGCGATGGCAGCGGCGTGTTTGCCAACCCGGCCGGCGACGGACAGGTTCTGTTCCGCGTCACCGAGGTCTTCGAGCCGGCGAGCGCGACGGCGGAGAGCATTCCCGAAAACCAGCGCGACGCCATGCGCACCGGGCTTGCCGACGATCTTCTCGACCAGATGGTTGCACGCCTGCAGGGCAAGCATCCGGTGACCGTGAACCGGGCTGCAATGCAGGAAGCCCTTAGCTTCTGAGGCCGACGATGAAGGCATTCAAAACCTATATCGCCAAGGCAGCCTCGGGCGAGCCGCTGAGTTTTGACGATGCGCGCGAGGCGTTCGACATCATGATGTCGGGCAATGCGACACCGAGCCAGATCGGCGGCTTTCTGATGGCGCTGCGCGTGCGTGGCGAGACCGTTGAGGAAATCTCGGGTGCAGTCGCCACCATGCGCGACAAGATGCTGACAGTCACCGCGCCGGAAGATGCCGTGGACATCGTCGGCACGGGTGGCGACGCCTCCGGCTCCTACAATGTGTCCACCTGCTCGGCCTTTATCGTGGCGGGCGCGGGCGTTCCCGTCGCCAAACACGGCAACCGGGCGCTTTCCTCTCGCTCGGGCGCTGCCGACACGCTGGCGGCCCTCGGCATCAATATCGAGCTTGGGCCGAACGAGATCGCGGACTGCATCCGCGAAGCCGGCCTCGGCTTCATGTTCGCGCCGGCACATCACTCCGCCATGCGCCATGTGGGCCCGTCGCGGGTTGAGCTTGGCACGCGGACGATCTTCAACCTGCTCGGCCCCCTGTCGAACCCGGCTGGCGTGCGCCGCCAGCTCATCGGCGTTTTTGCGCCGGAATGGGTGGGACCGATTGCCGAGGTGCTGAAGCAGCTTGGAACGGAAACCGCCTGGGTGGTGCATGGCGCGGGTCTTGACGAACTGACCACCGCCGGAACCACGCAGGTCGCCGCGCTCGAAGACGGCCAGATCCGCCATTTCGAGATCACGCCGGAGGATGTTGGCCTCAAGCGCGTGACCATGGCCGACCTGAAGGGCGGCGAGGCAGACTACAATGCGCGCGCGCTCAGGGCCGTTCTCGAAGGCGAAAAGAACGCCTATCGCGACATCTCGGTTCTGAATTCCGGCGCTGCGCTGGTCGTGGCCGGACGCGCCAAGACCCTGAAAGACGGCATCAAACTGGCGGCGGAATCGCTCGACCGCGGACAGGCTCTGGCAACGCTGGAACGCCTCATCGAAGTTTCCAACAGGGGCACGAACAGCGATGACGACTGACATTCTGCGCAAGATCGAGGCCTACAAGCGCGAGGAAATCGCCGCCGCGAAGACGGCCTGCCCGCTGCCTGAACTGGTGGCGCGCGCCCGCGACGTGGAAGCGCCGCGCGGCTTCGGTGATGCGCTGTTGTCCAGGCAAGAGCGCGGGCGCTTCGGCCTGATCGCCGAGATCAAGAAGGCGAGCCCCTCGCGCGGCCTGATTCGTGCGGATTTCGACCCGCCGCGACTGGCTTCCGCCTATGAGGATGGCGGAGCGGCCTGCCTTTCGGTTCTGACCGACGGCCCGTCCTTTCAGGGTGCGCCCGCCTATCTGGAACAGGCGCGCGCCGCCTGCGGTCTGCCGGCGCTGCGCAAGGATTTCCTGTTCGAGCCCTATCAGGTATACGAGGCCCGCAGCTGGGGTGCCGATGCGATCCTGATCATCATGGCGAGCCTGACGGATGACGAAGCCCGCGCGCTTGAAGAGACGGCGCTGGAACTGGGCATGGATTCACTGATCGAGGTGCATGACGAGCGCGAGCTGGAACGCGCGCTGGAGCTTTCCTCGACGCTGATCGGCATCAACAATCGCGACCTGCGCACCTTCGAGACAAGTCTTGAAACAAGTGAGCGGCTGGCCCCGCGTGTGCCCGAAGACCGCCTGGTGATCGGCGAGAGCGGCATCTTCACCAATGACGACTGCCGGCGGCTGGCGCGTGCGGGCATGAACACCTTCCTGGTGGGCGAAAGCCTGATGCGGCAGGATGATGTGACCGCTGCCACGCGCACGCTTCTGGGGCTCGACGCCGCCAAACTTGCGGGCTGAGCCGATGAGCGAGAAAGCGGCAGGCCTGACCCATATCGGCGCTTCCGGCGAAGCGCATATGGTCGATGTGAGCGGCAAGCAGGAAACCAGCCGGGAAGCGCTGGCGGAAGGCGCTGTGGTGATGAAGGCGGAAACGCTGGAAGCCATTCTGGCGGGCAATGCCAAGAAGGGCGACGTTCTGGCAACCGCGCGTATCGCAGGCATCATGGCCGCCAAGAAGACGCATGATCTCATTCCCCTTTGCCACCCGCTGGCGCTCTCGAAAGTGGTGGTGGACATCGAGCCCGACCACGAACTGCCGGGGCTCAGGGTGACGGCGCGTGTGCGCGTGACGGGACAGACGGGCGTGGAGATGGAGGCGCTTACCGCTGCCTCGGTCGCCTGCCTGACGATCTATGACATGGCCAAGGCGCTGGACAAGGGCATGGTGCTCGACGGCATCCGCCTTCTTGAGAAGACGGGTGGAAAATCCGGCGACTGGCGCGTAGCGGAGAACTGACCATGAGCCTTTTGCCGGTGGATGAAGCGCTGGAGCGCATTCTCGAGGGCGTGAAAGCACTACCCGGCGAAACGGTGTCCATTGAAGAAGCCGACGATCGGGTTCTGGCAGCACCGCTCGCCGCCACCCGCACACAGCCGCCCTTCGACGCTTCGGCCATGGACGGCTATGCCGTTCGCGCCGCCAATGTGGCGACGCCGCGCGCAATGCCGCTGAAGCTTATTGGAGAATCTGCCGCGGGCAGCCGGTATCACGGCGCAGTGGCCGACGGCGAGGCCGTGCGGATCTTCACCGGCGCGCCGGTGCCCGAGGGTGCGGACACGATACTCATTCAGGAAAATGCGGATATTCTGGACGATGGCCGGATCGAGGCGACCGATACCGTCGCTGCCGGACGCCATATCCGCCGCGCAGGGCTCGATTTTCAAAAGGGCGACAGCGTTCTCGAACAGGGACGACGGCTCGGACCTGCGGGAATAGGCCTGGCGGCTGCGGCAGGCCATGCAACGCTTGATGTGACGCAGCGCCCGCTGGTGGCGGTGATCGCCACGGGCGACGAGCTGGTGCGGCCGGGCAAGCCCTGTGGCCCGGACCAGATCGTTGCATCCAACGGCTTTGCCATCGGCGCTCTGGCGCGCAGGGAAGGCGCGCGCATTCTCGATCTCGGCATCATCCCCGACGACAGCGCGGCGATCTCCGACGCGGTGCGCAGTGCCGCTGCCGCCGGTGCGCATGTTCTGGTGACGCTTGGCGGCGCTTCGGTCGGTGCGCGCGATCTGGTGCGGCAAGCGCTGCTCGATGCGGGCATGTCGCTTGATTTCTGGAAAATCGCCATGCGCCCCGGCAAACCGCTGATGTTCGGGCGGCTGGGTGACATGCGTGTGCTTGGCCTGCCTGGCAACCCGGTTTCCAGCCTCGTCTGCGCGCATCTGTTTCTGCGTCCGCTTATTGCCCGGCTTGGCCAGCGCAGCTATGCGCCGGATCTGCGCTCGGCTGTTCTGGCAAAGGCGCTGCGGGCAAACGATGAACGTCGCGACTATGTTCGCGCCTCGGTGGCGCCTGGCTCCGAAGGGCTGATCGCCACGCCGTTCACGCTGCAGGATTCCTCCATGCTGACCACGCTGGCCGCATCCAATGCACTGATCGTGCGCGAGCCCGGCTCGCCGGCAGCTGAAGAAGGCGATCGCTGCCGTGTTCTGATGCTCGGGTGAGTGCTTCGCACCCGACGGTTACAGCCAGAGGTGCTGAGAACTCCGGTGGATCGTCGCCAGCACACCGATCCAACCCGGCTTGCCATTCTGCACGATGTCAGCCCGCTGCGCTTAAGAGAGCAGGCATTAACCGCCATCGCCTTCGCGCCCGGGGATTGCGACGCGCATGATGCGACCGCCAAGCCCGTGCACGGTGTCGTGCGCACGCACAGTCACATGACCGAGCCCCCCTGGCAGCGCGACACCTGAAAGGCTGCGCGTAAAAGGCTGTTCATTCACATGTGGGTGGAGAAGCGTTCGGGAGGCGATGACCCTGCCAGCGTCATCCAGCACATCCCAGCGGTCTGCATAGTGATCCCAGCCCTCGTCCCCATGCTCGACCGTCACGTCGAAGCGATGGGCTCCATCACCGTCAGCAATGATTTCGACCGCGACAACATCCGCTTCACCGGCACTCACCGGCGATGGCGCAAGGGCCGTCGCCACCGCAAAAAAGAAAAGCCCGGCAGGCCTGCTCAGACACGGTGCGGTCGAAGCGGCTCTGCCGGGCTTTTTCATGCGATTGTTCCGCCTCAGAACGGAATTTCGTCGTCGAGGTTCTGCGAGTAACCGCCACCGCCGCCACCGCTGCTGCCACCGGTATCGGCGGGACCGGACTGGCCGAAATCGGAGCTGCGACCACCGCCGCCGCCATAACCGACCTGGTTGTCACCGCCCTGCCCGCGCGTGTCGAGCATCTGCAGTTCGCCACGGAACTTCTGCAGAACGATTTCCGTCGTGTAGCGGTCCTGACCGTTCTGGTCGGTCCATTTGCGCGTCTGGAGCTGGCCCTCGACGTAAACCTTGGCGCCCTTCTTCAGATACTGTTCCGCCACCTTGGCAAGATTGTCGTTGAAGATCACGACATTGTGCCACTCGGTGCGCTCGCGCCGCTCGCCGGACTGGCGATCACGCCAGGTTTCCGAGGTCGCGATGCGGATGTTGACCACCGGATCACCGGAGTTGAGCCGGCGGATTTCCGGGTCTGCACCCAGATTTCCCACCAGAATGACCTTGTTGACGCTGCCCGCCATAACGCTTCTCCACGCTTATCCGAAATCTGCCGCGCACTTTATCGCAAGCAGGGCTGGCGCGCGCTCTCCCGCTGCCCCTGCTCCGGTCTCGTCCACAGCTCATTTGTTCCTCTTATGTTCGCACCTGACGGAATGCCTGTCAATGAGCCCCTTCCGGGGAGCGCAGAAAGGCGCAACAGAAACAGGAAAAGCCCCGCCGCTATTCTTCAAGCGCGCGGGGCTTCGGGTCTTCTGACCCTCCGTACCGGGAGTGGTTTACCGGTAATCATCAGGCAGGACGGGTTTCACCGTCCCTGTCTTCAAAGAGATTAGATTTTCGTGGGGCAGCCAGCCGCCAGCGTTGTCGTGCCTGCCGACGAAAAAGGTTCTGCGGTGCAGTGCCCTCAATCGCCATGGACCGCGTCGGGAACGCAAGATCGTACGAGACGGTAATGCGCTCAGGACCGATCAGCCAGCTGTGGCTTCGCGCGAGAGGCGAAGCCCGATAAATCGGTCAGGTGGAGTCATGCCTCCCTCCTTCTTCGCGTTACGAGGCTTTGCTCGGTGTCAGCGTGCTCAAGCAACCATGCGCGCCCGAAGCGCCCACCGGCGCGGTTTCAAGGGCGGCCAACAGCCACGAGCACTGACGAAAATGATACTGCGCCTTTGGTTAATGGCGGTCAAGGCGATGCGGCGGCGCAGGCGAAAATGTGATCTTCTGTAACGGATGCTCACGAGAGCCAGCCCGGCGCAGGATGATCGTGTCAGGAGCGTGTTCGATATTTGTTCTTTTCCCTTGCTCTTTTTTTTAAAACGAGGGACAACCCCCGCAACGTCGAAACGCCCTCGTCTGTCAGCGGGCCGCGCGGCCCATCGACATTTGCGGCGCGTTTCCTACATGAAGCATGGTCCGGCATGCTGCCGGCCACACCAGATAAATGAGACAGGCAGCGACGGGGCATGCCAGAACACAAGTCCATCACCATTCGCGGCGCGCGCGAGCACAATCTCAAGAATGTCGATCTCGACCTTCCGCGCGAAAAGCTGATCGTCATGACCGGCCTGTCGGGCTCGGGCAAGTCTTCGCTCGCCTTCGACACGATCTATGCCGAAGGTCAGCGGCGCTATGTCGAAAGCCTTTCGGCCTATGCGCGCCAGTTCCTGGAAATGATGCAGAAGCCGGATGTCGACCAGATCGACGGGCTTTCGCCAGCCATTTCCATCGAGCAGAAGACCACGTCGAAGAATCCCCGCTCCACCGTCGGCACGGTGACGGAGATCTACGACTATATGCGCCTTCTCTTCGCGCGTGTGGGCGTGCCCTATTCGCCGGCGACCGGCCTTCCCATCGAGAGCCAGACCGTGAGCCAGATGGTGGACCGGGTGATGGCGCTGGAGGAAGGCACACGCCTTTACATTCTCGCCCCCATCGTGCGTGGGCGCAAAGGCGAGTACCGCAAAGAGATGGCGGAGCTTCAGAAAAAGGGCTTTCAGCGCGTGAAGGTGGACGGCGTCTTCTACGAGATCGCCGATGTGCCCGCGCTCGACAAGAAGTACAAGCACGACATCGATGTGGTGGTGGACCGCGTCGTGGTGCGCGCCGATCTGGCGACACGCCTGGCGGATTCGCTTGAAACCTGCCTGAAGCTCGCCGAGGGGCTGGCTGTCGCTGAGTTTGCCGACAAGCCTCTTTCAGAAGGCGCGACCGCCAAGGGCGGCGGCGCAAACAAATCGAAGAACGAGACGCATGAGCGCATCGTTTTCTCCGAGAAATTCGCCTGTCCGGTCTCCGGCTTCACCATTCCGGAGATCGAGCCGCGTCTCTTCTCGTTCAACAATCCGGCCGGCGCCTGCCCCACCTGTGACGGTCTGGGTAGCCAGCGCGCCATCGACCCCAATCTCGTGGTGCCGGACGACAATGCGATCCTGCGCGAAGGCGCCATCGCGCCCTGGGCCAAATCCACTTCGCCCTACTATCTGCAGACGCTGGAAGCGCTTGGCCGCGAATTTGGCTTCAAGGTGGGCGACCGCTGGCGCGATCTGCCGGACGATGGCAAGGACGCGATCCTGAACGGCACCGGCGATAGGAAAATCGTCTTCGACTACGATGACGGCCTGCGCAGCTACCGCACCACCAAGCCTTTCGAGGGTGTCGTGGTCAATCTTCAGCGGCGCTGGAAAGAGACGGAATCGGCCTGGATGCGCGAGGAGATCGAGCGCTACATGTCGGCCCATCCCTGCCCCGCCTGTGATGGTCACCGGCTGAAGCCCGAAGCGCTCGCCGTCAAGATCGACGGTCTGCATATCGGCCAGGTCACGGGCATGTCGATCAGCAAGGCCGGCGCATGGTTCGAGGAACTGCCGGAGCATCTGAACGACAAGCAGAACGAAATCGCGGTGCGCATCCTCAAGGAGATCCGCGAGCGGCTGCGCTTCCTCAACGATGTCGGGCTGGAATATCTGACCCTGTCGCGCAATTCGGGCACGCTGTCGGGCGGCGAAAGCCAGCGCATTCGTCTGGCCTCGCAGATCGGCTCCGGTCTGACGGGCGTGCTCTATGTTCTGGACGAACCCTCCATTGGCCTGCACCAGCGCGACAATGACCGCCTGCTGGCGACGCTCAGACATCTGCGCGATCTCGGCAACACGGTGATCGTGGTGGAACACGACGAGGACGCCATTCTGACCGCCGACTATGTGGTCGATATCGGCCCGGCAGCCGGTGTTCATGGCGGACAGATCATCGCCGAAGGCACGCCGCAGGAAATCATGGCCAATCCGGCCTCGGTCACCGGCAAATATCTCACCGGCGAGATGGCAATCCCGATGCCGGAGCAGCGCCGTGAAATCTCCAAGAAGCGGCGCATTCGCGTCGTGGGCGCGCGCGGCAACAATCTGAAAAACGTGACGGCGGATGTGCCGCTTGGCACGTTTGCCTGCGTCACCGGCGTTTCTGGCGGCGGAAAGTCCACGCTTCTGATCGAGACGCTGTTCAAGGCCGCGTCGCGCCGCATCATGGGGTCGCGCGAACAACCGGCCGATCACGACCGGCTCGAAGGGCTTGAGCATCTCGACAAGGTCATCGATATCGACCAGTCGCCCATCGGCCGCACGCCGCGCTCCAACCCGGCCACCTATACGGGCGCGTTCACACCGATCCGCGACTGGTTCGCAGGCCTGCCCGAGGCCAAGGCGCGCGGCTATCAGCCGGGTCGCTTCTCCTTCAATGTGAAGGGCGGGCGCTGCGAGGCCTGTCAGGGCGATGGCGTCATCAAGATCGAGATGCACTTCCTGCCGGATGTCTATGTGACCTGCGACGTCTGCCACGGCAAGCGCTACAACCGCGAGACGCTCGACGTCACCTTCAAGGGCAAGTCGATTGCCGACGTACTCGAGATGACGGTGGATGAAGGCGTGGAGTTCTTCTCCGCCGTTCCGGCCGTGCGCGACAAGCTCGTCACGCTCTCGCGCGTGGGGCTCGGCTATATCCATATCGGCCAGCAGGCGACCACACTCTCCGGCGGTGAGGCGCAGCGCATCAAGCTCGCCAAGGAACTCTCCAAGCGGGCAACCGGGCGCACGCTCTACATTCTGGACGAGCCGACCACGGGTCTGCATTTCCACGATGTGGCCAAGCTGCTCGAAGTGCTGCATGAGCTGGTGGACCAGGGCAACACGGTGGTGGTGATCGAGCACAATCTCGAAGTCATCAAGACCGCCGACTGGGTGCTGGACCTGGGCCCCGAAGGCGGTGATGGCGGCGGCGAGCTCGTGGCCTGCGGCTCCATCGACGATGTGATGGCCGAGCCGCGCAGCTACACCGGCAAATTCCTGAAAGAACTTCTGGAGCGCCGGCCAGCCGGCAAGGCCCAGGCAGCGGAGTAAGACGATGAGCGCAGGCACCATTCGCGCCGGCATGGGCGGCTGGACGTTTCAGCCCTGGGAAGGCACATTCTATCCCGACGACCTTCCAAAGAAGCGGCAGCTCGAATATGCGGCGCGACAGGTGCCGACCATCGAGGTGAACGGTACCTATTACGGCAGCCAGAAGCCGGCCACCTATGCCAAATGGGCGGATGAGGCCCCGGATGGTTTTGTCTTTTCACTCAAAGGGAACCGCTTCGTGACGAACCGCAAGGTTCTTTCGGAAGCCTCTGCTTCTCTTGAGAAATTTCTGGGTTCCGGCATCACGGAAATGGGTGACAAACTCGGCCCGCTCGTCTGGCAGTTCGCGCCAACGAAGAAGTTCGACCCGGAAGATTTCGAAGGGTTCCTGAAACTGTTGCCGGCCGAGCGTGACGGCATCGCGCTGCGGCACGTTCTTGAAGTGCGGCACGATTCCTTCTGCACGTCTGAATTCCCGCAGCTGGTTCGCAAATATGGCGCGGCCATCTGCTACGCCCACCACAACACCTATCCCGAGATTGCCGATGTGACGGGTAACTTCGTCTATGCGCGCCTCCAGCGTGGCGAGGACGATGTGCCCACGGCCTATCCGCCCGCCGAACTGGAGAACTGGGCCAGACGCGCAGAGCAATGGGCCGAAGGCGGACAGCCAGACGATTTGCCGATTGTTGACCCCGGCTTCACGGCGGAGAAGAAGCCGCGTGATGTGTTCGTCTACTTCATTCATGAAGGAAAGATCCGCGCACCGCACGCTGCAAAAGCCTTCATGGGCCTTGTCGGCTGATCTCGCTTCAGGCCGCACGTGAAAGCGCATGTAGAGAGTCAATATAGCGGCGTATCCATCTGTTTTCATTAATCAAGAAGACAATGGTGCGTCGGTCATTCTCTGTCTTTGCGCCTGTAAGGGCCAAGCCCTTTCGACGCCCGTGAGTATTGCCGGTGTTCATGCCAGGGCCGGTATGGCTCGCGGATCGCGAAGGCGATGTGCGGCATCCCGGCGCCTTCCGAAAAGCGGACTTCGGCGCTGCCGCGACGCGCAAGATCGCGCGCCGTGATGATGCGCGCGCCATCTTCACTGCACTGCCGATCAAGCGCTGGATCATTCACCACGACCAGATCGACCGATGCGCAAAGAGCGATGATGCTGCGCCGCACGGTCGCGGCATCCTCTGACTTCTTCACATGCGCGATCCGCATACCCTCTGGATGCCGCAGAACGCAGAGAGATTGATTGCACAGGAAACGGCCGATGCTCTGATCTGCGAGAAGGTCGGACAGCGACGCGCCTTTCGAACCGGCGGGCTTGCGCACCGTTCCCGCGCCCGCTGCGCGCAACCAGTTCTCCATAGAAAACCCGTTGGGGCGCACGCGATTGACGGCGAGCGTGTCGTCCCCGATCTGGACCGCGACCAGTCGCGCATCTTCAGAAACGAACATGTCGGGCAGATCGCGGTTTGCCAGAAGCACGCCGCCCGCCAGCAGGAACGGAACAGCCGCCAGCCACAAACGGGTGGTTGTGAGCGTGAGAATGGCCAGCGCGCAGCTCAGGCTCAGTGTGGCTGACAGCGGGATCGCGCCCGTCGCATCGAATGGCGTGCGCTCAGAAAACCAGTGCGCGATAGCCATGACTGTCGAGATGCCCCGCCCCATGAGGGCAAGCGCCCAGCCATCGAGATTGAAGGGCATCGTGGCCATGGCGGCGACTGCCGATGGCATGACGACAAAAGAGACGACGGGCATGGCCGCGAGATTGGCCCCAAGCGCCAGTGGCGATGCGCGCTGGAAATGCCAGACACCATAGAGCGTGGTCGCCACACCTGCGATCAGCGAAGTGAGCGCCAGGCCGCCCGCATAGACCAGAACAAGGCGGAAAAGACGACGCGCGCCAGAAGGTTCGGTCTCGGCAGAGTTGCGTCCGAATGCCCGTTCACGACGCCGGTTCCAGGCCGCATAGCCGGCAATGAGCGCCGCCGTCGCAGCAAAGGACATCTGAAACCCCGGACCGACCACCTCATGCGGCGAAACCGCAATTACCACCAGCGCAGCGATGGCGAGATTGCGCATGGTGAGCGCGGCGCGGTCGAACAGAAGCGCCAGAAGCATGACGGCCAGCATGAGAAAGCTGCGCTGCGCGGCCACGCCCGCTCCGGAAATGAAAAGGTAGAGGAAGCAGACCATAAGTGCTGCGCCGGCCGCATATTTGCGGACCGGATGCCTTGAGGAGAAACCGGGAAAGAGCGCAAAGCCCAGCCGCGCCGCGCCGATGATGGTGAAGGCTGCGAGCGCCATGTGCAGGCCCGAGATCGCCAGCACATGCGCGAGCCCGGCCCGGCGCAGATCCTCGTTGACCTCTTCCGGAATGCCGCTGCGCAGGCCGGTGATGAGCGCCGCGGCGACATTGCCCTCCGCGCCGCCGATCTTCTCGCGCAGCCGGGCGGCAAGCGCTTCGCGCACCGCCTGCAGGCGGGCGGCAAGCCGCTGCAGCAGCCCCACAGGGTGATCAAGGGCGATGCGCGCCGGCTCCCGCATGAAGAAACCGACTGCGCCAAGGCCGTCAAAATAGCTCTCGAACGAGAAATCATAGGCATGAGGGCGCACCGGGCCTGAAGGCGACATGAGCCGGACAAGCCCGCTCAGACCCTCGCCGGGTTTCAGGTCTGGCGGGATCGTGCGGGCGGAAAGTCGTGCGCGCTCCGGCGCATAGCGCAGCTGCGGGCGTGCCGTGGACAGAATATCGATGGTCAGGCGGAACCGGCCATCGGCGCGATGCTCGACCTTGAGCACACGCCCGGTGATGCGTGTGGTGATGTCGGAGCCGACCATGGGCGTGCTGGCGCGCCAGGTCTCCACCTTTGCGGCCACAAGCCCCAGAAGCACGACAAGACCGGCCAAAAGGGCAAGGCGCAGCCGGGGCTTTGCGTCAGCCAGATGCGCTGCCAGAGCACAGAGCGCCAGCCCGCTTGCCAGTGCATAGGCCGGCGGTTCGACCGGCAGGGCGAAATAGATGAGCGCCCCGCTGCCCAGAAGAACCGGAAGCCATAGAAAAATCGTGCCCCGCGCCACTTCCTGCGCGATGGCGAAGCGGATTCCTGCCGCAACGGGCCTGGCGCCATGGTTCGGGATCTTACGCGCCTCATAAGAGCGAAGCGCGCGCGCCTCGGTGGCAGGCGCAGGGGCGCAACCGTCCACTGCGACGGGAGCCGGCTCTGTGTCGGTGAACTGCATGCGTTCATCGGCGCGCGCCGATGCCACCTCGCCCCCCATGGCGTGGTCCCCCGTGCAATGCTTGCGCCCCGAGCGTTGTATGCTACATGACTGCCAGTCGAATGCCACCTGCGGTATCACCTACCCCTTGCGGGCCGGGAGACCGCGACAATTCCCGGGAAAGACCCCATGACAAAACCCGTCGTCACGCGCTTTGCGCCCTCACCCACCGGCTACCTGCACATCGGCGGGGCACGCACGGCGCTCTTCAACTGGCTCTATGCGCAGCATACGGGCGGCAAGATGCTTCTGCGCATCGAGGACACCGACCGTCAGCGCTCCACCGAAGCCGCAACCGCCGCGATCCTCGACGGCCTTGCCTGGCTGGGCCTCGACTGCGACGGCGAGCCGATTTCCCAGTTTGCCCGCGCAGACCGGCACCGCGCGGTGGCCGAGGAACTGGTGGCCAAGGGCGAAGCCTATTACTGCTACAGCTCTCCCGAAGAGCTGGAGGCGATGCGCGAAAAGGCGCGCGCAGAGGGACGCCCGCCGCGCTATGACGGCACCTGGCGCGACCGCGATGCTTCCCAAGCGCCTGAAGGCGTGAAGCCCGTCATTCGCATCAAGACGCCGCAGGAAGGCGAGACGGTCGTCGAAGACCAGGTGCAGGGCACGGTGCGCTTCCCGAACAAGGATCTGGACGATTTCATCATCCTGCGCTCCGACGGTTCGCCGACCTATATGCATGCCGTGGTGGTCGACGATCACGACATGGGCGTGACCCACATCATCCGTGGCGATGACCATCTGACCAACGCTGCGCGCCAGACGGTGATCTACAAGGCCATGGGCTGGGACGTGCCGGTGATGGCGCATATGCCGCTCATTCATGGCGCCGATGGCGCAAAACTTTCCAAGCGTCATGGCGCGCTCGGCGTCGAGGCGTACCGCGCCATGGGCTACCTGCCTTCGGCACTGCGCAATTATCTGGCCCGTCTTGGCTGGAGCCATGGCGATGACGAAATCATGTCGGACGAGGACATGATTCGCTGGTTCGACATCACCGATGTGAACAAGGGCGCTGCACGCTTCGACTTCCAGAAACTGGAGGCGCTGAACGGCGTTCACATGCGCCAGATGGCCGATGAAGAGCTGCTTTCCCGGCTTATAGACACATTGCCGCATCTGGAAGGTGGCGAAGCGCTTCTTTCCGCGCTGGACGAGCAGCGCAAGGCGCAGCTTCTTGCCGCTCTTCCCGGCCTTAAGGAGCGTGCGAAGACACTCGTTGAACTCGTTGAAAGTGCAGCGTTTATCTTCGACCAGAGGCCACTCTCCTTCGACGAGAAGGCAAAGCAGCTTCTCGATGAGAATGCGCGCCAGCTTCTTGCGGAAATTCTTCCCGTATTGCAAAATGTCGGCGATTGGACCCTTGCGAACATCGAAGCAGCTGTCCGCGAATTCGCGGAGCAGACCGAACGCAAGCTTGGCAAAGTCGCCCAACCCCTCAGGGCAGCGCTCACCGGGCGCACCACATCGCCAGGCATCTTCGATGTTCTCTCCGTTCTTGGGCGCGAGGAGAGTTTGGCGCGTATCAGCGATCAGGCTGCCTAGCTTCGTCCCGCAAAGGACCTGGCTTGCGGAACGGGTTTGATCACCGAGTGCGTGCTGCACTGCAATATTTGCATGCTGCACGCGCTTGGCACCACGGGGGAAATGCGTTAGCTATTTCGCGCGCTCGACCGCCAGCCATTATTTTGGGCGACAGATTTCTGGCGCCAAGTTCCTTGAAGTGAGAGGTGATTGCGATGACCAAACCAACTGCGAAGCTGGAAATTGGCGGCCAGGAAGAAGGGCACGAATTCGAGGTATTGAAGGGCAGCGTGGGCCCGGATGTGGTCAACATCGCCTCGCTTTACAAAGACACGGGACTGTTCACCTACGATCCCGGCTTCACGTCGACCGCAAGCTGCGAATCGAAGATCACCTATATCGATGGCGATGAAGGCATTCTGCTGCACCGCGGCTACCCCATCGAACAGCTCGCCGAGCACGGCGACTTTCTGGAAACCTGCTACCTCCTGCTCTACGGCGAGCTTCCGACGAAGACGGAAAAGGCAGACTTCGATTACCGCGTGACGCACCACACCATGGTGCATGAGCAGATGAACCGCTTCTTCACCGGCTTCCGCCGTGATGCGCACCCGATGGCCGTTATGTGCGGCGTTGTCGGCGCGATGTCTGCCTTCTATCACGACTCCACCGACATCTCCGATCCGCATCAGCGCATGGTCGCCAGCCTGCGCATGATCGCCAAAATGCCGACCATCGCGGCCATGGCCTACAAGTACCATGTCGGCCAGCCTTTCGTTTACCCGAAGAACGATCTCGGTTACGCGGCCAACTTCCTGCACATGTGCTTCTCGGTGCCGTGCGAGGACTACAAGGTGAACCCGGTTCTGGCCCGCGCCATGGAGCGGATCTTCATCCTCCACGCCGATCACGAGCAGAACGCCTCCACCTCGACGGTGCGTCTGGCCGGCTCTTCGGGCGCAAACCCGTTTGCCTGTATCGCTGCCGGCATCGCCTGCCTGTGGGGCCCTGCCCATGGCGGCGCGAACGAAGCCGCGCTCAACATGCTCGACGAAATCGGCTCCGTTGACCGTATCCCCGAATATATCGACCGCGCCAAGGACAAGAGCGATCCGTTCCGTCTCATGGGCTTCGGTCACCGGGTCTACAAGAACTACGATCCGCGCGCCAAGATCATGCAGAAGACCTGCCATGAGGTGTTAAGCGAACTGGGCATCAAGGACGATCCGCAGCTCGACATCGCCATGGAGCTGGAGCGCATCGCCCTGACGGACGAGTACTTCATCGAGAAGAAGCTCTACCCGAACATCGACTTCTACTCCGGCATCACGCTGAAGGCGCTGGGCTTCCCCACCACCATGTTCACGGTGCTCTTCGCGCTCGCGCGCACCGTCGGCTGGATCGCCCAGTGGAAGGAAATGATCGAGGATCCGAAGCAGAAGATCGGCCGTCCGCGTCAGCTCTACACGGGCGCAACGCACCGCGACTACGTTCCGATCGCCAAGCGCTGATCATTCGACGTAAAAAAAAGCCCCGCCAAACTGGCGGGGCTTTTTCTTTGAGCTGTTGCTCCTCTCTCAGGGACGGAGAAGCTTCTGCCTATTTTTCGGCTTCGACGCGCAGATGCGGAACGCCGTTGGATGTGCGTTCTCTGGAATGACCATCCGGGCCGACAATGCCGCGAATGCGCCTACGGTAGTTGGAGAAGCCTTCAAACATCACCACATCGACGGGCTCATCCAGATCGAGCACCAGCCTGAACCAGCCCGGCCCCTGCTTCATCTTGGCGATGATGCTGCCCTTGAAGGGTTGGGCCAGATAGGTCCCCTGTACGCGCATGCCAGGCTCCCACGGGTCTTCCTCACGGGCGGAAATGACCGCGCAGAACGTGTTCCAGTCGCGATAGCCATGCTGATGCGCGACCGTTTCCAGAGCCTGCGCATGAGACGTTGCACGTCCCTGGATCTCCAGATGCGCCCGCAGTTTCTTTGCGAGCGCCTTGGCTTCCGCCATTGTCGGGATCTGGTTCATCATGCCTGCTCCGCTGCACCGGCCTGAAACAGGCCCCATTTCAGGGAACGCGTGCGCGCCGTGCGGAAGAGAACGATCAGTGTCAGACCAAACAGCAGCAGTTCCGCAAAGGGCCCGGCCATCCAGATGCCGCGCTCACCCACCATGTCGGCAAGGATAAAGGTAAGCGGGATGCCGAACAGATAGGGCTTTGACAGACCAAGCAGTGCGGCGCGACTGGCGTCGCCGATGGCCTGAAAATGCATCGCAATCATCATCAGCGGCCCGCCGGCAAAGAGCAGCGCCACCATGATCGGAAGAACGCGCTCAACCTCCGAGACCACAGCCGGATCATCAACGAAGCCTCGTCCGATGTCCGCGGCAAAGACGGTCAGCAAGGACTGGACCACCAGCGCGTAGACGAAGGCCGTGACAACGGCGATGCGCAGGCTCCGGTCGGAACGCGCCCAGTCGCGCGCGCCGTAATTGTTGCCGGTGATCGTCTGCATCGCGTGGCTCAACCCCAGAAGCGGCAGGAAGCAGAAGGTCATCACCCGCGTGATGATGCCATAGGCGGACACCGTATCACCGTAACCGGGCGCGTTCACCCATTGCAGGGCGATGATGATCGCCGCAGACCCGAGCGCCAGCCCCATGAAGTTGAGGCTCTGGGGGCGCCGAGCGCCAGGATGCGCGTCCAGGCCGTATCGAGCCGGTGGCGCAGCAGAACGCTGGGACGCAGTTGCGTGCGTCCGCGCAGCCGAAACGCCAGAATGATGATGAAAGCCAGCGCCTGCGCCATCGCCGTGCCATAGGCGGAACCGGCGACGCCCATCTCCAGAATGGCGATGAACACATAGTTGAAACCGATATTCGCGACGGACACCAGAAGGCTCATGCCCGCCATGAGGTTGATGAGCCCCTCATTGCGCAGAGCGTCGGAATTGACCGAGAGGATGAACAGAAGCGGCGAACAGAACACCGTGATCCGCAGATAGACGAGCCCCATCTCGGCCAGAGGAACCGAGCCGCCCGCGGCAAGCAGCGCAACCGGAGCACCGAAGAGCATGAACAGGACGATGAGGACACCGCCCAGAAGAAGGGCGAGACCATGCGCGCCTGCGAACACCGCCTGCGCATCATCCATCGAGGATGCACCGAGGTGGCGGGCAAGCAGGCTGGACATGCCGCTTGCGACCAGCGTCGCCATTGCGACGATGAGCATGTAGACGGGAAACATCAGCGTAACGGCGGCAAGCGCATCCGGGCCGACAAAATGCCCCAGAAAGAGCGCATCGCACACCGCAAGAAGACCGTTCATCCCCATCACAAAGATGATCGGCAGCGCCGTTTTTGCGTAGATCGGCCCCAGTGGGCCTTCCGTAAATGTATTGGAGGACGTTTCAGACAAATCCCCATTCTCCTGTCGCAAAGGCCGCGCTGGAACTGGATGGGGCCCGCATTTCCATCCGCGCGACGAGCGTGGAGGACGAAGAAATCAGTCTGAGGCAGAACTTCACCGGGACATGTGTCAGCGGGCGGCGGGCGTCTGCAGCCAACCGCCATCTAGCGGGAACGATGGCAAACGTCAAGAAGCCGTTCGGTAATGACCTGTCTCGGAACACGACCGCGCCTGATCAAACGGCAAGCGCTCGGCGTCTGAATACACCGTTTTCAGGCCGCGCCTGCGATGTGCCGCATAACGACTTCGGCCGCGATCCGGCCGGAGGGGCGCGGCGTTTCGAGCGCATCTGCGACCTGCTGGAAACCGTCCATCTGTGCTGCGCGCGGCGGCTTGTCCGCCCACAGCCCGGTGAGCTGACGCGCCAGATAGGACGGGCGGACATACTGGTTGAAGTGCTCCGGAACGACAGGCCAGCCGGCAATGAGATTGGGCAGCGCCGCCGACCAAACGGTGATGAGCGGGATCAGCGCCCGCGCAACAAAATCCGTTTTGTAACAAAGGACTGTCGGAACCCGTGAAAGCGCCAGTTCCAGCGACACCGTGCCCGAACAGGCAAGGGCTGCATCGGCTTCGGCGAAGGCCTCCCACTTGCGCGCAGGCTCCAGAATGATCTCCGGCTGAACGGGCCAGTCTTTCACGGCGGCTTCCACCATGGGCGCGACATGCGGCACGGTGGGCATGAGCAGGCGGAAGTCGTGCCCGGCTTCATGGAGGTGCCGCACAGTCTCTCCAAACGGCTCCAGAAGACGCGACACCTCGCCCCGGCGCGATCCGGGCAGGAGCAGCAGCGCGCGCTGCGCATCGGCAGGCTTGGCGGGTCCGGAAAGATGTGCGCTGGCGGCTGCAAGAATATCGGGGTCGGTGGCCAGACGATGTCCGACAAAGGTTCCGGGCGGACCTTTCAACCGTTCCAGCTCCGCCGGTTCAAATGGCAGCAGGCAGAGGATTTCGTCCACATGCGGGCGCATCGCGATGGCCCTGCCCGGTCGCCAGGCCCAAACGCTGGGGCAGACATAATGGATGATGGGGATGGAGGGATCGAGCGCGCGGACCTTCTTCGCCACGCGCAGGCTGAACTCGGGGCTGTCGATGGTGACGAGGCAATCGGGCTTTGCCTTGACGATGGCCTGCGCTGTCTGGCCGATACGGCGCAGGAGACGCGGCAGGTCGCGCAGGATGGCGCTGACGCCCATAAGCGCTATTTCCTCGGCATTGAAGATCGGCTCCAACCCAAGCGCCATCAAATTGCGCCCGCCGACGCCGGTGAGTTCGACCTCTGCGCCGCTTTCGACCCGCAGCGCCTTGACCAGATCCGCGCCAAGCAGATCACCGGATTCCTCGCCGGCGATGATCGCCAGTTTCAATGCCCCGCCTTTCGCGTTCATGCCCGCCCCTCCGGCTCAAGGCCAACGATGAACAGGCCAAGCGCGTCGGCCCGGCCAATCGTGTCAGCATAATCTATGATCAGCGAGCGGCCCGCCTCCAACCCCACACCGGCAAGGCCGGCTGCATGCGCCGCCTCGATGGTGTTCGGCCCGATGGTCGGCAGGTCTGCGCGTTCATCCTGATCCGGTTTCACACATTTGACCAAAGCGCCCCCGGACTTGCCTGCAAGGCGGCCATGGTTGCGCATGTCGCGCATCCGGTCCAACAGGCCGGCCGTGCCCTCTATGCCTTCCAGAGCCACAGCGCGCCCGCCGACGGCGATGGCGGCCTGTCCGATGTCGAGACCACCGATCATGCGCGCAGCTTCATAAGCGGCGGCGAGATCCTTGCGGTCTCTGGCGCCGGGCTTTGTGCGGGTCATGACACCTTCAGGCGACAAAAGCTCCGGCGCGATCTCATGCGCGCCCAGAACCCGGATGCCTTTCGATTCGATATAGGCGATCACCGCCCGCAGCAGGCCATCGTCGCCCTTGGCGTAAGCGGCGATCAGCTTCGGCAGCGCCCGGAACACGTCCCAGCCGAGCCGCACCTTGCGGATGGGCGGTCGCCGGCTGACGCCGCCGGCCAGAACCAGATGCGTCACGCCTGCGCGCTTGAGTTTTGGAAGAAAGAGCGCCAGACGCTCAACGGGCGTCGGCCAGAGATCAAATGCGCTCTGATCTTCACCGGCCACCCAGTCTGCCTCGCCTTCCATGGCGACGACGAGCGGCCTGTGACCATTCCTCACCAGCGTGCGCACCACATCGCGTGGCAGACCGCCGCTGCCGGCGACCACGGCAACGCGGGCGCCTGCTGGCAGGACCGACTTGGGGTCAGGCTGTCTCATTTTCCTCGGCCGCGCCCTTGCCGCGCGCCGGTAGCGTGAAGTGCCGCTTGTCCTTTGCACCGACAAAGGCCACCACGTCGCCGATCAGTTCCGAATCGGGATAGGCGCGCAGAACGGCGGCCGCATTCTCTTCAAGCGAAGCGCCTTCGGCAAAGAGCATCCTGTAGGCCTTGCGCAGCGCCGAAATGTCTTCACGCGGCATGCCCGAGCGCTTGAGCCCGACCAGATTGAGGCCGCGCAGGCGCGCACGGTCGCCCACAGCCATGCCGTAGGGGATCACATCGCCGACAACGGCAGCAAAGCCGCCCAGAAAGGCGTGATGACCGATGCGCACGAACTGATGAACCGCAGCATAGCCGGAGATGATGACGTGATCGCCAATCTCGGCATGTCCGCCAAGACCGGCATAATTCGCCATGGTCACATGATTGCCCACCGCGCAGTCGTGCGCGACATGGGAATAGGCCATGAAGAGGCCATGGGAACCGACCGTGGTCTTGCCACGGCTGGTGTCCGTGCCGGCGTGAAAGGTCACGCCCTCGCGCACGACGCACTGTTCGCCCACTTCAAGCGTGCTGTGACCGCCCTTGTGGCCGAAATTCTGCGGCGGAGCGCCGAGAACCGCCTGCGGATAGACCTGGCAGCCTGCGCCAAGCGTGGTGTCGCCCATGATGGTGACATGGCCGATCAGCTCCACATCGTCGTGCAGCTTCGCCTGAGCGGAAACATGGCAGAACGGGCCAATCCGCACCCCCTCGCCCAGCTCTGCGCCGGGTTCGATGATGGATGAGGGATGAATGACGGTCTCTCGGGTCATCTATTCTATATTCTTCCGTCAGCCAGCCTGTTCGACAGACATCAGTGCCGAAATCGTGGCCTCGGCAACCTTCGCCTCATCAACCTTGGCGACGCAGTCGAACTTCCAGATGCTGCCGCGCTGCTTGACCTTGGTGACGTGGATCTCCATGCGATCCCCCGGCACGACGGGCTTGCGGAACTTCGCATTGTCGATGGTCATGAAATAGACGAGAGACGGGCTCTCATCACCCGCATTGTTGATGCAGATTGCACCGGCGGTCTGCGCCATGGCCTCAACGATCAGCACGCCCGGCATGACCGGCTGCGTTGGGAAGTGACCGGTGAAGTGCGGCTCATTGGCCGTCACATTCTTGATGCCGATGGCAGAGCGGTCGCCGTCAATCTCGATGATCTTGTCGACCAGCAGGAACGGATAGCGATGCGGCAGCAACCGCATCAGGTCCATGATGTCGAGGCTTTCAAGCGTGGTCGAAGCGGAGTCAGTCATCCCCATCCCTCTGTTTCTTCTTCCTTCCACCAACAAGACCGCGCAGCGCGGCCAGTTCGCGGAAAGCTTCCCGCATCGGCTGCGCCGGCGAGCCAGCCCAGCGTTCTCCCGGCGGCACGTCATTCATGACGCCGCTGGAAGCCGCAAGCTGCGCGCCTGAGCCGATGGTAATGTGATCCGCGATGCCGACACGTCCGCCGAGCATCACGAAATCGCCAAGTGTGACAGAACCGGACAGCCCGCAATGGCCTGCAACGATGCATCCCCGGCCAAGGCGGACATTGTGCGCGATCTGCACGAGATTATCGATCTTGGAGCCCTGCCCGATGATCGTGTCGACCAGCGCGCCACGGTCGACTGTGGTGTTTGCGCCGATCTCCACATCGTCCTGAATGACGACGCGTCCGATCTGGGGCAGTTTTTCGAGCCCGGTGGGGCCTGGAAGATAGCCGAACCCATCCTGACCGATGCGCACACCGGCGTGAATGATCACGCGGTCGCCGACCATCGCGCACTGAATGGTGGCGCCGGGGCCGATATAGCTTTCGCGTCCGATCCGCGTACCCGCTCCAATCACCGCATTGGGGGCGATGATCGTACCGCTGCCGATATGCACGCCGGAGCCGATAACGGCTCCCGGCTCGATGGTGACATCGTCTTCAAGAATTGCATCGGAGGCCACGCTTGCACGGGCGGAGACGCCGGTTTCGCCGGTCATCGAGCCCGGGCGCATGGCCTGAGGGAAAAGAAGGCGTGTTATCTGCGCGAAAGCGGCCTGCGGCTTGTCGACCACGAGGACGGCAACACCTTCGGGAACATGGCCGGCGATCTCATCCCTGCACAGAACGGCGGAAGCCGTTGTGCCCTTTGCCAGATCGGCGTTGCGCTTTCCTTCAACGAAAACAAGCGTTCCGGCACCGCCTTCAGAGGCTGCGGCAACGCTTTCAATAACAATCCCGGCATGCTCTGCATGCGTGAGATTCGCTCCCGTCAGCGAGGCGATCTCGCCTGCCGTTATGCGGCGCGCGGGAGCAAAGAATTCAGGATCCTTCATGGAAACCTTTCGCCCGGGCCACCGGGGCCCGGGCTAAACAGGGTGTGCCAGAAAACGTCAACCGGTTAGAAGCGGGTCGAAATACCGAAGTTGAAGTTCTGCACGTCGTCTGTGTCTTCTTTCAAGATCGGGTATGCGTAATCGACACGCAGCGGGCCGAAGGGCGAAGCCCAGATCAGGCCTGCACCGACCGAAGCGCGCCACTGCAGATCCGTTCCGATGGCGCCTGCGATATCGCTGCCATAGAGCGTTGCCGCATCAGCAAAGACCGCGCCGCGAAGACCGAAGCTCTCCGGCAGGACCGGGAACGGGAACTGCGCTTCTGCCGAAGCGTTGAAGTAGGTCTTGCCGCCGATGTGGTCGATGCCGCTGCCCGACGCGTTCTGATACGGGCCGATGCCGTTGTAGTCGAAGCCACGGATGATGCGATCGCTGCTCGAGAAGTGATCGAACACGCGCAGATCGCCATCCAGCGCCTGGATGTGACCGGCGCCAACCGTGAACAGGCCGACGAGATCGAGTTCTTCGGACAGCGTCTGGTAGTAGGTGCCGCGCGCCGTCGCCTTGACGAACTTCGCATCGCCACCGAGACCGGCAACCTCAAGCGTGAGGTTCGCATAAAGGCCCGAATGCGGGTTCTTCATGTCGTCGATCGTGTTGTAGACCAGCGAGCCGCTAACCGAGGACTTGATCCACTTGCCGTCGTCGATGGCTTCGATCAGAGCAGGCGCGAGGTTACACTTTGCAGGATCGATCGGATCATCTGCGCAGAAACCGACGCCCGTGTACTCCTCCTGGGAGAAGTTATAGGCGAGCTGCGAAGACAGGGCTTCCGTGATCGGCAGACCGAACCGGATCGTCGCACCGGTGGTGTCGCGATCATACTTGTCGTCGAACTTGCGGGTGCGGCGGTAGACGTCGAAACCAGCCGAAATCCGGCGACCGAGGAAATACGGCTCGGTGAAGGAGAACGAGTAGTCGCGCGAGTCCTTGCCACCGCCGGCCGCGATGCGGACGAACTGGCCACGGCCGAGGAAGTTGCGCTCGGTGACGGAGCCTTCAACGGAGAAGCCGCCGCTGCTGCTGTCGCCGCTAGCCGTCGAGTAACCGGCGCCGATGGAGAACTCACCGGTCGACTTCTCAACCACATCAACGACCAGAATGACCTGATCGGGCTGCGAACCCGGAACCGTCGAGATGTTGACGGTCTGGAAGAAGTTGAGGCCTTCGAGGCGGCGCTTTGCGCGCTGCACGAGCACCTGATTGAAGGCGTCGCCCTCGCTCAGATCGAACTCGCGACGGATCACGTAGTCACGCGTGCGCTGGTTGCCGCGGATCTCGATGCGCTGGATGTAAGCGCGCGGACCTTCGTCGATCGAGTACACGACGTCGATCTCGCGGGTCTCGAAATTGCGGTTGCCGCGCGGCGTCACCTGGGCGAAGGCATAGCCTTTGCCAGCCACATTCTCGGTCAGCGCAATGATGGAGTCTTCAACGTTCTTGGCGCTGTAGACATTGCCCTGACGGGTCTTGATCTCTGCATTGAGAGCGTCCGTGTCGATACCGGTGACCGTGCTCTCGACGCCGATATTGCCGAAGCGATAGCGCTCGCCCTCGTCCACGGTGAAGGTCACCGTGTAGGCGTTCTCGACTTCGTCTAAGTCGGCGGTCGCCGAGATCACGCGGAAATCCGCATAACCACGGTTGTAGTAGAAACGGCGCAGCGTCTCTTCATCCGCGCGCAGACGATTGTCGTCATAAATGTCGTCGCGCATCAGGAAGGAGAGGAAGTTCGACTGCTTGGTCGAGATCACGTCGCGCAGACGGCCATTGCCGAAAGCTTCGTTGCCAACGAAGTTGATCGCGGCGATCTTCGTGCGGCCACCTTCCTGAACTTCGAAGATGACGTTGACGCGACCGTCGTCAAGCGCCTGCGTGCGGCCGGTAACGGTTGCGTCGTCGCGACCGATGCGGCGATAGGCTTCCCGAATCGTCTCCTCATCAGCCTGGAGCGACTGGTTGGAGAAGGACTTGCGAGGCTGCAGCTGAACAGCGCGCGCCAGATTCGCGTCCTTGATCTTCTTATTGCCCTGGAAAATGACCTGATTGACGATCGAATACTCGTCAACGGTCACGATCAGCGCGCCGCCGGACTGGCTGATCGACACGTCGGCAAACAGGCCGGTTGCGAACAGGCGCTTGACGGCCTCGTTCACATCATCGTTCGAGAAAGAGCGCCCCGGACGAATGTCGATATAGTTGCGAATGGTCTCGTCTTCGACGCGGCGGTTTCCACGCACCTCGATACGGCTGACCGTCGCGGCCTCGGCCGCTTCCATGGCGGCGAGCTGGACGGCAACCGTCCCCGTCATCGCCAACCCCGCCGAAAGGGCTACTGCCGAAACGGCGTTCTTAAAGCTAGAAGATGCCTTCATTGGGCCTGAAAACCTCTATTCTCTTTGTCCCCGCAGCGAGAAATAGGAACAATCTAAAAAAGCAGCTATCGTAATAGCCAGATTTTCCCTACACGCAAGCCTTCTGGTTAATTTGCGTTTACGAACCACCGCTTAGTGGCATTCGCGTCACGCGAAATTCAAAGCCATGGTAAATATCGTCTCAATTTTTACACATTCCGCCTTCCCGATCCTCCCTCAGCATCCGAACAGGTCGTTCCAGAAAACGAATCCCATGAATGCGAGAACGGCGAACAAGCCGACGCGGTAAACCGCATCCATGACCCTCTCGGACACAGGACGACGCATTACAGCTTCTATGGCGTAGAACACCAGATGCCCGCCATCAAGGGGGGGAATGGGCAAAAGATTAAGAACACCGATACCGACTGACAATAATGCAACAAGTTGTACGAGCCATTCGAAGCCGAGCTGGGCCGCCTTGCCGGCCATATCGGCGATCTTCACCGGGCCACCAAGCTGACACCTGTCCTCACGCCCTGCGACAAAGCGTTTTAGAAACTGGCCGGTGCGATAGATCACATAGCCGGTTTCCTTGACCGCCTCGCCCAGCGCATCCAGCGGGCCATACTCAACCAGTCGCGGCTGGCCCATTTCCTCATCATTGACGACGCCGATGATCCCGATCTTCACCGTGTTGCCGAGCGCATCCTTCTGCTCGACCATTTCGGGCGTCGCCCTGAGCTCCAGCTCTTCATCACCACGACGCACCACGAAGGAGAGTTCGTCGCCCGACCGCCCGGACACGAGACGCTGCACATCGCCAAAGCTGCGCACCTGCGATCCATCGACGGAAACGAAGCGGTCGCCCGGTTCGAAACCGGCAATGGCGGCCGGCGTGTCGGGCCGAACCTCGGCCACCATCGGCTCCATCACATAGCGCCCGAAACCGGCGAACATCACCGCGAAAACCGCAATGGTGAGAAGGAAGTTGAACAGCGGGCCGGCAAAAACCGTGGCCGCGCGCTTCCAGACCGGCTGGGTATGGAAGGCGACGCGCAGCTCTTCGGGCGACAGGCGCTCCGTCGATTCGGGATCGGGCGTGCTGGTCACCGACATGTCGCCGGTGAACTTCACATAGCCGCCGAGCGGAATGGCCGACAGCTTCCAGCGCGTGCCATGCCTGTCGTTGAAGCCGAAGAGTTCCGGCCCGAAACCGATCGAGAACGCCTTCACGCCAATGCCGCACCAGCGCCCCACCAGATAGTGCCCCATCTCGTGCACGAACACGACAACGGTCAGGACGAAGAGAAACGGCACGATGGTGCCGATCAGCAATCCGTCCGTGCTGAATATGGTGCTGAAAAAATCGGTCACGGTTGTTCCACTCGATTACGGTTTGCATCAGCGCCTCGATCCGAAATGTCTGCATGACTTTCAGAACGTCAGCTGCACTGTTCCAATAAGCTGCTGCTTAACAGCCTGCGGGATTCCGTCGACGCTGTACGGCGAATCCCGGAATTCGACACTTCAATGCCACTCCGGCATGGCGAAGGCAAACGCCCTCAGCCCCTAGAACCGGAAAAAGGCGTGCGCCGGCATCTCCGGACTGCCGAGCAGCGCCGCCACGAGATATAGGGCGAGCGCTGCCGCCATCAGCCCGTCGACGCGATCCATGACCCCGCCATGGCCGGGAATGAGATTGCTCGAATCCTTCACGCCGCTGCGGCGCTTCAGGGCTGATTCGAACAGATCGCCAAGCTGCGAGATGACAGAGAGAACAAGCGCGATGAGCGCCAGCAGAACCACGCCATGGACGGTGCTTTCATGCATGGCGAAAGCCGCGCCTGCGACAACCGCAAAGGCCGCGCCGCCAATCGCGCCGCTCCACGTCTTGCCGGGAGAAATCGAAGGCGCAAGCTTCGGCCCGCCCAGACTGCGGCCGGTAAAATAGGCCATGATGTCCGAGGTCCAGACCACGGCGAACAGAAACAGGATTGCCAGGAAACCGGACTGGTCGTCCGCCCGCAAATGCACCAGGGCGATTGCGGGTGCTGCGGCGTAAGCGACGCCGGCCGTGGTTCCGAGCCCCTCGCCCGACGCCCATCCATGAAGCGCAAGCACGACAAGAATACCGGCCAGCGCCAGAAAAACCGCGCCCGCTGAAAGGCCGAGTATCATCATTGCCATCACCACCGCCAGAAGTGCGATGGCGATGGTCGCATGAACGCCGGTCTTAGAACCGGGGCGCATCGCGAGCCATTCATAAAGGATCGCGCCGGCCATGACCGCCGCCATGAGACGGAACGGCAGGCCACCCAGATAGGTGATCAGAAGGACGACGCTTCCAAGAACGAGCGCCGAAACGGCCCGCACCTGAAGATTGCTGCGCGGGCGCCGTGTCGGCCCGCTTTCATCGCCGGGCTTGCTCATAGAGCCGCTTCGCGTGCTCCAACACCGCCGAAGCGGCGCTCGCGCGCGTTGAACGTGGCCAGAGCCGTCTCCAGCTCGCATCGGCCGAAATCCGGCCAGTGGCACGGCAGGAAGACAAATTCCGCATAGGCTGCCTGCCACAGAAGGAAATTCGACAGGCGCTGCTCGCCGCTTGTGCGGATAATCAGGTCGGGATCGGGAATACCGGCGGTATCGAGACGGTTTCCGAAACCATCGATATCGATGTCGTCGGCGGTGATCTTTCCCGCCTGCACATCGGCAAAAAGCGATTTGGCAGCGCGCACGATCTCGTCACGCGCACCATAGTTGAAGGCGATCACCAGATTCATGCTGGTGTTTTCCGCCGTCAGGTTTTCCGCTTCAAGCAGAAGGGACTTGATGTCCTTCTCGAGGTTTTCGCGGTCGCCGATAATGCGAACGCGAACCCCGTTCTGGTGCAGTTCCGCAAGATCGCGCCTGATGAACAGGCGCAGGAGGCCCATGAGGTCATTCACCTCGGAGCGCGGTCTGGACCAGTTTTCGGAGGAGAAGGCGTAAACGGTCAGCCAGTTGATGCCCAGCTCACCGGCAGAGCGCACCGCTTTGCGCAGCGCCTCCACACCGGCGCGGTGGCCGGCACGGCGTGGCAAGCCGCGCGCTTCCGCCCAGCGACCGTTGCCGTCCATGATGATCGCCACATGCGCCGGCTTCACGTATCTGCCTCCCCTCGCGTTCGAGCAGCCCTGGGGCTGGTAGAGCATCGGACCGAAACGGGAATCCGGTTTTCGATTGTTCCGATGCTCCATCGATGGTCTGGATCGTCCCCTATGCGTCCGGATGGACGCAGGGCGACCTAGACGTGCATGATCTCGGCTTCTTTCTCGGTCAGGAGCTTGTCCATGACGGTGATGGTCTCATCCGTCATCTTCTGCACCTGTTCGGACTGCGTGTGCAGTTCGTCCTGGCTTATGTCGCCATCCTTTTCGGCCTTTTTGAGATGCTCCATGCCGTCGCGGCGCACGTGGCGCGCGGCAACCTTGGCGCCCTCGGCGTACTGATGGGCGATCTTCACGAGTTCCTTGCGCCGCTCTTCATTGAGCTCGGGCAGCGGAATGCGCAGGGTCGAACCGTCCATGATCGGGTTGAACCCGAGGTTCGATTCGCGGATCGCGCGGTCCACGGCATTGACCATGCTCTGGTCCCACACCGACACGGAGATCATGCGGGGTTCGGGCACGGACACCGTGGCCACCTGGTTGATCGGCATGGGCGTGCCATAAGCCTCCACCTGGATCGGGTCCAGAAGGTTGGCAGAAGCACGGCCCGTACGAAGCGAAGCAAGATCGTGCTGAAACGCACTGACTGCCCCTTCCATACGTCGCTTCAGATCTTTGAAATCAACGCCGTCGGCCATTCTTAAATCTCCTTACGCACCGGCACGCTGTTCGGTATCGGCGTCATCGGACACGATGGTGCAATGTCCGCCGCCTTTCAAGATGGCGTTAAATCCGCCCTCTTCATGAATCGAGAAAACGATTATCGGAATGTGGTTCTCGCGCGCAAGAGCAATCGCAGCGGTATCCATAATCGCCAGCCCGTCACGTATAACTTGTGCATGGCTGAGAGTGTCAAAGCGCGTGGCGTCCGGGTCCTTGCGGGGGTCGGCGGAATAGACGCCATCCACCTGCGTGCCCTTGAACAGCGCGTCTGCGCCGATTTCCGCAGCCCTCAGAGCGGCGGCCGAGTCGGTCGTGAAGAACGGGTTGCCCGTGCCACCGGCGAAGATGACCACCTTGCCTGCGTCCATGTAACTCATCGCCTGACGCTGGGAGAAGCTTTCGCACAGCTCCGGCATCGCAATGGCCGACATGACCACCGCATCAACGCCCATCTTGACCAGCGAGGTGCGCAGGGCGAGCGAATTGATGACCGTGGCGAGCATGCCCATATGGTCGCCCGTCACTCGGTCACCGCCCTTCGAGGCAACGGCCACGCCGCGGAAGATGTTGCCGCCGCCGATGACAACGCCAACCTCGACGCCGATCTTGCGCGCCTCGACGATATCGCGGGCAATCCGGTCGACCACCGAAACATCGATACCGAATCCCTGCTCGCCCATCAAAGCTTCGCCGGATGCCTTAAGGACAACGCGCCGGTAGCGTGCTTCGCTCATCTTCATAGTCTCCAAATTTGCCCCTGCGTTACACGAAGGGCGCCGCGTTGTCACGCGGCGCCCTTTATCATCAAGCAGTTATACAACCAGTCTTACGACTTGGCGGCTGCCGCAACCTCGGCTGCGAAATCGCTCTCTTCGCGCTCGATGCCTTCGCCAAGAGCGAAGCGAACGAAGCTGACGATTTTCGCCGGTGCGCCGATTTCCTTCTCGGCTTCGGCAAGCGCCTTCTCGACCGAGAGATCCGGGTTCATGACGAAAGCCTGCTTCAGGAGGACAACCTCCTCGTAGAACTTGCGCATGCGGCCTTCGACCATCTTCTCGATGATGTTCTCGGGCTTGCCGGACTGGCGTGCCTGGTCGGAGAAGATGTCCTTCTCGCGCGCTGCAGCAACCGGGTCCACATCGGCCTCGGTCAGAGCCAGCGGGTTGGTCGCGGCAACATGCATGGCGACCTGACGGCCGAATGCACGGGCAGCTTCCGCATTGCCGGTGGTCTCGATGGCGACCAGAACGCCAAGCTTGCCAAGACCGTCGGTCACGGCGTTGTGGATGTAGCTGGCAACCGCACCGTTCTCGACGGAAAGCTTCGCGGAACGACGCAGCGACAGGTTCTCGCCGATCGTGCCGATCGCGTCCTTGACGGTGTCTTCAACCGACTTGCCGGTTTCCGGGTAGGTCGCAGCAGCAACGGCCTCGATGGAGCCGTCGGTGCCCAGAGCAACGGTTGCGATGTTGCTGACGAGCGACTGGAACGCATCGTTGCGCGCAACGAAGTCGGTCTCGGAGTTCACTTCGACGACAACGGCGCTGTTTGCGTCGCCTGCAACGCCGACCAGACCTTCAGCAGCCGTACGGCCGGCCTTCTTGTCAGCCTTGGCGATGCCCTTCTTGCGCAGCCAGTCCATGGCTGCTTCCATGTCACCGTCGTTTTCCTTCAGGGCCGTCTTGCAGTCCATCATGCCTGCGCCGCTTTTCTCGCGCAGTTCCTTGACCTGTGCAGCTGTAATGCTCATCGTCGCCTCTTCATCAATATTCTAACAAAAACGGCCGCGTAGCTGGTCGTCTGCCGCGCGGCCGTCGCGGGGCCATAAGCCCCACATTTTCGGAACGGCGCTTGTTAGGCGTCCTTGTTTTCGCCCTCGGCGGCATCGTTCAATGCAGCCTCTTCCGGCGCATCGACCGCTTCGCCAATGTCGAAGCCGAGTGCACCCTGCTGACGCTCGATACCGTCGATTGCGGCCTTAGCGATCAGGTCGCAGTAAAGTGCGAGTGCGCGTGCGGCATCGTCATTGCCCGGGATCGGGTAATCGACAACGTCCGGATCACAGTTGGAGTCGACGATTGCGACAACCGGAATGCCAAGGCGCTTGGCTTCCTGAACGGCAATCGCTTCCTTGTTGGTGTCGATCACGAACATCAGGTCCGGCGTGGAGCCCATGTCGCGAATGCCGCCCAGCGCGCGGTCGAGTTTCTCGCGCTCGCGCTCAAGGTTCAGGCGCTCCTTCTTGGTGAAGCCCTGTGCTTCCGAAGCGAGCAGCTCGTCGAGCTTGCGCAGACGCTGGATGGAATGAGAGATCGTTTTCCAGTTGGTCAGCATGCCGCCGAGCCAGCGTGCGTTCACATAGTACTGAGCCGAGCGCTTGGCCGAGTCGGCAACGATCTCGGAAGCCTGGCGCTTGGTGCCGACGAACAGGATACGGCCGCCCTTGGCCACCGTGTCGGACACGGCCTTCAGCGCCTGGTGCATCAGCGGCACGGTCTGGCTGAGGTCGATGATGTGAACGTTGTTGCGGGCGCCAAAGATGTAGTTGGACATCTTCGGGTTCCAGCGGTGGGTCTGGTGACCAAAGTGAACACCAGCTTCGAGAAGCTGGCGCATGCTGATATCGGGCAGTGCCATTCTTTTTCCTTTCCGGTTGAACCTCCACGGACCGTCAGGCGGAAACCGCCACCGGGGGCGCCGACCGGATTTCTCCCGACCGGAACCAAGATCCGTGTGTGGAATGCGCGCGCATATACGAACTAATCGCGCACAATGCAAGCGTTAGGCCGGCAAAAGCGCCTATTCAGCGCAGTCTGCCTCTTCTTCGACCGTATCGAACAGGGTGAGGTCGACAAGCTGACCGCGAATCGAAAACTCGCCATAGTTCATGTCGAGGCTGCGCGTGACGCCGCTTTCATGCAGCAGGAAACCGATATCGTAGTCGGGCAGCGTCTCGCCCCGCTCATTGTCGGGGTCGAAATAGGCGATGCTCACGGGCCAATAGGACTGGTTGTCGAGCGGCGCTGCCGCGTCCTTCTCGGCATCGCCCTCCGCCATCGGCTTCGGCTGGCCGATGGTGACCGACGTCATCATGACCCGGTCGGCATCTTCGGAACTGTCATAGAGTGTCGTCTGATAAAAGCCGCCGCCGGCAGCCGCCTTCTCCAGCACTTCAATCATGTGCTGAACCGGGAACTGCGTCGCCTCGAGCGTTTCGCTGCGCCTTTCGGGCTTCGACAGCTCGACCAGGGTCTCATCCCCCTCCAGCCGGGCGACACCCTTCACCTCGCGGTCGAGCATGTTGTCCAGATACATCTTGTTGACGAACTGGAAGACCTCGCCCTTGCCATCCTCATAGGTGGTGGTCTGCTGATCGGAAAGCCGCGATGCCTCATCCGTCTCGAGCCGCATGACGAAGCGGAACGTCGTCGTGTAGCCTTCGCAGGCCGAGCCGGCGAACTCATAGACCATACGCCCCGATATGCCGTTGATGCCCGAGCGGTCGCTCGCCTGTTCCAGCGAGAGATCATAGACCGCCCGATGGGGGAGCAGGTTGGGCTCGGCCGCCGCTGCACTGATCGCGGCGCTCGAAACGGCGGTGAGTGCCAAGGCAAATAAGCGCGATGCGCGCATGTACGACCTCCCGGTATTCGGCATTGTCGCGGTCGGAGAATGGATTGACCGCCTGGAGCGTTATCGTTTGGACAAGAGTCGTGGCGGAAGCGAGGCAAATATGCAACCTCTCGCCTTGCGGCGCTTTCCCCATCAACGGCGGATTCGATTGCGTAACTGTCACGAGTGACGTTTAGATCTGCCGACAGTGCGGAGCCCGCTCTGTTTGAATTCAAAAAATGCCGGGAGACAATCATGGCAAGCGAGATCGAGAAAAGACTGTTGGAGCTGGGTGTGGAACTGCCCGAGGCGGCAGCCCCCGTGGCGAACTATGTGCCTTACGTCCAGACCGGCTCTCTGCTGATGACCTCCGGCCAGCTGCCCGTAAAGGACGGCAAGCTGATGGCGATGGGCCTTCTGGGCCGCGAGCTCGGCGTTGAGGCCGGCAAGCTTGCCGCCAAATGGTGCACCGTCAACATTCTCGCCCAGGCGCGCGCCGCGCTCGGCGATCTGGAGCGCATCAAGCGCGTTGTGCGCATTTCCGTCTTTGTGGCTTCCACGCCCGACTTCACCGACCAGCATCTCGTCGCCAATGGCGCGTCGGATTTCCTCGTCGCCGCTCTGGGCGACCGTGGCCGTCACGCCCGCGCAGCCGTCGGCATGGCCTCCCTGCCGATGAATGCGCCCGTCGAGATCGACGCTGTCATCGAGGTCGCTGAATAATGAGTGCGCTTTCCTGGCTGACCGAGCGGCCGATTGCCCATCGCGGTCTGCACGACATGAACAATGTGCGCTGGGAGAACACCCTCCCCGCGTTTCAGGCGGCCATCGATGGCGGCTTCTCCATCGAGTGCGATCTCCATCTTTCCTCCGATGGCGTTCCGATGGTCTTTCACGATCACGCGCTGCGCCGTCTCACCGGTCAGGAAGGCACCATTGCAGAGAAAACGGCCGCCGAAATGGGCGCAATGCCCATCGGCGGCACGTCGGACTGCGCTCCGACGCTTCGCGAAATGCTCGATCTGGTCGCCGGCCAGGTGCCGCTGGTGATCGAGCTCAAGGGCTCGGAGGGGCATGACGACGCGCTTGTCGGGAAAGTCGTGGAGACGCTTCAGCGCTATTCCGGAAAAGTGGTGCTGATGTCGTTCTCGCACCGTCTTGTCCGGCAATTGGCCGAATTCGCGCCGGACATTCCGCGCGGACTGACGGCCGAAGGGCTTTCGCCCGAAGCCATGGAGGCGCATTTCTCCATGCTGGCGCACGATCTGTCCTTCGTGTCCTATGCAGTGAAGGAACTGCCGAACCCGTTCGTCAGCTTTGTGCGCGAGCGCCTTTCGCTGCCCGTCATTACCTGGACGGTGCAGGATCAGGAAGCCGTTGACCGCACCTTCCGGCACGCCGACCAGATGACGTTTGAGGGTTTCACGCCCTGACGCACCGGACCCGAAGGGAGTTTCCGCCTTTTGGGCAATGCCGCTGCTCCATCCACATGCCCTCAAGGGGCATTGCCCCTTGAAGCGCCCTGCCTCACGCGCTTACTTATCTGGCATGTCATCAGCCCAAACGAGTGCCGCCATGTCAGGCGATGTAACGCTGACGGTTTCACCGTCCTTCGCCGACATGCCGGCATCCGACTGGGAAGCGCTTGCCGGCGCTGGCCCGCAGGCAGCGGGCGCGCCCTACAATCCCTTTGTTTCCCACGCTTTCCTTTCAAGTCTTGAAGAAAGCGGCTGTGCGGTGCGCGAAAGCGGCTGGCTTGGCCAGCATCTTTTCCTGCGCTCGGAAGATGGCGTACTGCTCGGCGCAGTCCCCTGTTACCTGAAATCCCACAGCCAGGGCGAATATGTGTTCGACCATGGCTGGGCCGATGCCTTCGAGCGCGCCGGCGGACACTATTACCCCAAACTGCAGGTTTCGGTGCCGTTCACCCCGGCAACGGGTCCGCGCCTTCTGGTGCGCGATGGCATAGCGCCCGACGCGGTGCGCCATGCGCTGGCGGAAGGATTGAAGACGCTGACCGACAGGCTTGGCGTTTCTTCTGTCCATGTCACCTTTGCCCGTGACGAGGACATTGCGGCACTGGATGATGCGGGCTTTCTTCTGCGCACCGACCAGCAGTTCCACTTCTTCAACCGCGGCTATGAAAACTATGGCGATTTTCTGGGCACGCTTGCCTCACGCAAGCGAAAGGCGCTGAAGAAGGAACGCCGCACGGCGCTTGAAAACGGCATCGAGATCGAATGGCTGACGGGAGCCGGGCTCACCGAAGCCGTCTGGGACGATTTCTTCGCCTTCTATCTGGACACCGGCAGCCGCAAATGGGGGCGCCCCTATCTCAACCGGCGCTTCTTTTCGCTGATCGGCGAACGCATGGCCGACGACATTCTTCTGGTGATGGCGCGCCGCGAAGGCCGCTACATCGCCGGCGCGATCAACTTTATCGGTTCCGACACGCTGTTCGGCCGCAACTGGGGCTGTATCGAGCATCACCCGTTCCTGCATTTCGAGGTCTGCTACCATCAGGCCATCGAATTCGCCATCGCGCGCGGCCTGTCGACGGTGGAGGCCGGCGCGCAAGGGCAGCACAAGCTGGCGCGCGGTTATGAACCGGTCACGACGCGCTCGGCGCACTACATTCCGCATCCGGGTCTCCGGCGCGCAGTGGCGCAGTATCTCGAACTGGAGCGGCGCGACGTGGCCGAGATCAACCGCGTGCTCGAAACCCACACGCCCTTCCGCAAGGGTTGACGCTTCAGTGCATCACGGATTTTGAAAACAGGTTGATGACCAGCACGCCGGCGATGATCAACGCGACGCCGATGAGCGCCGGCGTATCGAGCGACTGCTGAAACCACAGCCAGCCAATGGCGGTGATGAAGACGATGCCCGCCCCTGACCACAGCGCATAGACAATGCCCACCGACATGGTGCGCAGCGTCAGCGACAGGAAAAAGAAGGCCACCGCATAGCCGATCAGCGTGATCAACGACGGCACAAGACGCGTGAACCCCTCGGTCTGCTTGAGTGCGGTGGTGGCCACGACTTCGAACAGAATGGCCACGAGCAGGAAGAGATAGGTCACGGACGGCACCTTTTCGAAAAGCGCGGCGAATCGCCCGCTCCCGGGAGTTGACGGGCGCGACATTAGCGCAGAAAAATGCGGCCGCAATTGCCCAGACGAGAGGTTTCCATGAGCAGCGCCGCCTATGACAACGACAATGTTTTCGCCAAGATTTTGCGCGGCGAACTGCCTTCGCACAAGCTCTACGAAGACGACGAAACCTTTGCCTTCATGGACATCATGCCGCGCGGCGACGGCCACTGCCTGGTGATCCCGAAGAAGCCGTCACGCAACATTCTCGATGTCGAGCACGATTCGCTCGCCGCCGTCATGCGCACGGTGCAGAAACTGGCCCGCGCCGCGAAGGCCGCCTTTGGGGCGGATGGCGTGACGGTCCAGCAGTTCAACGAGGAAGCCGGCGGTCAGGTGGTGTTTCACCTTCACGTCCACATCATCCCGCGTTTTGATGGCGTCGCCCTGCGTCCCCACACGGGCGAGATGGCGGATCAGGCTGTTCTCGCAGAGCAGGCGGAAAAGATCCGCGCAGCGCTTTAAAGCCAACTCTCCCCCCAAAGGGTGAGAGTGCTTTACTGAACACGGTCTCTACCCAAGAAGGTAGAGACCTGTGAGCAGGATGATCTCTGCAACCACGATGCCGACGAGGATCTGCTTGCGGGAGAGAAGATAGGCGACGAAGCCGGCTATGGATGCGCCGACCCGCAGGGTGAGCGGTGCATCGGCCAGAGCGCCGCTGGGAAAGACAATCAGATTGGCGATGACAGCGGCGACCAGCGCCGTGGCCACACAGCGCACGAACACCAGAATGTCCGAACCTTCCGAAAGCTTGCCGCCAAGATAGACACCGAGATAGCGCCAGGAATCGGTGGCGAGCCAGCCTGCAAGCAGGATGAAGAGATAAGGCCACCACCAGGCATCAAAGGCGTCGAAACTCATCCGACAGTCTCCCGTCTGACGCGCGCGCGGTGCCAGAAATAGGCCACCGAGCCACCGATAACCCCGGCTGCCAAAAGGTCAAAACCGGGCAGGAGAATGTGAAAGACCGGACCGACGGCGAGGCCGAGCACCATCGCGACATGCCCTGCCCGCTCCCGCGCAGAACCCCAGAGCGATGTCAGGAAGTAGAGCGGCGTCAGGAAGAAGAGCGCGGCCGTCAGTTGCGGCGGCAGACGTTCGGCCAGAAGAAAGACGGTCGCCACCACGCCCATATTCACCAGAACAAGCGTCGAGCCGATGCCGGTGTAATAGGCCGTGCGCATGGCGCGCGGAACGTTCTTGAAGCTCTCCATCGCCAGCACCCATGAGGTCACGGCAACGAAATGCGAAAGGCAATAGAGCACCCAGGGCCGGGTCTTCTCCGTGCGCATTTCAGGCGTGATGGCCACCACCATGGGCGCAAGCCGGACCGACGACAGCGCCACGGCGAAAGCCGCCGCAAACAGGCTGTTGCCTGCCAGTACGGCGCCAATCAGCACCACCTGCGCCGGCAGCGCCCAGACAGCCCCTGTCATGAAAACGGTTTGGGGAAGCGAAAGCCCGGCCTCGCGCGCCAGACCGGCGAAACCGATAAAGGCGCTGACCAGCACCAGACCCGGAATGGAGAAACAGCGGCGCACGCCCCGCAGATACCAGGTGACGTGCTTTTCCTGACTGTCCGATTCGACTTCCGTGTTCTCGCTCATCGGTCAAATGATCTAGCACAGCGCATGCAGGCCTGCGATACAACGAAGGCGTGAGTGCTTGGGGCACCCACGCCTTCGAAATTGGACCAGTTCCGAGACCGGACTTGCCTGTCAGTACCGGGTCTGCCTGTCAGTCCTTGCGCGGCAATTGCGGCACAAGGCTGCGCTTTGGCGGATCCTTGGGCTTCTGCGCCTTGGGCTTGGCCGCTGCCGTCTTGGGTTTGCGGGTCCGTTTGGCCGCCGGCTTCGCCTTCTTCTCGGGCACCTCGTCGCGCGGCTTGATCGGTGCATCATCGGGAAGCGCGTCGAGTTTGAGGTGGCTCTTGCCCGCCTCGTCCTTCTCGACGCTGACACGCACCGTGCCGCCCTTCTTGAGCTTGCCGAACAGCACTTCATCAGCCAGCGGCTTCTTGATGTGCTCTTGGATCACGCGGCCAAGCGGCCGTGCGCCCATGCGCTCGTCATAGCCCTTGTCCGCCAGCCAGGCGATGGCGTCATCCGACAGGTCGAAGGTGACGCGACGCTCGGCGAGCTGCGCCTCGAGCTGCATGACGAATTTCTGCACCACCTGGTGAATGACCGGAACCGGCAGCGAGCCGAACGGGATGACCGCGTCGAGACGGTTGCGGAACTCCGGCGTGAACAGCCGGTTGATCGCTTCCATGTCGTCGCTGTCGCGCTTCGTCGATCCAAAACCAATGGCCGGCTTGGCGAGATCGGCCGCACCCGCATTGGTCGTCATGATGAGGATGACATTGCGGAAGTCGATGCTCTTGCCGTTGTGGTCCGTCAGCTTGCCGTGATCCATGACCTGCAACAGGATGTTGAACAGATCCGGATGCGCCTTCTCGATCTCGTCGAGTAACAGCACGCAATGCGGATGCTGATCGACACCATCGGTCAGAAGGCCACCCTGGTCGAAGCCCACATAGCCGGGCGGCGCGCCGATCAGGCGCGACACGGTGTGGCGCTCCATATATTCCGACATGTCGAAACGCAGGAGTTCGACACCCAGCGACGCGGCGAGCTGCTTGGCAACTTCCGTCTTGCCGACGCCCGTGGGGCCGGAGAACAGGTAGGAGCCAATCGGCTTTTCAGGCTCGCGCAGACCGGCCCGCGCCAGCTTGATCGCCGACGACAGCGCCGTGATCGCGGCATCCTGACCGTAAACAACGCGCTTCAGCTCGTCCTCGAGCGTCGCCAGCACCTTCTCGTCATCGGCCGAAACGGTCTTCGGCGGAATGCGAGCCATGGTGGCGATGGTCGCTTCGATTTCCTTGACGCTGATCGTCTTGCGACGCTTCGATTCCGGCAGAAGTTTCTGCGAGGCCCCGGTCTCGTCCAGAACGTCGATGGCCTTGTCCGGCAGCTTGCGGTCGTTGATGTAACGCGCCGACAGTTCCACGGCGGCCTTTACGGCCTCGTTCGTGTAGCGAACCTTGTGGAAGTCCTCGAAGTAGGGCTTCAGCCCCTTCATGATCTCGACGGCATCCTCAACGGAGGGTTCGGCGACGTCGATCTTCTGGAAGCGGCGCACCAGCGCACGGTCCTTCTCGAAGAACTGTCGAAACTCCTTGTAGGTGGTCGAGCCGATGCAGCGGATCGAGCCGGACGATAAGGCCGGCTTCAGGAGGTTCGATGCATCCATCGCGCCGCCCGACGTTGCGCCCGCGCCGATAACCGTATGGATCTCGTCGATGAACAGAACCGCGCCCGGGAAATCCTCAAGCTCCTTCACCACCTGCTTGAGGCGTTCCTCGAAATCGCCACGATAGCGCGTGCCGGCCAGAAGCGTGCCCATGTCGAGCGCGAAAATGGTGGCGTCCGACAGAACATCCGGCACATCGCCCTCGACGATGCGCTTGGCGAGACCTTCGGCAATCGCCGTCTTGCCGACGCCGGGATCGCCCACATAGAGCGGATTGTTCTTGGAGCGGCGGCACAGGACCTGGATGGTGCGGTTGACCTCGGCCGTGCGACCGATCAGCGGATCGATGCGGCCGGCCCGCGCCTTGTCATTCAGATTGACGCAGTAAGCCGTCAGCGCGTCCTGCGCCTGTTTCTTTTTGGCGCCCTCTTCCGCCTCGGCGCCCGGTGCACCGGCATCATCGTCCTCGGCCCCGCGCGGGGTGCGCGCTTCCGAGCCGCCCGGCCGCTTGGCAATGCCATGGCTGATATAGTTGACGGCGTCATAGCGCGTCATCTGCTGTTCCTGCAGGAAATAGGCGGCGTGGCTCTCGCGCTCGGCGAAAATGGCCACGAGCACGTTTGCGCCCGACACCTCTTCACGACCGGAAGACTGCACATGGATGACCGCCCGCTGGATGACCCGCTGGAATCCGGCGGTGGGCTTGGAATCCTCGTCGTAGCCCGTGACGAGATTGTCGAGTTCGCTGTCGATATACTTGACCACGGTCCCCTTGAGCGCATCGAGATCGACATTGCACGCGCGCATGACAGCGGCGGCATCCGTATCGTCGATCAGCGCCAGGAGAAGGTGCTCAAGCGTCGCATATTCGTGGTGGCGCTCATTGGCAAATGTGAGCGCCTGATGCAGAGCCCGCTCCAAGCCTTGGGAAAAAGCCGGCATTCAGAACCTCATTTCTTTTCCATCACGCATTGAAGTGGATGCTGGTGCTGTCTGGCGAAGTCCATCACCTGCGTTACCTTGGTCTCGGCCACTTCGAACGTGAACACGCCACATTCACCAACACCGTGATTGTGTACGTGCAGCATAATTCGCGTCGCGGCCTCGCGGTCCTTCCTGAAGAACCGCTCAAGCACATGAATGACGAACTCCATCGGCGTATAATCGTCATTCAACAACAGAACACGATAAAGACTCGGCTTCTTTGTCTTGGTCTTCGTGCGGGTGATGACAGCCGTTCCGCGATCGGACTCGTCGCCATCTCCCTCACCATCCTGCAATCGCCAATCGTAACGCTGCATGGCTTCGCTGCCGGTGCTCAAAAATTCCATTCCCTTTGCCGAGCCCTTACGTAGGACATGTAGGTACCCTTCCGACAATTTTAAGACCTTCTCAGTTCCTGACAATACGGCGTGAGGGCTTTTACGTTCAAAACTACGCCATCAAACGGATAGACGATTCTCTACCCCCAATTCCCCTGCGGAATGGCTCAATTTCGCTTCAATGTTAAGAAATTCCGTCAACGTTTGGGTCACCATAAACGGATTGGTAACGCCGCTCGCACTAAAGTTTCGGGAAATGGGCCTGTGGGTTGGGATGCCCCGCGGCCTGAAACCAGGTGCAAATAGGTGTTGTTGTGCGTCAGGCGTTGTTGGGTAGAGCGAATCTTGTGCGGCTCCCGGGCAAGATTCTCACCGCACTTTTTCTTTCATGTCTCATGGTATTCGGTGTGATTGGGCAGGCTTCGGCCAACTCCAAATATGCGGGCATCGTGATGGACGCGAAAACCGGCAAGGTCCTCTATGAGTCCAATGCCGATTCGCTGCGTTATCCGGCCTCGCTCACCAAGATGATGACCGCTTACATGCTTTTCGAAGCCATGGAGAGTGGCCGCATTTCCAAGAATTCCCGCATTCCCGTCTCGCGCAACGCGGCAGCCGAGCCGCCGACCAACATCGCGCTCAAGCCCGGCGACAGCCTGACCGTTGACCAGGCGATCCGCGCGCTGGTCACCCGTTCGGCAAACGATGTGGCAACCGCAGTGGCAGAGTTCCTCGGTGGATCGGAATCGAAATTCGCTTCCATGATGACCGCCAAGGCCCGCAAGCTCGGCATGTCCCGCACCACGTTCAAGAACGCGCATGGCCTGCCCAACAGCAAGCAGAAGACCACTGCGCGCGACATGGCGAAGCTCAGCATCGCGCTGCGTGAGCACTACCCGCAGTATTACAGCTATTTCCAGACCAGCTCCTTCACCTACAAGAAGCGCCGTTACGGCAACCACAACCGGCTTCTCGGTCGCGTCAAGGGCGTGGACGGCATCAAGACCGGCTACACGCGCGCTTCCGGCTTCAATCTCGCCAGCTCCGTGCAGGCAAATGGCCGCAGCATCGTTGCCGTCGTCATGGGCGGGCGCACCTCCCGCAGCCGTGACGCGCACATGGCCGACCTCATCAAGCGCTACCTGAACAAGGGTTCGACCGGTCGCGACCGCATGCTGATCGCCAAGGCGCCCGGCGGCGCCCGCACCGCACTTGCCGCGATGATCCCCGGCAGCGATGTTCCGCTTCCGACCGATCGCCCCGAGGCGCAGCCGCAGACCCTGACCGCCTATGCGCCCGAGCCGCCCGTCAAGGCAGCTGCCGCGGTGAACGCAGCCGTTCCGCGTCCGCGTGTTGCCGTCGCAGCCGTCGACCCGATGCCGACGGCCTCCACCAATGCCGCGGCAACCGAGACCGCCTCCATGGGTGGCTGGGTCATTCAGGTTGCGTCGCTTCCCACCGAGGATGAGGCCCTCATGGTTCTCGCCCAGACGGAACAGAAGGCCGGCAGTGTTCTCGCCCGCGCCGTTCCGATCACCGAGACCTTCGAAAAGGGCGGCGTCGTCTATCACCGCGCCCGCTTCGTCGGCTTCAACAGCAAATCCGACGCCTGGGGCGCCTGTGCGTCTCTGAAGAAAAAGAGCATCTCCTGCTACGCGGTGCAGCAGTGAGAATCAGTTTGAAGAACAGCAAGGAAAGTGTCTTGCCCACCGGGAGTTCAGTTGTGAGTGGAGAGCAGAACGTCGCGCGCCTCGTTGATACGGGCGGCAAGAGAAGAGGTTCCTCCCATGTCGGGATGCAGGCGCTGCATCAGGCGGCGGTGAGCCTGTCGGATCTGCGCAACGGACGCACCGCGTTCAAGACCAAGGATCTCATAGGCCTCCTCCTTGGTCATGGCGCCCGTGCCCGCCGCACGTCCCTGCCCCGCGTCTCCGTGCGTGTCCGCGCTGTCGCGCCAGGCGGGGAATTCTCCGTCAAGGTAGGTTTCTAGGAGCCTCAGGCTCTCTTCGTCGCTGGCAAGTTCAGCGTATAGATCAAGCAGTTCATCCTGCGTCATCTCGCCGAGCCGGCGTCCTTCATGCCGGCCGGCAAGCACCACACCGGATAATCCTCCGCTGTCGTGATCAAGCTCCATTTCGAGCGCTGCCGAACGAACGGTGGACCTTTGCCCAGGCGTTTTGCTCTGCCCCATCTTGAGGCGTCCAGAGCCATACCAGGCGGCAGCGCCCGACAGGAGCATTCCTCCCAGGCCCGCCCTTCCGATGAAAAGCATCACCACGCCGACCACCGCCATGAGCGCCGGCCCGGCGATCCGCAGCGTGTTTGCGATGCTGCGCGGGCTGGACTTCACAAACGCCATGCCCGCCAGAAGTACGAGCAGGACAAGCGCGAAGAAGAAAAACGGATAGGTCATCGCTCTCGTCCGCCGCGCAGATGCTCCAGCATCCTGCGGTCTTCGGGCCGGTTGCGGTCGCTTAATGCCTTGAGCCCGCCCGTCGCATAGACCGCGACGGCTGAGAGGAGCTTGCCAAGTTCTGCGGCCGCACGCGCATCGAACCGGAACCACGCGCCCTTGGAAAGCCGCGCGATCTCGCGGAAGGCGCGTTCGGCTGTCGGGTCATGCCCTTCCTGGAAGACGAACACCGGCACGCCGCCCAGCCCCAGCCTGCCCGCCTTCTCGGCAAGGTCATCCACGCTCTCTTCCATCGCATCCCCGATATAGACGAGCGCGTTGACCTTCTCGCGTCCGGTCTCCTTCAGCGCATGCGACAGAACCTTGCCGATCTGCGTGTGGCCGCCACGGCAGTCGATCTTCGTCATCAGCGTCTTGAGCGCATCCGTGTCGCGCACGAAGCGCGAGGCGCGGCTTTCGCCAAACCCGCGAAAATAGACGAGCTGGACGTTGAGCGAACCGGCCTTGCCCACCGCATCGAACATCTCGGCCTGCAGCTTGCAGGCCAGATCCCAGGTGGGCTGCCGGCTCATCGTCGCATCAAGCGCCAGAATGAGCCGGCCACTGCCGGCTTCTCCGCCGCGCACGGGTGCGACTGCACGCGCATGGCGCACGAAGGCATCAATCGCTCCCGATGACGATCGGGTTTTGGCGATGTCCGATTCGACGCGGCGCGGCGCAGGCGTTTTCTTGTCGTTCATGATGAAAAAGATGGGCTCGTTGAGAGCAGTTGCAAGACTATCCCGCAGCCTGCGCCAGAACAGCGCTTACAGCAAGCCGAGTTCGGTGAGTTCGCGGCGCAGTTCCGGCGGCATCTCTGCATCGTCTCCCGCAGCGCCAAGATCGGCCGGCGCATCCTTGGGATCGAGATAGCGCCAGCCCTGAAACGCGCGGCGCGGCTGAAACTGCGTGCGCACAAGCTTCGGCTCCAGCACCAGATGACAGCGCGACACGCCTTCCGCATCGCGAAACGGGCGGATATCGATGAGCTTCTGGCGGCACTGCACGGTGCCCTTGATGACCCAGTAGAGCGAACCGCCATCGGTCAGCTCTTCAACGCGCTTGGGCACCATGCGGGTCGTGTGAAACTGCTCCGCCGGTTCGCCCAGCGCCCGCTGTTCCTGCGTGCGCAGCCTGATCCAGTCCTGCAATTGCTCGACGCTTTCGCAGCCGACGCACAGTTTTATGAGATTAAGTGCCATGATCTAAATGTCGGGCGCAGCTCCACCAAGGTCAAGCACGATAGCCGGCTCTCCACAGCGCGAAATGTCGCTCAGCACTCCACCACATTGACCGCCAGACCACCAAGGCTGGTCTCCTTGTAGCGTTCATTCATGTCGACGCCGGTCTGGCGCATGGTTTCGACTGCGGCATCAAGCGAGACGAAGTGCTTTCCGTCGCCCTTCACCGCAAGCGATGCTGCGGTCACGGCCTTTACCGAGCCCAGCGCATTGCGCTCGATGCACGGCACCTGAACGAGCCCGGCCACGGGATCGCAGGTCATCCCCAGATGATGCTCCAGCGCGATCTCGGCCGCATTTTCCACCTGTTCCGGCGTGCCGCCCAGAACCGCTGCCAGTCCGGCCGCCGCCATGGCCGAAGCAGACCCCACCTCGCCCTGGCAGCCCACCTCTGCGCCGGAGATCGAGGCATTGTGCTTGACGATGCCGCCAATCGCCGCCGCCGTCAGCAGGAAGTCGCGGATGCCGTTCTTGTCCGCATCCACGTGGAATTTCTGCCAGTAGCGCATGACCGCCGGTACGACGCCCGCCGCGCCATTGGTCGGCGCGGTGACCACACGGCCACCGCTGGCGTTCTCCTCGTTCACCGCCATGGCGAAAACCGCCAGCCAGTCGTTTGCGGCAAGCGGGTTGGGCCGGTTCTGACGCCAGTCCTCGTCAAGCCGGTCGTGAAGCTGGCGCGCACGGCGGCGCACATTGAGCCCGCCGGGCATGATGCCGTCCTGGGAAAGCCCGCGCTCGATGCACGAATCCATCGCCTGCCAGATCTCGTCGAGCCCCGCGTCGAGCGCGGCGCGATCCATCTTCACTTCCTCATTGGCGCGCTTCATCTCGGCAATGGAAAGCCCGCTCTCAGCCGCCATCGCCAGCATCTCGCGCCCGTTGGCAAACGGATATGGCACAGTGCTGCCCTCGGGCCCGGCCTTCTCGGCCTTGAGGGTCTGAAGCTCCTCTTCGGAAACGACGAAGCCGCCACCGACCGAATAATAGATGCGCCGCAGAAGAAGGCGGTCGTCTGCATCATAGGCGTTGAAGGCCATGCCATTGGCGTGACCGGGAAGCGGCTGCTTCTTGTCGAGCACAAGATCGCTTTGCGGATCGAAACGATAGGCCGGATGGCCCTGTGGCCGCACCATCTTTTCCTCGGCGATGGTGGCCAGTTGCCCGTCCATGCGATCCGGATCGACCGTCAGCGGGTTGAAGCCCGCAAGACCGAGGATCACGGCGCGGTCGGTGCCGTGCCCAATGCCCGTGAATGCAAGCGAACCATGCAGGCTGACCGACAGACGGTTCACTTCGCTGCCTGCCGGCCGCGGCCAGTCATCGCCTGCAATCTCCGCCAGAAAGCGCTCTGCCGCCGTCATCGGCCCCATTGTGTGCGAACTCGACGGTCCGATGCCGATCTTGAACAGGTCGAAAACGGAAAGAAACATGGGCGAAGGCTCCGGGATTTCACCGCTGGAAGCATTCCAGCGATCAGTTGCCGTGGCGGGCTATCGCGCGGCACGGGCTTGCGTGAACGCGACAGGAAAGATGTAGGCGATTTCCCTGAACAAGCAAAGGGCGCAGCGATTGCGCTGCGCCCTTCAACTTCTGTGAACCGATGTTGTGCGGTTTTGCTGGTTGTTCAGCCTGCCGTTGCTACGACCGCTGCCGTCTCGGCGCCAATCAAGAGCCATGCCAGAAAGATGATTCCCGCAAGCCCGATCACTGCCTTGGCGGTTACGCCCCAGCAGGATCTCTCAACGCTATCGTCCATGCATATCCCGTTTGTTATCCGATCTCCGACCGGGATGATCCCGACCGCCGATCCGTGACGGCGGGAGATACTCCTAAGCACATGCTTCCGCAAGTCCAAAAACGGCAAAATGACGGCATTTGAACTGTTACAAACCCGCAGAAAACGGGGCTTTCCGTGTCTAATCAGGCACTTGCGCACATAAAGGAATTTTCAATACATGCGACCAAAAAAGGACAATATTGCTGCACCGCACCATCAGACAGGGAAAGCCGGTCCGAAACTCAGTCTGTGCGTGTATCGGAAGCCGGCAAAAACACGTCTGTTCTGCCTGCGAACCAGTAGGCGGCGAGCCCCAGCCATTCCCTTATGCCCACTGTGAGATTGCGCAGGGAATCGAGCGCATTGTCCTCGGCAAGGCCGGGCTTCTCATTGCCGGCGGTCTTGTAGTCGACCGGCCACGGCGTCACCGGGAACCCCGCCTTGCGGAACACGCCCACCGCGCGCGGCATGTGAAACGCGGATGTGACGAGCAGCCATGTCTCGCCTTCGGCCGGTTGCACCATCTCGCTGGAGAAGCGCGCATTCTCATAGGTATCGCGTGAGCGGTTCTCCAGAATCAGGCGTTCCGGATCGACGCCAAGCGCCGTCAGCAGACGCGGCGCCGTATCCGCGTCGCCCTCACCGGCCAGGAAAACGGCTCCCTGTCCGCCAGAAATCAGGATTTTCGCCTGCGGGAAGCGGCGCGCCAGAATGGCGGTCTCAACGAAACGGTCGCCGCTGGCATTCAGTTCGTGGCCGCCGCGCGCACTGTTGATGGAGCCTTCCAGCCCGCCGCCCAGAACGACGATGCCGTGAACCGTCTCAGGCACGGGGTCGGGCTTCTGGAAGCGGTCTTCGAGCGGTCCGAGAAGAAGCGCGCCGAGCGTCGTCCAGGCCGACAGAAAGAGAACGATAAAAGAAAGGCCGCCTGCCGTCATGGACAGGCGGCGCCAGCCAAAAAAGGCGGTGACCACCGAAACCGCAATCAGGATCGCGGCAAGGCCGAGCGGCTGCAGGAACAGCCAGCCAATCGCGGAGACGAAATGGAACATGACGCGGCCTTTCTCTCAGGAAGCGAGCCGCGCCATGGGCATTACCACCACTTGTTCGGTGCGAAACGGCCTGCGGCCTGTTCGATCACATGTGCTGTGCGGAACAGCGTTTCTTCTTCAAACGGCTTGCCGATGAGCTGGAGGCCGAGCGGCAGGCCCTTCGCGTCAAGACCGGCGGGCACGGCGATGCCGGGCAGGCCCGCCATGTTCACCGTCACGGTGAAGATGTCGTTCAGATACATCTTGACCGGATCGGACGCCATTTCCTGATCGGCGATGCCGAAAGCGGCCGACGGCGTTGCCGGCGTCAGGATCGCGTCGACGCCCTGATCGAAGACCTGCTCGAAGTCGCGCTTGATGAGCGTGCGAACCTTCTGCGCCTTGAGGTAATAGGCGTCGTAATAGCCAGCCGACAGCACATAGGTGCCGATCATGATGCGGCGCTTGACCTCGCGGCCGAAACCGGCGGCGCGGGTCTGCTCATACATGTCGGCAATGTCCTTGCCGGGCACGCGCAGGCCATAACGCACGCCGTCATAACGCGCGAGGTTGGAAGACGCCTCGGCAGGCGCAACGATGTAATAGGCCGGCAGCGCATATTTCGTGTGCGGCAGCGAGATGTCGACGATCTCCGCGCCCGCATCGCGCATCCAGTCAATGCCCTGCTTCCACAGTGCCTCGATTTCCTCCGGCATGCCGTCGAGACGGTATTCGCGCGGAATGCCGATCTTCATGCCCTTGATCGACTGGCCGATGGCGGCCTCGTAATCCGGCACCGGAAGATCGACAGACGTCGTGTCCTTGTCGTCAACCGAAGCCATGGACTTCAGAAGGATCGCGGCGTCGCGCACATCGCGCGCAATCGGGCCTGCCTGATCGAGTGAGGAGGCGAAGGCCACCGTGCCCCAGCGCGAACAGCGGCCATAGGTCGGCTTGATGCCGACCGTGCCGGTGAAGGCTGCGGGCTGGCGGATGGAGCCGCCGGTGTCCGTTGCAGTTGCGCCGGCGCACAGAAGGGCGGAAACGGCTGCCGCCGAACCGCCGGAAGAGCCGCCCGGCACGAGATCGGCATTGGAGCCTTCGGCGCGCCACGGGTTGATGACCGGACCGTAATAGGAGGTCTCGTTGGACGAGCCCATGGCGAACTCATCCATGTTGAGCTTGCCGAGCATCACCGCGCCATCGGCCCACAGATTGGCCGTCACGGTGGATTCGTATTTCGGCTTGAACCCGTCGAGAATGTGGCTGGAGGCCTGGGTATGAACGTCTTCGGTCGCGAACAGGTCCTTGATGCCGAGCGGAATGCCTTCCAGCGCGCCCGCCTCGCCCTTCGCGATCCGCTCATCGCTTGCCTTCGCCATGGCGCGCGCCTTGTCGTGGGTGACGGCGACATAGGCGTTGAGCTTTTCATTGGCCGTGTCGATGGCCGAAAGATAGGCCTCGGTCAGCTCCGTGGCGGTGAACGCCTTGGCAGCCAGCTTTTCGCGCGCCTCGGCAATGGTGAGTTTGGTGAGCTCTGTCATGGAAAATCCGTGAAAATCCGGGGGCCGGTCAGGGCAAATGGGTTTGGAAGCTTATGCTGGCTTCTATTCGACCACTTTCGGGACAACGAAGAAATTGTCCTCCGAAACCGGTGCATTGGCGACGATGTCGTCGGCCTTGTTGCCGTCGGTCACGCCGTCCTGACGCTTCTTCATCGCCATCGGGATGACAGACGTCATGGGCTCGACGCCCTCGACATTCACTTCGTTCAGTTGCTCGACGAAACCGAGAATGGCGTTCAGTTCGCCTGTCATGCGCTCTGCGTCCGCATCGTCAACGGCAATGCGGGAAAGGCGCGCAACACGCTTCACGGTATCGATGTCCACGGACATGGTTCTCTCCAGGCGCTTATTGGCTGCGCCACGGCTATAATCGGCGCGCGGGCGGCGTGCAACCGCCAACGCGCTCCGGCGCACCGGAATTGCTATAGGAAAGGCCTGAAAATCGGAAACGATTTCCAGAATACGCGGTGCATCAATGCGCGATGCATCTCCGATCCTTAGAGCGAAATCGTCTCGCCCACCTTCAGCGCCGGCACAGTCACGCCGGAGCCTTCCATGCCGTCGATGAATTTCTGCGCCGTCTGATCGATGATCGGGAATGTCCCGAAATGGCAGGGCAGCACGGTATCGAACTTGAAGTAGCGGCGGCAGGCGAGTGCCGCGACGGCACCGCCCATCGTGAACCGGTCACCGACCGGCACAAGACCGATTTCAGGCTGATGGAGTTCGTGGATCAGCGCCATGTCACCGAAAATGTCGGTATCGCCCATATGATAGAGCGTCTTGTCCTCGGGGAAGTGAAGGACGAGACCGGCGGGGTTGCCCAGATAGGTGTTTGCCCCGCCCTCGCCTGCAGACGACGAGGAATGCAGCGCGTTCACGAATGTGGTGGTGAAGCCGCCGCAATCGACGGTGCCGCCGTGATTGCCGGGGTTGATGCGGTTCTGGTCTACCCCCTTGCCGACAAGGAACATGCAGATTTCAAAATTGGCGACCAGCATCGCGCCGGTCTTCTTCAGGATTTCGACTGCATCGCCGATATGATCGTCATGGCCGTGGGTGAGCATCACATGCGTCACGCCCTCGGCCGGGCCTTCCCATCCATCGTTCCAGGAAGGGTTTCCGCTGAGGAACGGATCGATCAGGATGCGCGCATCGCCTGCATCCACGCGAAATGCGGAATGGCCGTACCAGGTCAGGTCCATGGGAAATACTCCTTGCTGAATGTGGCGCGTTCAACGACACCTGTCGCGCAGCGACTTCTTTTCGTGTAACCGCTGCAGCGTCATTAGACCACTTTGTCGTTCCGCGGAATCGACAATGTCGCCAAGTCATTGTTTTCAGGCAGTTCCGGACGGGAAACCGGTTTCCACTTTCCCTGGAATTGCTCTAGAACCATCCCACAGTCGTAATCGGAGTGTACAGTTTTGTCAGTGGTCGACCTGCAGGAACTCCCCGCTTTTCTCACTGCGGGCCAGACGCTGGCCGGGCTCGACCTCGGCACCAAGACCATCGGTCTTTCGGTCTCCGACCGCGGACTGTCGCTGGCGACGCCGCGTCAGGTGGTGATGCGCAAGAAATTCACGCAGGACGCCGAAGCGCTGCTTGCCGCGTTCAAGCGCGACAATGTCGGCGGCATTGTCATCGGCCTGCCGGTCAACATGGATGGCACCGAAGGCCCGCGCGCGCAGTCGACGCGCGCCTTCATCCGCAATCTTGAGCGGCTGACGGACCTTCCCGTCGCCTTCTGGGACGAACGCATGTCGACGGTTGCCGCAGAGCGGGCGCTTCTGGAGATGGATGTATCGCGCAAAAAACGGGCGGAGCGGATCGATTCGGCCGCCGCCGCCTTCATCCTTCAGGGCGCGCTGGACAGGCTGCGCGCTTCCGGGGCCGCTTCACCGGCCCGGTAGGCGGCGCGCTTGTCCTGATACCACGCCTTGATTGCGCGCCGGCGACGAAACGCGACGATGCCCGCAAGGATGAACGAGTCGACCACGCAGGCCCGCGCGACCATGCCGGGAATCACCTGCGGATCGATGCCGAGAATATTGCCGTAAATCCTGAACAGCAGATCATTCATGTCCCGGCTCAGGAATGTGAAGCCGAAGTTCAGATCGTTGTACGACAGGCCGTACCATCCCCAGAACAGGCCCATGGGTAATGCCCATAAGATAAGCAGCAGACGCATCAGTGGCTCCTGTCGTCATTGGCGGGTGGGGAGAATCGGAAGCCCCGGCGGGCGACAAGCCGGGAAGCAAGGCGCGCGGTCATGGTTTCGTGCGCGGCATCGACAAGGCGCATCGCCGAGAATCGGTTCACCGGAGCCGGCTGAAGCTGTTGCTCCGCGCCATTGTCCGCAAGCTCTTGGCGACGCAGCACCAGATGGGTTGCCAGGATGGCGAGGAATTTCACCGTCACCGCTCCCGTCGGCGTCAGAGCCGTCGCATCCGCGACGAAGCCGGCCTGAACCGCATCCACGATCAGCATGAGAAGCGCGCCGGCGCAGGCAAGCTGCGCCACGGTCGCGGTCTCCCGCGTCTCCCCCTTTTCCAGCACGGACACCACGAAGGTCCACAGGAACAGCACCGCAACGAGCGCGTTTCCAAGCACCACGCCCAGCTGGCCAAGGAGATGTGAAAGCTGCAACGCCCCCGCGGCAGCCGACGCACCGACGGGCATCAAAACGCCGTCAGCAAGCGCTGCCGCCCAGGCAGAGGCTGCGAAAGTGATGGTCCAGAAGACCGTCAGGAGGGTTGCGAATGTGCGATTCATGGCTCTCATTCTCGAATGCGAACCACAGTGAACTGCGGGAAAAACCGCCGCAACGCTTACCAATTGTTAAGGTTAATTTTCACAGCATCGCAATCGCGCCGTCGCTTTACAGGCGCAGCCCCGGCCACTAGCTAATGAGGCTTCCTCTCGCCTGCCGGATTCTCCATGTTCGCGATCTTTGAAAGTATCCTGCCAATCTTCCTGCTGATCATCGCCGGCAATGTGCTGCGCCGCACGCCGCTGATCAATGATGAAACATGGCCCGGACTCGAACAGCTCTGCTACTGGTTCCTCTACCCGTCGCTTCTTTTCATAACCATCGCGAACGCAGACTTTTCCGAGCTTCGGCTGGACGCGATGCTCGGCGCGCTGATCGTCTCCGTTCTCTCTTTCATTGCGCTCGTTCTGGCGCTCTGGCCTGCGCTGCGCGCAACCGGCCTCGTGCGCCACGCACAATATTCCTCGGTTTTTCAGACGGCGGTGCGCTGGAACGGTTTCATGGCGCTTGCGGTGGCCCAAAAACTCTTTCCGCCGGAGGGGGCAGCCGTTGTAGCGCTGGTGATGGCGACGATCATCATCCCGATCAACATCGCCTCTGTCTTTGTGGTGACGCGTTTTGCGGACAGCACCGCTTCGCTCTCCAAAGTGATGCTGGATGTCGCGCGCAACCCGATGATCCTGGCGGCAGCGACGGCAGTCCTGCTGCGCTTCATGCCCTTTGATCTCTACCCGCCGCTCAACCAGACGCTCGATCTGGTCGGACGGGCAGCGCTTGGCATGGGGCTGCTGACCATCGGGGCCAGCCTGCAGACGGACGATTTTCGCGCCGCAGGCGCGTCGCTCTGGATCTCATCCTTCCTGAAGCTTCTGTTCTTCCCGGTCTTGATGATTGCCGTGGCGCTCGGCTTCGGTGTGTCCGGGCCGGCACTCAGCTATCTGGCCCTGTGCGCCGCAGTCCCCACCGCCATGAACGGGTTTCTGCTGGCGCGTCAGCTTGGCGGCGACGCGCCGCTTTACGCCAGCATCACGACGGTACAGACCGCCCTCGCCTTCTTCACGATCCCGCTGGTTCTGACGCTCGTTTCTCAGTTCGTTTCCGGATAGAGCACATCAAGAATGGACGCCGCGTCATGGCGCGCGTCCAGCATGCCGTAGGTGCTGCGCCACTGGCCGGCGAGACGCGTCTCGATGAAGGCGTCTGCAACCCGGCCGCCGCCCATGCGCCGCAGTTCGGCAGCCGCTGCCGCAAGCGCCAGCTGCTCGGTCAGGATGCGCGCAGAGCCTTCATCGGTCTGGCACACGCGGGCCGCAGCCGCCAGCACCTCAAGCGTGGCGCCGCCCTTTTCGCCGAGATCATTGCCGATCATGCCCAGCACATCGTCAAAAAGCCCGGCATTGCGATCCAGCACGCGCAGCACATCGAGGCCCATCACATTGCCAGAACCTTCCCAGATCGCGTTGACCGGGGCTTCGCGGTAATGGCGCGCAAGCGGCGCTTCCTCCACATAGCCATTGCCGCCAAGACACTCCATCGCCTCATAGGTGACGGCTGGCGCAAGCTTGCAGACCCAGTATTTCACGACCGGCGTCATCACGCGGGCAAAGGCCGCCTCGCCGCGATGATCCGCAGCCTCGTCGAAAGCGCGCGCAAGGCGCATGGAAAGCGCCGTCGCCGCTGCCACATCCAGCGCCATGTCTGCCAGAACGCGCAGCATGAGCGGCTGCTCGATCAGCGTCTTTCCGAAGGCGGAACGATGACGCGCGTGATGAACCGCCTCTGCCAGGCTCGCCCGCATGATGCCCGCTGATCCGAGCGCGCAATCGAGCCGCGTCAGCGTGACCATGTCCATGATGGTGCGCACACCGGCTCCCGGCTCGCCCACGAGCTCGCCCATCGTGCCGTCGAACTCCACTTCGGCGGACGCATTGGAGCGATTGCCAAGCTTGTCCTTCAGGCGCTGAAGACGCAGCCCGTTGCCGGCATTGTCTTCCAGAAGACGCGGAACGAGGAAGCATGACAGCCCCCGGTCCGTCTGTGCGAGCATGAGAAACGCATCCGACATGGGGGCGGACAGGAACCATTTGTGGCCCGACAGACGGTAGATCTTGCCTTCCAGCGGCTCGGCGCGCGACGTGTTCGCCCGAACATCCGTTCCGCCCTGCTTTTCCGTCATTCCCATGCCGATGGTGATGCCGGCCTTTTGCGCAAGCGGCTTGCTGGTGTGATCGTATTTGCGCACCGCCACGCGCGGCGCCCAGCGCCGGAAGAGCGATGTGTCGGCCATCAGCGCGGCCAGTGACGCATTGGTCATGGTCAGCGGGCACAGATGCCCGCTCTCGAGCTGCGCCGTCATGAAAAAGCGGGCCGCGCGAATCTGGTGGCGCATGCCGGATTCGGATGCCGTTTTTTCCCAGATGGAAGAATGCAGGCCGTTCGCCGCAGAACGCCGCATCAGCGCGTGATAGGCCGGGTGATACTCCACCAGATCAAGCCTGTTTCCGTAACGGTCATGGGTGCGAAGCTGGGGAATTTCGGAATTTGCAAGCCGCGCCAGATCAAGCGCTTCCTGATTGCGCACGAAACGGCCAAGCGTGTCGAGATCCTTGCGCACGGGTTCGGAAAAATTCTCCGCCGCCTGCATCAGCAGGGGGTCGCTGCGCCAGGCGTTCGTGCCGGCGATCGGAGGCGACTGGTTCATTACTTCGTGCGTCACGGTTTCACTCTATCAGAACTGCGGCGGCGCGTCGGGAATCAACGCACTTTTAACGATGCATGATGGCAACCACACCTTGCCAATCCATGAAAACGGGGCCAATCCATGAAAACGGGGGCGATCCATGAAAACAGAAACCTGTTACTTTTGCCGGATTAATCAAGTCCGCGCGTGATGCGCGCTTGCAGGCTTGCCGGGCGGGGCCTATAGCAAACTCTTGAGATGACAAACACTTCTTTCCCGCTCTATCCGCACCGCCACCTGCTTGGCATCAAGGGCCTGTCGCCGCTGGATATCGAGATGCTTCTCGACCGGGCCGACGCCGCTGTTGCCATTTCACGACAGCAGGAAAAGAAAACCGCCACGCTGCGCGGCCGCACCCAGATAAACCTGTTCTACGAAGCCTCGACGCGCACGCAGTCCTCGTTCGAGCTGGCTGGCAAGCGGCTTGGCGCTGACGTGATGAACATGTCCGTCGCCAGTTCCTCGACCAAGAAGGGCGAGACGCTGCTGGACACGGCCATCACGCTGAACGCGATGCGCCCGGACATTCTGATAATCCGCCATGCGGCGGCGGGCGCGGCAGCGCTTCTTGCCCAAAAGGTCTCCTGCTCGGTCGTGAATGCCGGCGATGGCGCGCACGAACATCCGACCCAGGCCCTGCTCGACGCGCTGACCATCCGCCGCGCCAAGGGCCGGATCGGCGGGCTGACGGTGGCGATCTGCGGCGACGTTCTGCATTCGCGCGTGGCGCGCTCGAACATCGTTTTGCTTAACGCGCTGGGTGCGCGGGTTCGGGTGGTCGCCCCCTCCACGCTTCTGCCTTCCGGCATCGACCAGATGGGCGTCGAGCCGTTCACCCGCATGGACGAAGGCCTCAAGGGCGCGGACATCGTGATGATGCTGCGCCTGCAGCGCGAGCGCATGGCCGGCTCTCTGGTTCCGTCCGTTCGCGAATATTTCCGCCATTTCGGGCTTGATGCAGAAAAGCTGAAAGCCGCGAAAGATGACGTCCTTGTCATGCATCCCGGCCCCATGAACCGCGGCGTTGAAATCGCTTCGGAAATCGCCGACGGGCCGCAGAGCCTCATTCAGGAGCAGGTTGAAATGGGCGTTGCCGTGCGCATGGCCGTGATGGATGCGCTGCTCGATCCGCGACGCAACGCGGAAGGAGGCGCAGCATGAGCGCGACGGTTTTCCAGAACGCCCGCGTGATCGACCCGTCGCGCGGCATTGATGAGCGCGGCGCGGTGATCGTCATCGACGGCGCGATTGCCGCCGCCGGCGCTGACGCGCTGAACCAGGGTGCGCCCGACAATGCAACGATTGTCGACTGCCAGGGCCATGCCGTCATGCCGGGCCTCGTGGATTCGCGCGTCTTCATCGGCGAACCGGGCGCGGAGCATCGCGAGACCATCGCTTCAGCCAGCCGCGCGGCGGCGGCCGGCGGCGTGACATCGCTGATCATGATGCCCGACACCAAGCCCGTCATCGACGATGTGGCGCTGGTGGAATTCGTCAAGCGCACGGCGCGCGAGACGGCCGTGGTCAACGTGTTTCCCTCCGCCGCCGTCACCAGAGGCTTTGCCGGCAAGGAGCTTTCCGAGTTCGGCCTGCTCAGCGAGGCAGGCGCGGTGATGCTCACCGAAGGTCGTGCAACAATTGCCAATGCGCTGGTGATGCGGCGCGCCCTCACCTATGCGCGCGATCTGGGCATCACCATCGCCCATGAGACGCAGGATCCGCATCTTGCCTCCTCCGGCGTGATGAATGAGGGGCTTTTTGCAAGCTGGCTCGGCCTTCCGGGCATACCCCGCGAGGCGGAGACCATTCCGCTTACCCGTGACCTGATGCTCGCAGGCCTGACGGGCGGGCGCTATCATGCGGCGAAGATTTCGACCGCCATGTCAGCGGCTGCCATCGCCCGCGCCAAGGACGAAGGCGCGCAGGTGAGCGCCGGCATTTCCATCAATCACCTGACGCTCAACGAAAACGACATCGGCGATTACCGCACCTTCTTCCGGCTTTCGCCGCCACTGCGCACCGAAGACGACCGGCTTGCCATGGTGGAAGCGCTGAAATCGGGCGCGATCGACGTGATTGTCTCCTCGCACGACCCGCAGGATGTCGACACGAAGCGCCTGCCCTTTGCCGAAGCCGAAGCCGGGGCCATCGGCCTCGAAACCGTTCTGGCTGCTGCACTTCGTCTCTATCACAATGGCGACCTGCCGCTGCTGCGCCTGATCGAGTGCCTGTCGACCGCGCCGGCGCGGCTTTTCGGCCTGCCCGGCGGCACGCTGAAGACCGGCGCGCCTGCCGATCTGGTGCTTGTCGACATTGACGCGCCGTGGATCGTGCGCGAGGCAGACATTCGCTCGCTGTCCAAGAACACCTGCTTTGAAGGCGCCCGCATGCAGGGCCGGGTCTTGCAAACAATGGTTGCAGGCCGCACAGTGTTCAGCGCCTGAGCACTCCGAAACACCGGGGGAGAGAGTCGGATGCCAGATCCCATCAGTTGGCAAGTAGCCTTGCCCTATCTCATTGCCGCGCTTGTCTTCGGATATCTGCTGGGCTCCATCCCGTTCGGCCTCATCATCACGCGGCTTGCGGGCAAGGGCGATGTGCGCAAGATCGGCTCGGGCAATATCGGCGCAACCAATGTGCTGCGCACCGGCAGCAAGAAGCTCGCCGCCCTCACCCTTCTGGGCGATGCGCTCAAGGGCACGGTGGCCGTTCTCCTGGCCGGGCTCTACGGGCCTGATCAGGCGGTCGCAGCCGGGCTTGGCGCGTTTCTCGGCCACCTCTTTCCCGTCTGGCTCGGCTTTCGCGGCGGCAAGGGCGTGGCAACCTATCTCGGCGTGCTCGTCGCCATCGCATGGCCCGGCGCGCTGATCTTCGCCGTGGTGTGGCTCTCCGTCGCCTTCCTCACCCGCTACTCTTCACTGTCGGCGCTTGTCGCCGCCGTCGCGGTGCCCATCGGGCTTTATCTGCTTGGATATGTGCAGGCGGCGGAACTGTTCGTTCTGATGAGCCTGATCGTCTTCATCAAGCACCGCGCAAACATTGCGCGCCTTCTATCCGGCACGGAAACGCGCATCGGGGGCAAGGGGTGAACGCGCCCCGGGGCGGTGTGCGGCTCAGTGACCGACAGCGCCTCGACTGGCTGCAGCTCCTGCGCAGCGAGAATGTCGGGCCGGCGACCTTTCGCCAGCTCGTCAATCATTTCGGCTCTGCAACGAACGCCCTTGAGATGATTCCCGAACTTGCGCAGCGCGGTGGCGCCAATCGGCGCATCGTGATCGCGACGCGCGAGGACGCCGAACGCGAAATGGAACAGGCCCGCCGTTTCGGCGCGCGCTTCGTCGCTGTGGGCGAGCAGGAATACCCGCCCCTGATGCGCCGCATGGACCAGCCTCCGCCGCTTCTGGTCATGAAGGGCGATCTCGCAATCGCGCAGCGCCCCACCATCGCCATGGTCGGTGCCCGCAACGCCTCCGTCACCGGCATCAAGATGGCCCAGCGCCTGGCCTCGGACCTTGGCAGCGCCGGCTTCACGATTGCTTCAGGCCTCGCGCGCGGCATCGACGCTGCCGCCCACAAGGGCAGTCTGGAGACAGGCACCGTCGCCGCGCTGGCCGGCGGGCTCGACAAGCCCTATCCGCCCGAGAACGACAGGCTCTATGGAGAGATCACCGAGCGCGGCGTGGTGATCAGCGAAATGCCGTTCGGCTGGACGCCCCGCGCGCGCGATTTCCCGCGCCGCAACCGCCTCGTTGCCGGCATTGCCTTCGGTCTCGTGGTGGTGGAAGCCGCCAAGCGGTCCGGTTCTCTGATCAGCGCCAGACTGGCAGGAGAGATGGGACGGCTGGTTTTCGCGGTGCCCGGTTCCCCCTTCGATCCAAGGGCGGGCGGCGCGAACGCGCTTTTGAAGGATGGCGCGATCCTCGTGACCGAGATGGATGACGTGGTGTCGCAGATCCTGCCGCTTCTGGACACGCCGCCCGTGAGAACGGAAAGCTTTGAAGAGCCGGAGCCCCTGACCTCCGCTCCGCCCCCAAGCGAAAGCGAGCGCGACCACATCGTCAACGCGATGGGACCGACGCCCGTGCTTATCGATGATCTCATTCGCCATACCGGGCTACACCCGGCACAGGTCATGACAATATTGCTTGAGCTTGATCTGGCGGGCCGACTCGAACGGCACTCAGGAAGCGCGGTCTCGCTTGTTCCCACCGACATCTAGCTCAAGACGACATTCCCCGACCCCGCGACCTTGCCCGACCCGATGTGGTCGCTCGCCACGAATGATGTCGCTGGCCTCAAGATAGGCCATCTCGATCAGGTAGGCGAGCATGTCGCACCGTTCGGAAAGCGCCATCGTTCGCAATTGCCCGAGCATCGCCTGAACGTAATCAAGCGTCTCGGTACGTCTCCTTCCATACTGTTCGCCCATTCGCCGACACTCCCTTCCAGCGCGCGGCACCCCTCTTCACAGCCCCGATGCTCCTGTTGTGCAGCCCCAGTGTTGCCTGTTTCCCCGGTACTTCTCCGTTAAGGACCCAGATGGAGTATACATGCCGCTATAAACAAATAAACGATAAATTTACGATAAACAAACCGCCGTCCACAGCCCTTCGCCAGCGGACGAAATTCCCATTGGCCCTTGACCGCGGGGTAAAGCACGGCCATGTGACGGGGCTGGATTCGTTCAAAATGCGGGGCGCGGCGACAAAGCCGGAAGCCTGCGGGGAAATCTGAAAGCTTATGGATCTCGTTATCGTCGAGTCGCCTGCCAAGGCGAAAACCATCAACAAATATCTGGGCTCGAACTATAAGGTTCTCGCCTCCTTCGGCCATGTGCGCGATCTGCCGGCCAAGGACGGGTCCGTTCGCCCGGACGAAGACTTCGCCATGTCGTGGAGTGTCGACAGCCCTTCCGCCAAACGCCTGAGTGACATCACCAAGGCCGTGAAGGAGGCTGACACCCTTATCCTCGCCACTGACCCGGATCGCGAAGGTGAAGCGATTTCCTGGCATGTGCTTGAGGTTCTGAAACAGAAGAAGGCGCTGAAGGACAAGCCGGTTCGCCGCGTCGTCTTCAACGCCATCACCAAGAAATCGGTTCTCGATGCGCTCGCCAATCCGCGCGACCTCGACACGCCGCTGGTGGATGCCTATCTCGCCCGCCGCGCACTCGATTATCTGGTGGGCTTCACCCTGTCGCCGGTTCTGTGGCGCAAGCTGCCGGGCGCACGCTCGGCCGGCCGCGTTCAGTCCGTGGCGCTCAGGCTCGTCTGCGACCGCGAAGCCGAGATCGAGCGCTTTATCCGCGAAGACTACTGGCAGATCGCGGCAAAGCTCGCCACGCCCCGCCAGGAGAGCTTCGAGGCACGCCTGACGACGCTTGAAGGCAAGAAGCTCCAGAAGCTCGACATCAAGAGCCAGGAGCAGGCCGACGACATCAAGGCCATGCTGGAGGGCGCGACCTTCCGCACGCTGTCCGTCGAGGCCAAGCCGACGCGGCGCAATCCCGCACCGCCCTTCACCACCTCGACCATGCAGCAGGCCGCCTCGTCGCGCCTCGGCTTCGGGGCTTCGCGCACCATGCAGGTCGCGCAGCGCCTTTATGAGGGCATCGATATTGGCGGCGAGACCGCCGGTCTCATCACCTATATGCGTACCGACGGCGTGCAGATGGCGCCCGAGGCGCTCGATCAGGCCCGCAAGGCGATCGGCGACAATTTCGGCGAGCGCTACCTGCCCGAGAAGCCGCGCTTCTATTCGGTCAAGGCCAAGAACGCCCAGGAAGCGCACGAAGCGATCCGCCCGACGGATTTCTCCCGCACGCCCGACCAGATGCGCCGCTATCTCGATCCGGATCAGGCCCGTCTCTACGAGATGATCTGGAAGCGCGCCATCGCCAGCCAGATGCAGCCGGCAGAGATCGAGCGCACCACGGTCGAGATCCTTGCCGAGAACGCTGGCCGCAACGCCGGCCTGCGCGCCGTTGGCTCGGTGATCCGCTTTGAAGGCTTCCTTGCCGCCTATGCAATCGACAAGGACGAGAACGCCGACGACGAGGAAAGCCGCCGCCTGCCCGAGATCCGCGAAGGCGAGGAGCAGACGCGCGAGACCATCGACGTCACCAAGCACACGACCGAGCCGCCACCGCGCTATTCCGAAGCCTCGCTCATCAAGAAGATGGAAGAACTCGGCATCGGCCGCCCGTCCACCTATGCCGCGACGCTGAAGACGCTCGAGGATCGCGATTACGTGATCATCGAGAAGCGCCGGCTCATGCCGCAGGCCAAGGGCCGTCTCGTCACGGCGTTTCTGGAAAGCTTCTTCGAGCGCTACGTGGAATACGACTTCACGGCCAGCCTTGAAGAGAAGCTCGACAAGATCTCCGATGGCCAGCTCTCGTGGAAAGACGTTCTGCGCGATTTCTGGCAGGACTTCTCCGGCCATGTGGACGAGATCAAGGAACTGCGCGTCACCAATGTTCTCGATGCGCTGAACGAGGAACTTGCTCCGCTCGCCTTTCCGGCAAAGGAAGACGGCACCGATCCGCGCGCCTGCCCGCGCTGCGGCACCGGCCAGCTTTCGCTAAAGCTTGGCCGGCACGGCGCATTCGTCGGTTGCTCCAACTATCCCGAATGCGGCTTCACCCGTCAGTTTGGCGAAGCTGGAAACGGCGAGAATGGCGAAAACGGCGTCGATGGCGACAAGGTGCTCGGCAAGGATCCGCAGACCGACGAGGACATCACCCTGCGCTCGGGCCGCTTCGGCCCCTATGTGCAGCGTGGCGAAGGCAAGGAAGCCAAGCGCGCCGGTCTGCCCAAAGGCTGGTCTCCGGCCGACATGGAGCTTGAAAAGGCGCTCTCGCTTCTCGCCCTGCCGCGCGAGGTGGGCGAGCATCCCGAAACCGGCAAGATGATCTCCGCCGGCATCGGTCGCTATGGCCCCTTCCTGCTTCATGATGGCGCTTACGCCAATCTGGAAAGCGTCGAGGATGTGTTCACCGTCGGCCTCAACCGCGCGGTGACCGTCATCGCCGAGAAGAAGGCCAAGGGTGGTCGCGGCCGTTCCACGCCATCGGCGCTCAAGGAGCTTGGCGATCATCCCGACGAGGGCGGCAAGATCACCGTGCGCGACGGCCGTTACGGCCCCTATGTCAACCATGGCAAGATCAACGCCACGCTTCCCAAGGGCAAGGACCCGATGGAAGTGACGCTAGAGGAAGCCGTGGAGCTGATCGCGGCAAAAGCGGCCAAGGGCGGAAAAAAGAAGCCGGCCGCCAAGAAAAAGCCTGCTGCGAAGAAGACAACGACGGCAAAGAAAACCACCGCGGCCAAAAAGAAGACCGCAGCCAAGAAAGAGGAATAACGCCTTGGCGCGCAGCATCTCCGGCAAGTCCAGATCCAAGCCCCGTTCGGCAAAATCATCCGGCGCGAAAGGGGCATCTGGCGCAAAAGGGCCTTCCGATACGCGACTGCCCAGCCGCGACGAGGTGCTGCGCTTCATCACCGACAACCCAGACCGCACGGCGAAGCGCGACATTGCCAAGGCGTTCGGCCTCAAGGGCGGCGACCGCATCTGGCTGAAGGATATCCTGCGCGACCTGCAGGATGAGGGGCTTTTGAAGAAAACCCGCAAGCGCCTGCTGCGTCCCGGCGCGCTGCCGCATGTGGTGGTGCTCGACATCTTCTCGCGTGACGCATCGGGCGCATTGCTCGCGCGCCCCGCAGAGAAAGACGATCAGGACGAGGGCGAAGGCCCCCTGCCCCTGGTCGAAATCCGCACCCAAAAGGGCGGCAAGGCCGCCGGCATTGGCGACCGTGTTCTGGCCCGCGTCTTCCCGACCGAAAGCAAGGATGGCCCGGCCTATACGGGCCGTGTCATGAAGGTCTTCGAGAAGCGTCGGCAGAATGTTCTCGGCGTCGTGCGCAAATCGCAGGATGGCGGCTTCCGCATCGAACCGGTGGAGCGCACGCAGCGCGAACTGGTGATCGACGCGGATTATCTCAACGATGCGCAGGACGGCGATCTGGTCGAGGTCGAACCGGTCTCCGGCGGGCGCTACGGCCCCTCGCGCGGCAAGGTCACCTCGGTCATCGGGTCGCTGTCGAGCGAAAAGGCGGTCTCCATGATCGCCATTCACGCCCATGAAATCCCCCATGTCTTCCCCGATCAGGTGATCGCGGAGGCCGAGGCCGCAGAACCGATTACGCTTTCGGGCCGTGAAGACTGGCGCGACCGCCTTTTGATCACCATCGACCCGGCTGACGCCAAGGATCATGACGATGCGGTCATGGCCGAACCCGACCCCGACGAGAAGAACCGTGGCGGCTTCATCGCCACCGTGGCCATTGCTGATGTCGCGCATTATGTGCGTCAGGGATCTGCGCTCGACCGCGAAGCGCTCAAGCGCGGCAATTCGGTCTATTTCCCCGACCGGGTGGTGCCGATGTTGCCCGAGCGCATCTCAAACGATCTGTGTTCGCTCCGTGAAGGCGAAGCCCGCCCTGCCATGGCCGTGCGCATGCGCTTTACCGCGACGGGCCGCAAGATCGGCCATTCGTTCCACCGCGTCATCATGCGGTCTGCGGCAAAACTCTCCTATCAGCAGGCTCAGAGCGCCATAGACGGCAATCCCGACGACAGGACGGGTCCGCTTCTGGAAACGATCCTCCAGCCGCTGTGGGACGCCTATGGCGCGCTCAGGCGCGGCCGCGAGGAGCGCCAGCCGCTCGAACTCGATCTGCCGGAGCGCAAGATCCTTCTGAAAGAAGATGGCACGGTCGACCGCGTTGTCGTGCCGCCGCGCCTCGATGCGCACAAGCTCATCGAAGAGTTCATGGTGCAGGCCAATGTGGCCGCCGCTGAAACGCTGGAAGCCAAGCGTCAGGCGCTCGTCTACCGCGTGCATGATGCGCCCTCGCTCGCCAAGCAGGAAGCGCTGCGCGAATTCCTGCAGAGTTTTGAGATTTCGCTGGCGCGCGGCGCACAGCTGAAACCCGCGCAGTTCAACGCCATTCTCTCCCGCGTGCGCGACACCGAGCACGAACAGCTCGTCAACGAGGTGGTCCTGCGCTCCCAGAGTCAGGCCGTCTACGCGCCGGAAAATCTTGGCCATTTCGGTCTGAACCTGCGCCGCTACGCACACTTCACCTCACCGATCCGTCGCTACGCGGACCTGATCGTTCACCGCGCGCTGATCTCCGCACTCGGTCTGGGCGATGATGGTCTCAAGCCCGAGGAAGAGGCGCGGCTTGAAGAGACCGCCGCCCTGATTTCCGCCACCGAGCGCCGCGCCATGGCCGCCGAACGCGACACGGTCGACCGGCTGGTCGCCGAACACCTCTCCAGCCGTATCGGCGAGGAATTCGACGCCCGCATCTCCGGTGTCGCCAAGGCCGGCCTCTTCGTGCAACTGCCGGATTACGGCGCGGACGGTTTCGTGCCCGTTTCCACTTTGGGCGACGAATACTATATCTATGACGAAGCGCGCCACGCCATGGTGGGCGAGCGCAGCGGCCGTGGCTTCCAGCTTGGCGATTCCGTTTCGGTCCGCCTCGTTGAGATTGCGCCGATGGCCGGCGCGATGCGCTTCGAGATGCTGAGCAAGCCTGACAAGCTTCCCGGCTCCATGAAATCCTTTCACAAGGCCAAGGGCCGCCGTGGAAGCAGCCAGGGCAAAAGCCGCCGCGCCAGCCAGAGCAGGAGACGGTAATGGAACAGAAGGTTTACGGCGGCGCAGCAGCCGGGCAGAAGCCGACACGCCCGCTTGGCGAGGCGATGAAGCGCGGTTTTCTGGGGCGCTGCCCCAATTGCGGCCGTGGCAAGCTGTTCCGCACCTATCTCAAGACCGCCGACGAATGCTCCGAGTGCGGCGAGGCCTTCCACCATCACCGCGCCGACGATCTGCCTGCCTATCTGGTGATCTTCGTCGTCGGCCATATCGTGGTCGGCGCGTTCATGGGACTGGAAGCCGTGACCGACTGGGCCGGCTGGGTTCATCTGGCCATCTGGGTGCCGCTCACGATCATCATGTCGCTGTTGCTCATCGAACCGATGAAGGGCGCAGTCGTGGGGCTGCAATGGGCCTATTACATGCACGGTTTCGGTGGCGAGGAAGATATCATCGAAACCCACCCGGAGCTTGATGCTTCCGCCTCAGACGAGATGCGCTGACGCCGCATCGATGCGGCACAGCGATGCGAGCTTTCAGGAGACAGCGATGAGTGATCGGCCAAACCGTATGGACGGTCTCGACAAGGCGGCGGTGGACCGCGCCGAGGCAAAGGACTTTTCGCTTGGCGGAAAGCCGATGCGCCCGCGCGACGCGGCAACGCTCATCCTGCTCGATCGCAGCGGCGATCAGGTGCGCGTTCTGATGGGTCGCCGCCACCACAAACACGCTTTCATGCCCGGCCGCTTCGTCTTTCCCGGTGGACGCACGGACCCCGCCGACAGCCGCATTCCCGTCGCCTCCGGTCTCCACCCGGATGAAGAGCGTCGTCTCATCGGCACCGGATCGCGCGCCACGGCCGCACGCGCCCGCGCCGTCGCCATGTCCGCAATCCGCGAAACCTATGAGGAAGCAGGGCTTCTGATCGGTGAAAAGGGTGCGTTTTCGACTGCTGCAAAGGACTGGCAGGGTTTTGTCGAGCACGGCGTCTGCCCGTCGCTTTCGGGCCTTCGCTACATTGCCCGCGCCGTGACGCCGCCGCGCCGCGTGCGCCGCTTCGACACACGCTTTCTCGCCGCCTGGCGCGATGACGTGGCCGTCGAACTGCCCGATGGCGGGCCGACCCACGAACTGGAAGAGCTGGTCTGGCTTCCCATTCCAGAAGCCAAGGAAACCGAGGTTCCGCTGATCACCTGTACGATCCTTGATGATCTCGAGGCGCGTCTCAAGGTCGATCCCGACCTTGCCCCCGGCGCACCCGTTCCCTTCTACGCAATGCGCCGCAACCGCTTCCAGCGGACGCTTATCTAGAGCAATTCCAGAAAAAGTGGAAACCGGCTTTCCGCCCGGAATTGTGCAAAAAAACAATATATTAGAGCGTTTTCGCGATTCAGCCAAAAGCGGAAACGCTCTAGAGCATTTTTCTGAGCGGAATCAGATCAGGCTCCAGCCGAAGCGGGCCGCGACGATGATCATGAAGATGCCGAAGGCCGTTTCGAGCTTTCGCTTGTCGAGCGCATGGGCGATCCGCACACCGAGCGGCGCAACCAGAAGCGTGATCGGGATGATCAGGAACACCGCAATCCAGTTCACATAGCCGGTCGAGGCGACCGGCAGAAGCGGTTCGCCCCACCCGGCCCACACATAGCCAAACAGGCCCGGTATCGAGATCAGAACGCCGACGCCGGATGACGTCGCCACAGCCTGGTGCATGGGACGGTTGAACAGCGTCATGAAGGTGTTGTTCAGAACGCCGCCGCCAATGCCCATCAGCGTCGACAGGAAGCCGATCAGAACACCGACCAGAGAGCGCACGGGATTGCCCGGAAGCTCCGTGCCGAGCCGCCAGCTCTCGCGGTTCAAAAGCAGCCGCACCCCAACAAGAAGCGCGATCACCGCAAAGATGGCGCGCAGGCCGCCGCTCGACACATAGGCGGCGACGAGCGAGGCGAGCACCACGCCCACCGGCACCGCGATGACGAAACTCTTCAGGAGGTCCATATCCACCGCCCCGCGCAGATAATGCGCGCGGAACGAGCGCAGCGAGGTGGGCACGATGATGGCCAGCGAGGTGCCGACGGAAAGATGCATGCGCACGGCCTCGTCCACACCGACCAGCCCGAAGACCTGATAGAATACCGGCACGAGGATCGCCCCGCCGCCAATGCCAAACAGCCCGGCCAGAACGCCCGCCACGACGCCCGCAGCCGCAAGGGCAGCGGCAAACATGGCGATCTCGCCAATCGGTAGGTTCATGTCAGTTCCCTCTCCCGCCCCGGTTCGACCGATCCGCTCGGCTGAAACACCCCATGGCTTGTTGCAGATTATGCGTGATGATTGAACGTGCTTCAGGCCGCGTCGCGCTGCGTGCTGAGATCAACGGCCGCAAACGCCGCGCGCAGCACCTCCGGCCCCGCGCCCGCCCGCGTCGCCTCACTCGACAGGATCTGCCGGTAGCGGCGCGCGCCGTCATAACCGTGGAACAGGCCGATCATGTGCCGCGTCACATGCGACAGGCGGCCGCCTGCTTCAATGTGCCGCCCGGCATAGGCCGCCATGGTGTCGATCAGCCCTTCGAAATCAACCTTCTGCGGCGTGCTTCCGGCAAGGAGCGCATCGACGCCGGCCAGCACGACCGGGTTCTGATAGGCCGCGCGCCCCATCATGACGCCATCCACATGCGCAAGATGCGCGGCGGCGTCCTCCAGCGTTGCAATTCCGCCATTGATGCCGATGAAGCGGTCTGGGTGCGCCGCCTTCAGGCGATAGACACGGTCATAATCGAGCGGCGGGATTTCGCGGTTTTCCTTGGGGCTGAGCCCCTGAAGCCAGGCCTTGCGCGCATGCACCCACAGCGCATCCGCACCAGCCGACCAGGAAGCCTCCGCCAGCGCATCGAGCGCTGTCTGCGTGTCCTGCTCATCCACGCCGATCCGGCATTTCACCGTGACGGGAACCGACACACGCTCCTTCATCGCGGCAACACATGCGCCAACGATCTCCGGTGTCTTCATCAGACATGCGCCGAACGTGCCGGACTGAACCCGGTCGGAGGGGCAACCGACATTGAGGTTGATTTCGTCATAGCCGAACTCGGCTCCGATTTCCGCGGCCTGCGCCAGCTTCTGCGGATCGGAGCCGCCAAGCTGCAGCGCCACGGGATGTTCGCTCTCGTCAAAGCCCAGGAGGCGCGACCGGTAGCCATGGATCGCAGCATCCGCCACAACCATCTCCGTATAGAGCAGCGCGCGCTCCGTCAGCCGGCGATGGAAGTATCGGCAATGCCGGTCCGTCCAGTCGATCATGGGCGCTACGGCGAATTTTTGATTGTACTCAGCCATTTACGGGTTCTGTCTGCAGTGTTTCATGATGCAGCGCGGTCACGCGCCTCTCTGCGCAGATATGTGCCCCATCGCGCGGCATTTTTCAAAGGTAACATGCGCTGGAGCACCGGACCGAAGGATGGAAACCGGATTTTGCCCCGTTTTTCAATCGCCCCCTAACCGGCGATGGCCCGGCGACTGCCTGTCAGGTAGGCGGTGAAAGCGTAGACCATGGCCGCGAATGCGCAGCCCACCAGCGCCGCGGAATTCTGATCCACGGTAAGCAGAAGGAGCGTCACGATCACGCCTGCGTTGAGCGACAGGATGGCGGCAGGCGCGCTTACCCGGTGGCCCAGGACCGCTGCAAGCACGGTCGGCAGGAACACGGCGAGCGATGAAAAGGCGGCGATGATGGAAGACAGGAGGTCACCGAACAGCGCCCCGATCAGGGCCATGCCGGCGAAAACGGCGACCACCATCAGCTGTAACTGCCTGAGTGGCAGCGTCGTGCGCTCAAGCCCGGTCATCAGCGGCATGACAAATGTGTCCATGGTCGACATGACCACGGCGATCAGCATCAGGTCGACGATCCAGCCATGGCCCGCCGGCACAAGGGCGTGCAGGCCGCTCGTTATCGCGCCCTCCACTGCGCCGCCGAGCCCAAGCCAGACGATGCCGAGATAGCACAGGAGGCAAAGCGGAGCGCCCGCGAGAAATGCCCTGCGCGCCACCTGCGGATCGCGCGCCGTCGCCATGCGCTGCCAATTGTCCACCGCCAGCACCGCACTGACCGGGATGAAGAGCCAGACACCGATGAGGAGCGGCAGCCGATAAGGCCCCAGATCGAAGAATGGCCCGGTCTGCGGAACCGCACCCAGATTGGCGAATGTCAAAAGCGCAATGCCGGCAACAATGATGAGCGACTGCACGACATCCGTTTCCGTCGCCACGCGATAGCCGCCGATGGCCGTGTATGCGCCGGCGCACAGGGCCGCGAGCCCCACCGCCGCGAGCTGTGATACGGGCAGGATCGTCATCAGGATCGCCGCCAGCGCCAGCAATTGCACGGTCGCGCGCAGCAGAAACACGAACGCAATGGGCAGCCAGACCAGAAGGGGCTGCTGGATGCGGTGGGTGACCACGATCAGATCGATCAGCCCCCTCACCCCATGCCGTTCAGAAAGCGCATGCACGTTCGGTGCGATGATTGCGCAGATCACGAGACCAAGCGTGTAGGCGAATGCCAGCGAAACACCGATCACGGGGCTCGCCGCCGAAAAAAGCATGATCGCCACGAAGGTGCCGATGCCGATATTGCCGCAGACAATGCCTGCAAGCGTGCCCCAGAACCCCGTGCGGCCGGAATTGAAGATGAAATCGTCGCGCGTTCCAGAAGGCGCGCGCCAGAGCGCATAGAGCGCCGGAAGCGCCAGAACCGCGCCGATCAGCGGCAATTGCAGATAGATGTCCATCGTCGGTCTTCTGTCCCGCTTCCCGCCCACTGAAACGCCGATTCGCGTGACGGGAGACTAGGCGTGCCGCCAGACCGGAGACACCGTCTGAACGGACAGTGTGGCCCCGTTTCGATGCCACAAGGGTCATCTGAAAGTGCTCACTCCCTCAAATGGGAGAGGCGCTTGGTTTCCCCATTTGCTCGATTGCCGGCAGCATTCTGCAGAAAGTGAAAGCCGGCATGACAACCATACTGATCATCGTCCTCGTCCTGTTTGGCGGGTTCGTCTTCTTCCAGAACCGCCTCGCCTCGGCCCGCAATTCCGTACTGAACGGCTTTTCCGGCGTTCAGGTGCAGCTCAAGCGACGACACGATCTCGTTCCCGCGCTCGTCTCGGCGGCGCGCAGCGCCATCGCACAGGAAAACCGCCTGTTCGACAGCATTCTGGACGTGCGTGAAAAGGCGGTCGCCGCACTCAATGGCAGGATGGAAGAGGTTCAGGAGGCCGAGGCCGAACTGACGGCGAGCCTGCGCAGCTTCTTTGGCTATACGGAAGATCACCCGGAAATCACCTCGACGGGGAACATACTCGAGCTGCAGAAGCAGCTTGAAGAGACCGAAGACCAGATCAGCGCCGCGCGCCGGCTCTACAATGGCAATGTCGAGCGCTACAACACCATGCTCGATGCGATCCCCTCAAGCTGGGTCGCCGCCATGCTCCGTTTCGAGCGGGCAGACTTCTTCGCGCTCTCGGATGCCGAACGCAAACATGTCGAGGCCGTGCCGGCCATCGATCTGCCGGGAGCGCAGGCGTGAACGCCGTCAGCGGCCACTGGGATCCCGTTCAGGGGACCATCTCGGTCGAAACCGACGACATCTCGCAGATCAAGACCGGCATTACCCTGCCCGCTCCGGTTCGGCGTTTCCTTCCCATCGCCGCACTTGCCGCCATGTTGTGGACCTTCGTGCAGGGTTTTCTCGCTGACGGGTTCCCCTTCATTCCGGTCGCCGTCACCACGGTTCTTTTCGGCGCATTCATCTTCGCCGCAGAGCTTGAGAACGAAGATGGCCGAAAGACCCTGCGGCGCGTCAGGCTCGCACGGCAGAAGGGCTGGATCTACACCGGCAAGCTGATGGAGCGGGTGATGGCCTATCAAACGGCCTGGTCCTTGGATAGTGCGGAACGGCGCGCACAACGTGTGAAATCGGAACGCGCCAGAGCCGTCGAGACCCTTGTCCCGGAGCTGACGAAGCTTCAGGTCGGCGCGTTCATGGGCGCTGAGTTCGACGGCGAATTCTGGGGCAAAAGCACCAAAGACGACCTGCCTTTCTGGATGGCCATCGGCGCCATGCAGATGGAGGCCGGGCTTGCGGCAGACAAGTCGCTGCGTGAAGACGCGCATGGCGGCAAAGGCGGCTTCGGCGTCTTCTTCTCATTGCTCGGGGCCTACAGAATTGGCCGCAAGACAGGCGTTCGCGCCGTCATCCGCCCGGAAAACCTGGTCAACAGGGGGCCGCTCGACCGCGACATCAAGACCGAATCCGTGCAGTTCAACGCCGCCTTCAACATCACCGGAACAGCAAAGAGCGGTGATGAAAACGCGGTGGAGCACGACATTCTGCGCATTCTCACCCCCGCGACACAGGCGACCATGCTCGACCTGCTTCAGCGCTACCACAATGTCGGTTTCGTGGTGGATGACGATGTTCTGTTCTTCATGGCGCAGGACAGGCTGGTGGGCAGGAACGCCAACCCCGACCGGATCGACACACTTCTGGCCGGCATCGCGGCAGACTTCGAAGAAGCGAAATTCGCCATCAAGCGCTACGTCGAATAGGCGCGTAGCCATCTGTATCCTGTTCCGGCTGGCATCGCTGATGCCGGCCCGCTCTGCGCATTCATGCGGATGTCTGGTGTTTCCACCTGACTGCAAAATGCTCTAGGTTTCTCCCGTTTCGGGGAATCTGCACGCCCCGTTCAGTGTCGGTTCAGCCGGCGTCTGCCAGAAGGGCATGCAGGAGGAACCCATGGAAGCCAAATACTTAGCGCGTGTGAACGGCCCGCCGCTGTTCTACCGGAAATGGCGCTCGGCATCGCAGCCGCGCACTTCCGTCCCGCGCAGGGCCGTGTTCATCGGCCACAGCCAGCCCACCCATTCCGGCATGCTGTCGGATCTGGCGGAAGGGTTTCGCGCCGCCGGCTGGGATGCCCATTCCGGAGATATTCGCGGCCATGGCAAAAGCACGGACGCCCAGGTGCCGCTCGGCCATCTGAATACCGGCGATGGCTGGTCGCTGGCCGTGGACGACATGCGCCATCTTCTGGAACGCAGCTTTGATGGCGTCGGGTGGGAAGACCGCCTCGTCGTGGTGCCGAACATCACGGCGCTGATGACGCTTGAAGTGATGAAGACCTGGCACGACCTTGCCCGCCACATCGTGCTCATCTCGCCGGTTCCCAACCAGAGAACGCTTGCCCTGTTCGGCAAAGCCTTTTCAAAGGTCCGCATGCGTCTTCGCGCCGCCGACCAGCCGGACGAACAGATCCTGCATCATCTCTATGCCTTCCTCGGCGCGCATCTGCGCGACAGGGAGCATCCGGCGGACGTCATCAGCACCGACCGGGACCTGATCCGCGAGATCGTGTCCGATCCGGAAGGCTGGCCCATTCCCAGCCCCGCCTACTGGTCGAACATCTTCTCGGGCATGCTGTCCGCCTGGAAATGGCCAAACAATGCGCGCCTCAAGCCCGGCACCCGGGTTCTGGTGATGTTTGGCGGTGAGGACGCCATGCTGCGCGATGGCGGGTTCCTGCCGCCCATCGAACGCTTTCTGGCTGAAGTCGGCGTTGAGGACGTCGCCGCCGAACGTGTCGAAGGCGTACGCTCCGGCCTGTTTCTGGAAGAAAGGCGCTTCGGCATTTCAAAACGCATTCTCGACTGGGTCGGTCAGGATGGCGCAGCGACCGCTGACGCACGCTACAGCGAAGTGGACGTCGCACAGCTGGCGAGCGATGTGATCGCCCGCCTCGGCGGCGGAGCCGCGCCCGCAGACATGCGCCCCGACGAACTGGTCGAGCTCTGCTACAACGCCATTGATGACGAGACGCGCTGGACCGAGGTGATTTACCGGATCATCTACGAGGCCGAGCAGGATGGCGAGATGACGGAGGCCGAACTGGCCGAGCGCATCGAACGCCTGATGCCCCACTGGGAGCGGGCCTTCAGCCTCAACCGGCAGGTGATGATGAACGCCACGCTGGGCGTCCTGCTTCAGGCGGTCATCGACAAGCTGCAGATCGGCATTGCTATCCTCGATGCCGATGGCGCGCTGCTGCACGCCAATACGACCTACAGGGAAACGCTCTTACGGATTTTTCCCAAAACTTCACCCGGTACCGATGGCGATGCCTTCCGCGCGGCTGCCACCCGCCGACTGTTCGTTTCAGGCGCAGCCGCCGAGGACACCGGGAAGGTCAACAATGACCGGATCGTGCTGCACGACAATGCGCCGGTCGGCTTCCATTTTCACCCCCAGGCGCTCCGGCAGACCGGACTTCAGCGCCAGGGCCCGGCAAGCATCCTCATCCTGCGGGCTACGGAACGCGACGATGACGACAACACGCGCCGCGTGCTCACCGAGCTGGCCTATGGGCTGACCGGCAAGGAAGCGGAAATCGCGCTCCTGATCGCCGAAGGGATGTCGCTGGATGAGATCGCCGGAGAACTGGGCATTCTTGTCAGCACCGCGCGCGGGCACCTTAAGAAGGCGTTTCAGAAGATGACCGTTCACAGCCAGGCCGAGCTGACGGCCCGGATCATGTCCGGGCCGGTGGGCTGGCTGAAATGAGGGGCCGCCCGGATTTTAACGTCGTCCCGGCGCGTAGACATCGCAGCCCTGCCGAAGCGCGGCCCGCCTGTCCGGCTGGCATTCACAGACCGGCGTGATGCCCGAGCCGGTCACGCAGGAGACGCGTTTGACGTAACAACCCTGTGCGCGCACCGTGGCGGCATGATTGAAACGGCCGTTACGCTGCCGCTTGGGAAAGCCGCGCGTTGAGCGCGCAAGCGCCACCGAGAAGCGTCGTCCGTGCACATTGCGCATCTTGCCCTGCCAGTTGACCCAGGCCCGCGCCACGGCTCCCTTGCCGGTGCGGTGTCCCTTGCTGCTTGCTTCAACCGCCTGAATGGAACAGATCGTCTTGGCCATCGCGGCAGGCGCATGGCCGACGATGGCAAGGCCCAGCATGGCAGCCAGCCCAATCACAAATCTTCGCATCTGGTTCTCCTTCACCCTGCGTTCTTCAATGCAGGCAGGAGACACGATCATGCGGCGCGTGGCCTCTCCCATTTGGGTGGTTTTGCGACGCAGTACTGCGCAATAATCGCCCTATCGGCATACGATGAAGCTGAACGCCGCACAGCCACCGCCTTGGCAATAAGCGCCCACATTGAGCGCCTGTGCTGCCGTCGTCACGCCAAAACAGGCTGCATTGCCATGCTGCCTTGTGAGGCAGAAAGCGCGGGCGGCAGGCAGACCGCAATCACTGAGCGCATTGCCTGCCATCCTGAGACAGAGGGCAACCTTGTACCCGGCCATATGCATGAAATCCGGGTTTTGGTAGACCTCGCCTGCGCAGGGCTTTTCGGCATAGCCTTCAAGCTGCGCGAAATCAGAACCCTCTGCGCTGCTTTTCTTCCGGTCCGGGCCGCCTTCCCCCTCAAACAGATCAATTGCCCTGGACGGTTCTTCGCTGCCATCGAAAAGCTCGATCTCTCCGGAGGTCTCATCCGCACTGTCGGCATCGAGTTTAACCGGATTGTCGCGCTGGCCTTCCGAGGGAAAGGCGTCTTCCAGATAGGCTTCCGGAAATTTGCTGGCGTAGCGGTCACGCGCAGCGCTTCTGCTTTTCTCGCCCGAAAGGACCAGCGCATCGTCTGGCGAAACGGCCATACCCTCACAGCCAAAGCCGGATGCGCAGCGCAGAAGATCGGCATCCGCCGTTTCCACGGGCTCGACAGCCGTCTCCTTCGCCGCCTCGAAGGCATCCTCGACATAAAGATCGGGATGATCCTGAGCATAGCGGTCGCGGGCTTCCTGCGCCGAGCGTACATCCACAAGGCCAAGCGCGTCCTCCTGCGACACGCCGCCGGCGGGACAACCGAACCCGGCTGCGCATCGAAGCACCTGCGCATCCGGTTCCTGCCCATGGGTCACGGTCGTCATGGCCGTGAGCAGCATTGCACCTCCCAGATGCCGCCAGACCGTGTGGAGCGCGATCATTCCGATCCGGCCTCAATCGTGAAGCGATCAAAGGCGATATGACTTTCGCCCGGACGCGCCTTGTGCCAGTGCCCGGCCAGAACGGCCGGCTGACCGGAAAGACGCAGAACGGTCATCGGTTCTGTCTCGAAGCGGAACGTGTCGGCCGGTCGTCCGTCGGCTTCGGGCAGTTCCATCGCAATGGCCGCCGTCACCTGCCGTCCGCGCCGCTTGAGCCGCAGTTCCGCGCCCTGCGTGCCGAGCGCTTCCAGAACCCGGTCGCCATAAGCGCGGTCGCCGTCCTGACAGAGCCTGGCGACAATCGGCCCGTCAAAGAGGTTCGTATCGAACCTGGCTTCCTCCTTGCCATCGCTCACGCGGATCAGAGACAGGTTCAGATAGGCCCCGCAGCCCTTCCGCCAGACCCATGCCATCGCACCAATCTGGCTGTCCGTGTCGTCCTGAACACTGAGCCAGACATTCTCATAACCGGTCTGCTCATGTATCCTGAAATCGAGCGCAAGGTCGAAATCACCCTCGGGCAGGGCATGATCGAGCACATAGCGGTTCTGAGCCTTCGCATCGTCGTGATTGGCATAGCGGCCCAGCACCGAGGTGAAAAGCATGCCATCGCCGGTGAAGGCCGTCAGGTTTTCAGCCGGGTTTACCACCTGCCAGGCCGCATCCAGTTCCGGCCCGTCGAAATTCTCCTCGAACACGGCCTGAACCACCGGTTCAGGCTGCGGCGCGGGCTTCGTCTCGGGCATTTTTCGCTCTGCCTCGGCGACAACCTCGCCAACGGCGCGCGCAAATTCGTCCGCATTGCTGGCAGAGTAGTAATTGCCGTTCCCGTTATCCGCGATGCATTGCAGGGCTGCGTTTTCTTCATCGCTCAGATCAAATCCGACCACATGCACCCGCGTGTTGATGCCGCGCTCGGCAAGGGCTGCCGCCGCTGTGCACGGGTCCCCACCGCAGGTTTCCAGACCATCCGAGATCAGGAGTACATTGGCCGGACGGCCCGATTGCGGCATTGCGTCGGCAGCGCGCATGAGCGCGTCGGCAATCGGCGTCTTGCCGCGCGGCGTGATGCCTTCAATCGCCGGCTTCAACTGCCCGCTTTCATAATTGGCGACCGGATAGATGATCTCCGTATCGCCGCAGTCGCCCTCGCGGCGGTGGCCATAGGCCATCAGCCCCACATTCGTGTTGGCTGCCAAATCGCCCATCAGGCCCGACAGAACCTGCCGCGCAGTGGTGATCTTGGCCACACCGTCGATCTGACCCCACATGGAGCCGGAACCATCCAGAACGAAAAGAAGATCGCTGCCGCCTTCGGCGAGACCATTGCCCGGCAGGTCTCCCTCTTCCATGCCCGGTACGATGGAAGACCGGTCGTCAGCGCCCGCACCCTCCGGCCTGCGGTCTCCGCCCGATCCGGCGCCGGAAGCCCCCCCGCCCGAAAGCGTTGCCTCCGTGGCCGGATCGGAGCGGATTTCAAAGCCCTGTCCTTGCGCCAACTCCGACAGCGACCAGTTGTCATCCTCGGAATAGATGTCGTTGATCTGCCACGTCCCGTCCGGAGCCTCGATCAGCGTGTAGATGAAGTTGCGCGGCGCGCCCATATTCGTGAATGTCACGTGGATCTGCGCCGCACCGCGCAGAATGGGCGCATCCGCATCCGGCGCGATGTTGAGATTGGCGATCTGTGCATCCTGTCCGCCATAGACCGGGTCGAACATCAGCGCGCCCTGCAGATCGTCATGGGCAAGCCCGTCCACGAGAAAGCGTCGCGAGGCCTTGCCATCATTGAGAAGCGGCTCTTCATTGTTGTTGAAGCGGCGGCTGTGTTCGGCAAAGAACATGCGCACCACCTCCACGGCGTCATCAATCTCGGCCGCTTCCGCCTGGAGCGCCCCCATGGGAACGCAAACGGCCAGCGCCGTGCCCAGCATGGCGCGCTGCAACCCTTGCGCGAAACACGTCTTGCCCATCATTCTGCTCACCCTGCTCATTGCTGCCCCGGACGTTTGATTCTGAACCGGTCGAACTCGGCGAGTGTTTCCCCGCCCTTGGCCTTCTTGCCCTGCCCGACCATGAAGGCGGGGCTGCCGAAACCGGCCATGCGCGCGACCCGGCCGCCGGAAAATTCCTGCACGCCGCCAGCCGCGTCGCCTTCTCCGGCAGGCAGGTCGAGCGTGACCTTCGCCTGGTAGCGCAATCCGCGCCTGGAAAGCGTGAGAACGAATCCTTTTTCATAAAGATCGGCCAGGACCCGATCCCCGTAGGCGCGCCCGGTCTTGTTGCAGATATTCCGGGCTGCCGGCCCGTCAAAGAGGTTGACGGACATCGCAGAAGGCACGGCGGGTTCTTCCGGGTTGAGCGGCTGGTTGGCGACCGTGCTGATATAGAGCGCCGGTCCACAGCCCTTGGTATGAACATAGAGATGCGCGGCGACGAAATTCTCATCGCTCTCGCGCAGTCCCAGCCACACTTCATCAAAGCCGGTCTTGGCGTCGAGGCGGCCGCCAAGCGAGATGTCGAAATCGCCGTCCGGCATGGCGCCCTGCAACTGGTAGATGTTGCGCGCATCCACATTGTCGAAACCGTCCCTGCCGCCGCTGGTGATGGCAAGCAGCATGCCCCGCTCGGCAACGTAACGGTCGCGGTCCTCATTCAGCACCTGCCAGTGCGCGGCGAGCCCGTCTCCTTCGAACGCATCCTCGAAAGGCAGGGCGATGGCGGTTGCGGGCGTCTTGCCTTCATCGGCGGCAGCAAGCCGCGCCTGCTCCTCCTTGCTCAGCATCTGGGCACGGGCGTCCGCCCCGGCATTCACGAACGCCACGCCCGCAAGAAGCGTCAGAATAAAAGAGGATCTCAGCATCCCCCTGAGAGGGCTGCTGATCGCGAGCGAAGAACTGCGCGGGATGGCTGCTGCGCCGGACATGAAACGAATCTCCATCAATCGATCAGATTGATTGGTAGTCGCTCACGCTTGTACTGAACTCCCTCAAATGGGAGAGGCGGAGCTCCCCTCTCGCCTCAGGCTTTCCCCATGAACGCCGCCTTCAGCGCCGCCGGTCCTTCCAGTATCTGCGCCTCGCTCGGCGAGAAACCTGCCGCCAGCATGCGCCGGCCCAGCATGTGTTCTCCGGGCCGGTTCACGGTCTCGACCGCAACAAGCCGGTCTCCTGAAAACAGATAGACGCTGAACGCGCCGCTCTCGGCCTCGCCCGCCACGATCTCGCGATCCACGCCGAAAGGCAGGCCAACCATCTGCAGCTTGCGTTCGCCCTGATCCGACCAGAACCAGGCAACCGCATCGAAAGCGGTCTCCTGCCCCAGCATGGCCTTCGCCGCGCAGCGCGCCTGATCGGTCGCGTTCTGTACCGATTCCAGCCGCAGGAAACGCTCCGCCGCAACATGCGGGAACGAAACGCAATCGCCGATGGCGTAGATATCTGGCACGCTGGTGCGGCACGCCGCATCCACGCGAATGCCATTGTCGCAGACAAGACCTGCCTGTTCGGCAAGCGTGGTGTTCGGCAGCGCACCGATGCCCACCAGAACAAGATCGGCTGCAAGCTCCTGCCCGTCTGATGTCACGAGCGCCCGCACCCGGCCATTCTCGCCGATCAGGCGCTCGACGCCCGTGCCGGTGATGACTTTGCAGCCAAGGCTCTCGTGATAGGCCAGCATATGCGCGGCAATCCGCGCACTCACCGCACGGCCCAGAAGGCGCTCTGCGGCTTCAACCACCCGGACCCGCTTTCCCGCCATTGCCATGGTCGCGGCAGCCTCAAGGCCGATGAAGCCGCCCCCCACGACGACGACGTCGCGCGCCGCTTCCGCCGCCTCGCGCAGCTGCCGCGCATCGGCGCAGTCGCGCAGGTAGAACACGCCATCAAGGTCCGCACCCGGCACCGAAAGAGGCCGCGCATGGGCGCCTGTCGCCAGCAGAAGCCGGCTCCACTGGAGCACGTCTCCGTCTGAAAGCGTCAGCGTATGGGCTTCGGGGTCAATGGCCGTAACCGTTTCGCCGAGGCGCAGATCGATGCCCTGCGCATCATAAAAGGCCTGCGCCTTGAGGATCTGCGGTTCGGCATCCAGCGCCTTCAGAAAGGCCTTGGAAAGCGGCGGCTTGTGATAGGGCAATTCAGGGTCTGCGGAAATCAGCGTCAGCTTCCCGGCATAGCCTTCCTCGCGCAGGCTTGCCGCCGCCTGCACGCCGCCATGCCCCGCACCCACGATGATGATGTGCTCGTCCAGCGCTCTGTCTCCGCTCGTTTCAGGGCCGCAGCCCACGCCCGCCTGACATAGAGACGCCCGGCGGGCGCGGCAAGAGCAGCGCGCCTGCACCAGTCCTCAGACGGAGGCCTCAAGCGTCTCGACGCAGAACACCTCGTCATGGGACGCCACATAGAGCGCGCCGTCACTGGCAATCCAGCCACGGAACATGCCGGCGGTGTTGTAGGGCGCGCAGACATTGCCCGCCCCGTCCACCGCCACGGCCCCGGCACCGATCCCGTAGGATTTCAGGTCTTCGCGAATGACGCCGTTCGCCGCCATCTCCAGCGTTTCACCGCGATAGGCGATGCGGCTTGCGATCTCGTGGCCAACCACGTGACGGATGAAGAACTCGCCCTGCCCGGTGCCGGAAACCGCGCAGACGCCATCGCGCGCGTAAGTGCCCGCACCGATGATCGGGGAATCGCCAACGCGTCCCTCCGGCTTGTTGTTGTATCCGCCGGTCGAAGTTGCGGCTGCGAGATGTCCGTCTGCATCGAGCGCCACGGCACCCACCGTGCCGTGCTTCTCGGCTTCCGATGCAGCCGCAGCCGTTCCTGCCTTTGCGTGTTCTTTCATGGCGGCAAGCGCATCCTGCCTGCGCTTTGTGGTGAAATAGTCGGGCGCGACCATTTCAAGACCGCAATGCTCGGCAAAACGATCTGCGGCAGCGCCGGTGAGCAGCACCGCGCCGCTTTTCTCCATCACCGCCCGCGCCGCCTTGACCGGATTGCGAATGCGGCTTGCCGCCGAAACCGCACCCGCATCAAGGTCTGCGCCGTTCATGATCGAGGCGTCGAGCTCATGCTCCGCGTTCTCGTTGAGCGCTGCGCCGTAGCCTGCGTTGAAATGGGGCGAATCCTCCATCACGACAACGGCGGCTTCCACCGCATCGAGAGCCGAACCGCCCTTGCTCAACACGGCCCAGCCGGCGCGAAGCGATGCGGCAAGGTCTGCACGGGCAGCCTCCCATTCCTCTTCACGCAGATCGCTCTTCGCCATGACGCCGCAACCGCCATGAATAGCCAGTGCAACAGGTTTCATTGTCTCCCTTTCAAAACCATGCCCGCGCGCCGCAATGGGCCGCCGGGTCTGGCAAATGCGTCGGGCCTGGCTTCATCGCGAGCCACAGGCGCATTTGCCCTAAATCCCTCGCCGCGCAGGTCACGCACGGCGTGCTCCTTATTCGACAAGCCCCATGCCGCTGACAAGCCCGTCGCCCCTGAAAGTAGACGTGATCGACAGCCGCTTTCCCGCTCCGGAAAAAAGAAGGGCCGCGCGATGCAAAGCCTGACGCAGCGCATCGCGCGGCCCTTGGAAAAACTGCCCTCCGGCGGGGCTCGAGAGCCGGAGGGCACCGCTGCAACAACCCTGCCTAGAACAGGGCCGCGGTCTTCTGCAGCGTTATCCAGACACCCCAGAGGATCGGGATACCAACGATGGCCCAGGCCATGAGCGCCTTGCCGTCGAAGCCGCCCTTGCCGATGCCGAAGGAACCGGTCGGGCCGGAATCGGCAGCGGCAGACTTCGCCTGAAGCTTGGCCACTTCCTCATCCGACATGTACCATTTGTCCGAAAGCGGCTTGACCAGCATGTTGCAGATCAGACCGAGCAGAAGCATTCCGGCCAGAATGTACATGGTGAAGTCGTAGACCTGCTCGCGCGGAATGCCCGCATTGAGCTGCGCTTCACGAATGTAGTTCACCACCACGGGGCCGATGATGCCGGCCGTTGCCCATGCCGTCAGCAGGCGGCCATGGATCGCGCCCACGAACTGCGTGCCGAAAATATCGGCCAGATAGGCCGGCACGGTGGCGAAGCCGCCGCCATACATGGACAGGATGATGCCGAACATCAGCACGAACAGAACCTGGCTGCCCATATGCGCAGCCGAAGGAACGAGCGCATAGAGCACGATGCCGATCAGGAAGAAGGCATAATAGGTGTTCTTGCGGCCGATCTTGTCGGAAAGCGAGGCCCAGAAGAAGCGTCCGCCAATGTTGAACAGCGACAGAAGGCCGGCAAAACCTGCCGCAATCGCTGCAATCGCGGTCTTCTGCGATGCATCGAGTTCATTGAACGAGAGTTCGGGAAGGCCGATCAGACGTCCGCCGAAGATCTCCTGAAGCATCGGCGACGCCATGCCGATCACGCCGATGCCGGCGGAAACGTTGAGCGTCAGAACCGCCCAGATCAGCCAGAACTGCTTCGTCTTGTGGGCGTCGCGCAGATGCACATGGCGCGAGGTGATCATGGATTTCGCGCTCTTGGCAGGCGGGGTCCAGCCCTCGGGACGCCAGCCGGCCGGCGGAATGCGGTAGCCGAAAGCGCCACCCATCATGAACACGAAATAGATCACGGCCATGACCAGGAAGGTCTGCCACACGCCAACGGAATCGGCCGTCTTGAACGTGTTCATCAGCATGTCGGCCAGCGGTGCGCCAATCATCGCGCCGCCGCCAAAGCCCATAATCGCCATGCCCGTGGCCATGCCGCGACGGTCCGGGAACCATTTGATCAGCGTCGAAACCGGCGAAATATAGCCGAGGCCGAGGCCAATGCCGCCGATCACGCCGGCACCCAGCCACATCAGCCAGAGCTGGTGCATCATGACGCCGAGCGCTGCAACGGCGATGCCGCCGCACCAGCAGAAGGCTGCAACCACGCCGGCCTTGCGCGGGCCGGCGCGCTCCAGCCAGCCGCCCCAGATGGCGGCAGCGGAGCCGAGCAGCACGAAGAACAGCGTGTAGATCCAGCCGAGATCGGAAACGCGCCAGTCGCAGCTCGTGGTGAACAGCGCGCCCACCAGCGTCATGTCTTCACAGACGACGCTCTCAGAAATGCCGATGGCCTGCGTCAGCGGCAGCCAGAACACGCTGAAGCCGTAGGCCATGCCGATGCACAGATGGATGGCGAGTGCTGCCGGCGGAACGAGCCAGCGGTTGAAGCCCGGCCGGGCGATGATTCTTTCCCTGTCGAGAAAGCCACCGGCGGGTGCGCCGGTTAGTGTTTCACTTGCTGCGGACATTAAGTCTCCTCCTCCTGCCGGAAACCCGGCAGCCGTCCTGCTGGTTACTTGTGCGAAAATCCCGCCTGCGCTGGTCCGGCGCCCTGCGCACCAGACACGGTCCCCGCTGCGGGATCAGGTGATTGAAAACGTCCTCCTCTTGCATTACCCATTGGGCAAGCAATGAGCGTGCCAGTCGGCACGGCTGAACGATTTCAATTGCTTATCGATTGAAAGAGTTTCTCTATGGACAAATTGTCCATGGGACCCGGACAAAATGTCCGGACATTTTGTCCAAAGGCCTCAGCTGGCCTCGGGCAACCAGATCGTGAAGCGCGTGCCCACGCCCTCTTCGCTTTCAGCCGAGATCTTGCCGCCCTGTCGCGAAATCAGCGTCTGGCTGATCGACAGGCCAAGCCCCGTCCCTTCCTGGCGCTTGGTCGTGAAGAAGGGATCGAACACCTTGCTTAGCATTTTCGCCGACATGCCAACGCCCGTATCGGCCACCTCGATCAAGACGCCCGGCTTACCGTCCAGATCGCTGTCATGGCTGCGCAGTGAGAGCGTGCCGCCATCCGACATGGCGTGGATGGCGTTCACGATCAGATTGACCAGAACCTGCTGCAGTTCCGTTCGGTTCATCAGAACCAGCCTGCTTGCCCGATCATCGCGTTCAACGACGATCTCGCTCTTGTTGAGAAGATGCTGCACCAGCGGCAATGTGTCGGAAATCACGTCCGCCGGCGCGTGCCGTTCCAGAAACCCCGCATATTCCTCGGGCTTTGCAAACTGAAGCAGCTTGGTGACGATCTGGCTGATGCGGTGGATCTGTTCGTCCAGCAGGCGAAACTCGGTGCGCGCCTCTTCCGCCCGCTCGCCCATCACCTGCCGCACCACCTCCAGATTGCCCTGCATAACGGCAATCGGGTTGTTGATCTCATGCGCCACGCCAGCGGTGATCTCGCCGATGGCGGCGAGCTTTTCGGAGACGATAAGCTGGCGTGTCGTCGCTTCAAGCTGCCGGTTGGCAAGGCGCAATTCCCGCGTGCGCTCTTCAACGCGCGCGTTCAGCTCCTCGTTCCAGGCGCGCAATTGCCGGTCGCGCTCCTGTAACTGTTCCAGAAGCAGATCGAGATGCTGCGCCACGCGGCCAATCTCGTCATCGACGCCGTGAATCCCCGTCCGCGCGCCAAGATCGCCGCTTTCCACTTCCGAAATCGTGCCGGCCATCCGCTCCAGCGGCTTGAAGATGGAGCGCGCCCAGCGCAGGAAAAGCGGCACGCTGAGCGCCGTTATCGCCAGAAAGGCGATGGCGATCGTCAAAAGCGTTGCGTATTTCGCCTGGGTGAACGGCGTTTCCAGAAAGCCGACATAGAGCATGCCGACACGCTTGCCATAGGTGTCCGTGATCGGCTCATAAGCGGAGATGTACCAGTCATTCACGACAAAGGCGCTGTCGAGCCACACGCGCCCCTGTCCCAGAACGGCCGAGCGCACAATGCTCGAAACGCGGGTGCCCAGCGCCCTGCGCCCCTCGAAAAGGCGCACATTGGTGCTGATGCGCACATCGTCCAGAAACAGCGTCGCCGTTCCCTGACTGCCCTCCGGCAGGCTCGCCTCGCGGTAAACCAGATCATTGATCGTATCAATAAAGACGAGGTTCCGATTGAGCAGATTGCCGCCGACAAGTGCTGCCGCGCTTCCATCGGCAAGCCGCACCGGCGTTGCCGAATGCACGACCATGCCGCGCGTCTCCGCTGCGCGCTCCGTGGGAACGGCATTGGCGGTCGGCACCAGTTCCAGCCGGGCGCGGTCGGCAAGGGCGGGCGATATGTCGGCAAGCTCCTCGCGGGAAAAAATGTCGACGCCCGTCATGGCCTCACCGGCATAGGCCTTTTCGGTGATCAGCCAGTCGCGCCGGGGCGCGCCCGCGAGTTGTGGTGCGGAGGCAAGCACCCCGCCGTCTTCAGGCAGGAGATAGAGAAAATCGAGGTCGAGCCTGCGGCGATGCTCTTCCAGAAGGGCTGAAAGTCCCTCACCGCCCGCGTCAAGCGTATCGCGAAAGCGCGCGGATGCGCCAAGCGCCGTCACGCGTTCACCGGTGTTCTCAAGCAGGCGCGCGAAATACTGGTGCGCAATGGTCAGGTCGCCATTCACCTTGGAGATGAGCGCCGCGTCGAACTTGGCGTTCCAGCGATAAACCGCCATGCCAAGCAGCAGCGGCAGGATCACCAGTGTCGGCAGGAGCGCGATCGCCAGAAGACGAAAGCGGACCGAACCGCCCTTTCCCCTTGGCTGGCGTGTCGCTAATCGCTCAGACATTCCAGGCCGCGCATTTGCGGTCGATTGTCTTGCGCGAAATGCCCAATTGCTGCGCTGCCGCTTCCCGGTCACCGCCGGTGCGCTTCAGAACGGCCAGAATATGCCGGCGCTCGATGTCGGCCAGGCTTTCGCCGCCGACACTCGTTTCGGGAACAATTGCGCCATTGCCGCCAAAGTCGTCCGGGAAACGCCCCAGAATGAGCGTGCGTTCGATCAGATTGCGCAATTCGCGCACGTTTCCGGGCCAAGCATAGGCCGCAAGCGCGGCCCGCACATCCGCGCCGATGGGCACATCCGGCGTGCCGAGCTGCAGCGAGAGTTTGCTCATGAACAAATCCGCCAGTTCCTGCACATCGTCATCGCGATCCTTGAGCGGCGGCAGGTGGATCTGCATCACATTGATGCGGAAGAAGAGATCGGCGCGAAACTGGCCGGCCTCCACCTGTTTCTCAAGCTCTGCATTGGTAGCGAAGACGAAACGCAGATCGACCGGGATTTCACGTTCCGAGCCGACCGGGCGGATGCGCCGGTCTTCGAGTACCCGCAGGAGTTTGCTTTGTGTCGCAAGCGGCAATTCGCCGATCTCGTCGAGAAACAGCGTGCCGTCCTGGGCATGCATGAAAAGGCCTTCGCGACCGCCTTCCGCTCCGGTGAACGCGCCCTTCAGATGACCGAACAGCTCGGTCTCGATCATGTCTGGCGGGATCGCCGCACAATTGACCGGCACGAAGGGCTTGTCCGCGCGGTCCGACAGCGAGTGCAGCGAGCGCGCCGCCACTTCCTTGCCCGTGCCCGACTGGCCGGTCAGCAACACCGATGTGGGCAGCGGCGCAACACGCGCAATCGCGTTGCGCACATCACTGATCGCCTTTGATCCGCCGATCAGCTTGTCGCGCAGCAACACATGGTCCGATGTGGATTTCAGCTCATAGCGCAGCACGTAATTTTCACGCTGGAGCCGCATCTGGTCGAGACAGCGGGCCACCGCGTTCAGAAGCTGGTTGGAGCGAAACGGCTTCAGGATGAAATCGACCGCGCCCGCGCGCAGCGCCTGGATTGCGGTTTCGAGGTCCGCATAGGCCGTCATCAGGATGGCGTTGGAGAAAAAGCCGATGGCCCGTTGCTCCGCCAGCCAGTCGACGCCATTCTTGCCGGGCATGATGTTGTCGAGGATCACCACATCATAGTGGTTGGCGTCGAGCTTTCGGGAGGCTTCTTCCGTGTCGGCGGCTTCATCGAGCCGCTTGCAGCGCGGACCAAGTGTGCGCACGAGAAAGTTGCGCATGCCCGGTTCATCATCGATGACGAGAATCGAAGCCTGCGCAAGCCACGGCCCGAATTCCGGATCCGCTGCCATGTTGCGCTGCGCCTTTGCTGCCTGACCGCTCGCCATTTCCTCCCGCACCTCTCCCCGTTTTTTGCGGCATGATTAGCCAAGGATGACGGGAAAGCAAATAGCGCGCCTTCTACTCTCCACCGCCCGCGCGAAAGGATTTGCGCCACTGGTCGAGAAACGCCTTGCGCTTTGCCTGGTCGAGCCCGACCAGAAGGGCCGGTGAAAGCCCGATGGGCCGGAAGGCCGCCGCCTCGGCAGACGGTCCGTCGCCCGTATCGATCCTGCCCAGCATTTCAGGCCCGCTCATCGAGGAGAACAGACGCGACGGGCCGGAAAAAAGCTCCTGCCCCTTGTCGCTGAGCGCCAGGGCGATCAGCGCATTGGCGGCGCGCTTGTTGCGGGCATGGCGCGAGACCAGTGCCGCGCGCGACAGCGCCAGCGTGTAATCGGACGGAAAGATGATGCCGATGCGCGGATCTTCCTGCTGCCGGGCGAGCGCATAGGACCCCAGAACATTGTAGCCGAGCACCAGCCGGCCGGTCCGCACGCCATCGATCACATCGGAACTGCAACAGAAAAGCTGCGCCCGGTTCTGACCAAGACTTTCCAGAAGCCGCCCCCAGGTGGAAGCCTGCGCGGCGTCTTCGAAGGCGAAAATGTAGCCGACGCCGGAGCTTTCGATGTCATAGGTGCCGATGCGACCGCGAAAACGCTCCGTCTGGCGCAGAAGGTCGACCAGCTCGAAACGGTTGCGCGGCACCTCATCCGGTTCCAGCCCTTCCCGGTCGTAGACGATCACCGCGGGCTCGAAGGTGAGACCCACAAGCTCGTTGCGCCACGAGGCCCAGTCCGGCAGATCAGGCGGCAGCGCAAAGCGGAAGGGCTCCGAACAGCCATCGTTCACAAGGCGCACCTGTTCGGGAATGGCGGACGAAATCACCGCATCGGCAAAGAAGCGCCGCTCCTCGCAGGCTTCCGCCGCAGCGCCATAAAGATCGAGGCTGGTCATCTGGCGATAGACAACCTCTGTTGTCGGATTGGTTCTCTGAAACTCCTGAATGAGCGGTTCGATGTGTTCGAGATCGGTCACGCTGCCGATAATCAGCGTTTCAGCCTTGCCGTCCGGCGCATCGAACACCGTGTCATTGGCGTGGGCCGGCAGCGCATGAAGGAGCGCGAACAGCGCCGAAACGCACAGGATGAAGCGTATCATGCCGGCTGGTCTCCCGGTGTTGCAAGCGGCAGATCGAGGCTGATGGAGAACGCGCCCTCCCCGCCATCAAGCGCGATATGCCCGTGATGAAACTCCGCCACCTCACGCACGATCGCGAGCCCGAGCCCCGCACTTTCCGGCTTGTTGGGGTTGATCGCATAGCGCTGGCCGATCTCGACGGGATCACGCACGGAGAGCCCCCCGCCACGATCCGTGACGGTCACCCGCGCCCGTTCGCCATGGCTCGATACGCCAAGCGCGATGGGCGGCTTTCCATGGGCGTGCGCGTTGTTCAAAAGGTTCTTCACGGCTTCCCCCAGACTGAACGCATCGCCGCGCACCATCACCGGTTCTTCCGGCAAGTCGAGACGGATGCGCGATCTGCCGCCACCCGCAAGCTGCGTGAACTCGCGTTCAGCGTCGACAGCGATGCGCCGCAGGTCGAGCGGCTCAAGCGGTGCGGTGTCGGCGCGGTGTGTCACCAGCGCATGGCTGAGCAACTGGTCGGTCAGCCGGTTCAGCCCTATGGCGCGGCTGCGGATGCGTCGGTGCAGAACCTTCAGGCGCTTTGGATCATCCTCGTCCAGCGCCAGCTCGCTATGCGCCCGCAGAGCCGTGATCGAGGTGCGTATCTGATGCGCGGAATCGGCCACATAGTCCTGCATGGCGCGCACCCGCCGGTCGAGCCGCCCCATGAAGCGGTTGATGGAGGCGACCAGCGCCGACACCTCGTCCGGCGCATGCATGGAAAAGGGCGAGAGGTCGAGCGGGTCACGCTCAAGGATCGCCGTTTGAATGCGCTCCAGCGGGCGCATCGCATAGCGCATGGCCAGAAGCGCCAGAACCAGAATGGCGACACCCGCACCGGCGATCACGGCGACGGCCTGTGTGGCCATGCTGCGGGCAAGCTGCTCGCGGCTTCCCGTGGTGTGCGCCACGACGATGTAGATATCGCCGCTCACCGCCCGTTCGGCCAGCCTGCGCAGGGTTGCAAGCGCACGCACCCGCTCGCCGCCGAAATCCACTTCATAGGCAAGACCGCCCTCGGGGATCTCGTCAGTTTCGGGCAGCGGGAAGTCTTCATAGCCCGTCAGCGTCGCGCCATCCGGCTGCGCGACCCGGTAGAAAACGCGTTCGTCCTTGGCAAGCGAGAGAAGCTCGAACGCCGAAACGGGGATATCGACGCGCACCTCGCCTTCGATCACGAAAATGCGCTCCGCAATCTGAAGCGCCGCGCCCTGAAGCAGCCGGTCGAAGGCTTCGTTGGCCGCCTGCCGGCCATAGCCATAGGCCGCATAAATCGTCGCTGCCACGGCGAGCCCGAGCACCAGAGTCAGAGAAATGGCCAGTCGATAGGCAATCGAAAGGCTGCGGTCAGGCGCAGCCTCGCGCCCCTGATGCGCCATCAGCCGCCCGTCTCCATCGTCACCGCCTGATAGCCGAGCCCCCGTAAGGTGCGGATTTCCAGTCCGGAACCCTCGATCTTGCGCCGCAGCCGCCCGACATAAAGCTCCACCGCATTGGGATTGCGCTCATCATCATGGCCGAACAGGCGCAGGAGCAAATCCTCCTTGTCGAGAACACGATCCCGGTTTGTGAGGAAAATCTCCAGAAGCGTCTGCTCGCGCCGGGTCAGATCACAGGGCTGCCCGTCGATCAGAACCCGCCGCGCCGCCATGTCGAAGGTCAGCTTTCCGACCGAAAGCGTCCGGTCAGCCTCGCCGCTGCGCCGGCGGATGATGGCGCGGATGCGCGCTTCCAGCTCGCCGAGATCAAACGGCTTGATCATGTAGTCGTCCGCGCCGAGATCGAGCGCATCGATCTTGTCGTTGACCGCAAGCCGCGCCGTCAGAACCAGCACCGGAACCCGGTTTCCCGCAGCCCGCAGCGCTTTCAGAAACGCGATGCCCGACCCGTCGGGCAGGTTGATGTCGAGAATGACAAGGTCGTGATGCGCCATCGCCACGAAGTGCCTTGCGTCTTCCAGCGTCTCCGCACGATCACTCACATGACCGGCCTTTTCCAGCCTTCTTTCAATGGCTTCTGCGACATCGCGTGTGTCTTCGACGATCAAGAAATGCATTTTTCCCGACTTTGACAGCTTTGTGACAGGGACACCCTATAGGCTCTCCATCGTCATGAGAACAATCTCATTGGCGCACCGCTCCGGTTTCCGGGAGGACAGCGGTTAAAAAACAGGTTTGAGGAGAGTTCCGTCCACCATGTGGCGGAACTGCTTAACAGGAGGAATTCCATGAAGAAGCTGCTTGGCCTTGCGGCCGTGGTCACACTTGCGTCCAGCCTGTCGGCGTTCGCGTTCGATCCCAACAACACCGAGTGCATCGCGCCTGCAAATCCGGGCGGCGGCTGGGACTTCACCTGCCGCCAGGTTGGCAAGACGCTTCAGGACCTGAAGCTTGTTCCCGGCACCATGCAGGTCGCCAATGTCGCCGGCGGCGGCGGTGGTGTGGCCTTTGCCGAAGTCGTCGGCAAGCGCAATGACGAGAACAATCTGATTGTCGCCGCCTCCTCGGCAACCGCCACCCGTCTCGCCCAGGGCGCGTTCCCCGGCAACACGATGGATCAGGTGCGCTGGGTTGGCGCAGTCGGCGCTGATTACGGCGTGATCGCCGTCGCCAAGGATTCGCCCATCAACACGCTCCCCGAGCTGATGGACAAGATCAAGGCGGACCCGTCCTCCGTCTCCGTGGCCGGCGGTTCTGCCGTGGGCGGCTGGGATCATCTGAAGGTTCTGATCGCCGCCTCCAAGTCCGGCATCGAGGATGTCCGTCAGGTCAAATATGTCGCCTTTGACGGTGGCGGTGAAGCGGTTACCCAGCTCCTCGCCGGCTCCGTGCAGGCGTTCACGGGCGATGCCTCGGAAGCCAAGGGCTTCGTCGATTCCGGCGACATCAAGGTCATTGCCGTCATGGCGCCCGAGCGTCTTGAAGGCGATTTCTCCTCATTCCCCACGGCGAAGGAACAGGGCATCGACGTGATCGGTGCGAACTGGCGCGGTTTCTATGCCCCCGGCAACATGTCGGACGAAGCCTATGACTACTGGGTCGACGCCGTCAGCAAGGTCTATGCCTCCGACGAGTGGAAAGAGGTCATGGCCAACAATGGTCTCGCACCGCTCGACCTGCAGGGCGCGGAATTCCAGGCCTTCGTGAAGGAATCCATCGATTCCATCACCGATCTGTCCAAGCAGATCGGCATCGTGAAGTAACGCACGAGCGAACCTAATCGGGCCTGTCGGGACACCCCACAGGCCCGAATTGTATCAAGAACAATCAGGGGAACACGTCTGTCATGAGCGACCGCATCTTCGGCGTTTTCGGTTTCCTCCTCGCCGCCTTCTATCTCTGGCAGGCGACGCAGATCGAACTGAGCTTCATATCCGATCCGTTTGGCCCCAAGGCCTTTCCCTACATGATCGGCACCGTGCTCGCGATTTCCAGCGTGGTCATTATTCTCAAGCCGGACACCGAGCCGGAATGGCCAGGCTTCGCGCGGCTGTTTGAAATCGGCGTCGCCACCGCCGTGATGATCGCCTATGCGCTGTTCCTGAAGGAATATGGCTTCGTGCTCTGCACGGCCATCGCAGCGAGCTACCTTTCCTGGCGTCTGGGGTCGCACCCCGTTTCCGCCATCATCGCCGGCGTTGTGATCGCCGTCGGCATCTATGTCATTTTCCATCTCGTCCTGGGGCTGTCGCTTGCACGCGGCCCCTGGGGCTTCTGAGACGGGAGGCCCTATCATGGACACACTAGCCTCTTTGGCAGACGGCTTTGCCGTCGCACTGACCTGGCAGAACCTCATGCTGGCGCTGATCGGCTGCTTTCTCGGCACCATCATCGGCGCGCTGCCGGGGCTCGGCCCTTCAAACGGTGTTGCGATCCTCATTCCGCTCGCCTTCACCCTCGGCCTGCCGGCCACACCGGCGCTCATCCTGCTGACCAGCGTCTATTATGGCGCGATGTATGGCGGCCGCATCTCATCGATCCTGCTCAACATTCCAGGCGATGAACCGGCCCTGATGACAACGCTTGACGGCCACCCGATGGCCAAGGCCGGCAAGGCTGGCGAAGCGCTCGCCATCTCCGGTCTTGCATCCTTCGTCGGCGCATTCTTCGCCACCTGGGGCCTCGTCTTCCTCGCGCCGCAGCTGGTCAAGGTCGCGCTCCTGTTCGGCCCGGCCGAGTATTTCGCGCTGTTCGTGCTCGCCTTCGCCACGCTTGGCGGCATTGCCAGCCGCAATCAGGCCAAGGCGGCGCTGGCCGCGGTTCTGGGCCTTGGCATCGCCACCATCGGCGTCGATGGCCAGACCGGCGTTCCGCGCTTCTCCTTCGGCGAAGTGCATCTTTATGACGGCATCGACTTCCTCGTCGCCATTGTCGGCCTGTTCGCACTCTCGGAAGTGTTCATCTTCCTCGAACACCGTGCCGGCGGCGGCGCAGATGACAAGGTGGTCAAGGTGGGCCGCATCGTGCCGCCGTGGAAGATGGTGCGCGAGACCATTCCCGCCATGGGCCGTTCGACAATCTTCGGCTTCATTGCCGGCGTTCTGCCGGGCGCCGGCGCTTCGCTCGGCTCCTTCATCTCCTACACGTTCGAGAAGCGCATCTCCGACCGCAACGGCACGTTCGGCAAGGGCGATCCGCGCGGCGTGGCAGCGCCCGAGGCCGGCAACAACTCGGCTGCCGGCGGCGCGCTGGTGCCCATGCTGGCGCTCGGCGTTCCCGGTTCCGGCACCACCGCCGTCCTGCTCGCCATGCTGCTCGCGCTCAACATCACCCCCGGCCCCCTGCTCTTCCAGCAGAACCCGGATGTGGTCTGGGGCCTGATCGCCGCGCTCTTCATCGGCAACATCATGCTTCTGGCCATGAACCTGCCGCTGGTGTCGCTGTTCGTGCGCGTGTTGCTGATCCCGACCCGGTATCTGATGCCCGCCGTGGCGATGATCTCCTTCGTCGGCATCTACGGCATTTCCGGTTCCACCTTCGACCTTCTGGTGATGATCGCCTTCGGCGTTCTGGGCTGGGTTCTGCGCAAGCTCGACGTGCCGCTGGTGCCGATCATCCTCGGCGTTCTTCTGGGCGACCAGATGGAAAAGAACCTGCGCCGCGCGATGACCATTCATGACGGCGACTGGACGATGCTGTTCAACTCGTGGCTCGCCATCGGGCTCTGGTCCTTCGCCATCATCGGCTTCGTCATGCCGCTGATCGTCGGTCGCTACTTCCGGCCCAAGATCGCCGACGAGGCGATTGCCGAAGGCGCCGATCCCGATTGATCGGCACTTCCAGGCTTCAACTGCCAGAGGCGGCGTGGCTTCTCAGCCGCGCCGTCCTCAATGTGAGAAAGGCAGTGGCCGAAACGATGATGGCCGCGCCGATCACCGTGTTGAGGCTGGGCACCTCACCGAAGAAGACATAGCCCACCACGCCCGACAGGATCAGGCTCGAATAGCCGAGTGGTCCCAGAAACCCCGCATCGCCAAGCCAGTGCGCCCGCAGAAAACAGAACTGTGCGGCCTGCGAGAAGACGCCAACGGCCAGCAGAAACGGCCAGTGACCGGCCGCCACGTCCTGCCAGCCCGAAATGGCCGGCCAGGCGGTGATCAGCGCCAGACCGCCCGTATAGAACAGCATCATCACCACCGGCGGCGTGCCCTTGAGCTGACGCGTGACGATGATCGCCCCCGTGCCTGCCAGAACGGCGGCCAGCGCCGCGAGCAGGGCCGGCGTCCATTCCACATTGCCGGGGCTTGCGGCGATGAACGCGCCGACGAGCCCCAGCCCCGCCGCAAGCCAGCGCGAACCGGACACCGCCTCGCGCAGGATCAGCGCGGAAAGCGCCACCAGCACGACGGGCCGCGTGAAATTCATGGTCATGTAAAGCGCCAGCGGCAGATGCGCGACGGCGTAGAAGCCGCCGGTCAGCGCCACTGCCGACAGGAACACCCGGAACAGATGCAGCGGAACGCGGTCGACCGACCACAGAACCTGCCGCTGACGCGCCAGCCACGGCAGGATCAGGCAGAACCCGACCAGTGCCCTGAGAAAAACGAGTTGCCACGGCGGATAGCCCGCGCCCAGCGCCTTGACGATGGATATGGCCCAGATGTTGAGGCCCATATCCGCCAGAAGCCAGGCCCCGGCGCGCAGATTGTCCTTTGCCGTGGCAGGCGCACTCACGGCCGCGCCAGAAGGTTCGCCATCAGGCGGAACGCGCCGGGCACCAGTTTCTCCATCTGGTGATGCAGGATCAGCGCCGCATGGGTGTGCCGCCCCTTGCCGATCCGCGCCGAGAGAAGCGCGCCCTTATGCGCTTCCTCTTCCGGATCGGCCATGGACAGAAGCGGTTCATAGGCCTCGTCCCAGCTCTTGGCAAAATAGAGCCCGCGCTCCTTGTGCCAGTCCTTCCAGTCCTCATCCGTGATGCGGTTCGGCGTGTTGAGCAGCGGATGTCCGGGCGCGAGATGGGTCACCTCGGCATTCTCATCCGTCACCCGCCAGCGCAGCGACGGTTTGCCGATCTCCAGCCGGCGCGGCGGCACCGTCTCCGGATCCCACGCATCCCACGGGCGGTGATAGAGCGTGACCAGATTGCCGCCATCCTCCACCCAGGCTTTCACCGCGGGCATCGCTTCTTTAAGCGCCGGACGGGCGCGCATGGCGAAAATGCCCACCACCAGCGTGTCGATGTCCTTCAGCCCCTCAGCCGTCAGCGCCTCATCACTCATGTCGGTGACATCGAGCCCAAGTGCGCGCAGCCACAATCCGACGCGGTCATTGCCGCCGCCCACATAGCCGACACGCACATCCGGCAGCGCCACATCAAGCACCCGCACGGAGAGCTTGGCCGGAAAGGCGCGCGCCCGCGCTCCGATATGCGGATAGTCAAACCGGTGAACCGTTTCGGCCGTCTGACCGTCGATCTCCAGCGGCAGCTCATAAAGCCCCGGCGCGATGGCCTGAGGCGCTGTAACCCGGAAACCGCCCGTCACCGACGATGCAGTCCAGCCTTCCGGCAGTTCCAGCGCGGTTTCCGCCTGTGCCGGATGGAGTTCCGAAACGCGCAGATCGATCGCGCGCGCACTGGCTGCAACATTGATCAGCGCCCGGTCAGGCGCAAGCGTGGCCGAGCGCGCGGGCAGAACCACCGGCGCGCGCTCGAGCGGCAGGAGCGTTTCCGCCGAAACCCCGTCAATGGTCACGCCCACACGCACCGCAGGCAGGCGCGCCCTGCCCGGCAGATAATGCGCGGGATAGCAGTCGGTGGGTTGCGCATCGTCCGGCACATGGACGAGGCCATTGGCAGCGCGCCAGCCCTCCGGCACGACGGGCGTCACTTCCGCCACGGGTCCGGCGCTCTCGATGGTCAGCGCCACGCTCTCGCCGGGGCGCAGAATGTCGCGCTCAAGTGCAGCGCGCACCTGCACGCCGCTTGCGATCCGCATCACGTGGGAAAGCTGAACCTCCTTGGCGGCAAGACGGTGCTGCACCTCGTCATGGGCGTGCGCCGGGCAGGCATCGCGCGCCTCGCGAACGGCCCTGAGCGCCGAGGCTGCCTTTCGCGCCACGCTCTCCCTGTTCGGGAAGGCGGCAATGGCCGCCATGCAGGCCTCATGCGCGGTTTCCAGTTGCGCGGCGATTTCCGGCGCACCGGCAAACGCCGCCAGATCGATCAGCGTGACCGGCAGGCCGTCCGTCACGCTGTCATCCGGGCCGGAAACCTCTGAGCGCACCAGATGGAGCGGCCAGTCGTTCGGCGCGCCATGCGCGACCCAGCGGCCCATGCCCTGTGTGCGATGGAACACGCGCGACTGCTCGCCGATCTGCGCCCAGCTCCAGCCCGTCACCGGGTCTTCGCCGCCGCCCTTCACCGTCAGCGTGGCGCTCGGTGGCGGCAGATCGTCATCATAGGCGTCGCCCGCACCGGACCATGCCGGCAGATAGAGCTTCTTCACCTGCCATACCGGCAGATCCACATCGGGAAACGCCGGATCAGCCGCCGCGTCCATCACCGCATGCGCCAGTTCCGTCATCGCCCGGTGATGGCCGTGCTGGCCCGGAATGTCGAGGAAAGTCGGGCAGATGATGTCCGGGCGTTCGGTGCGTATGATCTCGACGAAACGCTTGAGCGTGCGTTCACGTCCCCATTTGCCCAGCGTTTCCTTGCCGCTCTTGGAGAAACCGAAATCGAAGACGGCGTCGTCCGGCGTTTCGGAAAGCCAGTAGAGATTGAGGTTCAGCACATCGGCGGCGCGCTCCATCTCGGCAGTGCGCACCACACCCAGATCATGCGTGACTTCCGAGCCGATGGCATTCTGCCCGCCCTCCCCGCGATTGGCGCAGGCAAAGGACAGCGCCACGCCGTCCCGCAGACCGAGCGCTGCCAGCATCTCGGATGTCTCGTCATCGGGATGCGCGCCCGTATTCATGAAGGAGACGCAGGATTTCAGCGGCGCCAGCGCGCGCCACAGCTGGACGATACGCGGGTTGCGCATCTGCGCGTCAATACGCTCCTGATCGGACAAGGGCATTCCAAACCTCCCGGAAATTATCAAGTCTTCGCGGCAATGCGCGGGGTAATGGTGTCGTGGATGACGAGGGCTGCCCCGCCAAGGGCTGCCGTCAGGCGGCCGCATGCGCCGCGCTGCACGCGCGGAGAAACGCGTCCCTCTCGGGCCGCAACCGAGCCGCCGGGCAGATGCAGCGCGCCGATCAGGTGATCGAGCACTTCGTCGGGCATCGCCCCGCCGAGAATGACGGTTTCCGGATCGAACAGGTTCTCGATCATGCCGATGGCCTGCGAGAGCGGGCCGGCCGCCTCGCCGATCCACTCCATCAGATGCGGATTGCCTGCCTCATAAAGCTTCTCGATGTCGGTCGCGCTGTCAATCTCGACGCCGGCACAGGCCAGTTTGGAGCGCACGGAAATGCGGCTCGCATAGGTTTCCAGACAGCCCTTGTTGCCGCAGGCGCACTGGCGTCCACCCGGCGTCACGATCACATGACCGATCTCGCCCGCATTGCCGAATGCGCCGCGCTGCACCTCGCCATCATTGACGACGCCAAGGCCGAGACCCGCGCCGAAATAGATGAAGCAGAAAGTCCTGAGCCCCGATGCAACGCCGCGCACGCGCTCGGCAACGGCTGCGGCGGTGGCGTCGTTCTCGACCACGACCGCCATGTCGAGCGCATCCTCAAACAGCGCGACGGGGTCCGTCTCCTCCCAGCCATGCAGGGCCGTCTGCCCCGCACCGGAAATGCCGACCTTTCCGAACGGGCCCGGCATGACGACACCAGCGCCCAGAATGTCCTGCTTTTCCGCATTCCGGCCATGGAGCGCCACCGTCCTGATGCGCCGGGCCACATCTGCAACCGTCTTCGGATCGTTCTTTGGCAGGGCTTCGCGCGTCGTGAAAAGCGTCTCGCCGGCAAGATTCACCAGCGCGCCAAACATGGCATCCGGCCGCACCTCGATGCCGAGCGCCGCCGCGCCATCACCGTTCAGCCGGTATTGCAGGACCGGAAGCCCCCGGCCCGCCGACTGGCGACCGGCCTCGACGATGAAACCGTCCTCCTCCAGCTCCGCGATGATGTTGCTCACCGCCTGCGTGGAAAGTCCCGAAATGCGCGCGATCTCGGCGCGCCCGATGGGCTGGCGCTCACGCACATGCCCAAGCACCACCTGTCGATTGTGCAGACGGGTGCGTTCAGCGTTCGATCCGACGATGCGGCGTGGGTGGACAATCTTCATACAGGCTTATTAATTCAACTTACTTGAACATTCAACTTGATTGAGTTAATCGTTAACGAATGAGCCGGCTGTCATTACCGGATGGCCGATCTGAGGGTGAATGCCGAAACCAGCCGGAAAGAGGCGGCTGGCGGTCAAAGGGAGCGAGTAAAATGAAATTGCACAGGTTACGGACTTACATCCTGGGTGCTGCGACGGCAGCGCTTACGGCTGCGGCCACCAGCGCTTCGGCTGTCGAGATCGAATACTGGCAGTACTTCTTCGACGCCCGCGTCAAGGCGATGGACCAGCTGATCGAGAATTTCGAGGCGGCCAATCCCGACATCACCGTCAAGATGACGCATTTCCCCTATGACAGCTATCGCACCAAGGTTGCCGCCGCCATTCCGGCCGGCCAGGGCCCGGACGTTGTGCAGCTGTTCTATGGCTGGCTAAACGACTATGTCGAGGCAGAGCTGATCCAGCCGCTGCCGGCCGACACCTTCCCGCCGGAGAAGATCGAGGAAGAGTTCTTCCCCATGGTCAAGGCGATGCGGATGGGCGACAGCTACTGGGCGCTGCCCACGGCCGTGCGTTCGCTGGCGCTTTTCTACAATGAGCGCATGTTCGATGAGGCCGGCATCGAGAACCCGCCGGCCAATCTCGACGAGTTCGTCGAGGCGGCAAAAAAGCTGACCAAGAAGGACGGTGCCGGAAACCTTACCGCCGTCGGCATCACCACCGGCATGACCGCGCAGGACCATCACTGGATCCGTGAAGTGCTCATCCGCCAGTTCGGCGGCGAGCCCTATCTCGATGATTACAAGAAGGTGAACTACGAAAACGAAGCCGGTCTCAAGGCTTTCGGCTTCTACAACGACCTGCAGGCCAAACACGGCGTCACCAAGGCCGCGTTCATGGACGAGCCGCAGGCAGCCTTCAAGGCGGGCCGAGCCGGCATGCACATCGACGGCTCCTTCCGCATCGGCGCGCTGGAAAACGTGCGCGGCCTCAAATGGGGCGTGGCGGAGCTGCCGGCCGGTCCTGACGGCACCAAGTCGAACTATTCCTCCTACTGGGTGAACGCCATCACCTCCAAGGCGGAAGGCGAGAAGTTCGATGCGGCGGTCAAGTTCATGGAATACCTCACCTCCGACGAAGCCATGCAGATCTGGCTTGAGACCGTTGGCGAGCTTCCGGCCAAGCCGTCTGCCGCAATGACCGACGAGAATGTCAACCACCCCGTCTACGGCCCCTTCATCAAGGGTCTCGAATACGCAAAGACCACGGTCTTCGCCAATGAGAGCGCCCAGCGCCAGACGATGGTGGACATGATGCAGCGCATCGAGCTGCAGGGTCAGGCGCTTGAAGAGAGCGTCTCCCAGGCCGCCGGGGAAGAGCAGAAAATCCTCGACGAGTATTACAACAAATAAGGCCTGTCGGGCGTCCGGACCATGTTCGGACGCCCTTGCAGCGTTTTCTGCCACCGGGTGAACACATCCGGCTTCGCATCGACGCATCGACAGACAGACAGGGTGGTTTCGCGGGCTTCGGCACGGGCGAAGACACTCTGGCGCCGACCGGGACGGGGCCATGCGCTTTTATAAAAACCTATCCATACCGCAGAAGCAGATCGTCTGGGCCTGGGCTTTCCTCGCCCTCCCCGTTCTCTTCTACGTCGTCATCCGTTTCTATCCGACGGCCAACGCCTTCGTTCTTTCCTTTCAGGAATGGAACCTGCTTGGCGACCGCAAATACGTCGGACTGGAAAATTACACAAAGCTGTTCAGCGATCCGGTCTTCTGGAAAGTGTTCAAGAACACCTTCATGTATCTGATCCTCGGCACGCCGATCAGCCTCGTCCTGTCTTTCATCATTGCCTATCACCTCGACAAGGTGCGGTTCATGCACGGCACGATCCGCGCACTGTACTTCCTGCCCTTCATGACGAGCGCGGTGGCGATGGCCTGGGTCTGGCGCTGGTTCTACCAGCCGGTTCCCATCGGCGTGTTCAACAATTTCCTGGCCAGCCTCGGCTTTGCACAGATCGAATTCCTGAGCTCCACCACCAACGCCCTGCCTTCGGTGCTCGCACCGGCCGTATGGGCGGGTCTCGGCTTTCAGGTCATCATCTTCATGGCCGGCCTGCGCGCCATTCCGCAGAGCTATTACGAGGCAGCCCGCATCGATGGCGTCTCCACCTGGACGGTGCTGACGGAAATCACCATTCCGCTCCTCAAGCCCACCATCGTGTTCCTGGTCGTCTTTTCGTCGATTGGCTTCCTGCGGATCTTCGATCAGGTGTTCAACATGACCACCAACAATCCGGGCGGTCCGCTGAACTCCACCAAACCGCTGGTCCTCCTGATCTATGACACCGCTTTCAACGGCTTCAACATGGGCTACGCAGCCGCGCAGACCGTTGTTCTCTTCACCATTCTGCTGGTCGTCAGCCTGATCCAGCTTCGTCTCCTGAAGGATAGCTGACATGGCCAGTCAGGACATTGCAGTCAAAGCGTCCACGGACGCGCTCTTCTCCGGCTCCTCGCGCAATTCACGGCGCAATATGGGCCAGTTCATCCGCTGGGTGCTCTTGTTCGGCGGCGGCATCCTCATGGTCATGCCGATCGTGTTCATGATCTCGACCTCGCTGAAATTTCCCTTCGAGGTCTACAATCTGAACCTGATCCCCGAAGAGCCGACAATCGAGAACTACACCTATGTTCTCGAAGACGGACGCTTCTACGGCTGGTTCATCAACTCGCTGGTCATTGCCATCCTCACCACCGTGTCGGCCGTCTTCTTCGACGCGCTGGTTGGCTACGCGCTCTGCAAGTTCAAGTTCCCCGGCCGCTATCTCGTCTTCATCGCCATCCTGTCGACGCTGATGATCCCGACCGAGATGCTGGTCATCCCGTGGTATCTCATGAGCAAGAGCTTTGGCTGGCTCGACACCTATTGGGGCATCATGTTCCCGGGCGTCATGACCGCCTTCGGCACCTTCCTTATGAAGCAGTTCTTCGAGACCGTTCCCGACGACTTCCTGGAGGCTGCGCGCATCGACGGGCTGAACGAATTCCAGATCTGGTGGCAGGTGGCCATGCCGCTCGTGCGCCCCGCCCTTGCCGCCCTTGCGATCTTCGTCTTCCTCGGCAACTGGACCGCCTTCATCTGGCCGCTGATCGTCACCAACTCTGCCGAGATGTACACGCTGCCGGTCGGCCTCTCGAGCTTCGGCGACGAGGTGGACGTGGCCTGGGAACTGATCATGACGGGCGCCGCCATCTCCACGCTGCCGACGCTGGTCGTCTTCCTGATCTTCCAGCGCTTCATCATCCGTGGCGTCGTCATGGCCGGCCTCAAGGGATAAGTGAACGATGAGTCTCAACGAGAAATTTCCCCATCCCGTCTACAAGGACACGGTGCTTGCGCCGCTCTTTGAAGGCGTGAAGGCCAATTATGTGGGTGCGTTCCGCGCCATCAACCGGGCGCATCTGGTGATGCTCACCGAAACGGGCATCCTGACGCGTGAGGACGCCGCCCGCATCGCCGGCGCGCTGATCGACATCGACGAGACTGTCGATGTCGATGCCCTCACCTATACCGGCGAGGTGGAAGACTATTTCTTCCTCGTCGAGGCCGAGCTGAAGAAGCGGCTTGGACCGGATCTCGCCGGCATGCTGCACACGGCCCGCTCGCGCAACGACATGGACCATACGGTCTTCAAGCTCACATTGAAGGCCCATGCAGACACGCTGATCGAAAAGGCGCAGGCCCTCGCCTCCGCCCTGATCGCCAAGGCTGAAGCCGAGCGCGACACGCTGATCGTTGCCTACACACACGGCCAGCCGGCACAGCCCTCGACCTTCGGTCACTATCTGTCGGCTGCCGTCGAAGTGCTTCTGCGCGACATCGAGCGCCTTCAGGCCGCGCGCGCCAATATCGACCATTGCCCGATGGGCGCTGCCGCAATCACCACCAGCGGCTTCCCCATCGACCGCGCCCGCATGGCTGATCTGCTGGGCTTCTCCGAGCCGCTGCGCAATTCCTATGGCTGCATCGCCTCGGTCGACTATGTCACCGGCCTCTACAGCGCGATGAAGCTCACCTTCCTGCATCTTGGCCGCCTGATCCAGGACATGCAGTTCTGGTCGGCCTTCGAGGTGGGACAGCTCCATGTGCCCGGCAGCCTCGTACAGATCTCCTCGATCATGCCGCAGAAGCGCAATCCGGTGCCCATCGAGCACCTGCGCCACCTCGCTTCCATGACCTGCGGTCGGGCCGATGCGGTCGTCAACACGATGCACAACACGCCGTTCACCGACATGAATGACAGTGAGGGCGAGGTTCAGGTGGCCGGCTATGCGGCTTTCCAGAGCGGCGCGCGCGTGCTCGACCTTCTGGCAGCCCTGATCAGCGCCGTTTCCATCGATGGCGAGCGCGTGGCCAGAAACATCGACGCCGCCTGCATCACCGTGACGGAACTGGCCGATACGCTGGTGCGCCGCGAGAACCTGTCCTTCCGGCAGGCGCATGAGATCGCAGCCGCCACGGCCCGCGCCGTCATTGCCGCCGGCAGGCCCCTCGCCGAAGGGTTCGAGGCGTTCTCCGAAGCCTTTACGGGCCTGACCGGCCGCGACAGCACGCTCGACCGCGCAGCCTATGGCGAAGCCGTCAGCGCGCGTCATTTCGTGACGGTGCGCGAACGTTTCGGCGGCCCCGCGCCCAGAGCCATGAACGAGGCGCTTGAAACCTACCGCGCCACGCTTGCCAGCCTTTCAGAACAACAGGCCGCGGCCCTTGCCCGCGCTGCCAATGCCGGGGCCGCGCTCGACGCCGCCTTTGGCGCACTCTTGCAGGAGTAGACCCTTGGCCACACTCAACCTTCGCAAACTCGTCAAAACCTATGGCAAGGTCGAGGTGCTGCACGGCATCGACCTCGATGTGGCGGATGGCGAATTCGTCGTCTTCGTCGGCCCTTCGGGCTGCGGCAAATCCACGACGCTGCGCATGATCGCCGGCCTCGAAGAGGTTACCGGCGGCGAGATCCACATTGGCGACCGCCTGGTCAACAATCTGGAGCCCAAGGACCGCGATATCGCGATGGTGTTCCAGAACTACGCCATCTATCCGCACATGTCCGTGCGCAAGAATATCGGTTTCGGCCTGCGCACCTCCAAACTCTCGAAAGAGGACAAGGACAGGCGCATTGACGAGGTTGCCGCCATTCTCGGCATGACCGACCTTCTCGAGCGCCGTCCCAACCAGCTTTCCGGCGGTCAGCGGCAGCGCGTCGCCATTGGCCGCGCCATGGTGCGCGACCCTGCCGTCTTCCTGTTCGACGAACCGCTCTCCAACCTTGATGCGCAATTGCGCACGCAGATGCGGCTTGAGATCAAGAAGCTGCATCAACGCGTTGGAAACACGATTATTTTCGTGACCCACGACCAGGTTGAAGCCATGACCATGGCTGACCGTATCGTCATCATGAAGGACGGCTATATCCAGCAGGTCGGCACGCCGCTGGAGGTCTACCACAAGCCCGCAAATACCTTTGTCGCCCAGTTCATCGGCGCGCCCTCCATGAACATGCTGCCGGGCACCTGGAACGGCAATGGCGTGAAGCTCGGCGACGGGCTCGGCATCGAACTGCCCCACCGCAAGGCCACCGAAGGCGCTGACGTGGTGGTCGGCGTGCGCCCGGACGATCTGGTCGTGACCGGCGACAAGGGCCTCTTCTCCGGCAAGGTCAACATCGTCGAGCCGCTTGGCGCGGACACGCTGGTCTATGTCGGCGTGAATGGCTACGAAGTGATCGCCAAGGCGTCCGGCCGTGAGCCGCCGAAGCCCGGCGAGACGGTCAACCTGACGGCCAGCGCCGGCGAGATGCATCTCTTCGACGCGAAATCCGGGGAGGCCCTGCCGTGACGCGAGCCAAACGCTCGGGCCACGTTTTGAGTGTGGGCCGACTTTACTGCGACCTTATCTTCACCGAACTGCCGAAGATGCCGACACTCGGCGAAGAGGTGTTCGCCGGCGGCCTGTCGATCAAGCCCGGTGGCGGCGCGTTCATCACCGCAGCCTATTTGGCGGCGCTCGGCCGCCCGGTTTCGCTCGCCTCTGCGCTGCCATCGGGCCCTTTCGCCAGCGCCCTGATGGCCGACCTTGAGGCAAGCGGCGTCGATCTGTCGGCATCGGAGGAAACCCCGGCCAATCTCGATCCGCAGATCACGGTCGCCATGGCGTCGGGCCTGGAACGCGCCTTCCTGACGCGCCGCGCCGGCCCCGCCGTACCCGGGGCTTTCGATGCGGCGGTTGCAAGCGGCGCGTTTGCGCATCTCCATATCGGCGAGCTTGCCACGCTGGTCGAAGCGCCCGACCTCATCGAGAAGGCGCGTTCGGCGGGCCTGTCCATTTCGCTGGACTGCTCCTGGGACGATGCGGTGCTCGCGCGCGACGATCTGGCCGGGCTGATTTCCGCCGTGGACATCTTCCTTCCCAACGAAACGGAGGCAGAGCGGCTTGGCATTCTGAAGGCTGCAACCCCGCCCGCCCCGCTCACAATCGTGAAGCGTGGGCCGGACGGCTCCATCGCGATCACGGCGGAGGAAACCATTTCAGCACCGACAAAGCCCGTGGATGTAATCGATTCCACCGGTGCGGGCGACGCATTCAACGCTGGCTTCATCGATGCCTGGCTTGCGAAACTGCCGCTAAAACAGTGCCTTGAAGCAGGCAATCGATGTGGCGCTGAAGCAGTGATGCGTGTTGGCGGAGCCTCGGACCTGCCAGACCTCAGCGCCCTTGCGCAAGAGGCCGAAGCTTGAGAGAGCCACTCACTGCGCCTAAACCTCGTCGGGCAGCACATCGCCGCGCGCACGCGCCTTGAGCCTTGCATAGCTCATCGCCACATGCGCCCGGCGCACCTGCCCGACCGTTTCCAGCGCCCCGCACGAAACCGCCGTGGCGATGTCTGAGATTTCGCGCAGGAAATAGTCCGTTTCGCTGGCAAGCGCTTCTTCATGGCGCTCAAGACCGGCCACCGTCTTCAGCCAGAAGCGCGTGGTCTGGTAGTAGAGCCGTTCGGAAAACTCCCGCAGCGGCTCGTTCTCTGTGAGCGTCATCAGGAGATCCAGAAAATCCATGTTGAGCTGCGCGAAGGTGCGCTGGTCCGGCGCTTTCGCCAGCGCCTCGCAGCGCCGCCGCATGACATCGAAAGCCTCGATGGTCTCCGCGTCCGGCACGATGGGCGAAAGCCGGCCGATCAGTTCGGAAAGCTCCACGCGCAGCCGGTAGACCTGCTCGAGCGAGGCGCTGTCGATATCGGTCACCATCGTGCCAACACCGTGCACCGAGCGCACATAGCCTTCGTCTTCAAGCCGCGCCAGAACGCGCCGGATCGGCGTGCGGCTGGTTTCGAATTCCTCCGCGAGGTCTTCTTCACGCAGCCGCATGCCCGGCGGGTAATCCAGAAGACAGATCCGGGAGCGCAGCAGCGCATAGATCCGCTCGAACCGCGCCCGTCCCTCGCCTGTCATCGTTTTTGCTCCATCGTCCTCAGCTCATCCTTTTTCCCAGCCGCTCGAGCATCCCAAGACACTGGTCGAGTTGTTCGATGGAAACGAACTCGTCCGCCTTGTGGGCCTGCTCGATGGAACCCGGCCCGCAGATGACGGACGAGATGCCCGCCTTCTGGAAGAGCCCGGCCTCTGTGCCGAACGCCACCACTTCCGCTTCGGTAAGACCGGTCAGCTCCGAAACGATCTGCCGCGCTTCGGATTCGGTCACCGGCTCCAGCCCGTCCACTTCGCCGATCACATGGGTCACGATGTCGGCGTCCTCAAACACGGCGCGCATCGCCGGTTTCAGTTCCAGCTCTGCATAGGCGCGAATGCGGTCTTTTACAAAGTCCGCATCCTCGTTGCGCACAGGCCGCATCTCCCATTCCACAGAACAGTGATCGGCAATCACGTTGCGCGCAGCACCGCCCGAGATCGTCCCCACCTGAAGCGTCGTCCAGGGCGGGTCAAACCGGTTGCCGAGCGGCGCCCGCGTCTTGAGTTCCTCGGCAATCGCCATCAGGCGCGTGATATAGCGCACCGCATATTCGACCGCATTGACCCCGCGCTCCGGCCCCGAGGCATGGCCCGCAAGGCCACGGAACTCGGTCGTGTATTCAAAACAGCCCTTGTGCCCCTCGATGATGCGCATCATGGTCGGCTCGCCGATAATGGCGACGGACGGGCGGATTTCGGCCCGTTCCAGCTCCTCCACCAGCGCCCGCGCACCGAAGCACCCCACCTCCTCGTCATAGGTGAAGGCAAAATGCAGCGGCCGTTTCAGGTCGAGACCGGCAAAGTGCGGGGCCATGGCGAGACAGCAGGCGATAAACCCCTTCATGTCGCATGTGCCGCGCCCATAGAGATTGCCGTCGCCCATGCGCAGCGCAAACGGATCGCCGGTCCAGTCCTGTCCGTCCACCGGCACGACATCGGAATGGCCGGAGAGGACGATGCCGCCATCGCCCTCCGGCCCGAGCGTGGCGAACAGGTTCGCCTTGTGCCCGCTTTCATCCAGCGTCACCGAAAGCCGCGCGCCCAATGCGCTCAGCATTTCGCTGGCATAGGCGATCAGTTCCAGATTGCTCTCTGCCGAAATGGTGGGAAACCCCACCAGATCGGCCAGAATGCGGGTCGTGTTATCAAGCCTTTCAGTGCGCATGGATCACGACTTCACGATCAGTTCGCGCGGACGGCGGCACAGCGCCTCGGCCGGACCGTCTTCCGTGATCAGGATGCTCTCGGTGATTTCGAGCCCCCAGTCGGCCATCCACAGGCCCGGCATGAAATGGAAGGTCATGCCGGCTTCCAGCACCGTCTCGTCCTCGCGGCGCAGCGAAATTGTGCGCTCGCCCCAGTCCGGCGGATAAGAAATGCCGATCGGATAACCGCAGCGCCCGTCACGCGTGATGCCGGCCCGCTCCAGCGCGCCATAGAGCGCATCGGCGATCTGGCCTGCGCGGTTGCCCGGTCGTGCGATCTCAAGCCCGGCCTCGATGCCTTCCACCAGCGCCTTTTCCGCATCCAGCATGTGCTGCGGCGGCGTCCCGAGAAACACGGTGCGGCAGAGCGGCGCGTGGTAGCGGCGATAGCAGCCGGCGATCTCGAAGAAGGTCGCATGCCCCTGCTCGAACCGTCGCCCGTCCCAGGTCAGGTGTGGTGCGGCCGCATCGGAGCCCGTCGGCAGAAGCGGCACGATGGCCGGATATTCGCCCCAGTCGTCATCCACGCCGCGAATGGCGTCCGCATAGATCTCGGCCACCAGGTCGTTCTTCTTGAGACCCGGCTCGATGCGCTCGACAATGCCGTCGATCATCTTTTCCGAAATCCGCGCCGCCCGGCGCATGAAGACGATTTCCTCTTCGGATTTCACCGCGCGCTGCCAGTTCACCAGCGCCGTCGCATCGACGAATGTGGCGTTCGGCAGTTCTTCCTTCAAAACCAGATAGGCCTTGGCGGAGAAATAATAATTCTCCAGCTCCACGCCGATGCGCTGATTGCCATAGCCGTGAATGCGCAGGATTTCCGCCAGATGCTGCATGGGATGCAACGTGTTGGCCTGCACATAGTGATCCGGATAGCGCAGCACCCTCTCATCATCCATGTAGACGGTGCGCACCGCGCCATTTCCGTCCATGGCGCGGCCCCACCAGATCGGATCGGCATCCTTGAAGACGATCACGCCCTGATGGACGTAGAACGACCAGCCATCATAGCCTGTGAGCCAGGCCATGTTGGACGGATCTTCCACGAAGAGAACGTCGATACCCTTCGCCTCCATGGCGTTGCGGGTCTTTTCCAGACGCGCGGCATATTCCTGCGCGCTGAAGGGCATTTCGGCTGCTGGCATGGTTCCTCCACCTGAGAAAAGCCGGACGCTGACGCACCCGGACAAACCGTACACCGATCAGGCTCTCCCACCTTGTGTACAACTAATCCATCATCACATTTTTGAACGCCTGAATCGCACAGAAACGACATCAAATGTCGTTGTTCTATTCTCCACCCGGATGATGATGTGTACAAATCCTCTGATCATCATGTATTCGCGCATCACGGGGCGCGCATCACGGGGGGCCTTTTCATGTGTCACACGACCTCACGCATTCCGGTCGCGCCCAAATGACGTCGCTCACCCTTGCAGACATTCTGGCCGCCCGTAAACGCATTGCCGGCATCGCCACGCTCGACACGCCTTTGCCGCCCTCGCCCTGTCTCAGCGCCATCGCCGGTGACGATGTTCTCCTGAAGCTCGAAATCGGTCAGGCGACCGGAGCCTTCAAACTGCGCGGCGCGGCGAACGCCGTCCTGAGCCTGCCGGAGAGCACGAAAGGCGTCACCTGCTGCTCGACCGGCAATCACGGCCGGGCCGTCGCCTATGCCGCCCGTGCGCGCGGCTTCCGGGCCGTTATCTGCATGTCGAGCCTCGTCCCCGAGGCCAAGCTTGCCGGCATCCGCGCTCTGGGCGCGGAAGCGCGGATCATCGGCAAGAGCCAGGACGAGGCGCAGGTGGAAAGCCGCCACCTCGCCGAGGAAGAGGGATTCCATGAGATATCGCCCTTTGACGATCTTCATGTGATCGCCGGCCAGGGCACGATCGGGCTTGAGCTTCTGGAACAGCGCCCGGACCTTGAGACCGTCCTGATCCCGCTGTCCGGCGGCGGTCTTGCCGGCGGCATCGCCTTTGCGCTCAAGACGATCAAGCCATCGATCCGGGTCGTCGGCATCACCATGGAGCACGGCGCGGCCATGCACGCCTCGCTTGCGGCCGGAAAACCGGTGGCAGTCACCGAAATGGCGAGCCTTGCCGATTCGCTCGGCGGCGGCATCGGGCTCGAAAACCGCCATTCCTTCGCGCTCTGCCGCGATTTCCTCGATGAGGTGATCCTCGTCAGCGAGGAAGAAATCTACCGCGCCATGCAGATGCACTACCATGAAGACCGGCTGGTCTGCGAAGGCGCAAGTGCGGTGGGCGCGGCCGCTCTGCTTTCCGGCAGGCTGGGCAGGCACCCCGGCCCCACGGCCACGCTCATCACCGGGCGCAATGTCGACATGCAGGTTTTCACCGACATCGTGTCTGGCCGGGCGGTGCAGCTCGGCGACACAACGCTCAAGGGACACATCCATGCCGCATGACATTCTCGTTCTGACCGAAGCCGATCTGCGCAAGGCCGTCCGGCTCGACCTCGAAACGATCGACGTGGTGGAAAACGCCTTCCGCGCGCTCGCCTCCGGCGACGTCATCATGCCGCCCATCCTGTCCATGGACATTCCGCAGGTTCATGGCGAGGTGGATGTGAAGACCGCCTATATTCCCGGCTTCGACGGGTTCGCCATCAAGGTCAGCCCTGGCTTCTTCGACAATCCGAAAATCGGCCTGCCGAGCCTCAATGGCCTGATGATCCTGTTTTCGGCAAAAACCGGGCTGGTGGAAGCGCTTCTGCTCGACAATGGCTTTCTCACCGATGTGCGCACCGCTGCCGCCGGCGCGGTCGCCGCCCGCCATCTGGCCCCGTCGAGTGTCGAGACCGCCGGCGTCATGGGAACCGGCGTTCAGGCCCGCCTGCAAATGATCGCCGCCCATCAGGTACGCCCCTTCTCCCATCTTCTCGTCTGGGGGCGCGATGCGGCAAAGGCAGAAGCCTGCGCAGCCGATCTGGCCAAAACCCTCGGCATCGACGTGAAAGCTGAAGCAGACCCGTCCCGTCTCGTTGCCGAGAGCCAGCTTGTCGTCACCACCACGCCCGCGCGCGATCCGGTTCTGATGGCCGACTGGCTTCATCCGGGCCTTCACGTCACGGCCATGGGGTCCGATCAGGAAGGCAAGAACGAGTTGCAGCCGGCAGCGCTTTCCCGCGCCGATCTCTATGTCGCCGACCGTGTGAGCCAGTGCGAAAAACTGGGCGAACTGGCGGCAGCGATCCGTGCCGGCGTCTGGAATGGCGGCACGCCCGCAGAGCTCGGCAAGATCGTGACCGGAGCCAGAACCGGTCGCACCAGCGACGACCAGATCACCATTTGCGACCTCACCGGAACCGGCGCGCAGGACACGGCCATCGCCACCCTGGCGCGTGAACGGGCCTTGACAGCGGGAGCCGGTACGACGATCCAGAGCTGACCATGCTCAAGCTCGACGACCGCGATCTCAAAATCCTCGGTATCCTTCAAAGGGAAGGCCGCATCTCCAAGGCGGCGCTGGCCGAACGGGTGAACCTGACGCCCGCCCCCTGCTGGGAGCGGCTGAAACGCCTTGAAAAGGCGGGGATCATCACCGGTTACCGCGCCGAAGTGGCGCTGGCGAAACTCGCCCCGCACATCGCCGTCTTCATGGCGGCGGAGCTTGCCGGCCACCGCGCCGAAGACTTCCAGCGATTCGAGCGCAGCGTTCAGGAGATCGATGAAATCACCGGTTGCTGGGCTGTCGGCGGCGGTTTCGACTACATTTTGCAGATCATCGCCCGCGATATCGACACCTATCAGCGTCTGGTCGACCGGCTTCTGGACATGAATGTCGGTCTGGCGCGCTATTTCACCTACATCGTCACCAAACCGGTGAAGCAGCCGGGCGCGTTCCCGCTTGGCGTTCTGGTGAATGCCGACGAGGCGACACAGAAGGAATAATGGGCGAGCGGCGCGAAGTTCAGAAGAAACGTTGGCGCGCCATGGCAAGTTCATCAGAAAATTTGGCGGCCCGAACGGCATAATTCCAGTCAATCCAAACACTGGAAATCCGCTTGGGAGTGAGCCGATGTCCGCTATTGCAGCCCTTCAGAAAACCGCCCTTTCCGATCTCGCCGATCCGCGTCTTTTCCGCGAATACGCCTATGCGAACGGCCACTGGATCGCCGCCCCCGGCGACCCGGTCGTGGATGTCTTCAACCCGGCCGATGGCGCGCGGCTCGGCTGCGTCCCGGCACTCACCGCCGAACAGGTCGATGAAACCATCGAAGCGGCTCATGCGGCGTTTCCCGGCTGGGCGGCCCTCCTTCCGCAGGAGCGCGCGCAGATCCTGATGGGCTGGTACGATTTGATCGTCGCCGCCAAGGAGGACCTCGCTCACCTCATGGTTCTGGAGCAGGGCAAACCCCTCTCTGAAGCGCGTGGCGAGATCGATTACGCCGCCTCCTTCGTCTCCTTCTACGCTGAGGAAGCAAAGCGCGTTTCGGTCGAAAGCGTTGCCTCGCATCTGCCGGGCGCAGACATGCAGGTTTCGCGCGAGCCATTGGGTGTCGCGGCCCTCATCACGCCGTGGAACTTCCCCTCCGCCATGCTCACCCGCAAGGCGGCAGCCGCCCTTGCCGCCGGCTGCACCGTGGTCGCGCATCCTTCTTCCGAGACGCCATTCTCCGCACTCGCCCTTGCCGAGCTGGCCGAGCGCGCCGGCGTGCCGGCAGGCGTCTTCAACGTGCTCACCGGCAAGGCCGCCGAAGTGGTCGGCGCGATGACCGCCTCAACCCGTGTGCGCGCCGTTTCCTTTACCGGCTCCACCGAGATCGGCCGCCTGCTCTACGCGCAGTCCGCGCCGACCGTGAAGCGTCTGGTCATGGAGCTTGGCGGCCATGCGCCCTTCATCGCCTTTGCCGATTGCGACCTCGATCACGCGGTCGAGAGCGCCATTTCGGCCAAGTTCGCCACCTCCGGGCAGGACTGCCTTGCCGCCAACCGCTTCTATATCGAGCGCTCCATCTATGACGCCTTCGTCGCCGCATTCGCCCGCAAGGTCGAGGAACTGACCGTCGGCAATGGCCTCAGCGATCCCGATATCGGCCCGCTCATCCATGAGCGTGCGGTCGCCAAGCAGACCGAACAGGTTGCCGATGCGCTCGCAAAAGGCGCGCGCCTGGTAACGGGCGGAAACGTGTCGCGGCACGGCCCCACCTTCTTCGAGCCAACGGTTCTGGCCGATGTGCCCGAAACCGCGCTGATCTTCCGCGAGGAAACGTTTGGGCCGATTGCCGCCTTCACCCCCTTCGATGACGAAGCGGACGTGCTCAAAAAGGCGAACGACACCGAAACCGGCCTTGCCGCCTATCTGCACACGCAGGACCCGAACCGCATCGCCCGCCTATCGCGCGGCCTCGAATTCGGCATGGTCGCGGTCAACCGCACCAAGATCACCGGCGCGCCCATCCCCTTTGGCGGGGTCAAGCAGGCCGGCCTCGAGCGCGAGGGCTCCCGCCACGGGCTGGAAGCCTTCACCAACATCAAATACGTCTGCCGCAACATCGGTTGAGCAGCGCTGACTGACACATTTTGAGAATAACAGGAGAGTGACATGCTGTTGAAGAACGACCAACTCGACCAGTGGGACCGCGAGGCCTTCTTCCATCCCTCGACCCATCTGGCCCAGCATGCGCGCGGCGAAAGCCCCAACCGCATCGTGACCGGCGGCAACGGCGTCTATATCGAGGACCGTGACGGCAACAGGCTGCTCGACGCCTTTGCCGGCCTCTATTGCGTCAATGTCGGCTATGGCCGCACCGAGATCGCCGACGCCATTGCCGAGCAGGCCAGGGAGCTTGCCTATTACCACGCCTATGTGGGCCACGGCACGGAAGCCTCGATCACGCTTGCCAAGATGATTGTCGACCGCGCGCCGGAGAACATGTCCAAGGTCTATTTCGGCCTCGGCGGCTCCGACGCCAACGAAACCAACGTCAAGCTGATCTGGTACTACAACAACATTCTCGGCCGCCCCGAGAAGAAGAAGATCATCTCGCGCTGGCGCGGCTATCACGGTTCTGGCCTGATGACCGGCTCACTGACCGGCCTTGAGCTGTTCCACAAGAAGTTCGACCTGCCGCTGGCCCAGGTGGTTCACACCGAAGCGCCCTATTACTACCGCCGCCCGGACCTCGCCATGAGCGAGGAGCAGTTCACCGCCCATTGCGTGGCCGAGCTTGAAGCGCTGATCGAGCGCGAGGGCGCGGACACCATCGCCGCCTTCATCGGCGAGCCCGTGCTCGGCACGGGCGGCATCGTGCCGCCGCCGGCCGGATACTGGGCCGCGATCCAGAAAGTGCTGCGCAAGCACGACATCCTGCTCGTCGCCGACGAGGTGGTGACCGGCTTTGGACGCCTCGGCTCCATGTTCGGCTCCATCCATTACGACATGGAACCCGACCTCATCACCATTGCCAAGGGCCTCACCTCGGCCTATGCGCCGCTTTCCGGCTCCATCGTCGGCAAGAAGATGTGGGAAGTGCTTGAGCGCGGCACGGACGAATACGGCCCCATCGGCCATGGCTGGACCTATTCGGCCCACCCCATCGGCGCGGCAGCCGGCATCGCCAATCTCGAACTGGTCGACAAGCTCGGCCTCGTCAAGAATGCCGGCGAGACGGGCGCTTACTTCGTCAATGCCATGCGTGACGCCATCGGCGCACATGCCCATGTCGGCGAAGTGCGCGGCGAAGGCATGCTGTGTGCAGTCGAGTTTGTGAAGGAGCGTGAGAACCGCCAGTTCTTCGACGCCTCCGAGAAAATCGGCCCGCAGATGGCCGCAGCCCTTCTCGAACAGGGCGTCATTGGCCGCGCCATGCCGCAGGGCGACATTCTGGGCTTTGCGCCCCCGCTCTGCCTGACGCGCGAAGAAGCAGACCGCATCGTCGATGCGACCGCGAAGGCCGTGAAGACCGTCTTCAAGGACTGACCCCGAACTTTCGGCGCTTCGGGTCCCTGCCCCGGAGCGCCGGTTCGCGCTCTCGCCGGGCTTGCCCCGGAGCGCCAATTAAGCCATCTCTTTCTCCGCAGTCATCTGGGAGAATTTCATGGCCGATTTCGTTTTTCCGCCCGCCAGCCAGCCCTCCGTCGCCGTAGCCGGCGAAGAAGCGCGCTTTCCCGTGCGGCGCATCTTCTGCGTGGGGCGCAACTATGCCGCCCACGCCCGCGAAATGGGCCATGAGCCAGAGCGCGAGCCGCCATTCTTCTTCACCAAACCCGCTGACGCCGTGGTCGATGCCGACACGGTGATTCCCTATCCCGCGCTCACGCAGGATCTGCATCACGAAATCGAGATGGTCGTCGCCATCGGCAAGGGCGGCAGCAACATCGATCCGGCCCATGCGCTCGACCACGTCTATGGCTATGCCGTGGGGCTCGACCTCACGCGTCGCGACCTGCAGGCCGAAGCCAAGAAGAAGGGCCGCCCGTGGGACTGGGCCAAGGCGTTCGACCGCTCATCGCCCTGCGGCCCCATCGTGCCCGTTGCAAAGACCGGCCACCCGTCGCAGGGCCGTGTCTGGCTCGCCGTCAATGGTGAAATCCGCCAGGAAGGCGATCTCGACGAGCTGATCTGGCCGGTGGCCGACGTGATCGCGCTGTGCAGCCAGGCCATGGAGCTGAAGGCCGGCGATCTGATCTACACCGGAACGCCTGCCGGCGTCGGCGCGCTTCAGCCGGGCGACCACGTGGAAGGCGGCGTTGACGGCGTCGGCGAGATCGCCATCACCATCGGCGAGGCCTGATATGGGCGAAGTCGTTCTGCACAACTACTTCCGCTCCTCGACCTCCTACCGCGTGCGCATCGCGCTCGCCATGAAGGGCATCGACTATCGCTACGCCGCGCATCATCTGCGCCACGGCGAACATCGCGGCGAGGCCTATCTGTCGGTCAATCCGCAGGGCCTCGTGCCCGCACTCGTGTGGAGCGACGGCACAATGATCGCGCAGTCCATGGCGATCATGGAGTTTCTGGACGAGACAGTGTCCGAGCCCCCGCTCCTGCCTGCCGATGCACTTGGGCGCGCTCGGGTTCGCATGCTCTCCCAGATGATCGCCTGCGAAATCCATCCGGTGAACAATCTGCGTATTCTGAACGCGCTCAAAGAGCGTTACGGCGCTGACGACGCAGAAGTTGGCGCATGGTTCCGCCACTGGGTGAACGCCACGTTCGAACCGCTTGAAAAGATGCTCGCCGAGAGCCCGCAGACCGGCGTCTTCTGCCATGGCGATGCGCCCGGCATGGCCGATATCTGCCTCGTTGCGCAGGTGGCGAACAACAAGCGCTTCGACGTCGACATGACGCCCTATCCCGTCATCCAGCGCATCAACGAGGCCTGCATGGAACTGGAAGCGTTCCGGAAGGCCGCGCCGATGAACCAGCCCGACGCGGAATGATTCAACCGGAAGGCCAGCTCAGCCGGCCTTTTCCTCGAGAATAAGCATGATGATGGTTTCGGCTGCGAGCGCGGGCGTGTCCTCGCCCTCGATCTCCACCTCGCCGTGATGACGCACGAGAAGCCGGCCCGGAGCCTTTTCCTCGACACCTTTCAGCGTGCTGCGCAGGCGCACGCGGCTGCCAGCCTTCACCGGCGCCAGAAAGCGCAGCTTGTCGAGGCCGTAATTGATGATCGTGCCCAGATGCACCGGCCACGCGCCACAGTCATAAGACAGGCTTGATAAGAGCGACAGCGTGAGGAAACCGTGCGCCACGGGCCTGCCGAACGGGCTTTCGCGCTCCGTGCGCTCGCGATCCACATGGATCCACTGATGGTCATTGGTGCAATCGGCGAAACGGTCGATCATCGACTGGTCGACAACCACCCAATCGGAAACGGTCGTGCCGCCGCCGATCTGCGCTTCAAGAACATGTGCGTTCATGAGCTGAGCCTTCCCTGTCAAATTCTGCAGCAGCGCGGGCGCATCCGACCGGACACAAGAACGCGGCAGAGTAGTCCTTCATTCAGCGGATCGGCTCGCCGCCAGCCAGTGGGCTGCATGCGGCCGAAACGCCCCTGCGCCCGGTCACACAAAGCAGCCGGGACTGATTGCTTTCACCATTTCAGGCTGGGCACCCATTCCCCTAGCGCCTCAATATTGTGCAACGCAACATAATTCGCATAAACGCACGTTCAGCGCCCTTGCGCGGACACCCGTTCGCAAGGCACATAAAGTTGATTTGTTTTGTCAGATTTTACCAGACTCACTCTGGAATTATTCTAAACAATAAGCCATATTACGGGAACGTTATCTGAAAGGATTGTTATGCGCTTAACGCGACAAACCAACTACGCCATTCGCATCCTGATGTACTGCGCGGCCAATGAAGGTCGTCTGAGCCGCATCTCGGAGATCGCGAAGGCGTATTCGCTCTCCGACCTGTTCCTGTTCAAGATCCTTCAGCCCCTCGTGGAGAACGGTTTCGTGGAAACCGTGCGCGGCCGCAATGGCGGCGTGCGCCTTGCAAAGCCGGCAGAAGACATCACCCTGTTTGAAGTGGTGCGCGTGACCGAAGACAATTTCGCCATGGCGGAGTGCTTTGAGAACGACGATGCGGAATGCCCGCTGGTCGACAGCTGCGGCCTGAACGAGGCCCTGCGCAAGGCGCTGAATGCCTTCTTCGAGGTTCTGGGCAGCTACACGATACGCGATCTGGCCGATTCCAAGCCCGACATGCGCTTCCGGCTTGGCCTGGACGAGTTACCCGAGCGCGCAGCGGCGCGCTAGAAAAAGCGAAATTTGAGAAAAAGGACCGCCAGTTTGACGGTCCTTTTCTTTATTTCGGTCCTGCGTTTTCCGGCATTTCTCTCAAAGCTGCGCGGATTGCGGCAGGATATAGGGCAATGCGCCCGCGGGCGGCACGCCCACCTGTATCCGGCATTCAAACACGTTGGAAATCAGCGTGTCGTTGAAAACCTCCGCCGGCGTTCCCGTCGCCACCAGTTTTCCGCGATGCATCATGGCCACCCGGTCGGCAAAACGCGCCGTCAGGTTCAGATCGTGGAGCACGGCGAGCACGCCGCCCCCGGCCGCTGCAAACTGGGCGGCAATATCCATGATGATGAGCTGATGCTTGATGTCGAGGCTCGACACCGGCTCATCGAGCAGCAGATAACGCGGCTGCCCGTCCAGCACCGGACGCCAGACCTGACAGAGCACCCGGGCGAGCTGCACACGCTGTTGCTCGCCGCCTGAAAGCTCCTGATAGAACCGCCCTGAAAAGCCGCCGAGATCGACCCGCTCAAGCGCGATTTCGGGCAACCGCTCCTGTTCGGCGCGGGTTGCGCCCGAGCGTCCGCCCAACAGGCCCAGCTTCACGACCTCGCGCACCTTGTAGGGAAAGGACAGCGCGCTTGCCTGCGGCAGCACGGCCCTGTGCCCTGCCGCCTCCCATGGCTTCATGCGGTGAAGCGGTGCGCCATTGATCCGCACCGTCCCCGTAAACGGCAGATCGCCCGAGATCGCCTTGAGAAAGGTCGTCTTGCCAGAGCCGTTGGGGCCGACAATGGCCGTCACCTCACCGGGTTTTGCACAAAGCGCCACATCCGAGAGGATCTGCTTGCGCCCCACCCGCACACCAAGATTGCTGACTTCAATCGACATCACAGATCCAACAATCCTCTCTGCCGAAGCAGGATCCACAGGAAGAACGGCGCGCCGATGGCGGCGGTCACGATGCCGATCGGCAGTTCCGCCGGCGCGACGACCACACGGCTGATCGCGTCCGCCACGAGCAGAAGGCTTGCCCCCAGAAGCGCCGAAGCCGGCAGCAGGTAACGGTGTTCCGGGCCGATGGTGAGCCGCAGGAGATGCGGCACAACGATGCCGACAAAGCCGATGCCGCCCGAAACGGCTACCGATGCGCCCGTGGCGGCTGCCACGGTGACGATGGCGGTGTTCTTCACCCGCTGCACGCGCACGCCCAGATGATTGGCCGTCGCCTCGCCCAGCACCATTGCGTCAAGACCCCGCGCCAGAAACGGCGTGACCAGAAGCCCCGCCAGGATGAACGGGCCGGCAGCCCAGATTTTTGCCCATGTCGCGCCGGCCAGCGAACCAAGCCCCCAGAAGGTCAGGTCCCGCAATTCCTGATCGTCGGCGACATAGACGAGTATGCCCGACAGCGCCCCCGCCAGTGCGCCCAGCGCAATGCCGGCCAGAAGCATGGTGGCAACCGAGGTCTGCCCGCGCCGCGTCGCCACGCGGTAAAGAAGCAGCGTCGAGGCAAGGCCGCCGAAGAATGCCGCCAGCGGCAGCGCGTAGATGCCAAGCACTCCGATCACCGGAGCAAGCACGGTGCCGCCCAGAACGATGATCGTGATTGCGCCCAGCCCCGCGCCGGATGAAACGCCGACAATGCCGGGATCGGCAAGCGGGTTGCGGAACAGCCCCTGCATGACCGCGCCCGAAACCGCCAGCGACGCGCCCACCAGCGTGCCAAGCACGATGCGCGGCAGGCGAATGTCGTTGATCACCACGCGGTCACGCAGCGACAGTGCTTCACTGCCGCCGCCAAGCCAGGCAACCGCCGCATCCCAGAACGAGGTGTCGGACGCCCCGGAACCAAGGCTGAACAGGAACAGGAGGAGATAGAGAACGACGAGAGCGAGGATAACCGCTTTCGCTCGCATGGAGCGATCGCCATCCACCGCATCGCGCCAGCGCCATGAGGAAGCTGGCGCCATTTCTTCACGCACAGCCATGTCAGTCGACCACCGGGCCCGCGCCATGCAGCTTCTTAGAGAGTTCCCGGATCGCATCCGCCGTGCGCGGACCGAAGCCAAGCAGATAAGAGCCATCCATGCGGATCAGCGCCCGGTTTTCTCCGGCCGGCGTGGAAGCGATTGCCGGATTGTCCATGATGTCATCCGGCGCATGTTCGCTGCTGTCGCCGCGTGACATCATCAGAACCACATCCGGTTTGGCGGCGATCACGGCTTCTTCGGAGACGAGCTTGTAGCCAATAAAACCGTCCATGGCGTTCGTGCCCCCGGCCATGCGGATAATGCCATCGGCGGCATTGTCCCGACCGGCAGCCATGATCCGTCCCGCCTGAACGCTCAGAATGAAGAGAACACGCTTCTCTTCACCGCTCTGATGCGCCAGCGTCTCGGCTTCTTCGAGATCCGCCTCCAGTTCACGCGCCAGCGCCTCGGCCTTGTCGTTCACGCCCAGCGCTGCACCGGTCACCCGCACCTTGCGCAGGATCGCCTCACGGTCGAAACCCTCCGGCACGGTAACCAGTGGGATGCCCGCCTTTTCAAGAACCCCCATGGTCTCCGCCGGGCCGCTGCCTTCGGATGCCAGAATGGCGCTCGGACCCACGGAAAGAACGCCCTCGGGAGACAGGGCGCGCATATAGCCGACATCCGGCAGTTCCTTGGCTTCAGGCGGATAGATGCTCGTCTGGTCGCGGGCGACGAGCCTGTCTTCTTCCCCGAGACGGTAGACGATCTCGGTGACCGCGCCACCAATGCTTACAACCTTCGAAGTGTCGGCAAAAGGCTTCGGCAGCGCTTCATCAGCCATGGCCATGGAGACCGCGCCGCCCATGAGGCCCGCGATCAGGACCGCGCCGCCCAAAAGGGCGCGGCCGCTCATTAATTCGGTGATAGGCATGGGTCAGTTGATCTCCCTAGGCCACCTGCCGGCATTCAAGCCGTGGCAGACCTTCGACCATGGCGCGCCAGTCATCGCGCTCCGCGCGCCCTTCCAGCCGCTCGCCAAAGAACTGCGCAATCAGCTGGCCATCAGCCCCATAGGCTTCCATGGAGGTCACGTGTCCGTCCCTGGTCGGCTTTCGCACGGCCCAGAGTTCTTTCACATGGTCGGTCCGCAGATGAAGGTTGAAGCCGGGATCGAGAATGTTGATCCACGGTCCCATCGGCTTCACGGTCTGGATCGGGCCGGTGTGAATCTGGATACAGCCGCTGCTGCCCACAAAGCACATGATCGGCACTTCGCCGCTCACCGCCTCGTGGAGCATCGTCGTCAGCGCGTCCTCTTCCAGCCGCCAGGCGTAATCCTCGCCGATCAGGTGAACGGCCTGATGCCGCGTCAGTTTCAGCTTGCGCAGGATGTTGAAGAGCTGATGAACATCCGTCATCGCGCTCCAGCGCTCGCGCAGCAGATCGGCAGCCGGTAGCTCCTCGCTGACCACGTCATCGACGATTTTTTCGGCCTGCACCTCGATCTGCTGATCCTGATCTGGATGAAGCAGCTCCTCTACGAGGTTCTGATAGGCATAGAGGTTGGATTTCGGCCGCAAATGAACCTTGTGGACGGCGTCGCCCGCCGCGTCAAAGAACTGCAGGCTGCGCCGAACCGTGTCGCCGTCGCGTTTTTCCACCGCAAATCCGAATGCCCAGCGCCCCGGGAAAATGCGCAGATCGATGTCGCGGCCCAGCACAATCGCATGCTGCGCGCCGCTCGAGCATTTCTCATAAACGCCGACCTTTTCATGCACCGCGCTTTCATTGCGGGTGAGAACCATCACCTCGCCCAGCGCCTCGAGCAAGGGGAGAAGAGCAGCAACATTCGGTTCGATGCGCGTTGCACCCTCACCGATGTGAGCCGCAACCAGTTCCGCTTCGGAGACACCGAGTTTGAGCGCCAGGTCGCGCTCACGCATTTTCGGGTTTTCGTTGCGGGCGCGCCTGATCACCTCAGGCGCGCGAACAGCCTGAACAGTCATTCTGTAAACCTACTTGTTGAGAATTAGCTTTCCCTGTCGGGTGATCTTCAGCCGGTAATAGGCACCGTGGTGCTCGATGCCGATTTCACGGCGACCGCCGAACAGATCGACGCTCGAGATCGTACGGTCAGGTGTAACGGTTCCATGTCTGGCGGCCAGATGCTGCATATCCGCCTGCCCCTGCGGGTCGATCGACAAATAGGTCTTCATTGGAAAAACCTCCTTTTTGAATGTGCTTGCGACGGCTCGCATCACGGTGAAAAATTCGCCCCTCCGCTTTCTTGACTTTTATTATCATATTTTATAGCCACCGCAATACCGGAGTGAAATTATCAAGATAAATTTCCTAGCCGGTTAACCGTCGACAAGCCAGTGCCAGTCGGCCCGTTGAGTTTGTTTTCTGGAGAAGGCGGGAATGCAGGATAACAGTTTAAACGGACGGCTCGGCCTGTTGTGCGGAACCTCCATCGTGACGCTGGCGCTGAGCATGGGCGCGATGGCGCAGGAAGCCCCTTCCATGATGATGGCGGACGCTGCTGGCAGCGTCACGCTTCTCGACCGCATCACCGTGGTCAGCCGCACCGGCGACAGCGCGCTCGACACGCTCGCCTCGGTCAGCCAGATCAGCGGTGAAGAGCTTGAGCGCCGCATGGCCAGCAATGCCAACGACATCTTCTTCGGCGTTCCGGGCATCAAGGTCTATTCGAACGGCCGCCCCGCCGTCAGCAACATCAACATGCGCGGCCTGCAGGATGCCGGCCGTGTCGCGGTCATCGTCGATGGCGCGCGCCAGAACTTCCACAAGGCCGGCCACGAGGTCGCCCGCATGTTCTGGCTGGACCCGGAACTGGTGCAGCAGGTCGACGTGATCCGTGGCCCCAGCGCCAACACATTCGGCTCCGGCGCCATCGGCGGCGTGGTCTATTTCGAGACAAAAAGGGCCGAAGACTTCCTGCGCGACGACGAGAATTACGCCCTGTCGCTGACCGGCCGCTACGAATCAAACGGCTCCGGCTGGACGACCAGCGCCGTCGGCGCATACCGCTTCAATGACGCCGCCTCCATTCTCGGCAACATCGTCTGGCGCGACTATGGCGACTACAAGGATGGCGGCGGCGTGCGCGTCGGCAATTCCGGTTTCGACGTGCTGTCCGGCCACCTCAAGGGCACCATCAAGCCAACGGAGAACAGCGAGCTGACGCTTGGCTGGACCGGTTCGCGCGACGAGTGGTCCTCCAGGGCAACCCGCGACTACCGCCTCGACAGCGACATGTTCACCGGAGAGTTCAAGATCTCCGACGCCGAGGAAAAGTGGGTGAACCTCAACATCAAGGGCGCGATCAACAATCTCGACCTGCGCCAGACCGATACCGGCACACGCCCCGGCACAACCGGCTACGACCTGCGCACGAGCAGCCTCGACATCTGGAACACCTCCTATTTCGAGACCGGTCTGTTCGCCCACGAGCTGACGGTCGGCGGCGACTGGGTTTATGACGACTTCACCTCGAAGACCGGCAGCGGGGCCGCCGACACCTACAACCCCACCGGCACACGCTCTGTCTGGGGCGCCTATGTTCAGGACAAGATCACCTATGACTGGCTCGAGATCGTCGCCGGGCTGCGCTACGATTCCTACGAACTGGAAGGGGCAGGCAAGAGTTCTGGCGACCGTTTCTCGCCGCGCCTCAGCGTCGGCGTCTCGCCCTTCAGCGAAGGCGCACTCTCCGGCCTTCAGGTCTACGGCTCCTATGCCGAGGGCTACCGCGCGCCCAACACATCCGAAGCCTATATCACCGGCGGACATTCCTTCCCCGGCTTCAGCTTCGCCTTCCTGCCCAATCCGGACCTGAAGCCGGAAACCGGCAAAACCTGGGAAGCCGGCGTCAACTACAAGGCTGACGGGCTCATTCAGGCCGATGACACGCTGCGTCTCAAGGCGGCCTATTTCCACAACGACATCAAGGATTACATCACCATCCCCACCTTCCCGGCGTCGCCGGGCAGCGAATGCGTCAGCCTCGGCCACACCATGTGCGCCCAGTACCAGAACATGTATTCGGCCAGAATTCAGGGCTTCGAGCTTGAGAGCCGCTATGATGCAGGGCGTTATTTCGCGGGCCTCAGCGCCTCCATCATCGACGGCCACCAGACCGACCGCAGCGGTGTGCGCAAGGATCTCACCACCATTCCGTCAGCCAGCGTCACGGTGGATGGCGGCATGCGCTTTCTGGAGCGTCGCCTGACGCTGGGTGGTGAAGTCCAGTTCAACAAGGCGCCCAGCGGCTCCTCCTTTGCCAAGGACTACACGCTGGTCAATCTCTACGCGAACTATCAGCCTACCGAGAATCTTCGGTTTGATTTCCGCGTCGATAATCTTTTCGATAAGAGATACGTGCTGCCCATCGTCGACACATCCGATGGCGTCTTCGCGCAGCCCGGCCTGACCGTAAAGCTCGGCGCGACCGTGCGTTTTGGAGGATAGAATGCCATCACGATTATCCGTCTCCGCCCGTTTCCTCGCCGCCAGCCTTTTGCTGGCGGCGGCAGGCGGCAGTCCGGCCCTGGCCGAAAACGCTCCTCAAGGCATGATCGACCTCGAACTCAATGCGCTTGATAAGAGCGACAAAGGGTGCCGGATAACCTTCGTGGTGAAGAACAGCCTTGGCAGCGACGTCACAAGGACCGTCTACGAGATTGCGCTTTTCAACAGGCAGGGCCTTGTCGAACGGCTTATGAAGCTCGAATTCAAGGACCTTCCGGACGAGAAGACAAAAGTCAGCCGCTTCGATCTGGCCGATACCGATTGCGACGCCATCGGTCGCGTCCTGATCAACGATGCCGACGCCTGTGAGGGTGACGGCGTTCAGGCGGGCGACTGCATCGCCAGACTGAACGCGACGAGCCGCAGCTCCGTCACCTTCGGCAAATAACCAGAAACTGCGACACCACGGGAATGCCAAACATGTTCGACGGCGTCATCAACTCCATCGGCTCCTTTCTCAAGCTGGGCGGCCCTGTCGTTGCCATCCTGCTCGTGCTCTCGGTCTTCGCCCTGGCGATGATCCTTCTGAAATTCCTTCAGTTCCAGCGCGAGCGCGTGGGGCGGCATGGACGGTCCAACCGGGCGCTTCACGCCTGGTTCCACCACAATCAGGGCGAGGCGCGGGCCATGCTCGCCAATGCCCGTTCACCGCTGGAGGAAACGCTCTCCACCACCATGCGCCTCTCTGCGGCCAAAGCCGACAAAAGCGCCATTGAGGATGAGGTGAGCCGTCTGGCGCTTGGCCGCCTGCATGATCTGCAACGCGGCTTCCGCGCGCTGGACGCCATTGCCCAGGTTGCCCCGCTTCTTGGCCTGTTCGGCACCGTTCTCGGCATGATCGAGGCGTTCCAGAAGCTTCAGGAAGCGGGCAATTCGGTCGATCCGTCCCTGCTTGCAGGCGGCATCTGGGTGGCCCTTCTGACAACGGCCTGCGGCCTTGCCGTCGCCATGCCGGTCTCGCTGGTGCTCACCTGGTTTGAAACCCGCATCGAAAACGAGCGCGTTGCCATCGAAACCATGACCGCCACCGTGCTTTCGCACGCTTCAATCGAGGCAGCGGAAGCCGGAGCCACGCCGGTCAGCGCCAGCACGCCGAGGCTCGTGACGGGTGAAGGCCATGCGCATTGACGCAATCAGGGTCAGGAAGCGAAAGCCGCTTTCGCTCACATCGCTGATCGATGTGATCTTCCTGCTGCTTCTGTTCTTCATGCTGACCTCCACCTTCACGCGCTTCGCCAAGGTCGAGATTTCAGGCGGACCGGCTTCGGCGTCTGCCGGCGGCAAGCCGCCGGACGTGCTGATCCGCGTGGACGATCCGGCCGGCTGGCGCATCAATGGCCAGACACTGGCCGAGGATGCCGCCATCCTCGAGCTTGCGCGCCTGCAGGTAGCCGGCGCAGAGACCGCCGTTCTGCTCGTTCGGGGCGAATTAACGTCGCAGGACCTCGTCAGCGCCGTCGAGCGCATCCGCCGCAACACGCAACTTAATCTTTCCGTCGCGAGGTAATCCCCATGCTGCGCCTTGCCCGTCCCACACAGACACGTCAGCGGGAAAGCACGATTGCCCTGATCAACATCGTCTTCCTGATGCTGATCTTCTTTCTTGTCGCCGGCACCCTCACCCCGCCGCTCGACAATGATGTCAGCCTGATTTCCACCATCGAGGCGGATCAGTCTCAGCCACCGGACGCCCTTTTCGTCACCAGTGAGGGCGAAATGCGCCTGCGTGGAACCACCACGGATGCGCAGAGCTTCATGCTTGAGCGTGTCGACACGCTCGGCGAAACAGCCGCCCGCGAGCTTGAAATCAAGGTCGCCGCCGACCGCGAACTGCCGGCTGCCAAGCTGGTCGACATTGTCGGCGCGCTGAAAGCCGCCGGCGCAAGCCGGATCAGCATCATCACCGAACGTGTGCCGCAATGAAGATGCGGGCGAAGATGCGGGCATGGAAATGGGCTGCAGCACTCGCGGTCTCGTTGGCAGTGCATGCCGGCGCGGCCATCTACGTGATGGAGCGCACCCCCGATATCGAGATTGCCGGTGGCGGCGTGACAGAGATCGCCCTTGCCGGCAATGCCTTTGCCGACATGCTGTCGGCCGGTGAAGCCATTGATGAGGCCGAGCCCTTAACGGAAACGGCAACCGAAACGGTTCAGCCGGAAAGCGTGGCTGAAATCGTGACCGAGACTGCGGTTGAGGCGGCGAGCGCCGCCACCGTGGAAAGCGTCAGCGAAGAATCTCCGGTGCAGCCGGTGGAGGCAGAGGAGCCCGTCGAGCAGGCCCCAGAGGCCGAGACCGCTGAAGAAATTGTCGAACCGGTCGAAAACGCGCAGGTCGTGGCAGCCCTCGCCGAAATACCGGTTCCCACCCCCCGGCCCGCCTACACACCGCCTCCCAAACCCAAGGTAGAACGCAGGCAGAAGGTGGCGAAAGCCGCACCGCCGAAGAAGCGTCAGGCCGGCTCAAGAGGAAAAGACCAGCAGGATGCACGCCGCGGCACCGCATCCGGCCGCGAGAACGCCCGGAAGGCGACCGTGGGCCGCAAGACCGCCCGGGCTTCCCAGAGCGGCAATGCATGGTTTTCCAATTATAAAGGCAAGGTGCAAGTTAAACTTGAAAGGGCGAAGCGCCGTTCACGAGCAGCCCGGCGTCTGCGGCTGAAGGGCGAAGCTCATGTCCGCTTCACCATTGCGCGCAATGGATCGGTCAGCGCCATACGCATCGTTCGCAGCTCCGGCTCGGAGATACTTGATCAGGCGGCTGTCGACACCGTGCGCCGCGCCGCCCCCTTCCCGAGAATTCCGGATAGCGCAGGCCGTTCAAGCATGACATTCAGCATACCGATCGAATACAACCTTTGAGAGCATAAAAACGGGCGGAGGTTTCTCTCCGCCCGTTTTTCATTCTGCATCAGGCACAATCGCCTGAACTGTGTTTCCGTTAGACCGAAGCCAGAAGGCTCGCATTGCCGCCCGCCGCCGTCGTGTCGACGCAGATGGCGCGTTCATGGGCATAGGCTGCTGGATAGATCGGCTCGATCACCAGCGGCACGATGGCCCCGTCCCGGCCGGCAAGCGCGCCGCGCAGGCTCTTCAGCCATGCAGCATCACCGCTGGCCGCCACCAGGTCGAGCCTCAGCGCGCCCAGCGCTTCGGGCGCTGCCACACCGTCTGCGGCTTCAACCGGAAGCCCCTGACCAAGCAGCGGCTTCAGGATGCGACGCGCCTCGGGATGAACGGCCAGAACCGCATTGCCCGTGGCCAGCGCCTGCACGACCTGCGCCATCAGCGTGTCTTCATCAGCGCCGAGGCAGAGCGCGCGTCCGCGCGGCGTCAGCATCAGCGAGTTGGCCTCACCGGTCGGTCCGGGCAGATCCACCGGCCCCTGATCGAGCGCGGCGGCAGCCGCCATGGCCGCCTGCGCCTGCCCGCGCAGGATCTTGCGCAGCGCCGGCAGACGGTCCGCACGCGCAGCCCACTTGCCGTCCACTGCCGGCATCAACCTGTCCAGCGTGCCGGAAGAGAGAACGGCCCCCTCTGGTGCGGCGCCCGCGCCTTCCGAACCACGGCGGAAACGGCGCAGATAGTGCGGGCCGCCAGCCTTGGGACCGGTGCCCGAAAGTCCTTCACCACCAAATGGCTGGGAGCCGACAACCGCACCGATCTGGTTGCGGTTCACATAGATATTGCCCGCATGAACCCGGTCCACAACATGCTGCGCACGCGCATCGATGCGTGTGTGAAGCCCGAAGGTCAGGCCATAACCCTTTGCGTTGACTTCGGAAATCACCTTGTCGATGTCTTCTGCGTCGAAGGTGGCCACATGCAGGATCGGCCCGAAGATCTCGCGCTCCATTTCGCCGATGCCCGACACCTTGAATGCCGCCGGCGCCACGTAACGCCCGCCAGTCGGCACATCCAGCGCCGCGATCAGCCGGCCCTTGCTCGTCATCTGCTGCGCATAGCCGCCAATGGTCTGAAGCGCTTCGTCATCGATCACCGGCCCAACATCCGTCGACACGTCCCACGGATCGCCGATGCTGAGCGCCTGCATCGCGCCCTTGAGCATTTCCAGAACCCGGTCCTCCACATCCTTCTGGACATAGAGCATGCGCAGCGCCGAGCAGCGCTGTCCCGCACTCTGGAATGCGGAGGCCACGATGTCGCGCACCGCCTGCTCCGGCAGCGCGGTGGAATCGACGATCATGGCGTTGAGACCGCCCGTTTCGGCGATCAGCATCGCCTCCGGTCCGGCATTGGCAGAAAGCTGGCGCTCGATCAGACGCGCCACTTCCGTCGAGCCGGTGAAGCACACACCTGCAATGCGCGGATCAGCCGTCAACGGCCCGCCCACGGTCGGGCCATCGCCGATCAGAAGCTGCAGCGCATCCGCCGGCACACCGGCTTCGTGCATCATCGCCACGGCGCGCGCCGCGATCAGCGATGTCTGCTCTGCGGGTTTGGCGACAACGGCATTGCCCGTCACCAGCGCGGCTGCGACCTGGCCCGTGAAAATAGCAAGCGGGAAGTTCCAGGGCGAAATACACACGATGACGCCACGCGCATCCGTGTCCTTCTCCACATGTGCCGCTTCACGCGCATAATAGCGCAGGAAGTCGACCGCTTCGCGCACCTCGGCAACGCCATCGGCAAGCGATTTTCCGGCCTCCCGGTTGGCAAGCGCGAAGAACTCGGCGGCATGCTCTTCATAAAGATCGGCAACCCGGCGCAGGATCGCGCCGCGCTCGGCCACCGGCGTTTTGGCCCAGGCGGGCTGCGCCTTCAGGCTGATCTCCACCGCCGTCGCAGCCTGTTCGCTGGTCGCATCCTGCACCGAGCCGACGATCTCGCCGAGCTTCGCCGGATTGATGACATCGCGCGTTTCGCCCTTGCCCCCCCTGGCTCGGGTAATGGCGCGGGTGATGGACGCGGCGTCCCACCGGTGCGGCGCGGCAAAGGGCGCACGGCCCGCGTCGAGTTCGGCCATGGTGACCGGATCGGTCACGTCCCAGCCCTTCGCATTCCGGCGTCCTGCGCCAAAGATCTCCGAAGGACGGCGAATTGCCGTATTCGCCGCCTCGGCTTCCGCCTCGACTGCGGCGAACGGATCGGCTGCGATCTCTTCCGCGCTCACATCGGTATCGACGATCTGATGAACGAAGGAGGAGTTCGCACCATTTTCCAGAAGGCGGCGGACCAGATAGGCCAGCAGATCCTGATGCGCACCGACCGGCGCATAAATGCGGCACCGCGTGCCCTCGCTCTTGCGCACGGCCTCGTGCAGCGCTTCGCCCATGCCGTGCAGGCGCTGAAACTCAAACGCGCTCTTGTCCGTGGCCATGGCGAGGATCGCCGCCGCCGTGTGCGCATTGTGGGTGGCGAACTGCGGATAGATGCGGTCCGTCATGCCCAGCAGCTTGCGCGCACAGGCGATATAGCTCACATCCGTGTTCGACTTGCGGGTGAAAACCGGGAAACCGTCAAGCCCGAGCACCTGCGCGCGCTTGATTTCCGTGTCCCAGTAAGCGCCCTTCACCAGCCGCACCATGATGCGGCGGTCAAGCCGTGTTGCAAGGTCGTTCAGCCAGTCGATGACAAAGGGCGCGCGCTGCCCGAATGCCTGGACAACCACGCCGAATCCGTCCCAGCCGGCCAGATCCGGATCGGACAGAACGGCTTCGATCACGTCCAGCGAGAGGTCGAGGCGGTCCGCCTCTTCGGCATCGATGTTCAGCCCCATGCGGGCGTCACGGGCGGCGAGCGCAAGGCTCTTCAGCCGCTCCACCATGACCGGCAGCATATGTTCCTTCTGCGTCGCCTCATAGCGCGGGTGCAGCGCGGAAAGCTTGACCGAAATGCCCGGATTGGCGCGAATGTCGTCACGGTTGGAAAAACGCTTCAGCGATGCGATGGCGTCGCCATAGGCCTTGAGGTAGCGCAGCGCGTCGGCCTCGGTGCGGGCCGCCTCGCCCAGCATGTCGAACGAGTAGGTGTAGCCCTTCTCTTCCATCGACTTGCCGCGCTTCAGCGCCTCGTCGATGGTGCGGCCCAGAACGAACTGCTCGCCCATCTCACGCATGGCGCGCGACACGGCGCGGCGGATCACCGGTTCGCCCATGCGGCGCACCAGCCCGCGCAGCGTGGCTTCCACGCCCTGCCCTTCATCGTCCAGCACCCGGCCCGTCAGCATCAGCGCCCAGGTGGACGCGTTCACGAAGATCGAGGCGGATTCGCCCGAATGCGCCGACCAGTCATGCGGCGCGATCTTGTCGCGGATCAGATCGTCCATCGTCTCCGTATCCGGCACGCGCAACAGCGCCTCGGCCAGACACATCAGCGCAACGCCTTCCTCGGTGGAAAGACCGTATTCGGAGAGGAAAGCCTCCATCAGGTCCATGTCGCTCGATGCGCGCACATTGCGCACGAGATCGGCCGCGCGCTTCGAAATCTGCTGGCGGTCCTCCCGCGACAGTCCGGAAAGCTCGATCAGCCTGCGCAGAGCCTCGGCCTCATCGGCCAGATAATGGGCTCTGATGTCCTCTCGCAAGTTTGCGGGCGCTTTGTTCTGCATAACATCCTCAGATGGCTGGAAAGGTCTTCGCGGCGCTCCCATCGCCGCCATTCGGGCGATCATAGCATAACAAAAACAGCCAATCGGGCTGATTAGTTGCCGTCGACAAGCCAAATGGACTATGTTGATCGCAGCAAGAACACCCATAGGGACGGAATTCCCATGTCAACAGAACGTGTGGACCGCATCGACCGCAACATACTGGACGCGCTGACCAAGGATGGCCGCCTGTCCATCGCGGAACTGGCCCGCCGGGTCGGGCTCTCCAAGACCCCGGTTCAGGCGCGCTTACGCCGGCTTGAGAAGGATGGTTACATCCGTGGCTACTCGGCCATCATCGACCGGGCGCGTATCGGCGAGGGTCACATCGCCTTCGTTCAGGTGGAGCTGGAAGACACCCGCTCATCGGCGCTTGCCGCCTTCAACAAGGCCGTTCTCGCGGTTCCCGAAATCGAGCAGTGCCACATGACGGCAGCCGGTTTCGACTATCTGCTCAAGGTGCGCACGCGCGACATTTCCAGCTACCGCAAGATTCTGGGCGAGCGCATTTCCGCCCTGCCCCATGTGGCGCGCACATCCACCTTCGTGACGATGGAGACGGTCAAGGATCGCTAGGGGGACCGCTGATCGGCTCGCTGCCGGGTTCAACGTCGAGCGTCTTCAGGAACGCGATGAGCGCCCGCCGTCCACGGTCGGTGAACACCACGCCGCGAATCTCGCTTTCCCCGGAAACAGCCTCCGGCGCAGTGCTGTAATGATCGATCACCCCGTCGAGCGTGTCGATCTGGCCCGCATGCATATAGGGCGGTCTGCTGGCCGCCCCGCGCAGCGACGGCGTCTTGTAGGCCCGTTCCATCACCGCCGCATCGCGCTGCATGAAGCGCAGCGCCTCGCAGTCCTCGGGGGCGGCGTCGCTGTAGGGTCCAAGACAATTGAAGGGATCGGCCAGAACATCGGCGATGCCTTTGGCGCGGCCCAGATCGTCCGGCAGCCCTGCGACGGGCGGAACGCCGGTATTGTGGAAATGATCGTCGGTGAAACGCGGGCCGTTGTGGCATTCGAGGCAGTTCGCCTTGCCGATGAACAGCCTCAGCCCCTCCTGCTCCAGATCGCTGAAGGCGGCGTCGCCCTTTGCCACTTCGCCCGCCGCCACGGCGCGCGCAAACCGGTCAAAGCGGGTTTCGGGCGGTTGCAGCGTGCGTTCGAACGCACCGATTGCCTTGCCCAGATTGGCGAACACCCGGTTCACCGCATCACGCTCGTCCTCGCCCATCGCTGCCCAGGCCGCGCGCTCGGCCTCATTGCCAAGCGGGCTGGCATTGGCCGGCAGCCCATCGAGTTCCGGCAGCGCGCCAAAAACCTCTGCATAGCCGTCCGGATATGTCGCCGCGACGTAGTGTGCGAAGGCGGTCCGGTTGCCGGCATGCTCGCGCTGGTCTTCCAGCGGCGCCAGCGCCTGTGACCAGAGACTGTCGCGCCGCCCGTCCCAGAACTGCCAGACATTCCACCCCGTGCCCGCCAGCGGCATGGTGCGCCGGTCGCTTTCGCCCACCGCGACACCGCGCGGCAAACCATCCTGAAACTGCAGATCGGGCATGTGGCAAGTGGCGCAGGAGACATTCCCCTCGCCGCTCAGGCCCTCCTCGAAGAACAGAAGCTGCCCGAAAGCCGCTGCACGCGGATGATCGGCAAACCGGTTGCCGGGTGATGGCGGCAACGGCCCCAGCGCGTCAATGGAAAGCGACGCGATCTTTGCCTTCTCATCCTCGCTCAGTTCGGAGGAATCGCAACCGGCAAGCGCGAAAAGCCCGCCAAGGACAAACGACACGAAAAGGCCTCGCGCCATCCCCATCGTCACAGATCCAGATTGAACACCGCCTCGTCGAGGCCGGGTTCGGCGTCTATGCCGATGCGGATTTCCCAATGCCCGCCCATGTTGAAGCGCATGCCTTCCACGCGGTAGCGCCCCTCGCCCGGATTCTCGCTGGCCTCGGGCTCGGTCGGCAGACCATGACCGTGATCCGGCATGCCGCCATCGATGGAAATCTGCGCATCCTCGACCGCAGCCCCCGCCGGCGTGGTGATCACCACCACCCAGTCATGGGTCTCATTGAGTGGAACCGGCTGCATCTCCGGCTCGAACATCACCTGATAGAGACCATCACGGCTCACGGTGTTGTAGGCAGTGTCCATTTCGGGCGGCGGCGGGGCAAACAGCCGGAATGCCGCATAGATGGCGACAGAAGCCACCAGCAGTCCAACACCTGCAAGAATGAGGCGCTGTTTTCCGTTCGCGCGTTGCGCCGCCATGTCGTCCCTCCGATTCACCAGCATTGCCAGGCCACTACATAACCCGCGCCCTGACCGCAGTTCCACCACCGGGTTGTCGCATCCATGCGCCCACTAGAAAAACGGGCAAAGAAAAACCGGCGTCGATGACGCCGGTTTTCAATTTCAGCCGATTGTGGCTCAGAGGCCGAGGCCGCCGATGCACACATATTTGGTGTCGAGATAGTCCTCGATGCCCTGATGGCCGCCTTCCTTGCCCATACCGGACTCTTTCAGGCCGCCAAACGGCGCTTCCACCGTGGTGATGATGCCTTCATTGACGCCCACCAGACCGTATTTTAGCCCTTCCATCACGCGGAAGGCGCGGCCCAGATCGCCCGTATAGAAGTAGCAGGCCAGACCGAACACCGTGTCATTGGCAAGCTTGATGGCCTCTTCCTCCGTCTCGAAACGGAAGACCGGGGCCACCGGGCCAAAGATCTCTTCCTGCATGAAACGCATGTCGGAGCTGGCGTTGGAAATGACGGTCGGCTGGAAGAACGAGCCGCCCAGCGCGTGGCGTGCGCCGCCGGCTGTCACCTTGCCGCCCTTGCCGGTGGCGTCGGCGATCAGTTCCTCGACCTTCTCGACCGCCTTCTCGTCGATCAGCGGTCCCTGCTGCGTGCCTTCCTCAAGGCCGGAGCCGACCTTCAGCCTGTCGGCAGCAGCCGAAAGCTTCTCCACGAACCTGTCGTAGATGCCGGCCTGCACGAAGAAGCGGTTGGTGCACACGCAGGTCTGGCCCGAATTGCGATATTTGGCGGCAATCGCGCCCTCGACCGCGCGGTCCAGATCCGCATCGTCAAACACAATGAACGGCGCATTGCCGCCGAGTTCCATCGAAACCTTCTTCACCGTGCCGGCCGTCTTCTGGATCAGAAGCTTGCCGATCTCGGTGGAGCCGGTGAAGGTGATCTTGCGCACCAGCGGGTTTTCGCACAGCTCGTCGCCAATCTCGGAAGCCGAACCGGTGACAATGTTCACCACGCCCTTCGGGAAACCGGCTTCTTCGCACAGAACACCCCAGGCAAGGCCCGAATAAGGGGTCTGCGAAGCAGGCTTCGCCACGGCGGTGCAGCCCGTCGCCAGCGCAGGACCGAGCTTGCGCGCCAGCATGGAGGACGGGAAGTTCCACGGCGTGATCGCGCCAATGACGCCCACCGGCTCCTTGGTCACGAGAATGCGGCGGTCTGCCCATGGCGACGGCACCACATCGCCGTAAACCCGGCGGCCTTCTTCCGCATACCAGAGAATATAGGCCGCCGAGCTGCCGACCTCGCCCTTTGCCTCGGCAAACGATTTGCCCTGCTCCATGGTCAGCAGTTCGGCCAGCGCGTCCTGATTGTCCATGATCGCGTCATGCAGCCTGCGCAGCAGCGTTGCGCGGTGCGCCGCCGAGGTCTTCTTCCACGAATGGAAGGCCGTTTCGGCAGCCTCGATGGCGCGGCGCGTTTCTGCAGCGCCCGAACGCGGCACGGTGCCGATCTTTTCGCCATTGGCCGGATTGAAGACATCGACGGTCTGCCCCGAATCCGCGTTGACCCAGGCTCCGTCGATGAAGTTCGCCTGACGCAGGAAATGATTTGTTTTCTGAAGCATTTGCTTCTCCTTTTGTTTCGCGCGGCAACCTAATGGTCCAGACGTCAGCGACTAGGGGCTGTCTGGCCCTATTGATAGGTCCAGTGGACCACTGACAACCAGAATGCCGTCGTAAATACGGCAAAGAGCGTGCCGATGGTCATCGCGTTCGACGCCAGAGCCTGTCCGGTGCCGAACCGCGAGGCGATCAGATAAGGGTTCACCCCGGAGGGGAGCGCTGCCGCCACCACCGCAACCTGCGCACTGAAGGCCGGCAGTCCGACCGCCAGCGCCACACCGAGGGCAACGGCGGGCATGAGGAAAAGTTTCAGCGCCGCGATCACGATGGCCGGACGCACATCGCCCGTAATGCCAAACCGGTTCAGGCCAAGCCCCATGGCAAACAGCGCCACCGGCCCCGCCACATTGGCCAGCGCATCCACGAAACGCGTGCCAAGGGCGGGCATTTCAAGCCCTGAGAAGCGCCACAGAAGCCCCGCGACGATGCCCAGGATCAGCGGACTTGAGAAAAGCTTCGTCAGGAACTCGCGAGCAATACCGATTGCGCCCGTTCCCTTGCGCCCGACCAGCGAGAACAGAAGGATCGATGCCCCCAGCATCACCGGCAGGTGGATCGACACGATAAGCGACAGCACCTCGAACCCCTCTTGCCCGTAAACACCGAGCATGAAGGGAATGCCGAGCAGAACAAGGTTGGAGAAACTGGTGGACAGGCCCGCCACCACGCCGACACGCGCATCGCGACCGAAAAACCGCATGATGGTGAAGTGCCCTGCGACCCAGGCAACGCCGACGGCGCTGAAATAGGTGATCCAGAGCGCCCAGGGGATGCTGGAGCCAAATTCCGCCCCCGCCATGGTGCGAAACAACAAGAGCGGAACCGCAATGGTAACGGCAAACTCACTCAACGCTTCGCCGGTCTCCGTCTTCAGCAAACCGGTCCACCCGGAGATATAGCCGAAAGCGACGAGACCGAAGACGAAGGCAACAGTTTCGACAAGTGGCGACATGCAGCCTGTTTAGACGCAAACCCCGGTGGAAGGAAAGCCACTGGACAAGCAGCGCGCGAAACTGGCCCAGCAGGCGTGCCTCCCCGCTTCCGTGCCGCCCGGCCGCCCAGTCTCTCAGCCTCCCAGTCTCTCAGCCTCCCAGCCCCCATGCGCCGGGGCTCATGGCGGGGCAGCGACGGCAAGGCACCTTTCAAGCTGCCCCCACATGCCTATATGCTTCAGAAGAAGTATATTTTGAGGATTGCCACATGTTTCGATTGCTCGCCGTCATCGCCCTTCTTCTCGGCGTATTGCCAGCACAGGCGACGGAAGCCGGCTGGGCGCTGTTGCGCAATGGCGGTCAGGTGGTATTGATGCGGCATGCCATCGCACCGGGCAATGGCGATCCGGCCAATTTCGATATCGAGAACTGTGGCACGCAGCGCAACCTCTCGGAGCGCGGTCGCCTGCAGGCGCGCCGCATCGGCGCACTGATCCAGGCCCGCGCCGCGCCGGTCGAAAAGGTGCTGACCAGCCGCTACTGCCGCGCCCGCGACACCGCCACGCAGGCCTTCGGCACCGGCCCTGTCGAAATCTTCGAGGCGCTGGACCTGCCGGCCGACGATGCCGCGCTTGAACAGCAGAAAGCTGAAATTCTGAAGCGAATCAACGAATATACCGGATCCGGAAACCTGATCATGATCACCCATCTTGAGATCATACAGGCGCTGATCGGTGGTCAGGCGCGTGAGGGCGAGGCCATTATTTTGTCACGCGGAGGCGACAATCTGCACGCTTCGGCAAGGATCAAATTCAACTGATACCGGCATCGCCCGGAGCCTTAGCCCTTTTCCTGCCGCGAAAAACCGATTAGAGACCCCCGATCATCCAATTGTAAAAGAATCTCCCCAGACCTGAGGGCCCCAAGTGACGACATTCGACAAGGTTGCTGACATCATCGCTGAGACCAGCGAGATCGACCGCGAGAAAATCACCCCCGAGAGCCACACGATCGACGACCTTGGCATCGACAGCCTGGACTTCCTCGACATCGTGTTCGCAATCGACAAGGAATTCGGCATCAAGGTTCCGCTCGAGAAGTGGACCCAGGAAGTCAATGACGGCAAGGTTTCGACGGAAGAGTATTTCGTCATGAAGAACCTGTGCGCCAAGATCGACGACCTCGTGGCCGCCAAGGCCGGCTGATCGCATTTCCGACACCGCATCGTTGAAGAGGCAGGCATGAGCCCGCGCGACGTAGTTATCACCGGTATGGGCATCGTTTCCTCGCTTGGCGAGGGCGCGGACGCCCACTGGCAGGCACTGACAGCCGGCACGCCGGCTCCCGTGCTCGATAAGGAGCGCTTCGCGCCCTACACCATCCACCCCCTTCCCGAGATCGACTGGGGCCAGCAGATCCCGCGCCGCGGCGATCAGCGGCAGATGGAGACCTGGCAGCGCCTGGGCACCTATGCAGCCGGTCTGGCGCTCGATGACGCCGACATGAAGGGTGACGAGGCGCTCTGCGCCTCCATGGATATGGTGGTGGCCGCCGGTGGCGGCGAGCGCGACGAGACCGTGGATGAGGGCATTCTCGCCGCATCGCTCGAGCGCAGCGATCATGATCTGCTTCTCAACGAAAAGCTCACGACCGAGCTGCGCCCGACCCTGTTCCTGGCGCAGCTTTCCAATCTGGCCGCCGGCAATATTTCCATCGTCCACAAGGTGACCGGCTCGTCCCGCACCTTCATGGGCGAGGAAGGCGCTGGCGTTTCGGCCATCGAGACGGCTGCGGCGCGCATCCGCTCCGGCCAGTCCTCGCACGTTCTGGTGGGCGCGTCCTTCCAGACCGAGCATTCCGACATGCTGCTCGCCTACGAGCTCGGCGGCTTTCTGCACCGTGGTGACTGGGCGCCGGTCTGGCAGCGCGCCAATGGCGAAGGCGGCGGCGTGGTCACCGGCTCCGGCGCGGCCTTCCTGGTTCTGGAATCGCGCGAGCATGCCGAAAAGCGCGGCCGCAAGGCCTATGCCGCCATCGGCCCCGTCGTTTCCCGGCGCAGCCGCCGCAAGGCGGAGCCGCTTGCCGCAGGCGTTTCCGAAATGATCGACCGGCTCGAGCTGCCCGACGCACCGCTCATGGCGCTCTCGGGCGCATCGGGCGCGCATGAGGCAACCGCTGCCGAGCTGGAAGCCTTTGGCAGCCGCGAGAACATGGCGCTGCGCGGTTTCTCCTCGCTCACCGGCCACATGAAGGAGGCGCAGTTCCCCTTCGCCGTGGCGCTTGCAGCGCTCGCCGTTCACCACGGACAGGCCTACCCTGCATTTGACGGTCAGCGCGAAGCCGCATTCGATGGCAGCCTCGACGCCGTTCTGGCAACGGCCGTCGGCTATCACTGCTATGAGGGCATGGGGCTCATCACCAAAGCCTGACCCGACAGTCGGGAAGGCCCGGGCCCGTAAGTTTATGAGCCGGAAGATTTAGAGAAAGCGATCACGTGAAAACGACCGACAGCTTTGGAAGACCCGTTATCGCCGTTACCGGCATGGGCGTTGTCACCTCTCTCGGCCAGGGGCGTGCGGAAAACTGGGATGCGCTGATCAATGGCCGTTCCGGAATCCATCCCATCACGCGCTTTCCCATCGACCATCTCGCCACCACCATTTCCGGCATGGTCGACTTCCTGTCCTCCAGCACCCGTGGCGCAAGCGTCCATACGCATGAGCTTGCCGATCTGGTTGCGGCGGAAGCCATCGAGCAGTCGGGCCTTCCCGCGTCCGATTTCGGCGGCCCCCTGTTCCTTGCAGCGCCCCCGGTGGAGCTTGACTGGCATCACCGCCTGGCGCTCTACGCCAAGGCCCGCGAGCACAATGGCAACACCTCGCTGATCGAAGCCGCCCGCGAGGCGCACGCCACCGAACTCTTCGAGGAAAGCCAGTTCGGCACCATCGCCGACCGCCTTGCAGAACGTTACGGCACGCGCGGCCTGCCCATCACCCTGTCGACGGCCTGCGCCTCGGGCGCGACCGCCATTCAGCTCGGCACGGAGGCGATCCGTCGCGGCGAATGCGACCGCGCGCTCGCCATTGGCGCAGACGGTTCGGCGACAGCCGAAGCGCTTATCCGCTTCTCGCTCCTTTCCGCGCTCACCACCCAGAACGACGATCCCGAAAAGGCATCGCGCCCCTTCTCCAAGGACCGCAGCGGCTTTGTTCTGGCCGAGGGCGCAGGCGCACTGGTTCTGGAATCGCTCGAAAGCGCCCTTGCCCGTGGCGCCGAGATCCTCGGCATCATGAGCGGCTGCGGCGAAAAGGCCGACGATTTCCACCGCACCCGGTCCAAGCCGGACGGTTCGCCGGCCATTGGCGCCGTTCGCGCCGCGCTCGCTGACGCCGGCATGTCGACGGAAGACATCGAATACATCAATGCGCACGGCACCTCGACGCAGGAAAACGACAAGATGGAGCACATGTCTCTGTCGACCGTTTTCGGCGAGCGCATGAAGACGCTGCCCATCTCGTCCAACAAGTCGATGATCGGCCACACCCTGTCGGCCGCCGGCGCCGTGGAAGCCGTCTTCTCGCTCATGACCATGCGCGAAGGCGTCATTCCGCCGACCATCAATTACGACACGCCCGACCCGGCCATCGAGCTCGACGTCGTGCCGAACGTGAAGCGCGAGGCGCAGGTTTCGACCGTGCTTTCCAACTCGTTCGGCTTCGGCGGACAGAACACCTGCCTTGTCATGGCCAGGGAACCGGTCTAATCGACCGGTTCAGACCGGTGGAATGCGTTTGGCGTTCGGTGTCTGCGCGGTGTGTCGCGCTCCACGAACGCCGAATTTGATCGTTCCGCCGGAAACGCAAACTTGCCGGTGGCCTTCCTTTTTCCAGCCTTGGCGCTCATCCCCGAAATGGATCGAACGCAAATGCCGGAAACAGACCACCAGCCAGAACATCGGAAGACATGATGCGCGCACTTCAACTCGTCGCCGACCGCAAGCTTGAAACCGTCGATCTTGCGCCGCCCCCCGCTCCCGGACAGGGAGAAGTGACGCTGAAGATCCGCGCCGTCGCGCTCAACCACATCGATGTCTGGGGCTGGCGCGGCATGGCGTTCGCCAAGCGCAAGATGCCGCTCGTGGTCGGTGCGGAAGCCTCCGGCGTGGTCGAGACGGTCGGCCCCGGCGTGAGCAACCTGCTCCCCGGCCAGCTCGTCTCCATCTACGGCGCGCGCACCTGCGGCCTCTGCCGCCCCTGCCGCGAAGGCCGTGACAATCTGTGTGAGCACGTCTCCGGCGTTCATGGCTTCCATCTCGATGGTTTTGCGCAGGAAAAGATCAACCTGCCGGCCCGCCTCCTCGTCCCCGCGCCGCCCGGCGTCGACGAGATCGGCGCAGCCGTCGCACCCGTCACCTTCGGCACGGTCGAGCACATGCTGTTCGACAATGCGAAGCTTGAGCCCGGCGAGACGATCCTCGTCCAGGCCGGCGGCTCCGGCATCGGCACCGCCGCCATCCAGCTTGCCAAAAGCATGGGCTGCACCGTCATCACCACGGTCGGCTCCGACGACAAGATGGAGAAAGCCCGCGCACTCGGCGCGGATCACGTCATCAACTACCGCGAAGACCGTTTCGAGGGCGTGGTGCGCAAGATCACGAAGAAGCGCGGCGTCGACGTGGTGTTCGAGCATGTGGGCGCAGACACCTGGGCAGGCTCGCTTCTGTGCATGAAGCGCGGCGGCCGTCTCGTCACCTGCGGCTCCACCTCCGGCGTCTCCACCAACATGAACCTGATGCAGCTCTTCCAGCAGCAGCTCAAGATCTTCGGTTCCTTCGGCTGCCGCATGGAAAACATGGCCGACGCCATGCAGAAGATGGCGCGCGGGCTGGCTTCGCCGGTCATCGACACCGAAGTGAGCTTCGACGACATCGACAAGGCGCTTGCCCGCATGGAAGGCCGCGACGTGTTCGGCAAGATCATCCTGCGCGTCGACTGATCCACCCAACATGAAGCGCTTTCTTTTCCTTCTCGGCAGGCGTCTGAAGACGCTGGAATACTGGCTGACCGCCAAACTGGTGATCGGCGTTCTGGCGCTGCTGCGCCGCCTGCCGCCTGAAAAGGCGCTCAATCTGGCAGACCGGGTCGCGCGCACATTCGGCCCGAAGGTCGGTCGACATCGCCTTGCCGTCGACAATCTGCGTCAGGCCTATCCCGAAAAGAGCGACGCCGAGATCGAAACCATTGCCCGCGACATGTGGGGCAACATGGCGCGTCTCGCCGTCGAATACGTGTTTCTCGACAAGCTGTTCGATTTCGACCCGGAAGCCGAGACGCCAGGCCGCGTCGAAGTGGAAGGCGTGGAGATCTTCAAGCGGCTGCGCGAGGAAAAGGGTGTCCCGCACATCTTCTTCACCGGCCATATGGGCAATTTCGAGTTCCTGCCCATTGCCGCCGCCCGCTTCGATCTGACCACCACCTCGCTCTTTCGTCCGCCAAACAACCCGTTTGTCGCCGACTACATTCTCGAGACCCGGCGCAGCGCCATGGGCGGGCTCGTGCCCTCTCAGGCCGGTGCGGCCCTCCAGCTTGCCCGCGTTCTCGATGATGGCGGCAACATCGGCGTTCTGGTCGATCAGAAATTCCGCAAGGGGGTGAAGACCCGCTTCTTTGGCCGTGAATGCCGCACCAATCCGCTGCTCGCAAAGCTCGCGCGGCAGTATGAGTGCGATGTCTACCCGGCGCGCTGCAAGCGTCTGCCCGGCGGCCGCTACCGCCTGATCGTGGAAGACAAGGTCGCCCTGCCCCGCAACGCCGACGGCGTCATCGACATCGAGGCCAGCGCCCAGATGCTCAACGACGTGGTCGAACGCTGGGTGCGCGAAGACCCCGGCCAGTGGATGTGGTTCCACAAACGCTGGCAGATGTAGCGGAAGCGCGCCTGCGCTTCCCCGTCATCCCCGTCAGTCGGTCACGACGATTCGCGTGTTTCCCGGTCCGATCTTCTTCACCAGCGCGTAGAGCCGCTTCGCATTTGTTGTGTGCAACCGCACGCAGCCATGCGAGGCCGGACTTCCCAGCCTGGAGACGGCATTCGTGCCGTGAATGGCATAACCGCCATAATAGAAGATCGAATAGGGCATGGGCGACATGTTGTATTTGCGCGAATGCCACATCTTGTGCATCCGCTTCGGTCTCCACTGCCCGCGCGGGGTCACATAACCGCGCCGCGCCGTGGAAACACGCCAGCGATGCAGGACACGTCCGCGATGCATCACCGTCATGGTCTGCTTGGATACACTGACCTTAGCCACCAGGCTTGCAGCGAAGCTTTGGTCCACGCCGCCAGAAAGAATCATGCCTGCAATGGCTACAGCAAAGAAAAATCGTTTCATGAGCGCCCCCCCCGCTGCATGTGTGAAGTTTCTACCCGTAGTCTTGAGAAGCTTAGCTTCAAAACATAACGAAACCCCAAACTTCCCGATTAAAATTGAACTACACGCCCGCGTAACGTGCAAGTTCCGGGGCTTCACAATCGCGTGCGAAGCATCTTGCCAAGCCGCTTTCGTATCGCTCTATTGCTCGCATGAATGAACAGCTTGCCTTAGCCGTACGACGCAGGACAGAAGAACTCGTCGCCCTCACCATCGATCTGATCCGCTTCCCGACGGTCAACCCGCCGGGAGACGCCTACACGCCCTGCTGCGAGTACATCGCACGCCGTCTCAAGGCGAAGGGATTTGCCACCCAGTTCATCCGGGGCGTCGGCGCGCCGGGTGATTCCGACCGTTATCCGCGCACCAATGTGGTCGCCCGCCGCGAGGGCCGCAGCCCCGGCGCAACCGTGCATTTCAATTCCCATATCGACGTGGTGGAAGCCGGCGAAGGCTGGACGCTTGATCCCTATGCGGGCGTGGTTCGCGACGGCAAGGTGTTCGGTCGCGGCGCATGCGACATGAAGGGCGGCCTTGCCGCGTCCATCATCGCCGCAGAAGCCTTTCTGGAAATCTATCCGGATTTCCCCGGCGCCATCGAGATTTCCGGCACGGCTGACGAGGAGTCCGGCGGTTTTGGCGGCGTCGCCTATCTGGCCCGCGAAGGCTTCTTCTCCAAGCCCCGCGTCGATCACGTGATCATTCCCGAGCCGCTCAACAAGGACCGCATCTGCCTGGGCCATCGCGGCGTCTGGTGGGCGGAGATCGAAACCCACGGCGCAATCGCACATGGGGCGATGCCGTTCCTCGGCGATTCGGCCATCCGCCACATGGGCGCCCTGCTTCACGCCTTCGAGGAGGAGCTTTTCCCCGCCCTCGACGCCAAGCAGACCCGCATGCCCGTCGTGCCGGAGGGCGCGCGCCGTTCGACCCTCAACATCAATTCGGTCCATGGCGGCCAGACGGAGGATTTCTTTCCCGGCCTGCCCTCACCCAATGTCGCCGATTCGTGCCGCATGGTGCTCGACCGCCGCTTCCTCATCGAGGAGGACATTTCCGAGGTGAAGGGCGAGGTCGTCTCGATCCTCGAGCGGCTGAAGCAGGAACGGCCGAAATTCGACTATTCCATGCGCGACCTGATGGAAGTGCTGCCGCTGATGACCGAGGAAGACGCGCCCGTGCCCAGCGCCATCGCCGCCGGCATCCGCGAAGTGTTCGGCAAGGAGCCGGAATATGTCATTTCGCCCGGCACCTATGACCAGAAGCACATTTCGCGCATCGGCCATCTGCATGACTGCGTTGCCTATGGCCCCGGCATTCTCGACCTGGCGCACCAGCCGGACGAGTGGGTCGGCATTGAGGACATGGTGCAGTCGGCCACCGTCATGGCCATGAGCCTTGACGTGCTTTTGCGCGGTGTCACACCGCCGAAATAACCCCTTCCAAAACACGCGATTTACACGTGCCCTGAATCGCGCTTCAATCCATAAAAATGACACGGCCCTGCGGGAGAGACACATGAAAACCATCAAGTCCATCATTGGCGGAGCCGCGCTGTTATTGGCAGCGGGCACCGCTGCATTTGCAGCACGCACCGACCTCGTCATCGGCGTGGTTCTTGAACCGCCGCATCTCGACCCGACCGCCAGCGCTGCTGCCGCCATTGACGAAATCCTCTACGCCAATCTCTTTCAGGGTCTGACCCGCATCGGCCGCAATGGCGAAGTGCTTCCCGCACTGGCCGAAAGCTGGACCGTTTCCGATGACGGCAAGGTCTACACGTTCAACCTGCGTTCGGGCGTCACCTTCCATGACGGCACCGCGTTCGACGCCGAGGACGTCAAGTTCACGCTCGACCGCGCACGCGCCGACGATTCGACCAATGCGCAGAAGCAGCTTTTCGCCGCCATCGACACGGTCGAGGTGGTGGACCCGGCCACCGTCAAGGTCACGCTGAAATCCCCGCAGGGCTCATTCCTCTACAATCTGGGCTGGGGCGACGCCGTCATGGTCGCGCCCGAAACGGCTGACGGGAACAAGGAGAAGCCGGTCGGCACCGGCCCGTTCAAGTTCGGCAACTGGGCCAAGGGCTCTTCCATCACCCTCGTCAAAAACCCGGATTACTGGGGCGAGCCCGTCGCGCTGGAGAAAGCCGAGTTCCGCGTCGTTCCGGATGCCGCAGCCGCCATTCCCGCCCTCTTATCGGGCGATGTGCAGGCATTCCCGCAGATGCCCGCCGGCGATGCGCTCATCCAGATCGAGAGCGATCCGCGTTTCGTCGTCGCCATCGGCGCCACCGAGGGCGAGACCATCCTGTCGACCAACAACGGCAAAGAGCCCTTCAACGACATTCGCGTGCGTCAGGCCATCGCCCACGCCCTCAACCGCGAAGACATCATCGCCGGCAATGGCTCCGGCTATGGCACGCCCATCGGCTCGCATTTCTCGCCGGCCAACGAGGCCTATGTCGATCTGACCGAAACCTACGCCTACGATCCGGCAAAGGCGAAGGAACTCCTTGCCGAAGCAGGCTACCCGGATGGCTTCAAGGCAACGCTGAAACTGCCGCCGCCGGCCTATGCGCGCGATGGCGGCCAGATCGTCGCTTCGCAGCTTCGCCAGGTCGGCATCGACCTGGAAATCATCCCTGTCGAGTGGGCCCAGTGGCTGGAACAGGTCTTCAAGAACAAGGACTACGACCTGACCATCATCTCCCACACGGAGCCGAACGACATCAACATCTACGCCCGTGACGACTATTACTTCGATTACAGCAATCCGGCCTTCAAGGAGGTCATGAACACGCTCGAAGCCACCGCCGATCCGGAACGGCGTGTCGAGCTGTACAAGACCGCGCAGAAGATCATCGCCGAAGATGCGGTGAACGGCTTTCTGTTCCAGCTTCCCAAGATCGGTGTCTGGGACGCCAAACTCGAAGGCATGTGGGAGAACTCTCCCATTCAGGCAAACGACCTGACCGACGTGAAGTGGGCTGACTGAACCTTCATGAACCGCCCTGCCGTCCGCGTGAGCGGGCGGCGGGCGGGCTGCGATCATATGGATAGGTTCTGACCCCGGACTCATGCTCGTCTATCTTCTCAAGCGCATTGCCATTGGCCTCGCCACGCTGCTCGTGGCGTCCGCCGTGGTGTTCTCCGTCCTGGAAATCATTCCCGGCGACCCGGCCCTCTTGATGCTCGGCATGAACGCCGAGCCCGACACGCTCGCCGCCCTGCGCGAGCAGATGGGCCTCAACCAGCCGGTTTTCCTGCGCTATCTCGACTGGGTGTCGGGTCTCGCAGTCGGTGATTTCGGCACGTCCTACACCTATTCCTCACCGGTTCTGGAGCTCATCGGCGAGCGCGTCATGGTCTCCCTGCCGCTCGCTCTCATCTCGTTGTTCCTGTCCACCGTCATCGCGCTGCCCGTCGGCATTTTCGCCGCTGCGCGCCGCGGCAAACCCGCCGACACCATCACCATGGGGGCGGCGCAGGTGGGTGTCGCCATTCCCAATTTCTGGTTCGCGCTGCTCCTGATCTACCTGTTCGCCGTCTGGCTCCGCCTTGTGCCCGCCGGCGGCTTTCCCGGCTGGGATGCAGGCATCTGGGCCGGTCTCAAGGCGCTCATCCTGCCGGCCATCGCGCTGGCGCTGCCGCAGGCGGCCATCCTTGCCCGCGTCACCCGTTCGGCCATGCTCGAAGTGCTGGGCGAGGATTACATCCGCACCGCCCGCGCCAAGGGCATGCCGCGCCGCATCGTTCTGTGGCACCACGCGCTGCGCAATGCGCTGATCCCGGTGCTCACCATTCTCGGCCTGCAATTCGCCTTTTTGCTCGCCGGCACCATCATCATCGAGAACGTGTTCTACCTGCCGGGTCTTGGCCGTCTCGTTTTCCAGGCCATCACCCAGCGCGATCTCATCGTCGTTGAAGGCGTGGTGATGCTGCTCGTCGCCACGGTGATCATCGTCAACATTCTCGTCGATATCGGCTACGCCATCGTCGATCCGCGCCTGAGGACACGCCGATGAGCCAGGACGCAAGCATGCCCCCCGCACCGCCGCAGAACCATTTCCTGCAAATGGCGCTCGCCAACCGTTCCTTCATGATCGGCCTTTTCATAACGCTGATCATCACCGGAATGGCGCTCCTGTCCTTTGTCTGGACGCCCTACGACATTACCCATCTGGTGGTCTCCGACCGCATGCAGGGCCTGTCATGGGCGCATCCGCTGGGCACCGACCACCTTGGCCGCGACATCCTTTCCATGATCATGATCGGCGCGCGCAACTCCATCGCCGTGGCCATTGTCGCCGTTGGCATCGGCATGGGCGTCGGCGTGCCGCTCGGCTGCTGGGCAGCCGCGCGTGGCGGCGTGGTCGATGAAGTCCTGATGCGCTTCAACGATCTGGTCTTCGCCTTCCCGGCCCTTCTCTCGGCCATCATGATCACCGCCATTTTCGGCCCCGGCGCGATCAACGCCATCATCGCCATCGGCATTTTCAACGTTCCGGTCTTTGCCCGCGTGGCGCGCGCCGGCGCGCTCTCCATCTGGCCGCGCGAGTTCATTCTGGCAGCCCGCGCCGCCGGCAAGAACAGGGTGCTCATCACCATCGAGCACATCCTGCCCAACATCGTCGCGCTGCTCCTCGTGCAGGGCACCATCCAGTTTGCGCTCGGCATTCTGGCCGAGGCGGGCCTGTCCTATCTGGGGCTTGGCACGCAACCGCCCATGCCCTCCTGGGGGCGCATGCTGTTCGAGGCGCAGACCCGCATGATGATCGCCCCCCATCTGGCCATCTTCCCCGGCCTCGCCATCGTCATCACCGTGCTCGGTCTCAACCTGCTCGGCGACGGCCTGCGCGACCTTCTCGACCCAAGGCTGAGGCGCGAGCGATGAGCCTGCTTGAAATAGAAAACCTGTCCCTTTCCATCGCCGGCCACCCGGTTCTGAAGGATGTCGACCTTCAGATCGCTCCCGGCGAAGTGCTCGGCGTCGTCGGCGAATCCGGTTCCGGCAAGTCCATGAGCGCCCTCACCGTGATGCAGCTCCTGCCGGAGCTCACCCGCGCTCAAGGCCGCGTCACCTTTGACGGGATCGACATTCTCGCCGCCCCCGAAGAGGCCATGTGCCGCCTTCGCGGCGATGATCTCGGCATGGTCTTTCAGGAGCCCATGACCGCGCTCAACCCGGTCAAGACCATCGGCGAACAGGTGGCCGAGGGCATTCGCTGGCACACCGGAGCCAATCGCCCGGACGCCGAAGCGCGCGCCCGCGCCATTCTCGACCGTGTCGGCCTGCCCGAGAGCAAGTTTCCGCTCTCGCGCTTTCCTCACGAGCTTTCCGGCGGCCAGCGCCAGCGCGTCGTCATCGCCATCGCCTGCGCGCTCAAGCCCAAGCTCCTGATCGCCGACGAACCCACCACCGCGCTCGATGTCGTGCTTCAGGCGCAAATCCTCGATCTGCTGCGCGACCTGGTGGAAGAAAACCGCATGGGCCTCATGCTCATCTCGCACGATCTGGCCGTCGTCGCCGACATGGCCGACCGTGTGACCGTCATGCGCCATGGCGTGGTGATGGAAAGCGGCCCCACGGCCACCGTTCTGCGCGAGCAGAAACACCCCTACACCCGCCAGCTCGCCGAGGCCTCCACCCATGTGCCGGCCCGCGCGCGCCCGCAGGAAGAGGCCGGGAAGGAGGAGCAGACGCCCCTCCTCAGCGTCTCCAGCGTCACGCGCGACTATCCCGGTCGCCGCAAGGGGCTTTTCTCCAAGCCGGAACCCTTCCGCGCCGTCGACAATGTCAGTTTTTCGCTGGTTCCCGGCCATGCGGTTGCGCTGGTGGGACGTTCAGGGTGCGGAAAGTCGACGCTTGCCCGCATGATCCTTGCGCTCGATCGTCCCACATCCGGCGAAATCCGCCTCGACGGCGAAGCGCTTGGCGGCAAGAGCGAACATGAACTGCGCCACGCCCGGCGCAACATGCAGGTGGTCTTTCAGGACCCCTATGGCTCGTTCAATCCGCGCCATCAGGTGGAGCGGCTGGTGGCCGAGCCCCTGCATCTGCTCGACACGAAACCGTCCGTCACCGAACGCCGCGACCGTGTTGCCGAAGCGCTCGAATCCGTCGGCCTCAAGGCCAGCGACATGCAGAAATACCCGCATGAGTTTTCCGGTGGCCAGCGCCAGCGCGTATCCATCGCCCGCGCCATCATCACCCGTCCGAAGCTGATCGTGGCCGACGAGCCTGTCTCCGCTCTTGACGTGTCGATCCGCGCGCAGATCCTCGACCTGTTCGCCGATCTGAACCAGCGGCTCGATCTCACCTATCTTTTCATCACCCATGATCTGACGGTGGCGCGCGCCATCACCGACGAAGTCATGGTCATGCATGACGGGCGCATCGTGGAAAGCGGCCCCACCGCCGCCGTTCTGGAAAACCCGGAATCGGAAGCGGCAAAGGCGCTCGTCGCCGCCGCGCCCGATCTGGAACGCGCCATCGCGGCGCGGCTTGCCCGGGAGAAGGCCTGATCCCGATCTTCCCGCCAGACCGACGGCATTGCGCAAGCACCCCGCCCCGGTCTGGCGTCACATCATCAAACATCAGAGGATTCTCTCTGCCGGCCACATTTTGACCGATCCGAAACCGCATCCGGTTTGAATGAAGAAGATTCTGAAAACTGCCTCTACCCTCATCCTTGCCATTTTCGCCGCCGCGCTCGCCTATGGGGGATGGGGCTATCTCGATGCAATCAAGGATGCCGATGCCCTGAAACTGCGGGCAGATGCGCTCATCGCCGAGAACCGCGGCGGGCAGTCGCTTGGAGACGCCCGGTTGCAGCAGTTGCTGCAGGTGCAGGATCCAAACTTCCAAGGCCATTCCGGTGTCGACATGATCACCCCCGGCGCAGGCGTCACGACCATCACCCAGTCGGCCGCCAAACGCCTGGCTTTTGAGGCGTTCAAACCCGGCATCGGAAAAATCCGCCAGACCGGCTATGCCCTTGGGCTGGAAAGCGAACTCACCAAAGAGCAGATCCTCGCGCTCTGGCTCGACACGCTGGAGATGGGCAAAGGTCCCGATGGCTGGGTCACCGGCTTTCACCGTGCAAGCGAAAAAAATTTCGGCAAAGCGCCCTCAGACCTTCAGGAAACCGAGTTCCTGAGCCTCGTGGCCGTTCTGATTGCGCCTGGAAAATACCGGCTTGGCACGGACGATCCGGCCCTTGCCGAACGCGTAGAGCGCATCGCACGTCTTGTTTCAGGATCGTGCAGCCCGCTGGACAATGGGGACGTCTGGCTGGAGGGATGCCGTTGAGCCTCGGAGCCGCGCTCTAGCCAGACAGATGCGCCACTTCATCTGCGCCGAGCCCCAGCACATCGCACACCCGCGCCGTCAGCCGGTCAGCGCGGGGACCAAGCTCCGCGTCGCGCGCGGCCAGATCAAACAGTGTCTCGGCAAGGATCAGCCGCCGCTCGTGGCTGGTCTGGCGCAGGTTCGCGCGCGCCTGCATCACTTCGGCCTCCGTCGCCAGCGCCGAAAGCGCGGCGACAAGCTCTGCAATCTCGTCTTCGGATAAAGCAAGCGCGCCAGCGGCGACGCGGCCAAGGACCGTCTTTTCCCGCTCCCCCAGCGGCTCGTCGGTCAGTGCCAGCCGTAAGAGCAGCAGCACGTCGCCGGCCATGGCGTTCAAAGCGGCTGACATCTCATGGCCCTCCGCCCCTGAGCCGAAATCTGGCCCGGCATCTGGCCCGGAATTTGGCGAAGTAAACATGGCTTGCTCCCGGTCTCTCCGTTCCTGACCACAATACGGTGCCACTGCCCAACTGGATCACCGGGCCGGGCATCGCGCCATAACGCAACCGCCACGAGAGTGCTCAAGCGCAACACTTCCGGTGAGGGTCGACACGCATCGTCGTCAAGGCCGTTCCTTCATTGATTGCGCCACAGCGCAAAGCTTCCTGTACAACTGCCGAAACCGCCTTGCGGAGCGCATCCGGTTGTGATGCAAGAAGCCATCCTTATCGCTGGCTACTCCGTGAATATGTTTGAAGCAAGTCTCGAGATTCTCCTCCTTCTGACCCTGGCAGCCTTTTTTGCCGGCTTTATGGATGCAATCGCCGGTGGCGGCGGTCTCGTCACCATACCCACCCTGCTTCTGGCCGGCTTTCCACCGGTGCTTGCACTCGGCACCAACAAGCTGCAGGGCATGTTCGGCAGCGGAGCCGCGGCATACGCCTATGCCAAGGCGGGGCATGTGCGCATTTCCGACCAGATATGGCCCGCGATCTTCTCGTTTCTGGCCTCGATAGCCGGCGCGCTGGTGGCAACGATCCTGCCGGCCGATCTCCTGCGCGGCATGCTTCCGGTGCTCCTGATCGCGGTCGCGCTTTATTTCGCGTTTAAACCCAATTTGAACGACATCGACCGCGCGCAGCGCATCACGCCCTTCGTTTTCGGCTTAACCGTCGCCCCCTTTCTCGGCTTCTATGACGGTGCGTTCGGTCCCGGCACGGGCTCGTTCTTCATGCTCGCCTTTGTCGGCCTCGCCGGTCAGGGCCTGCTCAAGGCCACAGCGCACACAAAGTTTCTGAACTTCGCCTCCAATGTCGGTGGCTTCGCAGCCTTCGCCATGGTCGGCGCCATCGCGTGGAAGGTCGGGCTGATGATGGGACTGGCGCAGATCGCCGGCGCGCGCATCGGTGCAGCCTTCGCCATGAAGAAGGGTTCGCGCGTCATCAAGCCGCTTCTGGTGATCACCTGTCTGGCGCTTGCGGTTCGTCTCCTGATGGATCCCGAGAACCCGCTGCTGCGGTCTATTGGCCTATAGGCCCGATCCGGTCCTAATCTGATCCCCGCTATCATCACCATCGGGGATTCCCATGACACTCAACGCACCCACAAAAGTCGTCTTTCTGCTCAGCCTGGTCATCGCGATCATCGGGGTCGTCGCAGCGTTCAATCTCCTGACCTTCGTGCCGATCCCCGCCTTCTGGATCATGACGCTGGCCTATCTTCTGATGGTCGGCGGCTCGCTTTTGAAAGGCGTATAGGGAAAGACATCAGGAGCCACCGGCCTGAAGAGCATTGTATGATAGCGTAATCGGGGTGCGTTCAGGGTCAGGCCCCTAGCGGGCGGCAGCAAGCAGCGCGTCGCAGTCCAGATGCTCTTCAAGTTGCATGGCGATGTTATCCAGCGCCTGCTCGACCTGCGCGCGATAATTCGTTCCCCCCGTCTCGATGCCAAATTCCCTGAGGAATCGCGCCCGAAACGCGTCGGAGCCGAACAGACCGTGCAGATAGGTGCCCGTGACAAGGCCATCGCTGGATGTCGCACCGTCCGGGCGGTCGCCGATCATGGCCACCGGGCGGGCGCAATCCGCCCCTTCGGTCCGGCCGATATGGATCTCATAGCCGGACAGGGCCACGCCGTGGCGCGGAGAGAGCGCCTCCACCTCGCGCAGCGCCTTTTGCGGCTGCATCACCGTCTCCACATCGAGCAGCCCCAGCCCCTCGAAGCGCCCGGCCTCGCCCTCAAAGCCTTCCGGATCATCGACGCTGCGGCCAAGCATCTGATAGCCTCCGCACAGGCCGACAATGCGCCCGCCGCGCGCGTGATGCGCCTTCAAATCCTCATCCCAGCCCTGCCGGCGCAGAAACGCCAGATCGCCGATGGTCGATTTCGACCCCGGCAGAACGATCAACCCCACATCGCGCGGCAGACGCTCCCCCGGCGGCACGAACACCACCTCCACCTCCGGCTCCGCCGACAGCGGATCGAGATCGTCGAAATTGGCGATGCGTGAGAGCATCGGCACGGCAACCTTGAGCTTCGCCGGCAAATGGCTCGTCCGTCGCGCCAGCGTGACGGAATCCTCCGGCGGCAGGCGGCTTGCGTCGGCAAGCCACGGCACCACCCCGAAGGAGGGCCAGCCCGTGAACCGGCCAATCGCGGCAATGCCGTCATCGAACAGCGAGAGGTCACCGCGAAACTTGTTCACGATGTAGCCGACGATCATGCGCCGGTCTTCCTCGCTCAGGATCAGATGCGTGCCCGCGAGTGCGGCGATCACCCCGCCCCGGTCGATATCGCCGACCAGCACCACCGGCACGTCCGCCTGCGTGGCAAACCCCATATTGGCGATGTCACGGGCGCGCAGATTGATCTCGGCGGGCGAGCCTGCGCCTTCGACGATCACCAGATCGGCTTCTTTGCGCAGCCGCTCGAACGATTCGAGCACCGGCCCGATCAGCGCGCCCTTGCTGCGCTGATAGTCGCGCGCCCGCGCCGAGCCGCGCGAGCGGCCCTGCACCACGAGCTGCGCGCCCATGTCGCTCTCCGGCTTGATCAGAACGGGGTTCATGTCCACGCTCGGCGCGACCCCGCAGGCCAGCGCCTGCAGCCATTGCGCCCGACCGATCTCGCCCATCTCGTCGCCACCGCCCGGCATCGCGGCAATCGCTGCATTGTTCGACATGTTCTGCGGCTTGAACGGGCGCACATTGAGGCCCCGCCGCTTCGCCATCCGGCAGAGCCCGGCCACCAGCACCGACTTGCCCACATCCGATCCCGTGCCCTGCAGCATGATGGCGCGCGCCATGGTCATCCCCGTCTTCATCCTGTCCGCGCGCCCATACTGTCCGTGTTTGATGCACAGCGCCTGTGCCACACCTCGCATTGCGCGGCCCACTCAATGCACTAAACTGATCCGACTGGGAAGATTTTCCATTTCGGGAGGACGTCATGGACGCCAATGCTTCGTCTGGCGCAGAGCAGTTCGAGCTGAATGCCGATCAGCGCGCCATTCAGGAAATGACGGAGAGCTTCGCCGCCGACCGTGTTGCCCCCAACGCGCTCGACTGGGACCGTGACAGGCATTTCCCCGCCGATGTGGTGCGCGAGACCGGGCCGCTTGGCTTCGGCGGCATCTATGTGCGCGACGATGTGGGCGGCTCAGCGCTCGGTCGGCTCGACGCCGTGCTCATCTTCGAGGCTCTGGCCGCCGCCTGCCCCGGTTTTTCCTCCTTCATTTCCATTCACAACATGGCCGGCTGGATGATCGACACGTTCGGCAGCGAGGAGCAGCGCCAGCGCTTCCTGCCGAAACTCACCTCCATGGAGTGGCTGGCAAGCTACTGTCTCACCGAGCCCGGCTCCGGCTCCGATGCCGCAGCGCTCAAGACCAAGGCCGTCAAATCCGGCGACCACTATGTGCTGAACGGCACCAAGCAGTTCATTTCGGGTGCCGGTGAAAACGACATCTATGTCGTCATGGCCCGCACCGGCGAGGACGGCCCCAAGGGCGTTTCAACGCTGATCGTGCCCAGGGATGCGCCCGGTCTCTCTTTTGGCCCGGCCGAGTTCAAGATGGGCTGGCACATGCAGCCGACCCGTCAGGTCATCTTCGAGGATTGCAAAGTGCCCGCCGAAAACCTTCTCTCCAATGAGGGAGCAGGCTTCAGCATCGCCATGGCCGGGCTTGATGGCGGTCGCCTCAACATCGCCGCCTGCTCGCTGGGTGGCGCGCAATCGGCCCTCGACAAGGCGCTCGCCTACACGGCAGAGCGCGAGGCGTTCGGACAGGCCATCAACCGCTTTCAGGCGCTCCAGTTCAAACTCGCCGATATGGAGACCAGCCTCCAGGCCTCGCGCATGATGCTCTACACCGCCGCCGCCCGGCTGGACGCCAGGACACCGGACGCCTCCAAATGGTCGGCCATGGCCAAGCGTTTCGTCACCGATACCTGTTTCGATGTGGCCAATGACGCGCTGCAGCTTCATGGCGGCTATGGCTATCTGCACGAATATGGCGTTGAAAAACTGGTGCGCGACCTGCGCGTCCACCAGATCCTCGAAGGCACCAACGAGATCATGCGCCTGATCATCGCAAGGCAGTTGGTCGGACGCTCCTGACCCCAAAACGAGAACACGACGCCCAGCCCGCATTTCCGGAGGAACCCCAATATGGCAACCATCGCATTCATCGGTCTCGGCAATATGGGCAATCCCATGGCCGCCAATCTGGTCAAGGCCGGGCACAGCGTTCAGGGCTTCGACCTGATCACGGAGAACCTCGAAACCGCCGCCAGCAATGGCGTCACCGTCATGGCCAGCGCCGAAGCGGCGGTGAAGGATGCTGCCGTGATCATCACCATGCTGCCGGCGGGAAAGCATGTGCTCTCGGTCTATGCCGACATCGCCCCGAAAGCCGCCCGGGGCACGCTCTTCATCGATTCCTCCACCATCGACGTGGAGTCGGCCAGAAAGGCCCACGCCATTGCCGCCGAGAACAATCTTCTCTCCATCGACGCGCCGGTCTCCGGCGGTGTGGGCGGCGCGGAAGCGGGCACCCTCACCTTCATGGCCGGCGGCTCTGCCGACGCCTTCGCAAAGGCCAGCCCAATTCTGGAGCCGATGGCCGGTCGCGTCGTGCACTGCGGCGAAGGTGGTGCGGGCCAGGCCGCCAAGATCTGCAACAACATGATCCTCGGCATTTCCATGATCGGCGTCAGCGAGGCCTTCGTGCTGGCCGAGAAGCTCGGGCTCTCCCATCAGGCGCTGTTCGACGTGGCGTCCACCTCGTCCGGCCAGTGCTGGTCGCTGACGAGCTATTGCCCGGTGCCCGGCCCCGTGCCCGCCTCGCCCGCAAACCGCGACTACAGGCCCGGCTTCGCCGCCGGCCTCATGCTCAAGGATCTGCGCCTTGCACAGGAAGCCGCACAGGGCGCCGGCGCCGTCACGCCGCTCGGTGCAGAAGCCACCCAGCTCTACGCGCTTTTCAACGCCATGGGCCACGAAGGCACGGACTTCTCCGGGATCGTGAATTTCCTGCGCGGCAAGGAAAGCGGAAAAAAATAGTCTGCCGGCAAAAAAGATGCGTTTTTATACTTCCCGCTAACCTCCCGGTAACCATGAGGGGCTAGAAATGACGTCGAGGCGGATTTGAAGCCTCCCCGACGCCGGAACAGGTCTCGCGTACCGGTACGGGAAGTTTTCGCAGCGTAGCGTATTTGCGAAGACAGTGTATTCGAGTAGCAAAAAACCGCGTCTCTTCCCGCCCGAAGAAACGCGGTTTTTCTTTGCACTGGTGAGAACGCCGGGTGCACACACCCGGCTGCAAACCTCTCTACCCCTTCCGCAGATCCGCTTCCGCGCGATCAAGCGCTGCGCCGATCCGCTCGCAGGCCATGTCGATGGTCTCGCGCGTCCAGATCAGCGGCGGCGACAGGATCATCGTGTCGCCCACGGCCCGCATCATCAGCCCGCCGGAAATCGCATGATCGCGCACGCAGGAAGCCGCCGCGCCATCAACTGGAAAACGCGCCCGCGTTTCCCGGTCCGCCACGATCTCGATGGCCGCCATCAGACCAAAGGCCCGCACCTCGCCGACAATGCCGTGATCACCCAGCCGCGCCTGAAGCGTTTTGGCAAAATAAGGCCCGGTGTCCGTGCGCACCCGCTCGACAAGCCCTTCGCGCTCGATGATCTCGAGGTTCTTCAGCGCCACCGCACACGCCACCGGATGCCCCGAATAGGTGTAGCCGTGATAGAACTCGCCGCCCTTCTTCACCAGCGTCTCGGCAATCCGGTCGCCGACCAAAAGGGCCGAAAGCGGCTGGTAACCGGATGTCAGCGCCTTGGCTGTCGTGATCGTGTCGGGCTCAAGCCCAAGCCGCTCGGCTGCAAACCATTCGCCCGTGCGGCCATAGCCCGTGATCACCTCATCCAGCATCAACAGCACATCATGTTTCTTGCAGATGCGGTCGATCTCCGGCCAATAGCTTTCCGGCGGAATTTTCACGCCGCCAGCCCCCATCACCGGCTCACCGATGAAGGCGGCGACATTGTCCGGCCCGGCTTCCAGAATGGCGTCCTCCACGGCCTTCGCCGCGCGCAGGCCGAAATCATGATCGCTCTCGCCCTCTTCCCGCAGCTCAAACGCGTAGGGCGGCATCACATGGGCGATGTTCGGTACTTCGCCATAAAGCTGGCCATGCATCGCCGACATGCCGCCCAGCGACGTCGCCGCCACGGTTGAGCCGTGATAGGCCCAGTTGCGCGAGATGATGCGGTTCTTCTCCGGCCTGCCTTCCAGCGCCCAGTAATGACGCACCAGCCGCAGCGCCGTGTCATTGGCCTCCGAGCCCGACGATCCGTAGAACACCTGGTTGATGTTGGCGGGCGCGATCTCCGCCAGTTTCTGCGCCAGAAGCACCGGCGTCGGCGTCGTGCAGCGGAAGAAGGAATTGTAGTAGGGCAACTCCTTCATCTGTTCACAAGCGGCCTCGGCCAGTTCGTCCCGCCCGTAGCCCACATTCACGCACCACAGCCCCGCCATGCCGTCGAGGATTTCATTGCCCTCCGTGTCATAGACGAAAGGCCCGTCCGCGCGCGTCACGATGCGCGAGCCCGCAGCCCTGAGATCCGCGTGGTCGGTGAACGGATGCAGATGGTGCGCAGCATCCATCGCCTGAAGCTGATCCAGGGAAAAATTCTTGTATGTCATAGACTTGCTCTCTTCGCTTGAATTCATTCGGCAAGGCCGAAAACCGGTTCAGGCGAAGAGCGGCGGTGAGTACCCTATGCGCGCGCAAAGCCGCAGAAGCTCCGTGTGCCGCGTGCGCGGCGACGGTCTGGCGGTCGGCAGTTTGGCGCTTGTCAGTGTTTGACGACGGCTCATGGCGCAAGTCTATCCCCGCCATCATTCGCCTTGCAAGATGCCTCCGCCAGCACGGCGCGTAGCGCAGCCCGTGTCTGCGCATCCGTCGCAAGGCTCGTGATATAGGGAAGCCCCGGCCGCCGCGCCGTCCACCCCGCCACAAGCAGGAGATCCATGCCCGGCTCGAAACGCTGCGCCAGTGCCCAGCTTCGACAGTCTACGGCACACAAATCCGCACGCCCGTCGCGGACGGCCCGAAGCGACTGGCGATGCCCGCCTGTTTCAAGACATTGTGAAAACAAATCAATGCCTTCTCCGGCCTCTCTCAGATCCTGAATCAAGCCGAGATAGCCCGATCGGGAGACCAGGTCATTGAACGCAAACCGCATCCCGCGCATGCGATCAAGCGGCAGGCGCGCCATGCCGTCCTCCGGTGCGCGCACCCTCATGGCGCGCCCCACCACATCACGGCGCATCACGATGGCGCTCGAATAAAGCGGCCCCGCACCGCCCTCAAAGGCGGAATAATCCGGCTGCGCCAGCACCTGCACGTCATTCGCCAGCCCCGCCTCCAGAGGCCCCCAGCAGGTCTGCGCCAGAAGCAGGTCCGGGTCCCGCCAGATCGCCTGCACATCCCCGCCGCGCGTCAAAGCATCCGGCGCGGCCACGCCACGGGCGCGCAGCCCGTCGCGAATGACCCGCCACAGCGCATCGGTTTCGTCCCGGCACTCCGGCCAGTCATACATGGGAAGGGCTGCCAAAGGCTCGCTCATAAAACCTTATCCGATGGCTGGAACGATGATGGCAAGCGCCCTACTCCTTCACGGGCCTTGCCGGAACCGGCACACTTCCCGTCCCGCTCATGGAGCGGCCATGGGCGCGCGGACGAAACGCGCTGGCGGCTTCCCGCGCCCGCCGAAGTACGGGATGCGGCACCGGCTCCTTCGTGCGAAAGGCAAAGTCCTTCGCCAGCGCAAGATAGCCCGGATAGCTGTACCCGTCATTCATGGCGAGCCACTCCGCCCGTCGCGCACGATAAAGCGCCGGCAGCCGATACCACGGCGCACCCGGCATCTTGTGATGGACCAGATGCAGATTGTTGTTCAGAAACAGCAGCGCCAGCGGCGAGCGCTCCACGATGATCGTGCGTCCGTCCGGCCGCTCGGACCATTGATGCTCTGCAAAGGTGCGAACCGAGATCAGCGATTGCCCCAGCCAGGCCGGCCCCAGCACGTAAAGCCAGAGCGGCATCCCGAACCCGAAAGCGACCACCGGCAACAAAACCGCCAGCCCCGCCGCATGCAGAAGCCACGCCCTGCGCACACCGGGTGCATTTTCCCGGATCAGCTTCATCTCCGCAGCGAGAAAGCCTGCCGTCATGATCGCCGGTCCCAGCACGAAGCGCCCCGCCATCGTGTTGTTGATCCCAAGAAGACGCCGCGCCCAGCCCGGCATTTCCTCATAGCGCCACCGCGCCCGGTAATAGCTCTCCGGGTCCTCGAACGGATCGGTCAGGCGCTCGTCTGCGTGATGGCGCAGATGCAGCGCCCTGAAACGGCGATAGGGATAGACAAGCCCCAGCGGCAAGAACACCAGCGCCTCGTTCACCAGCGCCCGCCGCGTCGGGTGGCCGTGGAGGCATTCGTGCATCAGCGAGCTCTGCAGCGCGACCGTCAACGCCAGAAGCGCCAGTGCCGTCAAAGGCCAGTCCGGCCACAGGAGAAGCCCCGCTGCAGCCCAGGCTCCGTAGCATAAGAAAATCAGCGCAAGCGTCGGCCATTCCACCGCCGCACGGCCTGCGCCCCGGCGTCTGGTTGTCATATTCATCTCTATCCCGGTTCTGCGCCGCACGGCCCCAATCGCCTCCCCCTCTCGACCCGGAAACGCGGCGCGTCGTGCATCCTGACACGAAACTGTCAGGGGGCCCCGGCACACGCAATGCGAGAATACGCACAATGCGTTGACATTGCGCACCAAGAGCATCAATTGTTTACAAAACTCATCAGTCGACGATTGAGCGCATCATGGACAGGATTGTCATCGACAAACGCGATCTTTCCGGCACGTTCCGCGAGCGCCTGAAAACCCTGCTCAAGCGCTCGGGCCTCAACCAGTCGGCCTTCGCCAGCGCCGTCGGCATAGACCGCTCGGCCCTCTCCCAGCTTCTCTCCGGCGCGTCCACACGCCTGCCGCGTGCCGAAACGCTCATCAACATCGCCGCCGAACACAAGGTCTCGCTCGACTGGCTCCTTGGCCTCAGTCAGGATGAAGGCATCACCGGCGACCTGCGCGAAAGCCTGGAGATCGCCGAGGCGCAGGGCGGTTTCAACGACACGCTGCTCGCCAAATGGCATGCCGAGGCCGTCGGCACCAAGATCCGCTACGTGCCATCGGGCATTCCGGATCTGCTGCGCACCGAAGCCGTCATCCTCTACGAAGCCGAAGCCATGCCGCAGCGCCGCGCCACACAGATCAGCGAGGCCCAGTACCGCGTCGATTACAACCGCAGGCCGGAAACGGACATGGAAGTCTGCATGCCGCGCCAGACACTCGAGCTCTTCGCCAAGGGAGAAGGCGTCTGGCGCACCCTGCCCGAAAAGGTGCGCGCCGAGCAGGTTGTGCACATGGCCCGTCTGCTGGACGATCTCTACCCGACCTTCCGCCTCTTCCTGTTCGACGGGCGCAAACGCTTCTCCGCGCCCTACACGATCTTCGGCCCCTACCGCGCCGCGCTCTATATGGGCGGCGTCTATCTGGTCCTCAGCGCCACCAGCTCCGTGCAGCGCCTGACGCGCCATTTCGACGGTCTCATCCGCGATGCCGAGATCAACGCCCATGAGGCCGCCGGTTTTGTAAAGAGCCTGCGGCTCGGCTGATCGCCTCCCAGCGTCCCGTCTGGACCTTCCGGGAGGATTGACGGGCATAAACGCCTCTCTATACCCTCAACGCCTGAAACAGCGCCGCCCGAATGGAGGGCACCCCATGCAAGCTTCTTCGATCCCCAATCCCATCGATGCCCTCATCGCCGAAAAAGGCGTTCTCCTCGCCGATGGCGCGACCGGAACCAACCTCTTCGCCATGGGGCTTGAGTCCGGCGATGCGCCGGAATTGTGGAATGAGGATGCGCCGGAAAAGATCGAGGCGCTGCATCAGGGCTTCATCGATGCAGGCGCCGACATTATCCTCACCAATTCCTTCGGCGGCACCCGCCACCGGCTGAAACTGCACAATGCGCAGGACCGCGTCTTCGAGCTAAACAGGAAAGCCGCCGAAATCGCCTGCCGCGTCGCCGAAAAGGCTGGCCGCCGCGTCATCGTCGCCGGTTCCGTCGGCCCCACGGGCGAGCTTCTCGAACCGCTCGGCGCGCTCACCTATGATGAAGCGGTCGAAGCCTTTGCCGAGCAGATGGAAGGCCTCAAGGCGGGCGGCGCGGAAGTCGCCTGGATCGAGACAATGTCTGCGCCTGAAGAGATCCACGCGGCTGCCGAAGCCGCGATCCGCGTTGGCCTGCCCTACACCTATACCGGCTCCTTCGACACTGCCGGTCGCACCATGATGGGCCTTGCGCCGAAGGACATTCACGGCGTTGTCGACGAACTCGGCCAGCCGCCTGTCGCCGTCGGGGCCAATTGCGGCGTCGGTGCACCCGACATCCTCGCCACCCTTCTCGACATGACCGAAGCCCGGCCAGAGGCCACAATCGTGGTGAAGGGCAATTGCGGCATTCCCGAATTTCGCGGCACGGAAGTCCATTATTCCGGCACGCCTGAATTGATGAGCGAGTATGTGCGGCTTGCCGTCGATGGCGGCGCGAAGATCATCGGCGGCTGCTGCGGCACCTCCTTCGAGCATCTGGCGGCCATGCGCACGGCGCTCGACGGCCACAAAAATCCCGAACACCGCCCGACCATCGAAGATGTCGTCGCCCGTGTCGGACCGCTGCGCAACAAGTCCGCATCCGAAAGCGGTTCCGCCACAGGCACGCGCCGCTCCCGCCGCGCGCGCTCCGGCGAGAGCTGAGCGCCGCCAGACCCTACGCCTTTTGGACGATATGTCCGCCGCCATCAGCGGGCATTGATTGGTGTATACTGATCAGCTCAAACCACACCGCACGCCTCAGGCAACATCTGGAGGATGCCGTGAGCAAACCCATTGGCCTCTATTGGTGGCGGGCGCCAAAAGGCAATTTCGGCGATGATCTTTCGCCGCTCATCGTTGAACACTATGCAAAACGCCCCGTGCAGCACGCCGGCATCAAGTCCTGCGACATGATCGCAATCGGCAGTCTTCTGGGGCAGGCAACCAAGCGGCGCTGGCAACGCGCACTCCGCAAGCCACTGCGCAGAACACACATCTGGGGCACCGGCTGCTTCGGAGACATTTCCGGTCGCTACCATCATGCAAGCGTCAGCGGCGTGCGCGGCCCGCTCACCCGCAGGATGATGAACCTCCCCGCAGAAACGCCTTTGGGCGACCCGGCCCTTTTGTTACCCAGAATTCTTGACCGCCCCGCCAGAAAGCACCGCTGGGGCCTCATCCCCCACATTCACCATCAGGAAAGCCCGCTCATTCGGGAACTGGCCAGGGCTCCCGGCGTCCACCTGATCGACCTCACAAGCGAAAACACACTCGAAATCGCCCGTGACATAGCCCGCTGCGACTTCGTGCTCTCCTCCAGCCTGCACGGCCTCATCGCCGCCGATTCCTTCGGCGTGCCCAATGTCTGGCTCCAGGTCGGCGCGTCGATGGGAAACTGGAAATTCGAAGATTACTTCCAGAGCGTGAACCGCACGGCCTCTCCCATCACGCAACCCGTGGACCTCGTTTCCCTGGAACAAACCGCAACCGCAGCCGATCCGGAAATCGTTTCACGACTGGCAGACGGTCTGGAGCGATCCTTCCCCTATTGAGAGCGTCCGCTGCCGCCTCCGTCGTCTCCCCGTTACACGCTCCCGTTACACGCCCCCGTTACACGCAAAGCTTGCTGGACCAAACGAAACCGCCTTGCCTGTCAGGCTGGGCGCGTTAAAAGCGATGCTTCGCCGAAGGCATCCTCCTTCCGCGATTGATTCCGGCAGGCGTTGAACATTCCGCCCGCCGCAAGGGGTAGACGACATGACGGTTTTTGCTTCCGGCGCACGCGCGCCGGTCAATCCGTGGATCGCGGAAGCGCGGGCGACACTCTCGCTCGCCTGGCCGATGGTGCTCACCAATCTGGCGCAGAACGCCATGACCACCACCGACGTCATGATGATGGGCCGTCTGGGACCGGATGCGCTGGCTGCCGGCACGCTCGGCTACAACCTCTATTTCGCACCGCTCATCTTCGGCCTTGGCCTGCTTCTTGCCACCTCACCCATGATGGCGACCGCGCTTGGCCGCAAGCTGCATGCGGTGCGCGATGTGCGCCGCACCGTGCGTCAGGGCCTGTGGCTCGCCATTGCCGTGTCCCTTCCCATCTGGCTGCTTCTCTGGCAGTCCGAGAGCATCCTCCTGTGGATGGGGCAGGACCCGGAACTCGCCCGCATCGCCGGCAGCTATGTGCGCACGCTGCAATGGGCGGCCCTGCCCTTCTTCGGCTACATCATCCTGCGTTCCTTCATCTCGGCGCTGGAGCGCCCCGGCTGGGCGCTTGGCATCATGTTCGTCATGGTGGCTTTCAACGTGCTGGCCAACTGGGCGCTGATGTTCGGCAATCTCGGCTTTCCGGCCCTTGGCGTTCCAGGCTCCGGCATCGCCACCACGATTTCGAGCACGCTCATGTTCCTCGGCCTTGCCCTCGTCGTTTCGGTCGAGCGCAATTTTCGCCGCTATCAGCTTTTCGGCCGTTTCTGGCGCGCCGACTGGCCGCGCTTCTTCGAGCTGATCCGGCTTGGCCTGCCAATTGCCGGCTCCATGACCTTCGAAGTCACGATCTTCAACGCCGCAGCCCTTTTGATGGGCCTTATCAGCGCGCCCGCACTTGCCGCACACGCCATCGCCATCCAGATCGCGTCGATCAGCTTCATGGTGCCGCTTGGCCTCAGCCAGACCGCGACGGTCCGCGTCGGTCGCGCCTTTGGCGCACAGAACCTCGACGGCATCACCCGCGCCGGCTGGACCGCCTTTGTCATGTGCATCGGTTTCATGGCGCTGATGGCGCTTTTGATGGTCACGATACCCGAACTGCTCATCGGCGCGTTCCTCGATCTCGACCTGCCGGAAAACGCGGAGGTGATCGGCCTGGCCATCACCTTCCTGGCCTTTGCCGGCCTGTTCCAGATCTTTGACGGCGCACAGGCGGTTGCGGCGGGCATGCTGCGCGGCCTGCACGACACCAAGGTGCCGATGGTCTATTCGCTTCTGGGCTATTGGGGGCTCGGCATGACGTCGAGTGTCGTCCTCGCCTTCACGGTCGGCATGGGCGGACCCGGCATCTGGATCGGCCTCGTCAGCGGCCTCGCCATCGTCTCGGTGCTGCTCTACGTGCGCTGGCTCCGGCGTGACCGGCTCATCCCCTGGCTTCGACCGAACGCGGCAACCTGAATTTGCCGCGTTTGGCCTCATCGATCAGCATGTTCGCCACCTGCATGCGCTCCATCGCATTGGCGCGCAGATGGGACGGCACACGGTCGGGGTGATTGTTGAAGGCGAAGTCGCGGCGGATCCGGCCAAGCAGGCCCGCATCAATGTCCGCATACAAGCCGAGCTCCCGGGCAATCTCGTCGGGATCGGTGGAAAGCGGCAGCGCTGCCGGTGGCTCGTCTTCCGCGGCGGCCTCGACCTCATCAACCGCGTCGGGCGTCTCATCCGACGCAAATGCTTCCTCTGCGTCATAGGCGTCCTGCGCCCGCTTGTCGGTGAAGTTGATCCGGCCCGAATGCAGCTCTTCGGCGACCGACAGATAATCGAGCGAGTTGAGGCTCGTGGCCGCACCGCCGGTGCGCTCTGCCTCCTCGCTGATCAGTTCGTCCAGTAAGGCCGCAAAATTGCGGTTTCCTCCGATCGCCATGTCTCTCTTTCCGGCCCCCTTCAGGCCCGAAGCGCACAAACGCCTCCCGTTTGCGCAAAGCCTGCCAGCTTCAGCCTTAGCCGGCTGCGGTTAAGAAATCCCCCAGCGAAAACACACTATTTGAACGAGCGGCGCAACGCACCCTGCGCGAGAGCTGCGCGACGCAGCTGCCTCCCCATCGCCCCGGACACAATCCGGGCAATCTTGGAACAGTAACATCTGTCCGAATCGACGCACGCCGCGTTACTCTCCCGCCAGTTTCAAAGCCGAGGAGGCCATGATGAGACCCGTTCTAACGACCGCCGCAATCCTTGCCGCGCTTCAGGCTCCGGCCTTTGCCCAGCAGCAGGACGCCTATCTGGACGACCGTTCGAGCCCCGAAACGCTCCTGCGCTCACTCTACAACGCGGTCAACCGCAAGGAATATGCGCGCGCCTACGACTATTTCTCGACGCCCCCGGCAAAGAGCCTCGATGCCTATCAGGAAGGCTACGCCAACACCGCCAATGTCGAGCTCGCCACCGGCGCGGTCAGCTCCGAAGGCGCAGCCGGCAGCATCATCTATTCGCTTCCCGTCGCCATCCGCGCCACCGACAATGATGGCAAAGAGCAGGTTTTCGCCGGTTGCTACACGCTTCGCCTGTCCAACCCGACAATCCAGGGCACGCCCTATAACCCGCTCCACATCGAGAAGGCATCGCTCAAGCCCGCAAGCGGCGATTTGTCAGATGCCCTGCCGGCAAGCTGCGGCGATGGTCCGCCCGACGAGACCGACAGGGTTCTGGCCGAGGCCAAGGCGATGTTTGCTGCGGTCTACGCCGAAACCTGCCCGCCACCGCCGGAAAATTTTGATCTGGTGGACAGCTACACCATCCCCTTCAACTATTCCTACGAGACCCTGGACACGCCCAAGCATGAAGCGCGGCTCTTCCGCTTCTATTGCGGCACCGGCGCCTATAACGAGATCCACGCCTATATTCTGGCCAGCCCGCAGGGCGGCGTGTCGCCGGTCCAGTTCGCCATGCCGGAAACCAGCGTTCAGTACGAGAATGGCGACAGCGACGGCAAGGTCGAGGATATCCGCATCGTCGGCTACACCGCCGAGAGCACGCTGGTGAACTCGGACTATGATCCGGGAACGCAGACACTTACCAGCTACAACAAGTGGCGCGGCGTCGGAGACGCCTTCTCTGCCGGTACATGGATCTTCCGCGAGGGCGCGTTCACTCTGGTGCGCTACGATGTGGATGCGTCCTATGACGGCGAGCAGAACCCGGTAACGATCCTCGACTATCACACCGGCCCGTAGGCCAGGGCCTCACGCATCACGGCTGCGCGAGCATCCAGTTCAGGGTCTCGCGCCAGTCGCTCATACGGATCGGCGTGCCGTGCGTCCCGCTCTCAAAGCGCACGAAGCGCACCGGATAACCTTTTGCCGAAGAACGGATTTTCCTGAAAAACGCTTCCTGATTTCCAACCGGGAAAACCCGGTCTTCGCTGCCATGCCCGAAGAAAACCGGCACCCGTTCAGCAAAGGCCGGGCTTTGCAGGAACGCATCGTTCCACATCGAACCGAGCAGTAACAGTCCGCCCAGCCGGTCGGCTGTTACCCGGTCCTGCGCCAGCCGCCAGCACAGCGCGCCGCCCATCGAACCACAGGCCACGAACACCCGCGCGCCGGGTGAACGTTCCGCATAATACGCGATCAGCGCCGCGATTTCCTGTGCGCCCCGCGCCTCGAAATCCGAGAAATCGGGCGACAGGTAGAGGCCGCCGCTCTTTGCCATAAGGTTCTTGATGCGGTTGAAATTGCCCCCGAAAGTGAAGTCGTCCACCCCCTGCCGACGGTTGCCGCCCTGACCATGCAGATAAACCACGATGGCGCTTGCACCCTCGGTCTTGCCCACCGCGACATGGCGCACCGTGCCCGCCTTGGTCTGCAGCGCCAGATCCTGCTGCGCGCGCCGCACACCGGTGGAGATGTAGCGCCCGTCCACGCGGCGCTCCGGCACCGCGTCGCGCCCATTGATGTCCCGCATCTCCCGATAGTCGACCACCCGGTAAGCGCCGCCATCGCTCGATGACAGAACCGCCGGATAGGCAAACAGCCGGTCCTTCTGCGAGGCAAGCTCCAGCGCCTGCGCGCTCATACCGGAGAAAGCCACCATAAATCCGGTAAAAGCGAAGCGAATACAGCTTCTTGCAAGAGACATCGCACTCATCGATTCAACACGCCGCCTGCCTTTTCCAGCGCCTCCGGCGTGTCCACATCCAGATGTGCGGCAGCGCCCGTCTCCACATCGACAATGCCGACCAGCTCCTGCTCCACCACATGCCGCGCGCCAGTGTCGCCCTCAAGCCGCGCCACTTCGGCAAACAGCGCGCGCGGCAGGATCACCGGATTGCCCCGCTTGCCGTTATGCGTCGCCCTGACCACCGCATTGCCGCCGGCCTTCACAAAGGCCTCCACCAGCCGGTCGAGATCCGCAGTGCTGATTTCCGGCATGTCCGCCAGCATCACCAGCGCGCCCGCCGCCTCCTCCGGCAGCGCCGCAATGCCCGCTTTCAGCGAGCTCGACAGTCCTTCCGCATAAGCATCATTGACCGCCACCGCCATGCCAAGCCCGTCGAGCGCGCCCTGTACGCGCTCCGCCTCATGCCCGAGCACGGCGACAGCCCCGTCGACACGGCTTTGTGCCAGCGCCGCTCCCGTGCGCCGCACCAGCGGCACGCCGTCGAACGACGCCATAAGCTTGTTGTGTTCACCCATGCGCCGCGACTGTCCCGCCGCCAGAAGAACGCCCCAGACAGAGGGCGCACGCTCCGCAATCCTGCCTTCACGCGGCTGCGGCCGCGTCGGGATTTCGGCCAAAAGCCCGCCAACGCCCATCCCGGCAATGTCCGCCGAGGAAAGGTCGAGCCCCGCCATCAGCCGGTCGAGCACCCAGTCGAAACCATTCGTCTTGGGGCTGCGCGCGCATCCCGGCGCGCCGATCACCGGTCGCCCTTCGATGGACCCCAGCACCAGAAGATTGCCCGGATCGACCGGCATGCCGACCCGCTCCACCGCTCCACCCGCCTTGCGGATGGCGGCGGGGATCACATCGTCGGCGTCGCACACGGCCGAAGCGCCGAAGACGAGCAGCATATCGCTCTCATCCTTGAGCGCCGTAATGGCGCGCGCCACCGCATCCGGCTCATGGGCAGGCCGCAGTTCGCGCGTCACATGACTGCCGGAGCGCTGCAACCGCTCCACCGTGATGCGCGCCGTCTTGTCGAGCACGCTGTCCTTCAGGCTCGGCAGCGCCGTCTGCACCACTCCGACGCGCATGGCCCTGAAGGGCCGCAACGAAAACACCGGCCCGTGCGCGGCAGAAGCCGCCCGGTCCACCTGCGCGGCGGAAACGGCAAACGGGATGATCTTCACCGTCGCCACCATCTGCCCTTCGCTCACCGCGCTGTAATCGGGCAGCGTGGCCATGGTGATCGCCGGATCGACGGCGTTCACCGCATCGACCGCCTGCCGGTCCACAATAAAGAGCCCCGCCTTCTGCGCATGCAGATTGACCCGCCCGGTCGTGGGCGCGCGCGCAGAAACTCCCTCCACCGCAAGCGTTGCTGCAAGGCGCTCTGCCGCCTGATCCTCGTCCAGATCGCCAGGCTCCAGCCGCGCCGCGATCACCGTCCTGACGCCTTCCGCCCTCAAAAGCGCGATGTCGGCAGCGCCAAGTCGGTGCGCCTTGCGCAGCCGCGTCTTGCCGGCCATCGTGGCATGCGCCAGCACCGCCCCTTCGGCCTCGTCAATGGATAGCGGTCCGAACTTCACGCCGATACGCTCCTGTCCCCCGGCCCGCGCGAGCGCAACGCCGCAATCACCGCGCCCAGCACGGCAACCGCGATCTCCGCCGGCGTTGCCGCCCCAATGTCGAGCCCGACGGGCGCATCGATCCGCTCAAGCGCTGCCGGGGAAACGCCGGCCTCCGTCAGCCGGTCGATGCGCTTTGCGTGGGTCTTCCGGCTGCCCAGCGCGCCGATATAGAAGCATTCCGCTTCAAACGCCGCCCGCAGCGCCGGGTCATCGATCTTCGGATCATGCGTCAGCGCGGCAAGCGCCGTGTAGGCGTCGAGCGGCTGGCGCGCCAGCGCCTCGTCAGGCCATTCGGCATGCAGCGCGACACCCGGAAAGCGCTCCGGTGTGGCAAACGCCGTGCGCGGATCGATGATCGTCAGATCGAAACCCGCAATCTTCGCCATCGGCGCCAGCGCCTGGCTGATATGCACCGCCCCGATCACCACGAGGCGCGGTTCGGGCAGGTGCACGTTCAAAAAGAAAGTGCGCCCGTCGATCTCCACCACACCGGACTTGCCGGAGCGAAAGGCGCGCGCCACCGCCTCGCCAAGCGCACCGGCCACCGTGTCGCCCTCGCGGATCACCCGGTCGCGCCCGTCTTCCAGATCGGTGAGCAGGATCGCGGCCCTGCGTTCGCGCCGCAGCGCGTTCAGTTTCTTCAGTGACAGCGGATCCACTAGCCGAGCCTCTCCACATAAACCCTGATGCGCCCGCCGCAGGAGAGACCCACTTCCCAGGCCGTCTCGTCGGCGACGCCGAATTCCAGCATGCGCGGCCTGCCCTCGGTCAGCACATCGGCGGCCTCCGCCACCACCGCGCCCTCCACGCAGCCACCCGACACCGAGCCCTCGAAATTGCCATCCGCATCGATCACCAGATGGCTTCCCACCGGGCGCGGCGCAGACCCCCAGGTCTCCACGACCGTGGCAATCGCCACATCGCGGCCTGCCTGCATCCAGTCCTCGGCGATCATCAGCGGATCGCGTGTCTCATCGGATTGTTTCAGCTCAGACATTGGCGTTTCTCCCGCCCTTCATATGGGCACGCTGAAAGTGCCGTGCCAAGTCCCCGCCCTGTGCGGGCGCATCCGTCAGCGCGGCGCACAGATCGCCAAGCGCATCGAGATTATGCACCGGCCGCAGCTCGTCCACATGCGGCAGCATCGCCCGCATGCCGCGTGCGCGCGGCTCGAACCCGTCAAAGCCAAGCAATGGGTTGAGCCAGATCAGCCGCCGGCAAGATTTCGAAAGCCGCTCCATCTCCCGCGACAGAACCTCGATATGATCGCGCTCCAGCCCGTCGGTGATCAGGAGCACGATTGCGCCCTGTCCCAGAACCCGGCGCGACCACAGCCGGTTGAAATCGCCGAGCGCCGTGCCGATCCGCGTGCCGCCGGACCAGTCGCGCACCGCTTCAGACGCTTCTTCCAGCGCCTCGTCGGGGTCACGCCGGCTGAGCGGGCGCGTGATGTTGGTCAGCCGTGTGCCAAAGGTGAAGCTGAAAACCCGCCGCCGCTTTTCCGTCAGTGCATGCAGAAAATGCAGGAAAACCCGCGAATACTGGCTCATCGAACCGGATATATCGACCAGCGCCACCAGCGGCGGCGCGATCTGTCGCGGCGAGCGGAATTTCGGCAGGATCAGGTCACCGCCGGTGCGTAGGCTCGCCCGCAGCATTGCATGCGGATCGATCCGCGCCCCATGCGGGTCCGGCCTGAACCGGCGCGTCGCCACCCGGTCGAACGGCAGAACGAGATCGCGCATGGCGCGGCGGGCCTCGGCCACTTCCTCAGCAGACATCTGCGCGAAATCCTTCTGGCGCAGAACCTCCATCGCCGTGAAGGAAAGCCGTGCGTCCAGTTCAAACTCCGGCCGCTTCTTGACGATCGCGCGGCGCTCCTCGTCCAGCGCATCCTCGGCGCGGCGGTCGCCGGCGCGTTTCTTCTCGCGCAGCACTTCCGCCTCGTCGCCCTCATCTTCGGTCCGCCCTTCATCGCGCTCGTCGCGCCGCGCCCAGTAGAGCCGGAACGCCGCATCGAACAGCGCATGATCCTCATGTCTGGAAATCAGGGTGGCGTGCAGCGTCCAGTAAAAGTCGTCGCGCCGCTCGACGCCGACCGTCACCACCGCCTGAATGGCGTCCATAACGGCGGCCGGTCCCACGCGCAGCCCCGCGCGCCGGAGCATGCGGGCAAAGCCGACGATCCTGTCGGCCAGCCGCGCGCCCTCTTCGCGTTCCGGTGCTCGTTTGTCCGCGTCTGGAGCAGCCGGCATGTCAGCTGGCCTTGACCTCTTCGAGAACGCGCGCGCCCTCGCCGTCTTCCAGCCGCGCAATGTCGTCCTGGTATTTCAGCAACACGCCCATCGTGTCCGACACCGCATCCGCATCAAGGCTGTCCTTGCCCAGCGCCGTCAGCGCCGTTGCCCAGTCGATGGTTTCGGCCACGCCCGGCGCCTTGAAGAGATCGAGCTCGCGCAGTTTCTGCACGAATGTCACCACCTGTTTCGCCAGCGTGGCGTTGGCGTTCGGCACCTTGCGGGCGAGAATTTCCAGCTCGCGCTGCGCATCCGGGTAATCGACCCAGTGATAAAGGCAGCGCCGCTTCAGCGCATCGTGGATTTCGCGGGTCCGGTTGGTGGTGATCACGACGATGGGCGGTTCATCCGCCTTGATCGTTCCCAGCTCCGGCACGCTCACCTGATAGTCGGAGAGCACTTCCAGAAGATAGGCTTCGAACGCCTCATCCGCCCGGTCGAGTTCATCGATCAGGAAGATCGGCGGCCCGTCAATGCCGCTTTCCAGCGCTTCCAGCACCGGGCGGCGGATCAGATATTTTTCGGAAAAGACGCCGCTCTCCATCTCGGAGCGGTCATGAATGCCCGCAGCCTCGGCCATGCGGATCTCGATCATCTGCGCGGCATAGTTCCACTCATAGACGGCAGACGAAACGTCGAGCCCTTCATAGCATTGCAGCCGGATGAGCCTGCGCCCGAGCCCCGCCGCCAGAACCTTGGCGATCTCCGTCTTGCCGACACCTGCCTCGCCTTCCAGAAACAGCGGGCGCTGCATGGTCAGGCTCAGAAACAGCACGGTCGCCAGTGCCCGGTCGGCCACATAGCCGCCTTCCGTCAGAAGCGTAAGCGTCTCGTCGATAGATTGCGGCAGGCCGCGGGCTGTCGTTTCGGACATCATTCCCCCATTGCTTCCCAAAGGGCTCCCCGGGTTTCCCGAAATACTCCCGGGTCGAGAGGCTACAATACCTGGTAGCCCCGCTCATGGTAGAGGAGCGGATTGCTTTTGTCGCCGATGCTCAGGCCGGCCACGCGGCCGAAATAGACCCGGTGCGTGCCGATTTCCACGGTCTGAACCACATGGCAGTCAAACACCGCCAGCGCATCCGGCAGCGTCGGCGCGCCCGTGGCGATGGTCTCCCACTCGGTCAGCGCAAAACGCTCTTCGGGCGAAAGCCCCGTCAGGCCGGAAAAGGCGTTGGAAAGCGCCTGATGGTCCGCCGTCAGCGTGTTGAGCGCGAAGATGCCATTCTTCACGAAGGCCTCATTGTGCGGATTTTCGCGGTTGAGGCACACCAACACCGTCGGCGGATCGTCCGAGACGGAACACGCCGCAATCGCCGTCACGCCGCGCAGGCCAGCCGGCCCGTCGGTCGTGACCACATGAACGGCCCCTGCAAAGCGGGCCATGGCATCGCGATAATGACGCGGTTCGATCTCGTTGGTCTTCAGCACAGTCAACTCTTTTCAACTCACATGTGCGATATAGGATTGCTGCAGAGCCTTACCAAGGCGCACCATCGCCCGACAGTCCAAAAAAGGAAAAAGGACTGCGCCAGAAAGTCTCCATCGACGAAAGCACTTTATGGCACAGTTATTTACCAGTTCCGCAGCTTTGCGGTTAACTTCGGATGCGGGCGGCCTGATTCTCATGCTAGTGCGTGACCGTGAAATGGGTGATTGATCTCCAGATATGCGTTGCCTCGCTTGCCTTCTCGTCTCCAGTTTTGCCGCGTTGACCGCGCCTTCCGCGCATGCGCAGGAAACCTCCATCGGCATCGCCGCGCCACTCAGCGGCAATTTCTCCATTCTTGGCCATCAGTTGCGCGACGGTGCCCGCCTTGCCGCTGAAGCCGGCGACGCCACCGCCATCGAGGCTGACACACGCTGCACCACCGAAGGTGGCGAGGCGGCAGCCCGCGCGCTGATCGCGCAGAATGTCGCCATCGTGGTCGGCTTCCTGTGCACCGACGCCATCGAGGCCGCGCTGCCGCTCTTTGCCGAGGCCGGCATTCCCGTCGTCACGCCCGGCGCGCGCACCGCCACGCTCACCGATCAGCGCGAGCGCACCGGTTGGCCTGTTTTCCGCACCGCGCCCCGCGCCGACGCAGAGCGCGACGCCGTGGCCGACATTCTCGTTCCGCGCTGGCGCGAGAATTTCTTCGCCATCGTCGATGACGGCACGATCTACGGGCGTGAACTGGCCGAAAACATGCGCGCCGCCGCCGAGCTTCAGGAACTGAACCCCGTCTTCATCGACACGTTCCGCCCCCAGCTCGACAACCAGATCGGCCTCGCCGGACGCCTGCGCCGCGCCGGAGCCACCCATGTCTTCGTCGGCGGCGACCGCAGCGACATCGCCATTCTGGCGCGCGATGCGCGCGGCATGGATTACGAGCTCACCATTGCCGGTGGCGAGGCGCTGCGCGCGGAAAACAGCAGCGTCCCCCTTGCCACAGGCACGCTCATGGTCGGCCTGCCGCACTGGGCGGACATCGTCTCGGATGACGTCAGGCAGACGCTTGAAGTCGCCGGCATCGTGCCGGACGGCTATGTCATTCCGGGCTATGCCGCAACGGAACTTGCCATTGCCGCCGCCCGTCAGGCGGACGCGGAAGCAGGATCGGTCTTCGACGCCCTTTCTTCCGGCACGTTCGGCACCGCGCTCGGCTCTCTTTCCTTCGACGCCAAAGGCGATCTGAACCAGGGTTTCTATCGCCTCTTCCGCTTCGAAGACCAGACATTCCAGGAGGTTGAATGATGTGGCGCACCGGCCCGCGTAATCTGCTCACCGATGTGGCGGGCATCACTGTGGGAAACCACACGGACGAGACCGTCAAATCCGGCGTCACCGCCATTCTGTGCGATGAGCCTGCCGCCGCCGGCGTTCAGGTGCTGGGCGGCGCGCCGGGCACCTGCGAAACGGACGCTCTGGAGCCGCACAATCTGGTCGATGGCGTCGACGCCATCTCGCTGTCGGGCGGCTCGGCCTTCGGCATCGACGCCGCAGCCGGCGTGCAGGCGGCTTTGCGCGAGATGGATCGCGGGTTCGAGATCCTCGGTTTCCGTGTGCCGATTGTGCCGGGGGCTATCCTGTTCGACCTGCCCAATGCCGGCGACAAGAACTGGGGCCGCTTCTCCCCCTATCGCGATTTCGGCTTCGAGGCCGCCATGGCCGCCTCGCAGGATTTCGAGATCGGCAGCGTCGGCGCAGGCGCAGGCGCAACCACCGCCGCGCTCAAGGGCGGGCTCGGTTCGGCCTCGACCGTGCTTGAAAACGGCATCACCGTCGGCGCGCTCGTCGCCGTCAATGCCGTGGGCTCCGTCACCGTCGGCGGCACGCCGCATTTCTGGGCAGCGCCCTTCGAGATCGGTGACGAGTTCGGCGGTCTCGGCCTGCCTCACCCGATGCCCGACGACGCGTCGAAAGTGTTGACCAAGCTGCGCGCCACCGCGCGCGGCAACACCACCATCGCCGTCATCGCCACCGACGCAAAGCTCGACAAGGCAGCTGCCAAGCGCCTCGCCATCGCCGCCCATGACGGTTTTGCCCGCGCCATCTGGCCGACCCACACGCCGGTCGACGGCGATCTCGTGTTCGGCCTTGCTACGGGCCGCAACGACACGGTCCTCGACATGGAAGGCGTGATCGACCTGAACGCCGCAGCCACCGCAACCATGGCCCGCGCCATCGCACGCGGCGTCTTTGCCGCAAAAAAGACCAATCGTGATATATTCCCGGTTTGGGAAGAGCTCACAGCCACCAGCAAGCGCGACTAGTTTCAGTTTAAAAGGATTTTCAGCATGAAATCTCTTCATTCAGGGTTTTGCGCCATCGCCCTCGCCACCACCTGCACCATGGCGCAGGCGGGCGACACCGCCTCCGTCAACATTCTCGGCTTTTCCGCCGATGGCTCCACCTTCGCCTTTGAGGAATATGGCATTCAGGACGGTTCCGGCTTTCCCTACGCAAACCGCTATTACATCAACACCGCCAATGACAGTTTCCTGCCCGGCACACCGGTCCGTGTGCGCATCGATCAGGATGGCGCAAGCCTCACCGACGCCCGCGCACAGGCCAAAAGCCAGTCCCAGTCCGTCATCAGCGACGCAGTGCTCGCCGAAAATCCCGGTTTCACCGCCGGCTGGAACGCGGTCACGGAAATTTCGGCCGATCCCTATCGCATCGAGGTCAATCCGCGCCCGGTCTTCCCGTCGATCGACGGCACCCTTGATTTCCGCCTCGCCGAACTGCCCATGCCCGATGGCGCGGAATGCTACGGCTTCGGTGAAGCGGCAGGCTTCCGCCTCACCCGCATCGCCACCGAACCGGGCACGGAAACCACGCTCGTGCATGAGGACAATTCCATTCCGAAAAGCCGCGGCTGCCCGCTCGGCTACCGCATCGCCGGCGTCCAGACTTTCTACCCTCAGGGCGGTTCGCCGGTCTTCGCTGTCATGATCGCCGTGCGCGGTATCGGCTTTGAAGGACCGGACCACCGTTTCATCGCCGTCACCGGCCAGCACTGACCTGTCATGTCCGGGGGCGGTGAAAGCATCGGGATCTCATGAGACCGGCTCTTGCCGCCATCAGGCGCGCACTGCCCGCCCCCGCCACGGCTCTTCTGGGCGCGCTACTCTGGGGCGCTCTGATGGGGCTCAACGCGGTCGCCTTCTTTTGGCAAAGCGAATGGCAGACCGCGCCGCGCGTCACCGCCCTCACCGTGATCTTCGCGCTGGGCGGCGTGCTCGCCTTTCCGCTCGGCCACACGCTTCAGGCGCTCATCGCGCGCCATGGCCGGCCCGAACAGCGCTTTGCCGCAGCCTTCCTCGCCTTCGCGCTGTGCACCCTGTGCATCACCGCCGCCCTCTACGCGCTCGAATACCGCGCCTATTACGCCCAGTGGCACGGCCCGATCCTGTCGCTTCGATGGGCGTTTGAGTTCGCCTTCACGATAGCCGGCGCACTATACCAGTTCGCCGTTCTCGGCCTGCGGGTCTATTTTCCCTGGGGATTGGCCGCACTTTTCGCGCTCTCGCTCGCCTATGCCGTCAAGCCGCGTTGAGCAAAACGCGCACCTCTGCTAGTGAAGCGCCAACCCCACACCTATGGAAGGCAAGGCACGCATGATCCCGCGCTATTCGCGGCCTGAAATGGCCGCAATCTGGTCGCCTGAGACCAAGTTCCGCATCTGGTTCGAAATCGAGGCGCATGCCGCAGACGCGATGGCCGAGCTCGGCATCGTGCCCAAGGACGCCGCGAAGACCATCTGGGACAAGGCCGGCGAAGCCACGTTCGACATCGACCGCATCGACGAGATCGAGCGCGAAACGAAGCACGATGTCATCGCCTTCCTGACGCATCTGGCAGAGATTGTCGGCCCCGAAGCCCGCTTCGTGCATCAGGGCATGACCTCTTCCGACGTGCTCGACACCTGCCTCAGCGTCCAGCTCGTGCGCGCCACCGACATCCTGCTTGACGATCTCGACAAGCTGCTCGCCGCCCTCAAGAAGCGCGCCTTCGAGCACAAGGACACCGTCACCATCGGCCGCAGCCATGGCATCCATGCCGAGCCGACCACGTTCGGCGTCAAGCTCGCCCAGGCCTATGCCGAGTTCGAGCGCTGCCGCCAGCGCCTCGTCAATGCGCGCGAAGAAATCGCCACCTGCGCCATTTCCGGCGCTGTCGGCACCTTCGCCAACATCGACCCGAGCGTCGAGGAGCATGTGGCCGAGAAGATGGGCCTGAAGCCGGAGCCCGTCTCCACCCAGGTCATCCCGCGCGACCGCCACGCCATGTATTTCGCCACGCTCGCCGTGATCGCCTCCTCCATCGAGCGGCTCTCGGTCGAGGTGCGTCACCTGCAGCGCACCGAGGTTCTGGAAGCCGAAGAGTATTTCTCGCCGGGCCAGAAGGGCTCGTCGGCCATGCCGCACAAGCGCAACCCGGTCCTGTCGGAAAACCTGACCGGTCTTGCCCGCATGGTCCGCGCCTATGCGACGCCGGCCATGGAAAACGTGGCGCTCTGGCACGAGCGCGACATTTCGCACTCCTCCGTCGAGCGCATGATCGGCCCCGACGCGACCGTCACGCTCGACTTCGCGCTCGCCCGCCTCACCGGCATGATGGAAAAGCTGGTCGTCTACCCCGACGCCATGCAGAAGAACATGGACCGCTTCCGCGGCCTCGTTCACTCGCAGCGCGTTCTGCTTGCCCTCACCCAGGCTGGCGTGTCCCGCGAGGACGCCTACCGCCTCGTGCAGCGCAACGCCATGAAGGTGTGGGAACAGGGCGCCGACTTCCTCACCGAACTGCTCGGTGACGACGAGGTGCGCGCCGCCCTCTCCGAAGAGGTCATCCGCGACAAGTTCGACCTCGGCTACCACACCAAGCATGTGGACACGATCTTCGAGCGCGTTTTCGGCGAAAGCTGATCTTGACGCCCTGAAACGTCAAAACGCCGGCGCATCACCCGATGCGCCGGCGTTTTTCTTTGTTGGCTGGAGCAATTCCACAAAACCGGGAACGCTCCAGGCGGATAACGGCTTCCTTCTCCCCGCGAGCGGGGAGAAGGTCCCGGCAGGGGGATGAGGGGCTGACGCGGCGTATGAAAATCCCGCCGCATTGTGGGTTCGCGGAACCTGACGCGTCAGTTCGACGGTGCGACCCGCACGACCGTGCCCCACGGATCGGCGAACTCGGTCTCCGCCGTCGCATTCCTGCTCTTCAGTTCAAGCCAGGAGAGCCCCGTGCGGTTCGGGTTGCGTTTGCCCGCCCCGGCGCTGCGCCAGCTGTTTGCGCCGATATGGTGGTGGTAACCGCCCGTCGCCAGAAACACCGCCTGCGATCCATAGCGCGTCATCGTGTCGAAGCCCTGCGCCTCATGCCACCAGGCTTCCGCCGTCACCGGATCGCCGACGCGCAGATGCACATGGCCGATCACCATGTTCTCCGGCGCGCCCTGCCAGCCCGCATCGCCATCGGGAACCGTGGAAAGCAGGCTGCCGAAATCGAGACGCTCGGTCGCCATGGCGATCCCGTCCGCCGTTGTGGTCCAGCTTTCGGGCGCACGGTCCGCATAGATCTCGATGCCGTTCCCTTCCGGATCGGACAAATAGACCGCCTCGCTGACCAGATGGTCCGACGCGCCCTCAAGCCGCATGTTGCGGTCGCGGGCAAAGAGCGACCAGCGCGCCAGATCGGCCCGCTCCGGCAACAGGAACGCCGTGTGAAAGAGACCGGCCTCGCGCGGATCGTCCGGCTCGGCAGACCGGTCCTCGGCAATCTCCAGAAGCGTGCGACCACCGACACCCAGCGCAATCGCGCCATTGTCGCCGTCCATCTCCTGAAGGCCCAGAATATCCGAATAGAACGCCGCCAGCTTCTGCGCGTCGCGCGCTTTCAGGCCGACACGGCCAATGCTGACCGGCGTGGTTGCGGCAAAGGGAAACCCACTCATCGCTTTATCTCCTGCGAAGCGGCAGCCAGCCCCTTTGGCGGGCCGCCTCATGTCCCCCTGAAACTGGCGCGCCATCCCCCTCCGCACAAGCACCCGCCCGGCGAACACGCTGTTCACCAAATAAAATACATTCTTCAAAAATCGTTCGAAAACACACGCAATTCGCGCCGCGGATCATCCCAGCGCTTGCATGCCTCCGACACGATGGCTACATGCCCGGCCATGAAAGCTTCAGACGCCGATATTCTCATCATTCCCGGTTACACCAATTCCGGGCCCGATCACTGGCAGACGCGCTGGCAGTCGCGGCTGTCGACGGCGCGTCGCGTCGAACAGGAAGCCTGGTCGAAGCCGGTTCGCGAGGACTGGATCGCCAATGTGGTGACGGCCGTCAACGAAGCGGAAAAGCCCGTCGTGCTGGTCGCACATTCGCTGGGCGTCGCCACCGCCGTTCAGGCCATTCCCGAGTTCAGGAAGCCGGTTGCGGGCGCATTCTTCGTCGCCCCGCCCGATGTCGCAAACAGCAAGATCAGGCCCAAACACCTGATGACCTTCGGGCCTTACCCGCGCGATCCGCTGCCCTTTCCGTCGATCACCATCGCCAGCCGCAACGATCACTTCTGCTCTTACGAAGTGGCTGAAGACATCGCCGCCGCGTGGGGTTCGCTGTTTATGGATGCGGGTGACGCCGGGCACATCAATGCCGAATCGGGCTTCGGCCCCTGGCCGGAAGGCTCCATGACCTTCGCCAAATTCCTGCAGCAGCTCTGAACAGCCTGTCCGCAGACCGCGTCTTCTGCCGGTGCGCCTGAAAAGCAAAGGGCGGCTCATCGTTCCTGAAAAACGAAGAACCGCCCTCAATCATTTGCCAGACCGGCTGTAGCCGGATCAGCCCTTGATCGAACCGCGCGCAGCCGCAAGCATGGCCGGTGCGCCATCGGTCATGTAAGCGCCCTCGGATCCGAGCGCGAAAAACCGGTATCCCATTGCATGGAAACGGCCGACAAGCAGCGGATCGACCACATAGATGGCCGCATGTTTGCCCGCCGCGCGCGCCTTTTGCGCGATGGAGGCGATTGCCGGCATCATGTCTTCAAGCGCCGGGTCCATTGTCGCGCCATTCGACCACGCAATGGAGAAGTCCGAAGGACCGACCAGAACACCGTCGATCCCGTCCACGGCGAGAATGTCATCAAGTGCCGCCAGCGCCTGCCGCGTCTCAATCATCGCGAAGGCGACCGTGTTGGCGTTCTCGTTCGCCAGCCAGCTCTGCGCATCGGAGGCCCCGGCGCGCGGCATGGCGAAGCTCGGTCCCCATGAACGCAGCCCGACGGGCGGATATTTCATGGCGGCGGCAAAGGCGCGCGCATCCTCTACCGAGTTGACCATGGGCGCGATCACGGTTTCCGCTCCCATGTCCAGCGCGCGGCTCGCCATGTCAAAACGGCCGACGGGAATGCGCACCACCGGGTGCTTTCCCTTCAGCCGAACGGCGCCCACGCCGCGCAGCACGCTGTCCTCGTGATGGCCGCCATGCTGCATGTCGAGCGTGACGGCGCCGAAATCCAGTCCGGCAACCAGTTCGACGGTCTGCGAATCGGGAATCAGCGACCAGGCGGAGAAAACGCTCTCCCCCGCCCTGAGGCGTGCTGCCAGCGACAAGGACGCCAAGACGCTTACTCGCCGTTCTTGATCTGCTCGAGCGCCGTGGAGAGCAGCTCTTCCATGGTGCGGCGAATCTGGTGATCGGACTGCTCGACATTGGCGGCGTCGAAGTCCTTGCGCACCTTGCGGAACACGTCCTCGTCACCGGCTTCCTCGAAGTCCGAGTTCATCACTTCGCGCGCATAGGCCTCGGCCTCGTCGCCGCTTTTGCCAAGCTTTTCTGCGGCCCACAGGCCCAGGAGCTTGTTGCGGCGCGCCATCGCCTTGAACTTCTGGGTTTCGTCGTGGACGAACTTGTTCTCAAAAGCGTCTTCGCGGTCTTTCATGCTGGCCATACTGAATGTCCTCCGGCTCGGGCATCGCGAACGATGCGGATACAACTGGGTTGGCAAGCAAAAACCAGAACCCCCGCTCCGGGTCAATACGCTCTATGGGCGCATTTGCCCTTTGGCTGCGGCCATAAACCGGTTGGCTTTGAGAAATGGCAATTGTGGTATGGACGGGTTTGCGCTAGAGACCCCGTGAAACGATGCATCTTTGAAACTGCCGCGTTGCGGAACTTCCGCGCGAAGTTTCCCTGTCAAGGCAACGGACCAGGAAAAGCCATGAACCGTCGTCGCCGCATTTATGAGGGCAAGGCCAAGATTCTTTATGAAGGCCCGGAGCCCGGCACCTTGATTCAGTTCTTCAAGGACGACGCCACCGCCTTCAACAAGAAGAAGCATGAGATTGTCGATGGCAAGGGCGTGCTCAACAACCGGATCTCGGAATACATTTTCGAGCATCTGAACCGGATCGGCATCCCGACCCACTTCATTCGCCGCCTCAACATGCGTGAGCAGCTGATCAAGGAAGTGGAGATCATTCCGCTCGAGATCGTGGTGCGCAATGTTGCCGCCGGCTCGCTCGCCAAGCGTCTGGGCATCGAGGAAGGCACCGTGCTGCCCCGCTCGATCATCGAATTCTACTACAAGGCGGATGCGCTGGACGACCCGATGGTCTCCGAAGAGCACATCACCGCGTTCGGCTGGGCAAGCCCGCAGGAGATCGACGACATGATGGCGCTCGCCATCCGCGTCAACGACTTCCTGACCGGCCTCTTCCTTGGCGTCGGCATCCAGCTCGTCGACTTCAAGATGGAGTGCGGCCGCCTTTGGGAAAACGACATGATGCGCGTCATCGTGGCGGATGAGATTTCGCCTGATTCCTGCCGCCTGTGGGACACCACCACGCAGGACAAGATGGACAAGGACCGTTTCCGCCGCGACATGGGCGGGCTGGTCGAGGCCTATCAGGAAGTCGCACGCCGTCTCGGCATCATGAACGAGAACGAACCGCCGCGCGGCGGCGGTCCCGTCCTCGTATCCTCCAAAGACAACAAGACGCGCCACTAGGGCGCGTCGGGAAATCAGGGAGCACTACCGTGATCAAGGCGCGCGTCACCGTGACGTTGAAGAACGGCGTTCTGGACCCGCAGGGAAAAGCCATTGAAGGCGCGCTCGGCGCGCTCGGTTTCTCCGGCGTCGGTTCGGTGCGTCAAGGCAAGGTCTTCGACCTGGAGCTCGAGGGCTCCGACAGGGCCAAGGCCGAGAGCGACCTCAACGCCATGTGCGAAAAGCTTCTGGCGAATACCGTGATTGAGGACTACACTGTCTCCGTTACCTGAGGTTGTGGAGAAAGGCTGTCATGGGCGACGTCACCAACGAGCTGCTTTATGAGGTTCTCAAAAGCATGCAGGGTCGCCTGGACAAACTTGAAGCCGGTCAATCGGAGATCCGTCAGGAGCTGATCTCCATCCGGGGGCATATGATTGCGATCCAGCAGGACACCCACAATATCTACGGTATGCTCGGACGCCATGACGACCGCCTTGAACGCATAGAACGCCGCCTCGAGCTCCGCGAATTGGCCGAAGGCCCTCAGAAACCGTACGATCCCAGCCCGAACGATCAGAACCCATGAAATCAGCCATCATCCAGCTTCCCGGCCTCAATCGCGACCGCGACATGATCGCCGCGCTTACCAAGATTTCCGGAAAAGCGCCGATCACCGTCTGGCAGACGGAGACCGAGCTTCCCGATGTCGACCTGGTGGTCATTCCCGGCGGCTTCTCCTATGGCGACTATCTGCGCTGTGGCGCAATCGCCGCCCGCATGCCGGTCATGCAGGCGGTGGCCGAGAAGGCCCGCAAGGGCGTTCTCGTCATGGGCGTCTGCAACGGTTTCCAGGTTCTGCTCGAAATGGGCCTCCTGCCCGGCGCGCTGATGCGCAACGCCTCGCTGAAATTCGTGTGCCGCGAGGTGAAGCTTGAAGTCACCAACGCCAACACACCCTTCACGCGTGGTTATCAGCAGGGCCAGATCATCCGCTGCCCGGTTGCCCACCACGACGGAAACTATTTCGCGGACGCCGAGACGCTGAAGCGGATCGAGGGCGAAGGCCAGGTTGCTTTCCGTTACGCCGAGGGCACCAATCCCAACGGCTCGGTGAATGACATTGCCGGCATTGTCAGCGACAGCGGCAATGTGCTTGGCATGATGCCTCACCCCGAAAACCTGATCGAAGCCGCCCATGGCGGCGATGACGGCCGCGCGCTCTTCGCCGGCGTCCTTGGAAAGGCCGCCTGATGGGCCGCGCCGGTCACGCCGGTTCGCATTTTCAATTATGCTCCCGGCTTGCCGCCGGCGCAGCCCTTGCAGCGCTGACATTTTCCCTCGCCGCCTGCCAGACAGAGCCGGCGGGCGGGCCGCTCACCCTCGAAGTCGAGGAATCGAGCGCGGTAAAGGCGCTTCAGACCATCAACAGCGCAGGCCTCAAATGCTGGATACGCTCCGGTGACCGCCGCTTCCGCGATCTGCGCATGGTTCCCGAACTCGACACGCGCGTCGGGCGGCCACGCCTTCTGATCGTGCGCAGCAACAAGCAGCAGGGTCTCCCGCTGCTTGTCATCGAAGCGTCAGGGTCGCCAGCGACGATCAGCACCTATGGCCCTCTGGCCTCCACACGCACCGGCGCACGCATAAACACCGACATCATGCGCTGGTCCAGCGGCGGCTCTTCGTGCTGATTTTGCGGTTTCAATCGCTTTAAATTTAAACCTGGAATTTAGATTCCCGGCTTTATTGCATCTCCCTGGGAACTCAAGAGCATCGGGCCGAAATGTGAATTCCGGCTATTCCGATGCTCCATCACTGGTTTAGATCGTCCTTTGTGCGTCCAGACGGACGCACGGCGATCCTGGGGGGATTGCATGGCCAGATTATTGAACGTCGCAGGCCTGACCATAGGTCTGTTCGCGCTCATTCTTCAGTTCGGCCTGACCATCCCCGACGCCATGGAAGCCGGGCGCGGCCTTGCAGGCTCGATTGTCTTCTATTTTTCCTTCTTCACCATTCTCACCAATATACTGGCCGTGCTGGTTCATGGGGTGGCCCTGTTTGGTCGACAGGGCTTTTTCACGCAGGCCTGGGTGCGCGCCGGCATCGCCATTGCGATCACCGTGGTCGGCACCATCTACTGGCTTCTGCTTTCAGCGCTCTGGGAGCCGGAAGGCCTGTTCCTTTTCTGTGACATCGTGCTCCACTACGTCGCGCCCGCGATCTACCTCGCCTGGTGGCTTTCGGCCGGTACGGATGGAAGTCTCGGTTGGCGGCATATTCCGCTCTGGCTCGCCTATCCGTTCGCCTACATGGTCTACGTGCTCGCCCGCGCACAGATCACCGGCGAGGTGCCCTACCCGTTTCTCGATGTCGCGCTGAACGGCTGGCCAAGCGTTCTCGTCACATCCGCCGCCATTCTCCTGCTCTTCGCCTTTCTTGGCCGCCTCGCGATCCTCGCAGACCGCCTCACAACCGAAGGCAGCGCCACCCGCGACACGGGCGGCGGCAGCTAGAGCAATTCCAGCAAAAGTGGAGACCGGTTTTGCGTCCACAATTGCGTCAAATCATAAAGACAGAGCGTTTCAGGTGAACCTGTTTTCACCGGAACCGCTCTAATCCCAGAAGGGGCGCAGCCCTTCGCGCTGCGCCTCACTGCGCGACACGCCAATGTCGCACAATTGCTCGTCGGTCAGCTCCAGAAGATCCAGCCTGCTGCGGCGCTTGCTCAGCCATGCCGCAAGTTTTCCCGTCACATAAGCGAGGCCGAACCCCGCGCGCTCCTGCTTCAGACGCGGCGCAGCGGGACTGCATGCACCACGCATTGTCTTACTTGCACCCATTGCAATACCCTCAATCCGTCTTGATTTGAGCGATTGAACCTATGCATTGACTCAAAAACAGGTGCAATATACACAATTGTCACCATGACAAATTGGCTTCCAAACCTCGCGCGCGGCACCGGCCCGCTTTATGTGCGCCTCGCAGACCAGATCGAGCGGGACATTGAGAGCGGACGTCTTGCGTCCGGAACCAAGCTGCCGCCCCAGCGCAATCTCGCCTACGACATCGGCGTGACCATCGGCACGGTCAGCCGAGCCTATGCACTCCTGCGTCAGCGCGGGCTCGTTTCCGGCGAAGTCGGTCGCGGCACCTATGTGCTCGAACGCGTTGGCACGCCGCGCACCGGCCCCTCTGCCGCACAGGCCTTCGGCGGCACGCGCGACATGGTGGTTGCGTCCGGCAAGACGCGCATGGATTCCTCCGCTGCCCCCGATATCGGCCAGGCCGCGGCGCTTGAGCGCATCACCACGCGCATCGTTTGCGAGCACCCGCACAGCATCGCCAGCTACACGCGCAGCCTGCCCGCTCACTGGTTTGACGCAGGCCGTCAGTGGCTGGCGCGCGAGGGCTGGAGCCCGCCGCCCGAAGGCATTGTCCCCACGCTTGGCGGCCATGCCGGCATTCTCGCCACCATCGCCGCGATGACCACGCCGGGCGACCGCATCGCCTTTGAAGAACTCACCTATTCCCATGTCGCGCGCAGCGCCACGGTCATCGGCCGCCGCCCGCTCCCCATCGCCATCGATGAAGACGGCATGATCCCGGAGGATTTCGAGCGCGTCTGCGCCCAGCAGCATCCCCGCATGGTGTTTCTGGTGGCCTCGCTCCACAATCCCACACTCGCCACCATGCCCGAGGCGCGCCGGCGCGCAATTGTGGATATCGCCCGGCTTCACAATGTCTGGCTGATCGAGGACAACATCTATGGCGCGCTGCTTGAGGAAACCCCGCCTCTCTTCGCCTCGCTTGCGCCGGAGCGCACCTTTCATGTGGGCGGCCTTTCCAAATCCGTGGCCGCCGGCGTTCGCGGCGGCTGGGTGGCGAGCCCGCCCGCCTATGCCTCCCGCATTCTCACCGCCCACAAGATGATCACCGGCGGCATGCCGTTTCTGCTGGGCGAACTGGCGGCGCAGCTCGTCCTGTCCGGCGAGGCGCAAACCCTGCGCAATCAGGTGCTTGAAGAGATCGCCGCACGTCACGCCATTGCAGCCGAAGCGTTCGCCGGGGCCGATTTCACCAGCCATCCCCGCGCGCCGTTTCTCTGGCTCAAACTGCCCGAACCCTGGCTTTCCAGCACGTTCAAACAGGCGGCCTTCGAGGAAGGCGTACTGATCGACGACGAGGACGAGTTCCGCGTCGGGCGCTCCGGCGCGCCCCTCCACCGGGTGCGCATCGCCTTCACCGTTCCCCAAAACCGCGACCTGATCCGGCGGGGATTTGCCACGCTTGCAGGCCTTCTGGACAACCCGATCAGCGGATTTGACAATTACGGCTGATGAAAACCGGCATTGGGAAGTGGATTATCGGGCCGCAATACTGTAACGCAGCCTCGAGACACCCGTTGCCACCCTTTTGCAGGGAACGCCGACCCGATGACCATCCCCAATCACATCCCGATCACCGAAGACCTCATTGCGGCTCACGGCCTGAAGCCCGATGAGTATCAGCGCATCCTGGAGCTGATCGGCCGCGAGCCGAGCTTCACGGAGCTGGGCATTTTCTCGGCCATGTGGAACGAGCACTGTTCCTACAAGAGCTCCAAGAAATGGCTTCGCACGCTCCCCACAAAGGGACCGCAGGTCATCCAGGGCCCCGGCGAGAATGCCGGCGTGGTCGACATTGGCGATGGCCAGTGCGTGGTCTTCAAGATGGAGAGCCACAACCACCCCTCCTTCATCGAGCCCTATCAGGGCGCGGCCACCGGCGTCGGCGGCATCCTGCGTGACGTCTTCACCATGGGCGCACGCCCCGTCGCCGCCATGAACGCGCTGCGCTTTGGCGCGCCCGATCATCCCAAGACGAAGCATCTGGTTGCCGGCGTCGTTTCCGGCATTGGCGGCTACGGCAATTCCTTCGGCGTTCCCACCGTCGGCGGCGAAGTCAACTTCGACGCCCGCTATAACGGTAACATTCTGGTAAATGCCTTTGCAGCCGGCATCGCCGAGACCAACGCGATCTTCTATTCCAAGGCCGAAGGCGTCGGCCTGCCCGTCGTCTATCTTGGCGCAAAGACCGGTCGCGATGGCGTCGGCGGCGCGACCATGGCGTCTGCCGAGTTCGACGAAGGCATCGACGAGAAGCGCCCCACCGTTCAGGTCGGCGATCCGTTCACCGAAAAATGCCTGCTCGAAGCCTGCCTTGAGCTGATGGCCACCGGTGCCGTGATCGCCATTCAGGACATGGGCGCTGCCGGCCTCACCTGCTCGGCGGTCGAGATGGGCGCAAAGGGCGATCTGGGCATCGAGCTCGATCTTGACTGCGTGCCCGTGCGCGAAGAGCGCATGAGCGCCTATGAAATGATGCTGTCGGAAAGCCAGGAGCGCATGCTCATGGTGCTCCGCCCCGAAAAGCGCGACGAGGCCGAGGCCATCTTCCGCAAATGGGGTCTCGACTTCGCCATCGTCGGCAAGACCACGGACGATCTGCGCTTCCGCATCTTCCATCAGGGCGAGGAAGTCGCAAATCTTCCCATCAAGGAACTTGGCGACGAAGCGCCGGAATATGACCGCCCCTGGGTGGAGCCGAAGCTTCAGGCCCCGCTCGAAGGCCCCGCTCCCGAGGCCGACATCGCCGACAGCCTCGTAAAACTGCTCGATTCGCCCGATCTTTCTTCCCGCCGCTGGGTTTGGGAGCAGTATGACACGCTGATTCAGGGCAATTCGCTCCATCTCCCCGGCGGCGACGCCGGCGTGGTGCGCGTCGACGGACAGGACAAAAAGGCGCTTGCCTTCTCCTCCGATGTCACGCCGCGCTATTGCGAGGCCGATCCCTATGAGGGCGGCAAGCAGGCGGTTGCCGAATGCTGGCGCAACATCACCGCAACCGGCGCCGAGCCGCTGGCGGCCACCGACAATCTGAACTTCGGCAATCCGGAGAAGCCCGAAATCATGGGTCAGCTCGTCCATGCCATCAAGGGCATCGGCGAGGCCTGCACCGCGCTCGGCTTCCCCATCGTTTCCGGCAATGTCTCGCTCTACAACGAGACGCTGGGCGAAGCGATCCCGCCGACACCGACCATGGCCGGCGTTGGCCTCATCCCCGACTGGCAGAAGGCAGCCCGCGCCGCCTTTGCCGCCGAGGGCGAATCCATCGTGCTCATCGGCGCACCGGAAGGCTGGGGCACGCATCTCGGCCAGTCCGTCTATCTGCGCGACATTCATGGCCGCGCCGAGGGTCCGCCCCCGCCGGTCGATCTCGCGCATGAAAAGCGCACCGGCGACATGGTGCGCGGGCTGATCCGCGCCGGTCAGGTCTCCGCCGTTCACGACTGTTCCGATGGCGGGCTCGCCGTCGCACTCGCTGAAATGGCCATCGCTTCGGGCATTGGCGCGACCATCGATGCGCCTGAAGACGCCGTCCCCGCCTTCTTCGGCGAGGATCAGGGCCGCTACATCGTCACCACCAGCGATGTCGAAGCCGTGCTCGCCGCAGCCGAAAAGGCCGGTGTGTCGGCCTTCGAGATTGGCGAGACCCGTGGCGACACGCTTGAGCTCGGCGACGCCGGCGCTGTCTCCGTCGAAGTACTGAAGACGGCGCACGAGGCCTGGTTCCCGGGCTTCATGGACTGATATCGCACTGTCCCGCCCCGGCTCGTTTTTAGAACCGGGGCGGACATTCGGCCGCTGCCTTCGCGGGCTCACTGCGATTGACCTTGCCTGCCGGAACAGCCATATCTCGTTAAGACAGACTGTTTTGGAGACTCGCCTACCCATGGCTATGAATGCTTCTGATATCGAGCGCCTCATCAAGGAAGGCATCCCGGACGCCCAGGTCACCATCCGCGACCTTGCCGGCGACGGCGATCATTACGCCGCAGAGGTTGTGGCGGAGAGCTTCCGTGGCAAGTCGCGCGTGCAGCAGCACCAGATGGTCTACAACGCGCTCAAGGGCAATATGGGCGGTGCGCTCCATGCGCTCGCCCTGCAGACCAGCGCTCCGGACTGATTTCATCCGGAAAGTTTGACGCGTGGCGTTGCGCCATGGAAAATGGTGCAATACATAACGTTTGATGATGAAAATGCCGGGCCTTGAACCCGGACATGAAAGGACTTGCGATGAGCGGTATCAACGAATTCATCGATAATGAGGTCAAGAGCAGCGACGTTGTGCTGTTCATGAAGGGCACGCCCGGCTTTCCGCAGTGCGGTTTCTCCGGTCAGGTCGTCCAGATCCTCGACTATCTCGGCGTCGAGTACAAAGGCATCAACGTCCTCACCTCCGACGAGCTTCGTCAGGGCATCAAGGATTATTCCAACTGGCCGACCATCCCGCAGCTTTATGTGAAGGGTGAATTCGTTGGCGGTTGCGACATCATTCGTGAGATGTTCCAGGCCAGCGAGCTTCAGGCTTTCCTGAACGAAAAAGGCGTGGCAGCCAAAGGCGCCGCCTAAAAAGCTTTTCAGGACCGCGCCTGCTTTCACGCTGGCGCTCTCCTCTTTGGAAATGCGCTGGTTTTCGCCAGCGCATTTTTTCGCGTCTGAACATGCTTTTTCGCCCGCAGGGCAACTGGTGTTTTGACGCAGGAGATAAGCGCGCCTCGCCATGCGAGAACCCTCATGGATGTTTCGGGGGTTTCTCCTGGGCGGTACTGTTCGGGCGGACGCGCTGAAACCTTTTGCAGACGCGCGCCTCTGACGGCGCGGACGCCTGCCCCTGTTGACCGGCCCACCTGCCTTTTTACTGCGAGGGGGCGCGACCGGCCATTTGATTGCACGCATTGACGACCGCTGGAGAGATATATGCAGAAACCCGTTTCAGAAACCGCCCTTAAACCGCAAAGATCCCTCGGTCGTGTCGAATTCGTCGCGCTGACGGCAGCGCTCATGTCCATCAACGCGCTCGCCATCGACATCATGCTGCCCGCCCTTCAGCAGATTGGCGCGGAGCTGGGCGTCGATGACGAGAATTCGCGCCAGTATATCGTGACCGCCTATCTCGCAGGCCTCGGTGCGGGACAGCTCTTCTTCGGCCCCGTTTCGGACCGTTTCGGTCGCCGCGCGCCGCTCTTCTTCGGTCTCACGCTTTACGTGGCGACGTCGCTGATTGCGGCCATCTCGCCCAGCTTCGCCTTCATTCTGGTCCTGCGCTTCCTTCAGGGCGTTGCCGCTGCCGCGACGCGCGTTGTCGCCGTCTCCGTCATCCGCGATGTGTTTGGCGGTCGCCAGATGGCAGAAGTCCTCTCCATGGTCATGATGGTCTTCATGGTCATCCCCGTGATCGCTCCCAGCATCGGCCAGATCATCATGATCTTCGGCGACTGGTCGGAGATCTTCGTGGCGATGGCCGTTCTCGCCATCATCTTCGGCACCTGGGCGGCTTTCCGCCTACCCGAAACGCTTGCGCCGGAGAATCGCCGCCCCCTCACCGTCTCATCGATCACGAAGGGGTTCGGCATCGTTCTGACGAACCGCATCTCGCTCTGCTACACGCTGGCCACCACCAGCGTCTTCGGCGCGCTGTTCGGCTTCATCAGCTCCGCGCAGCAGATCTACACCGACGCTTTCGATCTGGCGGACTGGTTCCCGATCCTGTTTGCCGTCGGCGCCGGTCTGATGGCCGTCTCGTCCTTCACCAATTCGCGCCTCGTGGGCCGCATCGGCATGCGCCGCCTCTCCCACGGCGCACTGGTCGGCTTCACCACGGTCAGCCTGCTCTGGCTCGTTCTGGCCAGTATCGGCTTCATGCCGTTCTGGCTGTTCTTCCTGCTGTTCTCGGTCGCCATGTTCCAGTTCGGCTGGGTCGGCGCGAACTTCAACTCCATTGCCATGGAGCCGCTGGGCCACGTGGCGGGCACGGCAGCCGCCACGCAGGGCTTTCTCACCACGCTGGGCGGCGGCCTGATCGGCGCCTTCATCGGCCAGATGTTCGACGGTTCAACCGCCCCGCTCGCCACCGGCTATTTCATCACCGGGGCAGTCGGCATCGTTCTGGTGCTGGTCGCCGAGCGCGGACGCATGTTCCACGCGGTCAATCAGCCCGTGTAAGCCCCGCAAAGTCGAACAGTTTGCGATCCAGAAGATGAGACGGGCGCGCATTGGTCAGCGCCCGGATCATCGTGTCCTTGCGGCCGGGCATGCGGGCTTCGATGTCGGTCAGCATCGACTTCATTGCATTGCGCTGCAGCCCGTCCTGACTGCCGCACAGATCGCACGGAATGATCGGAAAATTCATGGCGTCGGCAAACTTCGCCATGTCGTTTTCCGCACAATAGCTGAGCGGGCGCAGCACCATCACGTCACCTTCATCGTTCAAAAGCTTGGGCGGCATCGCCGCCAGCCTGCCGCCGTGGAACAGGTTCATGAAGAAGGTTTCGAGAATGTCTTCCCGGTGATGACCGAGAACCAGCGAGGAGCAGCCCTCTTCGCGCGCGATCCGGTAGAGGTGCCCGCGCCGCAGCCGGGAGCAGAGCGAACAATAGGTGCTCGATTCGGGCAGTTTCTCGGTCACCACCGAATAGGTGTCCTGATACTCGATCCGGTGCGCGACCCCGAGACTGTCCAGATAATCCGGCAAAATATGTTTTGGAAAGTTCGGCTGCCCCTGATCCAGATTGCAGGCGAGAATCTCCACCGGCAAAAGGCCGCGCCACTGAAGATCCATCAGCACCGCCAGAAGCCCGTAGGAATCCTTGCCGCCCGAAAGCGCCACAAGCCAGCGCTCGCCGGGCTTCACCATGGCGAAATCCTCGATCGCCTGACGCGTGTTGCGCAGCAGGCGTTTGCGCAGCTTGTTGAACTCCACCGAAGACGGCATACCCTTCATGAAAGGTGGTGTGTCCTCGCCGGTCGGCGTTGCCATTTCAACGGTTTCCGCCGGTTCTTTCGGTTGCGCCAAGGTGCTATGCATGGGCGGGCCTTTGTCGGATCGTGTGATTTCGCGCCTTCCTATCAGAAGCCTTGCGGCAAGGCGACTTAACGAATAGGCATTTTCGACTTTCTGTTGGCAAATCACCTTTTGATCGTGTCACCTTTTTATGGAGATTGCGCGCGTGGCCAAACGGCTCGACATTCTGGTCCCGTTCCTCAACGAGCGGGAAAGTGTAGCCGGCTTCTGCGCCCTGGCTGGCGATTTGGCTGCGCAGGCAAAAGAACGCTTCGGCCTCGACGCCAATTTCATCTTCATCGATGACGGCAGCACCGATGGCGGTGGCGCGCTCTATGGCGAGCACATGACCGGCGACTGGTCGCTCATCACGCTCGCGCGCAATTTCGGCAAGGAAACGGCGATCCTCGCCGGTCTCGACCAGAGCGAGGGCGATTACGTCCTGCTCATGGATGCAGATCTCCAGCACACCGCCGATGTCGCGCTCGACATGATCGGCCGCATCATCGCCGATCCCGATCTCGACATGGTCTATGCCATTCGCGCCGACCGCGCCGAAAGCCGCACGCTCGGGCGTTATCTGGCCAACGGCTTCTACTGGCTCATCAATATGGGGCAGCGCTACGAAATCCCGGCCAATGCCGGCGACTTCCGCATCATGACCCGGCGCTTCGCCATGGCGCTCCGCCAGCTGCGCGACCAGCGCCGCTTCAACAAGGGCCTCTATGCGTGGACCGGTTTCCGGCAGGAACGCATTCTCTACAAGCCGGCAGACCGTCAGGGCGGCGAAAGCAAGTGGTCGCGCCGCAAGCTGATCGCCTTTTCGCTTGAAGGCTTCACCTCCTTCTCCGTCGTTCCGCTGCGCATGGTGTCGCTGTTTGGCGGCGGCGTTGCAGCACTCGGCTTCATCTACGGCATCAAGATCCTTCTGGAGGTTCTGTTCACCGGCGTCGCCGTTCCCGGCTATCCGAGCCTCATCGTCGCCGTGCTCGTGCTTGGCGGCCTCAACCTCGCCCTGACCGGCCTTGTCGGCGAATATGTCTGGTCGGCGCTGAGCGAGGCCAAGAACCGGCCGAACTACATCATCAAATCCATGTCCGGTCCAAGCGCCGTCCCGCTGGCCCAGACGCGCAAGACCGGCAGAGCGTCTCACGATGACTGAGCCCGCCGCCCGCTCGGTCTGGTTGATCGCCGACGATTACGGTTTCTCCCCTGCCGTCAGCGAAAGCATCCGCATGCTTCTCGCCAATGGCCGCCTGAGCGGCACGGGCTGCATGACGCTGTTCGATGACTGGCGCGATCACGCCGCCGCGCTGACAGCCACCAGCGGCAGCTTTGCGACCGGCATGCACCTCACCCTCACCGATTTTCCGGCCCTTTCCAGCGCTCGGAAAATGCCGGAGCTGAAACGGCTTCTGGCCAGTCATGACGATGATGCCGCCATCGCCGCCGAGGCCGATGCGCAGCTTGACCGTTTCCGCGAGGCGTTCGGCCGCAATCCCGATTTCATCGACGGGCACCAGCACGTTCATTTCCTGCCGCCGGTCCGGCGCTGGCTGGCCGCGCGCTTTGCCGATGCTCCCGCAGCCGAACGCCCCTGGCTTCGCGGCGCACCGACGCTGCGCGCCGCCCCGGCGCTCATCAAGGCCAAGATCGTGGTTGCCCGCCTGCTCGCACGCGGTTTCGATGCCGAAATGCGCCGGCACGGCTTTGCCGTCGAAGGCCCGCTCTGCGGCTTCTATGACTGGCGGCGCAAGGGCGCATTCTCCCGCGCGCTCGATCTCTTCATCGACAGGGCGCCCCATGGCAGCGTCATCATGTGCCATCCCGGCACGGTGGATGATGTGCTGCGCAGCCGCGACGTCTTCACCGATGCCCGCGCAGAAGAGCGCGATGCGCTCGCCGCAGACGCCTTTCCCGCCCGCCTTGCAGGCGCAGCGGTGTCATTGAGGCAGGCCCGTTCATGAGCGAAGGCGAGAACCGCACGCTTTCCGCAAAGCTGGGCCGCTTCGCGGTGGTCGGCGTTTTGAACACGGTGATCGACTTCGCCACCTTCACGGCGCTGATCGCCCTGTCTTTTGCGCCGCTGCTCGCCAATTTTCTCGGCTGGGCGGTGGCGGTGATCTTTTCCTTTGTCGTCAACTCACGCTGGACATTCGAGCGGGCGGAGCGTTTCAGCCTGCACAGGGCGTTTGCGAAATTCGCCGTCAGCGGCAGCATCATCTCGCTTGGCTCGTCGACGCTCACCGTCTATCTCCTGCCCCCGCTCACCGGTCTTTTCGCGGCCAAGCTGATCGGCATCGTGATCGGTGCGATCCTGAATTTCTTCGCCGCGCGCTGGTCCATAGAAGACCGCATCGTTTGAGGGAATTTCGGGTAAAACGAAGAAATTTCGTCCCGAATTTCCCAAAAACAGACCGTTTTTCCGAAAAAGAAATCAGGAGCCCTGAGCCGCCGGCGGCATGAAGAACAGCTGCACCGTCCAGCTGCGCTCACCGCCGAAACCGGGCACGGTCAGAACCTGCGTCTCCGCCCCTGCGCCCGCCAGTTCTTCAGCCTTTGCAAGACATCCCGACTGACCGTCAAAACAGGCAATCGCCATCCCCTTCTCGGCCACCGCCTGCGGCGAAACCCAGGGTGTCAGCGCATAGGAATTGCCCTGCATGGAGAAGGGCCGCGAGGCGGTGTAGAACGTGGTGCCGTTCGCCAGGATCTTGTCGCCCGCCACATGGGTGAGCGGCGTATCGAACCGGTCGTTCCAGGCCGCCTCGATCTCCGTTGCAATCGCGCGAACCGGCACATTGTTGTAGTGCGAGGTGTTCTTCGCCTCTTCCGCATAGATGAAGGGCGACAGCGCAAGAAGGGACGCGCCGTAGATCACCACGGCAGCGGGAATAGCCAGTTTCTGCGCCTCAAGCCGCCCCGGCTTGATGAGCAGAATCAAGAAGATGGGCGCGGCGAAATAGAGCGGCAGCGCCCAGACGGAGCTGAACTGTACCGTGAATGCAATGCCCAGAAGCAATGTCAGCGCCAGCGAGCCGAAACCGGTCCACAGAAGCGCCCTGCCGGCCAGCGTCTTGCGCAGCGCCAGGAAGGGCGTTGCATCAAACCACGGCCCGCGCCCGTTGCGCAGTATGGCGATCAGAAGCACCAGCACCACCGGCAGCATGTAAGCCAGAAGCGCGCCAAGGAAACGGGGGGCGGAGGTGATGCCGATCAGCGCGGAACCATCGCCCTGCTCCGACACATAGGTGAGCGGCAGGAAATCGTTGCCAACAAGCCAGATCAGATGCGGTGTCACCAGCGCGACAAAGACGAGGCTGGCAACCCAGACGCCGGGGCGCAGCAGCAGCCCGCGCGCTTCCCGGTCGATCAGGACATGAAGGACAATCGCGCCCAGAAGCGCGCCGGAGAAATATTTGATCAGCACCGAAGCCGCAGCCAGCGCGCCCAGAATGATGGCGTCGGAAAGCCGCTGCTTTTCAAGAAAGCGCAGATAGAACCAGACCGTCGCCGCCCAGAAAGGCAGCATCGCCGAATTGGCGTTGTACTTGATGGCTAAAAAGGTGACCGGCGGCAGGAAGAAGAAGAGCGCGGTGCTCAAAAACGCGCGCCACGGATCGAGAAACCGCACGGCGATGCGCCAGCTTGCAAACATGAGCGCGGCGCTGTTGACGGCCGACAGGAGATAGTAGGCCCAGTCCACATTCGGGAAGACGGAGAACCAGGCGGCCGTGATCCAGGCGAAAAGCGGCGGATGCTTGTAGTAGCCCTGCTCCCAGGCGATGCCCCAGGAGTAGTTTTCCAGCATGTCGCCGAAACCGTCGAGATTGAGCTGCGTCAGGCTCGCATAGACCGTCCATAAGCCCACGAAAAAGGCCAGCAACAAGCCCATCCGCAACCCGGACGCCTTCGCCAGTCCCGTCATGCAAGCACCTCGCCTCTTCCCGAAAAAAGACAAAAAAGAAGGCGCCCGGCCACTGGCAGGACGCCCCCCAAAAATTACCTGCCGAAAGGTATCAGCGCGAGTAATACTCGACAACCAGGTTCGGCTCCATATGCACGGCATACGGCACATCGGAGATGGCCGGAACGCGCAGATAGGTGGCAACCATCTTGTTGTGGTCGACTTCGACATAGTCCGGAACATCGCGCTCTGCGAGCTGCGTTGCTTCCATGACGATGGCGAGCTGCTTCGACTTTTCCTTGACCTCGATCACGTCGCCAGCCTTACAGCGGTAGGACGGGATGTTGACGCGGCGGCCGTTGACCAGGATGTGACCATGGTTCACGAACTGGCGCGCAGCGAAGATCGTCGGAACGAATTTGGCGCGGTAGACCACGGCGTCGAGACGGGACTCCAGGAGACCGATCAGGTTCTCGTTGGTGTCGCCCTTGCGACGGTTCGCCTCGTCGTAGGTCTTGCGGAACTGCTTTTCCGAAATGTCGCCGTAGTGACCTTTCAGCTTCTGCTTGGCGCGCAGCTGCAGACCGAAGTCCGAGAGCTTGCCCTTGCGGCGCTGACCGTGCTGGCCGGGGCCATATTCACGACGGTTGACCGGGGACTTCGGACGGCCCCAAATGTTTTCGCCAAGACGGCGATCAAGCTTGTACTTTGCAGAATGGCGCTTGCTCATCGCATTCCCTTTCATATCAAAAACACCGAAGCCGAAGCTCCGGACGAAGGAAACGCGCCCTCCTCTGGCCTCCGTTTTCGAGACCTGACAGGACATGCCACGCACGCTAATGCGGCTTGTCCACGGGACACGTTAAAAAGCGCGGCAGCCGGAAGCCATCGCGCTTGAGCGGGTGATTATGCCAGCGCGCCCCGAATGTCAACCGAAACGCGATATCTTGGCGAAAGACGGGGCCGGGCCGGTTCCGCAAATTCCGGACCCTGAAGAAAGCGCGGATGCTCAGCGCATCCTGAAGCCGAATCCGGACAGCAGCCGGCGATAGCCTTCTGCGGGTGCGCCGGAGGTGAAATGGGCGATGTCTGCGCCATTGCCATTTCCATCGCCGCCGCCATGGGCCGCGGATGATGGCGCGGTCAGATTTGCCGACAGCGCCAGCGCGCGGCGGGCAATCGCCTCTGACGTGTCGATCCAGTCGACCGGCCATGGCGCGGTCTTGCGCATGCGGTTGACCAGGAAGGGATAATGCGTGCAGGCCAGAACCACGATATCGGTGCGCCCGCCATCCTGATCGACGAAACAGGGCGCGATTTCGGCCTCGACGGCAGCCTCATCGACGAAGCCTTCGCGCATATATTGCTCGGCAAGGGCTGCGAGATTTTCGCTGCCCACGAGCCGCACATGGCACTTCGCAGCATAATCGCGGATGAGGTCGCGGGTGTATTGCCGCTTCACCGTGCCCGGCGTGGCAAGAACGGAAACGAGGCCTGAGCGGGTGCGCTCCGCAGCCGGTTTGATGGCCGGAACCGTGCCGACAAAGACCTCGTTTGGAAACGCCTCGCGCAGACGATGGATGGCGAGCGTGGATGCCGTATTGCAGGCGATGACCGACATGACCGGCCTGTAGGTGTCGAGGAGATCGGCAAAGAGGCCGACCATGCGCTCCAAAAGCGCCTCTTCTTCCCACGCGCCATAGGGAAAGGCGGCATCGTCCGCCACATAGACGTAAGGCCGCCCCGGCAGAAGAATGCGCGCTTCCTTGACGACCGACAGGCCGCCAATGCCCGAATCGAAGAAAAGGATCGGCCGCGTTTCCATCTTCATCTCCGATCCATCTCTATCGCCGCCACTCTATCGCCACCACTTTGCGGTCAACGCTCAGGCGCGCCAGAACCGCGCGGATTCCTGGGCGAAAATTTCTCAAGCGACGTCAACACGCCGCGCAGCACGGCAAGCTCCTCGACGGTGAAACCCGGCCGCGTGAACAGGGCGCGCAGGTTCTCCATCATCTTTGGCTTCTTGTCTTCCGTGCGGAAATAACCGCGCTCGTCGAGCACATTGTCGAGATAGCCCATCAGGCTCTCAATATGCAGCTTCTGTGCGGGCGCAAGCGCCTGCTCCGGCGGCGTGACGGCCTGATCGCCGGTCTTGATCCACTCATAGGACATGAGAAGCACGGCCTGCGCGATGTTGAGCGAGGCGAAGGCCGGATTGACCGGAAACGTGACGATCTCGTCGGCGAGCGCCACTTCCTCATTGGTGAGGCCCCAGCGCTCGCGCCCGAACATGATGCCGGTCTTCTGGCCGCCGGCAAAACGGCTGCGCAGATCGCTTGCCGCTTCGACCGGCCCGCGCACGGGCTTGAAATTGTCACGCGGGCGGGCCGTCGTCGCCAGGACGAAATTGAGATCGGCCACCGCTTCGCTCGGCGTCTCGTAGACGGTCGCCGCATCGATGACGTGGTCTGCGCGGCTTGCAGAAGCGCGCGCCTTTTCATTCGGCCAGCCATCGCGCGGGGCGACGAGCCGCAGCTCCGCCAGACCAAAATTGGCCATGGCGCGCGCCACCATGCCGATGTTCTCGCCCAGTTGCGGCTCCACCAGAATGATCGCCGGGCCTTCCGCGAGCATGTCCTGCTGTTTGTCTGTTCCTGCCATAATGCGGTGCTGTTACCCGCTTCACGCGCTGCGGTAAAGCGCGCAGTTCATCCATTCACGAACATGGCGTTGCGCACGAGCTGCGGAATGATGGCCACGCTCTTCAGCGCATCTTTCAGCGTTTTCTGCTGACGCGCGGTGAGACGCTCGGGCGCGACATTGTTGGAAAGAGGAATGCCGAGCGCGATGTCGTCCACCTGCTGCTCCAGAACGAGTGTTAGGAAAAAGCGGTGCGCATCACGCAGCGCCAGAAGATCGTTGCGCGGCATGCCCGGATGTTCGGCCAGCGCCTCAAGCCGCGCACGGGTGGAGGCGCGCGGCAAGTGGTGCCGGATCGCCAGCGCGCGCGCCATCGCCGCAATGGGAAAGAGACCATGCATTTTGAGATCGACCCGCCCCTCCTCCAGCCTGAACCCACCGAACAGGGTGAAAGGGTTGTTCATGTCGCGCACGCTCTCGCCCAGAAGCTTGGCGAACTCGATCTGCTCCGATCCGCGTTTCCATGCATGGGCGCTGAGCGCTCTCACGAGGCGTTCGTCGCCATGGACGGCGCGCAGGTCGTAAAAGATATCGACGTTCAGAAGATCCTGCGGGCGCGCCTTCGTCACCCATTCATCCACGCGCTGCCGCCAGGTTTCCGCCGAGCCGCGCCACAGCGCATTGCGCGCCATGACCCCGCCCTTGCAAAGGGGGATTGCGGCGGCGTGAAGATGGTCGGCGAAACGGGCTCCCAGTTCCGCAAACCAGCGGTCCTGCGGGCCATCCGGTTCGCCTTCGGCGAAGATCAGCGCATTGTCCTGATCGGGGGCAAGCAGGCTTTCGCCGCGCCCGCCAGAGCCCAGAACCATGACCGCGAAGGCACAGGGCGGCTTGCCCTCGCCCGCCGCCTCCATGTCGTGAAGCGCCATCTCGCAGGCCCGCGCGGTCATCGCGCACAGGACGCCGGAGATGATTTCCGTGATGCTGCGTGTGTCGATCTCCTCGTCAAGCAGCGCCGACGCAACCACGGCAACACGCGACCACGCGCCCGCAAGATCAGCCGGGGTGTCGGCGTTTTCGATGCGCGCCTGAAGATCGACCGCAGCACCGGCGCGAAATTTTAGAAAATCGCGCGCGGAGATGACGCCCGCCAGCCGGCCATCGGCATCGCTGACGCCCAGATGGCGGATCTTTCTGCGGTTCATCAGCCCGAGCGCCCGGTAGAAGAAAGCACTGCCCTCGATGGCGATCAGCGGGCCAGCGGCAATGCCCGAGACCGGGCCGGCAAGCGCCTTGCCGCCGGACGAAGCCACCGCGCGCAGCACATCGCGTTCCGTCACGATGGCGTATCGCTCCGCCGGGCCGCCCGGTGCGCCATCGGATGAGAGAAGCAGCGAGCTGATGCGGCGCTCGGCCATGATGCAGGCGGCTTCCTGCACCGAAATGTCGTCGCGCGCGATCACCGGCCCGGCGCTGGCCGCCTCGGCCACGCGATGGCTGAACGCGTAAGGGTCGATGGCCTCAAGTGCGTGGCGGGACGCGCCATTGCGGCGCAGGAAGGGCTCGCTCCAGCCCGCCTCGGCCTGCTGGCGCAGCGCCTGTGAACGCAGGCTCGACGCGCGCTCCGCCTCCGCCACGGTGCGGATGCCGCGCCCGGCAAGATGCGGGGCGAGTGCTGTGAAGACCTCGCCGGCAATGCGCGCATCGGCAAGCGCCGAATGGCGGCCGGACGTTTCCACCTCAAGCCAGGCGGCAATGGCGTCGAGCGAGGCGTCCGGCAGTTCGGGATTGACGATGCCGGCCAGCATGCGCACGCAAAGCGTTCGCGGGGCCTGCCATAAAAGGCCGGCGCGGTGCGCCTCGCGCTCCAGAACCGCCAGATCGAAGCCCAGCGCATAGCCGACCAGTAGCCGGCCGCCGCGATACTCTTCGAAACGCTGCCAGGCATCGGCAAAATCCGGCGCGGTGCGCAGCATCTGACCGGTGATACCGTGAATGGCGGTGGAGCGCGGCGGGATCGGAACGCCCGGATCGACCAGCGTTTCGAACGCATCGTCAGCGCGCAACCGCCCTTCCACCAGCGCCATGCCGCCAAGCTGCAGAATGCGCGCTTCCTTGACATCAAGGCCGGTGGTCTCGGTGTCGAACGCCACAGCATTGGCCGCGATAAGGGGCGTGGCGTCGGTTACGGCTTTCACGACAGATCCCCCTCTTTGCGCCGGAATGGCCGGTTTTAGCGAATTTTGCCTCAAACCACGCCCGATTTCACGCCAGAATGCGCCATTCTGGACCAAAGTCTGATGGCTGTGCGCTAACGTGCGCCCTGGCGCGAGCGAAAGCGCAGTGCTTCGTCCGCCCCATCGGCGCAGAGCGGGAGACCGGCCTCATCCCAGTCGTTCCAGCCGGAAAAGGGCAGCGGTGTTTCATCGGCAATCGTTGCAAGCCGCGCTTCCCATGCACGGCGACGGGCATCGAGCCGCCGCGACTTCTCCTCATCGCTGTCATAGCGGTAGCCATGGCCCGCGACGCCAAAGCTGAGAAAGGGCGGCAGGACGGAGAAGCCCATATAGTTGAGCGAATAGTGGATCGGCCACAAAAGCAGCTCGATATCGCCGCTGCGCCCGCCGGGGGCAAAAGAGGCTTCGGGCGCGCCGGTGGTGAGCGAAACCACCGCCTGCCTGCCGCGAAAAACGCCCCGGTCATAGCGCTTCGTTCCGCTGTAGAGCAGACCGTTGACGAAGACCCGGTCGAACCAGCCCTTCAGGATGGCCGGCTGGGCGTGCCACCAGAGCGGGAACTGGAAGATGACCAGATCGGCCCGCTCAATGCGCGCGATCTCACGGCTGACATCGGCGGCAAGCGTGCCCTGCCGGCCTGCATGGCGCTGCTCTGCAAGCGTGGCAAACTGGTCCGGGTCGAGCCGGTTCTCATAATGCCGCGCGCCTTCAACCGGGTCGAACCCCTCTCCATAGAGGTCTGACACCTCGACCGTGTGGCCGAGCGCCTGAAGCCGACGGATGGCGGCGTCTTTGAGCGTTCCGTTGAAGGATGCGGGCTCGGGATGCGCGAAAACGATCAGCGCGTGCATCGGCTTTCTCCTGCATTGTGCTCTGTTTCGACAGGATCTAGGCTGTTTTCTGACGAACTTCGATTGAGCAAAACCGGAAACCGAGCTTGCAAAAATGAACAACGCGCTGGAATGGGACAATCTGCGGCTGGTGCTGGCGGTGGGCCGCGCGGGCACGCTGACGGGGGCCGCCAAGGCGCTTGGCGTCAGCCACCCGACCGTGTTTCGCAGGCTTGGCGAGATGGAGCGTCGCATCGGGGTGACCCTGTTCGAGCGCTCACGCCATGGCTATGCGCCCACACCCGCGGGCGAAGAGGCGATTGCGGCGGCCGGCCGGGTCGAGACCGAGGTGCATGCGCTGGAGCGGCAGGTGATCGGACGCGACCTGCGGCCTTCCGGCACGGTGAGCGTGACCAGCACGGACGCGCTCCATGGCTTCTGCCTTGCGCCGCTTCTGGCCCGTTTCTGCAGCGCGTTTCCCGAGATCGAGCTGAATGTCGTTCTTTCAAACAGCGTGCTCGATCTGACGGAGCGCGAGGCCGACATCGCGATCAGACCGGCGACAGCACCGCCCGGCCACCTTGTCGGGCGAAGGCTGGGCGTGATCCGCCAGTCGATTTATGTGCGGCGCGGCCTGCTGGGCGGGCCATGGCGGAAATCGACGCTCGGCTGGATCTGGCCGGAGCGCCATATGGGCTATGCGGCGCTGGAAAGCTGGATGAAGGCCGAAAGCCATGCGCAGAACTGCCGCATGCGCGTGAATGCGACGCCGGGCATGCTGGCGGCTACAAAGCACGGCGTCGGGCTCGCCGTTCTGCCGGACTATGCAGCCGCAGACGATCCCGATCTGGAATGTGTGGAAGCCGTTCCCGCGCTGGATGTGGATCTGTGGCTCCTCACCCATCCGACCTTAAGGCGCGCAGCGCGCATACGCGCGCTGATGGACTTTGTCGCGGATGCTGCAAGGGACCGTTTCTGACACGCGCGCGGCGGGAAGAGTGGCGCATCATGCCGGCGACACGCGTGTGGTTACGCGGCGCCAGGGGTAAAACATTCCTCCCCGCTTTGCGCTTTCTGCAAGGAGTGCTATAGGGCAGCCGACCTTTGCGCGGCCGGTCTTCGCCGCGTCGTTTCACACTCTATAGTTGGGAGCTTTTTCATGGGTAAGATCAAGGTGGACAATCCAGTCGTCGAGCTCGACGGCGATGAGATGACCCGGATCATCTGGCAGTTCATCAAGGAAAAGCTGATCCATCCCTATCTCGACATCGACCTGAAATATTACGATCTGGGCATCGAATCCCGTGACGCCACGGACGACCAGATCACCGTCGATGCAGCCAATGCGATCAAGGAATACGGCGTCGGCGTGAAGTGCGCGACGATCACCCCGGATGAGGCGCGCGTCGAGGAATTTGGCCTGAAGCGCATGTACCGTTCGCCGAACGGCACGATCCGCAACATTCTCGGCGGCGTGATCTTCCGCGAGCCGATCATCATGAAGAACGTTCCGCGCCTGGTTCCGGGCTGGACGCAGCCGATCATCGTTGGCCGTCACGCATTCGGCGACCAGTACCGCGCCACCGACTTCAAGTTTCCCGGCAAGGGCAAGCTGACGATCAAGTTCGTTGGTGACGACGGCCAGGAGATCGAGCACGAAGTGTTCGACGCCCCCTCCTCCGGCGTTGCCATGGCCATGTACAATCTCGACGATTCGATCCGCGATTTCGCACGCGCCTCGATGAACTACGCGCTGATGCGCAAGGTTCCCTGCTACCTCTCCACGAAGAACACGATCCTCAAGGCCTATGACGGCCGCTTCAAGGATCTGTTCCAGGAGATCTACGAGGCCGAGTTCGAGGCGAAGTTCAAGGAAGCCAAGATCTGGTACGAGCATCGCCTGATCGACGACATGGTCGCTTCCGCTCTCAAGTGGTCGGGCGGTTATGTCTGGGCCTGTAAGAACTACGATGGCGACGTGCAGTCCGACACGGTTGCGCAGGGCTTCGGCTCGCTCGGCCTGATGACCTCGGTTCTGATGACGCCGGATGGCAACACGGTTGAAGCCGAAGCCGCACACGGCACGGTGACCCGCCACTACCGCCAGCACCAGAAGGGCGAGGAAACCTCGACCAACTCCATCGCTTCGATCTTCGCCTGGACGCGTGGCCTCGCCCACCGCGCCAAGCTGGACGACAATGCGGAGCTGGCGCAGTTCGCACAGACGCTTGAGCAGGTCTGCATCGACACCGTCGAATCGGGCTTCATGACCAAGGATCTGGCGCTGCTGATCGGTCCGGACCAGCCCTGGCTCTCGACCACCGGCTTCCTCGACAAGATCGACGAGAACCTTCAGAAGGCAATGAGCTAGGCAGCTCTTCGCGCATTCAGCGCGCATTGAAGATCAAAACGGCCGGAACCTCGCGTTCCGGCCGTTTCTTTTTGCGCATCGATGGCGGGGCGCAGGCGGCCCGGCAGGCCGACGATCCCGAAATGGCTCAACAGGTTATGAGGGAGGATGCCCCTCGAACTGCGGAGCCTCGTCGCAGATCTCATACCAGCCCGGCTTTTCGGAGGTGAACTCGTGGAACTTGACCTTGAGGTCGATCTCCGTGTCCAGCGCGTTCGCGGCGATGGGGAAGGTTTCACTTTCCGACAGGATCTCGCCAAGGGACGTTCCGCAAACACTGCAGAAACAGCGCCCATACTGATAAGGCGGTCCCGGCTCGTAGAGCGCGACATTCTCCCGGCCCTCAAGCCATTTCAGGTCTTCGCGCTTTATGAAAGCGATGGTGCTGGCGCCGACTTTTCGACATCGCGAGCAGTGGCAGGTGCCCATCATGGATGGCTTCGCCAGCAACTCGAACTTAACGGCTCCGCAACAGCAGCTCCCTTTGATCATGGCATATTCCTTTATTTTAGCCGGAATCAAAAAGAACATTACGTGAACATTTAAATTTGAGCAATGAATGCGCCACCGGCGAAGCGCAGGAAATGCAAGATGTCGAAAGCCGGACATTGTGCCTCTTTGCACTCGACATATGCGCCCCATCCCTGCGAGATAAGGTGAACGGCAATCACTCTGGGGCGATGCATGCGCGGCGCGATAAAATCCCTGTGGCAGCACAACAGGCTGCTCTTCATCGCCTTCTGCGTTGCCCTGCTCGTCACGCTGTTTCTGGCCGTGCGCACCGTCGCCTTCTACGCCTACTGGTCGAGCCATCGTTCGGTGCCCGTCGAGGAGTGGATGACGATTGGCTATGTCGCCCGCTCATGGGAGGTGCCGCCGCAGGAGTTGCGCGGCCTGCTCGACCTTTCGGTGGAGAACCATGACCGGCGCAGCATCGCGCAGATCGCGAGGGAGCGTGAGGTTCCGGCCACTGCCCTTGTCCGCGAGGTGGAGCAGGCTGTGGAGACACTGCGTGCCGAGGGCGGGGAAACGGCGCAGTGACAGAGGAGATCCTTGCTCTTTTCGCGCTTTACGGCCTGCCCGGCATCTGCGTGATCCTCGCGGCTGGCCAGTTTGGCGTTCCGCTTCCCACCTCGATCCTTCTGATGACAGCGGGCGCGCTGATTGCCGATGGCGACCTGACGCCGACCCAGGTTTTCGCCTGGGCACTTGCGGGCGCAGTGCTCGGCGACCAGTTGAGCTATGCGGTTGCGCGCTTTGGCGGACGCAGCCTGCTGGACCGCGTGTTCAAAGGCGGAACGTCCGAGACCGGAAGCTTCGCCCGGGCGGAGCGTTTTTCGGCCAGATGGGGCGGGTTCGGCGTTTTCTTCAGCCGCTGGCTGGTGAGCCCTCTCGGGCCATGGATCAACCTGACCAGCGGGCTGGCGCGCTATCACTGGGGCAAGTTCCTGTTCTGGGATGTTGCGGGCGAAAGCGTGTGGATCATCGGTTATCTGTCGATCGGCTATGCCTTCAGCCGCTCCATCGCCGGAATTGCCGAACTTCTGGCCAATCTGGGCTGGCTGATCGGCGCGGCCGCCGTGACGCTGCTCCTGGGCGTGCTGATGTGGCGGGCGGTGAAAAGGCACCGCGCGCGCAGCGCCAGCGGCACACGCAACGCCTGAGCCGGATACAAAAACGCCGCGCATCCGTCGGGACGCGCGGCGCTTGATGTTCACGTGTTTTCAGAGCTGGCGGCCAATCAGCCTTCCATCGCCGCCTTGACTGCGGCAATGGCTTCGGCGGCCTTCGAGCCATCGGGACCACCGGCCTGCGCCATGTCGGGACGACCGCCGCCGCCCTTGCCGCCAATGGCGGCAGACGCGACGCGCACGAGATCGACAGCGCTGAAGCGGTCGACCAGATCCTTGGTGACGCCCACCACGACGCTGGCCTTGCCTTCATCCGACGTGCCGACGAACACGGTGACGCCCGACCCCAGCGACGCCTTGCCATCATCGGCGAGCGGCTTCAGATCCTTGGGCGAAATGCCATCGACCACGCGGCCCATGAAGCCAACGCCGGCAACCGTCTCCGCGCCGCCATCCGAGGCGGAACCACCGCCGCCAAGGGCGAGTTTGCGGCGGGCTTCGCTCAACTCGCGCTCCAGCTTGCGGCGCTCTTCAAGCACGGCTTCCAGACGGGCGGGCACATCGGCGGGCGCGACCTTCAGCGCGCCGGCGGCGCGCTTCAGCTGCTGCTCCTGCTCGCCAAGATAATGGCGGGCAGCTTCGCCCGTGAGCGCCTCGAGACGACGAACACCGGCGGCGACCGCGCCTTCGGAGACGATGCGGATCAGGCCGATATCTCCGGTCGCCGTCACATGGGTGCCGCCACACAGTTCAAGCGAATAGGTCTTGCCTTCCTTCTCGCCATCCTGCGCGGTGCCCATGGAGACGACGCGAACCTCGTCGCCATATTTTTCGCCGAACAGCGCCATTGCGCCAGCCTCGATGGCGTCATCGACGGCCATGAGGTGCGTTTCGACCGGCGCGTTCTGGAGAACGATGCGGTTTGCGATGTCTTCCACGCGGGCAAGCTCGGCCTCGGTGATGGGCTTGGGGTGCGAGAAGTCGAAGCGCAGACGCTCGGGCGCGACCAGCGAGCCCTTCTGCGCCACATGCGAGCCCAGAACCTCGCGCAGCGCCTCGTGCAGGAGATGTGTTGCCGAATGGTTGGCGCGTACGCGGCGACGGCGCACGTGATCGACCTTCAGCGCGACGACATCGCCGACCTTGACCTGACCACCCTCGACGCGGCCCATGTGAACCAGCAGACCGTCGCCCTTCTTCTGGGTGTCGCCAATGGCGATGGAGAAGCCCTCTCCGGCAATCACGCCGGTGTCGCCCACCTGGCCACCGGACTCACCGTAGAACGGCGTCTGGTTGGTGACGACGATCACCTCGTCGCCATCGCTGGCGTGCTCGACCATCGCCCCATCGCGCACGAGAGCCGAAACCACGCCCTCGGCCTCTTCGGTTTCATAGCCGAGGAAGTCGCTGCCACCGGTCTTGTCCTTGACGGCGAACCAGACGGCCTCGGTTGCGGCCTCGCCGGAACCGGCCCAGTTGGCCCGCGCCTCGGCCTTCTGACGCTCCATCGCGTCATTGAAGCCGGTGAGATCGACATGGATGCCGCGCTGGCGCAGCGCATCCTGCGTCAGATCGAGCGGGAAGCCATAGGTGTCATAGAGTTTGAAGGCGGTCTCGCCATCGAGCCGGTCGCCCTCGTCCATGTCGCTGGTGGCGTCGGAGAGAAGCGTGAGACCGCGCGCGAGCGTCTTGCGGAAACGGGTTTCCTCGAGCTTGAGCGTTTCGGTGATGAGCGGCTCGCCGCGCACCAGCTCGGGATAGGCGCGGCCCATCTCGCGCACCAGCGCCGGCACGAGACGCCACATGAGCGGCTCCTTCGAACCGAGAAGCTGGGCGTGACGCATGGCGCGGCGCATGATGCGGCGCAGCACATAGCCGCGGCCTTCATTGGACGGCAGAACGCCATCGGCAATGAGGAAGCTCGCGGCGCGCAAATGGTCGGCGATGACCTTGTGGCTGGCATGCTGCGCGCCCTGCGCCTTGACGCCGGTGGCCTCTTCCGAAGCGTGGATCAGCGCGCGGAACAGGTCGATGTCGTAATTGTCATGCACGCCCTGCAGAACGGCTGCGACGCGCTCAAGCCCCATGCCCGTATCGATGGACGGACGCGGCAGGTTGACCCGCTCTTCCGGCGTCAGCTGCTCGAACTGCATGAAGACGAGATTCCAGATCTCGATGAAGCGGTCGCCATCCTCATCCGGGCTTCCGGGCGGACCGCCGGGGATGTCCTCGCCGTGATCGTAAAAAATTTCCGAGCACGGACCGCACGGGCCGGTATCGCCCATGGCCCAGAAATTGTCGTTGGTGGCGATGCGGATGATGCGCTCATCCGGCAGGCCGGCGATCTTCTTCCAGAACTCGGCTGCCTCGTCATCCGTGTGGTAGACGGTGACCAGAAGGCGCTTTGCATCGAGGCCGAATTCCCTGGTGACCAGGTTCCAGGCCAATTCGATGGCGCGGTCCTTGAAATAGTCGCCGAAGGAGAAATTGCCCATCATCTCGAAGAAGGTATGATGGCGGGCCGTGTAGCCGACATTGTCGAGATCGTTGTGCTTGCCGCCGGCGCGCACGCATTTCTGCGCCGTTACCGCGCGATCATAGGGCCGCGTTTCCAGACCGGTGAACACGTTCTTGAACGGCACCATGCCCGCATTGGTGAACATGAGGGTCGGATCGTTGCGCGGCACGAGCGGGCCGGAGGCCACGATCTCATGACCGTTTTTCTTGAAATAGTCGAGAAAGGTCGACCGGATGTCGTTGACGCCACTCATGTTTCAGCCTTTGCGAGAAGCCCGTCCAAGGGTGCGGGGAATAGAAGTCCGCCTTTTAACGCCAGCACCGGGACGTGTCCAGAAATCCCGTAAGCCAGCGCACATCATGCGGGCTTTACACAAAAAAACACCGCCGGCGAGCGGCGGTGTCTTGTCTTTCACAGTCAGCCAACGGTCACATCCGACAGTCGGCGTCACTCAAATTATCAATCGTCAGCGCCATCCTGGTCGCCGGGGCCGCCATCCTCAAGGAATTTTTCGGCGATGAGACCGGCATTCTGGCGCAGCGCCAGCTCGATCTCCTGCGCCGCCTCGGGATTGTCGCGCAGGAACTGCTTGGCGTTTTCACGCCCCTGCCCCAGACGCTGGGAATTGTAGGAGAACCATGCGCCCGACTTCTCGACGATCCCGGCCTTCACGCCAAGGTCGACCAGCTCGCCGGTCTTGGACACGCCCTCGCCATACATGATGTCGAACTCGACCTGCTTGAAGGGCGGAGCCATCTTGTTCTTCACCACCTTGATGCGGGTCTGGTTGCCGACCACTTCGTCACGGTCCTTGACGGAGCCGATGCGGCGAATGTCGAGACGGACCGAGGAGTAGAATTTCAGCGCGTTACCGCCCGTCGTCGTCTCGGGCGAGCCGAACATCACACCGATCTTCATGCGGATCTGGTTGATGAAGATGACCATGGTCTTGGAGCGCGAAATGGAAGCGGTGAGCTTGCGCAGCGCCTGGCTCATCAGGCGGGCCTGCATGCCTGGCAGGGAATCGCCCATCTCGCCTTCGATTTCGGCCCGCGGCGTCAGCGCGGCGACCGAGTCGACCACGATCACGTCGAGCGCGCCGGAGCGCACCAGCGTGTCACAGATCTCAAGCGCCTGCTCGCCCGTGTCGGGCTGCGAAATGAGAAGGTTTTCCAGATCGACGCCCAGTTTGCGGGCATAGACCGGATCGAGCGCATGCTCGGCGTCGATGAAGCCGCAAATGCCGCCCTTCTTCTGCGCCTCGGCCACCGTGTGCAGCGCGAGTGTCGTCTTACCGGAGCTTTCCGGGCCATAAATCTCGATAATACGGCCGCGCGGCAGACCGCCCACGCCCAGAGCAATATCGAGGCCCAGAGACCCGGTGGAGATGGTCTCGATCTCGACCACCTGATCGTTGGCGCCGAGCCGCATGATCGAGCCCTTGCCGAAGGACCGTTCAATCTGCGATAGCGCCGCGTCCAGAGCCTTGGTTTTGTCCACCGAATTATCCTCTACAAGCCGCAATGAATTCTGAGCCATGATACAACACCCCTTCGAGGTCAATGGAGGCGGTTCCGCCAAATCCGCGATGATTATCTGTACCTCTTTTGTTCTACTTTTGCAATAGGCACCAAAATATTGAAAAACATAGACAAACCAGATTTGTTCTATTTTTGTACGCGCAACAACATGCCGGACAGCCTCTCTGCCGCTCAGGAAGGCCGTGGCGGCGAAGGGGATTGCGGGGGCGCATTTCGATTCGCGGGAGAGCGCCATGAACGCGGATAAAACCCCTCGCCTGCTGGCCATTGGCGGCGCGCATCCGGACCGGCGCGGACGCCTTAATGCGCCGCACATTCCCGCCACATCCAACCCCGGACGGATGAGCGAAGAAGTGGGCGGCGGCATCTTCAATGCGGCGCGCATCGCGAGCCGACGCGGCGCTGCGGTGTCGCTCATGTCTCTTCGTGGCGGCGATGCAGCCGGCAGCGCCGTGGCGCGCGCCATCGAGGATGCGGGCTTTGAGGACCTCTCCGCCACGTTTCTCGACCGCGCGACGCCCAGCTATACGGCGATCCTCGACCATGATGGCGAGCTGATCACCGGGTTCGCGGACATGGCGCTTTACGATACGGCCTTTCCCAAACAGATGCGCCGCTCGAAGGCGCGGCATGCCGCCGAACAGGCCGATGCGATCCTGTGCGACGCCAACATGCCTGAAGATGCGGTGGCCAGACTTGCGGAGATCCGGGCCGGCGCGCCGCTCTACGCCATCGCGGTCTCGCCCGCAAAGGCGGGGCGGCTGACCGCCAGTTTTCCGCAGATCGCCGTTCTCTTCATGAATGTGCGCGAGGCGCGCAGCCTTGCAGGCCTTGATGACGAGGCCGCCCTTCCCCGCGCCATCGAGGCGCTGCGCGCGCTTGGCCTAAGCGCCGGCGTGATCACCGGGGGTGGCGGATCGGTCATGATTTTCACCCCCGAAGGGCTGTGGCAGATAACGCCGCCGCGGATCGATGAGATCGTGGACGTGACCGGTGCCGGCGATGCGCTGACCGGCGCGACGCTGACGGCGCTGATGCGCGGAACGCCCTTGCCGCAGGCCGTGCGCGAGGGCGTCGCGGCGTCCGGACTTGTGATCGCCAGCGCCTCGGCAGCGCCGGAATTCGACGATACCGCCTTCCATGCGGCGCTTGAGCGGGTGCCCGCGCCGCAACCAGTTTCATAAAGGAGCCTCCCCCGTGCAGTCCAAGAACATTATCGACATCCACGCGCCCGTCGCCGAAGCCCTTGCCGCCGGCAAGCCGGTGGTGGCTCTGGAAAGCACCATCATCACCCATGGCATGCCGTGGCCGCGCAACAATGAGATGGCGAGCGACGTGGAGGCTCTGATCCGTGAAGAAGGTGCTGTTCCCGCCACCATCGCCGTGATCGACGGGCGGCTGAAGGTCGGCCTTTCCGACCATGAGCGCGAGGCGCTGGCGCAGGCCAAGGATCCGATGAAGCTGTCGCGCGCCGACCTCGCCTTCGCCATTGCCGAAGGCAAGAGCGGCGGCACCACGGTGGCCGCGACCATGATTGCCGCGCAGATGGCCGGCATCCCGGTTTTCGCCACCGGCGGCATTGGCGGCGTTCACAAGGGCGCGGAGACGAGCTTCGACATTTCCGCCGATCTGGACGAGTTGGCCCAGACGCCGGTGATCGTCGTTTCGGCTGGCCCCAAGGCCATTCTCGACACGGAAAAGACGCTCGAGGTTCTGGAGACGCGCGGCGTGCCGGTCGTGGCCTATGGCACCGACACGATGCCGGCTTTCTGGTCGCGCCAGTCGCCCTACACCGCGCCGCTGCGGCTCGACACGGCCGAGGCGATTGCCCGTTTCCAGGCAACGCGCAGGGCGCTTGGCATCGACGGCGGAATGCTGATTGCCAACCCGGTTCCGGCGGATGAGGAAATCGCTGCCGACGTGATGGCCGGATACATCGCCACCGCCCAGAAGGAGGCGACCGAAAAGGGCATTTCGGGCAAGGATGTGACGCCGTTCCTGCTGGCCCGCATTCTGGAGCTGACCGATGGCGCAAGCCTCACCACCAACATTGCGCTGGTGAAGAACAATGCCCGCCTTGCCGCGCGGATCGCTGCCGCCATCGCCGCCGGCTGACCGCGCGACCTTATAACGGACACGAAAAAAGCCGCCGGCGATGCGCCGGCGGCTTTTCTTTTTGCGTATGACCGCTGTGTGCTCGATCAGGCGCCGGTGAGCGGCGACAGACGGATTTCCACGCGACGGTTCTGTGCGCGGCCTTCCGGCGTTGCGTTGGACGCAATCGGCTGGCTCTCGCCACGACCGATGACCGCGAAGCGCTGGCTGGCCGCGCCCTGCGAGATCAGGTAGCTGGCAACTGAGCTGGCGCGACGCTGCGACAGGTCCATGTTGTAGCTCGGGCTGCCGGTGGAATCGGTGAAGCCGAACACGTCGACGAGGGTGCGGTTGTACTTGTTGAGCACCAGCGCCACCGAATTCAGCGTGGAGTAGAACGCCGGCTGGATGGTCGACGAATCGGTTGCGAAGGTGATGTTCGACGGCATGTTGAGGATGATGTAGTCGCCCTGACGGGTGACGCTCACGCCCGTGCCCTGAAGCTGGCCGCGAAGCTGCGCTTCCTGCTGGTCCATATAGGAGCCAATGGCGCCGCCGGCGAGCGCACCGATGCCGGCGCCGATCAGCGCATTGCGGCGGTCATCGCCACCAGCCAGAAGTCCAATGCCCGCACCCGCCAGCGCGCCGAGCCCTGCGCCGCCGGCCGTGTTGGAGATCTTCTGCTGACCGGTATACGGGTCTGTGCTGGTCACGCAGCCGGCGGCAAAGCCCGCCACGAGCGCAACAGCGATGGATTTCTTCAACATGGTCAGTATCCTCACTTGAATGGAAAGCAGCGACATGAATCGCGCGCAAATCGCCCCTTGCCTCTCCGTTTAGCACAGATCGGTTGGAATTCGACGTCTTACCCGTCAAAGTGTAGGCAAAATTTAACAAAATGCGTGCGGCGCAATGCCTGGACTTAACCCTCAGTCCTGCCTGTAAAGAAGCCAGTTCTTCGTGAACTTCCCCTTGGGGATCCGCGAGAAGAGCGTTGCCCGGTTTCGACCGTCGACTTTCGACGCGTAAAGCGCCTGATCGGCCTTTGCGTAGAGCTCTTCGGCATCGCCGGCGTCTGCCGCCATGCACACGCCGAGCGAGATGTGGATGGGGCCGTAATTGCGAACGCCGGCCCCGATGACGAACTCCGCCTTTTCCACGGCGAGACGTATGGCTTCTGCAACCTTCATGGTCGCTTCTTCCGATAACCCCTCGACAATAATGGCGAATTCCTCGCCGCCGGTGCGCGCAACGAAGCAGTCTGTGGTCGACTGTGTCTTGAGGATCTGTGCAACGCCCTGAAGAATCCGGTCGCCCACCGGATGACCATAGTGATCGTTGAACGCCTTGAAGCCATCAATGTCTGCAAGGATCAGCGCGTGGAACATGACCGAGCGCTGGTCGTCATAGACATCCGCCATGCGCTTGTCGAAGGCACGCCGGTTCCAGATCCTGGTCAGCGGATCGGTGTCGGCGAGCTTCTTGTACTGGGCGAGCTTGGTGCGCATCTCTTCCAGCTCGTTGGACTTCTCCTCCATCGCCTGGCTGATCTGCCGCCCCTGCTGGATCGTGGTCTCGGTGGCGGCCGCCATGATGCCGACGATCTTGCGCAGAATGTCGTGCGAGAGATCGCGCCCGCTCAGGCCATTGGAGGTCTGATCGAGAATGACGCCGAATTTTTCCAGCGAACTGCGCTCGCGCCCCAGAAGCGAGAGAATGTCCTGCGCACGGGCTGCGATCTGCTCCTGTGCGCTCTCGACAACTGCCTGTCGCTTGTTCTGGGTGAAATATTTCAGGGAAAGCTTGTCCAGCGCTTCCTGCGTGGGACGGCCGTTCAGCGCCTCGAACTCGCGCACGAGATCGCGGTTGGAGCCGGTGAACACCTCATAGAAAATCTCGTAGTTGCGCGGCAGACCGCTAACCCCCATGCGACGCATGGAACTTGCGATCGTGCTGGCAATATCGGTGGGCCCCTTTCCCGGGACGTCTGACACCTGCAACATACGCCGTCCACCTTCCCCCAAAGGCATGTTGTCTCTCGCCGCGCGGACGCGTGACCGACGACAACCGCAAGTAAACTATTCAAGACCAGCTAACGCAGGGTTAACCCGTTGCGCAAGGCCGTATTCAGGCCATATCCCAGACCGGTGAGAAGTCATAATCGCATATGCGATAGCCGCGTTTACGCAGTGCGGAAACGGCAACCATTTCTTCACCGCTCAACGCGAAGTCGAAAATGCCTGCATTCTCGATCAGGCGATCCGGATTGGTGGTGCGGGGAATGGCAACGACGCCTTCCTGCTGGACATGCCAGCGAAGCACGATCTGCGCCGGGGTCTTGCCATGACGCGCGGCTGCATCGGCAATTGCAGGCTGTGCGAAAAGATCGCCACCACGCGACAGCGGACAATAGGAGACCATGGCCATGCCAGCGTCGCGGCATGCCTGATACACCTTCTCCTGATCGAGATAGGGGTGATACTCCACCTGATTGGCCACCAGCGGCGCATCCGACAGGCGCACGGCCTCGGCAAGAAGCGCGGTCGGGAAATTGGAAACGCCGATATGGCGGGCAAGCCCGCTCTCACGCACACGGTTGAGCGCCGCAATGCTTTCGGACAGAGCGACATCGGGGTTCGGCCAGTGAATGAGCAAGAGGTCGACATGGCCGAGACCGAGCCGCGCACAGCTCTCTTCTGCAGACCGTTCGAGGTCGCCAGCGCCGATATTGGTCCACCAGACCTTGGTGGTGACGAAAATTTCTTCGCGCGCGAGCCCCGATGCGCGCAGGCCGGCGCCCACGGCTTCCTCGTTCTCATAAGCCGCTGCGGTGTCGATGTGCCGGTATCCGGACTTCAGCGCGTGGGTGACGAGATCAGCGCAGGTCTGCCCCTTCAAGGTCCAGGTTCCCATTCCCAGAGCAGGAATGGACGCGCCGTTTGCTTCAACCATGTGCATAGAAACCCTCTCCGTCTTTCGGCCACTTTTAGCGCCGACTAATATAAGCACAACACATAACAGTCATTTTTCAGGGGCGGAGCATATATGCGGCATCGGGCGGCAGGGAAGACGCGCATCGAAGCCATCGACATTGCGCGCGGTATCGCCCTCTTCGCCATGGCTGTCTACCATTTCGGGTGGGACCTCGAATTCTTCGGCTATATGGAGCCGGGAACGACCGTAACCGGCGGCTGGAAGCTCTTTGCCCGCAGCATCGCCACATCGTTCATCTTTCTGGTCGGCGTAGGTCTTTTTCTCGCCCATGAGAAGGGGATTCGCTGGAGGAGTTTCGCAAAGCGGCTGTTGATGATTATCAGTGCGGCGGCTGCCATTTCGCTTGCCACATGGTTCGCCTTTCCCTCGGGCTTCATCTTCTTCGGCATTCTCCATCACATCGCGCTTGCGAGCCTGCTCGGCCTGGCGTTTCTGCGCTTTCCGGCATGGAGCCTTCTTGCTCTGGCAGCACTTGTAGCGGCGGCACCCCATTTCCTGCGCTCGGCTTTTTTCGACACGCCGGCGCTTTGGTGGGTTGGCCTTTCGACGTTCCGCCCCCCTTCCAACGATTATGTGCCGCTGTTTCCGTGGTTTGCGGCCACGCTCGCCGGGATCGCGGCGGCGCGCATCGCCCGCGACAGCGGCTTCCTCAACTGGCTCTCGCTGATGAAGCCGGCGCGCTGGCATGCGCCATTCACCTTTGCGGGCCGGCACAGCCTCGCCTTCTATCTGCTGCATCAGCCGGTGCTGATCGGCTGCGTGTGGGTGCTGGCGCAGATCTGGCCGTCGGCAGTGGAGCCCGCCGAGATCCGCTTCACCAAGGCCTGTGCGAGCCAGTGCCTTGAGAGCCGCGACGAGGCTTTCTGCACCGCATATTGCGCTTGCTTTACCGATACGCTGAAGGTGGAAGGCCGGCTGGATGCGCTGATGACATCAACGCCGGGAATGGAAACGCAAAGCCGCTTGAGTGAAATCGCTGCCGAATGCACTATGACCGCTGAAACGGGGAGCGATTTTACGGAGCGGGACACTTCGAATGAACGACCATGAACAGCGACCGGCGTGCTTTCCCTGGCCACCGGTGATTTATCTCTCGGCCATCGTGATCGCGGCGGTGCTTGGCATTTTCTATCCCCTGCCGTGGATCGGGCCGCCGCTTTCCGATCTTCTGTTCGCCATCGGCTGGCTGCTGATCGCAGGCTTCGTGTTCATCGACCTGCAGGCCATGCGCACGCTGCACAGGGCGGGCACGGCGATCCTGCCGACGCGCGGCGCAGACACGCTGGTGACGAGCGGCCCCTTCTCATTCAGCCGCAACCCGATCTATCTCGGCAATTCCATGCTGACGGCGGGCATCGGGCTTGTGGCGGGAAATGCGTGGTTTTTCGCGAGCCTCATCGTCGCCTGCTTCCTGACGCAGAAACTGGCCATCGAGCCCGAGGAAAAGCATCTCGGCCTGCGGTTCGGCAAGAAATACCGGGATTATCAGAAGCGGGTGCGCCGCTGGTTCTGAGGCGGCTTGGGCGTCAGGTGTTGACGCCGAGCTCGGCAAGGCGCTCCACGCAGGACTCTTCCGCGCGGCTTAACTCATCGAGCGTGTCTTCAAGATCACGGCGCTTCTGGCGCAGATCCTGCTGCTTTTCCGAAATGCGCGCCAGCATGAGCTTGAGCTGGCCAATCTCGCCGGGCGGCGCCTTGTAGACATCGATGATCTCGCGGATTTCGGCGATGGAAAAACCGATGCTGCGCCCGCGCAGGATCTGGCGCACCAGATGCCGGTCGGACGGGCGGTAAAGACGGGTGCGCCCACGACGCACGGGCTTGATCAGCCCTTCATCCTCATAGAAGCGAAGCGTTCTGGTGGATATGCCGAACTCACGCGTCAGCTCGGTGATGGAATAATAGTCGCGCATGGCTTTTCGCCCTTTGCTTCCGGCCCCCTGCCCGGTCGTTCATCAACCGGCGCCCCCAGGAATATGCCGCGATTTATCGTGTTCGACAGAAAGCCGATCACGCCGGACCAGCAAACCATCAAGACCCGCCATCCACTTCAGTCGATTCCCTTAAAGCGCGCAGCGGGCACGTAAACTGCCACGGCCCTTACGTAAAAGTCAATTTTCCGCTGTGCACCATTATCCTTTAGACAGGAGAGACACTTGTGCTGTCCCGCTCCAGGCTTTGTGCTGGCGGGGTATACGGCCCGTATGCCATGGCGGGGCGCGCGGGCATGGACAGGCATGACAGGGCGACTGGCCCTACGGTGGCGCATCGCCACGCGCTATGAGAATAGCTGTTCAGGATCGAACCTGTTTCGGCAGGCGCATATGGACGCCTCTCACGAGCAAGGATGACAAGACGTGCATTTGCGCAGCCTCTACAGCGCCGGCGACAACGCGATTGACGGACCCTATGCCTGGTTCCGGATGACGATCGCGATCCTGATCGGCACCTTCGGCACTGTGGGGCTCTGGGCCTTTGTCGTGGTTCTGCCGCCCATTCAAGCAGAGTTTGGCGTCGACCGCGCGGCGGCATCCCTGCCCTATACAAGCGCGATGGTCGGATTTGCGCTGGGCAATGTGCTTCTTGGGCGCTTTGCCGACCGGACCGGCGTGGCGATGCCGGTGGCGATTGCCGGTGCGGCGCTGGGCGCAGGCTTCATCCTCTCCGGTTTCACGACCGCGCTCTGGCAATTTGTCATCCTTCAGGTTCTGATCGGACTGGGCGGCGCGGCCTGTTTCGGGCCGCTTCTGGCGGACATTTCGCACTGGTTCGAAAAGCGCCGCGGCATCGCGGTGGCGGCGGTGGCCTGCGGCAATTACCTGTCCGGTGTCCTGTGGCCGACCGTCATCAAGCTTGCGCTGGAACACACGAGCTGGCGCGTGACCTTTCTGGGCATTGGCATTTTCTGCATTGTCAGCATCGTGCCGCTGGCGCTCCTGATGCGCGCAAAGCCTGTCGTGCAGGAGGCGGATGAAATGCCGGGCGCACAGGCGCGGCGACCGGGCGGACGACGCCCCATCGACCTGTCGCCGCGCGCGCTTCAGAGCCTGCTCGTTCTGGCCGGTCTCGGCTGCTGTGTCGCCATGTCGATGCCACAGGTGCACATCGTCGCCTACTGCATCGATCTGGGCTACGACATTGCGCGCGGCGCGGAAATGCTGTCGCTGATGCTGGGCGCGGGCATTGCAAGCCGCCTGATCTCCGGCGTGCTCGCAGACAAAATCGGCGGCGTGCCGACACTGCTGCTCGGCTCCGTGCTACAGGGCCTTTCGCTGCTTCTCTACATTCCGTTCAACGGGCTCGCTTCGCTCTACATGGTGTCGTTCATCTTCGGCCTGTCGCAGGGCGGCATCATTCCGAGCTACGCGATCATCGTGCGCGAATATCTGCCGGCGCGCGAAGCGGGCCAGCGCATGGGCGTGGTGATCATGGCGACCATTATCGGCATGGCGCTGGGCGGCTGGATGTCGGGCTGGATCTACGATCTGACCGGCTCCTACCAGGCGGCGTTCCTCAACGGGATCGCATGGAACCTGGGCAATGTGGCCATCGCGTTCTTCATTCTCTATCGCGCGCGCCGCTCGGCCATGGCAGCCGTTCCGGCCTGAGCAATTCCGGGCGGAAATGCGGTTCCCGCTTTTCCTGGAATTGCTCTACTAGACCCCAAACCACCAGGTCGCCAGACCGAGGAAGGCGAAGAAACCCACCACATCCGTCACGGCCGTCACGAAGACGGCCGAGGCGACGGCCGGATCGGCCCCTACCCGGTCGAGCAGAAGCGGGATGAGAATGCCGCCAAGCGCCGCCACGAACATGTTGATGATCATGGCGGCGGCGATGATGCCGCCCAGATTGTAATCCTGGAACCACGCGGCGGCGACAGCGCCGATCAAAATCGCGAAAACGATGCCGTTGAACACGCCGACGCCCATCTCACGACGGATGATGCGACCGGCATTGTAGATATCGATGTCGCGGGTGGCGAGCGCGCGCACGGTGACCGTCATGGTCTGCGAGCCGGCATTGCCGCCCATACCGGCGACGATGGGCATCAGGATGGCGAGCGCCACCACTTTTTCGATCGTGTCGTCGAACAGGCCGATCACCGACGCTGCAAGGAAAGCGGTGATGAGGTTCACCATCAGCCATGGCACGCGCGAGCGCGCGGCCGTCCACACGCGGTCGGAGAGTTCTTCATCACCCACGCCGCCAAGGCGCAGAAGATCCTCCTCGGCCTCCTGCTGGATGACGTCGACCACGTCATCAATGGTCAGGACACCCACGAGGCGCTCATTGTCGTCCACGACGGCGGCGGACAGAAGATCGTATTTTTCAAAGATCTGCGCCGCCTCTTCCTGATCCATCGTGGCCGGAATGGCGTGGCGCGTCTCCCGCATGATGTCTTCGATCTTGGTGCCCCGCCCGGTGCGCAGGATGCGGTCGAGATCGACCGCGCCCACGAGGCGGAAGGTCGGATCGATGACGAATATCTGCGAAAAGCTCTCCGGAAGGTTCTGCTCCTCGCGCATGTAGTCGATGGTCTGGCCGACGGTCCAAAACGGCGGCACGGCGACGAATTCCGTCTGCATGCGCCGGCCGGCGGTTTCGTCCGGGTAGCCAAGCGACCGGCGCAGCCGCACCCGCTCGGTGAACGGAAGCTGGGCGAGAATCTCGTCCTGATCGGACTGTTCCAGATCTTCCAGAATGTAGACGGCGTCATCCGAATCGAGCTGTTCGACGGCGCGCGCGACCTGCGCATTGGGCAGGTTTTCGAGAATTTCGAGACGGATCGCCTCATCGACCTCGGTCAGCGCCGTATAGTCGAAATCGTCGCCCATCAGCACGACCAGCGCGAGGCGCTGATCCGGCAGGAGGGCTTCGAGCAGATCGCCGATTTCGGACTGGTGGAGCGAACTCACCTCTTGTCTGAGGGTGATCGTGTCCCGGTCGGCTATGGCTGCGCCGATATGGGCCAGGAACGGCGCGGAGACGACGCCATCCTCGTCATAAATGCCCAGACCGTCGGCGGCTTCCGCCCCGGTTTTCTCGTCCAGTCCTTCAGGCTCGCTCAAATGGTCCTCCCTGGCTGGGAATTGCGGCTTTGTGAACGGGCACGGCCCTCATCCGGCAATACAGAGGCGCGCGCCGCACGGCAACCGCGACAGGGCGCTTTCCGCCAGAGAAATTCCGCCCGGGCCCCGCCCCTGCCTGAGTAGCGGTCACACGTCTGCCAGAACAATAATGCCGGTGAATTGGCATTGTTCCCCCTGGGGTTCCCCTTGGGGTTCCCACTGGGGACGGGGCAAAACACTCTTCTTTTGCATCACCTCGCCTTGAAATCCGCAGCGAAACGGACATGTGATCTGCACGGAAGCACGCAGCCACCTCCCCTCAAGAACATCAATACGGATCAAACCATGCCCATCATTCGCGTCCTGCCGGTCTTTCTGCTTCTCGTTGTCGGCGCGGGTCTCGCCATCGGATACATCACCGCGCCCGGCCCCTGGTATGCGGCGCTGGCAAAGCCGGCCTTCAACCCGCCAAACTGGGTGTTCGCGCCGGTCTGGACCATTCTCTATGTGCTGATCGCGGTGGCGGGCGCACGGACATGGCAGCGCGCACGGCATGGCATGGCGATGCGGCTCTGGTGGCTTCAGCTCGTCTTGAACTTCGCCTGGTCGCCGGCCTTCTTCGTGCTGCATCAGGTGGGGCTCGCCCTGCTGATCATCCTGCTTCTGGCGGCAACGATCACCGCCTTCATTGCAGCAAGCTGGCGCTCGGACCGTGCATCGGCGCTGATGTTCCTGCCCTATGCGGCATGGGTGTTCTTCGCGGCCCTTCTGAACGGGGCCATTCTCTCGCTCAACTGAGCCTCCCTGTCGAAACGCAGCCTGGCACACTACATAAGGGCCATGAGCACAGTTCTGAAAGACGGGTTACGCATTGCCGGCACGGCCTTCGCATTTGCAGCGGTGGCCATGGCGGCTGCAATGCCGGTTCATGCGGCAGAAGACGCGAAGACGCTGACCGAAGCGGAACGCGCCCGACAGGGGCGCGCCGAAAGCGAGGCCGAACGGACCCGCGACCTGATGGACGACCAGCACCGAGATTGGCTGCGCCAGCAGCAGGACCTCAAATACCGTATCCAGCCGGTGCAGCCGGATCTGGATGTTCCGATCTACACGGCCCCGCCGCGGCTTTACTAGATCGCCGCGCCTTCATCCGGACCCACAAAAAAACCACGCGCCGTTTCCAGCGCGTGGTCTCGAATTGTGCCGTGTCAGGCAAGAGCGCCTGACTGAGCCAATTTCTTAGTCGACAGCCTTGCGGGCTTCTTCGAGCCAGCCATCAACCATTTCGCGGTTCTTCTCGATCCAGTCCGAAGCCTGCTTCTTGATGTCTTCGGGGCTGTCCGCACCGTCATTCATCGCAGAGTTCTGGGCGAAGATGTCTTCAAGCGGGATCGAAGCCGTCTTGAGAACTGCGGCAACAGCCGGGTTTTCCTCAAGGAACTTGGAGTTTGCGACCGGCACGATGTCGTTCGCCTCAAAGCCCATCACGCAGGGATCGGCGACACAGGACGCGATGCCGGCAGCGGCGTTCTCTTCGTTGGCTTCCTCGGGAACCTGAATCCAGACAACGTCTTCACCGAGCTTCAGCTCGTTGACGGTCCAGTTCGGCGTCCAGGTGTAGAACAGGATCGGCTCGCCGCTGTCGTGAGCAGCAACCGCATCGGCCATGGAAGCCGAATAGCTCGCCTTGATCTCGTTGATGTGATCCTTGAGGCCGTACTCGGTCAGGTGACCTTCAATGGCAACCTCACAGCCCCAGCCAGGCGGGCAGGCGACCAGATCGGCCTTGCCATCGCCATCACGGTCGAACGCTTCCTTGACCTCGTCGCGCTTGAAATCGTCAAGCGTCTTGATGTCGAACTTCTCGGCGGACGCCTTGTCCACCAGATAGCCCTGAAGCGCGCCGCCAGCGGCAACGGCGCCGATGATCTCGGCGGACTCTTCAAAGGCCGGGCGATAGGTATCGTGGATCGGGAACCAGCCATTCACCCAGAGATCGACGTCGCCATAGCCGACGGCCTGGTAGAAGGGCGGGTTGTCGAGCGTGGTCGGGCCGTCAACGGTGTAGCCGAGTTCCTCGAACAGCTGCTTGTAGATTTCGGAGTGGAACCAGCCGGTGTCCCAGGTGGCCTGGGCCATCTTGATCGTCTTGCCCTCGCCCGGGGCTTCTGCGGCCATCGCCGGCATGGCGACGGAGCCGAGCAGCGCCAGGGCTGCAATTGCGGGGATGCTTTTCTTAAGACCAGTCATAACAAGCAGTCTCCTTTATGTGATTTTCAGTGGTGGCAGCGAATGGAGCAGCTGCCGCAAGAGCGGAACGCGCAATTGCGTTCCGCAGAGCGGGTCTCGCCTCAGGCGGCTTTGCCCGCTTGCTCTTCCTTGACCGGCTTGCCGAGCCCGAACATCGAGCGCAGCGTCTGCCAGAGCGAAGGCGTCTGCACGGCTTTCTTTTCGCCGAGCGACTGAGTGATGCGATCGAGAATGATCGCGAGAAGCACGATGCCGATGCCGCCGGCCGTTGCCGCGCCCACATTGAGGCGTCCAAGGCCGGTGTAGACCGTGAGACCGAGACCGCCCGCGCCGATGAGCGCGGCGATGACGACCATGGAGAGCGCCAGCATCAGGGTCTGGTTGAGGCCCGCCATGATGGTGCGAAGCGCCAGCGGGAACTGGACCTCCCACAGCATCTGCGAACGGGTGGAGCCGAACGCCTCGGCCGCCTCGATCAGGTCGGCGCGCACATTGCGGATGCCGAGATTGGTGAGACGGATGATGGGCGGCAGCGCAAAGATGATGGTGGCGATGATGCCCGGCACCATGCCCACACCGAACAGCATCACGATCGGCACCAGATACACGAAGGACGGGATCGTCTGCATGATGTCGAGGATCGGACGCACGACAAGCAGGACACGGTCGCTGCGCGCCGCCCAGATGCCGATGGGAATGCCGATCACGGCGCAGAAGAACACCGAGGTGATGATCATGGACAGCGTGGTCATCGTTTCCGCCCACAGGCCGATCATGTCGATGAAGACCAGCGCAATGAGCGTGAAGATTGCCACGCCACGACCGGCCGTGCGGTCGGCGATCACGGTCAGGATGGCCGTGAAGACCAGCATGGGCAGCCAGTGGAAGAAGGCGTCAAGCCAGCCCAGAACAACGGTGACCGGCACCTGCAGACTTCTGAAGAAGGGGCGGAAATTCGGCACGAGGAAATCGCGCACGAAGCTGTTCACCCAGTCGTCGAGCGGGATCTGAACGAGGTCAGCGGGGCTAATCATGGGCGGTCTCCTTCGCTGGCGGACTGCCGGGCTTCGGCGTCTTCCGCCGGAACCGCCGTGTCGTCGTTCTCGTCGCCCGAAAGCTGCGAGAACACCGCCTGCGCCTCGATGACGCCGGCAAGCCGGCCGCGCTTGTCGGCAACGGCGATCGGGTAGCCGGCGCTCGCTGCGCCATAAAGTTCGTTGAGCGGGGTTTCGCGCTCGACGGTCGGAACCTCGGTGACCATCACTTCGGAAAGATCGGTCCGGCCCTCCTCGCGTGCGGCAACCGCCAGCTCCTGATAGGTGACGAGGCCGGCGATGCGGTCCTTGTCGACCACGTAGAGCGCATTGCGATTGTGCTCTTCCATGAGCTCAAGCGCCTTTTCCGCCGCGCCCTTTTCACCAAGCTCGACCGTGATCGGGCGTTCTGCCACATGGGCGGCGTCGAACACGCGGCCGCGATCAATATCGGCGACAAAGGCGGCGACGTACTCGTCAGCCGGGTTGTCGACGATTTCCTGCGCGGTGCCCACCTGGACGAACTCGCCATCCTTCATGATGGCGATCTTGTCACCGAGGAGCAGCGCCTCGTTGAGATCGTGGGTGATGAAGATGATGGTCTTCTTGAGCTTCTTCTGCAGGTGCAGGAGCTCTTCCTGCATCTCGCGGCGAATGAGCGGATCAAGCGCGCCGAAAGGCTCGTCCATGAGCAGGATCTGCGGATCGGTGGCGAGACCGCGCGCCAGGCCGACGCGCTGCTGCATGCCGCCCGACAGTTCGCTGGGGAAGCTGTCCGCATAGGCGGCAAGCCCGACCTGCTCCAGCGCCGCCAGCGCCTTCTTGCGCCGTTCGGCAGCGCCCTCGCCCTTGATCTTGAGGCCGTAGGCGACATTGTCGGCAACGGTCTTGTGCGGGAAAAGCGCGAAATGCTGGAAGACCATGGTGATCTTTTCGCGGCGCACCTTGCGCAACCGCTCTGCCGAGCAGCTGGCGACGTCGTCATCGTCAATGAGGATCTTGCCGTATGTGGGGGCAATCAGACCGTTGAGCGTGCGGACAAGCGTAGACTTGCCCGAGCCGGACAGGCCCATAACCACAAAAATTTCGCCCTCACCAACATCGAAACTGACATCCTGGACACCAACGGTTTGTCCCGTTGCTTCGAAAATCTCGATTTTCGACTTGCCCTCTTTCAGACCTTCGAGCGCCTGTTCTGGATGATCTCCAAATATCTTGTAAACATTCTCGACCCTTAGCTTGGGTTTCATGGTTCCTCTTGATTGATTATTTTATGGAAAATGAAATACAGGTAGAACACCTGCTCAATATTTCACATATCCCTGCACTCAGGCGGAGCGCTGAGAGACTTAAGTCTTCCTCGCGCATGATGTGAAAATACCATACATGGCTAAAGACATAACGTGCGATATTACGAATCGCAACAGTGAGTGAAAATTAATTCAGCATCGAATTATCCTGAACCATGCCCAGAAAGCCGGAACGCGGCGGACTGGCGGGCGTTCCTTTCGGCCAGATGAACTGTTAGGGATAGACACGCGGGGGGCGCCTGCGACGCAGCAAACGCACCAGTGAAGGGATGAAGAATGAACGACCGCTACGACGCTTATGCCGCTGCCACCATCGTGATTTTCGGCGCAATCGTGATTGGCGGCCTGATGGCTGCATCGCTGTCATTTGGCGAGCGGGATGCGTTTTTCTTCGCACTCGGCGCGGCCACTTCAGCGTGGTGCGCCGGCTATGCGATGTTTCTCGACAAGGCACGTGTGTTCGTGGCGCTGACTGCGCTGGCGGTGGCCATGTCCATTGCCGCGGCTGTTCTTCTGGGCTTTTAGCGAGCCCTCCCCCGGTCAGAGGCTCCTCCAGAATTCCGGGGCTCTTCCAGAACTGAGAAAGGGCAGGTTTCCCCTGCCCTTTTCCATATGCCGGCGCCTGAAACGACCGCGCGCTACGCCGCCTCGCGGAATGTGCGCACCTTGCCGGTCCATGCCGTGCGGTCGATATCGAGATCCGGGAAATTGTCGGGGTTGAGAACCGGGCGGTCCACCCCTGCCTTCAGCTGCTCGCGGAAGTCCTTCAGTATGCGCAGGCAGATGGGTAAGAGCATCATGATGGCGATCAGATTGACCAGCGCCAGAACGCCCATCAGCGGATCCGAGAAGAAGAACACGGCCGTCGCGCCGGGCGCCACCGCCCCGAGAAACACCATGCCCATGACGGTCAGGCGCAATATGTTCACCGCGACATTGCTTTCGGTAATGATGGTCAGGGCGTTTTCACCCAGATAGTAATTGTAGATGATCGAGCTGAACGCGAAGAGCAGCAGAATGAAGGTCAGGAAATACTGGGTCCATTCACCCAGATGCGAGACCAGAGACTGCTGGGTCAGCACCACGCCATCAATGCCTTCCGCACCCGGCGTATAGACATCGCCCAGAAGGATCACGAAGGCCGTGCAGCTGCAGATCACGATCGTGTCGATGAACACGGAGAAGGACTGGGTGATGCCCTGGCTGATGGGGTGACGCACATCGGCTGTCGCCGCCACATTGGGGGCAGAACCGAGCCCCGCTTCATTGGAGAACAGGCCGCGTCGTAACCCCTGCGCCAGCGCCGCGCCCATGCCGCCGCCAACCGCCTGCTCGAAGCCAAAGGCGTTCATGACGATGGAGTAGAGGACACCCGGTAACTCGGTGATGTTGATGACGATGATGAAGATGGCCATCAGCAGATAGGCCAGCGCCATGACCGGCACCACAACATCGGCAGCAAGCGCGATGCGGCGGATGCCGCCGAAGACGATGAAACCCGCAATGACGGTGAGCAGAATGCCGGACCACATCCGGTCGATGCCAAGGCTCTCCTGCGCTGCGCCGGCGACCGTGTTGCCCTGAAACGCGTTGAAGCCGATGGCGAAGGCCGCGATTAGACAGACCGCATAAAGAACGGCGAGCCATTTGTGCTCATGACCGAGACCATGGATGATCGAGCGGGCCGGTCCGCCGCGAAACGTGCCGTCGGGCTCGCGCCGCTTGTAAAGCTGGGCGAGCGAGCATTCGACCAGGCTGGTGGCCATGCCGACCAGCGCCACGGCCCACATCCAGAACACCGCGCCCGGCCCGCCAAGCGTGATCGCCACCGCAACGCCGGCAATATTGCCGCCGCCGACGCGACCGCCAACGGAAACGAGGAGCGCTGCGCGCGCGGAGATCGCATTTGGATCCCCGCTCTGGTTTTTGGAGGAAAGCACACGGAACATGCGCTTGAAGAACTGGAACTGAACAAAACCGGTCAGCGCGGTGATGAAAATGCCAAGAACGATGAGGATCGGAATAAGCGCCCACCCCCAGGTTAAGTCGCCTATGATGCCAAATAAGTCTCGTATGAATGTCATTTCCGTATCCTCACTTTCAGAAATAGACTGCTGCCGACCGGCCCGTGCGTAGCCACGCTTCCTCCGGGAGGCCAGTGCAGACGCGACATGATAGCGCGCAAACGCAATGAGCGCACGCGCGCGTCAGGCATTGCTTCGCCCCTACCCGCCTGAATTAACACTTTCATAACGCTTGCACGCGTGAGTTGGGCACTACCCCGATTGGACGACTCGTCGGAACGCTGTGGTTGTGGTAGGGAACCGCCAAAATTCAGCATGCCAAACAAAAACAAGTCCGTTTTCACGCTTCCCGGGGGGAAAGCATGTCGTTTGCATATGAAAACTGTGTGCCTGCAGATTTCGTGAGCGAGGCGCAGACATGTCGTGACGCCATTGAGCCGGCGTTAAGGCAGGTGCTGGTTTCGGCACAGGAGCGCGGCTGGAGCAGCCAGCAGGTTCATCTCGCCATGATGGAAATCGCCATCGCATCCATAAAGACCGACGGCCTCGACATCACCACGCTCGCCAAAATGCGGCGCGCGGCCTGGCGCGGCGACTTCGTTGCGGGACGGAAGAGCCAGTAGACCCGCGTGAAGAATTTCGGGAAATGGCAAGCGCTCGATTGCATCGCGCCGGGCGAGAGACGATGATTGGCGCATCGCACACACGCACAGACGAGCACAGCCAAGATGACCGCAATGCTGCAGACCCCGCGGCCAAAGACCCCGCTGCCAAAAGACCGCAAACGGGAGGCGCCGGGGCCAGTCCGCTTCGATGACGGGCGCAATGCCCGCGCCAAGCTCGGTTTCGTGCTCGTGCCCAATGACCAGCTGGTCGAGGAAGACATGGTGCGCATGGCCCCGCCCGGTGTCAGCACCTATTTCTCGCGCGCCCGCATGCCGCATGAAATCTCCACCGGCTCACTCGCGCAGCTCGCCGACAGCCTCGCGGAGACGGCCGGGCGCATCCTCCCCGACGATGCGCTGGATGTGGTGTGCCTCGCCTGCACATCGGGAACGGTCGCCGTCGGCGAAGCGCGGGTGCGTGAAGAATTGAACCGGGGCGCCCCCAATGCGCGCGCAACCTCGCTGATGGGCAGCGTCCACAGGGCGCTTGAGGCGCTGAATGTCCGGAAACTGGCCATTGCCACGCCCTATGCGGAAGAACTGACGGAGAACGTCGTCCGCTATCTGCATGACGCGGGCTTCGACATCACCGCCTATGCGGGGCTCAATCTGGACTATGACAGCGAGATGGTGCGGGTGACGCCGGAATTTCTTCTCGAATTCGGCGCGTCGGTCGACACGGCCGACGCCGATGCCGTGCTGATCAGCTGCAGCGCTTTGCGTTCGCTGGAGATCGTCGACGCGCTGGAACAGAAGATCGGCAAGCCGGTGGTCGTGAGCAACCAGGCAATGATGTGGAACTGCCTCAGACTGGCCGGCATCGAAGACCGGATCGAAGGCTACGGAGCCCTGCTGCGCGACCTGTGAAGCAGATCAATACCGGCTTCACACCTCTATTTTGAAACATTCTTTCGCCGGCCCGCTTGAAACGGAGGGCGAAACCGGTCGATCATTTGCCGCCTTTCTTTTCAAGGAGTGATTCTGATGCAGGGCATTGGCTGGATCGCCGCCATCATCATCGGCGGCATTGCCGGGTGGCTGGCAAAACAGTTCATGGACACCAACACCGGCCTTCTCATGAACATCGTTCTGGGCATCGTCGGCGCGGCTGTCGCAAACGCGCTTCTGGGCGTGGTGGGAATTTCGTTTGCCGGCTGGCTCGGCAACCTGATCGCCGGTTTCATCGGCGCGTGTATTCTCATAGCCATTGTGCGTGCCGTCGCGAAATAGCGGCGAGCGCACAGGGCCAGACAATTGAAACCGGCAGGGCCCTGCGCCCTGCCGGTTTCTTAATGGGCGGAAGAATTCGTGATGCATCACTTTGCCGGACAACCACTTATCATCATTGTTGCCCTGCAAGGTCGAAGACCATGGATACCCTGACCGACATCATGAATGCTCTCGCGCTGGCCATCTCCGTTATCGTCGTTTCGACCGCGACGGTGGAGCTGCTGTCACGCGCGATCAGCCGCAGATACATTGATGGCGGCTATGTCGATGACCGGGCAGCCAAACGGCACCCGGCGAGCCGGCTTTCGCCGCACGGCTGAGCCTCCGCCTCCGCCCCCACCAACAGAAACAAGATCGCCCGCCCCTCGCCCGGCTCCAATCCAGTGCGCAACCGGGTGACCAATTCTTCTGTCATCAAGCATTTATACCGGGACAATTATATCAACCCCGTTGATGATCTTTTGGATCGGATGCTAGCAATTCATTTGGCGTTTCGCTCAATCTGAAAATGAAACGCCATATAAAAACTAGAAATTGAATATACCGGGGCAATTCAACGTGAAAAAACTATTCGGATTTACGATTCTCTCCGCCGCATTATTGACTGGCGGGAGCGCGCTATCCCTCGCGCAAGAAAAAACAGATCCAAACAAGTTTCTTGAAGCCTTCCCCGAGGATGGCTCATGGTTCAAGGCGCAGTTTCATATTCACGCAAATTGGGGCCTGCCCGACCTCATCCCCACCACGCCGCCGGATGTCCCGCTCAATTACTATTTCAGCCGGGACTACAACATCGTTTCCTTCACCGACCTGAACTACACCACTCCCGTTTTCGAAGGCGTGAAACCTTACTGGGACCGCCCGGGACGCACGCTTGTAATGGCCGGCAACGAACTCAACTGCGAACCCGTGGGCGAGCCGCCCTATGGGGTGATCGACACGATTGTCGTTGGCCTGCCGAGCGACGACCAGCTGGAGGTTCCATGCGACACATCGTGGAGCACGGCGGCGGTGCTGAAGGCGCAGGCCGAAACCGGACGCGCCGCGGGCGGCATTCCTGTCATCTCGCACCCCAACATGTTTTACAGCATCACCGCCAAGGACATTCTTGAAACCGACCCGCTGGCCAGCCGCCATGTCGAAATCCGCAATGGCGAACCGGGCATGAACGACTTTGGCGGAAACGGGCACGCCTCGACCTTCGAGATCTGGGACGAGGTTCTGTCCACCGGCCGCCAGATTTTCGGCTGGGGAACGGATGACAGCCACCACTTCCCGCAGCAAAGCGCCCCGAACCATCACAATCCCCGCAAGCAGGCCCTTGCCGACCGGGTCTGGATGTATGTGTTCGCGAATGAATTGAGTGACGACGCCATTCGGGCCGCACTCGACAAGGGGCATTTCTATGCCTCCACAGGCGTGACCTTCACGGACCTTCAGATGGGCGAAGGCAGGCTCTCCATCACGCTGGACCCGGCCTCCAGCGACATTGGCTGGCATGGCTTTTACCTGAAGGAAGGCGACTTCAACCCGACCAGCTACCGCACACGCTTCATCGGCCGCGATGGCGAGGTTCTCGCCATGGATGACAGCTATTCACCCGAATATAGCTGCAAGACCGACGACCTCTATGTGCGCGCCGAGGTCACCAACAGTGATGGCTGGCAGGCCTTTACCAATGCGGTGTTCTGCCCCTGACGGGCCACCCGGCCTGCAGCCTCGCCAAGAAAGCGATCATATGCGGGCGAGACAGGAAACGGGGCCGGCAACTGCGGCCCCGCTTCAAGAATCCCGATGGACGGCAGGGCAGATGCGTGATTTCTGGAAAGCGCCTGACTCACCTGAGCCGGCGCGTTCTGCGCGCCGGGCCGTGTTCACGGGCAATATGACGATCTTATCTGCATGCGGCGCCCATTGCCTGCACATTGCGGACAACAGCGAGGTGATCGCATGACATTCTACTGGATCGATCTGGGTCTGATCGTGGCCTTTTCGGCCGTTGTGCTCGGCTGCCTCTATGGCATGCGCAGGAATGGAAAATGGTCGCACAGCATCGTCGTCCATGCGATCTATCTGCTGTCGGTCACAGGCCTGTTGCTGACCGTCAACACGGTCATCGATCAGTTACTGGTGCACTACAAGGTGACACTGATACAGCCTGATTTTATTGACGATTTGACCTATGTGGCAATCGGCCTGGCCGTGATTGAGGAGATGTTTCACCTCATCAACCGACTGACCTATGCCCAGGTACAGAAAGGCAGCGACCGAACGTCGGCGACCAGTGTTGCACGCGTTCTCAAAATGGCGATTGTCCTGTCACTCGTTCTGCTCTTTGGCGAGCATCTGGGGCTGAGCCTGTCCGGCCTGCTCGCCTTTGGCGGATTTGGCGGCATCGCCATCGGCATTGCCGGCAAGGATGTTCTGAGCAATGTCTTCTCGGGCGTGATGCTTTATTTCGACCGCCCGTTCAACCTGGGCGACTGGATCCGCTCGCCCGACCGCCAGATCGAGGGCTCCGTCGAGGAGATCGGCTGGCGCATGACCCGCATAACGACGTTCGACAACCGCCCGCTTTACGTGCCCAATTCGCTCTTCTCATCGATCAGCGTCGAGAATCCCGGCCAGATGCGTAACCGGCGGATCAGCACGTCCATCAATGTGCGCTACGAGGATGCGGCGAAGATCAATGCCATCATCACGGACATACGGGCGATGTTGCGGGGGAATCCGAGCATCGACCTGAAACAGGACCTGCTCATCTACTTCAACGAGTTTGGCGAGTATTCGCTGAACATCATGGTCTACTGCTTCACCAAGACCACCAACTGGGCGGAATGGCTGGACGTCCAGCAGGACGTGTATCTGAAGATCATCGAGATCGTGCACAACAATGGTGCTGACTTTGCTGATCCGAAGCAGGTCATCTCGATAGAGAAGGCCGAGGCCGCAGGGTAACGCGAGGAGCATCGACCTCTAAAGGGCGCCCGTTTCCGGCTGACCGCCGCCTGCAGCGCGCCCCCCCCCTTCCATACGCTGTTGATGCTCCCTTGATGTGCTCTCGATGCGCCCTGCCCCGGCCGGAATCCGGCGCGCGGCTTGCCAAATCGTTTCACCGATAGTGCAATGCTTATGAGTTAAAGCAATCCGGCCTGACGATTCGGCTGATGGAAGGAGCAGGCGCGCGCAATGGAGCAGTCGATCCCCAACACCGATCAGCTCATCCATATTCGCGTTGTGCTGGGTGTTGTGATGGGATTGAGCCTCGCGCGGCTCCTCAACGGCCTGGCCCATTTCGTTCAGCATCCGGGCAAGATCCGCATCTATTCGGTGCATATCGGCTGGGTTCTGTTCCTGTTTCTGGCCGTCGTGCACTTCTGGTGGTTTCAGTTCAGCCTGATCTACATCTCGCACTGGACCTTCGAGCACTACATCTTCGTGATAATGTATGCCGCGCTGTTCTTCTTCATCTGCGCGCTGCTTTTTCCCGACGACATGAAGGAATATTCCGGCTTTGCCGACTATTTCCATTCGCGACAGACGTGGTTTTTCGCGCTTCTGGCAGCTCTTTATGCGGTGGACATCATCGACACGCTGGCCAAGGGCGTTGAGCATTTCAAAAACCTCGGGCCCGAATATCCCCTGCGGCAGGCGGTGATGATCACCCTCTCCATTGTGGCAATCTTCGTCAAAAGCCGCCGCTTCCACCTCAGTTTCGTGACGGCAGCGCTGGCAATCCAGGTCCTCTGGATCATCCAGTATTTCCAGGTTCTTGCCTAAAACCTTAAAAGCGCAGTGCTTTTACAAACGTCTGCGGCGATGAACATGGGCCTTCCACCTGGCTTTTCGCCCACTTCACATCTCGGTGATGCAGGCGCGTGTTCCCTTCTCCATGTGGTAAAATCCCCGCCTCAACAGGCTGGGAGAGCCGGCAATGAATGAAGGATGGTTTTCCAAACCCGTACCGATTGCAGAATGCATCACGGGCGATATTCGATACATTTCGAGCGCCAGACAGGCTCTGGAACTGCTGGATGGCCACTGGCGGCAACCGGGCAGCGAAGCGCACCGGGAAGCGCTGATCGTCTGCCAGCGGGCCATGGATGGCAGAGCGACCGGCGATGCGGCAATGCAGGCGTTTCTCACCGCCGCGACGGAAGCACGCGTGCTGACATCGTGACCACAGACTGCACGGATGGAGAGACAGCGCGAGGTTGCCGCCTGGACGTTTCGGATGAAGAGCCATGAAGCGACGGGTTACCTGCCCTGCGCAATGGCAGGCGCATCGTTTGACTTCAAGACTTCCAAACAATGAGCAGACTTGAACGCGGCGGAATTGCATCTCCCAATCGGCCTTCTTTGACTACCGTCCCCGCCCCCCCTCCACACGTCCGAGTAGCCCCCGGCTTTAGAAGCCATGAACCTGGCCAGCCGAGCATCGAAGCCGCGAACAAATGCCAGCCCGGCTTCTCCTCTCGCGACATATGTCCCGAGGTTGGGGAAGTCTCCCATAAATGCAGTTCCAGCCCAGCGATGAAGAATGGCAATGGTCATCAAGCCGCCGTCACGGAACGTATGGTCGGCTAATCGACAGATCCCAGGTGAGCAAAAGGCCGCTCAAGCGCTTCGCACATACGCCGGCTCGATACATTCACGCGCAGCCCGCGCAACAGCGGGCACTACATCACCATGTCACATGAAGCTGATTAAACGTGGACCAAGCCTTTCCCGGTGAAAATTCAACCCTCATCAAGGGATATTAGTTCTTAATAATAGCAATTAATAGATTGATTCTTCAAAAATCAAACAGATTATGTAATCCAATTCTATATTGAATATTTGTACTCTTGGGGGAAATTGTACATGCGAATATTTACAACTTTAGAGATAAAGACGCACCTATTAAGCACAACCGCACTGGCATTTTTCCTATGCACAACGCCGCAGCCAGCCAATGCACAGTCAGTCGAGGTAGACGCTATAGAGAACGATGTTTCTCCCTTTCCCTCGCAGAACCCACAGCAAACGTGGCCCGTGGACGGCGACCTTTTTGTTGGCAACTCGGACAAGGGCAGGCTGACCATCAAGGATGGCGGTTGGGTCGACAACGCAACTGGCTATATCGGCTTCGCTTCTGGCTCTGAGGGCACTGTCAGCGTATCGGGACCGGGCTCCACATGGAAGAACAGCGGCAGTCTCATTGTTGGCGACAACGGCAAAGGCACGCTGATCATTGAGGACGGAGGGGCCGTCGACAGCACACGCGTCAGAATCGGGGGCGTTCCCGGCGCTGAAGGCACGGTCACCGTGAAAGGAACTGGCGCAATTTGGAAGAACACCGACCTGAATATGAATTCAGGCCAGCTGACCATTGCCGACGGCGGGTCTGTCGAGAGCGCGCGGGGATTTATCGGCAACAACCCTAATACTGAGGGTACCGTCAGCGTTTCCGGAGAGAACGCCACATGGATAAACAGCGGCAATCTCATTGTTGGCGAAAACAGCAAAGGCACGCTGTCCATTGCCGACGGCGGCACTGTTTCGGCCGCCGATGGACGGGGCAGGATCAATGTGGGTGGGCTGCTTCCACAGGCAAGCGGCACCATCAACATCGGCGCAGCCGTGGGAGAAACGGCGACAGCTCCCGGCACCTTGCAGGCCGCCGAAATCTCATTCTGGAACGGCAACGGAACACTCAATTTCAATCATACCGGCGCGACCGTCTTCTCTGCAGCCCTGAAGAGCTCTCGCTGGAAAACGGGCACCGTGAACCACATTGCCGGCACCACCACACTGACCGGCGTTTCGTCCTACTTCACCGGAACAACGACAGTCTCCGGCGGCACGCTGCTGATCGGTGACGCCGCCGGCAATGGCACGCTCGGCGGTGTCGTCAATGTCGGGATAAACGGGGCGCTGGGCGGCTCGGGCACGCTGAACGGAGCCGTCACCATTGACGGAACATTGTCGGCCGGTAACAGCCCCGGCACCCTGACCTTCAACAACGATCTGACCCTCAATGCAGGCTCGACTTCGGTGTTCGACCTCAACAGTCCGGGCGTTGCCGGCGGTGCAGGCAATGACCTGGTCAGGGTAAATGGCGCTCTTGCGCTTAACGGAACTCTGGATGCCCGCGTGGCTGCGGCAGGCTATTATCGCCTGTTCGAGTATGGTGGCGCGCAATCGGGTGCTTTCGCCGATGGAACGGTGACGGGTACAGGTGGTTTCAAACCGGCCAACCCAAACAATCCCGACATCCGTTACGACATTCCCGGTCAGATCAATCTGTCGGTTCTGAACTCCGAGCAGACCATGCAGTTCTGGAATGGCGGCAGCGGCGTCTGGCAATCCTTCGCGACCGACTGGACCGATGCCACGGGCAGCGCCAATGCCGGCTGGGGCGGTTCAGTCGGCGTTTTTGCCGGCGCAGCCGGGACGGTCACCGTTCAGGGCGCGCAGGTTTTCGATACGTTGCAGTTCTCCACGGATGACTACCTCATCCAGGGCGATGCGCTCTCCATCGGCGCTGCCGGTGGCGGCACATTCAACATCGATGGTGGTGTGACGACGACGGTTGCTTCGATCATTGAGGACGGAGCGGGCAAGGTTGTTCGCAAGGCCGGGGGCGGCACGCTGGTTCTGAGTGGCGCCAACACCCATTCGGGTGGCGTCGATCTTCTGGGCGGTGTCCTTTCGGTGGCGTCCGACCAGAACCTTGGCGCTGCCCCGGGCGGGATGAGGTTTGACGGCGGCGTGCTGAAAGTGACGGGAACGGGCTACACCGGCACCGCGCGCGACATCCTGATTGGCGGTGATGGCGGCGGTTTCGACATCGCGGATGCAGACAACACGTTCAGCCTGTCCCAGGGCATCACCGGTACAGGCGACCTTCTCAAAAAGGGCGACGGCACTCTGGTTTTGGGTGGAACCAATGGCTACCGCGACACGCTGGTCGAGGCCGGAACGCTGGCCGGAAACGCGGGCTCGATCTCCGGCGATATCGGCAACGGCGCGACCGTGGTGCTCGACCAGGCGGGCGATGCAAGCTTTTCGGGGAACATCGGCAGCCTGAACGGCACAGAGGGCGCGATGATCAAGCGTGGCGCGGGTGTTCTGACGCTGTCCGGCGCTTCCACGCTCGGCTGGTCTGTCGAGACTGGCGGGCTGGTGACGGATGCCAGCCGCTTTGCAGGAGACGTCGATATTGCGAGCGGCGCATCGCTGGCTTTTGCGCAGAGCGAGTCGGCTGGCTATGCCGGCGCTCTGTCAGGCACGGGCAGTTTCAGCATCAGCGGGTCCGGCACAGTGACGCTGACCGGCGACAGCTCGGGCTTCACCGGATCGACGTCGTTCTCCAACGGAACGCTGATCGTCGGCACCGCTGCAGGCGGTGCGCTCGGCGGCTCGATCATGCTTGGTCCGGACAGCCAGCTCGGTGGAACGGGCACCGTTGGTTCGGCTGGATCGACGGTGGCGATCAACTCTGGCGGAACGCATGCGCCCGGCAACTCCATCGGTGTGCAAACCGTCGCCGGCGACTATGTCAATCACGGGACGCTGGCCATTGAGGTGACTCCGACAGCAGCGGACAAGGTGATCGTGCAGGGCACGGTGGACATTTCCGGCGCAACGCTTGCGTTGACAGGAACGCCGCTCACCGCGGCGGACTGGCCGATCCTCAACGGCCCCTACATCATTCTCGACAATCAGGGCGCAGGCGCGGTGGCCGGCACGTTCGCCAGCGTCACCAACAATCTTCTGTTTCTTGACGAAACGGTCGATTACGCCGGCGGAGATGGCAATGACATCTCGCTGGAACTCACACGCAATGACACGTCATTCGCCGATATTGGCCGCACACCGAACCAGCGGCAGACGGGTTCGAGCGCAGACACGCTTTCCATGACCACACCCATCTGGCAGGCCTTCGCCACCATGACCGACGAGGACGTGGTGCGCGCAAGCCTCGCTTCACTTTCGGGCGAGGTGCACCCCTCATTCCAGGGCGCGCTGAACAGAGGAAGCGCCTTCCTGCGCAACGCTGCGAATGACCGCATTCGCGCCGCCTTCGCCGCATCCGGCGACACTTCACAGGAGCTTTCGCATGGGCTCGCCTTCTGGAGCGAGGCCTATGGCGCATGGGCCGGCTTCGACAGCGACGGCAATGCGGCAGCCATGGACCTGTCGTCCGGCGGCTTGTTCGTCGGCGCTGACGCGCTGGCCGGCAACTGGCGCTTCGGCCTGCTGGGCGGCTACGGACAATCGAAGCTCGATGTCGCGAAGGTCGCCTCCTCGGCCGAAAGCAGGGACTACCATCTGGGGCTTTATGCCGGCACGGAACTGGGAAGGCTCGGCATCCGGACGAGCGCCGGCTATAGCTGGCACGGCATCGACACGGCAAGGAACGTGCACGCAGGCGCTTTCACCGACGGTCTGAGCGCCCGTTACGACGCCAGCACTTTCCAGGCATTCGGCGAGATGAGCTACCGGTTTGACCTTCAGGCTGCGCGCCTGGAGCCCTTCGTCAATCTGGCCTATGTGCACCAGCGCTCGGACGGTTTCAGCGAACTGGGCGGCGCGGCCGCGCTGACAGTGAAAGGTCAGCCGATGGACACGGGATACGCGACGATCGGTGCGCGCATGGAGCATGCATTCCAGCTCGATACGATGAAGGCGGAGGCAAAAGCGACGCTTGGCTGGCAGATGGCGTTCGGGGATACCAAGCCCACATCGGTTCACTCTTTTGCGGGCAGTTCGGATTTCCTCATTGCCGGCGTGCCAATCGCGCGCAATGCGGCGCTGATCGAGGCCGGGGTCGACGTCGACCTTACTCCAAAATCCACGCTTGGCCTCTCCTACCGTGGCCAGATTGCCGAGAATGCACGGCAGCATGAGATCAACGGCATGCTCAGCATCCGCTTCTGATCACGGGAGCCACAAGCCGGAGAAGCCCCGCTAGCTGAGAACGTTGGCGGGGCTTTTTTTTGTAGCAACAATGCTGCAGCCCTGCCCTTCATCCGCGTGAATGAGGCGAATCGGCAGGCACTCTGTCCCAAAACCGCTTCCGATCCCCCTTCCCTCTGTCTCGCTTAGGGGCAAACGGAATGCATTCAAACTCGGCGGAAAATAGCTCCGCATCCTCCTTGTCGGCAAAGCAAAAGATGATGAAATAGCCACCTCTCGGCTCTGCCCACTGCGCATAGACGGATTGCTTCCGGCGATGGAGCGACAGGCATTTGCAGAGGCCGTGTACGACATCATAGTTGACTCCCATTACCCGATCCTCGGACAGCGCCACCTGGTGCGGATGAGCGCGATCAATCTGAGCCCCGGTGGTCTCTCCCTTGCAGCGTGACATCGCCTGCTCCTTCTCAATTTCACCCGTCACGTCGCCGCGTGCGCAGAGTGAACAAATAAGAAACAAAATCTCGACTTCTCAAGGGCGGTCGGATTAAAATCTGCGCTTCTGATGGAGAAAAGAATGACCACCTACACCGTCTTCAACATGGAAGATGACGACGGGTTCGAGGACGAATCGGGCCTGTATATCGAACAAACCGTGGAGCGCCTCATCGAGCGCCCCGGCTGCACTTATCGCTTCGAGCGTATCGATGGTGTCCTGCATATCTGCGTTGAGCCGTGGCGCTGGTTTGGAAAGCCGGATGGGCTCTCCTCGCTTCTGCCGGACGATGAGGCAGCGAAGCGGGAGATCCTTGAGCGCTTAGCCACCGGCAAGGCCGACCTGCCCTCCACCTGGTGCATTGAGCCAGATGACAAGCATGCCGCCGAGACGAGAAAGAATGACGTTCTGGGAGATGTTGCATGGACCGTGCAGTGAAACCATAGACGGAACCTGATCCCTATGAGCCGGCCGCCGAGGCAATCATAGAGGCATGCGGCGGCGATCCGCGCGAGGCTGTCATCGCGCTCCTGGCGAACGGCACTATCTCGCCGGGCGCGTGGAAGCGCTGGAGCGGTCTGTCAGCTGGGGATTTGTGCGCGCTGATGAAGGAAACGACGGTGCGGCACATGTTTTGCGGAGCCGCCATATGCGCCAGTTCAAGCCACTCCACCTGTCCGAGGTCGTTTTCTTCACACGAGACGGCCAGATCCGGCTGCAGGACATTCAGCCCTACTACGTGCTCGGCGCGATCTGCCGGCACTGCAAATCGATATCCGAGCTGGACCGCCGCGCGCTTGAACGCCGCTACGGCCGGGACGCAACAGCGATCGATCTGGAGCAGCGCCTACGATGCAGGAGTTGCCAAAACGCCCGTGGCAATACCATCATGGTCATAAATCAATGGCCGAGGTGATCCCGACCAATGTGCTGGTGTGGACGGCCTCTCAACCCAACGGCTTAATGTCACCCGGCATTAAGCCAAACGAGAGGAGAGGCACATGAAGAAACACCCCGTTCACATCGGCATGGATACCTCGAAATCGGTGTTCCAAGTTCACGGCGTAGACGGCAACGAGGAGGTTGTCGTGCAGCGCCCATTCCGACGCGCCGAGATGGTCCGATTTTTTGAGAGGCTTCCGCCTGTTTTGGTGGCGATCGAGTCTTGCGCTAGTTCGCACCACTGGGCGCGCTTGTTGCAGTCGTTTGGCCACGAAGTGAAGTTGATCCCGCCGCAATATGTCAAGCCCTACGTCAAGCGTGGGAAGAATGATGCGGCCGATGCCGAGGCGCTTTGTGAAGCCGTCACTAGGTCAAGCATGCGGTTTGTCCCAGTGAAATCGAAAGAACGGCAGGCTGGCTGCATGCTCATGACCGTGCGTGAGCGCTTGGTCAGCGTGAAATCACAACTCTCGAATGCCTTCAGAAGCTACGCAGCTGAGTTCGGTATTATTGCTCCCGCCGGCCGACAGAACATAAATGCGCTCATCAAGCGGGTGATAGAGGATGTGATACGTTGCCCGAGCTAGCTCTGGATCTCTTCCGCTTCCAGGCGAGGGAATACGCTGCGGTCGAATCCCGCCTAGAGGAGATCGAGAAGAAGCTGATGAAATGGCACAGTGATGACGACATCAGTAGGCGGCTTGCAACGATCCCCGGCGTAGGCCCGATAGGATCCACCATGCTGAGTATGAAAGCGCCGCCGCCAGAAACATTCAAATCTGGACGTGACTTTGCGGCCTGGATCGGTCTCACGCCCAGAGATCATTCGACGGGCGGGCGACAGAGACATGGCGGTATCACGAAGGCCGGGGATTCAGCATTGCGATCGACGCTCATAGTTGGTGCCACCGCTCTGCTGAGGCACATTCGAAAAGGGCATCACAAGCCGACGGCCTGGATTGCGGCGCTGCTGGAGCGAAAGCCGCCAAAGCTAGTAGCCGTGGCCCTTGCTAACAAGTTTGCGCGCATCGCTTGGCGCCTTATGGTGTCAGGCGGGGTTTACAACCGACCGTCCGCAGACATGCCCACCTGACCCAAAATCGGCGCCGACGTGCTAGGTTGCGCGACGGACAGCCTATGAACTTGCAGGACGCAGTAGATGGTTTTGACTGATCGGTCGATACGCGCGAGATTCCGAAGATTACACTGGCATCCCAATGTCGCCAATGTGCTTGGAGCGGGCGTAGCGAACACCATCTTGGCCAACGGGCTCCGCTCGTGCAAACAGGCCGGACATCTGATAGCAAGCGATCAGGACAAAATGCTGCTAACATCCTGACAAGCAGGAGGCCGTCCACATCTGTAATCTCTACAACATGACGACGACGCGCCAGGCGATCCGCGACTTCATCAAGACGACGCGGGAATACGCCTTCAACGAGCCATCCCTTCAGGTCTATCCGAACCGCTATGCGCCGATTATTCGCGTGGGAGAAGATGGAGAACGGGAAATGGTGCACGCCTGCTGGGGCATGCCGACGCCGCCCATGTTCATCAAGGGAAAGCACGACAGCGGGGTCACGAACATCCGCAACACGTCATCCGCCCACTGGCGCAAATGGCTTTCACCGGAAAGCCGCTACCTTGTGCCGGTCACGAGCTTCGCCGAGCCCGACCCTGCCAGCAGGCAGGAGTGCGACAAGCGCACGCCAAACGCATGGTTTGCGCTGGGTGAGGATCGGCCGCTCTTTGTCTTCGCCGGCCTCTGGACACCGTGGCACGGCAAGCGCATGGCGGGCGCGGAAACAGCCGACCATGAGGTCTATGGCTTCCTGACCACAGAGGATGAAATGACCGCGTGGCTTTCAGAGCCATGGGAGGAAGCAAAAGAGCTTCAACGCCCCCTGCCCGACGAAAAGCTGATGATCGTGGATGCGCCGGATGTGCCCGAGTGATTGCACCGAGACCGGATAGAACCCGGCGGCGTCGGAAGCTGCGGCTGAGAAAGTTCTCGCCCTTTTGTGACCTATTCCGGCGCCGCCCTTCGCCGGGCGGCGCTTTTCTGCAGTCGGATCAGGCCCAGGGCGTGACGAGGTATTTTTCACCCGTCCGCGTGGAACGGTAGTCAAGCACGGCGTCCTTGGTCAGCATGTCCTCCAGTGTGACCCGGCACTTGTAACTGCTGGCAAAGGTACTGGTCAGATTGTCACGCACGCGCTGACGCATCCGCCCCATTGTCTCGCGCCCGACCGACTGAAGGAACGGGAACAGCAGCCAACCCGACAGAGTCCAGCCGAACCCGTAGCTGGGTGTCAGGATAGTAGGACTGGTGTCGAGGCGTCCGTAGATGAACATGCGTTTGGGCTGGTTGGAACCATAGCGCGAATATTCGGCCATCTGCTCCTGTGCGACCCGCTCCATTGCCCGGAATGCGGTGTCGACCAGCATGCCGCCCCCCACGGGATCGAAACCGCAGAAGGCACGCGTTGTACGAATGGCATCGGTCAGCTGGTCCATGAAATCGTCTTCGGAGGAGTTGACCACATGGTCGGAGCCAAGCGCCTTCAGCAACTCCACCTGATCGCTCTTTCGCACGATGTTCACCAGATCGATGCCGTCCTCTGCACAAATGCGTGTCAGCATCTGGCCCAGGTTCGAAGCGCCGACTGTGTGCAAGATGGCGTTCTGTCCTCCGGCCTTGGCAGTCTCCACGAAGCCGAGCGCGGTCATCGGATTAACGAAGGCGCTAGCCCCTTCTTCGGCGGTATGGTCGCCCAGCGGGAGGCACATGTCCGCGTCGGCGAGGCAGTATTGGCTGTAGGCGTTACCCGGGACGCAGGAGACGCGCTGCCCCCCATCAGCGCCTGCGCGGCCTCACTGTCGCCGGCGGCGATGACCGTGCCTGCGCCCTCGTTGCCAGCGGGCAGTCTCAATCCATGGCGCGCCTTTGACGCGGAATTCACCGCTTCGGGCATTCGGGCCACGAACTTGCCCGGCGAGTAGTCTGCGTTTTCCATGTCGGCGCCACCGACGAGAATGGCGAGATCTGAGGGGTTGATCGGTGCAGCTTCCATCCGCACCAGCACCTGATTTTGGGCAGGGTCAGCAAATGACACATTTTCAAGAGCGACGGTCAATGTGCCGTCGGCCTCAAGGGTGGTGAATAGCTGTTTCCCGGTGGTGGCCATGCAAGAGCTTCCTTGGTGTCTTATTTAGCCAGGTGCATATAGGGCTTATTTCTCCGCTTCCAAGAATTCTGCATCCGCCACAGTCTACATAGTCAAGCGAATGGAATGGGGCCTGGGGCCGTCGGGCCGTCGGGCCGTCGGGCCACCGTCGGATAAGCGGCTCACAGCGACGAAGTGCGACAGCCTCCAGCCCCAAGTTGCCCTTCATACATCGCACGGCATGATGCCCAATGTCGGCACAAGTCGCGTTGCAGACCTTCAACGCCCTAAGGTATTTTTGCCGACGGCGAACGTCCGGTCTGACCGGCCAAACCGCAGCACCGCGCCCCTTGGGCCAATGTCCGATTTCGGCTCGACAGATGTCATTCAGGTAGGGCCGCGCTTGAGGCCGAGTTCCAGAGCATAGCCCGCCACGCCATCGGCGCAGGCTGTAGAGAAAGCGAATTCGCCATGCTGTGCCTGTCAATCGCAGAGATCCGCCGGCGCGAATGCAACACGGAAACCGAAGAGCAGATCAAAGCAGCCATTCGGGCGGTGGAAGGCAAATAAGGCCAGGATTGAGCTCTGGCCACCGCCCGCCAGATGAAACATCGCTTCAAAAATTCCAATCAGCACCGTGTTGAGATTTCAACACCAAATGCATTTATCAGCCTCGCCATACATGGATAGTAATGTTTGCGGGCACAGCTTGTTTGGCTGCGTGAAGCAACAGCGCTCGTTCGCCGGCATGCTGGCCGACGGCACCGATGCTAGAGCCTCCAATGCACCTACGTCATCACACCATTGAGTGTGACAGTGACAGTTGGTCAGCTAAGAAAAACAAGCAAATTTCCTCAAATTCAGAATCAGATACCGCAACTAATTTGCAATTTAGGCGTTCGGAAATTCAAAATTTTTTAAGATTATGAAAAAGAACTTTGCCACAAAATTGTTTGACGCCTGTGAAAAACTCGAGGATCTCTCGCAATCCGAGGCGCGCGCACTATTATACCGCGCAGCGCTTTTGCTTAACAACTCGAGTTCCCAGCAGGAAATCGCAATCCTCATAGACAGCGTTGCGGCATTCATGGACAGCTACGCAGAACAAGAAGGCGTTTCGCGGGACGAGGCTGTCAATGAGGCACTGATCAGATGGGCGCTCAGCCTAAATCTGGTACGCGTCGAAGACTTGGAAGCAGCAATGCTTCAAGAAGATCGGTCGCAGTAAGACCGAGCGACGACACCGTTGCACTAATGGGGGGACGCCCTGTCAACCAAGTGTAGCCGGCAACGATCCAGCTCGCGAGCGTTACCACCCCGATCCCCTATGCGGATGAGCCAGCGGCCCACTGTTCCCGCCCCGACAGCCTGAGTGCGAAGCTTCACCATGTCATCTGCCACTGGCTGGATCTGGTCGACACTCTTCTTCGTCGCTTCGACTTCGCCCTCGACATGCGAAAGCCGTTCGCTCATCTCATCCAACCAGCGATGCACTACGGCGCGGCTGTCATCCGCGCGCATCAAGCGGTCATCAATGCCCTTCAGCTCTCCGAGGATTTGACCAAGGGTCCGCTCAACACTCGCTTATGACATTCGCCGCTGCCCTCAGTCCTGCGTCTCTCGCCCATGACGGGCGCACTCCGTTGGAGACCAGATACCGCCGCCGCAAAGGCTGGCTGCCGTCTCGTCAATCTTTCGCTGATCGTCCACGGTCGCGCCGCGCGCGCCAATCAATGACGTGCCGACCACATCGCGCAGGCCATCACTCGTGACAGTCACCGGTTTCGTAGTCGAACACCCCGCCACGCTCAACGCAGCGGCGATAGCGAGCGCGCCAGGCTTCAGCCGCATTTCCGGCCTCCTCGTTCTGTTGGTTGATACACTGGGCGAGTGCTGCCTGTTCGGCCATGCGGCCCCGCTGGTGGCCGTAGAGGTAAATCCCGCCTGCAATGACGCAGACGGCCAGAACCGCAGCCAGAGCCTTCCCCGGCGGCGAGACCAGGGCCTTGGAGATAATGCCGAGCCAGGTCACGCCCCGCGCTCCATTTCGGCTTTCATCGAGCGATACACCTTCGCGATGTCGTACCGCCGCTTGATCGCATGTCTCCGGCAAAGTAGCTCTGCCCGCGCCGGATATACCGGTGCGCACCGCGCGTGTCCGCCAGAACGGGGAATGATGCCCACTCACCCGAAAGCCGCCGGCCAAACTCTGTGCGATCAATCTCGCCATTGATGAACTGGTGATAGGCAAGCCGGTCCTGAAGGTCGCTGTCAAACACCTGAGACCCGCGCAGCCCAAACTCATCTTTGAGCCCCATCAGCGTCTTGCGGATGAACTGCGGCGCGCCGGCGGCCGAGGAACCATGATGACGCGACCAGGTGCGCTGTGCGGCGATCACCTCGTCAACGGTCATGCGCGTAGATCACTTCATAGCATTCGGGCGGGCGGCGGCTGGTTTCCGTCTCATAGACGAACGCAAGCAGCAGCGCCGCGCCTGCGGGCACGGTGCGGTCCATGTAGTTTCCTTTCTGGTGATGAGTTCAGATGAGAGAGCCGCGTCATTAAGGCGCGATGCATTCGATACGCTTCTCTCAGGCGGCGTTGCCTGCCACCCTGTTCGGGCTCCAAGGGGCACCGCAGCCCCCTGTAAGCAAGCGCTTCCCAACGTCACCCTGCAGGGGGATTCCCACATTTGGGTGATTGGAATACTCTACCCGTGCTGGCGGGGCGAAGAATCTGGGGCTCTTCTGAGAGATAGGCGGGGTCTTTTACCCTATCCACCTGCCAGCGCCTTCGTGATCCATAATTGTCGGGTGTGCTAAAGCACCGTTCAACCGAGCAATCGCAGTGCCTACGTTGCGGTCGCTAGCCCGTTCCTGCACTGCTCCCCGCAGACGGATAGTCGGGCAGCATCCAGTACGTTACAGCCCACTCTGCCCCGCCGAATGGAGCCCCAACTCAACAAACATTCGGCGGGGATCTTTCCGACACCTGAGCGTCGGCATTACGCGATCACACCAATGGTGCGATCACGTCACTTTGCTACCTTGGATTGCCGGCGAGCGAATTTAATCGCACTTGAAGCCCCTAGCTTGAAGACGTGAATTAGAACGCCCTCGCTCGTCGGCGCACGCCCCTTTTTCCTCACGTAAATTGACAGAGGCAGAAGCAAGGAAGGAGCACAGCAAGGCCAGTTCGTGACACGCGCCAAATTGCCTGCTAATGCGCACCAACGGTCATGAGAGCGGGGATACTACGTGACAGCGGACATTCAGGCAGCAGGAGCGCCAAAATCAAAGCTTAGAACTGATATTCAAGCCTTACGGGGTTAGCGTGCCCCCATCGGGTGGTCCAGTTTGCGGGGATCCGAGCAGCATTGAAGCGCTACGCTGGACGCCTCTCAAGAAAGGCTCCACCGAGGTGTCGATTCCCCTGCTGGCGCCATTGAAAGACGCCACGCGCGCAATGAAGGTGCAGGGCACAACATATGTGCTTGGTCGGGGTGCAAAGCCCTTTGCCAGCGGAGACAGCATCTCGGCCATGTTCAAGCGCTGGTGCAAGGATGCCGGACTGGCTCACCTCTCCGCTCACGGCGTCCGTAAGGGGCTTGCAGAACTCCTCGCGGAGCTGGGCTGCAGCCAGTACGAGATCATGGCAATATTGGGCCATTCAGAAGCGAAAACGAGTGAGGTTTACACCCGGCGCGTGGAGCGCTGGAAGCTGGCCAAATCAGCAATAGAGAGGATCAATGTGTCCCACGCATGGGTCTGACGTGGGACACTTTCGCGCCCAAGCCATTGAAAACCATACTCTTTGGGAGAGAACTTGGTGCGGTCGAGAAGACTCGAACTTCCACGGGTTGCCCCACAGCGACCTCAACGCTGCGCGTCTACCAATTCCGCCACGACCGCACGTAGCTGGAGGCCGGTTCGTCACCGGCAACGGGCATGTAGCAAATCGGTTTTCGGGAGACAAGCGACTTCTCGAAAAAGACGCAAAAAAAGATGCTCATGCACATCTTCAAGCCGAGACTGGACCCGAGCGCCCATTATCGCCATATGAAACAGGTGATTTCAGTACCTGATGGGATGAGAAAATGAGCGAACGCGGCCAGATCGACACCGTATTCCTGCCGCGCGAGGATGCCCCGCCGGTGGAATGGCGAATCGAACCGGGTCTCACCGACTACGAAACCGCCGTTTCCTTCATGGAAGAGCGCGCCGGGCTGATTCGTGACGGCAAGGCCAGAGAGCTTGTCTGGCTGGTCGAGCACCCGCCTCTCTACACCGCCGGCACCAGCGCCAACAGCGAAGACCTGCTCGAAGCCCATCGCTTCCCCGTCTACAAGACCGGGCGCGGCGGCGAATACACCTATCATGGCCCCGGCCAGCGTGTGGTCTATGTGATGCTTGATCTGAAGACGCGCCGCGAAGACATCCGCGCCTTCATCGCCGCGCTGGAAGCCTGGATCATCGGCGCGCTGACGCGCTTCAACGTGACCGGCGAGCGGCGCGAGGACCGGGTTGGCGTGTGGGTCGCGCGACCCGACAAGCCGCCCCTGCCCGGCGGCCTGCCCGCAGAAGACAAGATCGCCGCCATAGGCATCCGCCTGAGGCGCTGGGTGAGCTTTCACGGCATCTCGATCAACGTTGAGCCGGAACTGGCGCATTTCGGCGGCATCGTGCCCTGCGGCATCAGCGGCTATGGCGTCACCAGCCTGGTCGACCTCGGCCTGCCGGTGACCATGGACGATGTGGACCTGGCGCTGAAAGCCGCTTTCGAGGACGTGTTCGGTCCGGCCGAGAAATCCACGGACTGAGCACTTGCAGCGCGCGCGCCTTGGTCGGGATGCGTTTGGTCTGCGTGTTTTGCAATCTGGGCCATTTCCACCGCACGGAAAAATGCTCTAGCGTTCACCGGTCAAAGCAACTGGTTCGTCTGCCGGGCTTGTGCGCCCGCGCAAACGGCCGTTGAGGGATCGAGAGCGTTTTCTACTCGGGGCTCCGGCTGGCCGGGCCCATGGCGCTCTCATGGAGGAGCGCCAAGATGCGATTATCACATACCTTCGGGGCCGTTGCCCTTTTGTCATCGCTCACCGCCGGGCTCACCGCCGGACTTGCCGCCGGCAGCGCGATGGCACAACAGACAACCAAACAGGCGGCCGATGCCCAGGCCCCTGAGATAGCCAGCGGGCTTAGCGAAAAGAAAACCGTTCACGCCAGGGAACAGATGGTGGCGGCGGCCAACCCACTGGCCGCGCAAGCGGGTCTCGACGCACTGCGCAAAGGCGGCACTGCCGCTGACGCGCTGGTGGCGGTGCAGACCGTGCTCGGCCTCGTGGAACCGCAATCCTCCGGCATTGGCGGCGGTGCGTTTCTGGTCTGGTACGATGCGGCCAGCGGAAAGGTGACGACCTTTGACGGGCGCGAAACCGCGCCTGCGGCCGCAACCCCGGAGCTCTTTCTGGACGACAAGGGCGAGCCACTTCCCTTCTTTGACGCCGTGGTGGGTGGACGCTCGGTTGGAGCGCCGGGCGTGGTGCGCCTGATGGAAACCATCCACACCCGCGCGGGCAAGCTCGAATGGGATGCGCTGCTCCAGCCGGCAATCCGGCTTGCTTCAGAGGGTTTCACCGTCTCGCCAAGGCTTCACACGCTGATCGAGGGTGACAAGGGCCGGCTCGACACGCAGGCGACTGCCCGCGCTTATTTCTATGACAAGGACGGCAATGCGCTGGCTGTCGGCTCGGTTCTCAAGAACCCGGACTATGCGGAGACGCTGAAGACCATCGGCAAGGAGGGCGCGGACGGCTTCTACAAGGGCAAAATCGCCGAAAAGATCATCGCTGCGGTGAAGGCGCATGACGGCAATCCCGGCCTGCTCTCGCTTGAGGATCTGGCCGCCTATGAGGTGAAGGAGCGCGAGGCCGTGTGCGCCCCCTATCGCGGGCTCGACGTCTGCGGCATGGGACCGCCCTCCTCCGGCGCGCTGACCGTCGGTCAGATACTTGGCATGGTGTCGGAGTTCGATCTGGAAACGCTCGGCCCGGACGATCCGGAGACCTGGCGCATCATCGGCGATGCAACGCGCCTCGCCTTTGCCGACCGCGGCCGCTACATGGCGGACAGCGACTTCGTGAAGATGCCGAAGGGCCTGCTTGATGCGCATTATCTAAAAGACCGCGCCGCCCTGCTTCGCCGCCCGACGGCGCTTGGCGCAGATGACGTGAAGGCCGGCGACCCGCCATGGGACAAGGCGGAGCTGCGCATTGACGGGATGAGCTTCGAACAGCCCTCGACCTCGCATTTCGTGATCGTGGACAAGGATGGCAATATCGCCTCCATGACGACCTCGGTGGAAAGCGCCTTCGGCTCACGCCAGATGGCGGCCGGCTTCATTCTCAACAACCAGCTCACCGATTTCTCGTTCAGGCCGGAAGCCGATGGCGAGGCCGTGGCCAACCGTGTGCAGCCCGGCAAGCGGCCGCGCTCGTCCATGTCGCCGACCATCGTGCTTCAGGACGGCAAGCCGCTTTATGCGCTGGGCTCGCCCGGCGGCAGCAACATCATTCCCTATGTGACCAACACGATCATCGCGCTGGTGGACTGGAAGATGAACATGCAACAGGCAATCGACCTGCCACATCTGACGAACCGGTTCGGCACCTATACGCTCGAAGCGGGAACGCCAGCCGAGGAATTCAAGGCTGACCTCGATGCGCTTGGCTTCAAGACATCCATCGGCGACCTGAACTCGGGCCTGCACGGCATCACCATCACGCCACAGGGGCTGGAAGGCGGAGCCGACCCGCGCCGCGAAGGCGTTGCGATGGGCGATTGAGCCCGGAAGTTCCAGGAAAGGCGCGTCACCGCCGGGAAGCCATGAGGCATTTTCTGACGGGAAGCGTATCAGAGAGGCGGGCCTTCCCGCCTCTTTTCATTTGGGCCGAACGCAACTGCCACGATGACAGGAATCGGCGAACACGGCGGTACGCTCAGCGCGCATCCGCAAAGGGATATCAGATCGCGCCGATGAAGACGGCGGCCATCATGATGAAGGAGCTGACTGCAACGAGCGAGACGACATCCTGAAAAAGATCGGTCATTTATCTCTCCTGATCACTTTATAAACCCTTTATGTTCTATTTATGTTCCATCGTCAAGCACGCAGAACAGCTCACACGGAGCGCCCGGATGTTAAGGTTGACGTGGCGTTAATCGCTTAGCCGGGTAGCACCTGGTGCGCCCGCGAGAAGGCGCGGCGTTTAGGGGCGGTCCTGGGCGCTTCAAGGGCAAAAGAAAACCGCACTGCACGGGCAGCGCGGTTTGTGGCCGGTTCGTCATTTCGGGAAGCGCCGTCGGATCGTGGCGCAGCCATTTTCAGATCGATCGTCTGGAGCATTTCCGCTTTTCGTTGAATCGCGAAAATCCCCCAACTCATTGTTTTACGCAATTCCGGACGGAAAACCGGTTCCCACTTTTCCTGGAATTGCTCTAGCGCTTCCAGGCGGTGACCTTGCCGCCCTCCAGCGTAACCACACGGTCCATGCGGGCGGCGAGTTCGTGATTGTGGGTGGCAATCAGCGCGGCCAGTCCCGACTGGCGCACAAGCGCCTCAAGCGCATCGAACACATAGCCAGCCGTCTTGGGATCCAGATTGCCGGTCGGCTCGTCCGCCAGAAGCACGCGCGGTGCATTGGCGACGGCGCGCGCAATGGCGACGCGCTGCTGCTCGCCGCCCGAAAGCTCGGCCGGACGGTGGCTGCCGCGATGGCCGACGCGCAGATAGTCGAGCAACTGGCTGGCGCGCGTTTTGGCCTCGGCCGGGTCCATGCCCGCCACCATCTGCGGGATCATCACATTCTCCTCGGCGGTGAATTCCGGCAGGAGATGATGAAACTGGTAGACAAAGCCGATCTCGTTGCGGCGGATGGCGGTGCGCGCATCATCGGAAAGACGGCCGCAGGCCTGGCCGGCGACAATCACCTCGCCCGCATCCGGCGCTTCCAGAAGGCCCGCCAGATGAAGGAGCGTGGACTTGCCGGCACCGGAGGGAGCGACAAGCGCCACCATCTCGCCCGGCCGCAGGGTGAAGCCCGCATCCTTGAGAATGGTGAGACGGCCCTCACCCTCGCTGTAACTGCGCTCAATGCCCTTGAGTTCGAGAATAGGCGCGGCCATCAGTCATACCTCAGTGCTTCGACCGGATCGAGCCGCGAGGCGCGCCAGGCCGGGAAGAGCGTTGCCACGAAAGACAGGGCGAGCGCCATGACGATGACGGAAACCGTCTCGCCGGCTTCCATCTTTGCCGGCAACTGGCTCAGGAAATAAAGTTCCGGATCGAAGATCGTGGTGCCGGAGAGCCAGGAGAAGAACTGGCGGATCGATTCCACGTTCCAGCAGATGACGACGCCCAGAACCACACCCGCAGCAGTGCCGGCCACGCCGATGGCCGCGCCCGTCATCAGGAAGATGCGCATGACGGAACCACTGGTCGCGCCCATGGTGCGCAGGATGGCAATGTCGTGCCCCTTGTCCTTCACCAGCATGACGAGGCCGGAAATGATGTTCAGCGCCGCCACGAGAACGATCATGGTCAGGATCATGAACATGACGTTCCGCTCCACTTCGAGCGCGGAGAAGAAGGTGCTGTTGCGCTGCCGCCAGTCGGACAGGAGAACGGGCCGCTGGGCGGCCTCCTCCACCTGCGCGCGCATGGCCGCGACCGCGTCGGGATCGTCGACGAACAGCTCGATGGACTGCACCAGTCCCTCGGCGTTGAAATAGAGCTGCGCTTCCTGCAGCGGCATATAGATGATCGAGGCGTCATATTCTGACATGCCCACCTCGAAGGTGGCGGCAATCGGATAGGTCTTGACGCGCGGGGTCGTGCCAAAGGGTGTGACATCGCCCTCGGGCGCGACGAGGGTGACGGAATCACCCACCGTCAGGCCCAGATTTTCCGCCATGCGCGAGCCCATGGCGAGCCCCTCGCCCGTGGCGAAGCCCACCAGAGAGCCGTCCTTGATATTGCTCGACACCAGATCGAGCCGCGACAGGTCGTCTGCGCGCACACCGCGCACCACGGCGCCGGTTCCAGCGCCGCTGCGACCTGAAACGAGCACCTGCCCCTGCACCATGGGCAGGGCGATCTGAACGCCCTCCACGCCCTCAATGCGCTTTGCGACAGCCTCATAATCCGTCATGGGCATGTCGACGGGCTGCACGATCAGATGACCGTTGACGCCCAGAATGCGGGTGAGGAGTTCGGCGCGGAAGCCGTTCATGACGGCCATGACCACGATCAGCGTGGCCACCCCCAGCATGATGCCGACAAAGGAGATGGACGCGATCACCGAGATCACGGTCTCCTTGCGGCGCGAACGCAGATAGCGCCAGGCAATCATGCGCTCGAAGCGGGAGAACGCTCCTGCCCCCTTCGGCTTTGCTGGCGCGCTCTGTGCGGCTGCCTCGCTGGTGGCGGCTTCACTCATGTCTTGACCTCAAAGGCATTTACGCTGGCGGGCGCGCGGCTGCACGCCCGGACCGGGCCCGAACCGGGATTGCGTTTGCTGCGTCATGCAGCGCCCTGCTGGCTCAGGCGGTTCACCACGGCATCGAGCGTGAGCGATTCACGCTCGCCGGTGGCGCGATTCTTGATTTCCACCTCGCCACTGGCGACGCCGCGCGGTCCGACGATCACCTGCCAGGGCAGACCGATCAGATCGGCGGTGGCGAACTTGCCGCCGGCGCGCTGGTCGGTATCGTCGTAGAGCACGTCCTTGCCGGCCGCCTGGAGCTTCTCGTAGAGCTCTTCGCAGACGCGGTCGCAGGCCTCGTCGCCCGCCTTCATGTTGATCAGGCCGACATCGAACGGCGCGACGCTCTCCGGCCAGATGATGCCGTTCTCGTCGTGGCTCGCCTCGATGATCGCCGCAAGAAGGCGGCTCGGGCCAATGCCGTAGGACCCCATGGAAACGCAGTGCTCCTTGCCATCCGGACCGGTGACGGTCGCGTTCATGGGCTCGGAATACTTGGTCCCGAAGTGGAAAATATGGCCGACCTCGATACCACGGGCAGAAACTTTCTCGTCCTCGGCAATCGCGTCCCAGGCGGCCTCGTCATGCATCTCGTCGGTGGCTGCATAAGGCGTCGTCCAGGTGGTGACGATGTCGGCGATTTCCGCATCGTTTGCGAAGTCGACATCCGCGCCGGGCACCTGAAGCTCAAGGAACTCCTTGCGGCAGAACACCTCGCTCTCGCCGGTGGAGGCGAGAATGATGAATTCGTGGCTCAGATCACCGCCGATGGGGCCGGTGTCGGCGCGCATCGGGATCGCCTGCAGGCCCATGCGACCGAAGGTGCGCAGATAGGCAACGAACATGCGGTTATAGGCGGCCCTCGCCCCCTCGTAATCCAGATCGAAGGAATAGGCGTCCTTCATCAGGAACTCGCGCGAGCGCATGACGCCGAAGCGCGGACGCACCTCGTCGCGGAACTTCCACTGGATGTGGTAGAGGTTGAGGGGCAGATCCTTGTAGGACTTCACATAGGACCGGAAAATGTCCGTCACCATCTCTTCATTGGTGGGGCCATAGAGCATCTTGCGCTCATGCCGGTCGGTGATGCGCAGCATCTCCTTGCCGTAATCGTCGTAGCGACCACTTTCCATCCACAGATCGGCCGACTGGATGGTCGGCATGAGGATTTCCTGCGCACCGGCGCGGTTCTGCTCCTCACGGATGATCTGGTTCACCTTGTCGAGGACGCGCTTGCCCAGCGGCAACCAGGAAAAGCTGCCAGCACCCTGCTGGCGGATCATGCCGGCACGCAGCATCAGACGGTGCGAGACGATCTCGGCCTCGCGAGGGGTTTCTTTCAAGATAGGCAGGAAGTAGCGCGACAGTCGCATAAACGCATCCATTCAGGCGGCTCTGGGGAGCCTGTTCGGAATCAAAGAGAGAAGTGGCTCAAGGCCGCTGTCTTAACGATTTCATAATGAATTGAAAAGCCGCCGACACAACCGCTCACGCGTTGGGGTCGCAGGCTCACATGTTCAAGACAGCGAAATGATAACAATGCATTTCAAACGCAATTTTCCTCGTGACATTTCGTCTCAACTTGCTCTATGGTGCGCTCCCATAACAAGAGGTTGAAGCGCAAATTCAACCTCATTACGCGGTCAAAGTCTTGGGAGGATGCGGTCCAGGCGCGGTTACACGCAGCCGCCGACGATGATACGGCAAAAGGATCGGACGCGTTGAGTTTGCAAGGCCTCTGGCCTTGCTTTTTTTTTGGGGCTTACGCGGCGTAAAGGCCCGTTTCCCGACATGTTCCCGAAAAATCGATACGCGTGCCCTACCGTTTTCGGCAGCGTTTCAGGCGCGGCAATGATGGCGCATCAGGCCGTGCGGAGCCCCTCCTCCGGGCAAACCGGAAGAGCCTGCTGGTCTGGCAGAGAAACGACCGGACCTGTACGCGATCAGTCGAAGGTGGGGACGAGGCGCGGAATGTCGTCAAACGAATAGCCAAGCCCGCGCGTGACGAAGACCAGCACGCCGCAAATGACAATCGCGATGATGGTGGTGCGGATCAGGGCGCGCAGCATATGCGGCCCGCGCGGCGCGCTGGCCGTGGTGCCGAGCGTGACCTCGCCATCCTCATCCTGCGTGCGCAGGCCGAACGGCAACGCGATGAAGAGCACCGTCCACCAGACGATGAAGAATACGGCGAGAAGAGAAACCCAGCCCATCTGAAAACCTCAAACCTGTTCGAGCTCGACGAGCGTGCCGGCGAAATCCTTCGGGTGCAGGAAGAGCACCGGCTTGCCATGGGCGCCGATCTTCGGTTCGCCGTCGCCGAGAATGCGCGCACCATCCGCCTTCAGGCGGTCGCGCGCGACGATGATATCTTCCACCTCGTAGCAGAGGTGATGCATGCCGCCATCAGGGTTTCTGGCCAGGAAAGCGGCAATCGGCGAATCTGCGCCCAGCGGCTCCAGAAGCTCGACCTTGGTGTTGTCCAGTTCGACAAAAACCACGGTGACGCCGTGCCCGGGCAACGCCTGCGGCGCAGAGACCCGCGCCCCAAGCGTATCACGGTAAAGCGCGGTTGCCCTGGCAAGATCGGGCACGGCGATTGCGACGTGATTGAGCTTTCCGAGCATCGGCTTCGTTCTTTCCATCCGGGCAAAAGGGGCAGTCGCCCTGCCCCTTGTCCCTTAAGTTACTGCGTGACGAACACCGTCACCATGGGCTTTTTGCCCCATGCGGCGTTTGCGGCGTTGCGTACCGCGCGGCGCGCGGATTCCGACACCATGTCGAGATCCTTGCGGCGGTTGCGCGGAATGCTGCGCACGGCGCCAATGGCGGCGTCCAGCATGATGTCCTCAAGCGTTTCGCCTTTTGCGTCGCGCTCGGCCACGCCGATGGCGACAATGTCCGGATCGCCATCCAGATTGAGCCGGTCATCGAGCACGATGTTGATGGCCACATGGCCCGCATAGGAGAGCTTGCGGCGATCACGAATGCCCATCTCCTCCTCGTCACCGAGAAGGCGGCCATCCTTGAAGAAGCGGCCATGCCGGGCTTCGCCGATGATCTCGGCGGGTCCGGGCGCAAGCCGCACGATGTCGCCATTGCGCACCTGAGCGACCTCGGGGATGCCCTCCATGGAGCCGAGCGAGCCCTGCGCCACAAGATGCGCGGCTTCGCCGTGAACGGGCACGAGTATCTGCGGGCGGACCCACGAATACATGCGCTTCAGTTCGCTGCGGCGCGGATGGCCGGAAACATGTACCAGCGCGTCATCATCCTCGATGATCTTGATGCCCATCTCGATGAGACGGTTCTTGGTTTCCAGAACCGCCTTTTCGTTGCCGGGAATGAGGCGCGAGGAATAAACGACCGTATCGCCGGCTGCGAGCGCGACATTGCGCATCTCGTCCCGGGCGAGCTTGGCGAGTGCTGCGCGGTTTTCGCCCTGGCTGCCGGTGCACAGGACCACGACCTTGTCGCGCGGCACGTGCTGGAACTCATCCTCGTCCAGATATTCCGGCAGGCCGTCGAGATAACCCAGATCTGTCGCCACATCGATGACGCGCTTCATGGAGCGGCCAAGCACCAGAAGCTGGCGACCGGCGTCGCGCGCGGCCTCGGCGATGGAGCGGATGCGCCCCACATTCGAGGAGAAGGTGGTGACGACGACCCGGCCGGCAGCCGCTTCGATGACTTCCTTCAGCCCCTCGCCCACCGCCTGCTCGGTGGGGGATTCGCCCTCACGCATGGCGTTGGTGGAATCGCACATCAGCGCCAGCACGCCCTCGTCGCCGACGGCCCGGAAGCGCGCCTCGTCCGTCTTGGGGCCGATGGCGGGTGCGGGATCGATCTTCCAGTCGCCCGTGTGAACGAGCGTGCCGAGCGGCGTGGTGATCACCAGCGAAACCGGCTCGGGAATGGAGTGCGCTACCGCAATCGCCTCGATGGCGAACGGTCCGACCTCGAACTTTTCACCGGCCTTGAAAATCTTCACCGGCACGTCGGGCGCCCAGGATTCCGACTGGCGCTTGGCCTCCAGAAGCCCCGCGGCGAACGGCGTCATCCACACATCGGTCTTCAGGCGCGGCCACAGATCAAGGATCGCGCCGTAATGGTCTTCATGGGCATGGGTGATGATCATGCCGCGCAAACGGTCGATCTCGCCTTCGATGAAGCTGATATCGGGGAGAACGAGATCGACGCCCGGAAGCTCCGGCCCCGGGAAGGTAACGCCGCAATCGACAATGATCCATTCGCGCTTGGCGGCCGGGCCGAAGCCGTAAAGGCCGAAATTCATGCCGATCTCGCCGACGCCGCCGAGCGGACAGAAGACCAGTTCGGCCTTCTTCAGATCTTCGCTCACGGTCGTCTCTTTCTTGCTGGAACGCGCCATGGGTCCCTTTCTCTTAATCTGCCTGTGCCGAGGCGACCGCGCCGAAATGCACGTCGCCCGCTGCAATTCTCAATAATGAACCGTCCGCCTCGCGGATGACGAAGCGACAGGCTTCGTCGATGGTTTCGAATGTACCGCGCGCCACACGTCCATCGACACGGATGGACACCTGCGCGCCAAGCCCGGCTGCCCGGGTGAGCCAGCGCTTGCGAATGGCTTCAAGCCCGCGCCCGGCATTCCAAAGACGAACGTTATCGACCCAGGCGTCGGAAAGCGCAAGGAAGAGATCGCCCGCATCCCCTTTGAAACCAAGCGCTTTGAGCGAGGTTGCCGGATAGGGTGTGTTTTCCGGGTGGGCGACGACGTTGACGCCAATGCCCACGGCGATGGCGAAGCGCCCATCGGGGAGGATGGACGATTCGAGCAGGATGCCCGAGAGCTTCGCCCCTTCGGCCAGAACATCGTTTGGCCATTTGAGCGCAAAGCGCCCGCCCGGAAGATCGCCGCCATCGGCAGCGACCGCAATGCGCTGTTCGGGAACGACAGCGAAAAGTGCGTCTGAAAGTGCAAGGCCTGCCACGAAACCAAGCGTGGCGGCGGTGGCCGGCTCGAAATGGCCGACCGTCAGGAGCGTTGCTGCAAGATTGCCGGGCGGTGTGGACCATTCGCGGCCGCGACGCCCTCGCCCGCTCTCCTGACGGGATGAGACGACCCAGAGATCGCCTCCATCGCCGGCGCGCGCATGTTCGAGCGCCAGCGCATTGGTGGAGCTGACGCTCTCATGGGCCTCCAGCCGATAGCCGGCTGCTGCTGCCGAAGGCGCCAGACGAAAGGCCATGACCTAGAAGAAGGTCTTTGCGGCAGCCTCGGCAATGCGGCCGACGGGGCCAGCGATCACGGCATAGAGCAGGACGAATGCGCCCGACAGGAGCATGACGAAGCGCAGCTCGCCTGCCATCGGCTGGAACGCACCCGAGCTCTCGTCGAACCACATGATCTTGATGACGCGCAGATAGTAGAACGCGCTGACCACGGAAGCGACGAGACCGATCACGGCGAGCGGATAAAGCCCGGCCTGAATGGCGGGAAGGAACACGAACCACTTGCCCCAGAAGCCCGCGAGCGGCGGAATGCCGGCCAGCGAGAACATGAGGATGGTCATGACCGTCGCCATCATCGGATTGGTGGTCGACAGACCTGCCAGATCGTCGATCTGCTCGACATTGGCGTCGTTGCGGCGCATCGCCAGGATGACGGCAAAGGTGCCGAGCGTCATGGCCAGATAGATCAGCATGTAGATCGCAACACCGGCAACGCCTGCTTCCGAATTGGCGGCAAGGCCGACCAGCGCGTAACCGACGTGACCGATGGACGAATAGGCCATCAGACGCTTGATGTTGCGCTGACCGATGGCGGCGAACGCGCCCAGAACCATGGAAGCGATCGACACGAAGATGATAATCTGCTGCCAGTCGCTGGCAATCGGCTCGAACGCGCTCATGGTGACGCGCACCAGAAGCGCCATGGCGGCCATCTTCGGCGCAGCCGCGAAGAAGGCGGTGACCGGCGTCGGCGCGCCTTCATAGACGTCCGGCGTCCACATGTGGAACGGCACGGCCGAAATCTTGAAGGCGAGACCGGCAAGCACGAACACCAGACCGAAGACGAGGCCAAGCTCGCGCTCCGCACCCGTCAGCGTTGCCGCGATGACGTCAAAGCCGGTGTTGCCGGTGAAGCCGTAGACCAGCGAGATACCGTACAGCATCATGCCCGAGGAAAGCGCGCCAAGCACGAAGTACTTGAGGCCGGCCTCGGTGGAACGGGCGCTGTCGCGGTTGATGGCGGCAACCACATAGAGCGCGAGCGACTGAAGCTCTAGGCCCATGTAGAGCGCGATCATGTCATTGGCCGAGATCATCAGCATCATGCCGAGCGTGGCCAGCATGATGAGAACCGGGAACTCGAACTTGTCGAACTTCTCGGCCTTGGCGAAACCGACCGACATGACCAGCGTCACGACCGAGCCGACCAGCGTCAGGATCTTCATGAAGCGGGCAAAGCCATCGCTCACGAAGGCCCCGCCAAAGGCGCGGCCATCGGCCGGGAACACGACCATCAGCGCGATCACGGCGACCAGAAGCGCGACCGCAAGACCGGTCACGGTGGAGTTGGCACGGGGGCCGGAAAAGACACCGACCATCAGGAGCGCCATAGCGCCCACCGCCAGAATCAGCTCCGGCGTTGCAAGGATCAGGCTTATCGTCAGATCAGGCGTCATTCGCTTTCGTTCCGTTTACTGCGCGGCAGCTGCTGCCGCTTCCCGTGCCATGTCGGCCGACAGGGAGACATTATTCACAAGCGCTTCGACCGAAACCGCCGTCGCATCGAGGAGCGGTGCCGGGTAGACACCGAAGAAGATCACCAGAACCACAAGCGGGTAGAGGATGAGCTTCTCACGCGCGGAGAGGTCGAGCATGCCCTTCAGGCTTTCCTTGGTGAGCGAGCCGAAGACCACGCGGCGATAGAGCCACAGTGCATAGGCTGCCGACAGGATCACGCCGGTCGTGGCGAAGAAAGCCACCCAGGTGTTGACCTTGAACACCGACAGAAGCGTCAGGAACTCGCCGACAAACCCGCTGGTGCCCGGCAGGCCCACATTGGCCATGGTGAAGATCATGAACACCGTGGCGTATTTGGGCATGTTGTTCACGAGGCCGCCATAGGCCGCGATCTCGCGGGTGTGCATGCGGTCATAAATGACGCCGACACACAGGAAGAGCGCGCCCGAGACCAGACCATGCGAGAGCATCTGGAAGATCGCGCCCTGCACGCCCTGCTCGTTCATGGCGAAGATACCCATGGTGACGAAGCCCATATGGGCGACCGACGAGTAGGCGATCAGCTTCTTGATGTCCTCCTGCATCAGCGCCACCAGCGACGTGTAGACGATGGCGATGACGGACAGCGCGAACACCAGAGGCGCAAGATCGATGGAGGCGACCGGGAACATGGGCAGCGAGAAACGCAGGAAGCCGTAGCCGCCCATTTTCAGGAGAATGCCCGCCAGAATGACCGAGCCCGCCGTCGGCGCTTCAACGTGCGCGTCGGGCAACCAGGTGTGGACCGGCCACATCGGCATCTTCACCGCGAAGGATGCGAAGAAGGCGAACCATAGCCAATATTGCATCCCCGACGGGAAGACGTGCGCGAGCAGCGTCGGAATGTCGGTCGTGCCGGCTTCCCAGTACATCGCCATCATGGCGATCAGCATCAGAACCGATCCCAGAAGCGTGTAGAGGAAGAACTTGAAGCTGGCATAAACGCGACGCTTGCCGCCCCACACGCCGATGATGATGAACATCGGAATGAGGCCCGCCTCGAAGAAGACGTAGAAGAGCACGATGTCGAGGGCGCAGAACACGCCGATCATGAGCGTTTCCAGGATCAGGAACGCGATCATGTACTCCTTGACGCGGTGCTCGACCGAATTCCAGCTCGCCAAGATACACAGCGGCATGAGGAAGGTCGTGAGGATGACGAACAGCATCGAGATGCCGTCGACACCCATGTGATAGGCAATGCCGGAACCGATCCACTCGCGCTTCTCGACCATCTGGAAGCTGGGCGTCGACGGATCGAAGCCAGCCCAGATGAAGAGCGACAGGACGAAGGTGAAGACCGTCGTCAAAAGCGCAACATTGCGAATGTTCCGGCGCGCACCTGCGCCATCCTCCCGGATAAGGAGGATCAAAAGCGCACCCACCAGCGGCAGGAAGGTGACCGTGGAAAGAATTGGCCAGTCGGTCATGGCTTAGAACGTGCCTCCGAGCATCATCCAGGTAACGAGGGCCGCAACGCCGATGAGCATGGCGAAGGCGTAGTGATAGAGATAGCCGCTCTGCAGCTTGACGATCCGGTTGGTCACATCGACCACCCGGGCCGAAATTCCGTCCGGGCCGAGGCCGTCGATGACGGCGCCGTCGCCCTTCTTCCAGAGGAAGCGGCCAAGGCGCATCGCCGGGCGAACGAACAGGAAGTCATAGAGCTCGTCGAAGTACCACTTGTTCAGCAGGAATGCGTAGAGACCGCTGAACTGCTTGGCGAGCCGCTTCGGACGCTCGGGCGAACGGATGTAGTAGACCCAGGCGACGTAGAGGCCGAGAAGCATGGCGACGAACGGAGCAAGCTTCACCCAGACCGGAACATGGTGGAACTCTTCCAGCATGTGGTTGCCCGGCAGCGTGAACAGGGCACCCTTCCAGAACTGGTCATAGGCATCGCCGATGAAGAAGCCCTTGAAGGCAACGCCTGCGAACAGGGCACCGGCGGCCAGGATGAACAGCGGCACCAGCATGACCAGCGGCGATTCATGAACATGGCTCATGACATCGGCGGAAGCCCGCGGCTTGCCATGGAAGGTCATGAAGATCAGACGCCAGGAATAGAAGCTGGTGAACACGGCTGCGATGGTGAGCATGACGAAGGCGAACATCGCGAAGTAGTTCTGGCCCGCGAACGCACCTTCGATGATGGCGTCCTTGGAGAAGAAGCCTGCCGTGCCGATGACCGTCATCGGGATGCCCACGCCGGTCAGCGCGATCGTGCCGATGATCATCATCCAGTAGGTCTGCGGGATCAGCTTGCGAAGGCCGCCCATCTTGCGCATGTCCTGCTCGTCGGAAACGGCGTGGATGACCGAACCGGAACCAAGGAACAGCAGAGCCTTGAAGAAGGCGTGCGTGAACAGGTGGAAGATGGCCGCGCTGTAGAAGCCCGTGCCCAGCGCCACAAACATGTAGCCAAGCTGCGAACAGGTCGAATAGGCAATCACGCGCTTGATGTCGTTCTGCACCAGACCGACGGTCGCGGCGAAGAAGGCCGTAAAGGCGCCGACGAAGGTGACCACGGTGAGCGCGGTGTGCGACAGTTCAAAGACCGGCGACAGGCGCGCAACCATGAAGACACCGGCGGTGACCATGGTAGCGGCGTGAATGAGTGCGGAAACCGGCGTCGGGCCTTCCATGGCGTCCGGCAGCCAGGTGTGCAGCGGCACCTGCGCCGACTTGCCCATGGCGCCCATGAACAGAAGAAGACACACGGCCGTCAGCGCCCCGCCCTTGTCGAGCGCGTAGCCGAGGAAGGTCAGGACAGGTTCGCCCGCTTCCGCGCCTTCAGCCGGCAGATAGGTCGCGGCGTTGGCGAAGATGGTGCTGAAATTGACCGAGCCGAACAGCATGTAGATGCCGAAGATGCCGAGCAGGAAGCCGAAGTCACCAACGCGGTTGACGACGAAGGCCTTCATTGCGGCGGCATTGGCCGAGGGCTTTTTGAACCAGAAACCGATCAAGAGGTACGAGGCAAGACCAACGCCTTCCCAGCCGAAGAACATCTGCACCAGATTGTCGGAGGTCACCAGCATGAGCATGGCGAAGGTGAACAGCGACAGATAGGCGAAGAAGCGCGGCCGATGCGGGTCGTGATGCATGTAGCCGATCGAGTAGATGTGCACCAGCGCCGACACCGTGTTGACCACGATGAGCATGACGGCGGTGAGCGTGTCCACGCGGATCGCCCAGGACACATCCAGATTGCCCGAGGTGATGAAGGAAAGAAGCGGAACGGTGAACGCCTCGCCGCTGCCCAGAGCCACCGAGAAGAAGGCCACCCAGGACAGAAGCGCGGTGATTACCATCAGGCCGCTTGTGATCAGCTCGGAAGCCTTCGCGCCGATGGAGCGGCCGAACAGCCCGGCGATCAGAAAGCCGATAAGCGGGAGAAATACGATCGCTTGATACATGGCCGTATGCTCAGCCCTTCATCATGTTGATGTCTTCGACGGCAATGGTGCCGCGGTTGCGGAAGAAGACGACGAGAATGGCAAGGCCAATCGCGGCTTCCGCCGCCGCGACGGTGAGAACGAAAAGCGCGAAAACCTGGCCGACCAGATCTCCAAGAACCGAGGAGAAGGCGACGAAGTTCAGGTTGACCGCAAGCAGGATGAGCTCGACCGACATCAGGATGATGATGACGTTCTTCCGGTTGAGGAAGATGCCGAACACGCCGAGCGTGAACAGGATCGCCGAGACGGTCAGATAGTGTGCAATGCCGATTTCCAGCATGATCAGATTCCCTCGCCCGTTTCGACTTTCTTGATCTCGATCGCCGTCTCAGGGGTGCGCGCCACCTGGGCAGTGATGTCCTGCCGCTTGACGTTTTCCTTGTGGCGCAGCGTGAGCACGATGGCGCCGATCATGGCGACCAGCAGCACCATGCCGGCGATCTGGAAGTAGTGGATGTAATCCGTGTAGAGGATATCGCCGAGCGCTGCCGTGTTGTGGCGCACATCGATCGGCGGCGTCGGCTGGGCGACCTCGCCTGCGATCTCCGGCGCGAATGCATAACCGCCGAGAACGACGATCAGCTCCGCAGCCAGGATGATGCCCACCAGCGCGCCGACCGGAGCATATTGCAGCGCACCGCGCTTCAGCTCCGCGAAGTCCACATCCAGCATCATGACGACGAACAGGAACAGCACGGCAACCGCGCCGACATAGACGACCAGCATGATGAAGGCCAGAAATTCAGCGCCCGTAAGAAGGAAGAGACCGGCCGAGTTGAAGAACGCGACGATCAGATAGAGCACCGAATGCACGGGATTGCGCGCGGAAATGACCATAAAGGCCGCCGCCACGGTTAGGAAGGCGAACAGATAAAAGAAAATCGCCTCAAGTCCTGTCAGCATGGTTCCCTCGGTACCTAGCTAGCCTGCCGAAGCATAACGCCCGGCTTCTGCGATCCGCCCGGCCAGGCCGAGCGTCAAATTAGCGTGTTCCTAGACTGCAAGCCGGCTTGCGTGAAGCCGGCTGCCGCCTGCGAATTAGTCTCGATGCCCCGATCCGAATGCGGATCGCCTCGAGCGGGGCAGCTGTAGACGGGCGCCCTGCCCCCGTCCACGGGTCAAACCGTCACCGGTATGGTGCGTCCAGCGCGATGTTGCGCGCCAGCTCTCGCTCCCACCGGTCGCCATTGGCGAGCAGCTTGTCCTTGTCGTAGTAAAGCTCTTCGCGCGTTTCCGTCGCGAATTCGAAGTTCGGCCCCTCGACGATGGCGTCGACCGGGCAGGCCTCCTGACAGAAGCCGCAATAGATGCACTTCACCATGTCGATGTCGTAGCGCACCGTGCGGCGGGTGCCGTCATTGCGGCGCGGACCGGCCTCGATCGTGATGGCCTGCGCCGGGCAGATGGCCTCGCACAGCTTGCACGCGATGCAGCGCTCTTCACCATTGGGATAGCGGCGCAGCGCATGTTCGCCACGGAAGCGGGGGCTCACCGGACCTTTTTCATGCGGGTAGTTCAACGTGTATTTGGGCGCGAAGAACTGGCGCATGGACAGGATGACAGCCCCGACGAACTCTTTGAGAAGCAGCGATTTCGCGGCCTGAGCAAGCGCAGTCATCGTTTTTCTCCGAAACGCGTTTCAGATTGGGTGATGGCCATGGTCATGCCATCCCCGTGAATTTCAGGAAGGCCGCGGTTGCGACAACCATGAACAGCGACAGCGGCAGGAACACTTTCCAGCCAAGGCGCATGAGCTGGTCGTAGCGGTAGCGCGGGACAAAGGCCTTCACCAGCGAGAACATGAAGAACACGAGGCAGACCTTGAGGGTGAACCAGATGACGCCCGGCACCCAGGTGAAGGGAGCGAAGTCGAACGGCGGCAGCCAGCCACCCAGGAACAGGATGGTGGTGAGCGCGCACATCAGGACGATGGCCACATACTCGCCCAGGAAGAAGAGCAGGAACGGCGTCGAGGAGTACTCGATCATGTGACCGGCCACGAGCTCCGATTCCGCTTCGACCAGATCGAAGGGCGGACGGTTCGTCTCGGCAAGAGCGGAGATGAAGAACACGATGAACATCGGGAACAGCACGAGCCAGTTCCAGTCGAGGAACGAGTTCGGCAGGCCGACCATGGTGCCAAGACCGGTGCCCTGCGACAGGACGATGTCCGTCAGGTTGAGCGAGCCGACCGTGAGCAGGACTGTGACCATCACGAAGCCGATGGAGACTTCGTAGGAGACCATCTGCGCCGCCGAGCGCAGCGCGCCGAGGAACGGATATTTCGAGTTCGAGGCCCAGCCGCCCATGATCACGCCGTAAACCTCGAGCGAGGCGATGGCGAAGACATAGAGTATGCCGATGTTGACGTCGGCAATGGCCCAGCCTTCCGCGACCGGGATCACCGCCCAGGCCGAAATGGCGAGCACGGCTGCAACCATCGGCGCGAGCAGGAAGACGCCCTTGTTGGCGCCGGACGGAATGACCGGCTCCTTGAAGACGAACTTGAAGAGGTCGGCAAACGCCTGGAACAGCCCCCACGGACCGACCACGTTCGGACCGCGACGACGCTGAACGGCCGCCCAGATCTTACGGTCGGCGTAGAGGATATAGGCGACGAAAACCAGCAGGATGACGATCATCGCCACCGACTGCAGAAGGATCAGAAGCCCCGGAAGGACGTAGGTTGAAAAGAAGGTATCCATTCGTCTCTACTCGGCCGCCTGTTTCAGTTCGCCACGCGCCAGCGCCGAACATTCGGCCATGACGGCCGACGCGCGGGCAATCGGATTGGTCAGATAGAAGTCCTTCACCGGCGAGGTGAAGGGAGCCTTGGTCAGACGCCCGCCAAGCCTGGCGAGCTTCTCGATAGCAGCCGGATCGGCCGGAGCGACCGTGTCGATGGCTGCGAAATGCGGGAATTCGGCATAAAGCGCGGCGCGCAGGGCAGCCAGCGAGTCGAACGGAAGCCTGTGGCCAAGCACATCGGACAGCGCCCGAAGAATGGCCCAGTCTTCCTTTGCCTCGCCCGGTGCGAAACCGGCGCGGTTGCCCATCTGCACCCGGCCCTCGGTGTTCACATAGGTGCCGGACTTCTCCGTATAGGTGGCTGCCGGCAGGATGACATCGGCGCGGTGTGCGCCGGCGTCACCATGGGTGCCGATGTAAACGGTGAAGGCGTCGCCGATGGCGTTCATGTCGATTTCGTCAGCGCCGAGCAGGAAGAGCACATCCAGTGCGCCCATCATACCGTTCACGTCCTTACCGCCCTTCTCCGGCACGAAGCCGAGGTCGAGGCCGCCGACGCGGGCTGCCGCCGTGTGCAGAACGGCAAAACCGTTCCACTCGTCGGACACGGCGTTGACGGAACCGGCGAGCTTGGCTGCAAGACCGAGAATGGCTGCGCCGTCGGTGCGGGCCAGAGCCCCCTGCCCGACCACGATCATCGGCCGCTTTGCCTTCTTCAGAACGGAAGCGAACTTGCCCTTGCCGTCGACCAGCTCCTGCAGCGTGTCCGCTCCAGTGCCGAGCATGTCGTAATCGTAACGCAGGTCACCCATCTCGCCGATCACGCCGACCGGGAAGTCGCCCATGCGCCAGCGCTTGCGGATGCGGGCATTGAGAACCGAAGCCTCGAAGCGCGGATTGGCGCCGACGATCAGAAGCGCGTCGGCATCCTCGATGCCTTCGATGGTCGGGTTGAACACATAGCCTGCACGGCCAAGCGCCGGATCGAGTGCAGCACCATCCTGACGGCAATCGTAGTTCGGGGAACCGAGCGACTGCATCAGCGCCTTGAGCGCGTACATTTCCTCGACAGCTGCCAGATCGCCGGCAATCGCGCCGATCCTGTCGGACGTCGTTGCGGAAACGGCCCTGGCGATGGCGTCGAACGCCTCGCCCCAGGAGGCCGGCTGCAGACGGTTGTCCTTGCGCACATACGGACGGTCGAGGCGCTGCGTGCGCAGGCCGTCCCAGATGAAGCGCGACTTGTCGGAGATCCACTCCTCGTTCACCGCCTCATTGATGCGCGGCATGACGCGCATGACTTCACGGCCACGCGTGTCGACGCGGATGGCCGAGCCGACTGCATCCATCACGTCGACGGACTGGGTCTTGTTCAGCTCCCACGGACGCGCCTGGAAGGCGTAGGGCTTGGAGGTCAGCGCTCCGACCGGGCAAAGGTCGATCACGTTGCCCTGCAGCTCGGACGTCATTGCGTGCTCGAGATAGGTGGTGATCTCGGCATCCTCGCCGCGGCCGATCAGGCCAAGCTCGGAAATGCCGGCCACTTCGGTGGTGAAGCGAACGCAGCGCGTGCAGTGAATGCAGCGCGTCATGATCGTCTTCACGAGCGGTCCGATATATTTGTCTTCGACGGCGCGCTTGTTTTCCTTGTAGCGCGAAGAATCCACGCCAAAGGCCATCGCCTGGTCCTGCAGATCGCACTCGCCGCCCTGATCGCAGATCGGGCAATCGAGCGGATGGTTGATGAGCAGGAACTCCATCACGCCTTCGCGGGCCTTCTTGACCATCGGCGTGTTGGTGAACACTTCCGGCGGCTCGCCATTGGGGCCGGGACGCAGATCACGCACGCCCATGGCGCAGGATGCGGCCGGCTTGGGCGGTCCGCCCTTCACTTCCACCAGACACATACGGCAGTTGCCGGCGATCGACAGACGCTCATGAAAACAGAAACGCGGCACCTCCGCGCCCGCCTCTTCGGCGGCCTGCAGCAGCGTGTAGTGATCGGGAACCTCGATCTCCGTGCCGTCGACTTTCAATTTTGCCATGGTCGCTGTCCGCTTGCCTCTCGCCCCTTCCGGAGCAAAATCTTCACTCTTATTCCGCTGCCACCAGTGCCGGCTGCACCTGATGACCATTGCGGGTGAATTCGTCGATACGCCGCTCGATTTCCGGGCGGAAATGACGCACGAGACCCTGGATCGGCCATGCAGCCGCATCGCCAAGGGCGCAGATCGTGTGTCCTTCCACCTGCTTCGTCACGTCGAGCAGCATGTCGATTTCGTGTTTCTGGGCCTGGCCGACGACCAGACGCTCCATCACACGCCACATCCAGCCGGTGCCTTCACGGCACGGCGTGCACTGGCCGCAGCTCTCGTGCTTGTAGAAGTAGGAAAGCCGCGCAATCGCCTTCACGATGTCAGTGGACTTGTCCATGACGATCACGGCGGCGGTGCCCAGACCCGACTTCAGCTCGCGCAGGCTGTCGAAGTCCATCGGCGTGTCGATGATCTCGTGCGCCGGCACCAGCGGCACCGAGGAGCCACCCGGAATGACCGCGAGGAGATTGTCCCAGCCGCCGCGAATGCCCCCGCAATGGCGTTCGATCAGCTCGCGGAACGGAATCGACATCTCTTCTTCCACCGTGCACGGCGTGTTCACGTGACCGGAGATGCAGAAGAGCTTCGTGCCCTTGTTGTTCTCACGCCCGAAGGAGGAGAACCAGGACGCGCCGCGGCGCAGAATGGTCGGCGCAACGGCGATGGATTCGACGTTGTTCACGGTCGTCGGGCAGCCATAGAGACCGACATTGGCCGGGAATGGCGGCTTGAGACGCGGCTGGCCCTTCTTGCCTTCAAGGCTTTCGAGCAGCGCGGTTTCCTCACCGCAGATATAAGCGCCGGCGCCGTGATGAACGAAGACGTCCATGTCCCAGCCGCACTTGTTGTTCTTGCCCAGAAGGCCCGCGTCGTAGCACTCGGCGATGGCGCGCTCGAGCGCCTCGCGCTCACGCACGAACTCGCCACGCACATAGATGTATGCGGTGTGCGCGCCCATGGCGAAACCGGCGATCAGGCAGCCCTCGATCAGCGTGTGCGGATCGTGGCGCATGATGTCGCGGTCTTTACAGGTACCCGGCTCCGACTCGTCGGCATTGACGACGAGGTAATGCGGACGGTCGCCCGGCTCTTTCGGCATGAACGACCATTTGAGACCGGTCGGGAAGCCGGCGCCACCGCGCCCGCGCAGGCCCGAAGCCTTCATCTCGTTGATGATCCAGTCGCGGCCCTTGTCGACCAGTCCCTTCGTGTTGTCCCAGAGGCCGCGCGACTGCGCGCCCTTCAGCGAACGGTCGAACTGGCCGTAGATATTGGTAAAGATGCGGTCCTTGTCAGCGAGCATGGCTTCGTCCCTCACCTCGGCTTCTTGCCGAAGACCTTGATGTATTCGGCTTCGCCGCCCTTGGCGAGCGCCTTGGCCTGCTTGACCCAGTCGTCGCGCTCAATGCGGCCATGGAAACTCAGATATCCGTCAACCCACTCGCGCTCGGCCTTCTTCCACTTGGCGACCTGCGCAAAGGTGAAAATGCCGATCTCGTGCAGAATGCCCTCGATCTTCGGACCGACGCCGGAAATCAGCTTCAGATCGTCCGTTTCAGCCGGACGCTCAATGCCTTCGGGGCGGTTCTTGTCTTCAAGGCTAGGCTTCGCGGCCTTCTGCGGCGCGCTCTTGGCGGTTGCAGAGGTCGCACCATTGTCGGCCTTGACCGGCGACGGCGATTTGATGGCCGGATCGGTCACGGCTGCAGACGTGTCGGGCTTGGCTGCCTGAGACGGCGGAACCTTCGTCCCGGTCGCGGCCGCCCTGGAAGAGGAAGCCTTCGCCTTGCCGGTGACGGCCTTCTCGTCGGTCAGCGCGGTCAGACCGCCAGCCGCACCGGAGAAGATGCGGTCGATCTGCGGACCGGGTTCGATCGTATCGCCCTTGCCTGCCTCGAATGCATCGATGATCTCTTCGAGACGCTGCGGCGTCAGATCCTCATAGGTGTCCTTGAAGATCATGACCATCGGTGCGTTGACGCATGCGCCCTGACACTCGACTTCTTCCCACGACAGCGTGCCTTCCTCATTGAGGTGGAACGGCTCGGGATTGATCTTCTTCTTGCACAGCTCGATGAGCTCGCCCGAACCACGCAGCATGCACGGCGTGGTGCCGCAGACCTGAATGTGGGCGCGCGTGCCGACCGGCGCGAGCTGGAACTGGGTGTAGAAGGTCGCCACTTCCAGAACACGGATCAGCGGCATGTCCAGCATTTCTGCGACATGCTCGATGGCTGCGCGCGTGACCCAGCCTTCCTGCTCCTGCGCCAGCATGAGCAGCGGGATCACCGCCGACTGCTTGCGGTCCTGCGGGTATTTGCCCAGCCAGCGCTTCACCTCCCCGCTCATGGCGGAGGAGAATGCGAAGCTTTCGGGCTGGACGGCTTCGTCTGCGAGACGGCGGACTGACATTTATCTGTCTACCTCACCAAACACGATGTCGAGGGAGCCAAGAACGGCGGCGACGTCGGCCAGAAGATGGCCGCGGCACAGGAAATCCATGGCCTGGAGATGAGCAAAGCCCGGTGCGCGCAGCTTGCAGCGATAGGGCTTGTTGGAGCCGTCGGAGACCAGATAGACGCCGAACTCGCCCTTGGGCGCTTCCACAGCCGCGTAAACCTCGCCCGCGGGGACGTGGTAGCCTTCGGTGTAGAGCTTGAAGTGATGGATCAGCGCTTCCATCGACCGCTTCATCTCGCCACGCTTGGGCGGGACGACCTTGCCGTCGGTGTTGGAAACCGGGCCGACACGCTCCTTGCCAAGAAGACGATCAACGCACTGGCGCATGATCTTCGCCGACTGGCGCATCTCTTCCATACGGATGAGATAGCGGTCGTAGCAGTCGCCGTTCTTGCCGATCGGAATGTCGAATTCCATCTCCGGATAGCACTCATAGGGCTGGCTCTTGCGCAGATCCCATGCAGCGCCCGAACCACGCACCATGACGCCCGAGAAGCCCCAGGCCCATGCCTCTTCGAGCGTCACGACGCCGATGTCGACGTTACGCTGCTTGAAGATGCGGTTGCCGGTCAGAAGGCTGTCGAGATCGTCCAGCGTCTTGTGGAACGGATCGATCCACTTGCCGATGTCCTCGACCAGCTGGTCGGGAATGTCCTGATGAACGCCGCCGGGACGGAAATAGGCTGCGTGCATGCGCGCGCCACAGGCCCGCTCATAGAACACCATCAGCTTTTCGCGTTCCTCAAAGCCCCACAGCGGCGGGGTGAGCGCGCCCACGTCCATCGCCTGTGTGGTGACGTTCAGGAGGTGGTTCAGAATACGGCCGATCTCGGAATAGAGAACGCGGATAAGCTGTCCGCGAATCGGCACCTGAATGTCGAGCAGACGCTCGATCGCCAGGGCATAGGCATGCTCCTGGTTCATCGGCGCGACGTAATCGAGACGGTCCAGATAGGGCACCGCCTGCAGATAGGTCTTGTGCTCCATCAGCTTTTCGGTGCCGCGGTGCAGCAGACCGATATGCGGATCGACTCGTTCCACCACCTCGCCGTCGAGTTCCAGCACCAGACGCAGAACGCCGTGGGCCGCCGGATGCTGCGGGCCGAAGTTGATGTTGAAATTGCGGACGGAGTGCTCAGTCATCTGGCGCTGCCCAACCTCTAGTCTTTCGCCTTCTCATCACCGGGCAGGACGTAATCCGTCCCTTCCCACGGCGAGAGGAAATCGAAATTGCGGAATTCCTGCCTCAGATTGACGGGCTCGTAGACGACGCGCTTCAGCTCGTCATCATAGCGGACCTCGACAAAGCCGGTCAGCGGGAAGTCCTTGCGGAGCGGATGCCCTTCGAAACCGTAATCGGTCAGAAGGCGGCGCAGGTCCGGATGGCCGGTAAACAGCACGCCGTACATGTCGTAGGTTTCACGCTCATACCAGTCGGCGGCGGGAAACACTTCCACGACCGACGGCACCGGCGTGTCTTCATCCGTCGACACCTTGACGCGAACGCGCTGGTTCTGGCGCGGCGACAGGAGATGGTAGACCACCTCGAACCGCTTCTCGCGCGCCGGATAATCCGCGCCTGCAATGTCGACAAAGGCGAAGAACTGGCACTGCACGTCGTTCTTCAGAAAGTTGAGCACATCGACGATGTCACCCGGCTCGACCAGGAAGGTCAGCTCGCCATAGGCGACGACCGCATCCTGAATCTGGGCGTCGAGCTTTTCCGTGACGTATGCCGCCAGGTCCTTCAGCGCTTCGCTCATGCTCGCCTCTAACGTTCGATCGTGCCGGTGCGACGGATCTTCTTCTGGAGAAGAAGAATGCCGTAAAGCAGCGCTTCCGCCGTGGGCGGGCAGCCGGGCACATAGATATCGACAGGCACGACGCGATCGCAGCCGCGCACCACCGAATAGGAATAGTGATAGTAGCCGCCGCCATTGGCGCACGAGCCCATGGAGATGACGTAACGCGGCTCCGGCATCTGGTCGTAGACCTTGCGGAGCGCAGGCGCCATCTTGTTGGTCAGCGTGCCGGCGACGATCATCACGTCGGACTGGCGCGGTGAAGCGCGCGGCGCGATGCCGAAACGCTCTGCATCGTAGCGCGGCATGGAGATGTGCATCATCTCGACGGCGCAGCAGGCCAGACCGAAGGTCATCCACATAAGCGAGCCGGTGCGCGCCCAGGTGATCAGCGCTTCCGACGACGTGACGATGAAGCCCTTGTCGGAAAGCTCGTTGTTGAGGCCCGTGTAAAACGGATCGTCCGCGCCGACCGGATTACCGGTGCGGGGGTCGATCAGCCCCTTGGGCTGGGGCGCCACGAGCGTGCCGTTGTTCAATCCCATTCCAGCGCTCCCTTCTTCCATTCGTAGATGAAGCCGATGGTCAGAACACCGAGGAACACCATCATAGACCAGAAGCCAAGCCAGCCGATTTCACCGAACGCCACCGCCCACGGGAAGAGGAACGCGACTTCCAGATCGAAGATGATGAACAGAATCGCCACCAGATAGAAGCGCACGTCGAATTTCATGCGCGCGTCGTCGAATGCGTTGAAGCCGCACTCATAGGCCGACAGCTTCTCTGGATCCGGGTTGCGGTAAGCCACCAGGAACGGCGCAACCACAAGCGCAATTGCGACGACGAGGGCGACGCCGATGAAAATAACGATAGGTAGGTATGAACTCAGAAGCTCATTCATGGTCCGACTTTCCGTTGCCCGCCGCGGGCGAGGCTGCGTATCAAAGGCCCGTAACCGGGGTTTGTGCGCCGCTAGCCGAGGCAGCAAGGCTAGGCTCATGTTGCAACGCGGCGAGGGTTAGCGCAGGGCGCTTGGCGAAGCAAGTCAAACATTGGCGAGAATGCGGCATTGTCTAAAGCATTTCCGCCGTTTTTCGCCTGCCTCACACGGTTTCGCCGCGTTTCATGAGCGGACTTAACGCATAAAATCGGTGTGTAAAGAGTTACCTCCGCCCTGTCATCGTCCTGTCAGGAGAGGTTGCGGCTGCGAAGCCTGTCGGGTGGCGCGGCCGGAAACGAAACGCTACGTCTTGTGTATATTGGACACGCGAATTCGGCAAAGCCCATGAGAAAGCAGCGACTCACGCCCGCCGAGGTGCGGCGAATTGCCCTCGGAGCCCAGGGGTTTTCCACTGCTGCGCCGGCAAACGGTGTGGAGAGGCAGCATCTAAGGCGCACGCTCGCACGAACCGGCCTTCTGCAGATCGACTCGGTTAATGTCGTCGCGCGCGCCCATCTGATGCCGCTTTATGCGCGACTCGGCCCCTACCCCGTCGAACTTCTGGAGCGCGCCCAGTCCAGAAAGCCGCGCATGCTCTTTGAATACTGGGCGCATGAAGCTTCCCTCCTCCCTGTGGAGACACAGCCCCTGATGCGCTGGCGCATGGAGCGGGCGGCGCGCGGCCAGGGTGTCTACAAGGGGCTCGTGCGTTTCGCCCGTGAAGAACACGCCTTCATTGAGCATGTATATGAGCGCGTCGCGGGCGAAGGCCCGATTGCCTCCTCGGCTTTCGGCGGCGACCGGGGCGATGGCGGCTGGTGGGGCTGGAGCAAGACCAAGAAAGCGCTGGAATGGCTGTTCTGGTGCGGCCGCATCACCACACATTCACGCCGCCCGAGCTTCGAGAGGCTCTACGATCTGCCCGGGCGCGTGCTGCCGCAGAGCGTGCTCGACACGCCCACACCACGCGAAGACGATGCGCAGCGCGCGCTGGTGGAGATTGCCGCACGTGCACTGGGTGTCGCCACAGAACCGGACCTGCGCGACTATTTTCGCCTGAAGCCGGCCGACTCGCAGGCCCGCGTTGCGGAACTGGTGGAGGCCGGCGCGCTGCTGCCGGTCGAGATTACGGGCTGGCGCAACACGGCCTATCTGCACCGGGACGCAAAGCTTCCGCGTCGCATCGACAGGCCCGCCCTGCTCGCGCCCTTCGATCCCGTTGTCTGGGAGCGCGACCGCGCCGAACGCATCTTCGGCTTCCGCTACCGCATCGAGATCTACACGCCGGCCCACAAGCGCGTGCATGGATATTACGTGCTGCCGTTTCTCATGGGCGACCGCATCGTCGCCCGCGTCGACCTGAAGGCCGACCGCGCCAAACGCACGCTTCTGGTCCAGGCGGCCCATGCCGAACCGCATGCGCCGGCAGAAACGGCGGAGGTCTTGTCTTGTGAACTAAGGCGGTTCGCCAAATGGCTGGAACTGGAGAGCGTTGCCATCATGGAGCGAGGTGATCTTGCCCCTGCTCTTTTGGCGCACAAAAACGCTGCCTGACGCAACGGAACTTGCTTAGCCGGAATGGTTTCAGAAAACAAAAAATGCAACTTCTGGCTCTCTTACTGTCAGGTCCCGGCTCATTTTTTTGTTTTTTTTCGCAGAGGTTTATAGGCGGCAGAAACAAAAACCGCCCTTTATGCGACATTTGTTCAAAACCACTGATTGGTATCTTTTTTCAATCCTTGGATGAAGCTGACAAACCCGCCTGCACCTTGCAAACCACCGCAAAACCGCCCCTCCGGGCGCCAAGAATTATCTCTCAATCATTACTTGCATAACCTTGAGTTGTCCTATAGGTTGCTGAAATATATTTATCCAGGGTTGCTTTGATTTCTTGATTAAACCCTAAATTGCATCTGGCTATACTACAAGTTTATAGTCCGCTTTATTCTTTGTTTAATTTTGCTCCTGAATCCTGATGCCGGGCTTGGGAGTATTGGAATGACAAAAAGAATTATCAGAAAATTTCTGGACCGATCAGACGGCACGGCAGCTCTCGAATTCGCGATCATCGCGCCTGTGTTTTTCCTGACAGTCTTCTCGATGATCGCCTATGGCATCTATCTGAGCGCATCGCACTCCGTGCAACAGGTAAGCGCCGACGCGGCGCGAGCGGCGGTTGCCGGTCTTTCCCAGACCGAGCGGCAGACAATCGCACGCGACTTCATTGAGCAGTCGATGATGGACCACCCGTTCATCAATGCCGAGAAGTTCAACATCAATGTCGCTGACGATGCCGGAAATCCAAACCAGTTTACGGTAACCGTCAAATACGACGCCAGCGATCTGCCGATCTGGTCGCTCTATTCATATGCGATGCCGGACAAGGAGATTGTCGGTTTCTCGACCATCCGGCTCGGAGGTCTCTGAGATGCGGGCGCTGCTTCCCCTCGCCCGTCGCTTTGTGAGAGACACCAGGGCCAATGTCGCGACGCTGTTCGCGCTCTTCCTGCCGATCATGATCGGCTGCCTCGCGCTTGCGGTCGATTATGGCAATCTCACGCTTCAGGACCGCAAGCTGCAAAAGGCGGCGGACCTTGCCTCCATCGTGGCGGCGGCAGACATCGTCAACGCGGAAGAAGCGGTGGCGAAGTTCTTCGCGCTCAACAACCACAACATTGCAGTCGAGACCGAAGACGGCCTCCTGCTTGATGAGCGATATCTGACGGAAGAAGAGTATATCGACCAGCAAAAGCGCGGCGTCGCGAAACTTGTACGTGGTCGCTACTATCCCGACCCGTCAATCGCCGCAAATCTGCGTTTTGTGGAGATGGAGACCTCGCCGGACGCCGCCAAGGTGACGATCCGGAAGGAAGGCAACATCTATTTCGGGTCTCTGTTCACCGATGCGCCCGAGCTCTCCGCCGTTGGAACGGCCTCGTCGGAGAAACTGGCCGGATTCTCGGTCGGCTCTCGCCTCGCCAGCCTGAACGGAGGCATTCTCAACAGCCTTCTTGGCGGCCTTCTGGGTACAACGATCTCACTCAAGGCGATGGACTATGAGGCGCTGCTCGACGCGGATGTCGATGTGCTCGCCTTCATGCAGACACTGGCGACAAGGCTGGACCTGACCGCCCTCACCTATGACGAGATCCTGGCAACGGATCTGACGCTGCCGCAGCTTCTGTCCACGATCCGGCTGACAAGCGGCGTTCCGCCCACAGTGCAGACCGTGCTCAAGACGCTTGAGACAGCCACGTCCAAAAACGCCGAAACGATCCGGCTGGACCGCATCCTCAATCTCGACGCCAAGAACGCCCTGACACTGGCGACAGATGCGCCATGGGACATGAAGATCGGCGTTCTGGAGATCATCACGGCGGCAGCGGCACTCGCCAATGGCGAAAACCAGATTGCCGTCGACACGGGGCTCAGCCTGCCGCCACTGACGAATCTTTCCGTCAGCCTGGCGATCGGCGAACCGCCGGTGGGTACGCCAAGCCACGCGCTCGGCCCGATCGGAACCGCCGTCAGAACGGCCCAGACCCGGCTGAAGGTCTCGTTTGAACTCGACATCAACCTGATCGTCCTGCGCACCAGGCTTCGCGTGCCGCTCTATGTGGAAGTCGCCCATGCCGAGGCGCGGCTTGCCGACATTCAGTGCAGCCCTTCCTCGCCCAACAGCGGCAGCGTCACCATCGACGCCATGCCCGGCGTTCTGGAAGTGGCGCTCGGCGAGGTGGATGACAGCGTTCTGTCGACATTCTCGGAGGAAGCGCGCGTGACCCCGGCCAAGATGATCGATGTCGACGGGCTGCTCTCCATCTCGCTCGAAGGCATGGCCCATATCGAGGGACAGAACCTGCGCCCGTCGCGGCTTCGGTTTTCCGATTCCGACATTCATCAGGCGCGTGTGAAGAGTGTGTCCACGCGCAACCTTCTGGGTTCGGTGACCGGCTCGCTGCTCGAAAACCTGCAACTCGAGGCAAAGGTTCTGGGCGGCTCGCTGCTGGGCGGCACGCTCCTGAACGGCCCTTTAGTGCAGGGAACCGTGAAAACGCTTCTGGCGGGCCTGACAGCCCCCATCGACGAACTTCTCTACAATGTGCTGGCGCTTGCCGGCGTGAAGATCGGCGAAGCCGATGTTCGGGTCACCGGTGTCAGCTGCGAACGGCCGGTCCTAGTTCAGTAATTACCCAAGCAGACCGTCCAAAACTGCCCCGCAACCAGCGTTGCGGGGCTTTTTTTTACTGAGCTTCACGCTGGCTTGCGGAAGTGCCGCACCAATGCCATCTGGACGCCGACGGGCGCCGGTGCCACCTTCCAGACAATCGAGTGCAGTTTCGCAGAAAGAACAGACCATGAGCAGCGGCATCCATCACATCACGCTGATAACCCGCAAGGTGCAGGCCAATGTGGATTTCTATGCCGGTTTTCTGGGGCTGCGGCTGGTCAAGCAGACGGCGGGCTTCGAGGATGCCGAGCAGTTGCACCTGTTCTATGGCGACGCGGCCGGCACGCCGGGCTCGCTCGTTACCTTTCTTGTCTGGGAAGACGGTGCGCCGGGCCGCGCAGGCTATGGCCAGATCGGTGAGTTCGCACTCGCCATTCAACCGGAGAGCATCGGCTTCTGGCTGACGCGCGCGCTCGCCGCCGGCCTCAGGCCGGAGGGGCCGCGCAACGAGCTGGGTGAGCCCGTGCTGCGGCTGAAGGATCCAGACGGGATCATCGTCAAACTCGTGGGCGTAGCCGGACTGCGCCATGCAGCGCCCTGGGCGGCTGACGGCATTCCGCCGGAACATGCAGTCGGCAATCTGCGCAGCGCGACGCTCTTCACCGAGGAGCAGGATCTGACGCGCGCCTTCTTCACCAAGCATTTCGGCTATCGGCCCGGAATGAGCGACGGTGCCATCGAACGCCTTGTCTCCGAGACGGGCGACGCGCTTGATCTGCGCAATGTGCAGGGTTTCTGGTCAAGCGCGCCGGGCGCCGGCACGGTCGACCACATCGCCCTTCGCGCAACTTCCGAACAGGCGCTGGAAGCGACCGAGGCCAGCCTCAGGCGCAGCAATGCGACACCCACCACGATCCATGATCGCAAATATTTCACCTCGCTTTATGCCCGCGAGCCCGGCGGCGTTCTCGTCGAGATGGCAACCGATGCGCCGGGAATGGGCGTGGATGAGCCGCAGGAGACGCTGGGAAGCACGCTTTTCATTCCGCAGGCCCCGGCCGGCGATGAGGAAGCCTTCCGCGTGGTGCTGCCGCAATTCGCGATGCCCGGCGAACCGCGCGTGATCTATCGTGAGCTTCCATTCGTGCACCGTTTCCACACGCCCGACGCGCCAGATGGCGGGCACATCGTGCTTCTGCATGGGTCCGGCGGCACGGAGACCAGCCTGATGCCGCTTGCCGCACGCACGGCCCCGCACGCCACGCTTCTGGGGGTGCGCGGGCGGGCCACCGAGGAAGGTGCGGCGCGCTGGTTCCGCCGCCTGCCGCAGATGCGCTTCGATCAGGCCGACATTCGCTCCGAGGCGGAAGCCTTTGAAGCCTTCTGCGAAGGCGCTGCCGCCACCTATGGGGTCAAAGCCTCCAACACGGTGCATATGGGCTATTCCAACGGAGCGAATTTTCTGGCCGCCTTCATGCGGCTTCACCCGGGCTGGGTGCGCAAAGCGGTGCTCATCCGTCCGATGGACGTGCTGGAGGAATCACCAGAGGCCGATCTTACGGGCGTTGAGGTGTTGATGGTCGTTGGCGCGGAAGATCGCCTGACCCGGCAGCCGCAGGCCCTGTGCGACACGCTCAGCGCCGCGGGCGCGACGGTGACCGTGGAAACGGTGGCGGCAGGCCACTTCCTGACCGAGGCAGACGACCCGGTGGTGCAGTCCTGGCTGGAGACCCATACCCCATGACCGTTGAAACCGCAGACGCCCGAAACAGCCCCGGACCGGCCATTGCCACCATTTGCCTTGGCGTGCTTTGCCTTGTGTTCAACGACGCCATGGCGAAATGGCTTACCGCGCATTATGGCCCGCTGCACATCGTGTTCTGGCGCAACATTCTGGCCGTGCCAATGATCGCCGCCTTCATCATCGCCACGCAGGGCCTGCCGACGATCCGCACGCGGCATCTGGCCGTCCACGCGGCCCGTGGCTTCGTGATGGTGCTTGGAAGCTACGCTTTCTTTCGCGGTCTCGCCACGCTGCCGCTGGCCGAGGCCACATCGCTGGTCTTTGCCGCCCCGATCTTCATCACCGCACTCTCGGTGCCGCTTCTGCGTGAGCATGTGGGCTGGCGGCGCTGGCTGGCCGTGTGCGTCGGCTTTGCCGGTGTTCTGGTGATTGTGCGACCGGGGGCGGAAGCCTTCCAGCCAGCCTCGCTGTTCATCGTCGGCACGGCCTTCTGCTACGCGCTGTTCATGATCAGCGCGCGCTGGGTCGGTCGCGAGGAGAATGTCTGGACGATGATGTTCTATGTGGCGCTGTTTCCGCTCATCTACGCCACGCCCGTGGTGGCGATGGAGTGGCAGCCGCTTGCGCTTGATCACCTGCCGCTTTTCCTCGGCATGGCGGTGTTCGGCTCCATCGGCATAACGCTGATCGGCCATGCGTTCCGCCTCGCCCCTGCCGCCATCGTCGCGCCCTTCGATTACACCGCGCTTCTTTGGGCAAGCCTGCTGGGCTGGCTGGTCTGGGGCGAACTGCCCGACGGCTGGACCTATGTGGGCGCGGCCATCATCATTGCAAGCGGCGTGTATATCGTTCTTCGCGAAACCCGTATGGCGTGCAAATAGGCGCGCCGGCGGGGCTTCTGTCAGGTCGCCGTGGCGCGCAGGATGAGCGCCGGCATGTCGAACACCACAGAACCATCCGCCTGCCTGAAGGGTGCGAGCGCCGCCTCGCTCTCTTCAAGAAGCCGTTCGAACTGCTGGTCATCGAGCAGACCGCCAAGCGTCCAAACACAGGCGCGTTCCGTTGAAACGAGCGCGCCGATGGATTTGAACCGAACCTGTGCGTTGTGGCGAACCACGGACGCATCACGCAGCCCCGCCTCGTGACACAGGGTTTCGAGCGCGCAAGCGTCTCCGAGTGCGAATGGTGCGCGGAAAGCGTCTCCCGTCGCCTTTCCGAACAGACGGTCGAGCAAGCCGGCGAATGTGTCGTAAGCGGGCGAACGCGCCAGCGCATCGCAGACGGCGACCGCCATGCGCCCGGCGGGCCGGAGGACACGCCGCATTTCACGCAGGGCCGCTACCCTGTCATCGAAGAACATGAGACCGAACTGGCTCACCACCGCATCGAAGTCGGCATCCGAGAATGGCAGCGCCTCGGCACGGCCCTCAACCCAGACGATCGCCGTCTTCTTGCTGCGGGCCACCGCCAGCATTTCGGGATTGGCGTCGAGCCCGACCACCGCGCCGGAAGGCCCCGTGCGGGACGCGGCAGCCAGCGTCAGCGCGCCCGTGCCGCAGGCGACATCAAGAACGCGGTCTCCGCCCTGAATGCCTGCCTCTCCGGCGACAATCGGCCCCCATTGGGCAAACAGAGCCGGCACAAACCGCTCATCATAGATCCGTGCGGGTGAGGTTTCCCGGTCTAGCAGGGTCATGGAGAGCCTCCTTTCAGGCGCTTCGCATCCAGCCATTTGGCCGATCAGCCTGTGCGAGGGTATTCTGGGCCCATGGCGCAAGCCCATGACCGCACGTCTGCAATGCTTGCCGGATCGTCCAGAACCGGGCGCCGGCAGGGAGAACTGCGCGCCGGTGTCGGGACACCGCTTCTCTGCACCCAAAGCGGAATCGACCCGCTCTCTGATGTTCTGCGCGCGGTGAGGCTGACGGGGGCGGTGTTTCACCGCGTGGAAGCAAGCTTTCCATGGGGCGTGGAGATACCCGACAGCACGCTCTACAGACCCATCATTCTGCCGCAGGCGCAGCATGTGATTTCCTACCACATCATTCTGGAGGGCGACGGCTTTGTCTGCATGCCCGGCAGCGAACCGGTGCGGTTTGAGGCCGGGGACATTCTGCTTCTGGCCGGCGGAACCCGCTACGCGCTTCTGAGTACGCCCGGGCAGAAGCCGGAATATGACGAACCGGCCACGACGGCGTTTTTCAGGGAATGGATGAACGGGACACTGCCCTTTGTGACACGGGAGGGTGGCGGCGGCGAAGGCGGAACGGCCTATATATGCGGTTTTCTCGGCTGTGACACACGCCCGTTCAACCCGGTTCTGTGTGCCCTGCCCCCACTGACCAGAATCAAATGGGCCAGAATCAAATGGGCAGGACACGAAGGGGCCGGCCTGCTCGGCCAGTTGATCGAGCTCACACTGGCCGAAAGCGGCCTGCCCGGCCCGGGTGGCGAGGCGATACGCCTGCGCCTGTGCGAACTGATCTTCGTGGAAGTGATGCGCCTTTGCCTGCAGTCACTGCCGGCGCATGAAAAAGGCTGGCTGTCCGGCCTGCGCGATCCGTCGGTCGGCACGGTTCTGGCGCTGCTGCACGCGCAACCCGCAAAGCACTGGACGCTCGACACGCTGGCCGCAGAGGCAGGGATGTCGCGCGCTGCGCTGGCCGCGCGCTTTGCCCATCTCGTGGGTCACGGCCCGATGCACTATCTCGCCCTATGGCGCATGCAGCTCGCCGCAAACCGTCTTTCAGACAGTTCCTTGAAGGTGGCCGCCATCGGGCGTGACGTTGGCTACGCATCGGAGGCCGCCTTCAGCCGCGCCTTCAAAAAAGCCACGGGACTTTCTCCATCCGCCTGGCGCAATCGATAGGGCTAGCATTGGAGCGAAGCGCTCAAGCGTGTATGATACAGGCTTCCCGCCACACGGCAGGCTATCAACACAAACACCGTGTGGCCCAAGTGGAGGAGATCATGAAACGCCTTGCACTCATTGCCGCGCTCGCCCTTTTCATGCCGGCCAGCGCGCTCGCAAACTCATGCCCGATCCTGATGTCGGAAATCGATGAGGCGATGCAGGTCGCATCGCTGTCGGACGGCGATAGGGCGCGTGTGGAAGAACTGCGCGCACAGGGTCAGGTCCAGCACGAGGCCGGTGACCACGCGGCTTCCATGCAGAGCCTCGGAGAAGCGAAACGCATTCTCGGCCTCTGATGCATGTGACGCCTCTAATGTAAGTGACAACGTGATTGTGCGCCGGCTGGAAAGCCGGCCCGGCGCACCGAACGATGCAACACAGGGCGCGGGCCTGCTTCCAGACAACAAAAAAGCGGGCCTGAGCCCGCTTCCTTCGTTCCCGTGACTTTCGAGGGTGCCGGTACCTTCATGGTCACCACACGGTCTTCCGGGTCGAATACAGCAACCGGTCGGGGAACCTCACCACATATCTTGCAGGACGTCCCGCGCCGGCCCGGCTGCCGACCACGCTGATATGGGGAGGCAGCCTGAGCCTTTCAAGCCCGGAAAGAGAATGGCGTCAGCTATTGGGCTGCAATCACCTCTTCCTCTTCCTCGCCCTCTCCTTCAGCATCCGCCTGTTCACCGTCCAGCTGTTCCTGCGCTTCAGCCTCAAGGCTTTCACGCACCTCGTCGATCTTGCCATCCGCCTCGCCAACGCCGAGCAGGTCTTTCGCCCAGCTCAGCATTTCGTCGTCGACATAGGCGTCAGCGCCATACTCTTCGACACGGTTGGGATTGGCCGCCGCCAGAAGCGCTTCGGTGAGCGCCTGATCGTCGGTCTCGCCTTCATAGGCGTCGGCCCTGGCCTGCGCTTCATCGAGATCGCCTTCCGCCTCCACGAGTGAAGCATAGGCGTCGCTGGCAAGCGCATCCTCAAGTGCTGCGCGCTCGGCCTCGAGCAGTGCGGCGTCCTCCTCGGAAAGCGCTTCTGCATCGACGGCATCGAGTGCATCAAGACGCGCCTCGAGGTCTTCGGTTCTGAGACCCTGATAATCGAACCCGTCATGGGCTTCGATGCCGGCGGTCATCGCCTGAACGGCCTCAGCGGCAGCGGCAGCCCTGGCTTCCAGTTCCTCGATATCGGCCCCGAGCATCTCGGCCTCCGCCGATGCAAGAACATAGGCCCGGATCGCCGTCATGCGCGGGTCACTGGCGTTCAGATAGGCATGATAGTTGCGGTTCAGCGAATTCAGCCCCGCGAGCCTGGCGTTGAAGTTGCGCGGACGTTCCGGCCGCGCCTGCGGCACCGGTGCGCTTGCCGGCAGAACCTGAGCGGGGCGGTAGGCGCGCGCCGTGCGGGTTTTCTGCTTGGAAGCAGGCCGCGCCGCGCGCTGCGCCTTGCCTGGCGCTTCTCGTTTGCCGCCAAGAGCGTTGCGCGCAGCTCCGACGACATTGTCGATGAAACCGCCAATGCCTTTGTTGCCCTGACCGCGCGCGTTCTGGTTTGCGCGTTCCGATCCGCGCCGGACGCCGGAGCGCGCCGCGCCATTGCCGCCGCCATGGGATTTGCCGGCCTGGCTCTTGCCGCTGCCGCCCCCATGCCCGCCGCCATGCCCGCCGCCGTTTCCACCACCATTGCCGCCGCCGTTTCCGCCACCGTTGCCACCGCCATTACCGCCGCCCTTGGCGAGCGCATCGACCGAGAAGGCCGATGGCGACAGGTTGGAGCCGGACAGCATGACAGGCGCGGCCATGAGCGCGGAAGCGCAGGCCAGAGTGATGGCTAAACGGGACAGCATGGCAATCTCCTCGACAGAATCTTCGCCCGGAGGTTAGCCGGCGTTCAGTAACCGCCGAAATAACGTTTTATGTGGGAATCAAAACAAACTCGAACATCCGGTCGCCAGACAGCCGAGCCTGCGCGTTTCTCAGGCAGCATCCTCGTCGCAACACGTCTGATGAACTTCGATGCGGTTGCGCCCCAGATCCTTCGCCCGGTAGAGCGCGCCGTCGGCCTTCTCCAGAAGGGTATCCAGATCCACGGATGCGCCTTCGCTCGCGGCAAGCCCGACGCTCAGCGTGACGGTCAGGGAGATCGTGTCGTCGTTGAGGGTCATGGTCTGGGCGAAGACGCTGCGAATTCGCTCGGCCACCTCCAGCGCCTCGCTGCGGCGGCATTTGGAAAGAAGAACCGCGAATTCCTCGCCGCCCACCCGGCCGACAATGTCGTTGCGGCGCAGGCAGGCATTGATGCGGGCAGCCGCGATGGCGATCACCTGATCCCCGGCCGCGTGTCCGTATCTGTCATTGATCGCCTTGAAGTGGTCGATGTCGATCATCAGGGCCGCAAAGGGCTGGGAGAAGCGGTTAAGCGAACGGATGGCTGTCGCCGCTTCTTCCTGAAACGCCCCGCGGTTGAAAACGCCGGACAGCGTGTCGTGGGTCGCAAGATGCGAGAGCTCGCCGATAAGCCGCTTCTGCTTCGCCATGGCGCTCGCCAGCATCATCGGCGCAAGCGCGATCAGGCTGACGCCGAGCCGCATGGAAATCAGTCCGCTCTCGGTCGTCACATCCACCACATTGGGGAAATAGCCGGCCGACAGCGCCAACAGGCTCCAGAAGCTGAAGATCGAAGTCAGAAGCACGGTGAGGAAGCGCGGATAGACAATGGCGCTCCAAAGCAGAGCCGGAACCGGGAACGCGATGGCGCCCGGCCCGCCGATCTGCACGCTGACCGCGCAGGATGCGACGAGCGCCAGCGCCGGAAGCGTCACGCGCAGCAGATCCATGCGCGATGCGCTTTTGGGAAGCGACACCCGGCGGGCGGTCAGCATGACCGGGAGAATGGCCACGTAATTGGCGAATTCCGTGACGAACCAGAAGGACCAGCCGCCAAGCGAGGAGCCGCCGAACAGAACCGGATTGGCAACCGCGCCCACCAGGCCCGCAAGGAAAGCCCCGAATCCGATGGCCGCGACCATCAGAGGAATCGATTCCGGCGTTTTCAGGCGGATCGTGTCACGCGAATAGCGCCGCAGCAGAAAATAAGCGCCGCCAACACCGACAAGATTGGCGGCTGTGAGAATCAGCGTCTTGAACAGGGGCGAGCCGGTCAGAAGGTCTGCCGCGAGGAAGCCCAGCGCCGCCATGCCCCAGCCAAACGGCGTCGCGGTCACCGGAAAGCGCAACAGCATTCCCAGCATGATCGCATTCGCGGGCCAGACGGTCGCCAGAAAATCGACGGGGCGCGTATAGATGCCGACAAGACAGGCGCACAAGACCACCGCGCCGATCAACAGCGCTGCCGGCACTTGCCCGAACCCCGGGACTGCCGCTTGCGCCCCACTGGCTTCCCGCCCAATCAGCACAGATACGAACTCCATCTACAATCGAAGATCAGGGTATGGGCCAAAACTCACCCTCCGGTTAAGAGGCCGGCTAACGAACTGACTGAGGCGATCTGTGGAGGTTATGGTTAATCGGCTTATGCAGATTCCATTAAATTTAGAGGCATAGGCTGGCGCATTATGAGACCGAGCCAACTAATAGCCTTCCTGTTTCGCGCTGCCCTGCTTCTGTCGCCGGCGACGATCGCGGTCCTTACCTTCATTTATCTGGTGCAGACCGCCGAACAGCGCGACATTCCGCCGAGTGTCGACAGAATCCACACGGCGACGATCCGCTGACGCCCCTGCCCTGACAGGACGACATGGAATCACAGATTGTCGGCTTGCGTGGCCGTGCTGTGAATGAATCGGCGTCAGATCAGAAAAATCAGAGAAAAGCGGCCCGCCCGTGCGTGGCTGCGAATCGCACATGGCGATTCGTGCGCAGAGCAAGCGATTGGGTCGAAAACCGATAACCGGCTCAATTGAGAGCGGTGCGATAATCTGCTTTGAAATCAGGAAGAAGAAGCCGTTTGGCAGAGAGTGTGTTTCACTCTTTAGCGCGGCCGCCACTTCTCCAGAGAGAGGAGAAGTGGCGCGAGTGACGGGGCTCGAACCCGCGACCTCCGGCGTGACAGGCCGGCACTCTAACCATCTGAGCTACACCCGCGCTTGAGGCGCTCTGCCGTGGCAGCAACGCGTCGATGAGCGCTGAATTAGGGGGTTCTTGCGGGAGTGTCAAGCGCCCCAAACCCACTTTGTGAAACTTTCTTGATCTTATTCGAATTCGCTCTGAAAAAGCTCTTTTCCACTTGCGATCCGATCGCGAAGCACCTAAAGGAAGCGGCTTGGAATGGGCGATTAGCTCAGCTGGTAGAGCGCTTCGTTTACACCGAAGATGTCGGGAGTTCGAGTCTCTCATCGCCCACCATTCCCTCCCTCACTTTTGCGCTTTTCCTGCCCCGCCATACGCGGACTTTCAGGCTATGAGCGCTGTTTTTCCCGCATGGAGCCGGTGTGGCTGAGATTCGCAAAGCCCGGAAAGACGATCTGGTCGATCTGATCGAGATCTGGCGGGGCTCGGTGCGTGCGACTCACGATTTTCTGGCCGAATCCGACTTCCGCGCCATCGAACGGGACGTCGCGGAAAAATATCTGCCCTGCGCGTCTCTCTGGGTTGCCGTTGATGAGCGCGATTCTCCACTGGCCTTCATGGGAATCGACAAATCGCACATCGACAGCCTGTTTGTGGCCCCTGAGGAACGTGGCAAGGGGCTTGGCAGGCTTCTCATTACCTATGCCCGCCAAATCGCCGGGAATCGCCTCACGCTGGATGTGAACGAGCAGAACGGGCAGGCGCTCGCCTTTTACCGCAGAATGGGCTTTGCGGTGCATGCACGCTCGCCACGCGACGGCGAAGGCCGTCCCTACCCGCTCCTGCATATGACACTGCGCGCGGTCTGAGGAGCCCGACGCCCGAGCGGGCTGCCGGATCACTGCGAATCTTCACCTTTGAGCGAATTCAGGCGTTTCTCACCGCCCGCACAAGAATCACAGCGCTACGTTGACGGGCTGAACGATTCTATCGGTATTTCCCGGTATCGGCGTCTGTCCACGGGCGGATGAGAATCGTCGCCGCATCATCGTCGCCCTCAACGCGATAGGCAGCCGGCTGCACTCCCGCCGCATCATCCTCAAGCCTGCAGAGAACCTTCTCGACAAAACGCGAAAAGTCGCCGCTTTCCTCAACGAGTTCCGCCGTCAGCGCAAGCTGGCAGTCATGCCCCTTCTTCCTGATGTAGAAAGCGTATTCGGCAGCTTCATCAGGCCGCAGATCACGTGACATGGAAAATAGTACCGGCTCGAGTTCCCGGAATTCATCCGCCAGCGCCGGGCCTGACAGGATCGCGGCCGCCACGGCCACCAATATGCGCTTCATCATCAGCCCTCCCCGACCGCAAACAATGCGCTGCATAATGCAGATCGCCCACGCTGCGACAAGCCCCGGGCCAAGCGGGGCGACTGAGGACCGGGCAGGATCGGGGGACGGAGGGGAAGGACAGGCCGCCTGAAACGGGCAGGCGGGCAACTGAACAGCGGACAAAAGAAAAGCCGGGTCGAAACCCGGCTTTTCTTGTATTCCCAAAAGGGCGCAATCAGGCGTTGACTGCGTCCTTGAGGCCTTTGCCGGCCGAGAACTTCGGCACGTTGCGGGCCGGGATCTGAACTGCGGCACCGGTCTGCGGGTTGCGGCCGGTGGAAGCCTCACGCCGAGAAACGGAGAAGTTTCCGAAGCCGACGAGGCGCACGTCCCCACCCTTCTTGAGTTCGCCTTCGATAACGGCAAAAACCGCATCGACCGCGGACTGGGCGTCGCCCTTGGAGAGGTTGGCCTCTTCTGCGACTGCGGATACGAGCTCGTTCTTGTTCATGTAATTACCCCTTCCTGATAAGGACCAAGTGATGCGACTCACTCAGCTCGAGGCAGTCTAGGGAGAACAAGTGTCCCGACCAAGCAAGAAATGATCAAAAACTACTCGCAAACCCATGTTTTCCGGGGTTTTCGACAGAAAAGCCGGGCACGAAGCCCGGCTTTTGTCGATTTTAGCGAAATTGCGACCACAAAGTGGCGCAATCCCTTGTGCTGCACCGGCTCGACCGCTTTGCCGAACCGGTTCAGGGCAAGCCGTCAATGGGCGACGGCGGGCCCCTCATTTCCAACGCCAACCTTGCTGGCCGGCTCCGCAGGCTCAACCCATTCGATCGGCTCAGGCAGGCGCACGAGAGCATGTTCCAGCACCTCGCCGACGCGGCTGACGGGCACGATCTCGAGACCGTTCTTCACGTTCTCGGGAATGTCAGCCAGATCCTTGGCGTTCTCTTCAGGGATCAGCACCTTCTTGATGCCACCGCGCAGCGCCGCCAGGAGCTTTTCCTTCAGACCGCCAATGGGAAGCACACGGCCACGCAGGGTGATCTCGCCGGTCATGGCGATGTCCTTGCGCACCGGGATGCCGGTCATGATCGACACGATGGCGGTCGCCATGGCGACACCGGCCGACGGGCCATCCTTGGGCGTCGCGCCTTCCGGCACGTGCACGTGGATGTCCTTCTTGTCGAACACGGGCGGCTCGATGCCGAAATCGACCGCGCGCGAGCGGACGTAAGACGCCGCTGCGGAAATCGATTCCTTCATCACGTCACGCAGATTGCCGGTGACGGTCATCTTGCCCTTGCCCGGCATCATGACGCCTTCGATGGTCAGAAGCTCGCCGCCAACCTCGGTCCAGGCCAGACCGGTGACCACACCGACCTGATCCTCGCCCTCGGCCTGACCGAAGCGATAACGCTGAACGCCCAGATAGTCGGCCAGATTGTCCTCGGTCACTTCGACCTTGTCCTTGCCGCCATCCTTCTTGGCGTTGCGCAGGATCTCCGTCACCGCCTTGCGGGCAAGCTTCATCAGCTCACGCTCAAGGTTACGCACGCCCGCTTCGCGGGTGTAGGTGCGGATGATCTCGCGCAGCGCGCCGTCGGTCACCGAGAACTCCTGCGGCTCAAGCGCATGTTCGCGCACGGCCTTGGGCAGAAGATGCCGCTTGGCGATCTCCACCTTCTCATCCTCGGTGTAACCGGCGATGCGGATGATCTCCATACGGTCCATCAGCGCCGGCGGAATGTTCAGCGTGTTGGCCGTGGTGACGAACATCACGCTCGACAGGTCGTACTCAACCTCGAGATAGTGATCCATGAAGGTCGAGTTCTGCTCGGGATCGAGAACCTCGAGCAGGGCCGAAGACGGATCGCCACGGAAATCCATGCCCATCTTGTCGATCTCGTCGAGCAGGAAGAGCGGGTTGGACTTCTGCGCCTTCTTCATCGACTGGATGACCTTGCCGGGCATCGAGCCGATATACGTGCGGCGGTGACCACGGATCTCGGCCTCGTCACGCACGCCGCCGAGCGCCATGCGGACATATTCGCGTCCGGTGGCCTTGGCGATGGACTTGGCGAGCGAGGTCTTGCCGACGCCGGGCGGTCCGACGAGGCACAGGATCGGGCCCTTGAGCTTCTTCTGACGGCTCTGCACCGCCAGATACTCGACGATCCGCTCCTTGACCTTCTCGAGACCGAAATGGTCCGTGTCGAGCACGTTCTCGGAAAATTCGAGATCGTTCTTGATCTTGCTCGGCTTCTTCCACGGAATGGAGAGCAGCCAGTCGAGATAGTTGCGCACCACGGTGGCCTCGGCCGACATGGGCGACATGGTCTTGAGCTTCTTCAGCTCGGCCTCGGCCTTCTCGCGCGCTTCCTTGGAGAGCTTCGTCTTCTTGATCCGCTCTTCGAGCTCGGCAGCCTCGTTGCGGCCGTCCTCGCCCTCGCCGAGCTCCTTCTGAATGGCCTTCATCTGCTCATTCAGATAGTACTCGCGCTGGGTCTTCTCCATCTGCCGCTTCACGCGGCTGCGGATACGCTTTTCCACCTGCAGCACGGAAATCTCGGCTTCCATGAAGCCCATGGCCTTTTCAAGCCGCTCGCGCACGGAGAGCGTGGCCAGCATTTCCTGCTTTTCAGGGATCTTGATCGCCAGATGCGAGGCAACGGTATCGGCCAGCTTCGAGTAATCCTCGATCTGGTTCGCCGCACCGACCACTTCGGGCGAAATCTTCTTGTTCAGCTTGACGTAATTCTCGAAGTCCGAGACCACCGAACGCGCCAGCGCCTCGATCTCGACCTGGTCTTCTTCCGGCTCGGGAAGCAGATCGGCGGTTGCCTCGTGAAACTCTTCACGATCGCTGAACTGCGAAACACGCGCACGCGACGTGCCCTCGACCAGCACTTTCACCGTGCCGTCGGGCAGTTTCAGGAGCTGCAGAACGTTAGCCAGCGTACCGATATCATAGATGCCGCTCGGCTCCGGATCGTCGTCCGCCGCGTTCATCTGCGTCGCCAGCAGGATCTGACGCTCGGCGCCCATCACCTCTTCCAGCGCCTTGATCGACTTGTCGCGGCCGACGAAGAGCGGAACAATCATATGCGGGAACACCACAATGTCGCGCAGGGGCAACACGGGATACAGAGCACCACCAGCGGTCTTGGGGGTATCAGTCATGTTTCAGCCTTTCAAACCGCAGCCGCTCAAGAGCCAGCCGCGGACTTCAGTCTATCCGGCCAGAGCGTTATCCACCAGAAGCACCCGCATTGTCGCGCGATGCGTGAATGGAAACCACCCCACCTTTGCTCCCCCCTTAGTTGGAGACATGGACCGAGAAGATCAAGGGCTTACGCATGATGCATGGGCCGGACACACAGCAAGCGCCCTTCAGGCTTCTCGATCTGGGCAAACGGTGGACAAGAACAGTGCAGACAACACAACGTCACCGAAGCGGAGCCCCGGTGACGCTGAAACGCTTTGCACATCGAAACGCCGAACAACCGTCAGGCGCTCGCATTGCCTTTTTCCTGCTCGCGCTCCGCATAGATGTAGAGCGGGCGAGCATTGCCGGCGACCACCTCATCGGAGATCACCACTTCCTGGACGCCTTCCAGCGCCGGCAGTTCGAACATCGTGTCGAGCAGGATCGCTTCCATGATCGACCGCAGGCCACGCGCGCCGGTCTTGCGCTCGATTGCCTTGCGGGCAATCGCGGCGAGCGCGTTCTCGTGGAAGGTCAGCTCGACATTCTCCATGTCGAACAGACGCTGATACTGCTTCACCAGCGCGTTCTTGGGCTCGCTGAGGATCTGCACCAATGCAGGCTCATCGAGGTCCTCAAGCGTCGCCAGAACCGGCAGACGGCCAACGAATTCGGGGATGAGACCGAATTTCAGCAGATCTTCCGGCTCGACCTGGCGGAACAGCTCGCCCGTCGGGCGATCTTCCGGAGAGGCCACCGTCGCGCCGAAGCCGATGGAGGTCTTGCGGCCACGGTCGGAAATGATCCTGTCGAGGCCGGCAAAAGCGCCGCCGCAGATGAACAGGATATTGGCCGTGTCCACCTGCAGGAACTCCTGCTGGGGATGCTTGCGACCGCCCTGCGGCGGCACGGAAGCGACCGTGCCTTCCATGATCTTCAGCAGCGCCTGCTGCACGCCCTCGCCCGAAACATCCCGCGTGATCGAAGGATTGTCGGACTTGCGCGAAATCTTGTCGATCTCGTCGATATAGACGATGCCGCGCTGCGCCCGCTCGACATTGTAGTCGGCCGACTGAAGCAGCTTGAGAATGATGTTCTCGACGTCCTCGCCCACATAACCGGCCTCGGTCAGCGTCGTCGCATCGGCCATGGTGAAGGGCACATCGATGATGCGCGCCAGCGTCTGGGCCAGAAGCGTCTTGCCGCAACCGGTCGGGCCGATCAGCAGAATGTTGGACTTGGCGAGTTCGACCTCGGCATTCTTGGATGCGTGGGCCAGGCGCTTGTAGTGATTGTGGACGGCCACAGACAGCACGCGCTTGGCATGCGCCTGACCGATCACATAATCGTCCAGCACCTCGATAATTTCCTGCGGTGTGGGCACGCCCTCGCGCGACTTCACCATCGAGGATTTGTTTTCCTCGCGGATGATGTCCATGCACAGTTCGACGCACTCGTCACAAATGAAGACAGTGGGTCCCGCAATAAGCTTGCGGACTTCGTGCTGGCTTTTGCCGCAGAAGGAGCAGTACAGCGTGTTCTTGGAGTCTCCGCTGCCGTTGCTGGCCTTGCTCATGTCTTACGTCCTTTCACTACCACCGGCAGGTCGACCCGCACTTGCCGGGCGGTCATGGTGCCTGGGAGCACGATAGCCCCGGGCGGTCCACGCTCTGTCCTCGAAACGAAACACAAATCCGAAAACGCGGCAACCATACCGAGTCCCTGTCCAGACCTTGGATCTGGAAACTCAATATAGACTTAACGTAGGCGTTCACACACCGGCTGCAAACACAAAAATGTGACGGAAATGACGCAATCGGCGGCAAATGCCGGCCAAACCGCGCCATGCCCGGCACAAGGCCGGGCAGACCGATTGCAAAAGCCGCGTTCCGAATCAGGATTCGGCTGCTTTCTCGGGCGTGTCGCGGGAGCTGACGACCTTGTCGATCAGGCCAAACTCCTGCGCCTCGTCCGAGGTCATGAAATGATCGCGGTCAAGCGTGCGCTCGATCGTGTCGTAATCCTGCCCGGTGTGCTGGACATAGACCTCGTTCAGACGACGCTTGAGCTTGATGATGTCCTGCGCGTGGCGCTCGATATCGGACGCCTGGCCCTGGAAGCCGCCCGAAGGCTGATGCACCATGATGCGCGCGTTCGGCGTCGCAAAGCGCATGTCCTTGTGGCCGGCGCACAGAAGCAGCGAGCCCATCGACGCAGCCTGGCCGATGCACAGCGTGGAGACCGGCGGCTGGATGAACTGCATCGTGTCGTAGATGGCCATGCCCGACGTCACCACGCCACCCGGCGAGTTGATGTAGAGCGCGATCTCTTTCTTCGGGTTCTCTGCCTCGAGGAAGAGGAGCTGCGCACAGACCAGCGAGGCCATGCTATCCTCGATCGGGCCGGTGATGAAGATAATGCGCTCCTTGAGGAGGCGCGAGAAGATGTCGTAAGCCCGTTCACCCCGGTTCGTCTGCTCGACGACCATGGGCACCAGATTCATGGCGGTATCGACGGGATTCGGCATGAAAACACCTTTCGGTTTGAGGTCGCACGCCCGATTGGCTGGCGCACGCAAAAGCGGCAGAATCGTTTGGTTCAACGGGATAGATATGATGCCCCATTCCCCCGACGCAAGAGCAAGCCTTTATCTTGATGATCGCCGGCGTTCGATTCGCCGGTTCTGACAGGCCCATACCGCGCCCTGCGCGCGACGCAATGTACCCATCGGGGCCCCTTGAGGCGCCCATCAAGCCGGACCGCACCATCATGCCCCAAAGACCAGCCCACCTCCTCTACGATCATGACCGCAAAGCCGTTCGGCTCGATCCGCACGATCCGGACTTCGTTCAGGATCCCTACCCGGCCTATGCCTATCTGCATGCCCATGCGCCCGCGTTCTTCTGGGACGACTTCGGCTTCTGGTGCCTGACCGACTATGAAAGCGTAAACCGCGCCCTGCGCGACCGGCGCCTTGGACGCGAGCAACCCGCCGACCAGAAGCCCGATCCGGCCACGCGCACGCATCTGAAGCATTTCGACGCCATCGAGGCCAACTCGATGCTGGAGATCGAGCCGCCCGTGCACACGCGGCTCAGAAAGCTCGTCAACCGCGCCTTCGTCTCACGCCAGGTCGAGCGGCTGCGCCCCCGCGTAGAGACGCTCTGCCACACGCTGATCGACGGTTTTGAGCAGACCGGTGAAGCGGAGCTGCTTGGAGCCTATGCAACGCCCATTCCGCTGGTGATCATCACGGAGATGCTGGGCGTGCCCACGGATATGGGGCCGCAGCTCGTGGAATGGTCGCATCGCATGGTCGCCATGTATATGCACGGCTCTGACGAAGAGACGCAGCGCCGCGCCGATGAGGCCGCGCGCGACTTCGCCGCCTTCATTCGCGACTACGCCAGAAAGCGCAGCGCCACACCGGGCGATGATCTGCTGAGCCTGCTCATCGCCGCGCAGGAAGATGGCGAACGGCTGAGCGAGGATGAGCTTGTCTCTTCGGCCATTCTTCTTTTGAACGCAGGGCATGAGGCAACCGTGCACCAGCTGGGCAACGCCGTATCGACCCTGCTGGCGCAGGGCGGCGATCCGCGGCGCTTCTTCGGCTCCGACGCGGAAGCGGCGGCAACGGTGGAGGAATGCCTGCGCTACGATCCGCCGCTGCACATGTTCACCCGCTATGCCTATGAGACGGTGGAGGTCGCGCCGGGCCTGACCCTGAAGCCCGGCGAGACGGTCGGCCTGCTTCTGGGCGCAGCCAACAACGACCTGACGGCCTTCGATGAACCGCGCAGTTTCCGCCCCGGACGCCCCGACCAGAAGAATGTGTCGTTCGGCGCGGGCATTCATTTCTGCATCGGCGCGCCATTGGCGCGGCTGGAAATGCAGGTGGGGCTAAAGGTTCTGTTCGAGCGCCTGCCCTCGCTCGCCCTGAAGACGCCGCCGGTCTATGGCGACACCTACCATTTTCACGGGCTGGAGCGGCTGGACTGCGTCTGGCACGCATCCTAGCGCCCCCACCTCCCTGCAATAAGAAACGGCGCGGGCCTGTCAGCCCGCGCCGTTATTGCATTCGCGATCAGTCGCTTCGATCAGATTTTGGCGAGCGCCTGCTCCAGATCGGCGATGATGTCTGCCACGTCCTCAATGCCGATGGACAGGCGGATCACATCAACGCCGGCGCCAGCCGCCGCCTTCTGCTCGTCGGAGAGCTGGCGGTGGGTGGTGGAAGCGGGATGGATGATCAGCGACTTGGTGTCGCCGATATTGGCCAGATGCGAGAAGAGTTCGACGCTCTCCACCACCTTCACGCCCGCATCGAACCCGTCTTTCAGGCCGAAGGTGAAGACAGCGCCAGCACCCTTGGGCGAGTACTTCTTCATGAGTGCGTGGTTGGGATCTTCCGGCAGGCCAGGATAGGAAACCCACGACACCTTGTCGTGCCCCTTGAGCCATTCGGCCACCTTCAGCGCATTGTCGCTGTGGCGCTGCATGCGAAGCGCCAGCGTCTCGATGCCGGTGAGGATCTGGAAGGCGTTGAAGGGCGAGATCGCCGGACCGAAATCGCGCAGGCCCAGAACGCGGGCTGCGATTGCGAAGGCGAAATTGCCGAAGGTCTCGTGCAGAACCATGCCGCCATATTCGGGACGCGGCTCGGAGAGCATCGGATACTTGCCGGACTTCGACCAGTCGAACGTGCCGCCATCGACCAGTGCGCCGCCTACGGAATTGCCGTGGCCGCCCATGAACTTGGTGAGCGAGTGCAGGACGATATCCGCGCCATGCTCGATGGGACGCAGCAGGTAGGGCGACGCCATCGTGTTGTCGACGATCAGCGGCAGGCCGTGACGGCGCGCAATGTCGCCAATCTTTTCCAGGTCCACGAAAGTGCCGCCCGGATTGGCCAGGCTCTCGACGAAGATCGCCTGCGTGTCGTCATCGATCTGGCTTTCGAAACTGTCGAAATTCTCCGGATCGGCCCAGCGGACATGCCAGTCGAAATTCTTGAAGGCGTGGCCGAACTGATTGATGGAACCGCCGTAAAGCCTTTTGGCAGCGATGAAATTCGCGCCCGGCCGCATGAGATTGTGGAAGGTGAGTAACTGAGCCGCATGGCCGGAAGCCGTGGCCAGCGCCGCCGTGCCGCCCTCAAGGGCTGCAACGCGCTCTTCGAGCACGGCCTGGGTGGGATTCATGATGCGGGTGTAAATGTTGCCGAAGGCCTTGAGGCCGAACAGCGAAGCGGCATGGTCCGCATCGTCGAAGACATAGGAGGTGGTCTGGTAGATCGGCGTGGCGCGTGCGCCTGTCGCCGGATCGGGCTGGGCCCCTGCATGCACCGCCAGCGTGTCGAAACCGGGAGTACGCTCACTCATATGACAATCCCTCCATGTCAAAAATCCCTCCATGTCAAAAACAAAGGTTGCGGGCATCAATACAGAGCCCTTGGTCGCAGGCAAAGGAGATTTATGCCCCGCCGACCGGCTGCGCTGAAAAATCAGCGCTGGCGAATGCCGAAGCTCTGGAAACCTTTGCGCATGATCGGCTTTTTCGACGAAATCACGCGGCTGTTGACGCCGTTCCAGCCAATTTCGCGTGAAAGCCGCGCATATTCGATCTTCGGGCAACGATCCATCACCACCTGAATGCCCTTCTCTTCAAGCCGTTTTGCAGACGCATCGTCACGCACAGTTAGCTGCATCCAGACCACTTTGGGGAGCGTCTCCATGGCGAGGATCTCGTCCGTCAGGCCCGGAATGGCCGAGGATGGGCGGAAGACATCGACCATGTCGACGGGCTCGGCGAGATCGGCAAGCGTTGCAACGACGGGACGACCGGCGATCTCCTTGCCGGCCTGACCGGGATTGACGGGAAACACCGTGTATCCCTTGTCGATCAGATATTTCGTGACAAAGAAGCTGGGCCTGACCTCATTGGCCGAAGCGCCCACAATGGCGACGCTCTTCACCGTGTTCAGAATGCCGGAAATATAGGCGTCGTCGTAACGGTCGTGGTTCATCGTCGCTCCCGAACCCTGCGAATGCCGCCTCAATCTCGGCAAAGCCGCAGGCTATGATATGATAATCGTTATTCGCTGCACCCGTTGCAGCCTGCTCAAAGCAAAGTGACCGATCATGTTGAGATACATCGCCCTGACCCTTGGAATGGTCGTTCTGGCCAGCCCTGCCGGAGCCATATCCCGCTACACGTCAACTGCCATGAGCTGTGCCGAGGCGCAAGCCAGGATCAATGCGGAGGGTGCGGCGATCATGCGCTACCAGTCGCGCAACAATCCGAGCCTGCCCCGCTATGACCGCTATGTGGCGAATGAGAATTTCTGCCCGGTGGCGCACATCGCCGTGCGCGATTACATCCCCACCGCAGACCGCGAATCCTGCCCGGTTCTGCGCTGCAAGGCGGAGATGCGGGAGCGGCTTTTCGACCGCCGGTGGATATTCCGGAACTGACGGGAACGGCCCACAGAAAGGTGCTCCGGATGCGGTCTCCATGAGAACCGTCCGGCGTTATATTGCTATAAAAGAACATCTCAAAAATCATTGATTTATTTAACTTTATAGCCGCTTTTACCGGCAATTTTCCTGCTGCATAACGTCCCGGCGCGCCCCTGAAGCCACCAGCATTTCTGGCCGGCGAAACGCGTGTTTGAAAGTCAAAAATTTCAGAAAGGGAAGCTATGCGTAAGTCATTGATGTTAGCCGTTGCCTGCGTCCTCCTTTACCCCAACAGCAGCGCTCAGGCAGGTGGTCAGACCTGCAGGGAGCTTCAGGATTCCATCAGCGAAAACGGGGCGGTCATCCTGCGCTATCCGTCGAGCACCGCACAGGCTCCCCGGCGCTACGACCGGTTTGTCGCGGATCAGAGCGAATGCCCTGCGCATTATGAAACACTCAAAGTGCGGCTTTTACCGGCGCTCGATACCGATGCGTGCCCTGCCCATGTGTGCTGGAGCGACGACTAGATCGCCTGCTTCACGCCAGGCATTTGCGGAGGCGGCGCGTTTGTCGCCCCCGTAGATCGCTCAATCCGGCAGCGAGATCGCGCCGTCGTCGCTGATCGGAAAATCCGGATTGAACGCGACCTCCCAGAGGTTCCCCTCTGTGTCGGCAAAATACCCCTGAAACCCGCCCCATGAGGCATGAGCGGCAGGTTTCACGATCCGGCCACCCGCTTTGGCGGCACGGTTGAGCACGACGATCACATCGTCCTCGCTGCGCGTGTTGTAGGCGAGCGCCACACCTGAATGCCCGGCCGCCGCCTCATGGGCTGCGCGATAATTCTCTTCGCCGACATCGGCCACAAGCTCCTCGCGCGGCCAGAGCGCCAGGATCATCCCGCCCATCTGGAAGAAGGCGACACCACCCGCCATCTTGCGATTACGCTCAAGCCCCATGGCCTCGTAAAACGCCACCGCGCGCTCAAGATCGTCTACGCCAAGCGTGATCAGCGAGATGCGCGGTTCCATGCCTACTTCCCTTTCCACTCGGGAGCGCGTTTTTCGATGAACGCGCCGATGCCCTCTTCGGCATCACGGGCGAGCATGTTCTCGACCATGACCCGCACCGTGTAATCATAGGCCTGTGACAGCTCCATCTCGGCCTGTGCATAGAACGCCTCCTTGCCGATCTTCAGCGTCAAAGGCGATTTGGAAGCAATGGTTTGCGCGAAATTCATCACGGTTTGATTCAACGCATCCTGCGGCACGACACGGTTGACGAGACCGAAGGCATGCGCGCGCCCGGCATCGACCATCTCGCCCGTCAACAGCATCTCCATCGCATGCTTGCGCGAGACATTGCGCGACAGGGCAACCATGGGCGTGGAACAGAACAGGCCGATATTCACGCCCGGCGTGGCAAAGCGCGCCGTCTCGCTCGCAACAGCCAGATCGCAGGAGGCGACAAGCTGGCAACCGGCAGCGGTGGCGATGCCGCTCACCTCGGCGATCACCGGCTTGGGATGACGCACGATGGTCTGCATGAGGCCCGAGCAGAGGAGCATGGTCTTTTCGAAGAACGCCCTGCCCCGGTCCGCATCGGCGCGGTGGGCCGTTAGTTCCTTCAGATCATGACCGGCGCAGAACACCTTGCCCTCGGAACGCAGCACGATGACCCGGACCGCATCATCGTCGCGGGCGCGGTCGAGCGCTCCCTTCAGCGCCTCCATCATGGCGATCGAGAGGGCATTGGCCGGCGGGCTCGCGAGCGTGATCTGCACAATGCCGTCCGCCTCACTGACTGAAACCGGCGCCTGGACGCTCTCCTGAACTGCCGCCGCATTGGCCATGGTCTTCCTCCGTGTTCATGAACCGCCGTCACCATAGTGCCGCTTGTGTTGCAACGGCAATCCGGCAATTCTCTTCGCAGCCGGCCTTTTGCGACAGATCCAGCCGGCGTCGAACGGGAGGTCAGGATCATGGATATGAAGCGGGCAGGCACAAGGCCGGACAGCGCGCTCCAGCCGGTGATGGACGCTGAAGAGGTCAATCTCTATCTGCGCGATGTCTTTCCCCAGGCCTGCAGCGGGGAGACGCCTGATTATCGCGCGCTGGAAGTCTGGCCGGGGGGCTGTACGGTGCGTCTGGAAGCAGGCTTTCAGCATCTGCGCCCGGGCGACACGGTGGCCGGCCCCTCGCTCTTCGCCCTCGCCGATATCGGCGGCTATGTCTGCGCGCTCTCCCATGTCGGGCGCAAGGCGCTGGCCGTCACCACCAACCTGAACATCAACTTCATGCGCAAGGCCGAGGCAGGCGTCGTGGACGGCCATTGCCGCATCCTGAAACTGGGCCGGCGGCTGATGGTATTCGAGGCCGAGCTGGTGGCTGGCGACACGGGCGAAACCGTTGCCCACGCGACCGGAACCTACTCCATTCCACCCTCAAAATAGGCTTCTGCACGGCTGAAGCGCGCCAAAGGGCGTCAATTCATGCGGTATTATAATACCATATTTTTAAACAATTGTTTTTATTGATTTTTTCAGCGCAATGCTCGAAACATTGCGCTTGACGATCCCCCGGTCCGTCTATAGGTAACCATCGCTGCACCTTAAATGTGGTGCTGCATTGGTTTGCGCTGGCCGAATTCGCACCGGACAAGACCGCCGCGAACACAAGCAACAAGAAACGCCCTGCCTTCGGGCCGGGTCCAATAAAACGGAAAAGACCCATGAAAACCTTTTCGCAGAAGCCTGCGGAAGTGACGAAGAAGTGGATCCTGATCGACGCCGAAGGTCTCGTCGTCGGTCGTCTGGCCACCATCGTCGCAAACCGTCTCCGCGGCAAGCACAAGCCCACCTTCACCCCGCATGTGGACGACGGCGACAACGTCATCGTCATCAATGCCGACAAGGTGGTCTTCACCGGCAAGAAATACACCGACAAGAAATACTACTGGCACACGGGTCACCCCGGCGGCATCAAGGAGCGCACTGCGCGCCAGCTGCTCGAGGGCCGGTTCCCCGAGCGCGTGGTTGAGAAGGCCGTTGAGCGCATGGTTCCGCGTGGCCCGCTTGGCCGTCGCCAGATGAAGAACCTGCGCATCTATGCAGGCGCCGAGCACCCGCATGTCGCCCAGAACCCGGAGACGCTCGACGTCGCCGCCATGAGCAAGAAGAATGTGAGGGCCCAGTAATGGCCGAAATCAACTCCCTCGAAGAGCTGGGTGCGGCAACCGCTGCGCAGAACGCCGAACAGGAAGCTGCTCCGGTGCATGTGCAGAAGCTGGACGCACATGGCCGCGCTTACGCCACCGGCAAGCGCAAGAACGCAATTGCCCGCGTGTGGGTCAAGCCGGGCTCCGGCAAGATCACCGTCAACGGCAAAGAGTTCGCGGCTTACTTCGCACGTCCGGTTCTGCAGATGATCCTGCAGCAGCCGATCGTTGCTGCCGACCGCAACGGCCAGTACGACGTCGTCGCCACTGTCGTTGGCGGCGGCCTGTCCGGCCAGGCCGGTGCAGTTCGTCACGGCATCTCCAAGGCTCTGACCCATTACGAGCCGGAGCTGCGTGGCGTCCTCAAGAAGGGTGGCTTCCTGACCCGCGACAGCCGCGTGGTTGAGCGTAAGAAGTACGGCCGGGCAAAGGCTCGTCGTTCGTTCCAGTTCTCCAAGCGCTAAGCTTCACGAACTTCCAAGAACGAAAAGCGGGCCTTCGGGTCCGCTTTTTTCTTGCGCAGATTTTGCCTTCCCCCTACCCATTGGGCCGATGGAGCGGTTCACCGCCTCATGGCGTCGCAGCCGGGCTCTGTCTTTATTGTTTCACCGCATTCGTGCGGATGTCAGGCGGGTGGGCCTGACTGCGAAATGCTCTGAAGGAGGAGCGCCATGCCGTCGAATTCCATCGACAATGCCTTCACCGCCCGCGGTCTGACGGGCGCGACCAGCGACCCGACCTATGCGGGAGCGCTCTCCTTCATGCGCCGCAAATTCACCAAATCGCTGAAGGGCGCCGACGCCGTCGTGTGGGGCATCCCCTTCGACGCCGCCGTTTCCAACCGGCCGGGCGCGCGCTTCGGCCCGCAGGCGATCCGCCGCGCCTCGGCGATCTTCGACAATGATCCGCAATATCCGTTCGACGCCGATCTGTTCGAGGCGCTGGCCGTCATCGACTATGGTGACTGCCTTCTGGATTACGGCAATCACCAGAAGACGCCGGCGACCATCGAGCGCGAAGCGGCAAAGATCCTCAAATCCGATGCGTTTCTGCTTTCGCTTGGCGGCGACCACTTCGTCACCTGGCCGCTTTTGAAAGCGCATGCAGCAAAGCACGGGCCCCTCGCCCTCGTGCAGTTCGATGCGCATCAGGACACCTGGTATGATGACGGCAAGCGCATCGACCACGGCTCCTTTGTCGGCCGCGCGGTGCGCGACGGCGTCATCGATCCGGCGGCGTCCATTCAGGTCGGCATTCGCACCCACGCGCCCGAGGATTGCGGCATCGCCATTCTCCACGGCCATGACGTGGAAGAGATGAAGGCCGGCGAGATCGCCGAGGCCATCCTGGCCCGCGTCGGCGACCGGCCTGCCTATGTCACTTTCGATATCGACTGCCTCGACCCCGCTTATGCGCCCGGCACCGGAACACCGGTGGCCGGCGGCCCATCCAGCGCCCGGATGCTTTCCGTTCTGCGCCAGCTCGGCGCGCTCGACATCGTCGGCGCGGATGTGGTGGAGGTCGCTCCAGCCTATGACCATGCCGACATAACGGCCATCGCGGGCGCGACCATCGCCATGCACTATCTCGGCCTTCTCGCGGCGCGAAAGCGACGATAAGAGCTGAAGCAGCGATTCAAGCGCTTTGCGGATTGATTCCGCCGGCGCGCATAACCAGTTGAAATCCGACTCTTTTCCAGGACTGACACCATGACGGCGAAAATCTTCATCGATGGCGAACACGGCACCACCGGCCTGCAGATCAGGACGCGGCTGGCCGAGCGCCGCGACATCGAAGTGATCTCCATTCCGCCAGAAAAGCGCAAGGACCCGGCTGCCCGCGCAGAATTCCTCAACGCTGCCGACATCGCCATTCTGTGCCTTCCCGACGATGCCGCGCGCGAAAGCGTCTCGCTGATCGAGAACGATAACACCCGCGTGATCGACGCCTCGACCGCGCATCGCGTGACCGAAGGCTGGACCTATGGCTTCGCCGAAATGGACAAGGCGCAGGGCGACGCGATCCGCACGGCAAAGCGTGTCGCCAATCCCGGTTGCTGGCCGCAGGGACCCATCGCCTTCCTGCGCCCGCTGATCCGCGCCGGCCTGCTGCCGGCCAATCTGCCGATCACGGTGAACGGCATTTCCGGCTATTCCGGCGGCGGCCGCACCATGATCGAGGATTACGAAGCGAAGGGTGACGCTGCGCCGGAGTTCATGCCTTATGGTCTGTCACTCAACCACAAGCATCTGCCGGAGCTTCAGGCCTATGCAGGCCTTGCCGGCGCGCCGCTCATGCAGCCGGCTGTGGGCGATTTCGCGCAAGGCATGCTGACCGCCCTGCCCCTGCAGCTTGGTCACCTCGACAGCGTGCCGACGGGCGCCCGGATGCATGCCGCGCTCGCCGACCATTACAGCGCCATCAAGGATGGTGTGGTGAAGGTCGCTCCTTACGGCGTGATCGAGCGCACGGAAGAGCTGAACCCGGAAACCCACAACAACACCAACGACATGACGCTGCATGTCTTCGTCAACGATGCGCGCGCGCAGGCCCTGCTGGTCGCCGTCTATGACAATCTCGGCAAGGGCGCTTCCGGCGCTGCCGTGCAGAACATGGATCTGATGCTTCAGGGGCTCTGAGCCTTCAGACATCGCCCAGACAAAAAAGGCGCGTCCCCGTGGACGCGCCTTTTTTATTTGCAGCTTTTTGCGCGGCTAAAACATTTCCGCTTTTCCTGGAATTGCTCTAGATCGCCGCGTAGACCTCGTCTTCGTCACGCTTGAGACGTCGAGAGCCGGGCAGCGGATAAGGCCCTTTCGTCGCGCGCCAGTGAGCGCAGGCGAAGAACAGAACCACCAGCGCCACGCCCTGATGGGTGAGCGCCATGTCGATGGGCACGACCATGAGCAGCGTGACGATGCCGATGGCCGCCTGCACCAGAACGAGAGCGGCAAACAGGACCGCCCGGCGCGCATGCGGTGTGGAGGGCGCACGGCGGATCACGAACACCATCTGCCAGAGCGCCAGCGCCAGAAGCGCATAAGCGCCGAGACGGTGAATGAACTGCACCATCTTCGGGTTCTCGAAGAAGTTGAGCCAGGCGGGCGTCTGCGCGAACAGGCCGCCCGGCACCAGCGCGCCATCCATCAGCGGCCAGGTGTTGTAGCTCATGCCTGCGCGAAGACCGGCCACGAGGCCACCCAGATAGATCTGGAAGAGGACGGCGACCACCATCCAGCCGGCGAAGCGGCGAATGCCCTCCTCGGCCCGCCCCGTCGAGTGGGGCGCAAGCCCGCGCGCGACCAGTGCGGTGGCGGCGAAGATGAAGCAGGCGATGGTGAGGTGCGTGGCGAGCCGGTACTGGCTCACATCCACACGGTCGACAAGACCGGAGGCGACCATCCACCAGCCGACTGCGCCCTGAAGCCCGCCAAGCACCAGAATGCCCAGAAGCTTGGGCTTCAAATCGCTTTCAAGCCGCCCGGTCATCCAGAAGAACGCCAGCGGCAGCGCAAAAACGAAGCCGACGCCACGCGCCAGAAGCCGGTGCGCCCACTCCCACCAGAAGATGGTCTTGAACTCGCCAAGGCTCATGCCCTTGTTGATCTGCTGGTATTCGGGGATCTGGCGGTACTTCTCCAGCTCTTCCTGCCATTCGGCTTCGCTGAGCGGCGGGATCACGCCGTGGATCGGTTTCCATTCGGTGATGGAGAGGCCGGATTCGGTCAGCCGCGTCGCGCCGCCGACGATCACAAGGGCAAACAGCGTAAACAGCACAAAGTAGAGCCAGAGGCGCACGAATTTTCGGTTGCGCAGCAGGGTCTCCTGCGGAACTTGCGCGGTTGCAGCACTGGTAGCAGTCATATCCACAGCGTCAGCCATCATCGTTTCGGAAGAAGTCTGTAGGTGAACCAAAGCCCGGCAAGTTGCAAGCCGCAGCGCCAATTACGCGACAAGCCGTCGCGCAGGTGAATGCCTGCGATTGCATCGCGGAGCGGCTCACTCTATGAAGCGGCGGAAAGGTCTTCCCAATGCCCGTACGCCTGCGAAAATTCATCGGTATGGTCGCCCTCGTGGCGCTGGTCGTGGTTTACGCCATCCTGTCGACGGCAATCGCCGTGGCGCAGCTGGCCGATGCCGGTCCGCTGATGCACCTTGCCTATTATTTCCTGACCGGCCTTCTGTGGATCATTCCCGCCATGTTCATCATCCGCTGGATGATCGGGCGACCGCAGAACGACGCCTGATCCGTCGATCTTTCTTTCACCTTTTGCGGTTACACAGGATCAAAGCCGCCCGTGCGGCGGTCCTGTTGATCGCGATGGATGATGACGGTTTCCAACCAGCCTGAACGGACACCGAGCGCCACGGCAAGCCCCGCTGCGGGGCTGACAGTCGAATTGCGCCCGGCCGATAAAGCGGCGCTGGCTCTCTATCGCGAGGACAGCGCGGCCTCCTGCTTCATGCCGGCGCAGAGCCCTGAATGGGTTTCCGCCTGGGCGAGGCACAGTGTTCACGAGACGCTGATCGTTCGGCTTTCAGACAGTGAAGGCCATCTTCTGAGCCTTCCGCTGGAGCTGGCTGCGCAGGGGCGCTTTCGCGTGGCGCGCTTCATCGGCGACCGGCATGCCAATGGCAATTTTCCGCTGACCGACCGGCGGGCGGACGACCGCATCGGCTCTGTCCAGCTGCGGGACCTCCTCGACCACATCCATGACCAGAGGCCGGACATCGATCTTCTGAGCCTGGAGCGTCAGCTCCATGCCTGCGATGGCGTGGCCAATCCACTTCTTTTCTGGCCGCACAGCGAAAGCCCCAATCTGTCGCTTGCGGTCGATCTGGAGGGTGGATTCGACGCGGCGCTTTTGCGCGCCAGCGGCAAGCGAAAGCGCAAGCAGCACCGCTCGCAGGGGCGCAAGCTTGAAGCCGCCGGCGGCTTTGAACGGCGCATGGCGAAAACGCCGGATGAGGCGGATGCGATGCTGGAGGCCTTCTTCGCCATGAAGGCGGAGCGCTTTGCGCAGATGGGCATCCAGAACGTGTTTGCGCCAGCGCCGGTCCAGGCTGCGTTTCACACGCTGTTTGGCGAAGCAACGGCAAGCGAACATCCGAAATTCGTGCTTCACGGGCTGGAGGTTGCCGGCAGGCTTCGCGCCGTGACCGGCTCCAGCCTGACAGATGATCGCATCATCTGCGAGTTCAGCTCAATCTCGGACGACGAGCTGACGGAGATCAGCCCCGGGCGTTTCCTGTTTTTCGAGAACATTCAGGAAGCCTGCGAACAGGGTCTGAAGGTGTATGACTTCAGCGTCGGCGACGAATATTACAAGCGCCTGTGGTGTGATCTGGAGACCGTACAGTTCGACAGCTTTGTTCCGCTGACGGTCAAAGGGCGGGCAATGGCCCTGACACGTAGCGCCATTGCGGGCGGAAAACGCATCGTCATCAACGACCCGCGCCTCTGGGCCATGGCCAAAGGCGTTCGCAAACGGCTTTCGGCGCTGAGACGCTAGAGCAATTTCTTACCGTCAGGTGGAGCCTCCCGACGGCCACACAAATGCGGAAGAACAGGATCAGGCGGCGTCGCGTCCGGGCGGTGCGGGCGGTTTGGAACCGCCAGTCGGCGAAACGAGGATGGGCGTTGCGATGCCGCTCTCGCGCAGTTCCTCGGCCGTTTCTGCGGCCAGCTCACCGGCTTCCGGATCAATCATGCTGACAAGAACCTGCGTATCGGACGACATGAGACGTTCAATCCCCTGCGCATCGACGGGACCGCACTCGATGATGACCACATCATAGGCCGCCGACAGCGATTCGATGATGATGGGCAGCCGGTCGGCGGCGCGCATGGCGCGCTGCGGGTCCGCCGTGCCAACGGGGATGATGTGGCACTCGGAGAACAGGTCCGTGTGGATCACATCGGCAAAGTTTGCCTCGGATGCCAGAAGATTGGTGATGCCGGCATAGGCAACGCTTTCCAGCATGGGAAGCGATGCGGCACCCGATGAAGTGAGGTCGAGCAGCAGGACCCGCATGCCGGAATCAGCCACATCCCGCGCAACCAGAACCGAAGCGGCAGCCGCCTCATCGCCTTCCGGCGAGATGAACAGCGCCCGGGTAACGCCCCCGGTGACGAGCCGCTCGGAGGCCTGCTCCACATCGATGCCGCCATAGCGGGCCGTCCGCGATACGGGCTTCGGAAAAGGAAGGTCTGCGACCTCGGGCGTCGGCAGGACCGGCTCCGAAGGCCGCTCCGGGGCCGAAACCGCATCAAGCGCAGGCTCGGCCCGCCGCATGGGAACGGCCGCTGGAAGCGGCGCGGGCGCCACAGCCGACGGGCGCATGGCGCGGCCGGAGAACAGTTCCTGCAGAAGCGTGATCACGGCCATGATCAGCAGAGAAGCGACAAAGGCCGCCGCCGTGATCGGCACGATTTTTGGGAAATAGGGCTCGCTCGGCGTGATGGCGCGCGAGAAGATGCGCACATCGGCGGGGAGATAATTGCGGTCGCTGCGCGAGGCAGCCTCGCGGTAGCGGGTCAGATAGGATTCCAGCAATTCGCGCTGTGCGGCGGCTTCGCGCTCCAGGGCGCGCAGTTCCACCTGCTCTTCTTCGGCGCGCGCCGAGGTGACCTTGAGGCGGTTGAGTTCGGCCTGCAGCTCCTCCTCGCGGCGCTCCGCGCGGGTGGCCTCGGCTTCGAGCCCCGCGAGCACCTTGGTGGCCTCATTGCGGATCTGGACATCGAGATCGCTTAACTGCGAGCGCAGGGCGCGGATGCGCGGATGGTTTCCAAGAAGCGTGGTCGACAGATCGGCGATCTGTGCGTTCAACTCCACCTGCCGCTCCCGCAGCCGCTGGATGAGTGGTGACGCCAGAACCTCCGGCATGCTCTCGATGGCCACGCCGCTTTCAAGGGCGCTGCGCACGGATGCCGCCTGCGCGGCTGCGGCCGAACGGTTGGCGCGGGTGCGCGAAAGCTCGCTGGAGAGTTCCGAAAGCTGCTGGGTGGCCAGAACGGTGTTGTTCTGCCCAAGCAGGAGATCCGACTGGGCGCGGTATTCCGCGACACGCGCCTCGGCCTGTTTCACGCGCTCGCGCAGATCCTCGATTTCCGGCTCAAGCCACTGGGTTGCACTGGTGTTGGACTGAAGTTTGGCGTCGCTCTGCATGGCGACATAGGCGTTGGCCACCGCATTGGGCACCTCTGCGGCAAGCTGCGGGTCTTCCGAGGAGAACTCGATCACGATGACGCGCGAATTCTCGACGCGATAGACCGTCAGCCGTTCACGAAAAGCCCGCAGCACCTTTTCTTCGTCGGTGCCCTCGACCGGCGCGTTCTTGAGACCGACCATCACGAGGATGCGCGAGACAAGCGAGCCCCCGCTGCCGGAGAACTCCTTGCGGTTTGCAAGATTGAGATCACGCGCCACCGTGTCGAGGATTTCAGTCGAGGTGATCAGCTCGACCTGGCTGGTGACCCCTTCCCCGTCAAGAATCGGACGGTCGCCATCGCCCACGCCCTGCGGACGGGTGTAGATTGATTCGCGCGTCTCGATCAGAAGCCTTGTCTGCGCGCGGTATTGCGGGGTGGCCATATAGGCAAGCGCGAACACCAGTCCCGTAATAATGAGAGAAGCAAACAGAATGCGCGGCCATTTGCGCCGGACAGCGGCAAAAAGCCGGCCCAGGTCGACATCCACGTCACCATGCGCGATCTGATCGCTGTTCATGCGGTCTGCTCCCAAATTGGTCCGCGCCAAGGTAAACGCGCATAGTAACCAGCGGGTTAAAGCTTCACGCACACCGCTAGACGGTTACGGTATGCGCGCTATGAGGGTATAAGAGCGCGCTTTACCCGACATTAACCCTAATGGATGGATAAAACGGCCATGGGACCTGTGTTTGCGGGTCAGGATGACGCCAGAGGTTTGCAGTCCGTCATGAAGATTAAAGCCAAATTCTTGCCAGTGCTGGCAGCGCTCGTTGCCGCTTCAGGCTGTTCGGGCTATCGCCCGGCGCCGGCGGCCTTTCACGAAGCGCTCTATCAGCCCTATGTGCTGGATGCAGGCGACACGCTGCGCATCACCGTCTTCGACCAGGACAACCTCAGCAACACCTATAATGTCGACCAGTCCGGTTACATCGCGTTTCCGCTGGTGGGATCGGTGCCGGCGCGCGGCAAGACCTCCAAACAGGTCGAGCAGTCCATCGCCAGCATGCTCCGCCAGGGATATCTGCGCGATCCCGACGTGACCGTCGAGGTCGACCGCTACCGCCCGGTCTTCATCATGGGCGAAGTGGGCGCACCGGGTCAGTATTCCTATGTGCCGGGCATGACCGTACAGAAGGCCGTTGCGGCGGCTGGCGGTTTCAGCCCGCGCGCCAATCAGGGCAATGTGGACATCACCCGCGACATCAATGGCAAGGTTCTGACCGGTCGCGTGGTCACCACGGACCCGCTGCTTCCCGGTGACACCGTCTATGTCCGTGAACGCCTGTTCTGAGGCATCTCCCCCGCACCCCCCCTGCCGGCTCAGGCTGGTAGTGGGAAGCTGCGCATTGTTCATTGTTTTCGTTCGCCGGTCGGCGGCATTTTCCGCCATGTGCGCGATCTGTGCGACGCGCAGCGCGCGGCGGGGCATGATGTCGGCATCATCTGCGATTCCACCACTGGCGGCGACTATGAGGCGAGCCTGATCGCCGCGCTGGAGCCCAGCCTCTCTCTCGGTGTGCGCCGCACGCCCATGCAGCGCCATATCGGGATTGGCGACCTGACGGCTGCGCGCCGCGCCTATCACGTGGTGCGCGAAATGCGGCCCGATGTTCTTCACGGCCATGGCGCAAAAGGCGGCGTCTATGCGCGTGTGTTCGGCACGATGATGCGCATGGCGGGACAGCGGCCCGCGCGCATCTACTCGCCCCATGGCGGTAGCCTGCACTATGCGGCGGAGACGGCGACGGGGCGCGTGTTCTTCGCCATCGAGCGCCTGATGGACCGCTTCACCGATCACATCCTGTTCGTTTCGGACTACGAGAAACGCACCTTCGAGCAGAAGGTGGGGAAGCCCCGCGCACCGTTCTCGCTTGTTTATAACGGACTGACGCCGGCCGAGTTTGAGCCTGTCCGGACAGTCGGGAATGCGGCGGACTTTCTCTATATCGGCATGATGCGCGACCTGAAGGGACCGGATCTCTTCATCGACGCACTGGCGCTTACCCGCGACCTGCTCGGACGCGACCTTACGGCCGTCATGGTCGGAGACGGGGCCGGTCTTGAAGGGTACAGGCGTCAGGCAGACGAGCTCGGCTTCGGGGAGCGCATTCGCTTTCTCCCGGCCATGCCCGCGCGCGAGGCCTTCGGGCTGGCGCGGATCATGGTGGTGCCATCACGCGCCGAAGCCATGCCCTATATCGTTCTGGAAGCGCTGGCCGCCGGGCGCACGCTCATCGCCACCGCCGTGGGCGGCATTCCGGAGGTCTTCGGAGAGGCGTCCCCTGCCCTCACCGAGCCCGACGCAGGCGCCATTGCCGGGACCATGCAGCGCGCCCTTGATGACGAGCGCGCCTTTCACGCCATCATGCCGCCGCCTGAAGAACTGCGCGCCCGTTTCGGCGCGGATGTGATGGCGAAGGCCATTGAAACGGTCTACCGGACGAGCCTGCCAATAACTCGTTAAGCACAACCGGAAAATATTCCCAGCCAGTACTTTCATGAAAGGGAATCTTACGCCCCGCAAAATATGCTGCGCGCATAAAAAGCAGGGGGCGTATTCCGTTCATGAACCAGGTAGACCCGAAGCGGATCTATGCATCGAAGGCGAGACAGACGGGAATCCTGAAGGCCGGTAGCGAGCAGACCAAGCTCAATCCGATCGCCTGGCAGGTCGCGCAGCAATACAAGCGCGAAACCATGTCTCCTGTCATGGTGCTCGGTGTCATGCGGCTGGTTGAGCTGTCCATGCTCCTCCTCACCGGCATCGCGCTCTACTTCGCCTATGTCGGTTTTTCAGCGCCGCTTTTCTGGCACTACATGACCGTTATCGGCGGCGGTTCGGTTCTGGCCATCGTCATCTACCAGTTCACCGGCTGCTACGACATGCGCGCGCTGCGCAATCCGTCGGGCTCCATGGGGCGCATCTTCGTTGCCTGGATGGCCACATTCGCCGCACTGGCGCTGACCGGCTTCTTCCTGAAAATCTCGGACAGTTTCTCGCGCTTCTGGCTCGGCGCATGGTTCGTGTGCGGCTTCGGTGCGCTGCTCATGCTGCGCATCACCGCCTCGCAGCTCCTGCGCCGCTGGGCGCGCAACGGCACCATCGAGCGCCGCGCCGTGATCGTCGGCGGCGGCGCCAATGCCGAAGACCTGATCCGCTCCATCGAGCAGCAGCCCTATAACGACATCCGCATCTGTGGCCTGTTCGACGACCGCGACGACCTGCGCTCGCCGCCCGTGGTCGCCGGTTATCCAAAACTCGGCACCATCACGGAACTGGTGGAGTTCACCCGCATCGCGCGCATCGACATGCTGATCGTCGCCCTGCCGATCTCGGCGGAGAAGCGCGTTCTGTCGCTTCTGTCGAAGCTCTGGGTCCTGCCGGTCGACATTCGCCTCTCGGCCCATGCCAACCATTTGCGGTTTCGTCCGCGCGCCTATTCCTATATCGGCTCGGTGCCGATGCTCGACATCTTCGACCGTCCCATCAATGACTGGGATTCGGTCGCCAAACGCGGTTTTGATATCGTCTTCAGCCTGATCGGCATCGTGCTTTTCTCGCCGATCATGCTGGCCACCGCCATCGCCATCAAGCTCGACAGCAAGGGCCCGGTTCTGTTCAGACAGAAACGGCACGGCTTCAACAATGAGGCCATCGAGGTTCTGAAATTCCGCTCGATGTATGTGGAGCAGTGCGACCCGACGGCGAAGGCCGCCGTGACGAAAAACGACCCGCGCGTCACGCGCGTCGGTCGCTTCATCCGCAAGGCCTCCATCGACGAGTTGCCGCAGTTCTTCAACGCGCTTTTTGGTTCGCTTTCGCTGGTCGGACCGCGCCCGCATGCCGTGGCTGCACAGGCCCACAACCGCCTCTATGAAGAGGTGGTGGACGGCTACTTTGCCCGTCACAAGGTGAAACCGGGCGTGACCGGCTGGGCGCAGATCAATGGCTGGCGCGGCGAGATCGACACGGATGAAAAGATCCGCAAGCGCACCGAATACGATCTCTATTACATCGAAAACTGGTCTCTCTGGTTCGACCTGAAGATCCTGCTTTTGACGCCGATCCGGCTTCTCGACACGGAAAATGCATATTGAGCCTGCTCGCCTATGATAGCGCGCCGCCGGTTCTGCCCCGTGCGGCGGTCGACGCAAAACTGGTTTCGCTTCTGAAACTGGCGGCCATCGGCTTTGGCGTTTTTCTGTCCGGCTTCGTCATCCGCGAGCCTGCGCCCTATGAGCTCTACATGGTGGGGCTCATCGCCATCTGGGCGCTGGCGGGGCTGAAGATTTCTCGGCGCATCGCACCGCTTCTGGCGCTTCTGATCGCCTTCAACATTGGCGGGCTCATCTCCATGTCGCAGCTGGCGAGCCTTGGAACGATCCCGCTCTACATCGCGGTCTCGCTCTTCCTCGCGCTGACATCGGTGTTCTTCGCAGCCATCGTGGAGGACGATCCGGACCTGCTCATTATCGTGTTCCGCGCCTGGGTGGCGGCGGCCTCCGCCACGGCCCTGTTCGGCATTCTGGGCTATTTCCACGCCTTTCCGGGCGCGGAGATGTTCACCAAGTTCGAACGCGCTGCCGGTGTCTTCGAAGACCCGAACGTGTTTGGCCCGTTTCTGACCCTGCCAGCGGTCTATCTGCTCTATCTGGTGCTTACCGCACGCCCGGTTACGGCGCTTCTGTGCGTTCCGCTGTTTCTGATCGTCGCCGGCGGTATCTTCTTCTCCTTCTCGCGCGGCGCGTGGGGCCTGCTCATCATGACGTGCGGGCTTCTGGTGCTGACGGTGTTCTTGAATGCCGACACGGCCGCCGCGCGGCTGCGCATCGCGGTCACCGCGTTTCTGGCGCTTGTGGGCATCGCGCTGGTGCTGTTGCTCGCACTCCAGATACCGGCGGTTTCGGAGCTTTTCTTCCAGCGCGCGCAGCTTGTGCAGGATTATGACGGCGCGCGTCTTGGCCGGTTTGCGCGTTTCGGCATCGGCTTTGGCTGGGCGACCGAGCACCCGCTCGGCATCGGGCCGTTGCAGTTCGGGCAGATTCTCGGCGAAGACACGCACAATATCTGGCTGAAAGCGCTGCTCGATTATTCGTGGCTCGGCTTTGCGGCCTATCTGACGCTCATCCTGTGGACGCTGGCGGCGGGCTTTCGCATTCTCTTCCGCCGCCGCCCATGGCAGCCCTACCTGATCTGCGTCTACATCGTGTTCGTCGGCCATGTGGCGCTCGGCACGGTGATCGACACGGATCACTGGCGGCACTTCTATCTGCTTCTCGGGCTCCTGTGGGGCATGATCGCGCTGGAGCAGCGGCACATGGCGCAGCGCTTCGGCTTTGCCCGCTACGCCCCTTCCATGTCCTGCCCCTGCCCCTCATCCAGATTGCGCGGCTCAAGGCGCGTTCCGGTCTCGATGGCCGATCCGGGATAGGCGACAACGCGCTCGCCGGCGCTGAGGCCTGAAAGGATCTGCGCCCAGTCGCCGGTCATTCTGCCCACATCCACCTGCCGGAGCGCCGCACAGCCCTCCTCTTCGACGAACAGCGCCCATTCGCCGGCACTGCGGAAGAGTGCGCTCTGCGGCACCTGCAGCACGTCCTCTTCCTCCCATGTGACGAGGTTGACGAAGACGCGATACTGGTCGCCCAGCCCTTTGCGCTGCTCAAGCGGCGTCAGCACATCAAGCACCAGCGGCACACGCTGCTCCTCGATGCCGAGCGCGGAAACACGGGTGAAGGCGGAGGGCTCTACCTGCCGCACTTCCGCTTCAAGAACGCCCTCGCCACCCCAGCGGTCGATGAAGGCGCCTGTGCCGCGCACCACGCCAACGGCATCGCTGGAGAGGAGGTCGACCCTGATTTCCAGATCTGCCGGATCTCCCACCGTCACCAGGGGGCTGCCCGCCTGCACCAGCCGCGCGTTCAGATCCGTCACATTGAGCACGACGCCCGAGCGCGGCGCTTTGAGCTCGGTGCAGCACTGGGCTGGCGGCGCATCGACAATCGGAACCTCCGGCCCTGAGAGCTGCGCCTCCATGCGCTGCTGCGTCGCGCGCTTCAGTTCCAGATCGGCCTGCGCCGCATCCCGAAGTGCCTTTGCAGAGGCCACGGCCTGCTGCGCGTCCAGAAGCGTGGTTGCGGGCAGCGTTCCACGCTCGGAGAGCTTCCTGTAACGCTCCACCTCTGCCTCCAGATGGGACAGTTCGGTTTCCGCACGCACGAGATTGGCCTCGGCCACATGGATGGCCGCCTGCGCCTCGGCGACGGCGGCCTCCGCCAGGCGGCGCGCACGCGCATCGAGAAACGCCGGTTCGGCGGGCTCGATCAGCGCGACGACGGTCTCACGGGCGACAACCTCGTCACCGACCTGAACCGGTGAGCGCATGACATTGCCCGTCACCGGCGCTGTCACCGTCCATGTTTCGCGTATTCGGGCGATGCCCTCGGCCGAAACGATGACCTGCATCGGCGCGCGACGGGCGGCGACGAGGTCCACCAGCACGGGCGCCGGCAGGAGCGCCCAGACCAGGGCGGCGATGAGGGCGATGCCGACAAGGGCGGCGGTCGCCATGCGGAGATGCCTTGTGTGGGTCATTCTTTCTGCTTCAACGCGCTAACGATATCGATTCGATCAAGCCGCCGCCGCACCAGAAGCGCGGAGGTCAGGGCCGTGAAAATGACGATCAGGGCGGCAGCCGCATAAGTGCGCTGCGTGACGACAAGCGGGATGCTCACCACCTCGGTCGAGAAGCCTTGCGCCATCAGGGCGCACAATGCGTAGCCACCCAGCCAGCCGGCGGGGATGGCGATGAGCGTCAGGAGCATCTGTTCTGCCACCAGAACATAGCCGACCTCGCCGCGCCTGAAACCCAGAACCCTGAGCGAGGCAAGCTCATGCGCCCTTTCGGCAAGCTGGATGCGCGCCGCATTATAGACGACGCCGATAGTGATCAGCATGCCGAGAGCAGCGAAGATGATCGTCATCGTGACGAGGCTCTCATTGAGCGTGGTCTCGAATTCCTTCTGCACATTCGTCCACAGGGTGAACCCGGCAATGGCCGGCGTTTCCTGCACCCTGGCCTCCAGCTCGGTCAGGGCATTCCGGTCGATGGCCAGATGGATCATATTGACCTGCGGGGCCTGTCTGGCGAGCCGGAAGAAGGCGTCGCGGTCGATAAAGGCGTCCTGCCCGAGGCTTTGGCGGATCACCGCCGACACCGGAATGTCCCACGTCTCGCGCGGCGGGCTCAGCACTTCGACCCTGAGCGGATCGCCCGCGCCCACATCGAGCCAGTCGGCCAGTCCCTCCGCCAGCACGATGCCGGAGCTCGGCATGGCGACAGTTTCGCCTTTTTCGTCCAGAAGCACGGCCAGCCGCGCCTCAGGCGGCCGCCCCTGAAGACTGACCAGCCGGGAGCGGGTTCCGTTGATGAGACGGACAGGCACGGCGAAAATGCCTTCGGCGGAGAGCACGCCCGGCAGCGCCAGCGCATCCTGCTCGGCGCGGGCGTTCACCGCGCTTGTCAGGGTCAGCGTGGCGTCCTGCCGGTTCGCATGTTCGAAGATCTCCAACATGATGATGTCGATGGCGTCGAAGGTGAAAAAGGAGGCGACCAGAACGGCAACGGAACCACTGACGCCGAACAGCGTGACCGCTGCCCTGCCCGGCCAGCGCACGATGGAGCGCAGGATCATCATCGTGGTCTGGCGAAGCCGAAGCGCGAGGCTGACGCCATCGAGCCAGCCGCGCTGGAACACCGGTGGCGCGGGCGGCTGCATCGCCACGGTGGGCGCAAGCCGCACGGTGGACAGGACCGCCCTGAGCGCGCCCAGAACGACACAGCCAATGCCCAGAACGCCGGAGATCACGAGCGAGCCTGCACCGGGCCGATAGATGAGCCAGGGAAACCGGAAGAAGTCGGCATAGATCTTCGTCAGCTCATTACCCAGCCACCAGCCGGACAGCCAGCCGATGGCGACGCCGGCAATGCCGATGCCGATGGTCATTTTCAGATAATGCACCGCGATGGCGCGGGTCGAGTATCCGACCGCCTTGAAGAGGCCAATCTGAGCCCGGTCGAGCGCGACAAGGCGGCCAAGCACCATGTTGACCAGAAAGGCCGAGACAATCAGGAAGATCGGCGGCAGCACCGTGGCCATGGCCCCGAGCTGTTTCAGTTCTCCGTCGATGAAGACATTGGACGCCTGTCGGTCGCGCCCGAACGCGCCGGTGCCGCCATAGGGAGCGAGAATGCGGTCAATGGCGGCGATGACCGGTCTTTCATCGGCCCCGCGCGACAGGGTGAGCGACAGATCGTTGAATGCGCCTTCCAGATCGGTGGCGGCGGCAGCCGCGCTTTCCCCCATCCAGATCAGACCAAAGTGCCGGTCGTCGGGCATCATCGCCCCTGCCCCGATCGTGTAGATATATTCCGGTGACAGGACGAGGCCGGTTACCACAAGCTCCTTGAGACGCCCGTTGAGCACGGCGCGAAAGCGATCACCCGGCTCCAGCCCGTTGGCCTGTGCGAAAGGCTCGGAAATAGCCACTTCGCTGGCGTGTCCCGGTTCGGGCAACCGGCCCTGCCGCACTTCGGGAACATTGAGGATGGCGCGGCCCGTCTGTGGCAGGGAAATGACACGCGCGGAGGCCGGCTCCGTCATGCCCTCCAGATTGACCATGGCGGTAAACACCACGCGCCCCTCCACGCGGGCCACGCCATCGATCCGGGCAATATCGTCAAGCAGGCTGCGCGGGGCGCGGGTAAGGCTGGCAAACACATCGGCGAAGCGGTTGCGTTCGTAGTAGGCTTCGCGCGTTTCCGACAGCGAACGCTGCGTTCCGCTCGACAGGATCAGCACCATGACGCCGCAGGCAAGCACGAGCGCGATGGCGAGCGACTGGATCCAGATGTGCCGCAGGTCGCGAACGAGTTTCAGGTCGAGCGCGCGCATCACCAGCTCACCTCGGCCGGCGCGAGGCGGTCGGCGTTTTCCTCCGCCCGGGCGATCTCTCCATCCGCCATGTAGATCACGCGGTCGGCGATCCGGCGAATGGCGACATTGTGGGTGATCAGGGCCGTTGTCGTGCCGAGCGTGCGGTTGACCTCGACAATCGCCTCGAGAACGGTGACGCCGGTTTTGCTGTCGAGCGCACCGGTCGGTTCGTCACACAGAAGAATGTCCGGACGCTTGGCGATGGCCCTGGCGATTGCAACGCGCTGCTGCTCGCCACCGGAAAGCTCGGCTGGAAAATGATCCATCCGCGAGGCAAGCCCCACCCGGTCGAGCGCTTCCTCGGGCGTCATCGCGTCTTCCGCAATCTCGGTGACGAGCGCGACATTCTCGCGGGCCGTGAGGCTTGGCACCAGATTGTAGAACTGGAAGACGAAACCGACATGCCGGCGGCGAAATTCCGTCAGCCCGGCATCGGACAGGGCCGACAGTTCGCGGCCGCGATAGAACAGCCGCCCGTCAGTGGGCAGGTCCAGACCGCCAAGAATATTGAGAAGGGTCGACTTGCCGGATCCCGAAGCGCCCAGAAGAGCGACGATTTCCCGCTCGTAAAGAGCAAGATCAACGCCCTTGAGCGCGTCAACAGCCACCGTGCCGCTGCGATACACCTTGGTGATACCGACGGCTTTGAGTACTTCCACCCGAGATGACTGCGTTTCGCTCATCATGCCCACCCGACCTTACGGGAGGGTGCGTCGGTTGGGACCGATCGTCAACTGCCTGAGTTGGGGTGCCCGAGTTGAGGCAGGACGGGCGCGCTAAAGCGAACGCGCCCAAAAATCCTCTAGGCCTGAATGACCACGACTTTTGCGCCGGGCGTCACGCGCTCGTAAAGATCGATCACGTCATGATTGGTCATGCGGATGCAGCCGCTGGAGACCGCGCCGCCAATGGTGGACGGCTGGTTGGTGCCATGGATGCGGAACATCGTGTCGCGGCCGCCACGATAGAGATAGATCGCGCGCGCGCCCAGGGGATTGTTCGGTCCGCCTGGCACGCCGCCGGCATATTTCCGGTAGCGCGGCGTGTTGCGCATCATGTTGGCGGTCGGCGTCCAGCTCGGCCACTCCGCCTTGCGGCCAACGGTGGCGTTGCCACGAAGGGCAAGCCCCTGCTTGCCCACGCCAACGCCGTAGCGCATCGCGCGGCCATTGCCGAGGACGTAATAGAGGCGGCGCTCCGGTGTGTTCACAACGATTGTGCCAGCCGGGTAATCACCATCGAAAGCCACTTCCCTGCGGCGCAGCTCGGGATCGAATTTGGACAAGGGAAGTGCAGCAACGGGAAACTGCTCATCGCGAATGGACGCGTAGTTCAAGGCGTCGGATCGGATCGTTGTGGTGGAGCAGCCCGCAACAAAAAGCGGAAGCCCCATAAGAAAACTGCGGCGGGAGATCGACATCGACACCTCGAAACTGAATGACGGCAACGAGCAACTAGTAAACAGTTATGGTTAATGAATTACTGCCAAGGTCATTCGGCCCTTGTGAGAAACGCCTTGCATGCGGAATTGGCCGCGAAAGCGTCTACGCGTGAGCCCCATGGGGGATTCGCCTCAGGAATGGCTCTGGTCATTTTTTTGGAAAGAGAAGAAACGCGCGATGCGTCCTGGCAGAGTGGCTGGTAGCGAAGCCAAAAATGCGAAGGAAAAATGGTCGGAGCGGCGGGATTCGAGCCCACGACCCCTTGACCCCCAGACTTGGCGGCGAAACGATTTTCATCGTCACTTCAATGCCTTGCTGGGGAGCAGTTTACATCAGCGACCACCTGACCCCCGTCGAAACCAAGGGGTTCCGCCGTCAAGTGTAAACTGAAACGCGCCATCCAGAAGTGCTTTGCAGGCATACAGGGGACGTTGAGGGTTGAGCCAAATTACGCTCTCGCCCCATTGATCTAAGCGCACCAACTTGCTCACATGCGCTCTTGATTTGGAGCCCTGAATGATTGCTTTAGACCGCGAACCCGGCCACGATCAGAACGATGGCAAGCTGAACCCGCCAGTCATCAAAAACGGCCAGCACCGGAACAATGGTCGAGGTGACGACCCACTGCCAAACCGTCTTGGATTTGGTCAGCGGCTTGTCGAGGTGTTCCGGGTCCTCCAGCACCGGCTTTTCGACCACAGGCAATTCGTTCCGGGCGGCGGCGAGAACCTGATCCAGCACCGCCTCGACCTTCTCAGGCAAGACCAGCGCCTTGTTCAGACTGTCGCCAGCGAAATAGCTCTGCCCGCGCCGGATATGCCGGTGCGCGCCGCGCGTGTCCGCCAGAACAGGGAATGATGCCCACTCACCCGAAAGCCGGCGACCGAACTCGGTGCGGCTGATCTCACCATTGATGAACTGATGATAACCGCGGCGGATCAGCAGATGATAGGCAAGCCGGTCCTGAAGGTCGCCGTCAAACACCTGGGTGCCGCGCAGCCCAAGCTCCTCTTTGAGCCCCATCAACGTCTTGCGGATGAACTGCGGCGCGCCGGCCGCCGAAGAACCGTGATGACGCGACCAGGTGCGCTGCGCAGCAATCACCTCGTCAACGGTCATGCGCGTGAGCGGCTTCGGCAAGCGATCCTGTCGGTGCGCATAGATCACTTCATAGCTTTCGGGCGGCGTGCGGCTGGTTTCCGTCTCGTAGACGAACGCAAGCAGCTTCGCCGCGCCAGCAGGCACGGTGCGGTCCATGTCGTTTCCTTTCTGGTGATGAGCCCATGCGAAAGCGCCGCGCCTGCGGGCACGGCAGAAGCTTTCAGATTGTCGGTAGATTCAGGCGCGAGACTGCGGGCAGATTACGCGATCACGCCAGTGGTGCGATGATGCCGCGCATCTATGTTGCCGCCGTCGACGGGCGAGGTTTTCACTTCGCCTTGGCCCCCTAGCTTAGGACGTGAATTAGAACGCCCTCGCTCGTCGGCTCCACCTAGCGCCCTCTACGTCATTCGCAAAGATGCGTGTAGCCGCAAGGAAGCATTATATCGGACACTGAATATTCAGTCGGCTGCAAGCGCGCGAGTTGGTTGCGTACTCATGGAAATTCTGCAATCAGATCGGCAGAACAAGCCTGCTCGGGGGAAACCAATTGCAGAAGTCAGGTTATCGGACCGACATCGACGGCATTCGTGCGTTGGCCGTCCTTCTCGTGGCGATCTTTCATATCAACGAAAACCTTATCCCTGGCGGCTTCGTCGGCGTGGACGTGTTCTTCGTTATTTCGGGCTATCTTATTACCGGAAATATCCTGAGGGACTATCAACGAGGCACATTCACTTTCTCGGAATTCTACCGACGGAGAATTCGGCGCATACTCCCTGCCATGTTCACCGTCACTTTTGTGACGCTCATTGCCGGCACGCTATTGTTGTTGCCGGAAGATGTGAACCAACTGGCCTTGTCTTCGCTTGCTACGGCCCTATCCGGCGCAAATATCTTCTTCACGTATTTCCTTGATACAAGTTATTTCGCAACTGACAGCAACACAGTGCCACTTCTGCATATGTGGTCTCTGGGAGTTGAGGAGCAGTTTTACTTAATCTGGCCGATTTTTCTGATCTTCTTCATTCGTTTGCGTAACTGGTTGATTTGGGCTTTGCTGGCTCTAATCATTGTGAGCATCGCTATTGGGGAATGGCAAATTCGCTCAGGGCAACTCGAGTGGGCCTACTACATGCTTCCGAGCCGCGCGTTCCAACTTGCCATTGGTGGAGCGCTTGCATTTCTCCCCCCCATAAGCAGGGGAAGAGCTTGGTTGCTGGCACCCGCAGGCCTATTTTTGATACTGACGAGTTCTTTCATTCTGTCCGGAACATCGCCGTTCCCTGGACTAAACGCTATACCTGTTACAATTGGCACAGCTGCACTTCTAGCTTCTGGTGTTCATAATACACCGCTCACCAGAGCTTTTTCCCTGCCGCCGCTACGCGCAATAGGACTTATATCCTATTCTCTTTACCTGTGGCATTGGCCAGTACTAGCCTTCCAGAGATACTATTACGGCGACCTCGATCCTATCCAACAGGTACTGTCATTCATCGCAATGATGGGTTTGGCAACTATCAGCTACCTCTTCATCGAGCTACCGTTCAGACACTCTAACCTGTCATTTCGGCAAATGCTGTCTCGGTTCGTCATCGCACCGAGCATTGCCCTTGCTGTTCTCGCCGCTGGCCTCGTAGTCACCGACGGTTACGGTCCCTACCGATACACTGACTACCGTCTGAGGCTAGAAAAGACTCAGACCGCCTCCGCCCCCTACACTTTTGACTATTTATGCCAAGAATACCTGATAACGCGATCCATTATAAACGCTGACAGGTGTGTAATCGGGGATGGTCGTCCCCGCGTATTGCTCTATGGAGATTCAAATGCGGCTCACTACATTGGCGTGGTTGGCGAACTAGCAAAACAAGCCGGCGTCTCTTTTAGAAACTACGCCCACTCTTCATGCGTCCCAATAGATGGAGATCCGTCGCCCTTTGTGCCGAACAAGCGCCTAAAAGCATGCTCTGACTCACATAGGCTAACGATCAATGACCTGGAGAATTATGACGTCATCTTCATCGGGGCAGCTTGGGACATCTACAGCGCCTCAGGAAACAAATCTGGCGCCGATCTCGCCGTGCACCTTCAGTCGCTTGTAGAGAGACTAACAAGCGACGGCAAAAAGATCATCTTGCTCGACACCGCCCCACGACAGCCGAAGTTTGACGCACAATGCGGAAGGAAATCACAAAAGATTGAGGTGGTAGACTGCGCGACCATTGGAGCTGCAGATTACCAGCCGAAATTCTCGAGTGAACTGCATAAGATTGCCGAGAACAACCACGATGTGTACGTTTTAAGCGTGAGAGAGCAAGTTTGCCAATTCGGCAGATGTCCAGCATTCGACGTAGACGGAACTGCACTGTATTTTGACCGCCTACATTTTAGCGCAGAAGGAAGCTGGCGCATTGGAAGGCGTTTGATCTCGACCCCTGCGGCGACCCCAATAGTTGAACTACTGCACGAGCTGCGTGGCGACACATCTGTCAAGAATGAATCGCGCTATGATGGGTGACTTGATGTCTCGAAAATCATCCTGGGACAGTCACGATGTCATCGATGAAGTTGGCAGCGCCGTAGGTCGACCCAACTGTGATACTTTTGTCCGCACCATTAGACCCAGATACACCTTCAACTCGGCATCCTTCTCGGACACTCGTTATCTCAATGTCGTATCCGGTTCCTACCGAATTGCGCACCTGTCCCCCGAGAATCATCAATCCACTTGTATTGCCTGTAGCCATGGCAACCTTCACCCCATCCCCAAGCGAGTAATTAGATGAATGGGTCTGGATTGTAACGTCCTCGATCGGCCCGTCGCCACTGTGACCGTAGATTAAGCCAAGCTTTGTGCGGGCGCCTTGCGCGCCCCCCACCGTCCCTCGCTTACAATTGGAAAAGAGAAACGTCCAATCTGCAGCGCTGCCAGAAGAGATATTTGAAGGCGAGCTAGAAATCTTGCCTATCTGAAATCCATCGATATGCTGCAGACGTACTGTATCCGAGTTGCCCGGTGCCCGGTCTATCCCACCATCTATCGAGATGACATCTCCGACTTTCAAGCCTCGGATGTAATTCGTTGCGACTGAAGTGTTGCACTTGAAAGCGGACCCACCGTGCGACTTCGCCTGAATATCGCCCAATATGTAGGCGCCGGGGTTTCGTTTTGACCCATCTGGTAAAGTGAGTTTTCCATCTACGCCTACGCTATTGTGACCGCCGACGCGCTCAAAGTGTGACCAACTATCACCACCAGTCAGAGTGCCGTTTCTTGTTATCTCTGAACAGTCTTCATACAGAACCCCGTTTTCGCCCGGACCAGTTCCCGGGATGTACGAACCAGTCCCGCCCCTCCACCCTGAGATGGTCGGCGAAACCCCTTCAATATGTGGCGCATCGAAGACAAGTCGAAAGCATGTCTTGAACCAGATTCCGCGAATGTAGTTGCAGATGGAGCCTTTGCCGATCACAGCGCGTTCGTATTGACCGAACACATTCGTAACCCTCATTGAGAGATCACAGTTCTTGATGGAATACCCGCCTAAACGTCCAGTTTTTCCACCCCCATCCCAATTCAAAGCGACGTTATAGTTATTCGTCAGGTCTTGTTCGTTTTGAGCATCAGTGCGCTCGATGTGGATGAAACCAATATCTGGCTTCTCGCCGATACTAACCAGACGATTGACGGAGTAACCACTCCACTTGACCACAATCATATCTGCCGTAACCCGATCTCCTACGAGAACTGTCGGCGTAGTAGCAAAACTGCCTCCTACTTCGTTTACAGATGAGCCAGCAAAAACCGCGCCACGCGTCTTAAAATGAGAACCGTCCGCGATCTGAATTGGGTCGTGATTAAAAACCTGCCCCTGTCGCATCGTCACTGGCCAACCGGTGCTAGCAGAGTAGTTGGACGCAGCTTCAAGCGCCAACTTGTTTGCGGATGCCGCGCTCGTTGTGAACGCTCCAAACGCCTCTACCGCGACTTCTCCAATCATTTCATACCAATTCACCGTCAAACCATCAGCAAGCGTAATGGATAACTTGCCAGCATGGGTCGGTTCGGAAGCAACCTTCTTGTAGAGCGCACCGCCCCCATCGCCTGCTGACGCATAGCCAGCGATCATGATATATTGAGGGCCAATATCGAATACTGACGCTTCTGCCGCCGCCTTGGTCGGGAAGTCAGAAACACCAAGAACCAAGCGCGCATCTTCTCTGGTCTCCGCCTCAAGGACAGTAAGGCCGGCGACGCCTGGGTTGACCCCATTCAAGTCGCCAGCATTTCCGGTGCGTAAAAACAGGAAGATCAGCCGCTCAGCATCTTCAAATCCGGTCACGCCGCCCGGACCAGTGACAGCGAGTTTCACATAGCCAGCAGCATCGGCAACGCCTGTGACATTGAACGCGGCCTGCGTCTCGCTGTCCGGTGCGGTGAGCACCAGATAGCCCTTGTGGGTGCTGGTGGAGCCCGCGAGCGTGGCGAGGAACCCGGAGAGATCATCGCCGTACCGGTTCGACTTCGAGACATACAGTTCGGTCGCAGCGGAAAGATCGGCATTGTTCGCACGGATAAGGCCGGCGCCGGGGTCAGCATCTGCCGTGCCAGCGTCAAACCGATACGCCACACCGCCAACATCGCCCTGCGGGCCGGTCGGCAGGTTGCGTTCCTTCGTCCACGATCCGGAACCGGAAGCACCCGACTTCACATAGATGCCGTTCAGCGCCTCTGTGTCTGCGACCACCCACGCAACAGTGCCGCCTTCATGATCGAGGTCAGCATCCAGATCAGCCTTGGTGGCATAGGCCAGATTGCCCGAGACCATGGCGTAGTAGACGGCGCGTTCGACCTCAGTTGACCAAACCTGCACCTCGCCATTGATCACCTTGCGCAGGCTACCGGCGGCATCAGTGGGCGCAAAAATATCAACGCCCCGGTTGGTAAAGACGGACATGATTATCTCCGATTTTGGATAGGCTTCTCCGGCCGGGCAGATGCACTGCGCGGGGCGGATCAGTTCACAGTGGGTGTTGTCTCGACTCCCGGTAGAGCCTCTGCTTCACTTGGAGGCGCTAGACAGGGAGGGAAGACATGAAGCCGAGTTCGGTACAGTTGCACGACATCAGGATCGCTCCTCCACAGGAGGGCGATTCAAAGCCTGAAGCCATCGTTCAGCTGGGGTTCGAGTTCAACGGACCTGGCGACAGGATCGGGCCGAGCATCCAAATGGCTGTTGCGGTCGAATACGCCGCAGATCGAACTGTTCCAGCCTTGATAGACGCCGCCTTAGATGAAGCACTTCGGCTTCTAGAAGCGACATGCGCTGTTGATCGGTCAGACCTTCGCGAGATGATTGAAGAAGCTCTTCTACCTCGCGACCCCACAGACCAGCCAAATCTCTGAGCGACATATTGGCGATCATCGCATTGCGTTGTGTTTTGGTCTGCATCGGGGTTCCTCGCATGCTTCGCCGGCCGAGGCGTGCGGCCCGCGGCGGCTGGAAGGGTTAGTCCGGTACGTTCGGATCCTGCGGGATCACATAGGTGAAGGTCGCAACCGGGCTCGGGGTGCCGTTCGATGAGTAGGCCGTGGCCGTTATTGTTACCGTTTGCTCGACAGGGCCGTTCGAGATTGTCTCATTCGCAGTGAATGTCTGGCCCGGGCGCGCATCGCCATCATAATTCGACGCTAGCCCCGTAAAAACGAAACGAACCATGTTCATCGCGGTCGAATGGGCCACCGCGTCGAAGGTGTAATCACCCACACCGTTGTCCGTGACCTGGACATCAAGATAGGGCTCGGCCGGCGCGGAGTTATCGATCTGCATGTCCGGCACGTTCACGACATCCGAGAAGTAGGACGCCTCGCCGTCGCCATTGAACCATCGGACACGGAAGTCAGCTTCCTTGCCGACGCTGTTTTCAGGCACATACCTCAACCACAAATGGACCCACAACGCTTGGGCGCGCTCGTGGCAGGTCAACATGTTGATCGCCAACGCCCAAGCCGGCCGCATTTTCGAAGCAATGAAAACGGACGGAGAAGACAGTGAACGCGATCGTGCAAACTGAGGCCCCGCGCCTCCCCTCCCTTCAATCTGGCGGCGCTGTGAAGGCAATCGTTCCGCAGGATTTCGACGGCGCATGGCGTATCGCCACCGCTGTCTGCAAGGCCGGCATGGCTCCGAAGGGGCTCGATACTCCCGAGAAGGCCATGGTCGCAATCATGCACGGCATGGAAGTCGGCATGACGCCTATGGCTGCACTGCAGTCCATCGCAGTCGTGAACGGCCGGCCGACGATCTGGGGTGACGGCGCAATCGGTCTCGTTCGCGGTTCTGGCAAACTCGAATGGATCAAAGAGAAGCTAACCGGTGACGGCGAAAACATGGTCGCGTCCTGCGAAGTCAAACGAAAGGGCGAGGCCGATCCGACCAAGGCCACATTCTCGGTCGCCGATGCCAAGAAGGCCAACCTGTGGGGCAAGCAAGGCCCGTGGCAGCAATACCCGAAGCGGATGCTCGCAATGCGCGCCCGTGCCTTTGCGCTGCGCGACGCCTTTGCTGACGTGCTGCGCGGCCTTGGCATTGCCGAGGAAGTGCAGGACACGCCACAGGAGCGTCCGCAGGCTCCGAAGCCTCCCGCGCCTCCGGCCCCGCCGACGCAGAAGATCGAGCGTCAGGAAGCCATCGACGCCGAGACCGGCGAAGTCGTTGATGACCGCCAGATCGTACGCGAAACCGGCGAGGATATCGGTGCGGTGATGGCCGACGGTGAATTCGACGCTGCCGCCTTCTTCGATGAGCTCGAGACCAACCTGGCCGGCGCGATGGATGAGGCGACCGTCGAAGAAGTCTGGTCCGAGATGGACGCCGAAGCGCAATTCGACGGCGACGACATCAATCTGCAGATCGCAGTGAAGATCAAGGAACGCCGCCTCTCCCAGATCGGGGGCAACAATGGCTAAGCAGGACCACCCCACCCTTGAATTCGTGGTTGAGCGCGGAAGGCTTTCGCCAGCCGATCCGTATGTTGCCGAGGTGCTGGACACCTATCGCAACGGCGACAAGCTCACTGTGACGCTCAACCAAAAACGGAGCCTGCCCCTTCTGAAGAAATACTGGGTGGTGCTGCGCGACGTGGTGGAGAACGCCAAAACGCCTTGGGAAAGCGCCAACGAAGCGTCAGACGCGCTCAAACTGGCGCTCGGCGTGACGGACATTTCCAAGACCATCAAAGGGCAATGGTTCATACGTCCCGGCTCGATCTCGTTCGCATCGATGGATGAAGGCGAATTTCGCCCATTCTTCGAGAAGGCCATGGCAGCCTTGTCCGAGGTGACGGGCATTGACCCTGACGCGCTGCGAAAGCGCTACGACCACATTCCAGAACACAGTTCACCGGCAGAAAGCCCCACCGGTGACGGCAGCGGGGCGCTCGTCGCCACAAATTCAGATCGCTCCGCTGCCGAGAACTCACCTGCCACGGCGGACGAGGCCGGCTCGCAAGACATGGGAGAGAGCGAAAGCGAGCCGGCTTCCGTCGATCCGGATTGGCTCAAGACGTTCGCCAAGGCGATCATCGGCGCCATCGGGGAGGATGAGGTTGTCGTCGTCAATCAGTCCAAGGGGCTCTTTGTCGAAGGCCTAAGCGACGAGGTTCGTGCCAAGGCGAAGTCGATCACCAATTACGCCCGCGCCTGCTGCCGGAATGAAATCGAACTTGATGACTGCCGGGCGACGATTGCCGGCGTCGTCGGGTGCGAGGAGAAGGATCTGGCAGCATGACTGATCGCCCCATCCTTTTCAGCGGCCCAATGATCCGCGCCTTGCTTGAGGGCAGAAAGACGCAGACGCGGCGGATCTTGAAGCCACAGCCTCCGGCAGACATGGGCCTTGTCGGGGTCTATGCGCCGGCGTTGACTGCGGTCTTTGGATACGTGACCCCGGATGCCGATTTCAAAGTACCGCTTCGGTATATGCCGGGAGACCGCCTTTGGGTGCGTGAGGCGTGGAAGCCGATCCCGAAGTCTCGCCCGGGCAGCTACTTTGTTCCCGGCTCCCCCTTCTACGGTCTGGACACTTTCTATCAAGCAGACGGTAACTGCCCGCTGTGGGCGAACGGCCCTTGGAAGCCTTCAATCCACATGCCCCGCTGGGCGTCTCGCCTCACCCTTATCGTCACAGAAGTGCGGGTGGAGCGGCTGCAGGAGATCACATGGCAGGACGCCAAGGCCGAGGGCATCTCTGGCGGCTACCATCAGAGCGAGTTCGCTTCACTCTGGGACAGCCTCAACGCCTCACGCGGCTTCGGATGGGACGCGAACCCTTGGGTCGTTGCCCTCACCTTCAACGTCATCCGTCAGAACATTGATGCAATGGGAGAAGCGGCATGACCATCTCAGCCGACACCCTTGCCGAGGTTGCGCGCTCATTTCCGAAGGGCAGCCGTGGCGCTCGAGCAATTGCAAGAAAGACGCTCGACTTGCGCACCGATGAGATTCGCATCGACGTGATGTGCCTCGAACTGGCGCGTCTGGTTGAAGCGGAGATCGCGGAGCATCAACGGAGGGCGCGGTGATGGCCAAGGTTTTACGCGAACACCGCGTCCCGATCATGCTCACCGACGACGAACTGCAAGCCATTGACGATTGGCGCTTTGAGAACCGGGTTCCTACCCGCTCCGAAGCCATCCGTCGCTTGATCGAGATCGCTCTGAAATCGGAGGGCAACTGATGGCTGTTCACCTGAAACCATGCCACGGCTGCCCCGTACCGCGCCTGACAACGGATCAGGACTGCACGTCCAAGCGTGATGAGATGCGAGCCAAAGTGCGCGGCCTCGGTCTGTCCAGCGCCACGTTCAAGTGCCCGGTCTTGGCTGAGCATTTCCGTGTCGGTCGGCGCATCTCCATCAACACGCCGGTTCTGAAATATGCGGGGTATCACGAGTACGATTACCGCGTGTCCCACGTTGAGGTTCGGGCAACGGTCCTCACCTTTGATGGCCGCAGGTTCCAATGCGTCGTTGATCTGGAGGATATGGAACGCGCGCAATCAGGGGATCAGGGCGAGGGCGTCAAGGAAGCCAGGGACTACATTTACCGAAAGCCGATGCTGGCCGGTCGCATCGTCCAGTTTCTGGATGAGCCAGATCGCGCCCTGTGCGGCGGCGGAAACGTTGCCGGCGGCGATGGCAAGTGCGATCGGGGAAACTGCAGTACCTGTTACCCGGTGGACTTTGGGGGCTGGGCATGAAGCGCCGTGAGTTCACCCGCTCCCATCGAGAGCAGATCGTCAAGCGCGCCACGAACGCAGCGGGATACGTCACCTGCGAGGGATGCGGCCTTGTTCTGGGAAGGAAGCCCTATGAGATCGACCACATCATTCCGGAGGCATTGCGGCCCGACGAGGACAGGAAGCGCCCTCTGACGATCGCTGACGGCCAGCTTCTCGGCAAGGAGTGCTGCCACCGGGGCGCCGAAGGGAAAACCAGGCAGGACGTGAAGCGCATCGCCAAGGCCAAACGCTCGGCTGCCAAGCATATGGGCTTTGAGCGCCCGAAGAAGCCGATGCCGGGCCGGGACTTCCCAAAGACCGAGAAGCCGAAGCGCACTGCCAAGGACGCGCTTCCTCCGCTCCCGAAGACACAACTCTACACATCGCGAGGATGAGATGAGCGAAGAGAACCAAAGCCGGCTCGAAGGCGCTATCGAGCAACTGCGCAATCACCAGACGCAGCTTGATGCTGACGGCATCATGGTCGGGGTTTCACGCGAGGCGCTGGACATGGCACTCGCCGCCCTCTCTGCCCCCAAGGCAGAGGTGATGGAGGTTGATGCATCTTTGGATCAGCGCATGAAGGCAGCCGGCATGATACCTCTGTCCGATTTGCTCTCCGGGAACACTCCCCTCGAAAAGTGGATGGCGCATACCGGAGTTTGCGATTTGGACACGTTCGAACAGTGGCTGCTCATCCGCTACCGCGAGTTCATGACCATGAAGGTCGCTTACGAACTCGGTGACAAGGACGAAGCCGACGAGCTTTACGAGTGGGTTCTTGCCCATGCTGGTGCGTTTGGTGAAGTCGTTTCGAACTTCCGAGCGATGAAAGAATTCCTCCCTGCATCCCCCGTCCCCGCCCTCACCGACGAGGCGGTGGAGCGGGCGGTACAAGCGTTGAGAAAAATCGCTGAAACCGACAAAACAGGCCCAATAGTGTACGCGGAAGCGTCTGATGGCATGTATTACGCAAGCCATAACTCTCCCGGTCGATTTGCCGAAATTGCGCTTGAAGCTCTCGCCGCCTTCCCCAGCAAGGGAGAGGGACAGCCATGAGCATGAAGTGGATCAGAGAAAACTACGACGTCCCGGCCAAACGAGGCGGACGCGTGATCTACACTGGCGGGAAGACCGATGAGCGCGCAACGATCATGAGTGCCCGCAACGGGAGCCTCCGAATACGTTTCGATGGTTCCGCCCACACGCACCCGCTCCCATTTCATCCGACATGGGAGCTCCGCTATCTGGACGCCGCCACTATCCGAGCATTAGGGGGCGGGGAAGGATGACAAAGCCCCTCCGTCACCGCCGATGCGAGATCGAGAACGCCGGTCGCGTAGCCCGCGACATGGGCCTGACCGTGCGCCTTGAGGTGGATGGAGCGATCACGCTTATCCCCGATACTCACAATGACCGATTTGACAGCGCGCCTCTGAATGGCGGCAATTCCCTCCGCGCATGGAGGGACAGACACAGTGCGGGTAAATCTCGTGGGCGTTCATAGCGTCAAGAAGAGACTGGCCGACGGATCGGTCAAAACCTACCACTATGCGTGGCGAGGGGGCCCGGCCATCAAGGCCGACCCAGAAACCGAGCACCGAAAATTCACTGAGGAATACCTGCGACTGACGCGCGACCGAGAAGACGCGCCCTATCAGGGCTGCATGGCCGAGATCATTCGCGGCTACCTCAAATCCCCGCACTACAAAGACCTGAAGCCCAGCACTCGTGAGGGCTATGATCTAGCGATCCGGGCCATTGAGGGCGAGTTCTACGACATGACGGCCGAGCGGATATCTGCAGCCGGCAGCCGCACACTTTTTCTCGAGTGGCGCGACGAGATGGCAGAGACGCATCCCCGCAAGGCCGACCTCTACATGAGCGTTCTTCAGCGTCTGTTCTGGTTCGCCCTCGACCGTGAGATGATCGAACGCCACCCGTTGGAGCGGATCACCAAGGTAAGCGATGGCACCAGACGAGACATCATCTGGACCGACACGGACATAAAGGCATTCCGGGAGAAGGCACGCGAGCCACTGGTGCGCGCGATGATGCTTGCCGCTTGGACAGGGCAGAGGCAGGGGGATCTGCTCGCCCTCACCTGGTCAGCCTACGACGGGAACGCCATCAGGCTTCGGCAGTCCAAAACCGGCGCCCATGTCGCTGTGAAGGTTTCTAGAGAACTTCGCACAGTTCTGGACGCGGCGAAGGCCGAGAATGCCAAACGAGACACGCCGGCAGCAACGATCCTGACGAATCGCAGCGGCAAGCCATGGACCTCCGGTTTCAAGTCTTCGTGGAGGAAAGCGGTCGCCGCAGCTGGGATCGAGGGCAAGACATTCCACGACCTGCGGGGGACGTTCGTAACCCTCGCCTACAGAAACGGCGCATCGATTCGTGAGATTGCGGAGATCACCGGGCACGCTGAAAAGGACGCCGAAGGCATCATTCGCAAGCACTATCTGGTGTCGAGCGCGGCTGTGGAAAAGATCGAAACAGGAACGCGTTCTGTAAACCAGCCAGAAAATTGTAAACCAGCAGGTCGCGGCGTCAAATGAACGACGCTGCAACATGCTGAAATATAGAAGAAAAATGGTCGGAGCGGCGGGATTCGAACCCACGACCCCTTGACCCCCAGTCAAGTGCGCTACCGGGCTGCGCTACGCTCCGAACCGGCGCAAGGGATATAGTTTCCGAGGGGGGCGCGCAAGGCCTAAAAATCATTCCGCAGCAAAAAGCCGGCAACGGGGCCGGCTTTCAACAACAAGGATGCGCGGTGGCGATCCGAAACGATCAGCGCACCTGGTCGAGAAGGCGCTTGCACTCCAGGAGATCGAACAGCGCCTCCTGCAAAAGCGCCCTGTTGTCACGCGAGAGGCTCTCCGCATCCGCCGGGACAGGCCCCTCCTGCTCGCCGCGCCCAAGGCCGAAAAAGCGCTTGCTCGGCTTCGCTTTCGGAGCGCCAACCAGCACTTCCTCCTCGGAAACCGTCTTTTCCACGTCCGCCTGCTGGCTCTGGGCGATGGCCTCGACCGCCGCCACATCGCCACGACCAATGGCCACGACGAACGGGTTGCCGTTCTCGCGCAGAAGCTTCTGTACGCCCTTGATGGTGTAACCCTGATCGTAGAGCATGTGACGAATGCCCTTGATCAGGTCGATATCCTGCGGCCGGTAATAGCGGCGTCCACCGCCCCGCTTCAAAGGCTTGATCTGCGAGAACCGCGTTTCCCAGAAACGCAGCACGTGCTGCGGCAGATCGAGTTCTTCGGCGGCTTCGCTGATGGTACGGAAGGCGTCGGGGCTCTTTTCCATGGTCACGCGTCTCCTGCGGGCTGTGGCTCCGACCTGCGTGCGAAGCCCTGCCAAACGATGCGGGCCCCGGAGGGAAACGCAACAGCTCCCAGCCAACGCCCGACGATTCGGGAGTTTAACCAGTTCGTGAGCCTGTCGAAAGCACCACGCGCAATTGTGCACCGTGGTGGCCCTGCGGGGCCGGAAAAGGTCAGGCGCTTTCGCGCGGCTGCCTGTCCTGGTGCGCCTTGAGGATACGATCCTTGAGGACGTTGGAAGCCTTGAACGTCATGACGCGACGTGGCGAGATCGGTACTTCCTCGCCGGTCTTCGGGTTGCGACCGATGCGCTCGTTCTTGTCGCGCACCTGGAAGGTGGCGAAGGAAGAGAGCTTAACGGTCTCGCCGCGAACAACCGCGTCGCAGACTTCCTGCAGAACCATTTCGACAAGCTGGGCGGACTCGGTGCGTGACAGTCCGACTTTCCGATAGACGGCCTCAGCCAGCTCGGCACGCGTCAGTGTCTTTCCCCCCATAGGGCTACCCATCCAAATCTTGAAAATGCTTATGATTTCAATACGCGGCGCTGACGTTACAAAAATTGCTTCGTAACGGTCAAGGACGATGCATGTGATTTGCTGTCGCTACCAGCGCACCAGCACGGCGCCCCAGGTGAATCCGCCGCCCATCGCCTCAAGAAGAACCAGATCGCCCTTCTTGATCTGGCCGTTCTCCACCGCAACGGAAAGCGCCAGCGGCACGGACGCCGCCGAGGTGTTTCCGTGCCTGTCAACGGTGATCACAACCTTCTCCTCGGCAATGCCGAGCTTCTTGGCGGAGGCGTCGATGATGCGGCGGTTGGCCTGGTGCGGCACGAACCAGTCGATATCGTCGGCAGTGATGCCCGTTTTGGCAAACACATCTTCGATGACGTCGGTGATCATGCCAACGGCATGTTTGAACACTTCGCGGCCCTGCATGCGCAGATGCCCCACCGTGCAGGTGGTCGAGGGCCCGCCATCCACATAGAGCTTGTCGCGCTGGCTGCCATCGGAGCGTAAGGATGCGGCGAGAATGCCGCGATCATCCAGAGAGCCCTCGCCTTCCTGTGCTTCCAGAACGACAGCGCCGGCGCCATCGCCGAAGAGCACGCAGGTGGTGCGGTCGTTCCAGTCGAGAATGCGCGAGAAGGTCTCCGCGCCAATCACCAGCATCCGCTTTGCCTGACCACCGCGAATGTAGAGATCGGCGGTGGTGATGGCATAGACGAAGCCGCTGCACACGGCCTGCATGTCGAACGCGAAACCGCCGCGCATGCCGAGACGTTCCTGAATCTCGACGGCCGTGGCGGGAAACGTGTTGTTGGGGGTCGACGTGGCCAGAATGATCATGTCGATGTCGTCGGCGGTCAGCCCGGCGCTGTCGAGCGCTGCACGCGCAGCCGCCTCGCCCAGCGACGCCGTGGTCTCGTCTTCCGAAGCGATATGGCGCTGGCGGATACCCGTGCGCTGCACGATCCACTCGTCAGTCGTGTCGACGAGCTTCTCGAATTCCGCATTCTTCATTATGCGGCGGGGCAAAGCGGAGCCAATGCCACGCACGACGGATCTAATCATCACAGCGTCCTATTCATTCACGGCTGCAGCGCCGGCGGCCGGAAGCGGCTGGCGGGCGTGATAAAGGTCAAGAGTGGCGCGCGTCTTGTCGAGCAGATGACTGCGCGCCATTTCATATCCAAGTTCCACGGCGGCGGAGAAGCCTTCAGCGTCGGCGCCACCATGGCTTTTCACCACGATGCCGTTGAGCCCGAGGAAGACGCCGCCATTGATCTTGCGCACATCCATCTTTTCGCCGAGGCGCTGGAAAGCGCCGCGTGCAAACAGATAACCGATGCGCGCCATCATGGTGCGTCCCATCGCCTCGCGAAGATAACCGGCAATCTGACGCGCCGTGCCTTCGGCGGTCTTCAGCGCGATATTGCCGGCGAAACCTTCCGAAACGACCACATCGACCGTGCCCTTGCCGATATCGTCGCCTTCGACGAAACCTTCATAGCGCATGGATTTGAGTGCGGCCTCGCGCAGCATGCGACCGGCTTCGCGCACTTCTTCCTGGCCCTTGATCTCTTCAACGCCGACATTGAGCAGGCCCACGGTCGGACGCTCCACGTCGAACAGGGCATTGGCCATGGCAGCGCCCAGAATCGCGAAATCGACGAGCTGCTGGGCGTCTGCGCCAATGGTCGCGCCCACATCCAGCACGATGCTCTCGCTGCGCATGGTCGGCCAGATGGCCGCAATGGCGGGGCGTTCGATATCGGCCATGGTGCGCAGGCAGAATTTCGACATGGCCATCAGCGCGCCGGTATTGCCGGCGGAAACGCAGGCATCCGCATCGCCATTTTTCACCGCTTCGATGGCCTTCCACATGGAAGACTTCCAGCGGCCCTGGCGCAGCGCCTGGCTGGGCTTGTCGTCCATCCGCACCGCGACTTCGCAATGGGTGAACTCGCTCACATCGCGAAGGCCCGGCAGCGCATCAAGCACCGGAACAACGGCGTCTTCACGACCGTATACAAGAAAGCGGGCGTCGGGACGCCGCTCGATGACCTTGGTCAGGCCACGCAGCGTGACCTCGGGACCATGATCCCCACCCATCGCGTCAATCGAAATGCGTACCACGCGTGATTTGCCTCAAACGTTGATCGGTCGCCGGCATCGGCTCAAATGTGCGGCGAAAATAGCGCTTTTGACCGGTGGCACAACCTTGTTTCGCCCATCGGTCACGCAATTCAGCTTTTTTGCCCGAGCTTGCGCAGGCCTTCATAGAGTGGCCCGGCCTCTTTCGGTGCATCATCGCCTGCATCGGGAGCGTCAATAACAGCCCCGGGCTTGCGCGGATAGGGGTCAATGCCAAGCGCGAAGAATTCCTCGGCCAGCGCGCCCACATCAATGATGCTGCCCTGGAAGGGTTCGGGCATGTCCGGCCCCTCCGCATCGAGCACGAACTCGCCGCCATCAATGTCGTTGCGGGCGAGCCGGGAGCCCTCGGGCACCAGCGTGGCCGAGACTTCTTCCTCGATGTGAGTCGTCACCGGCTCCAGCGTGACCACGCAGGACTGCGTGATATCAGCTTCCACCTTTCCGATAATCCGCACGCCATCGGCCTTCCAGGGGCGAACGGTCATTGCGGCGACATAACGCTCAACGGAGACAAGGTCGTGTTCGGCAGCCAGCGCGCGGCGCTGGTTCTCATCGGCGTTGATCTCAACCGGCATGCCCTTGCGCGGCAGACGGTGGACATTCACCTCGAATGAAACCGGGGATTTCCTGGTGGCGGACATGGTTCAGATCTCCCTTTGTGCGTCAGGGAATGAAATTTCGGCGGCGATCAGCTTTTCCACCGGCTGCGCATCGAGCGCACCGGCGGCTTCCACCGCATAATCGGCAAGCGGGCGCGCGCCCTGCCAGTTTTCGACATCCGGGCGGATGTTGCGCTGCATGGCGGCTGCCAGCGCCTCGACATCGCCTGCATCGAGCGCGTCGCCATAGGCAGCAGCGCGGCCATAGAACATGCGCGCCAGCTTCTTGATGCGCTTGGGTACGCCCAGATCACCGATTCCCAGTTCGCGAATCGCATATTCGACATCGCTGAAAAAGAGATCGGTCAGCTCCTGGGCCGTCTCGCGGACCTTGGGGTCCTCTTCGTTGCGAACGCGGCGCAAAACGAGGATCATGTGCAGCGCAATCATCTCGAAACGGCCAAGTGGCGTATCCGCCGCTTCCCACTTTGCGTAAAAGACGGGCTGCCGCGAGGCCGCCACGATTCGTTCATACAAGCCGTCAATGACGGTGAGGCGCGAACGCTGCCCAAAGCCAAACAGCTTCTTGAACATGGGAATTGCCCTCCCTCGGGGCTGGTTTGGGACAGGATCAGGTTGCATCGGCGCTTAAGCTGGTTTACCCGTTTTGCCGGCGGGAACAAGGGCTTTCGATTGAAAGCCTTGGCGCCGGGGACGCTATGGAGATGTCGTTGCAGGTGAAAAAAATCAACAGCTATCCTGTCGGACGCACAATTTTGGCGGCCGGGATCGTGGGTTCGGCGGCTGTGCTGTCCGGCTGTAATGTCGCCAACACGCTCGATGCGCGCGAAACGTTGACGCAGGGCTATGTGATCGACCAGCAGGCACTCGAACTCGTGCCGGTGGGTTCCAGCCGCGAGCAGGTTCTGCTGGCGCTTGGTTCGCCCTCCACCACGGCGACCTTCGACAACGAGGCCTTCTACTATATTTCCCAGAAGCGCGTTCGCGGCGCAGCCTTCATGCGCGCACGCCTTGTGGAGCAGCAGGTTCTCGCCGTCTATTTCGGCGATGATGAGCGCGTCTCGAAGATCGCCCATTACGGAATGGAAGACGGCAGGGTCTTCGACTTCATTTCGCGCACCACGCCGACCGGCGGCAAGGAACAGACCTTCATCGGCCAGATTCTCGCCGGCGCATCGAAGGGCGGGCCACCTGCAGGCATGTTCGGCGGCGGCGGCTGATCCGAACCCGGTTTCAAACGAAAAGCCCGCAGGCGTTGCCTGCGGGCTTTTTCTTTGCCGGGATCTCACATTCAAAGACCTCGCCTCGCCGCCCTTTGAGAGGCGGCGAGGACGGAGCGCGCCCTGTCAGTGCGCCAGAACGGCCAGCAGAAGAAGCGCGATGATGTTGGTGATCTTGATCATCGGGTTCACGGCCGGGCCTGCGGTGTCCTTGTAGGGATCACCCACCGTATCGCCGGTAACCGACGCCTTGTGCGCCTCCGAGCCCTTTTCATGCTTCACGCCATCGGCGTCCACGAAACCGTCCTCGAAGGATTTCTTGGCATTGTCCCAGGCACCGCCGCCGGCGGTCATGGAAATCGCCACGAAGAGACCGGTCACAATCACGCCCAGAAGCATTGCGCCCAACGCCGAGAAGGCCTCGTTCTTGCCGGCAATCGCATAGACCACGGCGAATGCGACAAGCGGCGAAAGCACCGGCAGGAGCGAAGGAATGATCATTTCCTTGATCGCCGCCCTGGTCAGAAGGTCAACCGCCCGTCCATAATCGGGCTTCTCCCTGCCTTCCATGATGCCCGGCTTCTCGCGGAACTGCCGGCGCACCTCCTGTACGATCGCGCCCCCTGCCCGGCCAACGGCCGTCATGGAGAGGCCACCGAACAGGAATGGCAGCAGACCGCCAAACAGAAGGCCGACCACCACATATGGATTGGAGAGCGAGAAATCGACGGTAACGCCTTCAAAGAAGGTGCCCGGCTCCGCATTGGCCGCGAAGAATTTGAGATCCTCCGTATAGGCCGCGAACAGAACCAGTGCGCCGAGACCCGCCGAACCGATGGCATAGCCCTTGGTCACCGCCTTGGTCGTGTTGCCCACCGCGTCGAGCGCATCGGTCGTCTGACGCACTTCGCTTGGCAGATCCGCCATTTCGGCAATGCCGCCGGCATTGTCCGTCACCGGGCCGAACGCGTCGAGCGCCACCACCATGCCGGCCAGCGCCAGCATCGTCGTCACCGCGATGGCGATGCCGAACAGGCCCGCCAGATTGAACGACAGGATGATGCCGGCAATGATGACGATGGCCGGCAGCGCCGTCGCCTCAAGCGAGACGGCGAGGCCCTGAATGACATTGGTGCCGTGCCCGGTCACCGACGCCTGGCTGATGGAGCGGACCGGCCGATAGCCGACGCCCGTATAATATTCGGTGATCCAGATGATGAGGCCGGTCACACCGAGCCCCACCACGCCGCACCAGAAGAGCGATGCGCCGGTGAACTCCGATCCATTGCTGGCCGAGAACGCGGTCGAGCCGCCAAGCCAGCCCCAGATGATGATCGCAAGCGCCACGACCGACAGACCGGCAGTGGCCCAGAAGCCCTTGTAAAGCGCGCCCATGATGGAATTGTTGGAACCAAGCTTCACGAAGAAGGTGCCGATGATCGAGGTAACGACACAGGCAGCGCCAATCACCAGCGGGAAGAGCATCAGCGTCAGCGCCGTCTCGCCCGTAAAGAAGATCGAGGCAAGCACCATGGTGGCCACGACCGTGACCACATAGGTTTCGAACAGATCGGCGGCCATGCCGGCGCAGTCACCGACATTGTCGCCCACATTGTCGGCGATGGTGGCCGGGTTGCGCGGGTCATCTTCGGGAATGCCCGCCTCCACCTTGCCCACGAGATCGCCGCCGACATCCGCCCCCTTGGTGAAGATGCCGCCGCCGAGACGCGCGAAGATGGAGATCAGCGATGCGCCGAAACCGAGCGCGACCATCGCGTCGATGACGATGCGGTCCGTCGGTGCGTGACCGAGCGGGCCGGTGAGTATCCAGAAATAGACTGACACGCCGAGCAGTGCGAGACCCGCGACCAGAAGGCCGGTGATCGCGCCCGACTTGAAGGCGATGTCGAGGCCGGCTGCGAGGCTGTTGGATGCGGCCTGCGCCGTGCGCACATTGGCGCGCACCGAAACATGCATGCCGATGAAGCCTGCGGCGGCGGAAAGAACCGCACCGATGAGGAAGCCGATGGCCGCCACGCCGGTGAGCAGCCACCATGCGAGAATGAAGACCACGACGCCAACAATGGCGACGGTGGTGTACTGCCTTGTCAAATAAGCCTGCGCACCCTCACGGATGGCGCCGGCGATTTCCTGCATGCGTGCATTGCCCTGGTCGGCGGCCAGCACCGACCGGGTTGCCCAAATGGCATAGAGTACGGAAAGCACGCCGCAGGCGATGACCACGAAAAGCATGTTCATTGCCAATCTATCCCTTGATTTCGACCCGCAGTTGGAACCCCCTCCCGGGTCATGCTGGAAAGGCCGGCGGCATTTGCGCCCTCTCCGGCCCAATCCGCGCAGCTTGGTCGAAGCCGTGACGCACCGTCAAGGTTGTGCTGGGATAAATTGTCACACCTCCCGGAAATACCAGATGCTTTCCAGGAGATGTCAGCGCCGGGTGAAGCGGCCTCAGGCGGCCTGCTTCGTGCGCTTGCTCATAGCCAGAATGCCAAGAGCCACAAGGCATGTGGCCGCAACCGGGATAACGATCCAGGCAAGCATGTTCCAGCCGAAGGCGTTGTAGATCTGGCCCGACATCAGGGAGGCGAAAGCAGTGGTGGAGAACAGGATGAAGTCGTGCACACCCTGCACGCTGCTCTTCTCCGACGAGCGGTAGCACTCGGCAACCATGGCGGTCGCGCCGATGAAACCGAAGTTCCAGCCGATGCCCAGCAGGATCAAGGCCGTCCAGAACTGCCACAGCTCAATGCCCGAAAGCGCAACGATGGCGCAGCCGATAAGCGTGACGAGGCCCGTCGCGACAATGGTTTCCTTGCCGAAGCGGGCGATCAGCCGGCCGGTGATGAAGCTCGGCGCGAACATCGCCATGACGTGCCAGGAAATGCCCAGCGTTGCCTCGTCCGGCGTAAAGCCGCAGCCAACCATGGCCAGCGGCGCGCCGGTCATGACGAAGCTCATCAGCGCGTAGGAAGCCACGCCGCAGAACAGCGAGACCAGGAAGCGCGGCTGCAACAGGATCTGCGCCAGCGGCCTTGCCGGCTCATGATCGTCGAGCGTTGCCGAGGGCGCTTCCTTGGGGAGACGCAGGAAAGACAGAATGACCGTGCCTAAAAGACCAAGACCGATCAGCGCGGCAAACGCGCCCGCGAACATGATCGGCGCGAACAGGTCGCGCGTGTAGATGACGGTCTGCGGTCCGATGATCGCGGCAAACACACCGCCGCCCAGCACCCAGGAAATGGCGCGCGGCTTGAAATCGGCCGGCGCATTGTCTGCGGCTGCAAAGCGGTATTGCTGCAGGAAGGCGTTGCCGACGCCGACAAGCATCAAGCCGAGGGCAAAGAGCCAGAAACTGCTCTGGAAGAGCGCGCTCGCCGCGACGAAACCGCCACAGGCGGTGACAAGACCGCCGGCCATGAAGCCATTGCGGCGACCAACGGCGCGCATCAGCGCTGCAGCGGGAAGCGCGCCAAGCGCGATGCCGACATTGAAGCCGGTGACGGGCGCGGTTGCGAGCGACTTGTCGCTGCCAAGGAGATAGAAGCCCGCGAGACCGCCCATGGAAATGGCGATCGGGGCAGCGGAGCCGACGATGGCCTGGGCGGAAGCGAGGATTAATGCAGTGCGTTTCGCCTCACGGTACAGGTCATCGCGCGTTCCAGTCATTCCTTGTCTTTCCCCCTGCCCTCATCACGGCTGCGCCGGGCGACCCGGTCGAGCACGGCATTGACGAGCTTGGGCTCGTCCTCGGTGTAGAACGCCTTGGCGATGTCCACATATTCGGAAACGATCACCGCGACCGGCACATCCCGGCGGCGCGTCAGCTCGAACACACCGGCGCGCAGAATGGCGCGCAGGGTCGAATCGAGCCGTGACAGCGGCCAGTCTTCGGTCAGCGATTTGCGGATCACCGGGTCGATGGTTTTCTGGTCTTCCACCACACCCGCCAGAATGGCGCGGAACCACTGCGGATCGGCATCGCGGTAAAGCTCGCCGTCGATCTCCTTGCCGAGCCGGAAAAGCTCGTATTCAGCGGTGGTTTCCAGAAGGCCGGTGCCGGCCACATCCATCTGGTAAAGCGCCTGAACGGCGGCCAGCCGTGCGGCGCCGCGTTTGTTGGCCGGGCGAAAGCCGTCTGCGGTCGGTACGGTCACATCAAGCTCCCAAGCGCTGTTTGAGCGCAATCATCGTCAGTGCCGCTTCGGCGGCGAAATGTCCCTTGCCCATGCTCTCGCCGCTGGTGCCTTCGCTCTGTTCGATGCGGGCCAGAGCCTGCGCTTCGTTCTCGACGGTCAGGATACCATTGCCGATGGCAAGGTTCTGCTGCACCGAAAGGTCCATCAGCGCACGGCTCGACTCGTTGGCCACTACGTCAAAATGATAAGTCTCACCACGGATGACGCAGCCAAGCGCCACATAGCCGTGATAGACAGGGCCACCATTGCCGGACGCGGCAAAGGCGATTGCAGCCGGCACTTCAAGCGCGCCAGGCACAGTCACCACATCATAGTCGGCACCGGCTGCATCAAGCGCGGCTTTCGCGCCTTCCAGCAGGCCATCGGCCAGGTGGTCGTAAAAACGGGCTTCGACGATCAGCAGCCTCAGGGGGCGCGCATCGGCCATGGTCATTCTCCGCACGGCAAACAATTCAGAAAGAGAAGCGCTGCCTTAAGCCTCTTTGGCGGCATCCGCAAGACGTGCGGCGTAACGCGCCATCGTATCGACCTCGATATTCACCCGGTCGCCCACCGCGCGCTGCCCCCAGGTGGTGACCGCAAGCGAGTGATGAATGAGGAGAACATCGAACCGAACGCCCTCGACACGGTTGACCGTGAGGGATGTGCCGTCCAGCGCCACCGAGCCTTTCGGCGCAATGAATTTGGCGAGCTCCTTCGGCGCTTCCAGCACAAAACGGACCGCTTCGCCCTCATCCCGGCGCTCGACGATTTCGGCCATGCCGTCCACATGGCCCGAGACAATATGTCCGCCCAGCTCGTCGCCCACCTTGAGCGCACGTTCCAGATTGATGCGCTGGCCGGACTGCCAGCCGGCAACCGTTGTCAGCCGCAGCGCCTCTTCCCAGGCTTCCACCTCGAACCAGCGGGTGTTCGCGCCCTCTTCAGGCAGTTTCACCACGGTGAGGCAGACACCAGAACAGGCGATGGACGCACCGATGTCGATGGTCGCCGGATCGTAATTCGTGTCGATGCGCAGGAGCACGCCCTCATCACGCGGGGTGACCGATTGCACGGTGCCGATATCAGTGACAATGCCGGTGAACATCAGCCGCCTTTCACATATTCGCGGTAAACATCTTCGCCGAACCGCGCCTCGCGCAGCAGGCCGAAACCTTCGGGGATATGGTCGAAATCAACCGGCGCGGCAATTCCACCAGCCCCGATTTCGGACGGCCCAGAAAAGAGCGCAAGCCGGTCGACCAGCCCTTCTTCAAGGAACCGTCTGGCGGTGAAGGCACCGCCCTCGACCATGAGCGTTGCAATGCCGCGCGCCGCCAGGTCTTCAAGAAGTTCCGGCAGCGCAATCTGGCCTTCATGTACTTCGACACCGAGAAAATCGACGCCCGCCCCGGCCAGCGCCCTGCGTTTGTCGCTGGGGCAATCACTGGCAGCTGTCAGAAGAACCTGCACCTCGCGGGCCGTGCGCGCCAGAGCCGAGTTTGTCGGCAGCTTCATGTCGCGATCAAGAACGATACGCAGCGGCGAGCGCGCCTGAAGCCCCGGCAGGCGGCAGGTCAGAGACGGATCGTCAGCCAGCGCCGTGCCGATGCCGACAAGGATCGCATCGCTTTCGGCCCGCATCATGTGCACCTGCCGGCGCGAAGCGGGACCGGTGATGGCGATCTGCCCCTCCCCCATGCGGCCAATCATGCCGTCAGCCGATAAGGCAAGCTTGAGAGTCACTTCCGGGCGTTTTTTCTCGGAGCGCATGAGATAGCCGCGCAGCATGTCTGCCGCTTCGTCGGCCAGAACGCCCTCCACGACCTCAATGCCCGCCTCGCGCAGAATGGCGTAGCCATTGCCGCTGACGCGGGGGTCGGGATCGGCGGCAGCGCCCACAACGCGGGCAATGCCGGCATTCACCAGCGCGTTGGCGCAGGGCGGCGTGCGGCCATGGTGAGCGCAGGGCTCTAGCGTAACATAGGCCGTCGCGCCGCGTGCAGCCTCGCCCGCCTCCGCCAGCGCCTGCGGTTCGGAATGGGGGCGACCGCCAATGGCCGTCACGCCGCGCCCGACAATCTGCGGGCCGGCGCCATCATCGCGGACGATCAGTGTTCCAACGGAGGGATTGGTTCCGGCAAGGCCCATATGCCGGCGTGAAAGCCGGATGGCCGCCGCCATGAAACGCCGGTCGAGATCGCTGGCCGACGCCCTGCCGGTGTCCATTCTATCCCTCGTTTTCCTCATTGCCTTTCAGCTCGCCAAGAACGTCCTGGAAATCCTTGGCTTCGCGGAAATTGCGATAAACGGAGGCGAAGCGCACATAGGCGATGTCATCGAGCACTTTCAGCGCATCGATGACCAGAAGGCCGATATCGTCGGAGGGGATCTCCGTCTCGCCGGAGCTTTCCAGCTGGCGCACGATGCCGGTGACCGCACGCTCGATGCGCTCCGGCTCGACATTGCGCTTTCTGAGCGCGATGTCGAAGGAACGCATCAGCTTGTCGCGGTCAAACGGCACCTTGCGGCCCGACCGCTTGACCACCACCAGATCGCGCAGCTGAATGCGCTCAAACGTGGTGAAGCGCCCGCCGCAATCGGGACAGGCGCGCCGTCTGCGGATTGCCGCCCCGTCTTCTGCGGGGCGGGAATCCTTTACCTGTGTGTCTTCCGACTGACAGTACGGACAGCGCATATCGGGCCCTTGTTCACGAATCCATTCGTGACAGGCTTACCCCAGATAGGGGTAGAGCGGGAAGCGCTCGGTGAGCGCGATCACCTTGTCCTTCACAGCCTGCTCGACCTGAGCATTGCCTTCGTCGGAGTTGGCGACCTTGAGGCCGTCCAGAACCTCGGCGATCAGCTGGCCGATCTCGCGGAACTCGGCAGCGCCGAAACCGCGCGTCGTGCCGGCCGGCGTGCCAAGACGGATGCCGGAGGTGACGAAGGGCTTTTCAGGGTCGAACGGAATGCCGTTCTTGTTACAGGTGATGTTGGCGCGACCAAGAGCTGCCTCGGCGCGCTTGCCCGTGGCGTTCTTCGGGCGCAGATCGACCAGCATCAGGTGGTTGTCGGTGCCGCCGGACACGATGTCGAGACCGGTGTCCTTCAGGCTCTCGGCCAGCGCACGGGCGTTCGTGACGACGTTGCGCGCATAGGTCTTGAACTCAGGTTCAAGCGCCTCGCCCAGAGCAACTGCCTTGGCTGCGATGACGTGCATCAGGGGGCCGCCCTGAAGACCAGGGAAGACGGCGGAGTTGAACTTTTTCGCCAGCGCCTCGTCATTGGTCAGGATCATGCCGCCACGCGGGCCGCGCAGCGATTTGTGCGTGGTGGTGGTGACCACATGGGCGTGCGGCAGCGGCGACGGATGCTCGCCAGCGGCCACAAGACCTGCAATGTGGGCCATGTCGACCATGAGCCATGCGCCAACCTCGTCGGCGATCTCGCGGAAACGCTTCCAGTCCCACACGCGCGAATAGGCGGTGCCGCCGGCAAGGATCAGCTTCGGCTTGTGTTCCTTTGCAAGACGTTCCACCTCGTCCATGTCGAGCAGGTGGTCGTCCTTGCGAACGCCGTAGGAGATCGGGTTGAACCACTTGCCGGACATGTTGACCGGGGAACCGTGCGTCAAGTGTCCGCCGGAATTCAGGTCGAGGCCCATGAAGCTGTCGCCCGGCTGCAGAAGCGCGAGGAAGACGGCCTGGTTCATCTGCGAACCGGAATTCGGCTGAACGTTGGCGAAGGCGCAGCCGAACAGCTTCTTGGCGCGCTCGATCGCCAGTTCCTCGACGATATCGACATACTGGCAACCGCCATAATACCGCTTGCCCGGATAACCTTCCGCGTATTTGTTCGTCAGCACCGTACCCTGCGCTTCCATCACAGCGCGCGAAACGATGTTTTCCGAGGCGATCAGCTCGATTTCGTGACGCTGACGGCCCAGTTCCTGACGGATTGCGGCAAAGATTTCCTGGTCGCTGTCTTCGAGCGGGCGGGTGAAGAAGGCATCGGCCTCGCTTGAAGCGGCGGCGGTCGCAAGTGCCATGGCGGTTTATTCCCTTCGATGATGGATCAAATGCGGAAGACGGGCATCTAGCATTTTTCCCTCGCCGCCACCACGCCCGCAGACGAAAATTTATCCTCCAAAAACGAAGCAACCGCCCGGTTTCGGGCGGCTGCGGCAATTGACCGTAGGATATTGCGCTCGGGCCGAGCCGTCGCTTTCGGCAGACTCGCACCGGCCCGTCTTCGTTTCAGAAGACACCCTCATGCGCCCGTCAGGCAATGCAGCCCGACGACGACACGCTAAAGCGCCGTCGAGATCTGCAGCTCGCTCGCCCCGTCGCGGGCATAGATGTCGTCGCGCAGATGCACGGCGCCATCGCCGGTCGACCAGGCGGAGATATAGGTGAAATAGACCGGCACCGGATTGGACAGCGCGACGCGCACATCCTCTTCGGTCTGAATGGTCTGCTCGATGCGGCGACGGCCCCAGCCATCGGTCTCGCTCAGGAGCCAGGTCACCAGGTCGCGCACATTCTGCACGCGAACACAGCCCGACGAATAGAACCGGTCGAGATCGCGGAACATGCCCTGCTGGGGCGTGTCATGCATGTAGACCGCATGCGGGTTCGGGAAGTTGATCTTGATCGACGCCATGGCGTTGATCCGGCCCGGATCCTGCCGGAAGCGGTATTTTGCGGCATCATCCGTCGACCAGTCGACCGTCAGCGGATCCACTTCGCTGCCATTGGGCGCGATCAGGCGGATATTGTTGTCGGTCAGGTAACTGGGGTTCTTGCGCATCAGCGGAATGATGTCCTTGCGGACAATCGACACCGGCGCGTTCCAGTAGGGATTGATGATGATTTCGTTGATCTTGGAATTCAGGATCGGCGTCTGGCGGTCCACCTTGCCGACAATGGCGGTGTGGCGCAGCACGACGCGGCCCGTATCCACGGCCTCGATCTCGGCGGCGGGAATGTTCACCACCACATAGCGATTGCCCATGGAGCCCGACATGGAGGTGAGCCGGCCCAGATTGGTCTGAAGCTGGCCAAGGCGAATGGCCGCCGGAACATTGAGCGCCGCAAAGGTGTGCGGTCCGGTAACGCCGTCGGCAGGAAGGCCATGGCGGGTCTGGAAGCGCTTGACCGCCGCTTCAACATAGGAATCGAACGACTGCGACATGCCCGCACGCGGCGAGAGATCGCCGGACACCATCAGTCTGCGGCGCAGGACCTCCACATTGGGATCGACCACACCGACCTGAAGCTTTTTGTTGTCGGGAACGCGCGGCCACCCGCCCTGTGACACGATGTTGGAATATTCCATGATCGCGCGCTGAAGGTAGGAAACGGTTTCCTGACTGAAGATGGGAAGATTGGTCGCAACCTTGCCGCCGGCGCTGGCGCGAGCATCAAACTGATCGTTCCAGGCGCCACGCCTTGGCGAACGGATGATCGCGTCAAGAAAGTCCTGAGCGTTGGCGGCTCCGGTCATCGCTGCCGTAGCGGCAGCACCGGCACCGGTTAAAAACATACGGCGGTTCGTCTTCATACGCGTGTCCGAGCTCTCTGTGGCTAGCACCCCTCCGGGAGGGCTGCGGGCAGTGTTGCGGCCTGACCATGCCGCGACTGCGTTAAGAATCCGCGAACCTTATTCAAAATTGGCGCTCGCACGCCAAGCGGCTCCCGCGCCTTAGGTTCCACCGGATTATGACCTTAACGTGACCAGTAGTCACCTATCGCAAAATAACGGATGCGTGAAGGCCGGCGTCCCGCCACGCCGGCCTTCGAATGACTGCACACCGGCGCGCAGTCAGGTGATCAAGGCGAGACTACATACGGTAGGCGATGGAATCGTTCCAGAAGCGATCAAGGCGCTGGAGGGCACGATTCATCTGGCTGAACTCATCGGCGCTGATGCCGCCGACCTGCTCGATGGAGCCGATGTGACGGTTGTAGAGACCTTCGACAACCTTTGCCACCTGGACACCCTTCGGCGTCAGGCTGATGCGCACCGAACGACGGTCGACGCGCGAGCGCTGATGGTTGACGAAGCCGAGATCGACCAGCTTCTTGAGGTTGTAGGAAACATTGGAGCCGAGATAGTAGCCGCGCGAGCGCAGCTCGCCTGCCGTCAGTTCCGTGTCACCGATGTTGAAGAGCAGCAGCGCCTGAATGGCGTTGATGTCGCTGCGGCCGTTGCGCTCGAACTCGTCCTTGATGACGTCGAGCAGACGGCGGTGCAGGCGCTCCACAAGCTGAAGGGATTCAAGATAAAGAGAACGCAGTGCATCCGAGCGTTCTTCATTCGAAGCGGCAGGTTTCGCCGCGGGTCGCGAAGTATTCATAACTAAAGCCTCTCGTTTGACGCCGGTGATTTTTGTTTTTTGTCTCACCTTGACCCGAACCTAGCGAAGGCATCTAAAATTCGACTTAAACACTAGCCTTAACAACGCCTTACAAAAGCCAACGCTGCTAATACGGCTAACAGGCAGTAAACCCGCCTGTGGACATTCGATGAAAGCTTTAGAGATTAAGGGGATGCGGCTTGTGGCCTGAAACCGAGCCTGCCCCTAAAGCATCGCCTGCCGCTTGCGGCGGTAGCGCGCAATGCGCAAACCGGCATAGGTAATCGCCACGAGAAGGTGAAAACCCAACAGCGGATAATTGTGCCCGAACATCTCTGGCATGAAGCCGTACATGGCCACTTCCGTGCCGGCGCACAGAAACCAGATGACCGCTCCCCATGGCGCGACCAGCCAGAGACCGACGGACGCAAACGGATAAAGCACGGCCAGAACGATGCTCGCCACCTGCCAATGGATCGGCATCAGGTCGAACCGCCACATGAGCCCGGGATAAAAACCGAGCAGCCGCACCCAGTACACAAGCCCCATGACGAGGCAGACGAGCGCGACAATACGGTGGAACGCGTAATAGGCTGCTTCAAGCTGGGAGGGCCGCGCCGAAGGCAGACCCGAGAGCGTTTCAACTTTCACAGCGCCAGCTCCTTGCCCGGCAGGGGCGCGAAATAGGCGTCAATGTCCTCATCCTTCACGCCGTCGAGCGTATCGGGCTTCCAGTGGGGCGTGCTCCCCTTCTCCACCAGAACCGCGCGGATGCCTTCATAGAAGTCGTGCCCGGTGAGCATGCGGTTCAGGATGCGGAATTCCATATGCATGCACTCGTCCATGGTCAGCATCGCGCCGGCGCGGACCTGACGAAACGCGACGTGAAGACTGGTGGGCGAGCGCCTGGCGATGGTCGCAGCCGTCTTCTGCACCCATTCGTCCTGATCCTCGCCAAGCGACTGCAGGACCTCCGCAAGCGTGCCGAAAGAAAAATGGCTGGCAATCGCATGCAGCGCGCCGTCATCCATTTCGCGTTCCGCAGTTCCGGCACATGCTGCCAGCGTCGCATCCACATCACCGCCCTCGCACAGGGCCTGGGTCAATGCCGGCAGTTCCGCCGCATCGACCGCGTGCGTGGCAAGGCCCGTGGCGCAGGCGTCACCCCTGCGAATGCGGTTTCCGGTGAGCGCCAGATACATGCCGAATTCGCCCGGCAGGCGCGAAAGCAGGAAACTGCCGCCGACATCGGGGAAAAAGCCGATACCGACTTCGGGCATGGCGAAGATGGCGTTTTCCGTCATCACGCGATGCGAACCATGGAAGGAGACGCCAACGCCGCCGCCCATGACGATGCCGTCGATCAGCGCCACATAGGGTTTGGGGAAACGGGCAATTGCCGCATTGAGCCGATACTCGTCTGCAAAGAAATCCGGCTTTGCCTCGCCGGCAAGCCCGGCTTTGTAAACATCGAGAATGTCGCCGCCGGCGGAGAAGGCGCGCCCCTCCCCGCGAATGATCACGAGCTTGACCGTGTCGTCCGTCTCCCAGGCGGAAAGCGCGCGGGCGAGCGCCCGAACCATGCCGTGATTGACCGCATTGAGGGAAGAAGGCCGGTTGAGCGTCACGATCCCGGCACATCCGACCTGTTCGAACAGGATTTCCTCAGCGCCACCGAAATCGACTTTCACAGCCACCCCCCAGAACGTTGCAACCACGCGCAGGCCTTTCTAGCTGATTATTAGCCGCTTTTCGCCCCGTCAATGCTATAAGGAACTGCGACCACAGGACACCGGACCCGCACTTGGACCCACAGGGCCTGCATGATAGAGAGGCGCCACACTGGAGTCGAAGCCGTGAACAAGTTTTCCCGCACCATGAACAGCCCCGCCACACGCCGCACCGTCGATGAGATCACCGGCAGCCGCCGCCTGCGCCGCACGCGCAAGGCCGACTGGTCGCGCCGCCTCGTGCGCGAGAACCATCTGACGGTGGACGATCTGATCTGGCCGCTGTTCCTCATGGAGGGCGAGAACCGGCAGGAACCGCTTTCCGCCATGCCCGGTGTCATGCGCCATACGGTCGACCATGCGGTCCGGCAGGCCGAATACGCCGCAAAGCTCGGCATTCCGGCCATCGCCACCTTTCCCAATATCGATCCCGCGCGCCGCGACGAGACCGGCTCCCACAGCCTCGACCCGGACAATCTGATCAACCGCGCCACCCGCGCCATCAAGGAAGCGGTGCCGGAGATCGGCATCATCACGGATGTGGCGCTCGACCCCTTCACCAGCCATGGTCATGACGGCATCCTGCGCGATGGCGAGATCATCAATGATGAAACGGTCGCTCAGATCGCGGCTGCGGCCGTCGGCCAGGCCGAAGCCGGCGCGGACATCATCGCCCCCTCCGACATGATGGACGGGCGCATCGGCGCCATTCGCGACGCGCTCGACCAGAACGGCTTCCAGGACGTGGCGATCATGTCCTATGCGACGAAATTCGCCTCGGCCTTCTATGGCCCCTATCGCGAGGCCATCGGCACGGGCGGTCTGCTGAAGGGCGACAAGAAGACCTATTACATCGATCCGGCCAATTCCGACGAAGCGCTGCGCGAAGCCGAGCAGGATCTTCAGGAAGGTGCGGACATGCTGATCGTGAAGCCCGGCCTTCCCTATATCGACATTGTCCGCCAGCTGAAGGACACGTTCTCTGTGCCGACCTTTGCCTATCAGGTGTCCGGCGAATACGCGATGATCCGCGCGGCAGCCGCCAATGGCTGGATCGACGGCGAGCGCGCCATGCTGGAAAGCCTGCTTTCCTTCAAGCGCGCGGGCTGCGACGGAATTCTCACCTATTTTGCCGCCGAAGTTGCTGAATTGCTCTGATTTTGCTCGGAAAATCTTGAAGCGCCGTGTGAACGCACCCATTTTTCATTTGTTCGACAAACCAATGAAGGAACGTTCATGACGGCCACAAGGCCCCTCGACGGCGAAATCATCGATCCCGCACGGGATGACTGGCATCTTTATCGCGGCGTTCGCACGCGGCGCATCTTCGCGTTCTGCATCGACTACCTGTTGATCGGGCTGATGATGGTTCCCGTCGCAATCATCGTTGCCCTTCTGGGCGTAATGACTTTGGGACTTGGCTGGCTTCTGTTCGGCATCCTCGCCCCACTGACCGCCCTTCTCTACGTCGCGATGACCCTTGGCGGTCGCAGACAGGCGACGCTCGGCATGCAATTCATGGACATCAGGCTTGTCCGGCTCGACGGCGGGCGCGTCGATTCCATGCTGGCCGTGGTTCACACGGTTCTGTTCTGGGCCGGCAATGCGGTTCTGACACCGCTGATCCTGCTCGCAAGCCTGTTCCTCGATTACAAGCGCACCGTCCATGATCTGCTTCTGGGCACGGTTGTGGTGCGAACGAGCTGATAATCGAAATTATCGCAAAAGTTGCATCTTTAACGACGCCATATACTTCTGATTTATCAAAACAAGATCGCTCGCTATCGTGAGGCGTTTTCGAACCCTTGATTGATTATGCGAGCGACTTTGATGACCAATACATTTGATCTTAGCCCCCAGCTGACCGCACCGCCCGGAGACCGGCAACCAGATTTCATCGTGCGACAGGGCACGTGGCTGCATTTGCGGCGATGCCTGGCCTTCCTGTTGGATTACGCCCTGTATGCATTGCTGGCCGTTATTCTGTCCGTTCTGGCAACAATGCTCATGGAGTATGTCGTGTTGCACTGGATTGCGCCCGACCGGACGCCGGGAGACATACCGACTGCTCTTTATACGCTTTCCAAGGCCGCGGCCGGAATGGCAACGCTGGTCGCCGTCATTCTCTACATCAGGGCGACACTCGGCGGGCGCTACCAGGCGACCCTCGGCATGCGCCTGTTCAGTCTGCGACTGGAACGGCTCGACAGTGTCGAGATCACACCCCGCTACGCAACCGCACATACCCTGCTAGCAGTCGCTCTCTGCACGCTCTTCAGCCCGCTGATTCTGCTGGCCGCATTCTTTCTGTCGCACAGACAGACCGTGCATGACCGGCTGCTCGATACGGTGATGGTGAGAACCGACTGACGACGGCTTTTTGAAACGCGGCGCCTGCCGCGCTTCGGCCCTCCTGCGACAAGCAAATTCCTTTCCCGTCGGAAGACGCGAAAGCCTTTCCTTTGCCCGCCTTTTGCCGGCATCGGCAAATCCATGCTTGCGGCGCGACCGCTCGTGCTTATTCTCCTGACCTTGCAGGCAGGCATTGGGTATGGCCTGCGGGGACAGTTTCAAGCGGCGGGAGCTGAATGGCCGATTTCCATCTCTGGGCGACCTACGCGATCATTTTCGCCACGGTCGCCGCCTATATCAGCGAACGCTTCACGCTCGAGCTTGTCGCCCTTGGCAGCCTCGTGGCGTTCCTCGCGCTTTTCGCCTTCATTCCCTACGAGAACGCATCCGGCGGCCTGCCGCCCGAAGAACTTCTTTCAGGCTTCGCCAACCCGGCGCTCGCGACGGTTCTCGCGCTCCTGATCGTCGGTCAGGGCCTGTTTGCCACCGATGCTCTGGACAAGCCCGCGCGCATTCTCGCCAGATCGGCCGGCGGGTCGAGCACCCGCACGATCATCATCACGCTTGTGACAGCAGCCCTGCTCAGCGCCATTTTGAACAACACGCCGGTGGTGGTGATCTTCATTCCGGTGCTGATCGTCTTTGCCGCGCAGCGCAATTTCCCGGTTTCCAAGGCGCTGATGCCGCTTTCCTTCATGACCATTCTGGGGGGCATGACAACGCTGATCGGCTCGTCCACCAACCTTTTGGTTGCCGGTGTTGCCGCCAAGGCGGGCATCGGAATCGGATTCTTCGACATCACCCTGCCGGGCTTTATGCTGGCCGCAGCCGGCGCGCTTTATGTCTTCTTTCTCATGCCGCGCATCCTGCGCGATTCGAGCAATGAGAAGACCTTCCGGCAAGTGCAGTCGGGCACGCAGTTCATCGGTGAAATCCGCATCGTGCCCGGCCACCCCTTCATCGGCAAGGAATCGAAAGCCGGTCTCTTTCAGGGGCTCGGCGATCTGACCCCGCGCCTCATCATACGGCGCGGCATGAGCTTTCATCCCCCGTTCGAGAATGTGGTGCTTTCCGAAGGCGACCGGCTGATGGTGACGGCCACCCGCCGCGCCTTCACCCAGGCGCTTTCGCATGGGGCGGCCGGCCACATGGCCGAGGGGCAGACCGAGGCGGCGCGGGTCGGCCCGGACTATCATATCGCAGAGGCGGTGATCCCGCCGGGTTCGCGCCATGCAGGACGCACCATCCGCAATGCCGGCATTGAGACCGAGCACGGCGTTCACATGCTCGGCGTCCAGCGCAAGAGCCGCATGGGCCGCACACCGGTCTCCGACATCCGGCTGGAGCCCGGCGATACGATCCTTGTCGGCGGCACCGACCGCGCCTTCGAGGATCTGCGCGAAAGCCACGACCTGCTCGTTCTCGAATGGTCGGCAGAACCCGTGCCGCAGCGTCGCAAGGCCTGGATCTCCTTCGTCATCTTTGCCGGCATCGTGGTGACCGCCGCTCTGGACATCGCGCCGATCGTCGCCACCGCAATCGCCGGCGCCTTCGCCATGATCGCGACCGGCTGCCTGACGCTGGCGCAGGCCGGCCGCGCCTTCGACCGGCAGATATTCCTTCTGGTGGGCTCGGCCATTGCCGCCGCCACGGCGCTGGAACGCACGGGCGGCGCAAACCTGATCGCCGACAGCGCGGTCGCGCTCCTCGACGGTCAGAGCCCCGCCATCATTCTGTCGGGCTATTTCGCCGTCGTGGCCGTGCTGACCAATTTCCTGTCCAACAATGCGACGGCGGTGCTGTTCACACCCATCGGGCTTGGCATCGCGGCCGCCATCGGCGCGCCGGCGGAAGCCTTCATCGCGGCCACGATCTTCGCCGCTAACTGCTCTTTCGCCACCCCCATCGGCTACCAGACCAACCTGATGGTCATGGGGCCGGGTCACTATTCCTTCCGCGACTTCATGAAGGCCGGCATGCCGCTGGTGGCGATAATTTGGTTGACGTTTTCGTTTGTCGGGCCATGGTATTATGGGCTTTAGATCACTGTGCGCCCATTCTGACGCAAAAAGGACGATCTGAATTATTGATGGAGCATCGGACTATCCCGAAAACCGGATTCCACTTTTCGATCCGATGCTTCAGGACAGGAGTGACGCCCTACCGACATGACGCAGCAACCCGCCCAATCGCCGCAGTTCTTTCTGACCGCGCCTTCGGCCTGCCCTTATCTGGAAGGGCAGTTCGAGCGTAAGGTCTTCACCCATCTGGTCGGGGACAAGGCGCCCGAACTGAACGATTTGCTGACCCAGGGCGGTTTCCGCCGCTCTCAGAACATCGCCTATCGGCCTGCCTGCGAAACCTGCCGGGCCTGTGTTTCCGTGCGCATTCTGGCGCAGGAGTTTCAGCCGACGAAGAACATGAAACGCATTCTGAGGCAGAATGCGGACCTGATCGGCACCGCCCAGGCGGCCGAGCCCTCCACCGAGCAATACACGCTGTTCCGCAGCTATCTGGACGCCCGCCACAAGAAGGGCGGCATGTCGGACATGACCGTGCTCGACTATGCGATGATGGTTGAGGACACCCATGTGGGCACCCAGGTGATCGAGTATCGCCGCCGCGGGCCGGACAGTTTCATCACAGGCAAGGGCGAAGGCGAGCTCATGGCCGTGGCCCTGACCGACCTGATGGGTGACGGGCTGTCGATGGTTTATTCCTTCTTCAATCCCGCGCTGACCGAGCGCTCGCTCGGCACATTCATGATTCTCGACCACATCAACCGCGCCGTGGCTGCCGGTCTGCCGCATGTCTATCTGGGCTACTGGGTCAATGGATCGCGCAAAATGGCCTATAAGGTACGCTTCAAGCCGCAGGAACATCTCGGCCCGCAGGGGTGGGAGCGCGTGGACTAGCGCGCGCCACCCGGACAGGGTCTGCCAAGACGGCACATCTTCACTCCCCTTTCTCAGAGGATTGCCGCCAGTGTCCGACCCAGCCTCCTCCTCGCATGCAAAAGGCCTCGCACTGACCGCCTTTGGCGGCATGGCGCTGACCATCGACATTCCTTTAATCCGGCTGGCCGATGGCGATCCCTGGCCGATCCTGATGGTGCGCAGCGCGCTGACGGTCGCCGTGGCGCTTGCCGTCTGGTTCGTCTGGCGTCTCTTCTCACGCAATGTGCCACCGCTCATGCCCGGTCGTGTCGGCATCGTCGTGGCGGCGCTCTACGCGCTTTCCGCGCTTTGTTTCATCACCGCCGTCTACAACACTTCGACGGCCAATCTGGTGTTCATCCTCGCCTTCAATTCCATGTTCGCAGCGCTGCTCTCCTGGCTGTTCCTGAAGGAGCGACCGAAACCGGCCACACTGATTGCCATGGGGGTGATGCTGATCGGCGTGCTGATCATTGTCGGTGGCGGCATCGGGGCCGGCAATCTGTTCGGAGACGTGATGGCGCTGAGCGCGGCCTTCCTGCTGGCGACCGCCATCACCATCACACGCGGCAGCGGGCGCGACATGGGCTTTACGGCACTGGTCGCCGTCATATTACCCTTCATCGTGGCCGTGATCATGACCGCCAAGACCGGCTACCGCATCGAGGCTCCCTGGTGGATCATCCTCAATGGCGCGGTGGTCATGCCGATCTCGTTCTTCTGCCTGTCCAACGGCCCGAAATACATTTCAGGCCCGGAGGTGGCGATGTTCTATCTTCTGGAAACCGTTCTTGCGCCCGTCTGGGTATGGCTGATTTTCTCGGAAGTGCCGAGCCGCGCAACGCTGATCGGCGGCACGATCCTGATCGTCACGCTGGTCGCCCACTCGCTCTGGCAGCTTCATTCCGGGCGCAGGCGGCGGCGCGCGCAGGCCGCAATGCGCCATCCGGTGTAGCCCTCGTGGTTCGCCCTTCGTCAAGCTCAGGGGCTCACCATGAGGGCTGGGTAAGGAACGCGCCTATTTCTTCTTCATGGCCTGAGCCAGCGCGGCAGCGAGTGCGCCCTGCGGTTCGCTGCTGCGCCCGCCCGGCTTGCCACCGCCATTGCGCTGCTGCCCGCCACGGAACGGCTTGCCGCCATCGCGTGGACGGCCAGCGCCCGCACCGGCATCTGCGCCACCGCTGGCTCCGCCGGCATCCTTGCGCATGGAGAGGCTGATGCGCTTGCGCTTGATGTCGACCTCAAGCACCCGCACCTTCACCACATCGCCGGCCTTCACCACCTCATGCGCGTCCTTCACGAAGCGGTCGGCAAGCTGCGAGACATGCACCAGCCCGTCCTGATGAACACCGATATCCACGAACGCGCCGAAGGCCGCGACATTGGTCACCGTGCCTTCAAGGCTCATGCCGGGCTTCAGATCCTTGATATCGTCGATGCCCTCGGCAAAGGTGGCCGTGCGGAAAGCCGGGCGCGGGTCGCGACCCGGCTTTTCAAGTTCGGCAATGATGTCGCGCACCGTGGGCAGACCAAAACGCTCATCCACGAAGACGCGCGGGTCGAGCGCCTTGAGCGCGCCGGCGTCGCCCATAAGCGAGCGCACATCGCGCCCGCAGGACGAGACGATCTTGCGCGCCACGCCATAGGCCTCCGGATGAACTGACGACGCGTCCAGCGGCTCCGTACCGTTCGGGATGCGCAGGAAGCCGGCGCACTGCTCGAAGGTGCGCTGGCCAAGCCGCGCCACGTCCAGAAGCTGCTTGCGGCTGGAGAACGCGCCATTGGCGTCGCGATGCGCCACGATGGCCTCGGCAATCGACGCGCCAAGGCCCGACACCCGCGCCAGAAGCGAGGAGGATGCCGTGTTCAGGTCCACGCCGACCGCGTTCACCGCGTCTTCCACCACGGCGTCGAGCGCCTTTGCCAGACGGTATTGATCCACATCATGCTGATACTGGCCGACGCCGATGGACTTCGGCTCGATCTTCACCAGCTCCGCCAGCGGGTCCTGCAGGCGGCGCGCGATGGAGACGGCCCCGCGCAGCGAGACGTCAAGATTGGGGAATTCGGCCGCCGCCGTGGGCGACGCCGAATAAACCGATGCGCCGGCCTCGGAAACCACGACCTTGAGCGGCTTGGGCGCCGGCATATCCGACAGCATGTCGGCCACGAGCTTTTCGGTCTCGCGGCTTCCCGTGCCGTTGCCGATGGCGATCAGCTCGACGCCGTGCTTGCGGATCAGCGCCGACAGCTCGGCCTGGCTGCCACGCAGATCGTTGCGCGGCGGGAACGGATACACCGTTGATGTGTCGAGCAGTTTGCCCGTGGCGTCGACCACGGCCACCTTGACGCCGGTGCGAATGCCCGGATCGAGCCCGAGCGTTGCCCGCGTGCCGGCGGGTGCCGCCAGAAGCAGATCCTTCAGATTGCGCGCGAACACATTGATCGCTTCTTCCTCGGCCCGCTCGCGCAGATCGCGCATCAGGTCCAGATTGAGGTGCAGGAAGAGCTTTACGCGCCATGTCCAGCCGGCAACCTCCATCAGCCACTTATCGCCGGGACGCTGGCCGCCGATCTCATAGGCAGCCGCGATCATGCGCACCGCAGGCTTGAGCGGGCTGGTGTCGTCCGCATCCACTTCCAGGTCGAGCGCCAGCACGTCCTCGTTGCGGCCGCGCAGCATGGCAAGCGCGCGATGGCTTGGAACGCCCGACCACTGCTCGGAGTGGTCGAAATAGTCGGAGAACTTCGCGCCCGCCTCCTCCTTGCCCTCGACCACGCGGGCGCGCAGCACGGCGCGTTCCTTCATGTGATTGCGCAGCTTCCCGACCAGATCGGCGTTTTCGGCGAACTGCTCGGCAAGAATGTCGCGCGCGCCGTCGAGCGCGGCCTTCTCGTCTGCGACTTCTTCGCCGAGATAATCCTTCGCCAGATCGGCCGGCACTTTGGAGCGATCCGCCAGAATGGCCTCGGCCAGCGGCCCGAGCCCGCGCTCACGGGCGATCTGCGCCTTGGTGCGCCGCTTGGGCTTGTATGGCAGGTAGATGTCTTCCAGCTCCGCCTTGGTGGCGGCGGTGACGATCTTGGTTTCCAGATCCGGCGTGAGCTTGCCCTGCTCGCGGATCGAACCGAGGATCGTGTCACGGCGCTGATCGAGCTCGCGCAGATAAGAGAGCCGCTCGGCGAGCGTGCGCAACTGCGTGTCATCGAGGCCGCCGGTGACTTCCTTGCGGTAGCGCGCGATGAACGGAACGGTCGCCCCTTCATCCAGAAGACCAATGGCCGCCTGAGCCTGCTCCGGCCGGGCGGTGATCTCGGTGGCAATAAGGGCGGCGATGCGTTTGACGTCAGCTGACATGCGAATTCCTGAATCTGTGAACCCGGCGAAGATAGTGTCATTCGCCGCCCCCTGCCGCTCACAAGAGTGGCTTTTCCACAGTCGCGGGCGTGAGGCGGGGATTGGCGGATGAGAGGTGGTTCGTCATTCGCCTTTCGGCAAGCTCAAGAGGCTCAGGATGAGGGGCGTGGCGCTCGGGCAGTTGAGACGTGGTGCGTCCTTCGACAAGCTCAGGATGAGGGAGGTGGGTAGCCGGATTTCGGGTCAGGCGTATGGGATAGAGGGTCTGGGTGCTCGGGAGAACGCACATGCGCTCACTGCAAGGAAGGCAGCTTCTCAGAGTGGGGAGATGCGCGCAGATCTCAGCGAAGCAGGCAAAAATCCTACAACCACCCCTTCAAGGCCGAGGAGAGCGAGCACAACTCTGCGTGCCCTTCCCGTCATTCTCAACATCCCTCATCCTGAGCCTAACACCCCTCATCCTGAGCTTGTCGAAGGACGCACAGCGCTCCCGCGCGCCGCACAAGACCAAGGGGCAAATGCAGCGCGCACCCTACACCGACAGCCCCCCTCGCCCCTTAACGCGGAGCGAGGTCGGAGATCAGGCCGTTCACCACTTCGGCCATCAGCATGGAAGCCGAGAAATCGAACTCGTTGATGGCGACGAACACGCCAACGCCGCGTGTCGGGGCAAAGGCGTGGTAGACGAACATGCCCTGCAGGCCGCCGGCCTTCTGCAGGATCAGCGGCCGGTCACCCTCGGGCTGCATGACGATCCAGCCAAGCCCCATGGAATCCATATGACCGGATTCGTCAAAGCCATAAGTGGGATCGAGCGCATCGCGCTGCACATAGGAGGCGTGGTCGAGGAGCCGCATCTCGGCCATGTCCGGCGAGAAGCGGTCAAGATGCCATTGCAGCCAGGTCACCATGTCGTTGGCGGTGGAATAAAGCCCGCTCGCGCCCGACATGACCGGCGTGTTGGGCACGTCCGGCAGCGGCGATCCGTCGAAACTGTGGCCCTGCATCAGCCGGTCGCGGTCGGCCTCGGCCGGCGCAAAGGTCGTGTCCTTGAGGCCAATGGGTTCAAGAACCCGCTCGGCAAGCAGTGCGTCATAGGGTTTGCCCGCGGCAGAGCCCAGCGCAACGGCCAGCATGTCGAAGCCGAAATTGGAGTAGAGCCCGCCCGTGCCCGCCGGGAAGAGCTGCACATCGCTGGTGAAGGCCTTCGCGTAGGTCTCTTTCGTGAGCGTGGAGAACGGATCATTCTCCGGGCCGGGCTCGCGGTCGACCTCCCGCGGCAGACCGGACGTGTGTGTGGCGAGGTCAATCAGCCGGATTGGCTTGCCGTCCAGCGCCGGAACGGTCACATCCCAGCCAATGCGCTCCTGCAAATGATCTGTGAACTTCACCGAGCCATCGGCGACGAGGCTCGCCAGAACCGCGCCGGTGAACACCTTGGTCACGGAGCCGACCCGCATCAGCGTGTCGCCGTCCGGCGTCTTGCCGCTTCCCCTGGCGGTTTCACCAAAGCCGAAAACGGCGGTCTCGCCATTGCGCACCGCGCCGATCACAAGACCGGGCACATCGGTCTGCAAATAGAGGATCTGACCGGAAAACTCGACCGCGTCGCTCAACAGCCGGTCTTCGGCCGAAGACGGCTGCGCCAGTCCGACAAGTCCGGCCAGCGCCAGCGTTGCGGCCCGAAGGCCCTTCCCATTCCAGTGCAGCATATCACCCCTCCTCTGCTTGCACCCTGGCCTTCGCGCCTGTGTTGCGGCGCTTACCCAAATTTTCCGGTGCGTGGAAATCCTTTCGGCGCCATGCGACCCGCAGCCGCCCGGTTGCCTATCCATTCAAGCAGCTCTTCGCGCGACTTGACGAAGGTGCGATCGGCGGAATCCTTCCACGAAAGCCCCTCCTCCATGGCGAAGGTCTTGATGTCGGAAACGCCGCCATCCTTGTAGCGCTGCAGGCGCACGCCCTTGCCGCGTGTCATCTCCGGCACTTCGGAAAGCGGGAAGACGAGCAGCTTGCGGTTCTGGCCGACCACGGCCACGTGATCGCCCGAAACCGGCAGGCAGAGCTTCATCTCGTCCGGAGCCTTCACATTCATCACCTGCTTGCCCTTGCGGGTGTTGGCGATGATTTCCTTCTCGGCGACCACGAAGCCGTTGCCCGCATGCGATGCGACCAGAAGCCTGCGCTCGGGATCATGCGCGAAGGCGGTGACGATGGCCTGATCATTGTCCATGTCGACCATGATGCGCACCGGCTCGCCATGACCGCGCCCGCCGGGCAGACGGTCCGCGCCAAGCGTGAAGACCTTGCCCCCCGTGGTGAAGAGCAGGATCTTGTCGGTCGTCTGGGCGTGGAAGGCGATCTTGAGGCTGTCCCCCTCCTTGAAGGAGAGCGAGGAGAAGTCGGCCAGATGCCCCTTCATGGCGCGCAGCCAGCCCTTTTCGGACAAGACCACCGTGATGGGCTCGCGCTCGATCAGCGCCTCGTGGACGTCTTCCAGATCGTGCTCTGGCGCTTCGGCAAAGGTGGTGCGGCGCGCGCCAAGACCCGGGTTCTTCTCCGGATCGAAGGTCTGGCGCACCTTGGCGACTTCCCAGCGCACGGTCTTCCACTGGCGCTCGGTGGAGGCGAGCAGCGCTTCGATGCCTTCCTTTTCCTCGGAAAGCTTGTCGAACTCCTTGCGGATCTCAAATTCCTCGAGCTTGCGCAGGGCGCGCAGCCGCATGTTGAGGATCGCCTCGGCCTGCGTGTCCGTCAGCTTGAAGCGCGCGATCATCACCTTCTTCGGCTCATCCTCCTCGCGGATGATGCGGATGACCTCGTCGATGTTCAGATAGGCGACGAGATAGCCGGCAAGGATTTCCAACCGCTTCTCGATTTCCGCCAGCCGGTGGCGCGAGCGGCGCAGGAGCACATCGCGGCGATGGTCGAGCCATTCGCGCAGAACCTGCTTGAGCGACAGGACGCCCGGCACCTTGCCGCGCGACAGCACGTTCATGTTGAGCGGGAAACGGCTCTCCAGATCGGTCAGCTTGAAGACCGATTCCATCAGCAGTTCCGGCGCGACGGCGCGGCTCTTGGGCACCAGAACGACGCGGACATCCTCCGCGCTTTCGTCGCGAATGTCTTCCAGCAGCGGCAGGCGGCGCGAGATGATCAGTTCGGCGATCTTCTCGATCAGCCGCGATTTCTGCACGCCATAGGGAATTTCGGTGACCACGGCCGTCCATGCGCCGCGGCTCTGTTCTTCCTTGTGCCAGCGGGCGCGAACGCGGAAACCGCCGCGTCCGGTCGCATAGGCCTCGCGGATGGAATCCGGCCCCTCGACGATGATGCCGCCGGTCGGGAAATCCGGCCCCTTGACGAAATCGAGCAGACGCTCGGGATCGACATCCGGATTGTCGATGATGGCGAGCGCCGCATCGCAGACTTCTGCCGCATTGTGCGGCGGGATCGAGGTCGCCATGCCCACGGCGATGCCCGAAGAACCATTGCAGAGCAGGTTCGGGAACGCGCCGGGGAGCACGATGGGCTCCTCGTCTTCCTCATTGTAGGTCAGACGGAAATCGACGGCATCCTCGGTGATGCCCGTCAGGATCTCCGAGGCAACCTCGGTCATGCGCGCTTCGGTGTAGCGCATGGCAGCCGCGTTATCGCCGTCGATATTGCCGAAATTGCCCTGCCCGTCGACCAGCGGATAACGCATGGCGAAAGGCTGCGCGAGACGCACCAGCGCGTCGTAGATCGACTGGTCGCCATGCGGATGGAACTTGCCCATCACGTCGCCGACGATGCGGGCGCATTTGGCAAAACCCTGATCGGGACTGAGGCGCAGAAGACGCATGGTGTGGACGATGCGCCTATGCACGGGCTTCAGCCCGTCGCGCACATCCGGCAGCGCACGATGCATGATCGTCGACAGCGCATAGGCGAGGTAGCGCTCTTCGAGCGCTTTTTTCAGATCGACCGGCTCTACGGCATCACCACCGTCGCCACCGGGCGGAAGCATATCTTTTCCCATGGTTTCCGGTTAGACCAGCGGGTGATTCGCGGCAAGCCTTTATGGCAAAAGGGCTGTGGCTAGACCACAGGACAGAAAAGTGGAAACCGGTTTTCGGTCTGTTCCGGTGCTCCACTAAAGGTGCAGGTCTTCCTTATGCATGCACGGCGACCTGCTTCACGTGTATGTCAGCGCGTGACCTGTGCCAGAAAGCGTTCGATCGTCACCGTCGCCGGATCGCCCTGACCGCCAAGCTTGCGCGCAATCGACCCGTGCGTGTAACGCCCGCCGTCGAAAACCGCCGCCCGCGCCCCGCGCGCCTTGAGCAGATTGGCGTACCCATTGGTCAGCGCCCTGCGTCTTTCACCATTGGAACCCGAGTGAAGGAAGAGATGCGGTGGAAAGCCCGAGCCGCGGCGCGCATAGGTGACCGGAGACCAGCGCACCCAGTCATTCGGGTCCGAGCCGAAGGCATTGATATAGGGATAGCCGAGCGAACCGCGCATGCCGGCATAGGCCACCATGTCATAGGCCTGCACGTCGTTGGGAATCACACCGCGCACATCGCCGGCGACATTGCGCGCCGCCGCCATCGCCACCAGATGCGCGCCGGCCGAATGGCCCATGAGCACGATGCGCGATGGATCGCCGCCATAGCGTGAGATGTTGGAGCGCACCCAGGAGATGGCCGCCGACAGATCGTTGACCTGTCCGTCAATGGTGGTCTGCGGCACTTTTCGATAATCGATGGCGACCAGCATGTAGCCGCGCTGGGTGAGCCATTCGGGAAGCGAATAGACCTTCTTGCGCGATCCCTTCACCCAGCCGCCGCCATGGGCGTAGATCACCACGGGAACCTTGGGGCTGCCGAAGGAGAACAGGTTCATGCGCACCACGCCGGCCTGGGAGGTCCGGCCGGGTGTGTCGGGTGCGTGAATGTCGAGTTTCAGACCACTGCGGTAGGTGATGCCTTCATGCAGCTCCACCGCCTGCGCTGCGAACGAGAAGAGAATCAAAAGAAAGGCGCTCGCCCCAAAATGCCCGAATGCCCGCATTCCCGACGTCTCTCCCGTTTTCCAAGGGTTCAGCAACCATAGCGTCATGGATAACACGCAATACTGGCCTGTGAAAATTGACACAGGTTTACCCAAAGGCCATCCTCCGACCGTAATTCTCGGCCTCCATGCCAGCAGATAACCGTTATCTTACGTTACTTTAAGGAAATTGCCCATGCTCAGCCATGCAACCAAGCTGAAGACCCTCTCGCTCGCCGCCCTGCTTTCGGCCACGGCGCTGCAGTCCGCCCAGGCCTGGGAAGCGGATGAGGTTGCCGCGCGCTACAAGACGCTGCTCGGCGATCAGGGCGTCGAGGCGGAATGGACCGCCGCACGCAAGGACGGCGATTCGATTGTGCTTGAGGGCGCGTCGTTCGGTGTCGCCGACGTCGACAAAAAGGCGAACCTTGGCGATCTGGTTCTTGAAGACGTCAGCGAAACCGACAGCGTCTATGAGATCGGCCGCGTCGCCGTTGATAATTTCCAGCAGTCCGAGGATGATTTCGACATCGCTCTGAAGGGCGTGTCCATCGAGGGGCTGATTCTGCCCAAGGAAGCGGAAGACGCTCCCTATGGCGGCCTGATGCAGTATCGCCGCTTCGCGCTGGAAAGCGCCCGCGTGGGCAAGAATGGCGATGAACCGATCTTCACGCTCGGCAATCTGGTGGCCGACACGGATCTCGGCGACGGCGCCAACAAAATGTCGTTCGAGGGCTCGGCAGAAAGCTTCTCGCTTGATCTGTCGAAACTCACCGACAGCAGGGAAGCCCACGAGCAGCTCAAGGAATATGGCTACGAACAGCTTTCCGGCCGCGTCGACATGGCTGGCAGCTGGACGCTGGACGACGGCCGCATGCAGGTCAGCCGCTACGACCTGAAGCTCGACAATGCCGGCACACTGGCCATCACCGCCGACATCAGCGGCTACACGCCGGAATTCCTGCGCACACTGCAGGAAATGCAGGAGAAGATGGAGAACGGCACGGAAGAGCAGCAGCAGGCACAGGGCCTCGCAATGCTCGGCCTCATGCAGCAGCTCAACCTGCATGGCGCGTCCATCCGCTTTTCCGATGCATCGCTGACCGGCAAGCTGATCGCCTATGTGGCCGCGCAGCAGGGTGTCAAGCCGGAGGACGTGGCCAATCAGGCAAAGGCCATAGTGCCGCTCATGGCCGGCCAGTATCTCGGCCCGGACCTGACCCAGAGCCTCGCGAAAGCGGTCACCACCTATCTTGATGACCCGCGCAACCTCACGATCAGCATCGCGCCGGAAGAGCCGATGCCGTTCGCCGTTCTGATGGGCACCGCCATGGGCTCACCGGAAGCACTCGCCAAGCAGGTTGGCCTGCAGGTTCTGGCAAACCAGTAAAAGGCGTCTCATCGCCAAGCGCATCGGCGCTCTAACGGGCCAGGCAGCGCAAGCTGCCTGGTTTTTTTTTCCCCTTCAGCCGAAGCAGGGCGGAAACGAAAACGGCCCCGCCCGTTCAGGCGAGGCCGTTCTCAAAATGTCTGGATGGCGCGGCTTTGCGCCCTGCGGGTCAGTCCTTCTTGACCGGAGCGAGACGCAGGTTCAGCTCGCGCAGCTGCGCCGGCGTTGCCTCGGAAGGCGCGCCCATCAGGAGATCCTGCGCCTGCTGGTTCATCGGAAACATGGTGATCTCACGCAGGTTCTTCGCGCCAAGAAGCAGCATCACGATGCGGTCGATGCCGGCGGCCATGCCGCCATGGGGCGGTGCGCCATACTGGAACGCGCGGTAGAGACCGCCAAAGCGCTCCTCCACTTCCTGCTGATCGAAACCGACCTTCTCGAACGCCTTGACCATGACTTCCGGCAGATGGTTGCGGATGCCGCCCGATGCGATCTCGAAGCCGTTGCAGACGAGGTCGTACTGCCAGGCCTTGAGCGACAGCGGGTCATCGCCTTCCAGCCCTTCAAGGCCGCCCTGCGGCATGGTGAAGGGGTTGTGGCCGAAATCGAGCTTGTCCTCGTCTTCGTTCCATTCGTAGAAGGGGAAATCCACGATCCATGCAAGGGCGAAACGTTCGCGGTCGACCAGATCAAGTTCCTCACCGGCGCGCGTGCGGGCTGCGCCGGCAAAGCCGGCGAACTTGCGCGGATCGCCAGCGGCGAAGAAGCAGGCGTCACCGTCTTCCAGACCAAGCTGGGTGCGGATCGCCTCGGTGCGCTCCGGGCCGATGTTCTTGGCAATCGGACCAGCGCCTTCAAGGCCCTCGCCTTCCTTGCGCCAGAAGATGTAGCCCAGACCCGGCTGGCCCTCGCCCTGCGCCCAGGAGTTCATGCGGTCGCAGAAAGCGCGGCTGCCGCCGGTCTTGGCCGGAATGGCCCAAACTTCGGCCTTTTCGTCATTGGCCAGAATGTTGGCGAACACCTTGAAGCCCGATCCGCGGAAATGCTCGGAAACGTCTTCCATCTCGATGGGGTTGCGCAGGTCCGGCTTGTCGGAACCATATTTGCGCATGGCCTCGTCGTAGGGAATGCGCGGGAAGACATCCGTGACCGGCTTGCCATTGGCAAACGTCTCGAAGATGCCGCGCATGACGGGCTCCATCGTCTGGAACACATCTTCCTGCTCGACGAAGCTCATTTCCAGGTCGAGCTGGTAGAACTCGCCCGGCAGACGGTCGGCGCGCGGGTCCTCATCGCGGAAGCACGGCGCGATCTGGAAGTAGCGGTCGAAGCCCGACATCATGATGAGCTGCTTGTACTGCTGCGGCGCCTGCGGCAGCGCGTAGAACTGGCCCTCATGCAGACGCGACGGCACGAGGAAGTCGCGCGCGCCTTCCGGCGAGGATGCCGTCAGGATTGGCGTCGAATATTCGGTGAAGCCGACCTCGCCCATGGCGCGACGCATCTCGGCGATAATCTTCGTGCGCTGCACGATGTTCCTGTGCAGCGTTTCGCGACGCAGGTCGAGGAAGCGGTATTTGAGGCGGATATCTTCCGGATAGTCCGGCTCGCCGAACACCGGCAGCGGCAGTTCCTTGGCCGAAGACAGAATCTCGATCTCACGGGCGAAGATTTCGACTTCACCGGTGGGCAGATTCGCGTTGATGGTCTCGTCCGTGCGGGCCTTTACCTCGCCATCGACGCGAATGACCCACTCGCCACGCACGGTCTCGGCCACCTGGAAAGACGGAGAATCGGGATCGGCGACGATCTGGGTGATGCCGTAATGGTCGCGCAGGTCGATGAACAGCAGGCCGCCATGGTCGCGCACACGATGGACCCAGCCGGACAGGCGCACATTGGCGCCGACATCGGATTTTCTCAGTTGGGCGCAGGAATGGCTGCGGTAGCGATGCATGGTCATATCATCCGTGTCTTGGAATTCTTGCTCAGGCCCCGTGGAAAAAGGGCCAGAAGGTCGGCGGGAAAAGCGCATGGGAGGTGCGATTTGTCAAGGTGTCGCGCCCGCGCGGGCACTGCGCCGGCCAAAAACCCGCCCGTAAAACCTCTGCCGCCCGCGCCATTCCGCTTCCCCGCCGGAGCCAGCATCCTACGAATGCAGGAATTGCCGGTCCCCTGCCCCCATGCGACACTTGCCCCCGTGTCCTTGAGGAGAGACTTCAACAACAAGCGATGAAGGGACCGGGACAATGCATGCACTCTACAGAGTAGCCGCGCTCGCAGCACTGGCTGCCGGGCTCGCCGGATGCAACCAGACGACACAATCCGAAAGCACATCAATGTCGGGCAGCACGGCTGCGGCCATGCGCACCGGCAGCCCGCAGGACGAGCAGGCCTGCCTCGCCGCCGTGGCTCAACAGACCAACAACACGGTGACGGTGCTGAGCTCGGAATTCTCCGAAGCGAACACGCTGGTCATGGTCGGCGTCGGCCCCAATCGCGCGCCATGGCACTGTCTGGTGTCGCGCGGCATCGTCTCCGAGGTCATGTCGATGGTGAATGAGGGTGCGCTTTAAGCACTTTGTGCGTTCGCCAGATGGCGGGCGACCGCATCGCCCAGGCCGAGTTCATTGAGAAGGCGGATGAAGTAGCTTCGCAGCCCCTCCTCCGTCTTCGCCCCGGGCTTCAAGAGAAGCTCATACATCAGTGCGCCGCTGAACATGTCCTGAAACATGTCCACATCCGTGTCGGCCGGCAGCGCGCCTTCGGCACGTGCGCGCTCCACGATCACATTGAAGGCGGCGCGGCGTGGCGCGAGATAAACCTCCCAGAAGACGCCGAGCAGGTCGGGCGCATCCGGCACGGAACCGATGATGCGGGCGAGAAGCCGACGCGCATCGTGCTCCACCCACCCCTTCGGCCCGTGATCGATCATCATGCCGACCAGCGTCTCGAGTGGCAGCGCCCGCCATTCGCCAAAATCCTGCTCGGCATTTTCCTTCAGCCGCCCCAGCGCATCGGCAATCAGCGTTTCGCGCGTCGACCAGCGCCGATAGATGGTGGCGCGGGTTACACCGGCCTCGCGCGCGATCTTCTCAAAACTCGCGCCATCGAGCCCGTTGGCCACGAAAAGCCCGAGCGCGGCATCGAGTATGGCCGCGTCGGTCTGCGGATCGCGGGGGCGTCCCGGGCCGCGTGCCTTACCCTGCGAATTTTGCGTGTCGCCGGACAGGGTTCTTCTCCATCGTTGCGTCAGATCAAAGCGAAGCCTCTCTCAGCATGAGAAAGGCAATTGTACGACCGAAATAATTTCGATACAGATATGCATCGTATTTATTTTGCCGCCTCCTGCGGCTGTCAGGGAGAACGACGTGACATTCCTCCGCCTCTTTCTAGCAGCCATTCTGCTTGCCGCGGCTGCCGGTGCGGCTTTCTGGTATCACAACCAGCCCGCCCCTGTCGCAGTGACCGGTGCTGAAAGGGGCAGCGCCGCCGACATCGTGTTCGCTTCCGGGGTGGTGGAGCCGCGCAACTGGGCCAAGGTAACCTCGCTGGTGCGCGAACGCATCGTCGAAGTCTGCAATTGCGAGGGCGAGCGCGTTGAGACCGGCTACATTCTGGCGCGGCTCGACGCCACCGAGGCCGAAGCCATCCTCACCGAACTGAAGGCCCGCTACAAGCTGGCGGTGGATGAGCGCGACCGGCTGACCCTGCTTGTGGAACGCAATGTCACCAGCGTGACGGCGCTGGAACGCGCCAGCGCAGAAGTAAGTCAGGTGGAAGCGCTGATCGCCGGCCAGACCGCGCGTCTTGAGGACTACACGCTGCGCGCACCAAGCAACGGCATGGTTCTGCGTCAGGACGTGGAAATCGGCGAGATTGCCGAGCCCGGCCATGTCCTGTTCTGGGTCGGACGGCTCACGCCGCGCATTGTGGTGGCCGAGGTCAATGAGGAGGATATTCCGAGCATCGAGCCCGATCAGGACGTGCTGATCCGCTCGGACGCCTTTCCGGGCCGCGAACTGGAAGCGATAGTCGACAGCATTACCCCCAAGGGCGATCCCGTTACCCGCACCTATCGCGTGCGCCTCGCCCTGCCGGACGACACGCCGCTCATGATCGGCATGTCCGTCGACGCCAACATCATCACCCGCGTGGTGAAGGACACGCTTCTCGTGCCGGCGCTGACGCTCCATGGCAATGACCTTTTCATCGTCGAGAATGACGCAGCGAAGCGGGTGACGGTCGAGACCGGCATTCGCGGGACCGAGCGGATCGAGATCCTCTCCGGCCTCGATGCCGGGGCGCAGATCATCACCCCCTACCCCGATACGCTGGAAGACGGAACGCCCGTCGCCATAGAGGCCGAATAACATGCGCCTCATCCTCGACATCGCGATGACCCACATCGTCGGTCGCGGGCGACAGACGCTCGTGGCGGTGATCGGCGTGGCGGTCGGTGTCGGTTTTTCCATCGCCATGGCGGCGCTCATGCAGGGTGGCCAGGACGATTTCGTCGAACAGCTCATCGACACCATGCCGCATGTGCAGATCACCGACGAGCGCCGCACCGCCCGCCGCCAGCCGGCCGAAGATGCGTTCGATGCGGCCGCGATATCCGGCCTGCGTCCACCCGACGACCGGCGCGGCATCATCAACCCCACTGCGGCGCTGGCCTGGCTGGAAGGCTGGGTGCCCGGCAATATCGCGCAGAGCCTCAGAACACAGGGCGTGGTGCGCTATCAGGGCCGCGAGGCGGGTGCCGCCCTTGTCGGGGTCGAACCGGAAACGGAACGCACCATCTCGCCCATTGTCGAGGATTTCACCCGTGGCAGCTTCGCCACCCTGTCCGAAGGCGGCAACAACATCGTCATGGGCGACCGCATGGCCGAAAAGCTGGGGGCGGATCTCGGCGACACGGTCACGGCGGTTTCGTCTTCGGGCCTGACGCGCAATTTCCGCATCACCGGCCTGTTTCACACCGGCACCACGGCCCGCGACGAGGGCGAGGCCTATCTCCTCCTGAAGAATGCGCAGATCCTTTCCGAGCGGACCAACGCCATCAACGACATTCGCATCAAACTGCGCGATCCCTACGCCGCAACGACAGCCGCCCAGCGCATTGAGGCGGAACTCGGCTACAAGGCCGTTTCCTGGCAGGAGGCGAACGAGGCCATCATGGAGGCTTTCGTGGTGCGCAATGTCATCATGTATGCGGTGGTGGCGGCAATCCTGCTGGTGGCCGGTTTCGGCATCTTCAACATCGTCTCCACCATCACCCATGAGAAGGCGCGCGACATCGCCATCATGAAATCCCTCGGCTTCAGCCGCAGCGACATGCAGCGCATGTTCGTGATCGAGGGCATCGCCATTGGCGCTGCCGGCTCCATTCTGGGCTGGGTTCTGGGCTTTGCCCTCACCTACGCCCTCTCCTCAATCCGTTTCGAACTCGATGCCGGCGGCCAGGAGATGACCGAACTGCCGATAGCCTGGAGCGCCCTGCACTATGCCATCGCCTCGGCCTTCGCGCTGGGCTCGGCTGCGATTGCCGGCTATCTGCCAGCGCGCAAGGCGGCAAGGCTTCATCCGGTCGACATCATTCGGGGGGCCTCATGACCGCGCTTCTGGAAGCCCGCAATCTGACCCGCATCCTGCCGGAAACCATCCCGGTCACACTGGTCAGGGATGTCTCGCTAACCGTTGCCGAGCGCGAATTCGTGGCCATTACCGGTCCCTCCGGCTCCGGCAAATCCTCGCTTCTCTATCTGCTTGGCCTGCTCGACCGGCCAACCAGCGGCACGCTCACCATCGAGGGCCGCGACACCGGTCCCATGAACGATGCCGAGCTTGCCCGTACACGGCTGGAGATGCTCGGTTTCGTCTTCCAGTTCCACTTCCTTCTGCCCGAGTTCACCGCCCGTCAGAATGTCGAGATCCCGATGCGCAAGCTCGGCAGGCTCTCGCGGCGGCAGATGCGCGACCGCGCCGGCGATCTGCTTGCCATGCTCGGCCTCGCCGATCATTGCGACAAGAAACCCTACCAGCTCTCCGGCGGCCAGCGGCAGCGTGTCGCCGTCGCCCGGGCGCTCGCCAATGACCCGCCCATGGTTTTCGCCGACGAACCGACAGGCAGCCTCGATTCGAAAAGCTCCGAACAGGTGTTCCAGACCCTGCGCGACCTCGTTTCCGAGCGCGGCAAGACGGTCGTGGCTGTGACACACGATCTGGACATGGCGGCGCGCATGGACCGGCGCATCCATCTGGTGGACGGCATGCTGGCAGACGCCGACGACGACTGACGCCCGACGACGCACGGCGACGTTTGACGCGAATGAGGCGGCTGGGATGATCGGCCCACCCGCCTGGCTCAAGAGAATTGGTACAGCCCGGCCTATAGCTCGATCATGAAGGGCGCGACCGGCCGCGCCGCCAATACCGGGCCTTCCGCCATGTCCAGCCTTCGCCCGCTGATCCCGCTTCTCATCGCTGCAGGCATCCTGCTGGCGGGCAACGGGCTTCAGGGCACTTTGATCGCGCTGCGCGGAGCGGAAGAAGGCTTTTCCGAAACGCTGATCGGCCTTATGGGCAGCGCCTATTTCGCCGGTTTCCTGATTGGCTGCCTGTGCGTGCCGCGCCTGTTGCGGGCCGTCGGCCATATCCGCGCCTTTGCGGCGCTCGCGGCGATGGGAGCGGCAGGCTCCCTGCTTCTCATTCTGTTCGTCGATCCCATCGCGTGGATCGCCATACGCTTTCTCTCGGGGATCTGCTTTTCGAGCCTTTTCACCACCATCGAGAGCTGGCTCAACTCGGCTGCGAGCAACAGCAACCGCGCCCGCCTTCTGGCCGTCTATCGCATCATCGACATCGGTGCTGTGACCGGCTCGCAATACATGCTTCCCGCGCTCGGCATCGAGGGGTTCACGGTCTTCGCGGTGATGGCCATGATGATCACCCTTTCGCTGGTGCCGGTCTCCATGGCCGACCGCTCCAACCCCAAGCCCCCAGCCGAGTTCAGCCTGAACCTGCCGGCCGTCTGGCGCATCTCGCCCCTTGCCGCCTTTGGCTGCCTTTCCGTCGGTCTCACCAACAGCGCCTTCCGCATCGTCGGCCCGATCTACGGCCAGTCCATTGGCCTGAGCGTGTCGGAGATCGCCACTTTCATGAGCGCGGGCATCATCGGCGGCGCGGTGATGCAATATCCGCTGGGCGCGCTCTCAGACCGGCGCGACCGGCGGCAGATCCTGCTGGGCACCACCATTGGCGCGCTGATCTCCGCGCTCATCATCGTCTGGTTTGCGGGCGATGACCGCACGGCGAACATGCTGCTCGTCTTCCTGTTCGGCGCGTTCGCCATGTCGCTCTATTCGCTGTCCGCGGCCCATGCCAACGATCACGCCAAGAAGGACCAGTTCGTGCAGCTGGCGGCCGGACTGCTCTTCTTCTATTCGGTCGGCGCCATGGCAGGCCCGCTGCTCGCCTCGCTTCTCATGCAGCGTTTCGGCCCGCATGCATTGTTTGCCTATACCGCCCTCATCTATGCGGTTCTCATCGCCGTTACGATCTACCGGATGCGCGCCCGCCCGGCCGTGCCGAGGGCGCATCGCCCGCGCTTTGCAGCGCTCCTGCGCACCTCGCCCGTGTTCATGCGCATGGCCCGGCGCAGCCGGAACTCCCGCCCTGCGAACGACGGATAAGCCGTGTTGCACAGCGTTTTCTTTCCTTTTTCCTCCGCATGACCTAAAGAAGCAGAATGCAGCTGATTACTACGCAAAAAGACCTCGAAGCCGCGATCACCGCGCTCAAGCAGTCCGATTTCGTCACCGTCGACACCGAATTCATTCGCGAATCGACTTTCTGGCCAGAGCTTTGCCTGATCCAGATGGCCGCACCCGGTGTCACGGCGCTGGTGGATCCGCTTGCCGACGGGCTGGATCTGAAACCCTTCTTCGAGTTGATGGCCGACGAGAACATCGTCAAGGTGTTCCACGCCGCGCGTCAGGATGTGGAGATCGTCTACCATCTGGGCAAGCTGATCCCGCACCCGCTGTTCGACACGCAGGTGGCGGCATCCGTCTGCGGTTTCGGCGACAGCGTTTCCTACGATCAGCTCGTCGCCAAGATCACCGGTGCGCGCATCGACAAGTCGTCGCGCTTCACCGACTGGCGTAGACGCCCCCTCTCCGACAAGCAGCTCAGCTATGCGCTGGCCGACGTCACGCATCTGATTGATGTCTATCAGCACCTCAAGGGGCAGCTGGAGCGCGAGGGCCGCGCCCACTGGCTCAATGAGGAGATGGCCGTATTGACCGCCCGCGAGACCTATGATCCGCATCCGGACGACGCCTGGCGTCGCCTGAAGCTGCGCGTCAAGAAACCCATCGAGCTGGCCATTCTCCAGCACGTTGCGGCCTGGCGCGAACGCGAAGCGCGCGAACGCAATGTGCCGCGCGGCCGTGTCGTGAAGGACGATGCGCTCTACGAAGTGGCACAGCAGCAGCCGCGTGATGCGGAAGCGCTCGGCCGGCTTCGCACGATCCCCAGAGGCTGGGAGCGCTCGGGCGCTGCCGCCGGTCTTCTGGGCGCGGTCGCCAAGGCCATGGCGCTGCCGAAGGAAGACCTTCCCCGCCTGCCGCGCCCGCCACAGGCCCCGGAAGGGGCCGCAGCCGCAGCAGAGCTCCTGAAAGTCTTCCTGAAGCTTGTCGCCGACCGTCAAGGCGTTGCCGCCAAGATGCTGGCCTCCAGCGACGATATCGACCGCATTGCGGCCGATGGCGAGGATGCCGACGTTCCGGCCATGTCCGGCTGGCGGCGCGAAGTGTTCGGCGATGAAGCACTGAAACTGGTGCGCGGCGAACTCGCCCTGCGCTTCAACAGGCGCAAGATCGAGATCTTCGAGCCTGTGGCGGGCGCTCAGCGCGAACCGGCTGAATAAGCCCGGCGCGCCAACGAACGAACTGTTTCAAGCAATATTGAGAGCGGAGAGTTGATTCAGCTCTCCGCTCTATCTTTTTGATTTTCCGGATTTATGCAGGTTTCAGGCAAAACCGTCTGACTGCAAAAACTCTAGCTTTCGGCCACTTCCAGCGCGAGCTTGAGGCCCGTCACCTTGGCCAGATGCGCCATGCGGCCGACCGGGCGTTCGCCCATCAGGGCCCTGTGCGAATGCGGGATGAGAAGCACGGTCGTTCCATCATCGCGCTTTTCCCATTTCAGCTTGGGCATGATGCCCGGCATCGAGGCCGTAAGCAGATAGACCACCCGCAGCAGGCCGCCCAGAATGCGCGCACGCTCCACATAAAGCGGCGTTGCAAGCTGGCGCATACGCGGTGACAGCGCATCATCGAACAGCCCCTCATGACGGAACAGATTGGCGAGCGCGATGAAGGCCCGGCCCGGATGATCGATGCCGATGAAGGAGCCGTGCGCGATGATGTTCAGAGACTGGGTGCCGCGATATTCGGGATGCGCGCGCCAGCCAATATCGGCCAGAAGACAGGCCGCCCTGCGGTAGCGCGCCTCTTCCTCGGTCTCTTCGATGCCGAGCGCCTTCATCGCCGGTCCGCTCCACTCCGCCAGTTCCCGTGCATGGGTGACCGAGCGCGAGCGCAGCACCGCCAGCTCCTCGGCCGCCGAAAGCAGCGGATCGCGCTTGCGGTCTTCCTTTTCGAGCAGCGAATAGAGATACCCCTCGCGCACGCCGAGCGCGGAGAAAACGATTTTGGAAGGCTCTGAGGACCGGATGATCTCCTGCAACACCGTTGCGCCATAAGGCAGAAGCGCGCGGCGGTTTTTGGAGATGTGGCTGATGCCGGCAAAACGGTCCACACCGCCGGCAACGCGTTTGAGGAAATCGACCGACTGCTCGATGTCCATCTCGTAGTGGTGCATCACCTCGAGCGGATAGCCGGTCTCCAGCATGTGCAGGCGGGCGAGATTTCGCCAGGTGCCGCCCACGCAGTAGAAGGGTCGCCCGGCCCCGTCTTTCATCCACGGGGCGCGGGCCAGTTCATCGCGGGCGATGCGCGCCGCTTTGGCGACGGAGTTGTCGGACATCTCCTTGAGCCGGAGGCCGCCCAGCGGCAATGTGATGCCGTCTTCCAGGTCATAGCCCTCGACATCCACCAGTTCGAGACTGCCGCCACCCAGATCGCCGACAATGCCGCTTGGCTTGTGGAAGCCAGACATGATGCCGTAGGCGGAGTATTTCGCCTCTTCGCGGCCCGTGAGCACGCGAATGTCCGTGCCCAGGATTTCTTCGGCCCGATGAATGAAGTCCGGACCGTTCTTCGCCTCACGCGCAGCCGCGGTGGCGAGCACATGGAGAGACTGCGCGCCGGCCTGCTCGGACAGCGCGCGAAAGCGGCGGAATTCGCCAACAGCCCTTGTCACGCCTTCGGGATCCAGTTCCCCGGTCGTGACGATGCTCTTGCCGAGGCCGGCAAGCATTTTTTCGTTGAACAACACACTCGGAGAGCGCGCGATTCCCTCATAGATCACGAGGCGAATCGAGTTTGACCCGATATCGATGACCGAAACGGGACGCCGGTCCTGAAGCCGGCCCTGAGAATTAGCTATGCCCAAGAGTAAGCGCTCGTCAGTCCGTTGGTGAACCGGGCCCGACGTCCGCTTTCCTGCGCTTTCTGAAAGCGGTGATCCGCTTCGGCGCATGGGACTTCAAGGCATTGCCGCGACCGGATAGGCTCGGATTCGTCATGAAATATTCCTGAGCGTTGAACGGTTCTTCTCCCTCGTCGGGCATAATGCGCCGCGAAGTTCCATCCGGCAATACTTCAAAGCTTTGCTGATTGTCCATGATGTTTCCGAGCATAATTTGCCCGATGACCTGCTCATGCACGGTGGGGTTGGTGATCGGCACCATGGTTTCTACCCGCCGATCCAGATTGCGCGGCATGATGTCGGCGGACGAGATGTAGACGATCGCCTCGTCCGACGGCAGGCCGTGGCCATTGCCGAAACAGTAGATCCGGCTGTGCTCCAGAAAGCGGCCGACAATGGATTTCACGCGAATGCGCTCGGACAGCCCCGGCACCTGCGGGCGCAGGCAGCAAATGCCGCGCACCACGAGATCCACCTCAACACCCGCCTGCCCTGCTTCATAGAGCGCATCGATCACCAGCGGATCAACCAGCGAGTTCATCTTCATCCAGATCTGCGCCGGACGGCCCGACCGGGCATGCTCGATCTCTGCCTGAATGTGGTCCAGTAATCGGTTGCGCAGCGAGAATGGCGACACGGCAATGCGCATTTCGCCATCGGGCTCGGCGTAGCCGGTGATAAAATTGAACACCTGCGCCACGTCGCGCGCGATTTCCGGATCATCCGTGAAATAGGACAGATCCGTATAGATGCGCGCGGTGATCGGGTGGTAGTTGCCGGTGCCCAGATGGCAGTAATTGCGCAGCTTGCCTTCCTCGCGGCGCACCACGAGCGACATCTTGGCGTGGGTCTTGAGTTCGAGGAAGCCGAACACAACCTGCACGCCGGCGCGCTCCAGATCGCGCGCCCAGCGGATGTTTGCTTCCTCGTCGAAGCGGGCTTTCAGCTCCACCAGCGCCGTGACCGACTTGCCGGCCTCCGATGCCTCGATGAGCGCCCGCACGATGGGGCTGTCATTGGAGGTGCGGTAAAGCGTCTGCTTGATGGCCACCACTTCCGGGTCCAGCGACGCCTGACGCAGGAACTGCACCACGACATCGAAGGATTCATACGGGTGGTGGACGATAAGGTCCTTCTCGCGGATGGCGGCGAAACAGTCGCCATTATGCTCGCGAATGCGCTCCGGGAAACGCGGATTGTAAGGCGAGAAGAGCAGGTCTTCGCGCGGCACTTTCACGATCTCGGAAATCTGGTTGATCGCCAGCGGCCGCTCCAGAACCGTGATGCGGTTTTCGGCAACGCCCAGCTCGCTGGCGACGAAGTCGCGCAGGCCTTCGGGCATTTCGTCATCGAACTCAATGCGGATCACCGAGCCGCGGCGGCGGCGCTTGAGCGCCGATTCGAAGAGGCGCACCAGATCCTCGGCCTCTTCCTCCACCTCGATATCGCTGTCGCGAATGAGGCGGAACGTGCCCGAACCGATGACCTTGTAACGCGGGAACAGCTTGCCGATGAACAGGTTGACGACATCTTCCAGCGTGATGAACCGCACCGTTCCATTGTGCACCGGAAGCTGGATGAAGCGCTTGAGCGCCACCGGCAGGCGCAGAAGCGCCGTCATCGGCTCCAGCTCACCCTCATGCTGCAGTTCGAGCGCGATGGAGAAGCCGAGATTCGGAATGAACGGGAACGGGTGCGCCGGGTCGATGGAAAGCGGTGTCAGAACCGGGAAAATCGCTTCCATGAAGTGATCTTCCAGCCATTGCATGTCGACTGGGTTCAGCGCATCGCCGCGCACCAGCTCAATCCCTTCCTTGCGCAGAAGGTCAAGCAGTGCATTCAGGCTTGCGTGCTGGTCGTTCTGCAGCCCGGCCACCTCACGCAGCACATGCTCAAGCTGCTCTTCCGGCGTGCGGCCATCGGCGCTGCGCGTGGCGATGTGCTCACGCACCTGACCGGCAAGACCGGCGACGCGCACCATGAAGAACTCATCGAGATTGTCGGCCGAGATCGACAGGAAACGCAGCCGCTCAAGCAGCGGATGGTTTTCGTTCTGCGCCTCGCCGAGAACACGGCGATTGAACTGTAGCCAGGAGAATTCGCGATTGACGAAACGGTCCGGCCCCACGGCGGCGATCTGCCCAGTCGGTCCGCCATCAACGGAGAATTCTTTCGTGACCGGCTTCAACTGGTTCATGATCCTGCCTGCGCCCCTTGATTTCCACAGCACGGGCCGTTGTCTACTGGTGGCCCAGTGTACCTCGTGACATGGTTTTATGACAGTTTCATATCAGAGGCTTGCAAAGACGCAGTTTATGCTACAAACGCAAGCGACTTTCCAACGCATTCCAAGCGGGAGAAGATGATGGCCGGATCAGCCATTCCCCATTTCCAGAACACCAACGGACACCAGGCAATCGAAATCGGCGTGAAGGAATTCATGTGCGTCGGTGCGAATCCGCCCTTCGATCATCCGCATGTGTTCATCGACATGGGCGATGAGAACGAGCGGGTCTGCCCCTATTGCTCGACGCTTTACCGCTACAATCCGGCGCTGAAGGCGACGGACACGAAGCCCGAGGGCTGCATTTACGACGAAGCGGCCTGATCGGCCCGCAGGCCGATGACGGACGAACCAGCAGCAATCATCGTCGGCGCAGGCGTTGCCGGGCTGACGGCAGCACTTGCCCTGGCGCGGCATGGTCTTGCCTCGCGCATCTATGAGCGTGCGCCGGAACTCCACGAAGTGGGGGCCGGCCTTCAGCTTTCGCCCAACGCAACCCGCCTGCTCGACAGGCTGGGCGTGCTTGAGGAACTGCGCGCTTCGGCCGTGGAGCCGCAGGCCGTCGTTCTCAAGAAGGCTGCGACACTCGCCCCCCTCACCCATGTTCCGCTCGGTGCGGCCGCACAGGCCCGCTGGGGCGCACCTTATCTTGTGGTGCACCGCGCCGATCTGCAGGCAGCCCTTCTGAACCGTGCGCGCCAGCAACCGCTGATCGAGATCGTCACCAGCGCGCTGGCCGAGAAAGCCGATTTCCACGCCGGTCGTCCACGCCTTCAGATCCTGCGGGACGGCGAAAGCGAAGAGGTGCACACGCCCCTCCTGATCGCGGCAGACGGGGTCTGGTCGCATCTGCGTCGCCTCGCCCGCACCGCCGTGCGCAGCCGCTTTACCGGTTACGTCGCCTGGCGCGCGACAGTCCCCGTCGAAGAGGCGCTGGCTGCCGGCGACGGTGCGATCCAGCCCGACCGGGTGACGGCCTTCATGCACCCCAAATTCCATCTGGTCGCCTATCCGATCAGTGGTGGCAAGGCGATCAATCTGGTTGCGATTGTGCCGGGCGAAGTGCCGCTCAACGCCTGGGCGCAGGATGCTGACGACGCGCCGCTGAAAAAGACGCTCGCCAGCGCCAATCCCGCCCTTGCCCGGCTGGCCGCCAGCAGACATGCCTCCTGGACCGTCTGGCCCATCCATCAGGTGGACCCGGCCGACGCCTGGACAAAGCCCGAAGGTCTCGCGTTGATCGGTGATGCCGCCCATGCGGTGCCGCCCTTTGCGGCGCAGGGCGCCGGGATGGCGATTGAAGATGCGACCGTGCTTGCCAATCTTGTCGCGAAGCACCGCGATGCGCCTTCTGTGGCGCTTGCGGCCTATGAGGCGCAGCGCAAACCGCGTGTGAGCCGCGTCGCCCGACGCGGCGCGTTCAACCGCTTCACCTGGCACGCCAGCGGTCCCGTGGCGCTTGTGCGCGATGCCGTGCTCAAGACACGCAGCCAGGAAGCGCTGATGGCGGATTTCGACTGGCTCTACGGTTTCGACGCAGAAGCGGCTTCTGAAAGCTGAGGCGGGCTGACAGCCCCTGCCCGCCGCTCTCTTCCCGGTTCATCCCCCAAATGCAAAACGCCGCGCCCCCGTGAGGAAACGCGGCGTTTGGTGTCTGCGCCGGAGCGCCTGCAGTCAGTGCAGGATCTGCGACAGGAACAGTTTTGTGCGCTCGTGCTGCGGGTTGTCGAAGAACTCCGCCGGGGTGTTCTGCTCGACGATCTGCCCCTGATCCATGAAGATCACGCGGTTCGCCACCTGACGGGCAAAGCCCATTTCGTGGGTCACGCAGATCATCGTCATGCCTTCTTCGGCGAGATCGACCATGGTGTCGAGCACCTCCTTGATCATCTCGGGATCAAGTGCTGAGGTCGGCTCATCGAACAGCATGATGCGCGGGTTCATGCACAGCGCGCGGGCAATCGCCACGCGCTGCTGCTGGCCGCCCGAAAGCTGGCCCGGATACTTGTTCGCCTGTTCCGGGATCTTGACCCGCTCCAGAAAGTGCATCGCGGTCGCCTCGGCCTCTTTTTTGGGCGTCTTGCGCACCCAGATCGGGGCGAGCGTGCAGTTTTCCAGAATGGTCAGATGCGGAAACAGGTTGAAGTGCTGGAACACCATGCCGACTTCGCGCCGCACCTCATCGATCTTTTTCAGATCGTTGGTGAGCTCGATACCGTCCACGACGATCTTGCCCTTCTGATGCTCCTCCAGACGGTTGATGCAGCGGATCATGGTCGACTTGCCAGAACCCGAAGGACCGCACACGACGATGCGCTCACCGCGCATGACGCGCAGATTGATGTCCTTGAGAACGTGGAAATCGCCATACCATTTGTGCATGCCCACAATATCGATTGCGACGTCGGTATCGGAGATCTGCATCTTGCTCCGGTCAGCATGGAGCTCGTCTGCTTTAACGGCGTTTTCTGATGCCATTTTGTTCAATTCCCCTTGGCTCTCGGCCCAGAGCGTTTCCGCTTTTTATTGAATCGCGAAAACGCTCCAATTTATTGGTCCTTGCGCAATTCCGGACGGGAAACCGGTTCCCGCTTTTCCCGGAATTGCTCTCTAGCGTTTGTGACCGGTATCGAGCCGGCGTTCCATAAAGATAGAGTAGCGCGACATGCCGAAGCAGAACAGCCAGAACACGAAACCGGCAAATACCAGACCGGTAATCGGCGTCTGGGGCGACGCCCAGTTCGCATCCGAGAAGTTCTGACGCACCGCCCCCAAAAGGTCGAACATGCCGATGATGTAGACCAGGCTCGTATCCTTGAACAGGCCGATGAACGTGTTGACGATGCCGGGAATGACCAGCTTGATCGCCTGTGGAAGAACGACGAGGTTCATCTTCTTCCAGAAGCTGAGACCCAGCGCATCCGCACCTTCATACTGCCCTTTCGGGATTGCCTGCAGGCCACCGCGGATCACCTCGGCCATATAGGCGGAAGCAAACAGCGCCACGCCGACCAGTGCGCGAAGCAGCTTGTCGAACGAGGTGCCCGGCGGCAGGAAGAGCGGCAGCATGACACTCGCCATGAACAGGATGGTGATCAGCGGCACGCCGCGAATGGTCTCGATGAAGACCACGCAGACAAGCTTCACAACCGGCATTTTCGACCGTCGCCCGAGCGCCAGCAGAATGCCGAGCGGGAAGGAAACGGCGATGCCCACATAGGCCAGCACCAGCGTCACCAGAAGCCCGCCCCACAGCGGCGTCGGCACGGGCGTCAGCCCGAAGATGCCGCCCGAAAGCAGGAAGAAGCCCACAATCGGGAACGCCACGAAAAGCAGCAGCGCATTCAGCCCCTTGCGCGGCACGCTGGGGATCAGCAATGGCGTCAGGAGCGAGATGAAGATCGCGCCCGTCAGATAGACGCGCCAGCGTTCATCCACCGGATAGCGGCCGAACATGAACTGCTTGAACTTGGCGTCGACAAACGCCCAGCAGGCCCCCTTCCAGCCATCCGGCTGGACGCCGCCCTGCGCCACCGTGGCGCAGACGGAACGGTCCGAGCCGGTCCATTGTGCGTTGATGAACGCCCACTGGATGATCGGTGGCACGATCATCACGACCAGGGCGATGCCGATGATCGTGAAAATCGTGTCCGTGGCGTTGGCGAACAGGTTCTTGCGCAGCCACGAGCCCACCCCCTGATTGGAGGCGGGGGGTGGCTGGTTCGCAACCATTTCGGAGCGGACGAAGGAAAGATCGTGTTCTTGCATCTTACCGCTCCACCAGCGCCATGCGCGCATTGTACCAGTTCATCAGACCTGCCGTTCCCAGACTGAGCCCGAGATAGACAATCAGCCAGATCGCGACGACCTCGATGGCCTGACCTGTCTGGTTGAGCGTGGTGCCGCCCGTTGCAACCAGATCCGGATAGCCGATGGCCACCGCCAGCGAAGAGTTCTTCGTCAGGTTGAGATACTGGCTGGTGAGCGGCGGGATGATGATCCTCAGCGCCTGCGGAATGATGACCAGCCGCATTGTCTGGCCGGAGCGCAGGCCCAGCGCATGCGACGCCTCGCTTTGCCCCCGGTTCACGCCGACCACGCCGGCGCGCACGATCTCCGCGATGAAAGCCGCGGTGTAGAACGACAGCGCCAGATAGAGTGACAGGAACTCAGGCCTTATCTGCATGCCGCCACGCAGATTGAAGGTCGAAAGCTGGGGGAACTCGAAGCTCAGCGGGAAACCGGTGACGATAAAGGCCAGTGCCGGAAGCCCGATGATCAGGCCGACACTCGTCCAGAACACCGGAAACTGTTCGCCGGTCGCCATCTGCTTCTTGTGTGCCCAGCGACGCACGAAGAAGACGAAGACAAGCGCCACCGCAAAAGCCACAAGAACGAGCCATGCGCCCGGCCCCCACTGGAAGGCAGGCACGAAGAGACCACGTGCGTTGATGTAGGATCCGAGCGGCAGGTCGATGCTCTCACGCGGCAGCGGCAGCACCGAAAGAACGCCAAAATACCAGAAGAAGATGACGAGAAGCGGCGGAATGTTGCGGAAAACCTCGACATAGACGAGGCAGATCCGGTTGATCAGCCAGTTATTCGAAAGACGTCCGATACCGATGATGAAACCGATCACGGTCGCTGTAATGATGCCCACAATCGCAACACGCAGCGTGTTGAGAAAGCCGACGAACAGCGCGCGGCCATAAGTGGAATCGGATGAATACTCGATCAGGCTGTCGCCGATATCGAAGCCGGCGCGTCCCTTGAGGAAATCGAAACCGGAAGCGATGTTGGCGCGTTGAAGATTGGCTGTCGTGTTGCCGACGATCCAGTAGACCAGGGCAAACAGGCCGACGAACACCAGGACTTGATAGGCAATTCCTCGAACGCGCGGATCATAGAGCAGCGGCACACGAGGCGCCGCGCCCTCCGCAGTTGAGTGCTGGGTGGCCATGGCTATCCTCACCAGGAATGGTGAAAGGCGGTGCGTACCGCCTTTCACGCATTATGTTGACGGAATCCGATCTGCGATCAGCGGATCGGCATGCCGTACTGGAGGCCACCCTTCGTCCAAAGGGCGTTGATGCCGCGCGAAATCTTGAGCGGGCTTTCCGCACCAACATTGCGCTCGAAGATGTCGCCATAGTTGCCGACATGCTTGACGATCCGGACAGCGAAGTCGTTCGTCAGGCCGAGATCCGTGCCGAGCTTGCCACCTTCTTCAGTGCCCAGAAGACGACGCAGTTCTGGATTGTCGGACTGCATCTTCTCTTCAAGATTGTCCTTGTTCACGCCCAGTTCTTCAGCATTGACGAGCGCGTAATAGGTCCATTTGACGATGTCGAGCCACTGGTCGTCGCCATGGCGCACTGCCGGGCCAAGCGGCTCCTTGGAGATGATCTCCGGAAGCACGATGTGATCGCCCGGGCTGGCGAGGTTCAGGCGCACGGCATAGAGGCCGGACTGGTCGGTCGTGTAGACGTCGCAGCGCCCTGCGTCATAGGCTGAATTCACCTCCTCGAACTTCTCGAACACAACAGGATTGTATTCCATGTTGTTGGCCTTGAAGTAGTCGGCGAGGTTCAGCTCCGTCGTGGTGCCGGCCTGCACGCAGACCGTCGCGCCGGAAAGCTGCAGCGCGGACTTGATGTCGGGCAGGTTCTTGGCGTTCACCATGAAACCCTGACCGTCATAATAGGTGACGCCGGCAAAGTTGAGACCCAGCGCGGTGTCGCGGCTGATGGTCCAGGTCGTGTTGCGCGAAAGAACGTCCACCTCACCCGACTGGAGCGCGGTGAAACGGTCCTTTGCGGAGAGCGGCGAGAACTGAACGGCGTCCGGATCGTCGAAGATGGCCGCAGCCAGCGCACGGCAGAAATCGACATCGAGGCCGGTCCAGTTGCCATCATCATCGGGCGCGCTGAAGCCGATCAGACCGGTGTTCACACCGCACTGCACATGGCCCTTCGCCTTTACATCGTCGAGCGTAGCGGCAGAAGCCGGCGCGGCCATGACTGCGACCACGGCAGAGCCGAGCAACGCTTTGACTAATTTCTTCATGATTCAGAACCCTTTTTCTGTTTTTGGGCTTATCCCCTGACACTTTCCAGTGCGGAAGCAGGCGAATGCCGAACACCGGGCTCTTCGGGCAGCATACTCCAGAAGTGGAGCTTCAATACCCAAAAGGCGAACGGACACGCGCTTCCTCTCCCACGCACTGCAGCCATCGAATGCGATAAATTCTTTTGGGTCAAGTGTGAAAGAGGCTTGTTCCAGAAGCAAAGGAGACGCCCGTTTGCGGTTGACGCGCAGCGCACAATCGCGTTCCATCCGGCCGCCTTTTCCGGCGCATTTCAACGCTCCTGGCCTTCCGGCAAGCGCCGCAGACAATCAAGCGACAGGGTTCCATGAACGACAAGACTAATACTAAAGTCGGAGACAACACGCGTCTTGCCCATATGGGCAACAATCCGCGCGACTTCCACGGCTTCGTCAATCCGCCGGTGGTGCACGCCTCCACCGTGCTCTTCCCCGACGCACACACCATGGCGACGCGGAATCAGAAATACACCTATGGAACCCGCGGCACCCCGACGAGCGACGCGCTTGCAGCGGCCATGAACGAGCTTGAAGGATCTGCCGGAACCGTCATCGTGCCCACGGGGCTTGCGGCCGTAACGGTGCCCATGCTCGCCTTCCTTTCGGCGGGCGACCATGTGCTGATTGTCGATTCGGTCTATCACCCGACCCGCTATTTCGCCGACACGATGCTGGCGCGGCTTGGCGTGGAGGTCACCTATTACGATCCGCATCTGGGGGCCGACATCACTTCGGTCATGCAGTCGAACACCAAGGTGGTTCTGACGGAAGCGCCCGGCTCCGGCACGTTCGAGATGCAGGACATCCCGGCAATCGTCGAGGCTGCGCACAGGGGTGGCGCCATCGTCATGATGGACAACACCTGGGCCACCCCCCTCTTCTTCCGTCCGCTCGATCACGGCGTCGACATCTCGATCCAGGCAGCGACCAAATATCCGGGCGGCCATTCGGACATTCTGCTCGGCACGGTTTCGGCCAATGAAGCCTGCTGGGAGCAGCTTCTGGACACGCATGGGGCGCTCGGCATGTGTGCTGCGCCCGACGATGTCTATCAGGTGCTGCGCGGCCTGCGCACCATGGGCGTGCGCCTTGAACGCCACCAGAAGAGCGCGCTCACGCTCGCCCGCTGGCTGGAAGGCCAGAAAGGCGTGGCGCGCGTGCTGCATCCGGGCCTCGAATCGCATCCGGGCCATGAAATCTGGAAGCGCGACTTCACCGGCGCGAGCGGCCTGTTCTCCATCGTGCTCGATGGCGGGGGCGAGAAGGAAGCCCATGCCTTCCTCGACGCGCTGCAATATTTCGGTCTCGGTTATTCCTGGGGCGGCTATGAGAGCCTTGCCGTGCATGTGCAGCTCAACGACCGCACCGTGGCGCATGCGCCCAAGGAAGGCCCGGTCATGCGCCTGCAAATCGGGCTCGAGGATGTCGAGGACCTGCAGGCCGACCTCGCCCGCGCCCTTGAAGCGATGAACGCACTCTAAGGTCAGGACCCTGGGCACTGGCCTTTTCAGACTGAAAACCGCCCGCGTGGTCGAGCCTCGCGGGCGGTTTTCGTTTCAGCAAAAACTAGACCTGAAACAGCCGCCCGGCCCCGTCGGCGCGCCGGTCAAGGCCAAGAAGCCCCATCGCGCCCCAGGCCCCGGCCAGAGCGCTCGAGACGACCGGCAGGCCACAACGCTGCTCGATCGGCTCCGTCACCGGAAGCGTTTTCAGACCGCCACATGAAATGAAGAGCGCCTCTGCGTCTTTCGCCGCCCGGCAGGTTTCCGCTCCCAGATCGATCAGCGTTTCGCTGGTCACGGATGCAATCGCGTCCACATCCTCGATGTCGAGTGAGCACAGAACCGTCACCTCGAATCCGGCGGCCTCCAGATAGGCCCTCAGGCGGTCATTGACGGCGCTGCGATAGGCAGTCGCCACCGCGAGCCGGCGCACGCCAAGGGCCGCAAACGCTTCAAGCACGCTGTCGGTCATCGTTGTTGCGGGCAATCCCGACGCTTTCTCCATCGTCGCGATCAGCTCCGCATTGAATGCAGCGCCACGATAAAAGCTCAGCGATGTGCCCATCAGCGAAATTGCCTGCGCACCCCGGTCCGCCAGACGCGCGGACAATTCCTCCACCCGCTCGATCACCGCATCATAGCCTTCCGGCGAGAGCGCCTTCAGCGCCAGCCCCTCGGCGATGAATTCAGCCCGTCCCGCATAAAGCGCCAGAGGTTCCGGCGGCACAGCGCCCGCCGCCGGTGGAACGATCATGCCGATTACCGGTTTGCCGCCCATCCCCTCACCCCTTGCCATGACCGGCAGCCGACGGTCTCGCGGCGAACGCCTCGACCGCTTCCATGTTCAGATCGAAGCCGAGGCCCGGGCGTTCCGAAAGGCTCATCCTGCCGCGTTCCGGCTTCTGCAGCCCGGTGAAGATTTTCTCGCACACATTGACCGCCGGCACGTGATACTCGACCAGCCCGCCATTCGACACACCGGCGTGCAGATGCGCATTGTGGAACGGCCAGCCGCCGCCATTGGCGATGGGCGTTGCGAAGGCGTCGGCCATCGCCGCGATTTTCTGGGCCTGCGTAAAACCACCGCCGATCACCACATTCGGCTGCAAGACATCGACGCATTTCTCGACCAGCAGATCGCGGAAACGGTAGGAAAGCCCTTCATTCTGCCCCCCTGCCAGCGGCACCGGGCAGCGCCGGCGCAGATCCGCAAGCCAGCCGATGTCGTTCTTCAAAAGCGGCTCCTCGAAGAAGTCGACCCTGTAGGGCGCAACCGCCTGCGCCAGTTTGAACGCGCTGTGCGGATCGAGATTGCAGTTTGCGTCGATGAAGAGCTGCACCTCCGGCCCGACCGCTTCGCGCACTGCGGCCACCCGGCGCGCATCCTCCGCAATCATTTCGGCAACGTCGATCACATCGCGGCGGCGGGTCGCCTCGGGCGCCACCGTCATCTTGAGACGCTTGAAGCCGGCATCCACCCAGAACTGCGCCGATTGCACCAGCTGGTCGATGCTGAGGAAATTGAAGCCGCAGGTCACATAGACCGGCACGTCCCGGCGCGCGCCGCCCAGAAGCCGCCACACCGGCTGGCCGAGGATCTTTCCCTTCAGATCCCACAGCGCCGTGTCGACGGCGGAGATCGCATGCGCTGCATAGCCCGTCTGGCCGCGCGGGCTCATGAGCCAGAAGAGCTTTTCCCAGATCGCCTCCGTCGCCAGTGGGTCCATACCCTCCAGCGCGGGCGCCGCCACTTCGCGAATGGCCTCGGCGACGGTGCGTTCCTCGGTGATGGCGGTAAATCCGTGCCCCACATGGCCATCGGCGGTTTCCACCGTGCAGACCACGGCGGAGAGATCGAGACTGCGGGTCACGCCCGCCGCCGTGATCTCGGCTGGTATGTTGAGAGCGTAGCTCTGGATGCGCGTGATGGCGCGCGCTTGTGCCGAAGGCGACTGCAACATGGTTATCTCATCATCTGCGAAGGTAGGAAAAGGACGATCTCTGGAAACAGGGTGATCAGCAGCGTGCCGATGCCCAGGATCGCCAGGAAGGGCAGCGAACCCATCATGATCTCGCGCATGTCGACCTTGCGGGCGATGGCCTTGACCACGAACAGATTGATGCCCAGAGGCGGTGTGATGCAGCCCATCTCCATGTTCAGGGTCACGAAGACGCCGAACCAGACCGGGTCGAAACCGGCACTGAGCACGAAGGGCAGGAACATGGGCGCCACGATCACGACGATGGCAAAGGGCGGCAGGAAGCAGCCCAGAACCAGCATCACGCACCACAGGGCAAACAGCGTCACCCAGCGATTGTCGAACGCATCGACCAGCAGGCTGGTGATCGCGGAAACGACATCATGGAAGGCGAGAAACTGCGAGAACGTGTAGGCGAAGGCGGCGATGATGAGGATCATCGACGTGTCCTGCACCGTCTTGAGCAACAGCTCGCGCCATACCGACCAGCTCGTGATGCGGTAGATCGCCAGAACCAGGAGGATGGAGGCGGTGGCCCCCACGGCGGCGATTTCGGAAGGCGTGGCCCAGCCGCCATAGAGCGCCAGCATGATGCCGGCCATCAGCGCGAAGAACGGAACGACACGCCCAAAGCTGCCATTCCCGCCATTCGCCGCGCGCTCTGCGCCCAGTGCTTCGAATTCTGCGCGCTGCCCGGGCGTCAGCCGCTTCAGGTGCCGCCACATGACGAACCAGGTGTAGAGCGAGAACAGCGCCACCAGCATCAGCCCCGGCAGAATGCCGGCAAGAAAGAGCTGACCAATGGAGGTTTTCGTCACCACGCCATAAAGCAGAAGCACGATGGATGGCGGGATGAGGATGCCCAGCGTTCCACCACCGACGACGATGCCGCAGGCGAGCCCCGGCGGATAGCGCCGCGCCAGCATTTCCGGCACGCCCGACGAGCCCATTGCCGCCACCGTGGCCGGTGACGACCCGGAAATGGCCGAGAACATGGCGCAGCCGGCAATGGTCGACATGCCGAGACCGCCCGGCACGGGCAGAAGCCTGCTCAGGGCGGAATAGATATCCGCGCCGGCCGGACTGACCGCCACCACCGCGCCCATGAAGATGAACATGGGCAATGCCACCAGCTCGATGGAATCGAGCGACTGGAAGGCGGTTTCCGCGATGTAGAGCAGTTCGCGCGGCTCCCCCACCATAACGGAAGAGGCCACCATCGCGCCCAGCAGCGCATAGCCGATGGGCAGCCCTGCCAGAATGAGAAGAAGAAGAATGCCAACCGATACGAAGGCAAGCGTGACCGGATCCATCAGTGATGCCCTCCCTGCGGCACATCAAGCCGCCCGCCGCACAGCCGGATCGTCAGATCCACTGCAAGCGACAGGACCAGAAGCGTTCCGCCGAGCGGGATCGCCAGATGCGGCACCCAGAGCGGCGGCCCCCACAGGGTTTCCGAGCGCCAGCCGGTTTCCCAGGAATGGAGAAACATGTTCCAGCCGGAATAGGTGACCAGCACGAAAAGACAGAGCGCCAGGAACTCAAGCAGGGCGGTATGCGCCCGCGCGGCGCGGCCCTTCAGATATCCGGCAAGAATCTGGACGCTGATCTGACCGCCGCTGCGATCGGTAAAGGCGGCCGACAGGAAGGCCGCATAGATCAGGAGGTAGACGCTGAATTCCAGCTCCCAGATCGTGTTGACGCCAACCAGACCGCGCGCAAACACGGCCCAGGTAATGACCACGGACGCCACCACGACGCCGACCGCCGACACCATGGCTGCGGCGGCCGACACGCGCTGCAGCACTGCACGCACCCTGAAAAGCAGCTTCAGGAACGGCGACTGCGCTGCGGGCGCCCCTTCGGGCGCACCGCCATAATCTGACTTTGCTTCATCGAGCGCGTTCATTGCCGCGGCTGGTCCACCGCCTTCAGAACGGCATCGCCATCGGGCACGCTTTCCCGGAAATAGGCCCAGGCGTGCTCACGCGCCGCATCATGCCACTGCGCCACCTGCTCTTCCGTGAGCTCGTGCACGCTGACACCGGCCTCCCGGAAGGCATCGGCAATCTGCTTATTGTCCGCGATTGTCTGGTCGGCGAACCAGGCCTCGGATTCGGCAATCGCCTCAAGAAGGGCTGCGTAATGCGTCTCGCCGATCTTTTCTTCCACGCCCGGCGACAGAAGCACCGAATGCATCGCGCCCACAAAACCCGGCCCGACCATCAGGTGATCGATCACCTCCTGCAGATTGTACCCTTCAAAGGACGCATAGATCGTCAGCACCCCGCTCAGAACACCGGTCTGCAGCGACTGGTAGATTTCGGACGCGGGCAGCGATGTAATCGTCGCGCCATAGCCGTTCATCATGATCTCGGTGGCCTTGCCAAGCCCCCTCACCTTGTGGCCCTTCAGATCCTCGGGCAGGACGATTGCCTCGCCCTTGTTGCCAATCGTGCCCATGGCCCAGCCACCGCCGGCGAACACCAGACCTGCTTCCGACACTGCCTCCTCCAGCATCGGCCAGATCGCCCGCTCGCGCCACACCAGCCCATCCTGCGGGGAAGCGACGAGGCCCGGAAGTGCGCCGATTTCCGCCATCGGCACTTTTCCCGAGAGCCAGGGCAGCGGGTAGATCGCCATATCGATCCGGTCGCGCGCCACGAAATCGGCCTGCGCCCGCGCCTTGCCGAGTTGCTGGTTGGGATAGACCTCGACCTTCACCTCGCCACCGGTCTTCTCGGCCACGATTTCAGCGATTCGATCGGCCCACAGATCGCGTGTGTCGCCATCGGTGTAGGAATGGCTGAGCCGCAGAACGGTTTCGGCCGACGCCGCCTCCACGGCGATGACCGAAGCGGCGCAGGCAAGCGCTGCCGCCATGAATCTGTTCATAAATCTCCTCCCGCCGGTTTCCCGGCTCTCGCTCCCATTTGAACACCAGATATTAAATCTGGTATACCAAAACGTAGTTTGGGGCGCTCCGGCTTGTCAATAGCCGGAAGAAGGGCCAAGAGATTCGAAACCGGGTATGGATGTGGGTGCAAGGTGGCGGGTGCAAGGTGACGGCAAGGCACAGGACTGTTTCCGACGACAAGCCGCTGGCCGAGGGGCTGGCGCGGCAACTTGAACAGGAAATCATCGACGGCGTTATCAGGCCGGGCGACGAGCTGGACGAGCGCCGGCTTGCGGAGCGTTTTGGCGTGTCGCGCACGCCGATCCGCGAAGCGCTGCGCAGGCTTGGCGTGGAGCGTCTGATCGAGCTTCGCCCGCGCCGCAGCGCCATCGTGCGCTCGCTGACGGCGCAGAACCTGGCGCAGATGTTCGAGGTTTTGTCCGGGCTGGAATCCTTCGCCGTCGAATGCGCGGCGCGGCGCATGAACCAGCAGCAGATCGAGCAGCTGCGCTCCATTCACGAAGAAACGGCGGCCATCGTGGATACCGGCGACCGGGATGGTTTCGACCGGCTGAACTTCCAGTTCCACCAGGCGATCTATCGCGGCGCGGGCAATCCCTATCTACTGGAGCAGCTGGAGGGGCTTCGCACCAAGCTCGCCCCCTACCGCCGCTGGCTTCTGCGCCGTCTCGACCGCATGCGCCAGTCGCATAACGAGCATGCGGTGATCCTCGAAGCAATCGAGGCCGGCGACGGCGCCCGCGCAGCCGCCGAAATGCGCCGCCACATCTGCGACCCCGACCGGCTGGTTGACTTCATGATGATGGAACAGGCCGAGCGCTAGATCGCCACCGTCCGTTTGGCCGCGCCAAGGGCAAGTTGAACGATCAACCGGACACCGGAATGCCCGAAAACCGGCTTCCATATCTTGGTCAACGCTCAAACGCCCGAACAGGAATGCTGACACTGCTTCCTGCATCGAGGAAACGACAGTCGGTCAGCCCGTCCCAAGCGGATTGAGAAAATCCACGCGCCCTGCCCCGACTTTTCAATCGGATTGTCGGAACATTCATTTCATCGTTGATGCATGCGAATGCTTCGGCTATGAAAGCGACGCGCTGGCGCTTCGCCGCCTCCGCCACGGCCAGCACCCGTAGCTCAGCTGGATAGAGCGCTGCCCTCCGAAGGCAGAGGTCACAGGTTCGAATCCTGTCGGGTGCGCCAATAAATTCAGACACTTAAGTGCAATCTTCACTAGCCAGAAACCACCGGTGTCACTCCACTGTCACCAACGGTAACATTTGCTTCAATCGTTGACCCGGGTAGTCGCGCCGTACCCATCCGCCATCCCCAAACGCAAAAAAGAGCACCGCCAGCCGAAGCCAGCGGGGCGAGTTGGGGAGGATGCGGAAAGATCAGGGTGCGAAACCGCCTTTGATCAAGAACGCCACCACACGAGTGATGATCCTCCCATGATCAGCCAGCTGATATGCGACAGGGTTTTCTTGCTGTCTCCCACCGAGATCTCCAGACCGGAAAAACGGGTATCGATCCGAGCTTCCATCGCGTTCCACTTTTCATCGTGCCGCGCGCTCTCGATCTCCCGCTGAGCTTTCCACGCCTCCGGCTCAGATAATCGTCGTTCCTTGCCCGCGGTTGAATGCTCGAGCGTGCCAACGCCAGCTCTGATCTTATGATCCATGTCTGGTGCCATTTCGGTCGCGCCCCGCTCCTGTTCCAATGCATTGCCTGAGGGGTGGGTCACTTCTCGCAACGGTATTTCTGATCCCGGCCACGACGCTGCGCGATGGCGACGGCGGTTCCAATCCCGGCAACCTAGCTCCTGCCGCTGGTCGTCTTTCCGCTCTTCGGCATCGCCTATGGCGTCAACATAGGCTCAATCGCAACCCTAGTCGGGCAGCCATGGTGCGATGTTCGACCTTGCGGCCAAGGGCACCGGCTACGCCCGGGATAGTGGCAAGATCGTCGCTTCGGTCTGTCACGGCCGAGCGGCCTTTTCGGAGGTCATGGATGCGTACCGCGATCCTATCGTGAAAGGCCATGAGGTCACGGCTTCACGGGCAGCGAGGAAAAGGCCGCGGGTCTGGTGGAAGCGGTGCCGTTCCTGTTGGAAACGACGCTGCGAGAGCTCGGAGCCGACGTCGAGAGCGCCGACGACTGACAGCCTCACGCTGCGGCAGATGGCCGTCTGGTGACCGGGCAGAACCCGGCGTCGTCGGAGGCTGCGGCTAAAACGGTTCTCGCCCTTTTGCGTCTTCATCTGGCACCGCCCTTTCACCGGGCGGCGCTTTTCTGTAGTCGGATCAAGCCCAGGGCGTGACGAGGTATTTTTCACCCGTCCGCATGGAACGGTAGTCAAGCACGGCATCCTTGGTCAGCATGTCCTCCAGTGTGACCCGGCACTTGTAACTGCTGGCAAAGGTACTGGTCAGATTGTCACGCACGCGCTGACGCATCCGCCCCATGGTCTCGCGCCCGACCGACTGAAGGAACGGGAACAGCAGCCAACCCGACAGAGTCCAGCCGAACCCGTAGCTGGGTGTCAGGATAGTAGGACTGGTGTCGAGGCGTCCGTAGATGAACATGCGTTTGGGCTGGTTGGAACCATAGCGCGAATATTCGGCCATCTGCTCCTGTGCGACCCGCTCCATTGCCCGGAATGCGGTGTCGACCAGCATGCCGCCCCCCACGGGATCGAAACCGCAGAAGGCACGCGTTGTACGAATGGCATCGGTCAGCTGGTCCATGAAATCGTCTTCGGAGGAGTTGACCACATGGTCGGAGCCAAGCGCCTTCAGCAACTCCACCTGATCGCTCTTTCGCACGATGTTCACCAGATCGATGCCGTCCTCTGCACAAATGCGTGTCAGCATCTGGCCCAGGTTCGAAGCGCCGACTGTGTGCAAGATGGCGTTCTGTCCTCCGGCCTTGGCAGTCTCCACGAAGCCGAGCGCGGTCATCGGATTAACGAAGGCGCTAGCCCCTTCTTCGGCGGTATGGTCGCCCAGCGGGAGGCACATGTCCGCGTCGGCGAGGCAGTATTGGCTGTAGGCGTTACCCGGGACGCAGGAGACGCGCTGCCCCCCATCAGCGCCTGCGCGGCCTCACTGTCGCCGGCGGCGATGACCGTGCCTGCGCCCTCGTTGCCAGCGGGCAGTCTCAATCCATGGCGCGCCTTTGACGCGGAATTCACCGCTTCGGGCATTCGGGCCACGAACTTGCCCGGCGAGTAGTCTGCGTTTTCCATGTCGGCGCCACCGACGAGAATGGCGAGATCTGAGGGGTTGATCGGTGCAGCTTCCATCCGCACCAGCACCTGATTTTGGGCAGGGTCAGCAAATGACACATTTTCAAGAGCGACGGTCAATGTGCCGTCGGCCTCAAGGGTGGTGAATAGCTGTTTCCCGGTGGTGGCCATGCAAGAGCTTCCTTGGTGTCTTATTTAGCCAGGTGCATATAGGGCTCATTTCTCCACTTCCAAGAATTCTACGCCCGCCAGATTTTAAACAGTCAAGCGAATGGAATGAGGCTTGGGGCCGCGGTGTCACCGTCGGATAAGCGGCTCACAGCGACGAAGTGCGACAGCCTTCAGCGCCAAGTCGCCCTTCTTACATCGCACGGCATGACGCCCAATGTCGGCACGAGGCGCGTTGCAGACCTTCAACTCCCTAAGGGTTTTTTGCCGACGACGAACGTCCGGTCTGACCGGCCACACCGCAGCATCGCGCCCCTTGGGCCAACGTCCGGTTTGGGCTAGGCAGATGTCATTCAGGTCGACACGAATGACCGAAGAGGGGCCGGGAGCCGTTAGTCCGCTTGTGGGCCGTCACGGTCTGGAAGCGGACATTCCGCCCGTCGGGAAGAGGTCATCTTGATGCTCGCTATATCGGCTGCCGCAGAATAGGCTGACAGGACGGTCACCGCTTCATATGGAACAAACTTTCATGATAGTCACGATTGACGCTTCCCCAGCGGCGCAAGACCACGCTGCCTTTGGCAACGAGTTGCGCGCGAAGACAATCGAGGACGCCGCCGCACAGGCGACCATGCAGCCTTGGGTCGCTATGGAGTGCTATCAACTCAGTCGCGGTGGCCGGGTGTCGCAGATGCATACTCTGGACCTGGGAAACCAGCGGATCGTACAGGAGCACCAGTTTGCAGCCGTACAGAAGCTAGGCTCCACTCCTGCGGATTTTTGCACAATTTCATACTCTACGCCGAGTATGGCGTTCCGTTTTTCCGACCACGCGGCTAGCTGTACAGGAAGCATATTCTTTATGCCTGAGCGAACCGATTTTGACATCTACGTGCCCGCAGGCACTCAGACAGCCTATATAGGCTTCTCAGAACGGGAGTTCCTTGAGGCTGCGCGAGCGCTTAATCCTGCGGCGTGGGACTTGCCGTCGAGACAAGTTTCTCAACTCCAATGTGCACAACTTGGGGAGCTAAAAGCAGCCTTGGCTCATTGGCTTTGCACCGCGGAAACGGCTGCGAGCGCAGGGCACCTACTGGCCCCTGACGTGCTGCGCGCAATTATCCTTGAGACCGTGCTGCGGGTTTTGACAGCCAGCGCAAGCGACGAAACCATTTTACCCCCGTTGTCCGCGAGGTCCCGCGCTGTCAAGATTTGCCGCATGGCCCGGGAATATGTTGACGAGCGTTTAGCATCGCATGAGATGCCCACCATCGTGGACATCTGCGTGTCGCTCTCGGTTTCCGAGCGGGCGCTTCTCTATGCATTCCACTCATATGTCGGCATGTCCCCCCAAGCCTATCTGCGTCTCTGTCGCCTAAACCACGTCCGCACAACATTGCTCGCGGGAAATCCGACGACTACGACGGTGACGCACGCCGCCATGCAAATGGGTTTTCTGCACCTCAGCCGATTTGCTGGCGACTACAGGCAAGTCTTCGAAGAAACGCCCAAGGTAACACTCGCGCGGCGCTCGTAGCTCCTTTGGGCGGGCAATATTCAATGTTTGCGGATATCGGATAGCCAGGGGCGACTCTTCGCGTTTAATTTCTCCCAACGGCGAGAACGTGACCCTTAGAAGGGGCCCGTTCCCTTTGCTCGAAGCGGCAATTACCGAGCCGGCCGCGCTGTAAACGTCGGACTGCAAACAGCGGCAGACAGAAAACACTTTTTGGGAGAATACGCATGTGCCAGGATTGCACGACGGGAACAGTTAGCCGGCGCGGCCTCATCGCCGGGGGGCTCGCTCTCACCTTGGCGTCGCCCTTGGCTGTATCGGCCGCCGCTCAGGAGAGCGTCGAGGCCGCGCCTGTCTCACCTGAGGCGGCGTTGCAGCGCCTGATGGATGGCAATGCGCGATATGTCGCTAATGCGGCGGTCAATACGGATCATTCCGTCACACGTGCGGCCCGCGCCCAAGGGCAGCAGCCTTTCGCAGCCATTGTCACTTGCTCGGATTCCCGCGTGGCGCCAGAACTGATTTTTGATCAGGGGCCAGGAGAGCTGTTCGTAATTCGCGTGGCGGGCAATTTCATCAGCGAAGAGGGTCTGGCAACACTCGAATACGGCGTGGCTGTACTGGGCATTAAGACCATCGTGGTTCTTGGCCATACAGCGTGTGGCGCAGTTGAGGCTACGATCGCTTCAATCAACGACCGTGAACTCCCCCCAGGCCACCTGCCCAGTCTGGTCAACGCGATCCGACCGGCCGTCTATGAGGTGATGGACAGCGCACCCGATGACCTGCTGGCAGCTTCGACGGCCCAAAACGCCAGGCGCAACGCCGAACTGGCAAAGACAGAAGGTCCGATCCTGTCGGAAGCCTATACCGCCGGCACACTCAACGCCGTGGCCGGAATCTATGAAATAGCCACTGGTAGGGTGACCATGCTCTAGGTTGCTCTTATGGCATCGCCGCAGTGCGGGACGGTGAGTATGCGCTCTTCGGCTTCGGCGAGGTCGGTATAGTCAGCGGTCGTGAACCGGACGGCGACACACAGATCCGCGTCGGCTCTATCAGCAAGACCTTCACCGGCCTCGCGCTTGCCCTTAAGGTCGCCACCGGCAGTACCGCTTTGACCGATCCCGTCTGACCGCATGTCGGGATCATCAAGGCTTTGTCTGAGCGTGAGAGGCGCGAGATCCGCCTGATCGACCTCGTCACCCACGCCAGCGGATTGCCGTGACAATCTGACAAAGGACAACCGACGAGAGAATCTAGAAAACAAAAAAGCGGGCCAAAGCCCGCTTCCCTTCGTTCCTGCGACTACACGAGTGCCGGTACCTTCATGGTCACCACGCGGTCTCTCAGGTCAAATCCAGAGCCGTTCCCGGGAGCCTCACCACATATCTTGCAGGACGTTCCGCGCCAGTTCAGCGTCTGATTGGGAGCTTATGGACGCTTTCCTATCGGATAGCAAGAAAATAATCATTCGCGCTCGACTTTTGCGCGAAACAGGCGCACCGTGACATATGAAAACAATCAACCTCATCATATCTGAGACCACCTGGTTCCTGGCAATTCTCGCTATGATTTCAGCGTGCGGATGGTTCGCATATATCGTTTTGACCAGCATCACTTGGTAAGTCGCCGGAGTTACCAAGCCGGCTGCGGACATGAAGGCGATATCCGCCTAGTCATGCATATCTGCCGGCCCACGATATAGTAAGTGATTTGCGAACATTACCAAATGAGCGCATAAAGCAGCCGGAAACTGGAAGTTGCCGACGAGTTCCAAAGGAACTCGTGACCCGACATCTTTACGACGGTTTCCATTCACCAAGGTCAATTTGATCTGTTTTTTGGAGTGACGACAATGCGCGCACTCACAACACTTCTATCAGCTTCACTTTTCTCAATCCTGGCATCCACCGCGATGGCAGAAACGACGGGCGGAACCATCAATCACTTCGATCGTGGTTCCCAAACCATCACCATGAACAGCGGCAAACTGTTTTCGCTGCCTTCATGGGACATGGTCTATGGCTTCTCGGCAGGCGACCAGGTGGTTGTCACCTGGGCCAGCGATGGTGCCAACAGCATTGTTTCTAAACTGGTCAAGGTCCCCCAATCCAACAGCGGCGAATCTTGAGACAGCAGCTAAGGCGGCGGCGACAGCCGTCGCTTTTGGTTTTCGAACGAAGGGATGTCTTCTCATGCTACCCATTGATAAAGCTGACCAAACCTCTCCGATCCCGCTGACAGCAAGCGACAGCGATGAAACGATGAAGGCTCAGCAATATGGACGACGAATTGAGATCGATGGCTCCTGGACTGTCTACCATGTCTTCACAGGAATCCCTGTCCAGCGGGCTGGCATTCCCATGGCTGGCTTGTCACATGCTGACGCAACATCACGCATGCTGCTCAACAACCAAATGCAGAAGAGGCCCGCTGGGATAATTGTGAAATCAGCGCAAATTTCCATGTGGCGCAGATCACGCTCAATGAGCATTGCTGCATGGAAAAACTGGAAGGCAAGACCTGCCGGGCATTGATGCGCAAGAAGCCCCCCAGCTAACGAAAGTCTTTTGCGGTGAGAACGTAACCGGTTTGGCGGCCACGCGCGTATACTTTCTGCGCCACGTCATAGACCCTTACCCGCGCCGCATCAAAGGCATCAAGCAACTCCGCTTCCACCACCCCACCGCGTGTCGAAACCAGAGCATCCGCCTGAAGGAAAAATGGGACTTCGAACAAGCCATCATAACCCAGGAAGCGGACACAGCGTCTGCTCCTGTCATAGCTTCTGGCTTTATTCGGAAAATCCAGTCCCATCTTCCCGTCTTTCGTATTGTCGTGCGTGGATCACGCCGGATCAGGACATATATCGAGGCAGACCAGGCAGTCAGCGCGAGTTGAGGGCTGCAAGCCAGATCGCGCTTTGCTGACGATCCATGCCAGTGAGAAACTCTCTGCTTATGGCCGCACGACCGAGAACCTTGTAGATTGTCCAGGATCCGTCCGCCTCGATCCTGCGAACAAACCTGGTAGCAGCCTCTTCAGGCAGGACCATCCCGCCTTCGTTTTCCCAGACATCCAGGTAGTCCGGCTGGGAAACTATTTCGGACCTGCGCGTCATGAGAGTTTCCGATCTTTGTCCAACGCATCTTCGAGTTCTGCAGGGTCGATTTGCATCATCTGCGTTTTCATCGTTTCGGTTCCGACAGCCGGCAGATGAATGAAAGTCGACACTCCTCGCCAGGCGATCCAGGACAAGCCCTCTATGACCTCTTCGTCTCTTTCTACCCGATACTCGCCGGCCGGCATTGGCCGGTCGAACCCATGGAGAAGAAAGGTTTCGTGAAATCGAACCGTGTACCTGATGGTGCGTGTAAGCATGGCTGCATACTCCACGAGAGAAGCGCCTTCCTGCTCAACCGTTTTTCACTTGATAAAACGAACAGACATCAATTCGGAGACAGATCGCCTTTCGTCACCAGACCATGCCTGAGTGTGCTGACTGTCATTATATTCGGAAGGCTATTTCAAAATCGATTGACGCCAGCGAACATCTAAGAGTGATCGTCCGCCTCCATTGAGTTGTCATCGCGGCACGGCAACGACCACTACCGAAGAGTATAGCACCATTCCAATACCCCACCTAGCGAAGTTGTGAAGCTCCAAATTGGTGAGTTAGACCACCGCAAAAAGCCCCGCCACTTAATAAGATAGCAGGGCAATCTCACCGCCCGCGCGGAAAACCACCTTTGGGGCCGACCGCACCTCAAGGATACGATCGCACGGCTGCAAGCGTTCTCAGATGCTGGTGCAGACGTGCTTTATGCTCCTGGCTTGCCGAACATAGACGCCATCCGAACGGTGTGCCGAGAAGTCGACAAGCCTGTGGATGTGGTCATGGCGTGCCTCATGTCACCAGATCACTGTTCGGAGACCCGTGTCCGCTAATTTTGCAGTGCTTCTCGAAACGATACGAGGCGCTTCGCTTGTTCATCCCACAATACGAGCTTGACGCAACTGAAGCTCTGAAAAAGCGTTATGCGGCCGATGTGCCGCAAATCAGGATAATCTCGCAGCACCTCGGGCAGACGGTAGAAGGGCACCTTTGCGGCCATATGATGGACGTGGTGGATGCCGATATTGCCCGTGATCCAGCGCAGGGGGAATGGAAGGTCGTAGTGCGAGCTACCGTACAGCGCAGCATCCTGAAACTTCCAGTCCTTGTTGTCCGACCAATGGGTCTGCTCGAACTGGTGCTGGATGAAGAAAAGCCAGACGCCCACAGTTGCCGCTATCAGCGTGATAGGCACTTGCACCATGAGGAATGGACCAATTCCCAGAAGCCACATCAGGCCAACCACAGGAACGGCCGCGCCGATATTGGTGGCAACCGTCGACACCCATGGCTTATAACCTGCCCACATCAGGCCGACTGGCAATCTATACTGACAGACGAAGAGCCAAGCAGGACCGATTCCGAACATAACCGCTGGATGGCGATAGAGCCGATAGCCAATACGGCCCCATCTGGACAGCGCGCGAAATTCACTGACCGTAAGCGTACTGACGTCCCCGATCCCGCGCTTATCCAGGTTACCTGCCGTAGCGTGATGGACCGCATGGGTGCGGCGCCAATAGTCGTAGGGAGTGAGCGTGAAGACGCCGATCACGCGTCCAGTCCAATCGTTGATCCCGCGCCGTGCGAACAGTGCGCCGTGGCCGCAATCATGCTGCAGGATGAACAGACGGACCAGGAAGCCGGCTGCAGGGACGGTGAGTAGCAGGCCCAACCAATATCCATTTGCAACAGCGACTGCGGTTAATGTCCACAGTGCGACAAAGGGAACCGCTGTCGCGGCTATCTCGACCGTGCTGCGGATCGTGTTCGGTTTCCGGTACTGTGCAAGAACCGCAGTCCAGGAACCGCCCTCGGGCTTGACGGCCGTGCAGCCGGCATTCGTCCCCTTCACGAGGCTGCCAGCCTGGATGTACGTCCGGCTTTTTTGGCGCGCCCCTTGGTCGGCACGGGCTGCGGTTGCCGCGCTTCCATTTGCAAGCGGGCCTGCCGCAGCCTCTGGGTCTTGGCTTGGCGGCTGTCTGTTTCCGCCTGAGTGATCGCGCGCGACGTGCTGTCTGTCAGCTCCGCCTTGCTCTGTGGCTTTTTTGGAACCTGTCGAAACAGATTGTCCCTTGTGATTGCATCAGTCATGTCATCGGTCTCCTTCCGACCAGTTCAAAGCAAAAAGGCCGGACAGAAGCCCGACCTCTCCTTCCGTCCCTACGATCCGTGCCAGTACATCTGTAGTCACGTCTCAAAAACGAAAGCTCATGCAGCGCGCAGGTTGTCAGCCGAGCTTTTGCCAGAACGACTTTCCTGAACGACCTCGAAGCTCAGCTTCTGGCCTTCCACAATTGTGCGCATGCCGGCACGTTCGACTGCGGAGATATGGACGAAAACGTCTGAAGCACCATCGTCAGGCTGTATAAAGCCGAAGCCTTTGGCTGCGTTGAAGAATTTTACGGTTCCAGTATTCATGAGGTTTTCCTCTCAATAGGCCATAGGAAAAGCCCTCCACGCGGGAGCACGGAGAACAATGCAGTTCGACATTGAGAGGGAAGATCATCAGGGCGCCTGGGGCGCGGAAACAAAGTTCGACAAACAAGATCGATCCACAGCATATAAGGCTCGTCGACCCGCAAGACAAGGCACCATCACACGGCCAACCATCTAGCCAGTCAAGCTTGGGCTCCGCAGCAACGGAGCCGTTTGTGATATCGGGGCGAGCGGATCAATGGGCCTAAGTGCTTCATACGTGGCATCGTCTGACGCTGGCATTGCCGATTGGATACAGGCCGCTGAGTGCGGTCGCTAATAAACTCGCGGCAAGGAAGGGGTAGCGCTGCACTGACAATAGCTATATTCACGCGGCCAATCCGGCGATTAGCGAGTTTAGCCAGAACATTGAGGCTGTCCCAATCATGTAGGCACCGGACAGACGCCATGTGCGGGCGTTGCTGCACTCAATATTGTGCTCAGCAAACCTACTACCCAAGAAAAATCAGCGCCACCGCGACAAAATTCATCTGTCCGGCCTCGATACCCAAATTGAATGTCAGAAAGCTGAGCGGCGCTTCAGATTGCGGCAAACCAATCTCTTTCAGCACGCCGGCAAAACCGAAACCATGCAGCAGTCCAAACGCAAATACCACAATCCATGGATAGCTCTCGGAGGACCGCATCGCAGCAGCTTATCAGCGAGTGAATGACCGGTTAGGGCCGTGAGCGGCGAAGGTTGGCTTTCAACCAGACGCTAATCTGCTGCACCGCCGCATGTCCGGTTGAAGCCCGCTTTGACCCTCAGAAAGTTGGTCGTATGCTGAGAGTGAACGAAGCAGGGAGGCGACGTTGACCCAAGTGCAAGGCAGCAAGGACTGTGGCAATTCCCCGAAGAACAAGTTCGCTCAGGATGTGGCGGTCGCTCTGGAATGCGGTGAAGCTGAGCCGAGCGCGTTCAGCGAAGACGTGATCTGGGAGAATACCTCAACAGAGCCAATCTCGGGAAAGAGTGCGGTTCTTAAGCATCTTAGAAATCGGCCGACACCAAGCTCTGTCTCTGTCCAGCACGCGATTTCGCACGGCAAGATCGGTTCTGCGAGCGGAGAGGTGACGTTCGCGAACGGGCATACTCGACGCTTCTGCCATGTGTTCGACTTTACAAATACCAAGGCCAACTGCGTCGCCGTCGTTAGAAGCTATAGCTGACCGCGCCAGTGTCCGCTCTGTCCGCATAGCTGACGGTCAAGCGTGCCCTATCCGGCCGCAGCTGCGGCGGCTGATCATTCTCCCTGTGTATCCACGCGAGGTTCGCTCTTGTCTACGAGGTCGACGCATAGTCGCCTCAAGATGGTGGTCCGAAGATCGGGAGCTGCTATCTACAGGCGAGCTCTAAGCAGGCACAAAGGTTGCAGCGCAGTCTTCCCGCCCTCGCCCTCGCGGGACAACTGGTCGGCTATCAGATTGGTATCAGATTTGATTGCCCATCACGCCGACTGTGCCTCTTTGCCAAAGACATAGGTCGAGCCGTTCTTCCACATCGAATGCATGAGAACGGCGATCTTACGAACCACGGCGCAGACGGCTCTTCGAAGGCCGAGACTTCATCAAGACGACGCGGGAATACGCATTCAACGAGCCGACCCTGCAGGTCTATCCGAACCGCTATGCGCCGATCATTCGCGTGGGAGAGGATGGGGAGCGGGAGATGGTGCGCGCCCGCTGGGGCATGCCGACGCCACCCATGTTCATCAAGGGAAAGCACGACAGCGGCGTCACGAACATCCGCAACACCTCATCCTCCCACTGGCGCAAATGGCTTTCACCGGAAAGCCGCTGCCTTGTGCCGGTCACAAGCTTTGCCGAACCTGACCCTGCCAGCCGGAAGGAAGGCGACAAGCGCACACCGAACGCATGGTTCGCATTAAATGAGGATCGGCCGCTGTTCGTCTTCGCCGGCCTCTGGACGCCATGGCACGGCAAGCGCATGGCGCGCGAGGAACCAGCCGACCATGAGGTCTTTGGCTTCCTGACCACAGAGCCCAACAGCGTGGTCGAGCCCATTCATAAGAAGGCGATGCCGGTCATCCTCACCACGGAAGACGAAATGACCGCTTGGCTTTCAGAGCCATGGGAGGAAGCGAAGAAGCTTCAACGCCCCCTGCCCGACGAGAAGCTGATGATCGTGGATGCGCCGAACATTCCCGAATGATCGAACTGCCGCGCCGCAGTGAGGAATACCCAAGCCGCTCCACGGATTGCCAGGCTGCGCTTGAGGTAGAGTTTCAGGACGTAGCCCGGTGCACAATAGGTGCAGTTTGGAGTGAAAGCGAGGTCGAATTCAAAATGCTGTGCCTGTCATTGACGGGAATGCACCAACGAGATCGCAGAACAGATGCTAGCCGCGATCTAGATGGTTCAGGGCAAACGAACAAGTAATTCAGGCCACCGACTAACTCGCCGGTACAGCCAGGATTAATTATCTGGCAAAGCTAAAACCCTAAGAGTGATGTCTCAACAATCAGCTGCCGCGCAAATTCGCATCCGGCATGCACCGAACTAAACGTCTAAGACACAAAAGGACGAAGTAATAACTACTACCCTAATTCAACATCAGGAATTGATACAAACCACTCACACATCGCTTTCAGACGTTTGCGCTTACTCTTAGTGAAATTACCCCAGACCTGTCCGTGAAATGGATTATCCGGGACAGGGTCAAAACCTACTTGCAACTCTTCCCCCCTTAGTTGCTGGGCAGAGAAACGAACTGACCCGATCCAAACTGGGCTCGTAACATGGACTCTAGGATCCCCCCCTGCGCCTTCAATAGCGCACTGTAGATCGACAGACATCCCCTCACCTGTGCCACTTGAGGCCTGAAATGCCATTGTAGACAACCTTCTGATGCCATCAGACTCGGTCACCACAAACTGTTCGGACACTCTTCGAATTACGCCGTGGGTAGAACCAATTTCATCATGGTCGTGCGGCTGCACTTTGCCATCGGCATCATAAGGCGGTTGCTTCAACGGCAAAATTCGGCCCCGTCAGTCGTTCAATCCATTCCTCAATTGGCGCGAAATCATTAGAAAGGATGATCTCTTGGCCATCGGGGTCTTCACCGCTCATGCTGCGCCATGCTGAAACCCTGTTTGGCGATATGACATGTAACTCCACTGTGTTATCCGCCATATGCCATTCAACTTGGAGATCACCTGACGGCCCGGGCACGATCTGTGGGACAGGCGTATCCCACCGCCACAGAGCTTGAAGCATAGTGCACGTGAACATTCCCGTTTCAAACTTTACCGGTGTCCCTGCGTATCCGTCCCATCCTACAGGCAGACGGATCAGCTCCTGAATGCGTTCGCTAACCTTGCGATGCCAATCGTCTGCAGGATGATCTACAATAGTCCGACACTTTGTACCCGGCCATTGTGCGATGTTCGAGGAACGAGATACTGGAGATGCTGCCCGCATACTGAAGTCAGTCATTTTACTCTCCCCCACCGCTTATGCGCATAGCTAGTCGTAATCTTTGTAAAAGATTCGACTATTATATTGCGCCCTTGATCCATGAATTCAAGAGTTTGATCAAGCCCCTCACCTTTAGGAAGCCCACGCACAGTCAGATCAACTACGATCATTGGGTGCCCGCGATTGTCAGCTGCGCTATTCACGCTAGTGAAAAGGCGGGCATGCGCTCCACTCTCGTCCCGCAGGACTTCAGTAAATCCGCCGCCGTAACCCTCGATTTTCTTATCATCAAATCGCAAAAAACTCAGCCATTCGTGCGCGTTGGGCAATTCCTTGGGACTCGCTCCATAAATGCGATTGATGTAAGTGATCTCGCACTGGTTCACCTGCAACCCACTACCAAATGTGGATCGACAGTACTTGTCAAGCTCTTGAAACTCCTTAGAAAAACTTCCCCTCACCGATTCGTATCTAGGATACTCCCCTCCCCTGCCATCGACCTGACGCCAATTAAATAGAAAGCGGGTCGGCTGAAATTGAATTAGCTCGTGCCAGTCTTCTGAAATGAACCAACACCTGGGATGATCGAAGGGTGGGCCAAACTGGAAGGAAACGCCCCCCGGTTGCGCCGGGCGCGCGCCAAACGCTTCAAAAACCGGTGGTAAAGGCGGTTGATATTCCACCTTGGAGTAGCGCTTGCGAAAAAGGTTCCAAATCTCGGTCAAATGCGCGAGATGGTATCCTGGGATGGGTTCAAACTGGACACCCAAGACAACTTCGTTGATTGGTGGCGACTCAAAGTCCGGCAACTGCTCTGGCCGACCAGGATATTGCTGCACGTCTTACCCCTTGATACGGCGTATGTGACTGCGATCTTGCGCTCCTCCGACTACCATACCTTTCTCGTTCTGCAAATCGATTATGAATAGCCAATAACAGCAAAGGATAGTTAAGTTGCTACCTAAATTGGGCTGACATCCGGCAATGCGGAACTGGGATATCTAAAGCTTGATGATCGAAACCAGACACGCCGCAAGACGATCATTTTTTCTGGATTACACCTCCTGTTCCTTTCGCCCGAAAGGGCCACGGGTGCGGCATTGATCCTCGCGGTGTGCCGAACGGGATGGCGCCAACCATCGCCCGTTGTTCCGAAGTTTGCCCTTCGGAGCCTCCGGTGGAAACGGGAGGCAAATCAGCATTACTTGCTATTGAGGCTCTCGCCCTCGCTGCGCGGCCTCAAGCCGCTGGAGGATCTCGCGGGTAACCCGCATGTCTGCGGCCAGCCCGTTCAGCGTGCCTTCGACGGCGCGCATTGCTGCGGCCGCATCGCTCGCCTGCTTTTCGACATTGCCAAGACGCAGCTCATGATTGTCGAGGCGGCGTGCATCTGCCTCACCGGATGCTGTGCGAAGCCATTGGGCAGGCTCTTGAGCACCTGACGAATGGTAGGCAATCGCCACCTGTAACTTCGCATCGGTGACGTAGGTGCGCTGGGTCGAAACCCAAAAGAAAGTTGAACCGGAAGGCCACGCCCCCGGGTTCCCTGTCGAGTACAGACCGACATCCCCCACCGGGACCGTGTCAATATTCCGTCCGGCAGTCGGCCCGTAATAAGCACCAGAATCGCGCAGCCTATGGAAGTTGATATTGTCGCCAACCTTCAGAAGTCTATCAACAGTGACGTCTTCCGGGCTCGCCGTCACATCGTGGAATGCGCCGGCTCCGAGTTCGACGAGATCCAGCACACCTGGCCCCGTGAACATTGGCACTGCGCCTGCAGCGCCAACCAGTCCCGCCAGAGCCGACACGTTGCCACTCGATAGGAGCTGCCCGATTTCCTGCAACGCCTGCCGGTAGGCCACATGATAGGGCGTAAAGGTCACGCGATACGGCGCAGCGGCCTGCGTAGGTCCCGGCCACGGATAGGCCAGTGTGATTTGCGTATCGCTGTCCACCGACGCAATCGGGATCGGTCTGCCGACGTGCTTGCCGAAATCATCCGCCGGCCGCACGATCTGCGACCAGGCAGTGCCCTGCCCTGTCACAACGGTCTGGCCCTGCGTGATGGATGCCGTGCCGCTTTCGTAATAGCCCTGATCGTAGAGGTTACCCGCCATTCTGCGCGCCCTTCTTTTCAGCCTTGGCCGCGCCGTCCTGCGCTGCCGCGTCCCGCAGCTTGCCGTTGATTTTCGTCAGCCGGTCGATTTCCGCCTGCATGGCGTCCTTCTCCTGCCGCTCACGCTCTAGCGCGTCGGCAAGCATCAGGTTTCGGTTACGGTAAAAGTCGTTGAGCGCAGTCGCCTCGACGGCAACAGCCATCGGGCTGACCTGCTTCTTGGGCTGGTCAGTCATTGGATATCCGGTGGTGTGTGATGGTCTCAGAGGTGCGCGATCAGCGTCGCTGTGCGGCTACATGGAGCCTACGTTGTGACACGGTCCAGCCCTGATTAGCCCCAGCACCTTGTGCGTACATCTTTACGAGAAAAGTGTGCGTCCCAGGAGTGGGCGTCATCCAAACGAATTCACGCTGAAACGGTGAGCGTTCGGTTTTGTCAGATAGAAGGAAACTCCCATCAACGTAGAAATTGAAGACCGGAACAAAATTCAGATTGTCCGTCTGAGCTGTGAATATGCAGCGAACGAACAGCGCATCAGACGGAACCGTCAGTGTCACAGACTGAACGTCGGTCTGCACAAAGGAAACAAACAGACCACCCGCCGTATAGGCGCTATTTGTGACGTTAATCGCATCGCCTGCAAGCTTGAGCGTATCAACTGACAGGTTGGCAATCTTGGCACTGGTGATCGATGCGTCGGCAATCTGGGCTGTTCCAATGGAAACGTTGGTGATCTTCGCCCAATCGACATAGAGCTGATCTGCGTAGAGAGCGCCATTCTGAATGACGACTGGCCTGAAGTTGTCAGATCCATCTGTGAACACGAACTGGTCAGCCAGCGCCGCAAACCGCGTCGGATCAAGCTCATTCGAGGGGACATCCAAGAACCACGAGGCAGAGCGCCACGCACCGGCCCCGCCGACGCGCGCTTGCGCACCAATGCGGGATGAGTACCCGGAAGGGCCGGCTGACACTTCCATGCGGAAGTTGCCCTCCGCCGAAAGATCATCCACGGTGGCTGTGACTGCCGTGATCGCGTTGGCATTCGCTGTGACGCGCCCATCGACTTCATTAATTTCGGTGGTCAGCAGATCGACGGCTTGCGCAATGTCTTCGTCAATGGTGACTTCCAGCGCCTCAATTCGCTGCGCAATGGCCGAGCCCGGACCGACCGCCACCAGAATGGCCTCCTGGTAGGAAGCCGTGATGTCGTTGGCTGTAACCGCCGCCTCACGTCGCAACCGCTGAACATTGCCATACTGCTGATCGAAATCAGCCATGTCCTTCGTGGCATTGTCCAGACCACGCTCGATCTCTTCGCGCGTGTTGTAGTTCAGCCATTCGGAAGCATCATTCACGAACTCGCCTACGGCCTCATAATCAACCGCAGTGTCTGTGTTTGGCTGGTTGTTCAGCTTCATCGAGAACAGTCTGAACGGAGTCGATTCCAAAGCCAAGATCGACAAACGCGACGATGATGTTCCAGAGCGTCTCGATGAATTCCTGTTTCTGCTCCGCGCTCAGTTCGGCGTCGTCCAGATACTCCTGGTACAGCGCGACATCGAGCGTGAGCGTCGGGCGAGCGGGCCAACGCGGCTCGTCAGGGATCGCTTTGTCTTCTTTGACTTTGTGGTCTGTCATCATCCGTTCCCGCCCTGTTATCGGCTTGGCGCGCGCTGGCGCGTTCTCGTGCGGTTTTGCCGCCGCGCTTGCGACGTCTGTTCGCGTTGGGATTTCTCCGCTTCGACCTGCGGACGATAGAACTGTTCATCCAGTTCCTTGCCCCACTCATGGAGCTGCGACCCTTCGCCGAACTGCGCATCGGTGAGCAATCGGCCTGAGAAGCTTTCGCGGGCACTGACGACCCGTTCCTTCTCATTATTATTGTAGTAGTGTTCCATTTTTCGTCTCCTTTCTTCAGTTAATTAGAACAAACAGGGAACATACTATGAATTAATTCCTATATATTTCAAGTAAAAATCGAAAATAATCTTTGGGTTTTCACGCTCTTTACATATCTAATCCCCCGTCACTCTCGACTTCGCGTGGTTCTGCGTTCCTGGCCGCTGCGGCGGTCGACGGCTTTCTGGAAATGGCGTTTGGGGGTTTCGCGCTGTTCTTGGCGATGCGCGGCGCGCTCCAGGATGCCGCCCACGATTTCGGTTTCCTGTTGGTCGAGGCGGGTGAGCGTCCGTTCGTGATCCTGCCGGACGTTGCGTTCGGCCTGGCGCGTGATGGCGTCGCCGTCGAACTTGTCGGCTCCCATCCCGCGATGCTGGTAGCTCTTGTTTTTCTCTCCCGCCTTGTCGATCAGCCTTTTGCGTTCGGCTTCGACACGCGTCTGATATTCGCTCTGATAGGCCTGGATTTCCGCCTTTCGCTGCTCCGCATAGGCGGTCACCACCTTGGTGTAGGCGACCTGATCTTCGCCGCGCAGGCTTTTTGCAGCTTCATGGCGCAGGTTCGCCAGCCTGAAGGTTTGACGAATCTGATCGGAAAGGTTGGGGGGCCGGGAAGTCATGGCTGGCCTCGTTTTCCGCATGAAATTTGCAGCCGCCGAACCGCGCCCGCTAAAATCGATGCGTGAAAAATTTCAGATACATCGATGATGTCGAATCCTGGCTGGAGCCAATGAGCTACCTTGAGTTCTGGACCGCGATAGCGCCCTTCAATCTGGTCCTGCAGGATCGCGCGCATTGCGATGCGCAAATCCGTTCCGGCGAAGTCGATGAAGACACCGTGCTGACCGTGCTGAAGCACATGGCGCGCGTTGAACTGAGGGAGCGCCACGGGTTGAAATGGAGGCCGGTGACGCCGTGGCTGAAAGTTGTCTCTGACCATTAGCCCGCATCCTCTTTCCGGAAGAAGCGGACCCATTCGCACTTCCCGTTCTTGGGGAGGGAGTTGATAACGCCGTAAGGGCCGACAAACGTGCAGCGCGTGTAATAGCGCGGCACCGACAGATCGTACGGGCTTCCATTGTCGCGGAACGAATAGGACCAAATAACGTGCGGCAGGCCGATGAACTGGTAGAACAGGAATGCGGCGACCGGCACGACAATCCACACGAAGAAGCGCAGGCTGCGGAATAGAGCGATCATGATTGGTCCTCCGCTGGGCAGGTTGGCAGGGTGATGACGGGATCGGGTTCAAGCCTGCCGCCTTCAAGCGGATTGTCCGCGAGATCGAAGCAGGTCGGAGCCAGCATGTTCTGACGGACCTTGCGGCAATGGACGAAGCCAATGCCGGAGATGTGCAAAATTTGCTGGTCGTTCGGGAGCGCGAGCAGTTCGTCGGGAGTGAACATCCGCTCCCGGCCGGTCTGGTGGGTTCGCGTCAGGTCGAGCTTCTCGGAGCTTTCGGCCTGCGTGAAATTGACATTGTCGACTTCACCCAGCGCCTTCGACAGCCGTTCGGCCTCCTCGAAATTCGCCAGCTTCAGAAACTGTTTGTTGCAATTGTCTTCCAGCGTCGCGATCAGCTTCTCGCCGTTTTGACGCTGCATGTCGGCGCGCGACTGGGCGATATAGATGACGCGCAATTTGTAAGCGCGGAAGATCGTGACTTTTTCGATCAGATCCCTGGCGGGCGTGTTCGCGGCTTCATCGAGAATGATATCCGTACGCCCGCATGTCTCTGAGAGCTGGGCGCTCAGAAACGCATTGAAGTGAAGGCCGTAATAGGTGCCGAGCCGCGCGGCATTTTTCTGGTTCTGTACGAGGCAAACGATGTAGCTCTCGCGAAGCAGTTCGGCGTGCGTGATATCGGCATCGCGCCCGGCCTCATGCATCGGTCCACCGACCTGAAAAATGCGCAGGGCGGAGAGCGCGGCCAAATAGTGCTGGCTGTAATGCTCGGGGTCGTTGTCGCGCAGTTCCCGGACCTGCTTGGCGCGCGAGCGGGTCAGTTCGTCGCCTTCTTCGGCCTCAATATCGACGGCAGGATTCCATACGTCCGGGTCGCCAAGAAACGCCGCAAGGCCGCCGGGCGTGCATAGTCGCGAGTTGTGCGAAAGAAGGGTCAGGATGGCGAGTTCGATGATCTCGCGCGGCGTCTGCCGGAAGTAGTAATTCTTGTCCTCGCCTCCCTCCGGTTCCTTGATAAAGGTGTGCGAGGCGGTTTCGACTTCCAGGGCAAGGTCCGGAGCCCTTCGCTCATAGGCGTCGATAAGGTTGCCGAGCGGATTGATGCTGATCCGGTAGGCGCAATCCTCCCCATGACGAAACTGTCGTCGATGACCGCGGACTTGCGTCCGTATTTGACGCACATATCGGCGATCTGGAATGCGATCTCGCCTGACTTCACATCATTGATGACGATGGCCCGGCGATGATCAGCAAGCATGGCCTGGACTGCGGGCACCGCAACACAGGTTGTCTTGCCGCCACCCGAAGCGGCGTAAACGATCCAGGAGGTCGTGCTGTCGGGTTCGAATATCGGCTTGCCGAGTTTGAGGCTCAGCCCGATAACCCGTCTGATATGACTTTGTATCTTCCTGCGCTGCTTGCGATTGTGAGCAGTGCGCCGGAGATATCGTTCGAACAACCGGCGCATCACAACATCCCCGCCTGTTCGAGGTCATCGTCACCGGCAAGCTTTGCGGATTTGGGCTGACGGCCACGCCTGGAGAAATTCCGGATGGCGCTTTCGATGGCGAGCAGTTTGATAAGCGTGACAATGGCCCCACCCGTTACGGCAAGCGCCGAAAGCGCGATCATGATGCTCAGCAGGCCGAAGCCCCAATAATTCATGCCGGTCGGCCAGATCAGCCAGGCGATGAACCCAAAGCAAATCCCATAGGCGAACTTCAGGTTGATCATGGCGATGGCACCGGTGGAACGATGGAACGGCGTCATGGCGACACCTTCCGGCACAAGACCTCACCCGAAGAATCCGGCTGGCAGCTCACAATGAAGCGGGCAGGAATATCATCCGCCATCGCTGCGAAGACCGCCATGATCGGTTCATTGGTGGTCAGGAGTGCAAGGGTGGCAACGACGCCGATAAAGACGGCTAAAACGAGCGTGGCAGCTTTGCTCAGAATCGAGATCAGCTTCTTCATGACAATGGTTCCTCGGTTTTGGACGCACCTTTCCCGTTCGCCCCGGCGAAGGGCCGGGACGTTGCAGGAAGTGACAAAGGTTTGGATTCTCAGGCGGCGCTAATGATCGCCGCGGCACTCAGGCCAGGTATACCGGGCCGAGCGGAGCGCACCGGCACCGCTTAAGTGGCTTTGCAAACGCGAACCTATCCCACGGCCTTCCGCAGAAAGGGCATTCGAGATGTGGCGTCCAGAACGGATCGCCGCTAATGATGGAGGGGTCACGCATCGATCAGTCTCCAATTGATCCTGTGTGGCATCCGGCTTGACAGAGCCGGGCAGATGCCGTCCGGGCTCTGCAAAGCCCGGACGGCGGGTTGCTTCCTTACTTGCTAGCCTTATTGAAAGCGGACTGGTAAGCCGCGTTACCATTGGGGTTCGGGCGCAGGCCGTTTCCGGCATCCCTGCGGCCTTGCTCTGCATTTGCCGTGGTCATCGTTATTTCTCCTTTCTTTGACTTGGCTACCCACTGGATCGCTTCCATGTATGCGCGCCAGTTTTGGCGGGTACCCAGGATGCATTCTCTATGATTTCAAGACGGGCTGTCGCGCTGAGGAAGCGCTGAAGCGCGCTGAAAAAGCGCTGAAAGCTACGTTGCTAACTTGACCAGGTATGCGCTTCGCCGGAGAATTCGGAGGATGAACCTCATGAATTCGCAAAATCCGTTTAGGACCATTACGGCCGAGTCCAACTACTCGCCAGAATACCGCTTCAGGCTTTGGCAAGCTCTGGTTGACGATATTTCGCTGCTGAAAGTGGGATATCGAGCTTATTATTCACATATGATGCGGAGCTTCAGGGATTGGAAAAGTGGAGGTGTAAAATTCGTCCATCCCAATGGCGCCCCCATCAACCTGGACGAGTTAACGCGTGATGATTTGTATGGCTTTCTCGGAAAAGAGCATCAGCGACCCCTTGGGCCGTCGCGGAATATCCATCATTTCAAGTTCGCGGTCATTGATGTCTTTTTTAAAACAAAATATCCCGTTGTAGCGCGCGCATTCGCAGACGATGGTTTGCTGGAGTCATTAGGCAAAGTTGCCACAATGTTTTATGGACAGGCTAACATCGATGGAGATGGCAGCAGCTATTCTAATTCGCTGATCATTCACGACCAGCTTGAGGGCGTTTACGTACGGGAATCCGTTTCTTGGAATAAGATTTATAAAGACACGCATATATCCGCATATATTATAAAGAACTCTGAAAGCCCCTTTTATGCAAAAATTAAGAAATTATATTTCCCGACAGAAGAAATATGCATCGCTTCTGCTAAGAGTAAGGCTGAAAATGTAAACTGGGCAGAATATAACAACAGTAGAATTATTACGTATGACGGCATCTGTTTTCCGAATGCTATAAAGTCAGGTGAGCCAAACCTCACTTGTATGATGCGGGATGTCGTCGAGTACACAAGCTACACAAGTTCTATTCAGCTTTCAGCGAGCTACGGGGAGGAGGGCTTCGGACCGTACAGCCAGAGATCTATCCGGGAGAATGTCTTTCCTGTAGATCGAACAAAATCAACCGATTTAGACAGCAAAAATACAAGAGAGCTTCATTTCAAAAGTATATTCGTTCCGAAGTATATAATTCACGATGTCCCTCTTTTAAGATTTAATATCGAAGATAATTTATAAATAAATAGGGAATTTATTTCCTATATATATCGATATTGTGATAATATATTTTGTGAGGGCTAGAAATGTCTAGTCAAAAAATAAATCATAAATTTTATATAGATTTGCGACCTGTAAAACCGGATTACGATATTATTGCGCGCGCTCTCGAAAATGATTTCGAAGGGGTCGATGAGATATTGGCCGACAATCCGCGCGCGATTAACAGCCAGCGTCCGCGAACTGGTATTACCGCACTGATGGCGGCTGCGGGAGGCGGTCTGTCTGCAATGGTCGATCACCTGCTTTCCAAGCCGGGCATCGACACTGAGATTCGGGACGGATTTGGCAAGACGGCGATGGAACATGGTCGCCATTTCCCGAACATCGTCGGAAGCATAATGTCTTCCAGGCACCCAAACATGAAATGGAAGGAACCTAGGTTAGGTCCTGTACCCGACTGACCTCCGCATTTCGCCGCGCGTTTAATGCCCTACTGAGCGTAACAGGCGCTACTCCGAAATCTCTCGCCATACCTATAATCGTATCGGTCTGGTTTTCCAGCCGCTTGGCCGCGAGGCCAATCTGAACAGCTGTCAGCTTACGCGGCCTTCCGATATGTTTGCCGCGCCGCCTGGCGGCAGCCATACCCGCCTTTGTCCGCTCGCGGATTTGCTCGCGCTCGAATTCCGCAAAGACGGCAAGCTGGCCATAGACCATCCGTCCGACAGAGGTCGTGGTGTCGATGCCCTGCGTCACGGATATGAAATCCACCTGCCGCTCTCTCAGATCGTCCAGCAGCTGAAGCAGGTGCACGGTGGACCGACCAAGACGATCGAGTTTCCAGACGACCAGTGTATCGCCAGACCGTAAGCCGTCCAGAACCTGGTCCAGACCCTTGCGGTAGACACACGCGCCGGAAATGCCGTGGTCGCCATAAATCAGGTCGCAGCCACTGGCCTGCAAAGCATCCATTTGCAGCGCTTCGGTTTGATCATCATCGGACACCCGCACATAGCCAATCCTCATGGGAAGATTGTGCGTGGGCCGGGTGCGGGCCGCAACAGGAAATAAAACGTCGTAATTTCAGATAGTTGGTGCATGGCAAACGCTCCGGCTGGTCGCTATCAAAAGGGGTCCCTTTTGAGCATCCGGCGGAAAGCCGCCCTGACCGGTCGTTTCGCCTATCGAATCAGGGAAACGAGTTAAAATCAACACGAAAACTTGGCTTATGGCAATATATCAAAAGGGACCCCTATTGTTATCTTGTAGTCCAATGAATTGATTGACGCAGAAACAATAGACTCTCGCATCTCCCAAGCCGGTTGCTCTCGACGTATCAGAAAATGGGAGGTCACCGGATATGTCTAACGATCACCTGGATTTACTACGGGGACTGAACGGCGATCCCTATGCCACGTCAGGCCTGGGGCAGCTGGGCCGCGCCGAGTACGAAAGGCAACGGCGCCTGAAGGGAGAACGAAAAAGACCGGCGACTGCGGCTGAGGAGCCCCATCCGCTTGGCTCGGGCTACAGGCCGTTTCGCACGACCGAAAAGCTGATCGAGAACATGCCGGGAGGCGTCATCCTCCTGTTCTCCTGCCTTGGAGCGATTATCGCGATGGCGGCGGTCCATATCGGTTTCCCCGCGATCGCCACTGACATTCTCGCGTTCAATGCGGGCTGGCTGGCGTGGCTCGCCTTTCCGGCGGCGGCCATTGGCGGCTTTTTCGCCGGTCACGTTGCGCTGGCAGGACTCATCTACGCCATCGACTGGCTTCTGCAGGCTGCGATGGCTGCCACCTTCGCTGCCGCCTTCTTCGGCCTGATCTATCTGTTGTTCGTCAGGTAGCGCCACCGGTTTCACATCACCCTAAAATCTCATAGGAGAAAGCAGCATGTCCTCGCTGAAACGAGCACTCGTGGTCGCATTCGTGGCCTCAGTCTCTCTTATCCCGGTTTACGCCGGGGCACAGGAACCGGAGTTTCGGTATTTCACGCCACATGAGAGCATTTTGAACGCCATCGAAAACGGCGAGGATGTGCGCGGCTATAAACTGTGCGCAACCGAAGGATGGAGCCCGCCCTACGCTGCCAAGCCTGATGTCGTAAAGGGATTTGGGGTCCTGTTTGTCCCGTCGGCGAGCGACGCCGTTTTGACCAATAGGGGCGGTGCCTGTGATCTCGTCGCTCTGCCGTGGTCGGAGGGGAAAGAGCGCGAGCAAAGCCAGAAAGCATTGAAGAGCTACTTCCAGCCCATCCCTTCGCTCAATGGTGGTTGATCCGCTGAACGTTGGCTGCTGCCATCATTTCAGGCATCGTTGAAACGCCATGGCAGAGCGAAAGATCATTGACGGACGGCTTCATGAGAAGCGCATCACCCCCTGCTTCGTATGTGACGGAGCGGGGGAGTACGACGTTCATGGCACGATGCCGATGAAGCCGTGCGAGGAATGCGGCGGCACAGGGAATGACCCCGAGGGTCCCTTTGTCGTGTGGAGCGCCGTCGAGCCTCCAAAGACGCCGACGCCCTGCCGCCCGCGTCCGCAATCTCTCTGGTATGGTGCGAACGAGTAAGAGAAGTCCGTTTCTCGCGGCAGAATTTTTCCTGCCGACTGACCAATCCAGCCAGCCTTGACGACGCGTTTACCGAACACGGCGCGTGTACGCTCCGCCGTGCAATGGCGCTGCCCGATCCATTCGCTTCGCTCCCGTGTTGGCCATTGTCACGCACGCTTTCCGGTCCGGTTTTTTCCGCGCATCGGCTGGATGGTCCAGTCGGACAACGAAAGGAAAAAACCATGACTACGACTAAAAACGAACGACCACTTTACCGCGTTACCTTCTCCCGCATCACCGGGACGGATGACAAGGGACAGGACATCCTCTCTCGCCCACGGGAAATCGGCGCAGCCTGGGCACGCAAAGGCGACAAGAAGGGTGCGATCGTCAGCCTCGACATCATCCCGACGGATCTCGTCAATCGGAACGGCGTCCTGTTTCTTGTTCCCGTCGAACAGGAAGATCGGGGGTTCGCATGAGCCGCCATCGTTCATCGAACCTGCGCTCGCCCAATCGGGCGGGCGCGCCCATGCAGACGTGTCCATTTGCTACTATTGGATTTTTAAATATCGATTCGAGGTAGGAGCAGGAGATGAAAGGAGAACTACAAACAGCATTGGACGAAATGCTAAAAGATCTGCCGCGTCAGTTTCTAAAGACCAAAATCGAGTACAAATTGAAAGAGGCGAATATTGAACCTAAGCCAGCACGAGTTGACCGCGTTGCGGATGCTATCATGGCCGGAGAAGAGCATTTCACGCTGGATGATGAAGTACCGGACCTTGATGTCACAATCGCATTCAGCGACGAAGATATTGCAGAACTGACGGAATCGATTGAGGACTTTTGCAGCAATCAGTTGCCCGAGGTGGTTACTAACGCCGCAAGCGAAACCGCGCATGAAATCTTCAAGACACTGAAGAAGAATTGGCCAGCGCAAAAAACGTGGCAAGACGGGGAAAGGGCACCATTCGAGATTAATCTCGAATTCCGATGGGGACAGGCTTTTGATTACTATCGAATGCTACTTACTGCCGCACGGGAAAAGGGTGAGGAATATCACCGCAAATTCCAAAAGTCTCGCGCCAAACGAAACAGGCACAAGCGAGCAGCGCTTTCGCGGTTGCACGCACGTGCCTGCCGTGTGGCTGAAGAAATCCTTGTTCTGCTGAAGGCGGGTTTCGCCGATGGAGCAATGGCGCGGTGGCGGACGCTCTACGAGATCACCACTGTTGCGACGTTGATTTCTGAATATGACGACGAACTGGCCGAACGATATCTCCTACACGAGGTTGTCGAGGCAAAGCGCGCCCTTGATGCGTACGAGAAAAATTACGCCGATCTTGGCTACCGCCCACCTTCAAAACGCGAGGCCGCGAACACGAGACGAGCATTTGATGCCGTCAAGGAACGGTTCGGAAAGCCATTTTGCGAACCCTACGGCTGGGCCGCGCACCATCTCAAAATCAACGGAAAATGGTTTTCTGACCTGGAGAAGGCGGCTCAACGTTCCCACATGCGCTCCCACTACAAGTTTGCGAGCCAAAACGTTCATGCGGGTACGAAAGGGATCATGGATCAACTTGGGCTGATTGACAGTCGGGACATGGTTCTTGCCGGGCCCAGCAACGCCGGTCTTGAAGAACCGGGACAAAACGCGGCTATCTCTCTCGTACAGATAACAGTGCTTTTGTTTGGCCCGAACTGGAAGTTTGACGATATCATAATGATAAAGGTTTTCCTTAAACTCCAGGAGAAGGCAGTCGAATCGTTCATCAAAATCAGCAGGCAACTGAAGCGCGATGAAAATGCCCTAATCCGTGGATCTTCAGAGGGCTCAAAAGATGCATAATACAGGCCCAACCGATTTCGGTTCATTTGACCCGGAGTGGGTTTGATTTCGCAGACCGCAAGATGTGTGCGGTAATACCACACCATCTTGGCAAGGGAGACGCTGGCGCTCTCCCGTTGCATCCCTCACGCCGTGGCGGGACCCGGCATCGAGCCTCTTCCCGCCATCCAAACGTATCGCCGATTGACCACTCGCAGGGAGATTTCGCTCTCCCTGCACCCATGCGATCAGGGGGCTATCGCGCCGCCCTGAACCCACTCGCAGACGTCTGGCCGCTGCACCACCAGTCAGGGCGCTTCCAGGCCCCCGACACCCCATGGCGAGGGGCGTGCCTGCCCCTTCGAACCCAGCCGCATTCGGATGTACCAACTGCTACCGATTGGATGCCGCTGGCTCATCCTGTGCTGGGCCAAAGATCCGCCTGTTGTTCCTACAGTTTGACAAATCGGGGGGCCATCCCAGCGACCATCTCTTTTGAGCAGAAATCTATGCCGAACAACGTGAGAATGGGACAGCCAAGTTCGGCAACGATTTGATGCCAGTCCGTGTTGAGTTTGACGACCGGCCATTCACCGCCCGTTATCCGCTTTGTTGCGGTGGCGATCCTGCCCGGCGACCAGTATATCGACGGGTCTATATCCCTGATCTGTCTCCCGTTCAGCCCCGTCCATGTGCACCGAAAGCTGACTGTCGAAGCAGTCGGAAAATGGCGCGCAAAAGCCCGTGCATGCCGGATCAGTTCCGCCGTCTCCCTCAATACGGTTTCTGGCGAAAGCCATTGTCCAGGGTCTTCCAGCCTTGCATCTTCGCGGTACCCGCGAACCAAGGTAGCGCGGCCATCAGGAGCAACGCGCCAGAAATCCGGCATGCTGGTATCAAATTGCCCGTTTCCGATCAGGTTTGTTTCCAGCAGATCACCCCCGGTTCCATCGGGATTTTCCGGGTGGACGGTTGCAGCAATCTCGGGCCGGGTGAACGGATAGAACATACTCCAGCCGGTCCAGACTGTATCGCGCACCTCATTGTTGACTTCTTCGAGAAGCGCCCGCAGTTGATTGATGGGGATATGCTGGTCTTCATGGCGAATGAGGTAGCTTAGCCGGTAGTGGTTGTCGGCAAGCGGCACGGGCCAGCTAAAATTCTGCGCCGCGTTAAGAAGTGAATCAAATCGCTCTCCGTTCGCCTTGTCCCAGGCCGATAGACGTTCTTCGATGCCAGGAACGCCTGTCTGTTTGTCCTGGAGGACATGCGACATCTCACGCAGCAGAGTTTCCCGGTCGTTCAGTATGCAGCGGCGAATGAGCGCGGACCATTGCTGTGGCGACGTTATCGGGGTGCTCTCTGGCCCCGGCGCGCGGATGTAATACGTCCCCGAACGCAGTCCTTGAGGCCTGCCGTTTCCATCCTGCGGGCCGTCACGAACTGCGCAAACAGGTGTGGCCTCATGACCGGGAATGTGGATGATCGGATATTCCTGCCCAGCGCTGCTTTCGACTTTCAGCACATGACATTCAAAGGTGGGGAGCAGGTAGCGCTTGATGATGGCATTAAACACATCGTGGTTATACGCATCCAGCGATGCAGGACGGTCGGGAGCGACCGAGAAATCATCCTGAAAGCCGAAGACCAGATAGCCGCCGCCGTGATTGCACAAGGCGGCGATGTGGCGTGCTAAGTTGGCCTTGTTCACCCCCTCGCTTAAGTCCAGCCAACTCTTTAGCTCGATATCAAGCGCCTCGCGAGGACTGTCGACAAGATCAGTAAGGTCGATGGTCATTTTCTCATATCCGCAACTATCTCTCGATCTCCAGGATCAGCTCATACCCCCGTTCATTAGGAAACCGTTCGTTTTTGAACTGAATGCGGTTTGCTCCTATCGAAGCTGCGAACTCTTCACGGTTCCGCAGCCGATCAGCAATTTCATCGGTGTCGTTAGCTACTGTTTTCTCAACCAGCCTGACCGCAAGCCGGCTGAATTCCGCCAGCGCGTCGTCGGTTGTAAACTCTTCGATAAAATGGCCTTTCAGCTTCAAGCGCTTTACGAGACCTTTGACGCCGGCAAACGAATAATTGACATGACTTGGGAGTAGACTGTTATCGAGTTCCTTAGATGCGACCCCTGACCACCATTCCTCGCCGTCATAGCCCGCGTGGTAGTCGCCTGTTCGCAGCCCTTCATCAGCGAGAAATTCCCTGGCCGAATGGGGACTCCATCCCTCGTTTTGATCTACACCGGGAGGGTTCTGCGCTTCCCGTTCATAATCGAGAATGTCGTGGATGATTTTGTCGACATCCTGTGATGCCCTGGCAGGCATAATGTGAAATTGCCGCGTCGCACGTCTCAGTAGCCACGGCCGGGCCATGAATGTCAGGATAAAGCGCTTTTTCGCATACCTCTTTAGTTCGTCCGACTGGAATGTTTTCTGATCGATCTGGATACGCGCGCCCTCAATATGGGAATAGCAGTGCATCGCATAGAAAAAGGGAATGGACCCGATTGTCAGATAGACCGGCAGGATAAAGCTTCTGAACGTATTGGTGGTGAAGAAATCTCCGGGTTCAGCCCATATCTGCGCGATGGAATTCCAGAGAATGACCACAGCAATGATGGATATTACCCAGGTCAGAAGCTTGTTGACGGCAGCATGCGCAGGGTTTCGTTCGGAAACCACCACCATCATGGCGATAACGGTGATAAGAGGCGTTAAGATCAGTTCGACTGGCAAGCTGAAGGTTTTCGCGACAAAGATGAATTCCAGAAGCGCTGTGCCGCTTACGGCGTCCTTTGCATAGCCCCGAAAATGTTGTGTGCCTTCCTTTGCATCGAAAGCCCGTGCCAGTAGTGGCAGGCCACCCAAAAAATACCAAACGATGGTCGGGGTAATCAGCCCGAGGCTCCACAGTTTCGGGAAGGTACCAAGCCAAGACAGGATTGCCACGTTGGCAGCAAAGCTGGAAAACAGTATCAAGAGCTTGTGGTTTAGCGCAGCACCTACAACATTTGCCAGACCGCGCCGTATATCCTTCCTGACCGCGAAAATGATCAGGATGGCTGCTAGCCAGACGGCACCGGCCAGTTCGCGGTTATTGAAATTGTCAGTGAGCCATGCCCAAAACTCACTCATACATTGCCCCCGCAAGAGAACCGTGTGGCAGATATCGGTCCAGTACCGAAAACACTCCAGCTGACTTCCAGAGATTTCGGTTGCCGATCACATATAAGGACGCCTTGGCGCGGGTGACTGCGACATTGGCCAAATTCGGACGTCCTCCGGCCCAGGCCCGCGCCCCGTTCTGCGATGACATCTGAGCGCCGAGGACGAAGAAAACGGTCCGGGCCTCCCGTCCCTGAACCGTGTGCACCGTCCCGACATGTTCCCAGACCCATGCGTTCGGATTGCTGACCCATCCATCAAGAACGCCGCATCTCAGCAGCTCCTGACGGAGATTGTCCTGAACGATCACAAACGGCGTTACGACGTAGAGGTCAGCTGCTTCGCCGCCTGCGCGCAATCTACGCAGCATATCGATAAACACACGGGCTTCATCCGCACACCACTTGTCCGGCCCTGGTTTGCCTACAACGTTTATCCAGACAGACGAGCCCAGAACGGAATTGCCGGATGTGGGTTGCTTCGCCTGGACCATGAGATTGGAATAGGCAATCTCGTTGGAGATATCGAACATGGGGCTGTCACAGCGCCTGTGCACAAGAAGAGGCGCGCCAACGTCGCGGTGGCCGCTACCGATGGGAAAACGCGCGCAGTACATGCTCGCCGCGTCGGCGACCGTTTGGACGGATGCTTCTGGTGCGTTGTACTTGAGCGGATCGACACCGAAGAACCCGAATATTTCTTCGGTCAGGCTGTTCGGCAGTGTCACTACAGGTTCGATCTGTAGCGGATCGCCAACGACGACAGATCGCTTCGTCCTTATCATGGCGCCAACGGCGGCCTGCGGCACAGCCTGCCCGGCTTCATCCACCAGCAGCCAACCGAGTGCTTCTGACGGCAGCCTTGAAAACATCCGATTGACGGATGCAAATGTTGTCGAGACCACCGGCACGACCAAAAAAAATGTGGCCCACAGGTCCGCGATCAGCGCATCTTTCTGAGGCGTTCCTAAAGAGCGGGTTCCAAAGGTTTCCACGAAGACAGATAGGTTCTGCCTGAGCGGATCGGCTGCGCAATCAACGAAAGCTCGGTGGAGTGCAATAGCCGCTTCGAACACGTCATCGCGCGATCGGTTGGCCGCATTGTCAAACCACACATTTGCTTTCTGAATTTCCTCATGGCCGCGCGAAAAAAATGTAGCATCGGGCATCGGTGCGCCCAAACCAGCGCTGGCTTGTTTCAGCCGGTTTTCAAGTTCCGACTTTTCCGCGTTCAAAGCTTCGAGCTTTTGCCGCGCTTCTGCGATTTGCTGTTTCTTTGTCGTCAGTGCAGACCGCAGTTCCTCGGATGTTTCTTTGTTGCTGTGGAAGTTCTGTTCCGCCTGATATGTCTGCCGCGACAGATTTTGATTTTGCTCAGACCAGAGCCGGTATCGCGCCGTCCTGAACAGTCGCGAGAAAAACCCTGGCCGTCCGGCGAAGTGATCGGCACCTAGCTGGCGCGCTTTAGCCAATTGGCTTTCGGCAGCTTGAAGGGCCTGCAGCGCTGTCGTGAGGTTGCTTTCCAATTCCTGTGCGGCGCTGTTCAGCGCAGGCAGGCTGGATGCAAGCTCTGCCGTTTCAATCGCGATTGCAGGCAACCTCACGAGATCAACATGCAACTTCTGCAATCTGGTCTGAACATTCTTGAAATCACGTAGCTTGTCCAAGAATTCGGTGCGTGCCTTTTCCCATCGTGCCAGCGCCTCGCGGCTATTCGCTGGAGGGTGTTCCCGGTCAACAATTTCGCGGTTTCTTTTTAGCGGAGGACGGCCAGCGCCCTGCGGTTCGGAAACGACCTGAGGGACGCCGCTGGCATGATTGAGATAGGTGGAAAGCCCATACTCCTCATCGCGCCAAAAACCTTGCGAGAAGAGAAACCGGTTGGAGGAATTGCCAAGTACGGCTGCGACTATGCCCCACGTGTCGCGATCGAGAACATTGTCAGAGATTGTCTTGAAATAGCGCAGGCTGGCAGCGTCATTGGCAATGGCATCGAGCGCCGGTAATTCCGCGCTAACATTTTCGACGGCCTTGTTGTTGGATGACGTGACGACCATCTCAAACCCCTTGAGACGCTCGTCAAGTTTGTAAAGTGTGATCTTCGCGCCGCTTCTTTGAACGGTCTGACTGGTCGGCTTGAACGCTTCGGACGGCTTTTTATACTCGCTCATCACTGCGGCGCGTTCGACAATGCGAGCCGCGACAACGTCGCGTAAAAGCGTTGTCTTGCCTGTACCTGGCGGGCCGTTCACCGCGAGGATTCCGGTTTTCAGACGGGCCGAGCTTGTTGCATTCACTGCCGCCTGTTGCAGCAAGGCAAGTGGAAACCTTCCATTACCCGGCCATCGTCCGAACGGTGTTAAAGCAGGCTGCAGCAGGTCTTGAAGGCCCGCATCTTCCCCCAGCAAATCGGTTCGCCGTGAAGGTTTCTTGATACCCAGATAATGTTGAAGCGCATGAGGTAGTGTTCCGTTTTTCGCAAGAACGCGTGCACTGGCGAGATCTTCTAGAAAGAAGGAATTTAGAAGCCCTGGTTCGGGTGGAGTCTTGCTGGCAAAAAACTCATATCGGCGCAGCGCGAAGTACGGTGCTTTCTTTTCCTGTGCGCTGAGATTTAGCGCATCGATCAGATGGTCATATAGCTGCTGAATGTGTTTCCTATTTAAAGGGACAACTTCATCATTCCTATCTCGTTTAATCAGCAGCTTTCTGAAGTCCGCCATCAGGGATCTTTCCTGAACAGGCCAGTCGGCCAGCGTCTTCAAATCGCCCTGGAGGGCAATGGGTACGCCCCAGGCAAAGCTGGAGATTGCGAAGCTGTTGTCTTCTTCCAGGGGACGGCCTTCCTTATCCAGCAGGATGCTTGCGATAGGGCTATGGCCCTTCATACTCGGCCTATCTGGGCGATAGTCGGCATAAAGCTTCAAGAGGGATTCAACAGCCGGAGCCAGCGCTATGGCCCCAAGAATCAATTCGTAATAAAGCCGTTTCTTGGGACGCGATTTTTCACCGACTTCCCAAGGAAGTGGTCCGTCCTCCAAACGTGCAATCCGTGACCTATCACCGGCAACAAGGTCCGTTTCGCGCCGGTAACCCTGCGGCGACAAAACTTCTAACGCCGTCCACGCCCGAAGAATGTTTTCCGGATCATTTGTTACCGCCGGCTTGGGAGTTTTCTTGACCGCAGAGGGAGCGGCCGCAGCAGAGCTTGCCGGGACGTCAATTGGAAGGCTCGGTTGCTCCTGCCGGGCAACTTTCGCGGTTGACGGTGTTTTGCTCTGTGGAGCGGCCTTGTTGTTTTTGTTTGCTGCTTCGACCTGATCCTTCAGCGCCAATGCACGCTGTGTCGAACGAAATCCAAGTTCGTAAAGCAGCTGGTCCAGCGTTGCAGCGTCGTTCTGGCTGCTCTTAAATGTCGCTTCCAGCGCTGCAATCGATTTATTGAAAAAATGTCTTTTTTTCATGAGAAAACGCTCTCATTATTTAATATATAAGAAACGTGTTCATCAACAACATAATAAATTGCTTGAAAATATTTCGGCTTAAGTTTTGCTTTATTTTCCGCCATACCACGTCCCTTTACCCGTTCCGTGCTGAGTGATGTGGTTGGCTGCAACCAATGATGCCAGATGTTTCTTCACTGTATTACGATTGGCGCCGGTCAACGTGACGATTTCGCCAATAGTGATGCGACCTCGATCTTTGATGGCTTCGATGATCTGAAGCGACAGTTCAGGCAGCTTGTCCATGACGATGCGCTCGCGCTCGATTTTCTTTTCGAGCCGCTGCTTTTGTTGTTGCAAGGCGCGCAGGAAATAAACCGTCCAGGGTTGCCAGTTTGGCTTGGCGCTGCGGATCGTCCGCTGGGACTGGCGCAAGGCGCGGTAGTACCCCTCCTTGCTGTTCTCGACGATGCTTTCGAGTGAGGAATACGGGACGTAGGCATACCCGGCACGCAGCAACAGCAGCGTCGTCAGGATGCGCGATAGCCGTCCGTTGCCGTCCTGGAACGGGTGAATTTCAAGAAAGACGACCGTGAAAACGCCGATAACAAGCAGCGGATGAAGCGCTTTATTGCTGAGCGCATCACGGGTCCATCCGACCAGTTCCTCCATGAGGCGCGGTGTATCGAATGGCGAGGCGGTCTCGAACACAATGCCGATTTCTTTGCCGTTCTCGTCAAACGCGCTGACATGGTTGGTATTGGTTTTGTAGTTTCCGCGATGGTGCTCGTCCTTGGCGCTGTAGACCAGCAGGTCGCGGTGCAGCTGTTTGATATGGTTCTCGGTAAGGTCGATCGCCTCGAAATGCGAGAACACCGTTTCCATGACTTCCGCATAGCCCGCGACTTCCTGTTCGTCGCGTGTATCGAATTTCCGGATTTCAATGTTGGTGAGCAGCCGCTCGACATCCCTGTCCGAGAGCTTCGCGCCTTCGATGCGCGTGGACGATCCGATGCTTTCGATCGTGGCGACGCGGCGCAGCGCCGAAAGGCGCTCGGGCGCCAATGTTCCAAGCGCTCGCCAGGCCCCCTTGAACTCATCGATCTCTGCGATGAGGGCGAGGATTTCGGGAGTGATTTCCAGGGAATCGATCATCAGGCTCATACCCAAAAGAGTACCCAAAAATACCCATAAAGGCAAGAATTAAGGCGAAATACCCGAATTTATACCCATAAATACCCGGATTTGGCTGCGACGTGGCAATGGAAGGACCATTCCATGTTCGATTGAAACGTCTGGCCAATTGCGACCCATTGGGGCAAGGTGGTGCAATTGGAAAGGAAAAGAATAGATTGCAACCGCGCTTATTCGCTTCGTTAATACTGTTCATCGGCTCATATCTACCATTGAGCCTAATCTTGCTTGCACAGGATTTCCGTTACGACTTGCTTTGGTCCTCTCCTTGCTGGCCAGTCGATAATCCAACGTGCGAAATTCCACTTCGGAACGCCGGATACTCTCTGACCATTTTCGGCGTGTGTGTTGCATGCTTTATTATTTCATTGGTTGCATTGGCGAGCATTAAGCCAAAAACGCCAATCGACCTTAAGGAAACGAATTATGTTCCCGCCGATCTTATGCATTATACGCTGCCATATATCGTGTCCTTCATGAGTTTAGATTACCAGGAGACGGGAAAATTCATTGGGCTAATTATATTTCTTGGATGGATGTTTACGATAACATACCGGTCAGGACAGCTGATCCTTAATCCGCTTCTGGTCGTCTTCGGCTGGCGACTCTACGAAGTAAAATACGTGTTTCCAGGCGATGCCACCCCGCGTACCGCGCGCATCCTTTCCACCGAAAAGCTGCAACCAGAAACCCGCTATAACCAGGCAATGATACAGGACGTGATGATAATTAAGTCCGATAAAGCGAAAGGGGGAGACTGATGCCAGCCTTAGATGATTTACGCGATTTCAACATAGCCGACGCTTCCGCTCAATTATGGATATTCAAAGGACCAACGGGGCCAGCTTCAGAAGATCCCAACTATACAGGGCGCTGGGCGGACACGACAGATGGCGTCGATGAGGTCTTAAAGGAGGTGTTCCAGTCAGAAGTGGGGCGTATCGAAGAGGTCCAGGAATATGGGCTACTAGCGGAGAACAATGAATCCAGCGCGCTGCGGATTACGACCAATGAGACGCACGCGGGATATGTTGTTGATGAGGCGGCTGCCGAGATCGACACAAAGAAGGCATCACAGGTCAGACATCTCAGGAACGCAAAATTTTATGTGGCGAAGTTTGTACATGACGATCAGGTTGTGCACGCAGTGAGAAAAACGGATTCAAACTGGCGGACGAAAAAGGCTCGTTCCGTGCAGACGCTGCTTTTTTCTGACGATCAGCTCGGCATTGATAACAGGCCGCGTTTCGACATTGCCAAGACCTTTGACTTCATCATCATTGGCGATCAAATCCTTTGTTTAAACAAGCGAAATTTTGAGTCGGTGCTCAGGTACAAAGAAGCACACAAGGGCGATTTTGCCGCGCTTCAGGCCGAGCAGGATTTTATGGACGTGTTCGTCGATATTGCTCCGCTTGTAGAGCATGTTGGCGAAAACAAGATACAGCTCAGGCGAGCATCCGCCATCCGGGAGAAAGGCCACTACCGAGACCCGGATTTCATGAAGCGCCTAAGGGACAATCAGGCTGAATTCGGTCTCGAAATCCAGTTCAACGGTGATGGAAAGATCATTGCCACCGCCGAAACGTGCTCTCAAATCATGACCGCACTTCTCGATCATCGGCTTTCATCAGCATTCTCGAGACTGGTCTATGACGTGCCCAGCAGCACCCCGGTTGCTGTCTGACCTGATGCTACGTCGCAGGACTACTGTCCGGGCGGGCTGTCGTAAACCAAGCCCGCTGGCGGCCTTGGCCATTCGGCTTCCATCCCTGACAGATTGATGATCGGAGGCGGCATATGTGCCGCCGCTTGACAAGTCTGCGCCTGTTCCATGCGCAGCGAACCTGTCTTTCCAGCTTGCATCAACACAAAACGCCTTCCCAATAGGCCAAATCCTCCGGCCCGCTCCATTCGCCGGAACAGGTCCGGCTCCCGTGTAGTCGGATCGCGTGGTGGCCAGGCCACGCGGCATCTGCCAGCCATGTTCAAGATAAAGTTCCCGAGACATGTCACGCAGTTTCAGTTTGAAGTGCGGCAGGTTAATCGCCTTCATTTTCTCCGGATCGATGCGCGACCATACACAATGGGCGTGCCGCCGCCCTTCCTTCTCGTGAAAGACGATGGCGCGCGGTTGTCCTTTCAGGCCGATGCGTTTTTCGATGTCGGCGATGGCTGTTTCGAAAACATTGATGGGCACGCGCTGCGTTTCTGGCGGACTAGGAGACAGTGAGAACAGGAATTGTGTGCATTTCGTGCCCCTCGACACCGCGTAGGCTTCCTTGAACGCGCCCTCCAGGGAACTTGAAACGAACCCGCGCAGCTCGTGGACCTCGACATGATCATTGTCGCGGGAATTGAGAAGGTGGCGGGCAAGCTGCATGCCGCCGCCGCGCTGTGAAGCCTTGAGGATCATTGTTTGCCGTCTTCAACCAGGCCAAGCGTTTGGATCAGCAGTTCGCGCATGGCGCACACGTGGCCATAGGCTTCATTGATTTGGCCGAGCGTGTGTTCGTCCAGAAGCAGCGATCCCGTGTTCGCGTGGTAGGCAAGCTGGTTCAGATTGTTGGCGATGCGTGACGCCCCCAGCATGGCAAGAATCTTGGCCAATGCTTCCTGGTCCTGCACCGGGGTATGGCTTCGGCGTTTGCGCCGCGCCGCATCCTTCCCGAAAACGCATTGGCGGATATACGCGCTGACCGGCATGCCCTCGGCGAGGGATTTGAGCCGCTTCCGTTCTTCTTCCGTCACGCGCCATGTGATCGGTGAAGGTCGCTTTCGCCGCCGGGCGCGATTGTCACTGGCAGCGGAAACGAAATCATTCCGGATGCGCGGTGCATTCGCCTGAATTTTCTGAGGGACCTGGTTCATCGCGACGGCCCCCGCAACTGAGGACCGGAGCGCTTGCGTGACCGGCGCTGCGGAGCCGGTTTCTGACTTGGTTTTTCGCGATGGGTGGGAGCCTCTGAAATAGTGCCGCGGGCATCAGTCTGAAAGCTGATTTTTTCTGTTTTGAGGATGTGTTCCCAGTTCTCTAAAGTCTCGAAAAGCGCGTTTGAACTTTTTCCGTCCGGGCGCGCCATCTTTCATGGCATCGTCGGATACTTTTTGCGGTTCGCAGTTCGCAGCGGCCGGGCTTCCCGAAACGCGCCCTTGGCCTAGCCAAATCCTGGCGTTTCGTAACGCCGTCGATACTCCGCAGGGCTTATGCCCGCATGACGCTGGAACACGCGCCGAAAAGTGTCCACATTGCTGAAACCGCAGGCTGCAGCGACCTGCTTCGGGCGATCTCCATCTTCCAGCATGCGCCGCGCAATGTCGACACGAACCGCCTCGACCCATGCCGCCGGGGTTTGGCCTATCTCGTGCTGGAAAAGACGGACAAAATGCCGGGGGCTCAGGCCCGCACGACACGCCAGGGTTCCGGTCTTGGCATCCTGTGCAGGGTTCGCCAGAACCCAGCGCTGAACCTCCTGAAGCGCCGAGCGACCGGAAACGCTGCTTTCGCCTCGCCTGCTGAACTGAAGCTGACCACCCGGTCGCTTGAAGAACATGACCAGCTGTGCGGCGACGCGTTTCGCGACCTCGCTTCCAAGATCCTCCTCCACAAGCGCCAGTGCAAGATCAAGCCCCGCCGTCACGCCGGCGGCCGTCCTCACCCTGCCATCCCGCACATGTAGGGCATCAATCTCGACTGTGATTTCAGGAAATCGCCGCTCAAGCGTGGCAGCGACAGACCAGTGCGTGGTCACGCGCCTGCCCTCCAGCAGCCCGGTCTCGGCCAAGAGCAGCGCGCCGCTGCACACCGAGCCGAACCGGCGACAGGCAGGCGCGCTGCTCCTGATCCAGTCGACCATCGCAGAGTCGGACGCCGTTTCCCCCATATGCGATGCTCCGGCGACCAGCAATGTGTCAAAGCTACTGCAGCGCTCGGTTTCGAAAACCATATCGGCCAGTATTCGAAGCCCGGAAGACGCCGAAAGCGGCCCTGACACGCCGGAGATCACGCTTGTTCTGTAGACCTCAGCGCCCGACTGGGCGTTGGCCTCGGCAAAGACATCCAGCGGGCCGGCAACATCAAGCATCTGCACCCCCGGGACAGCGAGGATGCCGATCGTCAGAGGTCGAGCCGGGCGTCTTGCAGGCATGTCAATTGTCCATATTCGTCGTCTCACGACGATAGTAGACATAGCAAAGATTTTCTAGGCTCTCCCTGTCTTTGAAGGAGATCCATCAATCATGACTATCAGCTCAGTAAAAATTCCGGACAGCAGCATGGCGCGCGAGGTTACGGAGATCGTCCGCGACACCGCGGGCGAGCTCCTGTTCAACCATTCAAGTCGCGTCTATCTGTTCGGCGCAATGGCGGGCGAGCGTCGCGGCCTCACCTATGACACCGAGCTGCTCTACACCGCCGCCATGTTCCACGACATGGGGCTGACCGAGCCACATCGCAGCGACACGGCCCGTTTCGAAGTCGACGGAGCAAATGCCGCCCGCGCCTTCCTGCAACGGCAGGGCATTTCGCAACACGATATGGACACGGTCTGGACGGCGATTGCCCTGCACACCACACCCGGCATCCCTGAACACATGCATCCTGTCATCGCCCTGGTCACTACCGGCGTGGAGATGGATGTTCTGGGCATCGGCTATGAAGCCTATAGCGATGCGGAGCGGGAAAAGATCGTCGGCGCTTTCCCGCGACCTGCACACTTCAAGGAAGAGATCATTCAGGCCTTTTACGAAGGCATAAGGCACAAACCGGAGACGACATTCGGCAATGTGAAGGCTGATGTTCTGGCGGACAAGGAGCCCGGCTTCCATTGCGGAAATTTCTGCAGCATCATCCGCAACTCGCCATGGAAAGGCTAGACTCTTGGGCCTGTCGGCCGGTGGTTCAACTGCCAGGCCGCACCCTGCAGGGCCAGCGCCGGGGTCACTAAAAAACTGGAAATATGGCGATCCCGGCAGGATTCGAACCTGCGACCATCGGCTTAGAAGGCCGGTGCTCTATCCAACTGAGCTACGGGACCACGATGTGGAAGCAGAAATCAGTGCGTCCACGGGGTCTTGCGGTCATAGCGGAAATTGTCAGAGTAGGAAACCTGACGGCGCTTGGGCTGATGCGGTTCTTCCACACGGAAAGGAATGCCGTTACGCTCCGCATAGGCGACCGCCTCTTCCCGGCTCTCGAAAGTCAGGCGAACCTGGCTCTTCATGTCGGACGAAGAAGTGTAGCCCATCAGCGGATCGATCTTGCGCGGTACTGCCGGATCGAATTCGAGAACCCAACGGCCGGTTTTGGCCTTGCCGGACTGCATGGCCGTCTTGGCCGGGCTGAAAATGCGCGCAGACACGTCTTGAACCTCGTTCCCTGCAGGCGTCGAAACGCCGAAACAAGCAACATGCCACACGGGGCAGCATGCGATAAGATGGTCGGAGCGGCAGGATTCGAACCTGCGACCCTCTGGTCCCAAACCAGATGCGCTACCAGGCTGCGCTACGCTCCGAAGTCCGCTCTCCCTAGAGTTTCCGTTCTGATTTGGCAATAGGCGAATGAACCAAAAACAGAACAAACAGCGCCCCGTGGCACTGGTGGGCGCAAAAGTCCCACGGAAACTACCACGGTTGTTCCTGTAGCGTTCACTGCCACAGAAGAAGCATCGCCACCCATACCACCGCCAAATCGATCTCGATTCGTTGCAGGCACATCACATGGCCGACTTGGGCCTAGAGCGGAATGGTAGCTTTCGAAAACGAGCCCGGCAAAGCGATACTCGCGCTCATTGGGCGCATATTCGATTTTCGCCCGGAATGCCTTGGCGTTGAAGTTACTGACCTTTGTGTGAAACGCCACACCAAATTTGTGGCCAATCTCAGTAGCGATGTGTAACGCGTTTATGAGCTACTCCCCAATCGCTGGACAGATATCGGCGTAAATTAAGCTACTCGTTGCACCTGCTGGTCGGGTTGGTTTTGTTCAATGCGCCGCCAATAGATCACCGCAGGCGGTTTACCGCCAAGGGCGGAATGAGGGCGTCGATGATTGTAGAATTCCATCCAGTCGCGGACGCCAGCGCGAGCCTGTGATCCAGTTTCCCAAGCGTGCAGATAGACGCATTCGTATTTGAAGGTGCGCCGCGCCTGGTGGAGCGAGCCGCGCCCAAGTCTGGCACAGTTCAGCAGACCTCTAAGCGGCCGTCCGAAAAATAGAGCTATGAAGTCAAATCGATTGGTCCTGAACCTAGCAACAAGCTTTCGCATAATCACTTGGCGTCACGCCGTAGTGCCGACGAAAATGACGGATGAGGTGACTTTGATCGAACAGGCCGACGCTTACCGCGGTTTCGGCCGCGCAGATGCCGCGGGAAAGTAGAGACTTCGCCTGGTTGAGGCGTATTTGCGTCAGATAGCGGTGGACGGACAGGCCCGTGGTCGCCCGGAACAGACGCATGAAATGATAGTCGCTCAGGCCCGCGACTGCCGCGACGTCCCCCACGGTGACAGGTTCCCAGTAGTGGGCTTCAAGATACTCCATCGACTGCCGTATATCGGCTCTCACCAGCCTCAGAGAGCGTCCCTGTCGCGTCCGTTGCCCATAGCGGGCGATGATTGAGCCGAAAGCATCGTATGCGGCACACTCCTTTTCGATACGGTCGGGCGTATTGCTAATAACCGCGTGGGCGCGAAGAAGGAGCCGCGTAGCATCAACATCATGGCGTATCACGTCATTGCCGAAATCAAGCGGACCATGACCGCCCAGCACATCGTCCGCGATGGTTTCGAGAAAGCCGGAAGATGGATAGAAGGCGCAATAATCCCAACCATGATCGCGCGCAGCAGCCTCGGCCGCATGAACTTCGCCCGGATGGATAATCATCACGGTTCCCGCCATTGCGACCCCGTTCCGGCGAAGGACACGATGCCGTTGCGCGCCTCGGCTGAAAGCCGCGATGACGAACTCATCATGAAAATGTGCGGGATAGCTATAATCAAAGCAGGAGGCACGCAGTAGTTCCAGCCCGTCAGGCAATCCGGTGTCGCGCCATAGCTTCATGCGATCGCGTCGCTGCGCCTTCATTTCCTACCTACTTCCTTCTCCACGAACACGCCAATGCGCAGGATCGTCCAATCCTTCGGACATGCTGCATGTGAGGGATGACACATCGGCAACAATGAAGGCATCGGTTTGTCATGGAAAACAGCAGTGCAACGCGGCCCCTGTCGCAGAAGGTGATTGGGATTCTCGGCGGAATGAGCAATCAAGCAACGGGCGAATACTATCGGATGTTGAATGAGCGCCTGAACCAAGAGTATGGAGCTTGGGACAATGGCGAGATTGTCATCGTTTCAGTGAATTTTGGAAACATAGAATACTTTGTACGTCGGAACCAGTGGGACGAAGCGCGGGCCTATCTTGCCGAAAAGATTGACCGATTGGAGCGGGCTGGTGCCGATGTGATCGGCTGCGTTTCAAACACAATGCATCGCGTCGTTGCACCAATCATGGCGGGCCGCACGACACCCTTCATTCATATCGCCGATTCGACTGGCGAGGTCATCCAGAAAGCCGGGATCACGCGTGTGGGCCTCTTGGGCACGATAGCTACGATGCAGTCTGACGAACTGCGCGCCCACCTCAAAGAGCGATTTGGGATCGAAGTCCTTGCACCGTCTGATGCGGATCAGAAAGTGGTGGACAGGATCATCTTTGACGAACTGGTGCGGCGCGACCTGCGCGCCGCATCCAAAGCGGAGTATCTGCGGGTTGCCGCCGCCCTGCGGGCTGAGGGCGCGCAGGGCGTGATTCTTGGATGCACGGAAATCTTTCTACTGATCGGACAATCCGATCTGCCGGGCTTTCCAGTGTTCGATACGACCGCCCTGCATGTCGGAGCCCTCGCGTCGTTTGCGCTGTCCTAAGCTATCCGGTCGCGAACCTTTTGCGTTCCTTCACGCGCGGTCATCAGTGCCTGCGTCCACCAAATGAGATCCTGGATCATTGACGTAGCGCTCACGTTCAGAAACTCAAAATCATCAAGCCGCCGCTCGCCGCTTGCTGTAACCAGATACTGCTCCATACCGATATGGACAGCATAGCGCAGGGGGGGGGCAAGTTGAAGCTCGATACAGATCAGACGGAGTTGCTCAATTGCTCGCGCCGCCCCCCCCCTCCGTAGCCTAGAGACGCCGCTGGTTTGCGGTTGAACTCGTGATAGGCATAGTCGAGCGGACCTGAGTTACTTGTTTAACTCCGCGGAATTCTCCTCAGGTGGATTTGACAACGGCTCCGCAACCTCGGGATTTATTTTCTTCTCCTCTCCGGCGTCGGGGCTACCCGAAGGCGGATAGTCAAGAGTGCCTTCCAATCCATCGAGCTCAGCGCGCGTCAGACGCGGGAACGGTAACTGTCCCGACTCTCGCCAGCGCCGAACAGCCGCTTCGGCACGATTACTAAGCGCTTTGTCACGCCCACTGTCCTTTGCCATGTAGACAGTTTGTGAAGGAAACGCGAAATCCGTGCCTGCTTCGCGTACTGCCTTTAATATCCGGAGGTCGATATCCTCGCGCACAGCATAAAAATCATTCCATTCACGTGTTTGTGCATAGACCCGGATGTCAACTTTTAGGGAACTGTCACCGAAGCCTGAAAATCGCACCCGCACCGTGTCGCCATCAATCCGTGGATGGGCATGAAGCATGCGCCGGAGTTCAACCAACAAATAGCGAAGTTGGTCGTCCGTGGTATCGTAGCGCAAACCAATTGTTTCCTTGATCAACATCTGGTCACACTGAGCCCAGTTGATTATCTGCATATCGGCAAACTGCGCGTTTGGGATTGATATGACGGTACGATCCAGACCGCGCAGTTTGGTCGACCGAATACCGATCCCCTCGACTGTCCCCTTCTGGTCTCCCACACTGCAGAAATCACCCACCCGGACAGGCCTATCGACGAACAGGATCACCCCCCCAATCAGGTTTTCAAATGTCGGACGCACAGCCAAAGCGACCGCAAGCCCGCCGATGCCTAGCCCGGCAACCATACTTAGAACGGGCAGGCCTACCGCCTGACCAGCCAACGCGAGGATAAAAACTGCGCCAAACACCCCTAAGGTTGCTCCACCGAGACGAAGCAAATCGGCATCCAGGCTCTCATCCGGGATGTGCGGGAAGAGTATTATCGCCTCCACGAGGGCCCTGACCGCAAGCCAGAAGATGAACGCAAGCCCGCCATATGTGACGACAGTTAGTGTCACATCGTAAAATCGGGCGAACGTGCCGGACAGATGTACCTGAAGTGCGATGAAGGGTAGCAACGATGAGGTCGAATAGACCAGCAAGACTGGCGCGAGGGTTTTCGCCAACAAGATTGAAATTCGCCCTGAGCGGACGCGCGAGCGCACCAGCCGATGGATTCCCAAGATCGCGATCACCACAGCGGCAAGCAACACGATCTGGAAAATAACCTTCCATGCGGGCGTCTCTAACCAAATGTCGTGCAGCATTTCCGGCACGAGTTGCATGACTTCTGGGGGGACGAGCGGTCCAGTTTGCTGCGGCCCGAAGTTTGTCCAACTTTCAATGTCCAATGCTGTTTTGAGCGGCAAATGGCTCACTGCAGCATAGAAACGCGGCGCGACACGAATTGTGTCATCAGCAAAAAGGAACTCTCCTTTTCGAGGTCCCTCTTTAACCCGCTCAATCCGAAGGGGTGTCTGAGGGATACGAAATCCGTCAGCGTCGGTCCTGGCCAGGGTGTCCAGATCCGGAAAAGCAAGCGTGTCTGGCTTACCTATGCGACCAAAGATGTCCATTAGGTATTCAAACGTCCTGATACCGGTTTGACGGCGTGTGGCGACGGGAACACTATCCAGATCGATTAGATCCACAAGAACATCGGATAGTAGCGCGATGTCGGCTTGAAGCTCGAGGCTTGGGTTTTCCATGTACTTAGAGACGCTTTTTTCCAAGGCGTTCGAAGCGAAGAGGAAGGAAGCCATCGTGTAGCGCGGAGTATCTGTACGAATCTGGGCCCAGAAATCATCCGCGACCAGTTCATCGACTGTCGCTTGCGCCCTAGCGGCTTGCGGCGCCGCAGAAATCATCGCAAAAAAAACCACCCCTAAAAATAGGGAAAAATAAAAAGCAATTTTAAATCGACAAGAATTTCGAGTCATCGAATTTAATAAATTAACCGCTCTCACAATGTACTTAATCATATTTTCACCGAATATAAAATTATTTAGATCGATCGAATTATACGTCGAAATTCAATTTTTTTCCCATTAAATCCAGATGCTGAAGTTAACAAAAGTTCAAATCGAATAATGGAAGTCACGATCCAAAATTATCTTAGGAGGGTTCCTTTGTTCAATGCGGTAATCACTCGCAACTCGATAAAACGGGCGTTTCCATTTATTGGGGATTTGCGCACAGGCCCCGCACTTTCTAGCACCAGTTCTCCTTAAACCCGCGCCATTCGTGCGCCAATCCCTTCCGGATCAAGTTTTCGCCGACATCAATTCCATCGACACGGACCGTCGCCAGGGTGCGGCCATAGCGATCTTGTCCGTTGCGCTCAATTGAGAACCGACGCCCGTTCAGCGCACGCCGCAGTTCATCGCGCGCCTGGACCGCCAATCGTCGTTCGCGCGCGCAAACACCATTTAACTCCGGAGTATTGAAACCTTCGAGCCGGATCTTCTCTCGATTCACCCAGATCGTGTCGCCATCGACAACACAATTCACACGCTTACCACTACCGCAAATCGGCATTGCAACAATCCGACTGACAGCGACAGACTCTGGTGTCATGAATTGACGCTCTGCCGGGGAAAAGTTCCATCCAGCGAGCGCTGCTCCAGCAAGCACCGCACAGAATCCGAGCGTGAGTACAGGTGATTTTCCAAGCATAATTACCCCCCATGCAGAGTCACCATCGAACACGAAGGTTACAAATTCGGAAATTGTTGGGTTGCTTCACGTCCGCAATAGGGGAACTGATTTTGTTGCCTTCTTCGCCGCGCCGACATTATTTGTGGCACAATATGTGGCTCTATAAGTGGCGCAAAATCCCGGAGCATTTCTCACTAAGCCGGCGGAGGCATCCAGGGATCAGAACTGTGATAGACAGGCTTCTCAGGCACGCGCAACTGCAATCTGATCGGTCCGCGGCAAGGTAACCCCTTCGCACCACACTTGGAGCACCGCAGCATCGGCGCCACCATATGGTGCATGACTTCAAACTCCAGGCCGAACCGTCGCCTCAGATAGTCAAGATCCAGATAGGCGGAGTGCCGGCACCACTCCCCTCCGGTCTGGGCATCGCAGATTATCAGCACCTGATATCCGTCTTCGATCAGGTTTCCGAGGCGGCTAAGGCGATAGGACTTCTTTCCCATAATGTGAACATTTAGGGAACAAACTATAGACTCGTCAAGGGCAGCTGCGGTACGATTTGCCATACTCACTACGTACAAGCAGGAGATGGCGCGTGGACCACGCACTGAAGCCACAGACGGAACCCGATCCTTATGAGCCAGCGGCCGAGGCGATCATAGAGGCCTGCGGCGGCGATCCGCGTGAGGCGGTCATTGCGCTCATGGGAGAGCGGGACTATCTCGCCGGGCGGGTAGAAGCGCTGGAGCGGTCTGTCAGCTGGGGATTTGCGCGCGCCGGGGCGGCGCGCTGATGAAGGAAACAACGGTGCGGCACATGTTTTGCGGAGCCGCCATATGCGCCAGTTCAAACCACTCCACCTGTCCGAGGTGGTTTTCTTCACACGCGACGGCCAGATCCGGCTGAAGGACATTCAGCCCTACTATGTGCTCGGTGCCATATGCCGGCGCTGCAAATCCATATCCGAGCTGGACCGCCGCGCGCTTGAGCGGCGCTACGGCCGGGACGCAACAGCGATCGATCTGGAAAAGCGCCTGCGCTGCAGGAGTTGCCAAAACGCCCGTGGCAATACCATCATGGTCATAAATCAATGGCCGAGGTGATCCCGACCGATGTGCAACCTCTACAATATGACGACGACGCGCCAGGCGATCCGCGACTTCATCAAGACAACGCGCGAGTATGCCTTCAATGAGCCGTCACTGCAGGTCTATCCGAACCGCTATGCGCCGATTATTCGCGTGGGAGAGGATGGAGAGCGGGAAAAGGTGCGTGCCCGTTGGGGCATGCCGACGCCGCCCATGTTCATCAAGGGAAAGCACGACAGCGGCGTTACGAACATCCGCAACACATCATCCGCCCACTGGCGCAAATGGCTCTCGCCTGAAAGCCGCTGCCTTGTGCCGGTCACGAGCTTCGCCGAGCCCGATCCCACCAGCCGGAAGGAAGGCGACAAGCGGACGCCGAATGCATGGTTTGCACTGAGTGAGGATCGCCCCCTGTTCGTCTTCGCCGGCCTTTGGACACCGTGGCACGGCAAGCGCATGGCGCGCGAGGAACCAGCCGACCATGAGGTCTATGGCTTCCTGACCACAGAGCCCAACGGCGTTGTCGAGCCAGTGCACAAGAAGGCCATGCCGGTCATCCTCACCACGGAAGACGAAATGACTGCATGGCTTACAGAGCCATGGGAGGAAGCGAAGAAGCTTCAACGCCCCCTGCCCGACGACAAGCTGATGATCGTGGAAGCGCCGGAGGTTCCCGACTGAAACGCTTCTCGGTTCGAAGAAACGTCTGACCAATTACGTCAAAGCTCAGCGTCCGGATCGGCTCCATCCGAGCCAGCGCCATCTACTCCAACATTTGCTTTGGCTCGCCCCGGCAAATCGAGCGGACGAAAAAACAACAGCACTAAAAACACCAACAGACATAAAACGAGAGCAATCGGAACCGCGAGCCCTCTCCAATTCTGAAGAAAGTCAATCATGTCTCCCCCCAAGCAGACACGGTTAAAGGAGGAGCAGAGGCCCAGCTACCGACCAGAAGCATCTCAAACGGATATCAACAGCAGTAAAAAGAAAGATCTCAAAAACGAAACCTTGGAGTTCTTTGATGCGGGTCCCCACCCAAACAGCCGGGGTTCCCTAGCGTAATTTAGCCGCAACACAATTAACCTGGATCAATCTCGTGTGACAAAATCCTCGATAATTGCGTGAAGCTTCATTGTCCGCTCCACTCTACCCAAGTGTTCAAGCGGACCCCTCAAGGCATTGTGAGGCCACGGTTTATGCGGACCAAAAGAGCCAATCAGGAAAGCGGTTCAACTCAAATGTTGCATAGAAAACACAACCTATCCGTTTTCACAATTTGACAACACGACCGTATGGACTCTCTCCGTGGCAGCTGTATTAAGCCAACTGAGTACACTTCAGGGAGTGGGGGAAATCATGAAAACGAGTCTTATCGCATTAGTTGCCGCAGGCTGCGGACTGGCGCTTGCCACGCAGTCTGCCACGGCGGCTGATCTCACGGAAAACGCAAAGTCAGGCTACAACTGGTCCGGCGTCTATGTTGGCTTTGGCGGCGGCGCAGGCGCGCTCGTCGGCGAAGTGGACATCAACCCGCTTGCCGCCTCGGCAAACGGCATCGGCGGCGAGGGTGTGTTCGGCGAACTCACCATCGGCTACGACTACATGATGTCGCCGCGTTTCCTCATCGGTGCGTTTGCTGACGCTCGGATCGGCAATATCGGCGCGAAGCTGTCGATGGGCCCCGGCTCCATTGACGCCAAGGCCGACTACGGGTTCGACGTGGGCGTGCGCGCCGGCTATCTGCTCACGCCGTCGACGCTGGCCTATGTTCTCGGCGGCTACAGCTGGCAGCATTTCGACGTTTCCTCAAACCCGGCCGGCCTTGATTACAGCTGGGACAGCAGTGGCTTCGTGGTTGGTGCCGGCATTGAAACGGCAATCGCGAGCAACTGGACCCTCAAGTCGGAGTACCGGTACTCGCACTTCGGCTCGGAAGATTTCGGTTCTGCAGGCGTGATCGAGGTTACGCCGTCGATGCACACATTCCACGCAGGGCTGAACTATCGCTTCGGGATGAACTCCGGCGGTGCGGGCTTCGATGCGCCTTCGTATAGCTGGAATGGCCTGACAATCGGTGCGGCAGTGGGTGCCGGTGGCCTAGTTCATGATCTCAAAGTGCCTGGCCTCGGCCTCGGCTTCAACGGGATCGGCGCTGAGGGCATCTTCGCGGAAGCCTCGATCGGCTACGACATGGAGTTCAGCGGTAACTGGGTCGCAGGCGTGATGGCAAACGCGCGCTATTCCACGATCTCCAGCGAGCTTTCCGCGCCTGGCGGCAACGCCTCCATTGATGCCGACTACGGCTTCGACGTGCTCGCCCGCCTCGGCTACAAGGTTGGCGCAGGTACGCTTGTCTACGGTCTCGCCGGCTATAGCCACCAGCATTTCGAGGTCAATGTCAGCGGCCTTGGCAATCTGTACGACTGGAACGCGAACGGCTTCTCAGTTGGCGGTGGCATTGAAACGGCCGTTACGGACCGCACAACACTCAACCTCGAGTATCGCTACTCCGACTTTGGTTCCGAGGACTTTGGTTCGGCCGGGTTGTTCAAAGTCGATCCGTCTTCCCACGCGGTGCGCGCCGGCCTCAAGTTCAAGCTGATGTAGGTCTGCGGCTACGTCCGAATATCACCGACGAGAGAGCCCGGACTTGATGTTCGGGCTCTTTCTCTTTTCGGGCTTAGAAAGCAGAAAGCCCCCGCCAGCCGAAGCCAGCGGGGCAAGTTGAGGAGGATAAATTTAGTTACGGCGGCGGCCGCCCAGTCAGCCAGGTGTAGATACCGACCAGCCAGCCGGCGAACCCCACAATGCCGATGCCAAGACGGATCAACCAACGCCCCGCAGTGCCCGCGCCTTGAGCCTGCGACCTCAGTCTGACGACATCATCGGTGACAGATTGCATTTGATCGACCTTGGCCTTTGTTGTCTCCGCCTCACCTTCGAGATGCGACAGTCGGTTGCTGACTTCATCCAACCGGCGATGCACCACGGCGCGGCTGTCGTCCGCGCGCATCAAGCGGTCATCGATGCCTTTCAGCTCTCCAAGGATTTGACCAAGGGTCCGCTCAACACTCGCTTCTGACATTTGCGTTGCCTATCAACTACATGTGGTCACTTCCCGCAGCGGTATTTATGATACCGGCCACGATGCTGCGCGATGGCGACGGCGGTCACGCGGTCATTCGCCACCAGGTAAGAGTTTGTGGCCGGCGCCGGGTTGATCGGCACCAGCACGTCGCAGGGCTCAGTGATCGCCGCCGTCTGGCAGCTCGCAGCCGCCAAGAAGGGCACACAGGCCAGTGTCGTCAGCGCCAAGCGCTTCCTCATCGATCTTCCTTCCATCTTTCAGGATTGTGATGCGGTCGGATTGAAGGCGCTGCAAAACCGACGCAGCGCCCCGCTGGTGCCCGTAAAGGTAAATCCCACCAGCGATGACGGAGACGGCCAGAACCGCAGCCAGAGCCTTCCCCAGCGGCGAGAGCAGGAAGCTGAGGACAAAGCCGAACATCAGGCGAGCCCCTCATGAATATCGCGCACGGCCGCCACGATCTGCCTGCGCAAAAGCACAATCAGCAGCATCACGAGAATGGCCGCGCCTGTGATCACCACAAGGGTTTGCCAATCGACGCCCCAAAGCAGCCCGCCACCCACGCTGCCCGCACCGAAGAAGCCGGTGACATTCTGCCACCATCCGGTTTTCCGCTCGACCTGTTCCGCAGCCTGCTCCTTGGCGTTTTCGCGCGCGGCCTCGATCTTCGGCTTCGATGCCAATTCGGCAATAGCGCGGCCGACTGCATCCAGCGTACGCGGCCCAGCCCAACCATCGACCTTCAGGCCCTTCTGCCGCTGGAACATGCGAACGCCGCGATCGGTCTCATCACCGAACCGGCCGTCTGCCCGGATCACATATCCAAGGCGAGAGAGGTTCTCCTGAAGCTCCTTCACGAACGGGCCATGTGAGCCGTGCCGCAGCACACTTTCTGACGGCGCGAGCTCGGCAATCTCCGCCGTGTCGAAGCGCCAATCGCGTTCGTCGTCATAGAGCGCCTTGCTCGCCTTCACGGAAATATGGATATGGCGGCTATGTGGGTTCGAGCCGCCATAGGCCCGCCACTTCCACGCCGGCTGCTTCTGCCCGGACCCGGAAACGATCCGGCCATTGCAGATGATGTATTTGATACGGCGATCCTTCGAGGCCACCAGCGCGTCGGCCAGCTTCTGAATATCGACGCCAGCGGCCGGGTCATGCGTGATGTCGAGCGCCGTCACCACACCGGTGGCGCCATCCTTCACCCACGGATTGTGATCGGAGGATCGGGAGGCATGAGCCGCATCACCAATCGTGCCATCGCTGGCCTTGGAACGAAGCGGAGCAGCCGCGTTGATTTGCTCACGCAGCCGTCCGAGGCTGCGCGCGAGACGCCATGTCATGTCGTTTCCTTTCTGGTGATGAGCCCATGCGAAAGCGCCGCGCCGGTGGGCACGGGTGCGATACACGTCGCTTTGCTGTTGTTGACGAATTCAGATAAGAGAGCCGCGTCATTAAGGCGCGATGCCTTCGATGCGCTTCTCTCAAGCTGTGTTGACTGCTACCCCTCTTGGGCTCCAAGGGGCACCGCCGCTCCCTGCAGGCACGCGCTTCCCAACGTCAGCCTGCAGGGGGTTTTTCTGCATCCGCGCGTTTACCGGTCAGCAACGATTTGAGCTGAGACTGACATCGCCAGCGCGCGTCATGTTCGGGCATAAAGCCCACCCGCTTAACCCAACAAGCCCCGCGCGCTGGCATGTTCTTACCGAAGCAATTTTGCCACCCACAGCAACAGCAACCACTCGTTCAGATTTTGCCGGTAGATTTGTTCAGCTGGCGGGGCGAAGAATCTGGGGCTCTTCTGAGAGATAGGCGGGGGCTTATACCCTATCCACCTGCCAGCACCTTTTACGCCTTTCCGCAGGTGTGCTAAAGCACCATTCAATCGAGCAAGCGCAGTGCCTACGTTGCGGCCGCTGGCCTACTCCTGCACTGCTCCCCGCAGACGGATAGTCGGCCAGCATCCAGTACGTTACAGCCCACTCTGCCCCGCCGAATGGAGCCCCAACTCAACAAGCATTCGGCGGGGGTTTTTCTGACATCTGAGCGTCGGCATTACGCGATCACGCCAGTGGTGCGATAACGCCGCGCAGCTATGTTGCCGCCGCCGGCGAGCGAGGATCTTCGCCCTTGGCCCCCAAGCCTCAAGACGTGGATTAAAACGCCCTCGCTCCTCGGCGCTCACGGCCACCACTGATCGCCTGCGAAATCATCCGGGTTCGGATCAGCATCTTTCAGCGTCCGAGCGGCGAAGATGTGAGCCTGCTTGTGCGCCATGGCAGCCTGACCGAAGGCGTAGACAGTCTGCGCATCCATGGTGTGCATTGTGTTGTCGGCAGCGATCCATGCGAAGTCCTCCGCCCCGCCGTGCCATCGCAAATCCCCCGGCTGCGCACCTGCCATGATTACGCCCAGCGCCGCCGTGGCCGCACCCGCGATGTTCTCACGATCCTCCGGGCGCGACTGGTATTCGACGCCCTCGAAGATGAAGCCGCCATTGATGCGGCGGTCTCGCTCAGCATCGATGCCGGCCTTTAGATCAGCCTGCCCCTGCGCTGCCTTCATCTCGGCCGTGACAAGCTTGGATAGATCAATGTTCATTCGCCTGTCTCCCCCAGGTCGTCTGACGGCACTGCAATCGGCCCGTCTTCGTTGACGGTGATCGGCTGTGGGAAAGCCACAGCCTGCGAGGGGTTCGGCCCGTGCGGCAGAATTGCTGAGATGTGCAATTCCCCACCAACGCGCTCGACGGGACCGGCAAACCAGTCGCTGCTGATCGCTTCACGAGGAAGGGTTGCGCCTTCCGGAACAACGGAAAGGTCGAACGCTTCGCCGTTGATGGTGAGCACATCGCCCGATCTCGAGAGAGACAGAGACGCATCGCGCCGCTGCGGGGAAAATGAAATGAACATCAAAACCACCTCCCGATTGCGGCAAGATAAATGGCTGTAGTCGAGCCGCCAGAAATATTCACCCTGAAAGACCATTCAACGCCCAAAGTCGCCAAGAAACAGGATCCCAGCACCGCGACGTTTGCACCCGCCTGTGTCTTGGTGGCGGACCACGAACCAAACACATCACCTGTGAATGTCGCCGGGTATAGAAAATCGTGGTAGGCAGCCGACGCAAGACTGACCGATTTAGTAGTCGTGCAAATTTGCGTGCCGTCAGCAAAGCGCACGTATTCACCGTTAGCATTGATCCCGCGCTCGATAACTGCACCCGTCGGGACGCCGCCTGATTGGGAGACAGTGCCTAGAACATTCCCGCGTCTGAACGCTTTGTCAGATGTTAAGTCGCCCGGAATTTGGGCGTGTGGCACGTCTCCCAACGTTCCGTAAGCGGTTGGGCCGTCAGTGTCATCCAGCAGAGTGCGCATGAACCCTGACAACGCCGTCTGCGCCATGGTGTCATCGCCATCGAAGTAAGGCAGTCTGTCAGCACCGCCCCCCAGCGCGCGGAATGCATCCAACTTCTTGCCTTCCACCGCCTCCATCGCACCCGGTCCCGTGCCTCGCAGGAAGCTTCCAGCGCCGAGATTAACTCCCGCCAGAGCCGAAACGTTGCCGCTCGAAAGCAGCTGCATGATTTGCTGCAGCATTTGCCGATAGACGACATGATAGGGCGTGAAGGTCACCCGATACGGCGCAGCGGCCTGCGTCGGCCCCGGCCACGGATATGCCAGCGTGATCTGCGTGTCGCTGTCCACCGACGCAATTGGGATAGGCATGCCGACATGCTTGCCGAAGTCATCCGCCGGCCGCACGATCTGCGACCATGCAGTGCCCTGCCCCGTGACAACGGTCTGGCCCTGCGTAACGGATGCGGAGCCGGTCTCGTAGTAGCCCTGCTCGTAGAGGTTACCCGCCATTCTGCGCGTCCTTCTTTTCGGCCTTTGCAGCATCCTGCGCCGCGCCGTCCTGCAGCTTCCCGTTGATCTTCGTCAGCCGGTCGATTTCGGTCTGCATGGCGTCCTTCTCCTGCCGCTCACGCTCCAGCGCGTCGGCAAGCATCAGGCAGCGATTGCGGTAATAGTCGTTGAGCGCGGTCGCCTCGACGGCAGCAGCCATCGGGCTGACCTGCTTCTTTGGCTGGTCAGTCATAGATTGTCCGGTGGTGTGTGGGTGGTGTCAGAGGTGCGCGATCAGCGCCTTGATCTCATTGCTCGAAGCGGCAGCCCGCACCGCTGCCTTCAGGTCACGGCGCTCACGGTCGATTGCCGCCAGCTCTGCATCCTGTTCCTTCGCGCGCTGGAGGATGGCTTCCCGATCCGCGACCAGCTCACCTGCCGGCACTATGCGCTTCAGCATGTGCAGCGCCGCCATGGGGCCGAGAACGGCATCGATGCGCGCAGCGTAATGCCGGTCGATAAGATCCAGAGCCTTCTCCCGGTGGAGCTTCGACCTACTCAATTTCAACATTGAAGACCTCCTCCAGAAGCGGCCAGGGCGGGGTGACGCAGATGCGGACGGGACCGGGTTCATCAACCTCGAAAGAAAATTCGCCTGCCGCCTCCGCTTGCGCCACGCTGCTCATGTCTTCGGGATCGAGAAGAATGGACAGCACAGATCCTTCAGGCAGACCGGTCAGGGTGACCACGCGCCCGGACACACTCACTCCGCAGCCGCAGGAGGGTCGGCGCACGATCTCGCCTTCGACCACATGGTCCGTCGAGAGATCGCATTCAGCAAAGCTCAATCCGGGCGACTCCAGAACGGGTTCGCCGTCGCCATCGAACAGCAGATGGCCCGTATCAGGGTCGCGCTTCTGCACCTCTGGCAGCGGCGCCGGCGGCAGATCGAGAAAGGTCTGTCCGTTCTCTCTCATCAGCTCTGCCAGCCCTTCAGGAACAGGATCACTGATCACGTGAAAAATCCGCCCTGCCTGATCATATTCGACAATCATCAGCCTAACCCGTGATCCCAGACGGCGTAATAGACACGGTTCTTTGTCCAAACCCCGTCTGTGCCGCGATAGCTTGAATTTACGGAATAAATGAACCTGTCATTCTGCACGTTCACCACATATCGAATGGGCGGCCTGGGATTGTAGAAAACAAAGTAGGCCGCCGTTCCGATATGCTGCTGCGCAGACCGGTCATCCCGATCCGGCCCAGTGTGATCGTTGTAGAGAAGGACGGCCGAGAAAACCAAAGGCCTGTAGTTGAACGTCTTGCCAAACAGAATTGTCTTGCTGTTCGCAAGTTCTCCCTCAGGCGGAATCCAAATATCGAACTGACCGAAGACGAGCCGCTTCATCGCGCTCCAGCGCGAATTGAACATCAGTTGCGCTTCACTGGCCGTCTTTACGTCAAAACCACTCTTCGAGACCCGCACACCTGATGCGTCGATCAATACCCTGTCAGGCAACGCCGATGTCCTCCCTCAACACGACATAGAGAGAATAGTTGGTGTCGTGGATGTTGTTTTTGTCGACGTTCAATCGAATGCTCGTGAGCGAGAGATAGTCCACCCAGTGGAAAATATGGGAGCCCGACCCAACAGAGAGGAACGCATTGGCATTCCAGTCAGACTGAATAAGAACCTTTGGGTAGTATCCGAGGTTTGGCACCGTTATCGTCACCGGGCTTCCTGTTGTCAGATAAACCCTTGCGGTCTGCACGACTTGAAGCGTTTCAAATCCGGCAGTCGTCCGAAAGACCAATTGCTCATCTGCCGCCGTCGTCACATCGAAACCGGGCTTAGAGATAAAAAGACCGCTATCTGCGCCTCTTGCCCCAATCAACACACGATCAGGCATAGAAATTCCTCAATACGGTGTATCGAAATGTACGCTGCGAACTACCGATATTATTGCTATCTCTTTTCACAACCCAGAATTTGTACTTGTACAAATCAACTCTTACATTGAAATCGTACCAACAAGCCCCGTCGACAAGATACCAACTGGACAGGTCGTTATTCGGCCCCGACATATGCACAATCACCATTGGGGGGCTGTCGTAGGTCGTTGCAAAAAAGACCTCTTTGCTACCGTTTCCGGATATCTGAAACGTTCCCCGCATGAGGATGTTGCCGATCTCCGGCCAGCGACTGTCGAAGGCAAGCTGTTCCGGCGACAAGGCAGTGCTCTTTACATCGAATCCGGGGCGCGACGCACGAAACACATGCGTGCTGTCATGCGCGCCGATGAGAACGCGATCCGTCATCAGTCGGCGACCAATAGGCGACTGTTGTCCAGTTCGATGCGCATCTTGCCATCATTGCCCTGTACCAGCCCCGCATTCACCGTGCCGATGTTCGCCACGTTCATGCGCCACTCGCCGGCAGAATAGATCACCGCATTCAGGATATTGCCGCTGCTCAGATCGCCGAAATAAACGCTCTCGGCATCAAGAACCAAGCGGCTGCGCGGCCAACCGCTGGTGCGGGCATCGAGGAAGATCGACGCCTGCTCAAAGGTCACACCGTCGTCGGCGCTCACCTGCAGGACGGCTCGCGCCCAGCCACCGCCCGGCGACGCGCCTGCCTGAACACGGAACGTGCCGTTTGCCGACACGTCGTCAACCTTCGTGCTCACCTGCGTAATGGCGTCGGAAATGGCGGTGATCTGCCCCTCAACCAGTTCGATCTCCGCCGTGAGAAGATCGACTGCCTGTGCGATATCCTCATCGACTGTTACCTCTAGTATCTCCAGACGTTGCGACAGCGCACTAGTCTCGCCAGCAACAACCAGGACTGCTTCCTTGTAGGATGAAGTCAGGTTTGCATAGCTGACAGATGCCTCGCGCCGCAGTCGCTGGATCTGACCATATTGCTGGTCGAAATCGGCCATGTCGGCGGTGGCATTCTCAAGCGCGCGCTCGATGGTCTCGCGCGTGTTGAACTCGACGAACTCGGTGCGCTCGCCGATGGCTTCGTTGAGCCCGTCGAGATCGATGTCGAGATAAACGTCGAACTTCACATCAGGTGTGCGGACAGCCAGCCAGCCCGACCAGAGGCTCGGACGGTTGGAGTATGGCAGGTAACGGCCGCGCACCTGGTAGTCCATGGCGGGCAGCAGCCCCTGCGAGATCAACAGCTGCCCGACCAGCACCTGATCGGTGCGACCGCGATAGACGATCTCGGCCGTAGTGGCGAGCCGCACCTCGAACTCGACGCCCTGCGTATCCTGTATGTCGCCATGCCAGCCGAGCAGGATGGCCGGGCGGCGCGGCTGCCCGTCATTGTCCGGCACGGTCGCGGGCGCAGCCGTCCAGTCATACATGACCTGCGGCTGCGGCTCGATTGGCCCCATCGGCCCGACCGAATAGGGCAGCTCGTCCGTTGCCGGCGTCCAGACGTAATCACCCGGATCCACCTCCTGTATCGACACGGCCTGGTTGGAGTTTTCCAGATCATCCATCGACGAGATCAGGAACAGCTTGTTCGCATAGCCGTTGCGCGCGCTTGTCCACGACACCGTGTCGAGCGGTTCGAGAAGCCAGGCCTCCGGCGGCAGCGTGTGGCGATGGCGCCTGAAACGCCGGTTGTCCTCCATCAGAGATTTCTGCAGACGCTGCACCTGGATCGGGAACGGCACCGCGTTGAACTCGATGGAGGCGATGAGTTCGCGCCCGTCATCCTCATCGACAAACGCCTGCGAGATCCGCCGTGGCGCATCCTTCATCGCCCATGCCGCCTGCGGCTCGGGATAGGTGGCGCTCACGCCATTGTAGGTCTGTTCAAGCCCCGGGAACGGATCAAAGGATTGATCCTGCGTGATGGCGACGCTGTCGTCGTTGAAGAAGTAGGAGGGAAGTGCGGGCGCACCGACATGGATCTTGTAGACGCCACCAATCTCGGCCATGCGTCCATTGCAGGATTTGAGCAGCTCCTCGATGACGGCGAGCGGCGACTGCTCGAACGGCTTGATCTCATAACCGCATCGGAACTGCCGGTCGCCATCCACCAGCATGTCGCACTCATTCATGGCGGCAAACCATGACGACAGCGGCAGCCGGCTTGCCGGGATTGTTCCGCCGAAGACCAGCTCACCTTCAAAGAAGATGCCGCGCAGGATGTTGTAGATGATCACCGCCGGATTGTCGGTGAACTCATAGGTGGCCGGATCGCCCCAGACATGGGTTCCTGAACCACCGACGGAAGCGTCGCGGCGCGGATCGTAAAGCGGCAGGCCGGATACCTGCCAGATCGCTTGGGGCCTTTCGCGAAACAGGTCACGGTTGAACTCTGCTGTCAGGATCACATGCGCGACACCGCGCCCGACCATGCCGGCATCCCATGCGCGCGGGCCTGCCCCTCCGAAGATCGTGAGCAGTTCCGGATCGGCAGTGGTGGCGCCACCGGTCCTGTACTTTGCGAAGAGCCAGTAGATGCCGGCGTAGTCATCATGGGTGAACTCGCTGAACGGATAGCTCCCCTCACCGAACCACGCGAAGGATCCGGGCTGATCGCCGACGCCAGGATTGCGGTTGATCTTGCGCCCGCGCATCCAGACTTCGTTCGATATTGCGGAGACCGGCAGATCAGAAACACTGATGACCTGTGCAAGCGCGGCATTCGGGGTCTTCCGAACCTTGCCCCATGTGTTCGCGTAGACCAGATGCCCCGCCGTCGCGTAGGTGCCGACGATGAACGACATCGGCTTTTCGCCACCGAGACCGATCCGCGTCTTGATCCCCGGCTGCGACGGCTCCTCGTCCTTCATCATCAGCCGCTGCAGGAGCGACATTCCGACTTTCAGCGCCACCGACAGGATCAGCTTGCCGAAGGCCGTCGATGTCAGCAGGCTGACGAGCCCCGCAAGCGCTCCGGCATGGGCGTGCGCCGTCGACGCCAGGATGATCCAGGCGGTCCAGAAGATCAGATGAAGCATGGTCTAAACCCGAAAGGCCCGCTCGGCCTGAAGAAGGTCTGTGGTTCCGAGCCCGCCTTCCGGTCGCAGGAAGATGATGCGCGCGCCCTGCACGACACCGAGCGCGAAAAGCCCGGCATCAGAAACGGCGATGGCGGCAATGTCCCCCACCTGCGCCTTCGAGGGATGGATCTCGGTAAGATGCGCGGCCGCGAAATCCGCATGGGTTTCGAAGCCTTCAGTCCGGAGCAGGCGCAGCCCGCCGGCAAGCGTGGTGTATGCTCCGCGATAACCCTTCGCGAAGTCGACACCCGTCATGGCCTCAACCGCGCCGGCGGCAAACAGCGCGCAGTCGAACGAACCCCATGCAAAGGGTCGGCCCTGCACCTGGCTGAAGTAATCGGCGAGCGATGGCCGCCAGAACGAACGTCGCTTCATCCTATCGGCCCTGATTCCTCGCCCCAGGCAACTTCCCACTGCCCGGCGACATCCGTGTATCTGTAAAAGCGATCACCGAGCCGCCGCCGCTGATACTCGTCGGATTTCCGCGAGGGCGTCTTTTTGGTCAGCGTGCGCGTGTGCGACACCAGATCGAGCCTGATGCTGCCTTCCGCGCCCGCCTTCGGCGTGGTAATCGGCGCGGCATTGATGAAGCCGAGGAAGCGTGACACGGCCGGCGCAATCGGAAGCCGCGTCTCGCGGTCGAGATAGAGCCTATGGATCTCCACCGGCCCGTTCCTCGGATCGAAGCCCCGCACGGCCTGCTCAATTGCAGGATCAAGCTGGCTGAAACTGATGGAGACCTTGCGCACCGTCAGGTCAGAGACAAGCGGAATCGGCGGCACATTCAGAAGACCACCCAGCCCGTAATAGGTCCGGGTCACGGTCGCGCCGGTTTCCCCTGAAACAACCGCGATGTCGGCGTGATCCTGACCGGTCCACAGGCCAATGCTCTCAAGCGCTCCAGTCGCCCGGTTCTTGGCGGTGATCCAGACCAGATCACGGTGGATTGTACCGTTCCGCTCCTGCAACAGGGCAGCGGTTGCGGCGTCGACAGCGCGCACCATAAAAATCTCCGAAAGTCAGGGGTGAAGGCGCTGCAGCACCGAGAAGCTGATCGCCACAGTGCCGAGGTCATCGGCCTCGCTCACCGACAGGCTGTCGGGAACGATGCGCATGAAGGCGGCCGGTTTGATGAGCTCGACCGCGCCCCCGGCGGCGGCACCCGGCCCGAAATGCGGCCTCACCTCAAACGGCGCAGTCTCTCCCTGCGCGTCGGCCACCACCGGCTCCGAGAGCCGGTGCAGGGTGCGCCGCACGGGGTTCGCCCCATATTCGAATGCCAGCATGTCGCCGCGCGAAAGCGGATACCCCGCCGGCAGATCACCAAGCCGCAACGACTTGTTGTCCGCCTCAATCGAAAGAACGACCGGTGCGGCGCCGGCGATCAGCGCGCCCTTCGGATCGAGCCTCGGAAACGCGGTGCGCGGATCGTAGAACAAAAAGGAATGCAGCGAACCGTCGAGCGTATCGAGCAGCGCCTGGATCTCCAGCCCGTCATCATGGAAGGCAGCGTTCAGGCGTACGCTTGCAGACCACAGCGGCGGGGCCAGCTCGTCGGTGAGGAACTGCCCGCTGCCAAGCCCGGACATCTCTTCGAAGCGCTGCAGCCGAAACGGTGCGGTCGCCACATTGATCGCGTCCTGAAACGCGGCAAGCGACAATGGAAAGGTGAGCGCCATCAGCCTCTAGCCCTCGGATCATTGCTGATTTCCTGAACCCGGTCGGGGAGACCGGCATTGAAGCGGCCAATCGATTCTTCGCTGACCTGCACCGCGACATTCTCGCTCTCGGCGCGGATGGTGGGCCGGAACATCGGCCCCTCCTCTCCGATCACCCGGAGCGTCACGACGCCATCACGGCCCTGCCCTGACGACGCCATGCGCTCGGGCATGGAGAACAGACCAATGTTGCGGCCCGCATTCATGGCTTCAAGCATCGGGCGATAATGCCCGGCAGGCCCCGACCGGACGACGAATTCTTCGTTATGGACCAGGCCGGCAACCTTCTTCGGGTCGCCATCCCCCGTCCAGCCGCCCGTGTCGAAGCCCGTGACACTCCGCAATCCAGACCAAGGATCGACACCGCCACCTCCAAAGAAGCCACCACCGCCGAACAGGCCGGCAAGCGGACCGGTCCCCAGAAGGGCGGCCTGGGCAGCAGCGAAGGCAAGCTGGATGGCGAGGCGCTTGACCGCATCCTCGGCCCGGCCGGAATTGTCGATCATGGCAAGGAAGGCGTCTTCGCCCGCCTGAAACAAATACTCGATGGACTGGGTGCGGGCTTCCTGCGCGGCCTTCAGCTGCTCCTCGGCTGCCCGCTGCGCTTCGATTGCCGTCACCAGCGCGCTGATGCGCTCTCCCTCGCGGGACGCTGCATCCGCACCGGCATTGCGCAGCTCGTTCGAGATCCGCTTCTGCACATCGCTCTTGCCCATCAGGTCGAGTTCATGCTCGAGCCCAGAGATAACCCGGCTAATGGCCTCTGCTTCCTTGTCGCTTGCCTTCGAAGCGCTGGAGGAAGAACGCTCCGACTCCCGTCGCGCGATGGTCAGTTCGGCAAGTTCGCGCGCCTGCGCTTCGGTGAGCGTTGCGCCCTGCGAAGACGCATCGTTCAGAATGCGCTGCGTCTCGGCGGCAATGGCGCGTTCGCGGTTCGAGAGCGCAAGTTCGTCGCGGAACTGGCGAATATAGTCGACGGAGGTATCGATGGTCTTTCCCGCCGTAGGCGACGGGCGACTGCCTGACCGCTCGCTGAGAATGCGCTCCCGCTTCTCATTGCGCTCGGTCAGACGCGCAATTTCCTCTTCCCGATCCGCAATGATCGTCTGAAGCTGGCGACGCTCCAGCTGAGCGGTCGCCCCCGTCAGCTCATCCTGCTGGCGCTTGAGGTCCAGAATTTCGTTTTCGAGCTCGAGGCGACGCTGATCATCCTCGCGCGCACCGATTGAAAGCGTGTCGCTCTGCTGCTGCTCAAACGCGTTGTAGCTGTCGAGGAACGTGAACCATGCGCTGGTCGCATCGATGATGGCACGCTTCATCGACGTGCCAATGGTCGAGGTGATGACGTTGAACTTGCGGTCAACATCCTCAGCCTTGCGGATCATCTCCGCATCCATCACCAGGCCAAGATCGCGCGCCGCTGCGATCTGTTCGCGAATGCCCTGCTCGCCCTCATCGATGAGTTCCACAAACCGCTCGCCCGCAGAGCCGCCGAACAGTTCATCCGCGATGCGGATCCGCGCCGCCTGATCGAACTGTTCGAGCTTTCCGATGATCTCGGTCAGCAATGCGGACGGATTCTTGAGCTTGCGCGACAGCTCCTCGGACGAGAAGCCCAGTCGCCCGAAGGCCTCCGACGCCGAGCCGCCACCCGTGGCAATGAACTCGTCAGCGCGCAGGTTCAGCTCCTTGATGCCATCGGTCAGGATATCCACGCCGATGCGGTTCTGCTCGGCAACGAACTTCAGCTCCTGAAACGACTCGACATCGATGCCGGCCTGCTTGGCCTGCCTGCCGATATCCGCAACCGCCTCAGCCGCTTGGCGGATCTTTGCGACGGCAGCCGTTGCGCCGACCGCGGCAAACAAGGCCGGTACTGCACGCAGCGGTGCCTTGACGGACTCCACCCCCGCACGTGCGCGCCCCATCGCGTTGTTAATGCTCGCGCCTGTGGACTGCGCATCCCGCCTGATCTTGGCCCAGGCAGAGTCGATACCCGATGTATCGGCCCCCACCCTGTATCTCAGATCATCTCTGGACAATGCCGTCCCCCTGGTTCAGGCGTCTGCGATCACGGGCCGCCAGGGCTTCCTTGGCGGCCTCATAGGCTTCACGTGTTGGTGGCTGCGTCACGTTCTTCTTCACGCCGCTGGAGATGGCCCAGCCTTCCCAGGCAGCCCGGAAGAAAGCGAAACCGGTCTGCCAGAACTCCGCCTCCGTCCAGTGCAGGACGCCGCCGGCAAACTTCATCCACTCTCCGAATGGGAGGCGCTCGATTGGCCGATTGCGCGCGCCAGCAGGCCGAGCGCCATTGCCTGCAGGTCCCTTTCGCTTTCGGCCTGGGCTTTTTTTGCTTCGTCTTCCTCTTCCGGCGTCAGTCCGGACACGGCCCCCGAGATCGCCGCATAGACGCGCGTAAGCCCCACCGCACCATTGACATGCGGCCAGAGCGTTGCCGCCTGTTCCTCGCCGATCAGGATAGCGAGAGCCGCGCGCAGCGTCTCGGGCTTGCGCGCCTGCAATGCATCCTGCAGGCCTTCCAGCGTATCGGACTTCGTCTCGGCCATCAGGCGGGCGATGTGATCGAGCGACGCCGCCAGATTGACCGGGGCGACACCCGGCAGGGCGAGTTCCCGCTCGCCCCGCCATGCATTCTGCGCCGCCATCAGAGCGCCGTGTAGACGATCTCGCCGGAGGCCTGAACCTCGGTCGAGAAGTTCATGTCATTGTCGAGGTCGCCGGAGAACTCGAAGTTCGAGACCAGCCAGTCGCCCACGAAATCGCCATAGCCGGGCACGTACACGCAATACCCTGCAAGCACCGTCTGGTTGACGGCGGCATCGGCCAGAAGCTTGCCGGACGCATCATCGTCAAAGATGCCGGAACCGGAGAAGTTCACATCCTTGCCGCCATATTTGCGAACGCGGACCGGCGGCCGTGCACGGTCGTTGCAGACGGCGCGCTTGGATTCGACGATGTCGTTGAGCAGACGGAAGTTCGTGGTGTTGATGCCGCAGACATTCTCCCAGTCATCCGGCGCAGGCTGCCCGGTGGGACGCCGGATGATGAGAAGGCGGCCGAGCTGTGTCGACATGGCAATTGCTCCTTGGCAAGGGCGGGATCAGGAGACCCGCAGATTGTAGGTGAGCGAAAGTTCCCACACCGTCTGTTCCCCGCCGGGGACCGGTGTGATGGTGGTTTCGATATGCGTGCAGTCCTGGCAGACACCGCCAAGCGACGGATCGGCGTCGAGCGCCGCCTCTATCCACACGGACGCTTCGTCACAGAGATCGTCCCCGCCCGATCCGGCGGCGATGTAGGCGGTAACGGTTAGCTGCGGCTCCCGGCGCTTGCGCTGCGCACCGCGTTGAACCGGCTCACTGGGGATTGCAGGCGTGATGCAGGGGCAAAGCGTGATATCGGGAAGCGGCCGTCCGTCCGCCTTGCGCACCGTCCATCCGGCGGGCGAAGCACCTGCTAAGATCGACAGCACACTGTCGCGGATGAGCTTTCGCGGATGCGGCATCAGGCGCGCTCCAGTTCGCAGCGCACCATGCCCCGGCCATCCGCCGAAGGCTCACGGATGATCCATGTCACACCCATGAAGGTGAACCGGTCATCATCGGACAGGCCCGGAACGTCTGCCTCGGCGAACGAGGCTCTGGGCGACATGCCGTTGACACCCGGTTCGCCGTACCCGCCGCCATCGACGACACCGCCGAACGGCCCGCGAACAATGGCGCGAACCGGCTGCGGCAGGGGAACGCCCCCGATGGTCAGTTCGCCGGTCTCGCCGAACGTGTCCAGAAACGCGTCCGGCATTTCGGCAAAGACGGGATGCGCAGGGATCGTCATGACCTACTCCGGGCTGGGCTCTGCCGCGCGCCTGGCAACCGGCTGCGCCGGATCAGGCAGGCGGCCAAAGCGCGCGTCGAACTCATCGGCCCGCGCCTTGAGAACCGTGGCCGGTTCACCGGGCGCGACACGCTTTCCTTCGTGGTCACGCACGGCGACGGGCCAGCGACCGGTGACGGTCTCAGCCTTCTTTGCCATTCTCGCCTCCGTCGGCGGCCGGCGCTTCCAGTTCCTTCAGCCGGTCGGCGAGCAACTGGTTGTCTTCGGCAAGGGTGTCCCGCTCTTCCGAGACCTCGGCAAGCTTCTGCTCAAGCTCCGCGACCCTGTCAGAGAGCGCCTTGGTCTCCTTTTCGAGGGCGGCAATCGCGGTCGCCGCCTCCCCGTCCGGCTTTGCAGCGTTCCCGCCGCCTTTCCAGACACCGAACTCCTTTTCCAGTTTGGCGACCTCCTCGGCAGAGAGGCCATTCTTGCCGCCAAGCGGCACGTCCGCACCGGGTGGAAACGTCTTTGCACCGAGGCTGACCGTGGTGTTGAAGCGATGGGTTTTCGACATGTGGATTCTCCTTGGCTCTGTTGCGGACCTCCCGCAGCCCTCCGCCGCCGCACCAAATGGGCGGCGGCGAAGGATTGAAGGCGGCACGCGGATCAGCGCACCAGCGCGAACAGGGATGCGTTGGGTTCAGGCATGATCGGCAGCGGCGCTGCCTGCGTCTGCACCACGGTGCGGCTCGGGTTCTTCTCCGGCCACATGTCGGGGAAACGCTCCATCGCCAGGAGCGCCTCGTTGTCGAGGATCGCGCCATAGGCGAAATGGCCGTTGAAGCCGAACGGATCGAAGATGCCGACGCCGTAGCCCGGCCAGAAATTGTTCTTCACGCCACCCACCGTGTAGGGCTGTGAATACTGAACGAAGGTGAGCTGGCCAATCGTGCCGAGAACGGTGTGGTAGACGCCCTCCGCACCGGTCGAGACCGGGCCGAGCTGGAACTTTCCGCCGTCCTGCCGGCGATTGTCGAGGGCAGCGAGGAAGCGCTCGGACTTCTTCAGGAGACCAGCCGCGCCCGGTCCGAGCAGAACGGTGCGCGCGGTAAACCCGTCCGTATCGGCCAGAAGCTGCACCCATGCCTCGATGTCGTCATAGGGATCGACACCGGGCTCACCCCAGCGGGCGGCAGCGGCAAGCGCAATGGTCAATGCAGGATCACGCCCGAAGTCGACCGTCTGGGTCGGGTAATCCTCGCCCTCGACAATCACGGCACCATTGCGCAGCGCCTGACTGCACATCGCCTCTTCGCGGCGCGTGATGCGCAGATCCTGATCATCGATCAGCATGGCGAGGTTGTAGGCGTAACGCTGCTCGGGCGTCATATCGCCGGCAATCCGTTCGCCCGGGATGCGGATCATGTTCTGACGCGGGCGCAGCGTGTTCTGCGGCTTCACATAGGCCGGCGTGAAGCTGGTGGCCTTGAAGCCGCGATTGGCCGAATCCTTGCCCGGCACATCGGGGTGCACGAAGGGCGCCAGCTCACGATCCGGAAGGATCTTGTCAAAGACGATTTCCTCCAGATCGGAGAGCACCACGGTGGTGAACATGGTGCTGCGCAGGAATGCTTCGGGACGGTCGCGCGGCGGAAGAACGGCGACCAGTTCCGCAGTGTTGAGAAGAATGCTGCTCATGGGGGTGACCTTTCTGGTTCGAGCCCTGTGTCCGCCCGGTCGCAACCGTCAGACAGATGAGTGGATGAGATCAGGCGAGCTTGCGCACGAAGAGCGAAGCGTCTGCGGCCCGGAACGCCGCTTCGACACTGTCGGCATCGTGGCCGGCGCCGAAGGTGAGTTTGCTGGCGTCAAGGCCGGCAGAGGCATAGGCGGCGGCATCGACATCACCGCCCGACGCATCGGCATCGAAGGCGAGCACAAGTGCCGGCACCTCCGAACCGTCAGCCGCCCCGGCTTCGGAGATCGTATACTTATCGGAGGCCGTGATGCGGCCCAGCACCGTGCCGCGCTCATAGGCACCGCCGGTCAGGGTGATGTTGCGCGTGACCACCGGAATGTCGGAGACAAGCAGGTCATTGGGCGCAAAGGTTGCAGTGTTCATGACTGTCTTCCTCGGGTTCTGGCCCCAGCGGGGCCGGGTTCAGGAATGGCCCGGCCTTGGCCGGGCGATGATCAGGCGTTGTCCGGCTTGCGCCCGTGCATGGCCTGAATGGTGTGCTTCACATCGGCGATGAAGGACTGCCGCGCACTGGCCGGACTGGCCGACACACCGCTGCCGATCTTCGGGCTACGGCCCGCCATGCGTCCTGCGAGCTTCCCGGTTCCGCCACTGGAATTTTCGAGCAGCGCGGACGCGTCCTTTGCGGAATAGAAGCGCTCGCCAAAGGCGAGTTCGGACGCGAGGCCCGGGTTCGCATCGGCCCTGGGATGGGTCAGGATCGCATGAATGCGCCCCTGCTCCGCGCGGCGCACACGCTCGGAAGAGGCCTGTGGTTTCGGCTCATCCTCTTCGGTGTCTTCGGGACGCTCATCGCCCTCGGCATCGGTGTCGTCTTCTTCGGTCTCTGCCGCCGGCACCTCTTCCTCGTCGCCCTCAGCGCCGGTCTCGGTTTCCGTGGTCTCGTCTTTGAGATCCTCGGCGGGCTCATTCTCAAGGCGCGAAGCCCTGTTGCGCCCCCGCACGGCGGCGAGAACGCTTGCAGTGAGATTCGACATAAGTGTCTCCTTTGTCGCTGGGTTCAGCCGGCCACGCGGCCGAGCTCTTCTTCGAAAGCGGCGAGCACCTGGCTTGGCCGCGCAACCGCATCGGCAAGGCCCGCCTCGACGGCTGCCTCCCCCCGAAAGCACTTAGCTTCCGTCGCCATGGCGGCGTCGAAGCTCAGTCGCCCGGCCCGAAACCGCGCGACGGTTGCCGCGAAGTCCCGGCGCATCGCTTCCATGTCGGTGAGCGCCTCTTCGAGAACTTCCGGTGGGAGCGGCTGGTAGGCGTTGAAGTCGGCCTTGCGCGCGCCCGCCTTCAGGATCGTGACCGAGAGGCCCTGATCGGCGAGCCATTTGCTGGCGTCGACATGCATGGAGATGACGCCGATGGAGCCGGCCTGGCCATTCTGCGGAATGACGATCTGGCGGGCGGTCGCCGCGAGCAGATACCCCGCTGAAAGCGCGTGGTCGGTCAGGATCGCAATCGTCGGCTTTGCCTGAGACAGTTCGTAGAGACGCTCGGCGCAATCGAACGCGCCCGTCACCTCGCCACCGAAGCTGTCGATTTCCAGAATGACGCCTTCCACCGAACTGTCGTCGATCACGGCATTCACCTGAGTGATGATGCCCTCATAGGTGGTTTGGCCCGATGACTTGCCGATCCACTTGCCCTTGTTGATCAAGGCCCCCTCGATCTCGATCACGGCGATCCGCCCATGGCGACGCGGCTCATAGCAGCGGTCACCAGACTCGCGCCACTGCCCCATCTCGTCGCCGACAATGCCCATGCTGACGCCCGCCGCCTGAACGTCGATGTCTGGCGTGCCAAGCACACGCGGGCCGAAGGCACGAGCGATCACATTGCCCTTGCCCTCGTGCAGCATGAGCGGCGTGTTGAACATGCGCGCCGCGATTTCGGGATAGTGCGCCGCCATGCTCATGCTGCCCTCCTGCGGATTGCGGGGATGCCAAGTGGGTGACGCCGCGCCGTCTTGCGCGGTCCGTTCACCTCTTCCTCGACTTCCTCGTCGGGATCCTTGGTTTCAGTGATTGTCTCGCTCTGCGTGCGCGTCTCGGGCTGCCCGACATCAGGGTCGAGGCCGAGTTTCAGATAGTAATCGCGCTCACGCTTCTTCTGCTGCGCGTTCATTTTCCAGTCGCGCCCCTGCTCCGCAGCTTCCTGCTGAAGCGTCGAGAGGTTGGAGGCGATGCGAAGGCCTGCCGCTGCCGCCTCCCGCTGCGGGTCGATCCAGCCACGACCGGGGCCGATCCACTCCGCATGACACCATGCGGCGGGGTTGTCCTCAAAGGGCACGGCATGCGCCGGGAGCTGGACCAGCCCCTTGTCAAAGATCTCTTCGAGAAACGCGCGGTAGATCCGGCCCATGAACTGGGCGGCAAAACTGTTCTTCCGGCTGGTCAGCCCCTTCCAGACTTCCAGAAGGGCCGCGCGGGCCGACGAATAATTGACCTTCGACCAGTCCATGGTGAGCTGCTCGTAGGAGAGCCCGACCGCGCTTGCGACCTTGCGCAGCGCCGCATTCACGAACGCCTCGAAATTGACGTTCGGATGTTCCGGTCTGGTGAACTTCGCTGTCTCGCCGGGCTGAAGCGTGTTTACCCTGACGCCCGGCAGATCAATCGGCGCGGCGTTGTAATAGGCGTTCTGTGCCTCGGCGATGGCCCCATACATGTTGCCGACCGCAGAGTTGCCGTCCACGCCGAGCGAGTCCATCAGTTCGTCCGGATCAAAGGGCGTTTCGATGAAAGCCGCCATCACCGCATTGAGCAGCGCCGCCTGGCTCTCGAAATCCTCGTAGTCCGTCGCCTGCTTGATGGAGCGGATTACCGGTGCCCAGTTGGAAGCCCCGCGCGTCATGCCTGCGCGCGACGGCTCGAACGCATGCACCACGACGGGGCGGCCCCATTCGGTTTCGCGTTCGACGCGATCCCATTGCCACTGTTTCGCGCCACCGGAGAACACATCGCCCGGATGCGCCCTTCGGAAATGATAGGCGACGGCCGCGCCGTGCTCATCAACCTCCACACCGTCGCGCAGGGTCTCGCTGTCCATCCGCCCATGCGGGTTTGAGCAGCGGCCCGGATCAACGACCTGCACAGCCGTCTGGAACCCAGGTGCGTCCTCGCGCCAGATGAGGGTCGCCATGGCTTCCCCGTCCGCGCCAAACCGGTGACGCGCCGCGAGCCCCAGAATGCCGGTCATGTTCTTCGAGCGCTCGGCATCGCACCACATGTCGACATCGAGCGTAAAATCGCGCCAGAGCGCCTCAATCCGGTCGGCGATCTCCTCGGCCTCGTCATAGGTGAGGTTGAGCGATGCGTAGTTCGGCTTGGACGAAAGGATCCAGCCCGAACCGATGATGTTGTCGACAAGCCGCGACACGCCGGCAGACGCCCAGCCGTCATTGCGTGCAATGTCGTTCAGCCGGTCGACCAGCTGCCCACGATCCCAGCGCAGCGCCGAATGACCGGACCATGTGCGCGGACGCCATTTGGCCAGAGACGGGTTGTCATAGCCTGCGCCCTGATAGGCCGTGGACGCCATCATGCGGTTGCGGGTCATCTTCGCCCGGGCAGCACTGCGCACGGCAGCCGGAAGCGGCGCGCCGTCTGCGCCCATCAGCACCGGTGCTTGGCTGGAAACGGTCGGTTCCATCAGAACGTCACTCCCCTGCTGCGCGCGCGTGCGCTTCGACGCAGGCCCAGCTGCGCTTCCAGTCGGCGGATGAAGCTGCGCAGCGAGGCCCGGTTCGCCGCCGAATACGTCACCTGCTCGCCCTCATAGGAGACGCTCGCCCGCAGGCTGCCGGTCTCGAGCTTGAACTCGGCCGCACGGGCCTGATCGAGCTGCGCCTGAAGCGCCGCCCGCCGTTCCTCGGTCAAAGCCATGGTGTTCCTATCGGTTGCGGCGCTTCGCGCGCTCGGCCCGCTGCAGGGCTGCAGCGATCAGGGCTTCCTTCGAAGCCGCCTCTTTGCTTTGGCATGAGGCCTGCTGCTCGCTCCCGACAGGAGTGATCAGGTCCTCAAGGTCGCCCTGTGCGGGCTTTTCCATCTTCGACAGACGCTCGGCGAGCATGTCCCACTCTTCGTCTGTCCAGTAGGTGACGCCCAACCGGATCGCGCCGGCATGCGCCTGGTTCATCATGTCGAGCGCTTCGTTGCGCTGACCGGATGGCAGTTTCCAGACATAGCGGGCATGGCCCGACCGCGTCCGCTCCTCGACCCGGATCTCCGATGTGACCTGCTGATAGAAGTCATCACCAAGCCCCACCGCGAACCGGATGTAGCCGGCCTGCTCCGGGTCTTCCTTCTTCATGTCGCGGTAGAGCCCGATCTTCATGATCGAGGCGTTGAAATTGAAGAATCGCGACGTCCATTTCTGCTTCTTCGGCTTGCCCTTGCGGTCAAACTCGCGCACCTGCGACAGGAGCCGCGCAGTGTCCCGGTTGTCGCCACGCACCATGATGACGCGCGACTTCGGATGTTTGCGCACCCAGCCCCAGACATCCTCGGTATAGGCGTTGCCGTCGATGGCGACGATGTCGGCCGAGCGCTGGTTTCCCCATTCGTCCGCCCAGGTCCGCTTGATCAGCCGGTCGAGCGCGGCGCGAACCTCCGGCTCACTGATGTGGCCGGAATGGACGCGATAGCCCGGCAGGTGGCTTCCGGCGCGGTGATCGACAACGCCACGGTCAATCACGCACCGGAAGCGATTGCGGCCATAGCCGATCAGCTGCCACTCGACGCGGTCGCCCTGAACGTCCATGCCGATGGCGAGGGCCAGCGCCTCAGACGGGATCAGGCCCCGCTGAAAGCCGGTTTCCTCTCCCCGGTCCCGAAGGTCTTCCCAGTCGACCGCCTTGTTGTCCGCCTCGAAGGGCAGCCCAAGCCAGTCATTGTAGAAGACCTGCTCGGCCCCCGCGCCCTTCTCCTTGTCGTCGGGGCCGCCCGTCTGCACCTTCAGCCAGGCGCGCGCCAGCGCTTCCCAGCTCTCCAGCGGCGAATAGGCAACCCAGATATGGAACGAACGGTGGAAGCGCGCCCGGTCGGGGTATTTTGCCACCCAGCGCGCACCGTTCTCCGGCGCCACCATCCATGTACGATGGTGTTCGCGGATCTCGCAGCCGCAATGGATGCAGACGAAATGCGCATCCTCTGGCTTCTCCGGATCGATGTGATCCCGCATGTTCTCCCAGCGCAGCTCCTGCAGTTCTTCGCAGTGCGGGCACGGGACGTGATAGCTCTCCTGCGTCCCCAGGTGATAGTTCGTCGTGATCCGGCAGCCGGGCGACACCAGCGGCGTCGAGATCTTGAAGACCTTCCGGTTGAAGAATGCCTTCGACCGGCTGTCAGCCTGCGTTTCCGGGTCGCCCGCCTCGTTCATCGACCATTTGGCAAGATCGTCCTGAACCTGCTTGCGCGGCGAGATCATCGACAGGCCCGCCGGCGAGTTCGCGCCTGCTGCCTGGATGGCCCCGCGACCGTCGATCCGCTCCTTGTAGAGGATCGAGTTGCCGCCATCGCGGCTGGTTTCCGAGAACAGCGCCCGGATTGCGTCCGTTTCCCGAACGAGCGGCATCAGCTTGGTCTTCGACCAGCGCGACGCGTTCTCCTCGGTCGGATGGACGTAGAGGAAATCGCACGGGTCCATGTCCATGGTCCCGAGCGTAAAAATGTTCGCCAGAACCGTGCCGCCCACCTGCGCAGACTTGCCAAGCGTGACGATGCTGCACGGGTCTTCGGGCGAGAGCGCCTTCAGGATCTCCGAGAAGAACGGAAACAGCGCCTCGTTATAGGCACCCGAGAACGCAGAGATGCGCTCCGAAAAGACGATGTTCTGCTTGGCCCATGCCAGATAGTCGACCGGCGGCGGTGGTGTGGCGGCTTCGACGAGCGCTTCGTATTTGAGCCGCTCTGGATTGAACAGCATCGTCATGACGCCGACCGCAGTTCCTGTTCCTCGGCGTCCTCGACCATGGTGGGCGTTGCCTCTGCCTGCGCGCGGTAGCTTTCCGCAGCCTTCGCGCGAACCATCCGGAACGACTTTTGCAACACCTGCTGTGCGTCGCGTTCAGGGACCGAGAACTCGGCAGAAAGGGCATTGGCCATGTCGCGCAGTCCCTGCTCCATCACCTTGAACGCTTCTGCAACGGCGCGCCCCATCTCACGCCGCGCGGCCTCCGTCAGCATGTATCGCCCCACATCAAGCGCTTCCTCGCGTTCGGCCCGCGCCGTCTTGATGCGCTGCTGCTTCAGGCGCTCGGTGGCCAGCTCATCATGCACCGGCTCCGGAACCGTGCGGAGCGAAGCGCCGGCGCTCTGTTCGCGCACAGCCGCGCCATTGCCGCCCAGGCGCTGCGAAGGCTCCAGCGATTTGTAGAGCTGCGCGCGCGCCACGTCGGGGCGGATGCGGGCAAGCCTGCCCTCGCCGTCAATGGCCTCACCGAAGATCTTGCCCTCGGTGATGTATTGCGACACGCGTCCGGGCGAGACGCCGATCAGGCGTGCAAAGTCGCCCTTCGCCATCGTCTCGACTTTAGCGGGTTCGCTCATCTTTAGGCTTCGACTTTAGGCTTTCAAAATTGGCTCAGACTGCCGAAACCCCGCGGTCCGAATTACTCGCTGGTCGGGGTTGCTCAGGAAGGACCCATCGCGCAGATGGGCCGCCGGGTGGGGCCGGATCGGCCTGCTGGTTGCTGGGTCAGCGATTAGGCCGACGCAGGATCAGGTCAGCGGAGCGCTTGAAGTTGGTCGGCATGCGGGCACGCGCCGTAGCGTCAGCCCAGTTCTTCCAGTCGAACACGTCGGCATAGTCCGGCACACGCTCCACGAAGATGAAGACCGGCGAAACCGAACCCCGGCGATCACGCTGCCATATACCCCGGGGCAAACTGCTTGGCCTCACACCACCGATGCGGGGCGCGTCCTTCCCGTAAGACACGAAGTATCGCGCCGCCCCCCGGCGCTTCTGGACTGCCTTGCTCCTGCGGCTTTCGTTGCCGATGCCGCTGTCACCAATCTTCAGCTGCGCAAGGATCTTCGCATAGACGCCGCGCGGGACGTTGCCATACCGGTTCAGCTTCAGCGCCTTGCCCGGCATCGCGTATTCGTTCACCCGCATGACGCCCGCATGGATGAGACGCTTCTCCCACCGAGTGTGTGGACGCCGCCCGCCCCTGATCTGTGTCTGCAAGTATTTACCGGCAGGCGTTCCCTTCGGTGCGAAGTCCTTGAAGTAGACCTCGGCGGTCATCTGCCTCTTGGTCGCCGGCTTCACGAATGCCGCGTTCAGCGTCCATCGCGTCGGCCGATCAAAGACCCGGAGCATCCACTTCTTCGAGTTCTTCTGGATGTCCTTCGCGGTCCAGGTCGCTGCCCGAGCGACTGCAAACGGCAGATCACGGCCAAGGTCGCGGGCAAGCTGCTGCTCGAAGTCACGCTGATTGTACGAAACGGAAGTTCTCACGTCCCTTGGCCTCGCGTGGTTATGCCGCACGACAGGCACTTCTGCTTTGTTTGGGAACCAGTATGGTCAGCGAACATTTGCTTCACATGAGAAACAGAATGATTCAGACCACGTGGCGCGCTATCTGGCTTGGTTTGGTAATCGCCGCATTGGCCCACGTCGCTGGGGCGATCACAGTGATGTTCTTTGATGACCATCATTCGATGGGAGCTGCGCTAGTACGCTCGGTCCTCATCGCAGCACTTGTTGCGCCGCTTCTGGCCTACCTTCTATGGCAGAACAAACCCCACTCAGAAGTGACAGATTTTAGAGAATAGAACCCCATCGCGGCAAAGCTGAAACCGTTTCGGTTCGCTTTGCCTGGGTCTGGCCGGCGCTCGGCGTGGGGCTTTCACCCACTCGTCCATCAGTCCTGCGATGGTCCCTCTGACGCTGCGCTCAGGCTCACCAGATCATCCTAGGGCAGAATCGCTAACGCTATTTGCTGAGATCAGCAAGAGGGATCGTGGTTCGTACTTCCCGACCGAATATGGTCACAAGTATCCGCGCCATGTCGATACCAACAACATCATCGACCACAGCAGGAAAGCTGGCGAATGGACCATGATCAATATGGACCCTATCGCCTGAGCGATATAACCCTTTCACCGCCTCGATATCTTCTTTATCATTTTCCAGCATCGCCTTGAGTTTCAATACGTTTTCATCCCGAATAGGCAGCGGTCCATGAGCACCGGAAATCACGGAAAGCGCACCACGAACACGCGCCAGACCTGCCCACATGAGGGCGCAAGACAGCACACGAACGAACACATATCCGGGCATAACCGACCGCTCTTGTATCCAAATCTTCTTTGAGTTCGGTCGTCTCCATGGCCTCTTTTCGGTCGGCAACCAGTGCTCTACCTTCGCCTCTCGCAAGGTCTTTTCCACAGCTTTGTCGAACCGTGGAACCGTCCTCAGCACATACCAGCGCCTGCCACTCACCTCCTCACCAGCACCAGCCAGCATTGCTTGAGCCCGACGGCTGACAGTTGCCTCACGATTCGCCCTCATCAGGAGCGCAGCAACCTCAGCCTCGGAAAGCTGCTCCGGTGCAATCGGTCGAGCCTCATTCAGCTGCTTGCTGCGCGCCATCATCATTGCCTTTTGCCTCGCCTGACTTGATTGCCGCCTCGAATTCCTTCAGCCCTCCCGGCCCGCCAGCCGGGAAGTAAACCCATTCCTGTCGCCCCGGATCCGGCACCCATGGCCATCCACGCACCTCATGCTCCAGCCGCCATTCCTCCCACCGCTCAGAGCCAACCCGCACCGCCTCCATCATCTCCGCAAGCGGCTGCAGCGCGGTCGAAACCGTCACGCCCTGCCGATGCGTGGCCTTTTCGTGCATCGCGTTGATGGCTGGAAATCCGGTCTTCACCCGCTTGTCGGCCAGCAGCTGCTCAGCCGTGAAGCGACCAGCTTCCACCATCTGCTGCTCAACCCGCGTCAGGACCGGAGCTGGCCCCGTCACCCCGGCCAGCAGATGTTTGATCCGAGCAGCCTGCCAGAGCTTGCCGAACGGCTTGGCCAGAACTGCGGCCGGGCGCTCCTCGCTTGCCTGCGGCTCGAGCCGCGTCCAGCGCTTTTCGCGCAGGTAGACCGCATGGCTGCACAGGTGTTTCCGTCCGCCAGCCTTCACCGCCGCCTCATAGCGCCCCGCCTCCTCGGCGGCCTGTTGTCGCTCATCCGGCGACAAATCCGCCCATGCCTTCCACGCTTCCGGCCTGCTGTCGCTGACCGAGGTCGGCCAAGCCTGAAACGCCCGCTCGAAAGCCCGTTCGGTGGCCTTGCGACTGGCTGGATGATTTTCCCCCTCTTCCCGCTCGCCTTCGCGCGCATCTCTCTCCTGTTCTGCAGGGGACGTTAAATCGGGGTCGTTCTTATAGGGTGCCGATCCAGGACCGGCAGGGGGTGCCGACTCTGGGTCGGCAGGGGGTGCCGATATATCGGCAGGGGTGCCGGCTGGTCGGCACCCTGTTTCCGCGTCCGATTTCTCCCAGGCATTCATCGTCGCGGCCGCAACTTCGCGGTCGAAGATGACCCGGTAGTGATAGGACGTGTCGCGCCCGTCAAAGCTGTCGCCCGTGCGGCGCTCCACAACCCCGATCTTCATGAGCCGTTCCAGCGAGGACTGCACCGTAGATCGTGCGCAGTCGAGCTGCCGCGCCATTTTCACCTGACTACGGAAGCACCAGCCCGCCTTGTCGATATGGCGCCCCAGCAGGCACAACACCTGCAGATCGCGCCCCTTGAGGCGCGGATCGGTGACGATCCAGCCCGGAATGATGGAAAATCTGAGATCACTCATTCCGCCGCCATCCTTTCCACGGCCAGATGCGCGCAATTCGCGCCAACCAGCGCCGCCGCGAGCGGCGGGCAAACGCTGTTGCCGCAGCACGAAACCTGCGCATTCTTGGGCAAGGGTCGCCCGTTGAAGTCGATGTCGATCCGGTATTCGCGGGGAAAGCCCTGCGCGTTGAACAGCTCACGCGGCCCGAGCATGCGCATGCCGATGTCAACAATGACGAATTCCGCCCCGTCGATCTCGAGCGTCACGAATTCCCGCTCATCCCAGAAGCCATGCGCGCGCAGGAAGCCGGCCACCTCACGCGCCCGCTCCGCCTGCGCCTCCGTGAAGGGCGGCACATGCATGCCAGCCTCCACATAGCCAAACCGGTCTTTCACGGTCACCGTGTGCGCCGGTTCATCAACCCGCTGCCCGTCCCCAGTGCCGTAGTATTTCTGCATGAAGGGCGCGACCATGCTCAGCCCGGCCCCGCCCGCAGTCACCGTATGCGTCGGCTCATCGGCCCCGTTGAAGGGCTTGCCCGAATTGCGCATGGTCATGATGTGCGGCGCGATGACCGCCGAGTGGCCACCGCCAGCCAGAACGGCCGGGTGCGGCGCATCAACGCCACGATCCCTACGGCTGCTGCCTTTCAGGCTCATGAGGTGAGCGGCGATGACACCCTGCTGCGGATGAGCGGTGATGGTAGAGATCGGCTCCGCTGCCGAACGGCCCGGATTAACCCCACCCTCGCGCCGCCGGTCATTGTTGTGATGAGCCACAAATGTCGCCACAAGCGCATGCTTCACCCCACCGGCAACGACCGTGCCGAGCGGCGCGTCGATATCGAGCGCGCGCGGTGCCTGCCCCTTGCGTTCGCCATAGCCCGTCTGGACCATCGTCGGCGCAACAAGCGCATGCGAGATCCCGCCAGCCGTCACGACGCCAAACGGTTCGTCGAGCGGATATTCCCGCCGCCCGCCGCTGTCACCATGGGCAACACTCACGAGGAAAGGTCGTTCCGCCTCCAGCACATAGCGTTTCACGCCGCGCGCCACGCGGGCCATGGTCGCCGGCTTGAGCGGGCGCACGGCGCGCAGGCCATGCTTCTCCATGATTTCATCCGACGTGTCGAAGATCGACGGGCAAGGCTTCGAAAAGTCGATCACGTCATCCGCTGCAGTCCGCCATGGCAGTTTCCGACCGGCCAAAACATCGGGATCATCCGGCGCGCCATGCGTCGGCTCCGGCCACACAATCGGCTTGCCGTCGCGCCGCGCGATGAGAAAGAGCCGGCGGCGGATCGTCGGCGCGCCATAATCGCAGGCGCGCAACTGCCGATGCTGGATCTTGTAGCCCTGACGCTGGAGCGCCCGGCACCATTTCTCAAACGTCGCGCCCCGCCGTTTCGGGCAGGGCATCAGGCCGCGCTCGGTCTCCACCAGCGGCCCCCAGTCCTGAAATTCCTCGACATTTTCGAGGATGATCACATCAGGCTGCGCCCGCTCCGCCCACAGAACGACAATCCATGCGAGATCACGGATATTGCGCTCCACCGGCTTGCCGCCCTTGGCCTTCGAGAAGTGCTTGCAGTCCGGCGAAAACCACGCCAGCCCCACATGTCGGCCATAGACATAGTCCAGCGGATCGACATGATAGATGTTCTGGCTGACATGCAGCGTCTCGGGATGGTTCGCCTCATGGAGCGCGAGCGCCGCCTCATTGTGGTTGATCGCGATATCCGGCGAACGCCCCAGCGCTATTTCAATGCCGGTCGACGCACCGCCGCCCCCGGCAAAACTGTCCACGATCATCGGCGGCAGACTGCCCCCGGCGCCGGCCATCTCGTTATCGAATAGCCTCATCCCACAGCCCTCCAGGCCTTGAATGCAGCCCTCAGCGCCTTCCAGCGCTCGGCCGCCTGTTCATTTCCGTTGAGTTCGCGCCGCGAGGTGATCGCGAGGATCGAGCGCAGCTTCACCACCGCGCGGTCCTTCGTCAGCGGCAGTTCCAGCCCGTGCTGCTCCGCCAGAAAGCGGCGGAAGGCGGGCTCATCGCATTTCATGGTTGCCTCGGCGGCAAAGTCGCGCGGCGCGTCCTGCCGGGCCGGCTCAGCCTGCTGGCGCTTGGCCGCGCCCCTGCGCGCCTTCTCTATGGCGCGATCCACCAGCCCGAGCAGGAAACCGGCCATCTCCGGCGCGTCGGCGATGAAGGCGATTTCGTCAAACGTCGCGCGCGGCGTGAACCGCGCCAGCTCGACAAACTCGCCGTGCTCATCCCGCGCTTCCAGAAACTCGCCATGATCATCCATGGAGCGGTGCCAGCGCGCAGGCTGGATCCGCGCAAGCCTGTCGCGGGCTGTCTGAAGGCGTTGCATTTCCTCACTCACGGGAACCTCCCGTGCTTGGTCATCACGGTTTTCAGCCGCCGCGCCGCCGCTTCGAGGTTCCTGCGCGCGCGAACTTCCGGCCCGCCGGAAAACTTTGCCTGCTGCAGCCGGTCGAACGCTTTGCCAACCTGACGACAGGCGTTCATGACCTCCTCATCCGCCTTGCGCACGACGACGCGCGGCGCAGGAACGCGCAGCTTCTCGACCTCTTCCATGAGCACTTGGCCGACCACACCGGCCAGCCGCTTCTTGATGCCGTCGATTTTGTCGATAGGCGCCGTCATGTCCGACCCCCGCTAGCAAATGCGCCAAGCTGCGCGCCGAACTCGGCAAGCGCGTCGGCAACAGCGGGCTTCAAGCGCCCCTGCCCGTCCCGCACCGAGCGCATGGCGTTGAGCCGGAGTTCGAGATAGGCCTCGCCCGGCTCAAATTGCCGCTTGCGGCAGATCTTCCGGATGACGCCCTGATACTTGCTCACGATCATGTCCGGCGCAGCCAGCAGCAGCAGCGCGAGCGCACGGTTATCCTCGGCGTCATGCATCTGGCGCAGAATCGGGAGCATGGTGTCGGTCATTCCGCCACCTCCCCCGCCTCAAAGCCCCAGGCGTCCCAGCCCGCTCGCGGCGACCGACAGAACAGCTCTATCCGCGCCATATCCGGGTAAAGCCGCTCGATTGTCTCAGCGAAGAATTCCGGCTTGGCGCTATGCCGCCCTTTCCGCTCGCGGTGAACGGTCTCAGGCTGCGTTCCGGGCAGCGGAGCGACAGCATCACCGCGCCTGCCGATCAGCAGCAGCTCATGCCGATCACGGCCCCAGTAGCCGGTGCCCGCCACTTCCTTGTCCCAGATCCAGTGGTGAACATAGGTGAAGCCCCATGCCTGGATGACCCGCAGGCCATCCAGCAACATGGGATTGGTCGCCCATAGAAAGAGCACCGCGTCCCGCGCGGCCACGCCGCCCAGCTTCGCAAGCAGGCCGCAGATTTCTTCCGTTGGCATGGTCGGGTAATGGTTTTCCGCGCTTTTCTCGCGCCCCGTCTCTTCGGAGCGAACCGAATACCGCCATGCAGGATCCGCGTAGATCACCGGATACAGCCTGGATACCTTCTCCGGCGCGGTGCTGGCCCCGCGCTCGGCAATCATTTCCATATGCGCAAGGCGCACCGAATGGCGGGTCTTCTGCTCTTCGGCCCGCAAGAGCTTCGCCACCTTGGCCAGCTCGCGCCGGTTTTCCGGCTCCGGCATGAAAGCCGTCTTGATCGTCCGCCGCGCAGGCCTGTTTTTGCCGTCGCGCCCCTCGACCTCTTCGAACTGGGGAATTTCCCCGGCCTTCTCCAGCCTGCCGCGCACCTTGCCAACCGTCTTGTGGTCGACGCCCAGCATCGCAGCCACAGCCCGCGACGAAATCGAAGGCGTGTCGCGAAGCTGTCCTTCGATCAGGTCACGCTTCTGCGCGCTGGTGAGGTGCCGCCGCGAGACATTCAGTTCGCGCGCCAGAGACCGTTTTTCGAGCTCATCAAGGCCGCGCCGCACAAAGCGCGGCCAGTCGGCCAGGCCCAGCTTCTCACAGACCTGCACACGATGGTGCCCGTCGAGAATGTTGCCCTCTTCGTCATACTCGACGGGCACAAGCACACCATGTTCGATGATCGAGGCTTCGAGCGCTGCAAAGTCTTCGTCGGAGAGCGGAGGCAGGAGCTGATACTTCATCACTCCATCCCCAGTGCGGCCTTGTAGAGATCGATCATCGCCTCGGCTTCCTGCCGCTCTGCCGGATCCTGTTTCCGCATCTTCACGATGCTGCGCAGAGCCTTGGTGTCGAAGCCCATCGACTTGGCCTCGGCGAAGATCTCTTTCTTGTCGTCGCTCAGCGCGTCGATATCTTCCTGCACCCGCTCGATCCGCTCGACGAACGCACGCAGCTGGCCAGCGGCAACGGTCTGCGGGCCGCTGGCCTCATCGGATTCAGCGACCATCTTTGCGCCGGGCCGTTCACGTGCCGGCCCGCGCGGGCTCCACGGATCATGCTCCATCAGGCTGCCCTCTGCTCGCGAGGCCAGGAGTGCAGCGCGTCTAAGGCGCGTTCCTTTATCCACGGCTGCAAGGGCATCAGCACGGCGAAACGCGACCCCTCACCTGTCACCCGTATGGGCGAGTCTTCGTCCGCAACATGAAACGTGAGCATTTCGTCGCCATCGAACGCGCGCACGATGTCACGCAGATAGCGCGGATTGAACTCGACAACGGACTCACCCGAGACGCCGGAGGTTACGGCAGCGTCGACATACTCGCGGCCCACGATCTCGTTTGGCGACCCGACGCCACAAAGCGCAAGCCGGTCCGCATCGAAAGCCAGCGACACAGCGCGGACACCACCATATAAGATCACCGATTGAAGCCGGGTCAGCACACGCTGGAAGGCTTTCCGCTCCACTGTGACCTTTTGCGTCGTTCGCTCCATCGGGGGCACGACACGCGGCCAGTCAGGAAAAGACCCGTCGATCAGCCGGCTTTGCAGCCGCATGCCGGGCAACGAAAACTCGGCGGCCGTCGCACCATCGTTCAGGAGCATGGCGCTCAATCCGGGAAGGCTAGCGAGCAAACCTACCGTGCTGCGCCCGATGATCGGCCGGCCATGGTCGGCCCCGTCATCGCCAACCTGATACGCGGCGAGCCGATGCCCATCCGTGGCGAGCATCTTGCCTCCATCGATGCAGACGCCGTTCAGGTAGTATCTGGTTGCCTCGGTGCTGATGAACGGCGAGCAAAAATGAAGGCCGCGCAGGAACGCCTTGGGCCGGATATTGACAGGTCGGTCACACGTTGCGTTGAGCGACACCTCACCATGTTCGACGGTCGGCAGGTCATACCGACCGCCGGAGAACGAAAGGCTCGCGCCCTGTGCGCCGGCATCGAGGCGGATCGTGTCGCCATCCGCGATATGCCGAACGAGCGCCGCAAGCGGACGAAAATCAACCGCCGCCTTGCCCTCGGCCCGGACACAGGACAGGTCGACCTCTGCATAGTCCACCAGATTCGAGGCGCGCAGGGTCGCGCCGTCAAAGCGCACGGTTTCGAGCAAAGGCGTGGTTGCCCGTTTCGGAACCACACGCGCCATCAAATCCATCGCGCCTTTGAGCGCGCCTGCGGTCGTCTCAAGTCTCATGGCTTTCTCCATCGGTTGAGGCCCGATACGTGTCACGTAGACGCCGCTGAATGCGCAGCAGCGCATCACGCACAGGCAGATTGCGCTCCACGTCCATGCGCGCGGCGTCATCCGGCGCACGCTTCGCCAGCGCGGTTCCGGGCAGGATCAGGTTTGGGCTTTTCTCCTGGCTGCGCATCAGCCGGCCCTCGGCGTGATGGCGGCGAGCCAGAGCAGCAGGAGACAGAACAGGAGCACGGCAAAAGCCGCTGCCCGCCATGCGCGCGCCGCCGTCATGCCGCCTCCTCCGCCACGCTTTCGCAGTGGGCGAGATAGTCGCGGTGGAACGTGCAATAGCGGCTGTGCTGCCTGCCGCCGGCCCAGTTCTCGGGTTCAACAGCGGCAGCGCAGAAAAACGTGGTGCCCGGCTCACGCCGCACGGGAAAGAGACAGCCAGCCCCTTCGATCTCCAAAAGGCTGCGCCCGCCGGCCACACCAGCAGGCGCTTCCGGCGCATTGCGCGCCTGCACCATGTCTTCGACGGAGCGGATCATCCCGCGCCCCCGCTCACCACAGAGAACCCGCCTGCCCCGCGCACGCTGGCAGCCTGCCTGCGGCATGCGGAGAGAATGTCTTCCAGCTCGCTCAGGCGGCGGTCATAGGCCGTGGCCTCTGCCGGGGTGATTTTCCCGTCAGACATGGCCTCGGCCATCATCGCCATCATCTCGCCCGCCTTGCTGCAAAGGCCCGCATAACCGCGCATGATGTCGGCCTCGGCGTCCGCCACCTCCTTCGGGTCGGAGAGTCGCCGCCCGGAAAGCTCCGCCAGAGCGGTTGTCATCACCGGCATGCCGGTTTCGGACTCGAGCGAAATAAGCGCATCCAGCGGCATCAGGTCCGGGCTGTCGCCATTGTTCCAGCGGCCCACGGTCGATTTCGAGTAGCCGACGATTTCGGCCACGCGTTCGATGCCGCCGGCGGCGGAAATCATGTCGCGCTGCGCGGCCTTGATGCGGTAGTGGCGGGCATTGGCGTTCGGGATCATGGGTTTTCTCCGGGCAAAAGCTTTCCCGCGCCGGGAAAACCCGGCGTCGTTTCCCGTGGCGGGAATGGATTGGTGCTGTCAGGGTGCGGGCATGGAACAGAAACCAGACAACCGCGAAATCATCAGCCTATGGCGGCGACCGGAGAGCGCCCCGAGGCACGCCCTCCGGCCCCTTCTCGCTCTCAGGGGTATGGCTGGTTGCAGGGGGCAGATTCGAACTGCCGACCTCTTGAGTATGAACCAAGTGGGATACCGCTTCCCCACCCTGCTGAAACTGGTTTGCTGCGCCGGCCTCAAGGTCGCACACGGCGCGCAGAAGGCGCGGAATTCCCGCAGCCCTGGCGCGCTCGGCGGCCATGTCGGCAATCAACGCGTCGACACTGGCGAACCTCTCATAGGCGGCAACCGCCTGGAGCAGGATCATCATGGCCGGCGAAACGCGAATGGAATTGGAGGCTGCGCCTTCCGGGAAACGAGCCCCGAAACCCGCAGGCGCGGCCAGTGCCACATTTCCGGGGAGGAGGTCGGAAACGCGGTCTTGGGAGGAACAGTGTTGACGAAGCGCGGTCATTCGGCGGCCTCCGGAGTCGGCTTTTCCAGCGATTGGAAGAACCACCCGTCATCCCAATCGATACCTCTCTGGACAGCCGCCAGCCTGATCTTTCGCATATCGTCAAGCGAAGGCGACACATCCCTCTCCCAGCGAGAGACGCTGGCCTGCGTCACGCCAATGAGCGCAGCAAACTCCACCTGGGTTGCATCAAATATCTCTTTGCGGATGTACCGGATCGCGTTCATAGGGGCGCATACTATGCGCAAACGGATATTTATCAAGCTTCTTTTATGCGCAAGCGGATTTTTCTTTATCCGCCCCGTTGCCTAACGTCCGAGCCATGACAATGGAACAGAAGATACGAGCAATCATGAAAGCCACCGGCTGGAAACAGCAGAAGGTGGCAGAGCATTTCGATGTGTCGCAATCCACGGTGAACAGATGGCTAAGTGGATCCGAACCCGAAGGGCATCGCCGCGACGCCATCAACGCAGCATTCGACAGCTTAGTGGAAGCGCCAAAACCTTCGGCTGATGGCATGGCAGTGCCAGTCATGGGCTTCGTCGGCGCGGGGTCAGAGGTAATGCCAGACTTCGAGCAGGTGCCGCCGGAAGGCATCGACCAAGTTCATGTGCCGTTCCATGTCCCTGATGATCTGATCGCCTTTACTGTCAGAGGCACTTCGATGCTTCCCTATATGCGCGAAGGCACGATCATCATCGTCTACCGGGAACAACAGAAGCCAATCGAGGCATTTTACGGCCTTCAGGCAGCTGTACGGACGGCAGATGGGAAACGGTTCATCAAAACCATCACACGCGGCAGCAACGGCGGCGTGAATCTGATCTCATGGAATGCCGAGGAGATGTACGACGTGCATCTCGAATGGATCGGAGAGATTTTCGCAATCCTACCACCGTCGGCAGCGCGGAAGGTTGAGCGCCAAGGCGGCATACAGGGACAGCTTAAACTGAGGGCATAGAATAGCAGAACTGTCATGAGAAAGCCCAAACCTCCGCGCGAACGCGCTGCCCGCGCTTTGTGTACGTCCCGTGGCTTGCCAGAGAACACGAAGTTCGAAGGCCGGCCAATGTGGGAAAGCCTCATGCCGGAGGTCGACATCGTTCTTAAGGCCGCGCTGACGCCGGAAGAGTGGGAGCGCATTCGGGAGGAAGACGGGAGCCCATGACTGACAAGCTCGCTGCCAAGCTCCTAGAAGCGGCCGACAACATCGAAAACGTAGCGCTCTCAGAAATACAGGCTTTGCTTCGCCGTGCCTCATTGCGCATAGGCAATCGCACCCAACCATCCGGGACCACCATTCTCGAGCGAGAAATTTCTCGGGTGATTGATGAGTTCGCAGCGACCCATGACATACCGCGTGACGATGCCGCCAATCTGGCTCTCCGCGACTGGGCAATCAGTATGGGGCTCATAGAGATCGACGACTTGAATAATGAAGGCGACGAGCCATGACTGACAAGCTCGCTGACGAACTGCTGAAAGCAGCCGACACGCTGCACGACTTCACGCCTATCGAGATCCAGGTATTGTTGCGGCGCGCGGCTCTTCGACTTCAAGGCAAGCTTGTCAAAGCCGGTGACATCACCCTCATTTCAGAAGTAGCGGACCTGGCTGACGAATTCGCGAAAGCGAACGAGATGAGCCGTGACGAAGCCGTCAACGCGATCATACTGGATTGGGGCATAGGCGCTGGCCTGATCGAGATCGATGACCTGGATGAGGAAGACGAATAAGAGGCACCCCAGAGAGGAGTGGCCAACCTTATGCGCAATTATCCGCCAATTCGAAGGAGTGTATCCGTTTGCGCATTTTTTTGTTTGATTAATATCCGTTTGCGCATATTATCCTCTTCGTTCCCCACCCAAGGCCGTATCGAGCGATCCCCTCCGCTCGGTACGGCCCGCCTTGGGGCCACCCGAACGGAGAGATGCAATGATCCAGTTTCAGAAGGCCGACATTTCGGCCACGGAAGCCGCCCACATCGAGACCAACCCCGTGAAGCTCATGGCCGACGCCATGCTGGTTATTCAGGGCGGCGGGCGCACGGTTGACCGCGACGCCCTTTCCCTTGAGGGCTTTTCCGCAGCTGATATCGACAAACACGGCGTCGAGGCCCGCGACCTCGCCAATGCCCTGTCGCAGAGGCGGGCGGCATGAAAGCCGCCCTCGCCTTTCTGGCGCGCCGCCGCATCGAGCGCGCGGCCATGATGGCGCTGGCCTTCGCCTATGGCGTCGGCCTGCCGCTCATCTACGCGACCACGTGATGAGGGCGGCGTCATGTCCCCCATCCTCGCCGGCGCAGCGTTCGGTCTTTGCCTTGTCGCAGCGCTGATCATCACCCTGAAACGCCGCGAGCGCCACACCGGCGCCGACGATTTCCTTTCAGACAAGAACGATTGGGGAATGTGATGGCTGCGCAGCCGCCGCCGCTGACCAGGCGTCAGCGCCACGTCCTTTTTCTGCAGGGCGCGCTGAACCGCGTAGCGCACTGCTACACCCCGCCTGCACGGCCTGATGCACTGGCCGAGTTCTTGCTCGGCGGCGAAATGGTCGACCGCGGCTACATCGCGATCACCGATCTGGCCGGCGCGAAATCCTTCATTGACGACATCAGAACAGGCCGCAGGCCGATCCGGGAGGAAGCCCATGGCTGATCGCACGAAAATTGAATGGACCGATGCAACATGGAACCCGATCACCGGTTGCTCTGTCGTCTCTCCCGGCTGCACGAACTGCTATGCCATGCAGCTCGCCGGCACCCGCCTGAAACACACTCCTTCCCGGAAAGGTCTCACCAGCCCCAGCAAGGCAGGGCCGGTCTGGAATGCGCAGGTTCGGTTCAACCGCGAGTGGCTTGAACAGCCGCTGCACTGGAAAAGGCCGCGCATGGTTTTCGTGTGCGCTCATGGCGACCTGTTTCATGAAAGCGTGCCCGACGAATGGATCGATCAGATCTTTGCCGTCATGGCGCTATGCCCGGAGCACACATTCCAGGTGCTGACGAAGCGCGCGCGGCGCATGCGGGAGTATCTTCACATTCGCGAGCATCAGATCGTCGCAGCGTCTCTGAAACTCCCAAGGGCGCTGACGCGCTGGCCACATTTGCCGCTGCCGAACGTCTGGCTGGGTGTCTCGGTTGAGGATCAGACCAGAGCCGTCGAACGCATACCCGATCTGCTGCAAGCGCGCGCGGCAGTGCGCTTCGTCTCCGCCGAACCGCTGCTCGGGCCACTAGACCTGACATCGATGGAAGTCGGCGAAGGAACAATAGATGCGCTCAATCCCACACCATGGGCAGAGGAACTGGAAAACTGGCGCGACACCGAAGAGGAATGGGAAGAGTCTTTCCTCGACTGGTATTACCTCGACACCATCCCGACCAAGGGCGACATGCACCCGACACTGGATTGGGTGATTGCCGGCGGGGAAAGCGGCAGCGCCGCCCGTCCCATGCATCCGGAATGGGTGCGCTCGCTTCGTGATCAGTGCGCAGCTTCCAACGCTGCTTTCTTCTTCAAGCAATGGGGCGAATGGACTACCGCCGCAGGCGCACCTGCTTCGCAGCATATCGGCCACGTGTTTGATGACGGCTTCCAGATGATCCGTATGGGCAAAAAGGCTTCCGGTCGCACGCTTGATGGCTGCGAACACGGTGAAATGCCCCAGGCATGGGAGGTGCCTGCATTATGACCATCGAAACCCATGATGGCCGCACACAGGTCACCTGCGACCACTGCCCGGCCAGCTACCCCAACACCTACGCCCGCGACGATTTCGACGTGATGATCGCCGACGCGCGAACCGCCGGCTGGCGCATTGTGAAGGCTAAGGTCGACCCGGCAAACGGCGAAGGCACGGCCGAGCTCTTCGGCACTGTTCCAAAGGTCGCCGACCGCAAGCCCAAACAGGGCTTCGTGCACATCTGCCCGGACTGTCAGCAGGCAGCAGAGCACAATTGTCGAGGATTGCTGTGACCTTCGCTCTGTTCTTTCAATTTGATCCGGGAGGAACATTCCGATGGCCCTCATGACACCGGCCGAAGCCGCAGCGCAACTCGGCATATCGAGCCGACAGTTGCGTGATCTCACGACTGATGGTGAAATCCCGTTTGTAAACATCGGCCGCGGCGAGCGGGCCACCCGCAGGTATGACCCGATCGATATCGCGGCATTCATCATGGCGAGGAAAAAGACCGCATGTCCGTCTATAAGCGCCCCGGCTCACAGGTCTACAGCTACGACTTCCGCTGTCGTGGGCATCGATTTTCAGGCTCGACGGACTGCACGACGAAACGCGAAGCTGAAAAGCTCGAAGACGGGCTCAAAAGGCAGATAAAGGCGGAAGCCGCCGAGCGCTCCGCCCCGATGACCTTCCTCACCGCTAGCTCGCTCTGGTGGGAGGAGAAAGCCCAGTTCAGAGCCGACCACATCGACCAGGAGCGATATCTCGCCTGGCTTCAGGCAGTGATCGGTAAGAAGACCCCCATATCCCTGATCGACGACAGCACCATTGCCCGCGCAGTGGCCCGCCGACGCTCTGAGCCGGTGGAGTTTCGCAACAGGGACGGAAAGCTCACCAGCCCGCCGCATCTGCCGAGCAGCGCCACCGTTAACCGTGCCGTATGCGAGCCGATGCGCGCCATCCTTCGACGCGCGAAGAAAATCTGGAAGCAGTCCGTACAGGACATAGAATGGAGCGAGCACTGGCTTCCCGAGGCGCAGGAGCGCGTGCGCGAAGCGTCACCGGAGGAAGAGACAGCGCTCTTCGAGACCATGCGCGATGACTATACCCCTGCCCTTCGCTTTGCTTTTCTGTCCGGTTGCCGGCGCGCGGAGATCGTCGGTTTGACTTGGTCACGCGTCGATTTCTTCAACCGTGAGTTCTCTGTCCTTGGCAAAGGCGACCGCACGCGAACAATTCCGATGACGGAAGAGATGTATCGCCTTCTCTGGAGCCTGAAGGACGACCACAAAACGGCTGTCTTCACCTATATCTGCAAACGCCCCCGTGAGCGGCAGAAGAAGGGCCAGCGCTATCCGATCACGATTGAAGGCTTCAAGACGGCCTGGCGGCGCGCGCGGGAGAAGTCGGGCATCGAAGATTTCCGGTTCCACGATACGCGACACACGACCGCCACGAGGTTGATGCGCGCCACAGGAAACCTGAAAGCCACCCAGCGGCTGCTCGGCCACACCGAGATCGCCACGACGAGCCGCTACGCGCACATCACGAAGGACGATCTGCGCGCCGCGCTGGAAGCATCAAGCAATGCTTATGCTGACCGCGCGACGAAAACTGCCACGGAAAATCCCACGGGTACGCATACGCACACTGCCAAGACCAAGTAATATTTGGGAAATTCAGAGCGGGAACCTCGGCTCCCAAACCAGATGCGCTACCAGGCTGCGCTACGCTCCGAACGTTCGGCTTCATTAGGGTCTGCAGATATCGAAAGCAAGGGGGTGCGGCGCAAAATCGATAATTTGCCTCAGGTCAATGCGCCCTGCCCCCGAACTGTCAGGGTTCAGACATTCGAAGTGTTGGAGAAACCGGGCGTCTTGCCCTGAAACGAGGAGGAAAATCGATGTTCAAGAGAATCATGGTTCCCGTCGACCTCGCACATGCCGACAAGCTGGACAAAGCGCTTGATGCCGCATCCGGCCTCGCAAAACTCTACGGCGCGTCGCTGTGCTATGTGGGTGTGACGACCGCGCTGCCCAGCTCGGTGGCCCATGGCGAAGCGGATTTCACGGCCAAGCTCACCCAATTTGCAGAAGCCCGCAGCAATGACGATGGCGTTGGCATAGAGGTCAAGACAGCGGTTAGCCACGATCCCGTGCGCGATCTCGATGACGTTCTGGGGCGCACCGCGGGAGAAATTGGCGCCGACCTTGTCGTGATGGCGTCGCACGTGCCGACATTTGCAGATCACATATTCGCGTCAAACGCCGGTTATCTTGCCTCCCACACGCCGGTTTCGGTCTTTATCGTGCGCTGAGCCTCTGGAGAGCGGGCAGCTCCGGGGCAAGCCCCGGGCGCCGCCCGCGCACAATTCATCATTCGGCAGGCTTGGGCGTCTCGATGGTCACCTTTTCGGGCACATCGATGTTGATGCCGCCATTTCCGCCGCCGCCGATAAAGCCGCCGAAGAAGAGGAAACCGCCCAGAATCAGCGCCACGATCAGGCCACCGGCGATAAACCAGCCTGCCCCGCCGCCACCGCCGCCTCCGGTGGTCACAACGGTCGTGCGTTCTTTCTGTTCATGGTCCATCTGGCGCTCCTTCGCGTGTTGGTTCGCTTCGGGGAAACAAACCGACAGAGACGCAAATGGTTCCGACGCTGGCTGCGCGGCGCGCAAATCCCTTGATGGGATAGCGCTGTCACCAGGAGGCCGGTTTCCACGTGGGGCGCAAATGGTCCGGCTTCAGGAAGCCTTTGCCTCAAGCGCGTTGATCACCTCGGCTGCCAGCGGCCTTGTGATGCGCGTCTTGCGCTCCAGTGCGGCGCGGTCGATGGCGTCGACGGCGCTGATCGCGCTCGAAAGCGAGCGCTCGATGCGGCGCACCAGAAACTGCACCACATGCGGCTCCACATCCACCTGCCGGTCGGCGAAGAGCTTGGTGATGACGCCGGCAAGCAGCATGTCGTCGGGCTCGTCGATCTCGACGGTCGCAGCCGCCTTCAAACGCGACAGAAGATCCGGCAGCTTCACGCCCCACGCGCCGGGAAAGCTGCGCGCAGTGAGAAGCATGGGCTGTCCGCCGGCGCGCGCCGCATTGATCAGGTGAAAAAGACCGTTCTCGTCCACCGGGCCACGATCGGCGTTGTCGATCAGGATCGGCCGCTCCCCGGCCAGCTCGATGGCCTCCGCGCCAATGCCATCGGACGCGATGACGGCGGCATCCGCCTCCTCGCACCAGATGGCCGCCAGATGCGATTTTCCGCTGCCGGCGGGGCCTGCAAGGATCACCACCGGCGCGGGCCAGGACGGCCAGTTCTCGATCAGCGCCGCCGCGCGCGCATTGGCGGGCGTCACCACGAGATCATCGCGTGTCAGCGCTTCTCCGGAAGGCAGGTCTAGCGGAAGCTGGCGGGAAGGCATTTCTTGTCGTCCTAGGATTCGGGCGTATTGCCCGGCTTCTGATGCCCGCTATAGAGCGGCGAAGCGAGATATTGCTTGATCGCAAAACGCACGAGCACGGCCACCGCCGCAGCCGCAGGAACGGCGATCAGAAGGCCTGCAAAGCCGAACAGATAACCAAAGGCGAACAGCGCGAACATCAGCCAGACAGGATGCAGGCCCACGCTCTTGCCCACCAGTTTGGGCTGCAGGATGTTGCCTTCGAGAAACTGGCCGGAGAAGAAGATTGCGGCCACCGCCAGCACCCACCACCATTCCGGCCAGAACTGCACCACGGCAATGCCGATGGACAGGCCGAAGCCAACCAGCGAGCCGACATAGGGAATGAAACTGATAAGGCCGGCGAACAGACCGATCAGCAGGCCGAAATTGAGCCCGACCAGCGAAAGGCCGACCGCATAGAAGACGCCGAGGATAAGGCACAGCGTGCCCTGCCCGCGCACGAACCCTGCCGTCGCCACATTGATGTCGCGGGCGATCTGGCGCACCGTCTCCACATGGTCGCGCGGCACCCAGCTGTCCACCTTTTCCACCATGCGGTCCCAGTCGAGCAGCATGTAGAAGGCAACCACCGGCGTGACCACGAAAAGGCTCGCCACGTTGACGATGGCGACACCCGAACTCCATACGGATTTGAACAGCGTGCCCAGGAAGCTTGTGCCCTGCGCCAGGATGGAGGTCAGGTTTTCGCGCAGCGCTTCCGTCTCGCCGTTCAGCAGGCTGTCGACCCATTTCGGCTCCAGCCGGATCATCAGCTCATGAAGGCGTGTGAGATATTCCGGCAGGCGGCTGGCGAAATCCGCAAGCTGCTTGCCAAGCACCGGCACCACAATCATCAGCCCGACCGCCAGAACGACCACGAAGCCGATCAGGATCACCACCGTGGCCGAGGTGCGCGACAGGCCCATGCGCTCCAGCCGGTCGGCGACCGGGTCCAGAAAATAGGCCAGAACCATGCCGGCGAGGAAAGGCAGCAGGATCGAGCTGAACACGTAGAGGAACAGCACAAGCGCCAGCGCCGCCAACAGCCAGAAGGCAATGTTGCGTATCAATGGCGGGCGTTGGGGCGAGCGGGCGACCGCAGGCCCAGCGTTGCTGTCAGTGTCCTTCGGCGTCACTTTCTGCGTATCCACTCATGTGCTTGATCCAGGCGATGAGATAGGCCGCTCCGGAAGCCACGGTCAAGAGGCCGGTGGCCACGATCAGCCACAGTCGCACGGCACCGGAACTATATCCAAAGGCAAGTTCGGCCAGCACGAGAAGCGCCAGCAATATCTGCGCCAGCGTGTTGGCCTTGGAGACGAACAGCGGCTTCATGGCCACGGGATGCCCCATCACATTGGCCAACAGCACGCCGCCAATGATGAGCGCATCGCGCGACACCACGGCGATCACCAGCCACAGGGGCAGTTCCATCATGTAGCCCAGCACGACAAAGACGCTGACCAGCAGCAGCTTGTCGGCAATCGGGTCCAGATAAGCGCCCAGTTCCGTGCGCTGGTTGAAATGGCGCGCAATGAAACCGTCCACGCCATCGGAAATGCCGGCGATCAGGAACCCGGCAAACGCCCAGCCATTGTCACCGGTCAGAAGCGCAAACACCACACCCGGCACCAGAATAAAGCGCATCAATGTTATGACGTTGGGTATCGTCATGGTTCCTACTCCAGCCTCGCGCCCGTCTCGCGCCTCCTATCGGACCATTGCGGCCAGACCACGTTTCGGCGCACACTTATCGCAGGCTTTCTCAGATTGTGGGAGAGCCCCGCGCTTTCAATAGGCCAGCTTGTTGATATCTCGCGCCTTGCGGAAGCGCCGCCTTCATGCAAGAAGCCCAGAAAAACGCGGCGGCGAGAACGATATGGCTCAGGAACCCAAGAACGGCCTTACCTACGCGGATGCGGGCGTCGACATCGATGCGGGCAGCCGGCTGGTGGACAAGATCAAGCCCATGGTGCGCGCGACGCGCCGTCCGGGCGCTGACAGCGAGATCGGCGGCTTTGGCGGCCTGTTCGACCTGAAGGCGGCGGGCTTCACCGACCCGGTGCTGGTGGCTGCCAATGATGGCGTCGGCACCAAGCTCAAGATTGCCATCGAGGCGGACAAGCACGATACGGTCGGCATCGACCTTGTGGCCATGTGCGTGAACGATCTGGTCGTTCAGGGCGCAGAACCACTCTTCTTCCTCGACTATTTCGCCACCGGCAAGCTCGATCCCGATCAGGGCGCGGCCATCGTTTCAGGCATTGCGGAAGGCTGCAAGCAGGCCGGCTGTGCGCTGATCGGCGGCGAAACGGCGGAAATGCCCGGCATGTATCACGGTGATGATTACGACCTCGCCGGCTTCGCCGTGGGTGCGGCCGAGCGTGGCAGGCTTCTGCCCACCGGCGACATTGCCGAGGGCGACGTTCTGCTCGGCCTCGCCTCCTCCGGCGTCCATTCCAACGGTTTCTCGCTTGTGCGCCGCATCGTTTCCGACGCCGGGCTCGAATGGAGCGACAAGGCCCCCTTCGCCCCCGGGCAGACGCTCGGCGAGGCGCTGCTGGAGCCGACGCGCATCTACGTCAAATCCCTGCTCGCGACGCTGAAAGCCGCCTGGGGCATCAAGGCGCTTGCCCATATCACCGGTGGCGGATTCCCTGAAAACCTGCCGCGCGTTCTGCCTGATCATCTGGCAGCGGAGATCGACCTCGATGCGATCGACGTGCCGCCGGTCTTCTCTTGGCTTGCCGGGACGGGTGGCGTTGCCGAGCGCGAGATGCTTTCCACCTTCAACTGCGGCATCGGCATGGTTGTTGCCGTGGCTGCCGATGAGGCCGCCCAGATCGCAGCACTGCTTCAGGAAGCGGGCGAGAGCGTCACCATGCTCGGCCAGATCGTGCCGCGCCAGGCAGCCGGCGTCACCTATCGCGGTGAACTCGACCTATGACCAGGCGCGCGCGCAAACGGGTTGCGATCCTCATCTCAGGCCGTGGTTCGAACATGGCGGCGCTGGTTGCCGCTGCCATCGACCCTGCCTTTCCAGCCGAGATCGTTGGTGTCATCTCCAACCGCGCCGATGCGCGCGGCCTCGAGATCGCCGAGACCCACAGCATCCCCACCAGGGTTGTGCCTTCGCGCGAGTATGACGGTCGTGCAGCGCATGACGCGGCAATCCACGAGGCGCTGACCGAACTGAAGGCCGAAATCGTCTGCCTTGCCGGTTACATGCGCCTTCTGACACCGGAATTCGTTCAGAAGTGGAAAGGCCGGATGATCAACATCCACCCGGCCCTTCTGCCCAGTTTCCGCGGGCTCGACACCCATGCCCGCGCGCTGGCAAATGGCGTGCGCGTTCATGGCTGCACCGTTCATTTCGTCACGCCGGAAATGGATGAGGGACCGATCATCGCGCAGGCAGCCGTGCCGGTTCTGAGCAACGACACCGAGGAAACGCTGGGCGCGCGCGTGCTCAAGGTGGAGCACCGTCTCTATCCGCTGGCGCTTCGCTACCTCGTTGAAGGCAAGGTGCGCATGTCCGGCGGCGCAGCCGTATTCTCCGGCGTCGACGAAGAACGCGGCGATCTCGCCATCGTTTCACCCGGCCAGCGCCGGGACTAAGGGCGGCAGGTTGAGCGCAACCGAACCGCCCTTCCCTTCGCCTGCCATCGCTGCAGTCTTCTCCGCCTTTCCGGATGCCGTTCGGCCGCAATTGCTTCGCGTCCGTGAACTGATCTTCGAGACGGCCCGCCGCACCGCAGGCATTGGCCGGATCGAGGAAACGCTGAAATGGGGCCAGCCCGCCTATCTGACGCCGGAGACCAAATCCGGCAGCACGATCCGGCTGGGCATTCCCAAATCTCCGTCAGATGGCTGGGCGCTTTTCGTCCACTGCCAGACATCGCTCATCCGGCAATTCCGCGAGCACTATCCCGACCGCTTCACTTTCGAAGGCAACCGCGCACTTCTGTTCCGGCCTGACGAAGTGATTCCGGAAGACGCCCTAAGCCATTGTCTTGCCTTGGCATTGACCTATCACCAGAAGCGCTCCTGACGTTCAAGCTGTGCGTGGTTCGACAGGCTAACAATGAGCGAGTGTGTTGCTTGTTGAACGAGGGAGGGCGTTGCTTGTCAAACCCGGCGCAACGCCTTTGTTCAAGGCTCTCCGCCAGCCACCACTTGCCTCCCAGTCACCACTTGCCTCCCAGCCACCACTTGCCTCATGGTGGGCCTGTCGAACCACGCACCACGTTCATGCAATGAGATGTCGTGCGCATGGCGTCTGGATGGGCGCCGGGCCACCCAGAAACACGGACGAAGCCAGTGAATTGAGAGGCTTCGTCCTTTCTGACAGGTCTGAAAAACGCTTCAGACGGCCCGCACCCAGACCTTCGTGTCATGAAACGCCGCGCCGCCGTAAGGTGCGATGGAATCGGCTCCGGTCAGCACATTGATGCCCTCACCGCGTTCATGAGCGGTGTTCGGCCAGATGCCCTCTGCGATCACCACGCCGCGCCGCACGCCATCGAACAGCTTGACGTGAAGCACCACCTCGCCGCGCTGATTGCCGATTTCAACGCGGTCTCCGACAGAAAGCCCAAGCCCGGCAGCGTCGTCGGGATGCAGCATCAGTTCCGGGCGTCCTTCCCGTTTGATCGAGCCCGGCGTCTCCGTAAAGCTCGAATTCAGGAAGGTGCGCGCCGGCGAAGTGGCGAGCCTGAAGGGATGCTCGGGATCTGCCGTCTCGATGAAATCCATATGGTCAGGGAATTCCGGCATACGCTGATGCGGCCCCTGCAGCCCGATGGATGCGGGTGGACGATTGGGCGCGGGCGTGCCGGTCCAGTCCGGGCGGAAACGGAACTTGCCATCCGGATGACCGAACCCGTTGACGAAATGCGCCGTGTCGAAATCCGGCTGCACATCGGCCCAGCGCTCTTCCTTGAGACTGTCGAAGTCACCGAGGCCACGGCGTTCCAGCATCCAGTCCACATGCGCACGCGCGGAGAGCCCGAAGCCGGGCTGATCGGCAACGCCGAGGCGTTTTGCCAGTTCTTCGATGACAAAGATGTTCTCGCGCGCCTCGCCCGGCGCATCGACCAGTTTGGGCCCAAGAACGATGTGCTGGTGGCCCCCGCCGCGATAGATGTCGTCATGCTCCAGGAACATGGTGGCCGGCAGAACCACATCGGCAAGCTTCGCCGTGTCGGTCATGAATTGCTCGTGCACACAGGTGAAGAGATCTTCGCGCAGGAAGCCCTGTTTCACCAGCCGTTGCTCCGGCGCGATGTTGGCCGGATTGGTGTTCTGGATCAGAAGCGCGGTGACCGGCGGGCCACCACGCAGCGCCTCTTCATCATTGGTGAGAATGCGACTGATCTGCGATTGATCGAGAGAGCGGATCGCGGGATCGCGCAGCGCCTCGCCCTCGATCAGTGACTTGTCCAGCCGAAAGATCGATGAATTGGAGTGAAACGCGCCACCACCCTCATATTGCCAGCAGCCGGTGACGGCGGCGACAGACAGGGCAGCGTGCATGTTCACCACGCCGTTGCGATTGCGCGTAAAGCCGTAGCCGAGGCGGAAGAAGGTGCGCTTCGTCTCGCCTACCAGCCGTGCGAAGGTCTCGATCTCCTCCACCGAAAGGCCGGTGATGGCGGACGCCCATTCGGGCGTGCGCGTTGCAAGATGCGCCTCGAGCCCGGCGGGGTCATCCGTGTATTTTGCGAGAAATGCCCGGTCCGCCAGCCCTTCACGGAAGAGAACATGCATCGTCGCGCAGGCCAGCGCGGCGTCCGTTCCCGGCTTAAGGACGAGGCCGATATCCGCCTGTTTCATCGTGGCGTTGTCGTAGACGTCGATCACCACGATCTTCGCGCCGCGCTCCTTGCGCGCGCGGATCGCGTGCGTCATCACATTGACCTGTGTGGCAACCGCGTTGGTGCCCCAGATCACCACGCAGTCGGATTTGGCCATCTCGCGCGGATCGGGACCGCGCAGATCGCCCGCCCCCATCACGAAACCCGTCCATGCCGCATTGGTGCAGACCGTGCCGAAAAAGCCCGAATAGCGCTTGGCGTGGCGCAGCCGGTCGATGGAATCGCGCTGCACGAGCCCCATCGTGCCGGCATAGTAGTAAGGCCAGATGGCCTCGCTGCCATGCTTTTCCTCGGCCTTGAGGAAGGCTTCCGCCACCAGATCGAGCGCGGCATCCCAGCTCGCTTCCTTCCAGTTGCCCTCACCCTTCGCACCCGAACGCACCCGCGGCTTCAAAAGCCGGTCCGGGTGATGGATACGCTCCGAATAGCGCGCCACCTTGGCGCAGATCACGCCGGCGGTGTAGCTATTGTCCTTCGCGCCGTAAACGCGACCGATGCGACCGTCCTTCATCTCAACGTCGAGCGCACAGGTCGAGGGGCAGTCATGCGGGCAGGCCGAATGTCCGATATGGATGTTTGCGTGTGTGTTCATGGCGGGGACACTAGCGATTTTCTCTGCACACGCGTAGAGCCAGTTTTCAGAAAATCAGGTGCAAACGCCACCGAAGCGGGAAACATGAACTATCGTCACGTCTATCACGCCGGAAACTTTGCGGATGTGGTCAAACACGCAGTGCTGGCGCGCATCGTCGAATATCTGAAGCGCAAGGACAAAGCCTTTCGCGTCATCGACACCCATGCCGGCATCGGCCTCTATGACCTTTCTTCCGAGGAGGCGCAGAAGACGGGTGAATGGCAGGGCGGCATCGGACGGCTGATGGAGGCTTCGCTCGATGCTGAAACCGCCAGCCTTTTGAATCCCTTGCTCGATGCCGTTCACGCAGTGAATCAGGAAGGCGGCATCCAGCGCTATCCGGGCTCGCCCCGCGTCACACGCCACCTCCTGCGCAAACAGGACCGCCTGACCGCCGTCGAGTTACACCCGCAGGACGCCGCCCGTCTGAAAGAGGAATTCGCCGGCGATTTCCAGACACGCGTGATCGAGCTAGACGGCTGGCTGGCGCTCGGCGCGCATCTGCCGCCGAAGGAGAAGCGTGGACTGGTCCTCATCGACCCGCCCTTCGAGCAGGAAGGCGAGTTCACACGCATCGCGGCCAGGCTTCAGAAAGCACATGCGCGCTGGCCGGGTGGCATCTATGCCATCTGGTACCCGATCAAGGACCACAGGGCGGTCGACGCCTTCCGCAAGGCGCTTGCCGACAGCGGCATCGCCGATGTGATAGACATCCGGCTGGAGCTGCGCGCGCCCTCATCCGAACCGCGCCTCGACGGCACGGGAATGATCATCGTCAACCCGCCCTTCGTGCTGCAGAAGGAAATGGAAACCGTCCTGCCGCCGCTTGCCCGCATACTCGGCGACAATGGCAAGGGACGCTGGAGCATCGAAAGGCTGGCGGCAGAATGACCCGCCCGTGCTTGACCCCGAAGACGGGCTGGCGCAAAACTCTACGCATTACACGGTAACACTCATCCAGGAGACAGTCTCATGGCGCGCTTCAAGGCTCTGGCAGCCAGCCTCGCCGCAATTTTCGCCACCGCATTCATTCCAATGCAGGCGCAAGCGGCCGATCCGGTTGGCGCCTATGGCGCGACCGGTGATGTCTGCGCGGATGCAGGCGTCCAGTCGACGATCCAGAAGCGTTTTCGCTACCAGGTCACCCACGTACCGAATCTGCCGAATGTCGACATCGTCGATTTCCACGGCGCCTATCAGACCCGCTACAACCCGTCTTCGGCAGACAGCCCTATTGAGCGGCGCTATTGCCGTGCGACGGCGCGCCTCTCCGACGGACGCGACCGCGCCATCTGGTATCTGGTCGAATACGGTCAGGGCTTTGCCGGCCTCGGCAACAATGTGGAGTTTTGCGTTTCCGGCTTCGACCGCTGGAACGTCTATGACGGCGGCTGCCGCGTTCTGCGATAGGCAATTCAGTTCCGGGGCAATCCATGCGCATTGGCAAACGGCTGCGGGCCGCAGCTTTCGCCTGTCTGATTCTGTCAGGGGCTGCGCCGGCGCTTGCCGGCGAGCGCGGCGCGCCGACTGGGGTGTTCGACTTCTACGTCTTGTCTCTGAGCTGGTCGCCCAGCTACTGCGCCGCTGAAGGCGCAGACGCGAACCGGCAGCAATGCGGGCGCGAACGTCCCTATGCCTTCGTCGTCCACGGTCTGTGGCCGCAATATGAAGATGGCTATCCGGAGTATTGCCGCTCCAAACGCCCGCAGCGCGTGCCCAACGTGCTGGTAGACCGCTATCGCGACATCATGCCATCCGCCGGCCTGATGGGGCACCAGTGGCGCAAGCACGGCATGTGCACGGGCGTTGCGCAGGAAGACTATTTCGCCCTCACCCGCAAGGCGCGTGAGCGCGTAGAGACGCCGCCCGCATTCAGAAACCTGGAAAAACCGGTGATGGTCTCGCCTGAGGCCGTGGAGGAGGCTTTCCTTGCCGCCAATCCGGGGCTGGAGAAGGATGCGATCGCGGTCACCTGCGACAGGCGCTATCTGCGCGAGGTGCGCATCTGCATGACGAAGGACATGGAATTCCGCGCCTGCGAAGCGGTGGACCGCAAGGATTGCCGCAGCAAGCGCGTTCTCCTGCCCCCGGCCCGCGGCAGATAAAGAAGCGGCGAATAAAGAAAAAGCCGGGCGCATGGCCCGGCTTTTCCCGATTGCTCTTCAGTTCGATTAGAACTGCATACCAAGGCCGAACATGACCTTGTTGGAGCTGTCGCTGACGTCCTGTGCACCGCTACCGGTGTTGAACGTCTCGCTGCCGAACTTCGTGTAGCGATACTCGACGCGACCGAAGACGCGCTCGGTCAGCTTGGCGTCGACACCTGCGCCGGCCGTCCAGCCGAGCATGGTGTTGGTGTCGGAACCGGCTGCATCGGAAACCTTCAGGCGCTCTGCAGCACCACCGGCCGTACCGTAGATCAGGATGTTGTCGGTCGCGGCAACACCAAGACGTGCGCGCAGCGTACCGTCGACGCCACCCTTGGATTCGACACCGGCATTGGTGCCCTTCATGCCGTTGTACCCGACATCACCTTCGACACCGTAGACAAAGCTACCGGACTGGAAGTTCCAACCGGCAAAGCCGTTGCCGACGAAGCCATCGGTGCCGATGTCGTTGCCGACGACCGGCTGGTTGGCGGAGGTTTCGCCAGAGAAGCCGTAGCCGAGTGCGATACCGGCGTAGCCGCCTTCCCAATTGTTGATCGGGGTGGAGATCACCGGCGCTGCGGGCGGTGCCGGCGGCTGCTCGATGACCGCATCGGCTGCATTGGCAACGCCTGCGACTGCGACAAAACCAACGGCTGCGGCCGTCGACAGAATGACGTTCTTATGGGCTTTCATGGTCCATACTCCTTAAGCCACTAGCATTTTCAAAGCTGTGGTCGTCCCTCTTGAGCATCATGCCCGTAAAACGCACCACGCTGGCGAGGCCAGGAACCTTGGGAGGAAGCTATCCCGACGTCGCATGCCCTTATCTGGGCGTGAAATGAGGCTGAACGTGCCCCAAAAATAGGTCTTTCGGGGGCGCCAATGAGGCGGAAAATTGACGTTGCAATTTGGCAACAGAATTATTTCCGGGCCTTGGGGGCCGACAGGTGAGCACCTATATACCGCGAGAAATCGCGGATCACATGGGGACATTCATGCTTTTCAGTCTGCTTATACTGGCAGTCGGCGTCACGCTTCTATTCTTCGCAGGCGACATCTTTGTGAAGGGCGCCGTCGGCCTTGCCGAGAATCTCGGAATTTCCCCTCTCATCATCGGCTTGACCGTGGTGGCGTTCGGAACCTCCGCACCTGAACTTTTCACATCCGTTCAGGCTGCGCTTTCCGGCGCGCCTGGCCTTGCCGTCGGCAACGTGGTTGGCTCCAACATCGCCAATGTGCTTCTGGTGCTGGGCGTGCCAGCGCTCATCTACCCCGTCATCTCCAATGAGAAGGGGCTGCGCCGCAATCTGGTCGCCATGCTGGGTACGACGGCAGTTTTCATGTGGATGCTTGCGGGGGGCGTCATCACCCGGCTTGAAGGCGCTGCACTCTTCGCAGGTCTTTGCGCTTTCATCGCCTGGCAGATTTACGATGCGAGAAGCAGCGGGGCTCCGGAAAACCATGACTTCCATGACGATATCGGGGAAGCACCGCATGACCGCAAACGGGTCATCATCTATCTTGTTGCCGGCGTCGTCGGCCTCCCCATCGCCGCGCAGCTGACTGTTGCCGGCGCCGTGCGGATTGCTGAGAGCTTCGGCGTCAGCGACGCCGCCATTGGCCTGACCATTGTCGCCATTGGCACTTCGCTGCCCGAGCTCGCAACCAGCGTGGCCGCAGCGCTCAAGCGTCAGTCGACGATGGCGCTGGGCAACATTGTCGGCTCGAACATCTTCAACATCGCATGCATCATGGGACTGACGGCGCTGATCACGCCGGTCGCCGTCGATCCGCGCATCATTTCCGTCGACATGTGGGTAATGCTGGGCGCGAGCCTTGCGCTGGCGCTTCTGGGTTTCCTGCGCCTTCCCGCCGGAAAGGCGGTTGGCGGCGCAATGCTGGCGGCGTTCGCCGGATACATCGCCACCGTGTTCTAGATCGCGGTCTTCCGGATCGCGGCCTTCCGGATCGCGCATGCCCAGCGACGAAAAGAAAATGATGAAGCCGGCCTCGCGCCGGCTTCATCTCAATTTAAGGACCAGATCAATACATCTGGCCTGACTTTGATCGGGTGATCAGAAGCGCACGCCGAGGCCGATGCGAAACTCGTTCATGCCGCCAGAGAGCTTTGCGGGGCCGCCTGCCGTTTCGAAGGTGTTGCTCCCGATGCTGCCGATATTCGTGTAGCGATACTCGCCACGGGCAAACACCTTGTCCGTCAGCGCCACGTCAGCGCCGACACCTGCCGTCCAGCCGGTGAGCATCCTGGAATCCGACACGCTGCCGTCCTTTACGCTGTAGCGCCCGGCAGCCAGACCGGCGGCCGTGTAGATCAGCAGGCGGTCATTGACCGCGTAACCAAGGCGTCCGCGAACCGCACCATTGACACCGCCCTTGATGTCAGCACCCAGGCTGGAAGCCTTCAGGCCGTTATAGCCGAGCTCGCCCTCGACACCGTAAACAACTTTGCCTGTCTGGGCATTGTAGCCAGCGAACACGCCACCGATATAGTCAGTGCTCGTCTTTGCGTCCCCGTCCTCATCGCCACGTGTGCGAACCACGCCGGACGTGGCGCCCAGATAGGTGCCTTCCCAACCGGGAAGCTGAATGACGGGATCCGGTGCTGCATTCGAACCCGAAAGGTCAGCAGCCAGGGCCGGACCAATGCCCATGGCGACTGCCAACACGGCAACCATGGTGCTCAAGCGAAGGATAAAACTCGATTTCATGAAATTTTCCCGTTTATAAAACAAAACATACGTAAACAATCTTCTTAACCCGAAGACAGCCCTCCATCATTTCCAATCTTGTCCGAATTTTGGCACTCTTCGGAAATTTCAGTTACATGTACGAATACGTAAACAACAGAAAATCAGCCTTATAATTCTTAGTCATCAAAACCAAAATCCCTGGCCTTTGCCCTCTCTGTCAGGAGAATACGCATGTCGCGGCTACGGGGTTGGAGACGCGCCTCATTCGGCCTAAATGACATCATGGAAATTCAGCTTTCAGACGCACAGGATTCGCGGCTGACCGACACAGACGGGAGTGACATGGCACAGACCAATGGAACGGCACTGATTACCGGCGGCGCAAAACGCATCGGCGCGGCCATCGCGCGCGATCTGGGCCGTCACGGCTTTTCCGTGGCCATCCATTGCAGCCATTCGCGCGACGCTGCCGACCGGCTCGCCGCCGAAATCATCGAGGCAGGCGGACGGGCCGCCGTTCTGCAGGCCGACCTGCGTGATGGCAAGGCGACACGGGCGCTGATCGGCCAGACAGAAGAGGCGCTGGGCCTGCCGTCCGTCGTGATCAACAATGCCTCGATCTTCGAGGATGATGCAGTCTCCGACTTTACCGACGAAGGCTGGGACGCCCATTTCGACCTTCACGTCAAAGCCCCTGCGCTGATCGCACAGGCGCTGACAAAGGCCCTGCCCGAAGATGCGCAGGCCCTGATCGTCAACATGATCGACCAGCGCGTATGGCGACTGAACCCGCGCTTCTTCACCTACACGCTTTCCAAATCCGCGCTCTGGACCGCGACACGCACCATGGCGCAGGCGCTTGGCCCGAACATCCGCGTCAACGCCATCGGCCCCGGCCCCACCCTGCCCAACCAGCGCCAGCAGCAGGAAGATTTCGACCGTCAGACCGATGGCCTCATTCTGGGGCGCGCGCCGGATCTGGACGATTTCGGCCGCACGGTGCGCTATCTCTGGGAGACGCGCTCGATCACCGGCCAGATGATCGCGCTCGACGGCGGCCAGCACCTGGCCTGGGAAACGCCTGACGTGGCGGGAGTGCCCGAGTGAACGCCAAAACCGTCCTCAAGGAGACTGCCCCCAAGGAACCGGCAAACCTCGCCCTCGACTGGGACAGCGGCGAGACCACCGATGGCGTGGTCGGCATCGAGGTCATCCAGTCTGCGGTAAAGCGGCTACCGAACGCACCCGGCGTCTACCGGATGATGAACGCCGAGGGCGATGTTCTCTATGTGGGCAAGGCCCGCAGCCTGAAGAAGCGCGTCACAAACTACGCGCAGGGGCGCGGCCACACCAACCGCATTGGCCGGATGGTGCGCGAAACGGCGTCGATGGAGTTCGTGGTCACGCGAACGGAAACCGAAGCGCTGCTTCTGGAAGCCAATCTGATCAAACGTCTGCGCCCGCGTTTCAACGTGCTGCTGCGCGACGACAAATCGTTTCCCTATATCCTTCTGACCGGCGACCATTCCGCGCCCGGCATCTTCAAGCATCGCGGCGCGCGCTCCAAGAAGGGCGATTATTTCGGCCCCTTCGCCTCCGCCGGCGCCGTCAGCCGCACCATCAATTCGCTGCAACGCGCCTTTTTGCTGCGCACCTGCACGGATTCCGTGTTCGAAAGCCGCACCCGCCCCTGCCTGCTCTATCAGATCAAGCGTTGCTCCGGCCCCTGCACCGGCGAAATCAGCGAAGCCGATTACGGCGAACTCGTTTCGGAAGCGAAGGCTTTCCTCTCCGGTCGCTCCAGCAGGGTGAAGGCGGAGATCGCCAAATCCATGCAGGAAGCCTCCGAGGCGCTCGATTTCGAGCGCGCCGCGATCTATCGCGACCGGCTTTCCGCCCTTAGCCACGTGCAGAGCCATCAGGGCATCAACCCGCAGGGTGTTGAGGAAGCCGATGTCTTCGCCATCCATCAGGAAGGCGGGCAGAACTGCATTCAGGTCTTCTTCTTCCGCACCGGGCAGAACTGGGGCAACCGCGCCTATTTCCCCAAGGCGGACCCGGCGCTTGAGGCCAATGAGGTGCTCGGCGCGTTTCTCGCCCAGTTCTATGACGACAAGCCCTGCCCGCGCATGGTGCTCCTGTCGCATGAAGTCGACGAGCAGGAGCTTCTCACCGAGGCGCTTTCCACCCGCGCCGGCCGCAAGGTTCAGGTGCTGTGCCCGCAGCGTGGCGAGAAGAAGGACCTGACCGACCACGCGCTTCAAAACGCCCGCGAGGCGCTTGGACGGCGACTGGCGGAAACCTCTTCGCAGGCGCGCCTGATGGAGGGGTTTGCCGAAACCTTCGGACTGGAAGAAGCCCCGCGCCGCATCGAGGTCTACGACAACTCGCACATCATGGGCACCAACGCGGTGGGCGGCATGATCGTCGCCGGAGCGGAAGGCTTCGCCAAGAACCAGTATCGCAAGTTCAACATCCGCTCGACCGACATCACCCCCGGCGATGACTACGGCATGATGCGCGAGGTGATGCAGAGACGCTTCTCCCGCCTCATCAAGGAGAACGGCCTCCCGATTGCCGGGGACGCACAGAAGACCGGTGATGACGAGGCCGACGCTCCCGAGATGGCGGACATGCCCGCCTGGCCCGATGTCATTCTGATCGATGGTGGTCAGGGACAGCTGGCGGCCGCCGCGCAGATCCTCGAGGAACTCGGCATCATGGAAATGGTGACAGCCATCGGCGTCGCCAAGGGCGTCGACCGCGATGCCGGACGCGAGCGCTTCTTCATGGCCGGCAAAAGCTCGTTCACCCTGCCGGTGCGTGATCCCGTGCTTTATTTCATCCAGCGGCTGCGCGACGAGGCGCACCGTTTCGCCATCGGCTCGCACAGGGCGCGCCGCAAGAAGGAGATGGTGAAGAACCCGCTTGATGAGATCAGCGGCATCGGCCCCGGCCGCAAGCGCGCATTGCTGCATCACTTCGGCACGGCCAAGGCTGTCAGCCGCGCCGGCATTGATGACCTGATCGCCGTGGACGGCATCTCCGAGGCAATTGCCCGCCAGATCTACAATCATTTCCACGAAAACGGCTGAAGCGGCGTTCTTTCGTCGCGGTTACCCCGGTTGGCGCTTGCCGTTCGCTCCCGGTTCTGATTTGACAGGTAACGATTGGTATTTGCCAGTCGAGCCCGACGGGCGTGTGTTCGTCGTGTCCTCGCGCTTGGGACGCGGTGATTTTAAAATCAATGGGTTGGAATGTGTCCGCACATTCCGGGGCAGACCTGAGCAGGATTGCGCTTCATGGCCAGACGCAGAACGCCGGCATTCAACATCCCGAACCTCCTGACTTATGGCCGCATTCTTGCGGTGCCGGCGATTGTGCTGTGCTTTTTCCTGGAGGGACGGCTGCAATCGAGCGACTTCGCCCGCTGGTCGGCGCTGGCGCTCTTCATCCTCGCCAGCATTACCGATTACTTCGATGGCTACCTGGCGCGCATCTGGAAGCAGACCTCGAATATCGGCAAGATGCTTGATCCCATCGCCGACAAGCTCCTCGTCTCCACCTGCCTTCTCCTCCTGGCAGCCGATACCGACCGCACCATCGCCGGATGGTCACTGTGGGCTGCGATCATCATCCTGTGCCGCGAAATTCTCGTTTCTGGCCTGCGCGAATATCTCGCAGCACTCAAGGTCAGCGTTCCCGTGACGCAGCTCGCCAAATGGAAGACGACGATCCAGATGGTCGCCATCGCCTTCCTGCTGGCCGGCCCCGCCGGTGACAAGATCCTGCCCTACACCACCGAGATGGGCATTGTGCTTCTTTGGATCTCGGCCGTCGTGACGCTTTACACCGGTTATGACTATTTCCGCGCCGGGCTGAAGCATATTGTGGAGGAATGACCGTGAAACTCGTCTATTTCGCCTGGGTTCGTGAGCGCATCGGCCTGCCGGAAGAGACCGTTGACCTGCCCGCCGACGTCAAGACAGTGACGGACCTGCTCGCCTGGCTGAAAACCCGTGGCGAAAACTACGAAACCGCCCTTGAGCGGTCCGACGTGATCCGCGTCGCAATCAATCATGAGCATGCCGAGCACACGGCCGCCCTGCCCCGGAACGGTGAAGTGGCGCTCTTTCCGCCCATGACCGGGGGCTGACCATGACTGCGCCTTGCGAGCCTCTGGTGCGTGTTCAGGCAGAGGATTTCGACCCTGCCGCCGAAAGCCGCCGCCTGACCGAAGGCCGCCGCGACGTTGGCGCGGTGGTGAGCTTCACCGGGCTTTGCCGCGATGAGAACGGGCGGCTTGATGCGCTCGAACTCGAACACTATCCGGGCATGGCCGAGGCCGAGATCGCGCGCATCGCTGCCAAGGCGGTCGAGCGCTGGCCCCTGACCGGCCTGACGGTTATCCACCGGTTTGGCCGCATTGCCCCTGGGGAAAACATCGTGCTCGTGGTCGCTGCCTCCTCGCACCGCCGGGCTGCCTTCGAATCTGCCGATTTCCTCATGGATTTCCTGAAATCCCGCGCTCCTTTCTGGAAAAAAGAGCATGTTTCCGAGAAAAACAGCGGAGACTGGGTCGAGGCCAGGGCGGGCGATCTGGAAGACATGAAACGCTGGCAGCGCTGATCAAACCTCTTCCCTTTACCCTTCACTAACGATAGCCGGCTTTTCTCCCGTTCCTAGACATTTGGGCAAGCCGTTACAGGTTATAGCATTCCCCTGAGTTATCTTGGTGGGAGAGCAATGTCTGAGAATATCCAGACGATGCTGGCGACGCAGGCGGGCCTCGCCTGGTGGATCGCGGCTGGCGGCCTTCTGGGCTGTCTTGCGTTGGCCTATTGCCTGTTTCGCATGCGCTCAACCTATCGCGCCGTGCGTGACGAGCAGGTGAACCATCAGGAGCTGATCGACAATCTTTCCGAGGGCATCTACCGCTCGCTGCCCAACGGCCGCCAGCTGAGCGCCAACCCGGCCCTCGTGCGCCTCAATGGCTATGACAGCGAAGCCGAGCTCCTGGCCGGCGTCACGGATATTGGCAGCGAATGGTATGTGGACCCGGCCCGGCGCGACGCGTTTCGCGCGGAGCTTGAAAAGAACGGCAAGGTCGAGAATTTCATCTCGGAAGTCTATCGCCACAAGACGCGCGAGCGCATCTGGATCAGTGAATCGGCGCGCCTCGTGCGCGACCGCCGCACCGGCAAACCGCTCTATTATGAAGGATCGGTGCGCGAGATCACCGAGACCGTGAAGCGCCTGCGACTGCAGGACATGTTCGAGAAGCTGACATCGCAGCTTCCCGGCGGCCTGTTCCAGATGCTGCGGCGCAATGGCGGCCGGTTTTCCGTACTCTACACCTCGCGCGGTTTCCGTGATCTGCTCGGTTATGAGTATAATGCGGTGCCCGGCGACCCCAATTCGATCCTCCACATGGTGCATGCTGAAGACCGCGCACGGTATCTGGAGACGCTGCGCCAATCGGGCATGAACCTCTCCGCCTGGGAGTGCGAGTTCCGCCTGCATGCCGTCGATGGTTCGGAGAAATGGCTGCGCGTCGCCGCGATGCCCGAAAGCACCGAGGACGGCATCGTCTGGCACGGCTACCTTTCCGACACGTCTGCGCGCAGAAAAAACGAGCTCGAAATAGAGCGGCTTGCCTTCTTTGATCCGCTGACGGGACTACCCAACCGCCGCTGCCTTTTCGATGCGGTCGGCAAACAGATGGAGGCATGCAGCAGGAACGGCAATCGCGGCGCGATCCTCTTCATCGACCTCGACAATTTCAAGACGCTCAATGACACGATGGGGCATGATGTCGGCGACATCTTCCTCAAGCAGGTCGCCACGCGCCTGCAGGCAGCCGTCGCCCCGGGCGACACGGTCGGGCGTATCGGCGGCGACGAGTTCGTCATCGTCCTCTCTCTGAGCGACACCACCGCCGCCAGCGCCACGCGCAACGCGATTGTGGCGGCCAACCGTGTGCTTGCCGCCCTCCGCCAGGAGTTTACGCTTGGGCAGATGACCCATCGCACCTCCGCAAGCGTTGGCGTGCTCGTTTTCGATGGCAGCGAGCGCGGTCCCGAAGTTTTGATGAAGAATGCCGACATGGCCATGTATCAGGCCAAGAGTTCGGGCCGGAACAATGTTGCGCTGTTCGACCCGCGCGTTCTGCAGAAGGAGCGCAAGCGCTTCCGCCTCCTGAGCGACATGCGCGGCGCGCTGGTGGAGAACAATCTGGAGCTCCACTACCAGCCGCAGGTGAACATGGTGGGGCATGTGGTGGGGGCCGAGGCGCTGTTGCGCTGGAACCACGCCGATCACGGCGCCCTGTCGCCAAGCGATTTCGTGGGACTGGCCGAACAGCACGGTCTCTCGGAGCTTCTGGGCCGCGGTGTCATCGAAACCAGTGTTCGCACCCTGGCCGAATGGAAGAAGAACCCGCGGCTGGAAGGGCTGCGCATGGCGGTGAACATCAGCCTCAAATCGCTGCGCGATCCGGATTTCGTCGCCTTCCTGCATGACCGGCTGGAAGAGCATGGGCTCAATCCGCAGCTTCTCACACTGGAGATGACGGAGCGTGTGCTGACCAGCGACCAGATGCAGATCCAGCGACGCATGAACGAACTGAAGGCGCTTGGCGTGCGGCTGTCGCTGGACGATTTCGGAACCGGCTATTCCTCCATCGCCTATCTGAAGAAACTGCCCTTCGACGAATTGAAGGTGGATGGCAGCTTCATCGCCGATATCGAAGCGAGCGAAAACAACCGCGCACTGGTGCAGAGCATGCTCGACATGGCCTCCACGCTCGGCCTTTCGGCCGTGGCGGAGCATGTCCAGACGGCCCGGCAGGAAGCGCTTCTGAAAGCATCCGGCTGCGCCTTCTTCCAGGGCTGGCTCTACGGGCGCGCCATGACGGGCGAGGACTTTGCCAGGTTCGTTCTCGACCGCAACCCCACCTCCATTCTGCGCTTTCCCGGCTCCACCCGGCAGGGCGCATAAAAAAACCGGGGCCTGAGCCCCGGTTTTCAAACTGGTGGTTCGTGAAGAACCTTCAGAATGAGAGCATTGCCGCTTTTCGTTGGATCGCGAAAACGCTCTCATTCATTGTTCTTGCGCAATTCCGGACGGGAAACCGGTTCCCACTTTTCCTGGAATTGCTTTAGCCGACGATCTCGAGATCGGAGAACCAGTAACGGATCTCTTCAGCAGCCGTTTCCGGAGCATCGGAACCGTGGACGGAGTTTTCGCCGATCGAAGTGGCGAATTCCTTGCGGATGGTGCCCTCGTCAGCGTCTGCCGGGTTGGTGGCGCCCATAACTTCGCGGTTCTTCAGGATTGCGTTCTCGCCTTCGAGAACCTGAACGACGGTCGGGCCGGAAGACATGAACTCGCACAGTTCGTCAAAGAACGGACGCTCTTTGTGAACGGCGTAGAAGCCTTCTGCCTGACGGCGGCTCATCCACACGCGCTTGGAAGCGACGACGCGCAGGCCGGCGTCCTCGAGCTTCTTGGTGATTGCGCCGGTCAGGTTGCGCTTCGTTGCGTCCGGCTTGATCATAGAGAAAGTGCGTTCGATCGCCATGGTCTGTCCTTCGATTGTCTGGATTTAGGGCCTTGGCCCATGTTTGAAGATGGCGCGGTCTATAACCGGCCAGAGCCCACATGGGAAGGGCCAACGCCGCCTTGCATGATTTCAGCCCGCTGAGCGGCGGTTTTCACACCCGATCCGTCATCTCTCCTTCATCGAAAGGCGCCGACGTCGCTCAGGCAGCCGGCACGCGACGGCCCAGACCGTCATGCAGTTCCAGACACCGCTCGAACCAGTGTGCGACGGGATCGTCCTCCGCGATGAAAGGGAACGGCGATATGACGCGCGCCCACTGGAAGACGCCGGCCACGATATAATCGGCGAAGAGCGGTCCCTCCCCGCCCAGGAATGGTTGCCGCTTGACCACGGCGCGCAGCGGGACGAGTGCATTGCGAAACGCTTCAAGCCGCTCCTCGCGCCCCCGGGCGACATCCTCGAGCACGCCACCGAAGCGCGCCTCGCGGGTCTGGCGGAAATAGGCCTGGTCATCTTCTTCCAGAGCCGCGTGTATCTCCGGCAGAAGAGACGCGCCGACGAACGGAACAAGCGTTGCATTGGCCCATTTCTCGATGAAACGGGACAGAACCACGCCGCCCTCTCCGCCAAACAGGCTTGGCCGCTCCGGGTAGGCTTCTTCCAGATGGAGCGCGATGGCGAAGGAATCGCCGACCAGCGTTTCGCCATCCCGGATCAGCGGAACCGTTTTCGTGGCCCCGCCCTCGATTGCGCCGATTTGCGTGAAGGGCACCGGTACGGTCGTGAAATCGAGCCCCTTATGCGCCAGGGCAAACGCCACTTTCCAGCAATGCGGGCTGAAAGGACGCGCTGCATCCACGCCCACAAGTTCATAAAGTGTAATGGTCACAACTCGTCCTCTCGATTGCGATTGGCGCTGTCAGATGCGAGAGGATTTCATAATCCGTTCGCCATGCAATACGCTGGGGCGAGATTCTCTTGTTCCAGCCTCCCGGACAAAGCAATGAAACAGCAATTCCAAATGTTGGCCGCCTACAATCTCTGGGCCAACGCCCGGATCTACGATGCAGCCGAGACGCTGGACCCCGACGCGCTTGATCGCGATATCGGCCTCTACTTCAAATCCCTGCTCAGAACCCTCAATCACATTCTGGTGGGCGACCTGATCTGGATGAAGCGCTTCACCGGCGAAGGCGCATCCCCCGCTGCGCTGGACACCATCTTGCACAGCGCGCTGCCCGCCCTGCGGATTGCCCGTGACGACGAAGACAAACGCATTGTGGAATGGATCGATAGTCTGGACGAGGCTGCGTTTTCAGGACGTTTTACCTATGTGACCGTTACGGATGTTCGCACCGTTTCACAGCGGCTTGCGCCCGCACTTGTGCATTTCTTCAATCACCAGACGCATCATCGCGGTCAGGCGCATGCCGCATTGTCGATACTGGGCGTGGAAGCACCGTCACTGGATCTCATATATTTTCACCGCACAAAAGACGGAGCAAGATTCGCCTGATGCGCGACCATTCATTACAGACTTAAAACAATAAATTTGATTATATATTTCACAAACTTCGACTCTACAATTAAACCCTCAATCCAATAGTACCCTTCACTTTTTCATATTGCCCCTACCATCCTTGAATGGACGAAAACCGCCATCAAGGAGGAGAACCATGAACAAAGTGCAGAATGGAATTCTCGCAGGCGTGGCCAGCGGGGTCATTGCATTGGCCACGATCACCCCAAGTCAGGCGATTGATGTCAGCGTCGGTGGCATCTCCGCATCGGTAGATACGGATAACGGCCTTGGCGCCAGCGTCGGTGTGGATCAGGGCGGCACAAGCGCCGGTGTGGGCGCGTCAGTGGGCGGTGGCAGTGTCGCAGGCGTTGACGCCAATGCCTCCGTCGGCGGCGCGGCGAGCGTCTCCAGCAGCACGAGCGTGGGCGGAAGTGGAGGCGTGGTCGATTCCGGCACGACGGCTTCCCTCGGCGGCAGCGGCGGCGTGAATGCCGGTGTCGACGCCAATATTGGCGGCGGCGGTGGCGGGATTGGTGTTGGCGTCGGTGTTGGCACGGGCGGCACGGGAACGCCCGGCACAGGAACACCCCGCGCGGGACGACCGGGCAGCACCAATACCGGCATTTTCAGCAGCGGCAACAATATCGGCCAGCGCGCGCTGAGCGGCATGAGCAATCAGCAGATCGCCGTCTATCGCAAACGCTGCGTCAGCATTCTGCGTGATCCGAACGCCTGGGATTATGCGCTGGTGCAGATGTGCAAGGCGCTTCGTCAGGCTGCGGCCCGCTAGGGTCAGAACCCATTAATATGGCTGCAACAGGGGCTCCGGGTGCGGTCCAAATTCCATGGGCCACACCTGTCTGCTTTTGGCAACACTGGTGCGGTTCTGTTGCGTCAAGTCAGCCGCTTTGAAAGTGACGCCTTGCCAGCCCGACGGCGAACCGTCAAAACGCCGTCATGTTGACGATTTCAAACCTTTCGCTGCGCATTGCCGGCCGCCTTCTGATCGACCAGGCATCGCTCTCCCTCCCCGCTGGCACCAAGGCGGGCATTGTCGGCCGCAATGGCACCGGCAAGACGACCCTTTTCCGCGCCATCACCGGAGACCTTGCCTCCGAGTCCGGCACGATCAGCCTGCCCAGGGGCATGCGCATCGGCCAGGTTGCGCAGGAAGCGCCGGGGACGGAAGAGCCGCTGATCGACATCGTTCTGCGTGCAGACACCGAACGCGAAGCACTTCTGGCCGAGGCACAGACGGCAACCGACGCGCATCGCATCGCCGAGATCCAGACCCGGCTGACCGATATCGACGCCCACTCGGCGGAAGCGCGGGCAGCCGCGATCCTTTCCGGCCTGGGTTTCGACGCCGAAGCGCAGAAGCGCCCGGCCTCGTCGTTTTCCGGCGGCTGGCGCATGCGCGTGGCGCTGGCTGCGGTTCTCTTCACCCAGCCCGATCTTCTGCTGCTCGACGAACCGACCAACTATCTGGATCTGGAAGGCACGCTGTGGCTCGAGAACTATCTCTCGCGCTATCCGCATACCGTGCTCCTCATCAGCCATGATCGCGACCTGCTCAACCGGGCGGTCTCGTCCATCGTGCATCTGGAACACAAGAAGCTCACCTTCTGGCGCGGCGGCTACGACCAGTTCGCCAAGCAGTATGCCGAGAAGGCGGAGCTGCAGGAGAAGATGCGCGTCAAGCAGGACGCCCAGCGCAAGCACATGCAGGCCTTTGTCGACCGCTTCCGCTACAAGGCGTCGAAAGCGCGCCAGGCGCAGTCGCGCCTGAAGGCGCTGGAGCGCATGTCGCCCATGGCCGCCGTGCTGAACGAGACGGTGTTGCCCTTCCGTTTTCCCAATCCGGAGAAGGCCGTCGCCTCCCCGATCATCGCCCTCGATGGCGGAACGGTCGGCTACACGCCCGGCAAACCCGTTCTGCGCGGGCTCACGCTGCGCATCGACAATGACGACCGGATCGCGCTTCTCGGCTCCAACGGCAACGGCAAATCGACCTTCGCCAAACTGATCGCCGACCGGCTCACGCTCGAAAAGGGCACCAAGACCGTCGCGCCGGGGCTGAAGGTTTCGATCTTCGCGCAGCACCAGCTCGACGATCTGCGTCCCGATGAAGACGCCTATCAGCATCTGCGCCGACTGATGCCGGATGCACCGGAGGCGAAGGTGCGGGCGCGGGTCGCGCAGTTCGGCCTGACGACGGAAAAGATGTCGACGCCGGCGCGCGACCTTTCGGGTGGCGAGAAGGCGCGGCTTCTGATGGGGCTTGCCACATTCGAGGCCCCGCACCTGCTCATCCTCGACGAACCGACCAACCATCTGGACATCGACAGCCGTGAAGCGCTGGTCGAGGCGCTGAACATGTTCGAGGGCGCGGTGATCCTCATCAGCCATGACCGGCACCTGATCGAGGCCACGGCCGACCGGCTGTGGATCGTCGGCGGCGGCACCGTCTCGCCTTTTGACGGCGACATGGACGATTACCGCAGCCAGATGACCGGAGGCGCGAGCCGGAACCGGGAAAAGCGGGAAAGCGACAAGGCCTCCAAGGCCGACAAGCGCAAGGAAGCTGCGCGCAAGCGTGCCGCTCTCGAGCCCTTGTCCAAGGAGATCAAGGCGACCGAGGGACTGATCGACCGAACGCGCAAGCGGATCGAAGCCATTGAGGCGCGGCTTGCCGATACAAGCCTCTACGACAAGGAACCGGAAAAGGTCTCTTCGCTCGCCAAGGAGCGTTCGGACCTTGCCGACATGCTTTCAAAGCATGAAGATCGCTGGCTGACGCTTTCCACCGAATATGAGGAGGAAATGGCCTCGTGACGCGCGCGCTTACCATCGGCTTTGATGCGGATGACACGCTCTGGCAGAATGAGCGCTTCTTCCGCATGACCGAAGCGCGCTTCGCCGAACTGCTTGGCGACTTTGCCGATCCCGATCATCTGACGGAGCGGCTTCTCGATGCCGAGAAGCGCAATCTCGGAAAGTATGGTTTTGGCATCAAGGGCTTCACCCTGTCGATGATCGAAACCGCGATCGAGGTGACCGGGGGCCGCGTGCCGGCGGCGACCATTCAAAACATTCTCGACGCCGGGCGCGAGATGCTCGACCACCCGGTCGAGACCCTGCCCCATGCCCGCGAGGCGCTGGAGCGGCTTGTCGGTCGGCACCGGCTGGTGCTGATCACCAAGGGCGACCTCTTCGATCAGGAGCGCAAGCTGGCGGCTTCGGGTCTCGGCGACTGGTTCGACGCGGTCGAGATCGTCAGCGACAAATCACGCACGACCTATGAGCGGGTTTTTGCGGCCCATGGCGATGGCCCCGAACACGCGATGATGATCGGCAATTCGCTGAAGTCCGATGTGATTCCGGCCATTGAGGCCGGTTCGTGGGGTGTTTTCGTGCCGCATGACCTCACCTGGTCGCACGAGCATGCGGAAGCGCCGGAAGACGCGCCGCGCTTTCGCGAGATCGCGCATCTGGGCGAACTGGAAGAATTGCTCGCGGAGATCATTTAGTTTCAGCTGAACATACTGAAACAGAAAAAGGGCTGCGCGAGGCAGCCCTTTTTGTATTGGTTCGGCAAATAGACGGAAGGCCTCAGGCCTTCTTCTGCCAGCGCCGATCCGGCCCCTGCTGCCAGTAAGTGACCGCGTGGCCTGCCGATTTCAGCGCCTTCCAGTGCTGACGCGCGGCGTTGAGCTGATCGGAATCATGGCCATCGAACATGAGAACCGCACGTTCATAACCATCCACCGCGCCCGGATCCGCGCCATCCACGAAAAAGCGGATCTGCGCATCGTTTGGGTTCGCCGACACATCGGTCAGAAGCACCGGCTGGTGTTCGGGATGCTCATCCCGATCCGTGCCATGGGCGAGAAAGGCCTCCTCGCGCCATGTCCAAAGCCAGTTGTCGAGCGCCTCGCAGCGCTCCCGGCTTCCGGTCTGGATGGCCACCCTCCATCCCCTCTCGAGGCTTTTCTCCACCAGAGGAGGCAGCGCCTCCTCCAGCGTCGATTCGGTGAGGTGATAGAAGAGAACGTCCATCGACCTATTCGTAGCTGTCGGCCACGAGGCGGTCGAGCAGACGCACGCCGTAGCCCGAGCCCCAGGAACGGTTGATCTCGCTGAGCGGCGCGCCCATGGCGGTTCCGGCGATATCCAGATGCGCCCATGCGCCGTCCTTGACGAAACGCTGGAGGAACTGGGCGGCCGTGATCGAGCCGGCCATGCGGCCGGACGAGTTCTTCATGTCGGCATTCTTCGAATCGATCAGCTTGTCGTATTCCTCGCCGAGCGGCATGCGCCACACCTTCTCGCCCGTCGTCTCGCCGGCGGCGGAGAGACGTTCGGCCAGCGTGTCGTCATTGCTGAAGAGACCCGCGCGGTGATGACCGAGCGCCACCATGATCGCGCCCGTCAGCGTGGCGAGATCGATCATGAACTGCGGCTTGTAGCGGTCATTGCAGTACCAGAGCACATCCGCGAGCACGAGACGGCCTTCCGCGTCCGTGTTGATGACCTCGATGCTCTGACCGGACATGGAGGTGACGATGTCGCCGGGGCGCTGGGCATTGCCGTCGGGCATGTTTTCCACGAGGCCGATCATGCCGATAGCGTTGACCTTCGCCTTGCGGGCGGCCAGCGCATGCATGACGCCGACAACGGCAGCCGCACCGCCCATGTCGCCCTTCATCTCTTCCATACCGCCTGCCGGCTTGATGGAAATGCCGCCCGTATCGAAGACGACGCCTTTGCCGATGAAGGCGACCGGCTTGTCCTTGGACTTGCCGCCGTTCCACTCGATGACCGCCAGACGCGGCGGACGCACCGAACCCTGCGCAACACCGAGCAGCGAGCCCATGCCGAGTTTTTTCATCTCTTTTTCGGTAAGGATTTCGACCTTTGCGCCGAGCTTTTCGAGTTCCTTGGCCTTCGCTGCGAACTCGACCGGTCCCAGCACATTGGCGGGCTCATTGACGAGATCGCGGGCGACAAGAACGCCGTTCGCCACGGCCTCTGCCCGCACGAACGCCTTCTTGGCGGCGGACGGGTCAGCGCACTGAATGGTGATCTTGAGCTTCTTCGATGGCTTGTCGTTGCCGTTCTCGCGGCTCTTCGTCTTGTATTTGTCAAAACTGTAGGTGCGCAGCAGCATGCCGAGCGCGATATTGGCGGCATCCTCGGCGCTGACCTCGGCCCCGTCGAGATCGGCGACAACGCTGACAGCATCGGCAGATTTCGCGGCGGCAAGGGCGGCACCCCCGATCTTCACCCAGCTTTCCTCGCCGAGTTCGTCCGTCTTGCCTGCGCCGATCGCGGTCAACCGGTCAAGCTGCGAGCCGGCCGGCGCCAGAACCTCAACGCTCTTTGCCAGTTTCCCGGAAAAGCCGGACACCTCGAAGGCGCGCGCCAGAACGCCTTCCGGATCGCAGGCCTTCGCATTGTCTCCCAGTCCGCCACCCTGCGAAGCCAGGACAATGGCGGTGCCCTTTTCGGGCATTGCGAACTTGGCGAAAGAGACGCTCGGTCTGTCGGTCATGATAATTCCCAGATTTGCGTGATTTCTCGTTTTGAGAGATGCCGGCGATCTTGGAGGTTTTATGAAGATTGGCAAGGGCTGTGCCGAGGCGCATTCTGTTTTTTCGCGCGCGCAATCATTGATTGCGGTGCGGCTATTGGGCAGTAAGCAATCTGTTAACTGCGTTTGTTTCGCTTTTTCTAACCAATCCCGCCCACTGTCACCCTTGGGACAAGAAATGGTGGGCCGCCCTTCAAAGCCGGCAGTTGAGCATTGTGCACGTGGAAGCGGGCCGTTAGGTTCGCGCGCGCCGGTTGAGGGCTGTTCCAACAAAACGGATTGTCGATTTCCATGCGGGTAATCGAACTTTACATCATGCGCCGTACCTTCGCGCTGTTCGCAGCCGCGTTGCTGTGGGTGCTCGCGCTGGTGTGGACCACCCAGGTCCTGAACCGCATCGACCTTGTGACCGATAGCGGCCAGTCGGCCGGCACGTTCTTCATGGTCGCCGCCCTTGTCCTGCCTGCCGTTATTCCCATCGTGATCCCCTTTGCGCTCGGTATTGCCGTGGCGCAGACGCTCGCCACCATGAATTCCGATTCGGAACTGGTGGTCATCAATGCGTCGGGCGCGCCGCGCGCCACCATCATCCGGCCGATCCTGATCATCGCCATCGGCGCCAGCGTTGCATCCTTCCTGATCAACAACACGGTTGAGCCCGCGTCCCGCCAGGCCTTTCGCACGCTGCTTGCCAATGCCCGCGCCGACCTGATCACCACGGTTCTTCAGGAAGGCAGCTTCCAGAAAGTGGATGACGGTCTCTTCGTTCAGGTCTCGGAACGCCTTCCCAACGGTCTTCTGGGCGGAATTTTCGTCGCCGATTCGCGCGAAGAGAACACCAAGCTCATTTATCATGCGCGCACAGGTGCTGCCGTTGAACGCGATGGTGGCTCCATTCTGGTCATGCAGGACGGCATGGTGCAGCGGCAGTCGGCGAATGGCGACGTCTCGACGATCCGCTTTGATTCCTACGCCTTCGACCTCTCGCAGTTTTCCAGCAGCGGCGGCGGTGAACCCACCCTGCACCCCAAGGACCGTTCCCTCGCCTTCCTCCTAAATCCCGACCCGGACGACCAGTTCTACAAGAAGTCGCCACAGATCTTCCGGGCGGAACTTCACATGCGCTTCTCCGAATGGCTCTACCCGCTGGTCTTCGCCATGATCGGACTGGCCGTGGCCGGCGATGCGCGCTCCTTCCGCGAAGCCAGGCTGCACCCGATGGTGACCACGATGGTGATCGCGCTGCTTGTGCGGTGGGTCGGGTTCTATTCGGGCACCGAGGCCGAAAGCTCGCGCGTTTTCTCCTTCGTGCTCTATGCCGCCCCGCTTTTGATGATTGGCGTATGCGCGTTCTTCATCTTCACAAATCGTGTGATGGAACTGCCGACACACTGGGTTGAGAAGCTCAACGCACGGACACAGAAACTGACCGAGGCAATGACCCGCCTTCGCATCAAGCTGGCCAGCAAGCGCTCGCCCGAAGGAGGTCGCGGATGATCGGCCTGACACTTGGCGGCTATTTCTTCCGCCGCTACGCCTCGATTGCAGCCTGGAACTTTTTCGGCATCGGTCTTCTGATCTTCATCGTGACCTTTGCCGAGGTTTCGAGCCGCTCGGCGGGATTGCCGGGCTACACGCCGCAATGGGCCTTTTCGCTGGCCGCGCTGCAGACACCGATCATCCTTCTGCAGGCAATCCCCTTCATCGGTCTGATTGCGGCCATGGCCACGCTCATCAGTCTCAACCGCAAGTATGAGCTTGTGGTGGCGCGTGCGGCGGGCGTTTCAGCCTGGCAGTTCCTCACGCCCATCGCATTCGGCTCCTTCGTTTTCGGCGTGATCGCCGTTGCTGCGCTGAACCCGCTGGCAGCCAACGGCTTTGCCCAGGCGCAGCTTGTCGAGGCCGAGGTGCGCGGGGCAAAGAGCACAACCAATTCCGAAGCCGAACAGTGGCTCAAACAGCGTACGGGCAATGAGGAAACCATCATCGGTTCCACCTCTGTCCTCAGCGGCGGGCAGACCCTGATTCGCCCGACTTTCTTCCGAATCGATGCCGATGGACGCATCTATGAGCGACTCGACGCCGAACGCGCATTTCTGCGCGATGGTTTCTGGGAATTGCAGGACGTGTCACGTCGCCGCGGTACCGCTGCGGCAGAACGTATCGCAACGCTGCAGATCGAAACGAATCTCCAGCCAGAATTCGTTGGCGAGCAGCTTGCGCGCCCTGAAGCGACATCCATCTATGCACTGCCTGGAAAGATCGAAGTCGCGCGCTCCTTCGGGCTCAAGGCAAACGCCTTTGCCACGCATTTTCATTCACTTGTAGTATTACCCCTCCTGCTCGTCGCCATGACGCTGATTGCCGCTACGGTATCCATGAGATTTACGCGAATGGGACAGTCAGCAACGGTGATTCTGGGTGGAATCCTCGCCGGCTTTCTGCTTTATGTGGTTTCGGTCCTGGTCAAGGCGTTCGGTAGCGCCGGAGTTGTACCTCCGGTTGTAGCTGCCTGGACGCCTGTGGTCGTGGCGATGTTCTATGGGGTGACTTTCCTATTGTACAAGGAGGACGGTTAGTGGGGGTTTCGGCAAACAGAGCCGGCATGTCCGCACGGTTAGCGCATTTGATGGGCGCGACCGCGTTGGCGACCTTGTGCACCTATGCATTGCTTCCGCAGGGCACTGCCCTGGCGCAGACCGGCGGGCTGGACGTATCGGACCTTCCGCAAGACGCACAGATGCTGCTGACGGCGGACAATCTCATTTACGACAACGATCAGAGCACGATCACTGCCGCCGGCGGTGTGCAGATCGAATATGCCGGAAACAATCTCGTTGCAGACCGGGTCGTCTATGACCGGGCAACGTCCCGCGTTGTTGCGCGCGGCCGTGTGCAGATCATCGAGAAAGACGGCAACAAGATCTATGCAGACGAGATCGACGTCACGGATGACTTCCGCGACGGCTTCGTCAATGCGCTGCGCGTCGAGACTGTCGACAAGACCTATTTCGCTGCCGAGAGCGCTGAACGCTCAGGCGGTCGGCTGACCACCTTCAACAATGGTGTCTACACCGCGTGCGAACCCTGCCGCGACAAACCCGGCAAACCGCCGATCTGGCAGATCAAGGCACAGAAGATCATCTGGAACGGTGAATCCAAGACAGTTCGTTTTGAGCGTTCGCGATTCGAATTCTTCGGCATGCCGATTGCCTACCTCCCCTATCTCGAGGTGGCGGACCCGACGGTGAAGCGCAAAACGGGCTTCCTGATTCCGAGCGCTTCATACAATGACGAGCTCGGCTTCGGCGTCAGCGTTCCCTACTACCTTGCGCTCTCGCCTACGTATGACCTTACGGTAACAGGCACCTACTATACGAATCAGGGCTTCCTTGGCGAAGCCGAGTGGCGTCAGCGTTTCGACAACGGCCAGTACAGCGTCAAGATTGCCGGCATCAAGCAGCAGGACCCCGAGGCCTGGCGCCCGAACACGGTCAATGGCAGCGAAGACGGCCGCGGCATGATCGGCTCCAAAGGCCAGTTCCGCGTCAATCCGCGCTGGACCTTCGGCTGGGACGTGCTTGCGCAGACCGACAAGAACTTCTCGCGCACCTATGGCATCGGCGGGTTCTCGGACACGGTTCAGACATCCCAGCTTTATCTGACCGGCCTTGATGACCGGAACTTCTTCGACCTGCGCGCCTACCATTTCGACATTCAGGAAGACGTTCTGGACTCGTCACCGAGATCGCGTGACGATCAGCAGCCCTGGGTTCTGCCGACCTTTGACTATTCCTATACACCGGACATGTCGGTGGGTGGCGGCGAACTCAATCTCGATATCAATGTTCAGAACATCTATCGGGATCAGTTGAGTGGGCGCACTGTTTCCGGGATGCCATCGGCGTATGAGCGTATCGACGGTGTGGATGGGCTTGCCAGCCGCATGACGGCCGAAGCCGAGTGGAAGCGCTCTTTCGTCACGTCGGGCGGTCTCGTCGTGACCCCGCTTCTGCAGGCCCGTGGCGACGCGATCTACACCGATTACGACGCCACCACGGTCAATGGCATCACCAGCTTCGAGCTGAATGGCACCCCGGTCGGCAGCGATATGCGCTCATCCTACTATCGCTACATGGCGACGGCAGGTCTGGAAGCGCGCTGGCCGATCCTTTTCTCGACCACGAGCGCCAGCCACGTGCTGGAACCCGTGGCGCAGATCTTCGTCCGGCCCGACGCCCCCTATCAGGACAAGCTCGGCATTCCGAACGAAGACGCGCAGTCGCTCGTGTTCGACGCGACAACGCTGTTCGAGCGTGACAAGTTCTCCGGCTATGACCGCATTGAGGGTGGTACGCGCGCCAATGTCGGCATCCGCTACTCCGGCAGTTTCGCCAATGGCTGGACGGCTCAGGGCCTCTTCGGTCAGTCCTACCAGATTGCCGGCGCGAACCCCTATGCGGCTCCTGATCTGGTCAATGTCGGCGCCTATTCCGGCCTTGAGACGGACGTCTCCGACTTTGTCGGCATGATCGGTTTCGCCAGCCCGGGCGGCTTTGCATTCTCCGCCGGTGCACGGTTCGACGAGGAGACCTTCGACGTACGCCGTACCGACCTGAAGACCGCCGCCACCGTTGGCGCGGTAACCGGTTCGTTGCAGTACGCCTATATCGAGGCCCAGCCACTATACGGGTTTGAAACCGACCGACAGGAAGTGACGGGCGTCGCGAGGATCAAGTTCGACGAGAACTGGAGCGGTTTTGCTTCGGGCACTTACGACATCGAGAGCGAGACGGTCGTCAAGAACGACTACGGGTTCTCGTATGGCGATGAGTGCTTCATCTATTCGATGACCTATTCGCGCAGCGAAAACCGCGTGACCAAGGAAACCGACCATTCGTTCGGCTTCCGCGTGTCGCTGCGCACCATCGGCGACTTCGGCACCAGCAGCGGCGACTTCGGTTCGAGCTTCTGAGGCTGTGAGCCTTTGAACAGGCAGGCCGGGAGCTTCGCTTCCGGCCTCATTTGGACATGACCTCCCCTAAAGTCATGATTTTGCCCCAGGCTGGCGGATAAAACGGTCCAAGGGACTGTAGCTCCAGTGCATTTGCTGTTATCCCAGACGCAATTGCGGGGTGCAAAAGTGAGAAATGTGACGATGTTTAGCAATTGCAGGCGTATTGTGCGCGCGAGCGTGTTGACGTTGGCCGTGGCGACGGCAATGCCCATTCTCGGCGGTACCAGTGCCATGGCGACCGAAATTCGCTATGTGGTCAACAATCTTCCGGTGACCAGCTACGATATCGACCGGCGCGTCGCATTTCTGCGACTGCAGCGCGAGGGTGGCAATCTGCGCCAGAAAGCCACCGATCAGATGATCGAGCAGACGCTCAAGCTGCAGGAAATGCAGCGGCGCAACATCAACATCCCCAAAGAGATGGTGGATCAGGCCTATCAGCGCTTCGCCAGCGGAAACCGGATGACCACCAGCCAGTTGAACCAGGTGATGGCGCAGTCGGGCGTGACGGCAGCGCACTTCAAGGATTTCATCCGTTCGCAGATCGGCTGGAGCCGCGTCATGCAGGCGCGCAACAGCTCTTCCGGCGGCATGAGCGAGCAGGATGTTGTCGCCAAGATGCTTCAGCAGGGTGGCAACAAACCGAGCGCGACCGAATACATGCTTCAGCAGGTCATCTTCGTCGTTCCGTCTGCCGAGCGCTCGAAGTTACTTGGCAAGCGCCAGCGCGAGGCACAGGCGCTGCGTGGCCGCTTCCGGGGCTGCGATTCGACCCGTGAGTTCGCCAAGGGGCTGATCGACGTGACCGTGCGTGACCTTGGCCGTATTCTTGAACCGGAGCTGCCGGGCGACTGGAAAGACCAGATCAAGAAGACGTCTCCCGGAAACGCCACCGGCGTGCGCACGACAGAGCGCGGTGTCGAGTTCATCGGCGTTTGCAGCACGCGCGAAGTTTCCGACGACCGTGTCGCTCAGATGATGTTCCAGAGTGAAGGCTCGGGCGGCGAGGACATGGAAAAGGCCTCGCAGGAATATCTCGCCGAGCTGCGCAAGAACGCGCGCATCACCAAGCGCTGATTGTTCTTCATGAGCCCGGCCTTGCCGGGCTCATCTTTCTTCGACCCTAGATCCAACGAGGTGGCTCTTGCGCCCGCTCGCGCTCAGCATTGGCGATCCATCCGGAATCGGCCCGGAGGTCATTCTTCAGGCCTGGCTTCGGCGCGACCAGGATAAGCTGTCGCCCTTCTATGTTCTCGGCGACCCTGCCCTTCTGGCCGCACGCGCGCGCCATCTGGGGCTCGACGTACCGCTGTGCGAGGCTGAGCCCGAGGCCGCGGAGAGCGCTTTTGACAATCGGCTGCCGGTCGCACCGCTCGAAAACCGTTTGACCGACAGCGCAGGCCAGCCCGAGACGGTGAATGCGGCGGGTGTCATCGAGGCCATATCACGCGCCGTGACGGATACGGTGGAAAGCCGTGCGGCGGCCGTGGTCACCGCGCCCATCGCCAAGAAGCCACTCTATGATGCAGGCTTTCGTTTTCCGGGCCACACGGAGTTTCTGGGCCATCTGGCGGAGGAGCTGACCGGAAGGCCGGCCACGCCTGTCATGATGCTTGCAGGCCCCGATCTGCGGACCGTTCCGGTGACCGTTCATCAGGCGCTGGCAGGGGTTCCTGAAACCCTGACGCAGGCGCTGGTGGAAGAGATCGCGCGGATCACGCATCGGGAGCTGCGTCAGCGCTTCGGCATCGCGGAACCGCGCCTTGCCATTGCCGGGCTCAACCCGCATGCCGGCGAAGGCGGGGCCATGGGCACGGAAGACCGTGACGTCATCGCGCCGGCGATCCACGCGCTTCAGGAAGACGGGATCAACGCATTCGGTCCCCTGCCCGCCGACACGATGTTTCACGCCCGCGCCCGCGCTGGCTATGACGCCGCACTTTGCATGTATCACGATCAGGCGCTGATCCCCGTGAAGACCATTGCCTTTGACGAGACGGTGAACGTCACGCTCGGCCTTCCCTTCATCCGCACATCGCCGGATCATGGCACGGCATTCGACATTGCCGGACGCGGCATTGCGCGGCCCGACAGCCTGATTGCGGCGATCAGGCTTGCGCGCCAGCTCTCAGACAATACGGACACCATAAAATGACGGCCGATGGCCTGCCACCACTCAGAGAGGTCATCGCCAGGCATGGCCTCGCCGCCAAGAAATCGCTCGGCCAGAACTTTCTTCTGGATCTGAACCTGACGGCCAAGGTCGCCCGGGCTGCGGGCGATCTTGAAGGCGCGACGGTGATTGAGGTCGGCCCCGGACCGGGCGGTCTGACGCGCGCCCTGCTGATGGCCGGCGCAGAACGCGTAATCGCCATCGAACGTGACGAGCGCTGTCTCGATGCGCTGGCGGAGATCGCTGCGCACTATCCGGGCCGGCTCGACGTGGTGAATGGTGACGCCATGGAAACGGACTTCGCAGCCCTCGCCCCGGAGGCGCACGGCAAGGTGCGGATTGTCGCCAACCTGCCCTACAATATCGGAACGGAGCTTTTCGTACGCTGGCTGACGCCCGACGCATGGCCGCCCTTCTACGCCTCGATGACGCTGATGTTCCAGCGCGAGGTGGCCCAGCGCATCGTCGCCGAACCCGGCGACAAGGCCTATGGTCGGCTTGGCGTTCTGGCCGGCTGGCGCACCGTCTCCAAGATCGCCTTTGACCTGCCTCCACAGGCCTTTACGCCCCCGCCGAAAGTGACGTCGTCCGTGGTGCATATCGTGCCGCGCGCCGAGCCGCTGGCGGTCGAGCCCAAAAGGCTGGCGAAGATCACGGAAGCAGCCTTTGGCCAGCGCCGCAAGATGCTGCGCCAGAGCGTCAAATCGCTGGGTGGTGAAGCGCTTCTGGCGCGCGCAGGGATCGATGCGACGCGACGTGCGGAAACGCTCTCAGTGGCCGAATTCGTGGCGCTGGCCAACGCTTCCCAGAGCGGTTCATCCTGACGGATTTTGCAGATGGTCGGGTAAGGCAGCCCGACCATGAAATGCAAATGAAGCTCAGTTGCCGTCCTCGCTGAGCAGGCCCGAAACGAAATCGAACAGGCCGGGGCGGCGGTCGCGCCGCAGGCGCTCTGCCTCTACGATGGAGCGCACCGACGAAAAGGCGTGATCGAGCTCTTCATTGATCACGACATAATCGTAATCCAGCCATTTCTCGATTTCCGTCCGCGCATTCTTCAGACGCGTCTGGATGATCTCGGGCGTATCCTCGGCGCGCCGCGTGAGACGGCCAAGCAGCTCCTTCATGCTGGGCGGCAGGATGAAGATGGAGACCACATCCCCACGCATTTTCTCGCGCAGCTGCTCCGCGCCCTGCCAATCGATGTCGAACAGCATGTCGCGGCCCTCGGTCAGCGCCTTTTCGACAGGCGCGCGGGGGGTACCGTAGAAATTGCCGTGAACCTCGGCCCATTCCAGCAATTCGTCATTGTCGCGCATGATTTCGAATTCGCGCTGCGTCTTGAAGTGGTAGTGCACCCCTTCAATTTCGCTGGCGCGGCGGGGGCGCGTGGTAACGCTTACCGAAAGCTCAAACCCCTTCACCTCGGCCAGAAGCGTGCGTGCGATGGTCGACTTGCCTGCACCCGAAGGTGAAGACAGGACGAGCATAAGGCCGCGGCGCGCGACTTCGGTCGAAACGGCAGGAGACGTCTGCGAGGACATGGTCTACTCCAGATTTTGGACCTGCTCGCGGAACTGATCGACGACGGCCTTTAATTCAAGGCCGATGGCCGTGACGGTTGTCGCGTTGGACTTTGAGCAAAGCGTGTTGGATTCGCGGTTGAACTCCTGACCGAGGAAGTCAAGCTTTCGACCTATGGGGCCGCCGGAGGCGATCAGAGCCCGGGCCGATGCGATATGTGCGCGCAAACGGTCGATCTCTTCACGGATATCCGCCTTGCCTGCAAGGATGGCGGCCTCGGCGTGGAGGCGGGCTTCATCGAAGCCGGTGGTCGCATCCATGAGGCGGGCGACCTGCTCGCTCAGACGCTGGCGTATGGCCTCGGGCGAGCGGGAGGAATCATTTTCGACCTGATCGGTCAACGTCTCGATGCGCGCCACCTGATCAAGCAGGATGCGTTCGAGAGCCGCACCCTCATCCCGCCGCGCATTCTCAAGGCTGACAAGCGCCTCATCGAAGGTCGACAGAATGGTTTCATCGAGCGAGGCGCGAACCTCTTCATCCGCCACGGGATCGGCATAGTCGAGCACACCGCGCAGGCCCAGCAGCCCGTCTGCCGTTGCAGGAGCAGCGCCGAACTGCTCGTGCAGGCGACCGGCCAGTTCTGCGACCTCTTTCAGGAACTCTTCATCGACAACCGGGCGGCGCAGAGCGCCATTCTGCGTAAAATTCAGCGAAGCCTGCACATTGCCGCGCGAAAAGCGCTTCTGCAGACGCTGACGCGCGCCCTGCTCGATCCGTTCAAAACCGGGAGGGAGGCGAAAGCGGGTTTCAAGGCTGCGCCCGTTTACCGATTTCAGCTCCCAGGCGATGCCACCGGCATCATGGTCGCGCGAAGCACGGGCAAAGCCCGTCATGCTTTGAAGCCTGCTCATGCGTCCCCCTCTTCGCGCGACGGTCCGGCTCAGTTGGAGCCGGCCTCGTCTTCCGTCTGGCGCTCGCGCTCCAGCTTGCGCCAGCGTGCGACGTTCTCATTGTGCTCTTTGAGCGTCTTGGCAAAGGCGTGGCCGCCCGTACCGTCCGCGACGAAGTAAAGTTCGTCGGTCTGCGACGGGTTTGCCACGGCCTCAAGCGCCGCACGGCCCGGATTGGCGATCGGTGTGGGCGGAAGCCCGTCGATCTGATAGGTGTTGTAAGGCGTCTTCTTGTCGATGTCGGACCGGTAGATCGGGCGATCGGCCGGTTTGCCCTGGCCGCCAAACAGACCATAGATGATGGTCGGATCCGACTGCAGACGCATGCCCTTGTTCAGACGGTTGATGAAGACGGCTGCAACGCGCGGGCGCTCGTCGGCAATGCCGGTTTCCTTCTCCACGATGGAGGCCAGCGTTACGAACTCGTTCTTGTCCTTGACCGGAAGTCCCTCGTCGCGGCGCTCCCAGATGCTGTCGACCAGCTCGCGCTGATCCTCAAGGAGCTTCTCGACGACCGCCGTGCGGTCCATGCCGCGCGTAAAGCGCAGCGTGTCGGCTGCAAGACTGCCTTCCGGCGGCATCTCATCCGGCAGCTTGCCGGAGAGTTCCGGGGTATCCTGAATACGCTGGAACACCTCGACGACGGTCCGCCCTTCCGGGATGGTGAGCGAGTAAAGAACGCTCTTGCCGCTCTTCAGAAGCTCCATGACGTCATGCATCGAAGCGCGGGCGTCGATGGCGTACTCACCTGCCTTGAGCTCGGAATCGGCGCCATAGGCGCGCACACCGATGGAGAAGATGCGCGCATCGCTGATCACGCCCTCGCGCTCGAGCAGGCTGGCGATCTGGTTCACACCGGTGTTCGGTTTGATGAGAACGGTCTCGGCCGTGCTTGACGGGCCGGGCTGATGGAATTCGCGCTTGCCGAAATAAAAGGCAAAGCCGGCCAGAACCACCAGAAAGACGATGGAAGAGAAGACGAAGTTGAAGAACACCACGAACTGGCTGCGCGCGCGCCTGGAGCGCTTCGGCGGCGGGGTTCCCGCCTCCGGTCGTAATGTCTGGCTGGCCGGTTTGAACGTACGGCCGCGCTCTTCGTCTGGCTGGCGGCCATAGCCGCTGGAATTATCGCCGGAAGTCCCTGTCATGCTTCTTGGACCGCTCCCTTTCAGAACGGCGCCAATTGCCGCCGGTCCTGTCCTATTCTGTGTTCGCGTTATGAACGTTTACGCAAGTTTCGAAAATTGCGTCACCGGAGCTTGCCGCGCGCCATTTCGATTCGTTCAGAACAGAATGAATTGCGAAAATGGCAAAACTGCAAGCCCGCTATCGGAAACGTTCAGGCCTCATAACGCTTGAATACGAGAGACGCGTTGGTGCCGCCAAAGCCAAAGGAGTTGGAGAGCGCTACGTCAACCTGACGTTCACGCGGCTTGTTGGGCACCAGATCGATGGCCGTTTCAACCTGTGGATTGTCCAGATTGATGGTCGGCGGCACGATGTTGTCGCGAATGGCCAGAACCGAGAAGATCGCTTCTGCTGCACCCGCGGCACCAAGCAGATGGCCGATGGCCGACTTGGTGGACGACATCGAGACATCGCCTGCAGCGTCGCCCAGAAGGCGCTCCACGGCTCCAAGCTCGATGGTGTCCGCCATGGTCGAAGTGCCATGTGCGTTGATGTAGTCCAGATCGGCAGGTGTCATGCCGGCGCGCTTCAACGCTGTCTTCATGCAGCGATAGGCACCGTCACCGTCTTCCGCCGGCGCCGTGATGTGATAGGCGTCGCCCGTCAGGCCATAGCCAACCACTTCGGCGTAAATCTTGGCGCCACGCGCCTTTGCATGCTCCAGCTCTTCCAGCACGAGCACGCCTGCGCCCTCGCCCATGACGAAACCGTCGCGGTCGCGGTCATAGGGCCTGGAAGCAATTTCCGGCGTATCGTTGAAGCTGGTGGAGAGAGCCTTGCATGCGGAGAAGCCGGCGATCGACAGACGGGTGATCGGTGCTTCCGCACCACCCGCAAGCATGACGTCGGCGTCACCAAGCATGATGAGGCGCGCAGCATCGCCAATGGCGTGCGCGCCGGTGGAGCAAGCGGTCACGACCGCATGGTTCGGCCCCTTCAATCCGTGTCGAATGGACACCTGGCCGGACACCATGTTGATGATGTTGCCGGGGATGAAGAAGGGGCTGATGCGGCGCGGACCGCGCTGCTCCAGCGTCAAGGCGTTTTCAGCAATGCCTTCGATGCCGCCGATACCCGAACCGATCAGAACGCCGGTGGCGTATCTGTCGTCTTCGGTTTCCGGCTTCCAGCCGGAATCTTCCAGCGCCTGGTCTGCCGCAGCAATGCCGTAGGTGATGAACTCACCGATCTTGCGCTGCTCGCGGGGTTCCAGAAAGGCGTCGGGGTTGAACGCCCCTTCGCCTTCACGCGGGATCGTATTGGCGATCTTGCACGGCAGATCATCGACCTCAAAACTGTCGATGCGGCTGGCCGCACTCTTGCCCGAAAGCAGGCTCTTCCACCCATGTTCAACACCGAGGCCGAACGGTGAAAGAAGCCCCATACCGGTGACGACAACACGTCTCATATGCTGAATATCCGCCTTGACTACGTTTTTGTAGCGATAACGCCGGAGGCGTTAGGCGGTCGCCTTGTCGATGTACTTCACTGCGTCGCCGACGGTGAGGATCGTCTCGGCAGCGTCGTCCGGGATTTCAACGCCGAACTCTTCTTCAAAGGCCATGACCAGCTCGACGGTGTCGAGGCTGTCTGCGCCAAGATCATCAATGAAGCTTGCGCCTTCGTTCACCTTGTCGCCTTCGACGCCCAGATGCTCGACAACGATTTTCTTAACGCGTTCTGCAGTATCGCTCATGAGAGAACCCTCGACTTTCTGAATTTCCGATCTTCGTTAGCCGCACGATTGCCGCTAATCAAGCTAAATGACGACTAACCCGCTGACATGGCCAGCGCGAAGCCTTCGTTATTCCGTCCTCGATACACGGGTTACGCGCGGCTCGTGGAACGGCTTTCGGCGGGCGCATATCACGATTTAACTGCGCGAGCCAAGCGTTAATCACCCGACATCCACTTTGGACGAGCCCCCGGACGCGATCCATCCCGTGCCCGCCATGCCTTGTGCGAGAACCACCATCGGACAGGCGCCGAACCGCTTTCCTCACCTTGCTTTGCGGCTGCTTCGACGGTTTCCGGCTGTGCGCCCAGAAACGAGGCGAGCCGGGCCGCCTGATGATTTTCAGCAGTGGTGTCGCCGAATATTTCCACCAGGCCGAGCTCTGAGAAGCCGAAATCGAGCAATGCGCCTGCGATCTCGGCAGCGCTGCCATAACGTCCCCAGAGGTCGGGAGAGAGTTCGATTCCGAGTTCGCCACTGTCCTGTGGACAATTCGCCGCGCGCAGCCCCGCACAGCCGACAAGGCGGCCGGTTTTACGACAGATCACTGCAAACTGGTGGTTTTTGCGCGGATTCTCCGCTGCCCACTGGCGAAAGAGCGCAACAAGCTCTGCCGGATCGCCTGCGGCCTGTCCGGCCTTGCGGCGTGTGGAAACGAAACGCGGATCCGCCTGATAGGCCGCAAGGGCGGCCACATCGGCGGGCTCGAAATCCCGCAGAACAAAGCGTCTTGTTTCGAGCCCGCTCATCGTGTCGACCGGTGTGAACCGATCAGATCATTGCCATGCCGCCATTCACGTGCACGGTCTGGCCTGTCACGTAGGAAGCCTCGTTGGATGCGAGATAGGCGACAGCCGATGCGACTTCCGCACCATTGCCCATGCGCTTCATCGGAATAGCACCCATGATGGCGTCACGCTGCTTGTCGTTGAGCTTGTCGGTCATGGCCGATTCGATGAAGCCCGGAGCAACGCAGTTGACCGTGATCGAGCGGCTGGCGATTTCCTGCGCCAGCGACTTGGAAAAGCCGATCAGACCCGCCTTGGAGGCGCAGTAATTCGCCTGGCCGGGATTGCCGGTGACGCCCACCACGGAGGTGATGTTGATGATGCGGCCGAATCGGCGGCGCATCATCGGGTGCGTCAGCTCGCGGGTCAGACGGAAGACCGAGCCGAGATTGATCTCGAGGACCGAATCCCAGTCGTCGTCGCTCATGCGCACGAACAGGCCGTCGCGGGTGATGCCCGCATTGTTGACCAGAATGTCGACGCCTTCGAGTTCAGATTCCGCCTTCTCGGCCAACTGCTTGACTTCACTGCGATCCGACAGGTTCGCCGGCAGAAGCTTTACGCGGTCGCCCAGATCGGCGGCGAGCGCCTCAAGCTTCTCGACGCGCGTGCCATGCAGGCCGACAATAGCGCCCTGCGCATGCAGAATGCGCGCAATCGCCTCGCCAATGCCGCCGGTGGCGCCCGTCACCAGTGCCTTGCGGCCGCTCAGATCAAACATGACGTTGTCCTTTTCAGTCACCTGATTCATTGTTTGGACATGATTGCCCATCGTGGCGCTGCAGCTCAGACGAGCGCAGCCATTGCCGTTTCGATATCGGCCGGCGTGTTGACCGGAACCGCCTTGAGATCGCGGTTGATGCGGCGCGCCAGCCCTGACAGGACCTTGCCCGAACCGATCTCGTAAAGCGTGTCGACGCCATTCTCGCCGAACCAGCCAACCGTTTCGCGCCAGCGCACGCGGCCCGTCACCTGCTCGACCAGCCGCTCGGCAATCTCTTCGGGATCGCTCAGCGGCGAAACCGTGACATTGGCCACGACAGGCACGATCGGCGCGTTTTTCTTCACATCGGCCAGTGCTTCGCGCATGGCGTCTGCGGCCGGCTTCATGAGCGCGGAGTGGAACGGTGCGGACACCGGCAGCATGATCGCGCGCTTCGCGCCCTTCTCCGTGGCAAATGCCGCTGCCTGCTCAACAGCCGCCTTTGCCCCGGAAATCACCAGCTGTCCGCCGCCATTGTCATTGGCGATCTGGCATACGCCGCTCCCGGCGGCCGCCTTGCAGATCTCTTCGACGTCTGCTGCCTCAAGGCCGATGATCGCCGCCATCGCACCCTCGCCAACCGGAACGGCTGCTTGCATGGCGTTGCCGCGAATGCGCAGGAGGCGCGCCGTATCGGCCAGCGAGAACATGCCGGCAGCGCAGAGCGCAGAATATTCGCCGAGCGAATGACCGGCCACGCAGGACACCTTGTCCTTCAGCGACAGACCGCCCTTTTCCATGACACGCATTGCGGCAATGGAAACCGCCATCAGCGCCGGCTGTGCATTGGCCGTGAGCGTCAGCTCATCCTCGGGGCCTTCCCACATGATGCTGGAAAGCTTCTGCTCCAGCGCGTCGTCGACCTCGTGGAACACATCCCGTGCTTCCGGAAACGCATCCGCCAGATCGCGTCCCATGCCGACAGCCTGGCTGCCCTGTCCCGGAAAGGTGAAAGCGATGCCCATCGCCAAATCTCCAAAATAACATCGTTATCGGGCGCATCTGGTGACGCAACACAACTGGCGCGTCAAGCTTTTTGGGCATTTCGGGTCTTGCACCTGCCCTGACATGAAAACTCCATAATTGAGGAGAGTAGTTGCCGGGCTCCGCCCCAATTCCGGTGGCGTGCAGGGGTATTTTCAGACATGTCTTTTGAAACTGAACAGCCGCAGGTGAAGACGCCGGCGCGCAAGGTCACACGTCTCCAGATGCTTGGCTTTGTTTCGGTGACGCTTTTTGTGTCCACCGAAGTGGCCGTGGCATCAGCTGCGGGCGTGTGGGGACTTTCCGGTCTTCTCCACCTCAACTCGGTCGGAGAAATCGTGCTTGCAGTGATCGTCGGCCTGCCGACGCTTTATGCAATGGTGCGCTGCGGACAGCTCGCCTTTGAGGCGGAGACGGACCCGGAAAACAATTAGGTCTGTCCTGAGGAGCGTTCGCCCCTCACCTTTCCATCCGGACGATGTCAGGGTTTGTCAGCGGGCATGGCGGTCCGCTGGCATGATGACGGCTTATTGCCTATATCTGCGCGGCTCCCCTTTTCCGATCTCACGGACGCGCTTCCATGACGACAGCCCTTTCCATAAAGAATCTATCCAAGACCTACAAAGGCGGCGTCACCGCGCTCAAATCGGTCGATCTCGACATCGAACGCGGTGAAATCCTCGCCCTGCTCGGCCCCAATGGCGCCGGTAAGACAACGATGATCTCCATCATCTGCGGCCTTGTGAGAGCCTCGACCGGCACGGTGACGGTGGAAGGCAGTGACATTGTCAGCCAGTACCGCGAGGCGCGAAAGCTGATCGGCCTCGTGCCGCAGGAACTGCACACCGAAACCTTCGAGACGGTGTGGGCCACGGTGAGCTACAGCCGCGGCCTGTTCGGCAAGAAGCCGAACCCGGCTCTGGTAGAGCAGATTTTGCGCGACCTCTCGCTCTATGAAAAGAAGGATAGCCAGATCATCGCGCTTTCGGGCGGCATGAAGCGGCGCGTCATGATCGCCAAGGCTCTGGCCCATGAGCCGCGCATCCTCTTCCTGGACGAACCGACTGCCGGCGTCGATGTGGAGCTGCGCAAGGATATGTGGCGGCTGGTCAAACGCCTGCGCGACACGGGCGTCACCATCATTCTGACCACGCATTACATCGAGGAGGCGGAAGAAATCGCCGACCGGGTGGGCGTCATCCGGAAGGGTGAGCTTCTTCTGGTCGAGGACAAGGCCGAACTGATGCGCAAGCTCGGCCAGAAGCAACTGACGCTCGATCTGCAAAAGCCGCTCGAGAGCCTGCCCGAGACGCTCTCCCATTTTGATCTGAAGCTGACCGACGACGGCCAGCAGATCATCTATTCCTATGACACGCAGGCAAACCGGACAGGCATCGCCACGCTTCTCTCGGCGCTGGGCGAAGCCGACATCATCGTCAAGGATCTCGATACACAGCAGCGCTCGCTTGAAGACATCTTCGTGAGCCTGGTGGTGGAGGAAAAGCAGTGAACTTCGAAGCCGTCAAATCCATTTATCTCTTCGAGATGGCGCGCATGAAGCGCACGCTTCTGCAAAGCGTGATCTCGCCGGTGCTCTCCACCTCTCTCTATTTCATCGTCTTCGGCGCGGCCATCGGCTCGCGCATCGAGGAGATCGACGGCGTGCAGTATGGCGCGTTCATCGTTCCGGGCCTGATGATGCTCACCCTGTTGCAGAACTCGATCTCCAACGCGTCCTTCGGCATCTATTTCCCCAAATTCATCGGCACGATCTATGAGGTTCTGTCGGCGCCGATTTCGTTCTTCGAGATCGTGCTCGGCTATGTGGGGGCTGCGGCCACCAAATCGATCATTTTGGGCCTGATCATTCTGGCCACGGCGCATCTCTTCGTGCCCATCGAGATCAGGCACCCCTTCTGGATGCTCTTCTTTCTGGTGATGACGGCGGTGACTTTCAGCCTGTTCGGCTTCATCATCGGCATCTGGGCCGACAATTTCGAGAAACTGCAGCTCATTCCGCTGCTGGTGATCACGCCGCTCGTGTTTCTGGGTGGCTCGTTCTACTCGATCCAGATGCTGCCGGAATTCTGGCAGAAGGTGACGCTCGCCAACCCGGTTCTCTATCTCATCAGCGGCTTCCGCTGGAGCTTCTACGAGACCTCGGATGTGGGAATCGGCGTGAGCATCGGCATGATCTCGTTCTTCCTGGCCATATGCCTCGGCGCGATCTGGTGGATCTTCAGAACCGGCTACCGCCTGAAGACCTGACGGCTAACGCAGGGTCTTCAGGTAATCCCTGAATTCCCTGCCCGCCTGCGGTGCAAAGCGCGCTCCGGTTTCGGTCACGGTCGCCAGCCGGTCTACGCGAAAATTGCGGAAATCGTCACGCTCGTCGCACCATGCCGTCAATAGCCAGACCTGGTCGAAAGCGGTCAGCCCCAGCGGGCGGACCCGACGGGTGCTCTGCTGGTCCTTGAGGTCGAGATAGACGATTTCCAGACGCCTGCGCTCCCGCACGGCCCTGCGCAGCGCCGCCAGATGGCGCTGTGCCTCCGACGCCTTCGAATAGGCGATCATGTCGCCCTGACGCACCCGCCCATTCGCACCGCCCGGCGCAATCGCGTCGACTTTCGCCGCCACCCGCGCGGCAGCCTTCTTGATATCACTGTCACCGCGCGCCGAAATCAGCTGCATGCCGAGCGTGATCGCATCCAGCTCATCGGCATCGAAATGCAGAGGCGGCAGAAAATAGCCACGCTCGATCTGATAACCGACACCACCCTCACCCCGGATCGGCGCGCCCATGGACTGAAGCGTCGCGATATCGCGGTAGATCGTGCGCACCGAAACACCCAGCGTTTCGGCAAGCACGGCGGCGCTCACCGGCTGACGGTGCATCCGCAGCTGCTCCAGAAGCCCGAAAAGACGTGATGCGCGCATTCGCTCGCCCCTGACAGAAATTGTCAATCCAGTACCGTAACTACGTCTCCGCAACAGGCCCGGCAAGCCCGACCGGAGCTGGCTGGCGCGTATGAAAGGAAGACGATCCATGTTGAGAAAACCCGATGGCCCTTTGAGCGTGATGGGCTTTGCCCGTTACGAGAAACGCGAGGACGTGGAGACCGAACGCCTGATCGACAGGGCGCTCACCTGGCAGGAAACATTTCTGCGCCCCATGGAAGGCATTCTCTTTCATGCCTTTCTGGGCAATCTGAAAGGCGGCTTTGCCGACATCATCTTCGCCCGCGATGACCAGAGCTTCGATGCGATGGGAGCTACATACGCGGATGCACCGAGCAGCGGGGCGCTGATGGAGCTTCTGACACCCGGAACAATCCGGCTTTCGCGCAACCGCGTTCTAAAGCCTGTCACCGCGCCGCCGAGCGACTTTTCCTGCGTTGAGTTCGGGACATTCGAGATTGCCCAGGGCACGGATGCGGGCGAAAGAGATCTGCTCGCCATCTCGGAACGGATCGAAACCGAATATCTCGACCGGTCCGACAACACACGGCTGCACTTCATCGGACACGGCGGAGAGAATCGCTTCTGCGAAGTGACCTTCGGCCGCTCACTTGGAAAGACAAAGCGTCTGTGCGATGGCTATGTCGGGCACCCGGTCTGCCAGCCGCTTCTGGACCTGTGCGATCCGGCCAGTCTGGACCTCGATTTCTGGTATGTGCTCGCCTGAGGCAATCGCCTTGCATCTTTGCCCAGAACCTGTATAAGCGCGCGGTCTGCCGGTTTCAGCTGGGGGCTGAACGGAGGGCCGTGCGCCTGTGCGTGCGTTGTGAAGGCAAGTCCTTCCGCCTCCCGTGTCTCCGCTCTCGACCGTCTCGTCCAAGCGCCTTTCTTCGTCGGGCTTGCCCGCAAAGAGGTGTCGCTGAGGCTTTAGCCGCTGGGATCCGGTGTGACACAAAAGGAAGAAAGGCAAGACAATGGCACTTTACGAACACGTGTTCCTTGCCCGGCAGGATCTCTCGCCGCAGCAGGTTGACGCTCTTGTAGAACAGTTCAAGGGCATCATCGAGGCTGGTGGCGGCTCCGTCGGTCGGGTCGAGAACTGGGGACAGAAGTCCCTCGCCTACCGGATCAAGAAGAACCGCAAGGCTTATTTCACGCTCATGGACATCGATTCCCCGGCCGCAGCCGTGAAGGAAGTCGAGCGCCAGATGGGTCTGTCGGAAGACATCCTCCGCTTCATGACCGTTCGCGTCGAAGCACACGAGGAAGGCCCGTCCGCAATGATGCAGCGCCGTGATGACCGTGGCCCGCGTCGTGACGACCGTGGCCCGCGCGGCCCGCGCCGTGACGACCGTGGTCCCCGTCGCGAGTTTGACCGCGACAACAAGAAGGAAGGCTCCGAATAATGGTCGATATCAACCAGATCCCGACGCGGCGCCCGTTCCATCGTCGTCGCAAGACCTGCCCGTTCTCCGGCGCCAACGCTCCGAAGATCGATTACAAGGACGTAAAGCTCCTGCAGCGCTACATTTCCGAGCGCGGCAAGATCGTCCCCTCCCGCATCACCGCGGTGAGCCAGAAGAAGCAGCGCGAGCTGGCCAAGGCCATCAAGCGCGCTCGTTTCCTGGGCCTTCTCCCCTACGTGGTGAAGTAAGTTTCGGCGCGGGCGGTTTATCCGCCCGCCCACTCTCCGCGGCGGGCGCGGAAGAGTTCTTTCAAATCCCGAGTTGGGGCCTTTGCCCCTAACTGCCACCGGCAGGACAGCGACCCTGATGCCGCACAGACCGGCATTTTCCGTTTCTGACCTGCCCTGATTTGTTTGCCGGCTTCAAAAGCCGATGAAGAAGGACAGAAACGATGGACGTCATTCTCCTTGAACGCATTGCCAAGCTCGGCCAGATGGGCGACGAGGTAAAGGTCAAAGACGGTTACGCACGCAACTTCCTGCTGCCGCGCGGCAAGGCTCTGCGCGCCAACGCTGCCAACCGCAAGAAGTTCGAAGGTCAGCGCGTTGAGCTCGAAGCCCGCAACCTCGAGCAGAAGAAGGAAGCCGAGAGCGTTGCAGAGCAGCTCGACGGCAAGTCCTTCGTGGTCGTGCGCTCCGCAGCCGAGACCGGTCAGCTTTACGGTTCTGTTGCTGCCCGCGACATCGTCGAGTTCCTGGCCGAAGAAGGCTTCAAGATCGGCCGCAGCCAGGTTGAGCTCAACCACCCGATCAAGACGATCGGCCTGGTCAACGTCGCAATCGCCCTGCATGCAGAGGTCGAGGCAACCGTGACGCTGAACATCGCTCGCTCGAGCGACGAGGCAGAGCGCCAGGCACGCGGCGAGACGCTCGATTCCGCTGAAGCCATTTACGGCGACGACATCAACGACACCGCGCGCCCGGACGAGTTCTTCGATCCGGAAGCCGAGTACGATGATGAAGCTTCGGAAGCCGGCGCAGAAGCAGCCGAAGGCGACGAAGAAGAGAACGCGTAAGTCAACGCGTCTCGTCAGTCTGAAGCCGGGCGGAAACGCCCGGCTTTTTTATTGCCTGCAAGCGGTGATGGACTGCTTGCCGGTTTCAGAGCGCCTGTTTCGCGGCGAATGCTGCGGGATCAGTCGGCTTCGTCTCAATCGAATGCTTCATGTCAACAGACGGCAGGAATAATCATCTGGCTAAAGACAGGATGAGGTCTGGCCCTTTTCAATCCTCATAAAATTGTTTCATAATCACACCCTCCCGAGACTTTTGGGGGTGTTGCGATGAACTGGTTGCTTGAGAAATTCGTTTTTCGCCTGGTCCGCAAAGGCACGCTTTCAATCACCGACGCGGCCGGCAAAACGCATGTCTTCGGTGACGGGACAGGGTGTCCCGTCCATATCGTTATTCGCACAGCGGCGGCAGAGCGCGCCATGGCGCTCGACCCCATGCTTGCCGTGCCGGAGCGATACATGGAAGGCGACGTGGATATCGTCGAAGGCGATATCCTGACCTTTCTGCAAATAGTCTACACCAATATGGATGAGACGCAGACCCAGCCTTTTCTGCTCAGGCTGGGCGAGCTGCTTCGCTACCCGTTGCGGCGTCTGCATCAATTCAACACACAGACGCGCTCCCGGCGCAATGTGCGGCGACACTACGATCTTTCCGAAGAGCTCTACCGCCTCTTCCTCGACGAGGACATGCAGTATTCCTGCGCCTATTTCGAGACGCCGGACGTTTCCCTGGAAGAGGCGCAGCGCGCCAAGAAGCGCCACATCATGGCGAAGCTCGCGCTACAGCCCGGCCACAGGGTTCTGGACATCGGGTCCGGCTGGGGCGGTCTCGGGCTCGACATTGCCCGCCAGTTCGACGCGCAGCTCCTTGGCGTGACGCTTTCAGAAGAACAGCACCGGGTTTCGAGCGCGCGCGCACAAGAAGCGGGGCTTTCAGACAAGGCCCGGTTCGAGATCGTCGATTATCGCTCGCTGACGGGTCCGTTCGACCGGATTGTCTCGGTCGGCATGTTCGAACATGTGGGCATCAACCATTACCGCACCTATTTCGACCAGTGTGCGCGGCTTCTGGCCGATGATGGCGTGATGCTTCTGCACACGATTGGCCGCTCGACCGGCCCTTCGATCACCAATGCCTTCATCCGCAAATACATCTTCCCGGGCGGCTACATCCCCGCCCTGTCGGAAATGCTCCCCCCGATCGAGAAGTCGGGGCTGATCGTGACCGATGTGGAGATCCTGCGCATCCACTATGCGGATACGCTGAAGCACTGGCAGGAGCGTTTTCAGAAGAACCGCGCCAGGGCGGTGGAGATTTATGACGAGCGCTTCGCGCGCATGTGGGAATTCTACCTGGCAGGCTCGGAGGCCTCATTCCGGTGGCAGGAGATGGTGGTGTTCCAGATCCAGCTGACCAAAAAACGGGAAACGCTGCCGGTGACCCGCGACTATATCGGGGAGACGGAGAAGCGGCTTGCGAACCCCAATGGCAAGCGGCCCGGAAAATTCAAGCAGGCAGCGGAGTAAAAAGCGCCTCTCCCGTCCCAAAGATAGATGCGTGGCTGTCAAGCGAATCATCTAATATGGATGGCATTTCTGGACGCTGTGGTTTTCATGTCGCGGCTGGCGGTGGATAGCGGGGTTTGAAGGCTGGAACAGCCTTCAAGGTCTTATCCTCAGAGCCTGCAGCGTCTAGGACATATGATTGGGGTGGTCTGGACGTTTCGCATTGCGTCTGTCCGGGCCAAGTGACACTGAAACACCGGAAGAGCTCAGATGGCAGAGGCGGCAGTCCGCAAGCTCGAAACAGCGGAAACAAAGCTTTATCGCGAAGCACCGAACAACATTGAGGCAGAGCAGGCATTGCTGGGCGCAATCCTGGTCAACAATGATGCCCTTTACCGTGTCTCGGACTTTCTGAAAGCGGAGCATTTCTATGAGCCGCTTCACCGCAATATCTTCGAGGTCGCCGGCGATCTGATCCGCATGGGCAAGACGGCCAACCCCGTCACCATCAAGACGTTTCTCCCTGCCGAGGAGAAAGTCGGCGAACTGACCGTGGCGCAGTATCTTGCGCGTCTGGCGGCCGAAGCCGTGACGATCATCAACGCTTCCGACTATGGCCGCGCCATCTACGATCTGGCGGTCCGGCGTTCGCTGATCACCGTCGGCGAAGACATGGTCAACATCGCCTATGACGCGCCGGTGGACATGGCGCCCAACAAGCAGATCGAGGACGCCGAGCGACGCCTCTTCGAACTGGCCGAGACCGGCCGCTACGATGGCGGCTTCGAGAGCTTTGGCGATGCGACCAAGACCGCCGTGGACATGGCCAACGCTGCCTTCATGCGTGACGGCCACCTTTCGGGCATTTCGACGGGCCTGCGCGACCTTGACGGTCGCATGGGCGGACTGCAGCCCTCTGACCTTATTATCCTCGCCGGACGTCCTGCCATGGGTAAGACGTCGCTTGTGACCAACATCGCCTTCAACATTGCTGCGGCCTATGAGCCAGAGCAGCAGGCCGATGGCTCCTTTGCGGCTGCCAATGGCGGCGTGGTCGGCTTCTTCTCGCTCGAAATGTCGTCCGAACAGCTCGCCACGCGTATCATTTCCGAGCAGACCGAAATCCCCTCCTCCAAGATCCGCCGCGGTGAGATCACCGAGACCGATTTCGAGAAGCTTGTGGCCTGCGCCCAGACAATGCAGAAGATCCCGCTCTTCATCGACCAGACGGGTGGTATTTCCATCGCCCAGCTTGCTGCCCGTGCGCGCCGCCTCAAGCGCCAGCGCGGCCTCGACATCATCATCATCGACTATGTGCAGCTGATGCAGGGTTCTTCCAAGAACTCGCAGAACCGCGTGCAGGAAATCACCGAAATCACCACCGGCCTGAAAGCGCTGGCCAAGGAGCTTTCGACGCCGATCATCGCGCTGTCACAGCTCTCCCGTCAGGTGGAAGCGCGTGACGACAAGCGCCCGCAGCTCGCCGACCTTCGTGAATCGGGCTCGATCGAGCAGGACGCCGACGTGGTTCTGTTCGTTTATCGTGACGAGTACTATCTAAAGAACAAGGAGCCGAAGCCCGGCACCGAAGAGTACATGCAGTGGGAAGCCGAGATGAACGAGGTGCGCGGCAAGGCCGAGGTCATCATCGCCAAGCAGCGTCACGGTCCGACAGGCACGGTTCAGCTCGCGTTCCACGGCGAATTCACCCGCTTCTCCGATCTTGCCGAAGAAGATCGGATGCCAGAACGTTTTGAGTAGCAAAGACATGACTTCAATCGATCCGCAGATGCGCGGCGCAGACCCCCGCGTTGCCGGTGGCCGCCTGACAGTCGACCTGGATGCTCTGGTCGCCAATTACCGGCAGATGGCCGAACGCTCGACCCCGGCGGAAGCAGCCGCCGTGGTGAAGGCCGACGCCTATGGCCTGGGCGCCGGTCCGGTGGTCGCGGCGCTGGTCGCCGAGGGCTGCCGAAAGTTCTTCGTCGCCCTGCCCGAAGAGGGTCTTGCCGTGCGCGCAGTCGCGCCCGATGCAGAGATCTATGTCTTCAATGGCCTGTTCAGCCCCGAGGCAGCCTCCTTCTACCGCGAAGGGCGTCTCATCCCGGTGCTCAACTCGCAGACGGATCTGGCGATCTGGGAAGCCCATGGCTGGGATGATGGCGACACGCCACGCCCCTGCGCGCTGCATGTGGAGACGGGCATGAACCGGCTCGGCCTGACGCCGGAGCGGACCCGCATTCTGGCGCAGGAGAACGCCCTGACCGGCGCGCTGACGCCGCGGCTGATCCTCAGCCACCTGGCCTGCGCCGACACGCCGGCCCATCCGATGAACCGGCAACAACTGGAATCATTTCAGGCGCTTTGCGCACTTTTCCCAGATGCAGAATCAAGTCTGGCGAACTCCGCCGGCATCTTTCTGGGCGGGGAATTCCTGTGCGATGTAACGCGCCCGGGCGTGTCGCTTTACGGTAGCAATCCCGTAAACGATACGGAAAATCCGATGCAGCCCGTGGCCACGGTTCAGGCACGCATCGCGCAACTGCGTCAGGTGCCCGCCGGCGGCACGGTCAGCTACGGTGCGACACCTGTAACCCGCGACACGCTTCTGGCGGTCACCGCAACCGGCTATGCCGATGGCTACCACCGCTCCGGCTCCGGCGCGGGCGTGCCGCTGCGCAACACGGTGCCCGAAGGCGCATGCGGTTTCGTGGATGGCGAGCGCGTGCCGGTGATCGGCCGCATCACCATGGACCTCACCCTGTTCGACGTGACCGATCTCGGCCCCGATGCGCTTCAGGTGGGCGACTTCATCGAGCTCATCGGCCACAACATGCCCGTCGACGACGTGGCAATGGCCTGCGGCACGATCTCCTATGAGCTGCTGACCTCGCTCGGCCGCCGCTATGAGCGGCATTACGTGCATGGCGGGGACCGCATCTGATGGCCCGCGCACGCGTCCAGTTCATCTGCCAGAACTGCGGCACGGTGCATGCGCGCTGGGCCGGCAAATGCGACGGATGCGGCGCGTGGAACACGCTGGTCGAGGAAGGCACGTCGAGCGGCATCGGCTCCGGCCCGCAGGCCGCCTCGCGCAAGGCCCGCAAGGGACGCGCCGTGGCGCTCACCACGCTTTCCGGCGACATCGAGGATGCACCGCGCATCACCACCGGCATCGGCGAGCTTGACCGGGTGACCGGCGGCGGCTTCGTGCGCGGCTCGGCGCTGCTGGTCGGCGGCGATCCGGGCATCGGCAAATCCACCCTTCTGACACAGGCAGCAGCCGCCCTCGCTGAGCGCGGCCACCGCATCGTCTACGTATCGGGCGAAGAAGCGGTGGCGCAGATCCGTCTGCGTGCGCAGCGTCTCCATGTGGCGCAGCAGCCCGTGGAACTGGCCGCCGAGACCAATGTGGAAGACATTCTGGCGACCATCGAGGACGGAAAACGGCCCGATCTCGTCATTCTGGACTCGATCCAGACCCTGTGGACGGACATGGCCGATTCAGCCCCCGGCACCGTGACACAGGTGCGCGCCTCGGCGCAGGCCATGATCCGCTATGCAAAATCCACCGGCGCAGCTGTCGTGCTCGTCGGGCACGTGACCAAGGAAGGCCAGATCGCCGGCCCCCGCGTGGTGGAGCACATGGTGGATGGCGTTCTCTATTTCGAGGGCGAAGGCGGCCATCACTACCGCATCCTGCGCACGGTGAAGAACCGTTTCGGCCCGACCGACGAAATCGGCGTGTTCGAGATGGGCGACAAGGGGCTGCGGGAAGTCTCCAACCCGTCCGAACTCTTTCTGGGCGAGCGCAGCGCGGCCGCTCCGGGCGCTGCAGTCTTCGCCGGGATGGAGGGCACGCGACCGGTTCTTGTGGAAATCCAGGCGCTTGTCGCCCCCTCGCCGCTCGGCACGCCGCGCCGCGCAGTGGTGGGATGGGATTCCGCCAGACTTTCCATGGTCTTGGCCGTTCTCGAGGCGCATTGCGGGGTGCGCTTTGCAACCCATGATGTCTATCTGAATGTGGCCGGTGGCTACCGGATTTCGGAGCCGGCGGCCGATCTGGCGGTGGCTGCGGCACTTGTCTCCTCCCTCACCGGGCTTGCCCTGCCAGCCGATTGCGTCTATTTCGGCGAAATCAGCCTTTCGGGCGCTGTCAGACCCGTTGCGCATGCAGCGAGCCGTCTCAAGGAAGCCGAAAAGCTCGGTTTCGCCCAAGCGGTCATGCCGCCGGGCAACGAGGACGGATCGGGTGCCATCGCAGCACGGTCGGCGCGGCCCGAAGCGCTTGCCGAACTGGTTGCCCGCATCGCGGGCGCCAAGGCGGCCTAGCGGGACGGTATGAACGGATCGATTGGCGGACAGTGGCCCGGAAGACAACAATCATGACCTTGCGGGGGCATCCTAACTGCCAAAGGAGTAGGGGTGACAATGCCAATCACGTTGCTTGACGGAATTCTTGTCGGCTTCACGCTTGTTTCGGCCATGCTGGCCATGGTGCGCGGTTTCTCGCGCGAAGTGCTGTCCATCGCCTCCTGGGTTGCGGCAGCCATCGCGGCTTACTACCTGCATCCGCTGGTTTTGCCCTATGTGGCGCCCTATATCAGCAACGAGATGCTGGCGCTCGCGGTTGCGGCTGCGGCGGTGTTTTTCGTGGCGCTGATCGTGGTGACGATCATCACGATGAAGATCGCGGACTTCATCATCGATTCGCGCATCGGCGCGCTTGATCGCACGCTCGGCTTTCTCTATGGCGCCGCACGCGGTATCCTGGTGGTTGCCGTGGCGCTTCTGTTCCTCAACTGGCTGATGGGTGCAAACCCGCCGGAATGGGTTACGGAAGCAAAGTCCCGTCCCCTGCTGGACGGTGTGGGCCAGTGGATTCAGAGCCTGCTTCCGGACGATCCGGACAACTCGGTTTTCGATCGCCTGTCCAACGGTGTGTCCGGCGAAGGTGAAACCGCTAACTGACGGTCACGGGCCGTCTGTGTCACAATGAAAGGGCGGCCAGAAATGGCATTGGAAGACAATTTGCCTCTCGCAGGCGAAGCGGACGACCATTTTCACGACGAATGCGGCGTGTTCGGCATTTTCGGTCGCAGTGATGCGGCCGCGATCGTCACGCTTGGCCTGCATGCCTTGCAGCATCGCGGTCAGGAGGCGGCGGGCATCGTCTCCTTCGACGGCACCCAGTTCCACGTCGAACGCCATATCGGCCTGATCGGCGACACGTTCACGAAACAGTCCGTGATCGACCGGCTGCATGGTAGCCGCGCCATCGGGCACACCCGTTACGCGACGACCGGCGGTTCGGGCCTGCGCAACGTGCAGCCCTTCTTTGCCGAGCTCTCCGACGGCGGCCTTGCCGTCGCTCATAACGGCAACATCACCAACGCCATGACGGTGCAGCGCAAACTGCAGAAGGAAGGCTCGATCTTCTCGTCCACATCGGACACGGAGACCGTTCTCCACCTCGTCGCCACCAGCAAGGAGCAGGACATCAATGCCCGCTTCATCGATGCGGTGCAGCAGATCGAGGGCGCCTTCTCCATCGTCGCGCTGACCTCCAAGAAGATGATCGGCTGCCGCGATCCGCTGGGCATCCGCCCGCTGGTTCTGGGCGATCTGGACGGGGCTTATATCCTGTCCTCGGAGACCTGTGCGCTCGACATCATCGGCGCGCGCTTCGTGCGCGACGTGAAGCCCGGCGAAATGATTGTCGTGACCGAGAAGGGCGTGGAAAGCCACTTCCCCTTCGAGGTCAAGGAGAAGCCCCGCTTCTGCATCTTCGAATACGTCTACTTTGCGCGGCCCGACTCCCTCGTCGAGGGACGCAATGTCTATGAGGTGCGCAAGGAAATCGGTGCGGAGCTTGCCCGCGAGATGCCGGTGGATGCCGACATCGTTGTTCCGGTTCCCGATTCGGGCACGCCGGCGGCCATTGGCTACGCACAGGCGGCCAATCTGCCGTTCGAGCTGGGCATCATCCGCAACCACTATGTGGGCCGCACCTTCATCCAGCCGACCGATTCCATCCGCCATATGGGTGTGAAGCTGAAGCACAACGCGAACCGCCTCTGCATCGAAGGCAAGCGCGTGGTGCTGGTGGATGACTCCATCGTGCGCGGCACCACCAGCCAGAAGATCGTGCAGATGGTGCGCGACGCCGGCGCAGCCGAAGTGCATATGCGCATCGCCTCCCCGCCCACGCGCTCGCCCTGCTTCTATGGCGTCGACACGCCGGAAGCCTCAAAACTCCTCGCCTCGCGCATGTCGGTCGAGGAAATGGCCGACTTCATCCGCGTCGACTCGCTCGCCTTCCTGACCATTGACGGGCTTTACCGCGCCGTCGGCGAGGCAGCGCGCAACGCCGAGCAGCCGCAATATTGCGACGCCTGCTTCACCAAGGACTATCCGACGCGGTTGACCGATCACGACAGCACGGACAATGTGCGCACGCTTTCTCTCCTCGCAGCAGGCGGTCAATGACATACAAGAAACCTGATTTAAGCGGCCGGCTTGCGCTGGTCACCGGCGCTTCGCGCGGCATCGGCTATTTTCTCGCGAAGGAAATGGCGGCCTGCGGGGCCCATGTGATTGCCGTGGCCCGCACCGTGGGCGGCCTCGAAGAACTCGATGACGAGATCAAGGCGCAGGGCGGCGAAGCCACGCTCGTGCCTCTGGACCTGACGGACATGGCCGGCATCGACCGCATTGGCGGCGCGATCCACGAACGCTGGGGCAAGCTCGACATCATGGTCGCAAATGCCGGCATTCTGGGCGTCATCGCCCCGCTCGGCCATGTGGAGGCCAAGGTCTTCGAAAAGGTGATGAACATCAACGTCACCGCGACCTGGCGGCTTATCCGCTCCGTTGACCCGCTTTTGCGCGCCTCTGACGCGGGCCGTGCGATCATCATGTCTTCGGGTGCGGCACACTCCGCACGCGCGTTCTGGGGCCCCTATGCGGCTTCCAAGGCCGCCGTGGAGGCCATGGCGCGCTCCTGGGCGGATGAGACCAAGAACATGCCGCTGCGCATCAATGCGGTGAATCCGGGCGCAACCCGCACCGCCATGCGCGCACAGGCAATGCCGGGCGAAGATCCCGACACCCTGCCCCATCCTTCCGAGGTCGCGGCAAAGATACTGCCGCTCGCCAGCCCCGAGCTGACCGAGACCGGCCTGATCTTCGACGTAAAGAAAAACGCCTTTACGCGCTACCAGATGCCGGAATGAGACATGGGCCGGTTCCCTGCAGCCGGCCTTCGCGATTGACCTGCCAGCCCCTTTCGTTACCTTTCAACGCGGCAGCGGACGAAGACGCCGCGCCACGAGGGGCTACGGCAGGTTCCGCCGACGACCGGCGATGCAACCAGAACGTAGATCATAGTGCTGGCGCGCTCTCGCCAATCGGCCTGAGCCCCGGCGATTGGGAGACGCGGCATGATTCTGATCATAGAGCTTGTTCTGCTCATTGTTGCCCTGTGGGCGGCGATGGCAGCCATCGTTCAGTATCGACGCGGCGTCAGCTTCCACCAGGCGGCCCTGCACGCGCCGCTGAAGCTCCTTCTGCGCATCAGTGACCGCGGGGTCGATACGGCGCGCAAGGCGGATACTCCGGTGATCTATGTGGTGTGGCACCAGTCGAGCCTCGACCCGGCGGCCATGCTCGCTCTCCTGCCCGACGACACACTGCACATTCTGGATGAGTTTTCCGCAAAGTCTCCGTTTCTGGAGCCGTGGCGCGCGCTTGCCCGCACCATTGCCTTCAACGCACATCATGTGTTTGTGAGCCGCCGGCTGGTGCGCCGTCTGCGCGGCAATGGCCGCCTCGCCGTCTACATGCCCAACGACGTCAATCCTGACACCAAGACCTTCCGGCTGTTCCGCGCCGTGGCCCGCATCGCGCTGAAGGCCGAGGCCCGGGTGGTTCCCGTCTATATGGAACGGCGCGGGTTTGTGCCTGCACGCCACGTGCGCACGCTGGAACCGATGACAATCGAGGAACTGATTGCGCGTTCGCCGCGCGAGAACATGCGCGCTTCCGAAGCCCTGTTTGAACGGATGATCGAAGTGCGCGGCGCACCGGCGGCAGCCGCCGACGCTGAAGGCTGAGCGCCCTCGCAAAACGCTCCAGAGGAGCGTGAAATGGTCTGGGGCGGCTTCAGCGCTTCAAGAAACGCTTCCCCACTCGCCCCCTCGCCTTTCCGCACTTGAAGCGTTTCCGCTTTTCGTCGAATCGCGAAAACGCTCCAATTTTCTGTTTTGTGCAGTCCCGGACGCAAACCGGTCCCGTTTTTCCTGGAATGACTCTGAGCGGATGTCTGGTGAGCGCAAGGCCGGCCGGCCTTACGCTTCCTTGTCTTCTGCCTTGGCAGCGGCTTCCGCAGCCTTCTGCTCTTCCCGCTCGGCACGACGCGAATAGGCGCGCATGCTGAAGATGAGGAAGATCAGGTAGCAGCCGGCGGAGACCGTCAGCGTGAGCCAGGTGTAGCTCGTCAGAAGCAGCACATAGAGCGCAAGTCCCAGAATAAGCGGCAGCACATATTCACGCGGGACGCGGCTGCCGGAGCTTTTTCCCGAATAGACCGGCAGGCGGCTGACGAGCAGGAAGCCGATCAGCACCGTGTAGGCAGAGGCTGCAAGCGCCATGGTCATGTCCGGCGCGATGCCGAGAAAGCCCAGATAAACGGGTAACAGAACCAGTGCCGCCCCGGCCGGAGCCGGCACGCCGACGAAATAGTCCGTGTGCCATGCAGGACGGTTCGGATCATCCAGCATCACGTTGAAGCGGGCAAGACGCAGGCAGCACGCGATGGCGAAGAGCAGCGCCGCAATCCAGCCCAGCGCGCCCGCCTGATCCAGCACATAGGCATAAAGCACCAGCGGCGGCGCAACACCGAAATTGACGATGTCGGCCAGCGAATCCATCTGCGCGCCGAAATTGGACGACGCCTTGAGCATGCGCGCAACACGCCCGTCCACGGCGTCCAGAAACGCGGCGATGAGGACCATCACAACGGCGATCTCGACCCGCCCCTCAAAGGCGAGCCGGATGCCCGAAAGCCCCGCGCAGATGGCCAGAACGGTAATCACGTTCGGCACCAGCATGCGCAGGGGAATTTCACTCAGCTTCGGCCCGCCCCCGCCGTGCGGCTCAAATGGTGGAAAGGGCCCGGCCATCAGGAAACCCGCACGATGGGCTGTTTCAGCGCACTGTCGAACGCTGCAAGAACGGTCTCGCCGCCAACGGAAGTCTGGCCGATGGCGACGCGCGGAACGGCGCCTGCCGGCAGATAGACATCAACGCGTGACCCGAAGCGGATCAGGCCGAAGCGCTCACCCACGGCGATCTCGCCCGGCGCTTCCGCCCAGCACACGATGCGCCGCGCCACGAGACCGGCAATCTGCACCACCGGGATCGGGCCATGCGGGCTTTCGATCACGAGGCCATTGCGCTCGTTCTCGGCGCTGGCCTTGTCGAGCTCGGCATTGAGGAAGCGGCCCGGCCGATGCTCGATCAGCGAGATGCGGCCGCGCACCGGCGCGCGGTTGATGTGGCAGGAAAAGACATTCATGAAGACGGAGATGCGGGTCATCTCCCCTTCGCCCATGCCGAGTTCGGCGGGCGGAACGGCGGGGCCGACAAAGGAAATGACGCCATCGGCAGGCGCGATGACCAGGTCGTCGTCGACGGGCGTTACGCGCTCGGGGTCACGATAGAAATACACGCACCAGGCGGTCAGGATCAGGCCGATCCAGAACAGCGGTTCCCAGATAAAGCCGAGAATGATGGTGGCGCCGGCAAAGGCTGCGATAAAGGGATACCCCTCCCGGTGTATCGGCACGAAGGTTTTGCGGATCGTGTCAACAAGGCTCATGAAAGGCCACTTTCAAATCGAATGAAGTAGCGGCCTTCGTAACGGAATCCGGGTTGTCCCGCAACGCGTTAGAGCATCGGACCGAAAAGTGGAAACCGGTTTTCGGTTAATCCGATGCTCCATCCATTATTTAGATCGTCCTTTGTGCGTCCGAACGGACGCACGGCGATCTGACCTAATCACCGGTTGGTTTCCAACACCTGCATGTGCAATGCGAGGGCAATGAAGGCAAATGTCGGAACCAGTATATCCGCCGACAAGTTCTTGTTTCGGATGATTTTCCGGGTCCGACATCCAGTCGAACCCGAAACAATCCACCGGTCCGTCAGTAGGCAGGCTCGCGGCGCACGACCACGCCCATCTCGTCCGTTTCGCGCGCCTTGCGCAGAGCCTCTTCGGCTTCCGTCGCCTCGCGCTGACGGTTCCACATCTCGGCATAGAGACCGCCCGCATCAAGCAGTGCGAGATGGCGGCCGCGTTCGGCGATTTCGCCGCCCTTGAGCACGATGATCTCGTCGGCATTGATGACGGTGGACAGGCGGTGCGCGATGACCAGCGTGGTGCGCCCACGGCTGACCGTGTCGAGCGCGGCCTGAATTTCCTGCTCCGTATGCGTGTCGAGCGCAGAGGTCGCCTCATCGAGCAGCAGGATGGGCGGGGCCTTGAGGATGGTGCGCGCAATCGCGACGCGCTGCTTCTCGCCGCCCGAGAGCTTCAGCCCGCGCTCACCGACCATCGTGTCATAGCCTTCCGGCAGGCTTTCGATGAAAGCCCCGATCTGCGCCATCTCGGCGGCCTTGCGCACCTCTTCATCCGTGGCGTCTGGCCGGCCATAGCGGATGTTGTAGGCGATCGTGTCGTTGAACAGGACCGTGTCCTGCGGAACCATGCCGATGGCCGCTCGCAGGCTCTTCTGCGTCACATCCTTGACGTTCTGACCATCAATGGTGATCTCGCCGCTCTGCGCATCGTAGAAGCGGAAGAGAAGGCGCGAGATGGTGGATTTGCCAGCGCCCGAAGGCCCGACAACGGCAACGGTGTTGCCAGCCGGGATCTCGAAATCGACGCCCTTGAGGATCGGACGCTCGGGATCGTAGGAAAAGCGCACATCGTGGAAACGGACCGTGCCCTGATCGACCTCAAGCGGCTTTGCATCCGGCTTGTCGGTCACTTCCGCGCTCACATCCAGCAGGTCGAACATCTGCTCGATGTCGGTCAGGCCCTGACGGATTTCGCGATAGACGAAGCCGATGAAGTTGAGCGGGATGGAGAGCTGCATCAGCATGGCGTTGATGAAGACGAAATCGCCCACGGTCTGCGTACCCTGCATCACCTCATAGGCAGAAAGCCCCATGGCCGCCGTCATGCCGAGCCCCAGAATGACGCCCTGCCCGAAGTTCAACCAGCCAAGCGAGGTCCAGGTGCGGGTCGCCGCATCCTCATAACGCTCCATGGAACGGTCGAAGCGGCGGGCCTCCATGGCCTCATTGTTGAAATATTTGACGGTCTCGAAATTGAGCAGCGAGTCGATTGCCTTGGTGTTGGCTTCCGTGTCGGAATCGTTCATCTGCCGGCGAATGCCGATCCGCCAGTCGCTCGCCTTCACCGTGAACCAGGTGTAGAGCCAGACGGTGACAGCGACGATGGCCACGTAGATCCAGCCATAGGCGAAGGCGAAGATGCCCGCCGCCAGCAGGAATTCCAAGAGCGTCGGGATCGTGTTCAGGATCGTGAAGCGGACAATCGTGTCGATGCCCTTGGTGCCGCGCTCGATGATGCGCGACAGGCCGCCCGTGCGGCGCTCCAGATGAAAGCGCAGCGAGAGATTGTGCATGTGCACGAAGGTGCGGTGGGCAAGCTGCCGGACAGCATGCTGCCCGACACGTGCAAACAGCGCATCGCGCAGCTGGTTGAAGCCAAGCTGGACAACCCGCACCACGTTATAGGCAACGACCAGCATGATCGGCCCGGCCAGCATGGCCGGCAGGAAAGCCGGCGCCGTGCCCTCGCCCGACAGCGTGTTGGTCGCCCATTTGTAGAAATAGGGCACGAAAACCAGGATGATCTTCGCCAGCACCAGGAAGAAGGCCGCGATCACCACGCGCCGTTTCAGATCCGCCCGGTCGCTCGGCCACATATAGGGCCAGAGATTGCGCAATGTCTCGAGGGTGGAGCCTTCCGCGGATACGGTCTTATTGCTCATTCGCTTCGGCCTCCAGCCGTAACTTCTTGTTTTCTTTCGCGTCAACGCAGGTTTGCGTCAACAGCGACAAAGCTTCGGAAAGGCTGGCAAGCGCTTCGGTATCGACCTCATAGCGGGAGCTCTGACGCTCCGGTCGCACCTGCACCAGCCCCGCCTCCACCAGCACCTTCAGATGCTGGGAAACCGTGGACTGGGCGAGATCCAGATGCTGCACCACTTCCTTGCAGCAGCAGGCGTCAAACCCCGACAGGTGTTTGAGGATCTTGATCCGCGCAGGGTGAGACAGGGCATTGAAGCCCTGCACCAGCTTCTGGTGCGGGCAACATTCATCCGACAGGGCGCGTGCCATGGCAAACCTTTCATCGTTAATCGGCGATATACGATGAAAGCCTGCCATTCTTCAAGGGCTACGCGGATTTTCCTTTTGGCTAACCCGGATTTTCCGGCGTGACCATGCGCTCTTCGATGGCCTTCATGTCGGCCGGCTCGCCTTCCTGCGTGGTCTCGGGCACGGCGAAAACCTGCCCCGGCCAGATGCGGTCGGGATCCTCGATCTGATCCTGATTTGCCAGATAAAGCGTCGTGTAGCGGATGCCCTGCCCGTAAACGCGCCGCGAAATGTGCCAGAGCGTGTCGCCACGACGAATGATCACGGAGCCATCGACAGGCGCGAGCTTCGGAGCGGTGGCTCCGTTCTCCGACGCGCTGTCGCCGGCAGATGCGACGGCCTGCTGGCCCTGGGGCGTGCTTTCGCCCGCACCGTCTGCCGCCTGACCATTGCCCTCGGGCAGACGCGCATCCTTGCCATTGCTTGCATCATTCAGCGTCGGGGCCTGCCCCTCCGGCTTCGCGACCGCTGCGATCTGCTCGCCTTCGGAGCGTGTGAAAGGCACGGCTGCGCGCCCGATCACGGTGCGGCCGTCATCCGACAGCATGTCGGCCCGGACGATATAGTCCCCGACCGGCAGTTCGCGCGTCGCCTCGATCAGGAAGCGCCCGTTGGGCGTGGCGACCGTCTCGCCGAGCAGGATCTGGTTTGCGTAGACGCGCAGCGTGCTTCCCGCCCGCGCCGCACCGGCGACGAACACCTCGCCACCGTCGATTTCAACCGCCTCGATGAAGAGGGACGTCGCGCTCTGCGCTTTCGGCGTCTGGGCCGGAGCCTCACCTGTTGCGGCCGGCTGCGCATCCTGGGCGCTGGCTGTCCCGCCCGGCTCTTCGCCCGTCGCCCGAGTTTCAGCTGCGGGCTGCGTCGCATCCTGTCGTGCCGGTGCATTTGCTACCGGCGCACCGGCATCAGAAGCGGCAAGCTGCTCGCCTTCCCCCTGCCCGGGCGCTGCTGCGGGAGCGGACGCCTGTGCAGTCTCCGCCTGCGGGGCCTTTGCTTCCGGCACGGTGATGAGGCGGCTTGGCGCGCCCGGCTTGTCCACCAGGGCAAGCACCTGACCGGTCTCGTCGTCGGGAACGGTCACGATGGCCGTTTCCAGCGAGGTCGCGACCACATTGTCCCCGGTCGTCGCGCGCAGCACGATCTGATAGTCGCCCGGCTCCAGCGGCTCGTCGAGAACCGCGGCGAAATCCCCTGAAGAGCCTGTTGTGGCAATGGCGAGAACGGAAGACCCATTGATGATCTCGACCTGCGCATCGGGCGCAGCCCGCCCGGCAATCACCATGGAGCCATTCGGCTCGACACGGACGATGTCGAAGGACGGCGGCAAGACCTCTTCCGCCGGGCTCAGCGCGTCCGAAGCCTTCGCATTGTCTGCGCTCGCAGCTTCCTCAAGACGCGCTTCCTTGGTGTCGGCTGCGGCCTTCGCGTCATCAGGTTTTGCAGATGGTGTGGCTGGCGCAGCAGCATCGGGAGCCCCTGAAACGGCAGCCGGCGACGGCTCCGGCTTATCAAATGCGCCCAGAACATATGCTGCTCCGAGACCCGCAATGACGGCGCCGGAGACGAAGAGAAGCCCCTTGGAAGGTGTAAAGCCCATAATGCACGTTTTTCCGTTTATGACAGGCTGTAACGCTTTTTCACTCCGCCTACAAGAAAAAGCCCTTGCCCTCTTGACCACAACAGTAACCCAGACAAGCAATGGTTTCCATGAACACAATCGAGTCGGTATGCGTTTATTGCGGATCGAGCAATGGGCGCGATGAAAGTCATTTCCAGGCAGGCCTAACGCTGGGACGGGGGCTGGCAGATGCCGGCCTGCGGCTGGTTTACGGCGCAGGCACCAAGGGCATCATGGGCGCTGTCGCCCGTGGAACCATGGATGCCGGCGGCAAGGTCACCGGGATCATCCCCAAATTCCTGATCCGCCGCGAAGCCAACGAAGTTGAGCTGACGGAACTGGACGAGCTGATCGTCACCGAAGACATGCACCAGCGCAAGCACGGCATGTTCGAGCGCGCAGACGCCTTCGTGGCCCTGCCCGGCGGCATCGGCACGCTGGAGGAGATCGTCGAAATCATGACCTGGGCGCAGCTCGCCCGGCATGAAAAGCCGATGGTCTTCGCCAATATCGGTGGTTTCTGGAACCCGCTTCTCACACTGATCGAACACATGAAACAGGAAGGTTTCGTGCATTCGGATCATCGCGTGTGCCCCATTGTGGTGGACAGGGCCGAGGACATCGTCCCCGCGATCCTGAAAGCTGCGGCAACGCGCACAGCGGGCGACGAAGGCGACACGGCAACCATCGACAGGCTCTGACTGTCCACAATCATCAACGCTGTTCGTCCGGACTGTCACTGGCCCGAACTGTCACTGGAAGTTCAACGGATTGCAGTGCGTCTGTCACACAAGCCTGCTTCCATGAGGCTGCGCGGTGCATCGCTGATGCAGGCATCAATCGCCGGAGCGTCGTCCCGCAAAGCGCTCTCCGGTTCGTCCTGTCCCGCGCAAACGTCCCCAGGTCGACCCAACGCCCAAAGGGTGGCCTGGTTTCCTGATGGAGCATCGGGGCAACCGAAAACCGGTACCCCCTTTCGGTCCGATGCTCTGGCCGAAGATGCCCGCCGCACCCCTTCCGGCATCATCGGATTTTTTGCCGCCCTCAGGGGCGGCTATTTTTTTGCCTGCCGCGCCTCGCGCAGCATCGACCAGCTGTAGAGCGCGAGGGCTGCCCAGATGAGGGCGAAGGCAATCGCCTTCACACCGCCGAACGGCTCCTTGAACACGAACACGGCAATCAGGAAAATCATGGTCGGCGCCGTGTACTGCATGATGCCGATGGTGGAATAGCGCAGAAGCTTCGCGCCGGAGGCAAACAGGATGAGCGGGATGGCCGTCACCGGGCCGCAGCCGATGAGAAGCAGCATGTCTGTGGGGCTCGCCGGGCCGAAATGCGCTTCGCCGGAAAAGGCGAGCCACCCCAGATAGCCGATTGCCGGCAGGGTGAGGATCAGCACTTCCAGGAAAAAGCCCTGACTGGGTCCGATCGGCAGCGTCTTGCGCAGGATTCCATAGGCCGCGAAGCTCAGGGCCAGGCTGAGCGAAACCCATGGCAGCCCGCCCGCATCGGTGGTGAGAACCACCACGGCCACCGCCGCCAGACACACCGCCGCGATCTGAAGGCGGTTCAGCCGCTCGCCGAGAAAGATGGCCGCCATGGCGATGCTGACCAGCGGATTGATGTAATAGCCAAGCGCCGTTTCGACCGCGCGGTCGGTGGCGATGGCCCAGACATAAATGCCCCAGTTGCACGAGATGATCGCCGCCGTGAGCGCTGCCATCATGAGGGTGCGCGGCGAGCGAAGCGCCTCTCGCACATCGCTGGTGCGCCCCAGAACAAGCAGGATCACCGCCGCCACCGGCAGCGACCACAGAACACGGTGCGCAACCACTTCCGTTGCCGGGATATGCGCGACCAGCTTCATGTAGAGCGGTAGAAAGCCCCACATGGCGTAGGCCGACATCGCGAAAACAAATCCGCGCAGCGCATCATTGCGGCTCTCATCGAGCGGCTTACCGGCAATCTCAGACATCAGTGTTCCACGAAACAACGGCCGAAGCCCTGGACGGGCATCCTGTCACAGCAGGCGCGCCCGTCGCTATTTCATTTTATTGGTCCAGCTTTGCGTCAGGAGAAATCAGGCAGCGTCGACAGCCGCCTCTCCATCGCTGTCCCGGTTCTTGACCAGCTTGTAGATGATGGAGTCCATCAGCGCCTGAAACGAAGCGTCGATGATGTTGTCGGACACGCCAACCGTCCACCAGCGGGCGCCGCTGCCATCGAAGGATTCGATCAGAACGCGCGTGATTGCTTCCGTGCCGCCGTTTAGAATACGCACCTTGTAATCGGCCAGCGCCAGATCGGAAATCTCGCTCTGATATTTTCCGAGATCCTTGCGCAGCGCGATATCGAGCGCGTTGACCGGGCCATGCCCTTCGGCAACCGACATCAGCGTCTCACCATCCACGGTCACCCGCACCACGGCTTCCGACACGGTTTTCAGGTCGCCATTGGCGTCAAACCGGCGCTCCACCATGCAGCGGAAACCATCGACCTTGAAGAACTCCGGCACCCGGCCGAGCGTGCGCCGCGCCAGAAGCTCGAAACTCGCATCTGCGCCCTCATAGGCATAGCCCTGCGCCTCACGGTCCTTGACCAGCGAGATCAGCGTATCGAGGCGCGGATCGGCCTTGTCGACCGCAATGCCCCGCCGCTTCAGCTCGGCGATGAAGTTTGATTTCCCGCCCTGATCGGAGACCATCACGCGGCGCGTGTTGCCGACGCTTTCCGGCGGCACGTGTTCATAGGTTTCCGGCTCTTTCAGCACCGCGGAGGCATGAATGCCGGCCTTGGTGGTGAAGGCCGATGCGCCCACATAGGGCGCCTGTTGCTCAGGCGCGCGGTTCAAAAGCTCGTCGAAACCATGCGCCAGCCGCGAAAGATCGGCGAGCTTTTCGGCCGGAATGCCGGTGGTGAGCCGGTCGGCATAGGCAGGCTTGAGCGCAAGCGTCGGCAGAATGGTCACCAGATTGGCGTTGCCGCAGCGCTCGCCAATGCCGTTCAGCGTGCCCTGCACCTGCCTGACGCCGGCCTCGACTGCGGCGAGCGAATTCGCCACCGCCTGGCCCGTATCGTCATGCGCATGGATGCCCAGATGGTCGCCGGGAATGCCGGCCGCGATCACCGCCTGCACGATCTCCCGGATCTCAGCCGGCTGCGTGCCGCCATTGGTGTCGCACAGCACCACCCAGCGACAGCCCGCATCGTAAGCGGCTTTGGCGCAGGCAAGCGCATAATCCGGATTGGCCTTGTAGCCATCGAAGAAGTGTTCGCAGTCGAGCAGCGTTTCCTTGCCTTTGGCGACGGAGGCCTCGACCGATGCGGTGATCGATTCGAGGTTTTCCTCATTGGTGCAGCCCAGCGCCACGCGCACATGGTAATCCCAGCTCTTGGCGACGAAGCAGATCGCATCGCTCTGCGACTGCAAAAGCGCTGCAAGGCCCGGATCGTTGGACGCCGAGACGCCGGCGCGCTTCGTCATGCCGAAGGCGACGAATGCGGCATCCGAGGTGCGTTTCTTGGAAAAGAAGGCCGTGTCGGTCGGGTTTGCGCCCGGATAGCCGCCCTCAACATAATCGAAGCCGAAATCGTCGAGCAGCTTGGCCACGGCGATCTTGTCTTCGACCGAGAAATCCACGCCCGGCGTCTGCTGACCATCGCGCAGCGTGGTGTCGAAAAGGTAGATGCGTTCTTTGTCTGCCATGGTCATTTGCCTGCGAATTGGTCGGTTGCCCGGATCAGACGGTCGAGAATGCCCGGTTCGGAGAAGGCGTGCCCCGCGCCCTCGATCAGGTGGAACTCGGCATCGGGCCACGCCTTGTGGAGCTGCCAGGCATAGTGCGCCGGGCACGGCATGTCGTAACGCCCGTGAACGATCACACCGGGAATGCCGGCAAGCTTGTGCGCGTCGCGCAGCAGCTGGCCTTCCTCGAACCAGCCGCCATGAACGAAGAAATGGTTTTCAATCCGCGCAAAGGCGATGGCGAAATCATCATCGCCATGCTGCTCCGTCAGCGAGGGATCGGGCAAAAGGGTGATGGTCTCCCCTTCCCACAGGCTCCAGGCCTTGGCCGCTTCAAGCTGGACAGCACGATCCTCCGAGACGAGGCGCTTGCGGTAGGCGGCCATCAGGTCGCCGCGCTCGGCCTGTGGGATCGGCGCAAGGAAGCGCTCCCACTTCTCGGGGAACATCTGCGACACGCCGAACTGGTAGTACCATTCGAGCTCGGCGCGGGTCAGCGTGTAGACGCCGCGCACGATGAGTTCCGACACCCGTTCGGGATGTGTCTCGGCATAGGCGAGCGCCAGCGTCGAGCCCCACGAACCGCCAAACACCTGCCATTTCTCCACGCCCATCATGGCGCGCAGCCGCTCAATGTCGGAGACGAGATGCCAGGTGGTGTTGGCCTCGAGTTCCGCATGCGGCAGGGAGCGGCCACAACCGCGCTGATCAAAAAGCATCACGTCGTATTTTTCGGGATCGAAGGCCCGGCGATGCGTCGGCCCGCAGCCGCCCCCCGGTCCGCCATGCAGGAAGACCGCCGGCTTCGCGCCCCGCGTCCCCACACGCTCCCAGTAAATCGTATGGCCATCGCCCACATCCAGCATACCGCTGTCGAAGGGCTCGATCTCGGGATAAAGCGTGCGCAATTCAGTCATTTTCTTTGTCTTTCCGCCCGTTTGCGGGCAACGGCCATTCTTCCGTGTCGTGGTCGGGATGCTGATGGGAAACGAGCCCCCGCAGAAGCTCTGCGGCCTCCTCGTCATCGTCCGATGTGTATGCCGGCAGCGCCGATATGCCGTCCGTGTATGGCAGCTTGTTCTCCACGCCCCACTGCACGACCGGAGCGATATCCCCGGGCTGGTCGAAGGCGGCGATGGTGATCGCGACACCGTGCGGCGCTTCATAGGTAAGCGGCGTGCCGCAATCAGCGCAGAAGCCGCGCCGGACATGGGAGGAAGACTGGAAGCGCTTCGGTTCACCGCGCGTCCAGCTCAGTTTTGCCCCGGTGACGGAGACCAGTGGGAGCATGATGTTTCCGCTGGCCTTCTGGCACATGCGGCAGTGGCACACCGATGCTTCGCCCAGCGCGCCTTCGACATGGAAACGAACCGCACCGCACTGGCAACCGCCGGAATAGACGGGCTTGTTGTCGAGGCTCATTTCCGCTCCCTCCCCTTTACCGGCCTATACTGGCCTATGACAGACGGCTTCCACATTGTTGCCGTCGGGATCGAACACGAAGGCCCCGTAATAATCGGGGTGGTAGTGCGGTCTGGGGCCCGGAGCGCCATTGTCACGTCCGCCGGCTTCCAGCGCCGCCCTGTAAAACGCATCCACCTCGTCGCGCGTATTGGCGGTGAAGGCGATGTGTTTTGGCTCGCTCGCCGGCGCGCCTTCGCTGAGCCAGTAGACCGGCCGGTCGCGGCCATATCCGCCCACTTTCACGCCATCGGTGTGTTCCGGCGGCACCATCATGAGCAGCGATGCGCCCAGCGGCGCCATCGCCCTGTCGTAAAACGCTTTCGCGCGATCAAAATCCGCCGTGCGTATGCCGATATGATCGATCACCGTTTCACCTCCCACTTCGTGCGACGCTCGCCGCTTTCAGGATCCTTGTAATCCATCAGCTGCACGCCCTGCGCCGTGAGCTCGTCGCGGATGCGGTCGGCTTCGGCGAAGTTCTTTTCGCGCAACTGCGTCAGCCGCTCCTCGACGGCGGCCTCCACAGCGCCCGTATCGATGGACGCGTCTGACACCTTTGCGGCGAACCACTCGCTTTCCGTCTGGCCCAGCAGTCCGAGAAGGCCGGCGCTCGCCTTGAGCGCCTGCCGCGCCTCATCATTGCCCTTGGCCGCTTCACTGCGCAATTCGTGCAGCGCCGCGATGGCGCCTGTCGTGCCAAGGTCATCGCTGAGCGCGGCCACCATGTCCGCGCATCCAACATCACCTGCCGCGACATCGCCAATGGCGCGGTACCAGCCATCGAGCACCGCTTCGGCCTCTTCCAGCTTGCGCACCGAAAAATCGATCGGCTCGCGATAATGGGTCATCAGCATGGCAAGCCGCAGCACTTCGCCCGGCCATGAGCGACCACCGAACACTTCCGTCTCCAGAAGCTGGTTGATGGTGACGAAATTGCCTTCCGACTTGGACATCTTGCGCCCCTCCACCTGGAGGAAGCCATTGTGCATCCAGTAGCGCGCCATGAGATCGCGGCCATGGGCGCAGCATGATTGCGCAATCTCGTTTTCATGGTGCGGGAAAATCAGGTCGAGGCCACCGCCGTGAATGTCGAACTCCTCGCCCAGATAGGCCGCCGACATGGCCGAGCACTCGATGTGCCAGCCGGGCCGGCCACGGATCGTCACCGCCGCGCCACCGATGGTGAACTGCGCGTCCCAGCCCGGCTCATCCGCAGAGGACTGCTTCCAGAGGACAAAGTCGGCCGGGTTCCTCTTGTGCGCCTCGACGGCGATACGCGCGCCGGCTTGCTGGTCTTCCAGCTTGCGCTTGGAAAGCCCGCCATAGGCCGGCATGGAGGCCGTGTCGAAAAGGATTTCCCCATTCGCTTCATAGGCATGGCCGCGATCCATGAGAGTTTGAATCAGGCTCGCCATGTCCGTCAGCCCGTCGGCGCGCGGCAGAACGAACTCGGTTGCCCGCGGCTCGATTGTCGGCCTCAGGCAGCCAAGGGCCGCCACATCGGCGTGATACTGGTCGGCCGTCTTCTGCGTGACTTCGCGGATCGCCTCATTGAGCGGCAGATCCGGATAGTCGCGCCGGGCGCGTGCGTTGATCTTGTCATCCACGTCGGTGATGTTGCGCACATAGGTGACGTGATCCTCGCCATAGAGATGGCGCAGGAGCCGGAACAGGATGTCGAAGACAATGGCCGGGCGCGCATTGCCGATATGCGCATAGTCATAGACCGTCGGCCCGCACACATACATGCGCACCCTGTCCGCATCGATGGGGACGAAGTCCTCTTTGGCCCGCGTCAGCGTGTTGTAGACCCTGAGGCCCTTGAAACCGTTCGTCATCCTCGCCTTCCGTTTTCAACCCATCGTCGCGCCGGTGCGGTTCTGCACTGCGGGCACGGCTCACTCCGGCCGTCTGGCCTGGGCGTTTTTCTCGTCGGGAAAGGAGGGCGAAAACGTCCGGACCAGCGGTTTGGCGCTAGCCGATAATGCAAATGCCGATAATGGCGCACAGCGTTTTCATAGGCGTTCTTATCGCCGCCGGCAGCAAATGCGTCAAGACTAAAAGCTGAAAGCCAAAAGGCTGGGGATGAGAAGCAAAGCCGACTTTGCGGCCCTAAAGAGGTATTGCAAGCACAGGGCCATTGTGAAGGAATTGTTAAGGCTGATGCGGCAATTTTAAAGATGCTTCTTCCGGCTGGGCGATCTGTCAAGATTTTGTCGGATTCGGTCCCCATCTGCTCGGAAGGGACGACAACGCGGAATCAAGGAAGAGTTATGCCCCGCGATATGAACAAGCCAGCAGAGTATACCGCCGAACAGGACAAGCTTCTGCTTAGCCAGTATCATGCGGTTGGTCCGGCAGCGATCAATGCCGCTCTGCAGTGCAAGTCTGAAAAGCCTGCACCGGCACCCCGTCAGCACCCCTACGACACGCAGACCGACTGAGGTTTTGTTCCGGCGACAGCCGGAGCGTGTGGCAAGGGGCAGCGCAATCTCCGAACACCGTGAGAACGGTGGTGAGGATGGTGTGTAGCGCGTTTTGACCACTTCAATGCGACGTTCGCATGAAGTGATGCGGATTTTTCGCTTGGATCGCCAGCGATCGGCATGTGAAGTGTCGCGGCAATCCAAGCGTTGAATGAGCCCGCATCATGAGGAACGACCCGCTTTCCCACGGCCTGTGGGAGAAGACCGCGCCCCCCGCCCCGCAAACCGAGACGCTGTCTGGCGAAGCCAGCGCGCAGGTCGCCATTGTCGGCGGCGGTTACACCGGGCTGTCCGCAGCGCTGTTTCTGGCGGAAGCCGGCACGGACGTGGTGCTTCTGGAAGCCGAGGAAATCGGCTTCGGCGGCTCGGGACGCAATGTCGGCCTCGTCAATGCCGGCATGTGGGTGATGCCCGACGATCTGCCCGGCATTCTCGGCGAAACCTATGGCGAGCGCCTGCTCGACCTTCTGGGCGATGCGCCGCGCGTGGTGTTCGACCTGGCGACGCAGCACGGCATGGCCTGCGAGGCGATGCCTGTCGGCACGCTTCATTGCGCTGTCGGCGAAAGCGGCCTCGCGCAGCTGGGCGAACGCGCCCGGCAGTGGCAGGCGCGCGGTGCGCCGGTCAGACTGCTTGATCGCGAAGAAACGCGCGCGAAGGTTGGCAGCCAGACTTTTTCCGGCGCGCTTCTCGATGAACGCGCCGGCACCATCCAGCCACTTGCCTATGCGCGCGGGCTTGCCCATGCGGCCCAAAATGCCGGCGCACGCCTTCACACCGGTTCCCGCGTCACGAAGGCGGAGCGCAGCGGCAGCGACTGGCGGCTGGAGACTTCGACTGGCGCACTGACGGCGCGCCATGTCATCGTCGCCACCAATGCCTATACGAACTCGCCCTGGCCGCAGATCCGGCAGGAGATCGTTCACCTCCCCTATTTCAACTTCGCGACCCCGCCGCTGCCGCAGGCCGTGCGCGACACGATCCTGCCCGAACGTCAGGGCGCGTGGGACACGAAGCAGATCCTGACCTCCTTCCGCTGGGACCGCGAGGGCCGGCTGGTCTTTGGCAGTGTCGGCGCCCTGAAAGGGACCGGACAGGCCATTCACCGCGCCTGGGCCGAGCGTGCCATTGCGCGGCTTTTCCCCGAACTCAAAGGCACGCGGTTTGAAAACTGCTGGTATGGCCATATCGGCATGACTGCCGACCATTTGCCGAAATTCCACCGCCTAGGCGACAATGTGATCGGCTTTTCCGGTTACAACGGTCGCGGCATCGGCCCCGGAACCGTGTTCGGCAAGTCTCTGGCAGACTTGATTCTGGGTCGCCTCTCCACCGAAGAACTGCCCCTGCCCGTCAGCGATGTGACGACGCAGTCCTTCCGTGGCGTGCGCGAGGGCGTCTATCGCTATGGCGCCGAGGCAGTGCACCTTCTGCGCACGGTGTTTTAGAGAGTCCTTTGTCCATCCATTCGGATGCACAAAGGACGCTCTAACCTATTGAACCTGCGCATCGTGCTTTCCGAAAATCGATTCCGATTTCCGGGCCGATGCTCTAAAAAAGATCGAGCTGCCCGCCATCGTCGCAGGGTTTGGGCGCGGAGCGCGCCTCTTCTCGGCGCTCCACACGCTCCTGAAGGTCCGGACCGACATTGGCCACCTTGTTGACCCGGTCTGAAACGGGCACCGCCTCGAAGAAATCCGGCTGGGCCGGTTTCAGGAGATCGGCCACGTGGCGCGGTTCCTGATTGAGGCAGTCGAGCCAGCGCTCGAAATCCTCCGGCTGGATCACCACCGGCATGCGGTGGTGGATGCCGCGCAGATCCTGATTCGCCTCGGTTGTCAGGATCGCGCCAGTGTCCATTTCGGTTCCGCCCGGTTCCGACCAGCTTTCCATGAGCCCGCCAAACGCAATCAGCCCGCCGTGCTTCGGCCTGATCCAGTAAGGCTCGGCCTTCTTGCTGCCGACGCGCCGCCATTCATAGAAGCCGTTGGCAGGCACCAGCGTACGGCGATGGCGCATTGCCGTGCGAAACGACGCCTTTTCAGCCGCCGTCTCGGAGCGGGCGTTGAACAGCAGGGAAAGATCGGCAGGGTTCTTCGCCCAGGACGGGATAAGCCCCCAGCGCACGAGCATGGTCTGCCGCGCCGGGAGATTGGAGCCCGGCGCGCGCGTCGGACCCGACATTGCCATGAGGATCGGCTGTGTGGGCGCAATGTTGTAGCGCGGCGGAAACGGCTCGAAATCCGTTACCGCCAGAAGCGACTGCACCGCGTCGGGCGTCGATGTCAGGGCAAAGCGACCACACATACCGGTATCACCGGCGACCTAGTACCGGCCGCTTTCCTCATAGAGATAGCGATCATAAAGACGCTGGGCATCGCGCAGGCGGCCCTCGGCGAGGAACAGCTCCGACTCTTTCAGCGAAATCCGGTTGCGCACCTTGCGGCGCTCCTCGCCCTTGGCCGCATCTTCCAGATCGTCATAGAGCCGCTCAAGGTCACTCTTCAGCCGGTCGTAGTCCGACTGGGCGTCGTGTACGCGCTTGCCAACCCGGTAGGCGTTTTCAAAACCGGGAGCGATTCGCGCCGGGCACGAATTGGCATAGCTGCGGCCTTCGCGCCCAACGCTCAAACCGTTTTCAGGCGTGCAGTAGCGGCGAATGCCGTCTTCCCAGCCCGAACGCCAGGCGTTCTCATCGACCGGCAGATTGTACTTCACGCAGGCCTCGCGGTGCCGCTGGATGTAGGAGGTGCTGCGGCCGGCAGCGCCATCGCTGCGCCCCAGATCGCTCCAGTTTACCGTTTCGCACTGGGTCTCGTTTAGCGTTGCGCACGCCGAAAGCGACAGCACAGCCACCAGACCGGCGACAAGTTTTCCGCTCCTCAATGCCTGCATGATTGCGTTCCCCCAACTTATCAGAACATAAATATAGCGCCGGACTTTTGGCGATGAACGGAGAGGATGCAAGGCTTTTGCCGACTAAACCAAAGGAAATACGCGCCGTCTCGGCCGCGATACAAGAGAATGGGTGCTTTCTTCTGGTGCGCCGGGGACGCGCCCCGGCGAAGGATTACTTCGCTTTTCCGGGCGGCCGCGTGGAGGCGGGCGAAACCGCCGAACAGGCGCTGGCCCGCGAACTTCTGGAAGAAACCGGACTGACCGTGACGACCGCCAGCCCCTATCGCGAGATCGTGCTGAACGGGGACGACGCAAAGACCTATCGGCTCACTGTCTTCTGCGCCACGGTCATGACCGGTGAACCGGTTGCCGGTGACGATGCAAGCGAAGCCGGCTGGTTTTCCGCCGATGCGTTCGCCGCCATGCCGCTGACCGACAGCACGCGCGAAATCATTGAAGAACTGCAACACCTGGCCGCCTCTTGAACATGGCCCGGAGAATGCTCTCAATCTTGCCACTTTCTTCAAGGCCATGTGCCATACTCTGGAAAAGCACGGGGTTTGACAGTCTGGGGCTCGCTGGGTGACAACACGGCATGCGTAGAGGATCGGTAAGAACAGGGCTTCTGGCCGTGATCGTGATGGCGACACCTGCCGCGCAGGCCAATGACGCCAGCTATGAGAAGCCGCTTTTGCAGCTCGCGGAGGTGATCGGCTCCGTCCATTATCTGCGCAACCTGTGCGGCGAGAAATCCGGAGCATGGCGCGAGAAGATGGAAGCGCTTCTCGAAACGGAAACGCCGACGCCGGATCGCCGCGAAAAGCTGATCGCCAGCTTCAATCATGGCTACCGCTCCTTCGCCGGCACCTATGAGAAATGCACGGCGCAGGCTCTGGCCGCCATTGACCGGTATATGGAAGAAGGTTCGCGCCTGTCCGAAGAAATCGTGCAGCGCTACGGAAACTGAGACCTGATAATGATGCGGCATCTCCTGAACGTTCAGAGCCTTGCAACCCCGCTGTCGCTGGCCGGGCCCGGATGGCGACTTCTGGCCGGACCGGTAGCGCTGCTGCTGACCATGGGGGCCGCCACCCCGGCGCTGGCGCTGAGCGAACTGCATGAGGCACCGGCAGCGGAAGAAGAAGCAGACACCGGCAGCGTGGAGCGTGTTCCGCTTCCCCCGCCCATCCGCATGCCTGCCGGAAACAGCGATACGCCCGGCGACGCAGAGGGTGCGACGCCCCTGAAGGACACCCCCCTGCGCGACACGGTGCGTCCTGACACCGAGATCGGCAAGGATATCCCTCAGGTTCAGTACGATCTGGAGCAGCTGCCCGAACCCGTGCGCCGCATGCATGGCCTGATCGTTGAAGCGACCAAGAGCGGCGATCTCGAACAGCTGCGCCCGTTGATCGGCAACAGCGAAACCGGAACGCGCCTCTCGCTGGGCCTTCTGGAGGGCGACCCGCTTGAGCATCTTCTGGAGTTATCGGGCGACGAGGAAGGTCAGGAAATTCTCGCAATCCTGCTGGAGGTTCTGCAGGCGGGTTATGTGCATCTCGATCAGGGCACGCCGCAGGAAATGTATGTCTGGCCCTATTTCTTCGCCCTGCCGCTGGAAACGCTCGACAAGAAGCAACGTGTGGAACTCTTCACGCTCGTCACGGCCGGCGACTATGAAGACATGAAGAGCTTCGGCGCTTACATCTTCTATCGTGTGGGCATCACGCCTGAGGGGCGCTGGTCCTTCTTCGTCGCCGGAGACTGACTGCAAGCGAAGACCGCATTTCTTGCAATCGGGCACTGCGCCCCCATATCCAATTGAGTTTCAGGGAGGAACGCATGAACGGGATGGCGCAGCCTCGAGCCGGTGCTTTTGCAACTTCCAAAAGCTCGGGCCAACGAACGCGGCTCGTGCGCCGCGTGGTTCTCTTTCAGGTCAAGCTGATGGCCGATGGTCTTCGCGACGTGGTCATGAGCCCGCTCTCGCTGGCTGCGGGCCTGTTTGGCCTTCTGTCGCGCGATGGCAGTGCGGAAATCTATCTGGATCGCTTGATGCGCTTTGGCCGCGACACGGACCACTGGATCAATCTGTTCGATCACCGAAGTGCTCAAGGGACCGACAGAGGCCCCTCCCTCGACAGCATCGCCGATGAAATCGAAGATGCGATCCGCCGTGATTATCAGGATGGCGGGCTGAGCGCGAAAAGCGCGAGAACGCTCGCCGAAGCGGCGGCGCGGTTGCGTGAAAAGACCGGGCGCTAGGGTCAGGACCCTGGGCACGGCCCCAGACAAAGAAGCCGGGTTGTCGCCAGCGCAAAAGCATCCTAGCTAGAGGGCAGGCCCTATCTAGAATCTTCCCCGGATCAGCCATGCCGACCTGCCATCTCGACAATCGCGCGCTCTTCACGCTTGAGGGCCCCGAGGCCGAACATTTTCTGCAAAACGTGATCACCACGGACCTCGCAAAGCTTGGCTCCGGTGAGTGTCGCCCCGGGGCGCTTTTGACGCCGCAGGGCAAGATCCTGTTCGATTTCCTGATCTCAAGGGCGGGCGACGAAGCATTCCGCATCGAATGCCGGGCCGATATTGCAGCAGATCTGGTCAAGCGCCTCACGCTCTACAGGCTGCGCGCCAAGGCTCAGATTTCCTCGCCTGAACAGAGTGTTATCTCTGTTTCATGGGAAAGTGATTCTGGTTCTTCATACAGTGATTCAACCGTAATCGACCGACGTTTCCCAGAGACCATCACGGTCTATCGGCACTATGGAGATGCGCCCGCACAGGATGCCGGCGTCGAGGATCTGGACCGCCTGCGGATCGCCCATGCCGTTGCAGAAAGCGGCAGCGACTACGAACTCGGCGACGCCTTTCCCCATGATGTGCTTTTCGACCAGAATGGCGGCGTCGGCCTCAGGAAGGGTTGCTATGTCGGTCAGGAGGTCGTCTCGCGCATGCACCATCGCGGCACCGCGCGCCGCAGGCTTCTGATCGCTCAGGCCGATGCAGACCTGCCCGCCGCCGGAACCGAGATCAGGGCCGGCGGCAAGCCGCTGGGCGCGCTTGGAACCGTGTCCGGCAAACAGGCGCTCGCCATCGCCCGGATCGACCGGGTGAAGGACGCGATGGACGCCGGCAACCCGATCACCGCAGGCGAAACCGAAGTGACCCTCGCCATTCCGGCCTGGGCGACGTTCACCTTTCCGGACAGTGACGGAGATGCGGGCTGATGGCGGCCCCGACGGCAAAGACCGGAATGCGCGCCTGGCAGCGGATGCTTTCCGGCCGCCGCCTCGATCTGCTTGATCCCTCGCCTCTCGATGTGGAGATCATCGACATCGCACACGGGCTTGCGCGTGTCGCGCGCTGGAACGGGCAGACAAGGGGTGACCACGCCTATTCCGTCGCGCAGCATTCCCTTCTCGTGGAAGAGATCTTCAGCCAGCTTTCGGGCGACGCAACGCCGGACCATGCGCTCGCCGCGCTTCTGCACGATGCTCCCGAATATGTGATCGGCGACATGATCTCGCCCTTCAAGGCAACGCTGGGCGATGATTACAAATCCGTCGAGAAGCGGCTTCAGACAGCCATCCATCTGCGCTTCTCGCTTCCGCCCGACCTCTCGCAAAAGCTGAAAAAGGCCATCAAACGCGCCGACCAGATCGCCGCCTTCTACGAAGCGACGCAACTGGCGGGTTTTGAGGTTCCCGAAGCGGCGAAGTTTTTCGGCCGCCCGCGCGGCATGCCACCGGAAGGCATCGCAATCGCCCCCCAGCCGCCCAGACTGGCGCAGGAAGCCTTCCTCGCGCGCTTTGCGGAAATCGAGCTTGGCCGGCAGGGCTAAGCAGCCGGCTTTGTATTCTCCTCCCTGTCACGCCGGATTTACAGCCGGATGCAAGGCTTGTTAGACACGGGTGTTCGCCGGCTTTCGCAGTCGAGCGCCTGTCGGCCGCTCACGGCGCGCCGCACACAAAGGGAGGGCAAGTTTCTTCCAGCCCTCGCACGCCGCAAACGACCACAATGGCACGGAGACGTCCCCCACAATGGAATTTAAAACTGAGACCATCACGACCGCTGCCCAGGCGGCCTGGGCGGAGGTCAGCACATTCGCTGTTTCCTACGCCTTCTCGATTCTCGGCGCCATCATTCTCATCATTGCTGGCTTCATCGTCGCAAACATGGTCGAGAAATGGGTGCGCCGCACGCTCGAGCATTTCCGCTCCTTCGACGCCACGCTCACCAGTTTCCTGTCCCAGGTCGCCCGCTATGCGGTTCTGGTTCTCGTCGGCGTCACGGTACTCGCCCAGTTTGGCGTGCAAACCGCCAGCATCATCGCAGCGCTGGGCGCCGCCAGCATCGCCATTGGCCTTGCGCTTCAGGGCACGCTCCAGAATGTGGCCGCCGGCATCATGCTGCTGGTCCTGAAACCCTTCCGGGCCGGCGAGTTCGTGGAAGCCAGCGGCATTTCCGGCACCATCCAGGCCATTGGCCTCTTCGCCACGGAAATGAAGACCGTCGACGGCCTCTACATTCTCGCGCCCAACAGCTCGCTGTGGAACACCTCGGTCACCAATTATTCGCGCAACTCGCGCCGCCGCAACGACCTGGTGATTGGCATCGGCTATGGCGACGACATCGATCTGGCGCAGCAGACCATGATGGATCTGGCCGCTGCCGACGAGCGCATTCTGAAAGATCAGGAACCGGTGACCTACGTGTCCGAACTTGGCGACAGCGCCGTGGCCGTCACGCTGCGCTACTGGACCTCGACCGCCGACTGGTGGCAGACGCGCCTCGACATGACGAAGGCGGCCAAGCAGGCCTTTGACGAGAAGGGCATTTCCATTCCCTTCCCGCAGCGCGATGTGCATTACCTGCCGGTCGACAGCAAGAAGCCCGCCTCCGGCGGCGCCACAAAGGCTCTTGCAAAAGGCTGAACCAAACCGTTCCACCCGTTCACAGGATGGGTGGAACGCCTTTTCTTCAGGGAAACCAACCCGGCATCACCTGCCGGCGATCAGCTGGCGATAGGTGGCATTCGCCAGCTCCAGCAGCTGCGCTTGCGGGATCGCACCGGCCACGGTGTAGGAAAACCCGTTTTCATGCCAGTAGAAGGCGCGGCTACCCTCCTCCTCGAACAGGCGGAAGCCTGTTTTCTCATCCTGAAGGCAGTGCGCGACATAAAGAGAAACCCGCTCGCCTTCCGGGTCTTCATACATGAACTGCGCGGCCGTCTTGTCGCCCGAAGGCAGAAGCCGTCCGCCCATGAGGTCGAAACCCTCCGGCCTCAGATCAGGCGCCACCAGCTGCGTGCCCACGCGGTTTGAAAGCCAGCCGACCAGATGGTTGCGATCGCTCGCCCCAACCTCGACCACATGCAGCTTTTCCGACGCGTAGACCTGATGCGCCGCAACCGCCTGCCCCACGACTTCAAGCGTGGCAAGCGTTTCAGCACCATTGAACCCCGTGCGCCCCGCCCAATATCCACCAGCCGCCCCCGCTGCCAGAAGCAGAGCGGCGGCCGCTGCAACCATGCTGCGGCGGCGCGCCGGGCTTTTGCGTCGACCGGCTCCCAGCCCCACATCAGATAATCGCTGCGGCGGCTCCTCACCGGTAAGCCCCGAGAGCGTCTCGCGCAGAAGCGCACGGTCGGAAGCATAGCGCGCGCTGAGCGCCCGCATGTCGGGTCGCGCCATGAGCCAGGCTTCATAGGCAGCCATGTCCTCGGCCGGCAACTCGCCATCGAGCGCAAGGTGGATGTCTCTCTCATCAAAGCTGCGTTGCGTCATCATTCCACCGCCTTGAGAATGCGCCGCCGCCGCGCAAGATCGAGCACGTCACGCAGTTCCTGCCGCCCGCGCGCCACGCGCGACATCAGCGTTCCCGTCGGGATGTCCAGAACCTGTGCAGCCTCGGCGTAGCTCATGCCCTCCACGCCGACCAGCAGAATGGCGGCGCGCCGCTCGGGCGCCACGTCCTGAAGGGCGTCGAGCACGTCGCGCAGATCAAGAACGCCATTCTGTTCCGGCGCGCTCGACAGATCCGGCGCATCGAACGCCACCTGATCGGACACCTCGCCACGCCGTTTGCGCGCGCGGACGCCATCCACGAAAAGATTGTGCATCAGCGTGAAGAGCCATCGACGCGGCGACGTGCCGGTCTGCCAGTTGTCGAGCCGCAGAAAAGCGCGCTCCAGACAGTCCTGCACCAGATCGTCGGCGGCATCGGCATCATGCATGAGCGCGCGCGCATAGCGCCGGAGCCCCGGTATCTCGCCGACAATCGCCTTTCGTCTGCCGTCCATGCCCCCTGCCCGTCTTTCGGACGGGTCCTGATGCTTCTTTTACATCAACGCTTCTGTCCGCCGGTTTATTCCCATGACGCCAGCTAAATTATGAGAAAAACTGATCTTTCGTGCACAATTTGTCGATTAAAACAGTTGCACTGCTGGGCTAGGTTGCACGCCGAAACGTCCTCCCACACTGGAAGCGCAAGGCGAAAACTCCCATGACACAGCAAAGCACCAGCCGGGATACCGGCCAGCCCTCTTTTCCCTGGCTGGTGGTTGTCTGCGGATGCCTGATCGCGGCGCTGAACTTCGGCCCGCGTTCGGCGATGGGTTTCTTTCAGCTCCCGCTTCTGGCCGAAACCGGCTGGGACCGCACCACATTCGGCCTCGCCATGGCGATCCAGAACCTGCTCTGGGGCGTCGGTCAGCCGATCTTCGGCGCGATAGCGGACCGGTTCGGAACCTGGCGCGTTCTGGCGCTTTCGGCCGTGATTTACGCTGCCGGTCTTCTGATGATGTCGATGCCCACCAGCGAAGCCATGCTGCATATCGGCGGTGGCGTGCTTGTGGGGCTCGGCGTTGCGGGCGGCTCCTTCGGAATCATTCTTGCCGCCTTCGCGCGCAGCACGCCTGCCAACAAGCGCAGCCTGATCTTCGGCCTGGCGACAGCCGCCGGCTCGGCCGGCATGTTCGTCTTCGCGCCGATCAGTCAGGGGCTGATTGATGCATTCGGCTGGTCGGACACGCTCGTCTATATGAGCATCGCCATGCTGGTGGTGCCGCTTCTGGCGATCCCGCTCGTCGGCAATGCCGCCACCGCCAGAAACAGCGCCGAGATATTCAAGCAGACCATCGGCGAAGCGTTGCGTGAGGCTTTCGGCCATCGCAGTTTTCTTCTGCTGGTTGCGGGCTTCTTCGTCTGCGGTTTTCAGGTCGCCTTCATCACCGCGCACTTCCCCGCCTATATCGGCGACATCGGCATTGATGCGCGCTATGCGGTAATCGCGCTGGCGCTGATCGGCTTTTTCAACATTATCGGCTCTCTGGCATCCGGCTATATCGGTCAACGCTATTCAAAGCCGGGCTTCCTCGCGCTGATCTATATCGCGCGCTCCATCGCGGTGACGGCCTTCCTGCTCCTGCCCCAGACGCCGACAAGCGTCATCATCTTCGCCATCGTCATGGGGCTCTTATGGCTCTCCACCGTGCCCCCGACAAACGGTCTGGTGGCGATCATGTTCGGCACGGGCCATCTGGGGCTTCTGGGCGGGATCGTATTCTTCTCCCACCAGGTCGGCTCCTTCCTGGGCGTCTGGCTCGGCGGCTATCTCTATGACATTTTCGGCAGCTACGATCCCGTGTGGTGGCTTGGCGTTCTGCTCGGCCTGTTCGCTGCCGTGGTGCACATGCCGATCCGGGAAGCAGCTGTTACGCGCCCGTCCCTCGCCCCGGCAGAATAAGCGAAGATCAGTCCGTGGCGCGCTCGGCGCTACGGGCCAGCGCCAGCAGGAAACCACCGCGCGCATCGGGCTCTTCCATGCCGCGCGGCTCGTATACATTGCGATGAAAGAAGAAGCCGGTCAGCCGATAGGCGTCATCGAGCGCTTCGCGCGTCGTCTCCGCCGTGTTCCGCGTGGTCAGAAAATCCGGCAATGGCAAAAGCTTGTCGCGCCACGGCGTTCCGGCCTCCTGCGTCACCGCACGTCCGGATTTGGGAGAGACATAGGCCAGCCCTTCGCGGCTTCCCGTTAGCGCGCATTTTCCAAGATCGAGCCCGAAACCCAACTCATCCAGAAGCGCCAGCTCGAACCGCACCATCAGAGGCCCGGCAATCTCGGGCTCGTCCAGATGCGCCGTGATGACCTTGAGTGTTTCATAGAGCCCGGCATGCGCGTCGCGCTCGGGCATGAGCCGCAGATGTGCAGCCAAAAGCTGGATGCCGTGAATGGCGACGGCCGAGGCGAGCAATCGCGCGGCGTTGAGCTCGAGAGGTTCGACCTGAAACGCGCCCAGATGCTCTTCGAGCCGGGCGCGCCAGACGAGATCAACACGATTGCCCGGCTGCAGGAGTGGCTGCATGCGGCGTGACCGGCCGCCCTTCACCAACCCCAGATGACGGCCATGCGCCGCCGTCATCGTTTCAAGGACGACGCTCGTCTCGCCATACTTTCTGGCGCCCAGAATGATCCCTTCGTCGCGCCATTCCATGCGGCCACTGTCCTCCCGTCAGGACGGGAATTCAAGCCCCATCTCGCGATAGCGCTCTGGGTCATTGCCCCAGCCTTCGCGCACCTTCACGAACAGGAAGAGATGAACCTTCTGCTCGAGAATATCGGCGATTTCCTCACGCGCGGCCTGTCCGACGGCACGGATGGCCGAGCCCTTGTGGCCGAGCACGATTTTCTTCTGGCTGTCGCGCTCCACATAGACGACCTGGTCGATGCGCACGGACCCGTCCTTGCGCTCCTCCCATTTCTCCGTCTCCACATGGATGGCGTAAGGCACTTCCTGATGCAGCCGCAGAAACAGCTTCTCGCGCGTGATCTCGGCAGCGAGCTGGCGCATCGGCAGATCCGAAATCTGGTCTTCCGGGTAATACCAGGGACCGACCGGCAGCGTTTCAGCGAAATAGGAAAGCAGGTCATCGCAGCCCGAGCCCTGCAGCGCCGAGACCATGAAGGTGCGCTCGAACGCCACCGCCTCATTGGCCTTTGCCGCCAGTTCAAGAAGGGTTTCGCGCTTCACGCGGTCGACCTTGTTGAGGATGAGGATCTTGGGCTGAGCGACGTCCTTGAGCTTTTCAAGAATGGCTGCCGCATCTCCCTTGATGCCGCGTTCGGCATCAATGAGGAACGCCACCACATCGGCGTCCTTGGCCCCACCCCAGGCGGTGGTGACCATGGCGCGGTCGAGCGTGCGGCGCGGGTTGAAGATGCCCGGCGTGTCGATGAACACGATCTGCGCATTCTCATGGGTGGCGATGCCGCGCACGATGGCGCGGGTTGTCTGCACCTTATGGGTGACGATGGACACTTTTGCGCCCACGAGCTGATTGAGCAGCGTCGATTTGCCGGCATTCGGCGCGCCGATCAGCGCCACGAAGCCGGAGCGGGTTTCATCCTGCGGGCTGTCAATCGATATGTCTTCACTCATGATACGTTCTCGTTTCTATGCCAGACGCCTTCGCGCTCCAGCATGGTCGTGGCCGCCGCCTGCTCGGCTTCGCGCTTGGAGCGTCCCTTGCCGAATGCGGGGTCATAGCCCTTGATCTTTACGGCGACCGAGAAGACCGGATCGTGATCCGGTCCCTGCCGATCGTCAACACTATAGGCTGGCGTGACGCCAGCAACCTGATGCGCCCATTCCTGCAGCGCTGTCTTGGGATCGCGTCGGTCAGCGCCCTTGGCCCGCGCGCGCGCTCCCCAATGGGTGCGAACGAATGTGCGGGCCGCGTCGATCCCCGCTTCCAGGAAGACGACCGCGATCAGCGCTTCCATCACATCGGCGCGCAGATTGATCTGTTTGCGTGTCGCAGCGCCACGCAGGTCGCTGCCCATATGGATCAGCGGGCTGATATCCAGTTCGTCGGCGACTTCGGCCAGCGTCTCGGCATTCACCAGCGCATTGAGCCGCACCGAGAGTTCGCCTTCCGGCGCTTTGGGAAAGCTCTCGAAGAGCAGTTCGGCAACGGCCAGCCCGAGAACCCGGTCGCCGAGAAATTCGAGACGCTGATAATCTACGCCCGCGCGACCGCGCGCGCTGGAATGCGTCATCGCTTCCTCGACCAGCGCGGCGTCCTTGTAAGCAAAACCGGTGCGCCGGGACACTTCAGCGACGAGCTGGGGTCCGCGCAGACGTTTGACAGCCATGGTTTTTGGCAAGGCTCAGTCGACCCAGTTGAGAATGCGCGACGGGCGCACTTCCGACGGCCAGCGCCACAGCTCAAGCGGACTTGCACCGCCTGCGATGGAGAAGAAGATCACATTGGCGCGACCCACCAGATTTTCAGCCGGCACGAAACCGACCGAGAAACGGCTGTCTGCGGAGTTGTCGCGGTTGTCGCCCATCATGAAGTAATGGCCTTCGGGAACCACGAACTCACGCGTGTTGTCGCCCAAGCCGGTCTCCGTCAGGTCCAGCGTCTCATAGGAAACGCCATTTGGCAGGGTCTCGCGATAGACATCGACCGGGCGGTCCATCTCCGTGATGTCGGGATCGGTGATCTGGCCAAGCTTCTCGCGCTGCACCGGCTCATCATTGATGAAGAGAACACCATCGCGCATCTGGATCTTGTCGCCCGGCAGGCCAACCACACGCTTGATGTAATCGATGGACGGGTTCGGCGGGAACTTGAACACCACCACATCGCCGCGCTCGGGCTCGGACGCCCAGATACGCCCGGAGAACAGCGGCGGCGAGAACGGCAGCGAATGGCGTGAATAACCGTAAGCCCACTTGGTGACGAACAGATAGTCGCCTTCTAGCAGGGTCGGACGCATCGAACCCGATGGAATGGAGAATGGCTGAAAAAAGAAGGTGCGGATAACCAGCGCCAGAATAAGCGCCTGGACGATCACGCTCACCGTCTCGCCTGCCCCGCCCGATTTCTTCTTCGTCTTGTCAGCCACGCTCATTACTTCCTCGGTTCGACTGTTTCGGCACGGTCTTATCGCGCCAGAAAGGCGGCGGCAATGCGACAACGCTCCCTTGCGCAGTTTTCAGCCTCAGTTTCCCGTGTCGGGAACCGCCTCGATAATCACGAATGCCTGAGCCAGCGGAAAGTCGTCGGTAATGGTCAAATGGACAAGCACTTTCATTCCAGGCGGCGTCATGTTCATGGCGTGCTCGCGCGCGCGTCCGGAAAGCTCCATGGTCGGCTTTCCTCCCGGCAGGTTCACGACGCCCATTTCGCGCCAGAAGACGCCGCGCGAAATGCCCGTGCCCAACGCCTTGGAGCAGGCTTCCTTGGCTGCGAAGCGCTTGGCGTAGGAGGCAGCACGCTCGCGGCGCTTGTCAGACTTCGCGCGCTCCACCTCCGTGAACACACGCTGCGTGAACCGTTCGCCGTAGCGGTCGAGCGTTTTTGCGACGCGCCGAATGTCGATCAGGTCGCTTCCGATACCGATAATCATGAACTTGTTGCCGTCCCTGCACCAAAGGCCTGCTGGTTCGCCCTGCGGCGTGCGCGCTCGGCAAGGCGTTTGCGGCGCTGCTCACGAAACCCGAAAACCGCCCAGCGTGTCAGAAAATAGAAGACCAGAGCGAAGGAGATCCCGAGCGGCAGAGCGCCGATGGACATGGGCTTCAGGAGTGGTTCCCAGAGCTGCGAGAATTCGAGATGGCTCAGCATCTTGCCCAGATGGATGGGCGCTCCCTGAGGAATATCGCCGCCGTAGAGGATCATGCGCCCGGTCTCGAGCGTCGCGCCCCAGATGAACGGGAATGTCAGCGGATTTCCAATGGCGGTGCCGATGGCCGAGGCGACAAGGTTTCCGCCCAGGCACCAGGCCAGACCGGCGGCGATGAAAAAGTGAAAGCCCATGAAGGGCGTGAAGGACGCAAAAACGCCTGCCGCAACACCGGCTGCGATGGCATGCGGCGTTGCCGTGAGCCGAAGGGCCCGCTTTACGAAATATTGTGCGGATCGCCAGAAAGACCGACGCGGCCAAACGAGTGTTCGCGTCTTTTCCCATAAATCGGCAGGTTTTCTACGTCGAAACAACATCGCGCCTACACCGCACCCCCGAATGCCAACATGCTTCTCCCCCAGCACTCCGATCCTATAAAACCGACCTCCTTAACGGCGCGTTCCCGCAAACCGGTTTGTGCATCGATATAGGCAAGCTGAGACAGATGGGGCAAGGGCAACCACTCGACCAATTGCGCTTCCGAAGAGATGGCCGGAAACGCGATTGTTCTAAGCGCCTGAAACGGCAGAATTTTGACGCCGCCGATCAATCAGTGACCGCATGACGCGCGGTTATGAAACGCGCGCCATGTTCCTGTCCTGAAGCATGTAGCCGCGGCTTTCACTCCAGCCGAGTTCAGGGTGACTCGCAACCTGATGCGCCAGATACTGGATGCGCCAGCTGTCGACGACCTGATAACCGAGCGCTTCCAGATCATCCAGAAAGCGGGCCTTGTTGCGGATATGGTAGGGCAGATAGGTCGGCCCGCCACGCTGCAGCGTGTAGACCGAAGGCCCTTCCCTTAAGGCGACCTTGTTGAGAAGGATGACCCTTGGCCGCGCAGGCAGGCTTTTGACGAAATCGGGAAACGGCATATCCAGATATTGCAGCAGCCCCGAGCAAAGCAGGATGTCCGCTTCTTCTATTTCCTCAAGGCAATCGCAAAACGAGAGTTGTGCCTCCAGACCTTCGGAAACCGCCATCTCCCTTCCCGCCTTCACCATCGCCGGCAGTTCATAGACCTGCCATTGCACCCGTGAGAGATCCAGAAGGTCACGAAATGCGCGGAACTTGGTGCCCACATGCCCACCGGCATCCAGCAGGCGCAAGGGCGCGCCATTGCGTGCGCGCAGCTCCCGTTCGAGCCAGAAGAGGATCGGGTAATCCCAGTCAATGACCCGGCTCATCTTGTCGAGCGCAACGGGCACGACCGCTTCGTGATCGTAATCGGTCAGCGCCCAGCCCGGCGCTGCGCGCACGGCGCTTTGCCGGTCTGGATATGCGCCCGTCAGCTCCGCACGGCGGGCGACGAGATGCAGCTTTGAAAGGGCAGAGCGGAACGGCCGGGCGGCGCGCTTGATCCCGCCACTGTCGAAATGCAGTAGAGCTTTCATATCAGCCTCTCTTGAACAGAAGGAGCGTTCCTCCCCGCGCCCGGACGAACGCACGGCGATGCGTGAGGCGTTCAGATCGCGCGGGGAGAATGTTCAGGAGAGGTTTTGACGGGGCGGCTTGAGCAATCGTTTAGGCTGAAAGGTGCAGATATTCCGTGCCGGCTCGGCAGCCAGACAGGCAGAAAACCGCTCAGGCCGGATGGCATGGAAAGAAGATTGCCCCATGGGCATGCAGTGAAGGGCGCAGCAGTCCTGAGCGGAGGCATCCACGTCATCATGAGCACCGCCCTCAGGCCCATGATCAGCGGCGACTGCAATCACGCTTGTGATTGTTATCTCGGAAGCCGGGTGTGCACTGGCCTCGGGCATTGGATAGAACAGCAGAACAATCAGGGTGAAAACCGCGATCACCCCGCCCGCTCCCAGTCTCGCCAGAGACCTATCTTGCCAAAAACAGCGCATTCGGCACGTTGTTCATGAGCGCTGGTCGGGTCAATTCACCCCGGCCGCACCGCAACTAACCATTTTGCAGACAGGCGGGATGGCGCGACCGCCTATTGGCGCATGCCCCACCACCATCGGACAGCGGGCCGCAACATTGTGATGCCTTGCCCCGCCCGTGCGATCAGCCGTTCACGCGGTGCGCATCGCTCACGCTGGTGATTTCCTTGAGCTGCGAAATCAGCCGGTTGAGATGCTTCAGGTCCCAGACCTCGAGATCGAACAGCATTTCGGTGAAATCGGGCGCGGTGCGCTCCATGGCGAGCGTGTGAATGTTGGCGTCATTTGAGGCCACCACCTGCGCGATCTCGGCCAGAGAGCCGGGCTCGTTGATGGCCGTGACGGACATGCGGACCGGGAAGCGCTCCTTCATGTGCTCGTCAATGTCCCAGCGTACATCGATCCATCGCTCCGGCTGATCGTCGAACGCGGTGAGCGCCGGCGACTGGATCGGATAGATGGTGATGCCGGAACCGGGCTGAAGAATACCGACAATGCGGTCGCCCGGCACCGCCCCTTCAGGCGCGAAGCTGACCGGCAGATCGCCCGTCACGCCGCGAATCGGCACGGCGCTGCCCTGCGGGGTCTCGCCTGAAGCATCACGCGTGGTGCGCTTGGCCTTGCGCGAAGAGCGTCCGGGGATCTGGAACAGCATGCCCGCCGCATTGCGCAGGTTGAACCAGCCCTCCTCGCGCTCCTTGGGGGCCTGCGTGACGCGCTCGTCCTTGTAGTCGGGGAACACGGCGCGAACCACGTCCTGCGAGGAAAGCTCCCCGCGCCCGACCGCAGCCAGAACATCCTCCACATCCTGCCGCCCGAGCCGGTGCAGCACCGGCTTCAGCGCATCGCGCGAAAAGGTCTTTTCGGCCCGCTCGAAGGCGCGCTCGAGAATGCGCGCGCCGAGGCCGGAATACTGTTTGCGGATCGCGTTTCGCGTGGCGCGGCGGATGGCGGCGCGCGCCTTGCCGGTGACAACGACCGATTCCCACGCCGCCGGCGGCACCTGCGCCTTGGAGCGGATGATCTCCACTTCGTCGCCGTTCTTCAGCTCGGTCATGAGCGGCATGATCCGGCCATTGACCTTTGCGCCGACACAGGTGTCGCCCACCTCGGTGTGGACCGCATAGGCAAAGTCGATGGGCGTTGCCCCGCGCGGCAGCGCAATCAGCCGCCCCTTGGGCGTGAAGCAGAAAACCTGGTCCTGGAACAGCTCCAGCTTGGTGTTTTCGAGGAAATCTTCCGGCGTATCGCCCTCAGACAGCGCCTCGATGGTGCGCCGCAGCCAGGCATAGGCATTGGTGTCGCGCGAGATGCGGTGATCCGCGCCGTTCACCTTGCCGCCGAAATCCTTGTAGATCGAATGCGCGGCAACACCGTATTCGGCAATGCCGTGCATGTCATAGGTGCGGATCTGCAGTTCCACGCGCTGGCGCGACGGCCCGACAATCGTCGTATGGATCGACCGGTAGTCATTCTGCTTGGGCGTGGAGATGTAGTCCTTGAAGCGCCCCGGCACCATAGACCAAGTGGAGTGGATGACGCCCAGCGCCCGGTAACAGTCTTCGACCGTATCGACGAGCACGCGGAAACCGAAAATGTCCGACAGCTGCTCGAAGGAAAGCGCCTTCGTCTCCATCTTGCGGAACACCGACCAGGGCTTCTTCTGGCGGCTCTTCACCGTCGCCTCGATCTGGTGTTCGGTAAAGAGGTGTGACAGCGCCTCTTCAATGGCCTTGATGACCCCGCGATTGCGCTCGAAGAACTCCGCCAGCCGCTCCGTCACCGCGCGAAACGCTTCGGGATTGATGTGGCGGAAGGCGAGCTCTTCAAGCTCCTCGCGCATGTCCTGCATGCCCATGCGGCCGGCCAGCGGCGCATAGATGTCCATCGTCTCCTCGGCGATCCGGAGCCGCTTGTGCTCCGGCACGTGGTCGAGCGTGCGCATATTGTGCAGACGGTCGGCGAGCTTCACCAGAAGCACACGCACATCGTCGGAAATGGCGAGCAGAAGCTTGCGCAGGTTTTCTGCCTGATGCGCCTTCTTGGAAACGAGATCGAGGCGCTTCAGCTTGGTCAAACCCTCGACGAGCTTGCCGATATCGGGGCCGAACAGTTCATCGATCTCGGCGCGCGTGGCGCTCGTATCCTCGATCGTGTCATGCAGGAGGGCGACAGCAATGGTCGCCTCGTCCAGGTGCATGTCGGTCAGGATGGCGGCAACTTCGAGGGGATGCGAAAAATAGGGATCGCCAGAAGCGCGGCGCTGATGACCGTGCTTCTGCATTGCGTAGACATAGGCCTTGTTGAGTAGCGCCTCATTGACGTCCGGCTTGTAGCGTTGAACACGCTCGACAAGCTCGTATTGACGCATCATGGGCGGCTTCCTCTGTTCTTATTGTTGTCTACGCAAAGCAAAACATGCGCCGCGAGGTGCACGGCGCATGTTTAAGATAGGCAGGAATGTTCCGGCAAGGAAGAGATTGCCATGCCGAACATTCGTGTCGATCAGAAATCGTCGCTTTTTTCCGGCGGCACGAGGCCTTCGATGCCGGCGAGCAGATCTTCTTCGCTCATGCGGTCGAAGGAAATCTCCTCCTCCGGCTGCTCTGCGCTTGCTTCCACGGCCTCGGCGGACGGCTCGCTGATCTCCGGGAGATCGGCTTCCGGCTCGTCAACCTCGACATGCTTCTGCAGCGAGTGAATCAGATCTTCTTTGAGGTCGCCCGGAGACAGGGTCTCGTCAGCGATCTCGCGCAGGGCGACAACGGGGTTTTTGTCGTTGTCACGGTCCACGGTAATTGCTTCGCCCTGCGAAATCTGGCGGGCGCGGTGGCTCGCCAGGAGCACGAGATCAAAGCGGTTATCGACCTTGTCGATACAGTCTTCAACGGTCACACGGGCCATTCAGTGCCCCTTTCATGCGTAAATCTGCAAGGAAATCCAGCGCGTCAATACCCTGCCAGCCCGAAAAATTCAAGGCCGAGACGCAACGCTTGCTTTCCGATCAACACGCAATTGCGGCGCGGTGATGGCAGCCGGCGCGCCAGCCCACAGCTTGTAATTATGACGAATTTATATATTGGTTGGAACTATCATAGTTCAGCGCTATTTCCTCATAAGAGATAGCTTTTTGGGCACCTTCCGGCGCGACGCTTTCGTTTTGTGCGCCAACCTTTTTTGAAACAGGAAATTTGACGATGTTCGATCCACGGGAAAAGATAGCGCTCTTCATTGATGGCGCAAATTTGTATGCCACATCGCGGGCATTAGGGTTCGACATCGATTACCGCAAGCTCCTGAGCAGCTTCAAGGAACGCGGCTACCTGCTGCGCGCCTACTACTACACCGCTCTGGTGGAGGATCAGGAGTATTCGTCCATTCGCCCGCTGATCGACTGGCTGGATTACAATGGCTACAAGGTCGTTACCAAGCCGGCCAAGGAGTTCACCGACTCCGCAGGTCGCCGCAAGATCAAGGGCAACATGGACATCGAGCTGGCAATCGATGCGCTCGAGCTGTGCGACGTGGTCGATCATTACGTGATCTTCTCCGGCGATGGTGATTTCCGCACGCTGGTCGAGGCTCTTCAGCGCAAGGGCCGCAAGGTCAGCGTCGTTTCCACCATCCAGTCCCAGCCGCCGATGATCGCTGACGATCTTCGCCGTCAGGCGGACAATTTCATCGATCTCTCGTCATTGCGCGACGAAGTTGGCCGTGCGACAAGCGAGCGGCCTTCCCGCAAGGCTGATCCTGAAGATGACGAGACGTTCGACGATCTATGAGCACTGTTCCGGCGCAGGCCACCGAGCCGCCGCGTGATTGCGCGCTTTGTCCGCGCCTGCACCAGTTCATCGCAGACTGGCGCGTCAAGGAGCCCGAGTGGCACAACGCGCCGGTCCCGACCTTTCTTCCCAAAGGCGGTGACGACAATGTCTCGCTTCTGATTGTCGGCCTCGCACCGGGCCTGCGCGGCGCGAACAAATCCGGACGCCCCTTCACCGGCGATTACGCCGGCGATCTTCTCTACAGCACGCTGAAACGCTTTGGCTTCGCCGAAGGAGAGTATGAGGCGCGCCCAGACGACAGCCTCACTCTCATTGATGCGGCAATCGTTAATGCCGTGCGCTGCGTGCCGCCGGAAAACAAGCCCGTGGGTTCGGAAATAAACACCTGCCGCGAACACTTTTTCGCCCCCACGATGAAGCGCTTCAAAAACATGAAGGCCATTCTGACGCTCGGCGTGATCGCGCATCAGTCAACCGTGCGCGCCCTTGGCGGCCGCGTCGCGGCACACAAGTTCGCGCATGGCGCGCGCCAGGAAGTCGCCGGCTTTTCCATATTCTCGAGCTATCACTGCTCGCGCTACAACACGAACACCGGTCGCCTGACCGAAGACATGTTCGTCAGCGTTTTCCGCGATATACGCGAATTTCTCGATAATTAGATTCTGATGGCGAAACGCTTCTGCGGCAGTATGCGGATCAACCGCTCTGCTTCAGGAGCCTTGCCTTTTCACGGTTCCAGTCGCGCTTCTTGGCGGTCTCGCGCTTGTCGTGCAGCTTCTTGCCGCGCGCCACGGCGACCTGGAGCTTGGCCAGCCCGCGCTCGTTGAAATAGAGCTTGAGAGGCACGAGGGTCATGCCCTCCCGCTCGATTGACTGGGCGAACCTTGAGAGTTCCCGCTTGGAGATCAGCAGTTTGCGCTTGCGCCGCGGCTCATGGTTGAACCGGTTGCCGGCGGAATATTCCTGGATATACGAGTTGATCAGCCAGCATTCGCCGTCCTCTATCGAGGCATAGGCTTCCTGGATGTTCGCATGCCCTTCGCGCAGCGACTTCACTTCGGTGCCCGTCAGAACAATGCCGGCTTCCAGCGTGTCCAGCACTTCATAGGAGAAGCGCGCCTTGCGGTTTTCGGCAATCGTCTGAACGTTCGGATTCTTGTCTTTCGCCATGTGTCCCAAATGCGCCGGAAGCGCTCATGAGCGCTTCCGCCTTCCAGCGGGCAGAAGAATGCCCGTTTGTTTCACCGCATTTGTGCGACGCCGGGCGTATTTGCCCGGCTGCAAAATGCTCTACTTCAGCAGGCCTGCGTGCTGCATGGCTGCGTCGATGGCCGCCGCGGTGGAAGCCTCGATCGGCACGAGCGGCAGGCGGACCCGGTTTTCGGTCTTGCCGAGACGCGACAGCGCATATTTCGCACCGCACAAGCCCGGCTCGATGAAGATCGCCTTGTGCAGCGGCATCAGCCGGTCCTGCAGCTCAAGGGCCTTTTCCTTGTCATTGGCAAGCGTTGCCGCCTGGAACTTCGCGCACAGGCGCGGCGCAACATTGGCCGTCACCGAAATGCAGCCGACGCCGCCATGCGCGTTGAAGCCCAGAGCCGACGCATCTTCGCCGGAGAGCTGGATGAAGTCCTTGCCGCAGGTGAGACGCTGCTCTGAAACGCGGTCCACCTTTGCCGTTGCGTCCTTCACACCGACAATATTGGCAAAGTCCTTCGCCAGCCGGCCCATGGTCTCGGGCGACATGTCGATCACCGAACGCGGCGGAATGTTGTAGATGATGATCGGCAGGCTCGTCGAACGCGCCACCGTCGCAAAATGCTCATAGAGACCGTTCTGCGTCGGCTTGTTGTAATACGGCGTGACCACCAGTGCCGCGTCGGCCTTCACCTCTTCGGCGAACTTGGCCAGCGCAACGGCTTCGCGGGTGGAATTGGACCCTGCGCCTGCGATCACCGGAACGCGACCGGCAGCCGTCTCGACGCAGATCTGGACCACTTCGCGATGCTCTTCATGCGTCAGCGTGGGCGTTTCGCCCGTGGTGCCGACCGGAACAAGGCCCGTCGTGCCTTCGGCAATCTGCCATTCAACGAGTTCGCGAAACGCTTTTTTGTCCAGGCTGCCATCTTTGGCAAACGGTGTCACAAGCGCTGTGAGAGACCCCCTGAACATAATGTCGAACTCCTGAATGAGATTGGATGCAATTATGACGGCCAGAACCGCCGACGGATGCTTCTAGCCGAAGATGTCGCGGCGCACCATAGTCTTGCCATCTCTTGCCCGCAAGAATCCGACCTGAGTGGCATGTTTGCTTCAGCAGGACGGGGTCGGGCCCGTCTCGCCGGAAAAAACAGCGTCCACGCTGGTTCATTATCGTCGGACCTCTGGTCGACCTGTTCGGGTGCTTTTTGCATGAAGACATCAGCCGCGCTTGTCCCGCTGCTTCTCCTCTCCGTTTCGACAATCGTGCAGGCCCAGTCTTTGCCCGAAATGGCGCCCATTCCCTTTGCGCGCCCCGATGCAGCAACTGCGCCCAGCGCCGTGTTTGACGCGCTGACCCGTGCAACCGTGCGCCCCAATGTCGTGGACGGCGAAACCGGCCAGTCGACCGACATGCGCGCCATGATCGCGGGACTGGATGCAATCTCGACCGGAGATCCCGAAACGGCGCGCACCCTGCGCAACCGCATGACGGAAGACGGACTGGAGCGCCGCATTCTGAGCTGGTCTTTGGTTCTTTCCGCCAGCGACACGCTGTCCAGCGCCGAAATTGCCAAGACTGCCGGCGATCTCGCGGGCTGGCCCGGCATGCTCACCCTGCGCGATCACAGCGAGCGGGCGCTTTATCGCGAGAATCAGCGCCCCAATGTGGTCGTCGCCCTGCTTGGAGACATGCCGCCCCGAACCTTTGAGGGAATGGTGGCGCTTGCCCGCGCGCATCTGGCGCTATCGCAGGAAGACAAGGCGCGTGCGCTGGTATCCACATTCTGGCGCGAGGCAAAACTCGATGCGGCGCGCGAAACCGCGTTCATGAAAGAGTTCGACACCCTGCTTTCAACCGCCGACCACCGGGTGAGGATGGAGCAGATGCTTTATAATGCGCGCATACGCTCCGCCGAACGCGTCGCAGAACGCGCCGGCGGTGTGGAACTGACCAGGGCATGGGCGGCGGTCATTCGCGGCGAGAAAAATGCGGAAGAGCTGCTCGACGCCGTGCCCGAGGCGCAGCAGAGCGCCGGATATCTTTTCGCCAAAACCCGTTATTTGCGCCGCAGCGGCCGGTTCGACGAGGCTGCAAAGGTCATGTTGACCGCGCCGCAGGATGCGCAAAGCCTGATCGACCCGGATGAATGGTGGGTGGAACGACGCGTCCTCTCCCGCGAGCTTCTGGATATCGATGACGCGGAAACGGCCTATAAGGTCGCGGCGAACCATGCCGCCGAAAGCCCTTCGCGGGCAGCCGATGCGGAGTTCCATGCCGGCTGGTATGCACTGCGCATGCTCGACAGGCCTGAAAAGGCGGCAGAGCATTTCGCGCGGATCGCCGGGATCGCCGAAGGGCCGATTTCCAACGCCAGAGCGCATTACTGGCTCGGCCGCGCGGCAGAGGCCGGCGGCCCCGGCGATGCGGACGCCCATTATAAAGAGGCAGCGCGCTTCGGCGCGACCTTCTACGGGCAGCTGGCGACGGCCCGGCTGGGGCAATCAAAGCTTGCCGCCGATGCGCCTGCCCCCCGGGACGATGACCGGCGGCACTTTTTTGCCCGCGAGATGGTGCGAGCAATCAAGAGCCTGGAACAGACAAGCCATGCGTGGCGCGCCGGCAGCCTTTACCGGAAACTCGCACAACAGCTCGACAGTCCGGGCGAGCTGGCGCTTCTGGCCAATATGGCGGCAAACCGAGGCGATTACACAACGGCGCTGCGCGTCGGCAAGATCGCAGCCGGGCGCGGACTGGACATCGGCGCACTTGCCCATCCGGTCGGCGCAATCCCGGACGCCGCCTCCATCCCGTCTGCCCGGCAGGCCCTGGCCTACGCCATTGCCCGGCAGGAAACCGAGTTCAACGCCGCCGCCGTCTCGCCCGCCGGAGCGCGCGGCCTCCTGCAGCTCATGCCTGCGACGGCACAGGAAATGGCGCGCAAGAGCGGCCTGCCCTATTCCCGAGCCCGCCTGACGGCAGACCCCACCTACAATGTGACGCTTGGCGCAGCCTATCTGGAAGAACAGCTCGCGCGCTTTAACGGCTCCTACATCCTCACCTTCGCCGGCTACAATGCCGGCCCGAGCCGCGCCACGGAATGGATGGGACGCTATGGCGACCCACGCGGAAAATCGGTGGAGGAGATCGTCGACTGGATCGAACGCATTCCCTATTCGGAAACGCGCAACTATGTTCAACGGGTGATGGAGAATCTGCAGATCTACAAGATGCAGTTGACCGGCCGGTTCGACATCGAAAAGGACCTGACGGTCGGCGGCTGATCCAGATCGGATCGACGCGCCAAGCCGTCTGATAAAACGACAGACAGGCGACATTCGAGGGAAGCTGTGTCGGAAGAAGATTTTCGCGATGTCTACTACACGGCGCAGGATGGCCTGAAACTTCACGCACGCGTTTATGGTGAGGACAATCCCGGTTTGCCCGTGGTTTGCCTTCCCGGACTGACACGCAATGCGCGGGACTTCCACCCGCTCGCCCTTTTCCTCGCGACCGATGCCCCGAAACCGCGCAAGGTCATCGTCTTCGACTATCGCGGACGCGGCCTGTCCGACCGCGACCCGGACTGGCGTCATTATGACGTGGCCATTGAGGCCGCCGATATCACCACCGGCCTTGCCGTTCTGGGCGTCGAACACGCGGCCTTCATCGGCACCTCGCGTGGCGGATTGATCATCATGGCGCTTAGCGCCTCACGGCCCGCCCTTTTGAAGGCAGTTGTTCTCAACGATATCGGCCCGGTGGTGGAAGGAGACGGGCTTGTCCAGATCCGCTCCCATCTGCAACGCGCCCCCAAACCGGCCACACTTGCAGAAGCGATCAAGATCCAGAAAACCATCCATGGCGATGCTTTTTCCGCCCTTTCGGATGAAGACTGGGAGCGCTTTACCGGCGCGCTCTATCGGCAGGATAACGGGCGTCTTCTGGCGGATTTCGATCCAAAACTCGTCAAGCCGCTCAAAGAGATAGACTTGGATCGCCCGCTTCCAGAGCTATGGCCGCTCTTTTCCGGCCTGACCGGTATTCCGCTTCTTGCGGTGCGCGGCGAGAATTCGCGTCTTCTTTCCATGAAGACACTGGACGAGATGGAAAGCCGCCATCCTGACATGCAGTCCATTGTCGTTCCCGGACAGGGACACGCACCACTGCTTGAAACCGGCGATTTGCCGGAAATCATCGCAGCCTTTGTCGATAAGGCCGAGAAAACGTCGCGACACTCCGGATAAAGAAGCAGCGTCCGGGCTGCCCCTTTCAGACCAACGTTCCGCCTAGCTGGCAGTCGTGATCTTTCCGCAGGAGCATCGTTCCAGCACGTCGACGCAGGGGTCGAGATCGCCGGTCGCCAGATGCGCATAGCGCATGGTCATTGTCAGCGTCTGGTGGCCAAGCCACATCTGCACCCGGCGCAGATCAATACCGCCCTGCACGAGACGTGACGCACATGTGTGGCGCAGAACATGCGGCACGACCTGCGTATCCTGTGAGAGCCCCACCTCTGCCTTGGCTTCGTTCCAGATCGTGCGAAACTGGGTCTGCCGCAGCATGGCGAATGGCCCTTCCCGCCCCTCTTTACGCACACCCGCAGCGTTTTGTGCACGCGCCGTCAGCGGCACGGAGCGCGCACGCGCGGATTTCGTGATCCAGAAGCTCGCCCGTCCGCCCTGCACGTCGTTCCAGGTGAGCCCGATGGCTTCGCCCAGCCTGCACCCCGTATCCACCAGAAAGACAGAAAGCCGCCACGCATCTTCGCTGCGGCGTCGAATGGCGGCGAAAAGCATCTCCTCCTCGCTCCACGAGAGAAAATGGCCAAGCCACATCTGCACCCGGCGCAGATCAATACCGCCCTGCACGAGACGTGACGCACATGTGTGGCGCAGAACATGCGGCACGACCTGCGTATCCTGTGAGAGCCCCACCTCTGCCTTGGCTTCGTTCCAGATCGTGCGAAACTGGGTCTGCCGCAGCATGGCGAATGGCCCTTCCCGCCCCTCTTTACGCACACCCGCAGCGTTTTGTGCACGCGCCGTCAGCGGCACGGAGCGCGCACGCGCGGATTTCGTGATCCAGAAGCTCGCCCGTCCGCCCTGCACGTCGTTCCAGGTGAGCCCGATGGCTTCGCCCAGCCTGCACCCCGTATCCACCAGAAAGACAGAAAGCCGCCACGCATCTTCGCTGCGGCGTCGAATGGCGGCGAAAAGCATCTCCTCCTCGCTCCACGAGAGAAAGCGGATGCGTCCGGAGCGCTCTTTCTGACGTCGAAATTCGGGCAGGCTGTGAATGTCACCCATTTTATGCGCTTTCCGCAGAAGCTTGCTCAGCGCGGCCATCTTTCGATTGATGGTCGCATTGCTGTTTCCGCGAGCGCGCAATTTCCCGATCAACGCATCAAGGGCATCCTGCCCGAATGTGCTGAAGCGCTTCCCCATCAGGAGCTCATCCAGCTCCCCGATAAAGAAGGTGACATTGTATTTGTGCGAGCCAGGCTCCCAAAGTATGTCGCCATACTTTGCAAAGAGCTCCTTCAGGCTGAATTCAGAGACAAGCCGGAGCCGCTCACTGTCGAAAGTGACAGAGTAGCCCTCTCCTGAAACACCCCATGCCTCTTCCAGACGATTGACGCTCCCCATGTCAGAGAGCGTCCCGGACGCAATTCAGGGCGTTTATTTCAACCTTGTCCTGACCTCCGAAGAAACTCAACGGAGCGAGTTTGTACCAGTTCCCCATGTACACAACCTCCGATTGTCGGAGATACCATCACCACTAACTGATGGTCCAAAGAACACACGCTTATTCTTATTGATCCGTCCGCCCCGCTGAGCCCCCGCGGCATTCGTCTGTATTTTTAAGCGGCCCTGTTGAACGGAACTGGCAAACCCACCCATGGGAGAGCCTGCACGAAGATGTCGCCAACCCCTGTCACCAAAAGCACTCTCAATTGATCGAAGCGCCCGCCAACAACGATATCTCCAAGGCCGGGACCCGGCGAAGTCTCGCCAGATCCCGGTATGCACTGCTGCTTCGTTAGAAGCTTCGCGTGATGCGGAAGAAACCGCTCATCGCGCCGTCCTTGTAGCTGTCGCCATCCTTGTAGTTCACGGCGATCTTGGTATCGAGATTCTCGACCAGCTCGTAGTCGATGACACCGCCAATAGCCCAGTCGTCGGCTTTGGAGCCATGTTTGTCAGCAAAGTACTGACCGCCGAGACCGACCGAGAGTTTCTGCGTTGCAGCATATTTCAGGTAACCACCGGCCGAGTAGTCATAGCCATTGCTGTAGAGGCTCGGATCCGAGAAGTAGGTGGCCAGCAGCTCGACGCTCAGCTGATTGGTCGCCTTGAACTGGGCAAAGCCCTTGAGGCCCCATTCCTTGGCCGTTGCGTCATAGGCTGCGAATGCGTCGAACGACCCCCAGCCCTGCGAGACACCCACCTTGCCGACCACATTGGGCGTGTAGTCGTAATTGTAGTCGTTCTCTTCCAGCGCCAGCGAAACCGACACGCCGTTGCCCGGCACGAAGGTGTAACCCAGCGTGTGAACCGAAGAATCAAAGCCGCCAGCATCGAACTCGCCGCCGAGCCCCTGATCAAAGATCGTGCTCTTGTAGCCCAGGAAGAACCCGCCAAGCGTGATGTAGGCCTGATTCAGATATGCGCCGCGCGTTGCACCATTGACAGAGAATGGACCACTTCCGCTCGGCGCGCCGAGGCGAGAAACACCTGAATAGGCGTCAGCCCGCAGCTCGATAAAGCTGCCCAGCGTACCGAACTCGGTTTCCGAACGGGCGTCGATTGTCAGGTTGGCCCGAGCGAGCTTGCGCCAGCCGCCAGCTTTATCGCTGCGTCCGGCTCCCCAAGTTTCCCAGACCTCGTCATAGACATCCCCGCCCATGAGGGAACGCTTGGAATCATCGGCATCCGACCAGTCGATCTGATAGCGCGCATAGCCGCCGATCTTCAGGCAGGTTTCGGTGCCCGGAATATAGAAGAAGCCGGCACCATAGACGTCGCAGACCCGGACGTATTCCATCGGCTCCGGCTCGGCAACGAAAAGCGGATCGGCAGCCTTGGCGCCGGTGGCAGCAGCTACGAGAGCTGCGGAGCCGATGAGAACGCTCTTGAGTTTCATGTTCTGACCTCCAGTCAGAATCATGAGACCGGTGGAAGCAAAAATGCCCGAGAACAAGGGAATCCAGGCGGGATCCGACCTGCGTCGGTGGCCATCACCGCGAAGTGCGGCTTGTCTGAACTGCTGGGTGGATTGTCAAAGCTAAGGGAAAATGGCGGAGAGGATGGGATTCGAACCCACGAGACCCTTTTGGGGTCTACTCCCTTAGCAGGGGAGCGCCTTCGACCACTCGGCCACCTCTCCGGCGAGACGCTGGATAAAGAAAACCGGACCGACAATCAATACGGCATTCGAATTTCCATGCTTTATTATAGAGAAATTCCACATCGTCGTCAGCGGACAGCGCTGACGACGCCAGTTCCGCGAAGAGTCGTCAGAGAATCAAGCCTGGCTTCCGTCCGGCATTTCATTCGCGATTCCCCACGATTCGTCTCCGAAACACAGTAGAATTGGCCTACTACACCCTCCGCTTATGGGCTCATCCGGGCTCCAAGTGTTAAGAAAGGCTTACCCGGCGGCTCAGATCGTGTCATTTGTGCAACAGCCATTCCGGATAGAAGGTCGCCAGGGGGCCTTGCCGCGTAATCGCGGTTGAACCCGGCGGCCCCATGAGTAATGTCAGGCTCGGAAAGGGGACGCGAGAGCGTGAACTTTTCAATTCTTGGGGATGGGGCAGGGAACGCTGTCCTTCAGCAAAAATACCCAGACCCGCATTTAGAACTTTGACTGGAGGTCAGAACATGAAACTCAAGAGCCTTCTCATCGGCTCCGCAGCTCTCGCAGCTGCTGCCACCGGCGCAAAAGCAGCCGACCCGATCATCGTTCCCGAGCCGGAGCCGATGGAATACGTTCGCGTTTGCGACGTCTACGGCGCAGGCTTCTTCTACATCCCGGGCACCGAAACCTGCCTGAAGATCGGCGGCATGGTCCGTTACCAGATCAACTGGGACGAGAACGACGACGGCTGGCGCAAGTATGCTCGCGGTGAGCTCAACATCGACGCCCGCTCCGAGACCGAATACGGCACGCTCGGCGGCTTCATCAAGCTGCGCGCCACGTCCGGCAATGCTACGCTGCCTGGTGGCGCATCTGGCCCGGCAATCATTCCCGGCCTGAACGACGGTGACGCCTACTCGCTCGGCGTTAACTCGACCGTTGGCCTGCAGCAGGCAATCATCTCGCTCGGCGGCCTCTCCATGGGTCTTTCCGACACGCTGTACGACGCATCCATCTCGGGTGAGTTCGACAATGGCGGTGGTGATCGCGTTCACTTCATCAACTACACCTTCGCAGCAGGCAACGGCTTCACCGCTACGCTCGCTCTCGAAGAAGCTGACAGCAACTACGACTACACGCCGAACTTCGTCGGTAAGGTTGGCGTTGCTCAGGGTTGGGGCACTGCAGACTTCTACGCTGCTTACGACGCAACTGCAGAAGAGTTCGCTCTTAAGGCAATCGTCAAGGCTGACCTGACCGAGCGCGTGTTCGCACAGGCAATGGCGATCTACGAAAGCGGCATCAACTTCTACTCGACCGATCCGTTCGATCTGTCCGGTTACGGCCAGCCGTCCATTGCTCGCTTTGGTTCGCAGTGGTCCATCGGCGGCCTCGTTGGCTACAAGTTCACCCCGAAGCTGAAAGCTTCGCTCGGTGCACAGTACTACGACAAGGTTGGTCATGACCTTCCGGCTCTGGCTTGGGGCGGCGACGTTGACGTCATCAACGCCGGTCTGACCGTGGATTACGAGATTGTTGAGAACTTCGACGCGAAGCTCGCAGTCAACTACACCAACATCGACGCGCCGACCGCTTCTGGTCTGCCGGACGATCACTGGAGCGGTTTCGTTCGCTTCCAGCGCAACTTCTAATCAGAAGTTACGGTGTTTTGGGAAAGGCCCGGCATTTGCCGGGCCTTTTTCATTTCTGGTACAATTGAAGGGCTGCGAAAGCGTTTTCTCTTGTGACGGGCATGCTGTAGGGTCTCTGCATTCGACAAGACCAAGAGAGCAGACACATACCGCCCCATGACAATACGCCCACCGCTTACGCCGCTTGCAGATTCCCTCCCCTCCACCGTTCCGTTTGTCGGCCCTGAAACCCAGGAGCGCGCGGCCGGACGGCCTTTTCGTGCACGTCTCGGCGCCAATGAGAATGGTTTTGGTCCGTCCCCGAAGGCGATCGAAGCCATGGAGAACGCAGCGCATCACGTGTGGAAGTATGGCGACCCCGAAAGCAGCGATCTGCGGGCGGCGCTGGCGCAGGAACACGGCGTAAAGCCGGAGAACATCGTCGTCGGTGAAGGCATTGACGGGCTTCTTGGCCTGATTGCCCGTCTTTATATTGAGCCGGGAACGCCTGTCGTCACCTCGCTCGGCGGCTATCCGACATTCAACTATCATGTGGTCGGCTTTGGCGGTCGTCTCGTGCCGGTTCCCTATTCGGGAGATCACGAGGATCTGGAAGGCCTGCGGGACGCGGCCTTTGCCGAAAAGGCCCCGCTGGTCTATTTCGCCAATCCCGACAATCCGATGGGCACTTGGTGGGAGGCCGACGAGGTTCAGCGCTTCATCGAATCGCTGCCCGAAACCAGCATGCTCATTCTGGACGAAGCCTATGGCGAGACCGCACCGGCGAGCGCCCTGCCCCGCTTTGAGCCCGACCGGCCCAATGTGCTGCGCATGCGTACCTTCTCCAAGGCCTATGCGCTGGCCGGCATGCGCTGCGGTTACGCCATTGGCGAAGCGCAGACCATCCGCGCCTTCGACAAGATCCGCAATCATTTCGGCATGCCGGGCATCACGCAGGCCGCCAGTCTGGCCGCACTTCAGGACAAGGCCTATTTTCAGGAAACGCTCAAGAAGATCAGCGCGAGCCGCGACCGGATTGCAGCGATTGCGGCAGCCAACGGGCTGGCGAGCGTTCCCTCCGCCACCAATTTCGTGGCCGTCGACTGCGGCGGCAAGGCCATTGCCGAGGCGGTCATGCAGGGCCTGCTCGACCGCGATGTGTTCGTGCGCAAACCGGCAACCCCGGGCCTTGATCGCTGCATTCGCGTCAGTGTCGGACCGGAGAACGAAATGGATGTCTTTGAACAGGCCTTTGCCGAGGCCCTGGCAGCGGCGCACAATCAGCGCTGAAGCTCTGAGATTGATTCAGGCGGAAAGAATAATCGATTGATTTATAAAAGTTTTTCGAATTCTGAGGGGCGATCTGATCGCCCCTCTTTTTTATTCAGGCTCAGGCTGCCAGTGCGGCCCGGGTCTTGCCGATCATAAGAGCGGCCTGCGCGGCTTCACGACCCTTTTCAATGAAATGCTCGCGATAGATCGCCGTGTGATGCTCGGTCGGCTGATAGTGGTGCGGTGTCAGCGACACGGACAGAACCGGCACGCCGGTGTCCATGCCGGCGCGCATCAAGCCGTCCACGACGGCCTGCGCGACGAAATCATGCCGGTAAATACCGCCATCCACCACGAAGGCGGCTGCGGCCACCGCCGCATAACGGCCTGAGGATGCAAGGTCGCGCGCCACGAGCGGCATTTCGAATGCGCCCGGCACATCGAACACATCCACCTGTTCGGCGGGAATCAGTTCGCAAAAGCCTTCCAGCGCCCTGTCGACAATGTCGGCGTGCCAATTGGCCTTGATGAATGCATAGCGGGTGTGTGTCATCGTGATCTCCTTTGCAACAGACACGTCACCCAAGGCGATCACGTGCGACGCAGCGCAGCCGACCAAACGGCAAGCGAAACATCGCGCGTTCTCTTCCATCCGGACTCTAACCGTCGGCCCAGGAGTCTCACCTGGTCTGCTGACCCTTCCCGAGTGTCATGGGAAAGCGCTCGCGGGCTTGCGGCCAGTGCCGCTTACCGCCGGTGGGGAATTTCACCCCGCCCTGAGAACGAGGCGAAGATAAGCATCCCTCCAAAGAACGGCAAGCCGAAAAAACCGCCCGCACGGATTGAGCGCGGTGCTTAGATTCGGCGGAGATGATTGTCCCAGGCGGGCGCGTCGGCCTGCGGCTCGCGAACGCTTTCGAGCGCCACGTCAGGGCCTGTCCGCACGATTGCGCCACGGCCGCTGGTGCCAAGCAGACGGTGCCCCGAGAGTGGCGCGAGACCGCAGCCATCCTTGAGCAGGCGTTCGCCGAGGCATCGCCCGGTTTCGGCATCCCAGAACACCGATAGCCCGCCGCGCGGCGACGATGTGGCGACGATCTCGCCGGATGCATCGATGGCGACCGAACCGACATAATTGTCGAGCTTCTTCAGGGTTTCTTCGGGACCTGGAAAGAGCTCAATCGCGTGCCCCCGGCGATGCCGCCCGACGAGCGGCGGGCGCGCATCGTCCTCGCCCTGATACTGCGCGCCGAACCAGACCGCGCCGAACCGGTCGAGCGTCATATGGCGGATCGAAAGCTTGTGGAGTTCCGGCGCAAGTTCCGCCTGCTCGAGAAGATCGCCCGTCTCCAGATCCACATAGGAAAGGCTCGGCTTCATCGTGGCAAGGTTCAGCTTCACCCGCTCATAGTCGGGATGGGTGAGAATGCCGCCATTGGCAACGCACAGCGTCCTGCCGTCTGCCAGCAAAATCACCTCATGCGGACCGATGCCGCCAGTCTCGAACTCGCCGATGCGGTGAAATCCGGCGCTCGCATCGTAAAGCCCGGTGACGCCACGCTCGCCGTCATAATCGTTTTCCGTGGCGAGAAGCAGCCGGCCATCCGGGGTGAAGACGCCATGCCCGTAGAAATGGCGGTCCGGCGGCGGGGCGAATGCGATGGGCTCGCCCGTTCCATCGACAGAGAAGGCCACCGCGAAACGCCCCGGCGACCGCGCAAACGCAACGGCGCGGCGGCGCGGCGCATCGATGGCGAAGGAATGTCCGCGCGCCTCCAGCGGCAGCACCAGCCGGTCACGGCCGGAAGCGTCGATCACCGCCGCCTCGAACGCACCCCCATTGAGGCGCGCGCCAAGGAACAGCGCTTCATTAGCAGCGCTGGCAAGCGCCGGCCTGAAGGCCGCAGCAGCGCCGGCGAGCGCGAGAAATGTCCGGCGGTCAATCTCCATCGAGCGCATTGAACCCCATCACCAGCCCCAGAGCCCCTGCGAGTTCGCCATTGAGCGTGTGCTTCGCGCCCTCCATGGCGATGGCCGCATAGCTGATGCGGCCACGATCCTCTTCCCCGGCGAATGCCGCTTCAGGCGCACCCGCCACCGCCTCCAGTGCGTCGCGCGCATGCGCCAGGTCGAAATTCATGCTCTCGCCATAGCCATTCACCAGATCCGAGGGGCCGTCGACAAAGCCCGCCGCCGTGATCAGTTGCTGCACGCCCTCGATCTGGGCGGCGGTGAAGGCGAAGGTCTCTCCGCTGCGCCAGAAGGGCGCGCGCTTGCCACGCGCCTTCTCCACGCTCTTTCCAAGGGCGGGCAGAAGCTCCGCATTGCGCGCGAATTCGATTGCCGTGCCCGCCGCCTTCACCACTTCGCCCGCCACTTCGGCGCTTGAGCGATAGGGGTCGCGATCCGCCGCAGGCGCGGTGAACGAGGCCCGAAAGGCCGTACCCTCGGCCCAGCCATTCTCCAGCGCCCCGGCGATATCGGCCACATTGTACGCCACTGCCTGCGCATAGGCGCAGCGCCTGGCATCGCCTGCCAGCTTGTCGCCGCCCGTGCCAAAGAGCACATAGTCGAGCGCCGGCAGGCCCTGCAGCGCGACGCTCTGCGCGGCCAGATCCTGCGGCAGTGGTTCGTCGGAAGCGAGCAGCCCCTGCACCTGGCGCAGCGTCACGCCGCGCGGATCGGGCCAGAAGAAGACACGCTCGAAACGGTTTTCCGCCACCAGAGGCCCAAACCGCAGAACAGAAACATGCCCCCAGGCAGAAACCGTCTCGGAAAAACGCTGATGCACGGCGACAAGCCCGCTGTCCGACGGCGCGCCGCAAACATCGCCAAGCGCGGCTGAAAGCGCCCCGCTCGCCTCGCGAAAGCGCGCCAGCGTGGGCGTGACATATCCTTCCAGAACCCGGTTTCCCACATCAGGGGCGATGGTGCTGGCAGTTTCCTGCGCCAGCGCTGGCGCAGATGAAAGACAAAGGATCAGAACGCATCGTGAGAGGCGCGCTTGCATCGGGCAGACTCCATAACCGTGGCTGGCATTGCTGGCTATCGCGCAGGGGGGAAGAGGCGCGAGGGCTGGCCGGAAGCCGGGAGCAGGCTCCCGTCCATCCGGCTTATCGCCCGTAACCGCTCACGACAAGGGAAAGTCAGGCTTCACGACAAAAGTTGATCGCGCAGCACAGGAAGCCGGAGCCCGTCATAGCCACTCACGGGGCTGGCGTGCCAGAGCCCGTTCAGAACCGCCTCCTCCGCCGCCTCGACGGCTGCATGAAGGAACGGATCGATGCGCGCTTCGGCAAGCCGCTCGACGGCATCCACCTCGCTGTCGATATCGAGGCGGTTGGCGGTGGAGAAGGCGATGGCCACATCGCCGCTCTGGTCACCCCAATAGCTGCCAAGCCGTCCAAGCGCTGCACCCGCCCGCCGCGCCACGCGGGTGAGCTGGCGCGAATCGAGCGGCGCATCCGTGGCATAGACGATGATGACGGAGCCCTTGTCCTGCGGGTCGGCGCGCCCGGCCTCCGGCGTCTCGATGCGTTCCCCCAGAAGCCGCAGATCGCCCGGCCTGCCGAAATTGGAGAGAACAAGCGCCGCCAGTGTATGCGTGCGGCCGGACGGCAGCGCGACACGGCGCGATGCACTGCCGATGGCGCCGGCAAAGCCAAAGGTGCGCATGCCGGTGCCTGCGCCCACCGTGCCCTGCGCAACATCTGTGCGGGCGGCGGAGATAGCCTCTTCCGCCATGGCTTCGGTCACCGCCAGCGCCTGAATGTCGCTGACGCGCCCGTCATTGCATTCCAGCACCAGCGGATTGACGGTTGGGCGTCCGCGCCCGATTTCAGGGTTTTGTGCAATCGCCCGGCGGATCAGAGCCGTGGTGCAGGCCGCCACGCCAAATGTGTTGGTGAGAAGGATCGGCGTTTCGATGCGGCCGAGCTCTGCAAGCTGCATCAGGCCGGCGCTCTTGCCAAATCCATTGAGCACCGCGACGCCGGCCGGAACCGGATTGCGAAAGAGATCGCCATCATGCGGCAGGATCGCGGTGACGCCCGTGCGCGCGGTCTGAGCGCGGTGGGTCAGATGCCCGACGGTGACGCCCGGCACATCCGCAATGCTGTTGGCTGGCCCCGCCGGAAGATCCCACCACGCGCCCGCCCTGTCGAAAAGCCGTTCGGTCATGCCAGAGCCGATGCCATGAGAGAGAAGCTGGAGATGATGCTGATCGCCTCGGCATGGCTTTTTGCGACAAAGCGCACATCCAGCGCGCCGGTGCGCTCCGTGAAAGGCAGGAGTGCGGCGGCATCCGCGAAAATCTGCTTGGAAAAGCCGATATCCACCGTAAGCGGCGGCGTGCATGGCGCTTTCACCTCGGTGCTCGCAGCCGCCTCAACCGCCTCGCAGACATCCTGTTCGATCCTTTCGCGCGCTTCGTCCGGCGACATGCTTTCCGAGGCAAAGGCGTTGATGCAGCGCTTGACGGTGATGGAGCGGGCTGCCGGAAACTGCTCGGCGATTTCGGCTTCCAGCCGGTCATCGCCGCTCACCGCAAGAAGCGGCACGCCGATCTCCGCTGCATGGCCGGCAAAGAGCGTCGGCTCTCCGGCGCGCACGCCATTCACCTCGATGCGGCGGAACGCCAGACCGCTGACCGTGTGGGCAAGCACGCCGAAATTGTCGGCGGCCGCGTGGTAACCGATCAGCACCACACCATCGTGATCGGCATGAATGCCTTCGATCATCGACAGCGGACGCGCGCGACCGGAAACAAGACGCGCGCGCGGGTCGAGCTGTTCAGCGATCATGTTGCGCATCGGCCCGTGCGAATCCGCCACCGTCACCGCGTCCGCTCCGCCCGCAAAAGCGCCACGGATCGCGGCATTCGCCTCTTCGGTCATGAGCCTGCGCGCCACCTCGTATTCCGGGTTGCCGCGCTGGCCCTGAAGGCTCTCGCAGACCCCGGCCACGCCCTCGATATCGACAGAGATAAAAATATGCATGCCGCTCCCCTGATAATGAATCGCCGGCATTCGACTTGAAACGCATGACGAATTCCAGTCCCAGCATGCGATAGAAACGATGCCAGCCGCTTGCACCGCAGCCTGCATCATGCAAAATGAAGCTAGCGTTCGGGCAAACAGCCCTTGGCAGCCCCTAGCAGCCCCCCCTGGCAGCCCCCGGCAGCCCCCTCCCGGCAACATTGCCACAAGACGCTTCAGCACCTCTCCTTTCTTCCCTGAAACGCTGCGCAAACCTTCTGCGCCAGCACTCCGTGCGCTCTCCCCCCAAAAAACGTCTTTCCCGGCGCTCAAAGCGCCATCCCGTTCATCCTGAACATGGAGTTTTCCATGCCTTCACGGCTTCTTTTGCCGGTGCTTGCGCTGGCTGTTTTCTTCGTCGGCGTGACAGAGTTCATGATCGCGCCCCTTCTGACGCCCATCGGCGCTGCCTTTGGCGTAACCCCGGCTGCCGCCTCCTGGCTGATTTCCGGCTATGCGCTTGCCTATGCCGTCGGCGCGCCGCTTATCGGTCTTGTCGCCCACCGGCTTGACCGGCGGCGTCTTCTGCTTACGGCGCTGACGCTTCTCGCCGCCGATGGGCTTGCGGTGGCCTTCGCCCCCACGCTTGGCATTGCCATCATTCTTCGTGTTCTGGGTGGAGTGGCGGCGGCCGCGCTCATTCCCGCCGTGTTCGCCCTCATTGCCGACCGGTTTCCCGAGGCGCGACATTCACAGGCCATGGGCCTTGTCATGCTTGGCATGACGGCAGGCATCGCCGCCGGGCCAGCGCTGGCCGGCGTCCTGACACAGCTGTTTGACTGGCGCGCGCCCTTCCTTGCCAGCGCCATCGGCTGTCTTCTGCTGCTCATCCCGGCAAGTCGTGTGCTTCGGGGCGATGAGACGACACAGGTGCCTGCCACACGGCAGCGTTTAAGCGGGCTCGGCAGTTCTGGAAGAAGCGCGCTCCTTCTTCTCATCGCCAAGGCTCTCTGGAATGGCGCTGCCGTTGCCGCCTTCGGTCTGAGTGGCGAGATGCTGCGGGACCGCTTTGCAACCGACACGCTGCAAACGGGGCTGGCGGTCACGGCATTCGGCTTCGGCCTGGCCGTGGGCAACCTTTCGACCGGCCTTGTCAGGCGGCTGTCGCACGGCGATGAGCGGCTGCTGGTCGCCGCCGTTCTGTTTCTCGCGCTCAGTTTTGCAGCCTTCCTGCTTCTGCCATTGCCGCTTGTCGGCACGCTTTTCTGCCTTGCCTGCTGGGGCATTGCGCTCGGTTTTGCAGCCCCTGCCAGCACGGCGCTGATCGCCCGCCGGGCGGGTGCAGACAAAGGGTTTGTGCTGGCCCTGTCGGAGAGCGCCAACAATATCGCGCTGCTCTCGCTGCTCACAGGTGCGGCCTTCGCATTGCAGAGCTTTGGATTGCCTGCGGCAGGCATGGTGCTTGGAAGCGGGCTCGCGCTGGGGGCGGCCCTCCTCCTGATGGACGGGTTGGTCCAGAAGCTGGCGAAACCCCAGCGCGATGGCTCTTGCAGGTCCGGCAGCCGGCGGTAGCATTGACCTGCTCCCCCTGCCTGATGCAGGCACCCAGTACAGGCAATTGCACAACAACCGGATATGCAAGGGCTCACCGATGGATCTAGACGACGCCGTTCTTCTGCTTGTCGATTATCAGCAGGCATTTGACGATCCGTCCTGGCCCCGACGCTGGAACAGCGATGTCGACAGGAACGGTCTTGCACTTCTCGCCGCCTGGCGCAGGGCAAAACGCCCGCTGATCCATGTGCGGCACGATTCCGTCGAGCAGGCTTCCACGCTGCGCCCCGGCGCGCCCGGCAACGCTCTGCGGCCGGGTTTCGAGCCGCTGCCCGGCGAACAGCTGGTCACCAAGAGCGTCAACTCCGCCTTTATCGGCACCGATCTCGACCTGCGCCTGCGTCGTCTCGGCGCGAAGACGGTGGTTACCTGCGGCATTTCCACGGATATGTGCGTGTCTACCACCATACGCACCGGCGCGAATATGGGCTGGAACATGATGCTGGTGGAAGACGCCTGCGACTGCTTCGATCTGCCGGATGGCAAGGGCGGGAGCGTTCCTGCCGAAGAGGTTCACCGCGCGCATGTGGCCACGCTCGGCTTCGAGTTCTGCAGGGTTGCGACCACAAGAGACGTTGTGAGCGCGCTCTGAGCCGCCCGTATGAACCGGGCGCGACGGCACAGAGAACAGGGACGGCTTTCCCGGTTTCCCACCCTGGTAACAACGCATTGGCATACCTGCTTCTGTCGCGTCCGGGCGGCTTCGCTTCTCTAGCGTAGGCCTCGTTTGCTTGCTCAGATTGCCGCAAATCCATCGAATGCCATGGTAGGCACGTCCATGGCATTGACCCAGTGCGTGGTTCGACAAGCTCACCATGAGGGAAGTGGTATCCGACAGGAGCCTAGATCCCGGTCGTTGCAGCGGATTTGACAAACACCGCCTCCCTCATGGTGAGCTTCCTGAGCTTGTCGAAGGGCGAACCACGCACCGCGCTGGGACTGCCAAACCATCTTGCGGCATGAACTGTGATCAAACGCCCTTTTGTCCGTAACCAACCAATTCACACCCATCTTGAATTAATTGAACGTTCGTTTTATTAATACGACAGGGAGGCACCATGGCGCGCACGACCGGCTCAGACGGTGAAAAGACGGAAGCAGCGATCCGCGAGGCGGCGCTGGACCTGATTGCGCGTCTCGGCTTTGAAGCCATGTCCATGCGCCAGCTTGCCGCCAGCGTCGGCGTGCAGCCGGCTGCTCTCTACCGATACTTTACGACTAAAGAAGCATTGCTCCATGCACTCATGCTCGAGCATATGGAGCGCCTTATCGCTTCCTGGGGGGAAGCGCGTCCTGCACATGGCTCCGACAAAGAGAAGCCGGCAGGACGCCTCGCTAAATTCGTTGAAAACCACATCCGCTTTCACCTGGCGCGGCGCAACGCAACCCATGTGAGCAATCTGGAGCTGCGCAGCCTTTCCAGAGAGCGGCTCGAGCAGATCCTTGCGCTGCGCAGCCAGTATGAGGGCGAATTGCGCTCCATCCTGACCGATGGCCAGCGCGAAGGCGTTTTCCAGATCGACGATGTGGCGCTGACGGCGATGGCGATCATCCAGATGATCACAGGTGTGATCGTCTGGTTTCGCCCGGAGCTGCGGCTTTCCGAAGACGAAGTTGCCGCTAACTATCACACCATGACCATGCGCCTTGTGGGCGCGGAGGCTTGACCGGAGGAGACCGATGTATACCGGATCGATGAATTTCGGGCTTGGCGAGGACATCGACGCGCTGCGCGACATGACGCATCGCTTCGCTCAGGAAAAGATAGCGCCACTGGCGGCGGAAACCGACGAAAGCAATGAGTTTCCAGCCCATCTCTGGCAGGAAATGGGTGCGCTCGGCCTGCTCGGCATGACCGTTGATCCGGATTATGGCGGCTCGGGCCTCGGCTATCTGGCGCATGTGGTGGCGATGGAGGAAATCTCGCGCGCCTCGGCCTCGGTCGGCCTTTCCTACGGCGCGCATTCCAATCTCTGCGTCAACCAGCTCCGCCGCTGGGGCAATGATGCGCAGAAGGAAAAATACCTTCCGGCACTCTGCTCTGGCGAAACCGTGGGCGCGCTCGCCATGTCCGAGACCGGCGCGGGCTCCGATGTCGTGTCCATGAAGCTCAAGGCAGAAAAGCGCAATGACCGCTTCGTGCTCAACGGCTCGAAAATGTGGATCACCAACGGCCCCGATGCGGGCACGCTGGTTGTCTACGCCAAGACCGATCCCGATGCGGGCCCGCGCGGCATCACCGCCTTCATCATCGAGCGCGACATGAAAGGCTTCTCGGTCGCGCAAAAGCTCGACAAGCTTGGCATGCGCGGCTCCAACACCGGCGAACTGGTGTTCGAGGATGTGGAAGTGCCCTTCGAGAACATGCTTGGCGAGGAAGGCAAGGGCGTCAACATTCTGATGTCGGGGCTCGACTATGAGCGTGTGGTGCTGGCCGGCGGCCCGGTGGGCATCATGGCGGCCTGCCTCGACGTGGCAGCACCCTATGTGCGCGAGCGCCAGCAGTTCGGCCAGCCGGTCGGCTCGTTCCAGCTTGTGCAGGGCAAGCTTGCCGACATGTACACGACGATGAACGCCTGCCGGTCCTATGTCTATGCGGTGGCCAGCGCCTGCGACCGTGGCGAAACGACCCGCAAGGACGCCGCCGGCTGCATTCTCTACGCAGCCGAGAAAGCGACGCAGACGGCGCTCGATGCGATCCAGCTTCTGGGCGGCAATGGCTATGTGAACGAGTTCCCCGCCGGTCGCCTCCTGCGCGACGCCAAGCTCTACGAGATCGGGGCCGGCACGAGCGAAATCAGGCGCTGGCTGATCGGTCGCGAAATGATGACGGAAGCCTGATGCGGGCCTTGCAGACCGCACTGCCCGCTTCTCTGCAAGATTTTCTGCAGGATTTTCTGGCCGGTGCTCTTCTATCCGTTGCGCCGGGCAGACATGATGCGCTTACCTGACGCTCAATTCGTTTGCGCAGATTGACCACCAAAGGGCCTTGCGCCCGACAATGCCGCCGGAGATCGCATGACCGTCCTTCAATCGCAGCTTTCCACCGCCTCCGACGCATACAGGGCCAATTTCGAACGCATGCAGGCGCTGGTGGCCGAAACGGCAGAGAAAGCCGCGCTCGTGGAGCGTGGCGGGTCTGACGAGGCGCGCGAACGCCATGTGAAGCGCGGCAAGCTTCTGCCGCGCGAACGGCTCGCCCAATTGCTCGATGTCGGTGCGCCCTTTCTCGAAATCGGCCAGTTCGCAGCCCACGACATGTATGGCGGCGACATCGCTTCGGCCGGCCTGATCGCCGGCGTCGGGCGCATCGAGGGTCGCGAATGCGTCATCGTCGTCAATGACGCCACCGTGAAGGGCGGCACCTATTATCCGCTGACGGTGAAGAAGCATTTGCGCGCGCAGGAGATCGCGCTCGAAAACAATCTGCCCTGCGTCTATCTGGTGGATTCGGGCGGGGCCAATTTGCCGAACCAGGACGAAGTGTTTCCCGACCGCGAGCATTTCGGCCGCATCTTCTTCAACCAGGCCAACATGTCGGCAAAGGGCATTCCCCAGATTGCCTGCGTGATGGGCTCCTGCACCGCCGGCGGCGCCTATGTTCCCGCGATGAGCGACGAGACCATCATGGTCAAGGGACAGGCAACGATCTTCCTCGGCGGCCCGCCGCTGGTGAAGGCGGCCACCGGCGAAGTGGTGACCGCCGAAGAACTGGGCGGCGCGGAGGTGCACACGCGCGAATCCGGCGTTGCCGATCACTATGCGCTGGACGATGAACACGCACTGGCCATCGTGCGGCGCATCGTCAAAAACCTGAATCGAAAGAAGACGGTATCGCTCGATCTTCGCAAATCGATTCCGCCGCTTTACGACCCGCGCGAGATTTACGGCATCATTCCCGCCGACACCCGCCAGCCCTATGATGTGCGCGAGGTGATCGCGCGGGTGGTGGACGGTTCTGAATTCGATGAGTTCAAGGCCAATTACGGGACCACGCTCGTCACCGGATTTGCCCATATTTACGGAATTCCGGTGGGCATTCTGGCAAATAACGGGGTGCTTTTCTCCGAAAGTGCGCTGAAAGGCGCGCATTTCATCGAGCTATGCTGCCAGCGAAAGATCCCGCTCGTCTTCCTCCAGAACATTACCGGCTTCATGGTCGGTCGCAAATATGAGGCCGGCGGCATCGCCCGTGACGGCGCGAAACTGGTGACGGCTGTCGCCACCGCGCAGGTCCCCAAGGTGACGGCCATCATCGGCGGTTCCTTTGGGGCCGGCAATTACGGCATGTGCGGCCGCGCCTACTCGCCCCGCTTCCTGTGGATGTGGCCCAATGCGCGCATTTCCGTGATGGGTGGCGAACAGGCCGCGACGGTCCTCTCAATCGTCAAGCGCGAAGGCATCGAGCGCAAGGGCGGAAGCTGGAGCGCGGAGGAAGAGGCAGCGTTTCGCCAGCCGATCCTTGAAAAATACGAGCGTGAAGGCCACCCGCTCTATTCGAGTGCGCGGCTGTGGGATGACGGCATCGTGGATCCGGCGAAAACACGCGAGGTTCTGGCGCTTTCGCTCGGATCGGCGCTGAACGCCCCGATTGGCGACACGAAATTCGGCGTTTTCAGAATGTAGGCAAACGGCGTGGCAGATCAGTTGCTGCGCTGCCGGTCACCATTGATGAACTCCATCACCAGACGGTGGACATTGCCGCCATCGCCCATTTCGACGCGATCGAAATCGCGGCTGCGCTGACGCTGCGCCTGCGACAGGCGGCCCAGATGCTCCTGCAATTTCGCCCGCACCTTGCGGCAACCGGGATCATCCTCCGCGCGCAGACCGACGGACACGGCCTGGATCTCCTTCACCATGTCGGTGATGATCTCGCCATGCATTTCTTCATGCGTGCGCACGCCCGCACTGAAGCGATCCCAGGCGGCCTGCGTCTGCGGTGAGAGAGAAGAAGGCGCCTGCGGCAGGCGATAGGTGATGATGAGCTTCGGCTTTGCGGAAGCCAGCACGCAGGCTCCGTCCTTGCGCTGCTGATAATCGCGCTGCCAGGTCAGCCTGAAATCCGTATAGGCAATCACGCGTCGCACGCCCAGCTTGGGACCACGCTCGCCGATGGAACGGTAGAGATCCAGCGCGGTGGAACCGGTGATCTTGTAGGGCTCCACCTGTTCGACGGGCTTCCACCCGGCCAATGCAACGGACGGCAGCACCACCGCCACCGCCAGGACAACACCCCGAACAAGCTTGCTCAAATCCAACACCCCCGACACGCATTTCCGACCGCGCACCATGTTGCGGCTGGAATAGAGCGCTTCCGCTTTTCGTTGAAGCGCGAAAGCGCTCTAATTCATTGTTTCTGCGCAATTCCGGACGGAAAACCGGATCCCACTTTTCCTGGAATTGCTCTAGCAGACCGCCAGAGCGCCGGCCATGGCGTTCTGGCGGAAATGCAAGACGGGTCTGTTTCACGGGCAAGTTTGTCGAAATGACGACCCGCGCCATACGCTTGCGAAAACAGGTGGTGGGCGCCGCCCCCTCAAGCGGCGCCCGCCTCGGGCCTCAGAACTTGCCAACCATGTTCAGGAAGGCGCCGCGATCATCAAGCGTGAGATCGCGCAGATCGTCCGAGAAGCGCCCGAAATTGTAGCCCGCTCCGACCTTGAAATTGTTGCCGACGTGGCGGTAGAGGGCTGCGAGTGCGCCGTAATCCATCGACTCGATCTCTGGCAGATAGAAGGCCCTGCCCTCCACCATGGCGTCCCAGTTCTTGACCACGTGCAGGTCGGCCCTGACGATGCCAAGATGGGCGGAAGACTGTTCCCAGCTTCCCATCGCATTGCTGCCATCGGTGCGCCTGTGGCGAATTTCGCCCATACGCATACCGTATTTGCCACCCACCGAAAGCCATGGAAGAAGATCATAGGTGACGTCGGCAGAGACGATATGGCTCCGCTGAAGCGGGCCATTTGTCGAGCGTGACGCGGTGCTGATCTGCTCATTGCCCGGCAGATTGTAGAGATAGGTGTAACGCACCAGAGCATTGAGCGCGTCATGATCTACCGGTCGGTAGGCGTAGCCCAGCGAGCCTTCGACATAATCGCCATTGTAATAGGTTCCACCCGGCGTCTGCGAGATGACGGCATCCACATTGCCAAGGACCCGTCCATAACCATCATGGTCCATGGAAGCACCCGCGCTGACCAGATAGGTGTTGCGGTTGCGGCTTTCATCGTCTGAACGCTCGAAGCGCGCTTCACCACGCGCACGGGCATTGACGCCCAGTTCTTCATCCTTGAAGCCGACGCTGACGGAACCGGCATAGCGCTCGAAATCGGAATACTGTTTGCCGGTGTTCGGATTGATGCGATCATCTTCGATATTGCCTGCTTCAACACCGGCATCGACGGTCCAGGCTGCATCGGGCGTATAGATCACGCCATAGCGCTGAGCCAGAGCATTACGCCGGCCGAACAGATCGTAATCCGCTTCGGAATAGGCCGAGACAACATCGGTCATGCGCTTCTTCACGCCGGCAACCACTGCGCCATAGTCCCTGCCCTGCAGATCGTAGCCGTAGTTGCCATTCGAGGCGCGATCCGGATCGAGGCGATACCCGAGGTAATAGTGATCCTCGGGCGTCGGATCGTAGGTAACGGCGGCGAGACCGCCGATACCGGACTCACCCCAGGACACCTCGCCCTCTGCACCCACTTTCTCGGTCAGACGAACTTCCGCGCCAACACCATAGCGGTCATTCTTGCTCATATTGCCGCCGCGATCGAAGGTCGCCTGGGCAAAGCCGTAATAGAGATAATCGTCGTTCTGGCGATAATCGACGCGCATACCCGCATCCAGCCGCCGACCGCTATAGCCGGATTTGCCTGCGGCGACCGCTGCCGGCGAATGAAGTTCTGAGTATGCGACACCAAACGCAGCCTTCCAGTATGCGTCGAATGTGTAGCTGACTTCGAACTCGGCTTCCTTGCTCTCGCGCCCCTCGACGTTCCTGTAATCGTCGTAGGAGAGTTTTAACTCCATGTTCGCAGTCAGCGGAATTTCGGCATGCGCGCCCCAGATCCGCTCTTCCACATCCACCTGGTCGGTGACGCTGGTGAAGCCGGCCTCCTTCTTCTCATAGTAGCCGCCGATCTTGCCGGGCGTGCCAAACACACGGAAATCCTTGAAGTCCGCCTGTCCGCGAATGCTCCATGCCTTGGCTGCCTGTCCCGCCTGACCGGCGGTTTCGCGATCTGCAAGAGTGAGACCGCCATCGGTGGAGCGGGTAAGACCGAAGCCCGGCCCTTTCGAATAGGCGATTTCGGCATCGATATAGGTATCCTCGGAACGCTGGACGCGAATGTCGCCGCCATAAGCGGTCTGGTCCGACAGGCCCGTCTCGTCCCGCAGGCCGGTCGCACCGAGGCGCACATGGTTCTTGAGCCATGTCTCGGCGCGGCCGCCATAGACATAGTTTTCCATCTCGCTCGCCCTGGAGCGATATTCATACTGGGCCACCATATAGGCCGAATGGCCGCCAAGCGCCCCATCGCGCACCGCGCCGCCGTCGACCGTGCCGGAGTTGAGCGGCGCATCAAGGATCACCACGCCCTGCAGATAATCGATCGTGTAGTCCTCGCCGTAGACCAGCGCACGACGCTCGACGACGCGCCCCGTGGTCTTGTCGCGATACTCGATATGCAGCGTTTCGGAACCATCGACGATCCGCTGCCGCTTCAGGAAATAGGCGGAGCCGCCGGTGCCGAGAAATTCGTCGCGCTGCGGTAGTGTCTCGGGCTTTGCGGCAAAGGCGGTGGCCTTGAATTTGGGCTCGCCCCTTGCATTATTGCCCGGCGAACGCAGCACCATTTCCGCGCCGTAAAGACCTCGGTCGACCTGGAGAAAGCGCGTTCCGGATATCTTGGTCTTGTAATTACCCCACATGACGTGGCTCTCGCCGCGCTCAAGACGGACATAGAATTTTCCGTTGGTCGGCGCGTCTTCCACCGAGGTGGAGTCATCGCCATAGACCGGATAGTACTTGTCCGGGTCGATGCGCCGGAGAAGCTCTCTCGGGTCGCGGGCATCGAGATCCTTGAAAAGGTTCTTGATCTCGTTTTCGCCTGTGTCTGCCGCTGCCGTGAGCAGGAACTTGCCCTTGATCTTTCCGCGCAGGTAGAAGGCCAGCCTGCCGGAGTTCCACACCTTGTCGTATTCGCCCGTACGCACCTCTTCAATGCGCGGATCGCCGCTGCGTTTGCCGACGGTGAAATCGGCCAGAGCGACGTAGAACCAGTCATTTGTGGGAATGTTGACGTCGCGGCTGAAATAGAGACCACCTGCCTTGGAGCCGCCATCGACGGCCACGTCGACCATGTGCTGCCCCGGCGGGAGAATACGCTGGGTCACGAAAGTGCCCTTGGGATCGAGCGGGACCAGCTCATCGAAAACCACAATCCCATATCCTTCGGGAACGCGCGATCCGTGGACCGTGACGGCCCCGCCATAGACGGGAATGTTGCGGAATGCGGTTCGATCTTCTGAATTGCCCGGCGCGACGCCATTGCCGGAGTCGGACATGAACTCGCCGCGCGTGCTTGCGAAGGTCATCGGAACCGTTTCATCGAAGCGGCCCTTGGCGTCGTAGACGCGCAGCACATAGCGGAACTCACGCCCGCTCTGGGCCGGCATCACCCAGCCAGCCTCCCCGTTCACATTGATGGGAACCACGGCGACCGGCTTGTTCTGCCAGGCGACATTGTTCTCATAGATGCGCACTTCGGACCGGGTGATGAAGGCGGGATAGTTGGAGGTCGCGTAAAAACGCACCGGTTCACCGGCGCGGAATATGCGCTGGACCGGCACTGTCGAGACGTTGAGCAGCGGCTCGACATCAAGCCCGTCGAACTTGATCTGGATATCGACGGAGCTCAGATCCAGATCGGTCTTGCGCTGTTTGTCGACCGGGCGTGCGCCCGGCGATACGCCGAACATGCCCTCGTCCACGATCTGGCCGCTCTCATCAACAACCTGGCCATCCACGGAGATGACAAAGGGGATGGAGGGCTGATCGCCGGGCTGGGCCAGTTCGGTGTTCTCGCCGATCCTGAGCGTGCCCGACCCGCTATTGTCGAGCATCTTGCCACGGACGGTAGCCGGACATGGAAGCCCGCCACAGGCATCGTTCATTTCCATAAGAGGCGGCAACCCGTCATCGCCCTTGTAAACCACGCCGCCATCACCGGGGGCACCGACGGGCGGTCCTCCGACAGTCCCCGCCATGGGCTCACCACCGACAATGCGCCCACTCCCGCCAAGCGGCGAGCGGGCCAAAATGGGCGGTTCCGGGATCGGCTCGATGCCCTGCATGTCTGCAGCCAGAAGCGGCTCTGCCTGAAGGGCGGCAGAAATTGATATGATACTGCTCGCGAGCAGAAAGCGGGGTCGTGAACGTTCCATCATGAAATTTCCATTTGTTGTCTGCTGACGAATTCAACGGATCGCGCCGTTTTCACGCCTCCGAGCAAATCGGGGTTTCTCCCCGGCGGGTGCTGGCGCGGCTGACCAACCGGCTCTCGCGACACCGCCTTGCTTCTCATTTTTGTTCGGGCACTGATGGTGGGCATTCGACGCCCCGCCTCAGTCATTCTTGATTTCCGTCTTGATGACTGCGCAGGGCAGACCAGGCGACGGCGATGCGCTGCCTTTGGACGCGACGCTCAAACCACTGATGTTCAGCGCAAAAATATCGTTGCCGTCAGCGTTACCGCACGAGGGATGACCACATTCGAGTTCTTGCATGACCATTCGGGAACCAGCCTATGTGTATCGCGCCCGCAACCAGTGCTCCTGGCTGGGACTTTGTTGACGATGCGAAGTACTTGGAACGAACCGACGCGTACTCGGGGTCTAGACACACGAAAAAAATAGACGGAATGGATACCGCTTGAGCAGTGCTGGAAGGGTATGGTTACGGTATCGAAATCGAAGAGGTTACGGATTAAGATACTGAAATCACTTCGCCTTTCAGGACACAAACGGAGAGCAGACCTGTTCGATGCGGTCTCTCGGACAAGCGCAGCAGGACAGTTCAGCGTGGCTCCCGGAACGGTGTTTGCTTATGCATCCAAAAAACAGCGCCAGTGACCGATTCTTCGCTGCAAGCCTGTGCGACAGGCGTTATGCTCTGGCAGCTTTGTAGGAGGATCGGTTCGCATGTTTCAGAAAATCCTGATTGCAAACCGCGGCGAGATCGCCGTGCGGGTGATCAAGACCGCGCGGCAAATGGGGATCGCCACGGTCGCGGTCTATGCGGACGCGGACCGGGATGCCCGGCATGTGCGCATGGCGGATCAGGCCGTCCATATCGGCCCGGCTGCAGCTTCTGAAAGCTACCTCAACGGGGACCGTATCATTGCGGCGGCGCATGAAGCCGGTGCAGAGGCGATCCATCCCGGATACGGATTTCTCTCCGAAAACCCGGATTTCGTGGAAAAGGTGGAAGCAGCGGGCCTCGTCTTCATCGGGCCTTCGTCGCAGGCCATTCGCGCCATGGGGCTCAAGGACGCCGCCAAGCGCCTGATGGAAAAGGCGGGCGTGCCGGTGGTGCCCGGCTATCACGGAGACACGCAGGCGCTGGTGGCGCTCGCCTCCAAGGCGAACGAGATCGGCTATCCGGTGCTGATCAAGGCGCGGGCCGGCGGTGGCGGCAAGGGCATGCGCCTGGTCGCGGACCCGGATGCGTTTCCCGATGCGCTCGCGGCCGCGCAACGCGAAGCAAAGGCCGCCTTTGGCGACGAGCGCGTTCTGGTGGAGAAATACATCGAGACGCCGCGCCATATCGAAGTGCAGGTCTTTGGCGACAAGCATGGCAATGCGGTGCATCTGTTCGAGCGTGACTGCTCTGCCCAGCGCCGTCACCAGAAGGTGATCGAGGAAGCGCCCGCGCCCGGCATGGATGCGCTGACGCGTGAAGCCATGACGGATGCTGCGGTGAAGGCGGCAAAGGCCATCTCCTATAGCGGAGCGGGCACGATCGAATTCATCGTGGATGCGTCCGAGGGGCTTCGGCCCGACCGGTTCTGGTTCATGGAAATGAACACGCGCCTGCAGGTGGAGCATCCCGTGACCGAGATGATCACCGGCATTGATCTGGTGGAGTGGCAGTTGCGGGTGGCCGCCGGCGAGCCCCTGCCCCGCACGCAGGACGAGATCGCCGCGCATGGCCATGCGGTGGAGGCGCGCCTCTATGCGGAAGACGCCACGCGGGACTTCCTGCCGGCCACCGGAACGCTGCATCATCTGAAGTTTCCCGAGCATGTCGATGGCGCGCGCCTGCGCGTGGATGCCGGTGTTGCCGAAGGCGACGCCATCACCCCGTTCTACGATCCGATGATCGCCAAGCTGATCGTGCATGCCCCGACCCGCGAGGAAGCGCTGGAGGGGCTGGCGAATGCGCTGGAACGCACGGAGGTTGCCGGATCAACGGTCAATCTCGGCTTTCTGACCCGATTGTTGCGCGACGACGATTTTGCGGCCGGCCGGCTGGAAACGGGGCTGATCGCGCGCAAGCAGGAAGCGCTGACCACGGTCGCGCCGCTGCGGGACCGCCATCTGGCCGTTGCCGTTGCCGCCACAAGCGGGACGGCCACGGGTGCCGATGCCTCAGACCCGTTTTCGGCAATCTCGGGTTATGGGCATTTTGGGCCGCTCGTTCACAGGCGGACACTGGTGGATGGCGAGGACGCGGTGGAGGCGCGGGTGACGGCGCAGGGGGATGGCGCGTTGAGCATTCGTCTCGGCGACGACGAGGCGGCGCGACCGATCATCGTGCGTCGGGATGATCCGACACGCATCGCGCGCTGGCCGGGACATGTCACGGTTTTTGAGGGCGCGGATGCGCTGACGTTAAAGGTGCCGGATCGCCTTCAGGCTGCCGACGAGAGTGCTGGCGGTGACAGGCTGAGCGCGCCCATGCCCGGCCTTGTGAAGGTCGTGCGGGCAGCGGTGAACGACACGGTGAAGAAAGGTCAGCCGCTTCTGGTGCTTGAAGCCATGAAGATGGAGCACACCATCACCGCGCCTCATGACGGCGTGGTCGCAGAGATTGCGACCGAGGGGGCGCAGGTGAATGACGGCGCGATGCTTGTCCGCTTCCAGGACGCTGATTAGGAGAATAAGGCGCCCGGGAGCCGGTGGATCTGCGTCCGGTCCCGGGCGTTCCGCCCTCGCTATCAGTTCCCGGGCGTTCCGCCCCCCGTTATCAGTGCATCGTCATCCATTCGCGCGCATCGCGCAGCGCCTTGGCGAGTTCCGGCTTGCTCATGCTTGCGGCCAGTTCCGAGCGCAGCGCAGCGGCGCGTCCAGAACCCTTGATGGCCGCAATGTTGAACCATTTGTGCGCGGCCACCAGATCGACAGCACAATCGCGGCCGGTCGCATACATCATTCCCAGTTGAAACAGCACGTCCGCCTGGGTGGACGAACCAGCCGTACCGAAGCCTGCTTCCTGAACGTCATAACGTGCCATAATCCAAGATCCCTGTTTTCTCCCGAGAGCCTTTTGTTTTTGCCCGTCTGGGCTAGCCCTTCGATGCTTCCGAGAATGCAGGGAGCGGCTGAAATCGCCGTTAAATCTTGTGCTTAATTTGAAGAAAACAAAGTTCAAATTTTCAGTAAACGCCTGATTTTGTTAAGCATCGCAAACCCGCACGGTGTCGGGGTTTGGGCTCTGTGTGACCGGCTCATTCGTTAACGCCCAGGCTAAGACTTCGCTAACCATGCGGAACGCAAGAACAGACGGTTTTGTGAAAATTGCGGCGCATCGGAGCGAAAAGTGGGGACCGGCTTTCGGCCACTCCGATGCCCCATGGACGGTGTAGAGCATCGGACCGAACGGACGCTCGGCGCTTTAGTCCTGCACGAGGCGGTCGCGACGGGCCGGACAGGCTGCGAGCGGGACGCAGAAGGGGCGGCCTGACGCTTCTTCGCGGCGGACAATGCATTCAATGCCGAACACATCCTCGATCAGCTCCTGATGGAAAACCGCTTCCACCGGCCCGCAGCCGGCGACCTGGCCCGCACGGAAGAACACGATGTCATCGGCAAAGCGCGCGGCCAGATTGAGATCATGGAGCACGACCACCACGGTCTTGCCCTCCTGCGCGCCGAGGCGCTGCACAAGCGACAGCACTTCCAGCGCATGGGCGATGTCGAGATGATTGGTGGGCTCGTCGAGCAGTATGACGGGTGCGGCCTGCGCCAGAACCATGGCGATCCAGACGCGCTGGAGTTGGCCGCCCGAGAGCGTGCCGATGGCGCGATGGGCAAGCTCGGCGAGATTCGTCTGGGCGAGCGCGGCGGCGACGGCCTCGCGGTCGGCGCGGGCATCGGGCGCGAACGCCCGGCGGTGGGCGTAGCGGCCAAGAGAGACCAGTTGCTCGACCGACATTTCGTCGGGTGCGGTGGGGCTTTGCGTGAGCATGGCGATCTCACGCGCAAGCGCCTTGGCCGGGATCTGCGAGAGCGGCGTGTCGCGCAGAAGCACGGAACCGGCCTGCGTGGGCAGCATGGCCCGCATGGCGCGCAGGGCCGTGGACTTGCCACAGCCATTCGGCCCGCACAAAGCGGTGAGACGCCCCGGACGGATTGAAAGATCGAGCGCATCGAAGACGAGCTTGCCCGGATAGCCGAGCGCTGCGGCGCGCAGTTCGATTTCGCACTGGTCTGCCGAATGGCCTTTAAGCATGAACGCGTCCTGCACGGATCAGAATGAATAGGAAGTATGGTGCGCCGATCACGGCGGTGACCGCGCCGGCGGGCACTTCAAGCGGCGCGAAAAACACCCGCACCGCCAGATCGGCCGCGATGACGATGGCCGCGCCGATGAGCGCCGCGCCAAGCGCCTGCACGCCCGCCCTGCCCCCGAGCATGAGCCGCGCGGCATGAGGCGCGACGAGGCCAACGAAACCGATGGCTCCGGCAAAGGAGACGGCGGCGGCTGTGAGGGTGGCGGCGAGCGCAAAGAGCATCAACTGGGTGGCGCGGACGGGAAGGCCCGTGGCCTGCGCGCTCAGTTCGTCAAGCTGGAGCTGGTCCATGCGACGCGTGAGCAGAAAGACAAGCGGGACCAGAACGGCAAGCACGATGGCCAGCACCTGAACATCGGCCCAGCGCGCCTGATAGACGGTACCGGCAAGCCACATGGCGGCCTGGCTCGCGCGATGCACCGGGCCATCAACAATGAAGAGCGTGACGCCGGCCTTGGCCAGAGCACCCAGCGCGACGCCGTAGAGAATGACCCGCAGGGGCGGCGCTCCGGTGCGCGCGGCAAGCAGGATGACAAGCCCTGCGAAGCCGAGCGCGCCCAGCACCGCCGCCAGCGGCTGCCACTGAATGCTGACAGTGAGCGCATTCGCGTCATTGCTGAAGAGGAAGAGAAACACCACCACGCCAAGGGCAGCGCCATCTACAATGCCGAGAACCGACGGTGAGGCGAGCGGATTGCGCGTGGCGCGCTGAAGCGCGAAGCCTGCCAGCGCCAGCGCCAGGCCGCTCAACCCGGCCATGGCGAGGCGCGGCATGCGCAGCGACCAGATGATGATGGTGTCGCTGCGCTCTCCCGTGCCGAGGATGGCGGACAGGACACGCTGCAACGACATGCCCGAACTGCCCAGCGCAACGCTTGCAAGCGCAAGCGCGCATAAGACGGTGGCGCAGGCGACCAGGATGGCCACGCGCGCCGGGATGCGCGAGCGGACAGGATGCGGACGCTGCGCGAAAGAGGCTGCCGTCATGCTGCGGCTCCGAGCCGTTTGCGCTGAAGGAGATAAAGCAGCATCGGCACGCCGACCACGGCCAGAAGAACGCCAACCGGCGCTTCTGACGGATAGATGATGAAACGGGCCGCAATGTCGGCGGCGAGCGCCAGCGCCGACCCGGCAAGAAGCGAGAGCGGCACGAGCTGCCGGTGCCCCGGAAAGCCGCTGAGCCGCGCCAGATGTGGCGCGGCAAGACCGATGAAGGCGACCGGCCCGGCAACCGAAACACTGACACCGGCAAGGATGGCCGCAAGAACAAGCACCGTCATGCGCACTTTCAGAACCGGCACGCCCAGCGCCTCGGCAGTCGTATCGTCGGTCATGAGCGCGTCGAGCGTCGGGGCGAGGAAACGGCATGCCACCGCCACCAGAACGACCACCGGAGCCGCCAGATAGAGAAGCTCCGCGTCCCGGTCAGCGAAACCGCCGGAAAGCCAGAAGATCAGCTCTTCCATGGTGCGTTCATCGGCAACGATGACGATCTGGATGCCGGATGACAGAAGGGCGGCGATGGTGACACCCGCCAGAAGCAGATAGGAAGGCGAGGAAATGCCCCCTGCCGAGAAGGCAAGCGAGAAGACGAGAAGCGCGCATAAAAGCGCGCCAAGGCAGGCCGCGAGCGCAATGAGGGAGAGTGATCCCGTGCCGGTGAAGACGACCAAGAGCACGACGGCAAAGCCAGCCCCTGCATTGATGCCCAGAAGACCGGGTTCGGCCAGCGGATTGCGGGTCGCCGTCTGAAGCAGAAGCCCGGCAAGACCGAGCGCCCCTCCCACAATGAGCGCCACAGCCGTGCGCGGAACACGCAGCGTGTTGACGATCAGCGCGGCCTGATCGTCCCCGCCCTGGCTCAGGGCGCGCCAGACCTCTGCGCTGGGTGTGAAGCGAATACCCACATGCAGGCTGATGATCGCCAGAAGGGCAATCACCGCAATCAATATGGCGTGTGGAAGATAGCGCGGCATCCGTCTCTCTTTCGTGCCCGCTGCATCCCAGAAATTGACTAATAATGTCAACTTCAAACTTGACATTTTAACGCAAGATTTGTTGGTCGTGCCGGCAAGACAGCCACCGCGTCAAATCAGGAGACAGATCATGCGCGTCCTTCCCCTCTTACCGGCCATGCTGATGGCGTTGTTCACGGCGGCGGCAGGCGCTGCCGGGATCGAGCACGCCATGGGAACGGCCACGGTGCCCGACGCTCCGCAGCGCGTGATCGTGCTGACCAATGAAGGCACGGAAGCCCTGCTGGCGCTGGGCGTGAAGCCCGTGGGCGCGGCGAATTCCTGGAATGGCGATCCCTGGTATGCCCATATCGCGGACCAGATGGAGGGCGTGGAGCCGGTCGGCAAGGAGAGCGCCGTCAATCTGGAACTGATCGCTGCACTTGAGCCAGACCTCATTCTGGGCACCAGGATCCGTCACGAAGGAATTTTCGAGCAGCTTTCCGCCATCGCCCCGACCGTTGTTTCGGAGCGCCTGCGCGGCGACTGGCGCGAGAATTTCGAACTCTGGGCGAAGGCGCTGAACCGGCAGGAAGCCGGCGAGAAGGTGCTTGAGGACTTCGACGCGAAGGTCTCGTCCCTGAGAAATGATCTGGGCGAAGCGGTGGATGAGAAAGTCTCCGTGATCCGCTTCATGCCCGGCCACATCCGCATCTACCAGAAGGACAGTTTTTCCGGCTTCATCCTCGACAGGGTCGGGTTTCAGCGCCCTGAAAATCAGGACGTGGACAACTTCATGCTGAAGGCCGGAAAGGAAAGCATTCCGGACATGGATGGCGACCGCATTTTCTACTTCACCTATGAACCCGGCGATGGCGACGCGACCAGACTTTCTGAAGAGGTGCTGGCCGATCCGCTGTGGCAGACGCTTTCAGCCGTGAAAGCGGGCAAGGTTCACCAGGTGGATGACACGATCTGGAATACGGCCGGAGGCGTTCTGGCCGCGAACCTGATGCTCGACGATCTTGCCCGCCTTTACGGGCTTCGTTGATCAAGACCGGAACGGCCTGCCAGTGACGGGCCGTCCCACCCTCCCCGTTTTGGGGATTTTTCTCATTTTCAGACGAGATTTTTCATGAAACGATTGCTTATTCCCCTTTTGACCCTTGCCCTGTCCGCCGTGAGCGGAGCCGCTCTGGCCGGCAATGTGCAGCATGCCATGGGCAGAACGACGACGCCCGACAACCCTCAGCGCATCGTGGTGCTGACCACCGAGGGAACGGAGGCGGTTCTCGCACTGGGCATCAAACCGGTGGGCGCCGCCAATGGACGCGCAGTCAATGCGCGTGGCTCCGTCTGGTATGCGCATGTGGCCGACTGGCTTGACGGCGTGGAGCCGCTTGGCGAGGAGCGTGCGGTCAATCTGGAGCAGATCGCGGCGCTGGAGCCGGACCTGATCCTCGGCAACCGCCAGCGTCATGAGGGCGTATACGACCAGCTCTCGGCGATTGCGCCCACCGTGCTGTCCAACCGTCTCAGGGGCGACTGGCGCAAGAATTTCGAACTCTATGCCGAAGCGCTTGGCAAGAAGGACGAAGGGGCTGCGGTGCTTGCGGCCTTCGACAAGCGTGTGGCTGAACTGTCCGACGCGCTTGGCGCGCAGAAGGACGAGACGCTTTCCGTCATTCGCTTCATGCCCGGACAGATCCGCATCTACCAGAGAGACAGTTTTTCAGGCGATGTGCTTGCCCGCCTCGGCATTGCGCGGCCTGAACTCCAGCAGGAAGACAGCTTCGTGCTTAAGGTCGGCAAGGAGAGCATTCCCGACATGGATGGCGACCGGCTGGTGCATTTCACCTATGAATCCGGTGACGGAAAGGCCACCGCGCTTTCGCGCGACATTGCCAGCGATCCGCTCTGGCAGAGCCTGAAGGCCGTGCAGGCTGGCTCGGTTCATGCCGTTGATGACGTGATCTGGAACACGGCTGGCGGCATCCTCGCGGCAGAGCGCATGCTGGATGACGTGGCGAAGATCTACGGCGTCGACTGAGAGAGAAACCCCTGCCCCTCATGCGGCAGGGGCTTTCAAAAGCCCGTTCAGAAAGAGGTTGTATTACGTTTACGTTCGCGTAAGCTTACAGCCGCAACGTCATTGGGAGGAAGAATGATGATTGGCAAACTCTTTCTGGGCGGTGCGGCCCTGCTGCTTGCCGGCGGTGTCGCCATGGCCGACCCGATCGAGGGGAACTGGAAAACGGAATCGGGCGCGACTGCGCAGATTGCCCCCTGCGGCGGCTCCTATTGCATCACGCTGAAAAGTGGAAAGTTCGCCGGCAAGAAGATCGGCACGTTTCAGGCAGCGGGCACCAACAAGTACACCGGCAAGATCACCGACCCAGCCAAGGACAAGACCTATTCCGGCAAGGGCACCCTCACCGGCAACAATCTGAAGATGGGTGGCTGCGTTCTCGGCGGCCTGATCTGCCGCAACCAGACCTGGTCCCGCATCTAGGGCAATTCCAGGAAAAGTGGGAACGCTCTAGGGTCAGGCGTAAGCCTCCAGCTCAATGCCTCCATGCGCCTTATCCCTGCGGGTGCATGGAGGTTCAATCCGCAATCAGCCCATCGCTACGCATCTGTGTAAGAATGATGTCGTGCGCGCGCGACTGTAGCGGCTCCCTCGCCTGCCCCTTGGCGGCCAGCGGCTCGCGACTGCAGACGAAATAGGGATACCACGCAGCGCCCAGACCATGATTGATCTGGCCGAGCTGCGCGTAGTCTTCTTCCGACAGCAGGGATTCGGGCACATAGCCCCAGCCCAGACCGTCACAGATCGCATCCTTGCCGAGTTCAAAACTACTCAGCGCAATCCGCTCGCTGCCCATGGCGTCGAGGTGGAAGCGCTCATGCTGCGTGCTGTCGAGATAGGTGATCTGCGGCAGGATGGAGAGATCCGCATCGGCGACATAGCTCATCGCGGCGAGCGGGTGACCACGCGCGACCATCATGCGCATGCCAATCCGCGCGATGACACGGCTGTAAAGCCCGCTGGCGGGGCCGGACCGGCCTGAAGCGATGAAATAGGCAATGTCCAGCTGCCCCTCGCGCACCAGTTCCGGCAGCACGTCGCTTTCCGCGTAACGCATGCTCAGGCGCACATCCGGCCGCGCGCGTCTGATGGAGCGGATTACGTGGCGCCAAAAATTTTCCGAAAGCACGTCGTCGCGACCGATCCGCAACTCCTGGCCCGCAGTCTCCTCGCCGCGCGCACAACGCTCGATGATGCTGTTGGAAAGCGCGATGATACGGGCGCAGTCGTCCAGAATATGCTCGCCGACCGGCGACAGGGTGAGGCTGTTGCCGCGCCGCACGAAAAGCTCCGCACCCAGCTCATCCTCCAGCGCGGCAATGGCCATGCTGACCGTGGAACGGTTGCGGCCCAGCTGCACCGCTGCGCCCGAAATGGAGCCGGTTCGCGCCGCAGCCTCAAAATATTCCAGGTAGTCGAGCCGCATTGGAACGGCCTTTCGTCAAAATTCTTGTCACTCAGCGATTTCTCATACGTCGAAAAGGCGTATATCTCAATCAAGTGACATTAAATTTGATCTTACATCACGAGGACGAAATTGCACTGGTTCTATCTGATCGCTGCGGTCTCCGCAGAAGTTGTCGGGACCACACTGATGAAATTCCTGGTGTCCGCGGGCCAGCTGGCTCAGGGGACGCTTGCCGCAATCTTCATGGTCGCCATGGCCTATCTCTTTCTGGGCAAAGCGACGCTGCGCATACCGGTGGCGCTGGCCAACGCCTTCTGGGAAGGGCTCGGCATGATCCTGATCGCGCTTGCATCGCTCTATCTGCTGGATGAGAGCATCTCGACCATGCAGGCGGTCGGCATCGGCGTGGCGCTGCTGGGTATTGTTATAATCAATTATGGCCACCACCAGCAGGAGCAGAAGCGATGACCATCTATATGGGATATGTGCTCGGCTCGGTGGCGCTCGACATCATGGCCAATCTGGCGCTGGAAAAATCGAACGGCTTTGCCCGCAGAGGCTGGGGCGTTGCGGCAGTTCTTCTGATCATGGCGGCGTTCGCGCTGCTCGCACTGGCCGTCACCGGCATGGATCTTTTCATCGCCTATGCAGTGTGGGGCGTGCTTTCGATCCTGGGAACGGCCATCGCCGTTTGGCTCGTTTTCGGCCAGCGCCTCAACCTGACAAGCTGGGTGGGCGTAGGCATTCTGATCCTGGCCATACTGCTGATCAGGCTTGGCTAACGTCTGAGATTGGGCTGACGATAAAGAAAAGCGGGCGACCGGGATCGCCCGCTTTTTGCATTCCGGACAGGGATCAGCTTGCGCGCTGACCAAAGAGAACCTTCTGGGCCTCCTTGTCCTCGGCCAGATTGCTGCGATGCGTCTGACCAACCTCGAGCGCGCGAATGACCGCCGGCCGGGCCATGACGGTTTCGAACCAGCGCTTCAGGTTCGGGAAGTCGTTGAGGTCCTGCCCCTGCTGCTCATGGGGCTTGATCCAGCCAACGCAGGCCATGTCTGCAATCGTGTACTCATCGCCCGCCAGATAGGCGCGGTCGGCAAGACGACGATCCATCACGCCGTAAAGGCGGTTGACCTCATTGGTGTAGCGCTCGATGCCGTAAGGCACTTTCTCGGGCGCATATTTGCGGAAATGGTGCGCCTGACCGGCCATCGGGCCAAGACCGCCCATCTGCCAGAACAGCCACTGATCGACTTCCACGCGGGCGCGCTCGTCCGTGGGATAGAACTTGCCCGTCTTGCGGCCAAGATATTGCAGGATCGCGCCCGACTCGAAAACGGAGATGGGCTCGCCGCCCGGGCCTTCGGGATCGATGATGGCGGGCATGCGGTTGTTCGGTGCGATCTTCAGGAAGGACGGCTCGAACTGCTCGCCCTTGCCGATGTTCACATAGTGCACGGCATAGGGAAGTCCGGTCTCTTCAAGAAAGATGGTGACTTTCCAGCCGTTTGGTGTCGGCCAGTAATGAAGTTCAATCGGCTTGATCTGGGTGGTCATGCTTGTCTGCCTCCAAGGGTTCAGAGCCACGCGGTCGGGGGAGGATCGTGGCGACATTGGGGCAGGTAAGCACCGCCCGCCCGTTTTGCAACACACGCGCCGATAAACGATCTGTCATCGGGTGTTAACCGCCGTGTTAACGCTGCTGAACGCCGGATGAATGCCCCCATCAGTATCGGTTCAGCCGTCCCCTGCCACATTGATGGCAACAAAGAGGAAGAGCCCGATGCTGATACGCCGTTTTTCGATTGTCTGCCTGATTGCAGCCCTGTTCGGCATGGGCCTGGCGATCCTCGTTGCAGAGGCCGGCCGGTCTTCCGACCGCTGGCAGGGTGGCAGGCCTTTCGCCTGCATGACGGATGAGAACGCGTTTTGCGGCCAGACGGTGCGGCGCTGAGCAGAAAAGAAGTGGGGTTGGTGATGTTGCAGACAATGACACATATGGCCAAGGGACTGATGTTCGCGATGCTGATCGGCTCGCCGCTTCTGGCGGTCCAGAATGTGCGCGCCGGTGATGAAAACATCATCGAAGGGCGTTATGACAGGTCGAGTGGCGCCGGTCTCGTTCTGATGGTCAGCCTGCAACGCTCGCGCTAGGAGAGCTTCCCCCACCAGCTGGAAGTGCGCGAGCAGACCATGGATGCCGCAACCGGGCCTTGAGAAGACCGGGAAAATCCATATAAAAGGCCATGGAACATAGAATCTATCCTCAGCCCATTCAGACGATTTCAAGTCCGGAGCCCTACGCCCGGAAGAGCTTTACCGATGCCCGCGAAGCCGTCGCGGCGTTGAAAGCGCTCTATGAGCGCAACACCGCATTCCTGCGCGATGCGTTTGCGCAGGTTTCCAAAGAAGGCGAGAGCGATTGCCGCTTCCGCGCCTTCTATCCCGAAGTCAGCCTCGCCACCGCCACCTACGCCCAGATCGACACGCGGCTGGCCTATGGCCATGTGGCGGCACCCGGTGTCTATGCGACCACGATCACCCGGCCCGACCTTTTCGACGATTATCTGATCGACCAGCTGAGCCTGGTGATCCGCAATCACGGCGTGCCGGTGACCGTGTCGGAATCGGAAACGCCGATCCCGCTGCACTTCGCCTTCCTGCAGGACACCTATGTGGAAGGCTCCATCGCCGACCGGCTGAAACGGCCACTGCGCGATCTGTTCGACGTGCCGGATCTGAACGCCACCGATGACCACATCGTCAACGGCACCCATGAGACGCCGGCAGGAGAACCGGAACCGCTGGCCCCGTTCACGGCGCAGCGTGTCGACTATTCGCTGCACCGGCTGTCGCACTATACGGCGACGGCGCCTGCGCATTTCCAGAACTTCGTGCTGTTCACGAACTATCAGTTCTACATTGACGAGTTCTGCGCCCTCGCCCGCGAGATGATGGCCGAAGGCGGCAAGGGCTACACGGCCTTCGTGGAGCCCGGCAATGTGATCACCAAGGCCGGCGAGACGAGCCCTTCGGCCAGCACGCCGGCGCGTCTGCCGCAGATGCCCGCCTATCATCTGAAGCGTGACGGTCACGCCGGCATCACCATGGTGAACATCGGCGTCGGCCCCTCCAACGCCAAGACGATCACCGACCATGTGGCGGTTCTGCGCCCGCATGCCTGGCTGATGCTCGGCCATTGCGCGGGGCTCAGAAACTCGCAGGCGCTGGGCGATTACGTTCTGGCGCATGCCTATGTGCGCGAAGACCATGTGCTTGACGACGATCTGCCGGTGTGGGTGCCGCTGCCCGCACTTGCAGAGGTGCAGGTTGCGTTGCAGGAAGCGGTGGCGGAGACCACCGGCCTTTCCGGCTATGAGCTGAAGCGCATCATGCGCACCGGCACGGTGGCGACCATCGACAACCGCAACTGGGAACTGCGCGAACAGCGCGGCCCCGTGCAGCGGCTCTCGCAGTCGCGGGCGATTGCGCTGGATATGGAATCGGCCACCATCGCGGCCAATGGCTTCCGCTTCCGCGTGCCCTACGGCACGCTGCTTTGCGTTTCGGACAAGCCGCTTCATGGCGAACTGAAGCTGCCGGGCATGGCCACCGACTTTTACAAGCGGCAGGTCTCCCAGCATCTCAAGATCGGCATGCGGGCGGTCGAGAAACTTGCGGAAATGCCGCCAGAACGGCTCCATTCGCGCAAGCTGAGAAGCTTTTTCGAAACCGCCTTCCAATAGCCCAAAAGAACGGCTAGCCCGCGTATCTCAAGGGACACGCAGCAAACAAGGCGCGAGAGATGAAGAAGAGCAGAACCGCATCCGCACTGCCGGCAATTCTGGCAATCGGCGCGGTTCTGATTTCGGTGCCTCTCGTGGCCGGCTATTGGGGCCGGCTGCACCCGGCCTTCGACGCCATGGCGCATTTCCGGATGCATCTGGCGGTGCTGATCGCCATTCTCTCCCTGCCTCTGATCTTCATACGGGGCTGGCGGCAGATCGGTGCGGCAGGAACCGTGCTCGGCCTTGCAGCCCTGAGCGCCACGCTTTTGCCGGGACAGAATGCGGCAGGAACGGCCAAAGCCGAAGCCGCCGACATGCCGGCTGCGCGCTACCGGCTGCTCCAGATGAATCTGCGCTACGACAACCCCACCCCAAAACAGGTGTTTTCACTGATCGGCCAGACCCGGCCGGACATCGTGACGCTGAACGAGGTTTCGAGCATGTGGGTGGAGGAACTGAAGTTCCTTGAAGCCACCTACCCCTACCGCGTGATCTGCCCGCCGCCGGCCCGGATCGGCGGCGTTGCCATTCTCTCCCGCCGCCCCTTTGCCAGCTCATCCGCCTATGCGTGCTACGACCGCGGCTCAATGGCCGTGGCGACGGTGCGCCTTGGTGCGGATCCGGTGGAGATCGCCGCGCTGCATCTCGGCTGGCCCTGGCCTTATGAACAGCATCGCCAGGTGGAGCGCGTGACGCCGGTTCTGCAACGGCTCGGCAAGACGGCGATCCTTGCCGGCGATCTGAACGCAGCGCCGTGGAGCGCTACGGCGCATCGTGTTGCGGCTGCCGGTGAGCTGGATCTTGTGCCGGGCGTTGGCCCGACCTGGCTGAAACGTCTGGTGCCCGAGCCCGTTCGCCGGGCTGCCGGCCTGCCCATCGACCATGTGTTCAGCAAGGGACGGATCGTGCCGATTGCCATCTCGAGGCCGCAGGATGCCGGTTCCGACCACCTGCCCGTCCTGTTCGAATTCGGCATCATGCCTGACGCCGAACAGAACACCCTTGAGGTAAAGCTGGCGCAGAACGCCGGTTAGAGCGCCGTGCGTCCATCCGGACGCACAAATGACACCCTAACCTGTTGGAAAGCACGGTGCGCTAATCGGCTTTCTGCTTGCGGGCGATGACCAGATGCCCCGGCACCGGCTGGCCCATTTCATGCCGCACCACGATGTCGCCAATCGCCAGACCGGAAAAGCCGTGATCGGCAAGCATTTTGCCGAGATAGGCCTGCGCATGGGCAAAGCGCTGATGCGGGCCGACCATGAAGGGGCGGCCGGCAAGCGTTTCGTCCGGCAGGGTCTCGCTTGAGAAAGCCAGAACCGCACCCTCTGTGGCGAGTTCCGCAGCGCCTTCGAAGAAGGCTTCCAGCTCACCGAGATAAGGCAGAACATCCGTCGCCGTGATCAGGTCGAAGGGTTCGACATCCGCATGCTGCAGAAAGTCCACCGCATCGCCCACATAGAGGGCGTCGTAGAGCTCTTTCTCGTCGGTGACCTCGATCATTGTTTCGGAGAGATCGACGCCGGTGATGTGGGCCGCCATATCGCGCAGCACCTCGCCGGCAAGGCCGGTACCGCAGCCAAGATCGAGCATGCGCTCATAGGGGCCGGGCGCGATCTCTTCCAGCGCCTGACGCACAAGTGCGGGCACATCGTAGCCGAGCTGGTCTACGAGGATGCTTTCGAATTCACCGGCGTGCTGGTCGAACAGCGTCGCGACATAGGCCTCCGAGGCGCGTGTCGGCGTTTCGCCGCGCCCCATGCTGGCGAGCCGCACGGCTGCCCCGCCATGATCGGCGGGATCCAGCGCCAGAACTTCCCTGTAGGCCTCGGCGGCGGCGTCGAGATCGCCCGCCTTTTCCAGTGCAAGCGCGCGATTATAGGCTTCGGCCAGCGCCTCTTCATCGACGGGGCTGGCTTCGGCGGCGCCGGTTTCATGATCGGACAATGCGGTTACATCCCGGTGTAGACGGGCCCTTCGCCACCCTGCGGCGGCACCCAGTTGATGTTCTGGTTCGGGTCCTTGATATCGCAGGTTTTGCAGTGGACGCAGTTCTGCGCGTTGATGACAAAACGCGCGTCAGCCACATCGCTGCCATCGGTCAGCGCGTTGCCGTCGGCATCCACCCATTCATAGACGCCCGCCGGGCAATAGCGCGAGGACGGGCCGGCAAAGACGCCGTATTCCGAAGTCTTCTGCAGCTCCATGTCCTTCACCTGAAGATGAACGGGTTGCTCTTCCTCATGGTTGGTGTTGGACAGGAAGACCGAGGAGAGACGGTCGAAGGTGAGAACACCATCGGGCTTGGGGTAATCGATGGGCGCGTGTTTCGCGGCCGGCTCAAGCGAGGCGGCATCGGTCTTGCCGTGCTTCATCGTGCCGAAGGGCGAAACGCCGAACAGCGAGTTCAGCCACATGTCGAGACCGCCGATGCCGACGCCCAGAAGCGTGCCGAAGCGCGACCAGAGCGGCTTGACGTTGCGGACCTTCTTCAGGTCCTTGCCGATGTCGGAGGCGCGCCAGGCGGCCTCATAGCCTTCAAGCGTGTCATTGGTGCGCCCTGCCCCGAGCGCCTCGACAACGTGTTCGGCGGCGAGCATGCTGGACAGAACAGCATTGTGCGAGCCCTTGATGCGCGGCACGTTGACGAAGCCTGCGGAACAGCCGATGAGCGCGCCGCCCGGGAAGACGAGCTTGGGCACGGACTGCCAGCCGCCCTCGGTGATGGCGCGCGCGCCATAGGAGAGGCGCTTGCCGCCCTCGAACGTGTCGCGAATGGCCGGATGCGTCTTGAAGCGCTGGAACTCCTGAAACGGCGAGAGGAAGGGGTTCTTGTAGTTCAGGTGAACCACGAAACCGACCGCCACCTGGTTGTTTTCCAGATGGTAGAGGAAGGAACCGCCGCCGGTTTTCATGTCGAGTGGCCAGCCAAAGGAGTGCTGGACGAGACCGGGCTTGTGGTTCTCCGGCTTGACCTCCCAGAGCTCCTTGAGGCCGATGCCGAACTTCTGCGGCTCACGCTCTTCGTCGAGACCGAACCGGGCGATGAGCTGCTTGGCGAGCGAGCCGCGCACGCCCTCACCGATCAGCACATATTTGCCCAGAAGCGCCATGCCCGGCTGGTAGTTGGGACCGTGCGAGCCATCACGCTCGACGCCCATGTCGCCCGTGGCGACGCCGATGACTGCGCCTTCGTCATTGTAGAGAACTTCGGCTGCGGCGAAGCCCGGATAGATTTCGACGCCAAGCGCCTCGGCATGGCCGGCGAGCCAGCGGCACACATTGCCCAGCGACACGGCGTAATTGCCGTGATTGTTCATGAGCGGCGGCATGAGGAAATTGGGCAGGCGGATGGAGCCTGCCGGCCCCAGCACCAGAAACTGATCGTCGGTGACCGGCGTCTTGAACGGGTGGTCAGGATCTTCACGCCAGTCGGGAAGCAGGCGGTCGATGCCGATGGGATCGACAACAGCGCCCGACAGGATGTGCGCGCCAACCTCACCGCCCTTTTCGAGCACGACGATGGAAAGCTCGGGATCGAGCTGCTTGAGCCTGATGGATGCGGCCAGTCCTGCCGGCCCTGCGCCGACGATGACCACATCGAATTCCATGCTTTCGCGTTCCATCTCGCTCATTTAACCCTCCGCAGTCTTTTTCTCTAGCGCACCATGGTTTCGACCCGAATATGGGCCGGTGCGGACCGGATACAAATCAGCCCCGCATAACGGTTTCAACGCCGGGCTATAGCGCATCCGCGCCCCTATCGAAACCAGAGAAGTTGCATCAACCCATTCCTGATTGCTGCAAGCACAAAACTTACTTTAACGTAAACGTAAATATTGGGCAATCTGGTGGTCGGCAATTCCTGTTTGCCAGCCTTCCCGAATCCCATCAGTGTCGCGCGGTTTCGAGAGCGTCAGGCAAGAATGCAATCCGGCTGTCAGCTGGATGTTCCGAATTGAGCCCGATGCTCCAATTGAGAAGGAGATCGTGCGCGTGAATGCGAGTGAAAATGCGCTTCTGAGAGCATATCGGCAAAGACCGGTTGCGATCACCGCGTTCTGCGTTCTCGGTATTCTGGCGATACAGGCGCTGTTTCTGAAGCTGATGGGGCAGACGACCATCTGCGACTGCGGCACGGTCAAACTCTGGTATTCGGATCCGTCGGGACCGGAAACCTCGCAGCATATCGGCGACTGGTACACCTATTCGCACTTTCTCCACGGCCTGCTGTTCTATGCGCTGCTCTGGCTTGTCGCGCCACGCCTGCCGATTGGAATTCGCCTCGCGCTGGCGGTGGGTCTCGAAGCGGCATGGGAGATGGCCGAAAACACGCCGATGGTGATCAACCGCTATCGGGAATCGGCGCTGGCGGAGGGGTATTACGGAGACAGCGTGCTGAACTCGCTCTCCGATACCGCCGCGACGATTGTCGGCTTCTTCGTTGCCCGCATATCGCCAGTATGGCTGAGCATCGTTCTGGTGGTGGCGACCGAGATCTTCATGGCCGTGATGATCCGCGACAACCTCACGCTCAACATTCTTCAGCTGGTCTATCCCTCTCAGACGATCTCGAACTGGCAAGTGGGCGGCTGAGCTGGGCGGCTGAATTGGGCTAACGCCATTCCATTTCGCGGAAAGTACCGATGGCGCTATAATGTGCGGCAGGAAGGGAGGTGTTATCCTGCCTCGCGCCGCAACCATGATCGCCCTGCCCCTGCTCGCATGCCTGCTGGCTGCGAAGCCGGGGGATGACGGGCGCTGGCAGGCGGGGCCATACGCCTTCTCGGACGAGAGCGGCGGGTTTCGCATCCGCGCGGTTTCCGGCAGCGGTTCGCGCAGCGATCCCGTCATCCTTCAACAGGAACTCTACACCGCATCGGCGGTGGTGATGGTCATTCGCCTCATCGGAGAGACGCCGCGCTATGCATATGACGAGCGCGCGGGCGCGGGCTATCTCTTCATCGAGATCGAAACGCTGAATGCGAGCAATCTGCCCTGGGTGGAATTCGAGTTCGAACTTCAGGAGAAGCGCGGGGTTTCCAGCGTCTATGGTGACGGGCTTTCGTTCGACCAGCGCAATGTGGGCAGTGACCATGTGGGCTCTGACGCCTTTAAAAGCCACGACCGCAAATTCGAGCCCCATGACCGACTGCTCTTTCAGTCCGGTACGGTGGATGCGGGGCATTCCGTCACATTTCGCCTGCTGATGACCGATCTGACGCCCCAGCCGGTCTTTTATCTGGTGCAGGATCCACGCATTCCCGCTTCGTGAACTTGCAACGGCAGGCAAAGAAAGAGAAAGTGCCGCTTCAACGCCAACCGGCGACAATCAGGATTTCGGGCAGGATTTCGGGCACGATGGATTCCGCAGGACTAAGGGAGCTTCTGACGTTCTACGCCGATGCCGGCGTGGATGAACCCCTGCTGGAATCTGCCGCCGACCGGTTTGAGGAAACGCGGGTCGAGGCGGAAAAGCGCGCCGCGCGCCGCGCGCCAGCCGCGCAGGAGCAGAAGAAGAAAGCGCCGGCAGCGCAGATCCAGGCGCCGCCCCTTCCAAGCTCGCAGCGCGCGGCCATTCCCGACGATGCGCAGGCAGCCCGCGCACGCGAGATCGCCAAAAGTGCAAACACGCTGGAGGAACTGCGCGAACAGCTCGCCGCCTTCGATGGCTGCAATCTGAAAACGACCGCGAAGAACACCGTCTTCTCAGACGGCAACCCGCAGGCCGCCGTGATGCTTGTGGGCGAAGCACCCGGCCGTGACGAGGATCTTCAGGGCCTGCCCTTTGTCGGGCGCTCCGGCAAGCTGCTCGACCGCATGCTGGCGGCAATCGGCCTCGACCGCACATCGGTCTACATTTCCAACGTCATTCCGTGGCGGCCGCCGGGCAACCGCGATCCCTCTCCGCTTGAGACGGAGATCTGCCGCCCCTTCATCGAGCGCCATATCGAGTTGGTCGCGCCGAAAGTTCTGGTGACGCTGGGCAACCCTTCGACGAAGCTGCTGCTCAACACGCAGACGGGCATCATGCGCATGCGCGGCAACTGGGCGCTGCACAAGACGCCGGGTGGTCAGGAAATTCCGACCATGCCGACGCTGCACCCGGCCTATCTGCTGCGCAACCCCGCCCACAAGAAGCTCGCATGGCATGACCTTCTTGCGATCAAGGTGAAGCTGGAAGGCGCTGGCGCGTAGAGCCGCTTAAGCCCGCATTAACCCTGTTGGGGCACAGTCGACAGCCTCAACAACGTCCCGGAGTCGAGCATGTGTGTTCGCGTTATATCCGGGGGGCGCGTGGTTCTTCTTTTTCTCTTTCTGATCCTCACTTTTGCATTCCTGCCCAGCCAGGCATTCGGTGCTGATCTTCTGGCGCATGAGGCGCTGGAGCGGTATCGGAGTGCCCAGAGCGGCTCCATCAGGCATGCGCGCACCATGGGTGTGATCGAATATCGCCAGTCGGATGGCGATGGCAGGGTGGCCGGTGAAAGCGGGCGCAGCTCGACTGTTTCCGTGGCGGCGAAGGCCAACCGACGGATCGGCGCGGGCTGGAACGTGCAGGGCAATGTGAAGCACCGGCATTCGGAGCTGAACGGCGACAGGCGACAGCGCACGCAGGGTACGGCGCATCTCTATCATCGCGACCCGGAGCGCTATGCGCTTGGAGCCTTCGGCAGTCTGGCGACCGAACGCGCAAAGCCGGCAACCGCCATCGCAGGCGATGAATGGAAACGCGTGGACAGTGCGGCCGGCGGCCTGGAGGCAGCGCTCTTTTTGGAGAAGACCACGCTTCTGGCCGCAGCCGGTCTGCGCCGGAAGATGATCGAGCAGGAGGAGAGCGACAGCGCCTTCACCATGCTTGGCGCACGCTACTATGTGACGGATCAGTTTCGCCTTGGTCTTCAGGGCACTTATGAGCGCCCTCTCACCATCGAGGACGACCCGGTCATCTACGGGCTCGGCGCGGAGGTGAGCTACCGGCCGCACGAGCTGCCGTTCAGCAGCTTTGGCGGCTATCGCTACCAGCTGGCGCAGGCCGATGGCAGCGCCGAGAAGACGGTTTCACACGGCGTCTTCGCGGGCTTTCGCTATCATTTCGGCAGCCAGAGCCTGAAGGAAGAAGAGCGCTACGGGCCGCTCTGGCCCGACCTGCCCATCGACCTTTGAAAAGGCGGCGCGGCTGCGCCGGCCTTCAGGAGGCCGGCGGCACGAAGCGGCGCGCGGCAACGCGCCGGAGGCCAAGCCTGCGCTCGCGCCAGATGATGAACAGACCGGCGCTGATGACGATGGTGCCGCCGACCAGCGTGTAGATGGTCGGCACATCGCCAAAGGCGAAATAGCCGATGATGATGGCAAGCAGCATTGAGGTGTATTCGAACGGCGCGATGGTGGAGAGCTCCGCATGGCGGTAGCACTCCGTCATGAGGATCTGCGCGACGCCACCGCACACGCCCGCCCCTGCAAGGGCCAGATACTGATCACGCGTCAGGTCTGCCCAGCCGAAGGGGATGGTGAAGAGCGCCAGCACCGTGGCCGTGACGGAAAACCAGAGAACAATGGTGGCGGTCTTTTCCGTCTGCACCAGCCGACGGACGAGAAGCATGGCGACGGCAGAGCCCGTCGCTGCGCAAAGAGCCGCGATGACGCCCACCGCCTGCGCGGCCTCAAGACCGGCATCCCCGGTCAAAAGGGTGAGTTTCGGCCACGCGATGATGATGACGCCGATAAAGCCGACGGCCACGGCGCTCCAGCGATAGACGCGCACGATCTCGCCCATGAAGATGGCCGAGAACACCACCACGATGAGCGGCTGCGCATAATTGAGGGTGATCGCGTCAGGCAGCGGCAGGCGCGTGAGCGCAAAGAAGCCGAGCCCCATGGAGGTCACGCCGACAAGACCACGCATGATGTGGCTGACGGGGTGCGTGGTGCGAAAGGCGGTCGACAGCTCCTTGCGCCAGGCGAGCATGGCGAGGATCGGGAAGATCGCGAAGAAGGAGCGATAGAAGACGATCTGTCCGGACGGCACGGTCCCCGCCGATTTGATCAGCGAGGACATGACGACGAAGATGGAGACCGAGATGACTTTCAGCGCGATGCCGATGAGTGGCTGGCGTTCGGCGCCGAGTTCGGTCACAGCAGGCATTCTCTAAAATCCTGAAAAGCAGCTTCTGGGGATGGGAGAGCATTCCAGGGCGTATGCGCAGGCCTGCCTCATGCCGCGTCTGCCTCCCGGGCCATGCGGATAGCCTCCCAGACGCGCGATGGCGTGGTCGGCATGTCGATATGGTCGATGCCGTGGGCGCGGTAGAGCGCGTCCGTGACTGCGTTCAGAACCGCCGGCGTTGCGCCGATGGTGCCGGCCTCGCCCGCCCCCTTGATGCCCATGGCATTGGTGGTGGACGGCACGTTGCGCGTCTCGAAATGGATGAACGGCAGATCATCGGCGCGCGGCATGGCGTAATCCATGAAGCTGGCCGTGATGAGCTGGCCGTCTTCGCCATAGACGGTGTCTTCCGTCAGCGCCTGTCCGAGCCCCTGGGCAACGCCGCCATGCACTTGGCCGGCCAGCAGGATCGGGTTTACCGTTGCGCCAAAATCATCGACGATCCAGTAATCGAGCACCTCCGTGCGGCCCGTATCCGGGTCGATCTCGACCTCGCAGATATGGGTGCCGTTCGGATAGGTCGCCTCTTCCTGCACGAACTCGCCGAACCCTTCGACATCCTCGGGAGCCTTGGCGGCCTTTGCGATGGCTGCGAAACCGACCGCGCGGTCCGTACCGACGATGCGCGCCGCCCCGCCTGAAAGCTCGATATCGTCGACGGACGCTTCCAGTTCGTCGGCCGCCAGCTTGCGGATTTTCTCGGCGAGGTCTTCACCGGCGCGCGCGGCGGAGACGCCGCCCAGCGGAATGGAGCGCGAACCGCCCGTGCCACCGCCCGACGCCAGCTCATCCGTGTCGCCCTGGCGCACAGTGATCTTGTCGATGTCGAGATTGAGCTTGTCGGCCACGAACTGCGCATAGGCCGTGGCGTGCCCCTGCCCGTTGGACTGGGTGCCGATCAGAAGCGTGACCGTGCCATCGTCATTGAGCTTTACATGGGCCGGCTCGGAGCCTGCGAAGGCGCAGGCCTCGATATAGGTGGCCATGCCGATGCCGCGCAGCTTTCCGTTTTGGCGCGACAGCTCCGCCCGCTCATCGAACGTGCTCCAGCCCGCATTCTCCATGCATTTGTTCATGTGCCCTTCGAACTCACCGACATCGTAGAGACGGCCGGTCTGGGTGCGATAGGGGAACTGCTCGGGCCTGATGAAATTGCGGCGGCGGATCTCCTCGCGTCCCATGTCGAGATCGCGGGCGCAGACATCCACCAGCTTCTCCAGAAGGAAGGCTGCTTCCGGACGCCCTGCGCCACGATAGGCATCCACCGGGCAGGTGTTGGTGTAGACGCCGTTGATCGTTACATCGAGCGCCTGAATGTCGTAGACGCCCGTCGACATGGACACGCCAACGAACGGGATGAACGGTCCATATTGCGAGATATACGCGCCCATATTGGCCGTGAGATCCACGCGAAGACCAAGGAAACGGCCTTCTGAATCCATCGCCATTTCAGCGGTCACGACATTGTCGCGCCCCTGCGCGTCGGTCATGAAATGCTCGTTGCGGTCGCCCGTCCACTTGACCGGACGGCCAAGGCGCTTCGCGGCTTCCATCACCATGGCGTATTCGCGGTAGACGAAGGTTTTCGGGCCGAAACCGCCGCCCACATCCGGCGTGATGACCCGGAGATTTTCCGGCTCGATGCCGAACGTCTTGCACAGAATGCCGCGCATGGAGTGCACGCCCTGCGAGCCGGTTGTCAGCACATAGCGGTTTTCGTCGTCGCGCCATTCGGCCAGCGCCGCGCGCGGCTCCATGTAATTGCAGACCAGACGGTTGTTGACGAACTCGATGCGCGACACATGGTCGGCTTTGGCGAAGGCGGCGTCGGACTTTTCCTTGTCACCCACATGGTAAAGGAAGGCGCGGTTTGATCCGAGTTCCGGCCAGACGAGCGGCGCGTCTTCCGAAAGCGCTTCGGCGGTTGCCGCAATCGCCTCTTCATCGTCGAAATCGATATCGATCAGTTCTGCGGCGTCCTGCGCCTGGGCGCGGCTGTCGGCCACCACGAGCGCCACGGCATCACCGACATACTGCACGCGGTCGCGGCAGAGGATCGGAATGTCACGCGTCGGTGCACGTGTTCCATCGGGCTGCTTCTGCATCGCGCCGGAGCGCAGATCCTTGAGATGCGCCACATCGGCGCCGGTCAGCACCAGATGAACGCCCGGCGACGCCTGCGCTTCCTCAATCGAGGAAATGGTGAAGGTTGCCTTGGCGACGGGCGAGCGCAGCACATAGAGATGCAGCGTACCCTCGGGCAGGAAATCGTCTGTATAGTGTCCCCGGCCCGTGATGAAAGCCGCATCCTCCTTGCGGCGGACCGAAGCCCCCATGCCGAATTTCGGCGTCATCACAGTCATGCGGAATCCCTTCTGGCCAAAAATTCCTGGCCGATGTTCGGTGAGCTGGCTGGAAACAGTCGAGCGACGTTTGATGCCTTAGTTTTGTCGAGCCGGATGGTTGTGTAAAGAGCCGCAATCCGATTTTGTTGGGCCAGGCGGACGCGGATTTTCCCGCACTGCGCCACAAGTCATGGAAAGAGTGAAGATGCGTACAGAAAGCGGCCAGATTTTTCGTCTCGAAGACTACAAACCCAGCGCCTATCTCATCCCCGGGATTGCGCTCGATTTCGCGCTGGACGCTGACGAAACGCTGGTGACGGCGCGGCTCCGGGTGGAACGGGCCGAGAATGCGCCGGACAATGCGCCGCTGGAACTTGATGGCGATGCGCTGACGCTGGAAGCGCTGAGAATCAACGGAGTCGATGCGCCCGTCTCAAGCTACGAGGCGACGCCCGACAAGCTGACGATCCGGAAACTCCCCGAGGAGCGGGAATTCGAGCTGACCATCGTCACGCGGGTCCTGCCTTCGAGCAACACGACACTGATGGGGCTTTATGTCTCAAGCGGCGTCTTCTGCACGCAGTGCGAGGCCGAGGGGTTTCGCCGGATCACCTATTTCCTCGACCGGCCTGACATCCTGTCGGTCTACACGGTGCGGATGGAAGCCGACCGCAAGGCTGCGCCCCTGCTTCTGTCGAACGGCAACCCGGTCGAGAGCGGCGCGCTTGAGAATGGCAGGCACTTTGCCGTCTGGCACGATCCGTTCCCGAAACCCTCCTACCTGTTTGCGCTGGTGGCGGGCGACCTTGGCGTGGTGACGGACAGCTTCACCACCGCGTCGGGACGCGAAGTCTCGCTCGGCATCTATGTGGAGCACGGCAAGGAAGAGCGCGCCGCCTACGCGATGGACGCGCTCAAGCGCTCCATGCGCTGGGACGAAGAGCGCTTCGGCCGGGAATACGATCTCGATGTGTTCAACATCGTGGCCGTGTCGGATTTCAACATGGGGGCGATGGAGAACAAGGGTCTCAACGTCTTCAACGACAAATATGTTCTGGCCGATGCGGAGACCGCCACGGATGTCGATTTCGCCAATATCGAGGCGATCATCGCGCATGAGTATTTCCACAATTGGACAGGCAACAGAATCACTTGCCGGGACTGGTTCCAGCTCTGCCTGAAGGAGGGTCTGACGGTTTTCCGCGACCATGAATTCTCTGCCGACGAGCGATCGCGCGCGGTCAAGCGCATCGGCGAGGTGCGCGCGCTCCGGGCGCATCAGTTCCCCGAGGATCAGGGACCGCTGGCCCATCCGGTGCGGCCGCGGCGCTATCGCGAGATCAACAATTTCTACACGGCGACCGTCTACGAAAAGGGCTCGGAAGTGGTGCGCATGCTGCGTACCATTCTGGGTGAAGAGGCGTTCCGCGCCGGCATGGACCTCTATTTCGAGCGGCATGACGGGCAGGCCGTGACAATTGAGGATTTTCTAAAAGCCTTCGAGGATGCCTCGGGCCGCGACCTCACCCAGTTCGCGCTCTGGTATCATCAGGCAGGAACCCCGAATGTGGCGCTCTCCTCGCGCTATGACGCCGAGGCGAAGACGCTGACGGTGGAGATCGAGCAGTCCGTTCCGCCAACACCTTCTGAAAGCCGCAAGCGGCTGATGCACATCCCCCTTGCCTTTGGCCTTGTCGGGCCGGAAGGTGAAGATCTCGCCTATGAAAGCGCTGAGGGCGCGGTGGTGGAAAACGGCGTCATTCACCTGCGCAAGCGCCGGCATACGATTGTTTTCAAAGGCGTAAATGCGCGGCCAGTGTTCTCGGTCAACCGTGGATTCTCAGCGCCGGTGACGCTCTGCAGCGAGGCCAGAACCGCCGACCGGCTGTTCCTGGCCCGCCATGACAGCGACCCGTTCTCGCGCTGGCAGGCGCTCACGACGCTCTTCACCGACACGCTGATTGCAGCAAGCAAGGCCGTGCGCGGCGGCAAGGAGCCGGCCTTCGCCGACGATCTCGTGCAGCTGGCGCTGGATCTGGCTGCCGATGCAACGCTGGAAGAGGCCTTCCGCGCACTGGTTCTGACCCTGCCCAGCGAGGCCGACGTGGCGCGTGAAATCGGTCATGACATCGATCCGGACGCCATCCACACGGCCCGCAGGGCACTGCTGGAGACCATTGCGCGGGCAGGACGGGAGACGTTTGGCGACCTCTATGAGGGACTGCATGACAACGCCCCCTTCTCGCCCGACGCCCGCAGCGCCGGACGCCGCGCCCTGCGCAACACGCTGCTGGAATATCTGGTGCTCGGCGAAGGGAATCCTCAGGCCGCACGCCGGCAGTTCGACGATGCCGACAACATGACCGAGCGCGCCGGCGCGCTGACCATTCTGGCGCAGTATTTCCACGACACGGAGGATGGCAGGGCTGCTCTTGCGGCCTTCGAGGAACGCTATCGCGACACGCCGCTGGTGCTCGACAAATGGCTTCAGATCCAGGCCATGATCCCCTCCGAAGGGGCCGTATCGCTGGTGCGGTCGCTGATGGAGCATCCGCATTTCTCGCTCGCCAATCCCAACCGCGTCCGGGCGCTGATCGGCACCTTCTCCATGGCCAACCAGACGGCCTTTCACAGCGCCGATGGCGAAGGCTACCGCCTTGTCGCCGACACGGTGCTGGCGCTGGACGGACAGAACCCGCAGGTGGCGGCAAGGCTGGCCACCGCATTCCGCTCGTGGCGGTCGCTCGAGAAGGGCCGGCGCGAACATGCCCGCGCGCTTCTTGCCGACATGGCGGGACGTAAAAACCTGTCGCGCGATCTTGCGGATATCCTTGAAAGGACACTGGCCTGAGGGGCCGCGTTAATAAGTTTTTTACCATGACATCTGGACAAGGCGAATCACCTTTGATTCCTTATGGATGATTCGGCAGCAGGCGGAGCCGAATCACCGAACTTAACCGAGGAACGAGGGAGCCCGTCGGATGGCGAAGGCAGGGGGTTGGGCTTTGCCCCTGATAGCGGGCATGGCTGCCGGGCCAAAAACCCGACGCGCAAGGCGTATGGGACTGGCTGGCAATGCCAAGATAATCGCTGCTCCGGCATACGAGCGTTTGCTGGCGGTGGAACCGTATCTGCGCCGCTCGATCCCCATTCTGATCATCATCTTTCTGCTGGTGCTGGCCGCAGCACGCCTTCTCTCGCTGTTCACCTGGCGCGACGACATCGAACGCGATGCGCGGACCATGCTGGCGCTTGCCGCAGATTCGCTCGCCGCAAGCGTGGCCGTGGACACGACCGAGGCCGACCCGACGCACAAGGCCCGCATGCTGATCGAGGAAGCGATGCGCCGCGCGGGTTCCGAAGACCAGCGCGTTCTGGCCATCACCGACAGCCGTTTCGACGTGATCGCAAGCTCGCCCAACGGGACCGACCTTGTCGGCCGTTCGCTGGAATCCGTGCTGACAGGCGGGCAGCCGCTCTTCCTGTTCGGCGCACGCGCCGGCGTGATGAACGTGGAAATCGGCGGCGAGAGCTGGCTTGCCTCGCTCGTGCATGTGCCCGGACAGGATGGCTCGGCGATTGCGCTGACCTCGCATGACGCGCTCTTTGCCGACTGGCGGCGCTCCGTCTCACTGAACGTGACGCTGTTTGCGCTGACAGCGGCGATCCTGATGGTGATCCTCTACGCCTATTTCAGCCAGGCCGCGCGGGCGCAGGCCGCCGACCGCATCTACATGGAAGCCCATCAACGGGTCGACATGGCCATGGTGCGCGGCAAGTGTGGCCTGTGGGACTGGGACATGGTGCGCGGCAAGATGTTCTGGTCGCGTTCGATGTTCGAGATGCTCGGCTACGAGACCACCGACGACATGCTTTCCTTCGGCGAGGTGGCGGAGATCATCCACCCCGAGGATGGCGATCTGTTCGATCTGGCCAACCGCATCGTGGCGCGCGAGATCGACCATGTGGACCGGGTTTTCCGGATGAAGCGCGCCGATGGCCAGTGGGTCTGGGTGCGCGCCCGCGCGCAGGTTGTCGACCCGAACGCGCCCGAACTGCACCTGATCGGCATTGCCGTGGACGTGACCGAGCAGCGCACGCTGGTGCAGCAGACGGAAGCGGCCGACCAGCGGCTGCGCACGGCAATCGAGAGCATCGGCGAATCCTTCGTTCTATGGGACTACGCAGAGCGCCTCGTCATGTGCAACACGAAGTACAAGCAGGATCTGGGCGTTGACCAGAGCATGATCGTGGCCGGCGCGCGCCGGCGCGACATAGAGGCCCATGCGCCCGCTTTCCGCTCCGAGCGGAGGCTGGCCATCCCCTCCGGCAATGGCAATGGCGCGACCTATGAGCGCCAGCTCGCAGACGGACGCTGGCTGCAGGTCACCGAGCTGAAGACGCGCGATGGCGGCACCGTGTCGGTGGGCACCGACATTACCCAGCTGAAGCAGCATCAGGGCAAGCTGGTCGACAGCGAACGCCGCCTGATGGCGACCATTCACGATCTGAGCCTTGCGCGCCGCGCCGAGCAGGAGCGCACCCGCGAGCTCAGCGAACTGAACCGCAAATACATGCGCGAGACCGAACGCGCCGAGGCGGCCAACCGCGCGAAATCGGAATTCCTGGCCAACATGTCCCATGAGCTGCGCACGCCGCTCAACGCCATCATCGGTTTCTCCGAGGTGATGCAGTCGGGCATGTTCGGCCCGCTCGGCTCCGAGCGCTATGCGGAATATGTTCAGGACATCTGTTCCAGCGGTTCCTACCTGCTGGGCGTGATCAACGACATTCTCGACATGTCGAAGATCGAGGCGGGCCAGTTCTCCGTCGATTGCGAGGAGATCGACCTGTGCCCGCTGATCCGCGAGACGGTGCGGGTGGTGGATCTGCAGGCAGCCGAGAAGTCCATCGACATGAAGATGGATATTCCGGAGACCATGCAGGTTTTCGCAGACCGCCGCGCCATCAAGCAGATCGTCATCAACCTGCTCTCCAACGCGGTGAAGTTCACCGGCGAAGGCGGACACATCTCGCTGCGCGCGCGCAAGGTTGGCCAGGCGGTGACGCTGACCATCGAAGATTCGGGCTGCGGCATTCCGCGCGATGCGCTGAAAAAGCTCGGACGGCCCTTCGAGCAGGTGCAGAACCAGTTCTCCAAGAGCCATACCGGCTCCGGGCTGGGGCTTGCCATCTCCCGCTCACTGGCGGAGCTGCATGGCGGTGTGCTGAAAATCCGCTCGACCGAAGGCGTCGGCACCATTGTGTCCGTCCGCCTGCCGGCAGGCGAGCGCAAGAAGCCGGCCGTGGCCGCCTGATGACAGTCGTTAGAGGCTGGTTCGCTTAATCCTGTTCAACCGCGCCGATGAGCGCCTCGAAATGCCGGCGCACCCTGCCGGCGGTTTCCTCCACATGGGCGGCAAGAACCGGCAGTTCCGGCAGGTCGGTCTGACGAAGAAGCAGATCGGCAAAGCCCGGCGGCGCTTCGTCCGGGTCAAAGCCGCCTTCGAGGCAAAGCCGCGTGGTCTGCGTGAGCGTCATGTAGAGCGCATGCGCATCGACCAGCTCCTGACGGACCTGCGGCGGACAGAAGCCCTCTGAAAGCGCGGACAGAACCTCGCCGGTTGCCGTGGCCTCCTCGCCCTGTTCCTCGATATTCCCGGTCAGGGCCGCAACCTGCGCGATGAATTCCAGATCGATCAAACCGCCGGGAACCAGCTTCAGATCCCAGATATCGCGGGCCGGCTTTTCCTCTTCGAGCAGGCGACGCATTTCCGCCGCCTCGCCGCGTATCTTCGCGGCATCGCGCGGCAGAGAGAGGATTTCGCCCACCTCCCCTTCAACGCGTTCCATGAGCGACGGGTCGCCGGCGACTGCGCGCGCACGCGTCAGCGCCATATGCTCCCATGTCCACGCCTCGTTGCGTTGGTAACGGGCGAAGGCCTCGATATTGGTGGCGACCGGCCCCTTGTTGCCGGACGGGCGAAGCCGCAGATCGAGTTCGTAAAGCACGCCCTCTGCGGTGGGGGCCGAAACGGCGGCGATCAGCCTCTGGGTGAGCCGCGCATAATATTCTGACGGCGCAAGCTCCTTCTTCCCGTCCGAATAATCCGCATCGGCATCGTGATCGTAAAGCAGGATCAGGTCGATGTCGGAACCGGCGGTCAACTCACGGCTACCCAGCTTGCCCATGCCCAGAATGGCGGCGCGCCCGCCGGCGATGCGGCCATGGCGTTCGGCAAAATTGTCGATCACCGCATCGAGCGCGGAGCCAACAGTAAGATCGGCGAGATCGGAAAACGCCTTGCCCGCACGGGACGCATCAATGACGCCGGTGAGAAGCCGGATGCCGATCAGGAATTTCTGCTCGGCGGCGAAGATGCGCAGCCGGTCGAGGATTTCCTCAAAAATCCGGGCTCCGGCCAGAAACGTGTCCAGCCGCTCGGCGAGATAGGCGCGATCCGGCAGTTCGGAGAGAAGCGCCGGATCGAGCAGACCGTCAAACACGTGCGGACGCCGTGTGATGATCGCCGCCAGCCTTGGGGCCGCTCCCATGATGCTGACCAGCATGTTGAGCAGCGCCGGGTTGGACTGTAGCAGCGAGAAAAGCTGAATGCCGGCTGGAAGACCCGCAAGGAACGTGTCGAAGCGCAGCAACGCCTCATCGGCGCGCCTTGTGCCGCCAAAGGCCTCGAGAAGCGCCGGCGTCAGCTCGGTCAGCCTTTCGCGCGCCTCGGCAGACTGTGTCGCGCGGTAGCGTCCATAGTGCCAGCCACGGATCACACGGCACATGTCGCTTGGCCGCTCGAAACCCAACTCGCTCAGCGTTTCGAGTGTGCCCGGATCGTCCACATCGCCGGTGAAGACGAGATTACCCACGCCGCGCGACAGCTGCGGCGCGGTCTCGAACAGGTCCGCATAATGCTGCTCCACGAGGCGCAGACTTTCGCGGAACGTTTCCGCAAACGACCCGGCGCTGTCAAAGCCCAGCATATGAGCGATGCGCTCCAGCTCGTCATCGTCTTCCGGCAATGTGTGTGTCTGTTCGTCAGCCACCATCTGCAGGGCGTGTTCCACATCCCTGAGGAACCAGTACTGGTGCGTCAGCGCATCGCGCGCTTCATCATCGATCCAGCCGCAGCGGGCAAGCTCCGCCAGCATCGTGACCGTACGCCGCCCGCGCAGCTCCGGAAATCGCCCGCCGGCAATGAGCTGCTGAGTCTGAACGAAGAACTCGATCTCGCGAATGCCGCCACGCCCGAGCTTGACGTTGTGGCCCTTGACCGCGACCTCGCCATGCCCCTTGTGTGCATGGATCTGGCGCTTGATGGAATGCACATCTGCAATCGCCGCATAGTCGAGATATTTGCGCCAGACATAGGGCTGCAGCTCCTTGAGGAAGCTCTCGCCGCCTGCGAGATCGCCCGCAATCGGCCGCGCCTTGATCATGGCCGCGCGTTCCCAGTTCTGGCCGCGGCTCTCGTAATAGTGAAGGGCGGCTCCGACCGGGATGGCAAGCGGCGTGGAGCCGGGATCGGGCCGCAGCCGCAGATCGGTGCGGAAGACATAGCCATGCTCGGTGCGGTCCTGAAGGATCCGCACCAGCCGGCGCGTCAGCCGTACGAACAGATCGACAGCCTCATAGGGCTCGGGGATGGCGGGCGCGTGCGGATCGACCAGAACGATCAGGTCGATATCGGATGAGAAGTTGAGTTCATTTGCGCCAAGCTTGCCCATGCCCAGAACGATCCAGCCACTGCCGCTGGAGGGGTCGGCGCGATCCGGCAGTTTGAGTTTTCCAGCCCGGTCCGCATCAAGGAGAAGAAAGTCGACGCTGGCGCGGATGCATTTGTCGGCAAGAAGGCTGAGCCGCTCGGTGGTGAGCGCCGTATCGGCGGCATCTGCCAAGCGGGCAATCGCGATCAAGAAATGCGCCTCGGCCTTCAGATCGCGAAGGGCCTTCATGAGGCCGCTCTCGCTCTGCCCCTCTTCAAAGGCGCTCTGCTCGATTGCCTCGAAAAGAACATCCAGCCGCGCGGCAAGCGGCGTGTCGAACAGGGCTTCCAGCGCTTGAGGGTTGCGGCGCGCGAAGTCACGCAGAAATGGCGACAGCCCGAACACGGCCGCGAGAAAATCCGTCAGCGCGGTTTTGCCTGCAAGAAGATCGCCGAACCGTTGGCATTCATTGTCACGGGCGGCCTCAAGCACCATTTCCAGCGCATCGGCAGCCTGCTCGGCGTCGGCGGGTGTCAGCGCCTTGACCGGCGCTCCGAACCACAGGCTCCCATCCGCAACCGCATCACGCCCCATTCCGGTCCCCTCTTCAGTCAGGCATTCTTGCTTGTCCGCCCCCGTCAGGCAGAGGCGTCACGCTTCTTGAAAATCGCTTCCGATTTCCGTTTCGGCGGCTCCGCGGGAAACACCATCGTGACGGCGAGACCGGGCGCATTGTCGGCAAATTCGAGGCGACCACCATGGAATGTCATCACCGCCTTGGCAAGGCTGAGACCGAGGCCGGAACCCGGCTGTGTACGGCTTTCCTCAAGCCGCACGAAACGCTCCGTCACGCGCTGCCGGTCCGCCTCGGATACGCCGGGGCCATTGTCGCGAACCGTCAAGCGGATTTCGTCGCCGACCTTGTCCAGAGAGACCTTCACTGCCGGGCTTTCGCCGGAACCGGCGGAATATTTGATGGCATTGTCGACGATGTTTGAGAGCGCCTGTCCGATCAGCTCGCGGTTGCCCGGCATTTCGAGCGCACCGTTGATCTGCGCTTCAAGCGCAACGCCCTGTTCCTCGGCCAGCGGCTCATAGAGTTCGACCACATCGGCGAGGATCGCGCGCAGATCGATGATCCCGGTCGCCTCGGCTGAATAGCCGGCCTCAAGGCGCGAGATCATCAGGATTGCATTGAAGGTGCGGATGAGCTGGTCGGATTCAGCAATCGTGCGCTCAAGCGCGGCGCGGTAATCCGCTGTCTCCGGCTTGCCGGCGAGTGCCGCTTCCGCCCGGTTGCGCAGTCTCGTCAGGGGCGTCTTCAGATCATGCGCGATGTTGTCGGAGACCTGGCGCAACCCTTCATTCAGGGCTGCGATGCGGTCGAGCATCTTGTTCAGATTGTCGGAGAGACGGTCGAACTCGTCGCCTGCGCTGGAGACCGGCAGCCGGTGCGACAGATCTCCACCCATGATGCTGCGACTTGCCTCAGACACGCGGTCGATGCGTTTCAGGGCGCGACGGCCGACGAAATACCAGATCAGCAACGCGCCGACACTCATGATTGCAAGCGTCACCACAAGGGCGCGCTGCATCACACTGCGGAATTTTTCGGGCTCTCCCAGGTCACGCCCGACCATTACGATGACCTGATTGGGCAGGCGAAAGACAACGGCCACCGCCTTGTGTTTGGCTTCACTCCCGTTCGGGTCCAGACGCACCTCGCCTTCACCGAAACGGCTGTAGGTGAACGGGCGCTCTGTCCAGCCCATCACATCCAGAACGCCCGGCTGGAGGCTTTCGACATTGCCTGAGAGAATGCGGCCATTGGCGTCTGCGAGCAGATAGAGATTTGCGCCCGGCTGGCGCGCGCGCGACTCAATCACGCGAACAAGTAGCGGCAGCCCACCCCGCCGATAAGAGCGATCAAGGCCGCGCACTTCTTCATTGATGGCATCGCGCGTCTGCCCGACCAGCATGCGGGCGGACAGAGACGTCATGTAGATGACGAGGAAAGAGGCACAGACGGCAAACAGGATGAGATAGAGCGCAGAGAGGCGCGCTGCCGTCGTGTTGAGGATGGAAAGGATGCGCGCCATCAGTCCTTCAGCATGTAGCCGGCGCCGCGCACCGTATGAAGGAGCGGCTTGTCAAAGCCCTTCTCGATCTTGCCGCGCAGGCGCGAGATATGCACGTCGATGACGTTGGTCTGCGGGTCAAAATGATAATCCCAGACATTTTCGAGCAGCATGGTGCGCGTCACCACCTGTCCGGCATGGCGCATCATGTATTCGAGAAGACGGAACTCGCGCGGCTGGAGCACGATCTCCTGCCCCGCGCGGCGCACCGTATGCGACAGGCGGTCGAGTTCAAGATCGCCGACCTGGTAGGAGGTCTCGACATCTTTCGCGCCTGCGCGACGGCGCAGCACTTCGATGCGGGCGAGCAGTTCGGAGAAGGCATAGGGTTTGGTGAGGTAATCATCGCCACCGGCGCGCAGACCCGTCACACGGTCGTCCACCTCGCCAAGTGCCGAAAGGATGAGCGCCGGGGTATCATTGCCGCCTTCACGCAGTTCCGTGATGATCGACAGGCCGTCACGGCGCGGCAGCATCCGGTCGACGACGAAAACATCGTAGCTGCCGGTATCGGCCATGGAAAAACCGGTATCGCCATCGCGGGCGATGTCTGCCGTGTGACCGGCTTCGGTAAAAGCGTTCTTCAGATAGTCCGCCGCTTCACGGTCGTCTTCGATAACAAGAATCTTCATACGCCCGTTATACCCCGTTTGCCGATCCAGCGAATTCAGAGAAGACAAACTCCCCCGCAAAGATTGCGGGGGAGATGTGAGGTCTTGTGTGAGGCGATCAGCCCTGGCCGGTTGGCAGGGCAACGAAACGGCTTGCGTCGTCACGCTGGATCTGGATCAGGACGGCCTTGCGACCGGCTTCAACGGCAGCCGCAACGGCTTCCTCGACATCCTTGCCTGACTTCACCGCCTGAGAGTTGACGGTGCGGATGATGTCGCCGGCGCGAATGCCGCGATCATCGGCGGGGCTGCCGGGCTCGACATCCGTGACAACGAGACCGTCACCATCTTCAGCCGGGGTAACCTTGAGGCCGAACTGCGCGTTCACCGCATCCGGCTGCGCGCCACCGCTTGCCGATGCCATTGTTTTGACGCCAGGCATTTCGGCAAGCGTCACCGTGAGGTTCTCGGTCTTGCCGTCGCGCCACACGGTCACCGCCACGTCATTGCCCGGGGCGTAGCCGGCGACAAGCCGTGCAAGCTCCTTGGGCGACGAGACCGGCTTGTCCTCTACGGCGATGATGATGTCGCCAGAGCGGATGCCAGCCTTGGCGGCAGGCTCACCAGCCTGCGCGTCGGCAATCAGCGCACCCTTTTCCTCGTCGAGGCCAACCGATTCAGCGATATCCTTGGTCACGGGCTGAATCTGGACACCGAGCCAGCCGCGCTCCACGGTACCGTCGTCGATCAGGTCTTTGACCACCTGTTTGGCGATGGACGCGGGAATAGCGAAGGCAATGCCCACATTGCCGCCCGAAGGCGAGAAGATTGCCGTGTTCACGCCAACGACTTCACCCGTCAGGTTGAAAGCCGGACCACCGGAGTTGCCGCGATTCACGGCAGCGTCGATCTGGATGAAGTCATCGTAAGGACCTGCGCCGATGTCACGACCACGCGCCGATACGATGCCCGCCGTCACGGTGCCGCCGAGACCGAACGGATTACCAACGGCCACGACCCAGTCGCCAACACGCACCTGCGCATCATCGGCGAAGTCGACATAGGTGAACTCGCGCTCTTCATCGACCTTCAGCACGGCAAGATCGGTGCGCGGGTCGGTGCCGACCAGCTTGGCGTCGATCTCGGTGCCGTCATCCATCACAACGGTGAAGCTGCTGCCACCTTCCACCACGTGGTTGTTGGTCACCAGATAACCGTCTTCGGAGATGAAGAAGCCGGAACCCTGAGAGACCGGACGTGCACGCTGGCGACGGTCGGGACGGCGGTCCTTCTCATAGCCGCGCTCACCACGCTCGCCGCGGAACTCGCGGAAGAAGCGCTCAAGCGGATGCCCTTCCGGCATTCCCTCGAAGCCCGGCATGTCGAAGAACGAGCCGCCACGGTCCGATGTGGTCTGGATTTCAGCCTTCACGCGCACGCTCACGACAGCGGGAGAAACCTCTTCCACGATGTCGGCAAAGCTCGGAGCCTGAACCGGCTGCTCGAGGCGAACGGCCTCAGCCATCACCGGCGCGGTTCCGCTCGTCACGACACCAAGGCCAACCGCACCTGCAATCGCAACAGACGCAATCGTGGCCATCAGCCGGCCGCGACCCTTGCCGATAACGCTCTTGTTTGTCGCGTTGTTGTCAGCATTCTGATGCATGGAATGATATCCTCTTGAAAACATTTCATTTCGGCGCGCCTCGCCGTCTTCGAAGACAGAGATAGTGACCCAAACATTACAGCGCCATTTCCAGCCGATGAATTTTTGGTAATGTTCGCTGCACCTACTCAGTCATGCTTTCACCCTCGCGGACACGCGTATGCACGTGTGCGACGCTCTCCAGGGTCCGGTGAACCGGGCATTTCCCGGCAATCTCTATCAGCTTGTCGCGCAGCTCTTCCGAAATGTCTCCCTCCACATCGATGACCCGTTCAAACCGGTCTATCTTCCCCTGCGCCTTCAGCGCTTCGGAACAGTCAGCGCAATCTTTGGAGTGAATCTTCGCATGCGAGACGTCCACATTGATCCGGCCGAGTGAGAGTTTCTTGCGGTCTGCATACATGCGCAGCGTCATGGTCGTGCAGGCGCCAAGTGCGATGGAGAGGAAGTCGTAGGGCGACGGTCCGCTGTCCATCCCGCCATAGCTTTCCGGCTCATCGGCAAACAGCCGATGGCGACCCGCCTGCACTGCATTCTGAAATTTCCCCTGCCCCGACTCCATGACACGGACATGCTCGATGGGCGCCTCGCCCTGCGGCTCATCGCCGGAGATGTAGCGCAAAAGCCAGCCGGTCATGACGCTTGCGGCAAACGCGGCATCCTCTTGCCCCGTCAGAAGATGATCGCCGCTGTCCAGCGATACGAAGCTCTTGGGGTGTTTGGCAGCGAGGAAGATCTGCGTGGCGTTCTCGATGCCGACGATCTCATCCAGCGGCGCATGCATGACCAGAAGCGGCTTGTGCATCGCAGCCACGGCATCAAGCAGGGCATGCGAGCGCACATCCTCGACAAACTGATGCTGAACGCGGAACGGGCGGCCGCCGAGGGTGACATCGACCTCGCCTTCCGCCTCGATGCTCTCCGGCGATGCCCCGAGATGCCTGAGAACATGCGCCGTGTCGGAAGGTGCGCCAATGGTGACGACCGCCTTGACGGAAGGAAGACGCGCCGCAATCGAAAGCACGGCAGCGCCGCCAAGCGAATGCCCGATCAGGACGCTTGGCGCTTCATAATGCTCTTTCAGGAATTCGGCAGCGCTTAGAAGGTCACCGAGATTGGTCGAGAAGTTTGTGGAGGCAAATTCGCCCTCGCTCGATCCGAGCCCGGTAAAATCGAACCGCAGGACGGCAATGCCACTGCGCGCCAGATCGGCGGCAATCCGGCGCGCCGCCAGCAAATCCTTGGAGCAGGTAAAACAGTGGGCAAACAGCGCATAGGCGCGAACCGGGCCGTTGGGCAGATCGAGACGCGCGGCCAGTTCAGCCCCTGAATGGCCGGGGAAAGCGAGCTTGAGTGTTTTCGCGGTCATGCGTCTGCCTTTTGCGTGTGCCTCAACGGATGGTTTCAGGCCGAAGCCAGAGGCTCAAGCTATGGTGAAACGCCCGCAACGCAATGGTTGACGCAGCGAAAACTCAATCACGCTCGTTCAAGATTCGGTCAAGCCGCTCTTTCTCCTCGGCGCTCAGCGCCTGCTGACCCGCGCTGGCCCCGCGACGGCGGGCATTCGCATAAATGATCGCACCGCCGATCAGCAGCAGGAGAAACGGTGCGCCCCAAAGGAGCGCATTGCGATAGCTGAAGCGCGGTTTGAGAAGAACGAACTCGCCATACCGGTCGACCACATAGTCGAGCACTTCCTCATTGCTGTCGCCCGCCTGAAGACGATCACGAACCAGAACGCGCAGATCACGCGCCAGTTCGGCATCGGAATCGTCAATCGACTGATTCTGACAGACCATGCACCGCAGTTCGGTCGACAGATCGCGGGCGCGCGCTTCCAGTGCCGGATCTTCCAGCACCTCGTCGGGCTGCACAGCCGCCACCGGCTGCAGCGACAGGAAGAGTGCGGCCGCAGACACGGCCAGAAGGCTGACTGGCTTGCGCATCATGCCTGCCCGCCCTGCGCCAGCGCGGTTTTCTTGCGGGGCATCGGGGCTCCGATCCGCAGCCTGCGATCAAGCAGCGACACCGTGCCGCCAATCATCATCACGAGCGCGCCAAGCCAGATGAGCGTCACCATCGGCTTCCACCAGATCCGCACGACAATCTTGCCGTTGGGCGTCTGGTCGCCAAGCGAAACATAGAGCTGGCTCACGCCGAGCGTGCGGATGCCCGCCTCCGTGGTCGGCATCTGACGCGCCGTGTAGAAGCGTTTCGACGAAACGATTTCGCCAAGCTGCCTGCCGGTCACGCGCGTCAGAACGAAGCGCGCCTGATCCTCGGTGTAGTTCGGTCCGGTGAAGGGCCTGAAACTGTCGAAGCGCAGATTGTAGCCGTGGATTTCCACGACCTCGCCCGGCTCCATGGCGACGATCCGTTCCGTCTCCAGCGTGGTTACCGCCACGATGCCGATGGTGGTGAGGCCAAGCCCCGCATGGGCAAGCGCCGTGCCGAACACCGAACGCGGCAGCCCCTTGAAGCGACTGAAGGCAACCGAAGGCGCAACCTTGCCGAGACCGGACTTGATAACGAGATCGGTCATTGCCCCCAGCACAAGCCACGCGCCAAGGCCGATGCCCAGCGCAGCCAGAACCGAAGTGCGATCCACCAGAACCAGCGCCATAAGTGCAACCGCCAGCGCCCCGCCAAAGGCCCAGATGAGCCGCTGCGAGACCGCCCAGAGATCACCACGCTTCCAGGCAAGCAGCGGGCCGAAGGGCACGATTGCAAGCAGCGGAAGGATGAGCGGCCCGAATGTCAGGTTGAAGAAGGGCGCGCCGACCGAGATCTTGTCACCTGTCACCGCCTCCACCAGAAGCGGATAGAGCGTGCCGATCAGGACCGTGGCCGTCGCCGTGGTCAGGATCAGATTGTTGAGAACGAGCGCCCCTTCGCGCGACACGGGCTGAAAGAGCCCGCCCGACGTCAGCGTCGCCGCGCGCCATGCAAAGAGCGCCAGCGACCCGCCGATGAACAGGACAAGGATGCCCAGAATGAACACGCCGCGCGCAGGATCTGTCGCGAAGGCGTGGACGGACGTCAGCACGCCGGAGCGCACGAGGAACGTCCCCAGCAGCGAAAGCGAGAAGGTCAGGATCGCCAGCAGCACGGTCCAGATCTTGAGCGCGGAGCGTTTCTCCATCACCAGCGCGGAATGCAATAGCGCGGTGCCGCCCAGCCAGGGCAGAAGCGAAGCGTTTTCCACCGGATCCCAGAACCAGAAGCCGCCCCAGCCCAGCTCGTAATAGGCCCAGTAGGAGCCCATGGCGATGCCGCCCGTCAGGAAGGTCCAGGCGGCCAGCGTCCAGGGACGCACCCAGCGCGCCCAGGCCGCATCGAGCCGGCCTTCGATCAGCGCCGCAATGGCGAAGGAAAAGGCAATCGAGAAGCCCACATAGCCGAGATAGAGAAGCGGCGGATGGATGGCGAGCCCGATGTCCTGAAGGATGGGGTTGAGGTCACGGCCTTCAATCGGCGCCGGATCAAGCCGCGCAAACGGATTCGACGTCGCCAGAATGAAAATGATGAATGCGCAGCTGATCGCCCCCTGCACGCCAAGAACATTGGCCCGCAGCGAAAGCGGCAGGTTGCGGCCGAAGAATGCCACCAGCGCACCGAAGAACACGAGGATCAGAACCCATAACAGCATGGAGCCTTCATGGTTGCCCCAGGTGCCGGTGATCTTGAACAGCATCGGCTTGGCCGAATGCGAGTTCTCCCACACATTCAGCACCGAGAAATCCGACTGGATATAGGCCGAGGTCAGCGCCATGAAGGACAACGCGACCAGCATGAAGCTGGTGATCGCCGCAGGCTCCGCGACCCGCATCAGCGTTTCGTTCCTGAGCTGCGCGCCAATGATCGGCACCGACATCTGGACGAGCGCCAAAGCAAAGGCCAGGACAAGGGCGAAATGACCGAGTTCGATGCTCATTATCCGGTACGCTCCAATCAAGCCGTCTGCGGAGAAACTTCAGTGTAAAGGATCAGCCGCGTTCAATCTTCTTTCCAGACGCCCTTTTCCTTCAGGCTGTCTGCAACTTCCCGCGGCATGTAATTCTCATCGTGCTTGGCAAGCACCGTATCAGCAACGAAGTTGCGGTTCTGATCGAAGGCGCCTTCGGTCACAACCCCCTGCTCTTCGCGGAAGAGGTCCGGAAGAATGCCGGAATACTGCACCGCCACGGATTCGGTTCCATCCGTGACCGCAAAACGCACATATGTGTCGTCGCCGCGCTGAATGGAGCCCTTCTCCACAAGACCGCCCAGACGTATGCGCTGACCCGCCGCAACCGGCCGTTCTTCAAGGTCGCCCGGCATATAGAAATACGACGTCTGCTCGCCCAGCGCATAGAGTGTGAGCCCTGTCGCGAGCCCCAGAAAACCGATTGCGCCTGCGATGACGGCCAGTCTTTTCTGTTTCCGTGTCACGTCACACCTACTCGCTTTTGATGCCGAGACTATCGGCGAAGGCTTTCAATTCCTGGCTCTCGGGCGCATCGGCCCCAAGGGCTGCCACAGCTCGCTCCAGGGCGGCCTTTGCGTCGTCCGGACGCTTCAGCACGATGTATGAACGAATGAGACGCTGCCATCCATCCATGTCATCCGGGTTTTCCTGCAGCTTGGCGTCGAGGCTCGCAACCATGCCTTCGATCATGTCCTGACGATCAGCCTGGGAGAGTTCGGCTGCCGCAGCCACATCCTCATCGCTTGGACCCGTTGGCGCGGTTTCTGCGGCTGCCACCGATGTGTCACCCGAGCTCAGCAGCGCCTGCCGCGCCGCCACGCGCCACGGCGATTCTCCCGGCAGGTCAGCCAGCATCTCACGCCACATCGCCTGGGCATCTTCGGTTTCGCCATCCTGCGCCAGCGCCAGTCCGAGGAAGAAACGCGCCCTCGGCTCCTTCGGGTCAAGCGCAATGGCGGCATTGAAGGCCTCTTCGGCCTCCGCCGTCACCATGCCCTGTGCGCCGCCGACAATCGCCTCGCCCAGCGCAGACTGCATCTCTGCACTGTCGCCGGATATGCGCATGATATTGCGCAACGCGGTCTGTGCATCGCCGAAGCGGCCGATCCGCATATAGACCGGAGCCAGAACCTGCCAGCCGCGCGCATCGTCGGGGTTTTCGGCCAGATGGGCTTCCGCCCGCGCCACCAGCTCATCAATCGGGGCATTGGCTGGCTCTTCGGTTGCACGCGCATGAAAGGGCTGCGCCGGCATGTTGGGCGAGCCGGTAAACACGTAGAGCCCCCAACTGACGAGCGGTACGGCCAGAACCGCAATCGCAGCCGTCAGCTGCGTCACGCGTCGACTGGCGTTTCGCTTGCCGGCCTGGCTGTCGGCCGCTTCGGATGCCTTGAGGATGCGCCGGCCGATTTCGGCACGCGCCTGCTCGGCCTCCTGCGGTCCGATGAGACCGCGCTCGGCATCGCGCTCGACTTCATCGAGCTGGTCTCGATAGACCTCGATATCATGAGCGGGGGCATCGTCTGCCTGCCCGTTGCGCACGGCAAAGGGCCGCAATACGGCGAAAGCGGCGACGAAGGTCAAAAAGGCTGCAAGGATCCAGAACAACATGAGCCCTAAATAGCGGTCGGCAAACCCGCTGCCAACTCGATACGCCTGCGGCCATTTGGCAAGTCACGGTTGCGCTGTGCAAACATCTCGCACACACGCCTAAAATGCCAGACGTTCAGAAACCGGCACAACCGGTCAGTCAGGCCATTTGCGCTGTCTTGTCAATGTGTTAGCCGAGCAACATCCAGCTGCCATCCTCGTTGCGGCAAGCAGTTCCGCGCGCCTCGCGCGGCCCGCCATTGACCTGAATGACATGGGTATACTGCCGGCAGTCCTGCGAACCGACGCGGTAAGGCTGCGCCGGGCGCACTGTTCCCGCCCGTCCGGACGAGGCATCCTGCCACGAGACATCCTGACCGGCAGGCGTATTTTCAAGCGCCTTGTACTCGGCCTCGATGGCAAGCCGCTTCTGCCGTCGCGACAGGGCGTCACCAAGTTCACCGCCGACGAGCCCGCCGCCCTCCATGCCAAGAATGGCAGAGCTGTCCGCAGGCGTCTGCGTCGCCGCGAACTGATTGGGCTCAAGCTGCGAGCCGGACATGTTGCTGCTGAGGCAGCCCGACAAAACTGCGGAGAACGCTACAGCGAAGATTGGCGCGAGTTTCATTGATCTCGATGATCCCCTGAGACACACTCATCGTTTACGAGCCCCTGATTAGGGCATCGATTTGGCCTAATTTGGACGATCTTCCTTAACAAGCAATTCTATGCTTCGGCCCGTGGCAGCGTAACGACAGCTTTCAGCCCACCAAGAACAGACCGCTCCAGCGCAAGCGTGCCTCCGTATTCTTCCACCAGGTCGGCAACAATCGCAAGGCCCAGCCCTGTTCCCGGCTTGGTTTCATCGAGCCGGCGACCGCGTTTTACTGCGTCGCGCGCCTGCTCTTCGGGAATTCCGGGCCCGTCATCTTCGATCACGATGCGCAGGCCCCGCCCCTCGCCCGGCTCGCCCCATTCTTCAAGGGTCAGCGCGACCTGGCCTGCGGCCCACTTCATCGCATTTTCCATCAGATTGCCGTTGATCTCCTCCAGGTCCTCCCGCTCGCCGGCAAAGACCAGCACCTCGTCGGGCAGTTCCACCTGCAGATCAATGGACGGATTGAGCTTGCTCATCACCCGCGCCATCCGCTCCAGAGAAGCCTGCACCGGTGTCCGAAACACAAGGCTGTCGCGCTGTGCTGCAGCACGCGCACGCTGGAGATAGTGGTCAAGCTGCTGTTGCAGCGCCTTGGCCTGTGCGGTGATCAGCTTGCCGCGCTCGCCGCCCACCGCATCGCCTTCATTCATAAGCACGGCAAGCGGCGTCTTCAGCGAATGCGCCAGATTGCCCACCTGTTTGCGTGAACGTTCGACAATGCGTCTGTTGTTGTCGATCAGCGCATTGGTCTCATCCGCAAGCGCCTCGATCTCCGTGGGGAATGGCCCGGCCAGCCGCTGCGCCGTTCCCGCCCTGATGTCGGAAAGCGCCTGCTGCACGCGGTTCAACGGGCGCAGACCGTAAAGAATGGCGAAGACATTGATCGCCACCATGCCAACGCCGAAAAGCGCGAGATAGCCATAGAGCGTGCGAATGAAGCGGCTGATTTCGTCTTCCAGCTCGCTGCGGTTGCCCATCACGCGAAAGCGCGCAACCTGCCCCTGATCGCCCACCACCAGCTCGGCCTCAACCACCTGGATCGTGTCGCCACCGGGGCCGGTCGCCTTGTAATTGCGTTGAAAGCCCGCATTGAACGGCACCCTGGACGCGTCTGGCGAAGGGATCGGCGTCGCCATGGACGGCGAGCGCAGTGCCCGCCCCAGATCATCCGTCACCGGCTCAACTGCCCAGTACCAGCCCGACTGCGGCTGCAGAAAGCGTAGATCATCGAGGTTCGGATTGCCCTGCAACCCGCCATCCTCGGCCACGCCGACAGAACCGATCACATTGTTCAGATAGGCTGACAGAACGCTGTCAAACCCCCGTTCCGAGACCTGTCGGAACAGCGCCGAGATGATGGTGGCGATCACCACCAGCGCTATGATTGCCCAGAAAGAGGAAAACGCGATCACCCGCACCGCAAGCGAGCGGGACAGGATGCGCCTCAGATAGGATTGCTTGTTATGGTCAGCCATCGGGGCGGCCTAACCGGCCCCCGGCTCGCGCAGACGATATCCCATGCCACGCACGGTTTCGATCAGATCCACATTGCCAAGCTTCTTGCGCAACCGTCCGACAAACACTTCGATCGTATTGGAATCCCTGTCGAAATCCTGGTCGTACAGATGCTCGACCAGTTCCGTGCGCGAAACCACCGTGTCCTTGTGGTGCATGAGATAGGCCAGCAGCCGGTACTCATGCGACGTCAGCTTCAGCGGAACGCCCCCCACATCCGCCTTCGAGGCTTTCGTATCAAGGCGGACCGGACCACAGCGCAGTTCAGACGATGCATGACCCGCCGCGCGCCGGATCAGCGCGCGCAGCCGCGCGAGGACTTCCTCAATGTGAAATGGCTTGGTGACATAATCGTCAGCACCCGCGTCGATACCGGCAACCTTGTCGCTCCAGCGGTCACGCGCCGTCAGGATCAGGACCGGCATCTTGCGCTCGTCCTGACGCCAGCGCTCCAGAACGCTGATGCCGTCCATCTGCGGCAATCCGATATCAAGAACCACCGCATCATAGGGCTCGGTGTCTCCGAGGAAATGCCCTTCCTCGCCATCGAACGCCTTGTCGACCACATAGCCGGCATCGGTCAGTGCTTCGCAGATCTGCCGGTTAAGGTCCTTGTCGTCTTCGACAACCAGAATGCGCATCAGCCCCTCGACTTGTCCTGTTTCACGTCATTCAATGGCCACGCACGGGCAAACGCCTCGCCCGGGCGCGCGGCATCAATTGGCCGGCACCACGAACTCGGCGCGTTTCGGGCGTTCCCCGTTACCACCGGGAATGACCACGACCACCCTGCAGACGGTCTTTCCACCCTGGTCTTCGGCTGTTGCCTGAACCAGTTGCCCGCCATTCTGGGCCGCAACCCGTGAACCGACGGAGTAGCAATCGACGCCCGACTGGGCGGCGGCTGCGGACGGCCAGATCAGCACCGGCAAAAGCGCCAGAGCGACCAGCAAGAAGGGTTTATTTGCACGATGCCAGAACATGCATCCGGTGTAGCCCATACAGCCTGAATAGGAAATGAACGGCTGTGTTATTTTACGGGGCGCTGGGTTTGCGAAGGCGGGTCATTGCCCGCCTTCGCAACTCTTTCTAGGCAATCGTGCTGCGGGCATGAACCCTGCCGAAAATGGCGACCAGCCCAGAAATGGCAGTGATGGCCTGCAACAGCCCTTCAGACACGGCCGAACTGTCGATCTCGCCGACCGGATAGCCGAGCACACTCGCCGCCGTCGCCGCAATCGTGACCACAGACGCCCAGATGGTGCGCGAGAGGTACCATGGTTTGCTTCTGATCATCGTCTTCCTTCCCTTGTTGAATGGTCAAACGGTCACTGCAATGCTGGCCGGGTTTCCCGGTCCGGCCTGAGCGCTGACCTGGCGCACGGTGAAATGGATCGGCCCCGCAGCACCCGGAAAATCGGCAGCCCTCTGCGCCGCCTCATAAACCCACTCGGCTGCCGCTGAGGAAACACTGCGCACCACCGCGTCGCGGCCAAGATCGACCCGCCCGAACAGGCTCGCGTAGCCCGAAAAGGTTCCGTCCGCCTACATCGTTTCGATGTTAAGCCCGGCATATTTGTGCTCGTCGGGTATCGGCACGCTCTTTGCGTGCATCGTCTAGAGGAGATTTGACTTAATCCGGGTCATATCCGGCTGCCTCGAAATAGTGTTGGAATTCCTCGGCTGTGAAGGCGGGTAGGCAGTCTGCAACGACGGACCCGTCGTGGACTGTTCTGGCGGCGGCCTTTCTGAGCAGTGCCTTGAGCTTGGAGAAGGCCATTTCTATCGGATTGAAGTCGGGCGAGTAGGGCGACCGGAACAGGAGCCGCGCTCCGACCTTCTCCATGGCCTCGCGCGCATCGCTGACCTTGTGGGCCGGCAAATTGTCCATGACCACGACATCGCCGGAGCGAAGCTCTGGCGCGAGAACCTGCTCAGCATAGGCCAGGAAGGCTGCACCGTTCACCGGACCGCCGAGCAGCACCGGCGCCGCCATGCCGGGCAGTCGCAGGCCGGCGGTGAAGGTGGTCGTCTTCCAATGGCCATGGGAACGGCCGCTCGGCATCGCTCGCCGCAAGGCTCGCGCCCTCGCAGTCTGGCCATCTTGGTGGATGCCGCGGTCTCATCGATGATGATCAGCTTCTAGGGATTGAGATCAAGCTGACTATCGAACCAGACTATGCGGCGGCGAAGAATGTCCGCGCGCTGCTGCTCTGAGGCATGCGCCGTCTTTTTTATACGTGATACCGCGCCGGTCGAGAAACAGCCACGCCGTCGAGGTCGCAGCCTCTACGCCGCGTTCGGCCGCAAGGCGCTCCCGGATCTCAGCAAGGGTGATGTCCGGCACCTCCTCGATGAGCCCCAGAATGAAGGCCTCGTGCGCATCGAGCTTCGAATGAGACGGCTGGCCCTGCTTGCGCGCCTCGGTCTCGCCGGTCTCGCGATAGCGACGATACCCCTCCCCGCCGTCGAGATTCCGATGCTGAAGCGCCGTGCCGCCTCTCGAGTCGAAACCCTGCCCTCGATCGGCGCAACCACCCGACCGCGAAGGTCGCCGCTCAGGCTTCTTGTCATCTTCACCTCCTCCCAAACCACCCACAGCAGTGAACCCGACAAGGCCGTCCGCGTGAATTCCCAAATCGACTCTGTGTTCATCAAAGATGCTCTAGCGTCCTTTCTGTTCGCGAAGACGATCATGCCTCTCCTGCGGCAGCGCCCCGACCGGGCGCGCATGGAGATAACGCAGCGCCAGACCGATGGCGCTCCACGCGCAGAGGCTTGCCACCGCCGCGCCCATCAGCATGGTTTCCGCCGCTCCCAGCCGCTCCGTCAGTTCCAGGATCTCGGTGAGTTTCAAGCCTGTCGCCCCGCCGAAAACCATCCCGCACGCCACGCCAACCGCGAAGCGGATCGCCGCATCACGCCGGTGGCTCGGCAGGATATAGGCAAGCGAAATCGCGGAGCCGGCCACAGCGCCAGCCCCCTTTGCGAGCCATATCCAGCCCGCATGGGTCATGTCGGTCATCAGAAAATCCTCGTTCGGGATCTTGTTCAAATGTCCGGGCTCAAATGCCCGGCCGCCTACCCGGCCTCCAAACGCCAGGCGCCGCTCATGGTGAGCCTGTCGCCGAGATCATCAAACAGGCGCTAAAGCAGTCTTCTTTCAAAGCAAAGCAGGCGCTCCCGGTGCTCACGCTTGGCGACAGCCTTCGCCGGATATCGATACAGTTCCGCCTCACTGCCGGTATCCGGGTTGCGGTAGATCACACCATCTCCACTTTTGGCATTGCGCTCAAATCTGTACCCGTTTCGAAAGAGCTCTTTCAGCAACCACCTGCGTCCCCAGAGAGGATTAACATGGGGAACCGCCCCACGGGTGAGCTCCTGAAATCGATCACGCGCCTGTCGAGCAACAGCTTCGAAATGAAGTATTTCACCGTGTATGGTGGACGTAGCGCTTGTCGATCCGCGCCGCCCACCCGGCTCCACAGCGCCTCCCGATCATCGCCGGAAAGTTCCATTGCGAGTTTCATCCCTTCAGCCAGGCGGCAAAAACCTCGGGAACTTCCATCACTCACCTCGTCATCGCCAATCTACCCGGCACGCAGTGCCTCAAGGAGCTCCCGATAAAAAAGCTCCGCATACCCTTTGCGAAGGTAGCAATCAGAGCCCGTTTCTGACCAGATTTTCACCAAATCCTCATCGTTCAGCCCGTCCGCCAGCAACCGTTCGATAAAACCGGATGCAATTTCCTTTTCTTGCGCGGTCAAGGACCGAGCGAGATAGGCTGGCAACTCGTCATCAGATCGAACGACAAGCTCCACATCGGCATGCATATGGCGCGCCATGCGAGTAAAAGCGTCTGGAACAGACACTGTCTTTCTCCCGGCCTTGTTCTGCGGTCCCCGTAAGGGAGGCAATCAAGGCATTGCCCTACGTGTGCCGGAGAAAATACCGCACGAGGCACAAAACCATAGAACTAACGATGAATAAAATTAACAACGAGGCAAAGAACCATGACAAGGCCAATAAAAATAAATTCCCCCACTCTATAAAATCCGATTTCGACACCAAATCAAAAATAAAAATAAAACCAGCCCCAAACCTACAATCAAAACCTTCGTATGAAGCACAATATGAAGACTGAGGATTATGATCTAGTGCTATATAAACAATATAAATAGATATAAAAACCGATATAATAAGGGAAAATATTAAAATTTTCCCAAAAGAAATATTCCTACAAATCCCACCACGGTTCTTCTTCATAGATTTTCTGAACACGAGCCCCATAACCTGAAACCTGCTCTGCTGAAAGATTGTTGTACAGCGTTGCTACCTTTGCAACCGTAGGCTCTTTCACCCGCTCTGATATACGCTTCAGCAAAGTCACTCCGGCTCGAATATTGGTCGCCGGAACCTGTAGATCTTCCCGACTCCAGCCAAAGCCCGACCAATATGACACATGGACATTCATCGGCAAAACCGTCTTGGGCCGAGGGTGCAGCCGATCATAGTACCCATGCGTGGTCTCCATGTAGACGATGGCCATCACCAATCGATGATCGACATCTTGTGCCGACGCCTCCTTCAGAATGTCCACGGCATGCTCAAACACCTCGTTCATCTCATGGAGTTCGTAGATTGGTTTGCTGCCGTTTGCTTCTGAGTTCGCCTCACTCGCCACGCGGGCCATAGCCCACGGCCCGGCGTTTTTCCTCGTCGCTCAGGAAGTCGGCTGCGCCCACCCGGCTCCACAGCGCCTCGCGCTCGGCGGCCAGCCCCTCGATGCCGTCCGCGTCGTACCAGAGCCGCACGCCAGCGCCGAACACCGGCTGGAGCCAGGCGGAGAACTCCTTCGCCACCCGCCCCACAAGCGGCAGCACGGTCAGACGGTAAAAGGCCCGGTTCGCCTCCTGATAATTGGCATAGGTGTTGTCCCCGGGAATGCCAAGCAGCATGGGCGGCACGCCGAGCGCCAGCGCGATGTCGCGGGCAGCCCCATTCTTCGCCGCCATGAAGTCCATGTCGCGCGGCGAAAGGCTCATCGCCCTCCAGTCGAGCCCGCCTTCCAGAAGCAGCGGTCGTCCGGCGCGCGCGGCGCCCGCATAGCCCTGCTCCAGCTCCACATTCAGCCGGTCGAACTGGTCGTCGGAAAGGCTCCCGCCCTCTTTCGGCGCATAGACCAGCACACCCGATGGCCCCTCCACCATCACCTCGCGCGCATCGGTCAGCGTCTCACCGATCAACGCCAGCCGCCCATAGCGCCGCCCGCCGGAAAAGGGCGGCAGACCGCGCACCAGCGCATTGACCCATTCAGCCCCCAGCCGGGTCTTGCCCGCGCCGCGCCCGCCCATCACCAGCCAGCTGTCGAAAATCGCGCCAAGCGGATATTGCGCAAGCCGCGCCGAGCCCAGCCATTCCCGCTCAATCGCCAGCGCCAACCGCTTTTGAAGGTTCGCCCGCGCCCAGCCCTCCCGCCAGTTTTTCGGCAAGACCGCGGATGCGTTCGTCGATGCGTTCGAGTGCGGCGGCCATGTCTTCATCGCTTGGAGCTTGCTCTGTATCCGCATCCTGCTCACCGGCGGCGTTCTCACTCATCTTCTCAACCATCTTGAGCATCGAGCCCAGCGCATCGATCCGCGCCTTGTCATAGGCGTCATCGCGCACGCCGCGCTCAATCGTCCGCTCGAGCTCCGTGAAGATCAGCCCCGTCAGAACCTCTGCCCGGTTCCCGCAGGCGCGGGGCTGGACGCCATCCCGCGTCTTCCACCCTTCCGTCTGCGCGCGCTTGCGCAACAGTCTCTCCGAGCGGCCACTGGCCAGCGCCAAGAGCTCAAACGAGGCCGGCGCGCCTTCACAAAGCGCGCGCAGGGCCATCAGATCGGCCGAAACCGTCATGCCCAAGAGACCCTCATGAGATCGCCATCCATTTTCGGAAACAAAAAAGGCGCGCCTTCGCCAGAAGACCCGCCCCGATGCCGCAACTTTGCGACCATGCCTGAAACCTATCAGCGGGCCGTTACGGTGTCAAGAATTTTTTCCTATATTTTGACATAGCCTGCCCCGGCGTTAGCCATCATGCCGGATTTCACTTGCAGAAAACGTTGAAATTCGGCGAAATTTACACAAATTCGCGCTAGGGTGGATATCATAAATGCGTCACACTGCAGGACCATTCTCGGCACATAATCCAATGGCGCGGATGTGATCGGGTTGGCCGCAAATGGCCGGACGGAGGTTGGGTGAATAAGCCGCGCGAAAAACGGCAGACGAAGGCTCCCCGGGCGACCAGACTTCTGGCGCTCGATGCATGGATCGATTCAACGCTCTACGAGGCGGGGTTCAAGCTCGCCGAAATCTGGGAAAGCATAACAATCTTCTCCCGTCGCTTTCGCGTTTACGGTTTCAAACGCGCAACGGTGGAACTGTTTAGCGAAGGCGTCACCCTCGCCGCCGTCGGCTCTGTCGTCATGCTGGGGCTCGCCTTGCCGGCCTTCGAGGAGACCGCCGGAGACTGGCGCGCCCAGGACGATTACGCCGTCACCTTTCTGGACCGCTACGGCAACGAAATCGGACAGCGCGGCATCATCCAGCTCGATTCCGTGCCTGTCGACGAAATGCCCGATCACGTCATCAAGGCCATTCTCGCCACCGAGGATCGCCGCTTCTTCGAGCATTTCGGCATCGACTTCCTGGGGCTTGCCCGCGCCTTCACCGAAAATGTCCGCGCCAATTCCGTCGTTCAGGGCGGCTCCACGCTCACACAGCAGCTTGCCAAGAACCTGTTTCTGACCAATGAGCGCACGCTGGAACGCAAGGTCAAGGAAGCTTTCCTGTCCGTCTGGCTGGAGATGAACCTCTCCAAGTCGGAAATCCTGCAATACTATCTCGACCGCTCCTATCTCGGAGGCGGCACATTCGGCATTTCAGCAGCGGCTGATTTCTATTTCGACAAACAGGTCAAGGATATGAGCCTCGCCGAGGCCGCCATGATTGCCGGCCTCTTCAAGGCTCCGGCCCGCTACGCACCGCATGTCAACCTGCCGGCTGCCCGTGCGCGCGCCAATGAAGTGCTCACCAATATGGTGCAGGCCGGTTTCATGAGCGAAGGGCAGGTCCTGTCGGCCCGCTTGCAGCCGGCCACTGCCGTCGACCGCGATGGCGCGGAAGCCCCCGATTACTTCCTCGACTGGGCGTTCGAGGAGGTCAAACGCGTCATTCCCAATGGCACAACCCATTCGCTCGTCGCCCGCACCACGCTTGACCCGGATCTGCAGAAGGCGGCCGAGGAATCGCTGGAATTCCATCTGCGCCAGTACGGCAAGGATTACGATGTCTCCGAAGGCGCCATCACGCTCATGGACACGAACGGAGCCGTGCGCGCCATCGTCGGCGGACGCGACTATGGCGCAAGCCAGTTCAACCGCGCCACCAAGGCTGAGCGCCAGACCGGCTCGTCCTTCAAGCCCTATGTTTACGCCGTCGCGATGGAAAACGGGTTCGAGCCCGATTCCCTCATTTCAGACGGCCCCATCTCATGGGGCAGCTGGTCACCCCGCAATTACGGGCGCAGCTATGCCGGCCGCGTCACCCTTACGCGCGCCCTCATCAAATCCTACAACACGGTGCCGGTTCGCCTGGCGCGCGATCATCTGGGCATCGACCCGATCATCGCGCTGATCAAGTCATTTGGCATCGAATCCCCGCTCAACGGTCACAAGACCATGGTGCTCGGCACCTCCGGCATGACCACGCTCGATCAGGCCACCGGCTATTCCGTTTTCGCCAATGGCGGCTACGCCGACACCCGGTTTGGCATCTCGCAATTATCGACTCATTCGGCCCGGCTGCTCTACGACCATGGCCGCGATGCCTCACCGCCGCGCCGGGTTCTGTCCGAAAAGGCAGCGGCGTCCATGAACCAGATGCTCATCCTTGTGCCCGAACAGGGCACGGGTCGCCGCGCCGCGCTTCCCATGACGCGCTCAGCCGGCAAGACCGGCACCACCCAGTCCTATCGGGATGGCTGGTATGTGGGCTATACGGGCAATTATGTCGCCGCAGTCTGGCTCGGCAATGACGATTTTCACCCCACGCGCCGCATGACTGGCGGCTCCCTGCCCGCCATGGTCTGGCAGCGCATGATGGCCTTCGCCCACCAGAATGTGGAGATCAAGTCGCTGCCCGGCATCGAAGGCCCCATGCGTATCGAAACAGGCGAAGAGCTGGTCGCCAGCGAAGGCGCGGAGGGCGCCAGCCGCAAGCGCGAAGACCTGCCACTCGCTCTTTCATCGCGCACATCCCGTTTCCTCAGGGAGCTGGCCGGGGACTTCAAAAAAGCTCCGAGCCTCAAAAACCAAAGCGCTCTTGAAACAGTCACCGCCCTGTAATGCCCGGCCCGGCACACTTCAAACCTCTTGAACCTGCGGTTGAAATCAGGCTATCCGGGGCCCTCCGTTTTTTGTCGGGCATCACATGCTGAAGTCTGTTTTCCAGGTGGCAGTGGTTCTGCTCATCGCCCTTGGCGGCGGTGTCGGCACGGCATGGCTTGCGCTGGAATCCACCCGCACGATCGGTTCGCGTGAAATCGGTCCCTGGGTTACATTTCCCAATGAAGGCACCAGCGACGCCGATCCCTATGCACGTGCGCGCAGCGCTCGCTTGGGAACCCTTACGCTCGGAAACGCAGAAGGCATCGTAATCACCGCCACTCAGGACAGTCTGCGCCGTCCGCTTCTGCGCGAATGCAGCTATATGATCCGTGGCGACATGCCGCCCACCCGGTTTTTCACCCTGCACCTGACGGATCTTGAACGTCGCCCCCTGCCCGCGCCGGCGCGGTTTGCATCCGCACTCCACTCACAGTCCCTGGTCTGGCGGCGAAACACCCCCCTGCGCATCATGGTTTCGCCACATGCCCATCCGGACAACTGGATCGCCACCACGGGCCCCGGCCCCATGCGCATCGTTCTGACGCTGGTCGACACCCCGCTGTTTACCGAGTCCAGCGTTGGCGAAACCCGGCTTCCGGTCATCATGCGGACGGGCTGCGATGCTTAGATTTGCGCACCTTGTCCTTCTCGGCCTCTTCGGCGCAGCCGCCGTCCATCTCGCCATCCTGTTTCTGCTACCCGCCTATTCGGAACGGGACATGTGGTCCGCGCTCGCCGCAAAGCACGACCTTTACACATTCACGCGCCTCGGCAAGGACGATGCCAACGCGCTGCTCGCAGAGAAGCAGAATCCATTTCTTGAGGAGGCTGCCTGCCGGTTCGATCTCGAAAACGGCATGACCTGGCTCAGTGCAGAAACCCGCGTGCCCTTCTGGTCTTTCTCGGTCTACGACCGCGACGGAATCAATGTTTTCAATGTAAACGACCGCGGCGCCGAGAATGGAAAACTCGATGCGCTGATCATGAACGCACCGCAACTTCTGGAGTTGCGCAAGGAAATGCCTGAGATGGTGAGCACCTCACTCATTGCCCAGACCGATCTGGACGAAGGCATAGTTGTCGTGCGGGTCTTTCAGCCAGACAAGAGCTGGCGCGCCACAATCGAGCGTTTCTTTCAGGAACTGCGCTGCTCGGCACTTTGAGTTCACGCGCGCGCTCAGGCCCGCTCTCCGGTCCGCCTGTTTGGCCAGAGCAATTCCAGGAAAAGTGGGAGCCGGTTTTCCGTCCGGAATTGCACAAGAACAATGAATGAAAGCGTTTTTGCGATTCGACGAAAAGCGGAAATGCCCTAGCGTTTCGTCACACGCCGGCCGACGCTTTTCGGCTGGTTGCCACCGCTGTCATCCTCCGGCCCCATATCCGGATGCTGCTCATAGCGCACGCCGGGAAAGATGATGATCGCGGCGTCCGAACGGCGCTGCCTCGGCACATTTGCCGAACTCTTTTTTGCTGCTGGTACGAAGCTCAATATCGTTGCCATGACATCGCGTCCCTTTCTGTGACGGAGTGGTACGCAACGCCTCCGTTACTGAGTAAGGCAGCACATGGTTAAGGTTTCGTTACCCCTGACAATCCGTTTCTGAACGGAACTCTAAAGAAACCGGTTAACAGCTTGCTAAGGGAATTCGTGTAATTCTAACCAGGCATCGGGCATTGGCGCGTCCGCCCGATGGCGTTTCATGTAACCATTCGTGTTTCTGGAGGTTTAGGTCTGCGTGTCATCCGCTGTATTCAGGCAACTGGCTTCGGGCGGGGAAGCGCATAGACCGGAGCGCCTGTTCCGTGCTGCCATATCCGCTTTCGTGTCGCTGACGCGACCGACCAGACGCGAGATTGCGCAACTGGACGACCTCGCCCTGCCGCTCTATCCGCTGATCGCCGCAGAGACCCGCCGCTACGCCGCTGCGGTCCTGTCCGATTTCGCAACGCCGCCCCCCGGGCTCCTGCGCAGGCTGACCGACGAGCCGGCGGAAATCTGCGCGCCCCTTCTGGTCCGCTCGCCCGCCCTTTCGGATGTCGATCTCATCGGCCTGATCGCGCGGCACGGGCAGCCCCACGCGCGGGTCATCGGCCGTCGCGCGCACCTCAACCCGGCCATTGCCGCACTCGTGCGCGCATTGTCGGCGCAGGCGCATGATGATGAGCAGACCGCACCGTCCGCCGGAAGCGCCAGCGAGGCTGATGTCCGCGATCGCCTGCGCCTCATCATGAGCGCAGCCAACACACAGGCTCCGGCTGCCCGCCAGCGCATCGACAGGCCCTTGCCGACGCTTGAGACTGCCGGTGCGATACTCCGCGAAGCCGTCTTCTCCAGCGAAAATGGAGCCTTCGAAGCCGCGCTCACAGAGCTTCTGGGAATTTCTTCAGATGCCGCCCGCGAGATCACGGGTTTTCCCACCTATGGCGAACTGATCATCGTCCTGAAGGCGCTCGGCTTTGAGGATGCGGAGGCGTTCCTCCTGACCGCAGCCGTGTTTCCAAAACTGTTCTCACAGCGCAGCGCCATCGGCTTTTTCCTGGAGCGTTACCGCGCCCTGTCTGCCGACAATGCACGGCACAGGCTGCAGAGCTGGCGGGACGGCACCAGCGCGCCGGGCCATGCCGATCAGCCGGTGGCAATCTCGAAATAGCGCTCCGCCTCATCGAGGTTCATGACCTCGATCTCCACAAGCCAGAAATCCGGATCGAACCGACGCTCGCGTTCGAGGCGCTTTTCGATCGCCTCCTCGTCATTCTGCACGATCAGCGCAAACCGGCGCTCATTGGGGCGCGCCTCGTCATAAACGGCCTGGGCCGCCGGCCCATAAAGCGCCTGCTCGCCAAGCCTGTTGCGTAACAGTATGTAGATTGTGCCGGCTTCGCGCGCGCCCTTTTGCAGAACGGTTGCAAAACCGCCCTCTGCAAACAGTCTCTTGGTCAGGGCAGAGACCCAGAAATCGCTGGTCAAACGCATATGCGCATCGGCCTCCTCGCCGCAGTTTCAGCCGTGCAAAACAGATGGCAGGGGTAATCTCACGCGCACCGGCCCTGTGCAAGGGCCGGTCTGACCCGTCAATTGGTCAGGCCGACTTCCCGCATCTTGGCGAGGAAAGTATCATCAGGGCGACCGGTGACCGGCAGGCCAAACAGGCTCTGGAATTCCCGGATCGCGGTCTGCGTGTCCTGGCCGAGAATGCCATCCACCGTGATCGCATCATTGCCGAAGGCTTTCAGACCCGCCTGAACCCGCATGATGGTGGGATCGGCCTCAACCGCTTCCAGCGCTGCGGTCTGCACGCGCGGCTGCGGCACTTCGGCGGCGGGAACCGGAACGCTCGCCGTCTGCGGCCTTGTGGCCATCGCGGGCTGCGCTTGCGCTGCCTGCGGCTGATAGGCGGGCCGGGGCGTCGGGATTGGTACGACTGTCGGGGTTTGCACCACCGAGGGCGTGCCCGGAGCCTGCTCCGTTGCAGCCGTGGCGTTCGAGAGCCCCAACTGGCGCAGCAGCGCCTCATCGACGACCGGATTGGAATCCAGCCCCACGATGCGCCGATAATTGCCGATTGCCGTGCGGGTGGCCGCGCCCTGCAGACCGTCAATCGTGCCGTGATAGAGGCCGAGGTCTTCCAGAACCTTCTGCACCTTGCGCACGACCGGATCGCCGCCCTGAAGAACGTCGGGCCGCTGCACCGGTATCGCACCGGTCGTGTCCCGGTCAGGTGCGATCTGGCGCGGCGCCTGGCTCGGCACGTCCTCCACCGCAGCCGGGAAGGTCGGCGCAGGTGTCGTTTCAACGAAGACGGGTTCGCGCGTCGAGATCAGCGCACCGGCGTGGAAATGCGGCTGATACCAGAGCGCATTTGCAGAAACGAAGGAAAACGCCACGGCGAAGGCCGTCGCCCCGCCAACCGCAATCGGGTTGCGGGCGATGGCCATCCCTGCACCGGCCGCACCGGCGCGCAGCAGGGTTCCAAAGGTGACCTCCGGTTCAGGCCGTCTTGCGGTATTCTTCATCGCTCCACTCATCGTCAATCGCCGGTTTGCCGTTACCGGTATTCTGATCCTTGTCCTCGCCGACGCCGACCGGCAGGGAAATGCTCACCCGCGTGCCCTCGCCGGGCGCGCTGTCGATGGTCATGCCACCGCCCTGAAGGCCGACAAGCCCTTTCGCCAGTGCGAGGCCGAGGCCCGTCCCTTCCACATGCCGCGTCTCGTCGGTGCGCACCTGGGCAAACGGCTCGCCAATCCGCTCCAGATCGGCAGCTGCAATGCCCACGCCATTGTCGGAAACGCTGAAGTCCAGCCGGTTTCCTGAACGCTCGGCCAAAACGCTTACCTTGCCGTTCGCATGCGAGAATTTGACCGCATTCGACAGGAGATTGATCAGCACCTGCTGCACGGCGCGCCGGTCGCAATAGACCACGCCAACCGAGTCGGCAATGGCGACCTCGATGTCGATGGACCGCGCCGATGCATCCCCCTGAACGAAGGCAACACTCGGGTCCACCACTTCGCTGAAGCGGAAGGCCTCGGGATGAAGCGTGTAGATGCCGGCCTCAAGCTTGGAGATTTCCAGCGTCGAGTTCACCACCGAGAGAAGATGACCGCCAGCCTCATTGATCAGCCGCACATATTCGCGCTGCTTCTCGTTGGAAAGCTGCCCGAAAATCTCCGAAAGAAGTGTGTCGGAGAAGCCCAGAATGGCATTCAGCGGCGTGCGCAGTTCGTGGCTGACGGCAGCCAGCATACGCTTGCTCTCTACCTTCGCCACACGCGCCTCTTCGCGGGCGCTCGCCAGATCATGCTCCAGCTCGGCCATGCCGGCTTCATCGCGCAGAATGACAACGGCCCCGCCCTCGCCGGCTGCCGACAGGAGTTCGACACCGAACTGGCGGTAACCGGGTGCGCGCAGTGCACCCGGTTCCACCGGCATGCGCAGGCGCATGCTGATCGTGCGCGCCTCGGCGCCTTCATTGATATCGGAGACGGCGCAAAGATAGGCGACGCGGTCGGCCACATGAATGCGCTGGAAGAAACCATTGCCGAGAAGAATGTCCGAACGCACGTTCAGAAGAGTTTCAGCCTGGCTGGATGCGTGCATCACATCGCCGGAACGGTTCACGCGAAGCAGCACTGCGCTCATGCGCTCTTCAATGCCGGAGGCTTCGGGAGCCGCATCCGCGTCCGCACGCGCCGGCTCTTTCACGGTGAAGCGAAGGCCAAGCGTTGCAATATAGATGAGCGGCACGAGCCAATGTGCAGCCGAAGGCGTCACGGAAGGCAGACCACCAAAACCAAGAGTGCCTGCGCCGAAGGAGAGCGCCACCGCGACCGCACCGGCGAAAGCGCCGGTCATCGCCGCGCGACGGGTCCGGGCAATCCAGTAGCATTCTGCGGCCAGCGCCCCGGCCAGCAGCGTCATCGGCGAGGAAACCCCGCCGGCAATCGCGATCAGCGCCGCAACAGCCGGAACAGCCATGACAAGCGCGCCGGCTTCGACGAGCCTGCGCCGTCCGGTCGCCAGAAGCAGGGCAGCCGTCAGCCAGCTCGCGGCGAACACGGCGCTCGACAGCGCCAGCGTCTGGGCAAAGCCAACCGTCGCGCCAAGAAGCTGCGCCGCAGCGCCTGCAAACAGAAAGGGAGCGGCAAACAGAACGGCAGCAAGCCTGAGCTGATGCGAGCGTTCGGGCCCCTGCTCGACACTCGGATGGATCAGCCCTTCAAATGCTGCCGAAACGGCTGCCAGCCACTCCGGATATGGAGATACTCGTGAACTCAACTCGACGCGCTCTTGTTTGGTCCGTTCGGCGGGTTCTTGTTCCTGAGGAGACTCGCACCGAGCGTTTAAGGAAAGGATAAGCGCAGCGGTGAAACGGCCGCCTCAGGCCGCAAAACGCCGATTTCTCGCACCACAAAGCCGGCTGAATGTCGTCATGGTTAACGCCCGCTGAACAAAATACGCAGCTCCCCGCCCTTCAGAAAAACAGGCTTTCGCCCTTTGACCATCGCCGACACCTCAATCGGCACAGGCGCTTGGATGGTAAATCAAAGGTTAAGGCGTTTCACAGGCTTTGATGCAGACTTGTCTCGAAGGCAATCATTTTCGAATGCGTGAGAAATTTGCTTTCAATTTTAGCAAAAATCTCAAGAGCTCCTTGGCCGGACCGTGCAATGGTAATGAAAGGGACGCCCCCTTGAGTTGGATCTTGAGCTAAACGGGGCAGGAAACGGGACTGGACGTCATGGGCTTTCTTATTCGCGCAATCTTCTGGCTTTCGCTTGTTCTGCTGTTTGTGCCGATTGGCGGCGCCGGTAGTGATGGCGATGGCGCGGCGCCGCAGATCGGCGCCCTTCAGGCTCTGAGCGCCGCCCGTGACGCGGTCAGCGACATGGCAGGCATCTGCGAGCGCAAACCGGAAGTCTGCGCCACGGGCGTCGCCGCCCTTCAGACCATCGGCGTCCGCGCCCGTGAGAGCGCCCGCATGGCCTATGAAATGATCGAGGAAAGCGGCAGCGAAGCGCCCGACGCGGCAGCCGCTCCCGAAGACACCATCACCACCGGCAGCATTCCCGAGAGCGCCGAGAACCGCTAAGCGCGCTCTTCCTAAAAAAGGTTTTGCGTGACGACAGGCCGGACAATCACTATATCCGGCCCAATGAGCACGACGATTGACACCCTCTACGACGACTTCGCCTTTCTGGACGACTGGGAAGAGCGCTATCGCTACATCATCGATCTGGGCAACGGCCTTTCGGCCTATCCGGAGAGCGCGCGGGATGAGGCGCATCGCGTTCGCGGCTGCGTCAGCCAGGTCTGGCTTTACACCGAGCGCGCCGATGGCGACGATCCGGTCCTGAACTTCAAGGGCGATTCCGACGCCCACATCGTGCGCGGCCTGGTGGCCATCATGATGCTGCTTTTTTCCGGGAAGCGCGCCAGCGAAATCCTCGCCATCAATGCCGAAGACGTGTTGCGCAAGCTCGGTCTCGACGAGCACCTCACCCCGCAGCGCGCCAATGGCCTGCGCGCCATGGTTCAGCGCATCCGGGACGAGGCCGCAGCCGTAGCTCCCGCAGCGGGCTAAATCTCTTGCAAGACTGACTCGCAAGACTGACATGCGAAGGCCCTCATGGGCCTCCGCGCTGGTGTATCGTTCCGCCGCACGTCAGGCGATTTTCGGACGATAATCCTCAACGCCCCAGTGAAGAATGGGCTTTTGCGCCGCCGCTCTCCGGGCGTCCCGTGGCGCATAATGGCGGTCGAGCGCGCCAAGCGCCGTCTTCAACACCACCTTCGCTGAACGCACGGGCCAGCCGCGCTCCGTCTCCACCTGCTCGAGCCCTTTCAGGAAGCAGCAGATATCGACGAGAACGCCGGCAAGTTCCGGCCCCACCGCATTGAGCGCCCGGTCCACTCTCTGGCGCGCTGCGGGCGCCGCGTCCGTGAGGTCGGCCCCCTCGCCTGCCCCACCGCTCCTCCTGCCCGCCGAAACCGTCGCCACCCAGTTGGCGCTCATCCGCGGCATGATCTGCCCGCGCGTATAGTCTGCGCGCAGCCTTTCCCCCGCATCGAACTCCGCCTGGTTCAGAAATGGCTGGCCATTGCGGGCCCGCCGGCGGGCAAGCTGGGCGAGCGGCGATTCGCTCAATGTCGCCGACACCACTTCACGCTCCAGCCCCTCGCCAAAGCTTCGCTGTTCGAGCTCCCAGTGCTGCCTGCGAAAAGGTTCCTCACGCGCGCCAAGCCTGCACGCATGTGCGCTTCCCGCCTGCGTCAGCTTCACCCGTTCCCCATCACGAGAGACCAGATCATCACGGCCCAGCCTTTCCAGCACATCACGCGCGATCGAGATCGTTCCCCGCTCTCCGCCATCCAGAAGCACCGCCCCCGTCTTCGCCCCGCGCTGAAGCCAGGCGGGCCCTTTCTGCAGAAACCGCAACGCCCTCTGAAATTCACGGCGCTGACGCACATCGTCCTTCATCACCGCCATCTCAGCGCACCTCCATATTGCGAAACGCAGCCGAGGTGATCCGCTCCGTCATCAGCACGATCCGGTCGAATTCTTCATCGTCGCGCATGTCCTCTATCAGATGGCACGCATATTGAACCGTGGTCCGGTCACGCCCGAAGCCACGCCCGACCTCGGTCATGTTCAACCCAAGCACAACATGCGCGACATACATGCCGATCTGGCGCACCCGCGTCACGCTGGTGGATGACCGACGGGCCTCGCGCAGCTCGCGCCCGCTCACATTGAACAGCGCTGCGAGGATATCGATGACGCATTCGCAGACGTCGCCCAACCGCTCTTCGGTGACGGGGCTCAAGCGCCCCGCAAATGCCGGACGCTCGGTGTCCCCGGACACTCCTTCCGGCTCGGCTGCGTCTTGCGGCGGTTTGGTGGAATTTGAAAGCACAGGCATTATCCCTTCCCAAAAAAGAGGAATAAATTCTTATACCCTACACAACCACCAAAGCGAACAAAGAGGGAACGATATTTCCCATCGATCAATCAAGATCTTGAAATACAGACATAAAAATTCTGAGAACCGTTTTTCCAACACAGGTTTATCCCCGCCCGTGCCGCGCGCCCTCATAGTCACCCCAAATCAAGACAGGGATCGACCATGACCGCGATGAAGCAAGAACGCCTTGAGTTCCTTGAAGAAAAGAGAAAACGCCATGAACTGTCACGGCAAACGGCAGCACTGTTCCTCATTGGCGGCATCGACCTTGCCAAAGCGCTACAGACAACGGGCGCTGAACGCACAGCCCTCGTTCAGCGCCTGAAGCGTCTGATCGAAAGAGAGCGCCTGAAAGGCGTGCGTGGGCACTGGAGCTATGATCTCAACCGACACATCGCTCTGAAACAGGCGCTGGAACGCCTGGCGCCGGAAACACCATGCCCGGCACGGAGAAAATACACACATCCGCCCGCAGCATTCTCTCTGGGCGGTCGCACCGCCCCCCGAATTCCCGGAAGCGCATGAGAGGCGTCGCATTTTGCGCGGCAGGAAAAGCCGCCCCCCCCCTGAAACAAATCAGGCGTCGCTGTGGCAGCGACGCCTGAACCTTGAAGCGTATAATCTCGGCGTAGCCGTTACGCTGGATCACCCTGCTCCCACCCGGGCAACAAAGGATGATCGAAACTTTTATAGAGCAGCCGAACAACCGAAAACCGGATGCCGCCTCTCGGTCCGAAGCTCTAGGCCTCTTTGCGCTTGCGGCCTAAACCCATCTGCTTGGCCAGCTTCGAGCGGGCAACCGCGTAGCTGGGCGCAACCATCGGGTAGTTCGGGTCAAGGCCCCATTTCTCCCGATACTGCTCCGGCGTCATGCCGTAATGCGTCATCAGGTGGCGCTTCAGCGATTTGAACTTCTTACCGTCTTCGAGACAGATAATGTAGTCTTCATGCACCGAGCGCTTGGGGTTGACGGCCGGCTTCTGCTTCTCGGCCGGCGGCGCCTCAGGCGTTCCGCTGACACGGCCAAGAGCCGAGTGCACATCAGAGATCAGGTTGGAAAGCTCAGATGCGGGAACCGGATTGTTGCTGACATACGCGGCAACAACGTCCGCGGTCAGCTCTATAAGCATGTTGTCGTTCTTTACAGAATCGTCGTTCATTTCGTTACCTTGCCCCAACGTCATTAAAATTGGTCTCACCTCAAGTCGCCACTCATGAAGTCTCTAAAGGGAGCCAGATGTTTTTGGCATTTCTTGGCCCGACTCCCGATGAGGCAGCAATCTTATGATTACTTTTCTGCTTTCGGTCAACTCACTTTTTAAGCCTTATACTAGGCGACACTAGAAGCAGATTGTTTATCTCATCTCAAAAAAATCAAATTCATTCCAAAAATCAGACAAAATTGAGCTTACTGGAAAATTATATCTAAGCCCGCCTTATTAAATTTGAGTATTGAAGCCATGCCTTGTGGGGTATGGACCTGCCCCCGAAGCCGCACTTCCCGGGAAAAGCCGGCTTCAGGCTTTTCAAAGACCACTATAAGTAGAATCCATCCCGGCAATGCCTCAAAAAGGATTTACCGGAAAATTATTCCACTATTCTTTGTCACTTCTTGCCTCTGCGTCAGGGGTGGTCGCATCCCCTCCCGCATTCGCCATCTCATCATGCACCGAACGACCCCAGAGCTTGTAGCCGGCCGCATAGGCGGCCTTGGCCAGGAGATGCGCGGAAATGGGCGCTGTCAGCAGGAAGAAGACCACGGCGGCGAGCGCGCGCGTGACGATGGCCTGATCCTGCGCAAAGATCGCCAGGGCGATCAGCAACAGGCCCGAGCCGAGCGTGCCCGCCTTCGACGCCGCATGCATGCGGGTGTAAAGGTCAGGCAGGCGCAGAATGCCAATGGCCGCCACCAGCGTGAAGGCAGCGCCAATGATCATGAGCGCGCCGGTGAGAATGTTCAGCACGTCGCCCATCATTGGTCCTTGTCCCCGTAAATGCCCAGCGTATCGCGCTTCACGAACTCCTGCTCATAGCGGCGGCTGAGCACGAAGCGCGCAAACGCCACCGTCGCAAGGAAGCCGACAAGGCCAAGCGCAATGGCGATGTCGAGATAGAGCGTGAAGCCCGTGCGAATGCCGATGACGGCGATGAAGCCGATGGCGATCGTCACCAGCATGTCGAGAGCAAGAACCCGGTCGGGCAGGCTCGGCCCCATCAGCACCCGCACCACCGTGAGAAGAAACGACAGGCTGAGCAGGGCGAGCGCCACAAACTCGGCGAAGTCGAGGAATTCTTGACTGGCGCTCATCGAAACGCCTCCATGATCTTTCGTTCAAAACCATCGGCGATGTCGCGACGCAGTTCATCCGGGTCGGAACAGTCGATGGCGTGCACGTAGAGGAAACGGCGGTCTTCCGACACGTCGACGGACAGCGTGCCCGGCGTCAGCGTGATCAGGTTCGCCAGAAGCGTGATCTCGAAATCCCGATCCACCTTGAGCGGATAGGCAAAAATGCCGGGCTTGATGTCCATCTTGGGCGACAGCACGAGAATGGCTACACGCCACGCTGAAAGCACCAGCTCGTAGAGGAAGAGAAGCGCCAGCGAGAGAACCCGCATGCTGCGCTCGAAATAACCGAGCGAGCCCACCTGCTCGCGGATCAGATAGAGCGTGGCCGCACCAAGCAGAAAGCCGAAGAGGAAGTTCGGCAGCGTGAACGAGCCGCTCACTGCGGTCCAGATCAGCGCCAGGAGAATGTTGATCAGGGACAGTTTCATTGCGCTGCCTCCACGGGAAAGACCGCTCCGATATAGGCGGACGGATCCAGAAGCCCTGCCGCAGCGGTCTCTGCGATGCGAATGAAGGGCTCAGGATACACGCCAAGAAGGATGATCGGAATGCAAAGCAGAGCCAGCGACACATAGCCGAGCCCCGGCCGTGCGTTCGGCTCGCCGCTCGGCGCGCCTTCGGGCCGGTTGCGCCAGATCGCCAGGATATAGACGCGGCCAAGCGCAATCGTGGTCAGAAGACCCGTCGCGAGAATGGCCAGCGCGAGCCATGGCAGGCCGGATTCCAGCGATGCCTGCACCAGCAGGATTTTCGGCCACAGGCCGGATGCCGGCGGCAGGCCGGCCACGGCAAGCATCAGGATCAGCGCGAAGGCGCCCATCGCCGGATAGGCGCGGTAGAGACCGCCCAGCTCATGCAGCGAATAGCTGCCGCCAAGCTCCTTCATCACGCCCGCAAGCAGATAGAGCGCCGTCATCGCCAGAATGGAATGGAAGGCATAGAGAACCGTACCGGTCAGCCCCTCTTCCGTTCCCAGCGCCAGACCGGCCAGCATCACGCCCACGCCCGAGATCACCACGAAACCCAGAACCCGGCGAACATCCGACTGGGCAAGCGCGCCCATAATGCCCAGCACCATCGTGCCGGCAGCCACCCAGGCGATCACGCCGGAAAGCTCCACGCGCTCGACCGGGAACATCATCACCAGCACGCGCAGCAGCGCGTAGACGCCCACCTTGGTCAGAACGCCACCAAACAGCGCCGCCGTGACGATGCGCGGCGTGTGATAGGAAGCCGGCAGCCAGAAATTGACGGGAAACGCCGCCGCCTTCATGCCGAAGGCGAGCAGATAGAGAACCGCCAGCGTCATCAGCGGCCCGGTGTCGCGCACGGCGTCGACCCTGCGCGCAATGTCCGCCATGTTCAGCGTACCGAACGTGCCGTAGAGATAGGCCGTCGCCGTCAGGAACAGCGTCGTGCCCACAAGGTTCAGGATCGCATATTTGGTCGCGCCGTCGAGCTGGCGTTCCGTCGAGCCCAGGATCAGAAGACCGAAGGACGAGATCAGGAACACCTCGAACCACACATAGAGGTTGAAGATGTCGCCCGTCAGGAACGAACCGCCCACACCGGCCATCAGGGCCATCACGAACGGGTAGAAGCCGTAACGGCGTCCCGTCGCCCCGATGTCCTTCATGGCGTAGAGCGCACACACGGCTGCCACCAGCGTCGCCACGAAGGCGAGCGAAGCGCCCAGCGCATCTGCGACAAAGGAGATGCCGAAGGGCGGCAGCCACCGCCCCATGGTCATCACCTGCGGCCCGTCGGCGAGCACCTGCAGCAAGAGCGCCGCATTGGCTGCCAGCGTCAGAAGCAGGCCGGTGATTGCGATACCGGCATGCAGGCGCGTCTCATGACGCACCATCAGCAGGATCGCGGCAAAAAGGATCGGCACCCCAACCGGCGCCACAATCATCCAGTCACCCAGCGTGGTCGGCTGGATCACCATTGCATCGGAAATGTCTATCGATTCAGCGGCCATCAGTGTCTCAGTATCCAAGCGGGGGCAGCGGCTCGCCCTCAGGTTCGGCGACGCGCATTCCGTCCGTATCGTCCGTTCCAAGTTCCTGATAGGCGCGGAACGCCAGCACAAGGAGGAACGCGAACAGCGAGAACGAGATCACGATTGCCGTCAGCACCAGCGCCTGTGGCAATGGGTTGGCGATCGCGGAGTCCGGCGTCTGCAGAGCCTCGGGAATGATCGGCGGCACCTCACGCATGAGCCGCCCTGCCGTGAAGATCGACAGGTTCACCGCATTGCCGAAGATCGAGACCCCCAGCAGGATGCGGATGATGTGCTTTGAAAGCATGAGATAAATGGCAACGGCAAAGAACACGCTGACCACAAAGGCAAGAGCGGCTTCCATTATCCATGCTCCCTTTCTTCAAGCGCCAGCGCGATTGACGTGATCGAGCCGAGCACCACCAGATAAACGCCGATGTCAAAGAACAGGACCGTCGACAGGTCCAGCGGCACGCCCAGAAAGTTCACCTTGGTCCACAGGCCCGTCATGAACGGCACCTGGAAGAAGTAGGAGAGCCAGCCAGCCAGCGCCGAGACCAGAAGTCCGAAACCGGAAATCGCCATCGGGTGGAAGTAAAGCGCCCGCCGCACCGGCGAAACACCACAGGCAATGCCATAGATCGCAAACGCAGAGGCCGCGATCAGACCGCCGATGAACCCGCCCCCCGGCTCATTGTGCCCGCGCAGAAGCACGAACACGGAGAACAGGATCATCAGGCTCGTGAGATAGGGCGCGACCGTACGAAAAATCAAAGTGCGCATATCAGCCCTCCCCGTTCTTGGAAGCGATCGGCTTCACACTGCGAACACGTACCAGCGCCAGAATGGCAAGGCCCGCAATCATCACCACGGCGATCTCGCCCAGCGTATCCGTCCCGCGGAAGTCCACCAGAATGACGTTCACGATGTTGCGGCCATGCGCCAGCACACGCGAATACTGCGTGAAGAAATCGCTCAGCTCGCTGTTGAACGGCACCTGCGTCACCCGCAGAAGCATCAGGCCGAGGGCCGCACCGCACGTGCCCGCAACCGCCACGTCCATCACCTTCTCGCCCGTCGGGCGATGATCCGTCGGCGAAAGCCGCAGACGCGTCATGACCAGCGCCAGGATGACCACCGAGAGCGTCTCCACCATGAACTGGGTGAAGGAGAGATCCGGCGCGCCCAGCAGCATGAAGATCAGCGCCACGGAGAAACCCTGAATGCCCAGCGAAACGATCGCCGTCAGGCGGTCGCGCGCATAGATCACCGCGCCCAGACCGATCAGCGCGATCAGAAGCACCGTCCACTCATAGAACGGCATGCGCGGCATCGAAGGAACAGCCGGCCACTCTTCATAAAGCCCCATCGGGATCAGGACGGCAGCGGCAACGGCGATGAAGGTCGCCGTCATGTAGTAGTCCAGCCGGCCGTTCTGGATGAGATTGGTCACTGAGAAGGAAACACGCGTCAGGCCGCGCATCACCTGGTCGAAACCCTTGTCCGGGCCCCAGCCGATGGCGTTGAGGATGCCGGCCATCGCCGCGCGCCCCTGCCCCAGCATGACGAACACCAGAACGCCAAGCGCAACCGTCACCACCGACAGCGCCAGCGGCATGCCGATATGCGGAATGGTCGAAATCGTCACCGTCACGGCCGCGCCAAGCACGGCGCTCGACATCGGGCTGCTGACGAGCTCATGGCTCACGCCGGAGAACAGTGCCGAGACCAGACCCAGCGCGCCCAGCACCACCGGCCCGAGCCAGAGCAGGATCGGCCCTTCATGGGCATGTTTGGGCGTTTCCACCTTCGCGCCAAGGAACGGCTTCAGCGCCACGGCGAAGCCGATGGCGAACATCAGCCCGTTGCCGGCGAGCGCCACCAGCGTCAGCATGGTGGTCCAGCCATTGGCAAAACCGAGGCCGGCATAGATCTCTTCCTTGGCGAGGAAGCCGAAGAACAGCGGCACGCCGCCCATCGAGGCCGCCGCCAGAACAGCCGCCGTAAAGGTGATCGGCATTGCCGTGCGCAGGCCACCGAGCTTCGTGACGTCGCGCGTGCCGGATTCGTGGTCGACAAGGCCCGCGACCATGAACAGCGCGCCCTTGAACATGGAGTGCGCCACGAGATAGAGCACCGCCGCCTCGACCGCCTTTTCCGAGCCCACGCCCGTCAGCATGACAAGCAGACCCAGCGAAGCCACGGTCGTGTAGGCCAGCATCAGCTTCAGGTCCGTCTGGCGCACGGCCAGAAGCGTTCCCACCAAAAGCGTCGTGCCGCCGAACAGCGGCAGAATGGTTTCCCAGGCAGCCGTATCGCCCAGCACCGGATTGAGGCGCATCAGCAGATAGACGCCCGCCTTCACCATGGTCGCCGAATGCAGATAGGCCGAAACGGGCGTCGGCGCTTCCATCGCGTTGGGGAGCCAGAAGTGGAACGGGAACTGCGCCGACTTGGTGAACGCGCCGCCCAGAATGAGCAGCAGCGCCGCCATGTAGAGCGGCGCGTCGCGCAGCGCGCTCTCGGTCGCAAGCAGCGCCGACATGGAGTTGACGCCGGTGGCGCTCCAGATCACCAGAAGACCGGCAAGCAGCGAAAGGCCGCCAAGCCCCGTCACCACAAGCGCCTGCAAAGCCGCACGGCGCGAAGCCTCGCGCGAGTGATCGAAGCCGATCAGCAGGAACGAGGTGATCGAGGTCAGTTCCCAGAAAACGAACAGGGTGAGGAAGGAATCCGCGACCACAAGGCCCAGCATCGAGCCCATGAACATCAGGATGAACGAGAAGAAGCGCCCCTGATGCTCGTGCCCCTTCAGATAGCCGCCCGCATAAAGCACGATCAGCGTGCCGATGCCCGAGATCAGCAGCGCGAAAGTGACGGAAAGACCATCGAGGAACCAGGAAAAATCAACCGAAAGGCTCGGTATCCATGCATATCCGCCCGTCAGCGTTTCGCCATCGGAAACGGGTCCGACAAAGCCCGTAAAATGCAGAAAGATGAGAGCGGGCGCGATCGCCAGCACCCAGGCTGCATTGTGATGCAGCGCCCTTGTAAGCGCTGGTGCTATGGCGGCGGCTGCGAACGGCAGCAACAGAGCGAGAAATGTCAGCCACTGGCCGTCTGCCGTCATGAACTCTCCCCACTGGACTTAGTGTTTCAAAAAACTTCAGAAAATCTCACGGTGACATAAACACTCGCCCTCGGCACGACAAGGCGTAAACGCAACTCACAGGCGCGATGAAACGACGCCATTCACAAGAGATTGGTCAGCTTAAACCACCGGGGGCTCACTATGCAAAAACACCGCTGGAATCATGCCCATACAATCGGCAGGCCCCATCAGGTCGTTTGTTCCCCTATATAAGAAGAATGCATCATTCACGTTGCGCGCGTGAAACATAATGCAGCTTAGACACAGTCTTTTATTTCGACTGCCCAGAAGAGGCGGATCGCGCCCTCGATCTTCCTGCCCTCCCCGCGCCGCAGGTATTTTTTCGATTGGCCATTGCCACACGCCCCTTCGGCGGGACAAAAATGCGCCCAGCTTCACGCAGCGCTTCGCGCCGCACCTGCACACATTCCGCAGATACTCCAAGGTTTGCCATGACTTCCAAAGCATTTTCCTCGACAGCCAGCGCTCCCTCGCCCGAAGCCCGCCCCGTCAGCGACACCCGCCATGGCATCGAGCGCACGGACGACTATGCCTGGATGCGCGCCGACAACTGGCAGGAGGTGCTGCGCGACCCGGCCCTTCTGGCAGACGACATCCGCGCGCATCTGGAAGCCGAGAACGCCTATCAGGCAGAACTTCTGGCCGATACGGAAGCGTTGCAGAAAACCCTCGTCGCCGAGATGCGCGGACGCATGAAGGAGGACGAGACCTCGGTGCCTGCGAAGGACGGCCCCTACGCCTATGCCGCCGGTTTCCGCACCGGGGGCGAATATCCGCGCTTCTTCCGCCTGCCGAGCGATGGCGGCGACAACGCCGAAGAGGACGTGCTGCTTGATGGCGACCGCGAGGCCGAGGGCAAGAGCTATTTCCGCATCGGCGGCGCAGACCATTCGCCGGACCACAAGCGCCTTCTCTGGGGCCAGGACGACAAGGGGTCCGAGCTCTACACACTGAGCGTGCGCGATCTCGAAAGCGGCAAGGAGCTTCCCGACACGGTCACCGAAACCGGCGGAAGCGGCGAATGGGACGCAGCCGGCAGTGGCTTCTTCTACACAAGGCTTGACGAGAACCACCGCCCGTCAAAAATCTTCTACCACCGGATCGGCGCGGATTCCGCTGAAGACCGCCTCATCTATGAGGAAGCCGATCCGGGTTTCTTCGTCGACGTGTCCGGCAGCCGCAATCACGACTGGATCTACATCTCCGCCCACGATCACGAGACGTCGGAGTGCCGCATCCTTCCCGCAAGCGATCCCGACGCCACGCCGCGTCTGGTGGCCGCGCGCGAAACCGGACTGCAATACGATCTGGAAGAAGGCGGCGACATCTTCTTCATCCTCACCAATGCGGATGACGCCAAGGACTTCAAGATCGTCACCGCGCCCGCAGGCGATCCCGCCCGCGCCAACTGGCAGGATCTGGTGCCCCACGAGCCGGGCCGGCTCATCCTCGCCATCATGGCGTTTGCCAATTACCTCGTGCGTCTGGAGCGCAAGGACGGCCTGCCGCGCCTCGTCATCCGCGACCGCGCCGACGGGTCGGAACATTTGATCGCCTTCGACGAGGAGGCCTATTCGCTCGGCCTGATGGGTTCCTACGAATACGACACCGAGACGCTCCGCTTCTCCTATTCGTCCATGACCACGCCGCAGCAGGTCTTCGACTACGACATGCGCACCCGTAAGCGCACACTCCTGAAGACGCAGGAAGTGCCCTCCGGCCACAATCCGGATGACTATGTCACCCGTCGCCTCATGGCCCCTGCCCCCGATGGCGAACTGGTGCCCGTGTCGCTGGTCTATCGCAAGGACATCGCACTGGACGGTTCCGCGCCCTGCCTGCTCTATGGCTACGGCGCCTATGGCATGGCCATGCCCGCCGCTTTCAACACCAATTGCCTGTCTCTGGTCGACCGCGGCTTCGTCTACGCCATCGCGCATATCCGCGGCGGCAAGGAAAAGGGCTACGCATGGTATGAGGACGGCAAGCGCGAAAAAAAGGTCAACACCTTCACCGACTTCATCGCCGCCGCCCGCCATCTGGTCGCCGAGGGCTATACAAGCCACGACCGCATCGTGGCCGAAGGCGGGTCCGCCGGCGGCATGCTGATGGGCGCAATCGCAAACATGGCCCCCGAGGCGTTCGGCGGCATCGTGGCCGCCGTGCCGTTTGTCGATGTGCTCAACACCATGCTCGACGACACGCTGCCGCTCACTCCTCCGGAATGGCCCGAATGGGGCAATCCCATTGCCTCAAGGGCCGATTACGACACCATCGCCGCCTATTCGCCCTACGACAATGTGGGCGCGCAGGACTATCCACCCATTCTGGCGCTCGCCGGCCTCACCGATCCGCGCGTGACTTATTGGGAACCTGCGAAATGGGTGGCGCGTCTGAGAGAGCGCAAGAGCGGCGACAATCCGGTTCTTCTGAAAACCAATCTCGACGCGGGTCACGCCGGAGCCTCGGGCCGCTTCTCGCGGCTCGAGGAAAAGGCGCTCACCTATGCCTTCGTCCTGAAGGTCACCGGGAAGATGGATAACCGTTAGGCTTCGGCTGAACGGCAAGAAGATAGGCCGCGATCGCGTCGCGGTCTTCCTTGGAAAGCCGGGCCATGTTCTTCTGCACGGAGACCATGGCTCCGCCGACCGAATCGAACTCCGGCGTGAAGCCGCTCTCCAGATAATAGGCGATGTCCCCGGCCGACCAGGAGCCAATCCCGCCATCACCCGTGGTGATGTTCGGCACGATGCCCTCGCCTTCCGCCGAAACCGCACCCGCAAGCCACTGATCGTAGAGCTGTCCGCCGGCAAAATTGCGCGGCGTGTGGCACTCGCCGCAATGGCCCGCCCCCTCCACGAGATACTGCCCGCGCCGTTCCGCATCAGAAGCATCGGCTCCCAGCGCAACCACCGGCTCGTCATGCATATAGGCCAGTTTCCATAACCCGATGCCGCGACGCATGGTGAAGGGGAACGAAAGCTTATGCTCGCCCGCATCGCCCTCCACTTCGGGAAGCGTCTTGATGAAAGCGAACAGGTCGCTCACATCCTGCGGCTCCATCCGCGCATAGGAGGGATAGGGAAACGCCGGGTAATAGTGCTCGCCCTCGGGCGAAACCCCGTGCAGCATCGCATTGGCGAACGCCATGTCGCTCCAGCCGCCGATGCCGTCCTGCATATGTGGCGAAATGTTCGGTGCGACGAAGGTTCCGAAATCGGATTTCAACTCAACACCGCCGGCAAGCTCCAGCCGCGCATCGCCGTCAGCTCCGGGGCGCGCATGGCATGAGGCGCAGCCACCGGCCCAGAAGACCTGCTCGCCACGCTCCGCACTCGGCGCTTCCAGCGCGCCAAGCGCCCCGGCCTCCAGCGAGGTCGGAGCGCTCAACAGCCAGAACGCCGCTCCACCGCCCGCAATGACAATGAGGGCAGTGGTCAGCAATTTCTTCTTCATGACAATCCCGATCGTCCTGAGCTGAAAAATCGAACCGAAAGCCCAATACGGCTTTTCGGTCCGATGTTCTCGACTAGAGCAATTCCAGGAAAAGTGGGAACCGGATTTCGGTCCGGAATTGCGTAAGACAATGAATTAGAGCGTTTTCGCGTTTCAACAAAAAGCGGAAACGCTCTAGTTGTTCTGAACGCGGAACTTCTCGTGGCAGCTTTTGCAATTGCTGAACACCGGGCCGATCGCCGCCTGGAAAGAAGCGAGATCCGCCGGTCCGTCCTTGCCTGCCGCGTCTAAGGCAGCCGCCGTGTCGGTCATGTATTTGTCGAGCGCGGCCTGAAAGCCGGCTGCATCTTCCCAGATCGCGGGTGCAGCGGTGGTGTCGCCCTCGCCCGAACCCTCGGGAAAGAATGCGCCATACGATTTTGCGCCTGCGTTCAGCGTCAGGATCGCAGCCTTTGCGATTGCGGGATTATAGGCCAGCTCTTCCTTCATCATCGCGCCGGCAAGGCCGGCAGATGCGGCCGTTGCCTGCATGATCGACTTGCGTACGGCAATCGGATCATCTGCTGCGGCAACGCCGGAAACCGACAGGCAAAGCGCTGAAACGGCAAGTGCAATCTTCTTCATGGAAACCCTCCGGTAATTTGTTCGAACAATACCCGGACCAACGCGGTTGGCCGGGAATTATTCCGGGGAACGCCTTCACGCTTTCGTGAAGGTCGGTCGAATCAAAAAGGCCCGGCGCTGGGCCGGGCCTTTCGAGTACAATCAGAAACCGTACTTATTATGAAATCCACAAGCGGAATTACGAAGCCTGCTCGTAAAGCTCCAGCACGTAATCCCAGTTGATCAGGCTGTCGACGAACGCCTCGAGATACTTCGGACGCGCATTGCGGTAATCGATGTAATAGGAGTGCTCCCACACATCGACGCCGAGGATCGGCGCTGCGTCGTGAACCAGCGGGTTCTCGCCGTTCGGGGTCTTCATGATCTCAAGCTTGCCGTTCTTGACAGCGAGCCATGCCCAGCCCGAACCGAACTGCGTTGCACCGGCATTGATGAAGTCGGCGCGGAACTTGTCGTAGCCGCCCAGATCGCTGTCGATGGCCTTGGCGAGCGCGCCCGGAAGGCTGGTGCCGCCGCCGTCTTTCTTCATCCACTTCCAGAAGTGAACGTGGTTGTAATGCTGGGCCGCATTGTTGAACAGGCCGGCATTCTTGCCGAAGGACTGCTTGACCACTTCCTCGAGCGACAGGCCGTCCATGCCTGCTTCTGCAGCCAGCTTGTTCCCATTGTCGACATAAGCCTTGTGGTGCTTGTCGTGGTGGTACTCCAGCGTTTCCTTCGACATGAAGGGCTGCAGTGCCTCATAATCGTAAGGCAGATCCGGCAGTTCAAAAGCCATGGTGGTAAACTCCCTCGTACAGGTGGTTGAATTCTGCAGGACGCAGATGGTGCTCTCCCTTGAGAGAGACAATACCCATCGCGTCCGATTGTTCCCGAATGATCAGGCGGGCACGCCCGAATGGGCCCACTCCCAATAGAGGTCACGGGCCTTTTTGGCCACAGGACCAGCCTGATAATTCTGATCTTCGACCCGGCTCACCGGCACGACCTTGGAGTGGTTGCCGGAGGAGAACACCTCGTCCGCTTCAAGGAAATCCTTCACCGAAAGCGTCTTTTCAACGACTTCCATACCTGCATCGCGCAGAAGGCCGATCACGCGGGTGCGGGTGATGCCGGTCAGGAACGTACCGTTCGGCGCAGGCGTGTAGACCACGCCATCCTTGACCATGAAGATGTTGGAGCTGCCGGTCTCGGCCACATTGCCCAGCATGTCGAGCACCAGCGCATTGTCAAAGCCGCGGCTGCGCGCTTCCATGATGGCGCGGGCGTTGTTCGGGTAGAGGCACCCTGCCTTGGCATTGGTCGGCGCGGTTTCGAAGCTCGGCCGGCGAAACGGGGAAACGCCAACGGAAAAGCCGGTCGGCTCCAGCATCGGCGCTTCATAGAGGCACAGGCAGAAACGGCTGGAATCCGGGTCCGCCGGCACGCCCATATAGCCGCCGTGCTCACCCCAGTACATCGGGCGGATATAGACAGCCGTCTTGCCGTCGAACTTCTTCAGACCGTCATTCGCCAGCCCGATGATTTCGTCAGCCGAAACCTTCGGCGTGAGGCCGAGATTGGCGGCGGAAGCGTTGACGCGTGCCGCATGCAGATCAAGGTCCGGCGCAACATTCTCGAACCAGCGCGCACCGTCGAACACGGTCGAGCCGAGCCACATGGCGTGGCTGCGCGGACCGATGAGGGGTACGTTGCCCTCATGCCAATCGCCATCAACATAGGTCCAGGTCGTCGATTGGACTTCGGTCACTACGGTCATACTGCGCCTTCCTTCCTGATGATCACGCAAGAATCTCTGCAAAGATGCGAAATTCTTAAATTCTCGGTGCCAATTATGGAAATGACTTTGTCCGGTCCCGTCAATCGCCGCCATGCGCCTTTCGATGAGGCCAGACCACGCTTCTTGACCGTCTCCAGCCCGTGCGGTCAAGTACGGAGTGCGTAAAGGAGTACTGATGCGCCACGCGGCCTATGTGTTCGATGCCTATGGCACCCTGTTCGACGTGCATGCGGCGGTGCGTCGCCATGCCGGCGAAATCGGGCCGGAAGGACAGCGTTTTTCGGAACTGTGGCGCGCCAAGCAGCTCGAATATTCCTGGGTCTTCACCCTGATGGGCGAATACACCGACTTCTGGACCATGACGGAGCGGGCGCTCGATTTCGCCTTCGCAAGAATTCCCTCGGTTGACCGCCGCCTGCGGCAGGATCTGCTCGACGCCTACTGGCAACTCGACTGCTATGAAGAAGTTCCCGCGGTCCTGAAGGCGCTGAAGGCCGGCGGAGCGCGGCTGGCGGTTCTGTCCAACGGGTCGCCCGCAATGCTGGAATCGGCAATCCGCTCCTCCGCCCTCGACACGGTTCTGGATGAGGTTTTCTCGGTGGAAACGGTCCGCCGCTTCAAGACCGATCAGAGCGTCTATGAAATGGTCACCAATGCCTGGCGCATCTATCCGCAGAACGTCTCGTTCCAGTCGTCGAATCGCTGGGACGTTGCGGGCGCACAGCATTTCGGATTCCGCACGGTCTGGCTCAACCGAACGGACCAGCCGGACGAATATGAAGAGTTTCCGCCTGACCTGATTCTACCGTCCCTCGACGGATTACTGACGTGACGTAAGAAGATTCCGCACATTCCGGGCGCGTGCTATGATGCATCTATAACACACTCGACCAGGAACTGCGCCGAATGCGTGATTTTTCACCTTCAAGTCAAAGTTACTCGGTCTATCAAGCATGTTCCGATAACTTCTCTCACCCTAGGGCGGGAACAAGGGATTTAAATCCCGCATGTGATCCGGAGGGCCGGCATTCAGGCTTTCGGGGTTATCAGTCCTGACGAAACGCGAGTACACGAAGAAACCATGTCCAATTCCCCCACTGCCGTACGATCACTCACCCGGCGTCGTTTTCTGTCCCTGAGCGCAATTGGCGCCGCATCGGTCGGCCTGTCCGCCTGCGTCAGCGACCAGACCGAGAAGCCCGCGATTGTCTCGCGTCCCGCGCCCAAGCCCGGCCCCGTCCAGTACAATTCCATGTACTCGGCCGTCGTTGATGCCGGCTACGACATTCCCGCTGTTCCGATCGAGAAGATCAACCCGCGTTACTATCGTCAGGAAGTTGCCGATCCGACCGGCGAGCGTCCCGGCACCATCGTCGTCGACACCGCCAACCACTTCCTCTACCTCGTGCTCGAGAATGGCCGCGCCCTGCGCTATGGCGTCGGCCTTGGCCGCGCCGGCTTTGAGTGGGCCGGTCGCGCCGAGATCAAATACAAGCAGCAGTGGCCCCGCTGGTTCCCGCCGGCAGAGATGATCGACCGTCGCCCGGAGCTCGAAAAATATCGCTCCGAGTACGACAAGGCCAACGACAAGTGGGTCGGCGGCATGCAGCCCGGCGTTTCCAACCCGCTCGGCGCCCGCGCGCTCTACATCTTCGAAGATGGCAAGGACACGCTCTACCGCGTTCACGGTTCGCCCGAGTGGTGGACCATCGGCAAGTCGGTTTCCTCGGGCTGCGTGCGCATGCTCAACCAGGACGTGATCGACCTTTACACGCGCGTTCCAGATGGTGCGCCGATCCTCGTCACCTCGGGCCTGCGCACCGTTTGACGCCATGGTCCCGTCAGGACTTGAATGAGAAAGGGGCGCTCTAGCGCCCCTTTTTTAAACTCCCGAGAATACCCCGCACCAGCGCCCTTCCAAGCGAGGTGCCGACGGAGCGGACCACCGATTTGATGGCGGCTTCCGTGACCGACTGCCGGTTGGACGTGCGCCGGCGCGGCGTGGTCGTCGTCTTGCGCCGCGTGGTGGTGGTGCTGGTTTTCGCGCCATCGCCGAAATCGGGCAGCGACCAGCGCGTGCGCCCCTCCCCGTCACCGGCCTCTTCGGCCTCCTGCGCGCTTGCCTCGGCCTTCGCCTTCTCTTCGGCTTTCTTCTGCAGCATCTCGAAGGCGGATTCGCGGTCGATGCTCTCGTCGTACTGACCGAACACCGGGCTCGCCTTCATAAGCTTGTCGCGTTCTGCATCCGTGATCGGCCCGAGCCGCGATGCCGGCGGGCGGATCAGCGTCCGCTGCACGATGGAGGGAACGCCCTTGGATTCCAGCGTCGAAACCAGCGCCTCACCGACGCCAAGCTGCGTGATCGCTTCGAAACAGTCGAATTCGGGATTGGGCCGAAACGTGTCAGCTGCCGTCTTCACGGCCTTCTGCTCGCGTGGCGTATAGGCGCGCAGTGCATGCTGCACGCGGTTGCCGAGCTGGCTCAGAACCGTCTCGGGAACATCGAGCGGGTTCTGCGTGACAAAATAGACGCCAACACCCTTGGAGCGGATCAGCCGCACCACCTGCTCGACACGCTCGACCAGAACCTTCGGCGCGTCATCGAACAGGAGATGCGCTTCATCGAAGAAGAAAACGAGGCGCGGCCGGTCCGGGTCCCCCACTTCCGGCAGTTCCTCGAACAGTTCCGAAAGCAGCCAGAGCAGGAAGGTCGCGTAAAGACGCGGATTCATCATCAGCTTGTCGGCGGCCAGCACGTTGATCGCGCCGCGGCCGTCGCGCGTGGTGCGCATGATGTCGCCGATCTCGAGCGCCGGCTCGCCGAAGAAGAAGTTCGCCCCCTGCTGCTCCAGCACCAGAAGCGTGCGCTGGATCGCGCCGACAGACTGCTTCGACACATTGCCGTAGCGCGTGCCGATCTCGTCGGCGCGGTCCGCCACATGCACCAGAAGCGCCTGCAGGTCCTTCATGTCGAGCAGCAGCAGCCCTTCCTCATCGGCAATGCGGAAGGCAATGTTCAAAACACCTTCCTGCGCGTCCGAGAGGTTCATCAGCCGCGACAGAAGAAGCGGCCCCATCTCCGAGATGGTGGTGCGGATCGGGTGACCCTTCTTGCCGAAGAGATCCCAGAAAATGACCGGGAATTCCTGAAACTCATACGGGTCGAGCTTGATCGCGTCGGCGCGCTTGGTGAGGAAGTCCTTCTCCTCGCCCATCATGGCGATGCCGGAAAGGTCGCCCTTCACATCCGCGCAGAACACGGGCACGCCCGCATTCGAAAACCCTTCCGCGAGGATCTGCAGCGTCACCGTCTTGCCGGTGCCGGTTGCGCCGGTGACGAGCCCGTGCCTGTTGGCGTATTTCAGCAGAAGACGCTCGGCCTGCTGGTAGCTGTCGTCCGGATGCCGACTGGCCCCCAGAAAAATCGTGTCGTCTGCCGTCATGAAATAGCCTCGCTCGATCAACCCGTTGCTGCGCAATGTTCTCCGGTATAGTCAGCCCCGCAGAAACACTCAACGGCGTTGTGCACGCGCGCTGAAAGCGAGGCTTTCATGCAACGCTCGGGGCTATTTGGCCTATTGTGCATTGCGGCGTGATCTGTGGCGTCCTAAACTCCGGGCTCAGTAAAGGGTGGTTGCCTTGGGCTGGAAACGCGCAAAGCGGCGGATCCGGCCTCGGCCATCGGCGAATCGGGAGGCATGATGGATCGCGCGATCCTAAAAAAAGTGAAGTTCCCCCAGATCGATCAGGAGCGCTGGCGCGACCTGGTGGTCGAATCCCTGAAGGGGGAAGCAGGTCCGGAAGCTCTCTCCTGGCAGACGGATGACAACATCTCCATGCGCGCACTTTACGAGCGCATGCAGGACGCCAAGCCGCTGGCGCGCGGCCGTGGAAAATCCGGCTGGGCGCATGTTCAGCGCATGGACGATCCGGACCCCGTGCGCGCCAATCTTCAGGCGAAGGAAGACATCGCACAGGGTGCAACGGGCCTCGCGCTCGTCTTTGCAGGCGCTCCCAATGCATTCGGCTTCGGCATGCCCGCAACGCCCGAGGCGGTTGCGAAGGCGCTAGACGGCATCGACCTGCAGGGCATGCATCTGCGCATGGACGCCAATCCGAGCAGCCGCGCCATTGTCGACTGGCTGACCCAGCTTTTCACCGAGCGCCGCATCAACCCGGCCGCCATGACGCTTTCCTTCGGCATTTCGCCGGCGGCGACCTTCGCCGGCACCGGCAAGCTGCGCATGTCCATCGAGGCGCTTGAAGCCTCCATGCCGCAGTCCTTCGCGGGCTTCTTCGCGATGGATCTGCCCGGCATCCTGCTCGAGGGCGATGGCCGCGTGTTCCACAATGCCGGCGCTTCCGAGGCGCAGGAGCTTGGCATCATGCTTGCCTCCGCAGTCTCGCATCTGCGCATGTTCGAGCAGGCCCGCCAGCCGCTTGTCTATGCCGCGCCGCATATCGGCTTCTCGCTCTGCGTCGATCAGGATCAGTTCCTGTCGATTGCCAAGATCAGGGCCCTGCGCCGCCTGTGGGCGCGCGTTCAGGAGACCTGCTCCATCGAGCCGTCGCTCGCAACGATCCACGCAGAGACCTCCTATCGGATGATGACGGCGAAGGATCCCGAGACGAACACGCTGCGCACCACCATCGCCGCATTCGCGGCGGCTGTTGGCGGCGCGGACACGCTGTCCGTCCTGCCGCACACCATCGTCCACGGTCTCCCCGATCCCGATGCGCGGCGGCTTGCCCGCAACACGCAGCTCATTCTCTCCGGCGAAAGCCATCTGGATCTGATCATCGATCCCGCGGCCGGCGCCGGCGGCATGGAAACGCTCACCGCCGCGCTCTGCGAAAAGGCGTGGGACGAGTTCCGCCGCATCGAGAGCGAGGGCGGCGTGCTGCGCAGCCTGATGAACGGACACATTCAGGAGCGCGTGCTCGCCATGCGCGAGCGCCGCGAGCAGCGCATCAATGACGGCAAGAAGGCCATTGTCGGCACCACCATCTATCCGGCTGCCGAAGAGCGCCCGGTCAAGACGCTCAAAGCGGTTTCGCCCGACATCTCCGGTGAGGTGGCCGCCGTGCGTTGCCAGCCGCTGCTTGCCCAGCGTCTCGACGAGACTGGAGGAGGCATCGCATGATCCCGGACTTCGCCAGCATCGACTGGTCGGTCCCTCATTCATCGCCTCTCCCAGCCCAGACCCCGCCGGCAGAAACGCCGGAAGGCATCGCCATCAAGCCTTCCTATTCGGAGGATGACTTAAGGGGTCTGCGCTTTCTCGACACCTATCCGGGCGCCGCGCCCTTCATTCGCGGCCCCTACCCCACCATGTACACCCGCCGGCCCTGGACCATTCGCCAGTATGCCGGTTTCTCGACGGCTGAAGAATCCAACGCCTTTTACCGGCGCAATCTCGCCGCCGGTCAGAAAGGCCTGTCGGTCGCCTTCGACCTCGCCACCCATCGCGGCTATGACAGCGACCACCCCCGTGTTGCGGGCGATGTGGGCATGGCCGGTGTGGCGATCGATTCCATTCTCGACATGCGCCAGCTCTTCGACGGCATTCCGCTCGACAAAATGAGCGTGTCCATGACCATGAACGGCGCGGTTCTGCCGATCATGGCGCTCTACATCGTCGCGGCAGAGGAACAGGGCGTCGCCCACAGGGACCTTTCGGGCACCATTCAGAATGACATTCTGAAGGAGTTCATGGTCCGCAACACCTATATCTACCCGCCCAAGCCCTCGATGCGGGTGATCTCCGACATCTTCGCCTACACGGCGGAGCACATGCCCAAATTCAACTCCATCTCCATCTCCGGCTATCACATGCAGGAGGCTGGCGCGTCCGCCGATCTGGAGCTGGCCTACACCATCGCCGACGGCATCGAATATGCCCGCGCCGGCATCGCCGCCGGGCTCGACATCGACCGTTTCGCGCCCCGCCTGTCCTTCTTCTGGGCCATCGGCATGAACTTCTTCATGGAAGTGGCCAAGATGCGCGCCGCGCGTCTTCTCTGGGCCACGCTCCTGAAAGAGAATTTCGCGCCGAAGAGCGAGCGCTCGCTGTCGCTGCGCACCCATTGCCAGACATCCGGCTGGTCGCTCACCGCGCAGGATCCCTACAACAATATCGTGCGCACCATGGTCGAGGCCATGGCCGCCACCCAGGGCCACACCCAGTCGCTGCACACAAACGCCTTTGACGAGGCGCTGGCCCTGCCGACCGACCATTCCGCGCGCATCGCCCGCAACACGCAACTTGTGCTGCAGCTTGAATCCGGCACCACGCGCATGATCGACCCATGGGGCGGCTCCCATTTCGTCGAGCGCCTCACACACGATCTCGCCAACCGCGCCCTGAAACACATCGAAGAGGTGGAAACCCTCGGCGGCATGGCTGCGGCCATCGAGAAGGGTGTGCCGAAGATGCGCATCGAGGAAGCGGCTGCCCGCACCCAGGCGCGGATCGATTCCGGCGAACAGCTCGTCGTCGGCGTCAACAATTACCAGCCCGAACGCGACACCGAGGTGGACGTGCTCAAGGTGGACAACGCCGAAGTGCGCGCCCGCCAGCTCGCCAAGCTGCAACAGCTCAAGGGCACCCGCGACGTGGCCGAAACCGAGAGCGCCCTTGCCGCCCTCACCCGCGCTGCCGAGGGAGACGGAAACCTTCTCGAATTCGCCGTCCGCGCCGCCCGCGCCAAGGCAACGGTGGGCGAGATTTCTTCGGCACTCGAAAAGGTCTTTGGCCGCCATGTGGCCGAGATCCGCACCATTTCCGGCGTCTACCGCAAGGAGGTGGGCGACCTTCCCTCCGTCGAGCGCGCGCACCAGAAGGTGGAGAAATTCCGCAAGAAGACGGGTGCCGCCCCCCGCATCCTGATCGCCAAGATCGGCCAGGACGGGCATGACCGCGGCCAGAAGGTCATCGCCACCGCCTTCGGTGATCTGGGGTTCGACGTCACCGTAGGCGCCATGTTCCAGACGCCTGAGGAAGTGGCCGAGCTCGCCATCGCCAATGATGTGCAGATCGTCGGCGCATCGTCGCTCGCCGCCGGTCACCTCACCCTCATCCCCGAGCTCAAGACAGCGCTGGAAAAGCGCGGCCATGGCGACATTCTTCTGGTTGCCGGCGGTGTCATTCCCCCGGATGATTTTGCGGCCGTGCATGAAGCCGGCGCTGCGGAAATCTTCCCACCCGGCACTGTCATCCCGGAAGCCGCCGAGCGCCTGCTCGACCGGCTTCTGAAATCAGGCTAGTCGCCCCATTCTTGAAATGGCCGCCCCTCTGTTATACCTTAAGTTATAACACACGGAGCCAAAGCCATGAATGTAACCATTCGCAAGATCGGGAATTCGGAAGGTGTCATCCTGCCGAAGGAAGTGCTTGAGCGGCAGGGCCTCAAATCCGGTGACCAGCTGGTCCTCACGGAGTCGGAGAATGGCATTTCTCTGAAAACGGCGGACGACCATTTTGAACGCCAGCTGGAAGCTGCCCATCAAATCATGGATCAATACAAGGTCGCGCTGCAGAAACTCGCCGAATGAGCTGGATGTTTCTTTCACGGATTGCCGTTGAGGCGATGCATGATGAGCAGTTGCGACGACATGGCGGTGCGCGGGGTATCCGCGACGAGAATGCACTGGAGTCCGCTCTTGCACGGGCAGAGAACAAGGCAGCCTACGAAGCGCCGGACATCCATGATCTGGCGGCAGCCTATGTCTTCGGCATTGCCCGCAATCACGCGTTTGTCGATGGGAACAAGCGGACTGCGATCGTTGCTGCCGGTGCGTTCCTGCTCATCCATGGATATCGCATGACGGCCGATAACGGGCTGGTTTACACATTTGTCATGGCGCTCGCCGCCGGCGAGATCGATGAAGCAGGCGCTGCGGCATTCTTCCGCGACCACACGGTCCCTCTCGAAACCTGAACCTCACGGCACGAAACCTGCATTCAAAATCGGGCCAGTCCGGAGTTGTGCCAAAATGAACCGCCGCAGATTTTTGAGAGCCAGCGCAGGGTTTGCCGTTCTCGGCCTTTCCATGCCGCATCTTGCCTTTGCCGACGCCGCGCTCGGGCGCATGGCGGCTGGTGCTGCCAGTGCGCGGGATTTCGGCGTCGATTCGAACAGCGCCACAGATCAGACTTCGCCCCTCACCGCCCTGCTTGAACGCGCCAGCGCGGAATCCATACCGGTCTTTCTCCCGCCCGGCCGCTATCGCCTGTCGGGCCTCTCGCTTCCCCGTCAGGTCCGCCTCATCGGTGTTCCCGGCGCAACGCGCCTTGTGCAGGAACGCGCCGGCGCATTTCTTTCGGCGCGCGACAGTGAACACCTTTCCCTGTCGGGCCTTGCGCTCGATGGCGTGTACATGCCGCTTTCCGGCGATGTCCGTGCGCTTCTCGACATTGACGGCGCAGAACACCTCGCTATTGAGCAATGCGCCTTTCGGGCCAGCAGCGGCAGTGGCCTCGCCCTTCACCGCGCACGCGGGCGGATCCGCGACAGCGAGATCGCGGATGCCTCCGACTACGCCCTCTACGCGCTGGATTCGGATGGGCTCGACATCAGCGCCAACACCATTGCCGATTGCGGCAATGGCGGCATTCTCGTCCATCGCAGTAGCCCCGGCGCGGATGGCAGCCGCATTGCGGGAAACCGCATCACCCGCATCCGCGCAGACAGGGGCGGCACCGGCCAGTATGGCAATGGGGTCAACGCCTATCGCGCCGACAATCTGCGCATATCCGACAATGAAATTACCGACTGCGCCTTCTCGGCCATACGCGGCAACAGCGCCGGCAATCTCCAGATTTCCGGCAACACCTGCCTGCGCTCCGGCGAGACGGCGCTCTATGCCGAGTTTGCCTTTCAGGGCGCGGTCATCACCGGCAATCTGGTGGATGGCGCGGCCCATGGCATTTCCATGGCCAATTTCGACAAGGGCGGCCGCCTCTGCGCCTGCACGGGCAACATCGTCCGCAACCTCTCCGCAAACGGCCCCTACCCCTCGCCCATGGCCGGTTTCGGCATCGGCATCAATGTCGAGGCCGACAGCGCGGTCACCGGCAATGTCATCGAGAACGCGCCGCTTGCCGGCATTCGCATGGGCTGGGGGCCCTTCCTGCGCAACATCACCGCTTCGGGAAACGTCATCCGCAAGGCGAAAACCGGCATCATTGTCTCCGTGGTTGAAGGCACGGGCGCAGCAGTCATTTCCGGCAATGTCTTCGAAGACACGCCGGATGGCGCGGTCGTCGGCCATCGCTGGGCCGACGCCGTCACCAGCGACCTGCTGCGCGCCGGCAGCAAGGACATTCCGCACCTGACAGTCGCAGACAATCGCGCAGGCTAAACCGAAAGACCTGCCCTTTCTGTCGAACGATGCTCAGCAGGTGTGCGGCTTCGGCTTCACTGCGCCGCCTTGAGAGGCAGGTAAATATCCGTGCGGAGTTCGCTTTGCGGCACCTCGCGCGGATCGTTCAGATAGGCCTCGAAGATGGGAGCATCCTCCGGCTCATAGCCGGATGCAGGCAGCCACACGCCCAGAAACCAGCGATAGGCCCCGCGCATGTCGGCATAAGGGCCCGTATAGCTCAGCTTCGCATATGCCCCACCGCGCAGCACCGTCTCCACGAGAGGCGCATCGATTGCGAAGGACTCTGCCACCGGCAGACAGGCGCGCGAGCGCAATTCGGTCTCGGGGCCGATATCCGGATCGTCGAAGAACACGCCGATCATGGCAGGCTCGGCCGGGATCGCGTCGCGCGCGGCAAGCGTGGTGAAGAGCCGTCCCATGGCGTGATCGATTTCCATATAGGAGCCCGTGTGATCGATCCCCGCGCAACGACGTTCCGGCACACGCTCCACCACCACCGGAAAAGCGCGCGCCGCACCTGCGGCATTCGCGGCCCTGAATGCTGCATGCGATCCCTTTTCGCGATAGGCTGCGGGGCTCATGCCGAAAGCGCTCTTGAACGCCCGGCCGAACGTGTCTGGCGAACCATAACCGGCACGCGCGCCGATGGCGTCGATGTCCAGTTCTGAATTGGCCAGCCGGTCGGCGGCGCGCTGGAGCCTCAACCGGCGGATCGTCGCGACAATGGTTTCGCCGCGCATGGCCGAGTAGATGCGGCTCCAGTGATAGGGCGAGAGGCAGGCAACTTCCGCCAGCCGATCAAAGGAGAGATCCTCCTCGAGGTTGGCATAGACGTGATCGAGCACCCGGTTGAGGCGGTCATTGTAGTTTTCCAGGCAGGTCATGAATGTCCTCTGTCATACTTGAAATCACGGAACTTCTCGCACGATGTGGACAGGCAAATCCTGCGCACTTGAAGCATGGCCGTCAGCCTTGTCACTTGAGAGGCCATGCCGTCATGCCGTTGCACCATCAATAGTTTGGAACGTCCCCTGCGTCCCCAAAGAGGCGCACGGCAATCTAGGGTCAGGACCCATTAATATGGCCGCAATGGCGTTCGATAGACCAAGAGATGCCAGGAAAAGCCCGCAGAGCGGGGGCTTCCCCCGGTCAAGGGGTTTGACGCAGCAGATCGCCGGCCTATCGAGCGTCCTTCGGATCGGCCTGATTTGCACGGCTACTTTGTCGCAAGTCCTCGAAAGACGTGAAGTCTTCCTGCAGCCTTGCTTCGCGTATCCGCACAAATCAGGCCGACCATTGCGGTCATATTAATGGATCCTGACCCTAGCCGACCTGAACATCCAGAACGTCTGAAGGCCGCAGCCCGCCGACCTCGAAACCGCGCCGGTTGGTCAGAACGGGCCGCGCCATCTCATGCAGCGTCCCGGCAAGCGCATCCCCCTTCAGAAGCTGCGCCAGAACCTCGGCCACCATCACTTCGGCAGCCCGCGTGGCTCCGTCATCGCATTTGAGCGCAATGCCGAGGCCCTTCTCGGGGATCGCCGCACAGAATACGCCTTCCGCCCCCGTCTTGGTGAAGATGCGGCCCTGTCCGGCCTCCATCATGCGTGTGTCGGACCGTCCGCTGCCCGCCACATAGAACGGCTCGGCCATGCAGGCCGCAAAAATCCGTCGGGCGGCTTTCGCCCTTTCCGGCGCAAACCCCGTGCCCGTCGCCATGCGCGCAAATCCCTGCGCCAGCGCCCGAAGCGGCACCGCATAGGTGGGGATGGAGCAGCCATCCGTGCCGCACAGATCGCTCTTGTGCGCAGCGCCCGTCACATCTTCCATCGCTGCCTTCACCGCATCCTGAAGCGGGTGACCCAGCGCCACATAGCCCTGCGGATCATGTCCCAGATGGGCGCAGGTGCATAAGAAACCCGCATGCTTGCCGGAACAGTTGTTGTGCGCCGCCGTCGGCTCCGAAAGGGTGCGCGCCTGCTCGAGCAGCACATGTTCCTGAGAAGACCAGTGCGCCCCGCACTCGAAAGCGTCCGCGCCAAGCCCCGCCCGCTCGAGCATGGCGATAGCCAGCGCCGCATGTTCCGGCTCGCCCGAATGCGACGAACAGGCGAGCGCGATCTCGCGGTTGCCGAAGCCATAGGCATCCGCCGCCCCGCTTTCCACGAAGGGCAGCGCCTGAATGGATTTCACGGCTGAACGCGGGAAAACCGGCCGGTCGATATCACCAAGGCTCATCACCGCGCCGCCATCCGCATCGAACACGGCGATAGCGCCCCGGTGCCTGCTCTCGACAACGTTACCGCGCAACACCTCGACCAGAACCGGATTGCCCATGTTTTCACCGTAATTTGCGGGATTCATTTTCATCATCTTCCGGCGACAATAGACTGGCCCCCATGCGTTTTTTCAAGAGAACTTTGCTCTTTCTCCTCGTCGTCTTCGTTTTGCCGGCCTCAGCTTCACTGGCCTGGTGGGCGGTGCAGGAACGGCCTGGCTCCTGGCGCAGCGCCGACTGGTCGGCGAGTGGTGTGCTGCCCGCGCCCGCAGGCGATCCGCAGGCCGCAGTCTACGTGATGGCCGCACGCACCGGCGGCATGAAGGGCGCGCTCTCCGTTCACAGCTGGCTTGTGCTCAAACGTGCGAACGCCTCCGGCTATGACCGTTACGACAAGGTTGGCTGGGGCAGCCCGGTGCGCCGAAACGCCTACCCGGCGGACGGGCGCTGGTATTCAAACACGCCTTATGTGGTGACCGCCATCAAGGGAGAAGAGGCCGAACGCCTTATCCCTCAGGTGGAAGCGGCCATCGCCAGCTATCCGTTTTCGCAGCGCGGCGATTACGGCCTGTGGCCCGGCCCCAATTCCAATTCCTTCACCGCGCATGTGCTGCGCACGGTGGCCGACCTCGACATTGCCCTGCCGCCCACCGCCGTCGGCCGTGATTATCGCCCGGGCATCTTCGCCTTCGACCACGCGCCCGACTGGAGCGATGTCCATGTGTCCTTTGGTGGCCTGGCAGGGTTTGCCGCCGGCCTGCGCTCAGGCTTCGAGCTTCAGTTTCTGGGACTGGTCGCCGGCCTCGACATACGCAACCCGGCACTGAAGGTGCCGGGCTTTGGACGCGTCGAACTGTGGCCGTCGGCGACGGCAGGCGAGAAGGTCACGCCTTCTACTTGATCCGTTCGAGGATCGACACGTAGTTGGCGACTGCCGCGCCACCCATGTTGAAGATGCCACCCAGCGTCGCGCCGGGGATCTGGATGCCGCCGGCCTCGCCGGTCAGCTGCATCGCCGTCAGCGCGTGCATGGAAACGCCGGTCGCGCCGATCGGGTGGCCCTTGGCCTTCAGGCCGCCCGACGGGTTCACCGGCAGACGCCCGTCCTTCTGTGTCTGACCTTCGAGCGCGATCCTGCCGCCCTCGCCGCGCTTCGCCAATCCCATAGCCTCATATTCGATCAGCTCGGCAATGGTGAAACAGTCATGCGTCTCCACGAAGGAGAGATCGTCCAGCGTCACGCTGGCGCTCTTCAGCGCCTGCTTCCATGCCGCCTCACAGCCTTCGAACTGCAGGATGTCGCGCTTCGACATGGGCAGGAAGTCCTGCACATGCTCATTGGCGCGCAGCGCCACCGCACGGCGCATCGAAAGCGCCGTCTGCGTGTCCGCCAGAACGACAGCCGCCGCCCCGTCGGAAACAAGCGAACAATCCGTGCGCTTTAACGGGCCGGCGACATAGGGGTTGCGCTCGCTCTCCTGCCGGCAGAACTCAAAACCCAGATCCTTGCGCATCTGCGCATATGGATTGTCGACGCCGTTCTTGTGGTTCTTTGCCGCCAGCGCCGCCAGCGCATCCGTCTGGTCGCCATATTTCTGGAAATAGGCATCCGCGATCTTGCCGAAAACGCCGGCGAAACCGCCCGGAATCTCGCCATCTTCCGGCAGATACGACGCTTTCAGCAGGTTTTCCGCAATCTGCGGTCCCGGCGTCCTGGTCATCTGCTCCGCGCCCACCACCAGCACGATGCGCGCCGCACGCGCCTCAATGGCACGCGCGCCCTGCCGCACGGCGGCGGAACCGGTCGCGCAGGCGTTTTCCACCCGCGTCGCCGGCTTGAAGCGCAGCCGGTCATCGGCCTGCAGCACGAGGCTCGCGGTAAAATCCTGCGGCGAGAAACCGGCGTTGAAATGGCCGAGCACGATCTCGTCCACATCCTCCGGCCCGATGCCCGCATGGTCCAGCGCCTCACGCGCCACCTGCACGATCAGCCCTTCCAGCGTGTCGTCGGTCAGCTTGCCGAATTTGGAGTGGGCCCAGCCCACGATGCATGCGGTCATCTCGTCTCTCCCGGACCGCCAGCCAGCGGCCAGCGTGTTGATGAACTGTCTCACAAAATCATAAATCCGGCGCGAAGACCGTTCAAGCCTGAACTATTCAAACACCCGGTCTGAGCCTCCGAATTTTTCTTGATTGACTCATCAATCAATAATAAACGAGAGCCATGCCCAAGATCGGAATGGAACCCATCCGCCGCCGCGCGCTCATTGATGCGGCCATCAGCGCCATTGGCGAGCGCGGCGCGTTGAACGTCACCATGTCGGACATTGCCGGCCGCGCCGGCGTGTCGACCGCGCTTGCGCATCACTATTTCGGCGGCAAGGACGACCTCCTTTTCGCCACGATGCGCCACATCCTCACCCAGCTCGGCAATGAGATCCGCCCGGCCATCGCTCCGCTTTCCGGGCCTGAGCGGGTGCGCGCGATCATCGCGGTCAACCTCTCGCCGGAGCAGTTCCGCCCCGAGATCATCGCCGCCTGGCTCGCCTTTTATGTGGAGGCGCGGCGCGATGCAGCGCTTGGCCGCCTCTTCCGCATCTACGTGCATCGCCTTCACAGCGACCTTCTGAGCGGCCTTGCCGATCTTCCCCGCCCTGCCGCCATACGCACAGCGCGCGGCATCGCCGCCCTTATCGACGGTCTTTATCTGCGCCGTGCGCTCGGCGAAGGCGTCGAGGATTCCCGGACCGCCATCTTCCTCGTCGAAGACTATCTCGACATGGCGCTTGCCCGTCACACGCCCCACGGGAGTGCGTTCCATGGCTGAAGCCGATTTCGTCATCATCGGGTCCGGCTCCGCCGGCGCCGCGCTTGCCTACCGCCTGTCGGAAGACGGCAGGCATTCGGTCATCGTCATCGAATATGGCGGCAGCGATATCGGCCCCTTCATCCAGATGCCCGCCGCCCTCTCCTTCCCCATGAACATGGCGCGCTATGACTGGGGCTTTCAGAGCGAGCCGGAGCCACATCTGGGCGGGCGCGTTCTGGCCACACCGCGTGGCAAGGTGATCGGCGGCTCCTCCTCCATCAACGGCATGGTCTATGTCCGCGGCCACGCCCGCGACTTCGACCACTGGGCCGAACAGGGCGCGGCCGGCTGGGCCTATGCGGATGTGCTGCCCTACTTCAAGCGCATGGAGACGATGGAGGATGGCGAAGCCGGCTGGCGCGGAACCGACGGCCCGCTTCATGTACGCAAGGGCCCGCGCGACAATCCGCTCTTTTCCGCCTTCGTTGAAGCGGGTCGACAGGCCGGCTTCGAGACCACGCCGGACTATAACGGCTCCCAGCAGGAGGGCTTCGGCGCACTCCAGCAGACGATCCACAGGGGCCGGCGCTGGTCCACGGCCAACGCTTACCTCCGGCCCGCGCTGAAGAGAAAGAACGTGAGTCTCGTCAATGGCTTCGCGCGCCGCGTTGTCATGGAGAATCAACGCGCCACCGGCGTCGAGATCGAAGCTCACGGAAAGATTCAGGTCGTTAAAGCAAAACGTGAAGTCATTATCGCAGCATCAGCGATCAATTCACCAAAGCTGCTGATGCTTTCGGGCATCGGCCCCGCCGCACATCTGCAGGAGCGCGGCATTGATGTCGTGGCCGACCGGCCCGGCGTTGGCGGCAATCTGCAGGACCATCTGGAACTCTACATCCAGCAGGAATCACTTCAGCCGATCACGCTCTATTCAAAGCTCAATCTCCTTTCCAAAGGGTTGATCGGCGCTGAATGGCTGTTCTTTAAATCAGGTCTGGGCACATCGAATCATTTCGAGGCCGGCGCATTCGTCCGCTCCGCCGCCGGCGTCGAGTATCCGGATATCCAGTATCACTTCCTGCCCGTCGCCATCCGCTATGATGGCAAGGCGGCGGCGAAGGGACACGGCTTTCAGGCGCATGTCGGACCGATGCGCTCCAGATCGCGCGGCGCGATCCGCCTCAGATCGGGCGACGCCTGGGACAAGCCGGAGATCCGCTTCAACTACATGTCGCATCCGCAGGACTGGAGCGACTTCCGCCACTGCATCCGCCTCACCCGCGAGATCTTCTCGCAGGACGCCTTCACCCCCTATCGCGGACGCGAGATCGCGCCGGGCGACAGCGTCCAGTCCGACGATGAACTCGACGCCTTCATCCGCGATCATGCCGAAAGCGCCTATCATCCCTGCGGCACCTGCCGTATGGGTGCGGCAAGCGACGCGATGAGCGTTGTCGACGGGGAATGCCGCGTGATCGGGGTCGAAGGGCTGCGGGTCGCAGATTCGTCGATTTTCCCCCGTATCACCAACGGCAATCTCAACGGGCCATCGATCATGGTGGGCGAGAAAGCCGCCGATCATATTCTTGGCCGGACACCGCTCAGCCCGTCCAATCAGGAACCCTGGATCAACCCGCGCTGGCGGGAAACCGACCGATAGGGCAATTTCAGGAAAAGCGGAAACCGGTTTTCCGCCCGGAATTGGGCAAAACAAAAAGTTTCAGCGCTTTCGCAACTCAACGAAAAGCGAAGGCGCTCCAAAGCTGGAGACATTATGCGCGCGCAGCCGAAAGCATCGCACTACATCAACGGCCACTATGTGGAAGATGAACAGGGCGCCGTCATCGATGTCGTTTATCCGGCAACGGGCGAGACCATCGCACGCGTTCATTCCGCGACCCCGAACATCGTCGAGCTTGCCGTCGAGGCCGCACGCGCGGCCCAGCCGGCCTGGGCGAAGCTGAAACCCGTTGAGCGCGGACGCATACTGCGCCGCGCAGCCGACCTTCTTCTTAAGCACAATGAAGAACTGGCCGCGCTGGAAACCCTGAACACCGGCAAGGCGCTTCAGGAAACGCTGGTCGCCGACGCGCCTTCCGCCGCCGAGGCTCTGGAGTTTCTGGGCGGCGCGGTTGCCGCCTTCAACGGCGAGCAGGTCGAGCTTGGCGGCGCGTTCGGCTACACGCGACATGAACCGCTCGGCGTATGCGTCGGCATTGGCGCGTGGAACTATCCGATCCAGATCGCCGGCTGGAAATCCGCCCCCGCACTCGCCATGGGCAACGCCATGGTGTTCAAACCCTCCGAGGTGACCCCGCTTTCCGCGCTGAAGCTCGCCGAGATTTACACCGAGGCGGGGCTTCCGGACGGTCTCTTCAACGTGGTGCAGGGACTGGGCGATGTCGGCGCAGCGCTTGTCGCCCATCCCGGGGTCGCCAAGGTGTCGCTCACCGGCTCGGTGGAGACCGGCAAGAAGGTGCAGTCGCTCGCCGGCAGCCACATGAAGCCCGCCACGATGGAGCTCGGTGGCAAGTCACCGCTGATCGTGTTCGATGACGCCGATCTGGAAAACGCCATTGGCGGCGCCATGCTCGGCAATTTTTATTCGACTGGCCAGATCTGCTCCAACGGCACCCGTGTTTTTGTGCAGAAGGGCATTTACGAGCGCTTCCTGTCACGCCTGACGGAGCGCACCAGTGCGATTCGCCTGGGCGACCCGCTCGACCCCGAAACCCATCTCGGGCCGCTCATCAGCAGGGCGCAGCATGACAAGGTGCTGCGCTATATCGAGATCGGCCGCGAGGACGGCGCAACGCTGCATCATGGCGGTGGCGCACCGGGACTGCAGGGGCTGGAAGACGGTTACTATGTGGAGCCCACGATCTTCACCGATGTGACCGACGGAATGCGAATCGCGCGTGAGGAAATCTTCGGGCCGGTGATGAGCATTCTCACCTTCGAGGACGAAGACGAGGTGATCGAGCGCGCCAATGACACGCCATTCGGCCTTGCAGCCGGCGTCTTCACGCAGAACCTCGCCCGCGCCCATCGCGTCATCAACGCGTTGAAAGCCGGCACCTGCTGGATCAACACCTACAATCTGACGCCCGTGGAACTGCCCTTCGGCGGCGTGAAGCAGTCCGGCTTCGGCCGGGAGAACGCCATGGCCGCGCTCGCCGCCTATTCACAGGCCAAATCGGTCTATGTGGAGACCGGCGATGTAGAAAGTCCGTATTGAATGTCGGTTTGATCTTGCGCAGTTCAAATCCGGCGGCTATAAGCCCGCCGTCTGGTCACGGAGTGTAGCGCAGCCTGGTAGCGCACCTCGTTCGGGACGAGGGGGTCGCAGGTTCGAATCCTGCCACTCCGACCAGTTTTCAAAAATCGACATTTTTCCCAAGGGTTGAGCCAGTCCTCCCCTTCAAGCTGTGTCGCCTCCCCCTCTCTGCCACCCGTTTTCACGCAGATTGCTCCCGCACTTCCAGGGCGTTGGCAGGGATTTTGAGCATTCCCGAGCGTCGGAAATGCGCATGCGTGATCCGGGGTGGAACTATCTCTCAATCAGACCTTGTTTCAAACACAATCCACACCTATATGTCGCGTATCGAACTTGCTGTTGAACTTTGTTTCGCGCTGCAAAGCGCCCCTACGATCTTCCCTCAAATTCGAACTACCCGGTGCATGGCAATCGTCAGGCATCGATCCCCTATGACGATTTGAAAGGAAAATCGTATGAACACTGGAACCGTAAAATTCTTCGACACCACCCGCGGCTTTGGCTTCATCGCTCCCGATGATGGCAAGAACGACGTGTTCGTTCACATCTCTGCCGTCGAGCGGGCGGGCATGCAGACCATCGTGGAAGGTCAGAAGCTCAGCTTCGAGATCGTCCAGGACCGCAAGTCGGGCAAAAGCGCTGCGGACAACCTGCAGGCTGCATAAGTTTCGTCTCCGCCACGTGACCACGGATGTACTGGCACGGGGCGTTGAGATGATCGAGAAGGTCGGGCTAGCGCCCGGCCTTTTTTGTTTTCAGACAGGGATTATGCGCGATAGCGCGCTGCGCCAGCCACACCCAGAGCTTCTGCATCAATCGGTATTAATGCCGAAACAGAAGCGCCTCGCCTGAAACACGGGCGGGCCGACCATGACGGAAGAGCGATCTTCGAGGGAAATCCGCCTACTCGGCCTTTTGCCATATGGGCATGCCGAGAGCGATTGCCGTACAGGCATAGCCGATATGGGCCGGCGCGCCTTCGCGCCGATAGCGCGCGATCGTCGCCCTGCCCACCTGCAGCACCCTGGCGGCATGCCGTTCGCTGAAACCGAGATGCTTCAGCCAGGCATCGAAATCCGTTGCGCCCATCGCGGCAGGCCGCGCGCCCCGTCCGCGCGCGGGGTGCCCGTCTTCTTTATCCGCCCTGAATGCGACGACGTTCACCCCGTCCCTCCGTCTGAATGACAAATGCCGTGCCGCGTCCCCTGATGTGCGACGGCTAGCAATACACAATGCCTGGTTGAATTATGCAACCTGTAAATTCCAGTCAATTGGGGAAACCTCGCACAGCCGCTTCACCACAATCAGCTGAGGGCCGCTACGTCGGGTGAATTTCTTAACACCGCGTTAAGAGCACGCGCCTAGGGTCTGCGCCATTATCAAACGAAACCACCCGGAGACGGCAATGCGCGGATTACTGATTTCGGCTTCCATCGCCACGTCCCTCTTGTTTGCAACGGTTTCCCCCGGCCAGGCCGAGGGTACGCTGCTGACGGTCAGCGGCGAGATCGACAACACCAATCGTGAGGCGTTTGACCCGTTCTTTGACGGGTTTCTGAAGTTCCACGACAAGACGTTCGACAAGGCGCACAGCTTCGACTGGGAGACGCTTGCCGCCCTTCCGCAGAAGACGATCAAGGTGAATGCCGACACGGAAGACTGGCCGCGCCCGCTCACCATGGAAGGCCCGCTTCTGAAAGACGTTCTTGCTGCAGCCGGTGCGAAAGGCGACAGCGCGACACTCTATGCGCTCGATGGCTTCGGCTTCGAAATGGATGCCGACAAGATGGCCGCCCATGAATGGATCCTCGCCATGAAGGTCGAAGGCGAACCAATCGGCATCGGCGGCCTCGGGCCGCTTTGGCTGGTCTACGACACCGGTGGCCGCAAGGCGCCGGAAGAAGAAGAACGCGGCTGGGTCTGGTCGGTTTTCCACATCGAAGTCGAATAGACGAAACGCAAACGGCGCACTTCGGCGCCGTTTTTTTCATTCCATGAACCGCGTGCCCGGCGCCACCCTCAGGCGACGACCTCATGCGGCGCGCGATACATCACCTGATCGCGCCCGCCCCGCTTGGCCCTGTACAGAAGGAAATCGGCCTCGCGGACAACTTCATCCAGCGTTTGCTCCGGGCGATGCATGGCAACGCCGATGCTCACCGTGGTGGAAAGCTCTTCGGGGTGCGCCGTGCACCCAACGAGACGGCAGCTCAGGGCGATGCGTTCCGAAACCGTGCGCGCAAGCGGCAGGTCCGCGCCCGGCATGAACACGGCGAATTCCTCGCCGCCAATGCGCGCGCAGATATCATCCACGCGCACGCTCTGGCGAATTGCCTCCGCCACCAGCACAAGCACCCGGTCCCCCTCGGCATGGCCAAACCGGTCGTTGATCAGCTTGAAGTGATCCACATCGATGAAGAGAACGACACCTGCCGAGGCGTCCGCTTCTCCGATAAACGCGCCCGCCTGCTGCATGAAATTGCGTCGATTGCACAGCTCGGTCAGGTAATCAGTCGTTGCAGCCTTATCCAGCTCCGCTGCCAGTTTCGCGACGGTCGCCGTCTTGCTCAGAAAAACATAGGCGATCGGGTAGGCCACAAGAACGGTGATGACTGCCGTGAGAATCAGGTCGAGCATCAGCCGGTCGGAAAAGAATATGGAGTAGAGAATGAGCGTCAGCGCGTCAGCACCCACGGCAGCGCCCAGAGTGACGATGCATGCCTGTTGCCAGATGCGCAACGCGTAAAACCGCTCGAACACCGCCTGCAAACGTCCCATCCCCTCGCCTTTTGCCGGCACATAATATTTCAGCGGTGTAAACATGCCGTTACCCCGCGGCAACCGGACGGACAAACCTCCACGGAAATACGCGAACAAGTTGAAGAACCGGGCTTTGCACTGGAACTTCTTGTGTTTACGCTGCCTTGTCATACATACTGAGTATCAGGCGAAGTAATGGCGGGCTGCATTTTCGCACGCAAATCGTTGTTTCTTTTGGTGAGGCGTCTGCGGAGATTGACCTGATGGACATGGCTGCCCTGGCATCCGAGTTCCTGCAAGGCTTGGGAATTGCGGTCATCGCCGCGCTTCTTTACGAACGCGCGGCCCGGCTTGCGCTGACATCCTTACAGCGCAGCCTTCTCGTCTCCGCGCTTTTCTCCGTGGGCTCCATCGGGCCTGCCCTCTTCACCGCACACGCCTCCTCCGGCCTTTCTTTCGACATCGGCAATGTGTTTGTCGTTCTCGCCATGACCTATGGCGGCTGGATCACGCTTGCCATCACCTCGGCTGTCGCGATCCTCGGTCGCATCTGGCTTGGCGGCGCAGGCGTGGCGAGCGGCATTGTCGCCGTCCTGATCTGCAGCCTGGTGAGCCTGGCTTTCGCGCAGATGGTGAAAGGCCGGCGCGTTTCCATGGTCGCGCTCGCCGGCGTCGGTCTTCTGACATCGGTCTCCCTGATTTCGGTTTTCCTCATGCCGTGGGAAACGGCCATGCGCACCTTGGGCGAAGTCGCACCGGTTGCTATTGTGGCCAATGTGATTGCCGCCATCGTGATCGGCCGCATTCTTGAATTGCAGCGCTCGCATTTCGGACCACGACGCTTGAAGGAGGCACCGATGGGCACCACGGATACGGCAACCGGGCTTTTGAACCGGCGCGTCTTCGACAAGCTCGGACCGGAGCTCGCAGCCGCCATGAACTGGGCCGGACAGCCCTATTCCATGGCGCTCATCGACATCGACGAATTCGATCAGGTGCTTGAGGAACACGGCCACGCTGCCGGTGAGCAGGCCCTGCGCCATGTCGCGTCCGTCGTCCAGTCAGCCGTTCGCCAGACGGACATGGTCGCCAGCTTCGGCGGGCAGGCCATTGCGCTTGTGCTGCCGGCCTATGACGCCGAACGCGCCTTCGGCCTTGCCGAACGCATCCAGACCGCCGTTTCCGACACGCCCTTCAATCTCGACGGGATCGAGATCCCGCTTACCGTGAGCGTCGGCCTGCACACGCCGCTGCCGCGTAAGGAGAGCTTCTGGATCGCGCTCGGTCAGGCCGACACCGCCCTCAACCGCGCCAAATCCACAGGCCGCAACCGTCTGGAAGTCGCTATTTGATGAAGGCGTCTGCCCGTTTCGTGGGCAGCCTGCTCTGACGCGCATCATGGCCGGTGCGAGAACGAAACACGCCCGCTTGGACAGATAACGGCAACACACTGAAAAATCAGAATAAAGCCCAGGCGAACTGCGACTGGCACGCTTGATGCTTTCAGTATGGCAGGGTCCAGAGGGGACACTGCTGAAAGCGTCGTCAGAACGCTGGAGCGGGCCGTCAGACAGCGCGCGTCTGCCGTGGGACCAGCTGTCTGGCGGCCTTTCGTTTTCCTCAGCTGTTCTCAGCCCGATGGTAGAGAACGATTGATTTGTTCCCTATTTGTTCTTATCATGCGGGCATGCAATACACCCTGCCCCTTGCACCTTTCGACCGGATTGCAAGCCTCCATCAGCGCTTGCTGGCTGTCTTCGGACCGCCCTCGGATTTCGTGCGTCTCGACCCGATAAGCCAGATGATTCTGGCGATGCTCAGCGGCAGAACGCGCAATGAAACGGCGCTCGGGGTTTTCGCCGCTCTGGTCGAGCATTTCGAAGTGGCGCAGCACAGAGGCTCCTGGCAGCGTCTGGCCGAAGCATCCTCCCACGAACTCGACCCGCTTCTTGAAGGCGTCACCCACCCCGAGCGCAAGGCCGAGGCCCTGCCCCGCGTCCTGCAGGAAATCGCCAGCCTGCGCGGCGCGCTCGATCTCGGCTTCCTGCATGGCTGGCCGGTGGAGAACGCCCTTGCCTGGCTGGAACGGCTTTACGGCGTCGGCCCCAAGACCAGCGCTGCCACCCTCAACATGAGCACCCTGCGCAGGCGCGTTCTTGTCGTCGACACGGCGCACTGGCGCGCAGCGCGCTGTCTTGGCCTCGTGCCCGAGCAGACGTCGCCCGAGCGTTCGGTCCGCCTTCTCAACCGCCAGCTTCCCAATGGCTGGGAGGCTTCCGACACTGAAGAACATCACATCCTCATGCAGGATCTCGGGCGGACGTTTTGCGCCCGCAGCAGCAAAGCTTCCTGCCCTTTCACAAATGTCTGCGCTGGCAGTGCCACGCCTCAGCGCACACGCCTTCTGGAAGAATGGCTGCGCGATGCGCCGCCCGCGCACGCCCTGCCGGGCGCAGGCGTGAAGACGAGTCAAATCAGTCCCTTGAAGGAAGATGCTGCGAATTTGAATCAGGGCGCTTCCGGCGCGCCGCCACCGGTGCAGACCGTGTCGGCATCCGCCGCGTCCTGTTAGTGCGTTCCGGAGTTGCGTCATGAAACACAGGTTCGAGATAGAGGCCTTACGCCGCCGCATCGCCCCTCAGGAAAGGCTGACGCCCAACGCCCGCCCCGCGCTTGGGCTGGGCGCAGAGGCACTTGACGCCGCCCTTCCCGCCCACGGCCTCAAGACCGGCGCGCTGCATGAAATCCTCCCGGCCACCCATGGCGATTTCGCCGCCGGCGCGGGCTTCGGCATCTGTTTTCTGGCGCGTCTTCTCCGCCAGCGCCCCGGCCCCATTCTCTGGGCTGTGCCCGCGCATCTGGCAAACGGCGAAGGCGCGCTCTACCCGCCCGGTCTGGCAGCCCTCGGGCTTGACCCGAACCGGCTGATCAGGATCGAGGTGCGCAAGCCCATCGACATTCTGTGGGCGCTGGAGGAAGGGCTTTCCCATGCGCCGCTCGCCGCCGTCGCCGGCATCCTGCCCGACAGCGCCCGCGCCTATGATTTCGCCGCCAGCCGCCGCCTTGCCCTGCGCGCCGCGCGCCACGGCGTCACCGCCCTCATCCTGCGCGGGCGACAGGCTTCAGCAGAGGGCACGGCGGCCGAGACCCGCTGGTCCGTCGCATCGCTTCCCGCAGCGCCCGCCTCGCCCAGCCAATCCTCAGGCCAATCCTCAGGCCAATCATCGGGCCAATCCTCATATTCGGGTGCGCCGCGCTGGCGGCTTGCGCTTCTCAAATCAAGGCAAGGGATGTCCCGCCGTTTCTCAAGCGGCTGGGATGTCGAGTGGGATCATGACACGCTTTCTTTCCGTCTTCCTGCCCCGCTGGCCGATAGAACGCCGGCAGGAGCGACCACAGGGGCAACACCATGGCCACATGACGCCGGGCGCGCCAGCTCCAGATTGCCCCCCGAATGGGCAGAAGCCTCATGAGGACGCGGCGCTGGTGCTCGTCACCACCACGGACAATGGCCAGCGCATCACCGCGCTCAATCAGGCGGCCGAGGCGCTGGGCTTTTCGCCCGGCATGGCGCTGGCCGATGCGCGCGCCATCCACCCCGCCCTGCAGGTCGCCCATGCCGATCTTCAGGGCGATGAGCGCGCCCTCATAAGGCTGGCGCTCTGGTGCCAGTGTTTCTCGCCGCTGACGCGTCCCGACTTTCCCGACGGGGTGAGCCTCGACATTGCCGGCTGTGCGCATCTCTTCGGCGGCGAGACCGCCCTCATGGAAACGCTGGCGAAAAAGCTTGGCCGTTTCGGCCTCACCGCACGGCTGGCGCTGGCGCCCACCATCGGCGGCGCCTGGGCGCTTGCCCGCCACGCGCCCGATGATCGCCTTGCCGTCACCCGCGCCACCCTCGCCGGGCACATGGCGCCGCTGCCCGTCTGCGCCCTGCGGCTGGAGGAGAGCACGGTCAAGGCGCTTGAAAAGCTTGGCCTCAAACGTATCGGCGATCTCATCGGCAAGCCGCGCGCGCCGCTGGCGTCGCGCTTTGGCCCGCTCGCGCTGCGCCGGCTGGACGAGGCGCTTGGCCATGAGGAGGAAAGCTTTCGCCCCCTCAATCCGCCCCATCTGCATGCCGCGCAATGCCGTTTCGCCGAGCCCATCGTCACGCAGGAAGCAATCGGGATCGCCATCGGCCGCCTCACGCGCGACCTCTGCGCGCTCCTTGAAAAGGCCGGCAAGGGCGCGCGGCGCGTGGAGCTGCGGCTGTTCCGCGTCGATGGCTGGTTCGAGGCCCTGCCGCTCGCAACCAGCACCCCCACGCGCGATGCAGCACATCTCGCCCGCCTTCTCGGCGAGCGGCTCGACCGCATAGAGGATCGCGCCGGCTTCGGCTTTGAGGCGGCCAGCCTCACCGCCTTTTCCGTGGAAACGCTCGCCATGCGGCAGGAGGATCTGGGCGACGACGCCATGACCATGCGCGATGGCGACGACGCCATGACCATGCGTGACGGCGACATCGCCCTGCTGCTTGACCGGCTGGTCAACCGGTTCGGCGCGCGCAATGTCACCCGCGCCGAACCCCATGCGAGCTTCCTGCCCGAGCGCGCCGCCCGCGCCGTCTCCGTGCTCAAACCCGCGCAAAGCCACGACTGGCAGGCCCATGCCCGCTGCATTCAGGATGGCGCGGCCTTTGCCCGCCCCCTCTTCCTCTTTGCCGTGCCGGAGCCCGTCACCACGCTTGCCGGCGTGCCCGATGGCCCGCCCACCCGTTTCGAATGGCGGCGCGTGGCCCACCTTGTGACGCGCGCCGAAGGGCCGGAACGCATTGCGCCTGAATGGTGGCGCGCGCCACTCGGGGCCAGCCGCAAGACACGCGACTATTTCCGCATCGAAGATGAAGCCGGCCGCCGCTTCTGGCTCTTCCGCGACGGGCTTTATGAGCGCGATGAAGAAACCCCGCGCTGGTTCATCCACGGGGTCTTCGCATGAGCGCGCAATCGTCAAGCCCCATCCCTCTGACCACCGGCTCAAAGGCCGACACCGCCGAAACGCCCCCCAAAAAGCGTTCCGCGCCACCGGCCCCGCCCTTTGCAGAGCTCGGCGTCACCAGCAATTACAGCTTTCTGCGCGGCGGGTCTCATCCCCGCGAGCTGGTTGCCGAAGCCGCCCGGCTTGGCCATGCGGCCATCGGCATTGCCGACCGCAACACGATGGCTGGCGTCGTGCGCGCGCATGTGGAGGCGAAGGCGCAGAAGATCCGCCTTGTCGTCGGCGCGCGACTGGTCACGCTGGACGATTTCGAAACGCTCTGCTTCCCAACCGACAGGGATGCCTATGGCCGCCTGACGCAGCTTTTGACCGATGGCAACCGCCGTGCACCGAAAGGCGAGTGCCACCTCCATCTGGGCAATCTGGAACAGCTTGGCGCGGACCAGCGCTTCATCGCCATGCCGCCCTATGATTACGGCTCCGATTTCGAGGAAAACCTGCGCCGCCTCGCAGCCCTCTTCCCCGGCGATGTGTTTCTGGCGCTCACGCCCCACCGGAGGGCCAATGATGGCGCGCGCCAAGAGCGCCTTGCCGCGCTTGCCACGGCCTGCGGCACCCCGCTCATCGCCACCAATGACGTGCTCTACCACACGCCGGCCCGCCGCCCCCTTCAGGATCTCCTCACCTGCATCCGCGCGCACTGCACCATCGACGAGGCCGGTTTCCGGCTGGAACGCAATGCCGAGCGGCACCTGAAAGCGCCTGCGGAGATGGCCCGCCTGCTGCGCGGCCACGAAGACGCCATCGCCCGTTCCGTGGCGCTCATGGATGAATGCCGCTTCTCGCTCGATGAACTGCGCTTCGACTATCCGAAGGAATCGAGCGGTGAGAGCGCCACCCCGCAGGAGGAGCTGGAACGCCTCACCTGGCTTGGCGCAAAAGTCCGTTTCGACGGCGTGGTTCCGCCAAAGGTCGCCGGCATGATTTCCCATGAGCTGAAGCTCATCGGCCAGCTTGGCTACGCCGCCTATTTTCTCACCGTGCACGACATTGTGAACTTCGCCCGCGCACAGACCCCGCCCATCCTGTGCCAGGGGCGCGGCTCGGCGGCCAATTCTGTCGTCTGTTTTTGCCTTGGCGTCACCTCGGTCAATCCCACCGAGATCGACCTTCTGTTCGAGCGCTTCATCTCCGCAGAGCGCGGCGAGCCGCCGGACATCGATGTCGATTTCGAGCATGAGCGGCGCGAAGAGGTGATGCAGTACATCTATGACAAATATGGCCGCCACCGCGCCGGGCTGGCCGCCACCGTCATCTCCTACCGCACGCGCAGCGCCGTGCGCGAGGCCGGCAAGGCCATGGGCCTGTCGCCCGATGTGGTCGCCGCAATGACCGGCCTTGTCTGGGGCCATTCCTCGCGCACGCCTGCCGGCGACCAGGTGCGCGAAGCCGGTCTCGACCCCACCGATCCACGCCTGCGCCAGACCCTCGTTCTCGTCAGCCAGCTGATCGGCTTCCCCCGCCATCTCTCCCAGCATGTGGGCGGCTTCGTGCTCACCCATTCGCCCTTGAGCGAAATCGTGCCCATCGCCAACGCCGCCATGAAGGACCGCACCATGGTGGAATGGGACAAGGACGATCTCGACGCGCTCAACATCCTCAAGGTGGATGTGCTTTCGCTCGGCATGCTCACCTGCCTGCGCAAGGGGTTCGATCTGTTGCGCGATCACTATGGCGAAGAGCGCACGCTGGCCACCGTGCCCCGCGACGACCGCCCCACCTACGCCATGATCCAGCGCGCCGACACGGTTGGCGTCTTCCAGATCGAAAGCCGGGCGCAGATGTCCATGCTGCCGCGCCTGCGACCGGAAAATTTCTATGACCTCGTGATCGAGATCGCCATTGTCCGCCCCGGTCCCATTCAGGGCGACATGGTTCATCCCTATCTGCGCCGCCGCAACAGGGAAGAGAATGTCGATTATCCTTCCGAAGAATTGCGCGCCGTGCTCCAGAAGACCCTCGGCGTGCCGCTCTTTCAGGAACAGGCGATGAAGATCGCCATCGTCGCGGCCGGCTTCTCGCCGGAAAAGGCCGACCGGCTGCGCCGCGCCATGGCCTCCTTCCGCCGCACCGGCACAATCGACCAGTTCCGCGAAGACTTCATCAAGGGCATGCTCACCAATGGCTATGAACCCGACTTTGCCGAGCGCTGTTTCAACCAGATGAAGGGGTTCAGCGATTACGGTTTTCCCGAAAGCCATTCGGCCAGTTTCGCGCTGCTCGCCTATGCCTCCTCCTGGCTCAAATGCCACTATCCGGATGTCTTTGCCTGCGCACTTTTGAACTCCCAGCCCATGGGGTTTTACTCCGCCTCCTCCATCGTCCGGGATTTCCGCGATCATGGCGGCGAGACACGCCCCGTCGACATCAACCGCAGCGACTGGGACCACACGCTGGAACCGGCCTCGAGAAAGGGCGCGATCCGCCATGCGGTGCGGCTTGGCCTGCGCCAGGTGGATGGCATACGCGAGGCCGCAGCGCTGAAGATCATGGCCACGCGCGGCGCGGGCTTTGCCACCGTGCGCGACCTCTATTTCCGTTCCGGCATCGACATGTTCTCCTTGCGCCGGCTTGCCGAGGCGGACGCCTTCCGCTCACTCGGGCTCGACCGCCGCGCTGCCCTCTGGGAGGTGCGCGGCCTGAGCGGCCATCAGGGCGTGCGTGCGGCAGCCGAGGAACTGCCGCTCTTCGCCAGCACCAAAAACACGGAAGAAACACCCCTTCAGGCCGAAGAGAGCGTGGCGCTGCCGGAACTTCTTCCCGGCGAGCAGGTGGTAGAGGATTACGGCACGCTCAGCCTTTCTCTCAAGGCGCATCCCGTTTCCTTCCTGCGCCAGCAGCTCAAGGAACGCCGCATCGTGGAAACCCGCGCCCTCGCGGATATCCCGGCCGGGCGCTTCGTGCGCGTTTCGGGCCTCGTTCTGGTGCGCCAGCGCCCCGGCACGGCAAGCGGCGTCATCTTCATGACGCTGGAGGATGAAACCGGCATTGCCAACGTCATCGTCTGGCCGCGCGTCTTCCAGCGCTTTCGCCGTATCGTGTTCGGCGCGCGCATGGTCACCATCGAGGGCATTCTGCAGAAAGAAAGCAATGTCATCCATGTGGTCGCCCGCCGTCTGCTCGACACGACGCCGGAGCTTCTGGCCGCCATGTCCGATCCGGGCGCGGACGCACAGGCGGCGGAAAAGCCCGCGACCGCGCAAAATCTCTGGCGTCACCCGCGCGATGTGCGTGTTCTGCCCAAGGGCCGCAACTTCCATTGATAAGGCCCCGCGCATCCTGCATTGCCAAGCCGCCCGCCGCCCGCTACTCCCGATGGGCAAAACGAACGGGAGGCACGTCATGATCCTTTGTTGCGGCGAAGCGCTGATCGACATGCTGCCGCGCCAGTCGAGCGACGGCGAAGCGGCCTTTGCGCCCTATACCGGCGGCGCGGTCTTCAACAGCGCCATCGCCATTGCCCGCCTCGGCGTGTCCTGTGGCTTCTTCACCGGCCTCTCGGACGATCTCTTCGGTCGGATGCTGCGCGAGAAGCTTGAGGAAAGCCATGTGGATCTTGGCCTTGCGCAGATTTCCAGCCGCCCCACGACACTCGCCTTCGTGACCCTTACCGCCGGTCAGGCCGAATACGCCTTCTATGATGAAAGCACAGCCGGCCGGATGGTCTCGCCCGACGACCTGCCCGCCATCGGCACAGATGTGTCGGCCCTTCTGTTCGGCGGCATCAGCCTCGTGTCAGAGCCCTGTGGCTCGGCCTATGAGGCGCTGATGGCGCGCGAGGCTGCGGGCCGCGTCATCATGCTCGACCCAAACATCCGCCCCGCCTTTATCACCGATGCAAAAAGCCACCGCGCCCGCATTGAGCGCATGCTTGCCCTGTCCGACATCGTGAAAATCTCCACCGACGATCTTGCATGGTTCGGCGAAACGGAAAGCACCGACGCGATCGCCGCGCGCTGGCTGGCGCGCGGGCCCTCCCTCGTCATTGTCACCGATGGCGGCAAGGGCGCGACGGCCTACACGAAATCACAAAAGCAGTTCGTCGCGGCACGGCCCGTCACCGTGGTCGACACGGTCGGCGCCGGCGACACGTTCAACGGCGCGCTTCTGGCGGCACTTGAGATGGCGGGGCTTCTGACGAAGGAGAAAATCGCCGCACTCGGCGCTGAAGAGATTTCAGAAGCAATGACCTTCGCAACCCGCGCCGCCGCCATCACCGTGTCACGCGCCGGCGCAAATCCCCCCTGGAAGGAAGAGCTGACGACGGCCTGACAGGACAGTCAGTTGAAAAAGCCCGGGCCCTGCCTTCCCTTCCCATCAAGGAGCGCCGCAGTTTCGGCCATCCTCCTTCTCCCCGTGTGCGGGGAGAAGGTCCCGGCAGGGGGATGAGGGGCCGCGCAAGCCTCGCCGCACGGCAGCCACCCCCATTCAAAACCTGGCACTGATCACAATTGCAGGTGCCCGCCCCTCATCCTCACCTTCTCCCCGCCAGCGGGGAGAAGGAGGCGTTGACGGCTGCGCCTACCACAACAGCGCCCCAAAGGCAGGATGCTACCAGCCCGCCCCTTCGGCAACGAATGACGGGCTCACAAAGGCTTCCAGCCCCTCGCCGCCCTTCGGCCCATAAGTGAGCGGCGCGCCGTCCAGCGTGTGCGCCATGCCGCCTGCCGCGCGCAGCACGGCGTCACCGGCCGCCGTGTCCCACTGCATGGTGCGGCCGAAGCGCGGATAGAGATCCGCATCGCCGCGCGCGATCATGCAGAATTTCAGCGACGAACCGATGGAAACCGTCTCGGCATCGGGATGGCGGGCGATGAAGGCGCGGGTTTCGTCGGTACAGTGCGAGCGGCTCGCGACAATCGCAGGCGGCGTCCGGCGCGGCCGCGCCCTGATCGTCCGCCGCTCCTGCGGCTTGCCACCCACCACCGGAATTTCAAAAGCAGCCCCCGGACGCGCCGAATAAAGCAGATCGCGCGCCGGCGCATAGACAACACCCGCCACCGGCTCGCCATTGCGGATCAGGCCGATATTGACGGTGAAATCCGGACGCCGCGCAATGAATTCGCGCGTGCCATCGAGCGGATCTACCAAAAGGAAATTGCCATCGCCGCAGGCCGGAATGACGCCACCGGACGCGGCCTCTTCAGAAACGCAGGGCGTTCCCAGCCCCACATTCCGAAACCCGTCGAGGATCACCCTCTCCGCAGCACGGTCGGCTGCCGTCACCGGCGTATCGTCGGCCTTCTGCTCCACCTCGAAGCCCGCCTCGTAGTGCTGCATGATCGCAGCCCCCGCCGCCAGCGCGAGTTCTTCAAACAGCGCCAGAAGCGCCGCGTCGTCCTTCATCATGCCCATGGGCCAGTCAGTCTTTCCACCAGAGCATCGGACCGAAAATCGGAAACCGGCTTTTGGTTGTTCCGATGCCCTTCTTCAATTCAGATCAGCAATGGCCACGTTCCTTGAGCCAGGCCTCGATTTCGTCGACCAGCTCTTCGGGCGCGCGGGCCATCGTCTCGATGTGGATATCAGCCCTTTCCGGCGTCTCATAGGGGGAATCGACGCCCGTGAAGTTCTGTATCTCGCCATTGAGCGCCTTGGCATAGAGCCCTTTCGGATCACGCCTCGCGCATTCTTCAAAGGGCGTGTCCACGAAGACCTCCACAAACTCGCCCTCGGTCATCAGTTCGCGCGCCATGCGCCGCTCGGCCCTGAAGGGCGAGATGAACGAGACGAGCACGATCAACCCGGCATCCGCCATCAGCTTTGCCGTTTCGGCCACACGGCGGATGTTCTCCACCCGGTCCTCGTCCGTAAAGCCCAGATCCCGGTTCAGCCCGTGGCGAACATTGTCACCATCCAGAACATAGGTGTGGCGGCCGGCTGCATGCAGTTTCTTTTCCAGAAGGCTGGCAATGGTCGACTTGCCGGAGCCCGAGAGCCCGGTGAACCACAGAACCGCCGGTTTCTGGTGCTTCAGCTCCGCGCGTGACTGGCGCGTCACGTCGAGCGCCTGCCAGTGGATGTTCGCTGCGCGCCGCAAAGGCCGCTGGATCATGCCCGCGCCGACCGTCGCATTGGTCAGCCGGTCAATCAGGATGAAAGCGCCCGTGGTGCGGTTATCGCTGAAAGCGTCAAAGGCAATCGGCGCCTGAGCTGAAAAATTGCACAACCCCACCTCGTTCAGATCGAGGCTGGTTGCCGCTTCCTCGGCAAAATTGTTGATGTTCCGTCGATGCTTGAGCTGGCTCACCGTCGCCGAAACCTCATCCGTTTCGGTGCGCAGAATGTAGGAGCGCCCCGGCAGGAGCGGCTTTTCATCGAACCACACAAGCGTCGCGGAGAACTGATCGGCCACATGCGGGCGCGCCTCCGGCGTCACCAGCATGTTGCCGCGCGAAAGCTCCACCTCGTCCTCGAGCAGAAGCGTCACCGCCTGCCCCTCCGAGGCAACGTCGAGATCGCCATCCTGCGTGACGATGCGGCGGATGCGCGTCTGCTTGCCCGACTTGGCGACCGTCACCCGCTCGCCGACGCCGATGCTGCCAGCAGCCACCGTGCCCGAGAAACCGCGAAAATCAAGGTTCGGCCGCGAGACATACTGCACGGGAAAGCGAAACGGCTTACCCTCCGCCTCGGCCTCGATGTCGACCGTCTCCAGATGCTCCAGCAGCGACGGCCCATCATACCAGGGCGTCTTGCCCGACGAGCGGATGACATTGTCGCCATAGCGCGCCGACATGGGGATCGGCTGGATCGTCGTGAAGCCGAGCTCTTCGGCAAACGCGCGATATTCCGCCGCGATGCGCTCGAACACGGCTTCGTCGAAGCTGACAAGGTCGATTTTGTTCACCGCCAGAACGATGTGGCGAATGCCCAGAAGCGAGGCGATCATAGAGTGTCGGCGCGTCTGCGGCAGGATGCCCTGCCGCGCGTCCACCAGCACGATGGCCACATCCGCGGTGGATGCGCCGGTTGCCATGTTGCGCGTGTACTGCTCATGGCCCGGCGTGTCGGCCACGATGAATTTGCGGCGCGGCGTGGAGAAGAAGCGATAGGCCACATCGATGGTGATGCCCTGCTCGCGTTCGGCCTCCAGCCCGTCGACCAGCAGTGCGAAATCGATCTCGTCGCCGGCCGTGCCGTGCTTGCGGGAATCATTTTCAAGCGCTGCCAGCTGGTCCTCGAAGATCAGCTTGGTGTCGAACAGGAGACGCCCGATCAGCGTCGACTTGCCGTCATCCACCGAGCCGCAGGTCAGGAACCGCAAAAGCCCCTTGTTCTCCTGCCCGGCCACATAGTCGCGGATATCGACCAGAGCATCGTCATCTTCACGCAGAAGCGCTGTGTTGGCGGTCAACATGATCAGAAATACCCCTCGCGCTTCTTCTTTTCCATGGAGCCCGCCTCATCGCGGTCGATCAGACGCCCCTGCCGTTCAGACGTGCGGGCCGTCAGCATCTCGCCGACGATTTCCTCGAGCGTGGCAGCGGTCGACGGGATCGCGCCCGTCAGCGGGTAGCAGCCAAGCGTGCGGAAGCGCACCAGACGCTCCTCCACCTTCTCGCCCGGCTGAAGGCGCATCCGGTCGTCATCGACCATGATGGTCATTCCGCCCCGATCCACCACCGGCCGTCTGGCGGCGAAATAGAGCGGAACGATGGGAATGTTTTCCTGCAAGATGTATTGCCAGATGTCCTGCTCGGTCCAGTTGGAGAGCGGAAAGACACGGATCGATTCACCCTGCGCCACGCGCGTGTTGTAGATCTTCCACATTTCCGGCCGCTGGTTCTTTGGGTCCCAGCCATGGCCTGCGGAGCGGAACGAGAAAATGCGTTCCTTGGCGCGGCTTTTCTCTTCGTCGCGCCGCGCACCGCCAAAGGCGGCGTCAAACCCGTATTTGTCCAGCGCCTGGCGCAGCGCCACCGTCTTCATCACATGGGTGTGCGTGTTGGAGCCATGATCGAACGGATTGATGCCGTCGCGCACGCCCTCCTCGTTTACATGCACCAGAAGTTCAAAACCCTTTTCGCGCGCCATCCAGTCGCGAAATTCGATCATCTCGCGAAACTTCCACGTCGTGTCCACATGCAGGAAGGGGAATGGCGGTTTGGCCGGGTAGAACGCCTTCATCGCCAGATGCATCAGCACGGACGAATCCTTGCCGACGGAATAAAGCATCACGGGCTTTGAAAAGGTCGCCGCCACTTCGCGGAAGATGTGGATCGCCTCGGCTTCCAGCCTGTCGAGATGGGTAAGGGCTGCCGGCATGTTTTCGCCTTCGCGTCTTTGTCGCTGCGGCCGGAGCCTCTACGGCTTCCGGATCCTGCCCTTGGGGTACCATGCGGTTTTCGGCCCTCTCAAGGCGCGCACGCCCAACCTCACCCCGGTTTGCGAGGCGCTTTTTGCGTTGTTTCCGGCAAAGGGGAAAAGGCATTTCAGAATGCAAAAAAGGCCCGTTTTCACGGGCCTTTTCGATGTCTTGGAAGCAGTCGTCAGCCTATTCGGCGACAGCGCTACGGATGGTCTCGATCACACGATCCTGGTCGCTCTCGGCGAGATAGGGGTGCATCGGCAGGCACAGAATGCGGTGCGGGAGGCTCTCCGAAATGGCGAGACCACCCGGCGCTTTCGCATGCATCTCATAGGCCTTCTGCAGGTGCAGCGGCTTCTCGTAATAGACAACCGAAGGAATGCCCGCCTCGCCAAGGCGCTTGCGCACCAGGTCCCGCTTCCCGGTCTCGATGGCATATTGCGCCCAGGCCGAGCGATGGCCCTTCGGCGTCACCGCCACCTTCACCACATCGCCAAGGCCTTCGGCATAGCGTGCAGCAACCTTCTGGCGCGCTTCCATCTCGTCTTCGAGGATCGCCAACTTCTCGATCAGGATCGCGGCCTGGATCGTGTCGAGGCGCGAATTCAGGCCCACGCGCACATTGTCATACTGGCTTTCGCCCTTGCCGTGGAAGGCGATGGAGCGCAGCACATCGGCCAGCTCGTCATCATCGGTGAACATCGCACCGCCGTCACCATAACAGCCCAGAGGCTTGGCCGGGTAGAAGCTGGTGGACGCCACATGGCCGAACGCACCGCAGCGCTTGTTGTTGAGCGTGCCGCCGATGGACTGGGCGGCGTCCTCGATGATGCGCAGACCTTCACGCGCGGCAATGCCTTCGATGGCTCCGTAGTCGGCAGCCAGACCAAAGAGATCGACCGGGATCACCGCCTTCGGCGTCAGTCGGCCTTCCGCCTTGATGTGGTCGATGGCGGCCGTCAGGCTCTTCGGGTCCATATTGTAGGTGTCGGCGTCGATTTCCACGAAAACCGGCTCTGCACCGGCCAGCGCCACGACTTCGGCCGTCGCTGCAAAGGTGAAGCTCGGGCAGAACACCGCGTCGCCCGGTCCGATGCCATAGGCCATCAGCGGCATGAGCAGGGCGTCGGTGCCATTGGCGCAGGCGATAACGTGCTTCGTGCCCACATAGGCCGCGAGCTGCTCTTCAAGAGCGCTGACTTCCGGCCCAAGAATATAGCGCCCTTCGGCAACAACCTTGTCGATTGCGGTCGCCAGTTTGTCCTTGATGCGCTCACGCTGAGCGCCGAGATCGATGAATTGCATTTGTTGCCCAATCGGTTGCGGGATGATTCCGCGTTATCCCCGTCCGTTGAATAGGGATGCGGCGGGCGCAGTGCAACCAACGCCCCCCTTCAAACTGATGCGCCGGCTGTTACACGAGGTGAACAAGCCGGCATGCAACCGTTTCAGCTCTTGTGTATTTGCGTAGCGTGCGCATTTGTCGCCGCAATTGTGTCTCTGTGTGCATTCATCCAATTCTAACAAAACTTCAATCAATCATTGCAATGCTAAACGATGACAGAGCATTGTTCATCTTCGAGATTATTCAGGAAGGAAAGTATGGGCGCCCCCTTTAAAGCGTATGACGTTCGCGGCCGTATCCCCGCAGAAATCAATGTTCCCTTCGCCTATCGCTTTTCGCAGGCGCTCAAGCAAAGCCTCAACCCCGGCACGGTGGTTATCGGCCACGACATGCGCATGGACAGCCCGGCGCTGGCCGAAGCGCTGACCCAGGGCCTTCTCGACAGCGGCGTCGCCGTGCGCCCCGTTGGCCGCTGCGGCACGGAAGAGGTCTATTTCCACACCGCCGCCAGCGGCGCGGATGCCGGCCTCATGGTGACCGCCAGCCACAACCCGCCCGATTACAACGGCATCAAGATGGTGCTGAAAGGCGCGTCCGCCGCCACACCGGACAACGCCTTCAACGCAATCGAAGAGATCATGCGTTCGAATGCGGTGCTTCAGCCGGTTGCCGATTATGCCGCGCGCGGCGCTCTGCACGATCTGTGCGACCGCGATGCCTATATCGAACGTCTTCTCAACGAGGTGGCGGGCCAGAACCTGAAACCGATGAAGATCGTCTGCCATGCCGGCAATGGCTGTGCAGGCCCGATCATCGATCTTCTGGAAAAGCATCTGCCCTTCACCTTCATCAAGATCGACCACGAGCCCGATCCGCGCCTGCCCAATGGCGTGCCCAACCCGCTGCTTCCGGAGAAGCGCGAGAAGGCCAGCAGGGCGGTGATCGAGCACGGCGCGGACCTCGCCATCGCCTGGGACGGCGATTTCGACCGCTGTTTCCTCTACGACCACAAGGGCCGTTTCGTGGAAGGCTATTATCTGGTTGGCATGATCGCCCAGTCACTGCTCGCCAAGAATCCGGGCAGCACCGTTCTCTACGACCCGCGCCTGACCTGGAACACGATCGACGTGGTGGAAAGCGCCGGCGGCGTGGCGAAGGCCTGCCGCACTGGCCATGCCTATTTCAAGCAGATGATGCGCGCGGAAAACGCCATCTATGGCGGCGAGATGAGCGCGCACCACTACTTCCGTGATTTCGCCTATTGCGATTCAGGCATGCTTGCATGGTTGAATGTGGTGGCGGAGCTTTCGGCCAGCGGCACCACGCTCGCCGAGCGCCTGGAAGAGCGCATCGCCGCCTATCCCTGCTCGGGCGAGATCAACTTCACCGTTTCGGACGCAGCCGCGGTACAGGCCCGCATTTCCGATCACTACATGTCGCAGAACCCCGAGATCGAGAGCCAGGATGGCCTCGGCATGGTGTTCGACGACTGGCGCTTCAACCTGCGCGCCTCCAACACCGAACCCCTGCTGCGCCTCAACGTGGAAACCCGCGGCGACAAGGCGCTCCTGAAGGCAAAGGTGGACGAGCTGCGCGGGATGATCGAGCAGGCTGGTTAAACAGGTAGCGAGGTCAGGGCTCCGTGGCGAAGCACCCGCTCTTTATGTTGAGCGGTTCAGCAAGATGACGTTTCCCACGGGGCGGCCCGCCGCAGCACAGTATTAGGACCCCACCTACGACAACCACGCGCGGAAAAACTGAGAAGCAAGAACCGGTTGGAAGGGATCAGAAATGTCTCTTCGCGAAAGCGCGACCTGAACTGGATTTCAGATACCTTTCGAAGGCAAATGCCTTCACCTTGTCTTCGAAACCTATTTGGATGACCAGTTTCCAAGGACCGAACATGGATGAGTGGCGCGACTGCGATTCTGATCGACCGGCATTGTGCCTTCTCAGCCGCTCATCGACGTCGTTTGTGCAACCGACATAATGTTTGTCGGGATACGTCAGGCTTTGCAGAATATAGACATAGTGCATGGCATCTCCGGCCCGCCTTCGCCCTTTAGGCTTTGGCGTGGCAGCCTCCACTCGCGCTCCGGCTTGCCCAGCCGTAGCTTTAGCGAAGGCTGGCTGGGGCGGCAGGATTCGAACCTGCGAATGACGGTACCAAAAACCGTTGCCTTACCACTTGGCGACGCCCCAAGACCGAGCGAAGCGGTGGATAGCAGAAGCGCGGCCCCACGACAAGCAGGCGTTTTCAGCCTTTCTGTGGAGCACGCGCCAGTCGCTGCGCCATGCGTCAGGCCACCCACTCTCCCCAGAACCGCGTGACCGTCGCCGGCACATAGCCATCAAGCCCGCTGAAAAGCTGCGCAAGCGCCACTGTGTCACCCGCCGCCAGGCGCGCCATCACGTGAAGATGCAGCGCCGTCTCCGAGCCATCCACCGCCAGATCGGCCACATCGCACGCCACCAAAGGCGCGCAGAGGTCGCTCGCGCCATTGAGCATCAGCTTCGCCTTCACCGCCGTCGGCACATTCGCGCCGTTCTGCTTCCAGCCGATGCTCGCCCCAAAGCGGTAGAGCCCGTCTGCCGGTGCGGTGAAACGGTTTGCGCCTGTGTCGAAGGACATCTGATCGTTCGACAGCGTGTTGTTGATGGCCACGGTCTGCCATGTGTCGGCGGCGACATATTGGTCGTAATTGATGAAGCCAAGGAATTTGGCGTTGCCCGGCAGCGACACAAGGCCGGAACCCTCATCGGTGCGAATCGCATCCTTGAAGGCCACACCATCGGGAGAAACCGCGAGCCTCAGGCCATCGGACCCGAGAAGCCCAAACATCGCGCGCGTCACGAAACCGCTCTGCAACAGGAAGCCCACATCGCCGGCAGGCGCTTCCTTGTTCATCGTGTAGAGCAGGCTGCCCGTTCCCCCTTCGGCAGCGTAGCGGGCCGTCCAGAGCGCCTTGTCGAGCTTTGCAGAAAACGGGTTGGTCGCATCGGCGGTCGTTCCAAGCCCGAACAGCGCTGCATTCTGGATCTCCGCCGCGCTCTCCGGAAATCCGTTGATGGCCTGCCAGCCCACGCCATCAAAGGCGGCAAGACGCGCCTCGTCGATGATCCAGGCCCGCCAGCCGGCAGCTGGCGCAAACCGCATCCACGCCCCATCGGCGAAATACGCCACCTGCCCTTCCCAGCCCGTCCACGCCCCGGTCGCCGCCGCCGCAACGATGTGGCATTCGCCCTCTTCGGGGCTGACCGGCGGTGCGGAGAGGTCGCGGTCACGCACAGCGAGCTGCACCAGTCCGTCCAGAAGACGAATGGCTTCGTTGTGCGTCACGTGTTTCTGCGCCTGCGACGGCATGATGTAGGGAAGCTTGAGATTTGCGGTCTGTTCCATCTTGGCCCGTTCCTTTTGATCGGGGAAAGTCTAGGAGCGGCAGAGGGCGCGGGGAGAAAACGGTGCCGTTCATCGCGCCCTCTCCCCGGCAAAGGGCGCATGAGTGCGCACGATTGGCCTGCTTGAACGAGGCGCGGCGGGGAGAAAAACAACCGTGGAGGTAGTCCCCTCTCCCCATGGACGGGGCAAATCCCTTGATGACGCTCTTGCCTACACCCCGCGTCAACGTTTCCAATCTAAAGTCGGGGCATCCTTGGCGAAGGTTCCCGGCATTGCACTGTTCGAAGGCATCCGGTGGCCTGCGGCACAGGCCACAAAATTTCGCAGTCAGGTGGAAACAGCTGACATCCGCATAAATGCGGAAAAACAGACAGATAGAGCGTCGGACTGAAAAGTTGATTCCGGCTTTCGGCCTGATGCTCCGTCAAAATTCTGGATCGTCCTTTGCGCGCCCGAAAGGGCGTGCGGCGATCCAGAGGTTCAGAACCAGAACGGCGGGGGTAGGCTCATGTTGGTACCGGTGATCATGGCGGGTGGAATGGGAACGCGGCTCTGGCCGGTTTCGCGCGAGCACTACCCCAAGCAGTTCTGCGCTCTGGTGGGCGACAGCACCATGCTGCAACAGACAATGCGCCGGCTGGACGGGATTGGCGCAGCCACGCCCCTCACCGTCTGCAATGAAGAGCACCGCTTTCTGGCGGCCGAACAGCTTCGGCAGGCCGGCGTCGAAAATGCGCCGATCCTGCTTGAGCCTGTCGGCCGCAACACGGCACCCGCGATCACGCTCGCAGCCCTTCAGGCGACGGCGAATGGCGCTGACCCGCTGCTTCTCGTCATGCCCGCAGATCACCTGATCCAGAACGTGCCCGCCTTCCATGAGGGGCTCTCAAGGGCAAAGGCGCTTGCCGAGGAAGGCTGGCTCGTCACCTTCGGTATCGTGCCCACCTGTCCGGAAACCGGCTTTGGCTACATTCGCCGTGGCAAGAAGATCGGCGACAGCGGCTTTGCGGTGGCCAGCTTTGAGGAAAAGCCGGATCTCGAAACGGCCAAGGCCTATCTCAAGGAAGGCGCATGCGACTGGAACAGCGGCATGTTCCTGTTCCGCGCCAGCGCCTATCTGGACGCCATGCACAAACATGCGCCCGCCATTCTGGAGGCCTGCCGCGCCGCCATGGCCGGCGTGGAAAGCGATGCCTATTTCCTGCGCCCCGAACGCGCCGCCTTCGAGGCATGCCCCTCCGATTCCATCGACTATGCCCTTATGGAGAAGACGGACCGCGCGGCCGTGGTCCCGCTCGACGCCGGCTGGAACGACATCGGCTCATGGTCGGCCATCTGGGAGGCGCAGGACCGGGACGCGGATGGCAATGCGCTCATCGGCGATGTTCTGCAGGTCGCGTCCAAAAACTCCATTGTCTCCGCGCAGAAACGCCTCGTCGCCATCGTCGGCGTTGAGGATCTCGTGGTCGTTGAAACGGCTGATGCCGTCCTCGTGGCCAAACGTGATGCCGTACAGCACGTCAAGGAGATCGTCTCGCAGCTGAAATCCGCCGACCGCACCGAGCATGTGGACCATCGCCGGGTCTATCGTCCGTGGGGCGATTACGATTCCATCGATTTCGGCAACCGCTACCAGGTGAAGCGCATCACGGTGAAGCCCGGTGCAAAACTGTCCGTGCAGAAACACCACCACCGGGCGGAACACTGGGTGGTCGTCCGCGGCACGGCGCGGGTTCTCAAGGGCGAAGACACGATCATGCTCACCGAAAACCAGTCCACCTACATTCCGCTTGGCGAGATCCACGCGCTGGAAAACCCCGGCAAGATCCCGCTGGAGCTGATTGAGGTGCAGTCCGGTTCCTATCTCGGCGAAGACGACATCGTGCGTCTTGAGGACCGTTACGGCCGCGCATAACGCGGCCGTAACGTCACATCATCAGGGCCTTTCAGCCCGATCCGCATCGGTCAGGCGCGAGGTTCCCCGCGCCAGGAACAGCCCCACGATCAGAAAGACCATGAAGACCGTATCGAGAATGTCATGCCCGAACATGACATTCACGCTGCCACCTCCTGCATAGACTGCTGCAAGCATGAGCAGCATTGCGCCGCCGAGGCGGGCAAGCGGGTCCTCTTTGTTCCCAAGGCTCTTTATCGCATAGACCGTGATCACTGCGAACATCGCGATCACCGCACAGCCCGCCACAATGCCACCCTCGATAAAGATGGTCATGAAGCCGTTGTGGAAATGGGTGAACCCGACCTCGATGCCGAAATCCCGCAGCACATGTTCCTTGATGAGCGCCGAGGTGTTCTGCATCCCGTGGCCGAGAATCGGGCTCTCGGCAAAGAGCCGAACACCGCTTTCCCAGAGCGCCACCCGCAGTCCGATTGAGGTGTTGTAATCCCCTCCGGCCATAAGCCTGTCGACGTTCTGCCAAAGGGCATCGAAACGGCTGACAATAAGGCCGGAGGTCAAGACCAGCAACAGCAAGGCTACGCCCAGCAGCGCAAGCACATGCCCTCTCAGAACCGTAAAGACGCGCGCGCGGAAAATGAACAATTGCAGGAAAGCGAGCACAATCATCACAAGCCAGACAGAACGGGACTCTGAAAGCAGTACGGCTCCAAAAGCAGCCGCGAAAGCGAGCAGGAGAAAGAGAGCCTTCTTGCTGTCAAGGATGAGCCCCCCTGCCAGACAGGTGAGGCCCGCCAGACAAGCCACATCCGCAAACACAAGTGCGTTGCCTGCGCCACCCTCGGCACGCAGTCCCAGAAACTCAGACTGTACGAAGGCAAAAATCAATGCCCCGAAACTTGCAATAACCGATCCCAAGAGTGCGGCCTGCGCCACGTCTTCCCGGTCGGCGATTGTCCAGATCGAGTAGGAAAAGGGAAACAAAGCGAAGGTCGCAAGCGGCAGGAGCTTGTAGACACTCTGCCACGAAGGATCATTGATGAGGAAGGCGACAAGGTTCGCGGCCACATAAAGCAGCATCAGCATGGCGATCCAGCGCATCGCGCTGTCAGGGCTCAGCCGCCGCCGTCCCGAAAGCACTTCAAAGACACACCAAAGTGCGCCGCCATGCCACACCACGCTTGTTGCCGACCCAACGACCGGCGGCATTGAGAAACAGGCGAGCGTAAAGAGCCTGTTGATATTACGATACTGCATCAGCGGTTCCGTCCGGCAAGCTTCTTTTCCCAGCTCAGCGCATGCGTCACGATCTGGCGCAGATCGTCATACCTTGGTTCCCAGGAAAGCTCCCTCCGGCACCGCTCCGCCTCCGCAACGATGGCAACCGCATCACCGGGCCTGCGATCGCCGATGCGCACGTCGAAATCGGTCTGCGCCACCTCTTTAACCGCCTCAATCACCTCAAGAACGGAATAACCGTTTCCGTAGCCGCAATTGGCCACGAGGCTACCACCACCCGAACGCATGCGACGGAGCGCCAGGTAATGTGCGTTCACCAGATCGGAGACATGAATGTAATCACGTACGCAGGTGCCGTCCGGCGTTTCATAGTCCGTGCCGAAAACTTCCATATGGCCGCGTTTGCCTGTCACGGTCTCGCAGGCAACCTTGATCAGATGCGTTGCGCCCTTGGTCGACTGCCCAGTGCGCAATTGCGGATCAGCACCGGAGACATTGAAATAGCGGAGCGCCGTATAGTCGAAATTGTGCACAGCCGCACAGTCCCGCAGCATGAGCTCCGTCATCATTTTGGAGGTGCCATAGGGTGACTCAGGCCGCAACTCGGCATCTTCGCCCACCGGAAAACGCGCCGGGCTGCCATAGACCGCAGCCGTGGAAGAAAAGATGAAATGAGGAACCCCGCAGCGAACCGCGCTCTCGATCAGGCTGCGGGATTTGACTGTGTTGTTGAGATAATAGCCAAGCGGGTCGGATACGGATTCCGGCACGATGATCGAGCCCGCAAAGTGAATGATCGCATCCACATCATGCTTGCGGATCAGCTCCTCTACCAAGGTCTGGTCAGCGATGTCGCCCACCGCCAGCGTGGCCGCTTCGGGAACCGCCCAGTCGAAACCCGTGCTCAGCCGGTCGAGAACGACCACGTCTTCGCCATGGTCCAGAAGCTCCCAGACCATATGGCTGCCGATATAACCGGCGCCGCCGGTAACCAACACGCTCATACTCTTCCCCTCAAAAAAATCGGGCCAGACATCCCCTTCTGGCCCGATCTCCGTTCCGCTTGAAAGCGGCGATTCGATGACCGCTTAGTGTCTGGAAACACCCAGGCCGCGCAGCAGCGCCCATGCCGCCGGCATGAAGCAGGCAGCCAGCGCCACCTTGATCAGGTCCGGCATGATGAATGGCGCAACGCCGAACTGCCAGGCATTCTCAGCGCCGATCAGGCCTGCAAGCCATGCAAAGCCGAGCACCATCAGAGCTGCCTCCGCCACCAGCATCGCGCCGGCAAGCTTCAGCGGATTGCGGTCCCAGCCGCGGTCTGCCGCCCAGCCGGCAATCGCCGCCATTGCGACAAAGCCCAGAAGGTAACCGCCCGTCGGTCCCATCATGTATGCAAGGCCAATGCCCTTTTCCGGCGTGCCCTGGAAAACCGGCAGCCCCATCGCGCCTTCAGCCATGTAGAGAAGCAGCGTCGCAACACCGAGGCGCATACCGAAGGTTGCGCCGATCAGAAGAACGGCCAGCGTCTGCAGCGAAAGATCCACCGGGCCAAGCACAACGCGCGTCTTTGCCGACAGCGCCAGCAGGAGCGTTGCGCCCACGGCGAGGAAGAGCTGGGTGGTCAGGCGTCGTGCTGCATTGTCGGGCAGCGACTGCGACACGAGGGATCTGGATGCGATAGCGAGCGACATGGCGTCTCCGTTCATGCTTTATGCGAGTTGTTCCGCTTTCCTTCTCCTATAAGCGGTTCCATGATATGCGGCAACCTGAATGCGCTTTTCAGGCGTCCAGCATGCATCCAACTTTCGGACCCGTTGCCCATGGCTCTCGAATTTGAAACGCGTTTCGACCCCGCCTATGGCGAGGCCGTCGAGATCGCTCCCGACATTCAGCGCCTTACGGTCAACAACCCCAGCGCCTTCACCTTTCACGGCACGAACAGCTATATCGTCGGCACCTCCAGCCTCGCCGTCATTGATCCCGGCCCGGAGGACGAAGCCCACTTCCAGGCGCTGCTCAAGGCCATTGGCGGCCGGCCGGTCAGCCACATCTTCGTCAGCCACACCCACAGGGATCACTCGCCGCTCGCCGCGAGGCTTTCGCGGGAGACCGGCGCGCTGGTCTGCGCAGAAGGCCCACACCGCGCCGCCCGTCCGCTGCGCGTTGGCGAAACCAACCCGCTCGACGCCAGCGCCGACATGGATTTCAGGCCCGACATCGCACTCGCCGATGACGAGCTTGTCGAGGGCGATGGCTGGGCGCTGCGCGCAATCCACACGCCGGGCCACGCCGCCAATCATGCGGTGTTCGCGCTGGAAGGAACCGGCGTGCTCTTCTCGGCAGACCATGTGATGGCCTGGGCCACCTCCATCGTCGCCCCGCCCGACGGCGCGATGTCCGATTACATGGCCTCGCTTGATCGCCTGCTGGAGCGTGACGACACGGTGTTCCTGCCCGGCCATGGCAGTCGCGTCCGCATGCCCCAGCGCTTCATGCGTGGCCTGAAGGCCCACCGGAAGATGCGCGAGCGCGCCGTTCTGGACCGCATCGAGCGCGGTGATCGCACCATAACGGAAATGGTTCAGGCCATTTACCGGGACACCGATCCCCGGCTTCATGGGGCAGCCGCCCTCTCCGTTCTCGCCCATCTGGAAGATCTGGTCGCACGCGGGGCCGTGACGACGGAGAACGATCCGTCAATCGACGCGATCTATTTTCCGGGCTGAACGCGAGAGCGATTTCAGCGAAAGCGGAAACAGCCTGAAGCGCTAGACCGGAGCCAGGAAGGCCATGCGTTCATCAAGTTCCTTCAGGAAGCGCTGGATACGCTGCGCATTGTCCCCAAGATCGTGGCGTCCATATCGAGACGCCGACCGCATGTCGACGAAGGTGGCGGCCTGGTCGTCTTCGATGCGTATGGCCACATCAGACGGAAACCCCAGAAGATAGGAATGCGCCACCCCTTCCAGCGTGACGCTGGCGCCGGCAAGTTGCAGCCCTTCAGGCCCCTGTGGCTGCCATCCCCTCTCGCGCATCATCGCGCGCACAACTTCAATGACATTGTCAGCCGTGTACTCGTAGCGCCGCCCCGTCACCTCGGGATAGTCCTGCTGCTGCATTGCCTGGCTCTCGGCAGACATGGGCTCGACGGCATTCATCACGCCGCTCCGCGCCCGCGCAGCCAGTGGCATTTGCGGCGGGTTTTCAGGGTCGGTCGAGATGTCGACCAGTTTCGGGTGTTCAAAAAAGCGGTATCCGGAAATGCCGAAGGGAACCAGCGCGAGGGCCGCGACGAACATTCCACCCGCCGCCATTGCAGCACCCAGAGAGCCATGTTCCCAGACCTGCAGAAGCGCCATCACACCGAGCATGAAGGCGACAAAGGCAAGCGCTCCGCCCAGCCCCAGGAGCCACAGGAAAGGAACCGTTTCCAGAAGTCCGAAGCGATGCGATGCGCCCGACACGATGAGCAGAACCAGCGAGAAGAGCGCAAGCCTTCGGCACCAGGGAGCGGCGGGAGCCATTTGCCGTACCAATGTTGCCGTCATGAACCCAACCGAACGCGCCATTGCCATCAGAGATAGAGCCTCATAACGCATTGCTGATCGGCAGAAAATTCAATTTCAGTGGAATGTTTAAGATTTCAGGGCCTTGCACCCATTGGCTGCGACAATGATTCAGCCAGCACCCGCGCCTTGAAACAGGTGACAACCGGACCATATAACCATCTTCTTAGGTTATTGTAACACGCCATAATCCAGCCACGCTCGCACGCACAATGTCATGGTCGGAGGGGTTGCGTGGGAAAATGTTGTGAGGTTCCGCCATGCAGACTGCGCTTCTAGAACAGAACGAAACGGCAGCAGGCCCGCTCGAACTGGTCGAGCTGGAGCTCGCCCTCAAACATCAGGATTTCGTCGAACAGGGTTTTGAGGGCGCGGTGAAACACGCTCTTGAACAGATCGAAGGGCGTCTTCTGTTTCAGATGCGCCTTGATGGCGTGAACGATTGCGACTGGGTTGCCGCCATTGCGCTTGAGGACGAGGACACGCCTGTCCATGCGCTCGTGGTACAGCGGACGGGAAGCGACACGCTTGATGTCGAGAGCATCGAGACCAGCGATCTGCCGGTGGCGCGTATCGTCAATGCCTATGCCAGCCTGATAACGACGCTGGACCGCGTTCAGTAACGCGGCCCACTGATCCCCGACGGCTTCATTCGGCAGAGCGCGTCAGGCTGCGCCCTTGCCCGCGTGAATGGCGGCCTGCGCTGCCGCAAGCCGTGCAATGGGCACACGGAAGGGCGAACACGACACATAGTCCAGCCCCACCGTCTCGCAGAAGCGGATCGACGCCGGGTCGCCGCCATGCTCTCCGCAGATGCCGAGCTTGATTTCCGGCCGCGCCGTGCGTCCCTTTTCAGAGGCAATCCGCACCAGCTCGCCAACGCCATCCACATCAAGCGACACGAAAGGGTCCTGCTCGATGATGCCGCGTGTGCGATAGGTTTCCAGGAAGGAAGCCGCATCGTCACGCGAGATGCCGAATGCGGTCTGCGTCAGATCGTTCGTCCCGAAGGAGAAGAACTCGGCGCTGCCTGCGATCTCGTCTGCCCGCAATGCCGCGCGCGGCAGCTCGATCATCGTGCCGACCAGATAGTCGAGCGTGATGCCGCGCTCTTCCATCACGGTTTTGGCCACCGCGTCGATGCGGTTCTTCACGAAGGTCAGCTCGGCCGACATGCCAACAAGCGGCACCATCACCTCCGGCACCACCGGCTTGCCGGCTTTCTCAGCCGCCTCTGCCGCAGCCTCGAAGATGGCGCGCGCCTGCATCTCCGCGATCTCCGGATAGGAAATCGCCAGACGGCAACCGCGATGGCCGAGCATCGGGTTGAACTCATGCAGCGCCTCGGTGCGCTGGCGCAGCTTCTCCGCCGAAACGCCCATGGCGGCAGCCACCTCGCCGATTTCCTCTTCGGTCTTCGGCAGGAACTCGTGCAGCGGCGGGTCGAGCAGACGGATCGTGACCGGCAGCCCGGCCATCACCTCGAAGATCTCCACGAAATCGGAGCGCTGCATGGGCAGAAGCTTCGCGAGGGCCGCGCGCCGGTCGCTTTCGGTGTCGGCCAGGATCATCTCGCGCATGGCGAGGATGCGGCCATCATCGAAGAACATGTGCTCCGTGCGGCAAAGGCCGATGCCCTCCGCGCCGAAGGAACGCGCCGTGCGCGCGTCAGCCGGCGTTTCGGCATTGGCGCGCACCTTCATGCGCCGCGCCTCGTCGGCCCAGCTCATAATGGTGGAGAAATCGCCGGAAAGTTCGGGCTGCAGCATGGGGACCGCGCCCTTCAGCACCTGCCCCGTTGCACCATCGATGGTGATCGTGTCGCCTGCCTTGAGCATCTGCCCCATGGCGAGAAGCACGCCCTTGCGATGATCGACACGCAGCGAACCAGCACCCGAAACGCAGGGCTTGCCCATGCCGCGCGCCACCACCGCCGCGTGGCTCGTCATGCCGCCGCGCGTCGTCAGAATGCCTTCGGCGGCATGCATGCCGTGAATGTCCTCGGGGCTCGTCTCCACCCGCACCAGAATGGTCCGGCGTCCTTCGGCCTTGGCCTCTTCGGCGGCTTCGGACGAGAACACGATCTCGCCCGTCGCAGCGCCCGGCGAGGCCGGCAGGCCCATGCCGATAATGTCGCGCGGGGCAGACGGATCGATGGTCGGGTGCAGAAGCTGGTCGAGCGACGCCGCATCGATGCGGGTCACCGCCTCGTCACGCGTGATCAGCCCCTCATTGGCCATGTCCACGGCTACTTTCAGCGCCGCACTTGCCGTGCGCTTTCCCGAGCGCGTCTGCAGCATCCACAGCTTGCCGCGCTCGATGGTGAATTCCAGATCCTGCATGTCGCGGTAATGCCGCTCCAGCGTGTCGGCGATCCCGGTGAAGGCGTTGAACGCCTCGGGCATCAGCTTTTCGAGCGACGGCTTGTCGGAGCCCGCCGCAAGCCGCGCCGCCTCGGTGATGTTCTGCGGCGTGCGAATGCCCGCCACCACATCCTCACCCTGCGCATTGACCAGAAACTCGCCGTAAAGCGCTTTCTCGCCGGTCGAAGGATCGCGGGTAAAGGCAACGCCGGTTGCCGAATCCTCGCCCCGGTTGCCGAACACCATGGCCTGCACATTGACCGCCGTGCCCCAGCTTTCGGGGATGTCATGCAGCCGGCGATAGGTCACCGCACGCGGGTTCATCCATGAAGAGAACACAGCGCCCACCGCGCCCCACAGCTGCTCGTGCGGGTCCTGCGGGAATGGCGCGCCAAGTTCGCTTTCGATGCGTCCCTTGTAGAGCGCAATAACGTTCTGCCAGTCCTCGGCCGAAAACTCCGTATCGACCTCGTAGCCGAGCCGCGCCTTCTCCTCTTCAAGGATTTCCTCGAAGAGATCATGATCGAGCCCGAGCACGACATTGCAGTACATCTGGATGAAGCGGCGGTAGCTGTCATAGGCAAAGCGCGCATCGCCGGCTTCCGCCGCGATCGCCTCGACCGTCTCATCATTGAGGCCGAGATTGAGCACCGTGTCCATCATGCCGGGCATGGAGGCGCGTGCGCCTGAGCGCACGGAAACCAGAAGCGGCTGCCCCGCATCGCCGAAACGGCGGGCGGCAACCCGGCCGACCTCGTCAAGCGCGGCCTCGACCTGTGTTTTCAGCGCGTCCGGATAGGTGCGGCCATTCGCATAATAGTGGGAGCAAAGGTCGGTCGTGATCGTAAAGCCGGGCGGCACCGGCAGCCCGAGGCTGCACATCTCCGCCAGATTTGCGCCTTTGCCGCCGAGCAGATTTTTCTCGCCCGCGCTGCCTTCGGCACGTCCATCGCCAAACACATAGACCCACTTGGTCATGCTGCATTCCCCTTCCGGTCGTTTTGCCGGCGCCTGGAACTTCTGCTGCACCGGCTACGGGAGGCAGCGTTAAGCGGCAGCGACCATCAAGGCAAGGCCAACCAACGGAGCATCCGCCGCTTTATCGATTGAAGAGAAGATTTTTTCTTACCGGGAATGGAACAGTTCTGCATGTGACAAGGGCAACAGTCCTTCTGCTTGCCAAAGCAGACGGGACGAGGCTCTCGCCCCATCCCGCAACCGTTCTGGTTTTTTGGCGCTGCGTCAGGCGGGTGCAGCCACCACCTGCGGGCGAACGCGGATGAAGATCATCACCGCCGCCTGCACCAGCACCACGCTCGAAACGCTGAACACGCCCTGCGCGCCGCCGACATCGAAAATCAGCCCGCCGCCTGCCGCGCCAATGGCAATGGCAAACTGGATTGCCGCCACCAGAAGACCGCCGGCGCTTTCAGCCTGATCCGGCACGGTCCGCGCCAGCACATCCACCAGCATGCGAAGCCGGGTTGCCGCATTCGGAGCCATCGCCGGCAGGGTCGCGAACTGGACCACAAAGGTGATCGCTCCGAGAACCGTTGCCAGCAGGAACGCGCTGCGCCAGCCCCACATCTCCCCCACATAGCTGCCAAGGGGCGCGGCGACGATGGTTGCCGCGGCCACGCCGCTCACGATCATCGAAAGCGCGCGCGGCACCAGCGCCTCCGGCGCCAGCCGCATCGCCACCGCCGCCGATATGGCCCAGAAGCCACCAAGCGCGATGCCCAGCAGAACCCGGCCCGTGAGCAGAACCGGCAGGTTCGGTGCAAACGCCACCATCAGGTTGGCCACAATGAGAAGCACCGTGAACGACAGCAGCACACGCCGCCGGTCGATGCTGCGGGTCGCCGCAGAGATCAGCAGGCTCGCCACCAGCCCCACCAGTGCCGTCGCGGTCACCGCCTGTCCGGCCATCCCTTCCGAAATACCGAGATCAGTCGCCATCGGCGTCAAAAGGCTTGCCGGCAGAAATTCCGCCGTCACCAGCCCGAACACGCCTAGGGTCAGGACCCATTAATATGACCGCAATGGCGTTCGATAGACCAAGAGATGCCAGGAAAAGCCCGCAGAGCGGGGTTTCCCCCCGGTCAAGGGGTTTGACGCAGCAGGTCGCCGGTCTATCGAGCGTCCTTCGGATCAGCCTGATTTGCACGGGCTACTTTGTCGCAAGCCCTTGAAAGACATAAAGTCTTCCTGCGGCCTTGCTTCGCGTATCCGCACAAATCAGGCCGACCATTGCGGCCATATTAATGGGTCCTGACCCTAGCGACATCGAAATCACTGCGCCCCAGGCCGGTTGCCGGCTGGCCTGTGCGCCTGTCCACTGCGGGGCTTCGTCCATATGTCTTTCCTTTCGCATGCAATATGTTTTGCAGTGCAAAAGAGATAGATTGGACATTCCGGACGAACCATATCACAAAAACCGGAATGATTGATCGAAACGCCGAAACACCCCCATCACTCGCCAATCCGGATCTGGTCAGCGAACTGCTCATGGGCATGCGCCTTTACGGGATGTCCTATCACCGCACCCAGATCACGCCGCCCTTCGGCATTCGCTTCGGCACCATCGAAGGGCGGGCCCAGTTTCACTTCGTGGGCCGTGGTCCCGTCTACCTTCGCGGCCCTGACGACACGCTTCACACACTTGAAACCGGCGACGCCGTTCTTCTGCCGCGCGGCGGTGAACACGCTCTCCTCTCCGAGCCGGACTTTCAGAGCCAGTGCATCACGAATTTCCAGGCCAGGCCGCTCTGCCGCGATGTCAAAGAGATCATCGCCTGTTCGAACGAGCCGGATCGCCAAAACGATGCGCTCATCTTCTCCGGATGCATGGAGTTCGATCTGGGCAGCATGCACCCGCTGGTCGCACTCATGCCCGATGTCATGCGCGTGTCCACGCTTCTGGAGCGTTACCCGGAAATCCTGCCCATCCTCGACGCGATGGAGCGTGAGACACGGGGAGACCGCGCGGGTTTTGCCGGCATCCTCGCGCGGCTTGCCGATGTGGTTTCCGCCTTCATCGTCCGCTCCTGGGTCGAATGCGGCTGCGGCGGCTCAAGCGGCTGGGTGGCGGCGCTACGCGATCCGCGCCTTGGTCATGTGATCGCCGCCCTGCACCGCGACCCCGGTCGCGACTGGACCGTCGCCGAACTGGCAAGGCAAATGGGCAGCTCCCGCTCCGTCTTTGCCGAGCGGTTCCAGACCGTCACCGGCATGACGCCCGTGCGCTATCTGACGGAGCTGAGAATGCGCCTCGCCGCCCAGTGGATCAGCCGTGAGGGGCTGGCCATCGAAACGACTGCGCACCGCCTTGGCTATGGTTCACAGGCAGCATTCAGCCGTGCCTTCAAGCGCGTCATCGGCAAGCCGCCAGGCGCGCTGCGCGCTGCCACGCCTGCGCCCATGCGCCCCGCGCCTATGGATCGGGCGGACGCCACTCCCCCAGCTTAACCCCAAGAAGACCGAGAGTCGCCTCATCCGCGCGCCCCTCACACAATTGCCGCAGGGCTTCGCAGAAAAGCGTGTCGCCCTGCGCGGCAGCGCAGGCGAAAAGGGTCATGCAGGAGCGAAATTTCAGGTCATCCGGTGTCCCGAAAATCTCGTGCAGGGAGCTACCCGCCCCCGTCATCACCGCTTCAGTAGCTTCCCGCAGCCGCAGCCCAAGCACCGGATGCACAAGATAGGCCCGCGCTTCATCAAGCGAAACCAGACCGTAAAACAATGCGGCTGGCGAACGTCCAAGCTCACGCAATTGCGGAAACACGAACCACATCCAGTGCGTTCTCTTGCGCCCCGCGCGCAACTCCTGCAGCGCCTCGTCAAAGCAGTCCGCCTGCGCCGTCACGAAGCGCTGAAGGTCGAAAGGGTCTTCCGTCATCATCCGTCTCCGCGAATATTTTCCGGGAACCTTGCTGGCGCATTTTACCAGAGACTTCCCAGACATTTCGCGAGAGCACCGCGCATCTGCTTCAGGGCTTGCAAGCAAGACGAAGATGAATTAGAACAAATCAAGAACAATGGAGATCATCATGCGCCAGACCGGAAAGCTCGACTATCTCGAAATGCCCGCTTCGGGCGGCAGCATCGACAGCGTCAAGGCGTTTTACGCCCGCGCCTTTTCCTGGTCTTTCACCGATTACGGTGCTGGATATTCAGCCTTCAACGAAGGGATCGATGGCGGTTTCGACGGCGCGCCCGAGGCCATCCAGAAACCCCTTCCCGTCCTTTATTCGGACGATCTGGAGGCGACACTCGCAACGATCGAAGAGGCCGGCGGCAAAATCGTCAGGCCGATCTTCTCCTTTCCCGGTGGCCGGCGCTTCCACTTCACCGATCCGGCAGGCAATGAACTGGCCGTATGGAGCGAAACGTGAGAGCCCTCGGGTCGGCCCTGCGTTTCGACGCGCCGTCTGATTTCCCAGAAGCGGTGGATCAGGCAGGCCGCGACGAGATGCTAGACTGCCTCGCGCAGGCGCTCGGCGGTCTGGAGGTCGACAGAGACCAGCTGGCTGACGCCCTGCTCGGCCATGGTCACACCGAACAGACGGTTCATGCGCGCCATGGTGATCGGGTTGTGCGTGATCACCACGAACCTCGTATCCGTTGACGCCGCCATCTCATCCATGAGGTTGCAGAACCGCTCGACATTGTGATCGTCGAGCGGCGCGTCCACCTCGTCCAGCACGCAGATGGGTGCGGGATTGGTCAGGAACACGGCGAAGATCAGCGCCATGGCAGTCAGCGCCTGCTCGCCACCGGAAAGCAGCGTCATGGTCTGTGGGCGCTTGCCGGGCGGGCGCGCGAGAATTTCCAGCCCCGCCTCCAGCGGATCATCGGACTCGATCAACTGCAACTCCGCCGTGCCGCCGCCGAAGAGATGGGTGAACAGGCGCTGGAACTGCTCATTGACCACATCGAAGGCGGCCAGAAGGCGCTCGCGGCCTTCCTTGTTCAGGTTCTGGATGGCCAGCCGCAGCTTGCGGATCGCCTCGATAACGTCCTCGCGCTCGGTCACGATGGTGTCATGCCGTTCGCTGAGCTCCGACTGCTCTTCCTCAGCCCTGAGATTGACCGCGCCAAGCCGCTCGCGCTCAATCTTGAAGCGCTCGAGACGCCGCTCCACATCGGCGATCTCCGGCATGGGCGCATCCGGTTCCAGCTCCGCCATGGCCAGCACCTTGTGCGGCGGCACGTTCAGCACTTCCTGAATACGCGCCTCGGCTTCCTTGCGCCGCTCTTCCGCCGCCGTAACGCGTTCTTCCGCGCGGGCGCGGCTTTCGCGCGCCGAGGAAAGTGACTGGATGCTTGCGGTCGCCAGCTTGTCCAGCTCCGCCTGCCGGTTCTCTGCTTCCTGCAGCTTGTCCGCAGCTTCCTTGCGCAGATTTTCCGCCTTTGAAATTTCGGAAAGCAGTGCGCGGCCACGCATCTCGATCTCTTCGGGAGCCTCGGCCAGCTCCTCCAGCTCCGCTTCGGTGTCGCCACGGCGCTGCAAAAGCGCTGCCGTGTGCCGGTCAGCATTTTCCACGCGCGACTGCCAGCTGCGCCGTTCGGCGGCAATCGCCTCTAGCCTGCGCCGGCGCGCATCGGCCTCGCGCCGCAATCCCTCATAGGCTGCCCGCGCCTCGGCCACCGCCGCGCGTTTGGCCGAAACCCCGGCAAACTGCTGATCGAGCCGCGTCTGCAATTCGGTGATGTCGGGCGCGCTCTCCAGCGCCTCTTCGGCGGCCATGGTCGAAGCCACGGCCTCCTCGTGGTCCTCGACAACACGGCCACGCGCTTCTTCGAGGCTCATCCTGCGGCTGGAAAGCTCGCCTGCCGCCCTTTCCGCACTCGCCAGCGCATCGCGCGCGCGGCTGAGCGCCGCCTGCGCCTCGCGCCCTTCTTCACGGGTGCGCCGCTCGGCTTCCACCGCAGCCTTCACCGCGTGTTCCGCATCCGCCAGCGCCGTCTCCGCCGCGTGTAGGCGCGCCGTCGCCTCAATCACTTCGCCATCGAGTTCGGCAAGCCGGTTCTTCTGCGCCAGCCTCTGCGCCGCAGCCGTCGGCGCATCCGCGCTGGCGCGATAACCGTCCCAGCGCCACAGCGCGCCATCGCGCGCCACCAGACGCTGCCCGGTCTTCAGAAGCTTCTGAAGGCGCGGCCCGTCTTCCGCATCCACGATGCCGATCTGCGAGAGCCGGCGCGCAAGCTGTTCCGGAGCCTTCACCACGGAAGCGAGCGCCATCGCGCCTTCCGGCAGCGCCGGATCATCCGCCGAACCCCCGGACGGCCCCCAATAGACCGGAGCCGCACTGTCGAGCGGCACGTCCAGATCTTCGCCCAGCGCCGCGCCCAACGCGGTCTCGAAGCCGCGCTCCACGCGCAATTGCTCAAGCACCGCCGGATAAAGATCCGCGCCGCCGGCGTTCAGGATCTTGCGCAGCGTCTGCGCTTCCGTCTCCACACGCCCAAGCTCGGAGCGCGCTTCCTGCAACGGCGGTCGGGCAGCCTGTTCCGTCTCACGTGCGGCAGCGACCCGCTCTTCGCATTCCGCAGCCGCGCCTTCGGCCATCTCCACGCGTTCCGCGGCTTCTTCCATCAGAAGCCGCTTTTCAGCCGGGTCAGGCAGACCGGCAATCCGGCCCGTGATTTCCTGAAGCTCGGCATCCATGGTCGCAACCTGCCGCGCCAGCCGGTCCCGGCGCTCGGCCTGCTCGCGGATCGCGCGCTCGGCCTGCTGACGCGTCGCCGATGCCTCGGCCTTCTCCGCCGTCAGCCGCGAAAGCAGCTCTTCCGCTGCCGAAAGCTCCTCGGAAACCGTCTCGAACACATTCTGCAGTTCGATATCGCGGCCTTCGGCGCCGTCCTCGGCCTCTTTCAGCGTCTCTTCTTCTTCGGCAAGCCGCGCCAGCGCTTCCGCATTGTCGCGCACCATCTGCTCTTCACGCGCCACGTCAGCATTGAGCTGATCGATCCGCTTCTGCAATTCCTGCGTTCGCGCCTGAACGCGCTTCGCCTCTTCCTCGATCTGCGTGCGCGCAATGGTCAGGCGCTGCAGGGCGGCGGCGGCGGCGGCTTCCGCATCGCGCAGTTCCGGCAGCTTGTGCGCGCCAATCGCCTGCGCCTTGGCCGCTTCCATCTGGCCACTGGCTGTCTCGCCCACGAGCGCGGTCGCCTGCGAAAGCGCGCTCTGCGCCTCCGCCTCCTGGCTCTTGGCCGAGGACCAGCGCAGATGAAGCAGGATCGCCTCGGCCTTGCGCACTTCGGCGGAGAGCTTCTTGAAGCGCGAGGCCTGGCGGGCCTGGCGCTTCAGGCTTTCGATCTGGCTGTCGAGTTCGCTCACCACATCGTCGAGCCGCTCGAGATTCTGCTCCGCACCGCGCAGTCTGAGTTCGGCCTCATGGCGGCGCGAGTGCAGGCCGGAAATGCCGGCCGCCTCTTCCAGAAGCGCCCTGCGCGCCTGCGGCTTTGCCTGGATCAGCTCGCCGATGCGCCCCTGCCCCACCATGGAGGGCGAGCGTGCGCCGGTTGACTGGTCCGCAAACAGAAGCTGCACGTCACGCGCGCGCGCTTCCTTGCCGTTGATGCGATAGACCGACCCCGCCTCGCGTTCGATCCGGCGCGAAACCTGCAATTCATCCGCATCATTGTAGGAGGCCGGCGCGGTGCGGTCGCTGTTGTCGAGAAACAGCGTCACCTCGGCCGTGTTGCGCGCCGGGCGCGTTCCCGAGCCCGAGAAGATCACGTCGTCCATGCCGGAGGCGCGCATGTTCTTGTATGAGCTTTCACCCATCACCCAGCGCAGCGCTTCGACCAGATTGGACTTGCCGCAGCCATTCGGCCCGACCACACCGGTCAGCCCGCTTTCGATGATGAACTCACCCGGCTCGACAAAGGATTTGAAGCCCAGAAGGCGCAGTTTGGTGAACTTCATGCCACCCTCACCCGCGCCAGCGCGCGCGAAAGCGGCAGGCAATTGCGTTGCCCGCTAAAGCATGCCGTCGATGATCGCCGACATTTCGTCAATCGACATGGCTCCCGAATGCTTCATCCCATTGATGAAGAACGTAGGAACGGCCTCAATCCCCAGGCGCTCCAAACCCCAATTGCGCATTGCTCTGACTTCATCCAGAAGCTCGCGGTCCGTCAAGCAAGCTTCGAAGCTCTTCTGTGAGAATCCCGCAATTCTGGCGGTTTTCAACAGGGCAGAGCGCCCATCCTTGGCCCAGGCCCACTGAGACTGGGTTTTGTAAAGGAGATCGGAGACGTTGAAATAATTGCCTTTCGAGCAATAGGCAAGCATCAGCCCGGCTTCCGCGCGCGGGTCTGTCGGGATGCCGCGCACAATGTAGCGCACCCTGCCCGTCTCGATATATTTGCGCTTGAGCTCCGGCAGCGTCTCGGTGTGATAGCGCGCGCAATGAGCGCAGGTCATCGACGCATATTCCACGATCGTCACCGGCGCGCCGGCCTCTCCGAGCACCTTCTCCTCAAGGCCACCGGCCTCGAGCAGCAATTCAGCGTCCACCCCGGCAGCCATCGCCGCCATGGTTCGATCAGCAGAAAATCCGGTTCCAAAGAGCGCCAGAACAAGCGCCAGAGACTTCAAAAAACGACGACCACCGCGATGATCGTCCCCATGGCCGCGCCCGGAAAAACATCCGGGGCGCGCCGAAAACAAACGCATAAATCAAACCTTTTAAACAAAGCGCCACCGGCCGGAGCCGGTGGCGAAATCAGTCACTCTTAGAGCATACCGTCGATTACGGCGGAAATTTCATCGATGGACAGCGCGCCGGAATATTTCTTGCCGTTGATGAAGAAGGTCGGCGTCGCGTCGATGCCGAATTCTTCCGCACCGCGCGTACGCACTGCGCGCACCTTGGTCAGAAGCTCCTGATCGGTCAGGCAGGCCTCAAAGCTCTCCTTCGAGAAACCGGCAAGCTTGGAGATGTTCAGAAGCGCCGTCTGCGCATCCTGCACCGGCGCCCAGTTGTTCTGCTGCTTGAACAGAACATCGACCATGGCGTGGTAATTGTCGCCCGAGCAGCGCGCCAGCATGAAACCGGCTTCCGCGCGCGGGTCGAACGGGAACTCGCGCATGATGAAGCGCACCTTGCCCGTGTCGATGTATTTCTTCTTCAGTTCCGGATAGGTCCGCACGTGGAAGGTGGCGCAGTGGCTGCAGGTCATCGAGGCATATTCGACGATGGTCACCGGCGCGTTCTCGTCGCCCAGCACCTTGTCTTCGAGCGCGCCCTCTTCAAGCAGCTTCTCCATGTCCACCGAACCGGTCGAGGCAGGCGCATCCACCGAAGCGGTCGTCACCGGATCCGTCCCGGGCTTGCCCGCATTGGCTTCGGCATTGGTGTCGGAGCACGCGGCCAGTCCCAGTCCAAGCGCCGGCAAGGCGGCCATGGAGAGAAGAAGTCTGCGGCGCTGGATCATTTCGGACATGAAGAATCACCTGTTCGTCTTGGAGTGTTGCCTAGCGTAACGCCACAAAGCGGGCGTTTCGGGCGAATTTGGGTCAAGCGCGTCATTTTCTAAAGCAAGCGCCCTATCACGTTTTGGTGATCGGCTCACCCGCGCTTGCGGGCAATGCTCTCGCCCAGTTTCTGGAGCGATTGCCGCAGCGCGTCATCCTCAATGCCTGCGGTCAGCTGATCGATCCGCTCGTTCTCCGGCGCCGTCAGCGGCCGCTTCGGGCGCGGGCGGCGCTGCGGCGCAACCTTTACCGGCTTTTGAACGATCTTCACGCGCCCCACGGCTGCAAAGCCCAGAAACGCATTCACCCGGCCAATCACCTCGCCCGTCTCGTGCTGCAGGCGCAAAGCCGCCGCCCCCTCGCAGGCAATCACCAGCGTGGCCGGCTCAAACGGGTCGTCCTCGTGCCGGCGGCGCGGCCAGGCGAGCTTTTCAGGCTGTGTGCTGAGCGCCAGCCGCTCACCCACGATCTCGGCCCACGACTGCACCAGCTCCACCGAAAGCCCGGCGCGCTTGCGCATCACCGGGTCGAGAATACCGGTGGCGATGTCGCTCACCGCAACGGGATTGCCGTAACGCCTCTTCCCTGTCATGACATGATTTCTCGAATTGATCCGCAACGCATATTGAGTTCCTCTCCAGTATGGCACGCACGGAAGCGTCGGTCACCGACGCGCAAGCATCTTCGACCGATTTTTCGCGCCCGCTTCTGGCCTGGTACGACCGCCACCACCGGCACCTGCCCTGGCGCACCCCGCCGCATGAAACCCTTGTCGGCGTCCTGCCCGATCCCTACCGGGTCTGGCTGTCCGAAATCATGCTCCAGCAAACCACGGTCGGCGCGGTCAAAAGCTATTTCGAGGCTTTCGTGGAGGCCTGGCCTACCGTCGAGGCGCTCGCCGCAGCCGAAACCGACGACGTGATGAAGGCCTGGGCGGGGCTCGGCTACTATTCGCGCGCCCGCAATCTCAAGAAATGCGCCGAGACCGTTGCTGCCGAACATGGCGGCCGCTTTCCCGACACCGAGGCCGGCCTCAAGGCGCTGCCGGGCATCGGCGACTATACTGCCGCCGCCGTGTCCGCCATCGCCTTCAACCAGCCCGCCGCCGTGGTGGATGGCAATATCGAGCGCGTCATCACCCGGCTCTTCTCGATCGAGACCCCGCTGCCGCAGGCAAAACCGGAAATCCGCGCCCGTGTCGCCGCGGCATTGCCGCACGACCGGCCCGGCGATTTCGCGCAGGCCATGATGGATCTGGGCGCGACGATCTGCACGCCACGCAAGCCCGCCTGCGTGCTCTGCCCCATCACGGAGGGCTGTACGGCCCGGCGCGAAGGCACGGCCGAGCGCTTCCCCGTGAAGGCTCCCAAAACGGAAAAGCCCGTCCGCAAGGGTGCGGCCTTCGTCGCCATGCGCGCCGATGGCGCGGTGCTCCTGCGCCAGCGTCCGCCGCAGGGCCTTCTGGGCGGCATGACCGAAGTGCCCGGCAGCCAGTGGACCGCGCGGCAGGATGGCGTCGCCGACATCACCGCAGCACCCTTCCCCGCCGACTGGCAGGCGGTCGGCGCGATCCGCCACGTCTTCACCCATTTTGCCCTCGAGCTTTCCGTCTTCCGCGCTGAACTGCCGCAAAATGCGCCAGCCGGCGATGGCTGGTGGTCCAACCCAGACGCCCTTCCGGGCGAGGCGCTGCCAACCGTCATGAAAAAAGCAATTGAAGCTGCGATACCCGGGGCCACGAAGAAACGCCGAAAGGGATAGAACCGCATGAGCGAGATCCGCCACATCGTTTTCGACATTGGCAAAGTGCTGCTGCACTACGACCCGGAAATCCCCTATCGCCGCCTGATCCCGGATGACGGCGAACGCCGCTGGTTTCTTGAAAACGTCTGCACCGGCGCTTGGAACGTGGAGCAGGATCGCGGGCGCGACTGGCGCGAGGCCGAGGCCCTGCTCATCGCCGAACACCCGCACGAGGAAGACAACATCCGCGCCTTCCGCCGTCACTGGCACGAAATGGTCCCGCACGCCTATGATGATTCGGTCGCACTTCTGGAGAAGCTCGTCGACGCCGGGCACGACGTGACCATGCTGACCAATTTCGCAGCCGACACCTATGCCGAGGCGCGCAGGCGCTATCCCTTTTTGGAGAAGCCGCGTGGCGTCACCGTTTCCGGCGAGATCGGCATCATCAAACCCGACCGCGCAATCTACGACACCCATGCCGGGAATTTCGGTCTGGAACCGCAGGCCACGCTGTTCATCGATGACAGCGAGAAGAATGTGGAAGGGGCAAAAGCCGCCGGCTGGCAGGCCGTTCATTTCACCGGAGCGGAGAAACTGCGCGCCGATCTCGGCGGGTATGGTTTCGCCGTTTAACGGTCAATGCGAAGAATCACGCAGAGAGTCGCAAAAGCGCTCCACCTGCCTGTCTTTCCATAAAAAAAGCGACTTCAGGTTTCCCCCTGAAGTCGCATGTCCTCACGCTCAGGCGGCAACGCCCTGCATGTTGTCACGCATGATCTGGCGCAGGCTGTCGATCGGCTTCAGGCAGCCTTCTTCCTCGAAGTGCCAGAACGTCCAGCCATTGCAGGCCTCAAGTCCCTGAACCCGTGCGCCGATGCGGTGGATCGAGCCTGCCTCGTCACCGATGGCGATGGTGCCATCCGCGCGCACATTGGCCGTCCAGCGACGCTTGGAATCGCAAAGCTGCGTGCCCGGCTGCATGAGACCGGCCTCAAGCAGGCTGCCGAAGGCCACGCGCGGCGCGGCGCGCTTGCCCTGCATCTGCGCCAGATCCATCTCGTTCAGCGGCTCGATGCCGGCGATCCGTTCGCTGGCCGCCTGGATGTACTCGTCCTGACGCTCGATGCCCACGAAGTGACGGCCGAGGCGCTTGGCCACTGCGCCGGTCGTGCCGGAGCCGAAGAAAGGATCGAGCACCACGTCGCCCGGCTTGGTCGAAGCCATCATGACGCGCGCCAAAAGCGCTTCCGGCTTCTGCGTCGGGTGCAGCTTGCCGCCGTCATCATTCTTCAGGCGCTCCTTGCCCGTGCAGATCGGGAACAGCCAGTCCGAGCGCATCTGCACATCGTCATTGGCCGCCTTGAGCGCTTCGTAATTGAAGGTGTAGCCCTTGGTCGACGTGTCGCGCGAGGCCCAGATCATCGTCTCATGCGCGTTCTGGAACCGGCGGCCGCGGAAGTTCGGCATCGGGTTGGTCTTGCGCCACACAATGTCGTTGAGCAGCCAGTAGCCCAGATCCTGCATCACCGTGCCGACGCGGAAAATGTTGTGATACGAGCCGATCACCCAGATCGTGCCATTCGGCTTCAGAACGCGGCGCGCGGCCAGCATCCATGCACGGGTGAACGCGTCATAGGCGGCAAAGCTGTCGAACTGGTCCCAGGCGTCATCCACCGCGTCGACCCGCGACTGGTCCGGACGGTGCAGATCACCACCAAGCTGCAGATTGTAGGGCGGATCGGCAAAGATCACGTCGACGGATTTCTCGGGCAAACGATCGAGAGCTGCAACGCAGTCCCCCTTAATGATCGTATCGAGCCATTCGGCCTTCTTTGGTTCGGGGGCAAGCTCATCGATACGACGCACGGCGGACATGGACTGACCTCTAACTCGGACTATTAACCTGCCGTTATGGTTACGGAAGATGGTAAATATTCCGTAAGGACTCGAAGCGAATTGCGAGGTCGGTGTTGCAGCTGCTCTCTTTGTCTCCGCTCCCGGTGCTTGCCGGACCAAGTTTCTCAAGGGCAAGAAAGACATTCAGGGCCGTCAGAAAACACTCAACGCCAGAAGGCGGCGGTGGCTGCCGGCAAGCGCACCGGGATCGTCATAGAATAGCCCGAAGGCCGGGCCATATCTGCCGGACAGTTGTTTCGGGGCGGCATAAGGGCTATGCCGCCCCGAGCTTATTCATCCGCTTCCCCAAAAGGACAGGTCTTGCCATGCCAGCTCCCGAACTCGTCATCTTCGATTGCGATGGCGTTCTCGTCGATTCGGAAATCATCGCCTCGCGCGTCGAAGCGCGCGTGCTGACCGAGGCCGGTTTCGAGATCACGCCGGAAGAGCTTGCCAGCCGCTATGCGGGCCTCACCTTCAAGGACATTCTCCTGTCCATCGAGGAAAATGCCGAGGCCCCGCTTCAGGCCACGCTGATCGACCGCGCCGAAAGCGAGGTGGACCGGAAGGTGCGCAAGGACGTAAAGGCCATCGACGGCGTCCACGAGGCAGTGGCCCGCATTCCCCTGCCCAAATGCGTCTGCTCCAATTCGAGCCATGACCGGGTGGAAGCGATGCTCACCCGCACGCAATTGCTGCCCCTCTTCAATGGCCACATCTATTCGGCTCTTGAGACACCGACGCGCCAGCCAAAGCCTGCGCCCGATGTCTTCCTCTACGCCGCCGAGAAAATGGGAGCCAAGCCGGAAGACTGCTTCGTCATCGAGGACTCCGTGCACGGCATTGCCGGAGCCAGGGCCGCAGGCATGCGCGTCATCGGCTTTACCGGCGGTTCGCACATCCAGCCGGGCCATGCCGACCTTCTGATGGAAGCCGGAGCCGAGACGGTCATCCACCGTTTCCAGGACCTGATTGCCGTTCTGGCCGCGCTCACTGAATGGGCGGAAGACGCCTGAGCGACCGTTCCTGAAATTCCGATTCAAACGGGAATCGGAAACGACTGATATTCAACAAAAAAGCGGGAGCCCGGCTCCCGCTTTTTTCTTTATCCTGCAATCCGGCCGCTGCTCTAGCGACCGCTGGTCGGACCTTCGTCATAGCCGACCATCAGCTGCACGCTGCGGTCGGGCTTGCCGGCAATCGTGACATTCGGGTCGTTGAAGATGAACTGCGTCGCGCCCGCCGTATCACCGATGGAAACCTGGTGCTTGAACAGCTTGGAATAGACCACCTCACCGGCGCGTAATGCGACGATGCGGATCGGCATGGTGATCGTTCCGGTCTTGCCGAGCGGGCCCGGCACCACGCGGCCGGCAACGGCGACCGTCATGCTGAACGCGCCATTGTTGTAGCTGCACTTGCGCGTCACATCGGTGATGGACGCCTGATAGATTTCCTGACCGGCCTCGCCCTGCGCACCCTTCTTGTAGGTGGTGAAATAGGCCGTGCCCTCGCGCAGCGAAACAGACGGGCAATAGGCGCGCAGCTCGCTCTCGAGGATCGTCTCGACCGGCTGATCGCCCGTCTGCGCGACCTGGGTCTGCGTGTTGTTGCCGGACTGCAGGTTCATGCCCCCGGTTGCGTCATCGGATTGACAGCCGGAAACAAAAGCGGCGGCGGAAAGCAGTATGGAACTGACGAAAAGACGATAATTGACCAAGTGACATGCCCCGTGAATCTGCGCGCGCCCGAAGCCAACTGAAGTTCAACCGGCAAAAGGCAGCGGAGAAATGACAGATTTCGGCGGCAATTGCCAGAAAACCCGTCATCGACAATCAATTTCCATGCGGTTTGAGTGGAAAACCGGTTCCCACCCGTCCAGATCATGCTCTATATCAGACGCGCGGCCGGAATGCGAAGGGCTCTTGTCCGCACCGGCTGTTCTTCCTCGCAGTTCATGAGGCAATACGACGTATGGCGACAGATTACATTAGCACGCGTGGCGACGCGCCGGCGCTCGGCTTTTCCGATGCAATGCTTGCGGGCCTCGCCCGCGACGGCGGTCTTTATGTTCCCCGCGAGTGGCCGCATTTCTCGGCCGATGACATTCGCGCCATGCGCGGCCTTTCCTACAGCGAGATCGCCTTCCGCGTCCTCTCCCCCTTCGTGGGAGACGAGATCGCGCCGGCGACCCTGCGCCGCATCATCGAGGAAAGCTACGCAACCTTCCGCCATCCGGCAGTCTGCCCGCTGGTGCAGACCGGCCCCAACGAGTTCATCCTCGAACTCTTCCATGGGCCGACGCTGGCCTTCAAGGACGTTGCCATGCAGCTTCTGGCGCGCCTGATGGATCATGTTCTGGCCGAGCGCGGCGAGCGCGTCACCATCGTCGGTGCGACGTCCGGCGATACGGGCGGCGCGGCCATCGAGGCCTTTGCCGGCACCGAGCGCGCGGATGTCTTCATCCTCTTCCCCGAGGGCCGCGTCTCGCCGGTCCAGCAGCGCCAGATGACCACGTCCGGCGCGCCCAATGTTCACGCTCTGGCCGTGAAGGGCAATTTCGATGATTGCCAGGCCCTGCTCAAGGACATGTTCAACGATCACGCCTTCCGCGACGGCGTTTCGCTCTCCGGCGTGAACTCGATCAACTGGGCGCGCGTCATGGCCCAGATCGTCTACTATTTCACCGCAGCCCTTTCGCTCGGCGGACCAGATCGCGCGATTTCCTTCACGGTTCCGACCGGCAATTTCGGCGACATCTTCGCAGGCTACGCCGCCAAGCGCATGGGCCTGCCGGTCGACCAGCTGGTGATCGCCACCAACGACAACGACATTCTCGCCCGCACGCTCGCCACCGGCGAATATGCGACCCGAGGCGTGGTCCCCACCACCTCGCCCTCGATGGACATTCAGGTGTCCTCCAATTTCGAGCGCCTGCTCTATTTCGCCTCCGGCGGAAATGTCGACGAGATCCGTCGCTACATGCAGTCGCTGAAACAATCGGGCAGCTTTACCGTCGAGGAAAAGACGCTTGAGGCGATCCGCGCGGAATTCGCCGCCGGCCGCTCCGACATGGCCGAGACCGCCGGCACCATCGGCTCCGTGCTTGAGGAAAGCGGCTATCTGCTCGATCCGCACACCGCCACCGGCGTGAAGGTCGCGCGCGGACTTGATGCGTCCAGCGCGCCCATGGTCGTCTTGTCGACGGCCCATCCGGCCAAGTTTCCACAGGCCGTCAAGGACGCCAGCGGCGTTGAGCCGCCCCTTCCCGCGTGGCTCGGCGATCTTATGGAACGGAAAGAATCCTTTACAGTCGTTCCCTCAGACTTAAAATTGTTGCAGGATCACATCAGCCGCCACGCACGTGCGGCGCGTTAAGTATTGTTCAGGGAGTCACGTCAATATGGGTGTTGAGGTAAGCCGTCTGTCGAACGGCCTGACGGTCGCCACCGAAACCCTGCCACATCTGGAAACCGTTGCGCTGGGCATCTGGGTCAAATCCGGCTCGCGCAACGAGTATGAGAACGAGCACGGTATCGCACATCTCCTTGAACACATGGCGTTCAAGGGCACGAGCAAGCGCACCGCTCGCCAGATTGCGACAGACATCGAGGATGTTGGCGGAGAGATCAACGCCGCGACCAGCGTCGAGACCACCGCGTTCTTCGCGCGTGTTCTTAGCGCAGACATGCCGCTGGCCGTCGAACTCCTTTCCGACATCCTGACCGATTCCAAGTTCGATCCCCATGAGCTTGAGCGCGAACAGCACGTGATCCTCCAGGAGATCGGCGCTGCGCACGACATTCCCGACGACATCGTCTTCGACCGGTTCACCGAAACCGCTTTCCGCCACCAGGCGCTTGGCCGCTCGGTGCTTGGAACGCCCGAAACCGTCCAGTCCTTCACCTCCGATCAGCTGCGCGGCTTCCTTGAGCGGCAATATTCCGCTGACCGCATGGTCATTGTCGCCGCTGGTGGCCTGAAGCACGAGGATTTCGTGCGCGAGGTGGAAAACCGTCTGGGCAGCTTCCGCAGCAAGGCCGAAGGCGTTGCCCCGCAATATGCGCACTATGTGGGCGGTGATTTCCGCGAGCATCGCGATCTGATGGATGCGCAGATCATCCTCGGCTTTGAGGGCCGCGCCTACCACATGCGCGACTTCTATGCCTCACAGGTGCTCTCCACCATTCTCGGCGGCGGCATGTCGTCCCGTCTGTTCCAGGAAGTGCGCGAGAAGCACGGCCTGTGCTACTCGATCTACGCCTTCCACTGGGGCTTTTCCGATTCCGGCATTTTCGGCATCCACGCCGCCACCGGAAAGAGTGACATCGAGGAACTCGTTCCCCTTCTTCTGGGCGAATTGCAGAAAGCCGGCCAGAGCATCGGTCAGGACGAGCTTGACCGGGCCCGCGCCCAGTATCGCGCAGGCCTGATGATGGCGCGGGAAAACCCCGCCAGCCGCGCATCGCAGATCGCCCGCCAGCTCCTGCTTTACGGTCGCCCCATCGACGTGGACGAGCTGATGGACCGCCTTTCCAACCTCACCGTGGACCGCCTGACGGACCTGTCTCAGCGTCTATTCACCTCCAAGCCAACCCTCGCGGCCATCGGCCCCGTGGGCACGCTCGCACCGTTCGAGACGATCCAGGACGCACTTACCGATCAGGGGCCCATGCCGCGCAAACTCGCCGTGTAGGACCGCCCCGCCATATGTTGGACGTGCCCTTCTTCCGCCGCCCGCCTCCGGCGCTCAAGGGCGAAACAGTGTTCCTCAGGGGCCCTGTCATGTCCGATCATGCGGAGTGGGCGGCACTGCGCGAGGAAAGCCGCAATTTCCTTGTGCCGTGGGAGCCGAGCTGGGCCTTTGACGAGCTGTCCAGAAGCGCCTTTCGACACCGGTTGAGGCGCTATCGCAGCGAATATGACAATGGCACCGGTGTCAGTTTCTTCGTTTTCGATGCCGGGACCGGTGCGCTTGCCGGCGGCATCACCATGTCGAACATCCGCCGCGGCGTCGCCCAGACCGCAAGTATCGGTTACTGGATGGGCGAGCGTTATGCGGGACGCGGCATGATGCTTGCTGCGGTGCGTCTCATCATTCCCTTTGCATTCGAGACCTTGCGGTTGCACCGTCTGGAAGCGGCCTGTATTCCAAACAACAAACGATCTGTCGGTTTACTTGAAAAAGCCGGATTTCAGCGCGAAGGCCTGCTCAGGTCCTATCTCAGGATCAACGGTTCTTGGCGTGATCACTGTCTTTATGCGCTGGTCGCCGAGGAGCGTCATGTGCCTGCATTAGAAACACGAGGCTGATTTCCTTGTCGCGCTCAAACTTCTTCGCATCCCTTGCGACCATCGCCGCCATTGTCATCGCTCTTGTGTCCTCAATCGGCATGGCGCACGCCATCGAGCCGATCAAGATTGCACGCGATGACGTGGCGCTCGACCTGTCGGGCGCGGTGGAGATCTATCGTGGTCAGGGCGAAGCGTTTCAGGTGTCCACGGCGCCGGATGTCGATGGCATTGTGCGACGCATCGAGGTGGAAGCCCAGGATGAGCGCTCCACCGGCGACTGGGCGGTCTTTGCGCTCGCCAACACGACGGATCAGCAGCTCGACCGCCTGATTGTCGCCCCGCATTTCCGTCTGGTCGGCTCCGGCCTCATCTGGCCCGATCTCGGCTCCCAGCGCATCGCGGCGATCACGCCAAGTTCCGGCTTCACGCTCGACCGTCAGGAAAGTGCCGATGCCGATGAATTCCGAGTCACGCTCAACCCCGGTTCGGTCGTCACCTTCGTCGCCGAGCTTTCCTCCCCGAACCTGCCACAGATCTATCTTTGGGATCCCGGCGCATACAAGGACACGGTGAACGCCTACACGCTGTTCCGCGGCATCGTCCTTGGCATTGCAGGTCTGCTGGCCCTCTTCCTCACCATCCTGTTCGTGGTAAAGGGCACCTCGATGTTCCCGGCCACCGCAGCGCTCGCCTGGGCGGTCCTGGCCTATATCTCCATCGATTTCGGCTTCCTGAGCAAGGTCATCGAGATCACGCCCGGCAATGAGCAGATCTGGCGCGCCAGCACCGAAGTCGGCCTTGCCGCCACGCTGGTCATCTTCCTCTTCGCCTATCTCAACCTCAATCGCTGGCACGACCATTTCAGCTACGGCCTGCTCGCCTGGGTTCTGGGGCTCGGCATCATTGCCGGTTTCGCCATCATCGATCCCGCCGCCGCCGCCGGCATCGCGCGCATCTCCTTTGCGGCCACCGCCGTGGTCGGTCTCGGCATCATCGTCTATCTCAGCATTCAGGGTTATGACCGCGCCATCATGCTGGTGCCAAGCTGGGTGATGATCATCGCCTGGATGGTCGCCTCCTGGATGGCCATAACGGGCGTCCTCGACAACGACATCGTGCAGCCGGCCATCGGCGGCGGCCTGATCCTGATCATCCTTCTCATCGGCTTCACGGTCATGCAGCACGCCTTTGCCGGCGGTGCGCTCTTCCAGGGCCTGTTCAGCGACATGGAGCGCCAGGCGCTCGCCATTTCCGGTTCCGGCGACGTGGTCTGGGACTGGGACGTTTCGCGCGACCGCATCATCACCCGGCCCGATGTCAGCCGCCAGCTCGGCCTGCCCGTGGGCGCGCTTCACGGCCCTGCCCGCGACTGGCTGTCGAACCTGCACACCGAAGACCGCGACACGTTCCGCACCACACTCGACGTGGTTCTGGAGCAGCGCCGCGGCCGCATCTCGCAGAGCTTCCGCCTGCGCGGCGCGGATGGTCACTATCACTGGTTCGATCTGCGCGCCCGCCCCGTGATCGGCTCTGATGGCGAGGTCATCCGCTGCGTCGGCACCATGGTCGACGTGACCGAACAGAAGAAGGCGGAAGAGCGCCTCCTGCACGACGCCGTCCACGACAATCTGACGGGCCTGCCCAGCCGCGAACTGTTCCTGAACCGGCTCGACGCGATCATCTCCATCGCACGCACCGAACAGCAGGTGCGCCCCACCGTCTTCGTCATCGACATCGACCGCTTCAAGCAGGTCAATGACGAGCTTGGCATCTCGGTCGGCGACACGATCCTGCTCACCATCGCGCGCCGGCTCCATCGCCTGCTCAAGCCGCGCGATTCGCTGTGCCGTCTTTCCGGCGATCAGTTCGCCATGATCCTTCTGTCCGAGCAGGAGCCCGCGCGCATCGCCGCCGTTGCCGATGCGGTGAAACAGGCGATCCGCACGCCGGTCACCTTCGCCCGCCGCGAAATCGTGCTCACTTCCTCCATCGGCCTGATTTCCTGGACTGCCACGCAGGAGTCGGCTGAGGAAATGCTGAAGGACGCCGAGCTGGCCATGTATCAGGCCAAGCGGTTTGGCGGCGACCGCATCGAACCGTTCCGCCCGGCATTCCGCTCCATCGACAACAATCGCCTGCGCATGGAATCGGACCTGCGCCGCGCCATAGAGCGCTCCGAGCTCAAGCTCGTCTATCAGCCGATCATCCGCCTTGAAGACCGTTCCATTGCGGGCTTTGAAGCGCTCCTGCGCTGGGATCACCCCCGCCGTGGCGCCATTTCTCCCTCGGACTTCATTCCGATTGCCGAAAGTTCAGGCCTGATCGTTCAGCTTGGCCACTTCGCAATGCAGAAATCGGCAGAAGACCTCTATCGCTGGCAGAAGCAGTTCAGGGACACGCCGCTCTTCGTCTCGGTCAATCTTTCAAGCCGCCAGCTCATCCGGCGCGATCTTGTCGGCGACGTCCGTTCCGTCATCGCGCGCTCCGGCATCCGGCCGGAAGGCTTCCGGCTCGAACTCACCGAATCGATCGTCATGGACAATCCCGAGCAATCCGCCCATGTGCTCCAGAAGCTCAGGAAAATCGGCATCGGCCTGTCGCTGGACGACTTCGGAACCGGGTATTCCTCCCTCTCCTATCTCTCCAGCTTCCCGTTCGACACGATCAAGATCGACCGCCGCTTCCTGGAAGATCACAGCCCCCGTGGGCTCGTTCTCGTCCGTTCCATGGTGCGCATGGCGCAGGAGCTTGAGCTCTCGGTCGTCGCCGAAGGCGTGGTCGACGAGCAGGACGCAGCACAGCTTGCGGAAATGGGATGCGATTACGCGCAGAGCTTCATCTTCGGCGAGCCCGCAGATGCAGAAGCCACCGACAAGCTCCTCTTCGAGCACACGACTGCTGCAAGGTCATAAGGCGAAACATGCGCCTCAAGAGAGCGACAAACGCCCTCCTTCCCGGGCTTCATGCATAAGCCCGGGATGACCCGGTATGAAACGGGCGGCGACCCGCCCGGCAATTTTCATGAAACGATGAGCCGCTTCAGGCGTGGCCTGCCACTTGGCTCAGATTGGCCGCATCGACACCGATCGTGGCGAGAACGCCTTCATATTTGTGCTCGAGATCACCTTCGAAAACGAGCTGTGGCGTGGCCGGACATGTGAGCCAGCCATTCTCGCCGATCTCCATCTCAAGCTGGCCTGCGCCCCATCCGGCATAGCCGAGCGCCATCAGCGCGTGGCGCGGCCCCTGCCCGAGCGAAATGGCCCGCAGCATGTCGACCGTCGCGGTCAGGCAGATGCTTTCGGAAACGGGCATGGAGGATTCCACAACATAGTCATCCGTATGGAGAACGAAACCGCGGCTGCGGTCGACAGGACCGCCATTGCGCACCGGCATGTCGCGCGCTTCCTGCGGAAGCCGGATGGCTTCGGATTGCTCCAGAATGCCGAGCTGCACCAGAATGTCTGGAAAGGCGAGCTGCTGTGGCTGATTGATGATCAGCCCCATCGCGCCTTCCTCGCTATGGGCGCACAGATAGATGACTGCGCGCGCAAAACGCTCGTCGCGCATGCCCGGCATCGCGATCAGGAAGTGGTTTTCCAGATACGGAAGTCCCGTCATTCCCTTGCTATACCCTTGGATTTCACCCTAAATTTCCATGCAGACAGCCTAGCGCGTTTTCATGAAGCTTGAAAGGCGGATGTATTCCCGGACCGGCCCAGCGCTCACGCATTTATGATGCCAGTGCGCGTAAGCGTGTGTTGCCGCCCGAACCGCGCCGCTGCACTCTTCATCCATGATTCGACACATCGCGCTCGCATTGCCCCTGTTTCTGGCTACGCCTGCCCTCTCCGCTTCCAGCCAGTGGCAGCAGAGCGAGGGCGGGGCCGTGCGCATCGTCACCAGCGGCCTGCCCGACGCCGGGGGGCGTCTCAAAGGCGCGCTGGAGATCGAACTCAAGCCCGGCTGGAAGACTTACTGGCGCAACCCCGGTGCGGCGGGCATCCCGCCGCAGCTTGATGTTTCGCGCAGCACCCATGTCACCGCAGTCGACATGCAGTTTCCGCCGCCACAGCGCATTCAGGACGGCGATGTGACATGGGCGGGCTACAAACACTCGGTATCGCTCCCCGTCACCTTCACGATGGACCGGCCGGACGCCGTGGCGCTGATCGACGCTGACGTGTTTCTGGGCATCTGCGAAACGATCTGCATTCCCTTTCAGGCGTCTTTCCTGTTCGATCCCGGAGCAGATGCCGATAACGCCGCCGACGCGCTCGCAGTTGAGCGCGCCTTTGCACACCTGCCGGACCCTGCCGGCGCGGGCTTCGGGATAACGCATATCAGCCGCAGTGCCGACGCGCTGACCCTGACCGCCAGCCTGCCTGAAGGTGCACAGTCTCCTCTTCTTTTCATCGACCACAGCCTGTCGCGCCATCTGGGCGCGCCGAAGCTCGCAGAACAAAAGAATGAGACGGCAAACTTCGTTGTTGAAATATTCGATGACGCAGGCGGGAAACTTGAAGGCAGCGCTCTTATATATACGCTGACGGCCGGCGAGAAAGCCGTCACGGGGGAATCCGAAATCCCCTAAAACAATTTGATTTTAAACGTTTTTCAGGAGTCCCAGATGAAAGTATCGGTTGGCGATCGCATTCCCGAGATCACCTTCAAGAAGGTTGAGGGAGATGGCGCGACGGATGTCGCAACGCCTGATTTCTTCGCCGGTCGCAGGATCGTCGTCTTCGGCGTTCCGGGTGCCTTCACTCCGACCTGCAGCAACAGCCATCTGCCGGGCTTCGTCGAGAACGGCGATGCAATCCGTTCGCGCGGCGCGGACGACATTGCCGTTGTCTCGGTCAATGACGCGTTCGTCATGAAGGCCTGGGCGGGCTTCACCGGCGCGCAGGACAAGATCACCTTCATCGCCGATGGCAATGGCGATTTCACCAAGGCGCTCGGCCTCGACATCGACCTGTCGGTCGCCGGTCTTGGCAGCCGCTCCAAGCGCTACTCGATGATTGTCGAAGACGGCGTGGTGAAAACCATCAATGTCGAGGAAAATCCCGGCGAGGCCGAGACCAGCGGCGCCGCCCGTATCCTTGAACAGCTTCAGGCCTGGTACTGAATGGAAAAGGCCGGTCGAGACATCTCGGCCGGCCTTTTTGCGTCAATGGGCGCCTGCCCGCAGCGCTTCGCGCCTCAGCGGCGGTTCTTCTTGAACGGCTCCATGCCGGCCCGCGCCAGTGCGTCGGCGCGCTCGTTCTCGGGGTGGCCCGCATGGCCCTTCACCCAGTGCCATTTGATCTGGTGGCGGCGGCGCGCCTCGTCCAGCGCCTGCCAGAGCTCGGCATTCTTCACCGGCTTCTTGGCAGCCGTTTTCCAGCCATTGCGCTTCCAGCCCTCGATCCAGCCGGAAATGCCGTCGCGGACATAAACACTGTCCGTGTAGAGATCGACGTCGCAGGGCCGCTTGAGCGCACTCAGCGCCTCGATGGCTGCCTGAAGCTCCATCCGGTTGTTCGTGGTCTCGGCTTCGCCGCCCGACAGTTCCTTTTCCGTGCCGTTGAAGCGCAGCAGCGCGCCCCAGCCGCCCGGCCCCGGATTTCCCGAGCAGGCTCCGTCGGTGTAAATTTCCACGCTTGTCACTTTATGCCGATCCCATATTCCGAAGGTGAGCTGATTTGCCGGTGGAAGCGCAGACGGCGCACATATTCCATCGGGTCGCGCTTGTTCACCAGCGCGCCGTCAGGGATCGTCAGCCAGTCATAGAGCCGCGTCAGCATGAAGCGCAGCGCCGAACCGCGCGCCAGAAGCGGCAGCGCCGCAATCTCGGCCTGCTCCAGCGGCCGCACGGACTGATAGCCCTCGAGCAGCGCCGTCCCCTTGGTCAGATTGTAGGAACCATCCGCCTCAAAGCACCATGCATTCAGGCAGGTGGCGATGTCATAGGCCAGGAGATCATTGCAGGCGAAATAGAAATCGATGATGCCCGACACCTCGTCGCCAAGGAAGAACACATTGTCGGGAAAGAGATCGGCATGGATGATGCCGGTGGGCAGGTCCTGCGGCCAGCCTGCCGTCAGAGCGGCCAGATCGGCCTCCACTTCGGACACCAGCCCCGGCTCCACTTCGTCGGCGCGCGGCTTTGCCTTCTCCCAGAGCGGACGCCAGTCGCCCACCGTCAGCGCATTGGGCCGCGTCAGCTCAAAGCCCTGCCCGGCGAGATGCATGCCGGCCATCGCCTTGCCCACTTCGCGGCAGTGCCTTGGCGCGGGCTTCCGCAGCCACATCCCTTCCAGAAAGGTGATCAGCGCAGCAGGCCGTTCGGCAATCTCGCTCACCACCACGCCATCGCGCCGGTGCACCGGCAGCGGGCAGTTCACGCCATTCTGCGCCAGATGCTCCATCAGCCCCAGAAAGAACGGCAGGTCCGAGCGCTCCACCCGCCGCTCATAAAGCGTCAGGATGAAAGCCGCCTTCGACGTGTGCAGCATGTAGTTGGAGTTTTCCGACCCCTCGGCAATGCCCTTGTAGGAGAGCAGGTCACCGACGTCGTATTCCTTCAGGAGCGCACCGAGTTCGAGTTCGGTAATATCCGTATAGACTGCCATGCTTATGCGTTGCCGTTCACAAAGGCCATGTCGGCGCTGGTCAATTCCACGTCCCTGATGGCGCGCATGACGGGGAAATTCTCCGTCTCCTCGGCCGTGATCGCGAGCTCGACATTGATGTCGAAGCGCTCGCCGAACGCATCGATGATTTCGTTGACGATGATCTCGGGGGCCGAAGCGCCAGCCGAAAGGCCGAGCACGCGAATACCGCCCACCTCGTCCCACGGGATCTCGGACGCGCGCTGTACCAGCAGCGAGCGCTTTGCGCCGGCGCGCTCCGCCACTTCCACCAGACGGCGCGAATTGGAGGAGTTCGGCGCGCCAACGACCAGAAACAGGTCCGCCCCCGGCGCAGCCTTCTTCACCGCCTCCTGGCGGTTCGTGGTGGCGTAGCAGATGGATTCGGCTGCCGGTGCATGCAGATCCGGAAAACGCTCTTCAAGCGCCTTCAGAATGTCCGCCGTATCCTCCACCGAAAGCGTCGTCTGGCTCACGAAGCCAAGCTCCACCCCTTCCGGGCGCACCAGCGCGTTCGCGCCTTCCACGGTTTCCACCAGCGTCACCGTGCCTTCCGGCAGCTGCCCCATCGTGCCGATCACCTCGGGATGGCCCGCATGGCCGATCAGAAGCACGTGCCGGCCAAGCCGGTGGTGCCGCATGGCCTGCTTGTGCACCTTGGAAACGAGCGGGCACGTGGCGTCGAGATAGAACAGGTTGCGGTTCTGCGCATCGGCGGGCACCGATTTCGGCACGCCATGCGCGGAGAACACGACCGGGCTGTCGCGGTGTTCCTCGGGGATCTCGTTCAGCTCTTCGATGAACACGGCGCCGCGTTCCTGCAGGCCCTCCACCACATAGCGATTGTGCACGATCTCGTGGCGCACATAGACCGGAGCCCCGTATTTCTTCAGGGCCAGAACAACGATCTGGATAGCGCGGTCAACGCCCGCGCAGAAACCACGCGGACCGCAAAGCCGCACCGTCAGCTTCTGTTTTGTCATATCGGCAGCCGTCATCTGTCTTCCCCTTGCTCGGGCCGGAATTGGCGGTGTCAGGCGGTCAATGTCAAGAGCGCCGGCGATTTCTCCGCCACCAGACAGACAGCACCCCGCAAAGCGCCACCGCCAGCCCGTACCAGGTGATCGCATATTGCAGATGGCTGTTGGGAAGGTCGATGCGCGTCACGCCGCCCACGGGCAGACCGCCGGGATTGGGCGAATCATCGGCATCCATATAAAATGGCAGCACGCGCGAGGCCTCGGGCAACCCGGCCGTTGTCGCCATTGCCTTCAGATCCTTCCAGTAGAAGATGTTCTTGGCTTCGTCATTCTCGGGAACGATGAAGGACGGCTTTTCCTCAATGCCGTTGCGCGCCAGTCCGGCAACCCGCACACCGCCGACCACCTGCCCTTCGGCGCGTGCCTCGGCGTCCTTGCGGTCGAACGGAACGAACCCGCGATTGACGAAGATGAAGCGGCCATCGTCAAGCTTCAGCGGCGTGTGGACGAAATAGCCCGACTGCCCCTTCCAGGTCGCAAAATAATGGCGCTCGCCCGTGTGCCGGAACGCCCCCTCCACCTGGAGCGGGCGGTATTCCACATCGCCGCTCTCGGCATAGATCCGCTCCATGCTCTCCAGATCGACGGGATCAGCATTGATCCGCTCTTCGATCTGCGCGATCAGCGCTTCCTTCCAGTAGAGCCGTTGCACCTGCCAGGTGCCGAGCGCCAGAAGACAGGCAAGCACCACAAGGCTCAGCAGAAGCAGAAGCCAGGTCATGCCAGACCGGCGGGATGCAGTCGTTTCCGATGCGGCCATTACTGGTCCAGCTCTCCCTGAGCAGCCTTGTTGCGGTATTGCAGTGCGATCAGCAGCCCTTTCATGAGCCGCAGCGCCGTCAGGCACAGAACGATCGCCAGCGGGATCCACAGAAGGAAATGCACCCAGAGCGACGGTCCGAGCGAAACCTCCATCCAGAGCGCCAGCCCGACGATGAGAAAGCCGATGATCAGAATGACGAACACGGCCGGTCCATCGCCGGCATCGGCAAAGCTGTAATCCAGACCGCAATTGTGGCACCCGCGCCCCACGGTCAGAAAGCCGGAGAAGAGCCGCCCTTCCCCGCACCGCGGACACCGTCCGCCAAGCCCCGCACTCACGGGATCGACCGGTGGCCAGATGGCCTTGTCGACGACAGGTTCGTCGCCACGCTCATTGTTCTCAGGCACCGTCATTCACATCCAATCCGGATTGCAGCCACGCCCCATCGCGGATGGGCGTTTGATAAAGCCGCTTAACACAGTCGGCCCGGTCGGGTCGACGCCTCGCCCTGTCGCAGCGCGAAGGGTTCCACCGCTACAGGCAAATTGCGCCCCAAAAAAGAAAACGGCCGGGTCTCCCCGGCCGTTTCCATGTTCCCCCACTGGGCGGGATTACATATGTGCGATCGTCGCGCCCGAAGAGGCCCAGACATAGATGAAGACGAAGAGGAACAGCCAGACAACGTCAACGAAGTGCCAGTACCAGGCAGCCGCCTCGAAAGCGAAGTGGCGCTCGGGCGAGAAGTCGCCGGCCATTGCGCGCAGCAGGCACACCAGCAGGAAGATCGTGCCGATGAACACGTGGAAGCCGTGGAAGCCGGTCGCCATGTAGAAGGTCGCGCCGTAGATGGAATCGGCGAAAGCGAACGGTGCGTGCATGTACTCGTAGATCTGCACGGCGGAGAAGAGAACGCCGAGCGCAACGGTCAGCGCCAGACCCCAGATCAGGCCCTTGCGGTCATTCTCGAGCAGGGCGTGGTGCGCCCAGGTCGCCGTCGTGCCGGAGAGCAGCAGAATGATCGTGTTGTACAGCGGCAGGTGGAAGGGATCGAGAACCTCGACGCCGACGGGCGGCCAGGTTCCGCCGGTGAATTCGGCGCGCGTCTCCTGTACCAGCTCGCCCGGGAACAGGCTGGCGTCGAAGAACGCCCAGAACCATGCCACGAAGAACATCAGCTCCGAAGCGATGAACATGATCATGCCGTAGCGCAGGTGAAGCGCCACAACACGCGTGTGATGGCCCTCGCGGCCCTCCTGGATCGTGTCCGCCCACCACGAATACATGGTGAAGAGCACGATGAAGAGGCCGATCAGGAACAGCCAGTAATTGCTTGCGGCGAGATCGAAGCCGAAGATCGTGAAATCGGTCCCGTTCAGGGCCTTCATCCAGGCGATGCCGCCGATGGACATGACCAGGGCGCCCAGCGAACCCAAGAAGGGCCACGGGCTGGGATCGATGATGTGATAGTCATGATGTTTTGCGTGCGCGTCGGCCATGTCAGCCCCCGAGATTTTCGTTCTGATTGGTGTTTGTTTTGGGCGCGGCAACGACCGGCGCCTTCTTCTCAAGCGGGAAGAATGTGTAGGAAAGCGTAATTGTTTTAAGGTCTTTAAGTTCGGGCACGTTGACGATCTCCGGGTCGACAAAGAACACGACCGGCATGTCATAGGACTCGCCGGGTTGCAACTCCTGTTCGGTAAAGCAGAAGCACTCAACCTTGTTGAAATAAGCGCCCGCCTGCGGTGGCGACACATTGAACGTCGCCGTGCCCCAGGTGGGGTAGTCAGCCAGATTGCGCGAAACGTAGGAAATCTGCTTCGTTTCGCCCAGACGCAGCGTGATGTCGCGCTGCACCGGTTTGAACTCCCACGGCACACCATTGGTGTTTGCGTCGAAACGCACCGTGATCGTCCGGTCCAGAATGGTGTCGGAATACTGCTCGACGCGCTGCGTCGTGCCCCCGTAGCCCGTCACCTGACAGAAAAGCTGGTAGAGCGGCACGGCTGCGTAGGCCATGCCCACCATGCCGCCAACGACCGCGCAGCATACGATCGCTGCCGTGCGGTTGCGGTTGCCCGCCTTCTTTTCCCGGTCTGTGGTTTCGCTGCTCATGTCACACCTACATGCCGCGCTCGAACAGACCGGGGCCGATCTTGGCCAGGCTGCCGATATACACGATGACGACGAAAGCAGCGAGCGCAATGGCAAGCGCGACGGAGCGCTTGCGGCGCGCCTTAAGCTGAGCTTCGGTCGGTTTGACGAAATCCTTGTCCATCAAAGCCACCTCAGAAAACCAGGCCGAGGCTGACAAGCAGCCGGTCGACCAGAAGTGCCGTAAACAGCACGAAAAGATACAGGAGCGAGTAGCCGAACAGCGCCTTGGCGGGCTTCATGGCCGTGTCGCTCTCCGGCATCCGCAGCACCTGCCAAGAATACCACACAAAGCCCACACCCAGAACGGCAGCCACGACCCCGTAGACGAGGGTCGCAAAGCCGGCGACCACCGGCAGGAGACCGCTCACGGCCAGAAGCAGGGCGTAAATAAAGATCTGTTTCTTGGTCGCCGCATGTCCCGCAACATTGGGCAGCATGGGAATGCCCGCCCGCTCATAGTCACCGGACTTGAACAGGGCCAGCGCCCAGAAATGCGGCGGCGTCCAGAGGAAGATGATGAGGAAAAGCACGAGGCTTTCCATGCTGACCGTACCGGTCACGGCAGCCCAGCCTACAACCGGCGGCAGCGCGCCTGCAGCGCCACCGATGACGATGTTCTGCGGCGTCGAGCGCTTCAGCCACATCGTGTAGACCACGGCATAGAAGAAAATCGTGAAGGCCAGCAGCGCCGCTGCCGTCCAGTTGGCCATCAGGCCGAGCGTGGCCACCGAAAACGCGGAGAGCACCAGACCGAAGCCAAGCGCCTCGCCTGCTGTCACGCGGCCGGCCGGAACCGGGCGGCGCGCGGTGCGCCCCATGACGGCGTCGATATCGGCGTCGTACCACATGTTCAGCGCGCCAGATGCCCCGGCTCCAACCGCGATTGCGGCGATGGAAATCACGGCCAGCAGCGGGTTGGTAACGCCCGGCGCCATGGCCAGGCCGACAAAGGCGGTGAACACCACAAGGGACATGACGCGCGGCTTCAACAGCGCAATGAAATCGCCCGGCGCCGCCTCGGAAAGGCGGTAAGCCGTGTCTTCCATCTGCTCTTGGTCAACCAGCGCCATGTCGTGCCCTTGTTTCATTAATTCGGCTGCGCGGCCCGTCTCTGCGGAAGGCCGCGCAGCCTTTACCCGTTACGAACTGCCTGCGATCAGCGGATCTTCGGCAGCTGCTCCCACTGGTGGAACGGCGGCGGCGAAGAAAGCTGCCACTCGAGCGTCGTTGCGCCCTCGCCCCACGGATTGGCGCCAGCCGGACGCTTCTTGGCGAATGCCTCGAACACGCCGTACAGGAACACCAGGACACCCACGAAAGAGATGTAGGAGCCGTAGGAGGAAACCAGGTTCCAGCCCGCGAACGCATCCGGGTAGTCGATGTAGCGGCGCGGCATGCCGGCCAGACCCAGGAAGTGCTGCGGGAAGAAGATGATGTTCACGCCAATGAAGGTGATCCAGAAGTGGATGCGGGCGATGAACGAGTTGTACATGTAGCCGGTCATCTTCGGGAACCAGTAGTACCAGGCCGCGAAGATCGCGAACACGGCGCCCATGGACAGCACGTAATGGAAGTGTGCGACCACGTAGTAGGTGTCGTGCATGGCCCGGTCCAGACCGGCATTGGCGAGCTGAACGCCCGTCACGCCGCCGATGGTGAACAGGAAGATGAAGGCGATTGCCCAGATCATCGGCGTGCGGAACTCGATGGAGCCGCCCCACATGGTGGCAACCCACGAGAAGATCTTCACGCCGGTTGGCACCGCGATGACCATCGTTGCGAACACGAAGTAACGCTGCGTGTCGAGCGACAGGCCGGTCGTGTACATGTGGTGTGCCCACACGATGAAGCCGACTGCGCCGATGGCGACCATGGCGTAGGCCATGCCGAGGTAACCGAAGATCGGCTTCTTCGAGAAGGTCGACACGATGTGGCTGACGATGCCGAAGCCGGGCAGGATCAGAATGTACACTTCCGGGTGACCGAAGAACCAGAACAGGTGCTGGAACAGGATCGGGTCGCCGCCGCCCTCAGGCGCGAAGAAGGTCGTGCCGAAGTTGCGGTCCGTCAGAAGCATGGTGATGCCGCCGGCCAGAACCGGGAGCGACAGGAGCAGCAGGAAGGCGGTGATCAGCACCGACCAGGCAAACAGCGGCATCTTGTGCAGCGTCATGCCCGGAGCGCGCATGTTGAAGATCGTGGTGATGAAGTTGATCGCACCGAGGATCGACGAAGCACCGGCAATGTGGATCGACAGAATGGCGAGGTCCATTGCCGGTCCGGGCTGACCGGAGGTCGAAAGCGGCGGATAGATCGTCCAGCCGCCACCGGTGCCGTAAGCGCCGGCCGGGCCCTGAACGAAGAGCGACATCATCAACAGAATGAAGGCCGGGGGCAGAAGCCAGAACGAGATGTTGTTCATGCGCGGGAACGCCATGTCAGGCGCACCGATCATGATCGGGATCATCCAGTTGGCGAAGCCGCCGATCAGCGCCGGCATGACCATGAAGAAGATCATGACGAGGCCGTGCGCGGTGGTGAACACATTGTACATGTGCTTGCCGGCGTCGATGGCTGCATCGCCTTCGTAGCCGTAGACCATCGCGGCAAGACCGTGGAAGATCTGAATGCCCGGCTCAGCCAGTTCCCAGCGCATCATAACGGACAGGAAGCCGCCGACGACGCCTGCGAAGATGGCGAAGATCAGGTAGAGCGTACCGATGTCCTTGTGGTTGGTGGAGTAAACCCACCGGGTCCATCCGGTTGGCTTGTGTTCGCCATGGGCGTCTTGGGTTGTAGCGCCTGCCATTTCCTACCGCTCCATTTCCTCTCTGGACGTCTGCCGGCTCATTCGCCTGCAGACGCAACTTTCGTATTGCCCTCGACTGCAGCCATCAGCGCCTTATTGGCGCCGGCGAGATCCTCGCCTGCTGCTGCAACCCAGGTGTCATATTGGTCTTGCGCCACGACGCGGATGGCGATCGGCATGTAGGCATGGTCCTTGCCGCAAAGCTCGGAACACTGACCGTAATAAAGGCCTTCTTTTTCAGCCTTGAACCAGGTCTCGTTGATACGGCCGGGAACCGCATCGACCTTGACGCCAAAGGCCGGCATGGCGAAGGCGTGGATCACGTCGCTGGCCGTCACGAGAACGCGAACGGTGGTGTCCACCGGAACGACGATCTCATTGTCGACTGCCAGAAGACGCGGATATTCCGCCTTGTCTTCCTTGCCTGCCGAAGCGCGCTCGTCTTCTTTCAGCATCAGCGAGCTGAAGGAAAGCGGCTCTTCGAGCTGGTATTCGTAATCCCAGTACCACTGGACGCCGGTCGCCTTGATGGTGATGGCCGGCTCTTCTTTGGGCGTGTACTGCGCCGTCAGAAGCTGGAAGGACGGGACCGCGAGGAACAGGAGCACGATCACGGGGCCGACGGTCCAGACGACCTCGATCAGCGTGTTGTGGCTGGTCCGCGACGGCGTCGGATTGGCTTTTGCGCGGAAACGCACAATGCACCAGGCCAGCAGCAGCGTGACAAGGATGGTGATCGGCACGATGAACCACAGAGTGTATTCCTCGAACCAGGTGATCTCCCGCATGATGCCGGTGGCGGCGGGTTGAAAGCGCATCTGCCAGGGCTCGGGTTGCGCAGCAACGGCGCCCGTGGCGAGAAACGGCAGAGTGGCAAGGCCAACAGCGATATTCTTCATAACCCTCGTCATCTCCCGTGGCGACACGGCAAAACCGACCGTTCGATTTTGCCGCAAAGGGAATTCTGGCTTTTTATAGGCGCGTTCAAAACATACTCTTATTTGAACCGCAAGGCGGGCGCGAAATGCCACGTGCGGCATTTTTGCACCCCCATCGGCAGGCTCATAGCGCCGTCCTTCATCAAAGTGCAATACCACAAAGCGTCCAAGCGTCCCATTTCCGTCGGAATCATACGCAATTGTTTTCTTTGTCCCCGCATAAACAGGTTATCCCAATCTTTGCTGACACAGTCCCTTTTCGCCAACTGCAAACGCAGGATAAATTGTCCTGATTCGTACGGGAGCCAGGAACAATGAGTATGTCCTTCCTCAAATGCGCCGCGGCAGCGCTCGCGATGACCGTCTTTCCCGTACTGGGCGCTCAGGCCCAGCAAAGCGGAACGGTGCGGTCCACCCATGGCGCGTGGTCTATCCTCTGCGACACGCCGGCCGGCGCTTCCAGCGAGCAGTGCGCCATGATGCAGAACGTGGTTGCCGAAGATCGTCCCGAGATGGGGCTTTCGGTCGTTGTTCTGCGCACCGCCGACGGAAAGGCGGAAATCCTGCGCGTTCTTGCGCCGCTTGGCGTCCTCCTTCCCAACGGGCTTGGCCTCAATGTGGACGGCAAGGACATCGGCCGGGCCTATTTCGTGCGCTGCTTCCAGGACGGCTGCTACGCCGAGGTCATCCTCGAGGATCAGCTCGTCGAGACCTTCAAGTCCGGTCAGTCGGCCACCTTCATCGTCTTCCAGACGCCGGAGGAAGGCATTGGCATTCCCGTCGATCTGAACGGTTTTGCCGCCGGTTTCGACGCCCTGCCGAAGTAATCTCACGACCGCCTGTCTGAACCGCTGCCGGATCACCACTGGATTGCACGCGCTCTCTTCCCTAAATGGAAGAGAGTTTCGACAGGATATTGTTCATGACCGCCAAATCGCTGCTTGATGCGTTCGACTGCTCGGCCGAACGACTCAAATCTCTCGTTTCCGACACGATCCGCGGCGCGGATGACGGGGAACTCTTTCTCGAATACCGGGAAGGAGAAGCGCTCGTCTTCGATGATGGTAGGCTGAAAACCGCCAATTTCAACACTGATCAGGGCTTTGGCCTGCGGGCCGTCGCCGGCGAGGCTTCGGGCTACGCGCATTCGAGCGAATTGTCGGAAGCGGCCCTGCGCCGCGCCGCCGATGCCGTTTCCACCGTCAAGGACGGTTATTCCGGAAAACTGGCCGCCGCCCCCGCCGGGACGAATCAGCGGCTTTACGGTGACGAAAATCCGATCGTTTCGCCCGGTTTCGAGGAAAAAGCGAAGCTTTTGCAGGAAATCGACGGCTGGTTGCGGGCAAAGGATCCGCGCGTGCGCCAGGTCTCTGCCTCGCTTGCCGCCTCCTGGCAGCATGTGGAAATTCTGCGCGCCGACGGCCAGATCGCCCGCGATGTCCGCCCCCTCGTCCGGGTCAATGTGTCTGTCATGGTCGGCGATGGCGACCGGCAGGAGACCGGCTCCTACGGCATGGGCGGACGCAAGAGCTTTGGCGAATTCCTTGCAGAAGATTCCTGGCAGTTCGCCGCCAGCGAGGCGCTGCGTCAGGCGCTCGTCAATCTTGAGGCCGTCCCCTCGCCTGCCGGCACGTTCGACATCGTGCTCGCCAATGGCTGGCCGGGCGTGATGCTGCACGAGGCCGTTGGCCACGGGCTCGAAGGCGACTTCAACCGCAAGAAAACCTCCGCTTTCGCCGGGCTTCTGGGCGAGCAGGTTGCCGCCCGTGGCGTGACCGTGGTGGATGACGGCACGATTTCGGAACGGCGCGGCTCCCTCACCATCGACGATGAAGGCACGCCCACCGGACGCAACGTGCTGATCGAGGACGGCAAGCTGGTCGGCTACATGCAGGACCGCCAGAACGCCCGCCTCATGGGCATGGCGGCCACCGGCAATGGCCGGCGCGAATCTTATGCGCATGAGCCCATGCCGCGCATGACCAACACCTACATGACCAGCGGCGACAAGACGCCCGAGGAAATCATCGCCTCTGTGAAAAAAGGCATCTACGCCGTTTCCTTCGGCGGTGGTCAGGTGGACATCACATCCGGCAAGTTCGTGTTCGGCTGCACCGAGGCCTACATGATCGAAGACGGCAAGGTGACCCAGCCGGTGAAGGGCGCCATGCTGATCGGCAATGGCCCGGACGCCATGCACCGCGTTTCCATGGTCGGCAACGACATGAGCCTCGACAATGGCATCGGCATGTGCGGCAAGGCCGGACAGGGCGTGCCCGTGGGCGTCGGCCAGCCGCATCTGCGTATGGACCAGATGACCGTGGGCGGCACGCAGACCTGATCATGTTCGAGCGCATCGTCATACTGACCGGCGCAGGCATTTCCGCCGAATCCGGCGTGGACACGTTCCGCGACAGGAACGGTCTGTGGTCGAAGATCGACTATCGCGACGTGGCAACGCCCGAGGGCTTCGCCGCCAATCCGGTTCTGGTGCATGATTTCTACAATATGCGCCGGCGCAGGATTGCCGAGCTTGAGCCCAACGATGCGCACCGCGCGCTCGCCCGGCTGGAACGCGAGTTCAAAGGCGAAGTGCTTCTCGTCACACAGAACATCGATGATCTGCATGAGCGGGCAGGCTCCACAAACCTGATCCACATGCATGGCGAACATCTGAGCGCGTTATGCGCCGATTGCGGGGTACGCACTGCCTGGCAGGGCGACATGTCGGTGGAGACGCCCTGCCCCGCCTGCGGCGCGGTCGGCCATATGCGCCCGGATGTCGTCTGGTTCGGCGAAATGCCCTATCAGATGGAACGCATCTACACTGCGCTTCGCGCCGCCGATCTCTTCATGTCCATCGGCACGTCGGGCAATGTCTATCCGGCTGCCCAGTTCGTTCAGGAAGCCGGCCGCTCCGGCGCGCACACGATCGAGCTCAATCTCGAGCCCTCCGACACGTTCGATGATTTCGACGAGGCGATCCACGGACCGGCAAGCCGCGTGGTGCCTTCCTATGTCGACATGCTCCTGAAGGGCTGATCAGCACATTTCGCGGTCAGGCGAAAACGCCTTACCGCCGCTGCGGCTTCTTTTCCAGAAGCGCCACCGCTTCCACATGCGGCGACCAGAGGAACTGGTCGATGGGCGTGACGCTGGTGACGCGATAGCCCCCCTCCACGAGGATCGCCAGATCCCGCGCCAGCGTGCCCGGATTGCACGACACCGCCGCAATGCGCCGCACGGTCGAGCGGGCAAGCTGCCGGCACTGGAACTCCGCACCCGCGCGGGGAGGATCGAAAACCAGCCCGTCGAAATTCGCCAGTTCCTTGACGAGAAGCGGACGGTGGAAGAGATCGCGCTTTTCCGCCTTCACCGGCTTGAGCGACGGCCATTGCCGTGCGGCATTGTCGAGTGCGGCAAGCGCGCCAGCATCGCCCTCGGCAGCGTAGACCCGCGCCTTCTGCGCAAGCCGCAGCGCAAACGTGCCGCTGCCGGCAAAGAGGTCGGCAACATGCTTGCAGCCTTCCAGATGCCCCGCCACGAGTGCGGCCATCGCGTTTTCCGCCTCGGCGGTCGCCTGCAGAAAGCCGGCCGGCGGAATGGCCACCGGCACACCGCCGAAGAGCACGGCCGGCTTGTTGCCTTCCACGATGATCTCGCCATCGGCGGACAGCCGCGAAACCTGTTTTGAGAGCGCCATGTCCACCACGGCCCGGCGCTGCTTTTCACCAAGCTTTCCTGCGCCCACAACCGCGATGTCGAGGCCGGACACCGTCTCGGTCACCGTCATGTGGAACGGTTTTGGCGTTGCGGCGATGGCCTTTGCCAGATCCCGCAAATCATCCAGCGCCCTCGTGATGCCGGGCGTGGCGACCGGGCATTCCTCGATCACGACGATGCGGTGCGTCTGCGCGGCGTTGAAGCCGAGCAGGATATCGGAGCCCAGACGCCGTGCGGTGAAGGTCACGCGGCGGCGCGTCTGCGGCGGACACGCGTCAAGCGGCTCCACCGCCACATCGATGCCGCGCGCCTGCAGCGCGCGCTCCACCTTGTCGCGCTTCCAGGCGCGATAGGCTTCCTGTTCCAGATGCTGCACCGCGCAGCCGCCACAATCGGCGAAATGACGGCACACGGGTTCGGCGCGTTCCGGTGCGGCCTGCTGGAGCTTCACCCTGCTGGCCCGCCCCTTGTGCACTTCGGCTTCCACCACTTCGCCCGGCAGCGCAAACGGCACATAGACGGGCCCGGACTTCGTGACCGCCACGCCATCGCCCTGTGCACCCAGATGATCAATCGTCAGAGTTTCGCTCATCGGCTCCTGCGCCCGGCCAAAAGAAATTCACGGTTTCCGTCTCCGCCCTCTATGGGCGACGGTGCAAGCCCCACGGCCTGCCAGCCGGCGTTCGTCCCCAGCCAATTCTCCAGATCCGCCGCTATTTCATCGGCCCGCGCCGGATCACGCAACAGGCCGCCCTTGCCGATGGCTTCCCGCCCCGCCTCGAACTGCGGCTTGACCAGAAAGACACCGTACGCGCCCGGCGCTGCCAGAGCGAGTGCCGGCGGCAGGGCAAGTTTCAGCGAAATGAAGCTCACATCCGACACCAGAAAATCCGGCGCGCGGCCATTCAGGTCTTCCGCCGTCAGATGCCTTGCATTCACGCCCTCGCGCGACGTGACACGCGGATCGCCCTCGATCCGGGCATCCATCTGCCCGCTGCCCACATCGATGGCCGTGACATGGGCCGCGCCGCGCTCCAGAAGCACCTGCGTGAAACCGCCGGTCGACGCGCCGATATCGAGCGCCTCGGCCCCTTTCGGATCGAAACCGAAGACCTCGAGGCCACGCAGGAGTTTTAACGCCGCGCGCGATACATAGGCGCTCGCCGGATCATCGACCCCGATCTCGACGGTTGGCGCGACCGTCTGGCCCGGCTTTTTCGCAGGCTTCCCGTCCACCATCACCGTGCCGCGCAGGATCGCATCGCGCGCGCGGGCGCGGCTGTCGAAAAATCCTCGCTCTACGAGAAACTGGTCGAGCCTCATCGGAGGGTCCTGCTGGAATTGCGCATTTGGGGTGCTTTACCCGCCTGCGGCGCGCCTGCCAACCAAAACCCGCCGTTTTCAGGCGCGCGCAGCGCTCTCCACCTGTTGGCCTAGAGCGGCAAACACGGTGCGCACGATGGCCGGGGCATCAAGGCCCGCATCCTCCACCATGCGCTCCGGCTTGGCGTGCCCGATAAAGCGGTCTGGCATGGCCATGGGCCGCACTTTCACACCGCTTTCGAGCAGACCTTCATGCGCCAGGAAATTGAGCACATGCGAACCGAAACCGCCGATGGAGCCTTCCTCGATGGTGATGAGAACCTCGTGCTCCTGCGCCAGCCGGCGAATCATCTCCGTGTCCAGCGGCTTGGCAAAGCGGGCGTCGGCCACGGTCGTTGAAAGACCGGCCGCGTCCAGCTCGTCCGCCGCCTTCATGCAGTCTTCAAGCCGGCCACCCAGCGAAAGAAGCGCCACCTTGGAGCCCTCGCGCATGATGCGCCCCTTGCCCAGTTCCAGCACCTCGCCGCGCTCTGGCATCTCGACGCCAATGCCATTGCCACGCGGATAGCGGAAGGCGATGGGGCCCTGATCATGTTCCACGGCGGTGCGCACCATGTGGCGCAACTCCGCTTCGTCCGCCGCCGCCATGACGACGAAATTCGGCAGGCTGGCCAGATAGGTGATGTCGAACGCGCCGCAATGGGTGGCGCCATCCGCCCCCACAAAGCCAGCGCGGTCAATGGCGAAGCGCACCGGCAGGTTTTGCAGCGCCACATCATGCACCACCTGGTCATAGGCGCGCTGGAGAAAGGTCGAGTAGATCGCCGCGAACGGGCGCAGCCCCTCCGTCGCCAGCCCGGCGGCAAAGGTCACCGCATGCTGCTCGGCAATGCCCACATCAAAAGTGCGTTCGGGAAACTCCTGCTCAAACAGGTCGAGCCCGGTGCCGGACGGCATCGCCGCCGTGACGGTGACGATCCGGTCGTCCTCGCGCGCTTCCTGAATGAGCGACTGGGCGAAAACCTTGGTGTAGCTCGGCGCGTTGGCGGGCGCCTTGGCCTGCGCGCCGGTGATGACGTCGAACTTGTTGACGCCATGATATTTGTCGGCGGCGGCTTCGGCGGGCGGGTAGCCCTTGCCCTTCTTCGTCACCACATGGATGAGCACCGGCCCCGTGCCATTGTCGCGCACATTCTTCAGCACCGGGATGAGGTGTTTGAGATTGTGCCCGTCGATGGGACCGATATGGAAGAACCCCATCTCCTCAAACAGCGTGCCGCCGGTCACATAGCCGCGCGCATGCTCCACCGCCCGGGTGATCGCGCGATCGACGCCCTCGCCCAGATAGGAGGTGAGTTTCTTGCCGAAATCGCGCACGCCCTGATAGGCCCGCCCGGAGGCCAGCCGCGCCAGATAGGCGCTCATCGCGCCCTGCGGCGGCGCAATCGACATGTCGTTGTCGTTGAGGATGACGATTAGCCGGGCGTCGAGCGCGCCGGCATTGTTCATCGCCTCATAGGCCATGCCCGCCGACATAGCGCCATCACCGATCACCGCGATCACATTGCGCTTTTCGCCCGCCAGCTCATGGGCGACGGCCATGCCGAGACCGGCGGAGATGGAGGTGGAGGAATGCGCGGTTCCGAACGGATCGTATTCGCTCTCCGAGCGCTTGGTGAAACCGTAGAGCCCGCCCTCCTGCCGCAGCGTGCGGATGCGGTCACGGCGCCCGGTGATGATCTTGTGCGGATAGGCCTGATGGCCCACATCCCAGATCAGCCGGTCATCGGGCGTGTCGAACACATAGTGCAGCGCCACGGTCAGCTCGACCACGCCGAGCCCTGCGCCCAGGTGCCCGCCGGTCCTGGAGACCACGTCGATCAGTTCGGCGCGCAGCTCGTCAGCAAGCTGAGGAAGCGCATCCTCGGAAAGGCGTTTGAGATCGGCGGGAATGCCGACCGTATCGAGAAGTGGAGTCTCGGGTGGCGATTTCACGCGCGTCACCTCGGCTGTTTGCATCGCTTCGACATAGGACGTCAGCTATCCAAAGTAAACGCAATGCGATGAAACAGTACAGTTTCAAAGGAGCATAATTTTTCATGGTGCAAATACAAAACAACCTCCGCACAAACAAATGTACAGAGGTTGCCGATATTTGGGATTTTCCGGACTCAGCTTTCGTCGAGTGGCTCGCTGCCGGCTGCCTGCCCTTCGCGTGAGAGGCGGATCTTCTCCACCTTGTCCTCGGCTGCCTTGAGCAGCTGGTCGCAGTGCTTCTTCAGCGCCTCGCCGCGCTCATAGATCCTGATCGACTGGTCGAGCGGCACGTCGCCGCGCTCGAGATCCTCAACGATCTTCTCCAGCGCCTCGAGCGCCTGCTCGAAGCTCATGCCCTTGATGTCGCTGTTGGCTTCTTCGGCCATCTCTCACCCCTTTAACAAGCGGCCGACATGCGCAGCGACCGACACGGAAAGTCCCTGCAGGTCGTACCCACCTTCAAGCAGGCTGACAAGGCGACCCTGTGACAAACGATCGGCCCGCTCCATCAGAACGCCCGTCGCCCAGTCAAAATCCTCAGCCTCCAGATTGATCTCGGCAAGCGGGTCGCGGCGGTGCGCGTCGAAGCCTGCGGAAATGATGATCAGATCGGGCGAAAACCGGTCGAGCGCCGGCAGAATGACCTTGTCGAACGCCTCGCGGAAAACCTCCGAACCGGAGCCGGCGGCAAGCGGCGCGTTGAAGATGTTGCCCGCCCCCGTTTCATGGGCCGCACCCGTTCCCGGGAAAAGCGGCATCTGGTGCGTGGAGCAGTAAAGAACGCTCGGATCGTCCCAGAAAATCTCCTGCGTGCCGTTTCCGTGATGCACGTCCCAGTCAACGATAGCGACACGCTCCGCGCCGTGCTTCTTCTGGGCATGGCGCGCGGCGATGGCCGCATTGTTGAACAGGCAGAACCCCATGGCGCGGTTCTTCTCGGCATGGTGGCCGGGCGGACGACCCGCCACGAACACATTGCCGGTATCGCCGGAAAACACGTCGTCCACGCCGGCCAGCGCGCCGCCGATGGCGGTCAGCGCCGCTTCAAAGCTCTTCGGACTGATGATCGTGTCTTCATCGATGCGCGCCATCCCCTCTTCGGGAATGTTCGCCTTCACCTTGTCGAGATGCTCCTGCGGATGTGCGTAGAGCACGGTCTCTTCATCGGCGAGCGGCGCTTCCAGCCGCTCCAGATAGGTGAAGGGCTCGTCGTCGAGCCGATCCACGATCACCCGTAATCGGTCCGCCCGCTCCGGGTGGCCGGGTGGTGTGATGTGCTCACGGCAGATCGAATGCGTGTAGAAACGGGTGTTCATGTCATAACTGTAATTGCCAAAGCATAACTTGGCCATGACAGGATTTCGCGCAGTGGTCGCATGTCAACAGGCTTTCACCCGGCCTTTTGGGCCGGATGGATGCTTTCATGCCCGCTTCCGCAGCCCCTGGGGCTGTTTTTCTTACATGATGTCGGTCGAAGCGATCTCGATACCGAAACCTTCAAGCCCCACATAATGGCGCTCGCGGGAGGCCATCAGCTTGATCGAGGAAATGCCCAGATCCTTCAGGATCTGCGCGCCAAGGCCAATCTCGCGCCACTCGCTCTCGCGCCGCAGGGCTTCGTCATGATCCTCGCGATCTTCGTTGCCGGCCGGACGGCGGCGGTTCTGATGGGCAACGCCAACCGACCCCTCGCGCAGATAGACCAGAACGCCACGGCCAAGGCCGTTCATGCGCTCCATGGCCTCGCGCAGACGCTCTTCCGTGCCGAACACATCCGTCACCACATCCTCGGTGTGAAGACGAACAGGAATGTCGACGCCGTCGCGAATGTCGCCGAAGACGATGGCGAGATGCTGCATGGCTTCCCAGGGAAGCGTGTAGGCATGGGCCTTTGCAGGGCCGCTCGGCGTGTCGATGTCAAAACTCGCCACCCGCTCCACCAGCGTTTCCTGACGCTGGCGATAGGCGATGAGATCGGCGACCGACACCTGCTTGAGGCCGTTCTTCTCGGCAAAGGCGGAGACCTGCGGCCCACGCATCACCGTGCCGTCATCATTGACCAGCTCGCAGATCACGCCAACGGGCGGCAGGCCGGCGAGCTTGCACAGATCGACAGCCGCTTCCGTATGGCCCGAGCGCATCAGCACCCCGCCCTCGCGCGCCACCAGCGGGAAAATGTGGCCCGGCCGCACAAAGTCGCCGGGGCCGACATTGGGGTTCGCCAGATTGCGCACGGTCAGCGTGCGGTCATCAGCCGAAATGCCGGTGGTCGTGCCATGTTTGAAATCGACGCTAACGGTGAAGGCCGTGGAATGCGGCGCATCGTTTTCGGCCACCATCGGCGTCAGGTTCAGCCGCCGCGCTTCGCCCTGCGGCATGGGTGCGCAGACGATGCCGGAGGTATGGCGCACGATGAAGGCCATGTTCTCGGGCGTGCAGTGCACGGCGGCGACAATCAGATCGCCCTCGTTCTCGCGCCCGTCATCATCCATGACGACAACGATCTCGCCCTTTTCAAAGGCGCGCAGGGCTTCAACGACCTTCTTCTGGTCATAGGGCATGGGAAAACTCCTCAGATGCGACCGGTCTGGCCACGGTGCCGCAGATAATGATCGGCGATTGCGCAGGCCACCATTGCCTCGGCAATCGGCACCGCGCGGATGCCCACACAGGGATCGTGCCGGCCCTTGGTCAGAACATCGACCTCATTGCCGTCCCTGTCGATGCTCTGGCGCGGCGTCAGGATCGACGAGGTCGGCTTGACGGCGAAGCGCGCCACGATGGGCTCACCGGTGGAGATGCCGCCCAGAATGCCGCCGGCATTGTTGCTCAGAAAGCGCGGGGTTCCGTCATTGCCCATGCGCATCTCGTCGGCGTTTTCCTCGCCGGTGATCCGCGCCGCCTCGAAACCATTGCCGATCTCCACGCCCTTCACGGCGTTGATCGACATCAGATTGGCGCAGATATCCTGATCGAGCTTGGCGTAGATTGGCGCGCCGAGACCGGCAGGCACGTCTTCCGCCACAACCTCGATCACCGCGCCCACCGACGAACCCGCCTTGCGGATGCCGTCGAGATATTCGGTGAACACCGGAACAGAGTTCGGGTCCGGAGTGAAGAAGGGATTGTCCGCATTGCCGATGAAATCCCAGTCCCAGTTGGCCCGGTCGATTTCCTTCTCGCCCATGGCGACAAGCGCTGCGCGCACATTCATGCCCGGCACGACCTTGCGGGCGAGCGCGCCTGCGGCAACCCGCGTCGCCGTCTCGCGCGCCGAAGAACGGCCACCGCCGCGATAGTCGCGCAGACCGTATTTCGTCTCGTAGGTGTAGTCCGCATGCCCCGGCCGGAAGCGCCTGGCGATCTCGCCATAATCCTTGGAGCGCTGGTCAACATTCTCGATCAGCATGGAGACCGGAGTGCCGGTGGTGATCAGCGTTTCGCCGTCCTCATCCGGCAGCACGCCCGACAGGATTTTCACCTGATCCGGCTCGCGGCGCTGGGTGACGAAACGCGACTGCCCCGGACGCCGCTTGTCGAGCTCGGCCTGGATCTCGGCCAGCGTGAAACGAATGCCGGGCGGGCAGCCATCGACCACGCAGCCTATGGCCGGGCCATGGCTCTCGCCCCAGGTGGTGACACGAAACAGATGACCGAATGTGTTGTGAGACATGAATGCAGGCTTCCAGAAAACAGACAGCCCGACCATCGAGCGCGTCCCCGAGAGCCGGTCGTTTCGCTTCTATTGGCCTTTGCGGGTGCGGTCAAACCGGATTGCCTAATGCGAAAGTTTTGACACAATTAGGTGGTTTACAAAATTGAAGGGATTCGCGCCCCGGATACGGGCGCCACATAGAAATCCGAGAGGTGTGGAATGCGCATTTTCGCCGCGGCAGTGGGATTATTAATGCTTGCCTCATCCGCCTTTGCCCTCGACGCCGAGGGCAAGGTTCGCAATGTGGACCCGGACAATCTCACCATCACGCTTGAAAATGGCCAGACCTACAAGCTGCCGAGCGAGATGGACGTTTCCGCCATTCAGCCCGGCATGGAAGTGGTTCTCGCCTATCGGGAAGTCGACAATGGCGTGAAGCAGATCACGGACATGCTTCTGCCCGAGTGAGCCTTACAGCCAGTCTGCCGAACCACTCTCAAACCGCAGGATGCGATCCTGCGGTATGGTGAGCGCAGCCGCTTCATCGCTGGACGCATGGCCCAGCAGGTAAAGAAGCGAGCGGATCACGCCGCCATGGGTGACACAGACGGTCGGCCCCTTGACCTCTCCAAGCCACGGCTTGATGCGCTCAGCCAGCTTTTCATAGCTCTCTGCATTGTCGCCCGGCGGGACAAATCCCCATTTGTCGTTCGAACGGGCTGCCGTGCAGCCGGGATTTTCCGCTTCCAGCTCGGCATAGGTAAAGCCCTGCCAGTCGCCAAAATTCAGTTCCATCAGCCGGGGATCGGTGCGGTATGCCTCGCGCGGCAGGCCAAGGCCTGCGCGCACACGCTCCATCGTCTCGCGCGTACGTCGTAACGGGCTTGCGACAAAATCAAAGCCATCCGCATTGTGATCGAGAAGATCGGCAAGGCGAATGCCATTACGGTCGGCCTGAACCTGACCAACCGCATTGATATCAGTATCGGCCTGCCCCTGAAGACGCTCTTCTGCGTTCCAGGCCGTCTGGCCGTGTCTGATGATATAGAGAGTGGGAAGCACTGCGGGCCTTCTGACTTGGAGCATCGGACCGAAAAGCAGGAACCGGCTTTCGGGTATTCCGATGCTCCATCACTGGTTAGGATCGTCCTTTGCGCGTTCGAATGAACGCAGGCCGATCTACTCCGTCACGACAGAAATATCGGGAGCGTCCACGGCCTTCATGCCGACCACGTGATAGCCGGAATCGACATGCAGCACTTCGCCCGTCACGCCGCGCGAAAGATGCGACAGCATGTAGAGAGCGGAATCGCCCACCTCATCGGTGGTGACAACGCGCTTGAGCGGCGAGTTGTACTCGTTCCAGCGCAGAATGTAGCGGAAATCGCCGATGCCCGAAGCCGCCAGCGTCTTGATCGGGCCAGCCGAAATGGCGTTGACGCGAATGTTGCTGCCGCCCAGATCGACCGCCATATAACGCACGCTCGCCTCAAGCGCGGCCTTGGCAACGCCCATGACATTGTAGTGCGGCATCACCTTCTCGGCGCCGTAATAGGTGAGCGTCAGGATGGAGCCACCATCGGTCATCAGCGGCTCGGCGCGCTTGGCAAGCGCGGTGAGCGAATAGACCGAGATGTCCATGCTGCGCAGGAAGTTGTCGCGGCTCGTATCGACATAACGGCCGGTCAGCTCGTCCTTGTCGGAGAAAGCGACGGCATGGACCAGGAAGTCCAGCTTGCCCCACTCCTTCTCGAGCTTCTCGAACACCGCATCGACGCTGTCCATGTCGGTCACGTCGCAGTGACCGGCGACGATCGCGCCCAGCTCTTCAGCCAGCGGCTCGACGCGCTTCTTCAGGGCGTCGCCCTGATAGGTCAAAGCAAGCTCTGCGCCGGCATTGGCGCACGCCTTGGCGATACCCCAGGCGATCGAGCGGTTGTTGGCGACACCCAGAATGAGCCCGCGCTTTCCGGCCATCAGGCCATTGCCACTTGTCATGGAATGGTTCTCCGAATTCAATTGCCGAAGCGTCATGCTTTCACCAGAAGGCGCGGCGCTTCATCACTCCAACTACCTGCATAGCACGACCGGGCGATTCCCGACCGCGCAATATAAATAAGCCGGCAGCCCTATCGCACAGCCCGGCGAAGGCATCAAGCCGATTGGCGGAACAATGCCTCAAGCGCCGGATCTCCGCCTTCCGGCAGCATGATCTGGATATGAGCGTAAAGGTCGCCGTTTCCATCGGTCTTCAGCGGCAGGCCGCGCCCTTTCAGACGCATGGTGCGGTCAGAACTTGTCCAGGCCGGAATGGTCAGCGCAAGCCGCCCCGTCGGCGTTTCAACGGGCACTTTCGCGCCCAGAACCGCATCACGCAGGCTCACCGGCAGATCCACATGCAGGTCCCGGCCCTCAACGCGGTAGCGCGGGTGCTTGCGGAAGCGCAACTTGACCAGCGCATCGCCGCGCTCGCCAAACGGCGTCTCCTCGCCCTGCCCCTTGAGGCGGATGGTCTGGCCGTCTTCCACGTGGCGCGGGAGCTTGACCGCGATGCGCCGCCCGCCCGGGAAGATGGCCGTGACCTTGGAAGCCTTTGCAACGTCCTCGATATCGACATCCAGCGTCGCGTTCAGATCGCCCATGCCGCTCGGGCGCTTGTGGCCAGCGCCAGCGCGCCGTCCCTGACCGGCAGGTCCGCCCTGCTGCGAAAAAGCATCACCGAAGATCTGGCTGAAAATGTCCGCGCCGCTGAAACCGGCCCCATCGGGACCACCGCTTCTGAATTCGAAATGCTGCGCACCCGGCCCGCCCCGGCCCGACCGCCGGAAACCGCCAAACGGATCACCGCCCGCGCCCCCGCCTTCAAAACCGGTGAAACGCGGCTTGCCTTCGGCATCGATCTCACCGCGGTCGAAAGCGCCGCGCTGTTTCTCGTCGCCCAGAATTTCATAGGCCTGCCCGATTTCTGCGAAGCGCTCCTTGGCCTTCGGATCGTCCGGCTTCTGGTCCGGATGATACTTCTTCGCCAGCTTTCGGTAAGCCGATTTTATCTCCTTGGACGAGGCGTTCTTGGCCACGCCCAACACGTCATATGGATTGCGCATGTGCAGCTCTATTCCTGATCGTTCCGCATTATACGGCAAAACGTTCGTGAATTCGGGGTGTTGTTCACTATATGCGTCTGGCTAGGAAGAAATTCCAGACCCCGCGCCCGAAACAGCCGCTAAACCGCTTCGAACGCCTGTATCTGCCATCCGAACTCGGGCGTTGGACAGACCGTCCCGCGATAAAGTCCGACGCCATCGAAACTTTCACGCGAGGTCACGAAGCGGCGGCAGGTGCCGGTCTCGTCATCGAAAATGGCGGTGACAACGCCGCGCACATCATTTTCCGGATCGTCCCAGGAAAGAGGCGGCGCGCCGTCGAGACTGGCGCCCATGCCGCCGACCATGGCGTGCAGCATGGCGTCCGTCCCTGTCGGTAGCGGTGCAGGCTTCACGGATTGAGACATGAAGTTTTCCGGCATCGGCACCGGCGCAATGGAACCCGTCACAACCGAACGGTCCACGTCCTGCCCTCCAGGATCAAGCGCCGAGACACTGCACCCGGCCAGAAGAATCACCGCTGCAGGCGCGACACAGCGCTGCAGAACATGCAGAGCCAAGGCCTTGCCCCGAACTGGCGCTTGCTTTGCCCCCGACAATCGGCATTCTCCCCGTAGATAACGCGAACCAGGCAGCCAGTATGATTGACGAGACGTTAAAATCCGGTGACTTCACCGAACGCAGCGAGCCTTTTCGGCTCTTTGCCGAATGGCTCGAGGACGCCACGAAATCCGAACCCAACGATCCCAATGCGCTGGCGCTGGCGACCGTCGATCCCGATGGAATGCCAAATGTGCGCATGGTGCTACTGAAAGGGTTCGATGAGCGCGGCTTCGTCTTCTACACGAATTTCGAGAGCGCCAAGGGCGGTGAAATCCTGAGCGCGGAAAAGGCGGCCATGTGCTTTCACTGGAAGAGCCTGCGCCGTCAGGTGCGCATTCGCGGACCGGTGGAGCAGGTGAGCGACGCGGAGGCGGACGAGTATTACGCGTCGCGGCCGCGCGGAAGCCGCATCGGCGCATGGGCATCAAAACAGTCGCGACCGCTGGAAAGCCGCTTTGCGCTGGAAAAGGCGGTTGCCGAATACACCGCCAAATATGCCGTGGGCGCAATCCCGCGCCCGGCGCACTGGTCGGGCTTCCGCATCGTGCCGAGCCAGATCGAGTTCTGGCACGACCGTCCGTTCCGCCTGCATGACCGCGTGGTGTTCACCCGCAACGATCAGGGCGCGTGGCAGACGAAACGGCTCTACCCGTAAGCCTCAGGACGCCTTGCGGCTCATGAAGGCCATGAAGGCGGCGCGCGCCTCATCCGATTTGAGGCGCGCACGAAAATGCTCCGCCTCCTCGCGAATGCGCGCGATCACGTCGTCGCGCGGACCACGCAGCAGATCGCGGGCAATCTTCAGCGCCTCCGGCGGTTTTGCCACAAGCGCCTCGGCAGCCGCAAACACCGCCTCTTCGAGAGCCTCTGCCCCCACAACCCTGTGAATGAGCCCCGCAGCACAAGCATCGGCTGCCGGCAACCCCTCGCCCAGAGCCAGAAGGGCAAACGCCCGCTGCTGCCCCATGATCGCCGGGGCGAGCAGGCTGGAGCCCGCTTCAGGCACCAGACCGAGATCGACAAAGGGCGTGGAGAACACGGTCGCGGGCGTCGCGAAGGTCAGGTCGCAATGCATGTGGATCGTCGTGCCGATGCCCACCGCAACGCCATCGACGCCGGAGACCAGAGGCTTTGCCGCCCCTGCCAGCGCCAGAAGGAAATCATAGACCTCCTGACCACCCTCGCCGCCCGTGGCGACGGCCAGAAAATCGGCCAGATCATTGCCGGCGGAAAACGCGCCCTTCTGCCCCAGAATGACGTGGCAGCGCACGTCCGCATCCTCATCGCCGCGCTTCAGCGCCTCGGCCATCGCCGCATACATGGCGCGGGTGATGGCGTTCTTCTTTTCAGGCCGGTTCAGGCGGATCACCTGCACCGCACCGCGCCGCTCGATCAGAACATGTTCGCTCATGGTTTCTCCTCCTCCCGGAACGTTCAGGCCGAAAGCAGCGCGTCAGCCGCCGCATCCAGACTGTCAGCGCCGCCGATCACCTGCTGCCTGAGCGTTGCCGTCTCCACGAGCAGGTTTTCCGCCATGAAACGCACCAGAACGGCGTGGTCGGGCCGGTCGCCGGCGGCAAGCGCCCGCGTGTTCAGCGCAACGCCGATAACCAGCGAGAAAAGCCGCAGATAAGGCGTTGCGCCGCAAAGCGCCTCGTTCACCCGCCCCTCGGAGAGAGCCGTTGTTAGATACGCCGTTGTCTCCTCCAGATCATCCAGCGCCTGGCCCAGCCTTTCCGCCGTTGCGCCAAGCCCCGATGCGTCCGAGAGTGCGGCATGGTCGGCCCGCAGCTCGTTTAAGAATGCCGCCATCGCCTCGCCCCCCTGAAGCGGCAGCTTGCGCATGACGAGATCGATGGCCTGAATGCCGTTGGTGCCCTCATAGATCGGCGCGATGCGGGCGTCGCGATAAAGCGCGGCAGCGCCCGTCTCTTCCACATAGCCCATGCCGCCATGCACCTGCACGCCAAGCGAGGCGACATCCACGCCCACATCGGTGGAGAACGCCTTGGCCATGGGCGTCAGGATATCCGCGCGCGCCTGCCATGCCTTTGCCTCATCGCCCTCACCGAGCCGCGCCCGGTCGATCGCGTAGGCGCAGGAATAGGTGATGGCGCGCGCCATCTGGGTCTGCGCCTTCATGGTCAAAAGCATGCGCTTGATGTCGGGATGCGCCACGATCGGGCTCATGCCTTCGCCCTTAAAACCGGCGGCGCGTCCCTGCCGACGGTCCTGCGCATAGGCCAGCGCTTTCTGCGTGGCGGTTTCGGCAATGCCCACACCCTGCATGCCGACTGCCAGACGGGCGTTGTTCATCATGGTGAACATGCAGGCCAGACCGCGATTTTCCTCACCGATCAGCCAGCCGACAGCGCCCGGCGTGTCGCCGAACTTGCCGTCGCCATAGATCATGGTGCAGGTGGGCGAAGCGTGGATGCCGAGCTTGTGCTCCATGGAGGCGCAGAAGGCGTCATTGCGCGCGCCGAGCGATCCGTCATCATTGACGAAGAATTTCGGCACCAGAAACAGCGAAATGCCCTTGGTGCCCGCCGGCGCATCCGGCAGCCGCGCCAGAACCAGATGCACGATGTTGTCGGTGAAATCGTGCTCGCCATAGGTGATGAAAATCTTCTGGCCAAAAATCCGATAAGTGCCGTCGCCCACCGGCTCGGCCCGCGCCTTGAGCGCGTTGAGGTCGGAACCGGCCTGCGGCTCCGTCAGGTTCATCGTGCCCATCCATTCGCCGGAAACGAGCTTTTCCAGATATTTTTGCTGCAGCTCGGGCGTCGCATGCTTGTCGAGCGCCTCGATTGCGCCGACCGTCAGCGTCGGGCCGATGGCGAAGGCCATGGAGCCGGAATTCCACATCTCGAAGGCGGCGACCGAGAGAAGCGTCGGCAGCGCCTGCCCGCCGAATTCCTCGGGCGCGGCAAGCCCGTTCCAGCCACCCTCGCACCAACGGCGATAGAGATCTGCCCAGCCCGGCGGCGTGGTGACGGCCCCGTCCTTCAGCACCGCGCCCTGCTCGTCGCCCACCCGCGCCAGCGGCGCGATTTCTTCGGCTGCAAAGCGCCCTGCCTCCGCCACGATGGCGTCGACCAGATCTTCCGACAGATCGCCAAACCGGCCGCTGTCGAGGTCAGCGGCAAAGCCGGTGACGTGTTTCAGGGTGAAGGCGATTTCATCGACAGGGGCTCGGTACATGCTGCAATCCTCCTGATGTCCGGCGAGACCCTAGCCGTTCAGCAAAGCGCTCGCCATCATACATTGGCGGAAGATTGATATTTTCTCTTTACGTAAACGTCAATCTTAGAAAGCTTGCAGCGTCTGGTACCAGGCTCGGATCACGATGCGGCCATCGCGCGGCGCAGAGGACGCCCCAAAGGTTCGACGGCACATCGAAGTTATCGAAAACCGGTTTCCACTTTTCGGCTCCCTGCGTTAGAAACCGGCCAACGGAAGGAACGCCCCATGCTTGCAAGACCTGAAAAACATCGCTGCATCGAATGCGGAAAGGCACTCGGCATGCCGGGCTTCACCTATCATCAGGGCGACATCGACAACGGCCCGGCCTACTGGACCGACCGCGGTATTCTTTGCTCCATCGAATGCTCACTAGCCCACCACAAGAAGCGCGCGGCCGAAGGCACCCTGCCCGACAAACCCGCGCCCGATCCCTTCGAGACGGAATATCAGTTCGAGGACTAGGCGGCGCGAGAAAGCCCGCGCCAAGCCTCGAAGCGCCTCAGCCTTCGCGCTCCACGGCGCGCCAGCCGATGTCGCGGCGGCAAAAACCTTCCGGCCAGTCGATCAGGTCCACCGCGCGATAGGCGTTCTGCTGCGCTTCCGTGACTGAAGCGCCAAGCGCCGTGACATTGAGAACGCGGCCGCCATTGGCCACCAGAACACCGTCCTTCAGCGCCGTGCCGGCGTGGAATATCTCGACATTCTCGTCCGCAGCCGCTGTTTCCAGCCCGCGGATCGCCGTGCCTTTTTCCGGGCTTGCCGGATACCCGTTGGCCGCCAGCACCACGGTAAGCGCTGCCTCGTCGCGCCAGCGGGCAGAGACATGCGCGAGCTGACCGTCCACCGCCGCATTGAGAAGCGCCAGAAGGTCTTCCTTGAGGCGCATCATCAGCACCTGGCATTCCGGATCGCCGAAACGCACATTGTATTCGATGAGCTTGGGGCCGTCCTTGGTCAGCATCAGGCCCGCATAGAGAACGCCGGTGAAGGGTGCGCCCATCTCCGCCATGCCCTTGAGCGTCGGCTCGACGATTTCGGCCATGGTGCGCGCCAGAATGGCCTCGTCCAGCACCGGAGCCGGCGAATAGGCGCCCATGCCGCCGGTGTTCGGGCCGGTGTCGCCATCGCCCACGCGCTTGTGGTCCTGCGCCGTGCCGAAGGGCAGCGCCGCAGCGCCATCGCACAGGCAGAAGAAGCTCGCCTCTTCGCCTTCCAGAAACTCCTCCACCACGACCGAAGCGCCAGCCTCGCCGAAGCTGCCGTCGAAACACTCGTCGATTGCCGCAATCGCCTCGTCTTCCGTCATCGCGACGGTCACGCCCTTGCCCGCGGCAAGCCCGTCGGCCTTGATGACGATGGGCGCGCCCTGCTCGCGCACATAGGCGCGCGCGGCCAGCGCGTTCTCGAAGCGGCCATAGGCGGCGGTGGGAATGCCGTAGCGGTCGCACAGTTCCTTGGTGAAGCTCTTGGAGCCTTCAAGCCGGGCAGCGGCGGCGCTCGGGCCAAACACGCGAATGTCCGCAGCGTTCAGCGCATCGGCCAGCCCCGCCACCAGCGGCGCTTCCGGGCCGACCACCACTAGGTCGACGCCCTTTTCACGGCAGAACGCAACGACGGCGTCATGGTCCGACACGTCGAGCGCAACGCATTCGGCATCCTGCGTCATGCCGGGATTGCCGGGTGCTGCGTAGAGCTTTGTCAAAACCGGGGAGGCCGCAAGTTTCCAGGCGAGCGCGTGCTCACGGCCGCCGGATCCGATCAAGAGAACATTCATGCCACGCATCCCCACTTGTTCAATTGTCGCTTCGGGCTATGGCTCTTTGCCGCGAAAATCAAGGCGCAGATGCCAACTTCCCACGACAGAAACGCTTGACGCGCGCATCAGGCCTTGCCACTCCCTCCTGAAGGAGACAACAAGAAGGAAAATGCGTCATGGAAAAGATCCAGTCCCGTCAGGGTCAGGGCCGCGTCTCGGATGCCCCCTCCGGACACTGGGTCTATCGTGTCATGCCGCAGGCCATGTGGCCCTATGCGCAGCTTGCCCGCTGGGATCGCCCCATTGGCTGGCAATTGCTTCTGTGGCCCTGCTGGTGGTCCGCCGCGCTGGCCGCAGCCGCCTATGCACGGCCCGGCGCGCCTCTGGAAGAGGTGCTGCCTTCGCTCTGGCACCTGGGGCTTTTCCTCATCGGCGCGATCGCCATGCGTGGCGCGGGCTGCACCTATAACGACATCGTTGACCAGCGCATTGATGATGCGGTCGAGCGCACCCGTTCGCGCCCCCTGCCTTCCGGTCAGGTCTCGCGCAAACAGGCCTGGGCCTTCCTCATCGCGCAGGCGCTTGTCGGTCTTCTGGTGCTTGTCCAGTTCAACATCTTCGCCATCGCACTGGGCTTTGCCTCGCTTGCGGTCGTGGCGATCTATCCCTTCGCAAAGAGATTCACGGACTGGCCGCAACTCTTTCTGGGACTTGCCTTTTCCTGGGGCGCGCTGATGGGCTGGGCAGCCGATTTCGAAAGCCTCACGCTTGCGCCCGTGCTGCTCTATTTCGGCTCCATCCTCTGGGTGATCGGCTATGACACAATCTATGCGCATCAGGACAAGGAAGACGACGCCATCGTCGGCGTGCGTTCAACCGCACGCCTGTTTGGCGACAGGACCCGTCAATGGCTGATTGCGCTCTATGGCGGCGCGCTTCTGTTCTTCGCCGTCGCCTTTGCGCTCGCTGAAGTGCCGATGCCAGCACTCGCCGGTCTGATCGCCGCCGGCGCGCATATGGCGCGTCAGATCCGGGTCATCGACATCGACAATCCGGACCAGTGCCTGGCGCTTTTCCGTTCCAACAATGTGGTTGGCTGGCTGATTTTCCTGGGCCTTATCGGCGGCAGCCTGTGGGCCGTCATCAGCCCACAGTTCTAAGACTACTTTCCAAGACTGTTTTCTAAGGCTGCGGTTCAGTCGCGGGCGATGATCTCGTCGCCCCCGACAACCACGCGCACACCGAGGCTTCCGCATTTGCGGCGGGCGAGAAAGCGCGGACGGCGCGCACGCACCGGGCGGCCCTGACGGCGCTCCTGCGGCGGCGCGGCCTTCACTTCGCCAATGCTCTCTTCAAGCGCATGGGCAAGACCATCATCCTCGATCATGAGCATGGGCAGGCCAAGCGCTTCGGACCAGGCGCGCCAGTCAGCGGCCACATCGTCCAGATCGTCCGCCACCAGAAGCGGCACGCACAGCATCGGATCGGAATGGTGCAATTCGAGCGTGACGGTCACGTCACCGAAATCATCTTCCATGGCGCGGGCGGCCACGCCACGAAATGCGCGCGGCGGCAGCGCAAAGGTCACCGGCAGGCCGCTCTGGCTGAGCAGACGCCGCATCCGCACACCACGCTGATTGATGGTGAAGGACACCTCACCGAATGCATCATGCGACGCATAGCTCACCGCCTGCGGCAGATGAAAAGGGTCGAGCCGCATCGCGCGGCCCGCCCAGACTGGCTTAAGCCCACCGTTCATGTCTTTGCCTTCCTGTCACTCCTGAGAGCCGGTTTTCCGGTTCTCTCACCGGGTCGTTTTCGACCTCGTTATGGGATGCACTCTAGCGATGGCTCGTTACCGGCAGGCTTAGAAAGTCAGTTAAATTTTGCTGACCTTACAATTGGTTAGCGATTTCCAACCGGGTGTAACAGTCTGGAAAGTCCCGTCACCGGAACGTAAACGGCATTGCCCAAAGGCCCGAAAGACAAGGGGTGGCGCATTGGGTTTCGGCACCCGCAAGTGCCCGCCAGAGCCCTCACGCTGCGTCAGAAAGCCTGCCGGCTTACGATTTAATTGCATGCGCAAGCAAATAAATTGACATCACCTGTGCAATTCAATATGTATGCACATGCAACTAGATGGAAACCAACCACCCGGCCCTGCCTGAACTGGAATCACGACTGCCAGAAACAGCCAGCCCACGCATCGCCGCCATGCCCCGAACCGCTCAATTCGAAAGGAAACCCCTCATGCACTGGTTATATCTCGGCATCGCCGTCATCTTCGAAGTCGCCGTCGCCATATCGGCTGGCAGGGCGCAGGGCTTCACCCAGCCATTCTGGACCGCCGCCACGCTCGTCAGCGGCGCCATCGCCACGTTTTTCCTGGGCCTCGCCCTGCTCACTTTCGACGTGGGCGTGGGATACGCGATCTGGACCTCGGTTGCCGGCGTCGGCATCGTCGTGATCGGCGCACTCTTCTTCAACCAGCGGCTCGACTGGAAGAAGGGTTTTGGCATTCTCCTCGTCATTGGCGGCGTTGTCGGCCTGCGCCTCACCGGCGCAGCATAGTGCAACGGAGAGTCCTTCCCTCACTCGCCGGTTTGGCGCGCCTGCCGCTCCGCCCATCGCCTCAAGGAACCTTCCCCATGACCACCAACACCAACACCACGGGCAACGCCCGCGCCTGGATCATGCTGCTGCTGGCCGGCGCATTCGAGATCGGCTACGCCCTCAGCGTCGGCGGCAGTCAGGCCTTCACGGTCCCGTCCTGGTCGATCGCTGCCATCATCTTCTTCCTGCTGACGCTCTATTTTCTGAGCGCGGCTCTCAAGACCATCGATGTCGGCATCGGCTATGCGGTCTGGGCCGGCATTGGCGCGGTCGGCGCGGCAACCTTCGGCAGCCTGCTTCTCGACCAGCCGCTCACGATCGGCCAGATCGGCTGGCTCGCCGTCATCATCGGCGGCGTGGTCTGGCTCAAGCTCGCTGACAGTCCCAGATTTGCCGGCGAACAGACCGCCGCAGGCTGATCATCGGTCCGAAAGCCCCGCGGCGCGCTCCGCCGCGGGCGCTTCGCTTCCCGAAACGCCCCGCCAAAGCCAAGGGAAGCGCATATCGACGGGAGAGCGGCTTGAAACGGACTTTGCATGCGCATACATCTGCTTCACCATCAGAAAACCGCCCGCGGGAGACCAAGCCATGCCCAGTTCAAGCGATGTCTGGCTCCGCCTGGTCCACACCGTCAGCACTGTGGAAAGCGATATCGCCCGCATGCTGACGAGCAAGCACGGCATTGGCCTTTCCGAATACCGCGCGCTTCAGGCGCTGGCGAAGGCTCCGGATCGCGAACTGCGCATGCAGGATCTGGCGACCCACCTTCAGCTGAACCAGAGTTCGATTTCGCGCATGGTGGAGCGCATGGAGCGGTCCGGCCTGACGGTTCGCGACGTCTGTGCAGACGACAAGCGCGGCGTCTTCTCCGTCATCACCGAAAAGGGAGAGGCGCGGCTCGAAGAGGCCAGGGCGGATTACGAAACCGCACTCGCCAGCGCCCTGAAGGAAAGCGGCCTTGAAGGCATGCTTGCCGCAATACCCGCCAGATAGCCGCGCCTACCCCTCAGGCCGCTCTCGTCTACCCGCCCCCTAGATCACCTTGTGCGGGTTCATGATGCCAGCCGGGTCGAATGCTGCCTTCACCCGGCGCATCAGCTCCGTGGCGATGGCCGGCTGCGTGGCGACGAGTTCGTCGCGCTTCATGCGCCCGATGCCATGCTCGGCCGAGAAGGAACCGTTCAGATCGCGTACAATGGCGTGGATGGCGTCGTTCATCTCGCGGTAGAGCGCCAGATAGGCCTGCTTGTCGCCGCCCTCCGGCTGCGAAATGTTGTAGTGCAGATTGCCGTCGCCCATATGGCCGAAACAGACCACGCGGCAGCCCGGTGCGACCTTCTGTGCGGCAGGCCCTGCCCGCTCGATGAATGCGGGAATGTCCGAGACCGGCACCGAAATGTCGTGCTTGATGGAACCGCCCTCGGGCTTCTGCGCCTCCGACATGGACTCACGCAGATGGCGGAAAGCATTGGCCTGCCCTTCGTTCTGGGCAATGGCCGCGTCAACCACCAGCCCTTCCTCGAAGGCGACGGTCAGGATCTCTTCTATCAGTTCCTTGGCGTCGTCGGCGGAGCGGCCGGACGAAATCTCGATCATCACATACCAGGGATGCTCCTCCTCCAGCGGATCGACAGCGCCGGGCACATGCGCCAGCGTGAACGCCAGCGGCGTGCGCTCGATGAGTTCGAATGCCGTGAGCCCGTTGCCGGCGCGGTCATTGGCCATCTCGAAAAAGCGCAGCGCATCGGCTGGCGAAGGCAGCGCCGCCCAGGCCAGTTCCCGCCCCTTGGGCATGGGGAAGAGCTTCACCACCGCCGCAGTGATGACGCCGAGCGTGCCCTCCCCGCCAACAAACAGGTCTTTCAGATCGTAGCCGGTGTTGTCCTTCTTGAGCTTCCGCAGATCATCGAACACCTCGCCGCTCGGCAGCACCACTTCCACGCCGAGGCAGAGGTCGCGCGCCGTGCCATAGGCGAGCGCGCCCACACCGCCTGCATTGGACGAGAGATTGCCGCCGATCTGGCAGGAGCCCTGCGAGCCGAGCGACAGCGGAAACAGGCGATCCTTCTCCGCCACGGCCTCCTGCAGCACCTGCAAAACCACACCCGCCTCCACGGTGGCCGTGTTGGACTGCAAATCGATCTCGCGGATCTGATTGAGGCGCGAAAGCGAGAGCACAATCTCATTGCCATCGCCATCGGGCATCTGGCCGCCCACAAGCCCCGTATTGCCGCCCTGCGGCACCACCGCCGTGCCGGTTTCGCTGGCCAGCCGCAGAATGGCGCTCACCTCGTTCACAGAACCCGGGCGCAGCACAAGCGGCGTCTTGCCTCCGAAAAGGCCGCGCGGCTCCTCCTCATAGGGCGCGATCTCGTCCGGGGCGGTCAGCGCATGGCGCTCACCAACGATTTCTGAAAAGCGGGCGAGCAGTGCGGCATCGATGGTCATGGATGGATGGATTCCTCAGGAATTGGCTGTCTCAAATTAGCTATCACGGGGCGCGGCAGCGCGCGCCAGGCGATCATTGATGGCTTCGCCCAGCCCTTCAAGGGGCACCGGCTCCACAGCGATTGTGGCAGCGCCCGAACTGTCCAGCGCGAGAAGATGGGAGAAAAGATTGGTCGCGGCTTCCCGCAAATCTCCACTTTCGGAGAGATTGCGCAGCGCAACCGCCTTTTCCGCGCCCGCCACACGCCGGGGACCGAAGGCCAAAAGCGCCTCACCCGGCTTTACCTCCCCCACATTGAGCCGCATATGCGCACTCGGCGCATAATGCGATGCGAGCATGCCCGGAGCCTGTACGCCCTTTGCTCCGCGCGCGAGCGGAAGACCGGCAACGCGTTCGATCTCTTCTGCCGCAATGCCGCCCGGCCGCAACAGCGCAATCCCGTCGTCCGAAACCTTCACAATGGTGGATTCAAGCCCCACCGGGGTCGGCCCGCCATCCACGATCAGCGGAATGCGCGCGCCCAGATCGGCTGCAACGGCCTGCGCCGTGGTGCCGCTGATGCGCCCGGATGAATTGGCGCTGGGAGCTGCGACAGGCCGGTCCAGCGCCGCAATCACGCGCGCGCCGAACCCTCTGGGGCAGCGCAGCGCAATCGTGTCGAGCCCCGCTGTCACCAGTGGATGAATGCCCGATCCCGCGCGATGCGGCAGAACGAGCGTCAGCGGCCCCGGCCAGAACGCATCGGCCAGCCTGCGCGCAAGCGGATTGAAATCGGCGATACGCTCGGCCATCGCGATGTCCGCCACATGGGCGATCAGCGGATTGAACTGCGGGCGCCCCTTGGTTTCATAGATGCGCGCCACCGCCTCGCCATTGGTGGCGTCGGCGGCCAGCCCGTAAACCGTCTCCGTGGGGATGGCGATGGCCGCTCCCTCACGCAACAATTCGACCGCCCGCGACAGGGCTTCACTCTCCGGCAGGATATCAGCCAAGCACCAGATCCTCATAAAAATCCCTCTGCTGAGTATCGCGCCTGCCCATGGCGGGCAAGTTCGCCGGCAAGCGAGTTTGCTGAATCTTAAGGGATTTCGCGTTTGAGTGGTCCGGCGAAATGAAATACGCGCCATAAACCGCCAATGACTGGGGGAGAAGAATGCGATCAGGGCTCATGAAGCCACTGCTTGTCACCATGCTGCTTGTCGCGGCTGGCGGCGTTCGCGCTTCATCCCTTCTTGAGCTGAAATCCGAAGAGCATCTGCACCAGCATTCGACCATCGCGCTCAAGGAGCTTGCGCTGGAAGAACGGCAGCCCGCGCCGGATACGCCACCGCTCTCCTATCCCGGCCCTGCCCTGAGCGCCATGCCGGAGATAGCGCCCCACCACCTCTCCCCTTCCATGGTCGACATCGGCGCGCCCGCGCAGCCGCTTGGGCCGGCGACAGGCGAAACCACGTCTTCCATTCCGCAGAGACCGCGCCAGTTGCCAAGGGTGATCCGCGGCGGCGAGACCGGTCCGGCTGCCCCGCGCGCTGCTTCCGCACCTCGAAAGACGGAACAGGCCACGCCCGCTGCGCCAGAGCGCCGGCACAAGGCAAAACGGCGTGCCGGGACAAAAGCAGACAACGGGCCTGCCGCAGCACCTCCATCCGCAGCGCCGCCTTCCGGTCAGCCCCTCGGCCGCCCCGAATAGTTCCTGCCATCAGGCCGTCAGGATGGGTTTTTAAGCCCGGCTTGACCTTGCGCGCGCCGCAACGCACCCTCCGCGCAACATTGTTCGGAGAAATTTCCCATGCTGACCTTCATGAAAATCCTGCATTTTTTCGGCCTCATGCTGGGGGCTGCCGGCGGCATGGGGGGCATGATGGTGGCCATTCAGGCCAAACGCTCCGATGGCGCACCGCCGCAGGGCCTTCTGGCGCTGCGACCGCGCTTCACCCTCATCACGCTGATCGGCGTCGTGCTCCTGTGGCTCACCGGCCTGTGGATGTGGCTCGTCCAGTATGACGGCGCACTGATGAGCACCGCCTTCGTCCTAAAGCTTCTGGCAGCAGGTTTCATTCTGGTGGTCGCAGTTCTGGGCTTTGTGGCCGTGAAGCGCGCCTCGCCCGGCACGCCCCCGCCCGCCTATCTGCAGAAGCTCGGGCCGCTGGCCGGCCTCGCCTCCTATCTGGCAGTGGCGCTGGCGGTTTACGTCTTCGCCTAGGGTCAGGACCCTAAAGAACAGGGCCGGAAAGCGAAATCCGCTTCCCGGCCCCATGTCCAATCACCTCTCATACGCCCGAACGGGGCGCAGCGATCCTCTTACCCGGTGATCCGGGAGAAATCGGCCACCTGGGCCGTCGCACTGCGAATGCGGGCGAGCAGCGCCAGGCGGTTTGCCCGCACGGCCTCGTCATCCGCATTGACCATCACCCCGTCAAGGAAGGCGTCGACCGGCTGGCGCAGCGCCGAAAGGAAGGACAGCGCCTTCACATAGTCATTCTCCGCGATGGCCTCGCCGGCGAAGCGCTCCTGCTCTTCAAGACTGTCGAACAGCGCCCGCTCCTCATCCGTTGCAAAAAGGCCCGCATCCACCGTATCGGCGATGGTCGTGCCCTTCTTCTCCGCATCGGCGACGATGTTTGCCGCGCGCTTTGCACCGGCCAGAAGGTTTTCGCCGTCGGTGGTGGCGAGGAATTCCGACAGTGCTTCCACGCGGCGCACGATCAGAAGCAGATCGTCGCTGTCTTCCGAAATCACGGCGTCGATCAGATCGTAGCGCGCGCCCTGATCGCGCAGATAAACCTTCAACCGGTCATGGAAGAAGGAGAGCAGATCGTCGGCGCGGTCGTTCAGCCCCGCCGCCCATGTCGCGGCATTGCGCTCCACATTCGCCCGCTCGTCTTCCGCGATCTGCTGCAGGATCACCTTCAGGGAATCCGGGCTCAACTGACCGCCGATTTCCATGACCTTCGCCAGGAACTGGCTGGCCGCGTGGCCGTAAAGCGTGCGGAAATGCTCCAGCCAGACCGGGTTCGCAGCCTCGATGAGCGACAGATCGACCTTGTTCTCGATGATGATGCGGATCACGCCCAGCGCCGCACGGCGCAGCGCATAGGGATCCTTCGAGCCCGTCGGCTTTTCGTCGATGGTCCAGAAGCCGGTGAGCACGTCCAGCTTGTCGGCCAGCGCCACCGCGACGGAGACCGGATCGGTCGGCACGGCGTCGTTCGGTCCCTGCGGCTTGTAATGATCCTCGATGGCCGCCGCCACCGCATCGCTCTCGCCCTGAAGGCCCGCATATTTGCGGCCCATGAAGCCCTGCAGCTCCGGGAACTCGCCCACAACTTCGGTCTGGAGATCGGCCTTGGCCAGATGCGCTGCGCGCACGGCCTCTGCCGGATCGGCCCCCACCACCGGCGCAAGCTCACTTGCCAGCGCCGCAATGCGCCCCACGCGCTCGCCCTGCGTGCCGAGCTTGGCGTGGAAGGTCACGCCCAGATGGTCGAGCCGCGCCATGCGCTGGTCGAGCGGCTTTGCCAGATCAAGCCCGAACTTCTTGGCCGAGGCCTCAAGCTTGCCGAGATCCGGCAGGTCCGCCTGGTCGGTCTTCCAGAAATAGAGCGCATCGGAAAGGCGCGCACGCACCACCTTGCCATTGCCATAGGCGATTTCCTTGCCGCCGTCCTTCGCCTCGATGTTCGAGGTGATGACGAAGCGGTTGGAAAGCGTGTCCGTCTCGCCCTGCGGGCGGCAGACAAAGCACTTCTGGTTGGCGCGGATGGTCAGCCGGATAACCTCCGGCGGGATCGTCAGATAGTCTTCCTCGAACTCGCCGAGCAGCACCACGGGCCATTCCACGAGGCCCGAAACCTCTTCCAGAAGCCCCTCGTCTTCCACCAGCTCAAGCCGGTTGGCGAAAGCGAGATTGCGCGCGTCGTCGAGGATGATGCGCTTGCGGCGGTCGGGATCGAGCACGACCTTCGCCGCTTCCAGCTTCTCCGCGTAATCCTCGAAACGGCGCACCGTGATGGCGTCCGGCGCATGGAAGCGGTGGCCATGGGTCACATTGCCGGCGCGAATGCCGTCGATCTCGAAATCAACCACCACCGGCTCCTCGGTCTCCGGACCGAAGGTGCACAGGATGGACTGAAGCGGCCGCACCCAGCGCAGGCTGCCGGGCTTTGCAGAAGCCGCCCCCCAGCGCATGGATTTCGGCCACGGGAAATTGCGGATGATGCCCGGCATGATGTCGGCGACGATCTCTTCGGCCGCGCGGCCCTTCTTCTGGATCACCGCGACATAGAAATCGCCCTTCTTGGGATCGGTCTGAACCTCGGCCTCATCGATGGAGGAAAGCCCTGCGCCACGCAGAAAGCCCTGGATCGCCTTTTCCGGCGCATCCGTGCGCGGGCCCTTGCGCTCCTCGCGCACATCCTTCGAGCGGGCGGTCACGCCGCGAATGTCGAGCGTCAGCCGGCGCGGCGTCCAGTATTCGGTCGCCGCCTCATAGGTGAGACCGGCATCCACGAGACCGTCTGTCACCAGCTTCTTCAGATCGCCGGCAGCCTTGCGCTGCATGCGGGCGGGAATTTCCTCGGAGCGGAGTTCGAGAAGAAGATCGGGCATTTGGGATCTCTGAAAAGCGGACTGTATTGGGTGCGGCAATAGCAACTCCGCCCGCCAATGTCACCCGCCACGACCCGGGAATGAACCTTTTCGTGCCGCAGCGCGACTGACCTGCATCAGTTCACACCCCGGACGAAGACAATGACAACCGCCTCAACGCTCCTGCATTCAATCGCGCTCAGCGCCTGCCTGACCATTCAGGCCGTGCCCGGCAGCAGCGAACGCCCCTCCGGCATACGCCGCGCCCTGCAGACCCTTTCGACACAGCAAACGGAACTCTGCGCCATGGCCGCTCCAGCCGATGCCGCGCATCTTGCAGGCCTGATCGGCCGCGCCTGACGGTCTTTTGTCCGGACCGGTGCTTCAGCTCATGTCAACAGGCGTCATCCAGCCAATCACCGCGCCACCCGGCTGGCGCAGAATGGCGATGCGGCCAACACCCGGCACATCGAAGGGCTCGCGCATCACCGATGCGCCGCCTGCCTTCGCTTTCTCAAGGGCGGCATCCACGTCATCCACCGAGAGATAGGACATCTAGTATTCCGGAACGCCGTCGAAATCCGGACCGGCCATGGTGAACATGCCACCCACCGGCGTTTCGCCAACCATGGCGATCCAGTAGGTCTGCCCGTTGCCCATGTCCATGTCGTCAAAGGTCCAGCCCACCGCATCCGCGTAGAAGCTCTTCATCTTCTCCGCGTCGCGGGTCATCAGTTCGTTCCAGTGGAAATGGCCATGCTGCGTCATGATCTCCTCCGTTGGCCCAAATGAAAAAGGGGCGCATCCATGATACGCCCCGCTTCATCATTCGCCAAAGGAGATTGATCAGGCCGCTGCCTTCTCCGCGCCGCCGGCATCGGTGAGCAGGAAGGCCTCACCGCAGGCCTTGGCCAGCTCGCGCACGCGCAGAATGTAGCTCTGGCGCTCCGTCACGGAGATCACGCCGCGCGCATCGAGCAGGTTGAACACATGGCTCGCCTTGATGCACTGATCATAGGCCGGGAACACGCATTTGTGCAGATTGCCCGCTTCCGCCGGCGCACCCGCCTCCAGGATCGCACGGCACTCGGCCTCCGCGTCCTTGAAGTGCTGGAACAGAATGTCCGTGTCGGCATATTCGAAGTTGAAGCGCGAATATTCCTGCTCGGCCTGCAGGAACACGTCGCCATAAGTCACCTTGGCGTCGCCTTCCAGGCCGTTGAAGTTGAGGTCGTAGACATTGTCCACGCCCTGCACGTACATGGCCAGCCGCTCAAGACCATAGGTCAACTCACCGGCAACGGGCGCGCATTCAATACCGCAGACCTGCTGGAAATAGGTAAACTGCGACACTTCCATACCGTCGCACCAGCACTCCCAGCCAAGCCCCCATGCGCCGAGCGTCGGGCTTTCCCAGTCGTCTTCCACGAAGCGCACATCATGCGTCGCCATGTCGAGGCCGATGGCCTCCAGCGAGCCGAGATAGAGCTCCTGCAGGTTGGACGGGTTCGGCTTCAGGATGACCTGATACTGATAATAGTGCTGGAGCCGGTTCGGGTTTTCGCCATAGCGGCCATCCGCCGGGCGGCGCGAAGGCTGCACATAGGCCGCGTTCCACGGCTTCGGGCCGAGCGAGCGCAGCGTCGTGGCCGGGTGAAACGTGCCCGCGCCCACTTCCATGTCGTAGGGCTGCAGAATGACGCAGCCATGCGAGGCCCAGTAATTGTGCAGGGTCAGAATGAGGCCCTGAAACGAGCGCGTGGGGTGCGTGTTGGGCAGGTCGGTGCTGGGGGCGTTCACAATGCTTCTCCGGGTGGATTCCGGGCTTCTCCGGGGTGGATGCCGGCTCGTCCTATTCCGCGCCCCGGCAAGCGTCAAGGCGCGGAGGACACGAACTCATTCCGGGAGCCGGATTTCCTGCCCTGCCCTGAGCAGGTCGGGATTGCTCTTGAGCGCCGGATTGATCGCCAGAATGTCACGGAACCGCTCGCCATCGCCAAGCTGGTCGACAGCGATGGACCAGAGCGTCTCACCGGGCTTGATGGTGTACATCGCACCACCCGTCGCAGCCTTCTGCGGCGTTTCGGGAGACTTCGCCTCGCTCTCGGGCTCTGCTTCCGGTTCCACCGTTTCAGGCGCAGGCGCAGCCTCGGCTGTGGCGCTCTCGTCGGTTTTCACCGCGTCCACCGGTGAAACCTCGGCAAGGCGCTTCCGGTCTTCTTCTGGCAGACCGTCCTTGAGCTTCTTCTCCACCTCGGCCAGCAGGTCCGGCTCGGGATCGAGATCACGCGCATGCGCCCACTGATAGGTGGCTTCGAGCTTGCGGCCCGTGCGCCAGTAGGCGTCACCCAGATGGTCGTTGAGCACCGGATCTTCCGGCCGCAGCGCCACCGCGCGTTCCAGCTCGCTTGCCGCTTCTTCATAACGGCCAAGCCGGTAATGCGCCCAGCCAAGCGAATCGACGATGTAGCCATCATTGGGGCGCAGCTCGACCGCGCGCTCGATGAGCTTCATCCCCTCTTCCAGCTTCATGTTCATGTCGACCCAGGAATAGCCCAGATAGTTCAGAACCTGCGGCTGGTCGGGATAAAGCTCCAGCGCCTTGAAGAAATTCGGCTCCGCCTTCTCCCACTCTTTCAGCCGCTCATAGGCGATGCCGCGCTGGTAGAAGAGGCTCCAGTCCTCGCGTTCCGGGTCTTCGACACGCTCGACCGCGCGGTCATAGACCTTCGCCGCCGATGCATAATCCTTCTGCACCGCATAGACGCGCCCCAGCGCCAGATAGGCGCGAATGTCGTCGGGATCCTGCTCGATTGCCGTGTTGAGGAAGGTCTCCGCCTCTTCATGGCGGTCGAGATCAGCCAGGTTCAGACCGGTCTGCAGTTCCGCAAGACGCCGCCAGGGCGACCCGTCGCCGATCCGCTCATAGAAGGCGATGGCCTTTTCCGGCTCGCTCTGCTGCTCGGCGAGCGAAGCAAGCTGGATCAGAATGTCGTCATTGTCGGGCGTGAGCACCAGCGCATAGTTGAGATAGAGCTTCACGAAGGGCTCGCCGCCGCCACGGTTGAGCGCGGTCGCGATGTTGAGGAGAATTTCGGCTGCACCCGCGCGCGCATCGGCTACCGGCACGACAACCTCTTCGCCGGCCTCGATGTTTTCACGCAGAATGGTCGTCGCAGCGCGGCCCGTAATATAGGTCTCGCCCTTGTCGAGCGCGGCGAGCGCCTTTTCCTTCTCGCCGCGCGAGGCGAGCCATGCGGCATAGGTTTCAGCCGCGCGCATATAGGTGTCCGGGCCGGCGGATGCCGACGCCACGTCGCTCAGCAGAGCGTCGAAGGCCTTCTCCGCCTCCTCGTTCATGCCGCTCTGCATCTTGATCAGCGCATCATGATAGGTGCTGAACAGACGATACCACTCCGGCCCTTCCAGCTCGTCCAGCGCCTTCAGCGCCTCGTCGGAATTGCCTTCGCCCACCTTGCTCCATGAAGACATGATGGAGGTGATCAGCCGATCGAGATCCGATTCCAGAACCAGCTTCAGCCAGTCTCCGGCCTCTTCGTATTTTTCATTGCGCAGCGCATCCACCGCAAGGCCGAGGCGCGAGAAGCGCTCGATCTCGGGCACGGATTTAAGCGAACGCATATGCGGAAGCGCCGCCTCGAAGCGGCCTTCCGAAACCAGTGAGAGAAGCAGGCTCTGCTGGATCACCTGATTGTCGGGTTCGAAGGAAAGCGCGCGCTCGTAATAATCGATGGCGCTGTCGAGATCATTGTCGGCTTCCGCCGCTCTGGCGGCAAGGAACGCGCCGGAGAAGGAGGAGATCGAGATCAGATCGTTATCGTCCACCCCGCCTTCCTTGGCAGACCCCGCCTGGGGCGCAAGAGCGAGAAATCCCGCCAGACCAACCGTTGCCAACAGTCTCGAGTTGATGCGCTTTCTCATTTACCGTCCCGCTGCATGCTGCCCTCGTCTCTTGTTCCTCCGCCAAAGCGAAGACGCAGGGAATCCCTTCCCGTCTTGCAGACAAGCATGGCCTTTTTGCGGAAGCGCTTCAACGTCAAGAATTACTTTAGGTCACCCGGCTGATGCAGAAGTCGATCACGTCAAGGAGCGCGTCTTTCTGCGGTGTATTCTCCAGCGGAGCGAGCGCATCGCGGGCGATTTCGCCGAAATGGCGCGCCCGGCCGATCGTATCGCCGATCGCACCGTGTTTCTGCATCAGGGTCATTGCCTTTTCCAGCGCCGCGTCATCGCACTGGTTGTCCTCGATGGCGCTCTTCCAGAATGCGCGCTCTTCGGGGCTGCCACGGCGATAGCTCAGGATCACCGGCAGGGTCACCTTGCCCTCGCGGAAGTCGTCGCCGACATTCTTGCCGAGGTCCGAGCTCTTGCCGCCATAATCCAGCGCATCGTCGACCAGCTGGAAGGCAAGGCCGAGATTGGTGCCGTAAGAGCGTAATGCGGCGCGGTCGTTGCGGGTCGCGCCTGCGACCACGGGGCCGACTTCCGCCGCTGCCGAGAACAGGGCCGCCGTCTTCGCCTTGATGACCGCGAGATAGTCGTCCTCGGTGGTCTCCAGGTTCTTGGCGACGCTGAGCTGCAGCACCTCGCCCTCGGCAATCACCGAAGCGGCGGTCGACAGGATGTCGAGTGCCTCAAGCGAGCCGACTTCAACCATCATGCGGAACGCCTGACCGAGCAGGAAGTCGCCCACCAGAACGCTTGCCTGGTTGCCCCAGATCATGCGCGCGGTCTTGCGGCCACGGCGCAGATCGCTTTCATCCACCACATCGTCGTGCAAAAGCGTTGCCGTGTGCATGAACTCGACGCTGGTGGCGAGCTTCACATGTCCCTCGCCCGAATAGCCGAACATCTGGGCTGCGGCGAGCGTCACCATCGGACGCAGGCGCTTGCCACCGGAATCGATCAGGTGCTTTGCAAGTTCGGGGATGAGTTCCACATCCGAGCCCGCTTTGGAGAGAATCAGCTCGTTTACACGCGCCATCTCGTCGGCGGTCAGCTCCATGAGGCTGGCGACGGAGGCAGCGCCGCGCTTGCCGTCAAGATTCAATACTACACCCACAGATGGTCCTCCAATTGCGGCAGGGCCGGAACTTCTTAGCCGGAACTCATAAACGTTCAACGCAATCTAGTGCCCCCTGCCCCAGAGGAGCAAGCGGCGAATGCGCGCGGGGTAACCCCGGTTATTCACGAAGTCGTTTACAGCCGTGGCGCAAACTGTCAACGTCGCGGCATGTTCGAGCTTGTCCGCACCAACGATCCCGTCGTCATTTCCTTCGTCCAGAGCCTGCTGCGCGATGCGGGCATTGCCTGTTTCGTCGCCGACCAGAACATGAGCATTCTGGAAGGGTCGCTCGGCATCTTGCCAAAGCGCATCCTGATAGACGAGGAAGATCGTCAGGCGGCCCATCAGCTGCTTGAGGATGCGGGCATAGAACACGAGATGCGCAGCAGCGACAGAGACAATGACTGAAACGGTTCCCGACGCGGCCTGCAGCGTCGATTCTTTCCATCGGGACGCTTTCCGTCTGGTCCAGCCCGTGCGGCGCGGCCATCGCGCCGGTGTGGACGCGATGCTGGTGGCGTCCGCGCTTCCGGGCAGTTTCAGCGGTGCCGTCGCCGATCTGGGCGCGGGCGCAGGCGCTGCCGGCTTTGCCGTGGCCGCCCGCTGCCCGCAGACGCGCATCACCCTTGTCGAAAACGCGCCTGAAATGGCCGGTTTCGCCCGCCGCAGCATCGCTCTTGCGCAAAACAGCGCCCTTGCCACCCGTATCTCCGTGCTCGAAGCCGACGTAACGCTGACCGGAACGGCCCGTGAAGCCGCAGGCCTTGGCCGCGATGCGTTTTCCGGCGTCGTCATGAACCCGCCTTTCAACAGCGCCAGCGACCGCGCCACGCCCGATGCGCTGAAGCGGGCGGCGCATGTGATGGCCGACGATCTGTTCGAGACATGGCTGCGCACCGCCGCCGCCATCACCGCGCCCGGCGGGCTTCTGGCGCTGATCGCCCGCCCTGCCTCTCTGGCCGCAATTCTTGCCGCGCTGGAGGGCCGTTTCGGCGGCGCGCGCATCGTGCCGGTGCATGGTCGGGCCGAAAGCCCCGCGATCCGCATTTTGATTCGCGCCCGGAAGGGAAACCGCGCCGGCCTCACGCTGGAGCCGCCGCTTGTCCTGCGCGACCGCGACGACCAGGTAACCGAACGCGCCGAGGCGCTGACCAATGGCCGGGCGGCGCTTTTTGGTGATTGAGCGCGCTTCGCCATTGCACGGCCCGCGCAAATGCCTACATGCTTTTGAGCTGTAATCCCTGTCATCCGGAGCAACAGAGCCCTTGCGACGCTTCTTCAGCCGTCTTCTTCCCAAAAGCCTGCGCGGCAATACGGTCACCATTCCCGTGATCCGGCTTTCCGGCGCAATCATGCCGTCGAGCAGCGCCTTTCGCCAGAATCTGTCGCTGGCGACCACGGCCGCCGTGATCGAGCGCGCCTTTTCCATGCCGGATGCGCCGGCCGTCGCCATCTCGCTGAATTCGCCCGGCGGCTCGCCCGTGCAGTCCCGCCTGATCTTCCGCCGCATCCGCGATCTCGCGACGGAGAAGAACAAGAAGGTCTTCGTCTTTGTTGAGGATGTGGCGGCCTCCGGCGGCTACATGATCGCCATTGCCGGCGACGAGATCATCGTCGACCCCTCTTCCATCGTCGGCTCCATCGGTGTCGTCTCCGCCGGTTTCGGCTTCCCGGAGATGCTTAAGAAGATCGGCGTCGAGCGGCGCGTGCACACGGCCGGCCAGAACAAGGCGATCCTCGATCCCTTCCAGCCGGAGAAGAAGGAAGACGTGGAGCGCCTCAAATCGCTCCAGCTCGAAATCCACGACACGTTCATCAATCTGGTGAAAGAACGCCGTGGCGCAAAGCTCGCCGAGGATGGCGATCTCTTCACCGGCGCATTCTGGACCGGCGAAAGCGCCCTGAAACTGGGGCTTGTGGACGGCATCGGCGACATGCGCTCGGTGCTCAAGGAACGTTATGGCGAAAAGACCAAACTCGCCCTCATCACCCAGCCGCGTGGCCTGTTCGGCCGCAAGCTTGGCATTGCCGGCAGCGCCGGCGGCCTGCCCGATCTCGGGGCGGCCTTTGCCGGCAACGCAGCCTCCGGTCTACTGGAAGCAGCAGAGGAACAGGCGCTGTGGCGTCGCTACGGGCTTTGACCCGGCGCCGCGCCGGATCAAAGCGTCCTTTGTGCGTCCGAATGGATGCGCTAAACTCGGTGGCATGAAACCGGAGGATCGACAATGCCCCAACTGATCTTCTTCGCCGCAGTCGGCGTTGTGGCCTATGTGGGCTATCGCAAATTCGTCCGCGAGGCCGAACGCGTGACCGCAAAAGCCCGCCGCGCCCGCAAGGAAGCGGCCAATGGCAGCATGGGAACACTGGTATACGATCCCAAGACGGGCGAATATCGCGTTCCCAAAGACTAGAGCATTCATGCAGATAGAGCATCGGGATAACTGAAAACCGGTTTCCACGTTTTCGGTCCGGTGCTCCCTCCATCTTCAAGGTCAGGAACCGGCCCCTCACATGTCCCCACACGGCAGCATGATCGCGCCCGCCAAGGTGAATCTGGCACTGCATGTCGTCGGAAGACGCGCGGACGGGTTTCATCTGCTCGATACGCTGGTGGCCTTCACCGGCGATGGCGATCTTCTGGAAGTGGAAGACGGCGCGGAAGACGATTTCTTCGTATCGGGCCATTACGCCGCCCATGTGCCCATCGGGTCCGGCAATCTCGTCACCCGCGCCCGCGACCTCCTGCGCGAGACCTTCGGCGGCGATGCGCATGCGCCGGTGCGGCTCCATCTGGAAAAGAACCTGCCCGTTGCCTCGGGCGTTGGCGGCGGCTCCGCCGATGCGGCTGCGGCCCTGCGCCTGCTCGCCCGCCACTGGGACCTCGCCATAAACGAGACCGATCTCATCCGGCTGGGCCTCCGGCTTGGGGCGGACGTGCCCATGTGCCTTGCCTCCAAACCCCTCATCGCGCGCGGCATCGGTGAGGCTCTGGAAACGATCCCCGCCTTCCCCGCCCTGCCGCTCGTTCTGGTGAACCCCAACATTCCGCTCTCAACGCCTGAAGTCTTTTCAGCGCTTGAGCGGCGCGACAACGCTCCCCTTCCCGCCCTTGAGGACCTGCCCGACGCCGCAACGGCCGTCCGCTGGCTGGATGGCGCGCGCAACGATCTGGAAATGCCGGCGCGCCGCCTCGTGCCCCAGATCGAAGATGGTCTTGGCGCTCTCAGGCGGGCCGGCGCGCTGACCGCGCGCATGTCGGGCTCTGGCGCCACCTGTTTCGGCATTTTCTCATCAGCGGATGCGGCAGCGCGCGCCCGGCGCGCCCTTGCCTGCGAACATCCCGAATGGTTCGTCCTTGAAACCGAAACCCTTGCAGCGGAGCAGCCAGATGCTGACCACGCCCACCCGTGAATTCATCCCCGTGCGCTTCGCCGTTCTCACCGTCTCGGACACGCGCGGGCTCGAAGATGACCGCTCCGGCCAGACGCTTGCCGAACGCATCGAGGAGGCGGGCCACACGCTCACCGACCGCAAAATCGTTGCCGACGATGTCGAGGCCATCCGCATGGCCGTCAAACTCTGGTGCGCCGATGCCGGCATCGATGCCGTCATCACCACCGGCGGCACCGGTTTCACCGGTCGCGATGTGACGCCCGAAGCGCTCGAACCGCTGTTCGACAAGCGCATGGATGGCTTTTCGCATGTCTTCCACCGCATCTCTTTTGAGAAGATCGGCACCTCCACCATCCAGTCGCGCGCAACCGCCGGCCTCATCGACCAGACCTTCGTCTTCGCCCTGCCCGGCTCCACGGGCGCCTGCCGCGATGCCTGGGACGGCATCCTCAGGGACCAGTTCGACTACCGCCACATGCCCTGCAATTTCGTGGAAATCATGCCGCGACTTGCCGAGCATCTGAAGCGCGGCGGCGGCAAGTCCGCCTGAGCCGCACCCCACCTCTTCAAAAACCTGTTTCAGGCCAGGCTGGCATCCACATGGATGCTGGTTCCTGACGCCTGTGGATAAACAGGGCTGTTCCGTTCCCCGATTAAAGTTCTTGCTTTGTTCTCATTTGTTCGATAGGAATAGATTCATCGGCAGCGATGCTGATTCCGCTTTCCGCCAGTTCCCGCGTTCCAGAAAGCCGGCCACATCGCCCAGGCATGGAGTGACCCATGGAACAGATGACCAGAGCAGATACGGCCGCCTTCAATGGCGGTGGCGCCGCGGTGGCCAACACGGTGATCGACCGGTCCGGCATCCGCATCGATGCCGAACGCCGGCGCGGTCGCGCCGCAGGCATCAACCCGTCGGGACGTTACGAACCGGTGTCGCGGCATGTCTTCGATGATGGCTGGGGTTCCATTGAGGAACTGCCGCCCTTCAAGACCGAAGTGCAGGTGGAAAAGCCGCGCACCATCATCACGCGCAACAGCTCGCCGGACATTTCCTTCGACCGGTCCATCAATCCCTATCGCGGCTGCGAGCATGGCTGCGTCTACTGCTTCGCACGTCCCACCCACGCCTATATGGGGCTTTCGGCCGGGCTCGACTTCGAGGCAAAACTGTTTGCCAAGCCGGATGCCGCCCGCCTTCTGGAGCGTGAGATCGCAAAGCCCGGCTATGAGCCGCGCACCATCGCCATCGGCACCAACACCGACCCCTACCAGCCCATCGAGAAGAAATACCGCATCATGCGCGAGATTCTCGAAGTGCTGGAGGCGCACAAACATCCGGTCGGCATCGTCACCAAGTCTGCGCTCGTCATGCGTGACATGGACATCCTCTCCCGCATGGCCGAGCAGGGGCTGGCCAAGGTCGCACTCTCCGTCACCACGCTCGACCGCAAGCTGGCGCGCACCATGGAACCGCGTGCCGCCACCCCGTCGCGCCGGCTGGAAACGGTGCGCGCGCTGACGGAGGCAGGCATCCCCACCTCCGTGATGATGGGCCCCGTCATTCCCGGCCTCACCGATTGCGAGATCGAGCGCATTCTGGAATCGGCAGCGACCGCCGGCGCGCGTGAGGCGGGTTACATCATCCTGCGCCTGCCGCTGGAGGTGAGCCCCATCTTCAAGGAATGGCTGCTGCGCCATGCGCCCGATCGTTATCGCCATGTCGTTTCGCTGATCCGCTCCATGCGTGGCGGAAAGGATTACGACGCCCAGTGGGGCAAGCGGATGAAAGGCGCCGGCCCCTATGCCTGGCAGATCGGTCGCCGGTTCGAGATCGCCGCCAAACGGCTTGGCCTCAATCAGGAGAAGCGCCGGCTGAGGAGTGACCTCTTCACCCCGCCCACACCGGGAGGCGAGCAGCTCATGCTTCTCTAGGTTCCCTTGCGTCCACTCCAGCGCCACCGGACCCGCCTCTCCACATGAACACCGCCGCGCTCCGGCGCGGCGCAGAAATCCCGTCAGGCTTTGCATCCCCGTGGGCCGACGGAAGCTTCCCGGCTTTTCCGCCCCTTGCGCCGGGAAGACCTTGCGGAGAATCGGAACCGATGCGAGCATCGCCGCACCATGGCTCGTACGCGTTCCGATTCTCCCACTCTCTTCGACCTCCCCGTTCGTCCCGATTTCCAGATGGAAGCGGCACTCATGCGCGAAGGCATGGCGCCTGTCGCCGGTCTGGATGAGGCCGGCCGCGGCCCGCTTGCCGGTCCCGTGGTGGCCGCCGCCGTCATTCTGGATGGCAACCGGCTGCCCGAAGGGCTGGACGATTCCAAGCGTCTCTCCGCCGAGGCGCGCGACCGTCTCTATGAGAACATTCTGGACATGGCGGTCAGCGTGTCCGTCGCCTCTCTTTGCGCGACCAGCATCGACGAAACCAACATTCTGCGTGCGAGCCTTGAGGCCATGCGTCGCGCAACCGCAGGTCTCTGCGTCACACCGCTCTTTGCCCTTGCAGACGGGCGCGATGTGCCGCCCGGCCTCTGTTGCCCGGCGCGCGCCGTCGTCAAGGGCGATCAGCGCAGCCAGTCCATCGCCGCAGCCTCCATCGTCGCCAAGGTCACACGCGACCGCATGATGGGCCGGGCAAGCGAAATCGCCCCGCCATATGGGTTCGAAGCCCATATGGGTTATGGCACCAAACGGCACCGCACGGCGATCACCGAGCACGGTGCAGTGCTTCGCCTGCACCGCATGACCTTTGCGCCCCTGCGCGATCTGAACGCGCCCTCGCCCTCCTCAGAGAGGCGAGACGCCGATCAGCCACTCATGGAGCCCGGCGACAAAAATTCCGTAGATCGCGAGCCCGCCTAAAACCGCCACTGCATCCCCGGCCCACCCGGCGGGAACCTTCGCAGACGAACTGGCGGGACGCGCACGTGCCGACCGCCAGTCGATGACCGCCCACAGCGCGAAACTGCCGAACAGGATCACATCGGCAAACGTGCCGTTCGCCATCAGATGGGCCAGCGCCCAGAGGATGGTCGCCACCAGCATGGGATGCCCCACGGCAGCCCTGATGCGGCTCGGCACATAGGCGGCAATCAGCAACGGAAAGACCGGCAGAAGCACGAGCAGCGCCACATGCCGCAGCGCAAGCGGCGGCGCATAAACCAAACCCGGGTCCATGCGCGCCAGCCCATAGCCCCAGACGATGAGCGCAAAGCCTGCGAGCGATACTGCCGTATAGGGCAACAGCCAGGCGTTTTTGCCCCGCTCCGCCATCACCCGGGCGCGCATCTCCGGCGCGACGATCCGCAGCGAATGCATTGCGAGGAAAAGCACCAGTCCAGCCACCAGCACGGTCATGCGTATCTCCGTTTGCGCATCTCAGTTCAGTTAGATACTATAACTAAAACTATTATCTGTAACGGACAATATGAAACCTGCCGACGATATCCCCACGCTGACCCGCAAGGAGATGCAGCGCGCCGCCACATTCCGCGAGATTCACGACATCGCCCGCGCCCTGCTGGTCGAGCAGGGCAGCGCTGCCGTCACCATCAACGCGATCGCCCGCCGCATGGGCATGAGCGGCCCTGCCCTCTACCGCTACCATCCAAGCCAGGCGGCCCTCATCGAGGCGCTCCGCAGGGAGTTCTTCAACGAGCTGGTGGCGCATATGCGCCAGGCCGCATCACTGCCACATGCCGACACGCCTGCACGCCGTCTCGGGGCCACATGCCGCGCCCTGCGACGCTGGGCGCTTGATCATTCGGCCGAGTTCGGTTGGCTGTTTGCAAGCCCGGTGGAGACGAAGGGCGATGCCGCCGCGCCCCTCTACGATGACGCGGCAAGCTGCGGTGCATTTGGAGAGGTGTTTCTCGAACAGGTTGCCGAGATATGGGAGACGCAGCGTTTCCCCATTCCGAACCTCGACGACATGCCCCCCGTTCAGGTGGAGCAGCTCATCGCCTTCAGCGAGAAGAACGGGAACATCCTGCCGCCCGACGCGGCGCATGTTTTCCTAAAATGCTGGATCCGCCTCTATGGGCATCTGTGCATGGAAGTGTTCGGGCAGATGGCCTTCGCCTATACGGACATGGAGCCAGCCTTCGAGGAATGCCTGAGCGAGCTCTGTACGCTTCTGGACGTGCCCTATGAGCCCGCGCCCGCGTGATGCATTTACTGCCTGTAAGCCGATGAGAACGCACGGCTTGTGAAGGCATCCGCTTCCCGCAACTGCCCGACCGGAAAGCCCTTCACCGCCCTGCAGAATTCTGCACAAACAAAAACGCCGCCGGAGACCGGCGGCGTTTTTGAGATTTCGTCTGGAAAAGCCGATCAGTTCAGCTTCGCCTTAACGTCCTGAAGCGAAGCCTTGAAGAGATCGCCACTGGTCTTGGCGTCCACCTTGTCGGCCAGAACGGCGCGAGCTGCTTCCACGGCCAGATCGACGGCGCTTGCGCGCACTTCGTTGACCGCATCCACTTCAGCCTGCTCGATCTTCTGTTCGGCCAGAGCGGTCCGGCGGGCGACATACTCGTCCGTCTTCTGCTTGGCTTCCTTGACGATCAGCTCGGCCTCGTGCTTGGCGGCACTGACGATGTCCTGCGCCTCCTGCTCGGCTTCCTGCCGCTTGCGCTGGTATTCGGCGAGCAGCTGCTGCGCGTCTTCACGCAGCTTGCGCGCTTCGTCCAGCTCGTTGCGGATGCGCTCGGCGCGTCCGTCGAGCGCGCCGTTGATCATCCCCGGCACCTTGAAGTAGGCAAGAACGCCCAGGAAGATGATCAGGGCAATAAACGCCCAGAATGTCGCGTCCATGGCCTTCTCCTACTGCTTGACGGCCTTGACGGCAGCTTTCGCTGCAGTCGTGTCGAGCCGGCCGCCGACCAGTTCCTGAACGATGGATGCCGCCGTGTCTTCAGCGATGGCGCCCACGTCCTTCATGGCCGTTTCCTTGATCGAAGCAATGCGCTCCTCGGCTTTGGCGAGCTTGGCATCGAGATCCTTCTCGATCTGCTGACGCTCGGCGTCCGCTTCCACCTTTGCGGCGTCGCGGGCTTCCTGACCGATGACATTGGCTTTCTTGCGAGCGTCGGCGAGTTCCTGCTCATAGGCAGCAACAGCCTGATCCGCCTCTTCCTTCATCCGCGCAGCCTGGTCGAGGTCCTGGGCAATGCGGTCACGCCGCACTTCCAGAATGCCGCCGATACGCGGCAGCACAACGCGCTTGAGGAACAGGTAGAACAGCCCGAAAGTGATCGCCAGCCACAGAATCTGCGACGGGAATGTGGACGAATCGAAGGGCGGGAAGCCAGCTTCGTGAGCGCCTTCCGACGCCACGCCGGTTTCCGAATGGGTCGCTTCCGCGGCGTCCTGCGCCGAGGCTGCGAATGCCGATGCCACAAACATTGTCTACCTCTCTTAAAACCGGCCGGACGCCCTTGAGCGGCCGGCCACGCACGCGAATGGCGCGCTTAGGTGAAGAGGAGGAGCAGAGCGATGAGCAGCGAGAAGATGCCGAGTGCTTCCGTCACGGCGAAGCCGAAGATCAGGCGGCCGAACTGACCGTCTGCTGCCGACGGGTTGCGCAGTGCGCCCGAGAGGTAGCTGCCGAAGATGTTGCCGAGGCCGAGTGCTGCACCAGCCATGCCGAGACAGGCGATACCGGCGCCAATAGCCTTTGCTGCTTCTACTTCCATTTTGAAACTCCTTGTAATCGCGGATTTGCGTGTTTTCTTCAGACTTGGCGGAAGACCGCCGGTGAAACCTGTTTTCCTCTACCCGCCCTTTCAGGGCCGGAACGAAGCCAGTCGTTGGAACCTCTTGATCAGTGGCCGGGATGGACGGCGTCGTTCAGATACATGCAGGTCAGGACGGCAAAGACGTAGGCCTGCATGAAGGCGACGAGGAACTCGAGGCCGGTAATCGCAACCGTCATGATGAGCGGCAGCACGGCACCGGCGGCTCCGGCAACGCCGAACGCACTCAACGAAGTGACGAAGCCGGCGAATACCTTGAGCGTGATGTGACCGGCCAGCATGTTGGCGAACAGACGAACCGAAAGGCTGACGGGGCGCGAAAGGAACGAGACAATCTCGATCAGCACCACCAGCGGAACGACAACAGCGGGAACCCCCTGTGGCACGAACAGCTTGAGGAAGCCGAAACCGTGTTTCAGGAAGCCGTATACGACCACGGTACCGATCACCAGAAGCGCAAGCGCAAAGGTGACGATGATGTGGCTGGTCACGGTGAAGAAATATGGGAACAGGCCAAGCAGGTTGGCCATCAGGACGAACATGAAGATGGAGAACACGAACGGGAAGAACCGCATCCCGTGCGATCCTGCCGAATCTCTCAACATGGACGCCACGAATTCGTAGGACATCTCCGAGATCGACTGCAGCCGGCCGGGCACCAGGCCGCGGCTGGAGGTCGTCAGGAAGAGAAATGCGCCGGCGGCAACCACCGTCGCAACCATGAAGGCGGAGGAGTTGGTAAAGGAGAAATCCAGTCCGCCGACCTCAATCGGAATCCATTTGGAGATCTGGAACTGATGGATCGGATCGTTGGCCACCTGGACCCCCTCGCTTCTATAATGGCGCTCTTGCGCCGTTCACTTCTTCTCGGGATCCTGCCCGCTCTGCGACGAGCGAACCCCGAATTCAGCAATTTGTCCTGACGAACGCAGGACATTAAGAACCCCTGCCCCAAAACCGAGGAGCAGGAAAATGATAAGCCCCCAGGGCGACGTTCCGGCAAAATGGTCGATGCCCCATCCAAGAGCAGCGCCGACACCAACGCCGGCAATGAACTCGCTGGATAGTCTGAGCGCCTGTCCGACGCCCGCCATATCGCCCTTCGTCTTCCCCTCGTCGCCGTCCCGCGATTCCGGCCGTTTTTCTGCGAGTGCCTTCTCCAGATCCGCGCGCCGGCGTTCCAATTCGTCCGGCTGATCCTTGTTGGCCACCGCAATCTCCGTACCGGGTTTGCTGGTCAGCGGCTATCCGCTTGAAAGTCGCGCGCAACATAGTGAGCGCCCTCGCCCCAGTCAAGCCGCTGTTGCAGCCATTCACAAAGGCGAAAAGGCATTCAAAAACAATGCGATGTTTTGCTGCGACAATGCGCGCAGCGCCAAATGGCGCGCTGAGAACGGGAATCGCGGCGGGTCATCGGTAAATTCCGCCCGCCGCGCGACCCCGTTTGAAAGGCCGGATCAGTTCCAGCCGCCGCCATAAGTGCGGTAGAAAATGTGCTGCCCGATCTTTTTCATGCGCTGCATCGCGCCCGCCCAGCGGGGGTGCACATAGGTCGCGTGGTAATGGGTGGAGGAGCCAACCTCCGGCAGCCAGATCTTGCCGGCCGTCGTCGCCATCGCCACGTCCTGCGCGGTCTTGAAGTGGCCCGGGCTCTTCACCCGGTCACGAATGCCGTCGCAGGCGAAGGAAAACTGGCAGCGATTGCGCCATTTCTCGTTCTGATAGACCACGCCACAAATGCTGTTCGGATAGGTGGGATTGCGCACGCGGTTCAAGATGACCTGCGCAACGGCGGCCTGTCCCTCGACCGATTCTCCGCGCGCCTCGAAATAGATGCCGGCAGCCAGACACTGCTGCTCGCGGTCCGAAAACACTTCGGCAGGCAGCGGGCTGCGCGCCCATGGATGATCCTTGGCGCTGACCGGCGGAATGAAGCGGCCGCCCTGCGGCTCTTCCTCACGCAGAATGCTGGCGAAGGGCGAGGCCTTCGCATAGTCCGGCTCCGGCGGCGCATAGGCGGTCGCCAGAATGTCGGCGCGGTCATTGTTGACCAGCGCCGCAATCGCCCGCGGCATGTCCGGATCGGCCCTCTTGTCACGCTTCATGTAAAAGGCGGAGGCGATGCGCACCTCTTCGCCCTGAATGTCCGGCTTCACGAAGGCCATCAGCTTCTGGTCGGCCTTCGGTTTCTCGAGAAGGAAGCTGGTTTTCTCAAAAATCGTACCCGCCTCGAACAGGCGCGGCGGCTGAACCGGCATCACCTGCACCAGACGGCCGGTCTTGTCGGCGCGGTTGATGCGCGCCTCGTCCGGCGTCGTGCCGGTGAAACCCTTCTTGCCGCGAAACGCCACCGCGCCAATGCCAGGTGCAGCGATGCCCGAGCCGGAAATGCTGCCCGTCTTCAGATCGCCGTCAATGAAAGGCATCTCGGCCTGATGAATGGAACCGGCTACCGATTTCTCCAGATAGGCGGCCCAGCGCGGCGCCGCACTCTCCTCTCCAGAAACCAGCCCGGCTATGTCCTGATGTGCGACCACGCCCGGAAAGCCGATCCAGAACCCCAGCGCCACCACTGCCGGCGCGAGAAGCGAACGTGATTCTCCATCCGCTTTACGCGGTACATTTCCTGTCCGACGAAGCACCCACACTCTCCGCTACGCAACTCGACCCAATTGCAAAAACCATAATTGGTTAACCTTGATCACTGGTTAACGCGGTCGAATGCGTGCCCGCAGGCAGACACAGGCAGCCAAGAAAAAACGGGCCCTGCCATGCAGAGCCCGTTCAAAAACCTTGTGATGTGGCGTCACACCGCTCTCAGCGACGCTTCTTCGCCCGCCCCGCATAGGGGTTGTCGGAGGTGCGCAGCGCCATGCGGATCGGCACGCCATGGAGGTTGAAGGTCTCGCGCAGACCATTCACCAGATAGCGCACATAGGATTGCGGCATCGCCTCTGGACGCGAGCACGAGACCACAAAGCCCGGCGGACGCGTCTTGATCTGCGTGATGTACTTCACCTTCAGGCGGCGGCCTGCAACGGCCGGCGGCGGGTGCTGCGTGGTCGCGCCCTCGAGCCAGCGGTTGAGCCGGCCGGTGGAAATGCGGCTGTTCCAGGTGCGGTGCGTCTTCTCGACGGCTTCCATCAGCTTGTCGAAGCCACGCCCCGTCTCTGCCGAGATCGGCACGGCCTGAAGCCCGCGCACCTGCGGCAACAGCCGCTCGGTCTTTTCGCGCAGTTCGGCCAGCGTTTCCTGCCGGTCCTCGATCAGGTCCCACTTGTTGAACGCGATGACCGGCGCACGGCCCTCACGCATGATCAGGTCGGCGATCTGCAGATCCTGCTTCTCAAAGGGAATGGTCGCATCGAACACCACGATCACCACTTCGGCGAAGCGCACGGCCCGCAGCCCATCGGCGACGGAGAGCTTTTCCAGCTTTTCCTGCACGCGCGCCTTGCGGCGCATGCCTGCCGTATCGAACAGCTTGATCTTGCGGTCGCGCCACTGCCAGTCGACAGAGATCGAATCGCGCGTGATGCCGGCTTCCGGCCCCGTCAGCATGCGATCTTCGCCCAGAAGTGCGTTGATGAGCGTCGACTTGCCCACATTGGGTCGGCCAACAATGGCGATCCGCAGCGGCTTGGAGGTATCGTAATGCGCCTCCTCTTCCGAATCGGGCTCGATGTCCTCGCCGACCGCAATTTCGTCCGTCGTGACGATGATGTCTTCCGGCTCTTCAGCCAGCGCCACGTCTTCGCCAAGGCCCTCAACGATGGCGTCGCGCAGGTCGGACATGCCCAGACCATGCTCCGCCGAAATCTCGACCGGATCGCCAAGCCCGAGTTCCCAGGAATCGAGAACACCGCTGCGGGCGGCATTCACGTCCATCTTGTTGGCGACCAGCACCACCGGTTTGCCGCGGCGGCGCAGAAGATTGGCGAAGGTCGCATCGTCCGGCATCACGCCGACGCGCGCATCGATCATGAACAGCGCAATGTCTGCTTCCTCGATCGCCTGCTCCGTCTGAACGCGCATGCGCCCTTCCAGCGTCGGCGCGGCGGCGCTCTCCAGCCCCGCCGTATCGATCACCTCAAAACGAAGATCCTGCAGGCGCGCGGGATGCGAACGCCGGTCGCGCGTGACGCCGGGCGTGTCATCGACAATGGCCAGACGACGCCCGGCGAGCCGGTTGAACAGCGTCGACTTGCCGACATTGGGTCGGCCGATGATTGCAAGCTTGAAAGCCATAGAGTTACACCGGTTACGGCTATTCAGCCGGGCCTGAGCCGAGAATCAGTTCCACCATCATTTCGGCGCGCTGACGCGTGTTGCGCGGCGCGGCTGCATCGCCCGAGATCTGCTGGAAAAGCGTCAGCGCGTCGTCGCGCTTGCCTTCCTTCCAGGCTGCCAGACCGAGCGCCTCGCGCGCCGTGTGGCGCAGCGCGTTGCCATCGGCCGTCAGCGTCTCGACGCGGGCTGCAACATCCGCATAGGAACCATGGTCAACCAGAATCAGGCCGGCCCGCAGCCTTGCCGTATCGGCAATGACGTCGGTCACCGACTTGTCGGCGGCAATCTCGTCGAATGCGGCGACCGCACCATCGGCGTCGCCGTCAGCCGACAGAACCGTGGCTGCGCGCATGCGTGCCAGAAGCGGATAGGAGCCATAGCCGCTTCCCTCGAGTTCCTCGAATGCGGCCAGCGCCTCTGCGGTTTCACCCTGACGCGCCAGATCAAGCGCCTGCGAGAACGCGTCACCCGATGCATTGGCCTGCGAAGAGGTCCAGCGCTCATAGCCCACATAGCCGGCGGTAGCGACCACGAGCAACACGGCCGCACCAATGGCGACCGGGCCAAATCGACGCCACAGCGACTTGAACTGATCCTGGCGGAGCTCTTCGTTGACTTCGCGAATAAAACTGTCGTCGGACATATGCGACCCATGTTTAGCGGGATGTCCCGCAATGTTCCCGGTTTCGGGCTTTTTAGACTAAATTTGTCGCCATGGAAGGGGGCGAGCGCGATTCCACCTCATTCTGTTGATTTCCGGCCTTTTCATGGCGTCTTGTTTCAACAGGTCTTTGCCTTCCAAACTCGGCCATATTTGTTCGCTACCGCTGCGTCGACTTTGCATTCTGGATATTGAGATCATGCTCAAATTACTCTGCGCCGGGGCGTCCGCGCTGGCGCTGACAAGCTCTTGTTTCGCCAACGATGCCGCACCGACTGACAAGCCTCAGACCGCCAGGCCGCAATATGTAATCATTTCGTTCGATGGCGCGCTCCATCTGGAGCAGTGGCAGCGCAGCCGCGCAATCGCCGAAAAGACCGGCGCGCGCTTTACCTATTTCCTCTCCTGCGTCTACCTGCTCTCGCCGGAGACCCGCAAAGCCTATCAGGCGCCGGGCATGTCACGCGGGCGCTCGAATGTGGGTAGCGGTTACAGCCGTGAGGATGTCGAGGGCCGGCTCGGCCAGATCTGGACCGCCCGCTCCGAGGGTCATGAAATTGCCAGCCATGGCTGCGGGCATTTCGACGGCAAGGACTGGAACGCAGCCGACTGGGGCCAGGAGTTCGACGAGTTCAGCAATATCGTCGCCAATGCCTGGAAGCTCAACGAGATCGAAGGCGAGCCGAAAGAGTGGCAGGATTTCGCCCGCAACGAAATCCACGGCTTCCGCGCGCCCTACCTCTCCACCAACAAGGGCCTGTTCCAGACTCTCGCTCAAAAGGGTTTTGCCTATGACGCCAGCACCGTGTCGCGCGGGCCTGCCCTGCCGAAAGCGCGTGGCGGCGTCGTGCGCTTTTCGCTTCCGCTGATCCCGGAAGGGCCACGCGAGAGGCAGGTCATCGCCATGGACTACAATCTTTATGTCCGCCATTCCGGCGGCAAGGAGAAGCCCGAGGCGGCCCCGGCCTTCGAGAAGCGCACCCATGATGCATTCATGGCGTCCTTCAGGAAAGAGTATGATGGACGCCGCACGCCCCTTCAGCTCGGCTTCCACTTCACCCTCATGAATGACGGCGCGTACTGGGATGCGCTAGAGCGTTTTGCCGGTGACGTCTGCGGCATGGATGACGTGAAATGCGTGAGCTACCGCGATTATCTGGCGGCCACCCAAAAGGCCGAAGCCCCGCCAGCGCAGGGCGGCACCTGATTGCAGGACAAAAAGGCCCCGGCGCTTGGCGCCGGGGCCTTCTCTTAAGGCGAAGACCGAAATTTAGTTCCCGGCCGCCCGCTCGCTCATCAGCGCCTTGTAGGTCGCATAAAGCATGACCACGAGCAGGATCGCGAACGGGAATCCCGTCGCAATCGCACCGGCCTGAAGCGCGGCCAGCCCGCCGCCGAGCAACAGCACGATCGCCACGAGCCCTTCAAACAGCGCCCAGAAGACACGCTGCGCCACCGGCGCGTCGATCTTGCCACCGGCAGTGATCGTGTCGATCACCAGCGAGCCCGAATCCGAAGACGTTACGAAGAAGACGATCACCAGAATGATGCCGATCAGCGAGCTGATGCTGGCCAGCGGCAGATCCGCCAGCATCGCGAACAGCGAAAGCTCCGGCACATAGTCCACCACCGTCTGCTGAACGCCCGTATAGCCTTCTGCAAGAAACTGGTTCATGGCCGTACCGCCGAACGTGGTCATCCAGAGGATCGAAACCAGCGTCGGAATGATGAGCACGCAGACGATGAACTCACGCACCGTGCGCCCCTTCGAAACGCGGGCGATGAACATGCCCACAAAGGGTGACCAGGAAATCCACCACGCCCAGTAGAACGTGGTCCAGCCATGCATGAAGCCGGTGTCTTCACGGCCGATCCAGTTCGAAAGCTGCGGCAGCTCCTTCACATAGGACCACGTGTTGGAGAAAAAACCGGTGATGATCGCCAGCGTCGGCCCGAAGATGATGACGAAGCCCAGAAGAAGGATGGCGAGCACCATGTTGATCTCGGAGAGGCGCTTCACGCCCGCATCGAGACCCGCCACCACGGAAATCAGCGCCACGCCGGTGATGCACATGATGAGCAGCACCTTCACCGTGTCGGTGTTGGGAACGCCGTAAAGCTCGTTGAGGCCGGCCAGCGCCTGCGACGCACCGAACCCCAGCGATGTGGCCAGACCGAACAGCGTGGCGAACACCGCCATGATGTCGATCAGATGCCCCGCCCAGCCGCGCACGCGCTCCCCGAGGATCGGGAAGAAGGCCGAGCGAATGGAGAGCGGCAGGCCCTTGTTGTAGGCGGCAAGCGAAAGCGAAAGCGCCAGAACCGCGTAGATCGCCCAGGGGTGAAGCCCCCAGTGGAAGATGGTCGCCGCCATGCCCATTTCGCGGGCGGCCGGAACCGCTTCCGCAACCAGCTGTCCGTCCACAACCGGCGGGGTGAGGCCGAGCGGCGGATTGTTGAAATGATACATCGGCTCAAGCACGCCGAAGAACATCAGGCCAATGCCCATGCCAGCGGCAAACAGCATCGCGAACCAGCCGGAATAGGAATATTCGGGCACGGCGTCCTTGCCGCCCAGCCTGACCTTTCCGAGCGGCGTCAACGCCACCACAATGCAGAACAGAACAAACAGATTGGCCGACAGCATGAAGACCCAGTCAAAGGTCGAGGTCAGCCAGACCCTGAGACCGCCAAGCGCGTCGCCGGCGATATCGCGAAAAATCAGCGTGACGATCACAAATGCGACGATCAGCACGGCGGAAATGAAAAATACGGGATTGTGAACATCAAGACCAAGCAGACGGACATTGTCTTGCCCCGGCTCGAGTCCGTGGTCCTCCTCAATGACTTGATTTGACATGTTTCACTCCATCTCTGTCCGAGGGCTGGAAGCAAACGACAGTATGGCCGCCCACCACCGGAGCGCTCCTCCACAGGAGAAAACTTGGCCCAAAAGCGCCATCGCACATGGTCTGTATGCGACCTCAACGGTGTGGATTGAGACCAGAATCAGTCAAATAGTCGGCTAGCGGAACACGGCAAGTTCAACAAAAGGGGTGATTCTCGCCCAAATGCCTGCTTCGCCTTCGGAACCACCTCCGTTTGAACGGGGGAATTCACAGAATTAGGATTTAAATCGTCACAAACTATGCTTGTGATACCGAGTTTTGCCGGATTTCATGTGCATGGTATACGGCGATAGGGACATTGTTATATCAGACAGCTTCAAGCGGAACCAAATTGGCTTTCGAAGCTTATGATCAAGAAAAGAGTTGGAGAGGTTTTATGAAAAAGTCACTGCTTATCGTTCCGGCGCTGCTTCTGGGCGTTGCGGCCTGCACCCCCACCCAGCAGGGCGCAGCCTTCGGTGGCGCCAGCGGCGCAGCCATCGGCGCGCTCGCTTCCGGCAACAAGGTTGAAGGCGCACTCATCGGCGGCGCAGTCGGCACCGTGGCCGGCGCTCTGGTCGGTCGTTCGCAGGAAAACAGAAACGTCTGCGTCTACCGCGACGAGTATGGTCGCCGCTACGAAGCGCGCTGCCCGCAGGGTTACTGATCTGACTGGCAGCGCCCCGCGCTGCCCCTTAAAATCTGCAAAGGCCGGGATGCACATGCATCCCGGCCTTTCTCTTGTCCGGATCACCCGATCCGTCATGCCTGCCCGTCATGACTACAAGACCCGCTTCCCCATGGTTCGCGCTTCTTCCCGGCGACGAATTGACTTTTGTCAATCACCATGAATAATGTCGAAAGGAGGCGCGGAATGGCTTATCGTCCGGCAGAACAGATCATACACAAGGCCGCCTGGCTTTATTACACGCACGGCCTGCGTCAGGACGAGGTTGCGCAGCGGCTGAACATTTCGCGCGCGTCCGTGGCGCTTTATCTGCGCAAGGCGCGCGAAGCCGGCATCGTCAACATCTCCACCTCCACGCATCTCTTCAGCGGCGAGCGTCTTGCCCGCCAGATGGAAGACGCGTTCGGGCTTGAGACCGTCTGGCTCGTCGGCGAAGATGCGCTTTCGCCCTCTCCTCCTTCAGAGATCCCCACGCTTGCCGCCAATGTGTTTCTGGAGATGGTCGAGAATGGTAACCAGGTCTGCGTTGCCTGGGGCCGCACCGTGTACGACATCGCCGATGCAATGAGCTACGCCGACCGTGAGGGCGTCACGGTGGTGGAGATGTGCGGCAATCTCGGCTCGCCCTATGCCTACCGTCCCGACCAGTGCACCATGGAGATTGCCCGCCGGCTGAACGCCAAGGGTCTGAATTTCTACGCCCCGCTGGTGCTCAGCACCGAAGAGCTGGCGCGCGCCCTGCGCGAGGAGCCGGTCATCCGCGAACAGCTCGACGGGATCAGCGCCTGCGACATGGCGCTCTTCACGGTCGGCGCGCTGGACGCCGACAGCCATGTCATCAAATGCGGCGCGCTCAGCCTTGAAGAGCTTGAACGGCTGAAAACAATGGGCGCGACCGGCGTCATTGCCGGGCAGATCATCACCGCCGACGGCACCCTGCTCGACTGCGATTACAACCGGCGCATGATCTCTGCCGATTTCGACGCCATCCGCGCCATTCCCCGGCGGCTCATGGTGGTGCAGGAGGACGAGAAGTTCGAGCCCCTGCAGGCCGCCATCGCCGGCCGTTTCTTCACCCATCTGGTGACCACGTCATCCATGGCGACGAAGCTTCTGAAACACCACACCGCCAGTGAACCCACGCTGGCCTGATCAAAGCCAGCCTGATTGACGCCGGCAAGCGCAACCCTTCAAGACACGTACAGGACAGACATGCAGAACCTCTGGAAAGACAGCGAAGCCGAAAAGCTTGTCGAGCACTATGCGCAGAAGGGCGTCGCACGCGACCTGGCGCTGCGCGTCTACACGACCCGTCTTCTGGGCGGCGAGCCACGCCTCGTGCTGCATGGCGGCGGCAACACCTCGCTGAAAAGCCGCGCCACCGACATTCTGGGCCGCGAATATGATGTTCTGTGCGTCAAGGGCAGCGGCTGGGACATGGGCGTGATCGAGCCACAGGGCCTGCCTGCCGTGAAGATGGACGCGCTTCTGGCCGCCCGCGAACTGCCCTCCCTGTCGGATGAAGACATGGTGGCGATGCAGCGTGCAAACCTCATCGATCCGGGTTCTCCCAACCCGTCCATCGAAACGCTTCTGCACGCCTTCCTGCCGCACAAATTCGTCGACCACACCCATTCCACCGCGATCCTCGCACTGGTTGACCAGGAAGATTCCGAAGCGCTCTGCAAGAAGGTCTTCGGCGACCGGATGGGCTTTGTGCCCTACATCAAGCCGGGCTTCGACCTCGCCAAGGAAGCCGCCGACATCTATGACGCAAACCCGTCCGTCGAGGGCCTTATCCTCGACAAGCACGGCATCTTCACCTTCGCCGAGGACGCCAAGACGGCCTACGATCTCATGATCGAGTTCGTCACCATGGCCGAGGATTACGTCGCCGGGCACGGCAAGACGCCGTTCAACCCGGTGGTGCTGCCGAAGGAACTCGCCACCCCGTCGCAGATCATGCCCTACCTGCGTGGCGCAATCGCCATCGATGAGGGCGAAGGCAAATATGGCCGCATGGTCTGCGACTTCCGCACCTCGCCAAAGATCCTCGACTATGTGAACGCCGACACCGCCGAAGAGCTCGCCACCCGCGGCGTCTCCACGCCCGATCTGTCTATCCGCATCAAGACCGGCCCCATGGTTCTGCCCGCCCCCGAGGCCGGCAAGCTCGACGCCTATGGCAAGATCATCCGCGAAAAGGTCGCCGCGTTCTCGGACCGCTACAAGGACTATTTCGAGACCAACAACGCCGCCGACGATGTGGAGCGCACCATGCTCGACACAATGCCGCGCCTGACGCTGGTGCGCGGTCTCGGTCTCATCGGCCATGGCCGCAGCATGAAGGAAGCGAAGATCGCCGCCGATGTGGGCGAAATGCTGGTGGAAGCCGTCACTGGCGCCGAGGCCATCGGCTCCTTCCATCCGCTGGCGCTCTCCGACCTCTTCGAGCTTGAATACTGGTCTCTCGAACAGGCCAAGCTCGCGTCCAACAAGCCCAAACCGTTGTCCGGCCAGGTCACGCTGGTAACCGGCGGCGCCGGTGCAATCGGCGCAGCCACGGCGAAGCTGTTTGCCTCGCAGGGCGCGCATGTGGTCGTCGTCGACATGCATGCCGACAGGGCCGGGGATGTGGCCAAATCCATCGGCAATGGCGCAATCGGCATCGGCGCGGACGTGACCGACGCGACCGCCGTGCGCGCCGCCTTCGACAGGGCGCGTGATGTGTTCGGCGGCGTCGACATCGTGGTCTCCAACGCGGGTGCGGCCTGGGAAGGCAAGATCGGTGAGCTGGAAGACGCCACGCTGCGCCAGAGCTTTGAGCTCAACTTCTTCGCCCATCAGAGCGTGGCGCAGAACGCGGTGCGTCTCTTCAAACAGCAGGGCACCGGCGGCGTGCTGCTCTTCAACGCCTCCAAGCAGGCGGTCAATCCGGGAGCGAATTTCGGCGCTTACGGCCTGCCCAAGGCGGCGACGCTGTTCCTTTCGCGGCAATATGCGCTGGATTACGGCTCCATCGGCGTGCGTTCCAACGCGGTCAACGCCGACCGCATCCGCTCCGGCCTCCTCACCAACGAGATGATCGCCAACCGCTCCACCGCGCGCGGCGTCTCGGAGAGGGACTATATGGGCGGCAATCTTCTCGGCCTTGAAGTGCGCGCCGAAGACGTGGCGCAGGCTTTCCTGAACCACGCCCTCGCCGAACGCACCACCGCCGACGTCACCACCGTCGACGGCGGCAACATCGCAGCCGCCCTGCGGTAAGGACGCCGGCATACGGGCATTGGCCGTTCCGGCATGGCCCCTCGGGTCAAAGCCCGAGGATGACGAATGGCAGGAGTGGTGGCGTCAATCGCGGATACCGACGATCTGCATCCTCCCTCCCCCGTTCGTCATGCCCGCCCCCCGAGCCGGGTATCCATGCCTGAACGGCAAAACAAAAAGGGTGACCCAACAGCTGCGCTCTCCTTCTCCCCGCCAGCGGGGAGAAGGTGCCGGCAGGCGGATGAGGGGCGAGCGCCAACGCTCACAAGATCGCACCCGTCCTGCCGTAAGGACGCCGACATACGGGCATTGGCCGTTCCGGCATGGCCCCTCGGGTCAAAGCCCGAGGGTGACGAATGGCAGGAGTGGTGGCGTCAATCGCGGATGCCGACGATCTGCATCCTCCCTCCCCCGTTCGTCATGCCCGCCCCCGAGCCGGGTATCCATGCCTGAACGGCAAAACAAAAAGGGTGACCCAACAGCCGCGCTCTCCTTCTCCCCGCCAGCGGGGAGAAGGTGCCGGCAGGCGGATGAGGGGCGAGCGCCAACGCTCACAAGATCGCACCCGCCATCCCGCCCTCGCCCTTCGACAAGCGCAGGATGAGGGCTTTCGTCGCGGTGTCATCACAAAACATTCCCGCACACTTCAAGCCGCCATACGTCCTCCTGCCCTTCCCTCATCCTGAGTTCGTCGAAGGGCGGAGGAAAAGGCGCGCAACATCGCAGCCGCCCTGCGATAAGGACGCCGGCATACGGGCTTTGGCCGTTCCGGCATGGCCCCTCGGGTCAGAGCCCGAGGGTGACGAATGGCAAAAGTGGTGGCGTCAATCGCGGATACCGAAGATTTGCATCCTCCCTCCCCCGTTCGTCATGCCCGCCCCCGAGCCGGGTATCCATGCCTGAACGACAAAACAAAAAGGGCGGCCCGCAAGCCGCCCTTTCCATTCCACCCCACGCACTGCCTCAGTCGCGCGCAGGCAGCGGCATCCAGTCCGGCACCGCCACATCGGCATGGGCAAACTGTGGCATCTTCGCCGACAGATCGTCCATGTTCTTGATGTCGCCGTCGTTGAGCGCCTGCTGCGTGATCAGCGTCGGCGGAACGATGACGCTCTTGCCCGGCTCCTCGCCGGCCAGAAGCATGGCGAGCGCGCGCACCGAAACCTCGCCCACAACAGCAGGGTTCGTGGCGGCAGTCGCAACCCAGGCGCTGCCCGGCTCACGCATGGCCGAAATGTCGGCCGTCGAAACGTCAGCCGAATAGATCTTGATGCCATCGGAAAGGCCGGCCTCGTCCACGGCGATCTTCACGCCCTTGGCGAACTCGTCATAGGGCGCGAACATGACCTGGATGTCCGGGTTTGCCGTCACCACCGAGCGCGCCTGGTTGGCGACCGAGTTGGCGATCGGATTGTCGAGCGTGCCGAACTGCGCCACTTCCTCGATGCCCGGATATTTTTCCTTGAATTCGCGCCAGGTCTCGTCGCGGCGGTCGAGCGGTGCAATGCCGGCCACATAGACATAGCCAGCCTTCCACGCTTCGCCATTGTCGGCAACGGCCTGCTCAAGCGCCAGACGCGCCAGATCCCGGTCGGACTGCTCGATCTGCGGGATCGCATCATTTTCGACATTCACGTCGAAGGCCACGACCTTGATGCCCGCATCGACGGCGCGCTGGGCGGCTTCCTTCATGGATTCGGTCAGGCCGTGCTGGATGATGATGCCATCAACACCAAGCGCAATCGCCTGATCCACCATGTCAGCCTGAAGGGCGGCGTCCTGGCGGCTGTCGAGCACGCGCAGGTTCACACCCAGCGCCTCGGACTGCTTTTCCACGCCCGAAAGATAGGCCTGGAAGAAGTCGCCCGTGGAAAGATAGCGCACCAGCGCAATCTCCACATCACCCGGATTGTCGAACGGCGCGGGCTTGTCCTGTGCGCCGGCGGCTGCCGGCAGAAGCATGGTCGCGCCGGCCAGCGCCACGGCCATCTTGCCCAGAAGTCTGCGTGAAATTTCCATACTCTTTCTCCTCCACTGCCTGTTTGCTTTTGAACGGCGCTACCGGGCATTCCTCCCAAGCAGCGCAAAGGTGAAGATCAGAGCGATGACGAGCACCGCGCCCTTGACGAAATCCTGCGTGTAATACGGCACGTTCATCATGGTGAGCCCCTGCAGGAGCACGCCCACGAACAGCGCCCCGATGGCCGTGCCGAACGCATTCGGCTTGGCTGCACCCAGCACCGCAAAACCGATCAGCGCCGCCGCCACTGCATCCAGAAGCAGATTGTTGCCCGATGCGATGTCGCCGCGCCCAAGGCGCGCGGCCAGAAGAATGCCGCCGATGGAGGCGAAGACGCCCGAGATCACATAGGCCCAGATGCGGTAAGCCTTGACCGGCGCGCCGGCAAACTCCGCAGCGCGCGCATTCGATCCCACCGCATACATCATGCGGCCAAACCGCGTGTATTCGAGGAAGAACCAGATCAGGATCGCCAGCACGATCAGCACCACCACCGAGGCCGGCACGAGGTTTTCGATAAACAGATCGAACCGGTGCCGCCCCAGCGCCAGAAAGGCCTGGCTGAACGTGCCCTCGGCGGTCGAGCCATCGGGCAGCGTCATGCCGGTGGCGATGGAGCGCCCTTCGGTCGGAATGCGCTGCAGACCGATCAGCAGGAACATCATGCCGAGCGTCGCCAGAAGATCGGGCACGCGCATGTAACAGATGATCAAACCATTGATCAGCCCGACCAGCGCGCCGATCGCGAGACACACCAGAACCGCCACCAGTGCGTTCTGCTCCAGCACCACCATCACATAGGCCGCCGCCATCATGGAGCTTGTGGCGATGGAGCCGATGGAAAGGTCGAAGCCGCCCACCACCAGCGTCGCCGTCACGCCGAGCGCCAGAATGCCGGTGATCGAAACCGATTGCAGGATGAAGACCGCCGCCTGCGGCGAGGTGAAGCCGCGCGTCGCAAGCGAGAAGAAGATGATCAGCCCCACCAGAAGGCTCAGAAAGCCATAGCGGATTGCCAGCTCACGCAGCGAGCGGCCGTCTTTCGGCTGCGCCAGCGCCTCAGCCGGGGTTTCAACCGGGGTCTTGTCCGCCGTACGGCTGTCCATTCTCTAAACGCTCCCTGCGGGTTCCAGACGCTGGCCGGCAACTTCGGCCAGCAGCCGGTCCATATCCACGTCGGCATTGCGATGCTCGCCGACAATCGTGTTTTCGGACATGACGAGGATACGGTCCGCCGTCTCCAGCGCCTCGTCCAGTTCGGTCAGAAAGACCAGTGTTGCGCGGTCGCGGGCGCTTTCGCGCAGCTTGGCCGCAATGTCATGGCGCGCGGCAATGTCCACGCCCTGAAACGGCTCGTCCAGGATCAGAAGCCGCGAGGGCTGTGTCAGCCAGCGCGCCACCGTCACCTTTTGCTGGTTGCCGCCCGAAAGGGTCGCCAGATCGTCGCGCTCGGAGCGGCACACGATCTTGAGGTCCGCAATCTGCTCGCGCGCGGTCTGCCGTTCGGCCCGCCGCCGCGTCACGCTTATGTTCGAGAAGCGCGGCAGAAACGGCAGGCTCATATTCTCGTAGATGTTGAATTCCGGCACGATGCCGGTGGAGGCGCGGTCCTTGGCGACAAGAAACACGCCGTCCCTGATCGCGCTGGCCGGCGTTCTGGGCACATAGGCCCTGCCATCGAGCTGCATGGAGCCGGCAAGCGGCGCATGAATGCCGAACAGCGTTTCGGCAAGCCGGGTCTTGCCGACGCCCACAAGCCCCGTTACCGCCACCACCTCGCCCGCGCCCAGTTCCATGGAAAGCGGCTTTGCGCCCGGTGCGATGCGCAGATCGCGGACCGAGAAAACCGGCGCGCCGGCAGCGCGCGCATCAATGCTGTGCAGGCCGAGATTCTGGCCCAGCATCGCATTGACCGCGCCCTCATAGTCGAGCGGCTTTTCATCGAACTGCCCGACAATGGCCCCGTCACGCAGGCTGACAATCCGGTCGGCCAGACGCCGGATATCCGACATGCGGTGTGAAATGTAGAGAATGGCGACGCCGCGCGCCCTGAGCCGGTCGATCAGCTCAAAGAGCCGTTCTGCCTCATTGCTTGAAAGCGAAGAGGTGGGCTCGTCGAGGATCATCACCTGCGGTTCATGCGCCATGGCGCGCGCAATGGCCACCATCTGGCGGTCGGCGAGCGGCAGGTCGGTCACCTCGGCGCTGAGGTCGATCCCGAGCCCCATGCGCTCGGCCACCTCGCGCGCCTCGCGCCGCACCTTTCGTGGATTGAAGAAAAAGCCGCGGCCCGCGCCATTCAGCCGGTCGAGCACCAGATTGCTGGCCACGTCGAGCGCGCCCACCACACCGTCATTGATGTTTTGATGCACCGTCACCACGCCGGCGCGCATCGCTTCTGCCGGGGTGGCAGGAGAGAAGGGCCTGTCGCCCAGCATCATCACGCCACGGTCGGCGCGGTGAACGCCGCTCATGATCTTGACGAGCGTCGACTTGCCGGCGCCGTTGGCGCCCATCAGAACCGTTACCTCGCCAGCGCGCAGGTCGAGCCCCACTCCACGCAACACGGCGTTGGGTCCGAACGCCTTGGTCAGGCCGGCTATGCGAAAAATCGCGATGTCGCCCATGCTCTCCTCCCAAGGTGACGCTAACAGGTAACAAGCATTTGTCAACATGATTGACAAATGACAGAGCCTTGGTAGCGTGACGTCAGAACCGGTGGTGCAAACAGGAAGACCATCGCCCTTCTCGCCCGTGTGCGGGAGAAGGCGATGGCGGGCGGATGAGGAGCGAACGTCATGATTTGCGCGCGCCGGCGCGAACGGGAGGAGACAGAGACATGAAAGAGAACGCCTTTGAGGCCCTGACGGTGGAAACCCTGCCGGCGCGCCTGGGCAGCATCCCGGATATCGCCAATCGGCTTGGCGGAGTGCCTGCTGACTGGAAGGTCCGCGAGGTGGGCGACGGAAATCTCAATCTCGTCTTCATCGTCGAGGGCGGCAGCGAAACGCTCATCATCAAGCAGGCGCTTCCCTATGTGCGGCTCGTCGGCGACAGCTGGCCCCTGCCTCTGAAACGCTCCTTCTTCGAGTATCACGCACTCACCCGCCAGGAGCAGCGTGCGCCCGGCACCGTGCCCGCCGTCCATTACTTCGATGAGACGCAGGCGCTGATCGCCATGGAGTTCCTGTCGCCGCACATCATCCTGCGCCGCGCCCTCATCGAAGGCCAGGAGCTGCCGAAGATCGGCCGGGATCTCGGCCTGTTCATGGCCCGCACCCTGTTCCGCGGCTCTGACCTTTCCATGAAGGCATCGGAACGCAAGGCCGATCTCGCGCTCTTCTCCGACAATGTCGAACTCTGCGACATCACCGAAAACCTCGTTTTCTCCGATCCCTATTTCGAAGCGCCGATGAACCGGCACACGCCGGGCCTCGACGCGGTGGTGAAAGAGCTTCGTGCCGACCGCGACCTGAAGGTCGAGGCCCAGCGCATGAAGCACGCCTTCGCCTCGCGGGCGGAAACCATGGTGCATGGCGACCTGCATTCCGGCTCCGTCATGGTGACACCCGACGACACGCGCATCATCGATCCGGAATTCGCCTTCTATGGTCCCATGGCCTTCGACGTGGGCATGCTGATCGCCAATTACTGGATGGCCTATTTCTCGCAGCGCGGGCACGAGCAGAATGGCAACCGCGCCTCCATGCGCACCTATCTCCTGCGCGTCATCGACGAGACATGGAACACGTTCCGCGACGAGTTCGCCCATCTCTGGCGCACGGAACGCGGCGGCATGCTTTATCAGGCCGCCCTTTATGAAGATCAGGAGGATGGGCTCGCCGCCGAACAGGCGCTCAACCATGTCATCCACGATCTGTGGACCGACATGCTGGGCTTTGCCGGCATCGAGATGCACCGCCGCATTCTGGGCCTTGCCCACAATGCCGATTTCGAGGACATCGCCGATGAAGATCTGCGCGCCTCCTGCGAGACGGCAGCGCTCAAATTCGGCCGGCACATCGTCGTCAACCGCAACAGAATTCAATCGCTTGCCGAGCTTGATCGGCTGGCCGAGGCACTGGACCAGGGGAAACTGTCATGAAGGTCGCAGACAAGCACTACCGCACCATCTGGGTGAACGAGGATGGCTGGTCCGTCGATCTCATCGACCAGCGCTGGCTACCCCATGAGCTGCGCGTGGAAACCGTCAGCACCGTTGACGGCATCGCCACCGCGATCCGCGACATGTGGGTGCGCGGCGCACCGCTGATCGGCGTCACCGCCGCCTATGGCGTCGCCCTGCGCATGCGCGAAGACGCATCCGACGCGGCCCTTGATGCGGTCTGGGAAACGCTGCACGAAACGCGGCCCACGGCCATCAACCTGCGCTGGGCGCTGGACGAGATGCGCGGCCTTCTGGGCAAACTGCCCGCGAGCGAACGCGCCGAGGCCGCCTACAAACGCGCTGCCGAGATCGCCGACGAGGATGTCGAGCTCAACCGCAGCATCGGCCGTCACGGACTGGAAATCATTCGCGAAATCGCCACGCGCAAGAAGCCCGGCGAAACGGTCAACATCCTCACTCACTGCAATGCCGGCTGGCTCGCCACCGTCGATTTCGGCACCGCCACCTCGCCCATCTACCACGCGGTGGAAGAAGGCATTCCGGTGCATGTCTATGTGGATGAAACGCGCCCGCGCAATCAGGGCGCCCAGCTCACCGCCTGGGAGATGGCCGGCCACGGCGTGCCGCACACGCTGGTGGTGGACAATGCCGGCGGACATCTGATGCAGCATGGCATGGTCGACATGGTGATCGTCGGCACCGACCGCACCACCGCCGATGGCGATGTGTGCAACAAGATCGGCACTTATCTGAAAGCGCTGGCGGCAAGCGACAATGGCGTCCCCTTCTATGTCGCGCTGCCCTCGCCCACCATCGACTGGACCGTGCGCGACGGGGTGAAGGAGATCCCCATTGAAGAACGCTCGGGCGACGAGGTTTCGCTGGTGTGGGGCAAGGACGAGAGCGGCCAGGTGCGCCAGGTGCGCATTTCGCCGGACGCGACGCCCGCCGGCAACCCGGCCTTCGACGTGACGCCGGCGCGGCTTGTCACCGGCCTGATAACCGAGCGCGGCATTGCCGACGCCTCGCCCGAAGGGCTCGCCAAACTCTTCCCTGAACGGGCGAATGCAGACGCTGCGTGAATTTCAGAAAACGATTCAGAAATGGCCTGAAATGCGCTGATTTTGAATCGTTTTCCGCCAAACCGGACCAAAACAAACAAAAAGGCTGACCTCGCGGTCAGCCCCAGTCTGTCATCAAACGAGCGTACACTCCGTCAGGCCTGCATCTCGCGAATTTTGTAAGCGACCTCGGTTCTGTTGGTCGCGTTCAGCTTCTTCATGATGTTGCGAATGTGCACCTTCACGGTGCTCTCGCAGAGCTGAAGTTCATAGGCGATGATCTTGTTCGCCTTGCCGCGCCGGAGCGCTTCCGCCACTTCGGCTTCGCGGGCGGTGAACAGATTGCCAAGCCCGACAACACGACTGCTGTTCGAGTTGATGACATCGCGCATGGCGAGCACACCGCTCGCCGGCACGAACACACCGCCTGCCCGGGCCAGAAGGATCGCCTCGGCGGCGACATCGACCCCGACATTGCTCGGGATATAGCCTTTCGCGCCGGCTTCCAGCGCCTTGAGGATCTGTCCCAGATCATCCGTATCGGCGATCACGATCACCGGCTGTTCTTCGAATTCCTCGGCCAGGTCATGAATTTCCGCGCAGATCCCCTGTTCGGAAATCTTGCGGCTCCCGACAATCAGGAGAACGGCCTCGGGATGACGTCCTCCGGAGGCCTTGTGCCATTCTTCCGAAGAACCGACTGCAACAATTTCAAGAGAAGGATTTTGTGTTTCCAGGCTGCGGGCCAGGCATTCCCGGTCCAGCACCCGGGGATCGATCAAAAGAACAAGTTCGCGATCAGCGTCCTTGTCCGCTGCGTCCCAGTCCTTTCGTGACGATGCCGCAAGTGCACCGCCGGACGCATTCATGATCCCATGTAAATCACTGCTATGTCCTACCTTTGCCTGTTCCATTTCAAATGCTCCCCAACACTCACTCAAACCAAGCCCCAGTGACATCGGAAAAGCGCTATATTTATTGTTTGCACACCCCGCCCGCCCCGCCGATGAACTATCGGCAGAATGAAACCTCCCCAAGAGGCTTCCATCAGGACTATCACTTGGAGATTTATTATCCTCACAATTGGGGATAATTTGCATTAACATGGATCAATGCATTTAAAGAATCATTCAAAATGATTATACTTGCAAAATAGATACTTAAAGTTGCAATCAGATGATAAATTCGCGCCACTCGCGAATTTGGTTCTCTTCATTTCATAACCACTGCGCTCCGCACAGGGCATACCGCGCATACATCTGAAGTCTAATACTGATTATATCAAATGCGCTTCGCATTGCGGCAATCACGATTATGGGAGCCGCGCGAATACCCCTTCCGTGAGTGCCCGAGGGGTCAGTTATCCACAGGCGCGGCATCCGCATCGGAAAGAGCCAGATAGGCATCATCGAAGCCGCTGGCCGTGATCAGGCCGGCGCGGTTCTGAAACGTCACCACCCCGCCCCGGAAGGAGACGTACCCGCCCTCGCGCAGTTTGCGCAGAACGCGATTGACGTGAACCACCGAAAGGCCGAGCGCATCGCCCAGATCGACCTGGGTTAGCGGACAGGCGAAGGAACTGGCTCCCTGCCCCTCATAGAGGCCGACTCTGAAGGACAGCTCGAGCAGAAGATGCGCCACCCGCTCGAATGCGCCACGGCGGCTGATATTGACGAAATGCTCGGCCGCACGTGCGTACCGCCGGGCCATTCCCTTGAGAACGAACTCGCGCACATGCCGGGGATAGGTGGAAAGGTTTTCGTAGATCGCACCGGGAAATTCGAACAGCGTCACCGATGTCAGCGCCCGCACCTCCTCGCGCGACCACTCGGTTGATCCCACGGTGATCACGTCACCGGTCAGCGAGAAATCGACCACGGTTCTGGAGCCGTCTTCCAGCTCCTTCCCGTTTGCCACCCAGCCCGAAATGACCAGAAGAACGGCGCGCTTTTGCCCATCCATATCGGCAATCGTGTCGCCACTCGCGTAAAGACGCTTTCGCAGAGCCGAGCCGTTTGCCTTGCCAGCGCCCATTCCAAACAGGCCCCGCGCCGTCTCAGCCTCCAGGTAGTGCAGTATTTCTCTATAATTATCGGAGCCCCGAGCCCGCATACTTCCCCGCTCTTTGCGCCACTTCTGGCCACCAGGCTGACCGGCATGTCGACCAGAGGCAGTCATGTGGCTTCTAACCACGAACTAAACGCCCTGTTCGTAAACCCGGTTCCATAAAACTGCTTTCGCAGTCGCAGACCCCGCCCCACGATCAGGAGACACGCGGATAAGTCTCTAATTAACATGGTATTCTGCCCTAATCACAAATATGTCAGCCAGCCCCAATTTCACCGAATAATGATTATTTCTTCGATTGAGGGCCGGATTGACCAATTCGCACGCCGATTTACAGCGAAGCATCACGCTGAAGCGCGATCCGCGGCGGGCGCTGGCATTTTCATGTCGCGCGTGAGTCTGAGGATCGCTCCCCGTGCTCCGGCAACGCAAAGACGGTGCGTTTCTGGGTCAATCCCCTGTTCCAGCGCCGCCAGCACGCGCTTCGCGATGGCTGCTTCATCTTCTTGGTGCGCTGAAACGAAGAAGGGTTCACGGGCGGTGAGCCGGAAGAAGCCCTTCACCTTCTGATCCCATCCAAGCCCCACGGCAGGAATGCGCAGTGCATAGGCCGTGATGCAGGCATGCAGCCGATGAGCCACGAGCCCGTCGAGACTGCCGATAAGGGCAATCAGTTCGTCGGGAGATGATGGCCGCGCGACAACACCGCACCGCCCCGTCATGCGCCCGTCGGTCTCGGGAAGGTCAAGCCGGACCCGCTCCAGAAAAGCCTGATCCTCCAGCGCGCCATTGGTGAAGAGCACCACATCGCAGCCCGCGTTCAAAAGCTGCCCGGACAGGCTCCGATAGCTTTCGACCGACGCAAGGGGAATGGCCTGCGCATCGCCGCTTGCATGCCGATGGAGAACGACCGGATGAGTGACGCACAGGCCGACAAGCGGGCGGACCCGGTGGGCGTGCCCATGGGATTGTTCCGCCCGCTCCACCGTCAATGCGGGATCGGGCGCGAGGCTCGCATCCCGCCAGTCGGAAAAATGCGCCTGCCAGTTCTGCAAAGCGCCCGCATCGCGCACCGATGCATGAAAGACCCGGCACTCCCGCAAGAGACCGAACAGCGCCGCCGCGCGCGGCGACCAGTGGCTGCTGACGCCCACGGCAAAAACGCCAACCGGCGTGTCCGTCTCCCGGCAGAGGTCCAGCACCTGCCCGACCTTCAGCGGAAAATTGAGATCGTCGTCCTGAAAGAGATTACCGCCGCCGATGACAACGAAATCGGCAGCCTCGATCCTGCGTTTCCAGACCGGGCGCAGCGCCGCAAGACGGCGGCCAAGCACGCGCTCCACGACCATGCGGCGCACCGGCGCGGGCATCGTGCCCAGCAGGCGCAAAACACCGAAGCGCCGGCTGTCCGCAGCGCCATAAGCGTCGCGCCCGGCAAGATCCACCGTCTCGACCTCAGCGCCCGGCAGGGCCTTTGCAAGCTCGCGCTCAAGGCATTCGGCCAGAATGCCGTCCCCCAGATTGGGGCTGTAGCGCACATTGAAGACCACGACCCTCACGAGACCGTCTCCAGACGGGTCCTGCTGCCGGCGCCGGCCGCCACCGGCTCGCTGCGCAGGGCGGCGGCAGATCCGGCAAGGATGAAGAATAAAAGCCCCAGATCGTAGACGGTGCCTGAAATCATGGCCTCGCAGAGACCGGCAAACACGCCGGCCTTTGCCGCCCGCGTGGCGGCCCGCTCAAAGCGCCCGGCATCGCTGCGCAGCATCAGCGTGTTGCCGACGAACAGCGCAAACAGGATCGCGCCGATGAGACCGACATTGGAGAGGAGAACCAGCGCATAGCTGGAAGCGCGCGCGCTGCCGAGCCCCGCACCCCAGCCCCAGGTATCGAGGAAAACCTGGAACGCAACCGCATTCCACTGCATGCGCTCCCGCGCCGACTGGCTGCTGAGCTTGGAGTAGAGCGTCTCGTCGAGGAATGACTGAACGCCATCGGCAAATCCCGGCGCGAAGACCAGAACAAGCATGAAGCAGAGTGGAACGCTGAGGAGAGCGAGCGCTATCGCCGCCGGTCGACCGGTGACGCCATAGGGGCCGGTTGCCGGCAGCGCGCGCCATGACAGGAAGACCATGACGGCGGCAAGGCTTACCAGCGCCGTGGTCGAGGTCGACAGAAGAAGCGCCAGGAGGAGAAGGCCCGCAATGACGCCGGTTGTCATGGAGCGCGTGCGGTCGAGCCACAGGCTGGCCGTGAAGGCGAAGAGAACGATGGTGTAGCCCGCAAAGGCCGATGCTTCGGGAAAGGTGCCGGAAATGCGCTTGAAGCCCGCTTTTTCCGAGCCGGTCAGAAGCGCGTAATTCGCCGTGCGGATGAAATCGAAGAGATAGGCCGTGCCCGTGCGATAGGTGACGACATCAAGCAGCGCAAAGACGAGGTTGGCGACCGCCAGAACCAGCATCGCATTCACCACATCCCGCGCCGTGCCGCCGCGTTTCAGATAGGCATAGGTGAAGGCGAAGCAGAAAAGACCGCCCAGCGCATAGACCGTTTGGGTGATGTTGTTGCTGGAGAACGACAATGGCGTGAGATCGATGATCCGGTGCCCTGCGGAGGAGCGCAGCACGATCATCGTTTCTGTGACGCCTTGAAGAATGCGCGGGAAGAAAAGCGCGGAAAAGACACCATAGACCGTGAGCAGAAGCAGCCAGATGCCCGGCGAGGATGACGAGACGGCTGCGAAGACCGGGCGCTCGCCATGCGCCATGAAGAGACGCAGGCAGAAAAAGGCCAGAAGCAGGCTCGGCACGAGCACCGAAGCGCCGCCGAGACCCGGCACGCCAAAGGCTGCCGCAGCGCCAAACAGCGTGGACAGGACGATGACGTAGAATGCCATGCGCGGCGGCGCCAGAAGGACCACCCCACCGAGAACAAGCGACAATAAACCCAGTAATTCGATGCGCATGGCGCGCCTCGCCCTTTAGCCGCACGAGCGGCGTAAACCCGGTCGAGGATACCACGCATGCAATGGAGCGTCCCTGTTTCGGGGATACCTCTTATGGACAGTGGGACCGCGATTGGCTGAATTCCGGGATTGGCAGATGCAGTGATAATCTGCCGCCCGGGAGGTTGCCGCATTGCCGTTTTCCTCAGATACATCACGCGCTTCTGGCGCATCACGGATCTCGGCGAAACGCCGGTTCCTTGTGTTCGGGTTTGCCACGGCCCTTACGCTCGGCATGCTCAAGGCCAGCGCCAATGACGAGCCGGGCACAGAAGCCGACCGGCTGGACATTAACGCGATGCGCCTGTCGTTCGACGAGGATTTCACAAGTCTCGACGTTTCGGCCTGGGGACCGGGCACGCGCTGGATCGCGCATACGCCCTGGTCGGGCGATTTCGGCGGTGCGCGCTTTGCCGATCCCGGTCAACGCACGCCTTTCAGCATCGAAGACGGGATGCTGAAGATCGAGGCAAAACGCGACCCGGAGGGCGACTGGCAATCCGGCCTGCTCGCCTCGATGGACCCCAAGGGCAACGGCTTTGCCCAGCAATACGGCTATTTCGAAATGCGCGCCCAACTGCCCGACGGCCCCGGCGTGTGGCCGGCCTTCTGGCTGATCGGCAAGGACCGCTCGCAATCCACCGCAGAGATCGACGTGATCGAATTCTACGGCGACAAGCCGGATGGCTATTCATCGGTCGTGCATATCTGGCACCGCGACGGACGCCATTATTCGCGCTTTCACCGCAACAATGTCTTTGAGGATGCGCGACCGGGCGACTTCCATACCTATGGCGTCAGGATCGACCGCGACTGGATCCGCTTCTATTTCGACCGCACATTCGTCTGGAAGACCGAAACGCAGGAAGAGCATCGCCAACCACTCTACATCCTGCTCAATCTGGCTCTGGTCGACGGACCGACGAAGGACGAGGCCCCCGACCCCTCGCACATGATCGTCGACTATGTGCGGGCCTACCGCCTTGATTGACGGGCGGCCAATGCCCTTCCGGAGCCGCAAATGCCCCCTCAGAGCCCCGGGGCTTAATGCTTTGGGATAGGCCTTCACCCCCTCCCGCAGGACCCATCGCCGAATGACCTAGATGGGTAAAAACCTAAGACCTCCGGTCGGCGCGGGGCTCATCCAGATGGCCATCTGTTTCTTTGGCCGCCCACGTGGAAGTCTTGGCGTTGAAGGCATGAGAACCAATTTTTCTCCCGCGCCACAACTATAAACAGTGAGCATTTGCAGATGCTTGAAATATAGGCGCGGGCTTTTTCGGGCGGGGCGTCTACATGCATCGAAACCAGAACGACACCGAGCTGTCCATTTCCGGAACGGCCGTTTCTTCCAGTCATCATTCACAGCACAGCGCGGAGCGCGGCTACGACCGCGACGCAACGGTTCACGAAACCGTGGAGGCGCTGGCGCGCCAGCGCCCCGATGCGATTGCGGTCGGCTTCGACGACGAGCGCCTGACCTATGCGGAACTCGACCGGCTGGCCGCAAAACTCGCCGCCCGCCTCACCGCGATGGGCGTGCGCAGGGGCGACATAGTGGGCCTGCTTCTGCCACGCGCGCTGAAGACGCTGGTTGCCAAGCTGGCGATCCTCAAGGCGGGCGCTGCCTATGCGCCGTTCGATCCGGCCTATCCTCTGGAACACCTTTCCTACATGACGCAGGATTGCGCGCCGCGCGCCCTGATGATCGACGCCGAAAGCGCAGATCTTGCAGCCAGACTTCCCATAAGTGCAGAGCGCCTCATCGACATTGACGCGGCCATGACCGGGCTGGCTGAAGACAATGCGCCGACCGGCAGCGCCGTGGCCGTCTCGGGCGGTGATGCTGCCTATGTCATGTACACGTCGGGCTCGACCGGGCGGCCCAAGGGCGTGGTCATTCCCCATCGCGGCATTCTGCGGCTGGTGCGCGCGCAGAACTATGTCGACTTCCGCCCGAACGATGTGGTGCTGCACACGGCGACAATCTCTTTCGACGCCGCCACATTCGAGATCTGGGGCGCGCTGCTCAACGGGGCGCGGCTTGCCGGCATTGGCGACCGCACGCTTTCCATGCAGCGCATTGCCCGAACGATTGATGATGAGCGCGTCTCGGTGATGCTGCTCACCACGGGGCTGTTCAACCTTCTGGTCGATCATCCGGGCGGCAGGCTCACCTCGCTTCGGCATGTGTTTTTCGGCGGTGAAGTGGCGTCAGCGGATCATGCGCGGCGGTTTCTCGCCGCTCACCCCACATGCCGCCTGACCAACGCCTATGGGCCGACCGAGGTGACCGTCATCGCCTCGACTTTCGAGGTTCCGGCGGATTTCCGGGACGACGCGATGCCGATCGGCCACTCCATCGCGCATAGCGGCGTTCACATTCTTGATGATGATCTTCGCGCGCTGCCGCCCGGCCAGGAAGGACAGCTTGCGGTTTCCGGCGACGGGCTCGCCATCGGCTATCTGAACCGGCCGGAACTGACGCAGGAGCGTTTCGTGACGATCCGCACCGCAGACGGCGAAAGCCTGCGCGTCTATCTGACCGGCGACATGGCGGTGATGGAGGCGGACGGGCTCCTGCATTTTCGCGGTCGCCGCGACCGGCAGGTCAAGATTGACGGCAAGCGCATCGAGCTGGACGAGATCGAGACCGCGCTGCGCCGTGACGCGCATCTGGCAGACGCCGTGGTGCAGTGTCATCAGGCTGGAACGGCCAAACGGCTGGTCGCCTATCTGCGCCCGCGCCCGGAGGGCGGAGCCATAAACGGTTATGACGAGTTGGGCTTTGCCGCATCGGTTCTCGGGCGGCTGAAGGGCGTCCTGCCGGCCCATATGGTGCCGGGGCGAGCCATTGTTCTGAACGAATTTCCCATGAACCGCGCCGGCAAGGTGGACCGTGCGCGCCTGCCGAACCCGGCCGATGCTCCCGCTTCCACACCGGCTGCGGCGACGCCCCCTGCAGAGGGCATGGAGGCCGTCGTCGCGCGTCACTGGCGCAGCGTTCTTGGAACGGACGCCATCGGCCCGGACCAGAACTTCTTCGACCTCGGCGGCACGTCGATGCAGCTGATGCGCATTCACGCAGCACTCGAACAGGAACTTGGCCGCGCCATCGATGTGGTGACCCTCTTCGAGCACCCGAAAATCCGCATCCTCGCGCGCTTTCTCGAGAAGCAGGCGGCGGACGGCCCGCAGACCGCCGCCGCCCAGAGCCGCGCCGCGAGGCAGAGACAGGTCATGTCGCAATTCCGCCGGAGCAGAGCATGAACGGGCAGAGCACGAAAGAGCACACGACGCCGAACGAACACGCACCGATGGCGGAAGACGATGCGGGCATTGGCAGCATCGCCATCATCGGCATGGCCGGGCGTTTTCCCGGCGCGCCCTCGGTCGATGCGCTGTGGCAGATGGCGCGCGAAGGGCGGCATGCCTTCCGCACCTTTGCGCCCGACGAGATCGAAGACGCCTATGACGACGCCACCCGCGCGTCGCCCGACTATGTGCCCTCGCGGCCCTGTCTGGACGATGTGGGCATGTTCGATGCGGAGTTCTTCGGCATGTATCCGCGCGAAGCGGCGGTGCTCGACCCGCAGTTCCGCCTGTTTCTGGAGCTTTGCTGGGAAGCGCTGGAGAGTGCTGGCTGCGATCCCTTCGCAGCGAAGGACGCCATCGGCGTTTTCGCCGGATCGTCGCTGAGCACCTATCTCATCAACAACATCCTGTCCGACCGGAAGAAGGCGGAGGCCTTCACCTCCGGCTATCAGGTGGACATGTTCAACGAGCTGGTGGGCGCGATCAACGACACGCTGGCGACGCGCGTGGCCTACAAGCTGGACCTGAAAGGGCCTGCTTTCACCATCCAGTCGGCCTGCTCCACATCGCTTCTGGCGGTGACGCAGGCCTGCCAGAACCTCCTGACCTATGGCTGCGACATGGCGCTGGCCGGCGGCGTGTCGATCTCGGTGCCGCAGAAGCGCGGCTACATCCACATGGAAGGCGGCATGGTTTCGCCGGACGGGTTCTGCCGCCCCTTCGACGCGCAGGCGGGCGGCACGGTGTTCGGCAATGGCGGCGGCGTGGTGCTTCTGAAACGGCTGGAAGACGCCATCGCGGATGGCGACACGATCCACGCCGTCATTCGTGGCTATGGCGTCAACAATGATGGCGCCGACAAGGTGGGCTACACCGCGCCCAGCGTTTCCGGTCAGGCCGAAGCCATTGCGATGGCGCTTGCAAGTGCGGGCGTCGATCCGGCGAGTGTTGGCTATATGGAGTGCCACGGCACCGCCACGCCGCTCGGCGATCCCATTGAGTTCAACGGCCTGATGAACGCCTTTGGCAGCGCCGGCCCCGAAGGGCACTGCGCGCTGGGCTCCGTCAAAGGCAATATCGGCCATCTGGATGCGGGCGCGGGCGTGACCGGGCTCATCAAGGCGGCGCTCGTGGTGCGCGATGGTGAAATCCCGCCGGTGGCGAATTTCGTGTCGCCCAACCCCCACATGGCGCTCGAAGGCAGCCCCTTCCGCATCCCGACAGGGCTAACGCCATGGAAGGCGGAAGGCGCGACACGCCGCGCCGGCGTCAGTTCCTTCGGGGTTGGCGGCACCAATGCGCATGTGGTTCTGGAACAGGCTCCCGAAACCAGCACGCTGGAAGACCACACCACCCGACCACTCATCCTGCCGCTTTCCGCGCGCAATGAGGCGGCGCTCGCCGCCATGCGTCAGTACCTGGCCGATGCGCTGCGCAAAGGCGCACAGCCGCTTGCCGCCGTGGCGCACACGCTTCAGGAAGGAAGGCACGCTTTTGCCCATCGCTCAGCGGTCGTCGCACGCACCCGCGACGAGGCGATTGCCGGGCTGGAGGCCGAACGCCCGATCAGCGGCGAAGCAGCACCGGAAGCCCCGCCCGTGGTCTTCATGTTTCCGGGCCAGGGCGCGCAGCATGTGGGCATGGGCGGCGCGCTCTATGAGAGCGAGCCTGTCTTTGCCGAGTGGATCGACCGGGGTGCCGCACTTCTGGAACCGCTGATCGGCTGCGACATCCGCGATTTCATCCGCCTGCCGGAGAGCGGCGCGGCAGAAGGGCTTGCCGAAGCGCTGCGCGACACGCAGATCGCGCAGCCTGCGCTCTTCCTCGTCGAATATGCGACGGCGAAACTCTGGATGAGCCGGGGCCTGATGCCCGACGCCATGATCGGCCACAGCGTCGGCGAGTTCGTCGCCGCGACGCTTTCCGGCACGATGCATTTTGAGGACGCGCTGCGTCTGGTGGCTGCGCGCGGCCGGCTGATGCAGGACCAGCCCAAAGGGGCCATGGTCTCGGTGCGCGCCGATGCCGAAACGGCTGCCGCACACCTGACCGACGGGGTGGAGATCGCCGCCGTCAATGCGCCGAAGCTCAGCGTCATCTCCGGCACGTTCGAGGCCATGGATGGAACATGCGCCGCGCTCGATGCCGCAGGCATTGCCTACAGCCGGCTGCACACCTCGCATGCCTTCCACTCGGCCATGATGGACGAGGCGGCGCACGCGCTGGAAGAGGAGACGGCGAAGGTCCAATACGGCCCGGCGACCATTCCCTACATTTCCTGCGTCAGTGGCGACTGGCAGACCGATGCGCAGGGCGCGTCACCCGCCTACTGGGCGCGCCACTGTCGCGACGCTGTGCGCTTTGCCGATGGCATTCAGGCCATCGCGCGCGACCGCCAGCCGGTGTTCATCGAAAGCGGCCCCGGCCGCACGCTTTCGGTCTTCACCGCGCAGACGCTGAAGCGCGACGCCATTGCCGCCATCATCCAGTCCCTGCCCGAACACGACCGCGCATCCTTCGGCGAAGAAGCCTTCGCCGAGGCGCATGCGCGGTCGTGGATCGCCGGCTGCGCACTGGACTGGCCGGCCCTGCCGGAAACGGCGCGGCGGAAGATCCCGCTGCCGACCTACCCCTTCCAGCGCCAGATGCACTGGATCGACGCACCGAAGCCGGAAAACCGGGCGAGCGCCACGACCGATGCGCCGCAGGCGGAGCCTCAGCCCGTGGCCCCGGCCCAGACCCAGACCCAGACCCAGACAACCATGACAGACGGAACGAGCCCAATGACCGCTGCACCTTCGACAACCGACCGGCCAGCCATGCTGGAAAGCGCCCTGATTGCCCTTCTCGCCGACCTTTCGGGCGAGGAGATGCCTGACGACGCGGCCGGCGCGACCTTTCTTGAGCTTGGCTTCGATTCACTCTTCATCGGCCAGTTCGCGCAGAAGGTGGAGAAGGAATATCGGATCAAGCTCTCCTTCCGCGAATTGCTCGGCAACATTCCGACCATTCATGACTTGGCGCGACACCTGGATGCCGAACTGCCGGCAGATGCCTTGCAGACGGCTTCTCCCCCTCCGGTGAAACAGGTCCCCCCCACGCCGGACGTCGCGCCCGCTGCGCCATCTACCTCGGTGAATGGAACCCCACAGCCGCCTCTCGGGCTCGAGGCGCTGTTCCAGTCTCAGTTGCAGATGGCGCAGCAACTTTTTGCGCAGCAGATGCAGACCATCCAGTCGCTGGGCGGCACGGCGGCAGCGGCAATGCCGCCTCCCGCCGCACAGGAGGCCGCGCCCCCTGCGCCAGCGCCCTCCCCTGCCCCGACACCCGAAACAACCGGTGATGAAAGCGAAATCGGCGGCAGCCGCATCCGTGTCTACAAGCCCGGCGCACAGGCCGGCGATCAGACGCTTTCGCCCGTAAAACGCGCCTTCATCGACGATCTGGTGGCGCGTTATTGCGCGAGGAACGCAGGCTCCAGGGCGTTCACGCAAAAGCACCGGCCGCATCTGGCCGATCCGCGCGCAGCCTCGGGCTTCCGCTCCGACTGGAAGGAAATGGTGTTTCCCGTCGTCTCCGACCGGTCAAAGGGATCGCGCATCTGGGACATAGACGGCAATGAGTATATCGACCTCGTGAACGGCATGGGCCAGACGGCCTTCGGCCATGCCCCCGATTTCGTGACCGAGGCGATCCGCGCGCAGGTGGACAAAGGCTTCGCCATCGGGCCGCAGACGCCGCTTGCCGGCGAGGTGGCCGATCTCATCAGCGAGCTGACCGGGCACCAGCGCGTAACCTTCTGCAACACCGGTTCCGAAGCGGTGATGGCTGCCATGCGGGTTGCCCGCACGGTGACGGGCCGCGACCGCATCGTCGTGTTCGGCAATGATTATCACGGCCAGTTCGACGAGGTTCTGGTGAAGGGGCGCAGCCGCGCGGGACAGCACCGGACGCTGCCGATTGCGGCGGGCATTCCGTCGGATTCACTCTCGAACATCACCGTTCTGCCCTATGGCGCAGCGGAGAGCCTCGACTGGATCCGCGCCAATGCGGAGGACATCGCCGCCGTCATCATCGAGCCGGTGCAGAGCCGGCATCCCGAATTGCAGCCTGTCGAGTTCGTGCGCGCGCTGCGCGCGGTGGCGACGGAACGCGATTTCGCGCTGGTCTTCGACGAGGTGGTAACCGGCTTCCGCGTCGACCCCGGCGGCATTCAGGCCCTGTGGGGCATTCGCGGAGACCTGGCGACCTATGGCAAGGTGCTGGGCGGCGGCATGCCCATCGGCGTTCTGGCCGGCGACAGCCGCTATATGGATGCGCTGGATGGCGGTCGCTGGGACTATGGCGATGACAGCGTGCCCATGGTCGCGCCGACCTTCTTTGCCGGCACCTTCGTGCGGCATCCGGTGGTGCTGGCGGCAACCCGCGCCGTGCTGCAACACATCAAGGGCGAAGGCCGCGCGCTTTATGACCGGGTGGCCGGTCGCACAGAAGAACTGGTGACGGAGCTGAACGCGCAGCTTTCCGAGCGTGGCATCGCCATGCCGATCCACGGCTACAAGAGCTGGTTCGTGACCGATTTCGGCAATGCCGATCCACTCGGCTCACTGTTCTACCCCCATGCGCGCCTTCAGGGCCTGCATGTGCAGGACGGCTATCCCTGTTTCCTGACGACCGCGCATTCGGAAGAGGATTTTCAGCGCATTGCCGCCGTGTTCGCAAACACGCTCGATGCCTTGCAGGGAGCCGGCATTCTTCGCGGTGAGGACGCGCAGAGCGCCCCTCTTTCAAAGCCCGCGCCGGAAGTGACGAAAACGGAAACCCCGCCCGCTCCATCGCAGGCCCCGCTGACCGAAGCACAGAAGGAAATCTGGCTTGCCGCGCAGGCGGGCGATGAAGCCTCGTGCTCGTTCAACGAATCCTTCAATCTCACGCTCGATGGCGCCCTGGACGAAGCCGCTTTCCGTCGGGCGCTCGATCTGGTGGTGGCGCGGCACAATGCGCTCCACATCAGATTTGCGCGCACCGGCGAGCATTTCGAGGTGATGCCCGATTTCCGCATTGAAATGCCGCTGACCGAGATTTCCAATGAAGCGGCGCTGGCCGCGATCATGGACCGCGAGGCCCGCACCGCCTTCGATCTGGTCAATGGACCGCTGGCGCGTGCGGAACTCGTGAAGCTTTCGGCAGACCGGCACGTGCTCGTGTTCACCGCACACCACATTGTGTGCGATGGCTGGTCGGTGAATGTGCTGGTGGAAGAACTGGCCGAAGCCTATTCGGCGCTCGTGAAGGGCGCGACGCCCGACCTGCCGCCGGCGCTGGCCTTCTCGGCCTATGCGCAGGACCGGGCGAACCGGCCCGGGGCGAGCAGCGAGACGGAACAGTTCTGGCTTTCGCAGTTTGAGACCGTGCCGGATCTGCCAGACATGCCCACCGACCGGCCACGGCCGGAACGGCGCAGCTTTGCCGGCGGCACCTGCACCGCGCATATCGGTGAGGACACCTACAAGCGACTGAAGAAGGCCGGCGCAAAGAGCGGCGCGACGCTGTTCTCGACCCTGCTGGCAGCGCTGCAGGTGATGGTGTCGCGCCTTTCCGGCAGCAACGACATCGTGATCGCCGTGCCTTCGGCGGGCCAGAGCCTTGTCGGCGAAGAAACGCTGGTCGGCCATTGCGTGAACCTCCTGCCGCTGCGCCAGACGCTGGACGAGGACCGCGCCTTCTCCGCCCATCTGAAGGACACACAGACGCTCGTTCTGCAGGCCTTCGAGCATCAGGACTACACCTATGGAACGCTGGTGCGGAAACTCGGGCTGAAGCGTGACCCGAGCCGCCTGCCGCTCACCGAAATCCAGTTCAACCTGGAGCGCATGAGCAAGGGGCTCGACTTTGGCGGACTGTCGGCGAACGTGACGCCCAATCCCAAGGCGTTTTCCAATTTCGACATGTTCCTCAACATGATCGAGAGCAGCGACGGCATCCGCATTGATGTCGATTACAATGGCGATGTGTTCGACCCGGAGACCATTGAGCGCTGGCTCGGGCACTTCGCCACGCTGGCGGCGGCGCTGGCCGACGACATCGATGCGCGGATCGAGCGCCTGCCGCTTCTCTCGAATGACGAGGCGGCATGGCTGACCCATGGTCTGAACCAGACCGAGACGCCCTATGAAAGCGAGCGCTTCGCCTTCGAACTTTTCGGCGACCGGGCTGCTGAGACACCTGACGCCATCGCAGCCATGCATGGCGATGAAACGATCACCTATGGCGAACTGGATGCGCAAAGCTGGCAGCTTGCCCGCCTGCTTCAGGAAAAGCTCTTCATCCCCGGCCGTCGCATCGCGGTGGCGCTGGACCGGTCCATCGACATGCTGGTCACGCTGCTGGCGATCATGAAGGCGGATCACATCTATGTGCCGCTCGACCCGGATCATCCCGAAGCGCGTCTCAGCCAGACCATGGACGCAGCCCATATCGCCGCCGTGATCTGCCGGGATCAACGCATCGCCGCGCTTGCAGGCCACGATGTGCTGCCGATCCGGCTGGATCAAGAACGTGCGGCCATTGCCGCGCAGGATGCCGCGCCGCTTCAGATCCGCGCGCATGGCGTATCGCAGGCGGCCTATATCATCTTCACATCCGGCTCGACCGGTGTGCCCAAAGGGGTGGAAGTGCCCCACAGCGCGCTGGTGAACTTCCTCACATCCATGGCGAAGGAGCCCGGTTTCACGGCGCAGGACACGCTTCTGGCCGTCACCACCATCTCCTTCGACATTGCTGCACTCGAACTCTATCTGCCGCTCATCTGCGGCGGGCGGGTGGTGATCGCCGACCGGCAGCAGGTGCAGGACGGGTTTCAGCTCGTGCACCTTCTGAACGCGTGCGGGGCGAGCGTGCTCCAGGCGACGCCGACGCTCTGGCAGATGCTGATCGAGGCGGGGCTTGGCGAACGTCCGACGCTCAAAATGCTGTGCGGCGGCGAGCCCCTGCCGCCGGCGCTGGCGCGCAGCCTGATCGAAACCGGCGGCGAATTGTGGAACATGTACGGACCGACGGAAACGACGATCTGGTCGTCCGTGGCGCGCATCGATGATGCGGATGCGCCCATCACCATCGGCCATCCGATCGCCAACACGCAGCTTCACATTCTCGATGCGCGGGGCCGGATCGCGCCGGTTGGCGTGACGGGCGAGCTGAACATTGGCGGCGATGGCCTCGCCATCGGCTATTTCGAGAATGGCGAACAGACCCATGCGGCCTTCCGCAACGTCTCCATTGGCGGCGTTCCGCAACGGCTCTATAAGACGGGCGATGTGGGGCGGCGCATGCCAGACGGCTCGCTCCAGCTTCTGGGCCGCCGCGACAACCAGATCAAGCTGCGCGGCTTCCGCATCGAACTTGGCGACATCGAGGCGGTGGTTTCGGCGGCGGAGGGTGTGCGGCAGTGCGCGGTGGCCGCACCCGTGAACCGCAATGGCGACCGGCAGCTTGTCTGTCATGTGGTGCCCGATGATCCAGCGAACCCGCCACGCCCGGATGCGCTGAGCGCGCATGCAAAGGCGCATCTTCCCGGCCACATGGTCCCCGCCTTCTGGGTCGAGGCCGAGGCGCTTCCGCAGACGGCCAATGGCAAACTCGACCGCAAGACGCTGGAACAACAGGGCATTCCGCATCAGGAAGCGGCCATCATCCGAACCGCGCCGCGCACACCGATGGAGGAAAAGCTCTCGGCCATCTGGCGCGACGTGCTGAACATTCCCGAGATTGGCGTCGAGGAAAACCTCTACGCGCTGGGCGCGGATTCGCTCAGCATCTTCCGCATCGCCGCAAGGATGATCGACGCCGGCCTGCCGCTGGAGGCGCGGCATCTTCTGCAGCACCCGACCATCGGCGAACTGGCGCTGATCGCCGGGGAAGCAGGCGATGAGCCGGTCAATGGCGTGCAGCCGCATGTGCCCTCGCTCAAGGATTTCCGGCATGGCGCACGCCGCCGCATGGAGGCGCACTGATGACCGACACGGAGCACCGCCCGCTTGCCGAGGGGGCAGACGAGATCATCGGCGAATTCCCCTGCACTCAGACGCAGTTGCGCTGCTGGTTTCTGGACCGCTTGAGCCCGGGAAACCCGGCGCTCAACGTGGCGGTGCGCTGGGAGATCCGGGGGGATTTCAAGACCGAAAGCATCGAAACGGCCTTTCGGCAGATCATCGACAGGCACGAAATCCTGCGAACGCGCTTTATCGAGACGGGCGGGCAACCCGTACAGCAGGTGGTGCGGGCGGTCTCGTTTCGCATGCCGGTGATCGATCTGCGCCATGTGCCGGCCGACCAGCGCGAGGCGCGCATCCAGTCGATCAGCAGGGAGACGGCGGCGGCACCCTTCGATCTTGGCCAGGCGGGGCTCTTCCGCGTCACGCTCCTGATGGTGGAGAACCGGCGCGGCTTCATCCTGATCACCGCGCATCAGTCCTGCTTCGACGGCTGGTCGATCCGGGTTCTGGGGCGCGAGCTTGGCGAACTGGCAGCCGCCATCGACGCCGGACGCCCGGCGCAGCTGCCGGAACTGGCGCTGCAATATGGCGACTTCGCGCTCTGGCAGGACGAGTACCGCAACAGCTACGGTTTTGAGACGGAGAAAACCTACTGGCGCGAGCAGCTGCGCGATGCGCCCTATTTCGAGATCCCGCCCGACCGGCCGCGTGGGCGCGTGAAGACCAGCCGTGGCGAAATCCTCTCCGCCGTGCTTCCGATGGAGCTCGGTAAGCGGATCGAGGCGGCGGCGCGGGCGCAGCATGTTTCGCTGTTCAGCTATGGCGCGGCGGTGATCAGCGCAGCGCTGCATCACTATTCCGGCAGCCGCGAAATCCTGTTCGGAACGCAGATCGCCGGGCGTGAGGATGTGGATCTGGAAAGCCTGATCGGCGTCTTCATCAACAATCTTGTGCTGCGCTTCGACATTGCCGACGATCTGAGCTTCGCCGATCACCTGGCGCGGGTGAGCGCCACGGTGGGGGCCGCGCTCAATCATCAGAAAATGCCGTTCAACAATCTGGTGGAGCTGGTCAATCCCGCACGCGATCCCTCGCGCAATCCGCTGGTTTCGCTGAACTTCAACCAGCAGAAGGCGTTTCTGGAAGACACGCGCTATGGCGATTTCGAGCTGATCAGCGCGCCCTCGCAGTCGCCGGGCGTCATCTACGATCTGAACTTCATCATGATCGGCCGCCCGACCGGCTGGCGCATGTCGGTGGAATACAACACCGATCTGTTCGATGAGGCGACGGCGCAGGAACTGCTCGACCTCTGGCAGAAGGCCTATGCCTTCGCGCTGACCGACCCGCAGGCGAAGATCGGCGACATGAAAGGCCCCGTGCGCGCACCCGCATCACCGAAGGAGACGCGGGCAGAGCCGGATTCGCGCGTGGAAGCCCTGCTTCTTGCGCATCGTGACGTGGCCGATGCGGCGGTCAGGCGCGATGCCTCCGGTGCGTCTCACGCCTATGCGGCGCCGGCTGCCGGCCTTGCCACACCGCTTGAAACGCTGCCGGCGCATCTCACCGCCTATCTCGCAGAACGGCTGCCTGACGACGAGATGCCGGCAGGCATCAGCATTCTGCTTGCCCTGCCACGCCGGGCCGACGGCGCGCTGGAGGATGCCGCCCTTCCCATTCCTGCCCCCATGCCCACGCCCGCCGCACCACAGGTCGCGCGCAAAGTGGCCGCGCCAGCAGATCGGGAGGCGGAGCTGGGCCGGGTGTGGGCGCGCGTTCTCGCTGTGCCGCAGGTGCAGGGAAGTGATGATTTCTTTGCGCTCGGCGGCCATTCGCTTCTGGCGCTGCGCATGTTCTCGGCAATGCGCGAGACCTTCGGCGTGCAGCCGGACCTGGCGGTGCTCTTCAAGGAGCCGACGCTTTCAGGCTTTGCCCGCGCGGTCTTCGGTGAGGCGGAAGCACCGGTCGCAGACCATGCACCCGCTGCACCGCCTGACGTTGAAACGGCGGAGCAGAGCCCGGCGATCATCGACTGGGAAACCACCATCTACCGGCAGGGCAGTGGCGATTGCGCGATCTACACGCTCAATCACCCCTTCCTCTATTACCGGATGGCCAAAACGCTTCCCGGCCATGCCTCGGTCGTGAACCTGCACATGTTCAACGCCCGGATCAATGCGGAAACGGAGAACCTGACGCTGGAACAGATCGCCGGCGATGCGGTGGACGCCATGCAGCTTGGCGACCGGCCCAAAACGGTGGCGCTGGTGGGGCTTTGCGTGAACGGCATTCTGGCGGCTGAGATGACGCGGCAGATCCGCCTCAAGGGCCACGATGTGCGCTTCGTGGCGCTGATCGACAGCTGGGCTCCGGGCTATGTGCGCTCGCAGCCACGCTTCACCCGCTGGCGCTGGAACACCGAGAAACGCGCCAAGCGCCTGCTCTACTTCACCGGCAAGCTGATCCGCGGCCGCATTTCGATGATGACCTATCTGAAGGAATTCAGCTTTTCGCTGAAGCTGGTGGAGCGCTATGCGCCGGACCGGGCGCTGAACCCCGAGGAAGAGGCAAACGAGGCGGTGACGCAGTTTCTGGTGCGGGCGGCGCGGCGCTACACCCCGCGCGCGCTTGATGGCGAAACGGTGCTCCTGTTCCGCAGCCAGGCGAACCATCCGCGCGCCAAGCCGCTTCTGTTTGGCTGGCGCGGTTTCGTGCCGGATGATTCACCCGTGTTCGACCTGCGTGGCTGGCACGAGGATTCGCTCAGCGACAGCGGCATCGACAAGCTCTCGACCGTGCTCGGCGAGCGCCTGGAACTGGGAGGCGGCTCTGAACGCTAGGGCGAAACCGACAGGCAACAGGAAGCCGCAGGCGCGTCCCCTGCGGATCGGGATTGCGCGCGCCATCGGGCAGACCTTCGAAAACTGGGAACTGCTTCTGATCGAGCGCCTGCTCTCGGACCGGCGCTTCAGGCTGGTCTCGTTCCTCACCGGTCCCGCTCCACACCATACGGCCCGACCCGGCCTTCTGGCCAGAACGGTGGCGCGGATCGACAATTCGCTTTTCGCGCGCCAGCCCGCCTATCGCGCACGCCGCTTCGAGCGCGCGCGCAGCTCCATCGTGAGCATTCCGCTGGACGAAACCGGAGAGAACAGCGACCGCCACGGGCTGCAGCTCGATCTGGTGCTGCGCCATTGCGAGGGCGCGCTGCCGGAAACGCTGACCGAAAACCTTCGCTTTGGCATCTGGTCGCTCAGCCATGTCTTCACCCAGTCCGGCCCCGTGAACTGGGAGGGCATGGGCGATGTGGCCGAAGGCGCGCCGACCAGCCATCTGTCGCTTTTCATTGAGACTGCGCGCCAGCCGGAACGGCGCGCGATTGCGGAGGCCGAGTTCAATGTGAAGTTCAGCGCCGCGCGCAACAACGCCTTCATGAAGGAGAAATCGGTTCTGCTTCTGGTTCGGGAACTGCGGCGGCTGGCCGAGACCCGTAAACTGCCGAAACCGTTGAAAGCGGCTGACAGTGTTCAACCTGCTGCACCGCCCGGCCTTCTGACGACCGGTCGCTATGCGGCAGCACTTGCAAAAAACGTGACGCAGCGGGCGCTGAAATCCGTGCGCCGCGCCTCCCATCAGGATACGGCAGTGTGGACGCTCTACAGCGGGCGCGGGTCCATTGATGATTTTGATCCGAGCGAGGCTACGGAAATCCCGCCAACGGACACGGCCATCAAGGCCGATCCCTTTCTCTTTCACCATCAGGGAAAGACCTATCTGTTCTACGAGAATTACGGGCGCGGCGACACCAGGGCGCACATCGCGGTCGGCGAGATTACGCGGCGCGGCTTCGAACCCATCGGCATTGCGCTTGGCGGAGACGAACACCTCTCGTTCCCCTTCGTTTTCAAGCATGGCGACGAGATTTTCATGATGCCGGAAACGCATCAGCGAAAGCGCATCGAAATCTGGCGCGCGGTCAGCTTTCCGCTGATCTGGGAGCCCTATTCGCGGGCGCTCGAAGGCTGGTCGGCCGCCGACAGCACGCTGTTCCACCATCGCGGCCAGTGGTGGCTTTTCACCAATCTGTCAGAGCATCACGCTTTCGAAGATCATTGCTCGGCGCTCTACGCTTTCCAGGTCGATGGCCCGGAACTCAACCGGCTTGTGTCGCACCGGCGCAACCCGGTGGTGATCGGCAGCGCCACGGCGCGCAACGGTGGCCGCATCTTCTCGCGCCATCGCCGCCTCTACCGGCCCGCGCAATACAATGCCCATGGCATTTACGGATACGGTCTCAACATCATGGAGATCGAACATCTGGACATGGAAGACTATCGGGAAACCTGCGTGCGACGCATCCTGCCCGACTTCAAGCCGGGCCTGAGCGGCTGCCACCATTTCGATGCCAGCGGCTCCCGCTACATACTGGATGCACGCCTCAACGCCTGAGAGCGCTCAAGGCGAGCGCCCGGATGCCACGCGCCGCGCGTTTCACGCCCCGGAGCAGATTGCCTGCGGCCGCGATAGTTGAGCGCAACGGCGTTGCCGGCCGTCATCGCGGCCACCGCACCGATATAGCCGCGCGGCAGCGCCAGGTTGGCAAGCCGCCACTGGGCCGGTGCATCGGCAACGCCATCGAGCCTCAGAAGCCGCGGCTGACCTTCCGGCTCGATGGTGACATCGAAGGATTCAAGCGGCAGCGAAAGCCCTGCCCCGTGCGCCTTCACGAAGGCTTCCTTGCGGGTCCAGCAGCGGAAGAACGCTCCCAGATAATCCTGCGAGGGAACGGCGGCGAGCGCCTCGTTCTCTGCCGGCGAAAAGAAATGCGCGGCCAGGTTTTCCCGAAACGGCAGAACGCGCTCGATGTCGATGCCCAGCCGGTAGCGGTCCGATACGGCGAGCACCGCCATGCCCCCGCTATGGCTCAGGTTGAAGTGCAGCGGCGGCTCGCCGCGTCCGGCCAGCCGTGGTTTGCCGAAGGCATTGTAACTGAAGGAAAGACGCCTTGCGGGAACACCGAGATACGCCCCCAGAATGGCCCGCAGCCGGCCCCGGCCGGCGATGAAGCGCAGGCGGTGCCTCTCATGCACGAAGCGTCCTGCGCGTGCGAATTCCGCCTCATCGAGAGCGGAGACGAGCTGCGGCAGCGCATCGAGCGGAACATCGAGCGACCATTGCCAGACATCGATCGTGCTGGCGCCAATACCGATCGGTTTAAGATGCATAGGACAACCGCCTTTCCTGTGAACTCTGGCCGGCCATGCGGCGGGCAAGATAGGCCATGAGCGCCGTCGGATAGTTCTCGCCAAGGCTGATGCGGCAGGTGCGCTTGAGAATGTCGAGCGAGCGGGCGCACGTGTCCGGCCCGTAATCCACGCTGGCCTTTGCCCAGCCATAGGGGTTCATGGCCGGATGGAAGGCGCGCTTTTCAAGGATCGGCGTCCAGTGGGTGCAGACATGACGGCTGGAATCGAAGACCCGATACACGCCGCGCCTGTGTTTTGCGGCAAACGTCTTCGCCTCGTCTTCGGTCTCGAAGAGAAGGTGAAGGCCAATCGCATTCTGCGGATCATTGTGCGGTCCCAGCCGGAAGGCGTCGCAGCCCGACAGGATGCGCGTCATGACCTGATGCCGCCGGCGCATCCGCTTCAGCATCGGGTCGAGTTTCGCGAGCTGCACATTCAGCATCGCGCCCTGGATCTGGCTTGCCTTGAAGTTCACGCCAAAGAAGCTCGGCTCATTGTAATTGTCGAGATGGCCGCGAAAGAGCTCGCCCACATCGTGATACATGCGCGCACGGGCAAAGAAGCGGTCGCTCTGCGAGGCCACCGCCCCGCCCTCGCCGATATTGATGTTCTTGAACTGGTTGAAGCTGAACGCGCCAATGTCGCCAATGGTGCCCACGCGCCGGTCGCGATAGGTGACGCCGACCGCCTGGCACGCATCCTCGATGACGAGCAGGCCATGCTTTCGCGCCAGCGCCATGATCGCTTCCATGTCGCAGACCATGTTGGCCATGTGCACGGGCAGGATCGCGCGGGTGCGCGGCGTGATCCGGCGCTCGATGTCGTCGGGGTCCATGGTCAGCGTTTCGTCGATGTCGACAATCACCGGCACGGCCCCCACCGCAAGCACGGCGGCGGCGGTGGCGATCCACGTATAGGCGGGCACCAGAACCTCATCGCCCGGCCCCACGCCTGAAGCTGCAAGGCCGCTGATCAGCGCCCCGGTGCCGCTGCTGACGGTGAGCACATGCCTGATGTCGAACTGTTGCGAAAACGCCTTCTCGAACCGGTCGAGCGGTCCTTCGCCCGGTCCCCCATAACGCGCCAGACGACCAGAGGCGATGACCCTTCCGATGGCCAGCCACTCACGCAAACCAACCTTTGCCATAGTGTTTTCCCGCTTTGCCGGCGGGCGGCTTCATGCCCGGTCTGCGCGGTGCGCAGAAGGGGCACGTCGCTTGCGCCGCGGCGCCCCATTTACGCTTCGAGCCTATGCCGCGCCCAAGGGGTTTTCAAATAATCCAATCATCCGAAACAGGGGCGCTGCGGCCCTACCCGGCCATGGCCAAAACCCTTAGCAAGTAGCCCCTTCTATGCAATTTGGATGAATTCGGCCTGGGCCGTGTTTTTGCTAGCCTTGCTGCGGGGTTTTCACGGCGCGGCAAGCCGTTTTGTCCATGGCTGAGCCGCCCTCTCAGGTGGCAATGTGTCCGATACAGACTTGCGAACCATGCCTTCCGGCACTCAGTTCGAAGCCGATCTCGCCCTTGTGGGCGCGGGACCGGCAGGGCTGGCGATTGCCCGCGAGTTTGCCGACACGCCCGTAAAGGTTCTGCTGATCGAAAGCGGCGGCACGGATTTCGACCCGGACGCGCAGACGCTGAACCGGGTGGAAAATGTGGGCGACCCGAATGCGCGGGACGCCATGCCGCTCCAGCGCGGCTATACGGGTGATCTCGCCTGGCTCAACGACATTCCCGCCTTCGAACTGCGCAACCGGCTGGTGGGCGGCAGCACCCACACCTGGGTGGGCAAATGCGCCGCCTTCGATGACATCGATTTCGACATGCGCAAATGGGTTCCCGGCTCCGGCTGGCCCTTTCCGCGCCGCGATCTCGCCGGCGAGCTGGACCGCGCGGCGGAACTGCTCAATCTCGGCCCCAACATCTATGACAGGGCGCTTTATCACCGGCTGGTCTCGCCGCCAGCCGAAATAGATCTGAACGACGATCTGGTGCGCACCTTCTTCTGGCAGTTCAGCCACAGGGCGGGCAGCAGCGAGCCGCTGCGTTTTGCCGATATCGCGGCAAAGCTGACGGCGAAGAACATCGACATCCTCACCCATGCGACCGTCACCCGCATCGGCCTTTCCGAGAATGGACGGCGGATCGAGACGCTCGACCTGAAGAGCCTTTCGGGCGTCGAGGCGAGCGTGCGGGCGCGCAAGGTGGTTCTGTGCTGCGGCGGCATCGAGAATGCACGGCTTCTGCTTGCCTCGAACGATGTGGCGAAAGAGGGCATCGGCAATGAGCGCGACTGCGTGGGTCGGTATCTCGCCGATCATCCGCGCACCGTGATCGCGCGGTTCGGCAGGGACACGCTGCAGGACGTGGCCGAGCATTTCGGCTTTTACGGCCTGACGCACAATCACCGCACGCATTTCTATCTGCGCGGACTTGCGCTGAGCCCGCGTCTTCAGGCCCGCGAAGGGCTGCTCAACTGCGCCACCTATCCGGTGCAGATGCTTGCACCGACCGACCCGTGGGTGGCGCTCAAGCGCTTTTATGCAGGCAGGCAGCGGCTTCGGCTCGGCGATCTGCGCACGGCCCTTGCCGCGCCCGGCGGGCTGGCAGCTGGCCTGCACCGGCGGCTCATCATGAAACGCGGCCTGCCGCGCCAGATGACGGAACTGCGCTTCGACGCGATGGTCGAGCAACGGCCCAACCGCGAAAGCCGGGTGACGCTTTCATCGCGGCGCGATCCGCTTGGCATCCCCATGCCGCGCGTCAACTGGAAGATAGGCTGGGCGGAAACGGCCAGCGTGGCGCGGCTTGCCGAGTTGATCTCGGCGGAATTCTGGCGGGTGGGCCTGCCGCAGCCAGGCCTTGAACAATGGGTTCTGGATGAAGACTTCAAACACGCGCCCTTTGCCGACATGGCGCATCCCGCCTGCACCACCCGCATGGGCGAAGACCCGTCGTCCAGCGTGGTCGACCGCAATGCGCAAATTCATGGCGTCGAAGGGCTTTATGTGGCGGGAAGCTCCGTCTTTCCAACACCCGGCCATGCGAACCCGACGCTGATGATCCTCGCGCTGACCCTGCGGCTGGCAGACCACCTGAAAGCACGGCTCTTGCGCTGAAAACCCCTGCCGGGGTTTCCTCTAGCCTTCGGACTTCAGCCAGCCGGTCCATTTCCAGCTTGCATAGAGAACGCTCAGATAGATCAGTGCGCCGACGAGCACCTGAACGGCCATCTGCGAATAGCTGGGCAGATGCGCTTCGGCCGGCCAGTGCGCAAGCGACGAGACACCCACGAACATGACCGCGGCGGCGAGCCCGATCAGACCGCTATTGGCCGCGATGCGGGACCAGTCGAGCCGGCCATAGCGCGCCTGATACCAGATCGAGAGCCCGCCGGCGAAGGCCGCCGCCACGCATTGACCGAACGCCGCATAGACAAGCCCGAAAGGCGCAAGCGCAACCATCATGCCGATGGAGGTGACGCTGATCATCAGCGAGAGCGGCCAGAGCCGGCTCACCTCGCCACGCACCGAAAGCAGCGGTTCGGTCACATAACCCTGGAACATGAGCAATTGCCGAACGGCGAGGATCTTCACCACCAGCGCCACCGGCGCCCAGCCGCTGCCAAGCGCGACATCCACCAGATTGGTCGCCACCAGAAGAAGGCCGACATAGACAGGGGCAGCCACGGCGAAAAGCACCGGCAGGAAGACGTTGCCCGTCCGCGTGATAGCATCGTCGCCCGTCCCTGCATCCTGATTGCCGGCACGGCGGAAGATCACCCAGGCGAGAAGACGCGCCGGCTCGCCGACGAGTTCGGAAAAGGCAGCGACGATGCGCTCGGCCGCCCGGTAATAGCCCGCATCGGCAAGGCCAAGCAGGCTGCCCACAAGCAGCGTTCCCGAATAGGCGCGGCCGAAAACGATGAGCCGGACGCTCACAATGTAGCGCGCGAAGTGGATCACTTCGGCCAGCACGCTGCGGTCCGGCAAGCGTGGTGCGATCCAGCCCAGCACCCAGATGCCGCCAAGGACATTGAGGAGGTTCGTGACAAGACGACCGATTACCAGCGCGACGATGTTCCAGCCCGCCCAGAGGCCGAACAGCGCCACCACCAGACCGCCCGCCTCGCTGATCATGCGGATGATCGCCTGACGGTTGAGCATATGGCGATGAACCAGCGTGCCGTCATAGACCGTGTTGAGCGCGGCGGGCACGAACCACAGTGTGAAGAGCGCGAACAGCCAGGATTGCCACACCGGGAACCAGAGCCCGCCGACGATCAGAACACTCCAGAGGCCAAGCAGCGTGAAGCCGCTGCCGCTCAGGAGTGCGATTGCCGCAAGCTCGGGAAGCCTTTGCTCGCCATGTTCGGAGCGCATGATGAACTCGGCCCACCCGCCTTCGCTGACCACGACCAGCAGAAACGCGATGGCCGACACGAAGGCGAAGAGGCCGAATTCGGCCGGTTCCAGCACATGGGCGGCAGCCACGAAAACGGCAAGTTGCGCCACCTGCGCGAACAGCCGGGCCACCATGACCCAGACCCCGCCACCCAGCAATGTGGAGAGCGGCAGACCGAGAAAGCCGGCAGGCTGTGTGTCATCCTGCCGAGGTTTGTGATCCGGTTTCACCAGAGGTTCCCCCTGCCGCTATTCACCTGCGCGGGCGCATCAGCTACGCTTTCCTGGAAATGATCGATGATTCGCCGTCTCTGGCGGTGCATAAATCGGAAGTGCGGTTGCATGGATTTCGATGCCCGATCTCGGTGCGGCCCGGCGTTGAGACAGGGGCTGCAGATGGTTGTGGTTCCTCGTGAGCGGTTACAGCTTTGGTGCTTTTCGGCGAACAACGAGCAGACAGTGCGAGACGCGAGTAAAGAAGACCAGATGAACCAGGGTTTCCTGGCCCGGCCCTTCAAGGCGATCAGCGCAAAGATCGCCACGCGTTGGATTGTTATTGCCTTCTGTCTTGTCGTCTGGCTGGCCGTTGTCTTTCTCTACCTCCTCTAGAATTCCCGTGTGCGCTCTGCGCCAGAGCAATTCCAGGAAAAGCGGGAACCGGTTTTCCGTCCGGAATTGCGTAGGAAACGCCCTAACAACCATTGTGATCGAACAGGAACACGCCGACCGTGCGCCAGACGATCTTGAGATCGAGCCAGGTCGTGCGGTTCTGGAAATAGTGCACATCAAGGCTGACACGCTTGTCGTAAGACGTGTCGTTGCGGCCTGACACCTGCCACAGCCCGGTGATGCCCGGCTTCATCAGCAGATAATCATTGATGCGTTCGCCATAGCGCACCATCTCGTCTTCCACGATCGGGCGCGGCCCGACGACGCTCATCTCGCCTTTCAGCACGTTCACGAACTGCGGCAGCTCATCGAGGCTCGAAACCCGCAGGAAACGGCCAATGGGATGGATGCGCGGGTCGTCGCGCAGTTTCTGGCAGGCGCGCCATTCCTGAAGAAGCACCGGATTCTTGTCCAGAAGCTCCTTGAGCAGCCGGTCGGCGTCGCGCCGCATGGTGCGAAACTTGAGACAGTCGAAAACGCGCCCGTCGCGGCCGATGCGCTTCTGCCGATAGAAGACCGGCCTTCCATCGCTGATAAGGATGCACAGGGAGATCGCGGCGAAAGCCGGCAAAAGAAAAAAGAGAACAAGAATACTGAAGACGATGTCGAATGTTCTCTTGAAAACAAAATAGGAGCGGAAATGTCTTACTTTCCGCAGCTCCAATTCCTGTTTTACGGAACTATCGTATGCGTACAGCATGAACCCGCCCCTGGGTGTTGTTCTGTGTGCCTCGCCGTCGATCATTATAAAGCCGCGCAAACCGCGTGATATAACTCCATCGGGGTAGTGGACGGCGCTATTTAGGTGCAATCCACCGAACAATCGGACCATCCCTACCCCCGCAAAGCCGCCGGTCTAATCGGCATCATTTGAGTTGCTGGGCGGCTGGCCAAAAGCATTAGCGCTCCAGACTTGTGCGATGGAGGGAACGCCCTGTTTCGGTTGCGGCGGCCTTTGCACGCGTGGCCCGCAGAATGCGGCGTCCGTGCTCTGCACTGGCGCGCTCCAGCACGCTGCCATAAAGCGCAAGCAGCGCAGAAAGCCACGTCTGCGCCGTGTTGGCGATGAGCGGCGCGACGGCAAGCGCATCGTCGCTCATCGCCGCGACCAGCCCGTCATCATCGGCAAGCCGGCGCAGCGTGGCGGCCAGCGCCTCGATGCCGCCGGTCGGGAAGGTGAAGGCCGCGCCCGCCTGCGTCAGCTCCCGCCCCAGAAGCGCGTGGCCGGGCAGCACGACCGGAATGCCGCTGCCCACCGCTTCGAGCGCCGCCAGCCCGAACGGCTCGGGCACACGCGAGGAAATGACCACGCAGCGCGCAGTGCGCATCAGCTCCGCGATGCGGGCGCGGTTGCACCAGCCGTGCAGCGTGACTTCCGGATAGCGGTTTTCAAGAACGGTGCGCCCTGCCCCTTCGCCGATGACGTGAAGCGGGACGCCTGCCAGACGGGCAGCCTGTGCCGCGTCTTCAAAGCCCTTTTCCGGTTCCAGCCGCCCGACGAAGAAGAAATCACGCATCGCCTGCGGCCGCGCGCCCGACCGCAGGAAGGGCTCGACCGGGTTGCGGATGGTTACCATGCGGCTGTCATCGATGCCCGAACGGGCAAAGTAATCCCGCATCGCCTCATGCACGAGAACGATATTGGCCGGCTGGCTGTGAAGCGCGAAGAAGCGTTGCATCATCATATGCCGTGCCGAGCGCCAGGCCTTTTGATGAAAGCCGCGCTTGTCGCATTGCGTGGTCAGGCAGCGCAGCGACATGGGCGCAAGCTTGCACACCGACGCCATCGGGTAGTTGATGAAGCCGCCATTCGGGCAGGCCAGAAAATAGTCATGCGCGTGCAGCACGACACGCCCGCGCACCCGCATCAGCGCGCGGAAAATGGAGGGTGACAGGATCTTCGACCACCCATGCACGTGATAGATGGTCGAGGGTCGGTCGTGTGCCTCGATCCAGCCTCTGAGTGCGGCATGGGCGTTGCGATTGTAAAGCCCGCCGGCGAAGGCCGCGAGCCGCCCGCGCTCCACGAGCGGCCTGTCGCCCAGATGTACCGCGTCTGGCTGGCCTGCCTCAGGCGGACTGTCGCCGGCAAAGAAGGTGACCGGAACGCCGGCCTCGCGCAGCAGGCGCGCGGACAGGCAGGAAAGGTTGGATGCGCCACCGATCTCGGCTGACCTGTCATTGATGATGACGACACGTCCCGGACGCATGGCTGGCTCCTATTCCAGAACGGTGACGTTTTGCGGCGCAAGCCGGCCACGCACGAGATCCGCCAGCGCGCGCAAATTGCCCGAAAGCCGGCCACGCCGGTCCACCCAGGGTTCTGGCCGGAAGATCTTCACCGTGTTGGAGATGAGATTGCGCATGATCTGCGGCGCGGCATGGCGCGGGCTCATGGTCTTCTTGCGCATCAGATAGACCGGGTTGGCGATCTGCGAATAGCCAAGCCGGATGCCCGATGTGCGCCCCGTCTTGGTGCCCAGATGCACCCCGCGCAGCCTTTGTGAGCGCACGATGCGCCCATGGCGCGCAAGCTGCCGGCTGAAATCCACATCCTCCAGCCAGCCATAGAGCGGCAGGTTTTCATCAAACCGCAGCCCATAGCCACGCACCGTCGACATGCGAATGGCCATGTTGCAGCCATAGCCGTTATAGACCGGCTGCTCGCCGCCGCTCGGCGGGACGTCCGACCGGGTGCGGATAATCCGCAGCCCGTCTTCCAGCGGGATGCCCGGCCCCAGAATGCCGTCGGCATCCACCGTTCCCGTGCTCATGACCACATCCGGATATTGCCGGAAGATGCGCACCGTCTCTTCCACATAGGAGGGAGCGACGAGGAAATCGTCATCCAGAAAGAGCAGGATATCGGCCTCGCCGACGCATTCAAGAATGCGGTTTCGCTGCCGGCAGAGCCCGCGATCCGAGAACACCACGCGGGTTCGCCCGGAAAGTGCGCCAAGCGCGCCAAGTGCGGCGGGATCGACGTCATCATCGGCAGCCGCGCAAATAACGACCTCATCGACCGGCTGCGACTGGTGCATGAGATGCGGCAGGACAGAATGAAGGATCGGCCTCCGGCCGGTGGTCGCGATGCCCACGGCCACCCGACAGTTCATGCGTCCATGAAGATACTCAAACGCCATGATGCTCTCCTGCTCCGACCGTGTTTCTGCTGGAAGGTCGCCACCACTGCCCCGATTTGCGCTTGTTGAAGACGACGCCCAGAATGCCGACGCGCGACTTGCCGAAAGTGGCAAGCGCATTCGCCAGCCACTCCACCGTCATGTTGCGGCGGTTTCCAAGCACGAGAAGAATGCCGTCGACATAGGCGCTTGCCGCGCGCGCATCGGCGGACGTTGCGAAGGTGGAGAGGTCGACAATGATCACGTCATAGTCGTGCCTGAGCTCTTCCAGCTTCTTCTTCAGCGCCGGCAGGTGGCCGAAGCGGTGCCCCGGATGCGCGGCCTTTCGGATCTGGTCGACGGTCAGGACGGGAAGGATCGGCGCCTCATCGTGCCGGGCCTGCTTGTCGCCCTTGCGTTTTCCATCGGCAGGCGTGTCCGCCTCCACATCATCGCTAAAGATCGCAAGTCCGGCTTTCTGGCCTGCACTGGTCGCCTGGATGCTGAGATATGGTTTTTTGAAACTGGCGTCGACCAGCACCACCCGCAGCCCTTCATTGGCGTAGAGCTGACCGAGATTGGCCGCAATGGTGCTCTTGCCCTCGCCGCCCCCCACCGAGGTGAGGCCAACCACAATCGGCCCGCCTGCTGGAAAGGCCGCGTCTATGGAGCTTTTCACGCCGCGCAGCGCTTCGGAGAAACCCGAATAGGGCGCATCCAGAACGAAGCGCAGCGCGCCCTTGCTGCCGGGGGCCTGGAACCGCGTGAAGGGCACATAGCCAAGCGTGGGCAGGCCCAGTTCGCGCCCCAGCCGTTCGCCGGAGCTGATGCGACGGTCGAGCACGTCGCGCAGGCCCGCAAGCCCCAGCCCGCCGGCAAAGCCAAGCATCAGCGCCATCGGCATGATGAGGGTCGTCTTCGGCCAGTTCTTCGCGAGCGGCGGCGTGGCCGCCGTCACCATGCGCGCATCACCAATCGGGAAGGACTGTTTCTGCAATGTGCTGATGAGCTGCTGCAAAACGCTCTCATACATGCGGCGATAGGTGGTCGCGCGGCTCTCAAGCTCCGTCAGTTCGACCCGTGCGAGGTTCTTTTCCGACACATTGCCCTTGATCGCATCAAGCTGCTCCTGAAGAAGCTGTTCGCGCGCCTCAGCCGTGTCGAGATTGGATTTGTAGACCCCCTGAATGCGCACCAGCTCGGTGGTGATGAGACCTTCAAGACGCGCGATCTCGGCCTTGGCCGCAAGCGTCGGCTCACTTTCTGCGCCATAGCGCGTCTGCTGCGCCTCAAACCGGGTGCGCGCGGCGCCTAATTCGCTGCGCAACCGGTTGATCTCGGTGTTGCCCAACGCCTCGCCGACATAGCTGTCCGGCAGTTCACCGGTGAGCATGCGGTTGATGGTGGCAAGCCGCGCGGCCTCACCCGCTTTTGCCGCCTGCGCGGACAGCAACTGACTGCTGATTTCGGTGAGTTGCTGCTGATCGAGACCGGATGCGCCCACCTGCGCGATGTCGTTGCGGTTTCTGTATTCCTCGGCGCTGAGTGCGGCCTCATGCGCCTGCTGGCCGACCTCGACCAGCCGGTCCTCGATCCATTGCGCACCCCGCGCGATGATCTGCGATTTCGCGTCGAGGCTCGACTGCATATAGGTGTTGGCAATGGCGTTGGCCGCCCGCGCCGCCTTGACCGGATCGGTGGAGGTGTAGCCGATCTCAAGCACATAGGACTGACCCACACGCCGAACCGAAACGCGCCCGAGGAAACCCGCCATGGTGCGGCGCATGATGTCTTCTTCATCGGGTTCGCCCGCCGCCGCAGCGCCTTCATCCCCCTGATCGAACACCGATAACAGGGCGGAGATCGCACCGCGCACCGCAGACCGCCAGGAAGTGCTGGTCTGTATCTCCGGATCTTCGGTCAGGTTGAGCTGCTTGATCACCGAACGGGCAATGGCCTCAGACTTGACGATCTCCACCTCGCTGGCGATTTCCGCCGTCTCGATGATGATGGTGCCGGTGGAAGCATCCTGCGACGCGATGCGGGCCTGTTCGCGGTCGATCACGATGCGCGCGATGGAGGTGTAGGTGGGCTGGGTCTTGGCGATGTAGAGCGCACCAAGCGCAAGCCCCGCAGCCGAGGCCAGCGCGAGGATGAAGAAATGCCGGCGCAGAAACGCCCATATGTCGCGGAATGAGATGTAGTCCTGTTGCTGCCGGCTTTCCCTGGACGCCATGTCCGTCCCGGTCAGCTTTCTGATTTCCTGCACCACCATGTCCTGTACCGCCCCGTCTTGTAGCGCCGCCTGAAGGCACGGCGGCCTAGCGCGACTGCGCCTGCATGATTCCGTTTTCCAGCGAAGCGCGCGGCGTTGCGGCGCGCAGCAGATCAAGCTGCACGTCAAGAACGTCGCCCGGCTCCAGACGCGTCGTCTCGCTTGCCTCGACCCGCATTGCCTGATCGCCGCCACGCAACACGCTGAAGCGCAGCGGCTGCTGCTCCACCGCGCGCTCACCGCGCCGCAGGAGCGAAGCGCCCGTTGCCTGAAGAAGCTGCTCCGTTACCCCGCGACGCAGTTCCAGATCGTCGATTTCCAGATTGACCTTCTGCAGTTCCGCGCCGATTTCGGTCCGCCGCACGCCTTCAAGGCTGAGCGCATCGCGCTCGGTCTCGCTCAACCGCTGCTGCGCGCGCATCGAGGCGACCGCCAGATCCAGGCGGCTTGCCTGCAGATCCGCCACAATGCGTTCAAGCCCGGTTTCGCGCGATTTCGTGACCGTGCCCTTCTTGACGAGCTGGGCCACATTGCCGAGTTCGTCCTGGGCGATCTGGATCTGCCGGTCCTGCGCGACCATCTTCTCGCCGAGGATCTTGATCTCCTCGCGGAAGAGCGTTCCAAGCTCCGAAAGCGAATTGTGCTGACGCTGATAGGCATTGCGCCGGGCCTCGAAGATGGCCTGCTCGTCCCGCACGAACTGGGCTGCATGACCCGCCAGCGGACGGCCCTGCAACGCCGTCTCGAAATCGACCTCGGCGTTCTCCACCAGCTCCGCCTCAAGGCGTGCACGGCGTGTTGAAAGCTGGAGAAGCTGGAGGTCGATACGGCCGATCTCACCGGCGTAACGGATCTGTTCAAGCTCCGAATAGCCGCCCGACTGGTCGGTTCGGCGCACCCGTCCGCCCGCCATGGCGAGCGCCTGCAGCACGCTGAGACCCGGTTTGAACTCGAACTCGCCCGGCCGCTCCACGCTGCCGGTGACGAACACGGACGGATAGCGCACCACCTCCACCGTGGTGTCGGGTGGCGCGAGAAGACCGGTCTTTTTTTGAAGCGCTGCCGCGATCTCTCCGGCCAGCGCCTGCGGTGTGCGGCCTTCGGCCTCCACGGGACCGACCAGAGGCAGCGCAATGCGGCCCGAAGGCGAGATCGCATATTCGCCATTGAGCGCCGTCCATTCGCGATATTCGCCCTGCGCCTCCACCCACTCGACCACGGCGATCTTCACCCGCGTCTGCGGCAGGAGCCGAAACTCCTCGGAAGCGCGGGCCGGATTGCCCGGCAGGAGAATAAGAAGGGAAGCGAGGAGAAGCATGAGGGCCGCGATGACGCGCCCTGACAGATGGTCGGTGGAGACTGTGCACTTGATGCTGCGCTGCTTCATCCTGCCCGTTCCGAATAGATGCGGTTCTGGATTGATACGGTTCCGGGGAAGACGCGAGACCTCCTCCCCCACCGTCGATCATCGGGCGAAACGGCGTCAGGTAAATTCGGTTGAAATGCTGTGCGGCTAGTTCCTTTCGGCTAGGGCGTCTAAGCCCATTGGGCTTTTGAGGCAGAGCGGGCAGCCTCGCCCCTTTGCAACCGTCCGATCGGATGATGACCTAGCCCGTTTGCGCGTGACGCTCCCTCGTTCAGACATGCCTTAAACCGTATTGTCGGCGTGCCCGCGCGTACGCTTTCACAGCAATATCCCGGAAGACAAATCCGGGAGGAGCACCGTGCGCGTCGCCATTGTCCATTACTGGCTGGTCTCCATGCGTGGAGGCGAAAAGGTCGTCGAAGCCCTGTGCGACATGTATCCCGATGCGGACATTTTCACGCTGGTCTATGACGAGAGCCGGGTTTCGGAGAAGATCCGGCGGCACCGGGTCATCCCCTCGTTTTTGCAGAAAATCCCGGGCTCGCGTCGCCACTACCAGTCGCTTCTGCCGCTGATGCCCTTTGCGCTGGAGAGCCTTGATGTGTCCGGCTACGACCTGGTGATTTCCAGTGAATCCGGCCCGGCCAAGGGCATCACGCCGGGGCCGCAGGCAACCCATGTCTGCTATTGTCACTCGCCCATGCGTTATGTGTGGGATCACTATCATTTCTACCGCGCCAATGCCGGGCCGCTGGCCCGCCTGATGATGCCGTGGATCGCGCCGGCGCTGCGCGCCTGGGATGTCACCACCGCCGCGCGCGTGGACGCATTTGTCGCCAATTCGCGCCATGTGGCCGACCGGATCGGGAAATATTATCGGCGTCGCGCAACCGTGCTCAATCCACCGGTGAGCGTCGATGATTTCGCGCCGGCTGCAAATCTTGGCGATCACTATCTCGTTGCCGGCCAGCTCGTCGGCTACAAGCGGGTGGATCTGGCCGTGCGCGCCTTCACCACTATGGGGCGCAAGCTTGTCGTCATCGGCGAAGGGCCGGAGACAGAGGCGCTGAAGCGGCTTGCCGGTCCCACGATCACATTCCTCGGCCGCGCCCCCTTCCCGCAACTGAAGGAGATGCTGGCGACCTGTCGGGCGCTCGTTTTTCCCGGCACCGAGGATTTCGGCATCGTGCCCGTGGAAGCGATGGCGAGCGGCAGACCCGTGATCGCCCATGCCAGTGGCGGCGTGCTCGATTCCATCGTGCCCGACCGAACCGGCCTTCTGTTCGAAGACCAGTCCGAGGCCGGGCTGATCGACGCCGTACATCGTTTCGAAGCGATGGAGAGCGCCTTCCGGCCAGACCTGATCCGCCAGCATGCCGAACGCTTCAGCGACACGCATTTCAAGGCGCGTCTCCAGCAGATCATCGATGACGAGATCGCACGGCGAAAGCCCGCGCCCGTTTCGCCGATGCCGGCGCGACGCCCGCGCACACCGCTTCATCCAAGGCCTGCCGGCGTGAAGATGCAACGGGACACCCATTTGAGAAACGGAGCGTGACGGGACCATGTTTTCAGCTCTGCGCATACGCAACACAGAGCCCGACCGGGACAGCGATGCGGCGCGGTTCGCGCAGCTTCTGGCGAACCTCGAAGAGCTTGAGGCGGCTTTGCGGCACGAGCGACAGGGCCTCAAGGAACGCTGCGAGCGCGTGGCGGCCACCGCCGCCTTTGCGCAGGAGCGTTTCGAGGATCACCCCCGTGAGGCACGGCTCTCCACGCAGATCGATGACATGACCTGCGCCATGAAAACCTGCACGCGGCGCATGGCGGCGCTGCAACGCCAGATCGGCCTTGTCGGGCAGCTTCGGCTGATGGCGCAGAGCTTTGTCGCCGACCATGACGAGACACCGTCCTATACGCTGGCGCGACCAGAACTGCGCCACTGAACCGGCGTCCAGGCCATGCCTTTCAAAATGATTAGAGGAGAACCGCCGATACGCTGACAAGATGAAAGGCATAAGACCTAAGCGCAGGGGATTTGCACCAACGTTCTATCTGCACGGCGCGCGCGGGCTTTTATGATTTCAGGCAGTTGCAGGCATTGCACAACACAATTCATTGGGTGTTAAGCCACCGCCTTCATTGAGGTTTTCAGGGAGGTTCTCAGGCTTGACGCAATAGATAAACGAGGCTCCGGATCGTCACGCCGAGACAATGGCGAGGGATGTCTCCCGGTTCAAACGGAGAGGAGCGAACCGGGGGAGCGGGAGGATATGCGAAACGATGGCAGTGAGCCGGTGTCGGCCAACCAGGCACCGGACGGCGGACCAGGAAAGGTCGGTGAACCGGGCAGAATTCTCATGACAAGCAGTGGCAGTTCAGAACGCGCAACTCAACAAACCGACACAGCCGACATGCTCGCGCTCATCGAAGAGAACATTCGAACCTTCGAGCTGAGCCTGTCGGGAATGCGCGTTGTGGTTCCCGTCGACAACGGGCTTCTGGCCGCCACCGCCACCATCGCACTCATGGCCGGGGCGAGCGCCGTCACCGCCATCACCCCGCCCGCCACGCGTTTCCAGCCTGCAGAAGAAGCAGCAGACGCAACGCGTGCGCTGGCCGAAGCCGCCGGACTTGCGGACGCCCTCTCCATTGAAGAGCGCATAGACGACGAGACCTGTCGAACCACCAACATTCTGGTGAACGGCCCATCCATTCGCCCCATCACACGGTCCCTGATCGAGCGCATGCACGAACACTCGGCCGTGGCGCTTCTCCACGAAGCATGGATGACGCTGACCGGCGAGGTGGATGTGGAAGCCTGTCTCGAACATGAGGTGCTCATTTCCGCCGTCAATGAATCCCACCCCCTCGTGGGCGGCAGGGAATACCAGAGCGCGCTTTGCCAGGCGCTTTTCAGGGATGCCGAAATTCCGCTGGAGGATGCGGACATCGTGCTCATCTGTGACAATCCCCTCTCCGACAATCTGGAACAGGGCCTGCGCCGGGCCGGTGCGCAGGTGGCTGTCGTGGCCCACGCCAACCAGATATTCGAACACAGCTGGGACGCCATCCTTCTTGCCAAGCGGCCGCATGACGAACCCCGGCTGGGCATTCAGGATCTCGGCTGGATCGCCAAGAGCGCTCCCAATGCAACGGTGATCCAGTATTGGGGCGACGTGGACCGGAAGGCGGCGCGCTACTTCGAACTGAAGGTCTGGCCGCAGCGCACCCCCGGCAAGGGACAATGGGGTCTGCCGCTTGATACGCTCGGGCCCACCCCGATGCTGCGGCGCATCACCGGCGGCCTGAAAGCGGCCCAGACCGTGCTCGCCGGCCAACCGATCGCACCGGGTGATCTGGCGCAAACCCTTACATCTCCCGACATCTTCAATGGCGATTGACATTCGCGAATCTGCGCCTCACGCCTTCGCAACTGCGAAAAACTGTGTCATATCCCTCTCGCTATCGCACGGATGCGACCCTTTCCGGATCGTCTGGCGAAAGCGAAGGGAGGAGTATCTTGAGCGCCACCGCAAGAACTGCAGCTCTCACCCCGCCTGACATTCTGGCGAGAAAGGGGGGCGAGCCGCTTGTCTGCCTCACCGCCTACACCACGCCCCTCGCCCGCATCGTGGACAGGCATTGCGACATCATCCTTGTCGGCGACAGCGTGGGCATGGTCCTGCATGGCCTGCCAAGCACGCTCGGTGTGACCCTCGACATGATGATCATGCACGGGAAGGCCGTACGGCGGGGCGTGGAACGCGCTCTGCTCGTGGTCGACATGCCCTTCGGCTCCTACGAGGAATCGCCGGAGCAGGCATTTCGCAACGCCGCCCGCATCATGGCCGAAACGGGCTGTTCCGCCGTCAAGCTCGAGGGCGGTGAGACGATGGAAAGGACCATCCGCTTCCTCACCCGCCACGGCATTCCCGTCATGGGGCATATCGGCTTGACCCCGCAGGCGGTGAACAGTTTCGGCGGCTACAAGGTACAGGGGCGCGGCGATGACGCCTTCCACATTCTGCGTGACGCGGAAGCCGTGGCGGACGCCGGCGCGTTTTCCGTGGTGCTTGAAAAGGTGCCGGCCGCACTTGCCGACCGGATCACCGCCACCACCCCCATACCCACGATAGGCATCGGCGCATCCGCGTCCTGCGACGGCCAGATCCTCGTCGTCGACGACATGCTCGGAATGTTCGATACGTTCCGGCCGAAATTCGTGAAGCGGTTCGCTGAGCTCGGTCAGACAGCGGATGAAGCCATTGCCGACTATGCAAGCGATGTGCGCGCCCGGCGCTTCCCCGCCGCCGAACATGTTTTCTCAGACACCGCCCCGGCGCTCCACAAGGGAAAGACCGAATGAGCCTCAGCATTCTCCGCACCGTTGCCGATCTGCGCGACCGGGTTCAGACGTGGCGGCGCGCCGGCGAGCGCGTAGCGGTGGTGCCCACCATGGGGGCGCTGCACGAAGGCCATCTGAGCCTGGTGCGGGCCGGCAGGGAGCGCGCGGAACGCGTGATCGTGACGCTCTTCGTCAATCCCAAACAGTTCAACAACGCATCGGATCTGGCAGCCTATCCGCGCACCGAGGCCGACGACGCGGCGAAGCTTGCGCCATTCGGCGTCGATGTTCTGTTCGCGCCCGGGGTTGAGGAAATGTATGGCAACGGCTTCGCCACCACCGTTTCGGTGTCCGGCGTGAGCGAGGGCCTGTGCGGTGCGCACCGCCCCGGACATTTCGACGGCGTCGCCACCGTGGTCAGCAAGCTTCTGCTGCAAAGCGGCGCGGACTGCGCGCTCTTCGGCGAAAAGGATTATCAGCAACTTCTGGTGGTGCGCCGGCTTGTCGCCGACCTCAACATCCCGACAGAGATTATCGGCTGCCCGACCGTGCGCGAGGCCGACGGGCTTGCCCTCTCGTCCCGCAATGTGCGCCTGACGCCGGAAGAACGCCGCACGGCCCCCGCCATCGCCAATGTGCTGCGGGAGACCGCCGAACGTCTCGCCTCTGGCATGATGGCCGCGCCCGCGCTCGAGGCGGCGCGTTCGGCACTGGAAGCTGCCGGTTTCGACCGTGTCGAATATTTCGATCTGAGGGACGCAGAAACCCTGCTTCCGATCGAGCGCGTCGATCAACCCGCAAGACTGCTCGCCGCCGCCTGGCTGGGTGAAACACGCCTCATCGACAATCTGCCGGTGATACCTCTGGGGAATTGAAGACCGGCTTTTGCTGATACGGATTTTGCAATGGCGATTGCGTCACAGCTGCGTGACTTTCGATCCCAACCACTTGATTTCACAGTGATCGCCCGCCCTGCGATACTCCGCGCTTCGGCATGCGTAGGATCGCGCCGAAGTCCGCAAAAAATCACCATCTACAGGGAGGTCGTTATGAAAACCCTCATTCTGACGGCATTGGCAACGCTGTTTCTCGCCGCACCTTCAGTCGCCGTGGAACCGATCAAGGGAAGCCTGAATTACGAAGCCAGCATGTCAACGCTGGACAACACCCCGGTCGGCTCGGTGACCTTCAATGACTTCTACAACAGGGGTACCCACTACCGCGAAATCTACATCGTCGGTCCGGACCGTCGCCTGAACCTGGTCAACCGCACGGTGGTCAGCGATTGATGCAACATTGTCTGTTTCCCAGCTAAAACGGCCCTGACATTCAGGGCCGTTTTTTTGTGCGCCCTGCACGCTTTTTCCTGTCCGCCCCGTCTTCATCCTTGAGACGATGGGAGAGGATGGCAGTGGCGACGGTGGTGGCCGTGGCCACGAAGACACCGAGGCCAATCAGCACATAGACGATGGTGAACATCTTGCCTGCAAAGGTTTGCGGCGAGAAGTCTCCATAGCCCACGGTCGAGATGGTGATGACCGAGAAATACACTGCATCCAGAAAAGACCAGTCTTCAGCCCAGGAATAGAAGATCGCGGCACACAGAACGATGGTGCATGTGAAAGCCATCAGGCTCAGAACATTCCTGTCGGAAAAGGCCGCACGCACCCCCCGCCAGAGTTCCGCGATCATCCTCATTTTTCTTCGCCGTTTTGCAGCACCGCCTGCACGTCTTCGGCAAGAAGGAGTGCAATCGGTCGGGTGCCCTCAAAGTTTGCCAGAATGATTGCAAACATCGAAGTGAGCGGAATGGCCAGAATGGCGCCCGGAATGCCCCACAGGGACGACCAGAGCGCAAGCGACACAAGCACCACGAAAGGCGACATGTTGATCCGCCGCCCGATCATGCGCGGCTCCAGAGAATTGCCGACCCACATCTGCGCACCCGTGAGCAGGATCGCAACAACAACCGTCGTCTGGATCGAACCGAACTGCGCAAGCGTCAGAAGCACGGGGAAGACCACGCCAAGCAGCGACCCCACATAGGGGATGTAGTTCAAGAGGCCGATAAGAACCGCCCAGAACAGCGCAAAATCGACGCCAAACAGCTTGAGGACCGTAAAGGACATGACGCCCAGAATGACGTTCACAAGCGTTTTGACGGTAAGGTATTCGCCGATATTGCGGTTGATGTCGCGCACCATCATATGCGTCTGGCTGGCCCGCTCCTGAGGCAGGACAGCAGCGATCTTGCGCGCAAAGCCGCCACGCTCGGCCATCAGAAAGGTGGAATAGATCACGGCCATGAAGATCACGCCGGCCAGCGAGCCGACCGAGCCGATGCCGACAGCTGCAATCCGCTGCAGGTTGATCCGCCCCCAGAGCGTCTCGATCAGCGTGCTGAGATTGGGGATCTCTTCGATTTCAAAACGGGCCGATATGCTCTCCAGCATATCAGTCAGGTTCTTCTGGTAGACGGGCAGGCGCGCCATCACCTGCTCTGCCGTGCCGACCATAACGCTCGCGAGCAGCAGCAGCACCAGAACGAAAATCGCCAGAACAACGCCCCTGAGCGCCCATTCCGGCAACAGGCCGATCAGCGGCACCCGGGCAAGCGCCGCTGTCGCGGTGAGCAGGACATAGACGGAAATGATCGCGATGAAGATCGGCATCAGAACCGATTTCCCGACCACCAGTATCCACCCGATCAGGACCGCCAGTACGACGGCCATGACCAGTGTGGTGAAGGCACGAAGCGGATCAGCCTTTTGGAGCATGTTGTCTCAGACGCAGCGACAGAAGCACGAGTGCAGCGCCGCTTGCGAGCAGTTCGAGTGCAACGATCAGCCCGAAATTGAGGCTGAGGCCCATGAGCACGATCAGGCCGAGAACGGCCGATACGCCGCCCGCCACGAGCAGCGCGGGGAAAACCGTGTCACCGCGCAGGCTGCGCCCCATCCACACCTTGCCGAGGCCCGACGCGAGCAGGAACACACCCAGCAGGACGCGCAGTATGCTGCCATCGCCAAACGGTCCGAACAGAAGCGACACGCCGAGAAAAAGCGCGGCTGCCGCCAGCAGCCCTGCGCCGGTCATCGTGCGAACGTCCTTCGCCTTGTAGGCTGCCCAGCCCTGAAGGGCGCCGACGATGACCAGCGCCCAGCCACCCAGCGTGATCGTCAGGTTCGAGGCCGAGTTCAGGTTGAACAGGGCAGCCAGGCCACCGACCAGCGCCACAACGCCGGCCAGCAGCCACAACATCCAGTGCTTCATTTTATCTCTCTCACGCTGCCGGGCTTTTGCGGGAAAGCGCCAGCACAATCAGGGACACGCCATTGGAGATCAGTTCCACGGCGAGGAAAATGCCCAGAACGACCAGCGCCGACTGCGGGAAGTTCGCGAGAATCATGCCACCGAGCACCAGCGAGACGATGCCAGCCAGGATCATGATCCAGCGCAGACGCGAATCCGATGCGCCAATGCCCAGGAAAATGCGCATCACGCCCATGGCCAGAAGCATCGCAGCGACCACGAAGGTCAGCGAGACCATGCCGCCAAGCGGGTTCGCGATCAGGCTCACGCCAACGAAAAGCAGCGCCAGCCCCAGCAGGATGGACAGAAGCCGTCCGCCCCACCCCTGATCGTTGAACACCGACAGGATCGTCAGAATGCCCACAACGATAAACACCCAGCCGGCCAGAAGCTCGGCCGTGAGCGTTGCGGCCAATGGATTGGCCAGCGCGATAAAACCACCGACAAGCGAGATAATCCCCGCGAGCAACCACCAGAACCAGTTCTTCATTTTACTCTCCTTGAGGCCGCCTAGAGCAGCCATTCCACCGGCAACCAGCCGATAACAACTGTAGCAATCTGCTGGAACCATGTAGCGCCAGGTTCTTCCTGATAGATTACCGGATCGCCCTGCCGCTTCTCCTCTACCCAGATCATCTTGTTTTCCGGTGTGAGTTCAGGCTGATAGCTTACCAGATCGAGCGGACCATCAAAGCCGGCGCTCACCTGCTGCGCCATGGACGGACTGTCGATCAGGAAACCCATCTCGCAATTCAGCATCGCCGAGCGCGGATCGAAGTTGAACGACCCGATAAAGATGCGCTCGCCATCCATCGCGAAGGTCTTCGCGTGCAGGCTCGCGCCCGAAAGCCCCAGCGGCTTCAACTGGATCGCCGATTCAGGCGTCACCCCGCCACGCAGCTTCAGCTCATAAAGATTGACGCCGGCCTCCAGAAGCTCGCGCCGGTATTTGGCATAGCCGCTGTGAACGAGAAGCACATCCGTGGTGTTGAGCGCGTTGGTCAGGATGTTCACCTGCCTGTCGGTGCGCGCCAGATCCCCGAAATAGGCGGCCCCGATCTTTCCCGGCACGAAATAGGCCGAGATCAGATCAAGCCGCTCGCGCGTTTCGCCGAGAAGCGCGCCCAGCCGCATGATCATGAGTTGATCGCGCGTGGCGATGCCCTGTCCCTTGACCGGATCGTCGGCCACGAGCTGCACATTGGTCCATTCGAGCGCCTCGCCGCCCCCGGCATAACGCGCCGCACTGCTTTCCAGTTCGGCCAGAACCGCGCGGGCTTCCTCGCTGCCCTCCACCTCCGCGACACGCGTCTCGAAGCCGGCCATATCGCCCGAACCATTGATGATCGTCTCGACGCTGAACACGGAAGCGCTGTTCCAGTATTGATCGAACACGGCCGCCGTCTGCGGCAGCACATGGCCCGTCGCCAGCACGTCCATGTCCACATAGAAGGCGTCGCCGATCTGGAAATATTCATCGCCGATGTTGCGGCCGCCGATAATCGCCGCCGCACCGTCCGCGATCAGTGCCTTGTTGTGCATGCGCCGGTTCATGCGGAAAAAGTCGAACGTATATCCGAAGAGCTTTGGCCGGCGCACCGTGGAAGGATTGAACAGCCGGATATCGAAATTCGGCAGCGTGTTCAGCGCGGCCATGTAGCCGTCGAGGCCCGGCACGCCATTGTCGTCGAGCAGGAGGCGCACCCGCACTCCGCGGTCGGCGGCCTCTTTCAGAGCCGCCAGAAGCAGGATGCCGGACGTATCGTCATGCCAGATGTAATATTGCGCATCGATGGAGACTTCGGCCCGCTCGATCAGCGCGAGCCGGCTCGCCAGCGCATCCTTGCCATCGGCCAGCGGAAGAACGCCGGTTTTGCCGGGGTGGCTTGAGGCCCCCTGCGCCATCAACCGCCCCAGCGGTGTGGCGGGATCGACCGCAATCGTCTTTTCCGGCGCGCGATTGGAAATGTCTGGAAGCGGGAACAGCAGGCGCAGAATGATCACCGCCACGGTGGCCGCGATCGCGATGGAAATCAGAGTGAGTATCACCCGCTTCATGCGCAAGGAGCTCCCGGCCGCGTGGATAGAAGCCCCAATGTATCCCAACTATATGAAGAATTGGCAAGAAACCGGCTTTGCGTGTCGAGAAACGGAATGAAAAAGGGGCTCTCGCCGGTGCGGGAGCCCCTTGTCTTTCTCGCCGGTGCGCCTTCGTTCAGGAGGCGAAGGCGGTCTCGTAGATTTCAGGCTTGAAGCCAAGGATGCGCTGATCGCCGAGATCCAGAACCGGGCGCTTGATCATGCTGGGCTGCTCCAGCATCAGCTTGACGGCCTTGTCGGCGTCGAGATCCGCCTTGTCCGCATCGGACAGTTTGCGGAACGTCGTGCCGGCGCGGTTGAGAACCTTTTCCCAGCCCAGCTCGCGGACCCAGGCTTCCAGCCGCTCACGGTCGATGCCGGCGGATTTGTAGTCGTGAAACGCATGCGCAACGTCATGCGCCTCAAGCCAGGACCGCGCCTTCTTCATCGTGTCGCAGTTCTTGATGCCGTAGATCACGACAGGGTTCGAAGCGTTCATGGCCGGATCACTCCCACTCGATGGTGCCAGGCGGCTTGGACGTCACGTCGTAAACGACGCGGTTGATGCCCTTCACCTCGTTGATGATGCGGGTCGCCGCGCGGCCGAGGAATTCCATGTCGTAATGGTAGAAATCGGCGGTCATGCCGTCGACCGAGGTTACCGCGCGCAGCGCACAGACGAACTCATAAGTGCGTCCGTCGCCCATAACGCCCACGGTCTGCACCGGCAGAAGCACGGCGAAGGCCTGCCAGATCGCGTCGTAGAGACCGGCCTTGCGGATTTCGTCCAGATAGATCGCATCGGCGGAGCGCAGGATCTCGAGCTTCTCGCGGGTCACGCCGCCGGGGCAGCGGATGGCGAGGCCCGGTCCCGGGAAGGGATGGCGGCCGATGAAGCTGTCGGGCAGGCCGAGCTCCTTGCCGAGCACGCGCACCTCGTCCTTGAAGAGCTCGCGCAGCGGCTCCACCAGGCTCATGTTCATGCGCTCGGGCAGACCGCCCACATTGTGGTGCGACTTGATGGTGACCGAGGGACCGCCGGTGAACGAGACGCTCTCGATCACGTCGGGATAAAGCGTGCCCTGCACCAGGAAGTCGGCGCCGCCGAGCTTCTTGGCCTCTTCCTCGAACACTTCGATGAACAGGCGGCCAATGGTCTTGCGCTTCGTCTCCGGGTCGCTCTCGCCTTCCAGAGCGCCGATGAAGCGGTCGGAGGCGTCCACCAGGATGAGCGGGAGATTGTAGTGCTCGCGGAACATGGCGACGACTTCCGCCGCCTCGTTCTTACGCATCAGGCCGTGATCAACCAGAATGCAGGTGAGCTGATCGCCAATGGCTTCATGGGTGAGCAGCGCGGCCACGGAGGAATCGACGCCGCCGGAAAGCGCGCAGATCACCTTGCCGTCGCCAACCTGCTTGCGGATGGCTTCGACGGCCTGCTCGCGATAGGCGGCCATCGTCCAGTCGCCCTGAAGGCCGGCAATGTTGTTCACGAAATTCGAAAGAAGCTTCGCGCCATCCGGCGTGTGCACCACTTCGGGGTGGAACTGCACGCCGTAATATTTGCGCTCCTCATTGGCGATGGCCGCAAACGGCGCGCCCGTGGAGGTGCCGACAACGCGGAAGCCGGGCGGAATTGCCGTCACGCGGTCGCCATGGCTCATCCAAACCTGATGGCGCGTGCCCTTGGCCCAGATGCCTTCGAACAGCGGGCAATCGTCCTCGATTTCGAGGAAGGCGCGACCGAATTCACGGTGATCGCTGCCTTCGACCTTGCCGCCGAGCTGGGCGCACATGGTCTGCTCGCCATAGCAGATGCCGAGCACCGGAAGACCGGAATCGAAGATCACCTGCGGCGCGCGCGGGCTGCCGATATCGACCGTCGAGGCCGGGCTGCCGGAGAGGATGACCGCTTTGGGCGCAAGGCGCTCAAACGCCTCTTCCGCCGACTGGAACGGTGCGATTTCGCAATAGACTCCGGCTTCGCGCACCCGCCGCGCAATGAGCTGCGTGACCTGGCTGCCGAAATCAACGATGAGAACTGTGTCGGGATGGGATGTCGTTTTCATGGCGAGCCTTTAGAGAAAGATACGGGTGGGCGCAAGCGGGCGGGCAAAGTTTTCCCGGTGCCGAAACGCCGCATCCGGGCCTGAAGCGGCTGGTCTGTTTTTACTGAAAATCATGCAGCGCGCCATCACAAAAGCCCCTTGGCGAGGGCTTCTTCCAACTGATCCACGGCCGATGCGAGCTTCTCGTCGATGACGTGCAGATACTCCGTCCAGTCGGCCACGTGCTGCAGTTCGGCAGCGCCATCGGAGATGCCGCGCAGCGCCACCAGACCGAGACCGAAGCGCTGGCAGGCGCGCAGCGCCGCAAACGTCTCCATGTCCACCATCTCGGCGTCGATGGCGTCATAGGCCGCGCCCGAAACGATATTCGCGCCGGTCGAGAGCGTTGCCTCGCGAATGCCGGGAATGCGATGCGGCAGGGGCATGACCGCCGGATGATCGAGGAACGGCGTCACGCCCTTCTCGAAACCGAGCGGCGAGGCATCCATGTCGCGGTAGGACACGGCGGTCGCCTGATACACCTCGGTCTGCTCCAGCGAGCGGCTGCCGGCCGAGCCAAGCGACACGAGCAGGTCGGGCAACTGCCCTTCCGCGTCAAGCAGCGCAAGCTCGGCGCCCAGAACAACACCGGCCTCGACCGGGCCGATGCCGGTCATCAGCGGTGTGAAGCGCTTCTTGAGATGCGGGCCATATTCGGCATCCGCCGCCATCACGAAGAGAACGCGCTTGCCGGAGAGGGTGGCCGGTTCCAAGGGAGCCCGCGTCATCCTTCCAGCCCTTCCCGTCCGACGATGGTCATCATGGTTCCGGTCATGGTGGCGATCAACTTGGCGTCTCCTTCAGAAGAATAGGCATAGGCCTGGCCGTCAGCGACAATGATGGTGCGGCCGGGCTTGGTGACCTCGCCGCGAAACAGAAAGCGCTCTCCGCGCCCCGGCGCAAGCAGATTGACCTTGAATTCGATGGTCAGCACCGCAGCATCCACCGGCATCAGCGAAAAGGCGGCATAACCGCAGGCAGAATCGAGCGCTGTCGAAATCACGCCCGCATGCAGAAAGCCGTGCTGCTGGGTCAGCCCTTCGGCATGAGGCATCTCGATCTCGACAATGCCCGGCGTCACGAGCGTCAGCTCCGCGCCGATGGTCTGCATCATCTTCTGGCGGGCAAAGCTTGCGCGCACCCGCGCTTCGACATCCGTGGGATTGGTCTCGTTGGGATTGGTCCCGTTCATAAGCAGACCTCCTGTGCCGCGGTTCCGGCCTCTCTCAGACGCGCTCCAGAGCGGCGAAGTGGAAACCGTCCGTTGCAGTGCGGTGGGGCGAAAGCGCGATGCCGGTCGCCTGGTCTATTCTTGCCCTGGCCGCCTTGCCGGGGAAGTGCCTTTCCCAGAGCGCCTCATGGTCCACCGGGCGAAACGCCGGATTTGCCTTGATGAAGGCGCGGACCTGATCTTCGTTCTCTTCGGCAAAAACCGAGCATGTAATGTAGGCGAGACGACCGCCGGGACGCACGAAACGCGCGGCCTTGGCGAGAATTTCGGCCTGCTCGGCCTGACGCTGTTCCAGCTGTTTCTCGCCCAGCCGCCATTTGGCGTCGGGCCTGCGCCGCCAGGTGCCGGCCCCGGTGCAGGGCGCATCGACCACGACCAGGTCGAGCCGTCCCTCGAAGGGCGCAAGGGCAGCATCATCCGCCACCGCCTGCACATTGCGGCACCCTGCCCGCTTCAGCCGGTCGATGATGGGGGCAAGCCGTTTCCTGTCTGCATCGAATGCGTGGATCTGGCCGGTATTGCCCATGGCTGCGGACATGGCGAGCGACTTGCCGCCCGCGCCGGCGCAGAAATCGAGCACCTGCATGCCCGGCGTCGCATCCGTCAGCTCTGCGACGATCTGTGACCCCTCGTCCTGCACTTCGAACCAGCCATCGCGGAAAGCCTGTTCGGACTGCACGTTGGGATGCCGCCCCTGCCCTTCGATGGCCGGGACGCGCAGGCCCTGAGGCGCGAGATCGCAGGGCAGCGCACCGGCGCTGGCAAGCGCCTTTGCGACCTGATCGCGCGTCGCCCGGAGCGTGTTGGTTCGCATGTCGAGCGGCGGGCGTTCCGAAAGCGCTGCGGCTTCCGCCACCCAGTCATCGCCCCAGGTGCGCTTCAGAAGCGGCTCGCACCATTCAGGGCTTTCCGCACGCACGCCATCGGGTGCTGCATCAAGCGGATGATCCGCAATGCGGGCAATTTCGTCGCTGGAAAGCGGCGGCGGCGCGAAACTGTCTTCAGCCAGCGCGGCGTTGAGCATGTCCGGCGTGCACTCGCCCTGCAAGAGCAGAGCGCCGAAGGCCAGCGCGCGTGGCGTTTCTTCCTGAAAAATCCAGCCGGCAGAGCGTTTGCGGCGCAGCGCATCGTAAACGATGTTGCCGATGGCGGCGCGATCCTTGGAGCCAGCGAAACGGTGGGACAGTCCCCAGTCTCTCAGCGCATCCGCTGCCGGCCTGTATCGCCGGTCGATATCGTCCAGAATCTCAATGGCCGCAGCCAGCCGTCCGCCAAGTCGCATGTCTTACCTTTGCCGGTTACCCGAATGGCGAACAGCTAGCCGGTACAGGCCATTTGCACAAGTGAAACGGGCGTGGATCGCTCCACGCCCGTCACTTATCCCCGGTACTGATCCGAGCCTTTTGCCGGTTTTCTATTCCGCAGCGTGCTGCGGTGTCTTGCCGGTCACCGGAACCGCATTGGCCTCATAGCCATGCGCTTCCTTCAGCGCCTTGCGCACACCGTTCCCGTAATCGGGATGCACCTTGTCGAAATGCGCGAGCTGGCGCTCGATGATTTCGCCCGGCACCCCGCCCATGGCGGCGGCGATGTTGGAGAACAGCCGGTTTTTCTGGCCCTCGTCGAAGAGGTTGAAGAGCGCGCGCGGCTGACCGTAATCATCATTGCCGATGCGATGATTGTAGCGATCCGCATCGCCTGAAATTCTGAGCGGCGGCTCCTTCGCAGCCGGGCTTTCCACCGGACCGCCAAAGGAATTGGGCTCATAGAATGCATCCGGGTTGCCGGTCTTGATGCCGCCGAAAGTGTTCATCTCGCCATCACGGTGATAGTGGTGAACCGGGCATTTCGGCTGGTTTACCGGGATCGTCTCATAATGCGTGCCCAGCCGGTAACGGTGCGCATCGGCATAGGAGAAGATGCGCGCCTGCAACATCTTGTCCGGCGAGTAGCTGATGCCCGGCACGATGTTGGAGGGCGAGAACGCCGCGTTCTCGATCTCGGTGAAGTAGTTGTCCGGGTTGCGGTTCAGCTCCATCACACCGATGTCGATCGGCGGATAGTCCGCGTGCGGCCATACCTTGGTGAGATCGAACGGATTGTACTCGGTCTTCTCCGCATCGGCCTCGGGCATGATCTGCACCTGCACCTTCCACTTGGGGAATTCGCCGCGCTCAATCGTGCCGAACAGAGCTTCCTGATAGCTTTCGCGGGTCTTGCCGACCACGTCTTCAGCCTCGGCATTGGTGTAATGCTTGTGGCCCTGCATGGTCTTGAAGTGGAATTTCACCCAGAAGCGCTCACCCTTGTCATTCCACAGCGAATAGGTGTGTGAGCCGTAGCCGTTCATGTACATCGGCGCCACCGGCAGGCCGCGGTCGGACATGAGGATGGTCACCTGATGCAGGCTTTCCGGCGACAGCGACCAGAAATCCCACATCGCCGTGGGCGAACGCAGATTGGTGCGCGGGTGACGCTTCTGCGTGTGAATGAAGTCGGGGAATTTCAGCGCATCGCGGACGAAGAAGACGGGCGTGTTGTTGCCCACCAGGTCCCAATTGCCGTCCTCGGTGTAGAATTTGAGTGCAAAGCCGCGCACGTCGCGCTCGGCGTCGGCTGCGCCCGCCTCGCCCGCAACGGTGGAGAAACGCGCCAGCATCGGCGTTTTAGCGCCCGGCTGCAGCGCCTTGGCGATGGTGTATTTCGAAATATCGCCGGTGATCTTCAGCACGCCATGCGCGCCCCAGCCCTTGGCGTGCACCACGCGCTCGGGAATGCGTTCGCGGTTCTGGTGCGCAAGCTTTTCGATGAGCTGGTAGTCCTGAAGGAGAACCGGTCCGCGCTCACCCGCAGTCACGGAATTCTGGTTGTCGCTGACGGGGGCGCCAGCGGACGTGGTCATCGTGGGTTTGTCTGCCATGAAAGATACTCCCTTGCTTGCTCTCCGGTGCCTGACCGGTTGCCGGTTGGACTGCGGCATGGCTTGGAACAAATTGAAGGTAGTCACGCCGCCTCATAAATTCCAATTGTCTTTCATATTCGATGCGATAATCTGAAGTTATGATACGCCTCACCATCAGACAGATGCAGTATTTCGAGCGACTGGCCGAAACGCTTCATTTCGGACGCGCGGCCACGAGCTGCGGCGTGACGCAGCCTGCCCTTTCGGCGCAGATTTCCGAAATGGAGGCGCAGCTCGGTTTCAAGCTGTTCGAACGCGGCAGCGGGGCCGTGCGCCTGACCGCCGAGGCTCATACGCTGCTTCCGCGCGTGGTGCGCATTCTCTCCGAGATCCGGGAACTGGAGGGCGAGGCCCGGCGCGAGCGCCAGGCGCTCGAAGGCCGTTTCCGCCTTGGCGTCATCCCCACAATTGCGCCTTACCTGCTGCCCGAGCTTCTGCCGCTTCTCAAACAGCGGTTTCCCAAACTGCGGCTGGAGGTGCGCGAGGCGGTTACCGAGACGCTGGCCGAGGACACGGCGACCGGCAGGCTCGACGCCATGATCGCGGCGCGGCCCATCAATGACAACCGGTTGCTGCCCGAAGCGCTTTTTGACGACCCCTTCTATCTCGCCGTGCCGAGCGAAGACGCTGAACGCCTTGCCCCGCCCGTGGCGCAGGAGAGCATGGCGCTCGAACGGCTGATGCTTCTGGAAGACGGGCACTGCATGCGCGGACAGGCGCTGGAAATCTGCGGCAAGGTGAAACCCGTCACCATGGAGACCTTTGGCGCAACCAGCCTGACGACGCTTTTGCACATGGTGTCGCATGGGATGGGCGTAACCCTCATACCGCAAATGGCGCGCGCTTCGGCAAAGCTCCTGCCCTCCGTCAGTGTGCTGCCGTTTCTCGCCCCCGGCCCTTCCCGCAGCATATGCCTGGCTGGCCGAAAGTCCAATCCGCGCAAGGCCGATTTCGCGGCCCTGCACGAGGCGATCCTGCAGGCTCACACGGCACTTCTGGCGCGCGGCTGAACCTCAGATCGCCAGCCGCAGGGCGAGCAGAAGCCACATTGCGCCAAGCGCGAAGAACCCCAGCACAAACAGCGGCTGGCGGTGGCGTATCCTGTTCGACGTAACATGCACATAAGCATGACCGCAGCGCGACAGAACGAAGACCCAGGCCAGCGAGACCGCCGCCACGCCGGCGCCCCCGGTCACGAAAAGCGCCAGGCAGACCGCATAAAAGAGCACCGGCAGCTCGAACTGATTGGCCAGATTGTTGCGCACATAGAGGCTTTCCGCCGGCTCATCGCGGTTTTCGCGAAACTGCGAGACCGTGGCGCTGCCGCTTTCCACCGCCTTCTTCCGCCGCATGCCGATCAGCAGATAAACCGCATAGACCAGCGCCACCTGCGCGATCATCGGCCAGAAAATGGCGGTCTGGGACATGGTCTTCCCCCTGTGTGAACTGTGAATCCTGATTTCCCCATCAGCTCCTAAATCCAGAGCCTTTGCAAGGTTGCCCACATTGCAAGGATCGAATCATGAAAGCTTATGCCGCCGAGTGTTTCGGCACGTTCTGCCTCGTCTTTCTGGGCTGTGCGAGCATCATCGCCGGGGGATTCGGCAATCTTCTGCCGCTGGGCGGCATCGGCATCGCCCTGTCATTCGGCGTTGCCGTCATTGCCATGGCCTATGCCATCGGCCCCGTTTCCGGCGCGCATATGAACCCGGCAGTCACCGCCGGCGTTTTTCTTTCGGGGCGCATGCCGGCCCGCGACGTGCTTCCCTACATTCTGGCGCAGATTGTCGGCGGAACGCTCGCCGCTGCAGCCCTCTGGGGCATTGCGCAGGGCAACAACGCGGTCGCTCCCGTTTCACGCGCCGCGAATGGCTGGGAATCCGCCGGACTTTACCCCACACCCACCGCCTTCGCGCTTGAAGCGCTCGGCACCTTCATTTTCGTGACGGTCATTCTGGGGGTAACCGCGAAGAAGCACCGCACCGCGCTTTCCGGCATGGTGATCGGACTGACGCTCGCGGTCCTTCACCTGTGCCTCATCCCGGTGACGGGCACCTCCATCAATCCCGCCCGCTCAATCGGCCCCGCCCTGTTTGCCGGCGCGCGCGAGATGAACCAGCTCTGGCTGTTCATCGCCGCACCGCTTACCGGGGCGATCCTCGCCGGCATTCTGGGAAGAACAGGATTCCTGGAGCGCGCCTGACGCAATAAAAAAGGGCCTGAACGGCCCTTTTTCCAAAATCGAAGATGCCTGAAGCGCTCACACGCCGCCCGGATAGTTCGGGCTTTCACGGGTGATCGTGACGTCATGCGCGTGGCTTTCGCGCAGTCCCGCACCGGAGATGCGCACAAAGGTGGCCTTGCGGCGGAACTCTTCCAGATTGGCCGCGCCGACATAACCCATGGCCGCCTTCAGACCACCGGTGAGCTGGTGCAGAACACCGCCAGCCGGTCCCTTGTAGGGCACCTGGCCTTCGATGCCCTCAGGCACGAGCTTCAGCGTATCGCGCACTTCCGCCTGGAAGTAGCGATCCGCCGACCCGCGCGCCATCGCGCCAACCGAACCCATGCCGCGATACGCCTTGTAGGAACGGCCCTGGTGCAGATAAACCTCGCCCGGGCTTTCATCCGTGCCGGCGAGCAGCGAACCGACCATTGCCGCCGATGCACCGGCGGCAAGCGCCTTGGCGAGATCGCCGGAAAACTTGATGCCGCCATCGGCGATCAGCGAAACGCCCGCCTTGTCCGCCACTTCCACCGCCGACATGATGGCCGAAAGCTGCGGCACGCCCACACCGGCAACGATGCGCGTGGTGCAGATGGAGCCTGGCCCGATGCCGATCTTCACGCCATCCGCACCGGCGTCGATGAGCGCCTGTGTGCCTTCGGCGGTTGCGACGTTACCGGCAATGATGCGCACATTGCTGGAGAGCTTCTTGGCCCGCGCCACTGCGTCGAGCACGCGCTGGGAGTGGCCGTGGGCGGTGTCGATCACCAGAAGGTCGACGCCGGCATCGATCAGGCGCTCGGCGCGCTCGAAACCATCCTCGCCAACGCTGGTCGCGGCGGCGGCGCGAAGACGGCCCTGCGCATCCTTGGAAGCATGCGGATTGAGCTGCGACTTCTCGATGTCCTTGACGGTGATGAGGCCCACGCAATTGGCGGCGTCATCGACCACGAGAAGCTTCTCGATGCGGTGCTGGTGGAGAAGGCGCTTGGCCTCGTCCTGCGCCACGCCTTCCTGCACGGTGACGAGATCCTGATGCGTCATCAGCTCGCGCACACGCTGCTCGGGATCGGAAGCGAAACGCACGTCGCGGTTTGTCAGGATACCGGCAAGACGTCCCGTTGTGTGGCCGCCAGCGCCGCCATTCTCGACAACCGGAATGCCCGAAATGCCATGCGCGCGCATCAGCGCCTGCGCCTCGGCCAGCGTTGCGTCAGGGCCGATTGTGATGGGGTTCACCACCATGCCCGACTCGAACTTCTTGACCTGGCGCACTTCCTCGGCCTGCTCGATGGGCGAGAGGTTGCGGTGAATGACGCCGATGCCACCGGCCTGCGCCATGGCGATGGCGAGGCGCGCTTCCGTCACCGTGTCCATGGCGGCGGAAAGGATCGGAATGTTGAGATCGATGTCGCCGGCAATGCGCGTGCGTACATCCGTCTGGCCGGGCATCACTTCCGAGTGGCCGGGCTGCAGGAGCACGTCGTCGAAAGTAAGCGCCTCGGCGCCGGTTGCAGTCTCGATGATTTTAGCCATGGCCGACCCTTTGGAATAAGAGGACACGCGACCTCGCCACTCAAAAGCAAGGCCTCGTCTGTGTGATTCCCTTTCAGGATTGGCGCTGGCTGGTACCACGTCAGCGCCGACTTGAAAAGGTGGTGCTTTGTAAGCGTAACAATTGTTGTCCACATGACATGACAGCACCAACACAGCTCCGTCACTGCCACAGGACAGGCCGCACGCGCCGTGCTAAAGCCTCCAACGCTGATCCGGTCTGCCCACAATTCCCCCTCTCCGCGGCCCCTTCCCGCGACAGACCGGCACAGGAACATAAAGCCTTGAACCGCACACTGCCGCTCATACTCGCCGTCGCGCTCTTCATGGAGCAGATGGATTCCACCGTCATCGCCACCTCGCTGCCGGCCATCGCTGCCGACCTCGACACCAGCCCGGTCACGCTGAAACTCGCGCTGACCAGCTATCTCGTCTCGCTGGCGATTTTCATTCCCATCAGCGGCTTCATGGCCGACCGCTACGGCGCAAAGCGGGTCTTCCGCATCGCCATCGGCGTGTTCGTGATCGGCTCCATCGCCTGCGCCTTTTCCAATTCGCTGGCTTCGTTCGTTCTGGCGCGCTTCCTGCAGGGCATGGGCGGCGCAATGATGACGCCCGTCGCACGGCTGGTGCTGGTGCGCGCCGTGCCGCGCGAGAAGCTCGTCAGCGCCATGGCGTGGCTCGCCGCCCCCGCGCTGATCGGCCCCGTGGCCGGCCCGCCGCTGGGCGGCTTCATCACCACCTATTTTTCCTGGCACTGGATCTTTCTGATCAATGTGCCCATCGGCCTTCTGGGCATCTATGTCTCGGGCCGCGTGCTGCCGGAGTTTCCCAAACAGGAGACCGGCCGGCTGGACACAATCGGCTTCATGCTCTCAAGCATCGCCGCCTCCGGCCTGGTGTTCGGCCTTTCGGTCATCAGCCTGCCCGCCCTGCCGCCGATTGTGGGCGTCTGCACCGTGCTCATCGGCGCGCTTGCAGCCGTGCTTTACGTGCGTCATGCGCGGCGCACCTCGCATCCGGTTCTCAATCTCGGCCTGTTCGCCAACCGCGCCTTCCGCTCGTCGATCATTGGCGGCTCGCTCTTCCGCATCGGCGTCGGCGCAGTGCCGTTCCTGCTGCCGCTGATGTTCCAGGTCGTGTTCGGGCTCACGCCCTTCCAGTCCGGCCTTTTGACCTTCGCTTCGGCCTTTGGGGCCATTGCCATGAAGTTCATCGCCAGCACGGCGCTGCGCCTTGGCGGCTTCCGCGTCGTTTTGGTCACCGCATCCCTGCTGGGTGCCGCCAGCATCGGCGTCAACGCCTTCTTCACGCCGCAGACATCGCACTGGACCATCATCACGGTTCTGGTGTTTTCAGGCCTTCTGCGCTCGCTCTTCTTCACGTCATCCAATGCGCTCACATTCTCAGAGCTCGGCGACCGGGAGGCCAGTCAGGCCGCCACGCTTTCTGCGGCTTTCCAGCAGGTGAGCATTGCAATGGGCGTGGCCGTGGGCGGCGGCATTCTTGAGGCAACCGCGCTTGTCACCGGCACCGCTCTGGGCATCGATGCGTTCTTCAACGCCTTCCTGATCGTGGCTGGTCTTTCAGCACTGGCGGCCATTCCGTTCCTCAGCCTCCCGCCAGAGACGGGCAGCAGGGTGTCGGGCCACAAACGCCGCAGAAGCGCCGCATCCGCGACGCCGGCTCCCGCAGCAGAGTAAGGCGTTTTACGCCTTACGCTTCGTCTTCGGGTTCTTCCTTCTTGCGGCCCTTGAAGCCCTTGGCGAGCAGATAAAGCTCCACCGATTCCGCCCGCGAGGCCTGCGGCTTCACATGATGAACCGACTTGAAGTTGCGCTTCAGCTGATCGAGCAGGCCGGTTTCCGCACCGCCCTGAAAGGCCTTGCACAGGAAGTGGCCGCCGGGCTTGAGCACTGACAGGGCGAAATCCGCCGCCGTCTCGCACAGATGCATGGTGCGCAAATGGTCTGTCTGACGGTGCCCGGTTGTCGGCGCGGCCATGTCGGAGATCACCAGATCCGGCTCTGCGCCAAGCGTCTCCATCAGGCGCTCTGGCGCATCATCGTCAAGAAAATCCATTTCCAGAACGATGGCGCCCGGCACCGCATCCATACCCAGATAATCGATGCCGACCACCAGCGGGTTCTCCGGCGTCGAGTTGACGCGCTCGGCCGCCACCTGACACCAGCCACCGGGAGCCGCCCCCAGGTCGATGACCCGCGCGCCCGGAAACAGGAGCTTGTGGCGGTCATCGATCTCGGTCAGCTTGTAGGCCGCGCGCGAACGCATGCCCTCGGCCTGCGCCTTGTGCACATAGGGATCGTTCAGATGGCGTTCGAGCCAGCGGCGCGACGAATTCTTGAGCTTGGTCTTCTTGATGCGCGTCTTGAGCGCGCGTGCGCCACCGCTCTTGCCTGCCGGTTTCTTGGTCATGCACTCCGTCCCGTCCGCCGCCGGCGACGCCAAGCGCCATCGGCCGCCATCATTTCACTCAACATGCCTTCGCGCAGGCCCCGGTCGGCCACTCTCAGCCGTTCCGAGGGCCAGCGGCGGCGTATGGCCTCAAGGATCGCGCAGCCGCCAAGCACCAGATCCGCCCGGTCCGCACCGATGCAGGGATTGGCCTTGCGCTGCTCGAAATCCCAAGAAAGCAGCGTGTCGATCATGCGGTCCACATTGTCCCGCTCCATCCAAAGACCGTCGACCTGACGGCGGTCATAGCGCGCCAGCCCCAGATGAACGCCCGCAAGCGTCGTCACCGTTCCGGACGTGCCGATCAGGTGGAAGCGCCCGCCGGCGGCGACCTGCGCCAGCCGCCCGCCATCATCGAACCGGTCGAGCATCTCGCTCACCGCATCGACCATCGCAGCAAAGCTCTCGGGCGTCACATGGTGTCCGCCAAATCGTTCGGCAAGCGACACCACGCCCACCGGCAACGATGTCCAGGCGACGATGTGATCGGCGAGCCGTGGCGTGCGGTGGCGCGAAATGTCCACCAGCGCGATTTCCGACGAGCCTCCGCCAATGTCGAACAGGACCACGCCTTCCGTGCCGCGCTCGACCAGCGTGCTGCAACCGGCCACCGCCAGGCGGGCCTCGGTCTGCCGGTCGATGATTTCGAGCCTGAGCCCGGTTTCCTTCTTCACGCGCTCAATGAAGGCCGCGCCATTCTGCGCCGAGCGACAGGCTTCCGTCGCGATCAGCCGCATGCGCTTGGGCCGGCGATTGCCGAGCTTGTCGGCGCAGACGCTGAGCGCCGAGACAGCGCGATCCATCGCAGCGTCGCTCAGGCGGCCTTCGATCGAAAGCCCCTCGCCCAGGCGAACGATTCGCGAAAAGGCGTCGACGACACGAAAATATCCCGGCCGCGTGGGCGTTGCCACGAGAAGCCGGCAATTGTTCGTGCCCAGATCGAGCGCCGCATAGGAAGCGCGCTGGCTTTCCTGCGATGATTCGCGTCGACGGGCCTGTTGCGGGCGTTTTGGCTTTTTGGGTTCGTTCTGGGGCGCTTCCTGTGCGGCGACGCCTTCCTGCGCATCGCGCACGAAAGCCCGGCGTTTCCGCCGTTTTCTGCGCTTCCGCTTGCGCACGGGCTCATCGCCATCGCGCACATCCGCGCTGCCGGATGATGCAGACGCACCATCCCTGCATGCAGAGGGGCCGGCCGACCGATCGTCGAAGCCGAGGGTTGATCCCCCATCCGACGCGGCATCCCGGACGACCCTCTCAACCGGCGAAACATCGCCGTGGTCGTGGTTTTCCACCGCTATTCCTTCGCCGCCGCGCAAGCCTCGGGGGCGCGTCAGGCAGCTTATTTCGTTTAGTTGCCGCCAACGTATCAGCCGGCGTCGATTTCACCAATAGCGGTGTTTGCCTGAAACGCACTGTTCGATGATTACAAAGAAAATTGCGCAATCCCGAAATTGAATACGCATGTGCCCTTGACTATGAAATTCAGCTTGTTAAATAGCGTGTCGAAAGCGGCCACCGCCGCCCGCTGGGGAATAGGTTAACGGTAGACCCACGGACTCTGACTCCGTTAGTCCTGGTTCGAATCCAGGTTCCCCAGCCATTCCTTTCCAAACATTGTTAGGCACTGCTTTCTCGCGCTGTTTTGCGCGATATTTCAGCGGCTTGCACGACCGTCGGGCAGACGGAGACAGTGTTCCTCGCCCAAACCGAGGCCGGAATGGCCCGCAGTCTCACCAGACTCATTAGACGCTGAGAGTTTGCTAGCGCGTGCATCAAAGAAGCATCGGTCGATGCCGGTGCATCGGAGGCGCCTGAAGCTTATCGACGCGCCACCACATTATTGATGGTGTTTTTCAGAGTGCCGCGACGAGGCGGCGTTGTGCCTGCCAGTCGATGGGGAAGTCGTTGCGCTGCAGCCATTCCGATGTCAGCCTGACCGGCTGTTCACCCCAGATGATGGACTGCAGGACATCGGGCGCGAGGAAGGCGAGGTCGATCAGTTGCACGATGCGTGCTCTGGAGAGGTTTTCTCTTGTCGCGATCTGATCGATGGTCGAACCTTCCTTGACCGCATCACAATACCGATGCGCGCGTGCAATGTTGCGGATCAGAACCTGATCGACAGCCCTTTTCTCGGTATGCGCGATCACCAGCTTCGTCTCGACGCCGCGCTTGCGGAACTGGAAGGCGGTCGCAAAACGCAGCCTTTCAGCATTGAGCCTGCCGGCCGGAACATTCAAAGTCGCAGCCACGGTATCTGCCTGCAACACGATCTGTATCTCCCCTGGAGTTACCGTCGCCTGCTCGATGCCATCCAGGATCAGAGCCAGCTCCTGGCGGGGAGTCTCTGCCGCATCATCGCAGTCGAGGATCCTCAGGATACCGGCGATCTCACCGGCTGACGGCTGCTGCAACAGATCGGCCGCAACATGTTTCCGCAGATGCGCAAGAACGACCTTGCCGAGCTGGTCTTCCAAGGCCTTGGCCGGTAACCGCCAGCCTTTGGGCGCGCTTTCGGCAGCTTGCCCCTTGCCCGAGATCAGCCGGTTCGAGACATAGTAGCGATATCGCCTTCCCTTCTTCTCGGCATGGCTTGCCGTCAGGCGATCGCCGGTCTCATCACGAAGTTTGCCGGCGAGAAGCGATGTGTTCGGTTTGCTTCCCGAGCGGTTTCTTTTTCGTGAGGCCTCAGCACTCAGCTTCATCTGCACCGCATCGAAGGCTTCCGGTGCGATTATGGCCGGATGCTGTCCGGCATGGATTTTCTCATGATGCCGGATGCGACCGGCATATACCGGATTGGTCAAGATGTAGTGGATCTGGCTGCGTGCGAAGGGCGCTAGCTCGCCGCCTCGCGCATCAGTCTCCGCCGCAGATCTGCCGCTCGCTCCGTCCGCATGAGAAGAGTCATCATTTCCCAGGGACTTCGCCTTGCCCTTCCTGAAGCGTGGTTTCGCGCGCAGCCCGATGCGCTCCGCCTCCCGCATTACCTCGAGAACCGATCCGTGCTCGTGATAGAGATCGAAGAGTTGCCGAACGATCCGAGCCTCCTGCTCGGCAATCTTGAGCGTCCGACCATCGGGGGTGTAGCCAAGCGGGATGGCACCGCCCATCCAAAGCCCTTTCTTCTTCGATGCCGTGATCTTGTCGCGAATGCGCTCCGCCGTGACTTCGCGCTCGAACTGGGCAAAGGAAAGAAGCACGTTCAGCGTCAGCCGGCCCATGCTGGTTGACGTATTGAAGGATTGCGTGACCGATACGAAGGAGGCCTGGGCGGCGTCCAGGCGCTCGACCAGCTTGGCAAAGTCCGTCAATGAGCGGGTCAGTCGATCGATCTTGTAGACAACGATCTGGTCGACCAGTCCCTCATCGATATCGTGCAGCAGCTGCTGCAGCCCCGGCCTGTCCATATTGCCGCCGGACAGGCCGCCATCGTCATAGTGGCCTGGCAGTTCTACCCAGCCTTCATGCTTCTGGCTGGCAATGTAGGCGGCACAGGCCTCACGCTGAGCATGGAGGGAGTTGAACTCCTGCTCCAGCCCATCCTCGGAGGATTTACGCGTGTAGATGGCGCAGCGGATTCTCTTCATCAGCTTGCCAGTCCGAAGAAGCGGGGCCCCGACCAGCGCGTGCCGGTGATCCTGAGCGCAACACCGCTCAGGGATCCGTAGATCTTGCCATCGAACAGGAAGCCCTGCTCCAGGATCTCCACCCGATATGTACGGCCATTCCATTCGCGCACCAGATGCGTGCCCGGGCGCGTTGCGACGAGACGTTTGCTCGTCGCTCGCACTGCCGCATTTCCTTTGCGCTCTCCCTCGATCAAAGCGGCATTGAGCGCTTTTTTGATCCCAGCCGCGTGCCCGCCATGGACCCTCAGTTGCATCTCGTGGGCCAAAGCCCGGCGCATGAAGCGAAGCGATATGTATTTTGGTGGCGACTTTCCGAAGTACTGCCTCCACCGCGCGGTGCAGTCTTCACGCTCCAGGGCCTCGACCGCCGCCACGTCGCATACAGGATTGTCATCTCCGAGCATGGTCATGCGCTCACCGCGTCAGAGGCGCCGGCCTGCTCGCTCGACTTGGCTGCCATCGCGTAGACGGTCTCGCCTGTCTTTGGAGATTTGGACATGACAACTGGATGGCCGTCCTTGCGCAAACCCGACAGAGCAGCGCGGACAGTATGCGCCTGCCAACCAAGCCGCTCGGCAATTAACGAAGCCCGCGCGCCATTCGGCTTCGACAGAAGCGTGATCAACTGGTCTTTCTTGGTCCGTCGAACGACCTTGGCAGGTACAGGTTGCGGCTCTGCGGTCGAGACGACCGCCCGTCGGATGCCTGCTCTGCGTTGAGAGTCAATCATTCTGGTCTCCACTCGGTTTGAGAACCGGCCATCCCGGTCCTTGCACCGCGTGAAGCCCGCGAGGCGGGCGCGGTCGAGCGCAACATCCGCACCCGACCGGAGACCAGCAATGCTTGCCGACGAGACGAAGTCCAGCGGCAAGGGCGAACACTCACGCAGATCAGCGGAGGTCAGCGAGCGGTCCCCCGCCTATTGCCGCGCAATCCTTCCGATCCGCTCCACGATCTTCCGATCACTCGTCACCTTGCCAGTCCTGATATCGGCATAGAGGTCCATGCACTCAGGGATCAATCGTTCGATCTGGCGGCGCGTCTCGCCGAGGGGCGGCATGATCCAACCACGCGGTCTGGATTGACCGAGTGTTGCCCAGGCTTTGCGCACATGTTTGAGAAGCTCGCGTTTCGTCAATCGACGATAGCGCTCCATCGCCACGATGATGGCGGTGTCGGACATACGATAGCGTGCCGGCAATCCCTCATTCAAAATCTGAACGAGAACGAGCGGCGTGGCACCGGAGAAGAGGCCAACCGGGCCGTCTGCTGGAGCCGGCGCTAGCCGTTCCTCAAGTATGGCCTGCAGGATCAGGACATTGCGACGCCTGCAATTGTCCTTCAGCACCAACAACTGCTCGTCATCCGCGGGACCGTCGATCCGATAGCCCGTTCCTTCAACGATCACGATGTCGTCGGGATGCGGCAGCACACTCTCAGGATCGCCACCGCGACTAATGACCTCGTCCAGCAATCTCTGCTGATACTCCTTGAAGCGCAGGCCGAATGCGACATCCTCCTTGATCACGTTCTGCCGAACCTGTTGCGCGACAGTGATCGCCTTGACCGAGTGACCGAGGGCATGTGCCGAACCGTTCGCAGCGGTCTGCATTAGCTTGCGGATAACGACATTGCCAACCGTCGTCTTCAGCTCCCGGCCTTCGCTCAGGATGGTGATCTGGCGATCGGCTTCCTCCAGCAATGTCTGCTGGATCGGGGTGAGGCTGACAAGCTCCGTCTCCGAAGAAGTGGCCGGTGATGCCTTTCTGCGCCGGGTCATGGCTGCACCTCCGCCAAAGCTTCCTTTGCAGATCCACTGATAGTCTCTCCTCGCTCGGCCACAACGTCAGCGAAGAACGAACCAGCGCCCGCCAGAACGGCGCGCTCACCTGTCACACGCTCAAAGCGACGAATGATCGTGTCGCAATAGATTGGATCGATCTCGACCAACCGGGCAACACGGCCGCATTGTTCAGCAGCAATTAGCGTCGAGCCCGAACCGCCGAATATGTCGAGGACAATATCCCCTCGCCTGGAACAGTCCCTGATCGCATCGGCAACCAGGGCGACCGGCTTGACGGTCGGATGCATGGCCAGTTCCTCGTCCCGCGTTGCGCCGAGCGAACTGATGCCCGGATAATCCCAGACATTGGTGCGATAGCGCCCTCCGTCGCCGAGCCCGAAGTTGTTGATATGCGCTGCCCTCCCCTTCTTGAACACGAAGACAAGCTCATGCTTGGAGCGGTAGAACGACCCCATCCCGCCATTGGTCTTGTTCCAGACGCACAGGTTCTTCAGCTCATCGAAGACGGCATGGCCAGCCTCCAGCAACTCGCGCATATGCCGCCAATCCATGCACACATAGGCGAGCGCCCCATCCTTGAGATGGTCGCCCGCCGCAGCAAGCGACTGACGGAGAAACTCTGTGAAGGCAATCTCGTCCATCTCGCCGGAGGCCAGAGCGAACTCGCGATGCCGGATGCGGCCGAGGCCGCTCACATGACCATCGATCGGAACATTGTAGGGCGGGTCGGTGAACACCATCGTGGCACATTCGCCGCCTAAAAGACGCCCGATCTCTTCGCTCGATCGCGCGTCGGCACACAGGAGGCGATGCGGCCCGAGCTGCCATATGTCCCCTGCCTTGGCAGCGGCAGGCCCATCGGAGATCGGTTCCGGCGCATCGAGGTGAGGATCAGCGGCCCGCTCGCCATCAACTTCTCCGTCCAGGACGAGGTCGATCTCCGTCGTTGAGAAGCCGAGGATCTCGATATCGAAATCGAGATCGATCAGGCCCTGCATCTCGATGGAAAGGAGTTCGCGATCCCAGCCGGCGTTTTCCGCCAGCTTGTTGTCGGCCAGGATGTAGGCGCGGATCTCGTCACGCGACAGGTGCGACAGTCTGCGGACAGGAACCTCCTTCATCCCGATCAGCCTGGCCGCCTCCACCCGGCCGTGGCCGGCAATAATGGAGTGATCGTCGGACACGAGGACCGGATTGCAGAAGCCGAAGCGCTTGATGCTGTCGGCGATCTGACGGATCTGCTTCTTCGAATGGGTGCGCGCGTTGTTGGCGTAAGGGGTGAGCCTGTCGATCGGGCACAGGTCTTCGCTTGGCGAATGCATGGGCAATCTCCATAGGTCCCGCGCGGAGCAGGAAAGCCGAGTTTTGTTAGGTACTGGTAACGCTTGAACTGACCGAACGATAACCAGGCAGGTTCGGGGGCCGCAATATGCGCGTCGCAAATAGCAAAACTGTTTCAGCTTTGCGCACACGCCTTCAAACAGGCTTTGAAGACCCTTCAAACACCCTTTTAAGACCCTTCAAAAGCGAAATCCGGCAAACCGCAGAAAATCAGGCGAAATATTAGAATAATTTTCTAACAGGGGATGAGGCTTTCCCAACCAAAGAAAGTTCTTCGTGAAAGAACGGCCGAATCAAAAGTCTGACATTAAGGACCCAATATCCTTTGAATACAAAGTTTTAGATGGATCAATCGGCAACTCTACGAATGACAGCTATGCGCCCCCATTGCAGACGTTCATGCAAACTTTGCCTCGCGCTGGAAGCGGACGTAGCGCCTTAGCGGGCTGGCATCGGCTTTGCGCTCTCATTTTGGGAATCCGTTGTTTCGAAGCCGATCTCGAAAGGCGGCATTCCCTTATTCCGACTGTCGCACTGAACCCGACTCGGAGCAGTTGGCGGCCGCGTGACCGCAAGCTGGCGCAGTTGGGGATGCATTCGTATGATCTAGCTAGGATGTGAGTCGGTGTGGTGCGTAAGAGCGAGCTTGGCACGAAGTCGGAGGGAAGATGAAAACGGCGCTTCCAAAGCGGATGGTCTCGAAAAGCAAGTTTTCGATGTTCATGCGGACGCTTTGCGACCGTGAGCTCTACCTCTCTCTATTTTCGAATAACCCGTCGGCCTTGGAAGCAGCCGGGATTCCGGTGCCTCTAAAGTCGAGGCCTGGCGTGCAATTGATCACGAACTCGGGCCGGGAGTTTGAATACGAACAGTTTGACCTGCTCCTCAATGCCGTCCAGGCGCATGTCATCCATAAGAGCGCAGGGCGTACAGGTATCGATCTCAATGAAGCATTGGCGAAGGCGACGTACCCTTCGCTTATCCTTCAGCCGGAGATTGAACCGGAAGAGTTTCGAGACGTCGCACTGTCAGCGTTGGGCGTGTCGGTCGCATCTCTGAAGCTGATCCCACAATTGTCCGGGCTTCGACCCGACATATTGCTCGTAGATGCGCGGCAAGACGCGGACTACGAGATTTTACCTGATGGATCACGGCTGCTCGTTGCACCCGATGACCCCCGGACACCTCTCAGCGTTATCGATCTCAAGAACATCACAGAGGCAAACGCTAGCTACTCAGCCGAGGTCTGCTTGTACGCCATCTTCCTGGCGAACTGGCTACATTCAAAGGGCTCAGCTTTCAAACACCGCTACTTCGTCTCTGACCGCATCTTCCTATGGCGGCACACGGAGATGCCGGCCTTCACCGAGATCATGAAGAAGAAGGACGGAGGCGAGGTGACGGCTCGGCTCCAAGCGCTCCGAAGCGACCTCGACGACGGACTTGTGAACTACCTCGTCTATATGCCTAGCGTCCGAAAGTTCTTCGTTGAGGATCTCCCTCGAGTTATCGCGACCGGCGATAGGGAGGGATGGGCTGCCCTCGACTATCATGTAAACCCGAAGTGCGGAGCCTGCGATTGGCTTGGAAACCGGTTATGGCTCTCGCCAGACGACCACGTCTACTTCGATAAGGACCCGACTAGGTACTGTTTTCAGGGCGCCGAGTCCTCCGACCACCTCTGCAAGATGCCCACTCTGAGTAAGGGAGCAACCCGTGTTCTCAAAGATGGCGGTCACCCCGAGGTCGGGAAGCTCGTCGGCATCCAACCCAATGCGACTGTTCTCCGCGGCCACACTCTCCTCAAGAAAGATCGGGATCAAATCGGCTCGCGCGCCGAGTCCATCGCGACGGGCAATGTAACAGTCGATCAGTTCTCCAAGGTCGGTGGTCTGGCCAAGTACCTTGGTGCAGAGTTCGACATCGTTGTGAATTTTGATCCTGGATCTGGCTTCCTGACAGGCGTCGCGCTTCGCGGGACCCTGTTTGCGCCCTTTGGACACAAATTTCAGAAGGCGGATGGGGAGGACCAATCCATCCGCCCCCTCGGCGAGGCCGCATTCGTGGTGGCGAAGGACAATGCCGTGGCTGAATGGGCTGCACTCAGCTCGTTTATTGAACGCTTCGCGACGTGTATCGACGACGCAAGGAGGGTCTTCGACGACCACGGCATGGGGACGCTAAGGACCCAAATCTGCTTCTGGGAACTTCGGCAATATACGGAGCTCTGCAACGCTTTTGGTCGTCACCTGCTGGATATTCTTCAGTTGTCCGGTCGCTCTCAGCGAGCACTGGCTTGGATATTCCCTGCGGAAGAGTTGATGGAGAAGGCCGGGCAGATTTGCCCGAACATCGTCTTCATCAAGGACATCGTCACCGCTTCTGTGCGGCTGCCCCAACGCTTCGCTGTCACGCTTCTCGGGACCGCAGAGGCGTATCATCACGACCGCCTCACACCGCGAAAAATCGACAGCTACTACGTTGAGCCGCTCGGAAATGGCATCCCTCGGGAGCGCATCTTCGAAATTTGGAAGTCCCCAACGGGTACAGTCCGAATGTTTGGAAGACCGGTCAGCGTGTTCGAGGCGGTCGAACGCTACGGTATTGCCCTCAAGGCTCACACTTGGGCGCTCTCGAGCATCGCAGCCCGTCTGCGAATGGACCTGAAAAACTGCATCTCGGGGAACGCTCCAGAGCTCTCGATGTCGATCCCGTCTGGCCTAACTGGCGTCGCGTATGATTCGAAGCTTTGGGAGAGGTGGGCAAGCGTGTCCGCGGCGGTCGGCAAGACCCAAGGGCTGCACACCCTTATCGCACGCCCGGAATGGCTTGAAGCCGCCTACCAAGCGGTCATCCTCGAGGCGGTGACAAAGGAACTTGGCGGCAATCGCTACGAGTTCGCGGTTAGCGCAGATTCGACCGAGGCAAAGATCGAAGAAGGTGATTTCTGCACGGTCGGCGTCGTCAGCCACCCGGGCTTCCCTCTTAAGAATGCAAAGACGCTTGGCGTCGGACTGGACGACTATACGCCCATGCACCGGGTCATCTCGGCGAAGATCGAGAGCTTTGACCGGGCTGCGGCGCGGATCACCGTGAGATTGGAGCCATCTTGGGGAAAAGTCGCCCCGGCGTTTCAGGCCGTAATGGCCAGCGGTTTGATCCCGATCGGTAGTGAGCCGATCTACCTCCTGCCGACCATGCCGTTTGATGACTACGATCAGACTAGAGAAGTGCTCATCGAAATCGGCGATCCAAGCATCGCCACGCCGTCGGCGGAAGCGAAGCTCGCGATGGGGCATGGCGCGGCAAAAAGGATTCCAACGGGTACCGGCGCCGTCTCACCGGTGGCGCGTGTCTTGTGGGAAGGTGATGCGGTTGCAAAGGCATTCCTGCGCACGGATGAGCAAATTGAGAAGCTTGCTGCCTTCGCAACAACCGCTAACGCCTATCCGCTCAACGAAAGTCAGGTGGAAGCCGTCCGCATTTGCGGGCAACGACAGCTTTCGATCATCTGGGGTCCGCCCGGCACGGGCAAAACAGACACTCTCGTGGCCATGCTGCACGCGATAATCCGCGAAGGAGATCCGCGCAAAATCCTCATCACAGGCCCGAACTACCGCACTGTCGAAGAGCTTTCCGGCCGACTGCTGAGGAATCTGGAGACGGACGCTGCCGCGGCAGGAGACTTCTTCTGGCTTTATTCCAAGAGCCGCACGCCGAAGGATGTTTCGAGCTCCAACCCCAACCTCGTAGCCACCGCCGTGACGTTAGATTTCGGCGCAGGACTCGACGACATTCAAACAAGCATCGGAGATCCCCAGCGCACAACGATCATCTCGACGACCGCTCATATGGTGCTGCGGCTCACAAAGGCTGTCGGTCAGAGCGGCTCAGCATTAGACGAGGTGTTTGATGTCATCGTGCTCGATGAGAGTTCCCAAATCCCGATGACTCTGGCGATCAAGCCGCTCGCGGCGATGAAGGCTAACGCTCAGGTGATCGTCGCCGGCGACCACAAGCAAATGCCGCCGATCCAGAACCTCGACCCTCCGAAGGGGGCTGAGTACCTTGTCGACAGCATCCAGACCTATCTCAACAAAAGGTTTGGCATCGGCCAGCAGCCCCTCCTAGTGAACTATCGTTCCAACCAAGATCTAGTCGATTACGCCCGCTCGCTCGGCTACCCCGCGCAACTCTTAGCTGCAGCGCCAAAGAAGGATCTTTCAGTCCTCAACTCTCTCGATGAGGTGGTGAAAACGTTACCTGCAGCCTTGCCGCAGTCCGAGGCATACGCCGAGCTTCTCCGTCCGGAACGCCGAGTCACGGCGCTCATTCATGATGACCCGACATCGTCGCAAGCGAACGACTTGGAAGCTGGCCTGGTGGCGGGGCTTGCTTTTATTGCGCGGCATGCAATGGCCAAAGACCTCGATACGGGCAGTGGGACTAGCGGAGAAGCCTTCACCGACGAGACCTTCTTCGAATCCGGGATCGGTATTGTCACACCACACAAGGCGCAGAAGGCCCTCGTCGTCCGCAAGCTCACGGAACTCTTCCCGTCAGCTGATCCGGAATTGGTGTTCAGCGCAGTCGACACTGTTGAGCGCTTTCAGGGCGGCGAGCGCAACCTCATCATCGTGTCCTACGGTGTAGGCGACACGGATATCATCGAGGGAGAGGAACAGTTCCTGCTCCAACTTGAACGGACCAACGTTGCGGTGTCGCGGGCCAAGGCAAAGTGTGTTGTGTTGATGCCGAAGTCGCTGGCCTATCACCTGCCAACCGATCAGAAGGCGGCAGAGACGTCGGTCGCGCTGAAGTCGTACTTGGAAGAATTCTGCGGTCAGCGCTTGGCTGTCAATATTCAAGATGGCGCGGGGGTCTTGCGAGCTGCGGAGATACGCTGGCACTAGGCCCGGATGGCGTGGAAGTCGAATTCATCGGCGGGGTCTGACTCGCGGCCCATTTGGTCTGCCTGCCGTTTGCCGGCGCCCGACGTTTTGGCATTCCTGACGGAGATCAGTTTCCAGCCGCCCGCTTCTTCGAGAGACGCCTTGAGAATGCGGCGAGGATCGCTTTTGACCGACGGAATAGCCCCGAACCTGACATAGAGGCGGGCCTCGTCCTCAGAGGCCTTCAGGACGTTCCGCCACACCTTTGCGAGATCGGCAATGAATGCGTCCTGGCCTGCGTGGCTCATCTGCTGGTCATTGCCATAGTCGATCTCCGCCGGCCCTCCCAGAAACCAGTTCCGGAGCCACTGGTCTTCAACATAAGTCGTCATGCCGTAGTAGGGTGGCGACGTGACCGTCACGGTCGCATTTCGCACCCGGCGATATGAAGCAGCCAAACGCGCATCACCGCATTTGATGTCTGTTAGACGGCCAGGGGAAGGCGTATCCAGATCGGGTATGCGCGCCAGCTTCTTCTCAAGCACCTTGAGGACGGAAACGACTGGAGGTTCCATGCCTCGATCTCTCCAGAAGCGAACAGAGTAGTCTGGCTTAGATGCAAAGGTCCGAGGCATCTGATTTGAGAAGTAGCTCGCGTTCCCGCTTACGTTCATTGGTCCGTGTAGGCAGCCAAGCGCCGCCGCGCGGAGGATTGCAGCAGTGTGGGTTCGGGGCGCTCTGAGAAGCCCCTCGCGCAGAGCGCAGACCTCCAGCAAAGTTGATGGGGCAAACCCCCGGCGGAAGAACTCAGTATCTGGAACGTCACATGGCTTTGTAGCCAAGAGCTGTTTTGCAAGTTCCAGAACAGCGTCAGGCTTCGCGCTTGCTACTTTCGCCTGAGCAATAGACGCGGCGATTAAAGATGTATCCAGTCCGTAAGATCGAAGTTTGAACTTGCGAGCGGCATATATAGTCGTACCGCGCCCGCAAAACGGATCAAGTATGATGGGGTTGTATCGGCGATATTTTCTTATAATCCCAATCGGATATTCGAGCGGGAACATGGTATAATATGGGCAGATGGCGTTGAACGCGTAGTCTTTATTATATGCGAGCAGTGATTTCATATAATCGATATAGACCTGATTGCAGATTAGTCCAAGGCGAATTGACTTTGAAGCCCCACGACGAATGTGCTTCCTAGCGCGGTCGCAAACAATGATTCGCGTTCCGATCGACGCAACCGATGATGACGCGTGTCAAGCCCATCCTCCAAGCTCAGCAGCGACCCCGACGAAATAGCTTGGCATGTGTGCGAGCACCGCGCGTACGATCTCCTCTTGCTGGCAGGCTGCGCGGACGCCGCCCCGGTCGACGACATTTCCCCAAACGAGGCCGAGAAGACTTGCGACATGACGATCTGCGAACCCCGCCTCGTGAAACGCAATCGCCGCGCGATCGGTCAGGCCGTATTTGATCTGCTTTTGCAGCAGGCTAGCGCTAGTGTGCACTGCGTCGTCCAGCTCCTCTGTCAGATCAGCTATCGATGCAGCGATCATCGCAACATCGTAGCCGAAGCCGCTCTCGCACAGCGCAACAGCATCTTCGACGGTGACATGGTCACGCCCGACTCGAACTTTTGCCTCAGCCAATGTGTCGAAGATCACGGCAAAGGATCTGCCTGCCACCCACTCCTGGAGCGCGCGCGGAACAATATCCTGAACGCTTATCGCCCGGATCGCGCGGGAAGTGGCGAAACGGAGCGCCAACGGAGAAATTTCAGCGAACAGCCGGTTCTCCTGCGCTGCCGTCTGGAGGTTCTCGAGATTGTCGGTGAGCCAGGTCTTGAGTTCGGCCACCGCCGCAGGTGGTAGGGGCGACCGTCGAATGAGAGCACGCTGTTCGCCATCCGTGTTGGTCGCGATCGACTCCCCGATCGACCGAAACACTTCGACGAGACGAACCCGCGTCTCCTCGTCCGCGAGGTGATGGGCCAACGTATTGGCCGCCAGTTCACCGCTCCGCGCTGCGGCGTCCTCGCCTTCCGAGAAGGTCATGTTGGCAACGAGGAAGGCCGCGACGTTCTGGATAGCGCGGGCGCGGCCTTCGATGAACCCGCGGAATTCCCGTTCGCTGATGTTAGGTTGCGCCGCGAGCGCTGCGGCCACGACCTCATCGATCCGGGCGGCATCGGCGAAGGCCAGATCGAGCCACTCGGGCGGGATCTCTTGGACGATCGGCGGCTGGCGCTGCTGATACGAATCGAACAGCGCAAGGATAGAGCTGCGAGACGGTTCAGAGTTTCGAGCGTCGAGGAGTTCGATGGTGCGATTCCACGTCCACCGGCCACGAAATTGCTGGCGCTGATCATAGATGGATGGGGTCGAGAAGATGACGCTGCCCTCGGTGTGCATTCCGGCACGACCGGCACGACCCATCAGATTGTGGAAGTCGCGCACCAGGATCTGTTCGCTGCCCTGGCGCGTCGATGTGACAATCAGATATTTGAGTGGAAAATTCACGCCCTGGGCTAGCGTCGAGGTGCAAATGACGAACTTCGCCAGCCCCTCTTTCATAGCATGTTCGATCGCGAGCCGGATGCCGTGCGGCGTGTCGGCATGATGGGCGAATATCCCAAGCGCTGCCGCCCGGGTCGCCGACGCGCCGGCTCCGAGCTCGAGTTCGCAAAGCCTGCGGATCTTCTCCACCTCGGCGACGTCCGAGGTTTCGACCGGCCATTCGAGCGCGACGCCGCGATCGACGATTTCGACGGCGCGCGAGCAGATTTTCGTTACGCTGTCCTTTCGGCCGCAGAAGATCGCAACGCTGCCGTTGCGCACGACGTGCAAGCCGAGGAACAGACCGACGTCACCGCCGGTCTTCTCGGGAAATCTGCGCTCGGCAGTTTCCTTGCCGCGGAGCGGCAGAGCGAGATCGCCGATGATGCGCGGCACGAAATACTCTCGCTCGGCCGGATCCTCGGGCTTCACATATTCGAGCCGCCCGCGCTGGTCCTGCCAACTTGCGAACGCGATGCTCTTGTTCGTCGGCAGCAGGCCCTCGGCGCCGACAACCGCATTGGCATCGCCGATCAGCCATGCGGCGACATCCGGCGCGTTGCCAATCACGGCGGAGATGAGAATGATCTGGGTCTCCGCGCGGAGCGTCATGCGCAGCGAGGTGAGGAGGAGCTCGTAGGTTGGCCCCCGTGTCATCCCGTCGAATTGATGCCCTTCGTCGTAAATTACCAGACCGATCCGCTCGGCTAGGTCGGGAGCCCGGCGCAACATGTAGAGGAGCTTTTCGGGCGTGACGATCAGCACCGAATCTTCGGCGAACAGCGCATCGAGAGCGAGGTCGAACTGATAGGCGTCCGATGCTTCGTCCAGCCGCACATTCTCGCCGGCAAAGGCGGCCATCAAGTCGCCCCGGATGTCGTGGCAGAGCGAACGATAGGGGGCGACGATGACGGCGAGGTGCGCTCGACCCGATAGAAAGGCTGATCGAATGATGATTTCGGTAGCGCGGGTCTTGCCCGCGCTCGTCGGCATCTGGATGACCACGGAGCGACCCGCGAACACGCCGGCATCAGCGATCCGTTGCTGGGCGGGCCAAAGCTCGATCGGAAAATGCGGCTTGGCGAGCGCCGGGCGCCAGACGTCCGGCTCCAATCCTGATGCATCCGGCAGGATGGTCCGCGCAGCGTTTCTGAGCTTGAGCGCACACAAGGCACCGGCTATGTCGCCGTAGAGCAATTCGCGCGGTGAGCCAGATCGGTGGAAATTCTCACGGAGTCCGCGGCAAACCTCGGCAATGCCACCTGCTTCCGCCTCAAAGCTGAAATAGCCGTCTAACGCCTGCAGGAGCTCGCTCGTCACCGCTTGATGAGCGTGAGGCGCGTCAATGGGGAGGAAGCTGTTCTGGAGGATGCTGTAGACGAGATGGCCGAGGCCGCCAGCGAGGTCGAGATCGGGCGCCGCCATTTGCCGTATGATCACGGTCGCGCTGCCGACATTCCCGCCGATGTAGTAAGCCGCGGCGCACAGCAGGGAAAACTCGGTGTCCAGGTCAGCGTCGAGCTGCGCGTTAAGATAGGCATCGAAGAAGATCGAGGCGAAGCGCAGCACGTCATGCGGATTTTCGTCCGGCTCCCCCCAGCCGAGCGGCTGGGGAAGCGCGGCCGGTGCGAAAGCCGCACCTTCGAGTGTGTCGGCGACGGCGGCCGCAACGTCACCCAGAATGCCGATCGCCAACGAAAAGAGCATAGACGGGTCGCGCGGCAGCGCATTGAAGTCCGCCGGCGCGACGCGAAATTCGTGCATCTTTGCCCGTGCTCGCGCGGTGGACAGGATGGTGTGCGCGGTCGCCTCAGGCCTCATCGGCTGCCCTCTCGTAAAGCGCATGCACGAGCTTCATCAGCGACGGTCCGCGGATCACTAGAAGGCGCAGATTCTCGTGGTTGAAATGAGCCGCACCGTCGATCGCCGCGAGATCGGACTCGGCGAAGACGGCCTCATCGAGAATGGCGGCTGCGCCGTTGATCCGGCGGAAGGGTCGGTCGGCCTGGTTCTGAAAGCGCTCGACCTTGCGGGCATTGCCCATCTCGCCCCGATCGAAGAAGCGCCGTTTGATGGCATTGAGGCTCATACCTTCGCGAAGTCTGTCTTTGATGCTGTCGTCGATCGCATCTTGGAGCCGATTTGCGTCGGTCGCCGACATGCCGGACTTGGACTCGAAGATAAACAGCTCGTCGGCCGGGCCGGGATTGTCCTCGTTAGCGAATTTGAACCCGATGACATCGCACCCCTTTGTCGAGTCGTTTCGATTCCAGCGATCCTGGTAGCGCAGCTCGCGGGGGCACCAATATCCCAGGAAGTATTCGATGAAGTCGGCCACTATGATCTCTCCAAAGTCTCCTGATCGGAGACTCGGCCCAGGTGCCGCCGTCGCATCGGGGAAGAGAATCGTTCGCAGATAATCGGCATGGTCGAGCCCGGTGCCGCCCGCCATAAACGGCAAATCAGCATCGGCGATATAATGTTTGCGAAAATGCCTAGCCCAATTCGATAGAATCTCAGGATCGTCTTGTGGATTGAGCTCCCAGATCTCGATTTCGCGGCCGCATGCCGTCGCCTTTCGTTCCCCGGTGTCGACTAGCCAGTTCAAATGGCTCGGTGCCGCCACGATCTAAATTCCCCCCGACCGATGTACTGAGATGCCCTTAAATTGAAGCGCATCTTTGAAGGATTTCATGGCTGCGACGCAAGCTTTAAGGCAAGCAACTTGCTCCACAAGGCGTCGCATATCCTGCTATCCGACGTCTAAGCGATCATCGTAGCTTATTGAATGTGGTTATGACCAGCATTCAACCGTCTATTTTTCGTAACACCCCCGTGACACCCGTTGGCTCCAAGCTCAACGGAGTCTGGTTCGCATCCAGCCTGCTAACAGCTGTCAGTCCGCAGACGGCCCCGACCTAGTCGCAGGTCAGGCGCTTAACGAAAGGTAGCTTTCCGCAAACCACGGCACGCCTTCGGACTTCCGTGATGGGGTAGAAAGCTGGCCGGGAAAACTTTGCCTGATCACGCAGATCCAGAACGGCAGCTTACCGCCTAACGCTTGCCTGAAGCGGACCGTCGGGAGACGGCCCCAAAAGCGACGTTGGGGAAAACACTTCCCAGTCTCAGCAAGGCTATGGGACGCCAACGACTGGGATGGGATGGAAAGCGGACTGACGGCATTCGGGGCCCGCATAAGAATTGCGGACCCAAAACTGTAGTTTTGATCAAGTTGGCGCGGGACGTGATCCAAAGCTTTGGTAGAACCGAAGCAGATAGCCATCCGGGTCGGCAACAACAAACTGCCGGTTCCCACCTTCCTGATCACCGACGCGATACCATCTATCCTCGACAGGAAGATAAAGGGGATGGTGGTTTTGACGGAGAGCTTTGACAAGAGGTTCTATCGAGCGAACCCGAATCTGAATATTTAACCCTTTTTCAAAGGGGTGGCTGTCGGGTAGGTGCCCATCATCGAACGTCCGCCCTTCTCCGATCTGATCGATCATCAGCTCTGCGTCGCCAAGTTTTAGGTAGCAAAAGCCTTCCTCCGGGCGCTCATAAGAACACTCGAAGCCGAGTACCTCGCAATAGAAGAACTTGGATCTCCGCCAATCAAAGACGGCGAACTCCGGAACGAGTGCGTTGCTCATTTTCCATTCTGCCCCATACTAGACTAGGCCCCCACGGGACAATGTCAGCTTCAGAAAATTATCCTTTGCCGCAGGAATAGCAACAAATGGGTCGGGAAACGGATAGACCACTTCCAGGCGTCTGAGACAGGGTGGGTAGCGGAAGGGCAGTTTTAGACGATCGAAGCGGCATTTCTGCCGTTACGGTCATCGCATTTCAAGGACAACAAAACTCCAACACACATCGGTTCGGAAAAGCATATGCTCGCGATCAACGCTATCTATCAGTTGAAGGCCGAATGATGCAGCAAGTTTGGTCGTCTGAGCGGTTGAGACGTCAAACTTTCGTCGGCCGTGGGGAACTGGGCCATGTCGCAGGGAGATGAAAGGCTCATCGGCACCTTCCGCCGCATGAGCCAGACACCCGGGAGATTCCGGTTCGGGTGGTCAAAAACGGGGTGCACGTCAATTGAAATCAATTGATCTCAAGCCTGTCACTCTCAGCCTCAGAGTCTTTTGAAACCCGTAACGGCTCCGTGCAGATGCAAAAAACCTCGGCGTCCCGATCCCCTGCATTGACGTAGGCATGCCCCATTGTGCTGTCGAGATAGATGCTCTCGCCAGGTCCCAGCCTCACAGGTGCATAGAACTCCGAATGGACAACGACCTCCCCATCGATAACGACCAGAAACTCTTCGCCGCCATGCTTCTCCAGCGGGCCAAACTCCTTGATGGATGATGCTTTGATGCGCGCGTGAATGGGAACCATTCTCTTGTTGGTCAACTCTCCACAAAGATATCTGTACACATAGTTCTTGGTATCGATCACAACACCATCGCCATCCCTCGACGGTGCGAAGCGGCTATTGGGCGACGACTTCTCGCTTTTGTCATCCCCGATCAACTGCCCGATTGTCAGGTCAAGCCCCTCCGCCAGGCGCAGGACTTTGTCCAGCGTCGGGGAAAGCGCGCCATTTTCAATTTTGGAGATTGTGGAAACGGCAACGCCCGAGAGTGAAGCAAGGTCGCTGAGCGTCAATTGACGGGACTTGCGCAAGTGTCTGAGCCGTGCCCCCAGTGCCTGGGTGGTGGTCATGAGCCGGTGTTCCTCTTTCAATCTCAGATGGTTGTATCAAGCCTCCAGTCGATTGGAAATTATTTTCGCATAGGAAAACTTTTGTTGATTTCCGAAAATTCTTCGATAGCGTTGGGGCAATAGAATAGCTGTGGAAGGGCTAACACTACATGCCGGATCGCTCCGTTTCAGCAGACGCAATCGTCATCGGTGCAGGCATTGCAGGCGCTTCCGTGGCCGCCGGGCTTTCAAGAACCATGCAGACGGTATTGGTCGAAATGGAGGCACAGCCGGGATACCACACGACCGGGCGATCCGCTGCCGTGTTTGCCCCCAGTTACGGTCCGCAAAGCGTCCGTGCCCTGACCCGGGCTTCCCGAAGCTTTTTCGGCGCCCCTCCAGACGGATTCACGGACAATCCGCTTCTGACCCCGCGAGAGATCCTGATGCTCGCAAGGGAGGATCAGCTGGAGGCGCTTGACAGACTGATCGACACGGCATCCAGCGAGACAAGAGTGGAACGATTGGTTCCTGAGGCGCTAAGAGCGCTTCAACCCCTCGTACGAGCGGGCTACGCAGCAGCCGGAATGCTGGATAAAGATGGCCAGGATATTGATGTTGCCGCGCTCCATCAGGGATTTCTGCGCGTTTTCAAGGCCCGCGGCGGCCAGCTTCTAAACAATGCACCGGTGCAGGCGCTTGAGCGCATCGGCAATGACTGGGAAATTCAAACAAAGATCGGCACTCTCACCGCGCCTTTGGTGATTAATGCCGCCGGCGCTTGGGCGGAAGAGATCGGCCAACTCGCCGGCGCTGAGCGCATCGGGCTCATTCCGAAGCAGCGCACTGCAATGGTCGTGGCCGAACCGGAAGGTTTCACGCGTCGCGATGCTCCAATCACTATCGATATCGAAGAACAGTTCTACCTCAAACCGGATGCAGGACGCCTGCTGATCTCACCCGCCGACGAGACGCCGACGGTTCCGTGCGATGCGCAGCCTGAGGAGATTGACGTCGCAATCTGCGCAGACCGGATCATGACGGCCTTCGATCTCGATATTCGTCGGATCGACAACAAATGGGCGGGGCTGCGCAGCTTCGTTTCGGACAAGGAGCCGGTAATCGGTTACTCAAAGGTGGCGCCCGGCTTCTTCTGGATGGCAGGACAGGGAGGGTATGGCATCCAGTCCGCTCCTGCGGCAGCGGAGTTGGCAACCGCCCTGGTGCAGGGCACGACCCTTCCGACCCATATTCTAGATCAGGGACTTGACCCTCTCTGCATCAAGCCCGACCGCATGGCGTATTCGGCATGATCTGGCTCATCCCGATAGTTGCCATTGCAATGTTGGCTGCTGGGCTGGCACTGGCCTACGTCATCGGCGGCGCGGCTGTGATGACCTTCATTCTGACCGACAACACCCGCTATCTGGCAGTCCTGCCACAGAAGGTCTTTTCGCAGATCAGCGTTTTTTCGCTTCTGGCGATGCCGCTCTTCATTCTGGCCGGCGAATTGATGAACCGCGGCGGCGTCACAAAGTCACTGATCGACCTTTCAATGGCGTTGATCGGGCGCCTGCGCGGAGGATTGGGGCATGTAAACATCATGACCTCCGTGTTCTTTGCAGGCATCTCGGGTTCGGCTGTCGCTGACGCAGCGGCACTCTCCAACACGCTCGTTCCGGAAATGCGCGAACGAGGCTATACGGCAGAGTACGCGGGAGCTGTCACGGCAGCCTCATCCATCATCGGTCCAATCGTGCCACCGTCGATCATCCTGATCTTCTACGGTGCCCTGATGCAGACTTCGGTGGCGGCACTTTTTGTGGCCGGCATCGTTCCGGGCTTGCTCCTTGCCGCCGCGCTGTTCGTCGTGAACGGGTGGTACGCATGGCGTGAAGATCATCCGCGCGTCGAGAAGTCTGATACGCGACCTTTGTTGCCAGCGATTGTTGCTGCGATACCGGCGTTATGCCTGCCGCTAATCATCGTCGGCGGGATCATCTTGGGCTGGATGACGCCTACGGAAGCAGCAGCAGTCGCCGTGTTCGCAGCTGCAATCGCTGCCTTCTTTTACTCGCCGCTCACGCGCCAGGACATCTGGGAGAGCTTTTCACGATGTGCCGTTCTGACGGGATCGATCTTCATGATCCTTTGCGCTGTCGCCGCTTTCGGCCATCTGGCCGCGCTGGAACGCATCCCTCAGGCCATTGCAGGACTGGTTGAGGAAATGGGGCTTGGGCCGATCGGGTTTCTGATCGCGATGAACCTGCTCTTCATAGTGGCAGGCATGATCATGGACGTGCCAGTTGCACTGGCGCTTCTTGTACCCCTTCTGGCCCCTGTCGCCCTGGCCAACGGCGCTGACCCGGTCCATCTGGGCATCATGATCTGCTTCAATTTGTGCATCGGTCTGGTAACCCCTCCACTAGGAGGCTGCCTCCTGATCGTGTCGACGGTCACGGGTGTCAATTACTGGAAGCTGGCCCGCGCCGTCGTTCCCTTCATCATTGCAGAGATCATTGTACTAGGAGTGCTTGTTTACGCCCCGGAGATCAGCCTTTGGCTGCCCCGAACCCTGGGGCTTTGGGAGTGATGCAAGAACCAATTCACTGGGAGGAATACCATGCTGAAACTGACCAACGTCCTCAAGGCATCGGCAGTTAGCCTCGCGCTGACATTTCCGGCCTTGGCGGAAGTGAAGATCGCCCTTGACAGCCCACCGGATCTGGAAAATTCCGGAACATACATGTGGGCCCACACCTTTGGCGAATATCTCAATGAAAATGGCATAGAAGCCGTGGAGTTCGAGCGGAACTCCCTGGGAGAAGAAGCTGAACGTCTCGATCAGGTCAGCCAGGGCCTGCTCGAAGTATCGATGTCGGACGCAAAATCTGCCGGCACACTGGATGGAACGATCTTCGGCGCGATGATGCCCTACTTCTTTGAAGATCTCGCACAATTGGACAAGGCGCTTGGCGAAGGCGGAATGCTGGCCAGGATGAACGAAGGCACGACACCCAAAGGTGTTCGCATACTGGACGTTGTGATGACCGGCACCCCCACGGGCATCTTCACCACGGAGGTTCCGATCCGCACCTTCGACGATATCAAAGGCGTTCGCATGCGAGCGCTCGATGAGGTGCAGATCAACACCTTTGAGCAATGGGGCTCGAAAGGAACGATTGTCTCCTGGTCGGAGGTGCCAAACGCGCTGCAGACCGGTGTCGCCGGAGGCTATATCAACCCTGCCTTCGTGCCAGTGACCTACGGACATACGGCCTTCATCAATTATTTCACCAACGCGCGACTGAGCCAGTCTGTCCGCGTCGCGATTGCGTCGGAAGACTGGTACCAGAGCCTTACGGACGAAGAGCGCGAAATCGTCCAGCAGGCGGTCGAGAAGGCTCACAAAGCCAATCGCAAGCTGGTGTCTGACGACACGGCCGTTCTGAAGCAGCTGGAAGAAGCCGGGATCGAAGTGATCGAACTTCCGGTTGAGGAACGCGCAAAATTCCGTAAAGCCAGTCAGCCCATCTACGATTCAACGGATATGCCAGAAGGCGCTCTGGAGGCATGGAACAAAGCGGTGGGGCGCTGACAGTGACGGCGATCGCGGACGGGCTGAACTGGTTCTCCTGGCGTCTGAACCGACTTGCACTTCTTGGCGCAACACTTGCTGTGGCAATCATGCTTGCCGCAGCCGGTTGGCAGGTGATCGCCCGCTACCTCTTGAACCAACCTCCCATCTGGACGGAGGAGCTTGCAAGATTTTCGATGGTCTGGGGCGGACTTCTGGGTGCGTCCTGCGCCTACCGCTTTCGTCGCGACCCCAATCTGTTTCCAGATGCACTGGAAGCCTCCGGGTTTCGGGGGCTGGCGTTTTCTCTTACACGCTCGTTCGGCGTGCTGTGCTTCATCCTGCCTATTCTGTGGTTCAGCTTTATGGGGCTGGGTGCCAACCCGGCACGGAGCTATATCGCGCGCCTCGCCGGTCGACAGACCGAGACAATGGATCTGCCCATGGTGGTGTTCGGCATTGCAATCCCCCTGGCCTTTGCGGTGATCCTTTTCCATGTTCTGGCGGATATTGCGACTGCGCTGGCAAATTTCGGGAACAAAGAATGAAACTTTTCATGGCGTCGCTGGCGACGGAAACCAATTCTTTTTCGCCTATCCCCACTGGCTGGAGTGGGTTCAAGGAACACCTTTACACCAAGTCCGCGTCTCGCGGTGAGGCGGGGCTTTACGCGGCAGCTGTGACCCGTTGGCGTGCAATGGCAGAGGCTCGAAGCTGGGAGGTTGTCGAGGGGCTTTGCACGTATGCACAACCCGCAGGCCCGACTGTGCGCGCCGTATACGAGACGATGCGTGACGATATCCTCAGCGACTTGCGTGCGGCCATGCCGGTCGACATCGTCCTAATGTCCATGCACGGAGCAATGATCGCGCAAGGCTACGACGATTGCGAAGGCGACATGATGGCCCGTGTGCGGGAAATCGTGGGTCCCGACGCCATCATAGGACTGGAGCTTGACCCGCACTGTCACCTGACGAACCAAATGCTGGACAATGCGACCGCGATTGTCTGTTACAAGGAATACCCGCACGTCGATGTTGTCGAACGGGCGGAAGACCTTTTCATACTCTGTGCCGAGGCTGCTGCAGGCAGGGTGATACCGGTCATGCGGGACTACGACTGCCGCATGATGGCGATGTATCACACCCCTTTCGAACCTATCCGCGGCTACGTCGACCGCATGTCCGCCATGGAGGGCAAGGACGGCATTCTCTCCGTCTCACTGGTGCACGGTTTCCCATGGGGAGACAGCCCGCGCTGCGGCACCCGTACGCTGGTCATCGCAGACGGGAACGCCAGCCTGGCCGAGCGTCGCGCCAGAGAACTCGGACAGGAGCTCTGGGCGATGCGCGGCGATCTGCGACGCTTCCCCAACATGGAGGATGGTCTTGATCTGGCGGTGAAGCTTGATACCAATCCGGTTGTCCTTGCCGATTTCGCGGACAATGCGGGTGGCGGCGCACCCTCAGATTCGACATTTGTCCTGCGGGCGGCACTGGAACGTGGCCTCAGGGATATCGCGTTCGCAACATTCTGGGACCCGGTTCTGGTCGCCATGTGCATGGACGCGGGGGTCGGTTCTGAAATGGCTGTACGCCTGGGCGGGAAGATCGGGCCTATGTCGGGAGACCCGGTGGACTTGACAGTGACCGTGCGCGGGATCGTCACCAACGCCGTACAGCATTTGGGTACAGCAGAAATGAACATGGGCGACTGCGTCTGGCTGGAAGCTGACGGTGTTCATATCGTGATCAACACGCTGCGCACGCAGACCTTCCATCCAGAGGCTTTCGAGAATTTGGGTATCGACCTCTCCAAAATGAAATATGTGGTCGTGAAGTCGTCGCAACATTTCTATGACGGGTTTGCGCCCATTGCAGCGGAGGTCATACATCTGGCAACGCCCGGTGCGATCACCCCGGATTACACCATCGTGCCCTACACCAGGCGGGACGGAAACTTCTGGCCCAAGACGGAAACCCCCTTTGCCGAAAAGGACGTCGCACCGTGACCGAAACCTATGACATCATACTGCGCAACGGTCGCGTGATGGACCCTGAAACCGGATTGGACAGGGTTTGCGACGTAGCGATTTCAGCCCACAAGATTGCCAGAATTGGACATTTCGAAGGTAACGCTGCCCGCGAAATCGACGCCACCGGACTGATCGTGGCACCCGGTTTCCTCGACCTGCATGCTCATGGGCAATCCGTAGCCGCAGACCGGATGCAGGCCTTTGATGGTGTGACTACCACTCTGGAGCTCGAAGTCGGCGCGCTGCCGGTAGCGGGATGGTATGAAAGACAGGCCACGCTGCCCCGTGCACTGAATTACGGTACTGCTGCCGCCTGGATATTCGCACGCAAGGTCGCCTTCGGCGCAATCGAGCTCGATGCAGATGTGCATCCGATCGACCAGATGGGTGCCGGTTCGGAAGATATGTGCTGGTCCACGGAAGCTGCCGATGCCCAGCAGACGGACGAGATCGTTTCCCTGGTGCGACAGGGGCTTGATGAAGGGGCTATCGGCATCGGATTGCCCAACGGCTACGCCCCCGGTGCCGGGGTGAAGGAGATGGCGGATATCTGCGATCTCGCCTTTCAGTACGGGACGCCGACCTTCACGCACATCGCATATCTAAGCAATATCGACCCGAAAAGCTCCGTCGACAGTTATGTCCGCCTGATAGGGCTGGCCGGCGCTACCGGAGCGCACATGCATATCTGTCACCTTAACTCAACCTCGTTGATGGATATCGAGCGCGTGGTCGAGTTGGTCAGCAAGGCGCAGGAGCAGAATCTACCGGTCACGACAGAGGCGTATCCTTATGGCACCGGTGCGACCGTGGTCAGCGCAGGGTTCTTCATGGAACCCGAGTTCGTCAAACGCACCGGAAGCAACTACTCGAACATCGAACTGATCCGCAATCATCACCGCTTCACCGGGCGAGAAGATATGCGCCGGGCCAGAGAAACATCTCCTACGGATCTGGTGATGTGGCACTTTCTGGATGTGGATGCCAATGACGAGCATCGCCGTCTTCTTGACCTGTCGGTCACCTACCCCGGTGGTTCCATCGCTTCGGATGCCATGCCTTGGATAAATGAAGACGGCAGCATTTACGAAGGCCTCGAATGGCCGCTACCCGATGATCTCTCCGCTCATCCCAGATCGTCCGGAACCTTTACCCGGTTCCTGCGGGAACATGTCCGCGAACGCAGGACCATGTCCTTGATGGATGCATTGGCCAAATGCACTATCCTGCCCGGCAAGGTAATCGACCGCTGCGCCCCGCAGATCGCAAAAAAGGTGCGCCTTCAGGAAGGCTGCGACGCGGACATTGTGGTCTTCGATCTTGAGACCCTCACGGACAGGGCAGAATTCAATGCGATGAACAGACCATCGGAGGGTGTTCGGCAGCTCCTGGTCAACGGTCAGTTCGTTATTCTGAACGGGGAATTGGACACCGGCGCTGCGCCCGGACAGCCGATCCGACGTGAGATGCCGTGAGTGTTCCTGTTCTTCTGGTTGCCGGGTTTCTGGGCGCAGGCAAGACGACCTTCATTAATCGGCTGCTTCAGGCAGATCACGGGCTGCGCATCGCGGCCATCGTCAACGACTTCGGCTCGATCAACATCGACGCCGAACTGCTCGCCCGGACGAGCGAGAATGTTATTGGCCTGAAGAACGGCTGCATCTGCTGCTCCTTGCAGGGCGATCTCATGCGCACACTCAAGGTGGTTCTGTCCCGCACGCCGAAACCCGAGTTAATCATGATTGAGGCGAGTGGCGTCGCGGACCCGGCCGGCATCGTCCAGTCGCTCATGGATCCGGTCATCTGGAAGGAAGCACGTCTGGAAACCGTGATCGGCGTTGTTGACGCTCCCGATTCGGCCTGGCGTGCAGATGACCCGCTTTGGCAGGCACAGCTGCGGGGCTCTGATATCCTGCTCCTGTCTAAGACTGCGGAATGCTCGGACGATGAACTGAAGGCGCTTCGCGCTGATCTGGCCTCATACGGAAAAAACTGCATCCTCGACATGGATGATGCACCCGTCCCGCTGAGCGCCCTTTTCATTAAAGACGACAATCCCCGCGCGATGGTGGAAGTAGACCTCCAGAATGACGGCCGGTTCCGCCACGTGGAGTGGGAGTTCGAAGCCCCCCTGGACCTGCATGCCTTTCAAGAAGCGATTTTACGGATCTCCGACACCGCGCTGCGCGGCAAAGGCCTTCTAAGCTTTGCAGGTAGACAGGGCAGGCACGTCTTCCAGCTCGTTGGAAAACGCGCCACCCTATCCTCTGCACCATGGGATCAGGAGAAAGGCTGCAGGCTGATACTCATTGGGGAACGCAACACATTCGACGCCGACGCAGTATTGCGTAAACTAAACGAGCTGCGAATGAGTGCATCCGACGTCTAAAGTACCTGCCACAGCCACGCATATTGTCCCCAACACGGCATCAGACTACCCGACAAATGCTATCCTCTTTCTCCGTTGAGAACCTCGGAACTCTTGGGCATAGTCGTACCTACAGGTGCATGCCTATGCCTTATCGGCTATGCTGGCTGTCCGGTCAAAATGGGGTGCGCTCCGTAGACCTCGCTATTCGATTGGTCTGAATAGAGACGTTGTGCTTTATGTATCCATCGAAGAAAGGCCCGCTATTGGACAGGCGCCCCCTCTCTTCCGGCAGCGCCAAAAGCAGGCTAACGCGACATGCTCTTCTAACGCTATCGCTCGGCAAGCCAGTCGGCATAGCTCCGGCGGTCGACCTGGAACGTGTCGCTCGAGCGCGCATACCAACCGCGCCCGTGCATTCGGGCAATGAGACCTAGCGCCGGGGTGTCGATATGGCCGCGCTCGGCGTCGAGAACGAAATCGTCGGCGACACGGATTTCCACGACCCGGCCAACCACCAGTGCCTGATGGGCCCCGGTGACAAGAACGCTGTGGCTGACACATTCGAAGGATACCGGCGCTTCGGCGATATGCGGCGACGCCACCTGCTGTCCGGGCAAGGCCGTCAGTCCCGCGCATTCGAGTTCGCTGATATCCTCCGGTGCGTCCATCGATGTGATGTTCATCGCCTCCGCCAGATGCTCTGGCACGAGGTTCACGACGAACTCGCCACCGCCCAAGATATTGCGCGCCGTATCCTTGAAGCCGCGATCCGGATCCGCCATCACACCGATGGCGACGGTGGGCGGTCTGTGCCCCATCACATTGAAAAAACTGTAAGGCGCGGCATTCACCACGCCTTGCGGCGACAGGCTCGTCACCCAGGCAATGGGGCGCGGCGTGACGGTTGCCGTCATCACCTTGTAGCCGATCTGCGGGTCGAGTTCGTCAAGCTTGAAGCGCATGGGATGGCGTCATTCACTCAAGGGTTCATCGCTCATGTTTGAGACCGCCCGTTTGGGACGGTCATCAACCCTGAGCTGAAAGATATCGGGGCGCGCATAGTGGCCTGTCACATCGAAATCATATTTCCCGCGCGCCACGGCGCTCATGTCGATATCGGCGTAAAGCACCGTCTCGCCCTCGAAATTCGGACCCGCGAGCACGTTTCCAAGTGGGTCGACGATGGCACTGCCGCCACGCATCAAAACGGTATCGGGATCATCTCCCAGCGCGCATTCATGATCGTCGGGAAATGCGCCGCGCGTGATGTGCTGACAGGCGCTCAAAACGAAGCAGCGGCCTTCCAGCGCAATGTGCCGCATCGAGGGGAGCCACGTGTCACGGTCATCGGCGGTGGGCGCGCAATAGAGGCTGACCCCCTGGCTATACATATGCATGCGCAGCATGGGCATGTAGTTCTCCCAGCAGATCACGGCGCCGATGCGGCCGAGCGTGGTTTCGAAAACCGGCATGGTGGAGCCGTCGCCAAAGCCCCAGATCAGGCGCTCGCCGGCAGTGGGCATCAGTTTGCGATGCTTGCCGACAAGCCCCTTCTCGCCATCGAAAAACAAGACCGTGCAATAAAGCGTGCCGCCGTCACGCTCGATGCAGCCCACCACGGCAAAGAGGCCGGTTTCCGCCGTTGCCCCGGCTATCGCGGCGACTTCCTCACCGTTCAGATCGATGGCGCGTTCATAATAATCACTGAACGCCGCGCGGCCTTCAGGCTTGCGAATGCCTATGGGAGCGCCGAAGGAAGCACCCTTGGGATAGCCGCCGAGAAACGCTTCCGGAAAGACGATGAGTTCCGCCCCTTGGCCCGCCGCCTCGCGAATGATGGCTGCCGCCTTTTCGGCGGATGCGAGCGCGTCGACGGGATTGGACGCCGTCTGTGCAACGGCTGCCTTGAACGATTTCATACGGTTTCTCCCTGAGCATCTCGGACGATCGAGGCGCACACGGCCTCAACCAGAACTCCATCGGGCTCGCAAAGGCTGAGCGCAATATTGAAATGATTGTGCGACGGCATGTCGATCACCCGCGCTGCATGACCAGCAGCTTGCCAGGCCGCTGCGTAGTCCTGTGTCTGACGGATGAACTCGCCGGTTTCCAGCCCACCGACCGAAGCGATAAGCCGCGCACCCGATTTTTTGGGGATGCGGCGAATGGGCGAATTTTCGGCGATCGAGGCCGCGTCAAACCGCATCCATCCGTTCACTTGCGTGTGCTGCAAAGGAGAAAGCTCGTGCAGCCCGCTCAGCGCGAGAACCGTGCCGATCACACCCGACGGCAGATCGAACGCATCAAGCCAGTCATCGGCGAGCACCATGCCCGCAAGGTGGCCGCCGGCGGAAGAGCCGCCCACATGGATTTTCCCTACATCGAGGCCGTGTTCCGCACCATTCTTTCTGAGCCACGCGACGGCGCTTCGCACCTGACGCACAATTTCGCCAATACCGGCCTCAGGCGCCAGCGTGTAATTCATCACAGCGACGGAAATGCCGTGCGCCGTCAGACCGCCGGCAGCAAAGGCATTGTCATCCTTCGAGCCGCCGCGCCAGTAGCCACCGTGAATCCACAGGAAGACGGGGCTGCCTTCGCCCGCCGGATAAAGGTCGAGCATCTCGCCGCTCTGCCGGTCATAGACAATATCGCGTTTGGCAACATGACCTTGCCGGACGCGTTCGCTCTCGGCAACGTAGCGGGCGTGTTCCGCCTCGTAGGAGGCAACGCTTTCGCGCGCATTGTATTCACGCTCCAGCGTCGGCTGGTCCATGCCCCGATAGAGCGGTGAGGCTGCATCCATCTTCATACCCCCAAATAGCGATGGGCGAGGTCGTCGTTGGCCGAAAGCTCCTCCGGCGAACCTTGCCAGACCACCCTGCCCTTCTCGACGATGTGGTGCCGGTCGACCAGCGGAGCCATTTCTTTCAAGTTCTTGTCGACCACGAGGATCGATTGTCCGACTTCCTTTAGCTGGCGCAGCGTTGCCCAGATATCGGCGCGGATCACGGGTGCTAGCCCCTCCGTCGCCTCGTCGAGGATCAGGAGCGCGGGATTGGTCAGAAGCGCGCGGCCCACGGCCAGCATCTGCTGCTCACCGCCAGAAAGCGTGGCCGCAAACTGGCCGCGCCGCTCCTTCAGGCGCGGAAAGAGATCGTAGATGCGTTCAAGGGTCCAGCCAGCCGCCCCGCCGGGCCGGGATGTGGCGACCAGGTTTTCCTCCACCGTGAGCGATGGGAAGACCCGCCGCCCCTCAGGCACCAGCCCGATGCCCCGCCGGGCGATGGCGTTGGGTTGCAGGGCGGTGATGCTCTCGCCTTCAAGCTGAATGTCGCCGCCGCGCGCGCGCACCATTCCGAGAATGGTGTGGATGGTCGTGGTCTTTCCCATGCCGTTGCGGCCGATCAGCGAAGTCACCGAACCGCGCGGCACTTCGAAATCCATACCGAACAGCACCTGGCTAACGCCGTATCCCGCTTCGAGCCCGGTTACTTTCAGCATGTTTCGTCTCCCAGATAGGCGCTGCGCACTTCCGCACTCTGCCGCACCTCCTCCACCGTGCCGGTAAAAATCACGCGGCCATAGACCAGAACGCTGATACGGTCGGCGAGCGTGAAGACAGCATCCATGTCGTGCTCGACTAGGAGCATGGGGTATTCGCCCTTCAGTTCCTGAAGCAGGTCGACCATACGGGCGGATTCCTCCGCCCCCATGCCGGCCATGGGCTCGTCCAGAACCAGCACATGCGGCTTGCGCGCAAGCGCCACCGCGAGTTCGAGCTGGCGGCGCTCGCCATGGGCTAGATTGGCAACCTGCCGGTTTTCGCGTCCCGCCAGCCCTGCCTTGCCGATCCAATGAATCGCCTCGTCACGCAGCGCGGCATCATTGCGCGGATTGGTGAAGAGATTGAACGATCCCCCTTCCATGCAGTCGAGAGAGAGGATGACGTGTTCGAGCACGCTGAATTCGAGACATAGCTGCGTCGTCTGAAAAGAGCGTCCGAGCCCAAGCCGGGAGCGTTTGAAGGCGCTCAGATCGGTGATGTCGCGCCCCTTGAAGCCGACACGGCCCGCATCCGAGCGCAGCTCGCCGCAGATCTGCGCGATGAGCGTGGATTTGCCGGCGCCATTCGGCCCGATCAGAGCGTGGATTTCGCCGCTGCGCACATCGAGTGTGACATCGTCGGTGACTTTGAGTGCGCCAAATGCCTTGTGCAGGTGATCGAGCGAAAGGATGGCCTCGCCCGTCTTGATTGCGGCTCCATCAGTCATGGCGTCCTCCCTTCAGGAAGCGGCCAAGCATCCCCTGCTGGCCGAACAGTGCGATCAGCACCAGAATGGGGCCCATGACGATCATCCAGTGTTCGGTCCAGATGGTGAGGATCTGTTCAAGCCCGATGAAGGCGGCAGCACCCGCGATGGGGCCGAGAAGCGTGCCCAGCCCGCCCAGCGTGACAATGGCCATGAACTCGCCGGACTTCGCCCAGGTGGCCATATCGGGTGTGACGAACTCGGCATAATTTGCCCACAGCACGCCCGCGAGCCCTGTGCCGACGGCAGAGATGACAAAGGCCGTGAGCCGGAAGGGCAACGGGTTGACGCCGAGATTGACGGCGCGGCGTTCGCTCTGCCGCAGTCCCTGAAACACCATGCCGAAACGTGAATTGACGATGAAACGGCAGAATACGACCCAAACGACGAGCAGGCCGAGGGCGAGATAATAGAACGCGAAAGGGTCATCGAGATCGATGCCGGGCATGGTGTTGCGCATGTCCATCATCAACCCGTCATCGCCGCCATAATATTGCAGGGAAACGAGGATGAAATAAACCATCTGGGCGAAGGCGAGTGTGATCATGATGAACTGCACGCCGCGTGTCTTGAGCGCCAGATAGCCGATCACGAGACCGAGCAGCGCACAGGCAAGAAGCGCCAGCGGCCAAAGGATAAGCGCCGAATTGCTGCCCTCCCAGCCAAACATCGTGTCACCCATATTCGTGTGGTATGCGAGGACCGCCACCACATAGCCACCGAGGCTGAAGAACATGGCGTGGCCGAAGCTCACCAGCGCGCCGTAGCCGATGATCAGATCGAGGCTGACCACCGCCAGCGCGTAGATGACGATACGGGTGAGGAGCGGCAGGCCGCCATGCCAGCCCATCTGCGCCACCACGAAGGGCGCGACGATGAGCAGGATCAGCATGACAAGGCCAGTCAGCGTGAAACGGTCGAATTTGGACATCGGTTCAGCTCCGGGCAGGAAACAGGCCATAGGGCCGAACGAGGAGAACAAGCGCCATCAGGACATAGATGCTCGCTGAGACGAGACCGGCAGCAAGCGTGTCTGCCACCGAATGGGGCAGGAGCGCCGTGAATATCTGCGGCACATAGGCCCGGCCGAGACTGTCGACCATGCCAACCAGCATCGCGCCAACGAATGCGCCACGTATGGAGCCAACACCGCCGATGACGATGACCACGAAGGTGGTGATGAGGATGCGCTCACCCATGGCGATCTCGACGGCGAGCAGCGGCGCCGCCATGATGCCGGCAAGCCCGCACAGGATCGCGCCGAGACCGAAAACGCTCATATAGAGCACGCGCATGTTGACGCCGAGCGCATCGACCATCTGCCGGTCATCGGCGCCGGCGCGCATGAGCATGCCGAAGCGCGTGTGGTTGACGAGCAGCCAGAGGCCAAAGGCCACGGCAAGCCCGACCGCGATGAGCGCGACCCGCATCAGCGGATAGGCGAGACCCGGGAAGAGCGTCACCGAACCTTCCAGGAAGGGCGGAATGTTCATGAAGATCGGGGAACGGCCGACAATTAGCGTCACCGCCTCGTTGGTGAACAGGATGAGGCCGAGCGTCGCCAGAACCTGGTAGAGATGGTCGCGATTATAGAGCCATCGCACCACGACGCTTTCGACAAGAAGGCCATAGAGGCCCGCGCCCGCCATGGCGGCCAAGAGCCCCATGAGAAACGAACCCGTGGAGGCAACGGTGAGCGCGCCGCAATAGGCGCCGATCATATAGAACGTGCCGTGCGTGAGGTTGATCACCCCCATAATGCCGAACACGAGGGTCAGGCCCGAGGCCAGCAGGAAGAGGAACGCGCCATATTGCAGGCCGTTCAACAACTGTTCAATGAAAAGGATCATGGCGTTCCAATGCTCGCCGGTCTGGGGTCGATGGCTGCCCGCCCCGAATGCTTCGGGGCGGATGGAGCGCCCGGCAGCGTTTTGCCGCCGGGCAATTCCGTTCAGGAAACGGCCTTGGCCATTAATCCATCTTGCAGTCTTTGGCGTAGGCGTCCTGATGGTTCTCGGCGATGCGCTCCACCACCGTCTGGACGATCTCGCCATTGGAGTTCTTTTCGAACCGCGTCAGATAATAGTTCTGGATCGGATGCTGGTTCGGACCAAATGTGTATTTGTCACGGATCGGTTCGAAATCGGCCTTGGCGAGTGCGGCGCGGAATGCGTCTGCATCGTCGATGTTTCCGCCCACCGCATTGAGCGCCGAAGCGATCAGATTTGCCGTGTCGTAGGCCTGTTCGGCATACATGGTCGGCGCGCGGCCATAGGCTTCCTCGAAGCGTTTGACGAAATCACGCGAGGCGTCGTTGTCAAACTCGGTGGTCCAGAGCGCCGAGGCATAGACGCCATCGGCGGCATCGCCCGTCGCCTTCACCATCTGTGCATCCAGTGAGAAGGCCGGCACGAGCATGGGCACGCTGCCCTTCAGGCCAGCATTGTCGTATTGCTTGGCGAAGTTGATGCCGGCGCCGCCGGGATGGAACTGGTAGATGGCATCGGGTGCGGCCGAGCGAATGCGCGCCAGTTCGACGGAAAAGTCGGTCTGGTTGAGGTTGGTGTAGATCTCCTCCACCACTTCGCCCTCATAGGTGCGCTTGAAACCGTTCAGCGCGTCGCGGCCCGCCTGATAGTTGGGCGCGAGGATCACGACCTTGCCATAGCCGAGCTTGTTGGCCGCCAGGCCCGCTGCCTCATGGAACGCATCGTTCTGGTAGGAGGCGACAAAATAGTTCGGGTTGCACTTCTCGCCGGCAAAGACGGACGGGCCCGGATTGACGCTGACGTAGAAACCACCCGATTTCATGACAGTCGGCTGCACGGCAGCAAGCACGTTGGAGAAGTTCACGCCGGTGAACAGCTTGACGCCCGACTGCACAAGACGGTCGGCCGACTGCTTGGCATTGGCCGGCTTCAGGCCATCGTCCTCGACCTCGAGCACCACCGGCGTTTCGCCCAGCTTGCCATCGTCGCCGATGGCCAGCATGAAGGCGTCGCGGATGTCCTCACCGATATAGCCGGCCGGTGTCGAAAGCGTTGTGATGAAGCCGATGCGCAACTCTTCCGCCGATGCCTGCGCGGCCATGACCGTTGCCAGCGCGGTGGCCAGAAGGCTGGTCCGCATTGCCTTGCCCTTAAGTCCCATTGTCATGTTCTCCTCCCTTGGATGGCTTGGACGCAGCCGGATCAGCCGGCTTTGCGCTGACGCGAGAAATCATTACCGACAGCCACCACCGGATGGCGGATCGTGCCGATACCCTCGACGCAGGCTTCCACCACATCGCCAGGCCACAACCATTCCTGCGGATCGCGGCCCGCACCGACGCCTTCGGGCGTGCCGGTGGCAATGATGTCGCCGGGATCGAGCGTGATGGCGGCCGAGATGTCGGAGACCAGCATCGGAATCTTGAACAGCATGTGCTTCGTGTTCGATCCCTGCTTGCGCTCACCATTGACGGTCAGCCAGAGGTCGAGATCGTGCGGGTCCCCCACCTCGTCGGCAGTGACGATACAGGGACCGAATGGCGCGTAGCTGTCCTGTCCCTTGGAATAGATCCACTGACCGGCGCGGCGGTTGTCGCGCGCGCTGACATCGATCATCACGCTGTAGCCAAACACGTAGGAAAGCGCGTCTTCCTCGCTCACCTTGGTGGCCTTGCGCCCGATGATAGCAGCGAGTTCTACTTCCCAGTCGAGCTGCTGCGTGATCGAAGCGTTGTGCTCGATCGCATCATCCGGTCCGATCACCGCCATAGGTGGCTTGCTGAAGATGACAGGCTCCTTGGGCAGGTCCTTCGACGTGTCGAGCGTGCGGCTCGATTCCTCCACATGCTCCACATAGTTGAGACCAATTCCGAAGATGTTCTTGCGCGGCCGCGGGATGGGGGCCAGCAGGCGTACATTGGCGAGTGGGACGGTGGTGCGCACCGGCCAGGCGCCGCGCGCCTCATCAAGAAGCCGCCGGAGCGCGGCAAGGCCGTCCGGGCCAAGGTCGATCAATTCCAGCATCGAGGCGGGAAAATCCTCGCCAAAGGCGATGCCCAGCGCTTCCACGTCGACAACGCTTTCACCCTCGATGACGCCAAGACGCGCGGGCGCCTCGACCGAGGCCCTGTAGGTAACCAGTCGCATTCAGATATGTCCTTGATCAGTCTTGTGGTTGGTGACCGCCATTGTTGGCCAGCGCTTCTTCCCGGTAGAGACCGAGCGAGCGCATCACCGGCAGGTCGTTGAAACAGAACAGGCACGCATCGTCGCCATCGGACAGATTGGCATGCTCGTGCCAGGCCCAGGAGGGCACGCAGAAAATGTCGCGCTCCTGCCAGTCGAACCGTTTGCCGCCAATGACCGAGTAACCCTTGCCCTTGGCCACCTGATAGAGATAGCTGCCCGTGTGGCGGTGAGCTTTCGTCTTCTCGCCCGGCCGCAGCATCTGCATGCTAGCGCCGATGGTCTGCATGACCGGACCGGAGTTGACCGGATTGATATATTCCATCAGCACACCATCATAGGGTGAGCCGTCGGTCGCGTCGGCATAGCGCTTCAGCGCTTCATAGGTGCGCTCCCACTCATATTTGTAGAGCGGCGAATAGCCCTTTTCCCACACGCCGCCGCCCGGTGTCAGACCCGGATTGCCCCAGGTTTTGGTCATATCATCGACCGCAAAACCCACGGCCTGTCGTAAATCGGGGTGAACTTCGTAAAAATTCGCTTCAAGTGCGTTGACCAGCGGAATGTCGAGCCCATCCTGCCAGATGCAGGGGCTGCCACCTTCCTCAACGCCGTGTTCGTGCCAAGTGCCATTCGGCGTCAACACGAAATCATTGGCATTAAGCGTCATCTTGTGGCCGTCGACGATGGTGTAAGCGCCCGAACCCTCCATGATGAAGCGGAGCGCCGAGGCCGAATGCCGGTGCGCGGATGCCGCCTCGCCCGGATGCATGACCTGGAGCCCCGAATAGAGCCAGCCGACGGCGGCGGCAAATTCGCGCCTGCCTGGATTGTTGAGGTAGATCACGCGACGGCCGGCCTTTTCCGGCGTCACCAGTTCGACCGAGCGCAAGACATGCTCGCGCAGGTCGCGATAGCGCCAGATCATCGGCACGGAAGAGGATTGCGGCTCCCACGGCTCAATCTTGTTGGCGACGGTCCAGAGCGCGCCAGCCTCCAGAGACTCCAGCTCGTCGTAATAAGCCAGAAGCTCCGGCGTATCCTCCACATTGGCGCGGCCCGCCACGTCCTCGCGGTAGTTTTCCCTGCCCGACGACATCTCAACCTCCACTTTTCAATGGGGGGAAGGATAACAGCAGGATTTTCGCTGTAAACGCTTATTTTCGAAAATATGAATTTTTTCGTTTTTTGCATGCATCGATGTGCTATGCTGCCCTCCATCCAAGAAGGCGAAGCAGCGCGAACAGGAACAGGACGTGTCGGGGAAGAAAAATCCGCGTGAAACCACGCTAACGGAAGAAGCGTATCAGAAGCTGCGCTGGGACATCGTCAGCGGTACGCTGCAGGCGGGCAGCCCGTTGCGGCTGGATAACCTCAAACAGCGATACGGACTGGGATACTCTCCGCTGCGCGAGGCTTTGAACAGGCTGCACAGCGAGCGGCTTGTCATGTCTGTCGCGCTGCGCGGCTTCACCGTCGCGCCTTTGTCTCTGACGGAAATGTGGGACGCCGTAGACACACGGATCCACATTGAGGCGGAGGCGCTGCGCCGCGCCATCGAGTTCGGAGACGACGACTGGGAGACAGGGGTGATTTCGGCCTTTCACGGCCTCTCCCTGAAAGCCAGGAAACTGGAGCAGATGGACGCGCCGCCAATGGATGAGATGAAGGCGCTGGAAGACCGGCATCACCGGTTTCACCATGCGCTCATCAGCGCTTGCCGATCAAACTGGCTTCTTGATTTCTCTAACAAGCTCTATGTGGAAACCGAGCGCTATCGGTTCCCGGTTCTGGGCGGCCCGCTGGCTCGGCCATCGCGCGATCTTGCGCTGGAGCATCAGGAGATCATGGAAGCGGCCATCGCGCGCGACACAGATAAGGCGACCTCCCTCCTGTGCAGACATTATCGGCGCACGGGAGAGACCCTGTCCACACGCTACGAGCAGGACAAGCAGCCCGTCGCAACCGTAGTAGGTGCTTAACCGCAAGAAAGCCCAACCCACGCGTCACCTTCAGACATTCACCACCGTCGGAGAACCGAATGAGTAGCACGCCACTGACAAGAATGCGTGACACCAATATCTTCGATCTATCCAGAGATAGCTGCAAAGTGGCTGCGCAGACAACGCAATCCGCAAATATCGATGACAGTTGCGTTTGAGTAGACGCGGCACAAGCGCCTTTACGGTGATGCCAGATGCGACCATCGCAATACGGGTCAAAATACTCCTACATGGTTAGGACACTGCTGCTCTGACCCCTGAAAACTGGGGCGTTCGAAACTGTATTTTACCGCGGTATCGTCCTTTGGCTGGGAGGGGCAGAACTGGATATTTGCCGCCGGGCGGGAAGCAGCCAGGTGACCCACTTCAACTGGAAAGAGAAATATGACGGACTGCTGCCGACCGATATGAAGCAACTGAAGCAGCTTGAGGACGAGAACGGCGAGCTCAGAAAGCTGGTAGTCAATCTCTCATTGGAGAAGGAGATGCTGCAGGACACGAGCATGTGTCATATCGCGCAGATTCCTGAAAACCGCTCTCTGAGGATCTGGCGGGCTTGCGGCTCGCAAACAGCAGGATCATCCGCCTCTTTTAGAAGATCGACGAGAAAACGGCGAAGTGTTTCACGAGTCGCCGCTAGTTTCATGGCCGGCCCTGTTTCACCCAAAGTCCAATCATGCCACCCGCCACCATTGTGCATAATCGCGAGCACGTCGAAGTAATTGTCCGTGGGAGCGGCCTTTCGACCCAAATCAAAAGCATCGTCAGCGATAATCAACCGGAAGACCGGTTCACAAACGTCCTCGAAGTCGACTGCCTCACCAGTCTCAAGAAACGTCCTCAGGCTTGTCAGGAAGTTGCAGTCTTCGTCCCAGCCGCGAAAGTAGCCAGGCAACAGGGTTCCGCTGGCCCGAGCTTCGGACTCGCCATAGACAGCCTCGGAGAACAGCGGTGCGCTCCCGAGAAAGAAGCCAATCTGAAATTTGGCATAGGCCTCCCCGGGAAATGTAACCGGTACTTGAATCGAGTTCCACTTGATCGAGAGTTTCAATCGCCGATCGAGCGGAAGCTCATCATTCGCAGCGTCAATTAGGTCCGCCATCAAAATCTCCACACAAAATTGCAATAACCCTTGCCATTGCTCGCGATTGCGTCGTCATTGCGTCCGGGTACAGCAAGAGCCCGAGCGATAACCTCGAACGCGTCACACCCACCGTTCAGTACTGTTCCCTCAATCCAGTCCTCCTGCCCTGTGAACTTCGCGATTACATCAGCACTTCAGGGCCTCGTTGGCACCCAGGTCCTGCATCGCGCTGAGCAAGACGGACTGGTCGACGCCAAGTCATAGGGAAGCGCCGATCAATCGCGCTGGCGGCACGGAGAAACATAATTTCGAAAGAACAAGAAGAATTCTGACGACGGGTGGAGGGCCGCTACCTCCCTCGCTAGCTCAAGGTGGCCAAGCGGAGCCCCGAAGGCTTTGTTTCACCCGCAGCACACTGATGCAGGAGTTTCATGCATATCAACGTGAAAGAGCTTTATGTGATCTGTCCACGGTGAGTGGAAGTACTCCCTCGCTAGCAGCTAAGAGGTGCAACGCTTCGCCGAACGGCAACTGCGACACCTGGAGGACGGGTTTGCGCCTTCGCCATGAGCGTGGCGTCGCTACGATTGCCGACAGACACGATAAGGGACCGTAGCAACGGTCATGAAATTTCGGTCGTCGATTGCATCGCCGCATTCGCGAACCGCATCACCAGAGCTGAGGCAGACGACTCGACCAACAATGTGAGCGCCCTGCTCGCAACGCTCGGGTTTTGGTTTCCGTCGCGAACCTTGGTTTCAACAAAACGCAAACGCACTTCAACTCTGACCGCCTGAGCGTTGGGCAGCCCCCAATGACCGCGCATGCAATCCCACCGAAAGGCATTCCCATTCCTTGCCAGACAAAGGGAAATCAGCAACCAACAAGGATATCCTACCAAACAGCATGCCATTCCCGCATAACGACAATTTCATCCCGTATAAGCGCAAGATATCGCTGGAAAATTTGAGCCAACTACCACAATTTCCGTCCTGCCGATGCCTGACAAGATTTTTGGGAATCTCCGGAAAGGCGCACCGAGAAACCTGATATAACATTGATATTACAAAGATTTATCGACCATACGCGAAAGCGCAAAGCCGCATCGGCTACGAAATTCGATGCCATCGCCGCAAGCAAGGTCAACGGCAATAAAAAAGCACAGCCATTTCGCACGTCCGCAGATTGGATTCATTGAAGAATTCATCCGCTGCGAATCCTCAAAAGCAGTGTTTTTGCCGATTTTCGCCCTCTGTGCCCAAAACTGTCGCACAGGACTGATGCACAATGCTGTGCACGTCCGTGCCAATGCACAAGGTAGCCCTCATGGCAGCACGGCATCGCCTCGCCAACCTCACCCGCCGCGGCAATATCTTTTACTGGCGCGCAAGGGTGCCCTCCGCCTTCGCCTCCAATCAGCGCAGCCATCTTGCATTGTCTCTGCGCCACGGGGATCATACAAAGGCCAAAAGCATGGTCCGGCGGCTCAACATGCTGCTGGCGGAACTGGCTGAGGAAGACAGGGCGCGCATGACAAGTCGCGAACAGCTGGAAAACCTTTTCCGCGCCGAGATCGAGCGCATGAATGAAAGCATGGACGATCTCGCCTTTGCCGCACGCCGCACAGGCTCGGCGGCGGAAGACAATGTGCGCGCCGACATCCTCATCGGCTGGGTCTATCGCCTGATCCAACTTTTCGGCACTGGCCGCCCCATGCGCTTTGATGAAAACTGCCCTGCCAGGCGCGTCCTGAAAGAGGCCGGATTTGCCCAACTCCAGATTGACGACATTACGGAAACTTTTGAGCAGGAACGAACGGAATGCAGATCGCGGTATTTCGAGCACCTCCTGAAAGCCGAAATGGACGCACATGGCGTGAAGGACACGCCGTTGAACAGAGAGAGAGCCACCCAACAGATCATGCGGGCCAAGGCGGACGTCCTGCTGGGTGAACCCGAACGCTATGGGCCGCTGAGCAGAGACAGCGATGTTGCGGCTCTGTTTACCGAAGCCCAGACACCTCCATCATCGGCTCCGGAAGCTTCATCCAACCCCTCACCCACTACAGTTGAACCGAAGCAGCCAGAAGAGAACCTGGCCACAGTGATTCCGCCTGCCGATGACCAGACGAAAACACTGCAGGCGTCAGAGCCCCCTCCGCAACCTTCTTCCCTCGCACCTGCTACGCACGAAGCAGAGACCCCACCTGCGCTGGTGAATGCCCCCGCGCCGACGCCTGAAAGCGTCACCCCGTCTGCAGCTGCCGCCCCCTCCTCAGTACCGAACGATACGGATGGCATTGATCTGCCGCTGTCGCAGTTCCTTTTTGAATGCGACGCGTTGATGAAGAGCAATCAGCATCACTGGGAGACGGCAACGGCGAAAGATGTCAAAGTTGCGGTCACCATGCTGGTAGGCGTACTGGGAGAACAAGGCGTCACGCAGTCAAGCCAGATGCGCCAAATCCACCTGGGCAAGCTGCGTGAGCATTTTGATCACATCCTTGCCAATTACGGTCGCAGCGCGCGGTTGCGCGATCTCGGCACAGCGGCGCTACGCGAAGCCTCAGCACAACGCTTGAAATCTGACATGGAAGCGGGGCGAGAACCGCCGAAAATGGGCCTGGGGCCGTCAACGATCCGCAAGCATCTCGCCAATATCCAGACCTTCCTTAATTTCATCACAGGCCGCGGCTATCACGTGCCGAAACTGACCATGGACGGCCTACGCCCGAAGAAGCCAAAACTCAGCGATGTAAGGCGCATCACGGACAAACCAAGACCCGAACAGCTACGCCCAATGTTCGACATGCCGATCTTTACGGGCTGCAGGAGTGCGGAGGAACAGGAGAGCAAAGGGCCACACATCTACCATTCCGCGAATTTTTTCTTACCCATGCTGATGGTGTATCTCGGCCCCCGCCGCAACGAGGTTGCTGGTCTGTCAGTCAATGACATTGTGGAGACAGAAAATGGCTGGGCCATCAATATCCGCCCGAACAAATACCGCAGCCTGAAGAATGCAAACTCGATGCGATTGCTGCCTGTTCCAGATGAAGTGTTGCGACTCAAATTCATCGACTACGTCGAGGCGATTAAGGGCATGGGCTACGACATGCTGTTCCCAGAACTATTCGGGAAAACCCGCCAGGCTGATGTCGGCGACCGCTTTTACAAAGACTTCGTACCGAAGCTTCATCAGCACCTGGGGGATAGCGAACGCTGGAATCGTACGCTGCATGCGCTACGCCACGGGCTCGCAGACACTCTAAAGCAAGCGCTGGTGCATCCAAGCATTATCAGCGACATTGCAGGGCGGCTCAACAACGACGAAACGAGCATGCGATATACCAATCGCGCGGGACTGAATGTTATCAAGGATGCGCTGGCGAAGTATCCGAGCATTACAAGCCACCTGGAACCGCGGCCAACGAAGCTGCTTCCTTGGGTCTCAGCGGATGAAGCAGCGCCCTGGGAGGGACAGTCAAAGCGAGAAAGGCTTCGCCACGCACGTAGGCTGCGATCCGCTACCAAACCTTGCTGATTTGGAAAAAGCGCGATAGCAGAACCGACACTCGTTAAGCCGAGCACATTTTTAGAGGACGACTATGTTTGCTGCACTAAGGAGTGCCAGAGATGATTTGTGGGCCGGGCTTCGCATGCACAGAGTATGGATTGCGCTGGCGCAGGAAGATATCGGGGATCAGCACCGCAGAACAACGCTAGGTCCGCTTTGGCTTCTAATCAACTACCTGGCATTCGCAGGTACGTTCATCTTTGTGATCCATCGCGGAGACAGCTCCGCTTCAAGTTACGCGGCCTATGTAGCGACGGGACTTCTTGTTTGGTTTTACATCATGGAAGTCATCACTAGAAGTGCGACGCTATTCACACGTGAAGAGAGCTTCATAAAAGGCACAACCCTCCCTCTAACCACCTACATTATGAGGTTATTTTTCCAAACCGTGGCCCGCGCTGGATACGCGTCACTCGGCTGCCTAGCAATACTATTTCTCAGCGGAATTTACCCTACCACATATTGGCTGTACGCTGCAGCTGGCTTAATATTGATCTTGATCACTACTCCAGCAGCGATACTGGTTGTTGCGTTTTCGGGAGCTTACTTTCCTGACAGCCAATTCATCATTTCTAACGTCATGCGGATTGGCATGTTCCTAACGCCTGTTTTTTGGACATACGAAGGCTCTGGCGGCGTACGCCACTTACTATATTACTGGAATCCATTCACATACTTTCTCGAAACAGTGAGGATGCCTATCGTAGAAAACGCTCTCCCCGCCCAAGCTTTTTATATATGCCTTGCAATAAGCTTGTCCCTTTGGGCTTTAGCCCTCTTTCTACTCGGTAAATTCCGAAAAGAGATCGTGTTTCTAGTTTGATGGTTAGCATAAAAGTAGACAACCTTAGTCTTTCCTATCGCTTACGTGAGAAACTTACACTTTCGCGCAGAGCTCGGTCGGGTTCAACGGGTGGAAAGCTTGAAAGTACAGGGCGCGCCAATCAGGTGACAGCTCTAAGCGGTGTGAACTTCGACCTCACCTCAGGAGATCGCCTAGGCCTAGTCGGATCAAATGGCGCGGGAAAAACAACACTACTGAAGGTACTCTACGGCATCTATCAGCCAACGATTGGTAGTGTTGATATCTGCGGAAAGGTGGACGCTCTGTTCAACATCAATCTCGGCTTCAGAAGAGAAGCAACAGGAAGGCGCAACATCGAGCTGCGAGGCCTTATAAATGGCTGGTCACCATCCGTTATTGAAAGCCGGGTGGAGGAGATCATCGAGTTTAGCGAGTTAGGCGATTTCATCGAACTCCCTTTCAAGAGCTACAGCCAGGGCATGGCTGCTCGCTTGGCATTTTCTGTCGCTACCTGCCTTGAGCCTGAAATCCTGCTCATGGACGAATGGATCGGAGCTGGTGATCCACAATTCCAGGAGAAGGCTAGAGAGCGCATGGATAACCTGGCGAAGAAAGCGGGCATAATTGTCCTAGCAAGCCACAACCATGGGCTGCTAAAGAAGACATGCAACAAGATTCTGGAGCTTGAACGAGGGCAGGTAAAAGGCCTTTATAAGGTAGATCAATGGACGTCTGCCTCTCACGGGTAGGGACGGTAATCATTGAAGTGTTCCCGGAAATGCGGACATCTCAGGGGAGCAGGTCACAATCGTCGCAGTTGCCAACAAGAATGCCCGCATCATCTTTGCGATGCTGAAAGGGGGAACTGAATACCGGGTGGTCTGACCGCCGCTCGGAGAGGTGTGAACGATCAGAGAAGTGTACCGGCCGACGGGATCGGCGCGTGAGGAACCTGACTTTTATAATGGCTCTTGGAAGCCGCCCAGTTGTTGAGGCTCACGCCGCGCGGATTACCCATTTGGGCGCGCCAGCATCCCTGGCGACGCCGGATAGATGTTGGCACCCAAGTCCGCCGGAAACTTGTTCAGATCGCTTGCACCGGGAGAGCCGTCCATAGATGTAGAAGGTCGCGTCACTGATGCCCGCCTTTCGGCACACCTCCGCGACCGGCGTGCCTTCATCCGTCTGACGCAGAATGAACGCGATCTGCGCCTCCGAAAACTTCGACTTCTTCATGGAACTCTCCTTCTCCCAGAGCAGGGATCATAATTGGAAAATTCCAGATCAGAACGCTCCGAAAATCCGGGCGCACGTCACAGGTTGCTCTGATCCCCACAAACTGGATCGCTTTTGGTTAGATTTTTCCGCTTAGTTTTCCCTGGCTGGAATGGAGCGGAGAGCGATGAAGGCATCGAAGTTTTCGGACGCGCAGAAGGCGTTCATTCTGAAGCAGGGCGATGACGGCGTGCCCGTGGCAGAGATCTGCCGCAAGGCCGGGATCAGCCAGGCGACCTATTTCAACTGGAAGAAGAAGTATGCTGGACTGTTGCCAGATGAGATGCGCCGGCTGAAGGCCCTTGAGGACGAGAACAGTCGGCTGAAGAAGATCGTCGCTGACCTGACGCTTGATCGCGAGATGCTGCAGGACGTCATTCGCCGAAAGCTCTGAGGCCTGCCCGGAAGCGCAAGCTGGTCGACGGGATGCTGGTGGAGTGGGGGATATCGATCAGACGGGCCTGCAAGGCACTGAAGTTCGAGACCTCCACCTACCACTACAAGTCCCGTCGCACCGGTCAGGCCGCGCTCGAACGAAGGATCAAGGAAATTTGCGAGACGCGGGTTCGCTACGGCTACCGGCGTGTCCACGTGCTGTTGCGTCGTGAGGGATGGACGATCAACATGAAGAAGACCCGTAGGATTTACAATGAGTTGGGACTACAGCTCAGGAACAGGCACCCTAAGCGACGGGTGAAGGCCAAGCTCAGGGAGGATCGCCAGGAGGCCATCGGACCGAACGATGTGTGGGCCATGGATTTTGTCCATGACCAGCTCGCGACCGGCAAGAAGCTCCGTGTCCTGACCATTGTCGACACTCATTCCCGCTATTGCCCAGCGGTCGATCCGCGCTTCTCCTATCGCGGCGAGGATGTCGTCCAGACGCTCGAGCGAGTATGTGGCCGTATCGGCTATCCGAAGACGATCAGGGTCGATAATGGCAGCGAGTTCATCTCCCGGGACCTCGATCTGTGGGCCTATGCGAACGATGTCACCCTCGACTTCTCACGGCCGGGCAAGCCTACGGACAACGGCTTCATCGAAGCCTTTAACAGCAAGCTGCGGGCCGAGTGTTTGAACGCACACTGGTTCCTGAGTCTTGCGGATGCCCGCGAAAAGTTGGAGGATTGGCGTAGATACTACAACGAGGTTCGGCCTCACTCGGCGATCGGATACAACGTCCCGATCGCATTACAAAATCCCGGTGGCGATGCCAGCCAGTCACCGTGAAGAAAGCCGGAAAACTCCAGCCACCGGCGCTCCAAAGTTCGGTCTCAGAGCAAAAGCCGGAAAACTCCAGCCACCGGCGCTCCAAAGTTCGGTCTCAGAGCAAGGTCAACGCGTCAGGCACAAAATTCGGCACAGTTTCGGGGTGCACGCCACAGGTTCAGGGGCCAAGACCAAGGCTTGGTCGACACACGAAAACAAACTGACCGCAGTATAGAATCTTGCGAAAATTAGCGATCTTTGCAGGGCGCTTCTGCTCGCGTACCTGGCTTTCAATTATCTGGTTAAAGGGAGATTCCTCTTTAAACCATTTAGAATAAGCCTCCGGCCGACCAAGATAAGAACGCTCGATGAGCGTGGGGCCATCAATACCGGGACGCAACATGATTGTATCGAGACCAGCTTCTTTGCAGATCTCGACGAAACCGTAAATCGTGAAGTTCCAATAGCTAAAACTGTGGTACGGCTCCAACTGTGAAGTCTGCCCGACAAACAGACCACCTCCCTCCAACACTCGGCGCACTTCAGAAAGCACTTTTTCCGGATAACGGACATGTTCTAGCACTTGGTTGGAAAACACTAAGTCGAATGATTCATCGGGGAATGGTAGACTAACCCCATCATATGTTACAAACTCAGAACCTTCATCCTGACGAGCGTTGACTTCGGGACTGGAGGATATGTCTACCCCTACCCATTGCGCCTCTGGAAAAAGACGCTGAAAGATCGACCTGGTCGCGCCAATACCGCACCCTAGGTCCAGTACCTTCGAAGGTCTGAGTTTCTTCTCTGCTTTCATCCATCCCACAACATCAATAGCACGACTTTGGCGCGAATGATCAGACGGGATGATTTTCTCAAGATAATCGTAAATATTCAAAAGCCCCCCCCTTTAAGATAACCCAATACATTCATCAATACATCTAAAAACAGCCTCATGACCGTATTTACTAATGACAAGATTCCTATTCTTCTTTCGTAAATCATCTTGTGATTTTTTGTCCATCTTCCGATGCAATACGATTGCATCAATGGCATCTTGGCCTGAGGAGACAATCCAATCGGGCGTGTAAATATCGGATGCCTCCTCCCACGGCCAAACTAAAGGATAGCAGCCCGACAACACGCCGTCAGCCAACGCATAGTGAAAAGATTCAAAGTCACTTGGGGAAAGAATATAATCTACATCCTTATAGAAGCCTGCAACATCGTTCCCCCAAGAATGAAAGACAACTCGGCCACGCATGACCATATTATTTTCAATTCGGTCATACTGTTTCCTGTAAAAAGAAAGCTCCTCCCTACGCCCTGGCGCATGCATATACTCAAGATCTTCTGGTCGCGGCCCCTTGATGTGAAGCTCAGCATCAATACCAAGGTTAAGAAGGCCTTCGAGAATATCGATACCCCGATCAAAACGCTTACGCTGCGGAATGATCCCCACCATCCCGAGCTTTACTTTTTCCGACGGCGATCGTTCAATAAATTTGTATTCGTTCCCTAGAACGAAATTTGGGATAACTACTGTTTTCTCCCTAACCCAACCGAACATCTTGATCGCTTCTTCGCGGACACGCTCCGAAACAAATATGAAAAGATCAACACGATCATGATTTAGCTCATACCCAAAATGAGCAGCTCGTGCATTGATCTCCTGCAGATGAATGCGAATGATCAACCGTTTACCGGGTGGCAGGGTTTTCGAATGCCAAACCGCATTTGCTAGCCCCCATTCGGCAAACACAATATCTGCTTTCGATTGAAGCATCTTGCTGGCGTTCAGATCTTTGGGCCGCCCCCAGTTCCACGGGTCACGAAACAACTGGATACCGCGCGCGCGCAGATGTGCAAGATATGGGTCTATAAATTTAAAATCGTGACAACTGACTGTGACTACGGGCAACTTAGCTCGTGCCTGTGCTGGAAGAGAAGAATTAAATGCACTCGCAATCTTGTTGATGTCGTGACGGGCGCGAATTTCTCGGACAGTTTCCGACGGCACGCAGATGGTTTTTTGGGAGATCAACTTCTCAAAATCCGCTCGACTACGGACAAAGAATGGATAGTCCTTACCGCAAAGGCGTTGGTTAATACGACTAGGATAGGCTATACAGGCCAACCCGCTAGAGAGGCCTTCGACCAGTTTAGTTGAGATCTCGAGCGTAGCATCCTCGAAATACGATGGCCGCCAACACCAGGAAAAGTCCTGCTTCAACATGATGCTGTTGACGGTTTCGCGGTTTACACCCGGCACATAGTTGACGTCGAGATCTTGGAAACGGCGCAGAATTTCAGTACGGAAGCGGCGGTTCTCTCTTGGATCCGCAAAGCCGGATATCTTGTTGCCAATGACGGTTAATCTGACATCAATATTCTCGCAGCGCAATGCTTCAACCCAATCGAGAAGCTCAATTATTCCCCATTGCGGCGCAATTTTCCCGGAGTATCCAATCCGAACCGGTGTACCGAGCTGTCGAGGAGACGCTCGTGGAGGGGCGTTGTCCAGGACAGCTGGCGGCAGTTCATAAAATTCGACGCCAACAGACGTCGTTTCTTTTAACTTCTGGCCAATCTCTGCTGTTTGAACCAGCATGCGCCTAGCTTGGCGGGAAACAGTATCAATCACCGTCACGTTCTCGGACGGGACTATAATTTTGTCGCCTTCATGGTAATAGAAATCTGTGAGGTAGGCGTCTACCCGCCCCATAAACTGGCGGTCCGACAGCAGCATCGCAGCAGCCTCAAGGCCACGACAAACTACCGTTGTCAATTGTGCAGCGTAGCCATCAATAGAACGCGCCACACCTATCAGCTGCCCGACTGAAAGATTTTGGTTCTCAAGACCAACATCCTTAGGCTGAATAAGCAATAAGTTATGGGCATTGCGTATATTGGATGTGACTAGGTCGGATTTCAAGTCAGTTTTAGATACCAGAATAGCTGGCCCTTGGCTGCATAAAATGCTTGCCATTGACGACAACCAAACCGACGATCCATCGACAACATTCAGATCGATATTGGCCACCACCATCGCGCGAGCTGCTGCCAAGCGTTCAACATCTATCCTATCGAGATCAATTTGGGGGGGGGCGTTCTTTTGTCAGCCCCACGGTCTCATCCGACGAGATCGTTAAATCATCAATGTTAACGTGTCGATCTACTAGAGGCCGAATACGAAAACGAAGCTCACTCATATTAGCCGGAATGCGGATATCCGCCACTTGTTGAAAAATGCCTTCGCGGACATGCCCCCCACCCATGTACTGGAAGGCGTTCTTGCCATTAAAATTCAGTCCCATGGACCTGGCAACACCCTTGTTACCCTTCATTCTGCAATCGATCTCAACGATGATCGATTTTCGGCTCTCCTTTATGAAACTGTCGGAATGGGAAATGGTGATCCGAATCTTCTCGGACTTGATGCCGGTTATACGAAACCAACGTGATCCATTTGGCGCAACGGTCACAGGCCCCAGAAGCACCCCCTTTCTTCGGTTTAGAGAGTTATATTTAATACCAAATATACGCCCATATATACTAGTTGACGAAAAATAAAATGAGGAGCGCATTTTTATATATTGCCAATCCCCCCTGCGAATTAGATTCATCAAAATACGAAATTTATTATATATCTTAATTGTATTCACTTGGCGTTTCCTGAAAAAAGCAAAACACTAGAAATTCTATTTTGAATTATCTGCGCAACAAAGCAGAGTGATTGGCTCGTGATAACAAACGGTCCTCCATGCTCTGTAATAATCCAGCCCCTACTCACCAACAATCGGACTGCAGTGCAAGTCCGACCCTCCCAGATTTCAGATCCCTGAGATGGCACCTGAAAAATCAAGGGGGGAAACACCGTGCAAGAGCCGTGAGGTTTTGAACGCCTTGTGCCCAACAAGCACAACGTGAATATCAGCACCACTCACAGCCTCTTCAAGCGTCGATGGCTGCGCCGGGCTCAGATTGCTCGGCAAACTGTCGACATGAGGTTCTACAATGAGGACTTGCCCACTAAAATCGGCGCAAATGCGCTTTACGATCTCAATGGAGGGACTCTCGCGCAGATCATCAATATCCGGCTTGAAGGTCAAGCCGAAGAAGGCAACAGTCACGCTGCTGGCCGTTCTATCTGGATTGGAAAGTAGGAACTCGCTGACCGCATTGCGGATTTTCTCAACCACCCATTCAGGCTTGCTATCGTTCACCTCACGCGCAGCGCGAATGAGGCGTGCCTCGTTCGGGGTCTTTGCAACGATGAACCACGGATCAACTGCGATGCAATGCCCACCGACACCAGGCCCCGGCTGCAGGATGTTCACTCGTGGATGGTGATTAGCCAGACGGATCAGTTCCCAAACATCGACGCCCAATTTGTCGCAGATGATAGAGAGCTCGTTGGCGAGCGCGATATTCACATCGCGGAAACTGTTTTCGGTCAGCTTGCACATCTCGGCGGTGCGTGCATTCGTAATGATGCACTCGCCTTCCACGAAGGTCTTGTAAAGATCGGTCGCAGCATCGGCGCAACGCCGTGTCATGCCGCCAATGACGCGATCGTTGGCCACCAGCTCCTTCAGCACGTGCCCCGGCAGGACTCGCTCAGGACAATGCGCCACCCGAATGTCAGAATCCTCACCATGCGTTTGCGGGAACGTGAGATCCGGTCTCTTCTCCTGAAGCCACAGAGCCATATCTTCCGTCGCCCCCACAGGCGACGTGGATTCCAGAATTACGAGATCCCCCTTCTTCAACACTGGGGCGATGGCGAAACTAGCTTCCCGAATGTATCTCAAATCCGGCTGATATCCGTCGACGAAGGGGGTCGGAACCGCAATCAAAAAGGCATCAGCCGGCTCAGGCATTGTGGTCGCCCGCAGTAAACCTTGCGTAACAGCAGCGTGCACCACCATGTCGAGATCCGGCTCGACAATATGGATTTCTCCCCTGTTGATTGTCTCAACAGCCTTCACATTAATATCGACGCCGATTACCGTCTTTCTGCGTGAGGCTAAAACTGCTGCGGTCGGCAGGCCGATGTACCCAAGTCCAATAACCGAAACCGTTTCATAGCTCATCTGATATCAAACCTTCTTGAATGCTAGCAACGCTGACAGAATGCGCTCGCACGCCTTGCCGTCACCATAAGGATTATGAGCAAAGCTCATACGGTCGTAAGTATCTTTGCTGGAAAGAAGCGTAGCGATCTCGCCAGCAATCTTGCCAGCATCCGTTCCCACCAACTTTACCGTACCCGCTGCCACCGCTTCGGGACGTTCGGTAGTGTCGCGCATGACAAGAACCGGCTTTCCCAATGAGGGAGCCTCTTCCTGAACTCCGCCGGAATCCGTCACAACGATATGCGAACGATCCATGAGGTGAACAAACGGCAGATAATCGAGCGGCTCGATCAGATGAATACGGTCGTTATCGCCGAGAAGACGACGCACCGGTTCTTGTACGTTGGGATTGAGGTGCACAGGATAAACAATTTCGACATCAGAAAAACGTGAAACGGTCTCCACCAAGGCCGCACAAATTCGTTCGAAACCACCACCGAAACTTTCGCGACGATGGCCAGTTACTAGGATCAGCCGCCTGTTTTCATCCAGAAATGAAAATTGTTCACGGAAACACTTCTGCATAGAAGCATCGCTTGCGAGCAAGCCAACGACATGGAAGAGTGCATCAATAACGGTATTGCCGGTAACGTGTACACGCTCTGGGTCAATGCCCTCACACAACAGATTTGTCTTTGCTGTTTCGGTCGGGGCGAAATGCCACTCTGCTAAAGCGCCGGTTAGTTTGCGATTGGCTTCCTCAGGCCACGGAGAATAGATATCTCCCGTGCGCAGCCCCGCCTCGACATGCCCCACTGGGATACGCTGATAATATGCAGCCAGGCTTGCCGAAAAAGTTGTAGCGGTGTCACCGTGAACAAGAACGATATCGGGTTGAAATTCCCTCAAGACCTCACGCATCCCGACAACGATCTTTGCCGTGACATCGGTCAGATCCTGACCGGGCTGCATGACATTCAGATCAAATTTGGGAGACAGGCCGAAGAGCTCCAGCGCCTGATCGAGCATCTGCCGATGCTGCGCGGTTATGCAGAGTTCCGCCTCAAAACGTTCATCCTGATCCAGAGCGAGAATCAAAGGTGCCATCTTGATCGCCTCAGGCCGCGTTCCGATTACAGACAACACTTTCATCAAATAGGAACCCCATTATACAGTACGATCCAAGCTTCACCCGAAAGACAAGAAGGCTGAGGCTATGAGACAATTTCGCTTCATATGTGTGCAATTGGTTATTTGCAAGGCCTTCAGAACGTCGGTTTGAGCAGCCCGAGTACTCATGGACGCCTTTGGGCTATTTTCCCAGCTCTATGGAGACTTACTGGATCCTGGTGGCCTTGCAGAAAACAGGTTGGAATTCTTCGAAGTATATGATTTTCAAAGACCCTCAGCTCCACCAGTCAATGGCCCCATTGTGCATGAGTTGGAACCTTAACGACAACCTCACCCCGCACCAGTCAGGAGATCAAATGGCCGAGTCCGGTCTTACCGCCGATCAGATGACATCCCAACTGTGACATCCTGCTAAGCGCCTCTCCGGCATAAGCATTTCAACCCACGCGCGGGTAGCGTGGTCAGCAGATGGCACGGAGCTGAAACCTACACCAATATCTGCGACCGGTAGAATTCTAGCTCGATGCGTAAAACGACCTGCCATCCGCTGGGCAGTTCTGCATGAAAGCGCTCGCACGTCATGGTCGCCTCTACCATTATCGACAGCAGCGGGACCAACCGAACCACCCCCAATTCCTTTGACACCTCTATTCGCTTACACGGTTGCTCTAGGAGTCAAATCAAGACGATCAATATCCGGACGCCCCTATAGGATCGGCTCGAGCCACGACTTAGAACGTAGATTGCCCCATGCGCCACGTTTGTTTTTACGGGATCGAGCGCGGCCAATACGATCGCCTCCCTCGGCATTGGAGTGTAGGAGGTCTTTGTAATACTCACGGCCGGACTGCAGTGCAGCGACGGCCTCTTACCTTGGAAAGCTTAAAAAAGAGAACGTGCTCAACGTGATACCGCATTGAGCCCGTTTGCGAGCCTTTCCGCTAGAACCTCGTAAGAGTAATGTGCCGAGACGTAATGTCTTGCGGATTTTCCCATCGCCCCACGCTGCACCGATGGCATGGTTGCAAGCCGTAAAATGGCATCGGCGAGGATACGCGGGTTCCCTGGCTCCACTGAGAGGCCGCCGCCCGATTCCTGGACCGGATCGTTCGCCGCGCGGCAAGCGAAGACCGTTGGCCGCCCCGCTGCCATGAAATCGAACAGCTTGCGCGGGCTGATACCATATCGGAACATGGGCGCATCGATCAGGTTGAAAACGAAGCCATCCGCTTCCGCCGCAAGCGCCGGTATCGCACTCTTCGGTACAGGCGGTTCAAATAGGACGTTGGTTGCCCCGGTCTGGTGCGTGAGCGCCTCCAGCATCGGCTTCTGGGGGCCATCACCGACCATGCGCAAGCGGATATGCGCGCCCTGCGGCGAAGCCCTGACAAGACTCATTGCGCGGATGACATTGTCCAGCCCGTTCGCGCCTCCATGCGCCCCGAAATACATAAGCGTGAAATTGTCTTTTTCAGGGGCAGGGCTCCACTCGGGCCATTCATCCAGATCTATCCCGTTGGAGAGCCAAAGCACTTTCCCCTGATCGACCCCAAGCCCGCCGATATAATCTCCGGCATTAGGCCAAAGGACGACGATCTTCGCAGCCGAGTTGTAGAGATGTTTTTCAAGCCAGCGCATGAAATGTGCGACAGGGCTGTTTTCCCTGAGACGCCCCATATCGATCAGTGCCTGGGGCCATAGATCCCGAACTTCGAACACGAAGGGCACCTTGTGCCGCCTTGCAAGCCGCAAAGCGGCCCAGGCAGCAAACGGATGAATGCTCGAACCAATGATAACATCCGGACGCTCCAGTCCGGCAAGGTTTGCCGGCACCAGCGCGCGTGCACAGAAGGTGAGCATGTTTCGGATACGGTCGAGGCCGTTTCCCGAATAGGGAGGGGTCTTCAGCCAGAGAAATGGTATGCCTTCATGCACTTCGAGCCGCGCCTTTTCTGAGCGGCCCAGCCGTTGCCTGCCGGTCAGATGTTCGGTGCTGGCCCCGACGATGAAGCTCTTCCATCCCTGGCCAAGAAGATGCTTGGCTAGCGAATAATGGCGTCCGCCTCCCGCACCTCCGGGCTCCTCCGCATAATGATTGACGATCCAGACGGTTTTCATCGGCGATAAACGGCTATCATGTCCTGAAAACGCCCTCATAGAGGGAAATGAGTTTACTCTCCTGCTCTTCCCAATTCACGGTTTTGGCGGCCTGAACCGCGTTGGCGGCGCAGCTGGCGCGCAGGTCCGGATTATCGACAAGCGTGCGGATTGCCTGGACCAGTGCTTCCGTATCCCCCGGAGCAACAGTAATGCCGAATTCGTACCTGTTTACGATAGCGCGTATTTCCGGCATGCCGGAAGCGACTACGGCGAGACCCGCCATCATGTATTCGAACAGCTTGTTCGAATCCGTCGTCAAGTGATTGAGGCAGGTGTTTTCGATGGGCTGAACACCGATATCCGCAGAAGCTGTGTAACTAGGCAGATCGTCCAAGCTGACCGTCTGTATGAAACGGACGCGGTCGCTGAGCCCCGCATCTATGGCCTTTTGTTCAAGCGACTGGGCGAGCCTGCCGCCACCTATGAAGACAAAATAGGCTTGCTCGATCATGCCGGCTACGTCGACGAGGCGAGCAAGGCCGCGGCCTTGCTGCAAGCCACCCTGATAGAGGACGATAGGCCAGGGCATCTGCAGTTCGAGCTCACGCCGCAGCCTGTCGCCGCGCTTTTCGATGAGGAGCCGCGGCCGGTTCTGCAGCACCACGGGCCGCGGAATGCGATAGGCCCTCGCAAAAAACTTCGCGCGCGCATCGGTGGTTGTGATGGTGGCGGCAGCGCGCGGCATCAGTTTCTTCTCGACCCAGCCGACCAGCGAGCGGAGCCTTGCGTAGCCCTCCCTGTCCGTACTGATTTCATGGGCATCGTAGACGAGGGGAGTGCGAGTGAATACCGAGGCGAGCCATGCAGTGGGCAAGGTGTTGACGTCGTGGCTGTGTATCGCGCCTGGGCGCGAGGCGATCATGCGGAAGAGAAGCACGCAATGGGTCAGGGAGCGGGTGACGATGCGCAGGGCCTGGCCCACGGGTCCCTTATTTGCCTGCTTGGGAGAAACGAATCCGGTTTGTTTTTGTGGATTCGCGGGGCTACGGAAAAGCCACAACGGGCTTCTGAGGACCCGCGTCACCTTGATGCCCGATGCCAGGGTTTCGCTGGCCTTGGTCACTCCGGGCGTGTGGAGTGCGAAAACGGTGACCTCATGGCCAGCGGCCTGCAATGTCTGGGCTTCTTTTAGAACGCGCGCATCGTTCCTGAAGTCGTTCCAGACAATCATGGAAATGCGGGCCATTCAGGTCTCCGGTTCTGGACTTCGCAAAGGGCCCCAAAGCAGCAAGGCACATGCTCGTAAAAGACCGCATCCGACGGTCGTGACAATGAATGGGTGCGGTAATTCCAAGCTCAAGTATTCGTGCGCTGACGTTGATTTGCACTGAATAATCCAAGAGACGAGGTGGGCTTTCAAGGCGAGAACGCAATTTAGAATCTGAGCCCCTATCCCACGGGAGGCAAACCGTTGTCAATTTCCGCCTCTGATGCTTGAAGTGCCTCGTTTTTTCTGACTGCTTGGCGGCCGGCCTAGCTGTGTAGCCTCAAGAGGTTATCCTCGTTCAAGCCGAGGCGATACCATCTCGTCGTCGTGCGTGCCCAAGTCTGGTCGGCCGAAACGAGTTGCAGATCGGACGTGATGATCGATCGGTCTTTGCCCACCAGTCGGGGATGGCCTGTCGACAGGCCAGTCAGGCACAGCGTTGGCCGGCAGGTAAGTGCCCACTGTTCCAGGATAGGCGCTACTTCTGGAAGCGCCTTTTGCATTTTTTGCTGCTGTACCGCCTCCATGTCAGCGACGAGCGCTTTGAGTCGCTGGAGTTGAAGTTCGAAACACTCATCTTTGTTCGGCTTATTCCAGTCAATAACCAACATCGGTACTCCATTCTTTCCTGTCTTGTTTGTCCACTCGGCAGGGTGCGGCAGCTCTCGAGGGACCAGCCTGACCCGCAACGCTGCCGAAGGTTGCATGCACGCAACGCTTCCATGCGACATCGTCTGCTCCGAGATCGCCTAGGCTCGCAGAGAGTGCTCCCAGTCCCCGTCAGCGGGTTCTTCGAGAAGCTACACCAACAGCAAAAGCGGGCGAATGAGTCGATGTGGTTTCATGAGCACCCGCAGACTCATCAGAGTTTCCGCCTATGTCGTCGAATATCCCCTCCTGATCTCCGACCTGACCGACCGCCTGCGGGTTAAGTTTTTCATCCTGCTCCTCGTTCCCAGGCGTCGACTTCGTTTCTTCCTCAAATCCGCTTTGCGGTTTTTCGCCCGTCCACCCTTTACGTTGCGGCTCCACGATCGTTTCACAATGCTCCCGAAGAATGGCGCGTATCTTCGCGCCATACAGCTCACGAAGGTGCGTGATTGCACGACCCGCACCATCGATACGCAGGAACCAGTCAAGATCGTTGAGGCCAAGTATGCCTTCAGCCTCACTACGGGTGTCCCCCGCCGCATCGATGATGGCAATGCTTGCGCGTGACACGGATGGAACATCGTATTTGCGCTCCAGCACTTCACGGACGACCAGTGCGCTTGCCATCATCCTGCTGCGCAGGGTGACGATAGCGCTTGGGCTATAGGAAGAGACGGTTCGCTTGATATCGAGAAGCAGCGCGTGCTGCTGCGCACGGTCGACCACCAGCAGATCAGGACGGTAATATTCACGTGTGGTGACCTCCGCATCGCGCCTGATCATCGATGCCCTCGCCCAGTCATCGCGAAGGAACAGAACCTTCGCGGCTTGATGTACTGGCAAAGGCCGCTCAAGATTGATGAGGCTGAGCTCGGGGTTCTTGCCAACAACAAGAGCTATGGCCCTTTTGACAAGGGCCGCTTCAAGGCTTGTTGCCGAGCGGACTGCGGCAAGCAGTTCCTGATAGCCCTCGAAAGTCGGGTCGTGCTTTGCCGGACATGCCTCGACCTGCGCAATCGTATCCGCGACGATGCGCTCGAAGTCGGAAATCAGCTCTTCCAGAAGGCTCGTTGCGGCCGATGGGGTCTCCACTTCGTCCATCATCGGTGCGTCGGAATCTGGTCGAGAAAGCGTTTTCCCCGATTGGCGTCTGGTTGTAATCATGAAGCTTCCTTGAAAAACGGCAGCACAGCAGTGGCCGCCGAGACCGCTACGACGGTCTCAATGCTGGCTGCGCTGGGATTTTTGGGTGCGCAGAGCAGCGGTGAACGCCCCCCCCCCCAGTTCAGGGAGGAGGTCCGTTCAGCGACAGCTCAAAGCCAATGAAAGAGCGGTTCTGCTATGCCGCGAGGCAGTAGGCGCTGATCCGTTCCGCTTCGTTGGCATCATCGACATCATCAAGTGTGATCGCTTCGCGGAGCACCGTCTCACGGCAGAAAGCAAGCTTCTCTTCTGCATGGCGCAGGCGACTTTCAGCAGCTTCAAGCTCAGCCGCGAGGGCGGCAATCAGGGCCGCTGCACTAGGCGCATAAGATGCACGACCGAAAAGCTCGATGGCATCTTCGCTGCCCATCGGTTGATCCCCTTCCGCCCAGAGCACCATCATGCTGTCAGCATGAAGTTGGGGGTTCCGATACACCGTGGCTTCATTCGTCAGTTCAAAGGAAATAGTATCTGTCATAGCCCAAGGCCTCCTATCAGGTTGCGGGTCAGGCCTCCGCAGGTGTTGGAGCACCTTCGGAGGTCGCTTTCGAGGTTGTGTTCCCCGAAAGCAAGAGCATCCTGGCACATAAGAGATTGCCGCGGAGCCCCTAAAATGATCGTCGATCGTTTTTCTTGCGATCGGATGGTTAACCGCGGTTCTTCTGAAGAAAGACTACGACTTCATCTTGAAACGCATTCTGTCGCGTAGCCCAGAGTTTCACTGGGCCATCAGGAAGCATCGGCCTGGGGTGCCCCGCCTCAGACCATCAAACGCCGTTTGGGCGTGTAACGCTTTTCGTGCATTCAGAATCGCTTGCACGCACATTTGAATCGGATATGCAGAACCTGGAATCGGAATACCGCAAATTATTCCAAATCAGTTCGAGTTAGATCAACGTCTCGGCACGTTGTTTTGATTTGGCGCGGCGTTGGAAACCCGGGTACAGACGCCAAAGGGAGATGCCGGAGATTTGCCACGGGGTTCAGTCGCAGCAGGGTGCCTGCACATGTGGGCATGATCGTGACTACGCTTTCCGCTACCCGCTTTGGTAATCTCTCACCAGAACATGCCGAGAGTTTCAGGCCAGGTAAGCAGAAACGGGCTGCAGATAAGCGATTCATCGGTAAACGCCGTTTCAGGGAGTAACGGGGGGAGAACCGAACATTTGGGATTGGGGATCTCTTGAGGATGCCATCAATCCGGCATCGAAACCGAGCGCCTGCGCGGAAGGCCGACTGCCCGATCAGCTATCGGCATCAGCTTCATCAGCATCGAGATCATCACCCTTTGAAAGGTGGCGTTTCTGTTGGAAGGCCCACCCCGACCGGTATTTGTCGACCAGAGCATCCCATACGATCTCCGCCTCCCTCTCATCGAATCCCTGGACAATCAGAGCTGCAACAATGTGATGCTGAAGCTCTTCAAGCCTCTCCCTCCGCTCCATGCTCAGGTTCTTCGTGATGGCAAAATGGAGCAGGGTCCTGGCTATGTCGTCTCGAGACGGTTTCCGTCGGCTCTTGCTGGCAGCCCGCAGGGCCCGTTGCCGATCACGCTGTCGCGCCAGCCGCAATTTTCTGGACTGAGCCATCTCCCCCTCCTCTACCTGCCTTCCTCACCTCTCTAGCAAACGGCGTTTGAAAAGGTAACGCCTTTCCGCAAATCAGAATCGTTGGTGTCGAGTTTTGAATCGCCTTACAGGAAATTTGAATCGGACGACCACAAATCATCACGATTTAAGTCAGATTGATCTGAGGTGCCGGAGATGCATTTCGATTTTTAGGGGCGCACTCACGCTCCAATTATGTGGCTTCATTAATGCCCCTTGACTGCATCACGAAAGTGCTCCACAAAACTGGCGCACAGAGAGCTGATCGGCGCTGCTAACCCCTTGGATTTCCAAGAGGGCCCTTGATGCTTGTGCAAGCTGGCTTAGAATCCAGGTTCCCCAGCCAATCTCTCTCTTACGTTTACAAACATTCGATAAGCGCTCTGATTTGCGCGGCGTTTTGGCGACTCGAGAGATCGAAACGATTTCCCCCACCCAAACCGCGGAATGCAGCGTGCATTGCCTCACGAGACAGGCGCAGTAAAGCCAGATTGATCTCTTCCAGCCGGAGACCGGCAAAGTCCGGGGCCGCTGCGTCTCTCACCAATCATCCTGAAAATCCGGCAGCACAGACCTGACCGCCAAAGACGCTTTCGGATCCCACCGCAGCTGAGCACGAGCCGGGAAACGGCAATGCGCGCCCTCTTTTCGTTCACTTGCCGGCTCCCTCTCGTTCCTGAAAACCGGGCATTCATCGGAGCACAAAACCGGGATGCCATATGCAAGGCAGCATGGCGGCACCGCGTGTGGTTTCAGGTGCAGACCTGTGGCATGTAGCAGACATGGAAAAACTGCACCGATCAATCAGGCTGCTCTATGCCGGTAGAAGCCAGCGCGCGCAGCGATTTCGCTATGGGCTGATCGTTTTCGATCTGCTGACAATCATCTATTTCATCGTCGCAGAATCTCTGCCAGCAACGCCGGCTCTCGCCGCACTGAACGTCACTCTTGGCGTACTGATCCTTCTTGACCTCGCCGCCCGGCTATGGATTTCGGAAAACCGGCGCAAGGAGATAATGCGCGTCTACACGCTGGCGGATCTGGTCGTGGTGTCATCCCTGCTGCTGGCGCCGCTTCTTGCCGCCAACCTCGCCTTCCTGCGCGTCCTGCGGGGCCTGCGATTGATTCACGCCTACCACCTCTTGCGTGATCTTCGGCGCGAGAGCCTGTTCTTTCGGCGCCACGAGGACGCAATCCTCGCTGCGGTGAACCTGTTCGTCTTCATTTTCGTGACAACATCGCTCGTCTTCGTGCTGGCCTTCGATGATCAGGCCGGCATTACGGGCTATGTCGATGCGCTCTATTTCACGGTTGCGACATTGACCACGACCGGCTTTGGCGACATCACCATGACGACCACAGGCGGAAAGCTGTTGTCCGTCTTCATCATGGTCGTGGGCGTGGCGCTCTTTGTGCAATTGGCACGCGCAATCTTCCAGCCATCAAGGATCAAGTACACCTGTCCGGAATGCGGCCTCAACCGTCACGAACCGGATGCGATCCACTGCAAGCATTGCGGGGAGCTGTTGAAGATCGAGACAGATGGCGCTGTCTGATCACGAACACGGCCGCTCCCGCGCCCTACCCCCGCAGTATCCCCGTATCAACGCCGACCCGCCGATAGGCCGCGCCGGCGACGAAGCCGCCATCAATCAGGAAATCCTCGCCTGTCACGAACCGCGAGGCGTCCGAAGCGAGATAGAGCACGAGCTGCGCAACCTCCTCCGCCTCACCGGAGCGCCCCGCAGGGGTCAGGTCGATCATCGGGCGCAGATGCGGTGACTCGCGGTTCAGTCCCGTCACGATCAGGCCGGGGCAGACCGCATTCACGCGAATGCCATCTGCGGAAAACTCGTTCGCCGCCGACCGTGTCAGGCCGCGAAGCCCCCATTTGCTGGCCGTGTAGGCCGGATCCGCATGGCCGGAGAATGCGGAATTGGAGGAGATGTTGATGATGCTGCCGCCGCCGCCCTCTACCATCAGGGGAGCTGCGGCGCGGATGCCGAGAAAGGCGCCCGTCAGGTTCACATCAAGAAGCCTGCGCCAGGCTTCGGGCTCCGTCGACGCGATCAGCGTGCGATTTATGATCCCCGCATTGTTGACGAGGATATCGAGCCTGCCAGCCCAGTCGCGCATTGCCGCGACTGTATTTCCCCAGGCTTCCGCATCGGTCACGTCCAGCTGACGAAAGCACGCGCGCTCGCCGAGCTCCGCCGCCAGCGCCGTTCCTTCATCCACAAGCACATCGCAGATCATGACCTGCGCGCCGCACTCGGCCAGAAGGCGCGCTTCCGCCTCCCCCTGACCGCGCGCGCCCCCGGTGACGATTGCCGCTTTGCCGGAGAGATCCGTCATCTGCGCCCGCCATTCGGCAGCCGTGCTCACGCCTGCACCATCGTCTGACGCTGCTCACCGAGACCGGAAATGCCAAGCCGCACGACCTGCCCTTCCCTCAGGAAGGTTGGCGGCTTCATGCCAAGGCCGACGCCGGGCGGCGTGCCCGACGATATAACATCGCCCGGCTCCAGGGTCATGAACTGGGAGAGATAGCTGACGAGTTCCGCCACACCGAAAATCATCGTGCTGGTGTTGCCGGTCTGCCGCCGCTCGCCATCGAGATCCAGCCACATGTCGAGATCCTGCACATCGGCAATCTCGTCCCGCGTCACAAGCCAGGGGCCAATCGGGCCAAACGTGTCGTGGCTCTTGCCCTTCGTCCACTGCCCGCCTCGCTCCGACTGGAAACGGCGCTCGGACAGGTCATTGATGAGACAGAAACCGGCGACATGATCCATCGCCTCGGCTTCGGAGATGTATTTCGCCCGCGAGCCGATCACCACACCCATCTCGACTTCCCAGTCGGTGCGGTCCGAGCCACGCGGAATTTCGACATCGTCATTGGGTCCGCAGATCGCGGAGACGGCCTTGGCGAAGACGACGGGTTCGCTCGGAGGCTCCTTGCCCGTCTCGCGCGCGTGGTCGGCGAAGTTCAGTCCGATGCAGAGAAACTTGCCGACCCGACCGACGCAGGGGCCAATCCGTGGCGAGCCTTCGACAGGCGGAAGGGAAGCGATATCCAGTGCAGCGATCGCCGCAAGACCTGCGGGAGAAAGAACATCGCCGGCAATGTCGGGAACATGGTGCGACAGGTCACGGATCTGACCCTCCGCATCGACCAGACCGGGCTTTTCCTGCCCTTTCGGCCCATAGCGCAGCAGCTTCATCTGTGTTTCTCCTCCTTGAATGGGTCGGGCTTGGATGGATCGGGCATTTCGTCGGCGATCACGCTGATCGACGAACTCAGCCCCGATAAACGGGAACGCGGCGCGGACGCGCTGCCGCGGTTGGTGCGGTTGCGGCAAACTTGCTGGCGCGCAGAATGCCGTGCTCGATTTCAGACGCGATGTGCCGAATTTCCTGTGCCAGCGCATCACGCTCGAGACTGTTGAAATGTTCGATCGACAGGACGAAGACGACGCTTCCCAGAACGCGTTCTTCACCGTCGCGGATCGGCGCGGCTATTCCGACGAGACCGTCGACCACCTCGCCCTGGGTGATCGTCACGCCTGCACTGCGGATTTCCGCCATGCGCGCGAGGAACGCTTCCAGCGTTTCGCCAAGGCCGCTTTCGCGAATGCGCTCGGCGTTCCACGAATGGATGCTCTTCAGCTGCGAAGGCGAGAGATTGGCCAGAATGACCTTCGCCATCGCACCCTTGAAAATCGGCATGGAACGGCCGGGCTTATAGATCTCCGGGATGCTGTGGTCGGGCCATGCATTGTCCGCGCAGAGCACCTTGTCGCCATAATAGCTGCACAACATGATGTTCATGCCCATGCAATCGGCATAGTAGCGGATGAGATAGCGCGCCGCGCGCAGGAGCGGATCGTTCTCCCGCTTCAGCATTTCCAGCTCGATCACGCGCGAACCGATCACGTAGCTGCCGCCGCTCGCGGGCGTCAGCAGGCCCGACCGCGTCAGCGCCTGCAGATACCGATAGGCGCTTGCACGGGACGAACCCGACAATTCCGCCGCCTGGGCGACATCGATCATCAGATTGTCTTCGTTGAACCCGTTCAGAACGGACAGCATCTTGTCGAGACTGTTCATCTTGCCTTCGGTTTCGTCTTCCAACGGAGCCATGACGTGTCCCTAATTTCCAGAAATGAAGTTCGCCGGTACCATAACGATATCGGGGAACAGGATAAGGAGAACAAGCACGGCAATCTGCGCCAGGATAAACGGTCCCACGCCCTGAATGACCCGTGCGAGCGGTATCCGGGCCACGCCGGCCACGACGTTGAGGACGCTGCCGACCGGCGGGGTCAAAAGACCGACGGCCGCCGCGATCATGAAGATCACTGCGAAATAGACCGGATCGATCCCTGCCGCTTTGATGGTTGGCATCAGGACCGGGACGAGGATCAGGATGATCGGCACCATGTCCATTGCACAGCCAATCACCACGACCAGCCCCACCACTGCCGCCATCAGAAGAATGGGATTGTCGGCAAAGGGCGCAACCAGCGCCGAAATCTGCGCGGTCAGGCCGGCAATCGTGATCATCCAGCTGGAAACCAGAGCGGCAGCCACGAGGAACATGACCATGGAAGTGGTCTTGGCCGCGCCAAGAAACACGTCGAAGAGTTGGGCGACGCTCAGTTCCCGATAGATCACCATCGAGACAAACAGCGCGTAGACGGCGGCGATCACACCGGCTTCGGTCGGCGTGAAGACGCCAAAGCGCAGACCGACAAGAATGATCACGGGCAGCATCAGCGCCCAGATGCCCGACCACGCTTCTTTCATGACAACCGAGAATGGCACGCGTTCACGCGTCACCGTCTCTTCACGCCGCGACACCAGGAACCAGGTGGCCGTCAGCGCGAGCGCCATGACGAGGCCGGGCACAATGCCGGCGATGAAGATGCGCGTGATCGAGATATTGCCCACCACGCCAATCAGGATAAAGCCAATGGACGGCGGAATGACGAGGGCGGAAATGCCCGCCGATGCGATAAGCCCCGCCGAGCGCCCCTGATCGTGCCCCGCCTTCACCATCATCGGCACGAGGATGGCAGCAAGCGCTGCGGCGTCGGCTGCCGCCGAACCCGAAAGACTTGCAAGGATCAGGGCCGCGAGGATGGCCACATAGCCAAGCCCGCCGCGCACATGGCCCACGGCTGCAACCGAGAGATTGACGATCCGGCGCGACAGGCCGCCCGCATTCATCACCTCGCCGGCGAGCATGAAGAAGGGAACCGCCATGAGCGGAAAGCTGTCCGCGCCGTTCAAAAGGTTCTGCGCGATCACCTGGGCGTCGAAGAAACCCAGATACCACATCAGCGCGATACCGGTCATGATCAGCGCATAGGCGATGGGCATGCCGATCGCCATGCTGCCGAGCAGGCTGACGAGAAAGACACCAAGCGTCATCTCACTTCACCCCGCTCTGCTGGAGAGCCTGCAGCTCTTCATCGAAGGTCTCGACGCGGTCGAGCCTGCCGACAACGATCAGATAGAGACGCCAGACCAGAATGGCGCCGGTCGACACGCCAAAGATCAGCCCGACGCCCACGAGGAACGAGATCGGCAATCCGGTCGCCGGCGCATAGGTGTGCATGTTGAGAAGAAACTGCGTGTAGCTGCCGGAGATGATCAGCCATGTGGCAAAGATCATCAGCACATGGGCAAGGCCGAGGCAGATCCTGCGGAGCGGGCGCGGCAGGCTGTTGACCACGAATTCCAGCCCCAGATGGCCATTTTCCCGGAGAACGACAATCGCCCCCAGAAACACCATCCAGACGAAGAGCCAGCGCGAGAACTCCTCGGACTCCGTAATGCCCGAGTTGAAGGCGTAACGCAGCACCACATTGCCGAAAACCAGCAGAACCATGCCCGCAAGGCAAACCACAATCAGTATTTTCAGCAGTCTGAAATAGGCTTCGATCACCTTGGACATTGGTCCTCCCCCTCCAGGATCATGAATGTCACGCGCGCCCCTCTTTCCGGGGGCGCTGCGCTTGGTCGCTTATGCGGGACGACGATAGCCTTCCAGATCGCTGTCGGGAACGTCTGGCAGGTTGACCACGATATTGTCCGGCGTCCGGCAGGTCAGCCAGACCAGCTCCTCGGTCGTGCTCATGTTCACTTCCACATGTGGCATGTGCGGCGGCACGAACACGAAGTCGCCGGGCATCATGTCCACATAGTCGCGGTAGCCTTCACCGAAATAGATGCGGCCGTGGCCGGAGAGAACGTAGCCGCCCGTCTCTGCTTCGCCATGATGATGCGGCGGCGAGCGAAAGCCCGGTTCGTTGGAAACCTGACCAAACCAGATCTTGGTCGCCGGCGTGTGCTGCGGGCTGACCCCCGAGCGGCGGACGCAATCGCCGGACTGGCCGGTCTTGTCGCTCAGCTCATTGGCGCGGGTAACGACGGGGACGACGGGTCCACTCATCACAATCTCCTGTTGGATTGATGTTGAATTCGGTGAGACGGCAATCGCCGCCTCAGTTCATGTGCATGCCGCCATTCACATCGACGGCGGAGCCGGTCATGTAGGACGACAGGTCGGATGCGAGGAAAAGGCAGGTGTTCGCCACATCCTGCGGCGCTCCAAAGCGACCGATCGGGATCTGCGGCAGAACCCGCGCCGTCTGCACATCATCATAGAAATCACGCGTCATGCTCGACATGATGACGCCGGGGTTCACCGCATTGATGCGAATGCCGTCCGGTGAGATTTCGCGCGCGACCGACTTCACAAGCGACAGCACGGCTCCCTTGGAGGCAGCATAGTGAGCGCCGCCCATCAGGCCGCCGCCACGCTGGCCGGCAATGGATGCGATGCAGATGATCGATGCGCCGCTTTCCATCATTCCCAGCGCGCCCTGGGTCATCATCACCGTGCCGCGCAGATTGATGTCCATGATGGCGTCGTAATCGGCAGCGGTGATTTCGGTGAATTTGCGCGGCTGGGTGATCCCGGCATTGTTCACCAGAACATCGAGGCGGCCGAAACGCTCGCGCGTCACATCAAAAACTCTCCGGCAGGCGGCCTCGTCACGCAGGTCTGCCGCAACACCGACAGCCCGTTCGCCGAGCGCCTTTACGGACTGGTCGACGGCTCGCTCGTCACGGTCCACGACCACGACGGATGCACCCTCGGCCACAAAGGTCTGCGCAACGGAAAACCCGATGCCTTCAGGGTTGCCAGCGCCCGTGACCAGCGCAATCTTGTCTTTCAAAAGCAATGACTTCTCCCACGCACGAGAAACGCAGCACAAGGCTGCCCATCCTGCCGCGCGGCCGAACCACGCGGCAGGACAGCCAAACTCAGTTGGCGCTCTTCGAAGCTTCGATCTCGGCCATGAACTCCGCCACGATCTCCTGATCGAGCTGCGCGCTCACTTCCTCGACCACCGGCTTGACGGCATCGCGGAAGGCCTGAAGGTTTTCGGCCGAGATCGTGTCGATCTGCATGCCCTTTTCCTTCAGGAATTCGAGCGTTTCGCCGCTCGAGGCGTTGATGATCTCACGATTGTAGTCGGAGCTCTCGGCACAGGCGGCGCGGACCGCATCCTGCTGGGACGCATCCAGACCATCCCAGAACTTCTTGCTGGCATAGACAACCGAGATGGTGGTGAAGTGCTGGGTCTCGGTCAGGTAGTCCTGAACCTCATAGAAAGATGTCGAGCGGGTGACATCGTTGGCGATCTCATTGCCGTCGATCGCGCCGGTCTCCAGAGCCGTAAACGTCTCCGGGAAAGGCAGCGGCGTCGGGTTCATGCCCATGGCTGAAAGCGCGTCGATATAGACCTTGTTCTGGATCGTGCGGATGCGCAGCCCCTGCACATCGTCGAGGCTGGTCACGGGACGCTTGTTGTTGGTGATGTTGCGGAAGCCGTAATCCCAGAAGCACAGACCGACGAGGTTGTTCGGCTCCATCTTGTCCAGAATTTTCTGCGACACCGGGCTGCGGGAAACCTTGTCCAGCTGCTCGTAGCTGCCGAACATGAAGGGAAGCTGGAAGACGTTGAATTCCGGCACCATGGCGGCCAGGCCTGCAGTCGTGGTCACCGCCATTTCGACGATGCCGCCCTGCGCCGAGGAGATCGACTGGATCTCGTTACCGATCTGCGCCTGCGGGAACTGGCGCACCGTGACGGCCCCGCCGGTCTTCTCCTCCACAAGCTCTGCAAACTTCGTGACGGTCTGCCCCATCGTGCTGTCCTGGGCGACGGGGTAGCTGAACTTGATCTCTGCGGCGGACACGGCGCCCGCGCTGAGTGCGGCAACCGAAACGGAAAGAGCGGCGGCTTTAAGCAGTTTCATGAATTCCTCCCAAAAAACACATCTTGGCGATGGCGCAATTTTCGTAACATCACCATGCGATACCTGTCAAAGTCTTTTGACCTTTTTTGAATTATAATTCTCACAATATGATTTTTATATGAGATTTCACCTATACGAGGGACGCTGCTTCAGCCCCGCATCTCCCTTCGCAACCAAAGGGTTGAGCCACTCAACGTCGTTTTCCCCGAAAACCTGAACGACCGACGCCGGGACATGCTTGAGATTGGCGATTGCCGATGACATGTTCGTGTCCAGAGGAAACGCATTGATCAAAATTCTGCACACCGCCGACATTCACCTCGACTCCCCGCTCAAATCGCTCGCCCTGCGCGATGTGACGCTGCGTGAAAAGGTGGAAACTGCCAGCCGCACCGCCTTTTCGCGGATCATCGACACCGCGCTCTCGGAAGAGGTTTCGGCGCTGCTGATCTCGGGCGATCTCTTCGATGGCAAGGAGCGCAGTGCGCGCACCGCCGCCTTCCTCACCGGACAGCTCGACCGCCTGCGCGCGGCGGGCACCCGGGTCTTCTACATCAAGGGCAACCACGATGCCGAAAACCCCATAACCGGTACGCTCGACCTGCCCGATCATGTGCATGTCTTCGACGCACGGGGCGGAAAGGTGCAGCTTGCGGAAAATGTCTGGGTGCACGGCGTCAGCTTTGCAGATCGACACGCGCCCGACAGCCTCCTGCCACGCTTTTCGGCCCCCGTGGCCGGTGCGATGAACATCGCCATGCTGCACACATCGCTTGCCGGGGCGGCGGGGCATGACACCTACGCCCCCTGCACTGTCGATGAATTGTCAGGGATGGGCTTCGATTACTGGGCGCTCGGCCATGTCCACAAGAGACAGGTCCATTCGCAGGCGCCATGGGTGGTCATGCCCGGTATCCCGCAGGGACGTGACATCGGAGAGGCAGGCCCGAAATCGGCGACGCTTCTGAGCATCGACGACGCCGGCATTCGCGTCGACGAAATCCCCACATCGGCGCTGGAGTTCACCAATTCCGCGCTCGACATCACGGCGGCGCAGAGCGACGAGGCGTTGCGCACGCTCCTGCGCGATCACCTGCGCACGACCGCCGGTGATCTGACGGCAGATGCCGGCGTTCTGCGCCTCACCCTGCAGGGCGCGCCGGAACGTCACTGGCATTTCCTGCGCGACCGCGATTACTGGGGCGAGCAGATCAGCGAACTGGCGCGGGAGACCGACCGCCTCTGGATCGAGAAGCTGGACTTCAGCCTCGACGCGCCGGCGCAGCACGACGGCGCGCTTAGCGCCACCGACGAGCTGGCCGCAACGATCACCGCAATCCAGGCGGAACCCGGCTTTGCGAGCGCGGCCCAGACCGAAATCGATGAGGTTCTGATGGATCTGCCGCCGGCCATTCGCGCGCGGCTCGTGCCCGATGAGGCCGCAGCGGAAAGGCTCACCCAAAGCCTTGCCGAAGCCGGAAGCGAGCGTGTTCTGGCGCGCCTGAAAGGTGCGGAAAACTGATGCGTCTGCGCAAACTCTCCATGGACCGTTTCGGCCATTTCACGGGCCGTCAGTTCGACTTCGGCGAAGCCGGAGAGAAACCCGATTTCCACATCATCTACGGGCCCAACGAGGCGGGCAAGACGACCACGATGGAGGCGGCGCTGCGCCTCCTCTATGGCTTCCCGAACCGCGAGGGTTACGCCTTCAAACACCAGCGCAGCAATCTGCAGGTGTCCGGGCAACTGGAAATCGACGGCGACCTGCGCTGGTTCACCCGCCTTCCCACACGCAGCGGCGCGCTGGTGGATGAGGCAGGCGCGCCCCTGCCCGAGACCGCCATATCGGCCCTTCTGGCTGGCCTTTCCGAAGAGGATTACCGCCACCTTCTGTGCCTTGACGACGAAACCATCGAGCGCGGCGGCGAAGAAATCGCGCAGGCGCGCGGCGATATCGGGCGGCTTCTCTTCTCCGCAGCCGCCGGCGTGGCGGATCTGAGCACCGTTCTGGACAAGGTGCGCGAAGAAGCGGACGAGATCTGGCGCAAAAGGGCCAGCAAGACGCGCATCGCCATTCTCAAGCGTGAGCTGGCGCAGCTTGAAAAGGACATTCGCGAGCGCGACGTTTCAGCAAGCGCATGGCGCAGCCTCAAGAAAGAGCTGACCGATGCGCGCAAGGCGGAAGGCGAAGCCAGAACCGCGCGCGATGGGCTGCTTGAGAATGCAGCGCGGATTGCCGCCAGACGCCACGCCCTGCCCATGCTGGCCGAAATCGAGGCGCTTGCAGACCGCATCGCACCTTTCGCATCCTTTCCCGAAAGGCTGGATTTCGAACCGGAAAGTCTGGTCACACTGCTTACCGAGGAAAGCCGGACACGGGCGGACATCGAGCGCCTGACCACGGAGATCGAAGAGGCGAGCGCGGCGCGCGATGGTCTGAGCCGCGCACCGGAACTGGCGGCCCTCACCGAGACGCTGGACGCACTGGACGATCTGCGCGCGCGTGACGTGACCGCGGGGCTTGATCTTGAACGCCGGCGCGCAAATGTCTTTGAAGCCGAGAGCGCCATGCTGCGCGCAGCCAGAGACGTTGGCGCTGACGAGACCACCGATCCGCGAAGCCTTGTGCTGACGCCCGCCCAGATTGCCAGCCTTGAACGCGCGCGCGATGAATTGCGCAGCGCCGAGCAGACGCTTTTGGCCGAAACCCGGGAGATCGAGGATCTGGCGGCGCGTTTCGAGCATGCGGAAGCCGCACATGAAGCGGCGGCAGCGAAGATCCCGGCCGCGTGCGGGATCGGCGAGATACTCGCCCGCCATGATGTGGAGCGCCTTGTTCCCCTTATCGCACGGGCCGAGCAGGCGATTGATGCGGCGGCCGCTGACGAGCGCCTTGCACGCGAAGGCCTCACGGTCGGCGCTGTCCGTTTCGAGACGCTGCCGGACTGCCCGACAAGCCTCCTGAAGGCGCAGGACTGGGCCGAGGCCCACGCGGAACTTACGCGGCAGATCGCCCAGGCCGAAGAAGCGCTTTCGCAGCATCGTGAGGATTTGGCCGCCCGCCGCGCGCAGGCCGCCCAGCTCGCCTCCGACACAAGCCTTGTCTCAGATGGCGAGGCAGACACCCTCAAGACCGAGCGGGACCGGCTTTGGCAAAAACACCGCGCGGAATTGAACGGCGGGACCGCACAGACCTTCGAACATGCGCTTCACGCGCTTGATGCGGCGATGCAGTCGCGCGTCCTGCAGGCGCGCGATCTCGGGCAGCTGCGTCAGATCGAACAGGCCGGTGCTGAGTTGCAGGCGCGCGCCGATCAGGCAGAGGCGCGACTGACAGCGCTTCGCGAAAAACAGGCTGCTCTTGAAAGCACCGTGAACGATGCCGCCGAATCCGCCGGCCTGCCGCGCCCGCTGTCGCCGGCGGAGTGGCTTGACTGGGTGAAACGCCACGAGGCGGCGGCAGAGGCTTCGGCCAGAACCGCGCGTCTGCGCGAAACGCATCGCCCGACGCTGGCGCGGGCGGAGCATCTGCTTGATGCGCTCCTCCCCCATCTGAACCTCGAGAACCCGGATCTGGACAGCGCTCTTGCCGCAGCCCGCACTCTGGCCGAGGCGGAAAGCGAGGCGATTGCCGCCGCAGCACAGGCTCATGAGGCGCGCCGCACGATTGACGAAGAGCTGCGCCGCAGAACGAAAAGGCAGGAAGCTGCAAAGGAAAAGGCCACACAGGCCAAAGCTAACTGGCGTGATCTGGTCCGCGATCTCCTGGGTTCAGCAGTAAATGAGGAGAGCCTTCTGGCGACACTCGATCCGCTGCGGGCTCTGCGCGACGGCGAAGAAAAACGCGCCGACGCCGCGCAGCGCGTCGCGACCATGGAGGCCGATCAGGCGCTTTTCGAAAGCAGGGTCACGGCGCTCGCCGCCACCCACGATCTTCCCGTGGCCGAGACCGCAGCTGCAACATTCTCGCTGCTGCGTGAACGCTCCGAAGCGGCACGCGCTGCGGAAACACGCGCGGCGGAGCTGAGCGCAAATCTCGACCGGGCCAGCGCCCGGCTGACGGAGAAAGAGAAGCGGCTGAAAGACATCGACCGCGAGGTCGAAGTGATGGGGCGGATTTTCCCCGAAGACGCGCCAGTCGACACGCTCGACGCCCTGCGCCGCACCGCGACACAGGCCCAACAGGTCATCGCCGAGCGACAGGAAAAGGCCAGGCTTGAACGCACGGTTCTCTCCGAACTTGGTTTGGAAAGCATGGAGTGCGCCCGCGATATGCTGCAAGGCGTCACGGCTGCCGCCCTTGAAGCCGAGGCGGAAAGCCTGAAAGCTGACGCGACGGAGGCCGAGCGCCAGTTGACCGCAACGACCGAGAAGCGCGTGACGGCAGAGCAGGCGCTGCTTCGCGTGACCGGCGACGCCGACATTGCCGCCATGACGGAGCGCAAGGCCACACTTGAGCTGGAGTTGGAAGAGGCTGCCCGCGATCATCTGGAGCTTTCGCTGGGCTACCGGCTGGCCGACGAGGCGATCCGCCGCTACCGGGACACCCATCGCAGCGGCATGATGGCCGCCACCGAAAGCTGCTTCTCAACGCTGACGCAGGGCGCTTATGAACGCCTGACGACACAGCCAGACGGCAATGACGAAACGCTTCTTGCAGTCGCTCGCGACGGAACGGCCAAGCGGGTGGCGGAACTCTCCAAGGGAACGCGCTTCCAGCTTTATCTTGCGCTGCGCGCCGCCGCCCACGAGCAGCTCATCGCGCAGGGCACCCGCCTGCCCTTCTTCTGCGACGACATTTTCGAGACATTCGACGAAAACCGCACCAGCGCCGCGTGCCGGGTGATGGAACAGATCGGCCGCCGCGGCCAGGCCATCTACCTCACCCACCACCGCCACGTGATCGACCTGGCACAAAAAGTCTGCGACACCCCACCCCGCGTTCATGAGATTTGAGGAAGGAAGAACCCTCTGGGTGCTCGCCCAGGCGAAAGATATTTAGGAACGACGAGCGGGTATTTTCCGAAAGCACCACGCAGGCAGACCAAAGGGGCAGACCAAAGGCGAGCATCCTTATGCGCCTTCCGGACGAGCCATTACCGCACGCAAAGTTGCATCCGCGACGCATCGTCATCGCCTGCCCACCGGCTAAAAGCCAAGGCGACCGTATTAATGCATCAGTTGGATAATATTACTCAAAGAACTCTTTGCGCGCTTCATCCAGCCCCCCCTGCCCCCTCAGGCGCACATGGCCCTGAGGGCGGCTTCGTCGACCACTTCCACCGTGCGGGTATTGGCCAGGCGGACGAGGCCCTTGCTCTTGAACTTCGAGAAAGTGCGCGAAACCGTTTCGATGGTCAGGCCCAGATAATCGCCAATATCGGTGCGCGACATGGGAAGCTGCACCTCGCGGGCATTGTCCTGGCGCTCCATCATGTCGAGAAGGAAGGCAGCGACGCGTTCGGCGGCGTTCTGCCGGCCGATCACCAGAAGATGCTCCTGCGCACGAACGAGCGCCCCCAGAGCGGCGTCCAGCGTCTGACGCCAGTTGCCTTCATTGGCAGGCTGACGGAACACGCGAATGCCGGCCGGGCCAACGGCTTCAGCAAAGAAATGATGATGGCCGTCGGCTTCGAAACCGAACACTTCGCCCGCCACATGGAAGGCGCTGATCTGACGGCGACCGTCCGACAGGAGGCGATAGAGGCGAACCGCACCGAACTCGACCTGATAGAGCGCATTGGCGCGCTCGCCCTGCGCATAGACCTCTTCATTGGCTTCGAAGAAGGCAATCTGGTGCGGCTGGTCGGGAGAAAACGACGCAGGCGCCGGACGCGCCTCGGCAAGACGCTGATGCCCCCGGAAAGGAGCTGTCGGTGCGTGTGCGGTTGCGGCCTGTGCAAACATGGGTGCCTCCGTCGTTTGGATGCTCCATTACTGCCGCAATGCCCGCACGCGCGAAATTCGGTTTTGTCCCTACGGGATTCTACGTAGCGCCTCTCAGATCGCGATGCCGGGCCTGCTCCAGAAGGTCGTGAACCGCGTTGACGACGGCGCTCCCAAGGAGCGGTTTTTCTATGGTTCTTATGTGCCCGGCCTGCGGCATCTCATCCAGCGTATCGGCCAGAAGAACGAGTGGCCCGGCCCCGCCAAGCAGCCGTTCAAGCGGCACCTTCATGTCGGCAAGGACTTCATGATCCACAATCGTGCAGGCAGCCGTGCGGCGCAGCCGTTCAACCTCTTCCAGATTGCGCGGCACGACAACGTCGTACCCCTCCGATTCAAGCATGAATCGCAGTGACAATCGAAAGGCTGAATCGGGCGCCACCACGAGAATCATTGCATGCACATCCCGGCATCTCCTCACTGCCGGGCAACGCAAATCAGTCACCGCGGCAGCGTACAATCTCTGCCGTCGGTCGCCATCGTGCTTTGCGTTGGATCAAAACGCCCCCTGAAAGGCGAAATCAGCCGACCGGATCACCGGCCTGCAGAACCATGCGAACCAGTTCCGGCAGGTTTCTGGCCTGCATCTTGGACATCACATTGGCCCGGTGAACCTCGACCGTGCGCGGGGAAATATCGAGTTCAAAGGCGATCGTCTTGTTGGGCATGCCCGCCACGATCCGGCGCATCACCTGCTGTTCGCGCTCCGAAAGCTGCTCCACCCGGCCCCGCACCAGCGCCGCATCGGCGGCGGCAGGCGGCCGCTTGTCGAGTTCGCAGATCGCGCGGGAAAGCGCCTCCATGAGCGTGTCGTCGGAGAACGGCTTTTCGATGAAGTCCAGCGCGCCCGCCTTCATCGCCTCGACCGCCATCGGCACGTCGCCATGGCCGGTGATGACGATGGCCGGCAGCATGGCGCCGTGCTCGTTCAGCCGCTGCAGAAGCTCGACGCCGCTCATGTCCGGCATTCTCAGATCGGTGATCAGGCAGGCATTCTGCAGCCCGGGCGCAACCTTGAGAAAGGCCGTTGCCGATTCATGCACCCGCGCCACATGCCCGGACATGGTGAGCAGAAAAGCCAGCGATTTGCGCACCGGCTCTTCATCATCAACGATATGGATCACCACATCATCAGGCATTCTGCAATTCCTGCTCTTCCATTGCGGGCAGCGTGAAACGGAATGTCGTCCCCTCGCCCGAACTCACGATCAGTTTCAACATGCCGCCATGGGCCTCGGCAATCCGCTTTGAGATCGCAAGCCCCACGCCCATGCCGCCCCTCTTGGATGAAACGAACGGCTTGAAAAGGTTCTCGGCGATCTCCTCGGGCACTCCCGTTCCCGTATCGGACACGTCAATGTCTATGGCGTCGCCTTCCTCGTTGAAAGCCACGGTCACCTTGAGCTCGCGACCGTCACTCTCGCGCATCGCCTCCATGGCATTGCGCATGAGATTGATCAAGATCTGCTGGATCTGCACCCGGTCCACGAAAACCCTGCCAAGCCCGGCTTCGAACTCGAAGACGGTGTGCACGCCGAGCTCGCGTGAGCCCATCAGGGCGAGTGCGGCGGCCTCCTCGACCAGTTTTTGCAGGTCTTCCGGGTGCTTCTCGCTCTCACCACGCGAGACGAATTCACGCAGATGACGGATGATCTGTCCGGCATGAAGCGACTGCCGCGCCGTCTCTTCCAGCGCATCGCGCATGCGCTCGGCCACGGGGTCATCCAGATCGTTCAGGAGCCGCTTGCAGCCCTGCACATAGTTGGAGACGGCCGAAAGCGGCTGATTGAGTTCATGCGCCAGGGTCGAGGCCATTTCCCCCAGCTCGTTGAGGCGGGCAAGACGCGCCAGTTCCGCCTGCACCTCTTCCATCTGCGCTTCGGTTTCCGCACGCTCGGTCAGGTCACGGATGAAACCGGTGAAGAAGGTGCGCCCGCCACTCTTCATCTCGCCAACAGCGAGCTTCATGGGAAAGGTGGAGCCATCCTTGCGCTGACCGACCACCACGCGGTCGATGCCGATGATGCGGCGTTCACCCGTGGTCTTGTAGCGCTCGATATAGCCGTCATGCTGCCCGCGATAGGGCTCGGGCATCAGCATTTTCACATTGTTGCCGCGCGCCTCGTCTTCCGTATAGCCGAACTGGCGCACTGCTGCGCGGTTGAACGACACCATCGTTCCCTTGTGGTCGATGACGACGGTGGCGTCCGGAACCGTGTCGAGAATGGAGTTCAGATGCGCGTCGCGCGCCGCAAGCTGCTGGCGCACCAGCTTTCCCGCATCCTCGGCGTTGAAATAGGCAGCGCCCACATGGGCGATAAGGATGAGAAAGGCGATGAGCGCGGCAAACACGGGAAGCGAGAGCGGCAGCGTGTCCACGACGCCGACCAGCGCCACGGCTCCGGCAACCAGCGCCACCGCGACAATTCCGGCAACACGCCCGCCAAGGATCGCGGCGTAAAGGGCCGTGAGCGATGCAAGGAAGATGATCCAGATGCCGCTGAACGCCGGCCCCATCCACAGGCGGGCGGCCAGAAGGATCAGACTGCCGCCAAGGGCAACGACAAAGCCCGGCACCCCGGTGCGGCGCGCCGGTTCAGCAATATCGAAATCGTGACCCAAGATTGCCCCTTCCGCAACGGGTTCGTTTGTGGCGCGCATTATTTCCGCACGTGCGTGTCACTGCAAGCCTCGGCCATGGACAATTGCCAACTGTTTGATCCAGCGCAAAGCGCACTGTATCGTAACGGGTGATAGTCTCCGATTAATGTTTGGAGTCGGAAATGAAACGCTTGTCCCAGAAAATTGAAACGCATGCCAAATTGATGGGCAAGATGATGGACCGCTGCGATGTGGATTTGCAGCGCCTCGCTGCCGATCGCCTTGGCCTGACGCTCGCCTCGGCCGTTCGCACCTGCGCGCGCTGCCGCAATGCCGATTCCTGTCAGGGCTGGCTGGCGGCAACTGCCGGCGAAACAAAACGCCAGCCGCCGTCCTTCTGCCCGAACGCAGTTCTCTTCGATAAAATGACACGGCTTGAGGAAGAGCCTCAGGACGAACGCCTCGCCCTGAGCAACGCCGGGCTGTAGAGCAGCGCAAACCCGAGAAACGCGATCATCCAGGCCGTTCCGGAAATGTGAACCCAGGCCAGTCCCGGCTCGAAAGCAGCCCAGACGCGCACGATTGCGGCCACGCAGACAGCACCGAAGATCACGCCTCCCGCCAGTCCGGCCTTCAGCATGCGCCCGGTGTGCCCCAGCGTCGCGCGCATCATGACCGCCAGCGTCATCGCACCAATGGCGCCGCCGCCGAGCGCATGAAACCCGGCGGCCTGCGGCACGCTCCCGGGCAACAGCGCCGAGAGCGCCAGCAGCCCGAGACCGAAGGGCACGAAGGCATAGGCGATGTGCAGCATGAGCACCAGCGCGTCCCGCACGGTGCGCTCACCGGCCCAGCGCGTCAGGCGCACGGCCTGCGAGACTGCGGCGATTGCGAGCAGGACGCCCGTCAGCAGCGCCTCGGGCAGGAACACCCACAGGGTAAGCGCCGCAGTTGAGACAACAAGCGAAGCGACGTCATATTGCCCGAACGGCACGGGCAGACGCCCGGGATTTTCGCGCACCAGCCAGTTGCGGGTGAAGCTCGGAATGATGCGCCCGCCGATGATCATGATCAGGACAATGGCCGCGCCAAGGCCAAGCCGGCGGCTCACATCGGAGATCCCCGCCGTCTGCACCTCGACATGAAACAGGATGTTGGCGAGCAGAAGAACCGCGAGCGGCATCAGCACCTTGAGATTGCGCCAGTTGCGGCCGGCAACGATTTCGCGCACAGCCGCCAGCGTCAGCGCCACGAGAAACGCATTGTCGATGATGGCGGCCTGCCACCATCCAAGCGATGCGGAATAGTAGATGGCCACCCGCCCCGCGATCCACAGCGCGACCAGAACCGCGAGCGGCGTTCCCTGCACGGGCAGCCGCCCGGTCCAGTTGGGAATGGCGGTGAGCAGAAAGCCGGCGACGACAGCCGCCAGAAAGCCGAACAGCATCTCGTGCACATGCCAGTCGACCGGCAGGAAAAGGCTGCGCGTTTCAAGAAGCCCCATATAGATGGGCAACCAGGCGAGAATGGAGAGGCCCGAATAGGCTGCGCCCAGAAGGAAGAAGGGTCGGAACCCATAGGACAACACCGCCGGCCCCTCATAGGCCCGCAATCTCGGTACAGCCATCGCCAACTCCTGAAAAGGTAGGGCCGGACGGATGCTTCCCCCATTCCGTCCGGCCGGCTGCTGCGTCGACGCTACCGGACTGGCCGGTGCGCACCGCCGCTGGTTGTCGCAGCAGCATCTCATGAAGAGCCGTTGGATATCCTTTTGGGTGGCTCTCTGAGTGTTTTTCTAGCGGCTTTCGCGCCGCGAGAATTTGCGCTAGCGCAAAGACGGTCTAAAAAAAGCGCGATTTTGAACGCGGAGTTGCAAATGCCGGGCCTCGACCCTTCGCTGATTGCCGATCTGCCCAGCTTTTCGGGGCTGGAGCGCCGGGAGCTGGAGACGCTTCTGGGCTATGCCCAGCCCCTGCGCTTTTCCGAAGGCGCGACCGTCTTCGCCCAGGGCGATGAAGCGGAATCGTTTTACGTCCTGCTCGATGGCCACATTCGCGTGGTTCGCTCAACGCCCGAGGGGCAACAGGTGATCGTGCGCTATATCAGCGTCGGCGAACTGTTCGGCATCGCAGCCGCCCTTGGCCGCAGCACCTATCCGGCGTCCGCTGTCGCCGCAGCAGAATGCGTGGCGCTCGCCTGGCCCAACGCGAAATGGGACGAACTGACCGCACGCTTCCCCTCACTTGGCGCGAACACCTACAAGACCGTCGGCGGCCGTCTGCAGGACGCGCATACGCGCGTTGTCGAAATGTCGACCGAGCAGGTCGAGCAGCGGGTGGCCCATGCTCTCCTGCGCCTCGTCAAGCAGACCGGACGCAAGACCGCCGAAGGGGTGGAGATCGACTTTCCGATCACCCGGCAGGACATCGCGGAGATGACCGGCGCGACGCTGCACACGGTCAGCCGCGTCCTTCAGGCATGGGAGAAGGACGGCATCGTTCGCGGTGGCCGCAAGCGTGTCGTGGTGATCAGCCCGCACCGCCTGCTCCTGAAAGCCGAGGCCCGCAAGGAGAGCTAGGGTCAGGACCCGTCAGCCCTCCGTGATTGCCAGTTCCAGCTCACGCCTGAACGCCTTTTCATCGATGCCATGTTCCTGGCAGGCGTCGCTCACCGAATGAAACGCGGTAATCGGGCACCCCACGCACAGCATGTGATGGCGCAGCATCACCGCGACCGTGTCCGGCCAGTGCTCCATGATCTCCTCAAGCGTCATCCCGGCACGCAAATGCGTCTGTCGCATCGTCGCCTCCTCCAGACCGAAACATCCTCCACTCAGGCATTCAGCTCGATGGCTTCGACACGCAGGGTAGCGGCCTTCGGGCCACGGTTCATTGCGCTGACGCAACAAGCCGCGCGTCGGTCACACGGCAGCAGAGTGGCGCGCGCCGCCACGCTTCAGATACTGGTCGAACAGCGCAGCCGTCGAACGCACCAGCGGCCGCGCCTCGTCGCGCAGGCTGAAGGTGCCGCCATCTTCCACCAGTCCGGCCTCTTCGTCCGCCTGACGCGCCTCGCTCACGATCCGCCGCCCGCATTCGCCGAACAGCCGGATCGCCTCTTCGCCCGAAAAGGCGAAGTCGCACATGAGCCGCTCGATCACCCAGGCCCGCGCCTGATCCTCTTCGCTGAGCGCGATGCCCCGCGCCGTGGCGAGCCCGCCTTCGCTGACAATGCGCTCGTAATTCGCAGTCGCCGGCGTGTTCTGCGCATAGCCCTGCGGCAGGCGCGACACCGATGAAGGCCCGAGCCCGATCAGCGTCCGGCAGGCATCTTCCGTATAGCCCTGAAAATTGCGGAACAGCCGCCCTTCCCGCGCAGCCACCGCCAGCGGATCATCCGGCTTTGCGAAATGATCGAGCCCGATGGTCTGATATCCCGCCTCGCGGATGATGCACGCCGTTTCCTGCTGCTGCGCAAAGCGCTCTTCCGGCCCCGGAAGAAATGCCTCGTCGATCATCGTCTGGTGCTTCTTGAACCAGGGCACATGCGCATAGCCGAAAAGCGCGATGCGATCCGGCGAAAGCGTCAGCGCCTGCCTGATCGTATCGGCCACGCTTTCAAGCGTCTGGTGCGGCAGGCCATAGAGCAGGTCCAGATTGACCGAGTGCACGCCGCGCGCGCGAACGCCATCCACAACGCCCCTGGTCTGTTCAAAGGTCTGCTCGCGATTGATGGCCGTCTGCACCTTCGGGTCGAAATCCTGCACGCCAAGGCTGGCGCGCGTCATGCCGATGGCCGCAAACGCGTCGAAGCGCGCATCGTCCATATCGTTGGGATCGAGTTCGACACTGATCTCCGCATCATCGGCGAAGTTGAAGGCATCTTTCAGCGCCGCGCCCAGCCGCAGCACGTCTTCGGGCCGGAGCATGGTGGGCGAGCCGCCGCCGAAATGGAGCGCGCGGATGCGCCCATTGCCATCCAGCACGTTTCCCACAGTCTTTATTTCACTAAGGAGCGCGTCCAGAAACGCCGCGACCGGCTCGTAACGGCGGGTCATTTTCGTGTGGCAGGCGCAGAACCAGCACAGCCGATCACAAAAAGGGATGTGTACATAGAGCGACACGTCGTCGCTGCTGCCCGTCTGTTGCAGCCATCCACGGAAGGTTTCTGCGCCGATTCCTGCATGAAAATGCGGGGCCGTCGGATAGCTCGTATAGCGCGGAACCGCTTCTGAATAACGGGTTGCCGGCACTGTCCCGGTGATCTGTTCGCCTGCGCGCTGCATGTTGACCATCCCTCATAATGAACGGAAACTGTTTTTCATGGCTGGGGGCGCGCAGCTTTGACGCAGATCAAGGCAGTTCGGTTCCCGTTAAGAGATGCGTTGAATGTGGGAATCGGGGAACGGATTCCCGCGAGCTTTTCTGGATTGGGGAAACAGCAATGAGATTTGGCACCGAGATCGTATTGGTCGGCCTGGCTGCTTTTGCAGCTCTGGCCGCTGCGGGTCTGGCGCAGGATTCAGCTTTTCAGGCCCATATGTGGGTTCTGTTCTTTGTCCTGCTGGGATCGGCGATCGTGTTGATGCGCAACACCAGCTTTGCGCCCGAGGGCGCGGCATCGATACCGCTCAAGGCCGACACCGACGGCTATATGGACGGTCCGATACGGTACGGCGTCATCGCAACGACATTCTGGGGCGTTGTCGGCTTTCTGGTTGGCGTCATCGTGGCGCTCCAGCTTGCCTACCCGGATTTGAACATCGAACCGTGGTTCAACTTCGGCCGCACCCGGCCGCTGCACACCTCGGCCGTTATCTTCGCCTTCGGCGGCAACGCGCTGATCGCCACCTCGTTCTACGTGGTGCAGCGCACGAGCCGGGCGCGCCTGTTTGGCGGCAATCTGGCCTGGTTCGTTTTCTGGGGCTATCAGCTCTTCATCGTCATGGCGGCAACCGGCTATCTTCTGGGCATCACCCAGAGCCGTGAATACGCCGAGCCGGAATGGTATGTGGACCTGTTCCTCACCATTGTCTGGGTGGCGTATTTCATCGTCTTCTTCGGCACGATCATGAGGCGCAAGGAGCCACATATTTATGTGGCCAACTGGTTCTACCTGTCCTTCATCGTGACCATCGCGATGCTGCACATCGTGAACAACCTTGCTGTTCCCGTTTCGCCCTTCGGTTCCAAGAGCTACTCGCTCTTTGCCGGTGTTCAGGACGCACTGACCCAGTGGTGGTACGGCCACAACGCGGTGGGCTTCTTCCTGACCGCCGGCTTCCTCGGCATGATGTACTACTTCATTCCGAAACAGGCCGACCGTCCGGTTTACTCCTACCGTCTGTCGATCATTCACTTCTGGGCGCTGATCTTCCTGTACATCTGGGCCGGTCCGCACCACCTGCACTACACCGCCCTGCCCGACTGGGCGCAGACGCTGGGCATGGTCTTCTCGATCATGCTGTGGATGCCGTCCTGGGGTGGCATGATCAACGGCCTGATGACGCTTTCGGGCGCATGGGACAAGCTGCGCACCGACCCGATCATCCGCATGATGGTTCTGGCCGTTGCCTTCTACGGCATGTCCACCTTCGAAGGTCCGCTGATGTCCATCAAGGCCGTCAACTCGCTGTCGCACTACACCGACTGGACCATCGGTCACGTGCATTCCGGTGCGCTCGGCTGGGTCGGCATGATCACCTTCGGCGCACTCTACTATCTGGTTCCGAAGCTGTGGCACCGCGAGCGTCTCTACTCGCTGCGGCTCGTCACCTGGCACTTCTGGCTCGCCACCCTCGGCATCGTGGTCTATGCGGCCGTGATGTGGGTCTCCGGCATCCAGCAGGGTCTGATGTGGCGCGAGTACGACTCTCAGGGCTTCCTGGTCTACTCCTTCGCCGAAACCGTGGCTGCAATGCACCCCTACTACGTGCTGCGCGCACTCGGCGGCGTGCTCTTCCTGCTCGGTGGCATCGTCATGGCCTACAATCTGGCCATGACCATCCTCGGCCACCAGCGCGAGGAAGAGCCGATCGGCGGCACTGTCGTACAGCCCGCAGCCACCATTCAAAACGCCGGTTAAGGAGCCCACACGATGGCATTGCTGGACAAACACAAGATCATCGAAAAGAACGCCACACTGCTCCTGGTGGGATCGTTCCTCGTGGTTACCGTCGGCGGCATCGTCGAGATCGTGCCTCTCTTCTATCTTGAGAACACGATCGAGAAGGTGGAGGGCATGCGCCCTTACTCGCCGCTGGAGCTGGCCGGACGCAACATCTATGTCCGTGAAGGGTGCTACACCTGTCACAGCCAGATGATCCGTCCGTTCCGCGACGAGGTGGAGCGTTACGGCCATTACAGCCTGGCGGCGGAATCGATGTACGATCACTCCTTCCAGTGGGGATCGAAGCGCACGGGCCCGGATCTGGCCCGTGTGGGTGGCCGCTACTCCAACGAGTGGCACGTCGACCATCTGATCGAGCCGCGCTCCGTGGTGCCGGAATCGATCATGCCGAGCTACGCCTTCCTCAAGGACACCCCGCTCGAGATCAACGATTTCTCGACCGAGCTCATCGCCAATCAGCGCGTGGGTGTGCCCTACACGGAAGAAATGGTGCTCAACGCCAATGCGGACATTCGCGCCCAGGCTGATCCGAATGCGGATACGTCCGGGCTCGAAGAACGCTATCCCAAGGCCGTTCTGGGTGATTTCGACGGAAACCCCAACGCGCTGACGGAGATGGACGCGCTGATCGCCTATCTGCAGATGCTCGGCACGCTGGTTGATTTCTCGACCTACGACGAAACGGCCGGATATCGGTGAGGAGGATAAATCATGGAAGCCTATACAGCGCTCCGACAGTTCGCAGATAGCTGGGGCCTACTGGCCATGACCGTCTTCTTCATCGGCGTGGTCATCTTCGCCTTCCGTCCCGGAAGCAAGAAGAGCGCCGAAGAAGCCGCACGCATCCCGCTTAAGGACGATTGAGATGAGTGAGAAGAAACATATCGACGAGGTTTCCGGCGTCTCGACCACCGGCCATGAGTGGGACGGCATCAAGGAACTCGACAACCCCATGCCCCGCTGGTGGGTCTGGACCTTCTACGCCACCATCGTGTGGGCGATCGGCTACACCGTCGCCTACCCGGCGTGGCCGCTGGTCAGCTCCGCCACCCAGGGCGTTCTGGGCTATTCCAGCCGCAGCGAGTTCTCCACCACCATGGACGTGGTCTCTGCACAGCAGGCCGATCTGCGTCAGGCCATCGCCGACAAGTCGCTTGAAGAGATTCTCGCCGACGAGACGCTGCGCCGCTTCGCGACCGCAGCAGGCGACGCCGCGTTCAAGGTCAACTGCTCGCAGTGCCATGGCTCGGGCGCGCAGGGTTCTGCCGGTTATCCGAACCTCAATGACGATGACTGGCTGTGGGGCGGAGACATCGAATCGATTCACCAGACCATCGCGCACGGCGTGCGCTTTGCTGGCGACGACGATACCCGCTTCGGCGAAATGCCGGCCTTCGGCGACATCCTGAGCGCTGACGAGATCCGTCAGGTGGCCGCCCATGTGGTGTCCTTCACCGGAACGCCGTCCGACCCGGCGCTGGCCGAGGCCGGTGCACAGGTCTTCGCCGACAACTGCGCTTCCTGCCACGGCGACAATGGCCAGGGCGACATCACCTTCGGTGCGCCGAACCTGGCCGATGCGATCTGGCTCTACGGTTCCAGCGAGCGGGAAATCGCCGCGCAGGTGCGTCAGCCGAAGCACGGCGTCATGCCAGCCTGGCAGGCCCGCCTTGGCGATCCGACGGTCAAGCAACTGTCCGTCTACGTCTACTCCCTTGGTGGCGGCCAGTAGCCGCAGCGCCATACGGAAAGCAAAAACCCGGCCATCTGGCCGGGTTTTTTGTCGCAGCGACGTAACGTCGACTTTCCCTGCGCGCAAAAAGGGCTTTGATCGGGATCAATGCACTGGTGCACCCTGAGAGACTAGAAATTTCAATACCGAGCAGTCTGCGAGCCGCCGAATGACCCTTGTTACGAACAATGCAGCCAGCAACGACGTCGAACGACTTGATGCCGAAGCTGTAAACTCCGCCGGCAAGCGGCAATCGCTTTACGCCGCGCGCAAGAAGATTTTCCCCAAGCGCGCCTCCGGGCAGTTCCGGCGGTTCAAGTGGCTGATCATGCTGGTCACGCTGGGCATCTATTACCTGACGCCCTGGATTCGCTGGGATCGCGGCCCCTACGCACCCGATCAGGCCGTGCTCGTGGATCTGGCCAACAGGCGCTTCTACTTCTTCTTCATTGAGATCTGGCCGCAGGAATTCTTCTATGTCGCGGGCCTGCTCGTCATGGCTGGCATCGGGCTCTTCCTGATCACCTCCACGGTGGGACGCGCATGGTGCGGCTACACCTGCCCGCAGACGGTCTGGGTCGACCTCTTCCTCGTGGTGGAACGCGCCATTGAGGGCGACCGCAATGCGCGCATCAAGCTTGATGGCGCGCCCATGTCGGTCAACAAGCTCGGCAAGCGCTTTTCCAAGCACCTGATATGGCTTCTGATCGCGGTGGCGACAGGCGGCGCCTGGGTGTTCTACTTCGCCGACGCCCCTGCTCTGCTCATCGACCTCGTGACCGGTAAGGCGGCCCCCGTCGCCTACATCACCATCGCTGTTCTGACCGCCACCACCTATGTGTTCGGCGGCCTGATGCGCGAACAGGTCTGCACCTATATGTGCCCGTGGCCGCGCATTCAGGCGGCCATGCTCGACGAAAACTCGCTGACCGTCACCTACAATGACTGGCGCGGCGAACCCCGCACCCGCCACGCGAAGAAGGCTGCGGCAGCCGGTCAGACCGTTGGTGACTGCGTCGACTGTAACGCCTGTGTGGCGGTCTGCCCGATGGGCATCGACATTCGCGATGGCCAGCAGCTCGAGTGCATCACCTGCGCCCTGTGCATCGACGCCTGTGACGGCGTGATGGACAAGCTCGGTCGCGACCGTGGTCTCATCTCCTATGCGACCCTTTCCGACTACAATGCCAACATGGCGCTCGCCACCGCCGGCGGCGCCGACGCGATCAACCCCGACCGCGTGCGCAACGAAAACGGTCGCCTGACCGACAAGGTCGCGCATTTCCGCTGGAAGAAGATCTTCCGCCCGCGCACCTTTGTCTATTTCGGCGCGTGGTCGCTGGTCGGTCTGGCCATGCTCTACGCCCTCCTGACCCGTGATCGGCTGGAAGTGAACGTCCTGCACGACCGCAATCCGCAATATGTGCTTCTGTCCGACGGCTCCGTGCGCAACGGCTACACGGTCAAGCTCCTGAACATGATCCCGGAACCGCGTGTAATCGTGCTGTCGCTCGACGGCCTGCCAGGTGCTACAATGAACGTGGTCGGCCTCGATCAGGCGGAAGGCCGCTCGGCCTCCGTGCCCGTGGAGCCGGATCGCTTGCGTGAAGTGCGCATTTTCGTCACCCTGCCTGCGGACCGTCTCGACGAGGCCGGCGAAAGGTTCAGCTTTGTTGTTGAAGACAAGGCCAGCTTCGAGAGCGACGTTTACCGGGCCAGCTTCAACATTCCGGAGGCCTCACGATGAGCAGCGCACAAAAGCAGAAAGTCTTCACCGGGTGGCACATGCTCGCCATCATGATCGCTTTCTTCGGCGTCATCATCGCGGTGAACCTGACCATGGCCTTCTACGCCAATTCGAGCTGGACCGGCCTTATCGTCAAGAACAGCTATGTGGCGAGCCAGACCTTCAACGAGCGTGCGGCAGAGGGCCGCGCGCAGGCCGCACTCGGCTGGAACGGCGACCTCATCGTTGAGGACGGCGCGATCACCTATCGCCTGACCGATGCCAGCGGCAGCCTGATCCCGCTCGACGGCGTCAAGCTGATCATGCACCGTCCCGTGACGGCGGACGAAGACACGACGCTTGAGCTTGAGCGCCGCCCCGATGGCGCTTTCGGCGTCGACCATGGTCCCGGTGACGGCACCTGGGTCGTCAGCATCACCGCCGAAGCCGGTCTCGACCATCCCTATCGCGACGTGCGTCGCATCGTCATCAAGGACGGAGCACTGAGATGAGCTGTTGCGCCCCCGGCACCGAAATGGCGCTGGAAGCGGAACAGGCCCGCGATGCCGGGCCGCGTTCGGAAGAAATCCTTCTCGCCAGCCGCACTGTCGGCGAAGGCCTGAAGCAGACGGATCTCTCCGTGCCCGGTGTCCATTGCGGTGCTTGCATTCAGACAATCGAGAGCGCGCTCAGCAAGCTTGACGGCGTTGTCGGCGCGCGCGTCAATCTCTCCACCAAGCGCGTCAGCGTGAAGTGGCGCGATGGCGAACTGCCGCCCATCATCGATACGCTGAACAGGCTGGGCTACGCCGCCCACCTGTTCGACAGCGTCGAATCCGGCAAGGACCCCGTCCTGTCGCAGCTGATCCGCGCCGTGGCGATCTCCGGCTTTGCCGCCAGCAACATCATGCTTCTGTCCGTGTCGGTCTGGTCCGGCGCGGAAGACAGCACGCGCGATCTCTTTCACTGGCTCTCCGCGCTGATCGCCCTGCCCGCGCTCGTCTTTGCCGGCGGCATCTTCTACAGCTCCGCCTGGAACGCGCTGCGCCACGGGCGCATGAACATGGATGTGCCCATCGCGCTCGGCGTATCGCTCGCCTACGGGCTCAGCATCCATGAGACCATCAACAGCGGCCAGCACGCCTATTTCGACGCCTCGGTCTCGCTCCTCTTCTTCCTTCTCATCGGACGCACGCTCGACCACGTGATGCGCGAACGCGCCCGCACCGCCGTGAAGGGGCTTGCCCGCCTTGCTCCACGCGGCGCGCTGGTCGTCGCCGAGGATGGCGGTCGCGATTATCTTCCGCTGCAGGAAGTCACGCCCGGCATGAAGCTGGTCGTCGCCGCTGGTGAACGCATTCCCGTCGACGGCGTGGTCATGACCGGCGCTTCGGAGCTGGATTGCTCCATGGCCACCGGCGAAAGCGCGCCCCAGCCGGTCAAGCCCGGCTCGGATGTGCGCGCCGGCATGCTCAACCTCACCCAGCCGCTGGTGATGGAATCGACCGCCACCGCCGACACCTCCTTCCTTGCCGAAATGATGCGCCTCATGGAGGCAGCCGAAGGTGGCCGCGCGCATTATCGCCGGCTGGCAGACCGCGCCTCTGCACTGTACTCGCCGGTGGTCCACGCCACCGCCTTCATCACCTTTCTGGGCTGGATGGCTGCCAGCGGCGACTGGCACCGTGCCATCACCATCGCCATTGCCGTTCTCATCATCACCTGCCCCTGTGCGCTTGGCCTTGCCGTGCCGATCGTTCAGGTCGTCGCCGCCCGCCGGCTGTTCGAAAACGGCATCATGGTGAAGGACGGCGCGGCAATGGAGCGCTTCGCCCAGATCGACACCGCCGTGTTCGACAAGACCGGCACGCTCACGCTCGGCATTCCCGAATTGCGCAATCTGGCTGACATCGACCCGCAGGTTCTCGCCATCGCCGCCTCCGTGGCCTCCCACTCGCGCCACCCCTTCTCCCGCGCCATTCTGCGCGCTGCGGGTTCCGCCCGCGCAACCACCGCCTTCGACAGTGTCGAGGAGGTGCCGGGCCTTGGCATTGAGGCACGCTCCGGCGACACCGTCTGGCGGCTTGGCCGCGCAGGCTGGTCGCTTGGCCGCGAAGATGCGCATGAGAATGACGCCGGCGGCACCGTCCTTTCGCGCAATGGCGAAGAGCTGGCCGCCTTCCGCTTCGAAGACCGGCTGCGGCCCGACGCGAAGAAAGCCGTCGCCTTCCTCCAGAAGAACGGCGTCAGCGTCGAGATCATCTCCGGTGACAGCGAAGAACAGGTCCGCGACATTGCCGAGAAACTCGGCGTCGAGCGTTTTCAGGCGGGCGTCCTGCCCGGCGAGAAGCTTGACCGGATGCGCGCGCTCGCAGCCGAAGGCCGCAAGGTTCTGATGGTCGGCGACGGGCTGAACGATGCGCCCGCACTTGCCGCGGCACACGTCTCCATGGCCCCGGCCACGGCAGCCGACATTGGCCGCAACGCCGCCGATTTTGTGTTCCTGCGCGACAACATGCTGGCCGTGCCGCTCGCCCGCGACGTATCGCGCCGCGCCGGCCGTCTGATCCGCCAGAATTTCGGCCTGGCCATCATCTACAACCTGCTGGCCGTGCCGATCGCCGTGCTTGGCTATGTCACCCCGCTGGTGGCGGCGGTCGCCATGTCGCTGTCGTCGCTGATCGTCATCGGCAATGCGCTGCGCCTGCGCACCGACAGGCGTCTGGTCGGACCGGCCGAAGCCAAGGCCCCGACACAGGGCCACAACGCGCCCCTCGCCGAGGCTGCGGCATGACCAATCTCGTCATTCTCATTCCGATTGCCCTCTTCCTTGGCGCAGTCGGCCTTGCAGCCTTCCTCTGGTCGCTCAAGAGCGGCCAGTATGAGGATCTGGACGGAGCGGCAGAGCGCATCCTGTTCGATGATGACGACAGCCCCGACGACCCGCCGAACAACCCGCCGAACAACCCGAAAGACGGGAAGAAACGCTGATCCCTGCAAGACAGGCAGACACAAAAAAACGGCCGCGCTCCCTCAGGAAGCACGGCCGTTTTTTTGAGTTCGATTACCGGCTCGGCAATTGCGCAAGAAACGCTAGCGCACCACCAGAACCGAAATGGATGCATGCCGCACAACGCGCGCGGCATTCGGCCCGATGAGGTAATCCTCCGGGCTTGGGCGCGAAGCCGACAGCACGATCAGATCCGCCTCCACCTCACCCGCATAGCGCAGGATCTCGCGGTAGATCGATCCATGGCCGACAATGTGCCGATGCTTGATTTCGTCCGGCACATATTTCTTCGTGAATTCATGCAGCGCCTCATTGGCGTGCTGGATCGCGTCATGCTCATGCCCCTTGGGAAAAAAGCCGCCGACGATGGACATGCCGTAATCGGGCACGACCGTCATCACATGCAGGCGGCTGCCGAAGGTGCGGGCGTAATCGACCGCTGTTTCCAGCGTGCGCACCTCCCCTTCGGCATGCCCCAGATCGATGGAAACGAGAATGTCCTTGTACATGGATCCTAATCCTTTCAGGCTTCTGCCGAACGCGGCGCACCGGCTTTTGGATTGCCGGTCAGCGTGCCCCCGCGGCGACGCTGCAGGAACATGACCAGCGCCAGCAGAAGAGCGGCCGGAAGATAGAAGATCTCACGCGGCATGCGCCCTTCGTCGCTCACCTCGACAGCCGTGATCTGAACCGGCTCGTCGGCGTAGAAATCGAGGCTTGCAAGCGTCTTGCCAGCGAGGCTGTTCATGTCGAACGGCTCTTCCAGAAGCACCCGCTCCCCGTCGATCTGCGCAACGAGCCCGGTCGCTGCCTCGAAGCGGGCTTCACCCGGCTCGCCCGCAGCCCCCAGATTGAACGCCATGGTGCGCTCGTCGATCTCGTCGGGATTGTCGAAGTTCGGCCCGCGGATCGTGAAGCGGATTTCCGCATCATCGGGCTCCTCGGCAACCGCCTCGAAGATCTTCGTCGGTTCGGTTTCGATATAGGGCGGCTGAACCAGATCCAGGAAGAAACCCGGACGCAGCAGCATGAAGGTGACGAGCAGCAGCGCCGCCGACTCCCAAAGCCTGTTGCGCGCCATGAAGAAGCCCTGCGTCGCAGCCGCAAAGATCAACATGGCGACGGTCGCCTGAATGGTCACCCAGATCGCGCCCGCCCAGCTCACATCGATCAGAAGCAGATCGGTGTTGAACACGAAGATGAAGGGCAGCAGCACCGTGCGCAGCGAATAGAAGAACGCCGTGAAGCCGGTCTTGATCGGATCGCCGCCCGAAACGGCCGCAGCCGCAAAGGAGGCTAGCCCCACCGGTGGCGTCACATCCGCCATGATGCCGAAGTAGAACACGAACATGTGCGCGGCGATGAGCGGGATCAGAACGCCATTGGCGGCGCCCAACTCCACGATCACCGGAGCCATCAGCGAGGAGACCACGATGTAATTCGCCGTGGTCGGCAGCCCCATGCCCAGCACCAGACTGATCAGCGCCGTGAAGACGAGGATCAGCAGGATGTTGCCGCCCGACAGGAACTCGACGAACTCGGCCATCACCTGACCAATGCCCGTCAGCGTGACCGTGCCGACGATCACACCGGCTGCCGCCGTGGCGCAGGCGATGCCGATCATGTTGCGCGCGCCGAGGATGAGGCCGACCACCAGATCGTCGAAACCTTCCTTGAAGGCCGCCCGCTGGTCTGCGCTCTGCAGACCACGGAACAGCGCCTTCAACGGCTTCTGCGTGACGATGATGACGATCAGCAGCAGCACCGCATAGAAGGCCGAGAGACCGGGCGACTTGCGCTCGACCATCAGCGACCAGACCAGCACGAACAGCGGCAGAAGGTAATGCAGACCGGTGCGGATCACCTCGCCCGGCAGCGGCAGTTCCACCACCGGCGCATTCGGGTCGTCCATTTCCAGATCCGGCGATTTGGCCGCATACCAGATCAGCGCCACATAGGCGATCAGGAGGGCTGCCATCAGCACCGGCGCCGAGAGGTTCGGCAGCATGAACTTGATGAAGTTGATCGCGTAGTAGATCACGCCAATCAGAATGACGATGGACGAAATGACGATGCCCGAGCGCATCAGGGCCACCAGGGCCGGGTGCGACTGGCGCTTCTCAAGCACCGGCATGTCTTTCTTCACGGCTTCCAGATGCACCAGATAGAGCAGCGCAATGTAGGAGACCACGGCCGGCAGGAACGCGTGCTTGATCACCTGCAAATAGGGAATGCCGACATATTCGACCATCAGGAACGCGGCCGCGCCCATGACGGGCGGCATGATCTGACCGTTGACCGAACTCGCCACCTCGACGGAGCCCGCCTTTTCCGGCGAGAAGCCGACGCGCTTCATGAGCGGAATGGTGAAGGTGCCCGTCGTCACCACATTGGCGATGGAGGAACCCGAAATCAGACCGGTCATCATCGAGGCCAGAACCGCCGCCTTGGCCGGTCCGCCACGCAGATGGCCAAGCAGCGCGAAGGCGAGCTTGATGAAGAAATTGCCCGCGCCCGCCCGGTCCAGCATCGAGCCGAACAGCACGAACAGGAACACGAAGGCCGACGAAACGCCCAGCGCGACGCCAAACACGCCGTTCGGCGAGAGCCACATCTGGTCCATGGCGCGGCTGAACGAAGCGCCGCCCCAGCGGATGATGTCTGGCACGAAGGTTGACGAGCCGAAGAAGACGTAGAGCAGGAAGACAATGGCGACCACGGCGAGCGGTGGCCCGAGCGCGCGGCGCGTCGCTTCCAGCAACAGCACCATGCCGATGCCCGCCACCACCAGATCCTGTGTGATCGGCAGGCCGGGACGCTGCGAGAGGTCGCGGTAGAAAACGAAGATGTAGAGCGCACAGCTTGCCGCCACGATGGCGAGCACCCAGTCGCTTACGGGAATGCGGTTTCGCGGGCTGGAGGCCAGCGCCGGAAACGCCATGAATGCGAGAAACAGGCCGAAAGCCAGGTGGATCGCGCGCGACTGCGCATCGTTCAACACCATCGGCAGGCCGGTCATGCTGGCCAGTGTGAAAGGCAGGGGCGACGCGATGTAGAGCTGGAAAAGCGACCAGCAAAGCGCAACACCGGCAATGATGTACCCGGCAGTGCCTTCAGGATCGCGCGCACCGGTATCGGATGACGCAACAAGATCCTGAAGTTCGTCGTCGTTCAGTGGCGCTGAATTCTTGCCAGCGGTTTCAGGTTTCGTCGCCATGCGCCATCCCCTCTTGATGCGTTTTCTTCATTGGGAAAAGAAGGGCGCCCGCATGGCGGGCGCCCCTTTTTTAAACCGGCTTATTTGAGCCAGCCTTTTTCCTTGTAGTAGGCTTCTGCGCCCGGATGCATCGGGGCGGAGTTGCCCTGATTGACCATGCTCTCAGGCGTCAGGTTGGCAAGTGCCGGATGCAGCGCCTTGAACGCGTCGAAGTCCTTGAACACGGCGTCCACGAAAGCGGCCACAACGTCATCGGGAACATCAGCCGAGGTCACGACGGTCGCGCCAACACCGAAGGTGTTCACGTCATTGTCGGTGCCGCGGTACATGCCGCCCGGGATCGTCGCCTTGAAGTAGTAGGGGTTGTCGGCAACGAGCTTGTCGACTGCCTCACCCTCGACAGGCACGATCACGCTGTCACAGGTCGTGGTGGCTTCCTGAATGGCGCCGGCCGGGTGACCGACCGTGTAGGCGAACGCATCGATGTTGTTGTCGCACAGTGCGGAGCTCTGTTCGGCCGGGGCCAGCTCTGCGGCAACGGCGAAGTCGGAGTTCGTCCAGCCCTTTTCGGCGATCAGCAGATCCATGAGGGCGCGCTGGCCCGAACCCGGATTGCCGATGTTCACGCGCTTGCCCTTGAGGTCGTCAAAGGAGGCAATGCCTGCTTCCTTGCGCGCCACAAGGGTGAGCGGCTCGGCATGCAGCGAGAAGACCGAACGCAGCTTCTCGTGTGCGCCGCCATCGGCAAAATTGGCTTCGCCCTTGTTGGCATTGTACTGAACGTCGGACTGCACGACGCCGAATTCCAGGTCGCCGCCCTTGATGGCGTTGACGTTGAAGACGGAACCACCGGTCGACTCGACCGAGCAGCGAATGCCCGTCTCGCGACGGTTCTGGTTCATCAGGCGGCAGATCGCGCCACCAACCGGATAGTAAACGCCCGTCACGCCGCCAGTGCCGACGGAAACGAAGCGCTGCTCCTGGGCGCTGGCCGTCCCGGTCGCCAGCGAGCCGAGCATCGCGGCCGCGAGGCCAAAACCGAGAATGCGATGAGGTTTCATAGTGCGTCTCCCTAATGAAATGATGCTTTACGCATACGTGCACGTCGAAAGATGCTGTGGTCGGTCCGGACCGAACAACCGCAGCCGGGCATTGCGTGCGAGATGCCCGGCAAAGCGCGGCCCGCAAAGACCTGACGTGAAGCGTTAAACGCCCCCCGTCCCGAGTCAATGGCTCGGACGCGCAATTTGCAATTTGCTATGACTGAAATCTGTGTCAACGCCATTAGCGCGCAAAACACAAACTTCTGTTTTTCCTGCGGATTATTTCTTCCTCCTCCGTTTACGTAAAATTACCCTGTAGCCGCGTCCACCGCCTCTCCGAGCCGCTCGACAATCGTGTCCGCGACGGCCCTGTCGATGATGAAGGGCGGAGCCAGCAACACATGGTCGCCGCGCGTTCCGTCGATCGTGCCGCCGGACGGGTAGACCATGAGGCCGCGTTTCATCGCTTCTTTCTTGACCGCTGCATGGACCTTGCGCGCCGGATCGAACGGCTCCTTCGTCCCGCGGTCGGCCACCAGTTCCAGACCGAGGAACAGGCCCCGCCCGCGAATGTCGCCCACATGGGCGTGGTTGCCGAAACGCGCTTCAAGGCGCTCGCGCAGATACGCGCCCATCTCGCGCACATTGGCGAGAAGCCCGTCGCGCTCGATCACGTCCTGCACGGCCAGCGCGGCTGCGCACGCCATCGGGTGGCAGATATAGGTGTGGCCATGCTGGAACAGACCCGACCCTTCCGCGAAGGCATCGAAAATGTGCTGCCCCAGAAGCACCGCGCCGATGGGCTGATAGCCGCCGCCGAGCCCCTTGGCGATGGTCAGCATGTCCGGTGCAATCCCGTCCTGCGCGCAGGCATGCATGGTGCCCGTGCGTCCCATGCCGCACATCACCTCGTCAAGAATGAGCAGGACGCCATAACGGTCGCAGATCTCGCGGATGCGTTTGAAATAGCCGCTCACCGCCGGCACGGCGCCCGCCGTGGCCCCGACCACCGGCTCGGCGACAAACGCCATCACCGTGTCCGGCCCCAGCGCGTTGATCCTGTCTTCCAGCGCCTGCGCCGCGCGAAGGCCATAAGCCTCTTCGCTCTCTCCGGCCTCCTGGTAGCGATAGGCGTAGCACGGGTCGATGTGATGGGTCTCGATCAGGAGCGGCCTGAACGGCTCGCGCCGCCACTCATTGCCGCCGGTCGCCAGCGTGCCCAGCGTGTTGCCGTGATAGCTCTGCCGGCGGGCGATGATCCTGCGCCGCTGCGGCTCGCCCTTCTCGACGAAATACTGGCGCGCCATCTTCAGCGCCGCCTCGTTGGCCTCCGAACCGCCAGACACGAAATAGGCATGGCTGATGCCCTCGGGCGCACCCGCAATCAGGCGATCCGCGAGCTGTTCGGCCGGCTCGTTGGTGAAGAAGCTTGTGTGCGCATAGGCGAGCGTCTCCGCCTGCTTCTTCAGCGCATCCACCACATCGGGGTGACCATGGCCCAGGCACGAGACGGCAGCGCCGCCACATGCGTCGATATAGGCATTGCCCGCCTCATCGAAGAGTTCGACGCCGCGGCCGCCTTTGGCGACCGGCAGTGAGGCATGGATCTGACGATGCAGAATGTGTGTCATTTGGGTTTTCCAGAACGATGCGCACGCGGCGCGGGATCGAGCAAATGGGTATTGAGGGTGGAAAGCAGCGCTTCGGTCTTTGCGATTTCCGCGAGCGCCTCCTCGCCTCCTTCGCCGGCAACGAGCGCTGCCAGAATTTCGGCGGCCGCGAAGGCCGGCGTCATCGTGTGCAGAAAGGACGGGCTCTCCGTCGAAACGATCACGCACTGGTCTGCAAGGCTGGCGAGCGGTGAAACGGCACTGTCCGTCAGCGCAACCACGGTCAGCCCCAGCGCCCTGGCGCTGGCCGCCGCTTCCACCGTCGCCCGCGTGTAGGGCGCAACCGTGGTCACGAAGAACACGTCCTCGGCGGTCGCGTGGCGCAGCTTGTCGAGCCCTGCCCCGTTCACATGGTCGAGCAGATGCGCCTTCTCGCCGAGAAAGGTCATCGAATAGGTGAAATGCGCCGCCACCGCGTGGCTCGAGCGCAGCCCGAAGCAATAGATGCGGCGCGCTGCGGCCAGGGTTGCCGCAGCGCGCGCCAGCGCTTCCAGCGTGCCGGCGTCAGCGAGATTGCCAAGCTGGGCTGCCGTCTGCGCGGCGATATCGCGCGCCAGCGCATGACTCCCGCCCTGCCTCTGCCTGGCAACCTGCTCCCCCGCCTTGCCGGCAAAGCCGAGCGCCTGTTCTTTCAGCGCCTCGCCGTGAAGCTGGCGCAGTTCGTCGTAACCATCAAAGCCGAAACGCTTCGCAAGCCGCGTCATCGTCCAGGGCTGAACGCCCGCACGCCGCGCCTGCTCGCGCATGGAAAGCAGCGCCACATCGCCAGGATTGTCGAGAATGTAGCGCGCCGCCGCGCCAAGCTGCCCTGGCAGGTCTTCGAAGGATTCCGTAATGCGGTCAGCAAGTGTGGCGCGATCCATGATGGCTCATCCTAGACGGGCGCTTCAGTGTATGCAACAAGTGTTGCAAATTGATATTAAATGCTTCAAATGGAGTATTCCGTGAGCGCATCTGCAAACGCCCATCGCGCCGCCATCGCCGTCGCCCCCAATGGTGGCCGCCGCACCCGCGCGGACCACCCCGCCCTGCCGCAGACATCCGCCCAGCTGGCCGAAACCGCAGCCGCCTGCCTTGAAGCCGGTGCCGCCATGATCCATTGCCATGTGCGCGATGAAGAAGGCCGTCACATCCTTGATGCCGATGCCTATCGCGACGCCATCGCCGCCATCAGGAAGGCTGTCGGCGACCGTCTGGTGATCCAGATCACCACCGAGGCCGTGGGGCGCTATGGCGTGCGCGAGCAGATGGATGTGGTGCGCCAGCTGCGCCCGGAGGCGGTATCGCTTGCCCTGCGCGAACTGGTGCCCGACGCCTCGCACGAAGAGGAGTTTTCAAAATTTCTCTCCTTCATGCGCGTCGAGAACATCGCCCCGCAGATCATCCTCTACCACCCGGAAGAGGCGCTGCAGCTCAAGCGCATGATGGCGCACGGCCTCATCCCCTTCCCCGACATTCCGGTTCTCTACGTGCTCGGCCGCTACACGGAAGGCCAGCGCTCCGATCCTGCCGATCTCCTGCCCTTCCTTGACGGAACCATGCCGGATTTCGCGCACTTCATGCTCTGCGCCTTCGGCCCGCGCGAGGCCGCCTGCGTCACGGCGGGCTGCCTTCTGGGCGGCCATGCCCGCGTCGGCTTCGAGAACAATCTGCAACGCCCCGATGGCAAGATCGCGCCGGACAATGCGGCCCTCGTTTCCAGTGTCGCTGCATCCCTCACCGCGCTTGGCACGCCGCTCGCGACAGCCGATGATCTGCGCGGGAGCTGGGGGCTCGGCGCACCGGCAATTGGCCGCTGAGGCTACGCCTCTTCGTCGCCGGCAATAGGTCGCCGAGGCTTCGCCTCATCTCCGGTGGACGCGGGACAGGCGCGCCATTACATGTGGCGCGTCTGAATTGCCTTTCTGGAGTCTCTAAACATGGCGATCCGCATCAAAGCGAAAACCTACGGTCCCTTCACCACGGCCATCGGCCCTGGCAAGGTCATCAATGTCGACACCGCGCCGAAGCAGAATGTCGCCATCACCTCGCCCTCCACGGAAGAGGCCGGAACGCCGGTGGACTTCATGATCTCCGCGCTCGGCGCATGCCTTGCGCTCTCCTTCCACCACGCTGCCCAGGAAATGAAGATCGAGGTCGGCACGGTTTCCGTGGAAGTAAGCGGCAAGAAGGCCGAGGATCTGCCCGACCGTATCGGCAGCTACGCCGCCACCGTATCGCTCGACACCATGCCCGACGAGGCGCAGTGCGAAGAGCTCATCAAGCGCGCCAAGGCCCGCTGCACCGTTTCCAACTCGCTGAACGGTCCCGTCGAAATGACGATGGCCGGCTAACGCATCGGCCCGAAAATCGGAATCGATTTTCGTAAAACACGATGCGTAGGTTCAACAGGTTAGAGCGTCCTTTGTGCGTCCGAATGGACGCACGGCGCTCTGGGATCAGAACCCAAGGCCGTTTCGATCTTCCGATCATTGACGACGCCGCGCCCTTCTCCCATACAGAAGCCGCCTAACGGCAAACCATGGGAGGAGAGCGTATGCGCTTTGTGCGGGTAAACGGCGTCGTCATTCATCACGAGGTCAGGGGAACGGTCGGCAAGCCCGTTCTGGTCTTTTCCAACTCGCTGGGAACAGATTTCCGCATCTGGGATGGCGTCGTCGCGCGGCTTGAAGCCGATTACCGCATCGTTCTCTATGACAAGCGCGGCCATGGCCTTTCCGAGGCCACGCCGCAGCCCTATGCGCTTGCCGATCACGTCGATGATCTGGCCGCCCTGCTCGACCATCTCGACATTTCCGGAGCGACCATTATCGGCCTTTCGGTCGGCGGCATGATCGCCCAGGGCCTCGCCACCTGGCATCCGCATCGCGTGTCGCGCCTTGTGCTCTGCGACACCGCCCACAGAATCGGCAATGACGACCTCTGGAACAACCGCATCGAGGCGGTGAACACGAAAGGCATTGCCGCCATCTCGGACGGCATCCTCGAACGCTGGTTCACGCCCGCCTTCCGCTCGCCGGACAACGCCGATTTCATCGGCTACACCGCGATGCTCACCCGCACCACGGTCGACGGCTATGCCGGCACCGGCTTTGCCCTGCGCGATGCCGACCTGACGGAATCGACAGCCACCCTGAAACTGCCCACCCTGTGCATCGTCGGCGATCACGATGGCTCGACCCCGCCGGATCTGGTGCGTACGCTTGCCGGGCTCATCGAAGGCGCACGGTTCGAGATCGTGAAAGACGCCGGTCACCTGCCCTGCATCGAGCAGCCGGAGAAAACGGCCGCACTCATTGCAGACTTCCTGCGCAGCACCGCGCCCGATGCCTGAACATTTCCCAACGGGCGATATGCCGCGCTGCATTTGCCCACGCCGCACGGCAAACTGGTCAATTCAGATGACGAGAGGACTTTGAATGAGCGACACCGTAAAGATCACCCGGGACAATGGCATTGCCGTCCTCACTCTGGACAATCCCCCGGTCAACGCGCTCGGCCATGCGCTGCGCGCGCCGCTCTTCGAAGCGCTGCAGCAGGCAAAAGCCGATGACGCCGTTCAGGCCATCGTCATCACCTGCGCAGGCCGCACCTTCATCGCCGGAGCCGACATTTCCGAATTCGGCAAGCCGCCGAAGGAGCCGAGCCTTCCCGACCTGATCGCCATGCTCGAGAGCATCGACAAGCCCACCGTGGCCGCCATCCACGGCACCGCGCTTGGCGGCGGCCTCGAACTGGCGCTCGGCTGCCACTACCGGGTGGCCGAGAAGAGCGCCATGATCGGCCTTCCCGAAGTCAATCTCGGCCTCATTCCGGGCGCCGGCGGCACGGTGCGCCTGCCGCGCCTGGTCGGCCCCGAAGCGGCGCTGAAGATGATCGTCTCCGGCAAGCCCATCGGCATGGACGAAGCGGTGCGGCTCGGCGCGGTCGACCGGCTGGCCGAAACCGATCTGCTTGCAGAAGCCATCGCATTCGCCCGCGAGAAGGCGGCCTCCGGCAACGCACACCCCCACATCCGCGCACGCGCCGAAAAGCTCGCCGTCGACCTCGCCGCCTTTGACGAAGCGGTCAGGGCGGTGACGAAGAAGGCGCGCGGCCTCACCGCCCCGCACACGGCGGCCGAAGCCGTCCGCAACGCCATCACCATGGAGTTCGACGCAGCACTCGACCGCGAGCGCGAACTCTTTCTGGAGCGCCGCGACAGCGCCGAATCCGCCGCCCAGCGTCATCTCTTCTTCGCCACCCGCGAAGCCACCAAAGTGCCCGGCGTCGGTCGCGAGACCGAGGCGCGCAAGATCGCCCGCGCGGGCGTCATCGGTGCAGGCACGATGGGTGCGGGCATCGCCATGGCGCTGGCCAATGGCGGCATTCCCGTCACCATTCTGGAGATGAACGAGGACGCCATTGCGCGCGGTCTCGCCCATGTCGAGAAAACCTATGCCGGGTCGGTCAAGCGCGGCTCCATCGCGCCTGAAGAGAAGGAAGCGCGGATCGCGCGCATCTCCGGCACCACCGATTATGCAGACCTTTCCGACTGCGACATCGTCATCGAAGCCGTGTTCGAGGACATGGGCGTGAAGCGTCAGGTCTTCACCGCGCTCGACAGCGTGCTGAAGCCCGGCGCGATCCTCGCCTCCAACACCTCCTATCTCGACGTCAACGAGATCGCGGCCACCACGAAGCGTCCGCAGGATGTGGTCGGCCTTCACTTCTTCTCGCCCGCCCACGTCATGAAGCTTCTGGAGATCGTGCGCGGCGACGAGACCGCACCCGAAGTCATCAAGACCGCGCTGACCCTTGCCCGTAAAATCGGCAAGGTTCCGGTCGTGGTCGGCGTGTGCAATGGCTTCGTCGGAAACCGCATGCTTGCCGCCCGGCGCGAGCAGAACGAAGACCTTCTCCTCTCCGGTGCAACGCCCGAGCAGGTCGATCGCGTGTTCACCGATTTCGGCTGGCCCATGGGGCCGTTCCAGATGGTCGACCTTGCCGGCCTCGACATCAGCTGGAAGCACCGCCAGTCGCTCGGTCTCACCGCCCCCATCGCCGACACGCTGTGCGAAGCGGGCCATTTCGGCCAGAAGGCCGGACGCGGCTTCTATCTCTATGAGGAAGGCTCCCGCACACCGAAGCCTGACCCCTTCGTTCAGGAGCTCATCGAGAAGAAGGCTGCGGAACTCGGCGTCGAACGGCGCGAGATCAGCGCGGACGAGATCACCGAGCGCACACTTTACCCGATGATCAACGAGGGTGCGAAGATCCTTGAGGAGCGCATTGCCGCCCGCGCCTCCGACATCGACGTGGTGTGGGTCAATGGCTACGGCTTCCCGGTCGCCAAGGGCGGCCCGATGTTCTGGGCCGAGCGCTTCGGCATCAGGACAATCGTCGAACGGCTGGAGCACTGGCATCAGAAGACCGGCAACCCGCTCTTTGAGCCTGCGCCGCTGCTTCGCCAGCTTGCATTGACCGGCGGAGGCTTTGCCGACCTCGCATAAGGCGGGGTCGCACCCTATATTCGACGCCAAACGAAACAGCGGAACGAGACAGTATGGACATTCGTCAGATTTCAGAAGAGTACGCCGTCGCCGCGCAGATCACGGCGGAAGACATCGCGACCGTGAAGGCAGCCGGTTTCAAGAGCATCATCTGCAACCGCCCCGAGGGCGAGGAAGCAGGCCAGCCCGCAGTCGAGAGCATCGCCCGCGCTGCAGAAGAGGCGGGGCTCTCCTTCCGCCATGTGCCGGTGGTTTCCGGCGCCATGACAATGGACGACGTGACCGACATGGCAGCGGCTCTGAAAGAGCTTCCCGGCCCGGTTTTCGCCTATTGCCGCAGCGGCGCGCGCTCGGCAAATCTCTACGGCATCATCAAGGAACGCGGTCTTTAAGAAGCGCCGCCCGGGCGTGATTGATCGCTAAAAAAAAGCGGGGCCCGTTTCCGGCCCCGCTTTTTTGTGTCCTCAATAAAGCCAGCGCAACATGAACAGCGATATCGCCGGGAACAGCGTCAAAAGCGCCACCCGCAGAATATCGCTCATCACGAAGGGCAGAACGCCGCGATAGGTCGCCGAGATCGGCGTGTCTCTCGCCATGGAGTTCAACACGAACAGGTTCATGCCCACGGGCGGCGTTATCAGCCCCACCTCCACGACGATCAGCACCAGAATGCCGAACCAGATCGCGAATTCTTCCGCGCCCAGCCCGAAATCCAGAACTGTGACGATCGGGAAGAAGATCGGAATGGTCAGCAGGATCATGGACAGCGAGTCCATCACGCAGCCGAACACGAGATAAAGCAGCAGGATCAGCGTCAGCACCATCCAGGGGCTGTAGCCCTGCTCGCTCACAAACGCCGCCATCTGCTGCGGCACCTGAGCCAGCGCCAGGAACGAATTGTAGAACCCGGCACCCAGAACGATGAAGAAGATCATCGCCGTGGCGGTTGCCGTCGCAAGGATTGATTCCACGAAGGTTTCGCGTGTCAGCCCGCCATTGATGAGCGCGATCAGGCCCGTGCCCGCCGCCCCCACCGCAGCGCCTTCCGTCGGCGTGAAGACACCCAGATAGATGCCACCCACAACCGCCAGAAACACGATCAGCACCGGCCAGACATCGAGCAGCGCCCGCATCCGCTCCGAATAGGGCGCACGCTCGCGCGTGCCGGCGGAGTCGGGCCAGAGCCGCACATAGATCGAGATGGCGAGCATGTACCCGACAGCAGCCAGAACGCCCGGCACGAGGGCCGCAACGAACAGTTTCGCGATGTTCTGCTCGGTCAGGATCGCATAGATGACGAGGATCACCGATGGCGGGATAAGAATGCCGAGCGTGCCGCCGGCCGCCAGCGTGCCCGTGGCGAGCGCGCCCGAATAGCCGTAGCGCCGCAGTTCCGGCAGCGCCACCTGGCTCATCGTCGCCGCCGTCGCCAGCGACGAGCCGCAGATCGCGCCAAAGCCGGCGCATGCGCCCACCGCCGCCATGGCCACACCACCGCGCCGGTGGCCCATCCATGTTTCAGCCGCCTTGAACAGCGCCCGCGACATGCCGCCCAGCGTTGCAAACTGCCCCATCAGCAGGAACAGCGGAATGATGGAAAGCGAATAGCCGGAAAAGGTCGAATAGGTCTCGTTCTTCAGCTTGGCGAGCACCGGCGTGACATTGCCGAACACGATCCAGCTGCCGCCGAGCCCGCACAGAAGCATGGCGAGACCGATGGGCAGACGCAGGAAGATCAGAAGCAGCAGTAACGGAAAGGACCAGAGCCCGATTTCAAGATTGGTCAATGGACACTCCCCTGCCCGAGCCCCGGCGTCGGCGTTCCGGCCCTGAATTCACGATAGCGGACGAAGACCATGTAGATCGACACGATCACCGCGATGACAGCCGCCACCAGGCAGGCCGCATAGGGCCACCAAAGGGGGAACTGCAGAATGAAGGTGGTTTCGCTGTAGCTCAGCTTGTCGATCATGCCGTAATAGAGCTGGCGGGCGATCAGCACCAGAACCAGCGTCATGATGATCTCCGTCACCAGATCGATCACATGGTTCACGCTGCCCGGCAGGAAAGCGGTGAAAATGTCCACCGTGGCATGACCGCGATTGAGCTGGCACCAGGGCAGAAAGGCAAAGACGGCAAAGCCGACGCCGGCCTGCACCAGTTCGAAATCGCCCGGCACGGGGCCGAGCCCGAAGCGCACCAGCGCGCGGCCGGTAATGCTGGCGACCGTCATGACGATCACCGCCACCAGAACGATCCCGCCCAGAATGGCCATTGTCCTGGCCAGCCAGACAATGATGCTCGATAGTCTCATGCGCCTTCCCGTCCCCCCTGACTTCCCACGTGCCGTCGCACGTCCAGTCCCGCGTGCCTTCCCATGGCGTTCCCACTCATTCTTGTGCCTTTTAGGCTTGTGCCTTTTCGGCGGGGTCCGATGACGTTAGCCAGCCACTTCTTCCCACGCAAGCGCCCGAACGCATGCGGAGCCGGAGCCCGCCGGTTCCCACCGGACCGATGCAAAGTTGAAAGATCGGATCGTCTCGCCCATGCCGAAGCGGCGAGACCGTTCAGAAAAAGGGGCGGACCGCAGGGGCCCGCCTCGGTTTCATGGCCTCAGGGCCTTACTGACTGGTATACTGGTCGATCAGGGCGCGGGCTTCATCGATCAGCTTCTGACCGTCGATGCCCTTTTCTTTCATTTCCTCAACCCACTGGGCGTAGACCGGCTCGGCGGCCTTCTTCCAGGTCTCGGTGTCCTCGGCGCTGATCTGGATGATGTTGTTGCCGCGATCCACCGCGATCTGGCGGCTCGGACCATCAGCCCCTGCCTGCGTGCTGCCGGCAAAGGCTGCAAATTCCTGACCGGAATTGTCGTCGATCACCTTTTTCAGGTCGTCGGGCAGGCTGTCATACTTCGCCTTGTTCATCGCCAGAACGAAGGTCGTCGTATAGAGCGCCTGATCGCCGCCAAATTCCGTGTGGTTGGAAACGAGCTCGGGCACCTTCAGCGCCGGCGTCACTTCCCAGGGAATGACGCAGCCATCGATCACGCCCTTGGAGAGCGATTCGGTGATCTGCGGCACCGGCATGCCCACGGGCGTCGCGCCCAGCTGGCCAAGAAGCGAGTTGATGATGCGCGTGGGGGCACGGATCTTCATGCCCTTCAGATCGTCGAGCTTCTCGATCGGTGCCTTGGAGTGCAGCATGCCCGGACCGTGAACCCAGACACCCAGCACATGCGTGTCCTTGAATTCCGTGTCCTTCATGTATTTTTCGTACAGATCCCAATAGGCGCGCGAGGTCGCCTCGGCATTGGTCATCATGAAGGGCAGTTCGAACACTTCCGTGGAGGGGAAGCGGCCCGGCGTGGAGCCCGGCAGCGTCCAGACGATATCAACGATGCCGTCACGCGCCTGATCGTAAAGCTGCGGCGGCGTGCCGCCGAGCTGCATGGCGGGATAACGCTCGATCTTGATGCGCCCGCCCGAATCCTTCTCCACCTTGTCGGCCCACGGGTCGAGCACCAGTTTCGGCACATTCGCCTGCGGCGGCAGGAACTGGTGCAGCCTCAGCGTCACCTCCTGCGCGAACGAGGCCACCGAAGCGCCCACGAGCCCGCTTGCCGCTACGGCAGCCGCCAGGGCTAATTTTCTCACGGAAAATGATTTCATGCTTCTCCTCCCGATTGCATGGTCAAAGCGCCAGCGAACGCTTCGTATCGTCATTTACGGCTGATGCGTCTCCGCCCGAAGAACTCCCTTTCTTCGCGGGGTGGCCGTCACGCCAAGTATCCTCTGGAAACGCGCCCTCCGTCCAGCCGTGACTTTAGTGGAAATTATGTAACAATAAAGAGGAAAATCTCACAAGATTCGTAACGCAAAGCACTTTCAGAGCGGCAGCGCACCGGTTTCCTTCAGGGTCTCCAGAACAATGGCGCTTTTCACATGCTGCACCGAGTCATGCGGCAACAGCACGCCATTGACGAAATTGGAAAGCGATTTGAGGTCGGGCGTCACGACCTTCAATATGTAGTCCATCTCGCCGGTCAGCGCGTGCGCCTCCTGCACTTCGGGCAACCGCGCAAGCAATTCGCCGAAACGGCGGGCATTGTCGGGGTTGTGCGTGGCGAGTGTTACGGTGATGATGTTGACCAGCGGAAAGCCCAGCCGGTCACGATCAAGCATCGCGGCATAGCCGCGAATATAGCCCTCCTCCTCCAGTCGCTGCCGGCGGCGCGAGCATTGCGAGGGCGATAAGTTTACCCGTTCCGATAAGTCATTGTTGGTGAGCCGGGCATCGACCTGCAAGAGGGCTAATATCTTGCGATCATATCCGTCGATACGCGCTTCAGCCATGCAATTCTCCTCCAACATGCACGATCCACGCGCTCTTGTCACAAAATGCGCCCCAGAATGCAAGCCGCTTGCAGGCCACTCCGCCTAAAATGCCCCATGCGTTGAAAAACGCGCGCATTTTCCCAATTCAGGAGGAGTTATTCCATGGGTCCGTTCCCCCACGACGCACCGCCCCCGGAAATCACGAAGGAAAACCCGGCCGGCACGGACGGTTTTGAATTCGTCGAATTCGCCCATTCGGAGCCGGAAAAACTCGCCGATCTGTTCACCAAGATGGGTTACACGGAAGTGGCCCGTCACAAGACGAAGAAGGTCTCCGTCTGGCGTCAGGGCGACATCAACTACATCGTCAATGCCGAGCCCGGCAGCCACGCCATGCGCTTCGTCGACGAGCATGGCCCCTGCGCACCGTCCATGGCCTGGCGCGTGGTCGATGCGAAGCAAGCCTTCGATCATGCGGTTTCCAAGGGCGCAGAGCCCTATGAAGGCGACGACAGGACGCTCGACGTGCCGGCCATTGTCGGCATTGGCGGCTCGCTGATCTACTTCATCGACGCCTATGGCGACAAAGGCTCGGCCTATGAGGCCGAATTCGACTGGCTGGGCGAGAAGAACCCGCGCCCGGAAGGCGTCGGCTTCTACTATCTCGACCACCTCACCCACAATGTCTATCGCGGCAACATGGACAAGTGGTGGGACTTCTACCGTGAGCTCTTCGGTTTCACGCAGATCCACTATTTCGACATCGACGGCCGCATCACCGGCCTCGTTTCCCGCGCGATCACCAGCCCCTGCGGCAAAATCCGCATCCCGCTCAACGAGTCCAAGGACGACACGAGCCAGATCGTCGAATATCTGAAGAAATACAAGGGCGAAGGCATCCAGCACATCGCGGTCGGCACCGACGGCATCTATGATGCCACCGACAGGCTTGCCGACAACGGCCTGAAATTCATGCCCGGCCCGCCCGAGACCTATTACGAGCGCAGCCATGACCGCGTGCAGGGCCATGACGAGCCCATCGAGCGCATGAAGACGCACGGCATTCTGATCGATGGCGAAGGCGTGGTGAATGGCGGCATGACCAAGATCCTGCTGCAGATATTCTCCAAAACCGTTATCGGCCCGATCTTCTTCGAGTTCATTCAGCGCAAGGGCGATGAAGGCTTCGGCGAGGGCAATTTCCGCGCCCTGTTCGAGAGTATCGAGGAAGACCAGATCCGCCGCGGCGTCATCAAGGTCGACGCCGCCGAATAGGCGCTACGTCAGATGCGGGCTGCACCGATTGCGGCCCGCAGGAAGCGGAAAAGGGGCAGGACCGGAAAACGGCCTGCCCCTTCTCTCATGCACCTGTCAGGCGCTGCCGCGTGCGGCTGCCAGCACCTTGCAGATCGTTTCCAGATCACCCACCTGATTGGCCAGAAGCAGCACCAGCTTCGCGTTCAGCCGCGCGCTTTCCTCAAGGCTGAGCCCCTCATGCGCCGCCATCAGGGCCGCATAGAAATCATCGCCGTCAGCCCCCAGCCGGTCACGGCCGATATCCGTTCTGTCCATCGTCATTCCCTCCCCATCGCATGGGTCATGGCGGCGGCGATCTCATGGGCGTCGGGCTGCCTGAACACCGCCGCCACATGCTGGTCGGGCCGCAACAGATAAAGCCGCCCCGCGCCATAGCGTGCCGCAACCGCCCCCGCGCTGTCCTCGACATGCTCCACACCGTCCACCGCCGAAGCGCCGGGTTTCGTCACCTGCACCACATGCAGCCCCGCAGGCAGGCCAATGGGCGGATCGCAATCGACCGCCAGAAGCACGAAACCGCCGCCCGCCTCGCCGAGCAGCCAGGACGCCCTGCCCTCCACGCGCACCGGCGCATCGGCCATCGCTTCGCCCGGCGCAAGCGGGCTCTCGCCATCCCACGCCGCCTGCAATGTGCAGCCGGCCAGCGAGCACGGTTTTGAAAGCCGGCCCGAATTCACCAGTCTCCGCGCAAAATCATGCTCCTGCGAAAGCTCCAGAATGCTGTCGCGGAAAATACGCTCCATCTCGCTCTTCGGCGTCATGAACGAAGTGGAACGCGCCGAGTTCAGGATGTTCTCATCCGCCCCGTGAACGCGCTCCTCGTCATAGGTCTCGATCAGCGAGGCCGGAGCCTCGCCCTGCACCACCAGCGCCAGCTTCCAGCACAGATTGTCGATGTCCTGAATGCCGCCATTGCCGCCCCGCGCGCCGAAGGGCGACACGATATGCGCGCTGTCGCCGGCAAAGATCACGCGATCATGCACGAAGCGCTCCAGCCTGCGGCACTGGAATGTGTAGACCGACACCCAGTCGAGCTCGAATTTCGAGTGCCCGATCACCTTGGCGATGCGCGGGATCACATTCTCCGGCTTTTTCTCTTCGTCCGGATCGGCGTCCGGGCCAAGCTGCAGATCGATGCGGTAAATATCGTCCGGCTGCTTGTGCAGCAGCGCAGACTGCCCCTTGTGGAAGGGCGGCTCAAACCAGAACCAGCGCTCGGAGGGAAAGTCCGCCTTCATCTCCACATCGGCGATCAGGAAACGCTCCTCGAACACCTGCCCCGCAAAATCGAGCCCCATCATGCCGCGCACGGGCGAGCGCGCGCCATCACAGGCGATCACCCAGGCCGCGTCCATCTCGTAAGCGCCATCGGGCGTTTCCACCTGAAGGCGCACATCGCTGCCCTTCTGCTCAAGCCCGGCAACACGGTTCTTCCAGCGCAAATCGATCAGTTCGGGAAAGTCGGCCGCCCGCTCCACCAGATACTGTTCGACGTAATATTGCTGCAGGTTGATGAAGGCTGGCATCTTGTGGCCTTCCTCCGGCAAAAGGTCGAAGTTCCAAACCTCGCGGTCGCGGTGGAACAGCCGCCCCACCTTCCAGGTCACGCCCTTCTCGACCATCCGTTCGCCAACGCCCAGCCGGTCGAAAATCTCCAGCGTGCGTTTTGACCAGCAGATCGCCCGGCTGCCCACCGAAACGACATCATTGTCATCAAGCACGACGACGGGAACGCCACGCTGCGCAAGGTCGATGGCGGCGGCAAGCCCCACCGGCCCCGCGCCAATGATGGCGACCGGATATTGCCCGACATGCCCTTCGGCGAGTTCAGGCGGCGTGCTGTAGGGAAAGGGACTGTACTCGTAACGCGGCATTGGATTTCACCCTCCCTTGCAGCCGCTTCTCCTCAAAAAAGAAGCGGCTCAAACCTCTTCCAGTGCACGACCCTCAACTCCGGTCATGAAGTCGGTGGTCGTAAAAAACAGCGCCAGCGCTGACGACCCCTTCTCCCCGCAAGCGGGGAGAAGGTAAGGATGAGGGGCAAGCGCCATCGGCAATCAGCGGATGCGCGGCAAAACCAGTCTCAATCAGGTCGCCGCCAGCCCCTCATCCCCCTGCCGGGACCTTCTCCCCGCAAGCGGGGAGAAGGAAGCCGACATCGCGAGCGGCGCGCGTCCTCCAAACGTCGCGCCGGCCCGCTTCATCACGTCATCCCTGCAGCGCGTCCCACATTTCGCGGTCACGTTCGGCCGTCCAGATGCGCGGCGTGTCGATGCCCAGCGCTTCGTCATAGGCGCGCGCCACGTTGAACGGCAGGCAATGCTCGTAGATCGCATAGTCGGAGAATTTCGGATCGCACACCGCGCGGCAGGCGTCCCACGCCTCCTTCAGCGTGCCACCGCCCTGCGCCACACGGGCCACCGGCTGATAGGTGGACATCACGAAATCGCCCGTCAGGTCGAGCGCCTCGTTGACCATGCCCTGCCCCACCAGCGCGTCACCGCGTCCCGGTGCGATGGCGTCCAGATCGAAAGCGCGGATTTCCTCCAGCGTCGCCGGCCAGTCGTGGAAATGCCCGTCACCGCAATAGCAGGCCGAGTGGTACTCCACGATATCGCCGGTGAACATCACATTGGCGTCCGGCACGAACGCCACGATGTCGCCCGCCGTGTGAGCGCGACCAAGGAACATCAGATCCACCCTGCGCTTGCCCAGATACACCGTCATCGACTGCGAAAAGGTGGTGGTGGGCCAGGTCAGGCCGGGGATCGATTCATGCCCCTGGAACAGGCGCGGGAACCGCACGAATTCCGAATCCCAGTCCTCCTTGCCACGCTCCACCACCATTGAGCGCGCCTTGTCGCTCATAATCACGGTCGGGGCCTGATAGGCCGATGCGCCAAGCACGCGCACCGCGTGATAATGCGTCAGCACCAGATGGCTGATCGGCTTGTCGGTGACGGAGCGCACCTTCTCGATCACCTTTTCGGCGAGGCGCGGCGTTGCCTGCGCCTCGATCACCATCACCGACTCGTCGCCAATGATGATGCCCGAATTGGGATCGCCCTCGGCGGTGAAGGCCCAGAGGTCCCGGCCAATCTCGTCAAACGAGATCTTCTTTTCGGTCAGATCACCTGCGGATGCGAATTGCTTGGCCATTACGCGCCTTTCTCGTATTTCTGAACGGTCTGCTCGATCGCGCCGAAGATCGAATGGCCCTCGCCATCCTTCATCTCGATGCGCACCGTGTCGCCGAAGCGCATGAAGGGCGTCGACGGCTTGCCGTCATTGATGGTCTCGATCATGCGGATTTCGGCAATGCAGGAATAGCCCACGCCACCGGCGTCAACCGGCTTGCCGGGGCCGCCGTCGAGCTTATTGGATACCGTGCCCGAACCGATGATCGCACCCGCTCCGAGCGGTCGTGTCTTTGCCGCATGCGCCACCAGCGTCGGGAAATCGAAGGTCATGTCGACGCCCGCATCGGCCCGGCCAAACGGCTTGCCATTGTAGTCCACGCAAAGCGGCAGCGAGAGCTTGCCGCCATCCCACGCATCGCCCAGCTCTTCCGGCGTCACAGCCACCGGCGAGAAGGCCGAGGACGGCTTCGACTGGAAGAAGCCGAACCCCTTGCCGAGTTCGGCGGGGATCAGGCCCCGCAGCGAAACGTCGTTCACCAGCATCACCAGCCGGATCGCCGCTGCCGCCTCTTCCGGCGTCGCGCCCATCGGCACGTCATCGACAACCACGGCAATCTCGCCTTCCATGTCGATGCCATAGGCTTCATCCGCCATCACGATCGGGTCGCGCGGGGCCAGAAACGTGTCGGAGCCGCCCTGATACATCAGCGGATCGGTCCAGAAGCTTGCGGGCATTTCCGCCCCGCGCGCCTTGCGCACCAGCTCCACATGATTGACGTAGGCCGAACCGTCCGCCCACTGATAGGCGCGCGGGAGCGGCGAAAGCGCATCATGCTCATGGAAGCGCTCTGCCGGCACCGAGCCGTGATCCAGGCTTTCGGAAAGAGCTGCCAGATGTGGCGCGATCCGGGACCAGTCATCGAGCGCTGCCTGCAGCGTCGGCGCAAGAAAGGAAGCGTCCGTGCAACGGGTCAGGTCGCGCGAGACGACGACCAGCTTGCCGTCGCGCGTTCCGTTCTTCAGCGTAGCGAGTTTCATGCAATGTCCTTTATGCGTTGGGGAAGACGCGCAATCGGCGCAGGTCCACCGGACCAACGCCGATCATATCGCCTGTGGTCGCTCTGGTCGATCAGGACCAGTCGCCCTCCGGCGTTCCGTTGAAGCGCTTCTTGAGGTCCTTCCAGCAGTCGATGTAATCTTCCTGCAGTGTGTCGGTCTCGGCCGCATAGCGCGTGAGGTGCTGCGGGAACCGGGTTTCGAACATGAACGCCATGGTCTCTTCCAGTTTCACCGGCTTCAGTTCGCCATGGCTGGCCTTCTCGAAACCAAACGTGTCCGGCCCATGCGGCAGCATCATGTTGTGCAGCGACGAGCCGCCGGGCACGAAACCCTCTTCCTTGGCGTCGTACTGGCCTTTGATCAGGCCCATGAACTCGCTCATGATGTTGCGGTGATACCAGGGCGGGCGGAACGTGTGTTCGGCCACCATCCAGCGCGGCGGAAAGATCACGAAATCGATATTGGCCGTGCCCTCCTCACCCGATGGCGCGGTCAGCACCGTGAAGATCGACGGGTCGGGATGATCGAACAGGATCGCTCCCACCGGCGAGAAGGTGGACAGGTCGTATTTGTAAGGCGCGTAATTGCCGTGCCATGCCACCACGTCGAGCGGTGAATGGCCGATCTCCGTCACATGAAACTGGCCGCACCATTTCACGAACAGCCGGCAGGGCGTTTCCTTTTCCTCATACCAGGCGACCGGCGTCTTGAAGTCGCGCGGATTGGCCAGGCAGTTCGCGCCGATGGGGCCGCGATCCGGCAAGGTGAATTTCGCGCCGTAATTCTCGCACATATAGCCGCGCGCCGGCCCGTCCATCAGCTCCACCTGGAAAACCATGCCCCGCGGCAGAACCGCCAGTTCGCCGGACTGGATCTCGATGATGCCCATTTCGGTCTTGATGCGCAGACCGCCTTCCTGCGGCACCAGCATCAATTCGCCGTCGGCGTTGAAGAAATAGTCATCCACCATAGACGTGTTGAAGGCGTAGACATGGGCCGCCATGCCGGCCTGCCCCTGCGCGTCGCCCGCCGTGGTCATGGTGTGCACGCCCGACAGGAAATCGGTCTTCTCGTTCGGGATCGGCGTCGGGTCCCAGCGCAGCTGACCGAGCGCAAGCTGGTGATCGTTCACATTGGGCGCAGACTTCCACTCATCGAAGCTGACCGCCGTAAAGCGGCCGGTGTGCCTCACGCTCGGGCGAATGCGATAGAGCCAGGACCGCTCATTCGTCCCGCGCGGCGCGGTGAAGGGCGAGCCTGAAAGCTGTTCTGCATAGAGCCCGTAAGCGGGCTGCTGCGGCGAGTTCTGCCCCTGCGGCAGCGCGCCGGGCAGGCTTTCCGTTTCAAAGTCATTGCCGAAGCCCGGCATGTACTGGACGGTCATTCATTCCTCCATGAAGTCGGGGAAGCGACGAATTGGTTGCAACCGTAACCATGGCGAATGTAACTATCAACGGTACCAGAGCATCGGCCCGAAATTCGGAAAGCACGATGCGTGGGTTCTACAGGTTAGAGCGTCCTTTCTGCGTCCAAATGGACGCACGGCGCTCGAGAGGGAAACATAAGGAGAAACCGCCGCACATGACCACGTCCGTTCCCCCGCCCGGCTTCCCCCGGAACGCAACCGACCGCACCATCCTCGCACTGGAGGCTTTTCTGCCCTATCGGCTCACGCGTCTCACCGATGCGATCAGCCGCAAATTCTCGCAGGCCTATCGCGCACGCCTCGGCCTGACGCGGCCCGAATGGCGCACACTCGCCACGCTCGGCCAGTTCGGCACCATGACCGCGACCGATATCGGCGCGCATTCTTCCATGCACAAGACCAAGGTGAGCCGCGCCGTCGCCTCGCTGGAAGAGCGGCGCTGGCTCCTGCGCGAGCCCGACGCGCAGGATCGCCGCGTGGAGCGCCTGACCCTCAGCAGGGTGGGCCAGAAGGCCTATGAAGACATGGTGCCCGTCGCGCACGGCTTCGAGACGCGGCTTCTCGCCCGCATGAAGCCGGAAGAGCGCGCAGCCCTTCTCACCGGCCTTGAAGCCCTGGAGCGCGCCGCACTGGAAGATTAGAGCAATTCCGGACGGAAAACCGGTTCCCGCTTTTCCTGGAATTGCTGCAGCGGCGCTACCAGCTCATCACCACCTTGCCGGCCTCGCCCGAACGCATGGCGGCGAAGCCTTCGCGGAAATCGTCTGCGGCAATGCGGTGGGTGATCAGGTCGCGCACGTCGAGCCGCGTCTGAACCAGCGCGATCATCTTGTACCAGGTCTCGAACATCTCGCGCCCGTAAATGCCCTTCAGGTGCAGCATCTTGAAGATGACCTTGTTCCAGTCGATCTCGAAACCCGCCGGCGCAATGCCCAGAATGGCGATCTTGCCGCCATTGTTCATCACGTCGATCATGTCGCGGAAGGCCGGAGCCGCCCCCGACATTTCGAGCCCCACATCAAAGCCTTCCGTCATGCCGAGCTGGCGCATCACCTCCGGCAGCGTTTCTTCCGCCGCGTTCATCGTGTGCTGCACGCCAAGCTTTCTGGCGAGCTCCAGCCGGCCCGGATTGATGTCGGTGATGACCACCTTGCGCGCGCCCACGGCCTGCGCCACCAATGCGCCCATGATGCCGATGGGGCCGGCGCCCGTCACCAGAACGTCCTCGCCCACCAGATCGAAGGAAAGCGCGGTGTGCACCGCATTGCCAAGCGGATCGAAAATCGCCGCGATCTCATCGGGAATATTGTCGGGGATCGGCACCACATTGTGCTGCGGCAGCGCGATGAACTCGGCGAAAGCGCCGGCGCGGTGAACGCCCACGCCCAGCGTGTTGTGGCACAGATGCCCGCGCCCCGCCCGGCAGTTGCGACAATGGCCGCACACGATGTGCCCTTCGCCGGAAACCCGCTGGCCGGGCTTGTATTCCGTCACCGCCGAGCCAACCTCCGTCACCTCGCCGACGAATTCATGGCCCGTCACCAGCGGCACCGGCACGGTGTTCTGCGCCCACTCGTCCCAGTTCCAGATATGCACGTCCGTGCCGCAGATCGCCGTCTTGCGCACCTTGATGAGCACGTCGTTCGGCCCGATCTCGGGCACGGGAACACGCTCCATCCAAAGGCCCTCCTCGGGTCTGGATTTAACGAGCGCCTTCATCATGTTGGACATCGTCGACTATCCTTCCAAAGCGATATTTGCAGCAATTGGCGTGGCCATCCCCCCCTCAGCCTCTTCCTGCTCGCCAGAAGAGAGAAGCACCAACGTTGCGGCCATCTTCCTTCTCCCCGCCTGCGGGGAGAAGGTGCCGGCAGGCGGATGAGGGGCCTGCGCCTACATTCATGAGCTAAGCGATCACCCCAAGCTCACGCCCGATCTTTCCAAACGCCTCCACCGCGCGGTCAATGTCTGCGGCCGAGTGCGCGGCAGACATCTGCGTGCGGATACGGGCAGCCCCCTTCGGCACCACGGGGAAGGAGAAGCCGATCACATAGATGCCCTCCTCCAGAAGCCGCGACGCCATCTTCTCGGCAAGCGCTGCATCGCCCAGCATGACCGGGATGATCGGATGGTCAGCGCCCGCAAGAGTGAACCCCTGCTTTTCCATGCCGGTGCGGAAGCGCGCCGTATTGTCATAGAGCTTCTGGCGCAGGCCGGCCCCGCCCGCCACCATGTCGAAAACCCTGAGCGAGGCCGCCGCGATCACCGGGGCCAGCGTGTTCGAAAACAGATAGGGCCGCGAGCGCTGGCGCAGCCAGTCGACCACTTCACCCTTGCCACATGTATAGCCGCCCGAGGCCCCGCCCAGCGCCTTGCCCAGCGTGCCCGTCATGATGTCGACCCGGCCTTCCACGCCGCAATGCTCCGGCGTGCCGCGTCCGTTTTCACCCACGAAACCGACCGCATGGCTGTCATCCACCATCACCATCGCATCGTATTTTTCCGCCAGATCGCAGACCGCGCCCAGATTGGCGATGATGCCGTCCATGGAAAACACGCCATCCGTGGCGATCAACCGGAAGCGCGCGCCCTCGGCCTGCTTCAGACATTCCTCCAGCGCGCCCATGTCGTTGTTGGCGTAGCGATGGCGCTGCGCCTTGCACAGCCGCACGCCATCGATGATCGACGCATGATTGAGTGCATCCGAAATGATCGCATCCTCCGGCCCGAGCAGCGTCTCGAACAGGCCCGCATTGGCGTCGAAGCATGAGGAATAAAGGATCGTGTCCTCATAGCCCAGAAAGCCGGAAATCTTCGCTTCCAGTTCTTTGTGCTCTTCCTGCGTGCCGCAGATGAAGCGCACCGAGGCCATGCCGTAACCATAGCGGTCGAGCGCCGCCTTCGCCGCCTCGCGCAGCTCCTCATTGTCGGCAAGGCCCAGATAATTGTTGGCGCAGAAATTCAGCACCCTCTGCCCGCCGCTCTCGATCTCGGCCGACTGCATCGAGGTAATGACCCGCTCGCTCTTGTAGAGCCCGGCCTCCTTCAGGCCATCGAGTTCTTTGCGCAGATGGGAGAGGAAAGACGCGGTCATGAATGCCTCGCTCTGGGGTGGGAGGGACTGGCTTCTCCTCCACTACTACAGAGTGACGCCGCTTTCGACCATGGACAATTCTGCATTGCTTTTCCGCCGGACCGCGAAGCTCGACAGAGGTGTCGATGCCCGCCCATCACCCTTACTCTATCCCCGCGCGCGGCGTTCCCGTGCCTTCACCCTCATCCTGAACTTGTCGAAGGGCGGGGGTGAAGGCTTGCACCCGCGCTTCCCGCTGCAGCCCTTTCATGCCGCCCTCGCCCTTCGACAAACTCAGGATGAGGGCTGCGCCGGTTCCCCCACCTCCCAAACCACCCGCAACAAAAAAGGGCAGACGCCCAAAGCGCCCGCCCCTCACCCTTACCCTCTCCCCGCGCGCGGGGAGAGGGCGACCTCGGCGCTTCTGCCAACCCTGCAACCAAAGACCCCCGCTATCTCCACATCCTCCTTCTCCCCGTTCACGGGGAGAAGGTGCCGGCAGGCGGATGAGGGGCGAGCGCCAACCTACCCGCCAACCCACCAAGCAAAAGGGGCAGACGCCCAAAGCGCCCGCCCCTTTTCAAACTCTCCCGACAGGGCGCGCCGCTCACCGCCGCGCGCCTGCCCTCACAATCGCATCAGAAAAACGCCTGCAGGCCCGTCTGCGCACGGCCGAGGATCAGCGCGTGAACGTCATGCGTGCCCTCATAGGTGTTGACCGTCTCCAGGTTCTGCGCGTGGCGCATCACGTGGTACTCGATCTGGATGCCGTTGCCGCCATGCATGTCGCGGGCTTGCCGCGCAATGTCGAGCGCCTTGCCGCAATTGTTGCGCTTCACGATGGAGATCATCTCCGGCGCCATCCGGCCCTCGTCGAACAGCCGGCCAACGCGCAGGCTGGCCTGAAGGCCGAGCGCGATCTCGGTCTGCATGTCGGCGAGCTTCTTCTGGAAGAGCTGCGTCTGCGCCAGCGGCTTGTCGAACTGCTTGCGGTCGAGACCGTACTGGCGCGCGCGGTGCCAGCAGTCTTCCGCCGCACCCATCGCACCCCAGGAGATGCCGTAGCGCGCACGGTTCAGACAGCCAAACGGGCCGCTCAGCCCCTCGGCATTCGGCAGAAGCGCGTCTTCGCCCACTTCCACGCCGTCCATCACGATCTCGCCGGTGATCGATGCGCGCAGCGAAAGCTTGCCGCCGATCTTCGGTGCGGAAAGGCCCTTCATGCCCTTTTCGAGCACAAAGCCGCGGATCTTGTTGCCGTGCGCGGCAGACTTCGCCCACACCACGAACACATCGGCGATCGGCGAATTGGAGATCCACATCTTGGAGCCGGTCAGGCGGTAGCCGCCGTCGATCTTCTCCGCGCGCGTCTTCATGCCGCCCGGGTCCGAACCCGCATCCGGCTCCGTCAGGCCGAAGCAGCCGATATATTCGCCGGAAGCGAGCTTCGGCAGATATTTCTGCTTCTGCTCTTCCGAGCCATAGGCGTGGATCGGGTACATCACCAGCGAGGACTGCACGCTCATCATGGAGCGATAGCCGGAATCGATGCGCTCCACCTCGCGCGCCACCAGGCCGTAGGACACATAGCCGGCGCCCACGCCCCCATATTCCTCCGGCACCGTCACGCCCAGAAGGCCCGCCTCGCCCATTTCGCGGAAGATCGCGGCGTCGGTTTCCTCGTTCATGTAGGCGTGCTCGATGCGCGGCGCGAGCTTGTCGGCGGCAAAGGCGGCCGCAGCATCGCGGATCATACGCTCTTCATCGGTGAGCTGGTCTTCCATGAGGAACGGGTCGTCCCACACGAAATTCGATTTCGAGGATTTCGACGCGGCTTTGGCCTGTGGTGCTTCCATATTCATATGTGCCTTCCTGATGCGGTTGCGCTCTCTCGACGCCTGACTGGAGCATACAGCATCCTATGCGAAACTGCTTCAAGCTTAAAATGATTTTTTGGAAGAGGATGGTGACGGGAGGGGATGGATTGAGGTGGGGGCTCGAACGAAGACATCCATCATGAGACACGGCACACCAATAAGCCAAACCGCCTGCGCGATGTTGCCCGCCCCATCCCCACCCACTCCTTCGTCATCCTCGGGCCCGACCCGGGGATCCATGCCGGTCGGCCGAAACCCGCCGCAACGGTCACGGAATGAAACCCGGGTCAAGCCCGGGGTGACGCAGGGCAGGAAGCGCAATAACCCACACAGCCCTCATCCTGAGCTCGTCGAAGGGCGAGGGCGACATGGAGAGCGGCGGGGAGTGCATGGTGCATGCCTTTACCCCCGCCCTTCGACGAGCTCAGGATGAGGGTAAAGGCACGGCGATGCCGCGCTTGCCACCCTGCAGTTCGGCACCTCTCACTCGCCTGCTTGGTCCTTCACCTGTACAGGTGAAAATGATCTATCCCCCCTTCGTCATCCTCGGGCCTGACCCGAGGATCCATGCCGGCCGGCCAAAACCCGCCACAACGGTCATGGAATGGATCCCCGGATCAAGTCCGGGGATGACGAAGGAGCGAGCGCATAGGCATAGCCCCACCGCCTGCGCGCCCTTCTCCCCGCGAGCGGGGAGAAGGTGAGGATGAGGGGCGGGCGGCAAGCGTTCAGTATGAAATGAAGGCGGGACTGATCATGCGTCCCCCCCACTCCTTCGTCATCCTCGGGCCCGACCCGAGGATCCATGCCGGTCGGTTGAAACTCGTCACAACGGTCACGGAATGAAACCCGGGTCAAGCCCGGGGTGACGCAGGGCAGGAAACGCAATAGCCCACACAGCCCTCATCCTGAGCTCGTCGAAGGGCGAGGGCGACATGGAGAGCGGCGGGGAGCGCATGGTGCATGCCTTTACCCCCGCCCTTCGACGAGCTCAGGATGAGGGTAAAGGCACGGCGATGCCGCGCTTGCCACCCTGCAGTTCGGCACCTCTCACTCGCCTGCTTGGTCCTTCACATGTGCAGATGAAAATGAAGCTGTCCCCCCTTCGTCATCCTCGGGCATGACCCGAGGATCCATGCCGGTCGGCCGAAACCCGCCACAACCGTCACGGAATGGATCCCCGGATCAAGTCCGGGGATGACGAAGGCGGAGGGCAGTCGCGGAAGCTCCCTTTAAAGGAAGTTCACCTTCCCCGTGGCAATGTCATAAATGCCCGCAGCGGCCTTCAGCTTGCCGGCTGCGTAGAGGTCGCCGAGAATCGGGCCGGCCGTCTGCGCCCTCTCCGCGTTCAGCGTCGCATTGCGCGCCGTCGCGGTCGCCAGCAGGTCCTCCGGCTCTGCCGCCATGGCGTCGTAGACCGCAGGGCGAATGGCGTTCACGAGGCTCGGCAGGTGGCCGGGCGGCAGGGTGTTGTCCTGAATAGCCTGGATCGTGGCGTCCACCGCGCCGCAGGCCGTGTGCCCCAGCACGAGGATCGTCTTGATGCCGAGAACGGCCGCCCCGTATTCGAGGCTCGCCAGCCCGTCCTCATTGATGAAATTGCCCGCCACGCGAATGACGAAAAGCTCTCCCGGCCCCTGATCGAAGATCAGCTCGGGCGCAACGCGGGAATCCGCGCAGCTCACGATGGCCGCGAAGGGCTGCTGCCCCTGCGCGCGGCTGGCGCGGCCCGCCGAATGATCGGTGTTGATGGGCTGGTTGGCCACATAGCGCGCATTGCCGTCCATGAGGCGCTGCAACGCCTCGTCGGGTGAGACCGGCGCTGCCGCGCCGGTTTCGGCGGATGCACGCGCGGCAAGCGGTGCAGCCATTGCAAGAGCCAGACCGCCTGTCAGCAGCCCACGACGGCTAAGAATTCCAGAGTCACAATTCACGCACATAATTCAGTCGCTTTCTAAAGTTGACCCAACGTAAAGCCGTATATCTCAAAACTTACCTGATCACTCGATTTATGTTTACAATTATAACAGTCTTGCATCTTCTTCCCCTGCGGGCCGCAGGGGCCGCCCTGTCCGGCCCACGCGCTCCCTCGCCCCGCCCCGACACAAGTGCTGGAAAGCGGTGCGGCGTCTCTTCTCCCCACCTCCGAATCCCCGTAAAATCTGCCCCATGACTGCAGCCTCCCACACCATTCGCCAGCTAAACGACACCGTGATCAACCAGATCGCCGCAGGCGAGGTGATCGAGCGGCCGGCGAGCGTCGTGAAGGAGCTCGTGGAAAACGCACTCGACGCCGGCTCCACCCGCATCGAGGTGGCGACCGCCGGCGGCGGGCTTTCGCTGCTGCGCGTCACCGACAATGGCGGCGGCATCGAGCATGACGAGCTGCCGCTCGCCGTCTCGCGCCATTGCACGTCAAAACTCACCGACGACATTCACGACATTCGCTCGCTCGGTTTTCGCGGCGAGGCGCTGCCCTCCATCGGCTCGGTGGCGCGGCTTTCCCTGCGCTCGCGCCCGGAAGGGGCCGACAGCGCCGCCGAGATCGCCGTAGAAGGCGGGCGCGTGTCACCGGTCCGGCCCGTGGCGGCCAATCGCGGCACCACGGTGGAGGTGCGCGATCTCTTCTTCGCCACGCCCGCCCGGCTGAAATTCATGAAGAGCGAGCGCGCCGAGACCGCCGCCATCACCGAGGTGGTGAAGCGCATGGCGCTCGCCTTTCCCGAGGTGCGCTTCACCCTGACGGGCTCCGACCGCAACACGCTGGAGCTGCCCGCCGTGCCGGCCGATGGCGAGGGGCTCCTGCGCCGTATCGCGCAGGTGATGGGCAAGGATTTCTCCGAAAACACGCTGCCCATCGAGGCCGAGCGCGAGGGCGTCGCGCTGTCGGGCCATGTGTCGATCCCGTCATTTTCGCGCGGCAATGCGATGTTGCAATATTTCTACGTGAACGGCCGGCCGGTGCGCGACAAGCTCCTCACCGGGGCCATTCGCGGCGCTTACATGGACGTGCTGCCGCGCGACCGGCATGCGGTCGTCGCGCTCTTCATCTCGCTCGATCCGGCGCTGGTCGACGTCAATGTGCATCCGGCCAAGGCCGATGTGCGCTTTCGCGATCCGGGCCTTGTGCGCGGTCTCATCGTCGGCGCGATCCGCCATGCGCTGGAGATCAGCGGCATGCGCGCCTCCACCTCCGGAGCGGACGCCATGCTGGCCGCCTTCCGCCAGCCCGAGCACGCAGCGCCCGGCGGCTTTTCCGGCGGCGGTGTCGAGACCGGCGGCGGCAGCGCACATTATCGCTACACCCCGCCACCGCGCCCCGCACAGGACTGGCGGCTCGACACCTCCCCCACCCGCCCTCTGGACATGACGGGCAGCGCCTCCATTGCAGGCGCAGCGCCCGCCGCCGGCGGCTTTTCCGCGCCCGCCCAGTCGGCTTTCGATGTCGGTGCCGGCCTGAGCGCCGATGCCCGCGCCGGCGAGGTCGAGGCAGCACCCGAATTGATGCGCTCCCCGCTGGGCGCCGCACGCGCGCAGGTGCATGAAAACTACATCGTCGCGCAGACGGAGGATTCTCTCGTCATCGTCGACCAGCACGCCGCCCATGAGCGCCTTGTCTACGAGGCCCTGAAAGAGGCGCTCCATTCGCGCGCCCTGCCCGCGCAGATGCTGCTTCTGCCCGAGATCGTGGACATGCCGGAAGAAGACGCCGACCGCGTCGCCGCCCATGCGGAGTTCCTCGCCCGGTTCGGGCTGGGGCTGGAGCGTTTCGGCCCCGGAGCCATCGCCGTGCGCGAAACCCCGTCCATGCTGGGCAAGGTCGACGTGCCGCAGCTCGTGCGCGACCTGGCCGACGAGATCGCCGAGAACGACACCGCCGACACGCTGAAGGAGCGCATCGACCACATCGCCGCGACCATGGCCTGCCACGGTTCCGTGCGCTCCGGTCGGCGGCTGCGCGCCGAAGAGATGAACGCGCTTCTGCGGCAGATGGAGGCAACGCCCGGCTCCGGCACGTGCAATCATGGCCGCCCGACCTATATCGAGTTGAAGCTGACCGATATCGAACGCCTGTTCGGCAGGCGTTAGAGCATCGGACCGAAAAGTGGGCACCGGTTTTCGGGTTAATCCGATGATCCAGACCAAGACCTCACGCGGCCCCGCCGGCGACAAGCAGGTTTACTTGGCGCGGCAGGAAGGTTAAGGCCCAGAGTTGATGACAAGAGGCACCAGACGATGAACCGTTTCGAAGGACCCGGCGCGCGCGAGGCACGCATTCGCTATCTGGATGGCGACTTTCAGGTCATGACCCCCGGCGCTTTCGTGCGCTGCGCCGTCACCGAACAGCCGATCCAGCTCGATGACCTGAAATACTGGAGCGTCGAGCGCCAGGAAGCCTATGTGAGCGCCGACACCTCGCTCGCCCGCGAACTGGAAATGCATCCCGAACTGCGCAAACGCGGTTAATCGGGAACCGGTTTTCCGTCCGGGATTGCGAAAATACAGAGAGATGGAGCGGTGCAGCGTTTCGATGAAACGGTGAGCTGCTCCAGACTTATTTGAGGCTGCGCTCGCGCCAGTTCTCGATCGTGTTTTCGATGATCGTCACCGGCATGTCCGCCGCCTCGAACGCCGCTTCCACCTGAAGCACCCGGCTTGCCTCGGCCAGTTCGCCGAGCGCACCGCTGCCGCCGCGCAGCCGCACAAGATCCTTCTCCGTCGTGATGAGCTGAAGCCCGTCCCTGCCAGCGGCTGCGATCAGATCGCGCGCGTCGTCATCATCATAGGGGTGATGATCGGGAAAGCTCTTCCCCTCCACCACCGCGCCGCCGGCCTCGGCGACACTGTCGAAGAACTTCTTCGGGTTGCCGATCCCCGCAAAGGCGAGAAACTGCCCGCCCTTGATGGCGCGCATGCCACGCGGCTTGAGCCGCGCCTGAAACACCGGTCGTCCCGCCCGCGAGGTCTGGCGCACCACATGGTCGGCCGCAGTGCCCTCGCCCATGGTCAGAACCGCATCGGCAAAGCGCAGCTGGTCGATCAGCCGCGCCCGCAGCGGGCCGCCTGGAATGACATGGCCATTGCCCAGCCCGCGCCGCGCATCCACCACCATCACCGCGTAATCCATGTGAATGCGCGCGCTCTGGAAACCGTCATCCATGATGATGAAGTCGCAGCCGATGCCGACCAGCTCGCGCGCGCCCGTCAGGCGATCCGGCGCAACCATGGTCGGCGCATGCCGCGCCAGAAGCAGCGGCTCGTCACCCACATGGCGCGAGAGATCCTTTTCCGCATCCACCAGATGCGCCGTGGTCATGGAGCCGCCATGCCCGCGCGACAGGAAGCCCGGCTTGCGCCCCAGCTTCCGCGCCTGTTTCGCCAGCGCGATGGAAACGGGCGTCTTGCCCTCGCCGCCAACGGTGAAATTGCCCACGCACAGGACCGGCACATCCACTTTCGCGCGTTTGGCAGACGCCATCCGGTAGCCGGCCACAAAACCGTAAAGCGCAGAGAACGGGGCAAGGCTCCACGCCCGCCAGTCCGCCGGCTCCCACCAGAACGGAGGCGCCTCGCTGGATCGCCGCGCCTCCATTCGCACGCGCGAAGGACGATCTACACTGTTCACGGAGCATCGGGATGACCGAAAACCGGTTTCCACTTTTCGGCCCGATGCTCTAGCCATGGCCCTCATCGTCCTCAAGACGACTCTTGACGATCAGTGGATGAATATAGGGATCGAGCGCCTGCAGGGTGCGGTTCAGCGCGCCCGACATGTCGTCAACCGCAGCCCGCCCGGCCTTGATCATGGTGCGCCGTGCGGAATAATTGTTTAGCAGGAAGTTCACCCCGCCCGCCAGCATCTCGCCATCGCGCACCAGCCGCGCACCGCCCGCATCGATCAGACGGCGATAGGCGTCGCGGAAATTCTGTACATTGCAGCCAGAAAGAACCGCCGTGCCCAGACGCGCTGGCTCAATCGGGTTCTGCCCGCCCTCGCCCGTCAGAGACCGGCCCACAAAGGCGATCTCGGTCAGGCGCAGATAAAGTCCCATCTCGCCAATCGTGTCGCCGAGCAGGATATCGACATCGGCAGACACCGCATCATTGCGACTGCGGCGCGCCACCTTGAGGCCACGCGCCTTGAATTCCTCTTCCAGCCCGTCGGCGCGCTCGGGATGGCGCGGCACGATGATGCTGAGAATGTCGGCATGCCGTGGCTTCAGCTTTTCATGAACATCCGCCGCCACGGTCTCCTCGCCCTCATGGGTGGAGACGGCAGCCCAGGTCTCGCGCTCGCCGATCTGTCCTTCCAGAAGCGCCAGCGCCTCCGGGTCAACCGGCGGAACATGCGTATCGACCTTGAGATTGCCCGAAACGGTCACGGGCCGCGCACCCAGCGTGCGGAAGCGCTCGCCATCAACTTCCGACTGGGCAACCACATGCGCCAGGTTCTCGAACAGCGCCTCGGCCAGATAGGGCCGCTTCTGCCAGCGCGCGAACGAGCGATCCGACAGGCGCCCGTTGACGAGAACCTGCGGCACGCGGCGCGCGCCCAGTTCGAGGATCGTCATCGGCCAGATTTCAGACTCGGCCATGATGGCCAGGTCCGGCTTCCAGTGGTTCAGAAAGCGGCTGACAGCCGGCTTCAGATCAAGCGGCACATACTGGTGGATCACATTGCCGCCAAGCCGCTCTTCCGCCACCTTGGCGGAGGTCACCGTGCCGGTGGTCAAAACGATGTTGATGCCATAGCCAAGCAGATGCTCGATCAGGCCGATCACGGCCACCGTCTCGCCAACGCTGGCCGCATGCATCCAGATCAGCGGGCCTTCCGGGCGCGGCTTGCCGGCCTTGCCGTAACGCTCGTGCCGGCGCACCCGGTCTTCCTTGCCCTTGCCGGCGCGCCAGACGATATAGCCGCCAATCAGCGGAAAAACCGCCGCGCCTGCCCAGCGATAGGTCGTAAGGATGGTCCGTGCCCAGCGTTCACTCATGGTCATCTGTCATCGACCAGGGCGTAGGCCTTGCGGGTCGCTTCATTGAGCGAATCCGTGACCTCGCGACGCTTCTCTTCCATCACATCCGCATCCGCATCGGCGGCGACAAAAATGGGCTCGCCCAGAATGACCGCGCTGCGCCCGAAGGGCAGATTGATGGTGGTTTTGTCCCATGTGCGCTCAAGCACCTTGCGGCGGCTCGTGGCAATGGCGACCGGCACGATTGGCCGGCCGGAAATCCGCGCCAGCGTGACGATGCCAAGCCCCGCCTCGCGTGGCGTGCCATGGGGAATGTCAGCGATCATCGCAACATTGCAGCCGCGGTCGATCGTCTTTTTCAGCGCGATCAGCGCCTTCGCGCCACCCTTGCGGATATCGCGCTCGCCCTTGCGCCCGCCGGAGCCGCGCACCGTATCGAAACCAAGCTTCTCGGCAACGAGCGCATTCAGCTCGGCATCGGCGCTGCGCGAAAACAGCGCAACGATCTTGTGCTTGCGCGGATTGATCGCCGGACCAAGAATATGCTGGCCGTGCCAGAGCGCTGCAATGGCCGGCGAATGCTGGTCAATCGCCGCCTGCAGGTCGTCAGACCCTTCGACACGCGGATTGGTGCGGTCGATCAGGCGAATTGCGCCCGCCATCAGCGTCGCCAGCGCCTGTTTCGCAAAGCGCGACTTCGCCAGCGGCTTGCGAATACGGCGCCACAGCTCCTTGAAAGGGCGCGGTCCCGTCTTCTTCCGCTTTGCGCTCACGGCAGGGGAAGGCGCAGTCGCCTTGTTTTCCATATGTGGGTCCTTGCTATCCCTTGGTCGTTTCCGACGCGGGATCGAGCAGGCGGTGTAGGTGAACGATGAAATAGCGCATATGCGCGTTATCAACGGTCTCCTGCGCTTTTGCGCGCCAGGCCTTTTCGGCAGATTTGTAATCTGGATAGATTCCAACGACGTCGAGATCATCGAGGTCGCGGAAAGTTACTCCGGTCAGCGAGGACAACTCGCCGCCAAAGACCAGATGAAGAAGCTGGGAATTCTCTTTTTTCTCGGACATGACCAGGCCCATTTGCAGACGAATGTGGCAATAAGCAAATCGCTAACCGCCCGTGTAGAGGAAAACCTCGGATTTTGGAACCGTTTAGAGCAACGGACCGAAAAGTGGACACCGGTTTTTCCGCTGTTCCGAAGCTCCACCGATAATGTACTCCGCGCATCCGTGTGAACGCATGGCGATCCAACGGATGTGGTTGCGGCTTCTCACAGGAAGACGCTTATTGGCTATACCCGGAAAGCGTGGCCGTCATCGTTTCCAGCAACGCGCCACTGCCGGCAGCCAGCGCACCCTTGCGCGGATCAGCCCCGGCATAGACCGGTAATCTGCCATTGGCATCATGCAGCGCCCCGCCCGCCTCGCGCAGGATCACATCCGCCCCCGCCAGATCCCAGTCATGGGAATTGGGTTTGACGAAAGTGGCGTCCAGCGCGCCGCTCGCCACCATGGCGATGCGATAGGCAAGCGACGGCACATAACCATAGGGCGTCGTCTTCTGGCCGACCTCTTCCGGCAGCGCCTTGACCATGGGCTTGGGGCCCGCAATCACAAACGCATCGCCGGCGGGTTTTACCACAATGCGCTCCCCATTGCGAAACGCACCGCCGCCCTCAAGCCCCTGATAGGTTTCAGAAAGCTCCGGGCACTCCAGCACACCCACGACACTTCTGCCGCGAAACGCAATCCCGATGCTCACGCACCAGATGGGCCGCCCGTCGATGAACGCGCGCGTGCCGTCGATGGGATCGACGATGAACACCCGCTCGCGCGCCAGTTCATGATCGACAGCAGCCGTTTCTTCCGAAAGCCAGCCATAGTCCGGGCGCGCCGTCATCAGGCGTTCGCGCAAAAACCGGTCCACCGCCAGATCCGCTTCGCTGACCGGCGACGTGCCGCCCTTCCACCACACTTCCGGATCGCGTCGGAAATATTTCTGCGCAATGCCGCCCGCCTCGCGCGCCACCTCGGTGACCAGCGCCAGGTCGTCCTTCAAAAGATCCTGTGGGCTGTTATTTTCCGGCAAGCGTCATGCCTTCCAGAAGCAGCGTCGGCGCGGCCGTGCCGAAATTGCGGTCAATGTCATTGGCCGGGATCATGTTCAGGAACATGTCCTTCAGATTGGAGGCAATCGTGACCTCCGACACCGGATAGGTGATTTCGCCGTTCTCGATCCAGAACCCGGCAGCGCCCCGGCTGTATTCACCGGTCACGAGATTGACGCCCTGGCCGAACACTTCCGTCACGTAGAAGCCCGCCTTGATGCCCGCAATGAGCGCCTCCGGTGTCTCCTCGCCCGGCTCCAGCGCCAGATTGGTCGAGGACGGGTTGACGGAAGAGGCACTGCGAACGCCGCGCCCATTGGTGTCGGGCAGACCAAGCTGACGCGCCACCGCCGTGGAAAGGAACCAGTGCCGCAACACGCCATCTTCCACCATGACCAGCTTTTCGCCGGCAACGCCCTCGCCATCGAAGGGGCGCGAAGAAGACCCGCGCCTGCGCAGCGGATCGTCGGTGATGGTGATGCCGGCAGCAGCAACCGTCTTGCCCATCATGTCGCGCAGAAAGCTCGACTTGCGCGCAACCGACGCACCATTGATGGCCGACGCCAGATGGCCGGCAATACCGCGCGCCACGCGCGGATCGAAAACGACCGGGAAGCGGCCCGTATCGACCTTGCGGGCGTTGAGGCGCTTGACCGCCCGTTCACCGGCACTGCGACCGATCTTCTCCGGCGCATCGAGATCCAGAAAGTGAAGCCGCGACGAGTAATCATAGTCGCGCTCCATGCCGGTGCCCTCGCCGGCCAGAACACTGACGGAGCGGGCAAAGCGCGTCGCCTCATACTGACCGATGAAACCGTCGGACGTGGCAAGCACCATGCCGCCAGCGCCGGCGCTCGCACCGCTGCCGGAAGAATTGGTAACCCCGGCAATGTCGAGTGCGGCCGCCTCTGCGGCAAGCGCGTCTTCCTTCAGGCGGTCGGCAGAAACCTCGGTCGCATCGAACAGGTCCAGATCCACGAGGTTCTGCGCCAGCCGGCCGGGCTCGGCAAGGCTCTGATACGGGTCTTCCGGCGAGGCCTTGGCCATCGCCACCGCGCGCTCGGCAAGCGGAACCGGATCGGCATTGGCGGGGGCCGAAACACTGGCCACGCGCTTACCAACGAAAACCCGTAGCGACATGTCATCGCTTTCGGAAGCCTCGGTGCCTTCCACCTTGCCCAGGCGCACCGAAACGCTCTTGGAACGGGCGCGCATGACCACCGCATCCGATGCATCCGCACCGGCTTTCGTGGCGGCCTCCACAAGGGCAGCGACGCGGTCGGCCAGCTGCTGCTTTTCGTTCTTGTCTGTCATTGCGATCCCGAATGGAAAAACGTGGCGAAAGGGGAATATCTATTTGTTTCATTTATGGTTCGCGGGCCATATGTGCAATGGTAAGCTGAATTTCCAAACAGAATCCGGAGTATCCATGGCCGTCGAAGCCGCCGCACCGCTCTACTACGAACCCCTTCTTCTTCTGGGTGGAGCCGTGATTGCAGCGCCTTTGTTCGCGCGCATCGGTCTGGGCACGATCCTCGGCTATCTGGCAGCCGGCATTGCAATCGGCCCGGTCCTGCTCCTGATCTCGGATGGAAAGGAGCTTCTGCATGTGGCGGAGCTCGGCGTCGTCTTCCTGCTCTTCATCATCGGGCTTGAGCTGAAGCCCGCGCGATTGTGGGCGATGCGGCGAAGCATTTTCGGCATGGGCCTGATCCAGGTGTCAGTCACCGGTGTGGCGCTGGCGATGATCGCAATGCTCCTGACCGACCTTTCCTATGGCGCGGCCTTTGTCATCGGCTTCGGTCTGGCGCTCTCCTCCACGGCCTTTTCCGTTCAGACACTGGAATCTCAAGGGTCGCTGAACAGCCGCTACGGGCAGACGGCCTTCTCCATCCTGCTGTTTCAGGATCTCGCCATTGCCCCGCTTCTGGCGCTGATCCCGCTGCTTTCGCCGGGTGCCGAAGGCGCGGACGCCATCAGCCTCGAACGGTTTGGGATCGCGCTCGCAAGCGTTCTCGGACTGGTTCTGGCCGGTCGCTACCTGCTCAACCCGCTCTTCCGCGTGATCGCCAACACCGGCGCGAAGGAAGTGATGATTGCGGCCGCTCTCCTCGTGGTTCTTGGTGCCGCCGCCCTGATGGAGGTTGCCGGCCTTTCCATGGCGCTCGGCGCATTCATCGCCGGCGTTCTTCTGGCCGAGTCCTCCTTCCGGCATGAGCTGGAAGCCAATATCGAGCCGTTCCGCGGCATTCTGCTCGGCCTATTCTTCATGGCCATCGGCCTCTCGCTCGACCTCGGCATCGTCATCGACAACTGGCTCTCGATCCTCATCGCGGTGCCCATCCTCATGCTGGTCAAGGCGGTCGTTCTTTATGCGATCAGCCGGGCATTCAGCTGCCAGCACAATGACGCGTTGCGCGTGGCAGCCCTTCTGCCGCAGGGCGGCGAGTTCGGCTTCGTGCTTTTCACCGCCGCCGCCGCCGCCTTCATCTTTCCCCAGGCCATGGCCTCGCTGCTCATCGCCATTGTCACCGTTTCCATGGCGCTGACGCCGCTTTCGGTGCGGATCGGCGAAATGCTGGTGCGCAATGAACCCGACGAGGAGATGGACGAGGACTTCGAAGGCGCAGGTGCCGGCGTCATGATGATCGGTTTCTCCCGTTTCGGGCAGATGGTCTCGCAGGTGCTTCTTTCGGGCGGCACGGACGTAACCATCATCGATCATTCGGCAGACCGCGTGCGTGCAGCGGCGCGGTTCGGCTTCCGCATCTATTTCGGCGACGGACGGCGCAAGGAAGTTCTGGAAGCCGCCGGCATCCGCCATGCAAAGATCGTGGCCGTCTGCACCAATGGCGCGGCGTCCACCGACCACATCGTCAACCTGATCCGCGCGGAGTTCCCGCATGTGCGGCTCTTCGTGCGCTCCTATGACCGTGCCCACACGCTCTCGCTGCGCGAGCGCGATGTCGAGTACGAGTTACGCGAAACGGTGGAATCGGCGCTGATCTTCGGCGGCAAGACGCTGCAGGCGCTCGGCACGAGCGAAGAGATCGCCAGTGAAATCGTCGAGGATGTGCGCCGGCGCGACGACGAGCGTCTGGCGATCCAGGCAGTCAAGGGCATCTATGCCGGCAACGACAAGATGCGGGTTCGCCCGGTCACGCCCGAACCGCTTGTAAAGCCCAAGCGGGAAAGCCAGCGCCTCGATCACGACAGCGAACAGTCCGCATAACAGAACAGGGCCGCGATGAGGCCCTGTCTGCCTTCACGCATGATGCCAAGGAGCGTTGCCGGAGCTGTCCGGATGCTCAGGCATGGATCCCCGGGTCAAGCCCGGGGATGACGACGGGGGATGGTGCCCAGTCCCGTTCGAATCCGGTTGCGTACAAGCGGCAAAACACACTCGTCATCCTCGGGCTTGACCCGAGGATCCATGCCGGATCGTCACAACCGCGTAATCACCCAGCCAAAGACGGCCAGCGGTCTGGCTATGCCCGCGCTTTCTCGAAATTCGCAACGGCGGCCTCAACCGCCCGCTTCAATTCATCCCGAATGCGCTCTGTTTCACCGAGAATGGCCTCGACCTTCATGAAATCAAGCACCCGGAACCGCGAAACCGGCGGACGGATGAGAATGTCGGGCCGCCCGTGTTCCAGCTTCATCGCGATGATCGACATCATCATCAGCTGGCTCGCACCGAACATGAGCTCGATGGAGGTCGGCGGCTTGCCGCCCGTATCGGACGGTGAGCCCACCACATCCACGGCGATCAGAATATCGGCCTCGCCATCGATCAGGTCGAACGGAACCGGATTGTAGATGCCGCCATCGATCAGGGTGCGCTTGTTGCGCTCGATCGGGCGGAAGACGGCGGGAATGGCGGCGGAAGCGGCCAGCGCCTCCACCAGCGGACCTTGATCCAGAACGACCAGAGAATGGCCAAAGTAGTCCGTCGCGGTGACCTTGAGCGGGATTGCCAGCTCCTCGAAGGTCTCCGGCACCTCAGGCGGCAGGAAGGCGCGGATGATGCGTTCGGCATTGAACTGACCGACGCGGAACCCGCCTTCCATCATCTCGGCGAAATTGCCGGGCCGCGCCTTCCACAGGCGGCTGGCGACTTCCGTGCGGCTGCTCAGGATCGCGCGCGCATGGGCATGGATGTCTGTGCCGCGCATGCCGGCGGCAAAGCCCGCGCCCATCAGCGCTCCGATGGAGGAACCGGCGATGACGGTCGGCTTGATCCCCAGTTCATCGAGCGTTTCGATAACATGAAGATGCGACAGGCCGCGTGCGCCACCACCACCGAGCGCCAGCGCGAAAGTCGGCCCGCTGCCGCTTCCCTCGCCGCCTGTCCTGCCTTTCGTCACCGCCGTTTCCATCGCTTACTCTCCGCCTTGCTTCGCCGGTCCAACCACGAGAAGCGCTGGCTTCTGCGTCAGGAGGCGTGTTGCCGCCTCCTTTACGTCATCCAGTGTTACCGCGTTGATAAGATCGGCACGGCGCTCGATATAATCAACACCCAGATCATCCTCCTGCAGGCCGACAAGCGTGCGGGCAATCGCCGTGGAGGAGTCCAGATTGTTGATCGCATAGGAACCGATCACATAGGTCTTGGCGGTGTCGAGCTCTTCCTGGGTCGGGCCTTCATCGCGCAGACCCGCGATCACCTCTTCCATCACCGCAAGCGTTTCATCCGCCTTCTCGGAGCTGGTGGCCGTCTGGATCGCCAGAGACTGGGCGTGGTCGCGGCTCATCAGATAGGACGATGCGCCATAGGCAAGACCGCGCTTCTCGCGCACTTCCTGGAACAGACGCGAAGAGAACACGCCGCCGCCGAGGATCTGGTTCATCAGATAGGCGGAGAAGAACTCCGGATCGTCCCGCTCGATGCCGGGATAGACGAGACGCAGCGTGGTCTGCGGCAGGGGATAGTCGACGCGGACTTCCTGACCGAGCTTCGGCTCGATGTCTTCCACGACCTGCAGCTCCGCCTCTTCCGGCAGCGCGCCGAACACCGTGTCGAGCACGGCGGCCAGACGCTCGGCGTCAATGTCACCGACAACGCCGATGGTGAGGTTGGAGCGGCCAAAGACGCGTTTGTGGAACGCCTTCAGGTCTTCCGGCGTGATGCTGGCAAGTGTTTCCAGCGTGCCTTCCGTCGAACGCGCATAGGGGTGATCGCCATAAAGCGCCTTGGCCAGCGCTTCCCCGCCCTGCTTGCTCGGATTGCGCTCGTCGGCGCGAATGCCAACGGCGATCTGGCTGCGGATGCGCTCCACCGGGTCGATGTCGAAACGCGGGCTGGTCACCGCCAGACGCACGAGATCAAGCACCTCATCGCTGTTTTCCGAGAGCATCCGCACCTGGCCGGAGATGGCGTCGGAGCTCGCGTTGAACGACATTTCCGCGCCGAGTTCTTCCATCTTCGTCTGGAAGGCGTCGGAATCGAGGTCGCCCGCACCTTCATCGAACAGGCCCGTCATCAGGTTCGCCAGACCGGCCTTGCCGTCCGGATCCTGCGCAGCACCGCTGTCGAACGAGAACTGCATGGTGATGATCGGCAGCGAATGGTCCTCGACCAGCCACGCCTCAACGCCCTTTTCGGAGGAAACCTCCTGGATTTTCACCGCTGCCTGAACAGGCCCGGCAACAAGAATAAGGGCCAGCAGCGTTCCGGCCTTGAAAAAACTGCGCATGAAAGCACCCGGTATGAAATTCAATGTCTGGCTCATGAACGCTCTTCCCCTTCGGGAAGGAGATAGCCTTTGACCGCACGGTCAAGGTCCAGATAGCGCTCGGCCGCAGCCTTCACGTCTTCCACCGTCACGGCGTCAAGCCGCTCGGGCAGGCTCGTAACGTCCTCGACCGTTCCGCCGGTGGTCAGCACCGCGCCGAACAGGTTTGCGCTGCGCACCTGGCTGTCGCGCAGGAAGATCTGGTCGCGCTGGATCTTGGTGCGCGCCGTGTCGAGTTCTTCCTGGGTTACACCCTCATTCTTGATCTTCTCGATCTGCGCGATGATCGCCTTCTCGACGGTCGCCAGATCCGCGTCGCCACGCGGCTGGCCGTAGAGAACGAGCGCGGAATAGTCATAGGCCGAGCCCTGCAGATAGCTGCCGGCGCTTGCCGCGACACCCTGCTTGACCACGAGTTCCTGATAGAGACGGCTGCGCAGCCCCTCGCCCAGGATTTCCGAGAGAATGGCCACGGCCTCGAACTCGCCCTTCTCGGCGGTCCGGTAGGAGGGAACGAACCAGTTGATCGAAAGGTTCGGCACGCTCACGCGCGGATCGCGCAGCGACACTTCGCGTGCGGTCTTCTGCACCGGCTCCATGGGGCGCGCACGCGGCGCAAGGTCCGGCCCGCGCGCGATCTTGCCGTAGGTTTCCTCGGCCATCTCGCGCACGTTCTCCGGGTCCACATCGCCGGCGACCACCAGAACGGCGTTGTTGGGCGTGTAGAAGCGGTCGTAGAAGCTCTTCAGGTCGTCATGGGTCAGACCCTCGATTTCCTGCTGCCAGCCGATCACCGGAATTCCGTAAGGGTGGTTCTGGTAGAGCGTGGCGTTCAGCTCTTCCGACAGGATTGAGGACGGCACATTGTCGACGCGCTGGTGGCGTTCTTCGAGAACCACCTTGCGCTCGGTTTCGATGTTTTCATCCGAAAGCACCAGATTGCGCATGCGATCCGCCTCAAACTGCATCATTTCCGGCAGTTCCGAGGGGGCGACCTGCTGATAATAGGCCGTGAAATCGTAGGATGTGAAGGCGTTCTCATTGCCGCCGACCGCAGCGATGGCGTCGGAGAACTCGCCCGAAGGATAGGTGCTCGTGCCCTTGAACATCAAATGTTCAAAGAAATGGGCAATGCCCGATTTTCCCGGGTCCTCATCGGCGCTGCCAACCTTGTACCACAGCATATGGGTGGCGACAGGTGCCCGGTGATCCGGGATCACAACAACTTCGAGGCCGTTCTCTAGGGTGAAACTGGAAACGGCAGTGTCGTCCTTGGCTTCCTGCGCGATGGCTATGGACGGCGCTGCAACTGCAACGATAACTGCGAATGCCGCATGACGCGCGACACCCGCGATGGGATTTTTCATGGACAAGCCCTGTTTGTTTCTGGTGTGCCCGCGCACAATGGCACGAGCTCATAACTGGGCAAAGCTATCGGTGCAAAAGTGACGAAACTCAGGCGAGCTCGACAAAGCTCGCACAGGAGGTGCCATATTCACGCCGCTCGATAAGGCGGAATCCCTCCGGCGGCTGGAAGGGAGAACCCGCTGCTTCCTCGACCATGATCAGCGCTTCGGGCTTCAGCCAACCGCCTGAACGGGCCGCTGCAAGCGCCTGTTCTCCAAAGCCTTTGCCATAGGGCGGATCGGCCAGAACGAGGTCGAATGGCAGCATGGTTCCCACCTCGCCGAGACGCGTTGCATCACGGCGAAAGATCTTGCTGCGGCCCTGAAGGCCAAGATTCTCGACATTTGTGCGGATCAGGGCGCGCGCTGCTGCCGCTTCTTCCACGAAAAGGGCAAATGACGCCCCCGCGAAAGCGCTTCCAGCCCGAGCGCGCCCGTGCCGGCGAAGAGGTCGAGAACACGCGCATCCTCAATGCGGTCCGCATAACGGTGCTCAAGAATGTTGAACAGCGCCTGCCGTGTGCGGTCCGTCGTCGGCCGAATGGCGTCCGAAGCGGGCGTCACCAGATTGCGGCCGCGAAACTCTCCACCCACAATCCGCATGGCCTAGCTGTCCCGGCCCGGCTTCTTGCCCGCAGGACGCCCCTTGCCCGGACGCGGCGCGCCACCCGGCTTGCCTGCTCCGGGTTTGCCAAAGGATTTTCCCGCTCCCGGCTTGCCGCCCGGTTTTCCAAAGCTCTTGCCACCAGGCTTGCCGCCCTTTGCGAAACGCGGCTTGTCGCCCGATGCGGGACGATCATCGCGCGAGCGGAAGGGCCTGTCCTGACGGTCCCCGCGTCCTTCACCGGACGGTTTTCCGTCCCGCGAGAAGCGCGGCCTGTCATTGCCGCCGGAGCGCTCGTCACGATCCGGACGGCCCTGTCCGTAAGGCTTGTCGCTGCGTGGACGAAAAGGCCTGTCCTCGCGGTCGCCACGTCCCTCGCCCGACGGTTTGCCGCCACGGGAAAAACGCGGCCTGTCGCTGCCACCCGAACGCTCGTCACGATCCGGGCGACCCTGACCGTAAGGCTTGTCGCCGCGCGGACGGAAAGGCCTGTCCTCGCGGTCGCCACGTCCCTCGCCGGATGGTTTGCCGCCGCGGGAGAAACGCGGCTTGTCGCTGCCACCCGAACGCTCGTCACGATCCGGGCGACCCTGACCGTAAGGCTTGTCGCCGCGCGGACGGAAAGGCCTGTCCTCGCGGTCGCCACGTCCCTCGCCGGATGGTTTGCCGCCGCGGGAGAAACGCGGCCTGTCACCGCCACCCGAACGTTCGTCACGCTCCGGGCGGCCCTGACCGTAAGGCTTGTCGCCGCGCGGGCGGAAAGGCTTGCCGCCGCGCTCTGCGCCGCCCGGCTTCGGGCCGCGCTTCATCGGCTGATCGCCGGCGGCTTCCGCCTCGGCCTGTTTCTTCTTGCTCAGCGGCCGTGCGCCGGGCGCCATCCAGACATGGCTGCCACGGTTCTGGCGCGGACCGCGCTCTTCCTCGCGGCGGGCCGGACGCGTCTGCAGACGGTCACGGGCGGCCTCGCGCTTGTCTTCGCGGTCGCGCTTGCGGTTCTTGATGAAGATCTTGCCGCCATCGCGTTCACGACCGGCCTGCTTCTCCTCGGCCTCGGCCTCGCGCTGCTTGTATCCTGCGCGCACCGGCTTGTTGGAGAACGGGGTGGTGATGGGCGCATCGAAATTCGCACCGGCCTTCTCGACCAGACGCTCGCCAAGCTGCTCGCGCAGGGTGCGGCCCTTCACTTCCTGCACCTCGCCTTCGGCCAGCGCACCAAGCTGGAAGGGGCCGTAGGAAATGCGGATCAGGCGCGTGACCTCAAGGCCCAGCGCGCCAAGCACGTTCTTGACCTCACGGTTCTTGCCTTCGCGAAGGCCCAGCGTCAGCCAGGCATTGCTGCCCTGCTCGCGGTCGAGCGAAGCCTCGATCGCGCCGTAGAACACCCCATCAACGGCAATGCCGTCCTTCAGGCCTTCAAGCGCAGTCGCATCGACCTTGCCGTGCACGCGCACGCGGTAGCGGCGCAGCCAGCCCGTTTCGGGCAGTTCCAGCGCGCGGGCCAGACCACCATCATTGGTCAGAACCAGAAGGCCCTCGGTGTTGATGTCCAGACGGCCGACCGTGATCAGACGCGGGAGCCCTTCGGGCAGCGTGTCGAAAATGGTCTTGCGGCCCTCGGGGTCGCGGTTGGTGGTGACGACACCGCCCGGCTTATGGAACAGGAAGAGGCGCGTGCGCTCGACTGCCGGCAGCGGCTCGCCATCCAGCAGGATGCGATCGGAATCCCCGACATTGAATGCGGGCGTCGTCAGCACCTTTCCGTTCACCGAAACACGACCGGCCTCGATGATCGCCTCGGCGTCGCGGCGCGAGGCAACGCCCGCGCGCGCCAGCCGCTTGGCGATGCGCTCGGTGCCAGCCCTGTCAGCGTCCTGCGGGGCCGCGTCCTTCTGGTGAGCGGATTTCTGCGGCTTGTCTTCCCGGTTTGTATCTTGGGGCCGGCTTGTATCTTGGGGCCGGTTCGTGTCTTTGGATCGGTCGTTCGTCATGATGGCCTTTTGCCCTGGGTCTCCGCAATACGCACTATGCGGCGGAAACGCTCCAGTAAATTAAATCAGAGATCGCACGGCGCGAAAATCGATTCCGATTTTGTACCCGATGCTATAGAGGCGGCTAGGTATCAAGTCGCAGTGCCACTTGCGAGCAAAAAGATTGAGCAGACCGACGAAAGCGAACTACACCGGCTTCATGGACGCCGCCCTCGAAGAGGCGCGGCTTGCCGCAGAACGCGGCGAAGTGCCGGTCGGCGCAGTGATTGTCCATGACGGTGCGATCATCGCCCGCGCCGGCAACCGCACCCGCGAATGCAACGATCCCACCGCCCATGCAGAAATCGTCGCCATTCGCGAGGCCTGCGAAAAACTCGGTTCCGAGCGCCTGACCGGCGCTGATCTTTACGTGACGCTGGAACCCTGCGCCATGTGCGCCGGCGCAATCTCGTTCGCCCGCATCCGCCGCCTCTATTTCGGCGCGAGCGATGAGAAAGGCGGTGCCGTGACCAGCGGTGCGCGCTTCTACACGCTTCCCACCTGCCATCACGCGCCGGATGTCTATCCCGGCATCGGCGAAGCCGACGCGGCCGAAATGCTCAAGAGCTTCTTCAAAAAGCAGCGTTGAACGCAACCAGCCTGCTGACGAAAACAGCGGGCCATGGCCCGCTGTGTCTCAATCGATGATCATTCGGCAATGATCATTCGGCGATGATCAGCCGCCCCAGGGCCAGAGACGGCCCAGGTCGAATCCGCCGCCGCCCTTCTGTGCGGCCTTCTTGGCTTCACGGGCCTTCTTGGCCTCATCGTCACCCAGCACGCCTGTCGGCGCGGTCTCTGCCGGCTGGCGATAGGTCGTCGGCGGCTCGCTCAGATAGCGGCGCTGCGTCGGCGTGCCCTGTGCGGAGACGGATGCGGCGCGGCGCTTGAAATATTCCTCGCGCTGCTTCTTGGCGACTTCGGGATTGATGAAACCGTCATCGCTACGCGCGTTCACGCCAATGTCGCGCTCGACGGGCGACTTGTAGAAGCGGTTGTCCTGGTTCTCGGTGGCTTCGGCGCGGATGCGGGCAAGCCGCTCTTCCGGCGATTCGGGCCATGCCGGGTTCGATGTCGAAGCCACGTTTTCCTGCGGCGGCGGCAGAACCTCGGTGGAGGACGGCATCACGATGCCGGCGCGCGGCTTGTATTCGATCTTCTCCCTGTCACGCGGACCAAGAGAGAGAACACCCGTCACATCCTCGATAAGCTGCTGGTCGGCCGTTTTGTCGGTGCCATAGGTCGGAGACCCCATGCAGCCGGACAAAAGGACAGCCGAAAGGCACAGCGCGCCCGAAGCCGCAACCGCGCGCACGGAAGGCCGTGACGTTGTGGTTTCCGTTCTCTTCACTGCCACCTCTCTCCCAGAGTGCCGCCGCTCGGGCTTGGCAATCTGCTTGTCGTCCATTGTTCCAGACCGTCGGGGTATTCAGTCTCCGCGTGTCGCCCATGAATCCGGCGACAACGTGGCGTCCCTACCCGGCGGCATTTGTAGCGAAGGCGACCGCGGGAAGCAATCGGCAGCGCCGAAGCTTCCCCCGTATCCGCGAACGCCTGCCCGCCTAGAGGCGGCCAAGCGCCTGCAGTTCATGCAGCGCAGCCGCATCGCGCGCCGACACTTCCGGGAATGCGGGATCGGAGCCCACATCGTCCGTGTAGCGCCAGGAGCGCGCGCATTTCTCTCCACCGGCCCGCGCGAAGACAACGCCGACACCCGGCACATCTTCAAGCGTGAACGCATCGGCCGGCGGCGCTTCGTGCCGCACGTCGATGCCGCTGGTGATGCAGATGTCGGCCATGTCGCGGTCGGCGATGGCCTGCTGCAGGCCCTCATCGTTCACATAGACGACCGGAGCGGCCTCCAGCGAGGAGCCGATGGTCTTTTCCTTGCGTTCGATCTCGAGCGCGCCCGTCACGACACGACGCACCTGGCGGATCTTGCGCCATTTCTCGGCCAGCGCATCGTCGCGCCAATCCTGCGAAATCGCCGGGAACTGCTCCAGATGAACGGAGCGCGCATCGGGATGACGCTCAAGCCATGCCTCTTCCATGGTGAAGGGCAGCATCGGCGCAAGCCAGGTGACGAGGCAGTCGAACAGCGTGCGGACCACCTGAAGCGACGCCTTGCGGCGCACGCTCGACGGCGCATCGCAGTAAAGCGCGTCCTTGCGAACGTCGAAGTAGAACGCCGACAGTTCCACGACCATGAAGTCGAGCAATGAGCGGATGATGCGCTTGAAGTCGAAATTGTCGTAGCCCTTGCGCACCACCTGGTCGAGTTCGGCGAGGCGGTGGAGCATCAGGCGCTCCAGCTCCGGCATGTCGGCGAAAGGCACATCCTCGCCCGTGTCGTGGGCGAGCGTGCCCAGCATCCAGCGGGTTGTGTTCCTGAGCTTGCGATAGGCGTCAACATTGGTCTGGATGACCGATTTGCCGAGGCGCTGGTCTTCCCAGTAATCGGTCGTGGCGACCCACAGACGCAGAATGTCTGCGCCCGACTGGTTCATGATGTCCTGCGGCACCACGGTGTTGCCCAGCGACTTCGACATCTTGCGGCCGTCCTCGGCCATGGTGAAGCCATGGGTGATGACCGTGTCGTAAGGCGCCCTGCCCCGCGTCGCGCAGCTTTCCAGAAGCGAGGAGTGGAACCAGCCACGATGCTGGTCGGACCCTTCCAGATAGACATCGGCGGGCCATTTCAGGTCCGGCCGGTCTTCCAGCGTGAAAGTGTGCGTGGAACCGGAATCGAACCACACATCCAGAATGTCCATCACCTGCTTCCAGGGCTCGCCGGCGCGCGCGCCGAGGAAGCGCTCGCGTGCGCCTTCGGCAAACCATGCATCCGCGCCCTCGGCCTCGAAGGCGTCGAGAATGCGCTGGTTGACGGCCTCGTCCTTCAGCACATTGCCGTCTTCATCGGCGAACACGCAGATCGGCACGCCCCAGGCGCGCTGGCGCGACAGCACCCAGTCGGGACGGTCGGCGATCATGGCGCGCAGGCGCGCCTGACCGGCAGAAGGCACGAAACGGGTCTCGTCGATGGCCTTCAGCGCGCGCGAACGCAACGTCGATGCATCGCCCAGATCCTTGTCCATATAGACGAACCACTGCGGCGTGTTGCGGAAGATGACCGGCTTCTTGGAGCGCCAGGAATGCGGATAGGAGTGTTTTAGCCGCCCGCGCGCGAACAGCATGTTCTTGCCGATCAGCGCTTCGATGACCGCCTTGTTGGCGTCGCCCTTCTTGCCCTTGTCGTCGATGACGCGGGCCGGACCGCCTTCGCGGTCGGGACCAAAGCCCGGCGCATCCTTGGTGAAGTAGCCGGCGTCGTCCACGGTGAAGGGGATCGCCGGGTCGATGCCGCGCGCCTGCAGGTCGCGAGCCGAATCCATCCAGGCGTCAAAGTCCTCGCGGCCATGGCCGGGCGCGGTGTGCACGAAGCCCGTACCCGCATCGTCGGTCACGTGATCACCCGGCAGAAGCGGAACCGTGAACTCGTAACCGCCGCCAACGCCCTTGAGCGGATGCGCGCAGACCATCGCGCCAAGTTCGGCAGCCGACACATCGCGCAGGCGCTTGTACTCAAGCTTCGCCTTGGCAAACGACTCTTCCGCCAGCGCATCGGCAAAGATCAGCTTTTCGCCGGCCTGCGGCCCGAAATCGTTCTCCGCACCCGTGACCTCGTAAAGGCCATAGGAGATGCGCGACGAATAGGAGACGGCGCGGTTGCCCGGGATCGTCCAGGGCGTGGTGGTCCAGATGACAACGCATGCGCCTTCAAGATCCGCAGCGCCATCGACCAGCGGGAATTTCACCCAGATCGTGTCGCTTTCGTGATCGTGATACTCGACCTCGGCCTCGGCCAGCGCCGTGCGCTCGACCACCGACCACATCACCGGCTTGGAGCCGCGATAGAGCTGGCCCGACATGGCGAATTTCAGAAGCTCGCCGGCAATCCGCGCTTCGGCGTGGAAGTCCATCGTCTTGTAGGGCTTCTTGAAATCGCCCTCAATGCCCAGCCGGAGGAACTCATCCGACTGGACCTGGATCCAGTTGGCGGCGAAGTCACGGCACTCCTGACGGAACTCGTTGACCGGAACCTCGTCCTTGTTCTTGCCCTTGGCGCGATACTGTTCCTCGATCTTCCATTCGATCGGCAGACCGTGGCAGTCCCAGCCGGGCACATAGTTGGAATCATATCCGCGCATCTGGAAGGAGCGCGTGATGATGTCCTTGAGAACCTTGTTCAGCGCATGGCCGATATGGATGTTGCCATTGGCGTAGGGCGGGCCGTCATGCAGCACGAATTTCGGACGCCCGGCGGCATCCTCGCGCAGCAGGCGGTAAAGGTCCATGTCCTGCCAGCGCTCAACGAGCTGCGGCTCCTTCTTGGGAAGGCCGGCGCGCATCGGAAACTCGGTCTGCGGCAGGTTGAGGGTTTTGGAATAATCGATCTTTTCGGACGTCTCGGTCATTGTCTCGCCATGAGATGGGCAAAGCAGCGAAGGGCTTCGCCATAGCCATTATCGTAAAACGGAAAAAGCGCGTTTGACGCGCGACAAACCCCGGACCTTCCGCGACGCTCAGGCCGCACGGAAGGCCGGGCCAATAATTCGTATGGCAATCGGTATGAAACCGGCGCGTGTCATCATGGGAACGGCTTTTAGCCGAGGCGGGCCGAAGAATAAAGAGGCGATTGGCGTCAGCCGGCCAGCCCCTCGAACGCCAGCGCCAGATCGAGCGGCCCATGGGGTTTGACATCGCCAAGCAATGCGCGCGCTTCCGCCTCGTCGCGCTTCATCTGCGCGATCAGCGGATCAAGCCCGTCAAACTTCACCTCGCCGCGCAGAAAGCCGAACAGCGAGACCGAACAGGTTTCGCCGTAAAGATCGCCGTCGAAATCGAACAGGAAGGTTTCGAGCAACGGCGCGCCATCCTCGGTCACCGTCGGGCGGCGGCCAAAACTCGCCACCCCATTGTGCAGGCTGCCATCGGCGCGGCGAAACCGCACCGCATAGATGCCGTGGCGCAGCTCCGCATCCGGCGAGAGCGCCATATTGGCGGTGGGAAAGCCCAGCGTGCGGCCAAGCTTCTGCCCGCCGGTCACCTCTGCCTCCACCGTAAAGCGATAGCCCAGAAGCCCGGCAGCCTCCGCCACCTCGCCCCCGGCCAGAAGGCCACGGATGCGGCTTGATGAAATGACCGCCCCGCCCTCGTCGGAATAGGCGTCGACAACCGTGACGCCAAAACCATTGTCCCGTCCGGCCTCGGCCAGCACCGCCGGCGTGCCGCTGCGGTTCTTGCCAAAATGGAAATCGAAGCCCGTCACCACATGCGATATGCCGAGCCCGTCGACCAGAACCGTTTTGACAAAATCCTGCGGCGACAGGCCGGAAAAGGCACGGTCGAACGCCTGCTCGACCACGGCGTCAAAGCCCAGCGCGCCCAGAAGCCGCGCTTTCATCGGCGCGGGCGTGAGGCGAAAGAGCGGAACGTCCGGTCGAAACACCTGGCGCGGATGCGGCTCGAAAGTGAGCACCAGCGCCGGCACGTTTTCACGCGCGGCGATCTCCAGCGCAGGCTCAAGCACCGACTGGTGCCCGCGATGCACGCCATCGAAATTGCCAATGGCCACCACCCCGCCGCGCAGCGCGGCGGGCAGGCCTTTCACATCGGCAATGCGTTCGATCGGACCGGCCACGCGCAAACCCTGCTATTTGAGCCGTGGAATGGCCGCGACGGGATTGTGGCCATGGGTTTCCAGGAACGCGGCGAGGCGCTCGGCCTCCGGTCCCTGGCCATTGCCATATTCGCGCGCATGAATGCCGTCGGTAACGAACAGCACGTCGATGCCATACTGATCCGCGCCCTTCACGTCGGTCAGCACGCCATCGCCAATGGCCAGCGCCTTGTCGCGTTCAAGCTCACGTCCCATGATCTCGCCCGCCGCCTTGAACGCAGCCTCATAGATCGGGCGATGCGGCTTGCCCGCAATCAGCGTGCGTCCGCCAAGAAGACCGTAATCGCGCGCCAGCGCGCCAGCGCACCAGATGAGCCGGTCGCCACGCTCGACAATGATGTCGGGATTGGCGCAGATGAAAGGCAGATCGCGCATCCGCAGGCGCTCGAGCATCTGCGCATAATCTTCAGGCGTCTCGTTCTCATCGTCGAAAAGGCCCGTGCAAACGACGCCGGACGCCTCGAAATCCTCGACCAGCTCCACGTCGATCCCGTCAAAGATCGCATGATCGCGGTCAGGCCCGATGTAAAAAAGCCGGCGCGGGGCGCTGCGGATCAGATCGCGCGTCACATCGCCGGACGTCACCACCCGGTCCCACGCGTCATCGGGAACGCCGAGCACGCCAAGCTGCTCTTCAACGCCCTGATGCGGCCGCGGCGAATTGGTGATCAGCACCACCGCCTTGCCGGCGGCCCGCGCCCGCGATAACGCGGCGCACGCTTCGGGAAAAATGGAAACGCCGTTGTGGATCACGCCCCAGACGTCGCAGAGAACGGCATCGTAAGAGCCGGTAAGGCGGTCGAGCGTGTCGATAATCTGGGGTGCTTGCGGCATGGGGGAAATGTTCGTCTCAAGCATTGGGAGGTCCGGTGAGAAAAGCGCAGGCCCGGAATTATCGGATGCGGGCTTCACTGTCACCCGGTTTTATCACCGCACCCCGGAACTGTCACACATTCGAACAGTGCGGTTAACCTGCCGGGAACCACAAAAACCAACGCGATCGCACCAGTTACGACCGGTTAATCACTCTACGTGGATGTTTAGCCAGCACTGTAACTTGGGGTGGCACAAATGCTCAGGAATTTCGTGCATGACCGTCGCGGCAATTTCGCCATGATGACGGCGCTGATGATGGCGCCGATCATGGGTGTGACCGCGCTCGCAATCGACTACAGCCAGGTTTCCCGCCAGCGACAGATGACGCTCAACGCGCTCGACGCTGCGGGCATCGCCACGGCCCGATATCTGACGCAGGGCGCGACCGACGCCGAGGCCGAGGCCTATGCGCAGGATTTCTTCGAGGCCAACCTCGGCGGCGTGAAACCCGAAAACGCGACACTCCTGATCACCCTGCCGAACCAGAACACTGGCGGCGGGACGCTGAAGCTGGAGGCGCAGCTCAAATACGCGCCGATCTTCTATCCCGTGTTTCAGAAGCTGCGCGGAGAAAACCCGGGCGGCGACACGAAGATCGACTTCAAGGCCCAGAGCGAGGTTCGGCTCAAGAACACGCTGGAAGTCGCACTCGTGCTCGATAACTCCGGCTCCATGGGCTACACCGGCACCGGCTCCTCCGAAAAACGCCTCGCCATCCTGAAAAGCGCCGCCAAGGAACTGGTCAAGACCATCGCAAAGGAAGGCGCGCAGATGAAGCAGGTGCAAAAGCCGGTTCAGTTCGGCGTCGTGCCCTTCGCCGCTTCGGTCAATGTCGGCCCGGACAACGCAACCGCCACATGGATGGACACGGACGGCCGCTCGCCGATCCATCACGAGAATTTCGACTGGTCAACGATGGCTGCGTTCGATGCGGAAAAGCGCGTCGAACAGAGCAACGGCATTTATTACAAGCGCGGCGAAAACTGGGGCGCTGAAGCCGGCCAGAAGGTCACCCGTTTCACGCTTTACGACGACATCAAGCGCGTTACCAGCACATCAACGGACTGGGCCTATGAATGCACCCGCTTCTACAGTGACGGCTCGTGCAGACGGTATGGCTGGGTGGAGAAAACGACCCGCACGCATGGTTCGTTCGCCAGCTGGGGCGGGTGCGTGGAGATGCGGCCCTATCCGCTCAACATCAACGATGCTCCAGCCGACCGCACGAGGCCCGAAACGCTTTTCGTGCCCATGTTCGCACCGGACGAAACAGACAAGACAGACGGCAACCGTCGCCCGGCAAACAACAACTGGTGGGGTGACTTCACCAGCGGCTCCACCAGCGCGGCCTATGATCAGGCCTATATGCCGAAATACTATGACGACACATATGAAACCCGCGCCATGGGCATGGACGAAGGGCCGAATGCAAGCTGCAGCACCAAGCCCATCACGGCGCTGACCGATGTGGGCTCGACCACAGGGCTCAACACCATCTACACTGCCATCGACGCGATGGAAGCCAATGGCGCGACCAATGTGACCGAGGGGCTGGCATGGGGCTGGCGGGTCGTTTCGGGACGCGCGCCCTTCTCCGAAGGCCGCCCCGACAACGAAACGGGCAATGACAAGGTGGTCATCGTGCTGACCGATGGCGCGAACACCTATTACACGCCCGGCAGCGTGTCGGCCCAGGACTATTCGGGCTCCTATTATCGCTATGGCGGCAATGATCTGGCCGGTTCCAGATCGATCTATTCGAACTATGGCTATGTGCGAAACCGCGCTGGCAAAAGCCGCCTTTTCGATGGGGCAACCGGTGCAAGCAGCTATGACTATTCCAACGGCAACTACTCCAAAGCCATGACCTCCCATATGAGTGCGATCTGCGAGAATGCGAAGTCGGACAAAATCATGGTCATGACCGTCGCACTGGACCTTGATGCGACCGACGCCAATGAAAAAAAGCAGATCGACGCACTCAAAACCTGCTCCTCCGAGTCGCGCACCCGCAAGGACGGCAATGGCAAGCCGGTTAAGCTTTTCTGGAACGCCACCAGCGGCGATCTGGACGACGCCTTCAAGGCCATTGGCGACGAACTCTCCAACCTGCGCATTGTCGGCTGACGCCGCCCTTGCCGCTTTGGCCATGATCGGTTAGGACAGCCGCGCCCCCTTCCGGGCGCGGTTTTCTTCATTTTACGGACGGATTTCGACATGGCTAAAAAGGCTGACAAGACCCGGGCGAGGCTCCCACGCGGCTTTGTCGACCGCCATGCGAGCGACATTCGCGCCGTCGAAGAGATGAACGCGCGGATCCGAGAGGTCTATGAGCGTTATGGTTTCGACCCGATCGAGACCCCGATCTTCGAATACACCGATGCGCTGGGCAAGTTCCTGCCGGATCAGGACAGGCCCAATGAAGGCGTGTTCTCGCTGCAGGACGATGACGAGCAGTGGCTTTCGCTGCGCTACGACCTGACCGCCCCCCTGGCGCGTCACGTGGCCGAGAATTTCAACGACATCCAGCTTCCCTACCGCACCTACCGGGCGGGTTATGTGTTCCGCAACGAGAAGCCGGGACCGGGCCGTTTCCGCCAGTTCATGCAGTTCGACGCCGACACGGTGGGCGCGCCGGGCGTGGCCGCCGATGCCGAGATGTGCATGATGATGGCCGATGTGATGGAAGCGCTGGGCATTGCGCGCGGCGACTATGTGATCCGCGTCAACAACCGCAAGGTTCTCGACGGCGTGATGGAAGCCATTGGCGTTTCCGAAGACGGCCAGAAACTGACCGTGCTGCGCGCCATCGACAAGCTGGACAAGTTCGGACCGGAAGGCGTGAAACTGCTTCTCGGCCCCGGTCGCTGGGACGGCGGCAAGGAAGGCGAAGGCGACTTCACGAAGGGTGCCGGGCTGGATGATGCAAACGCACAGATCGTTCTCGACTACATCGACGGCAAGGCCGGTGGTCTCGAGAACCCGACCTTCCAGTCGGGCGCTTCCGAACTGGCGCAGATCGAAAGCCTGTGCCGCGCAGCCGGCTATGATGAGAGCCGCATCAGCATCGACCCCTCCGTCGTGCGTGGCCTCGAATATTACACCGGTCCCGTTTTCGAGGCCGAGCTGACCGCCGAAATCCCCAATGAGAAGGGCGATATCGTGCGCTTCGGCTCCGTTGGCGGTGGCGGGCGTTATGACGGGCTCGTGTCGCGCTTCCGTGGCCAGCCGGTTCCGGCAACGGGTTTCTCCATCGGCGTATCGCGCCTGATGACGGCGCTGAAGAACCTCGGCAAGCTCGGTCAGGACCCCGTACTGCCGCCCGTGCTCGTCACCGTCATGGACGGCGACACGGAAGCCATGGCGAAATACCAGCAGTTCACGCAGAAGCTGCGCGCTGCCGGCATTCGCGCCGAGATGTATCAGGGCAACTGGAAGAAATTCGGCAACCAGCTGAAATATGCCGACCGGCGCGGCAGCCCGGTCGCCATCATTCAGGGGGCGGACGAGCGCGCCAATGGCGAGATCCAGATCAAGGATCTGCTCGAAGGCAAGCGGCTCTCCGCCGAGATCGAAAGCAATGAAGAATGGCGCGAGGCGCGCGTGGCGCAGCTGACCGTCAGCGAAGACGAACTGGTGGACGCGGTGCGCAAGATGCTCGCCGCACAGGCTGGCGAGGCGGCGTGATGACAGCCGCCATCGCAAGTTTCAGCAGCGCAGCGCTCGCCCCTCACCCTTACCCTCTCCCCGCCAGCGGGGAGAGGGAGACATCAACCTTGCGGCCATCTTCCTTCTCCCCGCAGGCGGGGAGAAGGTGCCGGCAGGCGGATGAGGGGCAGCGCCGACGCCAGATATCGGGCGAAAACCTTGCCCGCAGCGTGAGGCGGGAGATCGCCCGATGACCCTGCGTGCACCCGACTTCGCCGACGAGATCGTAGCGATCTTCGAAGAACGCGATGCGGCGCTGACCGACATCGCCATCATCCAGCCGGCCGATCCGTTTCTGGACATGGCCGGCGAGGATCTGCGCCGCCGCATCTTCCTGACGGAGAGCGAGACCGGAGCCAATCTTTGCCTCAGGCCGGAATTCACCATTCCCGTCTGCCGCGACCACATCGACAAGCGCGCCGCCACGCCGCAGCGCTATGCCTATCTGGGCGAGGTGTTCCGCCAGCAGCGCGAAGGCGGTGCGGAATTCCTTCAGGCAGGCATCGAGGATCTGGGCACAAGCGACCGGGCGGGAGCAGATGCGCGTTCGCTGGCCGATGCGCATGCGCTTCTGGCGCGCGTTCTGCCGGGCGAGACACTGTCTGTGACGCTTGGCGATCAGGCGGTGTTTGAAGCGGTGCTGGCGGCCCTTGGCCTGCCGCGCGGCTGGCAGATGCGCCTCACCCGCGCCTTCGGCTCGCAGACGCTTTTGCAGGCGGCGCTCGACGACCTCGCCAACCCGCAGGGCACGGCCAATCTGCCGCGCGCGATTGCCGGTCTTGTGGCGCGGGGCGATGAGGCAGCCCTTGCCGAACATGTCGGCACGGTCATGGAAGAGACCGGCCTTTCGCCATCCGCCGGGCGCACGCCCGAAGAGATCGCCCGCCGCCTGATCGAAAAGGCCGAGCTGCGCAGCGTGCGGCTGACGGACGAGGCGATGAGCGCGCTCAAGGCGTTCGTCTCCCTGCGCGTGCCCTTTGCCGAGGCCGGCGAACGGCTTTCGGCCTTCGCCGCCGACAACGGGCTCATCCTCGACGACGCGCTCGAAACCTTTGCAGCGCGTGCCGAGCGCATCGAGGCCGAGGGCCTGCCGCTCGACGCACTGACCTATGACGCCGGCTTTGGCCGCCCGCTCGATTACTACACCGGTTTCGTGTTCGAGATCGCCGCTTCGGATGCAGTGCAGCCGCTAGCCGGTGGCGGACGCTATGACCGGCTCCTGACGCTTCTGGGCGCAGAGACGCCCATTCCCGGCGTCGGCTTTTCCATCTGGCTCGATCGCGTTGCAGCACTCAGGGAGACGGCGGCATGAGCATCACCCTCGCCCTGCCCTCCAAGGGCCGCCTCAAGGAAAATGCGCTGGCGCAGCTCGAAAAGGCCGGCCTGACCGTTCACCTGCCGGAAAACGACCGCAGCTACCGCGCGACGCTGGAAGGCGTCGACGGGGTGGAGATCGCGTTCCTTTCCGCATCCGAAATCGCCCGTGAGCTGGAGCGCGGCACGGTCGACCTCGGCGTGACCGGCGAAGACCTGGTGCGCGAAACCATTCCCGACTGGGAACGCAAGGTGGAGATCGCCGCGCGGCTGGGCTTCGGCCGGGCAGACGTGGTGGTTGCGGTGCCGGAAGTCTGGTTCGACGTGGCGACCATGGCCGATCTGGACGATGTGGCCGCCGATTTCCGCCACCGTCACGGACGCCGCCTGCGGATTGCCACGAAATACTGGCGGCTGACGCAGCAGTTCTTCTCGCAGAAGCACGGCATTCAGGTCTACCGCATCGTGGAGAGCCTCGGCGCGACCGAAGGTGCGCCGGCAGCCGGTTCCGCCGACATCATCGTCGACATCACCTCGACCGGCTCGACGCTCGACGCCAATCACCTGAAGGTGCTCGACGATGGCGTGATCCTGCGTTCCGAAGCCTGCCTCGTGGCAGCGCTGCGCGAGCGTCCGGCAGCCGACGCCGCGGCGCTGGAAGCGTTGACGGCCCGCTTCTCGGTCTAGAGTTCTTGCGCAATTCCGGACGGAAAACCGGTGCCCGCTTTTCCTGGAATTGCTCTGGACATTTCACAGCCAGAGATTTTTCCCGTTTTCGCGAGAATTCGGGAAAAATCGCGGGAATTCGCTCGTTTTAGTGCGTTTTCGGAAATTTTGGACGGGCCATGAAAGAGGCCGTCCAGAACGCCCCCACCATAACCAGCGTGGCCGCGAAGGCGAGCATCAGATAGAGATCATAGCCGCCGCTTGCCGCCCACAGCGCGGCGACGCCCAGCGGGGCCAGCGCCTCGATCGTGCGTGACGGCGTGATGAGCGCGCCGTTGATCGCGCCATAGGCCTCGCGGCTCAGCATTTCGGGAACGGCAAGGCCGCGCACAATGGTCATCATGCCATTGGCTGCGCCGTAAACGGCTGCAATCGCCGCGATCAGAAGCACGTGCGGCGGCGCGAAAGCATAGCCCAGAAGCACCAGCGGAAACACCGCGACCATGGCAGCGCCGATGAGGCGTACGGGCGCATTGGGCGCAAACGTCCAGATCACGATGCGGCCAGCCACCTGCGCCGGGCCGATGACCGCGACGATGCTCACCACTTCGGCGGCACTCAGCCCCCGCTCCAGAAGCAGCGGATAGATGTGGAAGCTCAGGCTGGAGAACACCCCGGCGTAAAGCACCAGGAACAGCGCCAGCGCCCAGAACACTGGCTGACGAAACGCCCAGAACACCGCTTCGCGCCCGTTCATGACCGGCCGCGCGCCTTCGGCTGCCGGCTCCTTCGGCCTGTCGCGGGCAGGATCGATCACCGCGAAATAGAGGCTCGCGCACACAAAGGCGTTGATCCCGCCCAGCACCATCAGCGCACCGCGCCAGCCAAGCGTCGCGATGAGCCATTGCACCAGCGGCACGAAAACCGTGCTGGCAAAGCCGCCCCACAGGGTGAGCGCGGTGATGGCGCGCCGCGCCTCAAGCGCACCGACACGGCGGGCCAGCACCGCAAAGGCCGGCTCGTAAAGCGTTGCCGCCTGAAGCCCGCCGAGAAGCGGCACAACCACATAGAAGAAGGCGATGCTGTCGACCTGCGACCACAGGAGATAGAGGAGCCCCGCCGTCAGCGATGCGCCGCTCATGACCCAGCGCCCATAGCCCCGGTCGATGGCCGCGCCAACCGGATAGGCGGCGAAGGCTGCCAGAAGAAGCCCCGCCGTCGCACCGCCGTAAAGAAGCGGCTTCGACCAGCCGAGTTCGATGCGCATGGCTTCGGCAATGAGCGGGAAACTGTAGAAGATCGAGCCCCAGGAACAGATCTGCGCGATGCCGAGCGCCGTAATCATGCGCCTGTATCCAGGCTCAGCGGTCCGGGCGCGCGCCATCGTCAATTTTCCCCGGAGCTCTGGGGCTGGCAGCTTTCGACACAGCATTCGTCCACGAGATAACCGATCAGTGCGTGCATCGCCGGGTAGTGCGCCCGGCAGATCAGCGTGGTGCCCTGCCGCTCGCGCGTGATGAGGCCGGTTTCCAGAAGCTTCTTGCAATGATGCGAGAGGGTGGAGGCGGGCATGGAAAGCCGCTCCTGCAACCCGCCGACGGGCATGCCCTCGCCACCCGCACGCACAAGCATGCGGTAGATGCGCAACCGCACCGGATTGCCGAGCGCTTCAAGCTGGGAGGATGCGGTTTCAAGTTCCATGGTACGGACGCCTAAATCCCAGCGCCCGCACTGTCAATCTTATTTCGAAAATATTCGAACTATTCATCCACGACGCGCAGGCGTAGCTGGCCGGAGCCGGGACCGCCCTCGCCGGTCGGCGGTTTTGGCGCAAGGCGATTGTCGTCCTTTGCCGGTTTCTCCGCCTCACCCGCGCCCAGTTCCAGCGCCTCGATCTTCTCGCCGCGCCTGGTGACTTTGTCGGTCGAGGTCAGGATCTGATCGATGTCGCGATTGGCCTGCATGAAGTGGGTCTGCAGCTTGCGCACCCTTTCATCAAGCCGGCCCACATCCTGCATCAGCCGCACCACCTCGGCCTGAATCAGATGCGCCTGCTCACGCATGCGCGCATCCTTGAGCACTGCCTGAATCACCTGGATCGACAGCATGAGCAGCGACGGGGAAACGATCACCACGCGGGCGCGGTGGGCGCGCTGAACGAGGTTTTCGAAATTCTCGTGGATCTCGGCGAAGATCGACTCCGACGGCACGAACATGAACGCCGTGTCCTGCGTTTCGCCAGTGAGAAGATACTTTTCCGAAATCGCCCTGATATGCACATCGATATCGCGCCGGAACGCCGCCTCCGCCCCCTTGCGCGCTTCGGGACTGCCGCCCTCGCCTTCCGAGGCGGCGCGAATGGCGTTCCACGCCTCAAGCGGAAACTTGGCGTCGATCACCAGCGAAGGCGCGTCATTGGGCATCTTCACCACGCAGTCGGGCCGGCTGCCATTGGAAAGCGTGGCCTGAAACTCATAGGCCCCATGCGGCAGACCGTCGGCAATGATCGCCTCCATACGCGACTGGCCGAACGCCCCGCGCGTCTGCTTGTTGGAGAGGATCTGCTGGAGCTGCACCACCTGTCCGGCAAGCGACTGGATGTTGTTCTGTGCGGTATCGATGACTGCCAGCCGCTCCTGCAGCTTCGCCAGATTCTCATGTGTCGACTTGGTTTGCTGGTTAATGGACTGGCCAAGGCGCGTGCTCATGCCATCAAGCCGCTCCGACAGGGCGCGGGTGAGCTCGGCCTGCCGGTTGCCGAACACTTCGGCAATCGACCCCATGCGCCCCTGCAACTCGGCCTGCGCCCGTGTGAGCTCGACCATGCGCGCCTCGGCCTCGCGGGCATGTTGCGCCGCTTCCGCGGCTGCGACCGCGCGCGCCCGTGCAGCACGCCAGAGCCCGGCGATCAGCAGGACCATCAGACCGAAGAGCAGAGCGCCGCCAGCCAGTAAAAGCTGCCCCAGCGTGAAGGTGCTCGCGCCGAGCTGCGCCACCGGTGCTGCGAAAATGTCGGACATCTGCTTTATCCCGCCATGTTGGAAGCATGGGACCGAAAGGTGAAAACCGGGTTCGGCTATTCCGATGCTCGCTCAATAATTTGGATCATCCTTTGCGCGTCCGAACGGGACACAGGGCGATCTGGTGGATTCGGGATAGCATTATAAGATCAAAACGTGAACAGGCATTGTGTATTGACGTTCCGCCGGTCAGGGCTTACCTGACAGCCATGACCATCAAACCGCTTGTTCTTCTTCCGGACCCGATCCTGCGCGAAACCTCCAAATCGGTGGAGCGCTTTGACGATCAGTTGCGCACATTCGCCGACGACATGCTGGCGACCATGTATGACGCGCCGGGCATCGGCCTTGCCGCCATTCAGGTTGGCGAGCCGCTTCGCATGCTGGTGATCGACGTTGCCGAGAAGGACGAAGAGCCGGCTCCGCTCGTGGTCATCAACCCCGAAATCGTGGCCAGCACCGATGCGCGCAACGTGCATGAGGAAGGCTGCCTTTCCATTCCCGATTACTATGCCGAGGTGGAACGCCCGGCCGGTGTGACGGTGAACTACTTCGATGTCGACGGCAAAGAGCAGACGGTGGAGGCCGACGGCCTGCTCGCCACCTGCCTGCAGCACGAGATCGACCACCTGAACGGCGTTCTGTTCATCGACTATCTGTCGAAGCTGAAGCGCGACATGGTGGTGCGCAAGTTCAGGAAACTCGCCAAGGATCGGCCGCCCGCGCGCATGGTCGGCTGACGCCGCCCCTCTCCTGCCGCGACCGATACGGGCATTTCAGCCTGCGGGGCTTGACCTTCAACCGGTAAATCCGCTTCAAGCACCCGCATGGGCGCTGATGCGCTCATTTCGTTTACTGGACGCATCGGACACGCGGCATGGCACTTCGTCTCATCTTCATGGGCACACCGGATTTCTCGGTCGCCACCCTTCAGGCGCTGGCCGGGGCCGGTCACGAAATCGTGGCCGTCTACTCCCAGCCGCCGCGCCCCGCCGGACGGCGCGGGCTTGAGCTGACCAAATCGCCCGTGCACCGCGCCGCCGAGGAACTGGGCATCGAGGCGCGCACACCGAAATCGCTGAAGAGCGAGGAAGAACAGGCAGAATTCAGCGCACTCAATGCGGATGCGGCGATTGTCGTTGCCTATGGCCTGCTGCTGCCCAAAGCCATTCTGGAAGGCACGCGCCTTGGCTGCTTCAACGGCCATGCGTCGCTTCTGCCGCGCTGGCGCGGCGCGGCTCCGATCCAGCGTGCGATCATGGCCGGCGATGCAGAAACCGGCATGATGGTGATGAAGATGGACGAGGGGCTGGACACCGGCCCCGTCGCCATGACGGAGCGCCTTGCCATCACCCCCGACATGACCGGCGGCGAACTGCATGACGCCATGCGCGAAACAGGCGCGGCGCTGATGGTGAAGGCGATGGATGCGCTTGAGAAAGGCGCGCTTGAACTCACGCCGCAGCCCGAAGACGGCGCGACCTATGCCAGAAAGATCCTCAAGGACGAGACGCGGGTGGACTGGTCCCGTCCCGCGAAGGAAGTGCACGATCACATTCGCGGGCTCTCGCCCTTCCCCGGCGCATGGTGCGAAATGCAGTTCGGCAGCAAGCCGGAACGCGTGAAACTTTTGCGCACGGTTCTTTCCAGCGGCGAAGGCGCGCCCGGTGAGGCGCTGGACGACACGCTGACGATTGCCTGCGGCGATGGCGCAGTGCGGCTGAGCGAAGTGCAGCGCGCCGGTGGCAAACCGATGAAGGCGGTGGACTTCCTGCGCGGCGCGAAGCTCGAGAAGGGAACCGTGCTCCCATGAGCGCCATCACCATCCGCCCGGAGACTGAGGCCGACCGCGATGCGGTTCATGCCCTGCTGACCGCCGCCTTTGACGGCGATGGCGAGGCCGGGCTTGTTACGGCCCTTCACGAGGCGGGTGACGCCGTGCTGGCGCTGGTGGCCGAAGCCGATGACGGCGCGATCTGCGGTCATGTGCTTTTCTCGCGCTTGACCGTCGAGAGTGACGGCGACAGCTTTCCGGCAGTTGCGCTCGCGCCGCTTGCCGTTCTGCCGGAGCACCAGCGGCAGGGCATTGGCGCACAGCTTGTCGAGGAAGCGCATCGGCGTCTCAGAGCTGCCGGCGAGACGCTTTCCATCGTGCTTGGCGAGCCGGCCTATTACGGACGTTTCGGCTACACGCATGAGGATGCAGCCGCCTTCGACAGCGACTACCAGTGCGCGGCGCTGCAGGCCGCCCTTTGGGGCGAGACACCAACAACAGGACGGCTGGTCTACGCACCGGCCTTTGGCGGGCTCTGACCATGGCGCGTTTTCGCATCGACATCGAATATGATGGCGGCCCCTATTTCGGCTGGCAGCGTCAGGCGACGCATCATTCGGTGCAGGCCGCGCTGGAGAACGCCATTCTGGCCTTTTCCGGTGAGACGGTTACGCTGTTTGGCGCAGGACGCACCGACACCGGCGTGCATGCGCTGGCGCAGGTGGCCCACTTCAACCTGACGCGCGAATGGACCGCGCGCACAGTGCAGAACGCCATCAATGCGCGGCTGGCCATGGCCAAGGAAACCGTGGCTGTGATCGAGGCCGCCGAGGTGGCCGACGATTTCGACGCCCGGTTTTCCGCCAGGGCGCGCCATTATCTCTATCGCATTCACAACCGCCGACCGCCGCTGACGGTGGACCGCGCCCATGCCTGGCATGTGGCCGCGCCGCTGGATGTGGACGCCATGAACGAGGCGGCGCAGCGGCTGATCGGCACGCATGACTTCACCACGTTCCGCGCGGCCCAGTGCCAGGCGAAGAGCCCGATCAAGACGCTGGAAAAGCTGGAGGTGACCCGTGACGGCGCGTTTGTGGAAATCCGCGCCTCGGCCCGCTCCTTCCTGCACAATCAGGTGCGCTCCTTCGCCGGAACGCTGAAGCGTGTAGGCGAAGGCGGCTGGGACGCAGACGCGGTGACGCGGGCGCTGGAAGCGCGCGACCGCAAGGCCTGCGGCCCGGTGGCGCCGCCGCACGGGCTCTATCTGACGCAGGTGGACTACTAGGGTCAGACAATCTCGGCGGGCCGTGCGGCTTTCGGCACCGGCCAGGATGGCGTGATGCCCGGTTGCGGCGGGCGCTCCAGATAGGTGGAGAGCACCACATAGCTGCGTGTCGCCTTGACGCCGGGCGTGTCGTAGAGCCGGGCAAGAAGCCCTTCGAGCGCGCGCGTGGAAGCGGCCCGCACCTTCAGGAGCATGCAGGCGTCTCCCGCCACCGAATGCACTTCCTCCACCTCGGGACATTCGGCAATCGCCATCAGCGCCGGTGTCTTGCCCCAGCCGCTTGTGTCCACATGGATGAAGGCCAGCAGCCCCTTGCCCACCACGCCGGGATCGATGAGCGCGGCCATCCGGCGGATCGCGCCGCTTTTCTTCAACCGTTTCACGCGCTCATGCGCGGCGGGTGCGGAAAGGCCGACGCGCTTGCCCAGCTCCGCGTAGCTGACCGTCGCGTCTTCGACCAGGACGGCTAATATTTTTCGGTCCATGGGGTCGAGAAGCTGGGTTGCGGAGGCCAGCGCGTGAATATCATCTGTTTCTTTCATGGTTCGGCAAATTCCGATTGAAGCTTAATTTGGTTCGGACATTATGCGCATATGTCGAAGCTCAATCAAACACCTGTCGATGGCGACCTGGCGCTTGCGCTGGACACGCGCATTCCGCCAACGGTCTTTCTGCTCACCGGCTGCGTGGCGGTGATCGGCTGCAATTCGCTTGTTCTTTCGCCCATCGCGCCGGAAGTGTCGCGCTCACTTGGCGCGTCGGTTCAGGGCGTCATGATCGCCTCGGCGGCGTTCGGTCTTGGCACGGCGGGCAGCGCCCTTTTCCTTGCCCGCCACATCGACCGGCTGGGCGCGTGGCGCATGCTGCGAATGGCTTTTGCCGTTCTGGCGTTCGCGCTGGGCGTGAGCGCCGTCGCGCCTCTGCTGGCCGTTCTGGTGGCGGCGCAGCTCGTCGCGGGCCTTGCGGCAGGCATCGCGCTGCCGGCGATCTACACCAATGCGGCGACGGTGGCTCCGGCGGGACGCGAGACCGAAACGGTCGGCATCGTCCTGACCGGCTGGACGCTGAGCCTCGTGGCGGGCGTCTCCCTTTCGGCGGTTCTGGCGGACATGCTGCACTGGCGCGCGGTGTTTGCGCTGGTCTGCCTTCTGGCAGTGGGCGCATTTCTCGTGCTCGCCTTCAACGGACGCCGGGACACGCTTTCCGAGGAGCCCGCCATGGCCCCGCTGGCGGCCCTGCGCACGCCGGGGCTCGTGCCGCTGCTTCTGGCCTGCGGCGCGTTCATGGGCTCCTTCTATGGCGTCTACGCCTATGTCGGCGACCATCTGGCCAATGCGCTCGGCAAGCCGGTCAGCGCCAACGGGCTGCTGACGCTGGTCTACGGGCTCGGTTTCGGGGCGGCGGTTCTGCTCGACAGGCCGGTGCAGAATCTGGGCGTCCGCAATCTCCTGCCTTTCGCCTTCGCCTTTGTGGCGGCGGTCTATCTGGCGATCCTTTGGGGTGCGGACAGTTTCGAGACCCTGCTCGCCGTTGCCTTCGTCTGGGGACTGGCGAACCATCTGGGCCTCAACATGCTGATTGTCCGGTTGACCGGCATCGCGCCCACGCGCCGGGGCGCGATCATGGGACTGAACAGCGCCACGACCTATATCGCCGCCTTTGCCGGGACGCTCGCTTTCGGGCCGATCTATGCGGGGTTCGGGCTTGGAGCGACGGCGGCAGTGGCCGCGCTTCTGATGCTGTTTGCGGCCATCGCCGCTGCGCGCTGACCGGGGGCCGCGCCTTGTTCATGGTCCCGATTGCGGGCACTATGCCCTGACTGCATTCGCAATCGGGGTACGCCATGCATCGATTTTGGACCGGGTTCCTGATCCTTCTTCTGCTCGTCACCCCCATCCGGACAGCCGCCGCACAGGTGCAGACCGACACGCCGCCGGACATCGACACGCTGATGATAAGGTGGGATGCTTCGGCCGCCCGCGCGGAAGAAGCGCTCAGAAACCGGCGGGCTTCCACCGATGCGCTTGAGGCGCTGAGGACCGAAATTGCAGGGCAGCGCACAGAAGCGTTCGAGATTATCGAGCGCGGCGACATTCTCACGCTCACCCTGCAGGCGCAGCTTGATGCGCTCGGCCCGCCGCCGGCGGACGGCGCGGAGGAAACACCCGCCATCACCGCCCGCCGCGCCGAGCTGACGGAAGCGTTCGACGCCGCCAATAAGCCGATCCTTGCCGCAAAACAGGCCTTCAGCCGCGCCGAAGTTCTGATCGACGAGATCGACAAGCTGATACGCGCGCGCCAGCGAACGGACCTGTTCGAGCGCATTCCCTCGCCGCTTGTGCCAACCCGCTGGCTGCCCGCCTTTGCAGAGCTGGGCGACTATCTGAGTGGCGTTGCAAGCGAGGTTTCCGGCGCAGTGCGCGACCCGACGCGCGGCCTGCTTTCGCGCCAGCGCATCCCAATCGCGCTGGCGCTTTTCGGCGGCAGTCTGGTGATGCTGCTGGCGATCCAGCCATTCATTCTGCGCCGGATGGATGCCGGGGTGAATGCCGCGATTCGCCCGATCCGACGCAACCTGCTGCTCGGCCTTTCACTGGCGCTCCGCTTCATTCTGCCGCTGATTGCCGGCCTGCTCTTCTTCGGCGCATTCGCCAGCCTCGGGCTGACGCTCTATGAAGGGCGCTCGCTCAACACGATTGCGCTTACGCTGCCCATGTTGCTGGTGTTCTCATACTGGCTGGGCCATGCGCTTTTCGCCCCCACCCTGCCCGGTTTTCGCTTTGTTGAAATGTCCGACAGGGCGGCCCGGACCGCGACCCGTATCTGCTTGGGACTCGGCGGCATGCTGGCGCTGGAAATCATGCTGGAGCAGATGGAGAAGGACTACAGTTTTGCGCCGGAAACACGCTCTGTTCTGGCAACCACGGTGGTCCTTCTGGGAAGCCTGCTCCTGTGGAGACTGGCTTCGCTTCTGGCCAGAGCGGACAAACCGCCGGAAGAATCCACCGCGCGCACAGATGCGGACCATGAGGACGCCACGGCGTTTCATCCCCGCGCGCTGATCGCCTATCTGATCCGCCTTGCCGCCATTGCCGCCGTCGTTTTTTCCCTTGCGGGCTATGTGGAAATCGCCCGCGATGCGCTCGGTCCCATGATCCGCTCGCTCGGCCTGCTTGGCGTGGCGCTTGCCGTCTACCGGCTGCTTGTCACGGCCTCGCACATCGCGGTTCGCGAGGAGAAGGCCGTCTCCTCGCTGATGCCTTTTGCTGCCGCCACCATCGTGGCGCTTGCCACGCTGCCGCTGTTCGCCCTGATCTGGGGCGCGCGGGAGGCCGACATCTCCGATGTCTGGATCCTGCTGACCGAGGGTGTCGAGTTCGGCGGCACCCGAATTTCATTCGGCGTGGTGGTGATGCTCGTCGCCATCTTCGTGATCGGCGTGATCCTGACGCGCTGGCTTCAGCGCATGCTGAGCACGACCGTTCTGCCCAAGACACGCCTCGACAGCGGCGGGCGCAATGCGGTGGTGACCGGGCTTGGCTATGTGGGCATCACGCTATCCGCGCTGATCGCGGTGTCGACAGCCGGGCTGGACCTTTCGAGCATCACCATCGTTGCCGGCGCGCTTTCGGTGGGCATCGGCTTTGGCCTGCAGGCCATCGTGTCGAACTTCATTTCAGGCATCATTCTCCTGATCGAGCGGCCCATCAAGGAAGGCGACTGGATCGAGGTGGCCGGCAACTCAGGCATCGTGCGCAAGATCTCCGTGCGTTCCACCCGCATCGAAACCTTCGACCGGCATGAGGTGATCGTGCCCAATGCAGACCTGATCGCCGGCACCGTGACCAACATGACCCTGAGCAGCCACACGGGGCGGCTGATCGTGCCGGTGGGTGTCGCCTATGGCAGCGATCTGGAAAAGACGCGCGAAATCCTTTTGGAGAAAGCGCGGGCGCACCGGCTGGTGCTGAAATATCCGGAACCGGTGGTGCTGTTCATGGGGCTCGGCGAAAGCTCCCTCGACTTCGAGCTGCGCTGCTTCGTCAACGACGTCTATTCGGTGCTGTCGGCCAGATCGGATCTCCTGTTCGAGATCTACAGGGCGCTGAGCGAAGCAGGCATCGAGATACCCTTCCCGCAACGCGATGTGAGCCTGCGCAATGTGGGAGACATTGTCGAAGCGGTGACATCCAGACGCGATGGCGGACAAGCGCCGAAACCCGCGCCCGACCCTGCCTAGGGTCAGGACCCTAGAAAGGCTTCACGGGCTGCTTCAGACCCTAGCCTGCGCGCGTCAGCCCCAGAAGCCCCTCAAAGGTGAACAGAACGCCGAGCGAGGCTGCGAACATGGCCGCGAAGACGGCGGAAGCGACGGCTGGCCCCTTGCCGATGGCCGCATTCGTCAGACGCCAGGAGAGCACAAGCGTGCCGATGAAGATGATGAAGGTCAGAAGATTGGCGAATTCCGCCGCAGCCGGGATGAACAGGCGGATCAGCATGGCCGGCAGCGTGATCCACGAAAAAAGCGCGGACGCCCAGTTGCTCGCCACCACATAGTGCACAAAGCGGTCCGCAATGCCCGCCGGCCGCGCCACCAGCGCAAGAATGGCGAAGGGTATGACCCAGGTGGCGATATCCGTGACCATCAGGCGGTTGAAGAGCGCGAACCGGGCCGCGACAACCTCGCCACCCGCCAGCTCGTTTGAGATGGTCACCCACCCGACCACAAGCGGCGGGAAGGCGACCAGAATGGCGAAGAAGGAATTCCAGAACCCGTCAGCCGACAGGTCGAGCAGGCGCAGCCCCTCGGAACGCCCCATCATCATGCGCCAGACGCCGGCAAAATACTGCTGGATCTCGGCAAAGGACGGCATTGTCAGGCGAACCAGTCTTCAAGGAAGCGCAGATAAATCTGCGTGAGCGTTTCCAGATCGGCCAGCGCAACGCGCTCGTCGACCATGTGCATGGTCTGTCCGACAAGGCCGAACTCGACCACCGGGCAATAATCCTTGATGAAACGCGCATCCGACGTGCCGCCGGACGTGGAAAGCTCGGGCCGCGCGCCCACGACGGCTTCGACCGAAGCCGAAAGGGTTGCGACCAGCCTGTCATCACGCGTCAGGAAGACCGGGCTTGGCCGGCCGAGCCATTCGATGTCGAAATCCACCGGCTCTTCCGCATTGCCGCGCAGGCGGTTTGCGGCTGCGGCGCGATCCAGCCGGTTGTGGATTTCGGCCTGCAGGCTTTCCGCGCTCCACGTGTCGTTGAAGCGAATGTTGAAAACAGCGCTTGCGCGCGCCGGGATCACATTGGTGGCCTTGTTGCCGACATCGACCGTGGTCACTTCCAGATTGCTTGGCTGGAAATCCTTCGTGCCTTCATCGAAGGGCTGTTCGAGCAACGCCTCGAGGAGCTGCATAAGCCCCGGCACCGGATTGTCTGCGCGGTGCGGATAGGCCACATGGCCCTGACGCCCGTTGACGGTGACGCGGCCGGACAGCGACCCGCGACGGCCGATCTTGATCATGTCGCCGAGCGCATCGGGATTGGTCGGCTCACCGACGATGGAGGCATCCCATTTCTCGCCGCGTTCTGCGGCCCATTCCAGAAGCTTCACCGTGCCATTGATGGCCGGGCCTTCCTCATCGCCCGTGATGAGGAACGAAACGGAGCCCTTCGGCTTGCCATGGGTTTTCACATAGCGCGCAAGCGCGGCGACGAAACAGGCAATGCCGCCCTTCATGTCCACCGCGCCACGGCCATACATCTGGCCATCGGCAATTGCGGCGGCAAAGGGCGGGTGCTTCCAGGCAGCTTCATCGCCCGGCGGAACCACATCCGTGTGCCCGGCAAACATCAGATGCGGGCCGTCTCCGGCGAGTTTGCCGTAGAGATTTTCAATGTCGGGGGTGCCATCCTCGGAGAAGACGGGACGCTCGACCGTGCAGTCCAGCGCCTTCAACATGCCCTGAAGCACGGAAAGCGCCTGACCTTCGACCGGCGTGACGGAAGGACAGCGGATAAGCTCGGCGAGATTCGCCGCAGGATCGGTAGGCAGTGTCATAGGTGAGAGGGATAATCCAACCGCGCGCGGCTGTCACGCAGCAAGACGCCGCCACCGCCCTCTATTGCTTCGGCGCGTTGGTCCGCTCGCCATATTCGTTTGCGCCAGGATCGCCCGGATAGAGACACAGGACGATGAAGGCGAGGATCGAAACCATCGGAACGAAAAGTGCGAAGGCGAACATGCCGGACTTTCCGAAATCGTGCAGACGCTTGACGCCAAGCGCGACCGAGGAGAATGCCGACAGCATGAACATGCCCCAGAAGAGCAGGGCCCACACACCGCTGGCGCCGCTGCCTTCCGGCGCCAGGGTGAAGCGGTAAAGCACTAGGGCCTGCAGGACCGCCAGAAGCAGTCCCGCCAGAAAGAAAGCCGCGCGGCTGACCCGTCCGGAGAAACCCAGGAACAGCCATGAGATCTGATTCTTGGTCATCGCGCCGCTCCGCCTGCCCGTTAGTCGCGCAGGAGTTCGTTGATCGAGGTCTTGGAGCGCGTCTTCTCGTCGACACGCTTCACGATCACCGCGCAGTAAAGGCCGGGACCCGGCTCGCCATTGCCCATGGGCTTGCCCGGCATGGAGCCGGCGACAACCACCGAATAGGGCGGCACTTCGCCATAGAAGATCTCGCCCGTGGCCCGATCGACGATCTTGGTCGACTTGCCGATATAGACACCCATTCCGAGCACCGAGCCTTCGCGCACGATGCAGCCTTCGACCACTTCCGAACGCGCGCCGATGAAGCAGTTGTCCTCGATGATGGTCGGGCCGGCCTGCATGGGCTCAAGCACGCCGCCAATGCCAACGCCGCCGGAAAGATGGACGTTCTTGCCGATCTGCGCGCAGGAGCCGACGGTCGCCCAGGTGTCGACCATGGTGCCCTCGCCCACATAGGCGCCGAGATTGACGAAGGACGGCATCAGGACGACGCCGGGCGCGATGAAGGCCGAGTGCCGCACAACGGCGTTGGGCACGGCGCGGAAACCGGCCTTCTCGAACTCATTGGCGCTCCAGCCATCAAACTTGGAGGCAACCTTGTCCCACCAGACCGCATCGCCCGGTCCGCCCTTGATGATCTGCATCGGGTTGAGGCGGAAGGAAAGAAGCACCGCCTTCTTGAGCCACTGGTTCACCTTCCAGGAGCCATCCTCCTGACGCTCTGCGACGCGGGCCTTGCCGCTGTCGAGCAGACCGAGAGAGGCTTCGACGGCCTCGCGGATCTCACCACGGGTCTCAGTCGAAACGCCGTCGCGCTCTTCGAATGCGTTTTCGATTGTCTTTTCCAGCGCGGCGACATCGATGTTCGTCATGCTTGCGGCTCCATTGAACAAGCTGTTAAGGGCTCAGCCATAAGTTTGGGAGAAGGACCCAAGGCCGGCGCGGAAACTATGCGAAGCGCGTGTGGCGGTCAATCACGGGATCGCGCGCCAGCGCGCCAAAGCACCAAAGGACGGAAACAGGAACATGAAAACCAAAGACGAGAATGGCTGGACGCCTCTGCCGCATTCCGACGAGGATCTGCGCCGCGCCCGCCAGGTGCCCGATACGCCCCAGACCCGCGCGGACACCTATCGCCTCGCCTGGAATGACGAAGACTTCATGACGCGACGCGAGCTGCGGCCGGTGCGCCTGCAGCTGGAGCTCTTGAAGCCCGAAATGGTGCTGGCCGAGCGTGGCATTCGCTCAACCGTGATCCTGTTCGGCGGCGCGCGCCTGCCCGAGCCCGGCGGTGACGCCTGGGCCGCCAAGAACGAGACGCAGCGCAAGAACCTCGAGAAAAACAGCCGCTACTATGAAGAGGCGCGCAAATTCGCGCGGCTGTGCTCGGAAGAATCGGCAAAATCCTATTACCGCGAATATGTGGTGGTGACGGGCGGTGGCCCCGGCGTGATGGAAGCCGGCAATCGCGGTGCTGCCGATTGCGGCGCGCCCTCCATCGGTCTCAACATCGTGCTGCCGCATGAGCAGGCGCCGAACGTCTATGTGACGCCGGAACTCTGCTTCAATTTCCACTATTTCGCGATCCGCAAGATGCATTTCATGATGCGCGCGAAGGCCGTGGCCGTGTTCCCCGGCGGTTTTGGCACGATGGACGAGCTGTTTGAATCCCTGACGCTGATCCAGACCGGCCGCATGGAGCGGGTGCCTGTCATTCTGTTCGGCAAGGAATTCTGGGAAGGCGCGATCGACCTGGGTTTCCTCGCCGAGCAGGGCACCATCTCCCCCGGTGACGACGAGCTGATCACCTTCGTCGACACGGCGGAGGAAGCCTGGGAAAAGATCTCCGCGTTCTACGAACTGTGAGAGGCTGATCAAAACGCATGAAGGCAAGCCCTGCCGACACGAGCTGGTTTGAAAGCCTGCGCCGCGATGCGAAGCTTTTCGCGGTCGTGGGCCTTCTTTCGCTCGTCATGGGCCTGTTGCAGCCGCTCGCAGTGGCGGCTGCCGCCCCGGCCTCCTACGGCTTCGTCATCTGCACGACCTACGGGGTCGGCAAGGCGGCTGACGGGAACCGCCAGCACCCGCGAAACGCCGAATGCCCGCTTTGCCTGACAGGGCATTCCTGCAGTTTTCAGTTTGCACCGGCAACGCCGCCGCTTCCCGCGACCGCGCTTCAGACACCGGCGCGCGAACGCAGCATTCGCACCGCATGGCGGCAACCTGCCCGCCTCTCGACACGGGGCGACACGCCGCCCTCGATCCGCGCACCGCCCCTGACTGCCTGACACCGCCAAACCGGGCTTCGGCCCTTTGAAAGATCAGACAGAAAGACAGACAATGCGCTTCAACATTCTCCTCGCGGCTGCTGCCGCCCTGCCCCTTCTTGCATTCAACGCCAGTGCGGAAAGCACGCCAAAGGCGGACGCGGCGACAAGCGAAACCGCCGACGCCACGATGAGCCATGCCATTCAGGCCGGCGACCTCAGGATCAGCGATCCGTGGGTGCGCGCGATGCTGCCCGGCCAGCCCGCAGGCGGCGGCTATCTGGTGATCGAGAACACCGGCGCGGAAGACGACACGCTCACGGCCCTCGCCTCGCCGCGCGCCGGCAAGGTGGAAATCCACACGATGGAAATGAACAATGACGTGATGGTGATGCGCCCGGTAGAAGGCGGCCTGACCATTTCGGCCGGTGAGAGCGTGACGCTGGAGCCCGGCGGCCTGCACATCATGTTCATGCAGGTGGAGAAGGGTTTTCAGGAAGGCGAGACCGTTCCGGTGACGCTGGAATTCGAGAAGGCCGGCACGGTGGAACTCGAGCTTATGGCTGGGCCGGCGCGTGGCGGCATGCCCGAAGCGGGGCATAACCACTAGGAACGACGCTCCTGCCATTAGAAGCCCTTGGGGCAAAAGTCATTGGGGCAGAAGCCATCGGGCGGTGCGTGATCGCGACCGCCCGATTTTCGTTCGGGATCAGACCCGGATGTTCTTCAGGAAATCGGTGAGATTGTCGGTGACGAAATCGACATCGTCTTCTTCATCCGGGTCCTGTTCCCAGATTTCTGCGAACGCCGGTTCGAAATTGTTGGGCACCACGAGAACCGTGGTCATGCCGAGTTTCTTCGGAACGGCCAGATTGCGGGCCAGATCCTCGAACATCACGGCTTTTTCGCCCACCACCCGGTGAAGGGCCAGAAAACGGTCATAGGTGGCCGCAGCCGGCTTGGGCAGAAGGTCGGCGGCGACGATGTCGAAAATATCGTCGAAATGGTCGAGCACGCCGAGTTGACGCGCCGCACGCTCTGCGTGACCGCGATCGCCATTGGTGAAGATGAATTTGCGGCCGGGCAGCGCGCGGATCGCGTCACCAAGCTTCGGATCGGGATCGAGCCACGAATAGTCGATGTCGTGGACCTTTTCGAGGAAGTCGTCCGGGTTGATGTTGTAGCGCTTCATCAGCCCGTTGAGCGTCGTGCCGTATTCCCTGTAGAGATCCTTTTGCAGCGCTCTTGCCTCGGTGCGGTCGAGCTGTAGAAGCTCGGACACATAGGCCGTCATCTTCACATCGATCTGCGAGAACAGATTGCTGTGATGCGGATAGAGCGTGTTGTCGAGGTCAAACACCCAGTCGGTGACGTGGGTGAAGCGGTCGGGAGCGGGCTGGTTTCTCATGCCTTCGTTATGGCAGACCTTCCGCGCCACCGGCAATCCGGTTACGGGGGTTTTCACCTGCCAGGTGAGCACGTGTCTTGTGCCAGTGCAGTCTCGTTGGCTTTCGGACGACACCCGCCAACCGGTTTACGGGGCAGGTGAACGGCTCACGTTCAGTCCTTTCCTGATGCAGAAAGACTGGGTTCGCGAGAGCGTTCCAACGTCCAGACGCTGCTTGGCATTCTCGCAGGCGCCCGCGCTGTTGAACTCCGCAGACGTCATTCCGACGGTCCGGAAGCCCAGATAGATCGTGACCAGAACGTATTTCATCCTCTGCTCTCCTCATCTTCAAGAGGGTGGCAGGCCAGCACTTGGATTGGGTCGATCCTGTCTGGGCAGAGGCCTGTAGGTGGCAGTTTTCTTTCGCTGCCGCGGTGACTATACACGTTTGCGACAACATCCCAAGGCAATTGAGCCGGAAGACGACAGAAGGCGAAGCATGGAACTCTGGATACCGATCACCATCGCCGCCGCCTTTCTGCAGAACCTGCGTTCCGTCGGTCAAAAGCACCTCAAGGGTGTGATGGGAACGACCGGCGCGACCTTCGTGCGCTTCGGGTTCGGCATGCCCTTTGTGCTCGCTCTGTGGCTGGCGCTGCATTTTGCCGCCGGATACGCGATCCCCGAAATTCACGGCGCCTTTCTTGCCTGGACCATTCTTGGCGGACTGGGACAGATCTCCGCGCAGTTTCTGCTGATCTATCTCTTTTCCTTCCGCAATTTCGCCGTCGGCACCGCTTATTCGCGCACCGAACCGGCGCAGGCCGCGATCTTCGGTCTGGTTCTGCTTGGCGAGGTCGCCGGTTTCGGCGCGCTGGTTGCCATCGCGGTGACGGTGATCGGCGTGATGCTGATTTCGGTCGCCCGCGTGCCGATGAGCTGGGGCAATCTGTTCCGCTCACTGATCAGCCCCACGGCGCTGATCGGCCTTGCCTCGGGCACGCTGTTCGGCGTGACGGCGGTGGCCTATCGCGCGGCCTCGCTCTCGCTTGGCGGGCCGAACTACCTGATGCAGGCGACGACGACGCTCGCCGTCACCATCAGCTTTCAGACCGTCATCATGCTGGCATGGATGCTGTGGCGCGACCGCGCCGAAGTGGGCAGGATCGCGCAGGCCTGGAAGCCTTCGCTCTTCGTGGGCTTCGTCGGCGCTGCGGCATCGCTTGGCTGGTTCACCGCCATGACCCTGCAACAGGCGGCGGTGGTGAAGGCGCTGGCGCAGATCGAGATGATCTTCACCTTCGCCTCCTCCGTCTTCTTCTTCCGCGAACACATCAACCGCACGGAAGTGGCAGGCTGCCTGCTGATCGTCGCGGGCATTCTGCTGCTGGTGCTCTGGTAGGCTACTTCTGGCAGGCTACTGGCCGTTCCAGGCGGAGGCGTCCGGCGAGCGGGCGCGTTCGCCAAAGAGTTCGAGCGCCGCGTTGAGCCCGTTGATGGCCGCCGGCCAGCCGCCATAGGCCGCCATCTGCAGGATCACTTCCAGAATTTCGCGTTCGCCCGCACCCGCCGCCAGCGCATGCTCGATGTTCACCTTGAGCTGGGGCGCTGTCTGCCCGCCAAGCGCCGTGAGCGCTGCCACAGTGGCGAGCTGGCGCGTTTTGAGGTCGAGCCCCTCGCGGGCGTAGAAACGCCCATAGGCGCTTTCGATCAGCGTTTTTGAAAACCCCGGCAGGACCGCATCATAGCGCTCTGACAAAATATCTTCGAGATCGGGATTGAGCCTTGCGGCGATGGCCCGCCCCTTTTCGAGCGCGGACGCATTTGGGGCGGTTTCAGCGACGGTTTCAATGGTCATGGGTCTGGTCCTTCCGGCCGTCTTCGGCGCGGTGGCGCGCTTCGATTTCGGCATAGTTCATGATCTTGTAGTCCAGCAGTTCGACGCATTCCTGAAGTTCGGCGATCTTCGCCAGAACCAACATGCGCTGATGCTCCAGCATCTCGCGGCGCTCGGCGGAGCTTCCTTCGCCCTCACGGCGCAGACGCGCATAGGTCTCGACATCGGCAAGCGGCATGCCCGTGGCCTTCAACAGCTTGATGAAGTTCAGCCATTTGACGATGTTGTCGTCATAGGCGCGCTGGCCGCCCCGCCGCCATGGCGGATCAATGAGGCCGAGCTTTTCGTAATAGCGCAGCGTGTCGATGCTCAGGCCGGTGCGCCTTGCCACTTCGCCAATCTTCATGCGGCCTCCCCGACTGGCGACAGCGCGTCTTCGAGCCGGGCGCTGTCCTCACAGAACTGATAGTGTGTGATCTTGCCTTCGCGCACGCGGCAGCGCAGGACCCATTCGCTGAAGAAGCGCTTTCCGGTCGCGGCGACGATGTGGTCAAGCTGCCCGCTGGCAAAGGCAACGCCCTCACCCGCTCCAAGGTGCTCCACTGTAAGCGACTGGCTTTTGAAGGTGCGTCCGAGTGCGGCAAGGAAGGTGCGGAAGCCATCATGCCCGCAGCGCGCGCCATAGGGCGGAACGGAGGGCTTCGGCTCGGCGCGGACGCCAATGATGACGGCATTTTCCGCCACGAAGGCGCAGGCCCCGTCGACATCGCCTGCCTTCAGCGCCGCAAGGAAATTCTCGATGATGATCTGCTCTTGCATGTGTGCATCTCCATTGTGTGCACACATGCATCTACTTGCTGGAGTGAACTCCAGGTCAAGCGGGTTTTCGCGTTTTTTTTCCGCAGCCGTCCCTTACGGAACGATCAGCGTGCCCGCGCCATGCTCGGTGAAGAGCTCGAGCAGCACGGAATGCGCGGTCTTGCCGTTGAGGATGACGACACCCTCGACGCCCCGCTCGATGGCCTGGATGCAGGTTTCCACCTTGGGGATCATGCCGCCGGAAATCGTGCCGTCCTTGATGAGCGCGCGCGCTTCGGCGACCGTCAGCTCGTCGATCAGGTTCTTGTCCTTGTCGAGCACGCCCGGCACGTCGGTCAGGAACAGGAGGCGCGTGGCGCGAACGGCACCGGCGATGGCGCCGGCGAACGTATCGGCATTGATGTTGTAGGTGTGACCGTCGCGGCCGGGCGCGACCGGAGCGATGACCGGGATCATTTCAGAATGGGCCAGAAGGTCCAGTAAAGTGCGGTCGACCTCCACCGGCTCGCCGACGAAACCGAGATCGAGCACGCGCTCGATGTTGGAATCGGGATCAACCACCGTCTTGTGCGCCTTTTCGGCAAACACCATGTTGCCGTCCTTGCCGCACAGGCCGATGGCCCATTCGCCCTCGGCATTGATGAGCGCCACGATTTCCTTGTTGATGGAGCCGGCAAGCACCATCTCGACGATCTCGACGGTCTTCTCATCGGTCACGCGCAGGCCGCCCTCGAATTTCGATTCGATGCCCATTTTCTTGAGCATGGCCGCGATCTGCGGGCCGCCGCCATGAACGACGATGGGGCTGACGCCGGACTGTTTGAGGAGCGCGATATCGCGGGCGAAAGCCTGCCCAAGCGCGCTGTCGCCCATGGCGTGGCCGCCATACTTTACGACGATGGTCTTGTTCTCATAACGCTGCATGTAAGGCAGCGCCGCCGAAAGAAAGCGCGCCTGTGCTTCTGCAGTTTCCGTCATGTCCGTCATCGCGTTGTTCCCCAAAGTCAAAACGGCGGTTTCATAAAGCATTTTTCGCGGCAAGTGAAATGATCTTGCATACCGAGCGCATAAAAAGCCTGATCCACGCGGCAGCGCGCCCTTGCCTTTGCGCCCACCCGCCCTAACTGGACGACAATCCGCCTTCCCACAAGCCAACATTCCGCCTAGTCTTCCCCGCATGACGCCAGATGAGATAACGAAGCTGATCTTCAGAACCGCGCTCAGGGAGCGCGCGGCGTTCGATCTGCTTTATCGGCATACGAGCGCGAAACTCTTTGGCGTCTGCCTGCGTGTCTTGAAAGACAGGGCGGAGGCCGAAGAGGCGCTGCAGGAAGTCTATGTGAAGATATGGACCAAGGCCGACCGGTTTGCCGCGTCGGATTTAAGTCCGATCACCTGGCTCGTGGCGGTGGCGCGCAATCATGCCATTGACCGGCTGCGCGCGCGCAAGGCTCCGACTGACGAACTGGATGAGGCGAACGCGGTCGCTGACCCCGCGCCAAACCCCGAGGCCATGGCTGCAGCCGGCAGCGAACGGCGGCGCATTGACGCCTGCCTTGCCGAGCTGGAGGCCGATCGCGCCACGGCGGTGCGGGGAGCCTATCTCAACGGCGACAGCTATGCCGAACTTGCAGCACGCTTCAACGTGCCGCTCAACACGATGCGAACCTGGCTGCGTCGCAGCCTGCTCAAGCTCAGGGAATGCCTGGAACGATGACGGTAGCAGACGAACACGGACCGGACAGACGCGACGAGGACGATCTCGTTGCGGCCGAGTATGTGCTGGGCGTTCTCGCAACCGACGAGCGCGCAACGGCCGCGCGCCGCATCGAGACAGAAGCCGATTTCGCGCGTCTCGTGGAACGGTGGGAGGCACAGCTTGCCCCCATGGCGGAAGCCTATGAACCGGCGGAAGCGCCTGCCCGCGTGAAAACCGCCATCGATGCAAGCCTGTTCGGTGCGGGCCCGCAGACCAGCCGACCGGGGTTATGGTCGAGCCTTGCCTTCTGGCGCGGTTTCGCCGTGGCGGCGCTTATGGCCTTCGCCGCCTATGTCGCGCTGACCTATACCAGCCTGCCCTTCGGCGCGCCGCCAGTGGCCGAGCAGCGTTTCGTCGCCTCCCTCGCCCATGACGACACGGATGTGCGTTATCTTGCGGTCTATGACGGGACGAAACGCGATGTCTCGCTCTCGCATGTTTCGGGCGCGCGTCCTGATGGCCGCGACTTCGAACTCTGGGCCATAGAGGGCGACAATGCGCCGGTTTCTCTGGGCATCATTCCGGTGGGGTCCAGCGTTCACGTCGCGCTGAGCCAGGCGCTGGGCGAGGCCATCGACGCCGGTGCGGTGTTCGCCATCACCACGGAGCCGCTGGGCGGATCGCCATCGGGCGCGCCGACCGGTCCGGTGGTTGCGCTCGGCGACCTGCGCGACATCTGATTTCTGCCCCCTTCGAAAAAAACGAACTTTTTTTGAAACTCTCCGCGGAAGGCATCCGTAGCTCCTCGTGTTCCCAAAAGGGCCGACCATGAAGGCGGTCCCGCAAACGAACCTGAGGAGTTTAGACATGCGCAAGTTCACTGCTTCCCTTCTCGCCGGCTCGCTCGCTCTCGCTTTCACGGGATCGGCTCTGGCCGAAAACCCGATGGTTGGCGGCGCAGCCATGTATGCCGACAAGAACATCGTCGAAAACGCGGTCAACTCGAAAGATCACACCACGCTGGTGGCTGCCGTGAAGGCTGCAGGCCTGGTCGACACGCTGTCCGGCGAAGGCCCCTTCACCGTGTTTGCACCGGTCAACGCCGCCTTTGAAAAACTGCCGGACGGCACGGTCGAAACGCTGCTGAAGCCGGAAAACAAGGACCAGCTCGCCACCATTCTGACCTGTCATGTGGTCGCGACCGAAGCCATGTCCGACGCCATTGGCAAGATGATTTCCGATGATGGCGGCAACCACCCGGTCGAGACCGTTGGCGGCTGCATGCTGGAAGCCAAGATGGACGGCGACAACATTACCCTGACCGATGAGAACGGCAATGTGGCAACCGTGACCATTGCCGACGTCGATCAGTCGAACGGCGTCATCCACGTCATCGACACGGTGCTTCTGCCGAAGGGCTGATCGCAGAACGCTTCACGCATCTGGAGGGCGGCTTCGGCTGCCCTCCAGTATCCCCTCATCTCACACCGACTTGACTTGGAGGTGATGGAGCGCCGGGCTTAGGGTCAGCTCGAATCCTCCCGGAATTCCCGGCGGTCAATGCACGGCATGATGTGCGAAGGAGTTTGACGATGAGACGGCGTAATTTTCTTTATGGCGCGGCGGGCGCTTTCGCGACCCTGACCGGAGGCGCATTTCTGGCGCACAAGCGCCCCGGCGGCAGCGCCATGGCCGAGACCTTCGAGATCACGAAGACCGAAGACGAATGGCGCGCCATCCTGACCGAACAGCAGTTTGCGGTTCTGCGCGAAGAAGCGACGGAAAGGGCCTTTACCAGCCCGCTGAACAATGAGAAGCGCGCCGGGCTCTTCCATTGCGCAGGCTGCGACCTGCCGCTCTATTCATCTGAAGTGAAATACGATTCCGGCACCGGCTGGCCAAGCTTCTGGGAAGCGCTGCCGAACGCCATCGGCACGCGGCCGGACAATTCGCTGTTCATGACCCGCACCGAGTGCCACTGCCGCCGCTGCGGCGGCCATCTGGGCCACATTTTCGATGACGGCCCGCAGCCGACCGGCAAGCGCCACTGCATCAATGGCGTTGCCATGCAGTTCAGGCCCGGCCCGACAATGCCGAGCTAAATCCGCACCAAGCCGAGCCTTCGCGCGTCAGCCGTCCGAGACGGCGCGCGCGATGGCGTTGCGGAGTTCGTCCATGCCATGCCCCTTCTCCGAAGAGGTGGCGACGATCTCCGGATAGGCTGCGGCGCGCTTCTTCAGCTGCGCTTCGGTATCGGCAAGCAGCCGCACCACTGCGGGCGGCTTGATCTTGTCGATCTTGGTGAGCACCACCTGATAGGAAACGGCAGCCTTGTCGAGCAGGTCCATGACCTCCTCGTCATTCTTCTTGATGCCATGGCGGGCGTCGATCAGCAGGAAGACGCGCTTCAGCGTCACCCGGCCCCTCAAATAATCGAACACCAGTTCCGTCCAGGCGTCGACCTGCGCCTTGGGCGCCTTGGCGAAGCCGTAGCCCGGCATGTCGATGATCGCCATGGGGGGCATGTCGCCATCGGCGCCGGAATAGCCATCGGGGACGAAGAAGTTCAGTTCCTGCGTGCGGCCCGGCGTGTTGGAGGTGCGTGCAAGACCGCGCTGCGCGATGAGCGCATTGATGAGCGACGACTTGCCCACATTCGAGCGACCGGCGAACGCCACTTCGGGCGGCCCTTCCGGCGGCAGAAACTTCATTGCAGGCGCGCCGCGCAGGAACACCCACGGCCGCAGGAAACTCGTTCGGTCGATTTGCCGGCCGATCTGCTGCTCAGTCTGCGCGTTGCCGGTGGCTGCGCCATCTTCTGATGCGTTCACGCCATCATCTCCATTATCGTTCAGATGACGGCATCAAGACTGGCGAGGCTTTTGTCAACAGCGCTGTTGGGGAAACCGCACCGGACGCACTGCTCAGGCGGTGCCGAGAACCTGCATCGCGCCGAGGTCGCGTCGGCGCGGCTGGCGAGTTGCCTCAAGCAAAGCGCGGCCCAGATAGTCGAGATCGGCGGCTTCCTGCGGCTGCCATCCGCAGGAACAGGAGCCCGGCCCCTGATGCGCATCGGCCGTTTCGCGATAGATCACGCCAATGGCCCGCACGGCCTCGCGCATGACGATCATCGGCGGCAGGCCCGTGCGCTGCATGACCGCGCTCATTTCCTTCATCAACTGCATGCGCAGATGCATTTCCGCCTCTTCGCGGCGACGCTCAAATCCAGTCATCTGTGAAACGCAGTCCCTTCTAATTGCTTGGCTGGCCGGTGCGGGAGCGAGGCGACGAAATTCGTGCCCGCCGATGCGGCGTGCAGCTCCCGGCACGCCTCATCGAGCTCGCGCATGGCCTCGAACAGCTTTTCCCGATCCCGGCAGTGCGCGTCGAACAGGGCGACGAACAGCGTGTTTGCGCTGTCATGCGGCTCCGGCGCGTCGTTTGCGCGGGAAAGGCTTTCTGCGGCGGCGGCCTTGGCCGCCTTCACCTTGGAGCGCAGGCGCTCGACACGCAGGAGCTTGCCGCGATGACGTTCCAGCTCCTGCGTTTCGCAAGGATGGTGAGGTGCAAAGTCACCAATCGGATCCAGATGTATCATGTCGCCTGTCTCTCGGCTTTCCGCCCCGAAGGTTCGGAGCGACCCGACCACAGACACAATACTTTACTAAAAAAGTCAAGTTTAATGAGAAAGGGATGAAGGCCGCCTCAGCGGGCAGCCTTCAGGGCCTCCAGATCCGCACCGCGAATGGCCGCAAGGTTGCGGCTGATCTTCTCGGCGGGCCAGGACCACCATGCGATATCGAGAAGCGCCGCCACGGTTTCCGGCGCAAAGCGCACGCGCAGGACACGGGCCGGATTGCCCACGGCAATCGCATAGGGCGGAACGTCGGAGGCGACCACGGCGTTCGCGCCGATCACCGCCCCGTCGCCAATGGTGACGCCCGGCATGATCTGCGCCTGCCGGCCGATCCACACATCGTTTCCGACAATCGTGTCGCCGCGCCCGTGCTCCAGATAGGTCCCGGCGTCGAAACCTTCCTCCCAGCCATTGCCGAAAATGTTGAAAGGAAAGGTGGAGAAGCCGGTCATGAGGTGATTTGCGCCGTTCATGATGAACGTCGCGCCATGGGCGATGGCCACGAATTTGCCGATGACCAGCCGGTCGCCCAGAAAGTCGAAATGGTAGAGGACATTGTTCTCCTCGAAACGCTCCGCGCCCTGCGGATCGTCGTAATAGGAGAAGTCGCCCACCTCGATATTGGGACGGGTGATGAAATTTTTCAGGAATACGGTGCGGGGAAAGCCGGCCATGGGATATGGCGTGGCGGGATTGGGTCCGTGCATGAGGACCTCCTTGATCTCAACAAAGGGGAAGAAAACACCGCCTCCGGCATGCGGAAAACGGACCGGACCTGAAGTCACGGCGGCGTGTCTGTTGCGGTCCCCTTAGTTGTTCATCGAAGGCGCTCCCTGATTGCGGCCCCGTTCATAGCGGAGGCACGGCGCGCGGGCAACAATGGCAAAACGTCAGGAAGACGCCGCCATGACGCCCGCTCCAGCGTGGCAAGAACGGCCAATGCAAAGAGCGGACGGTCATGACGGCATCCTCATCAGGTTTGCGTCGAGCGTGGATCAGGCGACATCCCAGACGCCGGTCTGCGCCGTGCGGCGGACAAAATCGGAGAAGTCGCGCGGCGGGCGGCCGAGCAATTTCTCGACATCGTCACTCACGCTTTCATTGCGCCCGTCCAGAACCTCGGTGAACAATTCGCGCATGAGGGCCACAAGCGGCTCCTCAAGCCCCTGCTGGCGCGCGCCTTCCACGAAGACGTCGACGGGGATCTGAATGAAGCGGATGTCACGCCCGCACGCCTGCCCGATCTCGCTCACCATGTCGTCAAAGCGCATGGAACGCGGGCCTGTGAGCGTGTACGCCCTGCCCGCATGACCCGGCTGCGTGAGCGTGACGAAGGCCACGTCGGCGATATCCTCAACGTCGATGAAGGGCTCGCGCACATCGCCAACCGGCAAGGCGAGTTCGCCGGCCAGGATCGCATCTAGAAAGAAGGCTTCGCTGAAATTCTGGAAGAACCAGTCCGCGCGCAGGATCGTCCAGTCGGCCCCGCTCTGCATCAGGAGCTGCTCTGCGTGCTCGGCTCCTTCTTCGCCCCGGCCCGACAGAAGCACCAGCCGCTTCACACCTTTCTCCAGCGCGCGCTTCGCAAACGCATCGACCGTCTCGGCAGCGCCCGGCACCGCGAGGTCCGGATAATAGCTGACATAGGCGGCGCCCACGCCATCAAGCGCTGCATCCCATGTCTCCGGCTTTTCCCAATCGAACGGGATCTCGCTGTTGCGCGAAACGGCGCGAACGGGAATGCCCGCCTCACTGAGCCGCGCCGCAACGCGGCGGCCGGTTTTGCCCGTGCCGCCGGTCACGAGAATGGGTCGGGCTGGGTCGATCTGCTGGTCTGTCATGCTGGCCTCCATAAAGTGATAAACTCTCACATTTGCAAATGTGATAAATCCTCATATTATTGATGTCAACAGCAATGTGAGCATCCCTCACAAAAGGATTTCAATGTCTGAGACAGAAACCGGCCACGGCGCCAGCATTCGCAAGAGGCCCATGCAGAAACGCGCTCAGGAGCGCGTGGAGCGCATTCTTGCGGTGGCGACACAGATGATTGCGGAAGCAGGAAGCGATCAGCTTAAGATGAGCGATGTGGCCGCGCGGGCGGGCATCTCCATCGGCTCGCTCTACCAGTATTTCCCGGACAAGGCCGCCATCGTCCGCACGCTGGCCGAGCACTACAACGAGGCGGGCCGGGATTGCATCTGTCAGGGGCTTGATGGCGTCTCCAGCCCGAGCGAGCTGGAACAGGCTTTCACGGAGCTGATCGACGAGTATTACGCGATGTTCCTCTCGGAGCCCGTGATGCGGGACATCTGGTCGGGCACGCAGGCCGACAAGGCGCTTTGCGATCTGGATCTGGAAGATGCGCGCGCCAATGCGCAGGAACTGGCTGCTGCGATGCTGCGCGCCAAGCCTGCGCGCGAACCGGACGCCACGGCCTCCACCGCCCTTCTGATCATCCATCTGGGCGAGGCGACCATGCGTCTGGCGATCCAGATGCCGGAAGCGGAAGGCCGCCGTCTGGTGGACGATTACAAGCGCATGGCGCTGCGCGAACTGCTCGATTGAACGCGCCGGACCGCCAGCATCCGCATACTGCCCGATGAAGCGCGGCGGGCAATCGTCCAAAAACAAAAAAGCCCCGATCAAACCGGGGCTTTTTCTTTGATTACCGCCTATTCGGCAGGTTTTGGCTTCTTCTTGAACAATCCGGCCAAATTGTCCCAGAGCTCGATCTTCGCGCCCTGGCGCTTCATGATCACGCCCTGCTGGACGATGGAGAGGAAGTTGTTCCATGCCCAGTAGATCACCAGACCGGCCGGGAACGTGGCCAGCATGAAGGTGAAGATCACCGGCATCCAGTTGAAGATCATGGCCTGCGTCGGATCCGGCGGCGTCGGGTTCATGCGCATCTGCAGGAACATGGTGACACCCATGATCAGCGGCCAGACGCCGATCATCAGGAAGGCCGGTACGTCGTAAGGCAGCAGACCGAACAGATTGAAGATCGACGTGGGATCGGGAGCCGAAAGGTCCTGAATCCAGCCGAAGAACGGTGCGTGACGCATTTCGATGGTGACGTAGAGCACCTTGTAGAGCGAGAAGAACACCGGGATCTGGATCAGGATCGGCCAGCAGCCGGCCAGCGGATTGATCTTCTCTTTCTTGTAGAGCTCCATCATCGCCTGCTGCTGCTTCATCTTGTCATCCGCATATTTCTCGCGGATTTCGAGCATGGCAGGCTGAACCTTCTTCATGTTCGCCATGGACTTGTAGGATTTGTTGGCGAGCGGGAAGAAGATGAGCTTGACGACAACCGTGGTGGCCAGGATGGCCAGGCCGAAATTGCCAAGCAGTTTGTACAGCCAGTCGATGAGGAAGAACATCGGCTTGGTGAGGAAGTAGAACCAGCCCCAGTCGATCAGAAGCTCGAACTGGCGCACGCCATCGGCCGTCTCGTAGGCGTCGACAACGTTGACCTCTTTCGCACCGGCGAAAACCATCAGCTCAGAGGTGACCGAAGCGCCATCGGCGACCACGATCTCGTCGGTCAGATAGTCGGCCTGGTAGCGCGGGGTGGTGTCGCCGGAATAGGTGTAGCGCGGCTGGAAGTCCTGACCGGTACGGGGGATCATCGTAACCGCCCAGTACTTGTCGGTGATGCCGAGCCAGCCATCGGACGACTTGCCGGGCGTGATGCGCTTTTCTTCCTCGACGTCGGAATAATCGATTTCCTGCAGGCCTTCCTCGCCGGTCACGCCGATGAGGCCCTCATGCAGAATGTAGATGCCGGAGGTCGCGGGCGTGCCGATGCGGGTGGTGCGGCCATAATTGCGCAGCGCAACCGGAGCGCCGGAAGCATTCTCCACCGCGTCCGACACGGTGAACATGTAATTGCCATCGACCGAGAAGGTACGATTGAAGGTCAGGCCCTTGTCGTTGGTGAAGGAGACCGTGACAGGCGTATCGGGGGTGAGAACCTCGCCCTCGGTGATGGTCCACTGGGTGGACGGACCCGGCAGCGCGCCAGCGGCTTCCGAACCCACATAGCCGGTCTCGACATAATAGCCGTCAGGACCGGTCGAGGGGTTGAGAAGCTGGATGTTCGGCGAATCCTTGTCGACCGTGACCCGGTAATCCTTGAGGAGCAGGTCGTCGAGACGTGCGCCGGTCAGATTGATGGAGCCCGAAATGCGCGGCGTGTTGATCTCAACGCGCTCGCTGCCGGCAATCGCCGTCTCGCGGTCGGCAGGCACGGCTGCCTGACCGGCAGTTCCCGGCACCGCACCGGCTCCGGTGGTCGGGGTGGGAATATCGCTGTTCTCACCTTTGGATTGCGCAAGGGCCTGTGTGGCTTCCGCGGCCTGCTGCGTTTCGATCTGCGCGATCTCGCGCTCCGACTCAATGCGCGGGTTCATGTAGAACACCTGCCAGAGCGTCAGGATCACCACGGAGAGCGCGATCGTGATGAGAAAATTGCGATTGTTATCCATCAAGGTCCTTGCCCTTTCCGCGCCGGTTCTCGGTCTCTCCGATACGGCGGGAAAGCTCGTCTTTCAGGGAGGCGAACGGTGCATCAAGCACAGAACGCCGCGCCACGATCACATAATCCTTGCCGGCGGCCATGTCGTGGACCGCGTGGAGGCGGCAGGCTTCTTTGAGCCGCCGGCGCACACGGTTTCGAACAACCGCGTTGCCGACTTTTTTCGTTACCGTGATGCCCAGTCGCGGCGGATTTTCATCCCCACGATCAAGCACTTCCAGCAAAAAAAGCCGCCCGCGCCGTTTTTCACCGCGACGGACAGCCAGAAATTCGGCGCGCTTCTTGAGACGCGCCGGGGGTGGGACGGCTGGCCGGTCCGTCATCTTTCCGGCCTTGCCTCCGAACCTTATGCGGACAGCCGCTTGCGACCACGGCTGCGACGCGCTGCAATAATGCGGCGACCGCCCTTTGTGGCCATGCGGGCGCGGAATCCGTGCCGACGCTTACGAACGATCTTGGAAGGCTGATATGTACGCTTCATTTATTTAATACCGCGGAGTGCGGCCCTTCTTTATTCTGTTTCTTTGAACAGGAGCTTCGCTTTTTCGGGCATGTCCGAAGGCGTGACAACACGCCGCCAGACGCAAGGCCCAAGCGTGGCGGGCTTATAGGATTATGGATGCGTTGAGTCAATCAAAACGGCGCTTCACAAGCATTACCGCGTCAAACGGTCCCCATGTGAAATGCGGGACGGGGCTTCATTCCACCTGGATCTTCCCTGCAACCGCCCTCTCGGAGGCGTGAGAACTGCCGGCCATTCCTTCTGCGACACCGGCCCGGTCTGCGGCGCTGCGGTTCTGGCTCATCTTGTTCTTGCCCTCAAGACCGGTGATGGGAAGCCGCAGCCCGATGATCCCGCGCAGCTGCCCCCTGAGGAAGGGTGCGGGCGCATCCGACACCGACCAGACCTCCGGTCGTTCGGCCTCGTGCAGATTGGTCAGCCGCTCCACCACATCGCGAAGCCGCGCCTCATCATCGAAGAATTCGATCGGGCCGCGCGCGTGAACCGCACTGTAGTTCCAGGTGGGGACGACCTTTCCATGCTCCTTCTTGGAAGCATACCAGGAGGGCGAGACATAGGCGTCAGGCCCCATGAAAATCGCCAGCGCATCACTCAACGGCGTGTCCTTCCACTGCGCATTGGCGCGCGCGAAATGGCCGTAAAGCGTGCCGAAAGGGCCTTCTTTCTCGTCAAGGAACAGGGGAAGAGGGCTGGCATGCAGCCCGTTGGCCCCGAAGGTTACGACATTGGCGAGCCGCGCCGCACGCATCAGACCGTGAAGCGACGCGAGTTCTTCAACGCGAAAGGCGGGCGGACAATACATCAAGGCTCATCTCCTCCGGGAATGAACCAGACATAGAACGCTTCGCCATCGCGCAAAAGAACCCCGGCCACCTTGCACAACCGGAAAGCCGCTGTGGCGTAAACGCTCTAATGGATTGTTTTGCGCAATTCCGGACGGAAAACCGGTGCCCGCTTTTCCTGGAATTGCTTTAGCGGCGGCGCTCCATGCCCTGCCGGAACTGCTCGAAGATGTTTTCGACGCCACGCTCATAATCGTCGCGCGTCTGGCGTCCGGTCTCGAACATCTGGCCGAACAGATCGTCATAGGGATTGCGCGGACGCCCGCTCGGATTGGGCGCAGGTTCCGGTTCGCGGCGGGTCTGGGATGCGCCCTGACCGCCCCTCAGGAACTGATCGAAAATATCGCCAAGCGGGTTGTTGCCCTGCCCGCCGGAGGGAGCGCTGCGCCCGGAAGAACCGCCCGCGCCGCCACCGAACATGCCCTCAAGGATCTGCCCGAACGGATTGTCTGAAGGGCTCATGCCCGAAGGCGCGCGGCTGCGCGACTGCGTGGAACCCGGCTGCTGGCCCATCTGGCGCATCATCTGCTCCATCAGGTCACCCAGCATGCCGCCACCGCCGGCCTGCGCCTGCGTCTGTGCCTGGCGCGGCTGCGCGCCGGGCATCTGGCCCGTCGACTGTTTGAACAGGCCACCCATGATCATGGAGGCGAGCACCGGCAGCATCTGTTTGATCATGTCTTCGCCAAGCCCGGTCGCCTGCGCGGCGTGGCTGGCCACGGCGCGGCTCACATCCTTGGAGCCGAAGAGATGGCCAAGAATGCCATTGCCCTCGGTCATGCCCTGCGCGCTGAAGGCGCTTGCCGCATCCTCGAAATATTTGGCGTGCTGGCCCGACGCCAGCGCGCCAAGGAAATTTCCCGCGCCATAGGGGTCGGCGGCGTTGCGCTTCAGCCCCTGACTGAAAGCCGGCAGAAGCGCTTCCATGGCCTGCTGCGCCTGATCCTGCGAAATGCCGAACTGCCGGGCGAACTGGCCCACGCCCTGTCCCTGACCGGCATTGTTGAGCATCTCGAACAGCGGAAGCATGGGCATCTCCTTAGTAATCCCGCCAGTGTCATCCCAAGGGTGACAGGCGGATAGCAAACCATTGTTTCAGGAAGATAACCCGACAAGCGCGCTTTGTCTTTGCCGACCCGAAAAGCCTGTTCGAAAAAACGCCCGGACCGGGCAGGCTTAGTAGGCCTGCTCGAGGAACACCGGTTCGATGGAGCGGTCCCAGCGCGTGTTGAACGCGTTGGTGAGCTCCTGCGCGCTCGTAGTGCCGCGGGCCACGATCTCATCAAGCGGGCTGAGGAAGCTCGCCTCGTCATAGCCTTCCGGATTGAGACATTTGCGGGCGGAGAGCCCCTTGCGCGAAATGGCCAGAACCTCGCGCGCGACCTCGCGCAGGTCGTGATTGCGGAAACGCGTGGCAAGACCTTCCGTCGGCACGGCGTTGCGCATCACCTCGATCTCCTCAAACGACCAGTCCGAGGTCAGATCATGGGCAGCGTCGAGCGCGGCCTGATCGTAGAGCAGACCGACCCAGAAGGCCGGCAGCGCGCAGATGCGCCGCCACGGGCCGCCATCGGCGCCGCGCATTTCCAGGAAGCGCTTGAGGCGCACATCCGGGAACAGGGTGGAAAGATGGTTCGACCAGTCGCCAATGGTGGGCAGGCCGTCGGTCACCTCATCCTTCAGCGCGCCGTTCATGAACTGGCGGAAGGTGATGTGCGTGCAGTCGTGATAGCGGCCGTCGCGGATGATGAAATACATCGGCACGTCGAGCGCCCACTCGACGTAATCGGCAAACCCGAAATTATCGGAGAACACGAAGGGCAGAAGGCCCGAACGCTGATTGTCGGTGTCGCGCCAGATCTCGCCGCGCCATGACTGGTAGCCGTTCAACCGGCCTTCGGTGAACGGAGAATTGGCGAACAGCGCCGTGGAAAGCGGCTGCAGGCGCTGCGCAACCTGCATCTTGCGGCGCATGTCGGCTTCGGTCTCGAAGTCGAGGTTAACCTGAATGGTGCAGGTGCGGTACATCATGTCGAGGCCCTGTGTGCCGACCTTCGGCATGTAGGCGGTCATGATCTTGTAGCGCGATTTGGGCATCTGCGGCGTTTCGGCCAGCGTCCATTTGGGACTGCCGCCGAGACCGAGGAAGCGAATGCCGAGCGGCTCTGCGATCTCGCGCAGCTGCGCCAGATGGGCATTGCCCTCGCGGCAGGTCTGGTGGAGCGTCTCCAGCGGTGCGCCGGACAATTCGAACTGTCCGCCTGGCTCCAGCGAGATGGCGCCCTGCCCCGTCGGCTCGACAAGGCCGATGATGTTCCCGTCATCATTGATCGGGTCCCATCCGAGAACGCGCTGCATGCCTTCCAGAACGGCCTTGATGCCGCGCTCGCCCTCATAGGGAACGGGGCGATTGCCATCGACATAGAAGGGGAATTTTTCGTGCTCGGTGCCGATGCGCCATTTCTCGCGCGGCTTGCAGCCCTTCGCGAGATCGTCGGCAAGTTCTTCGACCCGCTCGATCGGCCGATTGTCGGTGGTGTCACGGGCCATAACTGCTCTCCTGGCAAACCATCAGCGATCTGATGGACCATGCTGACAATCCGCTTCAAGTAAAAAGTGCTGACAGGAGCGTCAACCTCTCTTCACAAGCGCTTTACTAGTCCCAGTCGCCGACGCTCGCCTGAATGACGGCGAGCGCGGCAACGGCTGCCGTGTCGGCGCGCAGAATGCGCGGGCCGAGCGGAATGGATGTGACGAAGGGCAAAGCGCGCAATTGGGCGCGTTCCGCGTCGGAAAACCCGCCTTCCGGCCCCACAAGCAGCGCCAGCTTCTTCTCCGTGACGCCCGAAAGCGCCTGCATGGGATTGTTGGTCGCCGCATCCTCATCGCAGAAAATGAAACGCCGTTCGGGATCCCAGTCGGCAAGAAGCCGGTCGAGTTTCACCGGCTCCAGCACCTCGGGCACGGCCAAAATGCCGCACTGCTCGGAAGCCTCCATCACATTGGCCTCGAGGCGCTGCGTGCCGGGCTTGGCCACCTGGGTGTGCTGGGTGATGACCGGCTGGAGACGCCCTGCCCCCATTTCCACCGCCTTCTGCACCAGATAATCGAGCCGCCCCTTCTTCAGGGGAGCGAAACAATAAAGCAGGTCGGGCAGCGGGGTCTGCGGCCGGGCCTGCTTCGTCATGCGCAGGCGCACCGACTTGCGGCCGGCTTCAATGAGCTCCGCATGCCATTCGCCGTCACGGCCATTGAAAACGAGAACCTCGGCTCCCTCGCGCAGGCGCAGAACATGGCTGAGATAGTGGGCCTGTTCCCGGCTGGTTTCCACCTCGGCGCCGGGGGCGAGTGCGGCATCGATGAACAGCCGCTGCAATTTGTAATTCGCACGCATGGCGGTCTGATGGTGGATCGGCGATGCCGCGTCAAGAGGCGAGGCTGTCATGCCAGACCGGCGCGTAACCGGCCTCAAGCGCCGAGATGCTCAAACGCGGCGTCAGCAGCTGGACGACGGGTGGCAGACTTTCGAGGGATCGGGCTGCGCCATACCCGGCGAAGCCCCATTCGTGAAGAACACCGGAACGCAGCGCAAAGGCCGCCTCGCCAATGGCGATCATTGCCCCGTCGGGCAGCTTTGCGACCTGCGATGCGGAGAGCTCCACGGGTTTTCCGGTGACGGCATAGCGCTGTGCATGCAGGATGGCGTCCGCCTCCGGGGCCTTCATCTGCGGAGACTGGCAGAACTCGCGCACGCAGTTCATGAAGCGCGTGGCGGGCTCCCTGCGGCAATGAAAGCAGGGCCGGTGGCCAGCCGCCAGCGCCGTGACCTCATCGAGAAAGAAAAGCTCGGTCCAGCCCGCCCCGCCGGAAGGTCCGTTGCGGCCCATCACCTCGCGATGCCGCCCCCTGAAACTGCACTGACAGATGATCCACGCTTTGGTTGTCCAGCGGCGGCGCAGGAGCGTCTTTGTGTCAGGATCATGAATCACCCCACGATTGCCGGTGAAGAGGCCGCGCGCATGGGTTGCAATCAATTGCCCGAATGGATTAGCGCGATTCTGCAGACTCATTCGGTTTTCCACCAATTTCGGGACCTGTCATAAAGTATGTGGGTATTGGCGTATAATTTGTTTCAATCTTAAGCTGTTTTCGTTTATAGCAGCCTCCGCAGCATGGGGAGCTGCTTTTTGTTGACCTTCAAGGGGACTTTGGCCGGATGACAATCGGGCGTGCAACTGTCGTGTTTCTGATTACCGTTTCAGCGTTCACACTGATTGGAGCAAGACTCCTTTCGGCAGGCGCCACCGGCGACCACCATCCCGTGGATGGCTACGGCATCTCCACCGCCGTCGACTAGACTTCAACGTGAGCGCAGCCAAACAGCGCGCTCAGTCGTGATCCCACAGGCCGCCTTCCTCAACAGGCGGCCTCGATCAGCACTTTCTCCCGACCTTCCATTCTGAGAGCCGTCAACCGGCCGGTGTGCCATGCGCCCGTGTCGAGATTGACCCGGTTGCTGCAAATCTCCGGCGCGCGCACCGGCGTGTGCCCGTGTACAATCAGCTTGGGATGCAGCCCCTCATGCGCGTGAAATGCACGCCTGATCCAGATGAGGTCGTCGGGCGTCTGATCTTCCAGCGGTACGCCCGGACGAATGCCGGCGTGGCAGAAGAAGAAATCACCGAACGAAACGGAATATGGCAGGGTCGCGAGCAAGGCCCTGTGCCGCTGCGGCACCGCGCGCACCAGGGCCGCATGCCCCGGCTCCATCGCTTCGCGTGAGGTCAGATCGATTTCCACGCCATAGGAAAGCGCCGTCTCGAACCCGCCATGGCAGGAGAAGAGACCGAACGGATCGGGGTTCGACAGGAAGTCGAGGAACCCCACATCATGATTGCCGGCGAGCGCGATGACCCGCGGGTCGCTCTCGCGCAGATTAGCGAGATATTCGAGCACCCCGCGCGAATTGGAGCCGCGATCCACGTAATCGCCCAGATAGATGATGCGCCAGTCGGCAGGCCTGTCATGGAGAATTTCCTCCATGAGCCGCGCATGCATCGCGGCCAGCAGATCATGCCGGCCGTGAATGTCGCCCACCGCATAGAGGCGCATGCCCTCCGGCGTCGAAGCCTCATTGCAGGAGACCCCGACCGCCATGGATCACCCGTCGACGACGATGATGTGCAGGGCGCGCGGACCGTGCGCGCCAAGCAGCATGGTCTGCTCGATATCGCCCGACCGCGATGGCCCGGTGATGAGATTGAGAACCCTGGGCATTTCACCTCTGCCGTATTTGCGCCGCACGCGGGAAATCACCGTTTCAAGATCGCCGGCAATGTCCTTCGCATCAACGACGATGACATGGTGATCGGGCACAAAATTGACCGTCGTGGGATTATCCTTGCCCGAAGGCAGGGCAAGCGTGCCGCTTTCCGCAATGCCGGCGAGTGCGTGGCTGACGCCCACTTCATCCTGCGGTTCGGCGCGCCCATGCTTCACCTCAAGCGACTTCTGGCTCGCCCAGTCCATGCGTTTGAGGCGTTTGTCGTCGCCCATGCGCACGCTGGGCGCAAGGTTCTTGGAGCGCAGATAATGGGTGACGGCTTTCGGCACGTCATCGGCGCTACCGACCCGCTCGACGGTGGCCGTCACGGCCTCGGCCATGCTGCAGAACAGGGCAATCCGCGCCTCGCCTTCCAGCTGGCCGCGCGCCGGGATCAACCCGCGGGGCGGCTTGGCGAGGCGTTTTTCAACGGCTTCGCGCCGCGCATGATCGCTGGCGGAAACAGACGCTGCCGAACGCAGCTTGCCCAAAATGGCTTCGCGCGCACTCATACCGCGCTCCTTTCAGATTTGCCGGCCTCGCGGTCGCGCCATTGCTGCATGAAGGTGCGGCTTTCGGGCGCCGGCAGATCGCGGTGCCGCGTCCAGCCGCCCGCAAAGGGCAGCGAACGGAACCAGCCGCGCCGTCCGGCAAACCCGGAAAGCGTGGGGATCGCCATCGACGCAGCCAGACGATAGAGCTTCGGGCGGCGGGCGAAGAACGCCCAGAAGCCGAGGCCGAAACGCTGCGCCGCCGGGTTGAGCCCCCGCTCGAACTCGCGCTCGCGCCAGTTGCGCATCATGCGCGGCAGCGGGATCTGCATCGGGCAGACGGATTCGCAGCGCCCGCAGAAAGTGGAAGCGTTGGGCAGATGCCCCGCCTTGTCGACGCCCACAAGCGAGGGCGTGAGCACCGAGCCCATCGGCCCCGGATAGACCCAGCCATACGCATGGCCGCCGACCGCGTGATAGACCGGACAATGGTTCATGCACGCGCCGCAGCGAATGCAGCGCAGCATCTCATGAAACTCCGTGCCGAGCATGGAGGAGCGCCCATTGTCGAGCAGGATGACGTGATACTCGTCCGGCCCGTCGGGATCGTCCGGGCGGCGCGGCCCGGTGGAGAGCGTGGTGTAGACGCTCATGTCCTGACCGGTGGCCGAACGGGCGAGCACGCGCAGGATCTGGCTTGCATCTTCCAGCGTCGGCACCACCTTCTCGATGGAGGCGACGACGATGTGAATGCGCGGCAGCGTCTGTGTCAGATCGCCATTGCCCTCATTGGTGACAATGATCGACGTGCCGGTTTCGGCCACCAGGAAATTGGCGCCCGTGATGCCGACATCGGCCTGAAAATACTGCGGCCGCAGGATGTTTCGCGCCTCGCCGAGCAGGGATTCGGGCTGCGACAGGTCGCGCTCCGGCGGAAGCTCGGTGTGAACGCGCCGGAAATCTTCTTCCACCTGTTCCTTGTTCAAATGCAGCGCCGGGCCGATGATGTGGCTCGGATGCTCGCCGCGAAGCTGGATGATGTATTCGCCCAGATCCGTCTCGACCGGGCGCACGCCTTCCTTTTCGAGGAAATCGTTGAGCGCGATCTCCTCCGTGATCATCGACTTGCCCTTGGTAACCGTGCGCGCGCCGGCCGCGCGGCAGATGCTGAGCACCGCCTGACGGGCATCCTCGGCCGTTTCGGCCCAGTGCACCCGACCGCCCGACGCAATCACCTTGCGCTCATAGGCTTCCAGATAAAGGTCGAGATGTTCGAGCGTGTGATCCTTGATCGCGCGCGCCGAGGAGCGCAGCTCGTCGAACTCAGGCAGTGCATCGACCGCCTTCCGGCGCTTGGAGACAAAGCCGACCTTGGCCTTGCCCATGGCGCGCTGCAACTGCTCGTCGGCCATTGCCTTGCGCGCTTTTTCCTTGAACTGCGGAGACTGTACCTCCATCAGCGTCCTCCCCCGCCGATTGCCGGCTTGTCGGTCATGCCGGCCAGAACCTCGGCCACGTGACGTACCTCAACCTTGCTGCCCTGACGGTGCAGCTTGCCTGCCATGTTCATGAGACAGCCCAGATCGCCCGCGAGCAGCATGTCCGCCTCGGCGCCCTCGATGCTGACCGTCTTTTCCTCAACGATCTTGTTGGAGATGTCGGGATATTTGACGCAGAACGTGCCGCCGAAACCGCAGCAGACATCCGGGTTCTGCATCTCTTTGAGTTCCAGCCCCTCGATGGAAGACAGAAGCTGGCGCGGCTGCGTGCGGATGCCAAGCTCGCGCAGACCCGAACAGGAATCGTGATAGGTGACGCTGCCCTCATGGCTGACCGGCACCGACGCGACGCCCAGCACATCGACCAGAAAGCTCACCAGCTCATGCACCCGGCCCGAAAAGGCTTCGGCCCGCGCCTCGAAGGGCGTGCCCTTGAGGAGCGCCGGATAATGCTTCTTGAGCATGCCGGCGCAGGAGCCCGAAGGCGCGACCACATAATCGAAATCCTCGAAGGCCTCGATGGTCTGGCGCGCAATGGCGGCTGCGTCTTCCCTGTCGCCGGAATTATAGGCCGGCTGGCCGCAGCAGGTTTGCGCCATGGGCACCTCGACGGTGCAGCCGGCGTCTTCCAGCAGCTTCACGGCGGCAAAGCCGACGCTAGGCCTGAACAGGTCCACCAGGCAGGTGACGAACAGGCCGACGCGCTTCGGTGAGGTGCTTTCTTCTTTCAACGGTTCTTCTTTCGCTGGCTTGAATTGTTCGGCAGGGCCGGTTGGCTTGCTCATTGTTCCGCAACCTCTCCGCCGCGCTGATGGAGACGCAGCCGCGAGATGCGCTGCCAGTCGCCCGATCGCTCGGCCTGAAAGGTGGCTTTTTCGACGAAATCGATATGCGCGACCGCAGCCGCACGCGCTGCCTCGGGATTTCCCGCGACAATTGCGTCATGGATCGCCCGGTGCTGGGCAAGCAGCGTGTTGCGCGCATCCGGCAGTTCGTAAATGCGGGCGCGGTTCAGAAACACGCCATCCGACAGAAGCCGGTAGCAGGCGCGCAGCGTGTGCAGGAGCACGATGTTGTGCGCGCACTCGCCCACCGCATTGTGAAACTCCACATCGCAGGCCGCTTCCGCCTCGAAATCCTCGGAAGCATGCGCCGTATCCATGCGCTTCATGATGGCCTGCAGGAGAACCAGATCCTCCGGCGTCGCGCGCCGCGCCGCAAACTCGGCGGCGACGGCCTCCATCTCACGGCGATATTCCAGATAATCGGCGGTCGCCTTGCGATGGGTGGCGATGAGTTCGCGCACCGGCGTGGTGAAAACCTGCCCGATAATGTCGGCCACATAGGTGCCGCCGCCATGGCGGGTGAGGATCAGGCCGCGCTCTTCAAGCATCTTCAGCGCTTCACGCAGGATCGGACGCGACACGTCGAGCTGACGCGCAAGATCACGCTCGCCCGGCAGCCTGTCGCCATCGCGCAGAACGCCTTCGAGGATCAGCGTCTCGATCTGCCGGATGACGCCATCCGCCGTGCGGGCATGCTCAATTCTGGAAAAAACTGCTTCCACCGGCCCTTGCCGCTCTCGTGTGCCGTTCTCGTCTGCCGTTCTCGGCGCTCAAACGCTTTCGTGAGACGGAGAATAACGCAAGCCCGCCAAACTGGTCAATTTCTTTGTCCAATAATTAGACTATCAGCCAATGGCATTCGCGCATTGCGCCCTGTGCAAAGCCGGTAGCATACTTGCGAAAGGTCCATCCTGATGCAGACGGCAAGGCGCAATGAGCCAAAAAAATGGGGAACAGCTTGTCGCGATAGGCGCAGACAAGACAAGGAAAGACAAGACCGGGAAAGACAGGACTGGGAATGACAGGACTGGGGAATCGCCTCTCGAAACACTGGTGACCGGCAGCGTTCTGGGCTTTCCCGCCCATGACGGGCGCGCTGGCGCACTGGGCGAAGTGCATGCGCGCCCGCACGCGCTTCTGGAAGCCCCGCGGCTGATCATTCAGCTCTCCTTCATGACCGAAGGCGGCTCGGCGGTGGATCAGGCCGTGCTGGCCGATCTGTCGCGCCGGCTTGGCGTGGCCCCGCCACAGACCAATGCGCGCCACCACGCCATGAAGTGGGGCAAGGGCACGCTGCGCTGGGAGCGCCATACGGAATTTTCGAGCTATCAGTGGGATTGCCCGATTTCGCCGCGCACCGGCAAGCCGCTTGAGGAATCCCCCTTCGGCAACGGCTTCAGCCCGCCCGGCACGGCCATTTCCGGCACGCGCGTGGAGATCCGCAAATGGACGGGCGCGACGGAAAAGCTGGTCAGCGCCTTCGATCCGGCAAGCCTTGGCTATTCGGTGGTGGAAGGCGGACGCGCTGCCGTGGCCACGGATTTCCGGCAGGATGGCGACGGGCTGACCCGCATCCTGGTCCTCGAAAAGGATCTGGCACCGGCCCGTATCGGCGCGCTCTCGCAGCGCCTGATCGACATCGAGACCTATCGCACGCTCGCCATGCTTGGCCTGCCACTGGCGCAATCGCTTTCGCCGCGCCTGCGCCGCATGGAAGACCAGCTGGCCGCGCTGACCGCGCGCATGCGCCAGCGCGACAGGCATGACAGCCAGGAGCTTCTGGGCGAACTGACGGAACTTGCAGCCGAGCTGGAAGCGGACGCCGCGGCCAGCCTCTATCGCTTTGGCGCAAGCCGCGCCTATCACGGCATTGTCGAGGAGCGGCTCGAAACGCTGAGCGAAGCCCCCATGGCCGGCTACGAAACCTGGGCCGCCTTTCTGCAGCGCCGCGTTGCGCCCGCCATGCGCACCTGCCGCTCGGTGGAAGAGCGCCAGGCCAATCTTTCGCGCAAGCTGACGCGCGCCGCAAACCTGCTCAGAAGCTGGGTGGACGTGGAAGTGGAGCGCCAGAACCGCGATCTGCTCGCCTCCATGAACCGCCGTGCGCAATTGCAGCTTCGCCTGCAACAGACGGTGGAAGGCCTCTCCGTGGCTGCCATCTCCTATTATGTGGTGGGGCTGGTCGGCTATGTGGCCAAGGGCGCAAAGCCCGCACTCCCCGGCATTTCGAGCGAGGTTATCACCGCCGCCGCCGTTCCCGTGGCCGTTTTGTGCATCTGGCTTCTGGTGCGGCGCATCCGCCGCCACCACGCCCGCGAGGACGCCAGCATCGGCACCGAGGCGGATTGACGCAGGCACGCTTTCCAAGCAGCATTTACAGAACCACCAACACACTGGTAAATTGAATGAACCAGTGAGGGAGTTCTGATGTCCGGCCTGAAAATGCCGCAGGCGAATGCGGCAACCCTGAAGAAGCGTGCGGAAATCATTGCCGACATGCGCATCATCGTGCCTGGCGAGGGCGTGGTGGATGCGCAGAACGAAATGCGCGCCTTCGAGAGCGACGGGCTGACCGCCTATCGCCAGATGCCGCTTGTCGTTGTCCTGCCTGAAACGACGGCGCAGGTGTCGCGTATCCTGAAATATTGCCATGAGCGCGATATCCGCGTCGTGCCGCGCGGCTCGGGCACCTCGCTTTCCGGCGGCGCGCTGCCGCTTGAAGACGCGGTGCTTCTGGTGATGAGCCGCTTCAACCGCATTCTCGACATCGATTACGCCAACCGCGCCGTGGTTGCGCAGCCGGGCGTCACCAATCTGGGCATCACCCACGCGGTCGAGCAGGCGGGCTTTTATTATGCGCCGGACCCCTCCTCGCAGATCGCCTGTTCCATCGGCGGCAATGTGGCGGAGAATTCCGGCGGCGTGCACTGCCTGAAATACGGTTTGACCGCCAACAATGTTCTCGGCATCGAGATGGTGCTGATGAATGGCGACGTGATCCGGCTCGGCGGCAAGCATCTGGATGCCGAGGGCTATGACCTGCTCGGCCTGATGACCGGCTCGGAAGGCCTGCTCGGTGTGGTGACAGAGGTTACCGTGCGCATCCTCCAGAAGCCGGAAACGGCACGCGCGCTTCTGATCGGCTTTCCCTCAAGCGAGGAAGCGGGCCAGTGCGTGGCCGAGATCATCGGCGCGGGCATCATTCCAGGCGGGATGGAAATGATGGACGGCCCGGCCATCCGCGCCGCCGAGGACTTTGTTCATGCGGGTTATCCGCTCGATGTTGAAGCGCTTCTGATTGTCGAGCTTGATGGACCGCAGGCAGAAGTCGACCACCTGATCGACCGGGTGGAAACGATTGCCCGCCAGAACGGCGCGACCACCAGCCGCGCCTCCACGTCCGACGAGGAGCGCGCCGTGTTCTGGGCCGGGCGCAAGGCCGCCTTCCCGGCGGTGGGCCGCATCTCGCCTGATTATTACTGCATGGACGGCACGATCCCCCGCAAGCAATTGCCACGGGTTCTGGCAGGCATGCGCGCGCTGTCTGAAAAATACGGGCTGCGCGTCGCCAATGTGTTCCATGCCGGCGACGGCAATCTTCATCCGCTCATTCTCTATGACGCCAACAGGCCGGGCGAACTAGAGAAGGCCGAGGATTTCGGCGCGGACATTCTGCGCCTCTGCGTCGAGGTGGGCGGGGTTCTGACCGGAGAGCACGGCGTCGGCGTGGAGAAGCGCGACCTGATGCCGGAAATGTTCACCGAAGATGATCTGAACCAGCAGATCCGCGTGAAATGCGCGTTCGATCCGGGCCACCTTCTGAACCCGGGCAAGGTGTTTCCGCAATTGCATCGCTGCGCCGAGCTTGGTCGCATGCACATTCATCGCGGCCAGATGCCGTTTCCGGAACTGGAGCGGTTCTGAGCATGGCCTTCATGGAATTGTTTGACGCAGGCGCCGGCATCCGGCCCTGCCCGGCCCTTTTCGGGAGTGTGTCGCCGTGACCGTTTTTCTGCCCAACACTGCCGAAGAGGTTCTGGAGACGGTGCGCTGGGCCGTTTCGGAAGAAGCGCCGCTTGAGGTGGTCGGCCATGGATCGAAGCGCGGCATCGGCCAGCCGGTGCAGACGGCGCACACGCTCGACCTGTCGAAGCTGACAGGCGTCACGCTTTACGAGCCGGAAGAGCTGGTGCTCTCGGCGCGCGCCGGCACGCCCGTTGCCGAGATCGAGGCGCTGCTTCGCGAGCATAATCAGGAACTCGCCTTCGAGCCCATGGATTACGGCCCGCTTTTTGGCGGAGAACCGGGACGCGGCACGCTGGGCGGACTGCTTGCGGCCAATCTTGCCGGCCCGCGCCGCCTCAAGGCGGGCGCCGCGCGCGACCACGTGCTTGGCGTTCATGCGGTTTCGGGCCGTGGCGAGGGCTTCAAATCGGGCGGGCGCGTGGTGAAGAACGTGACCGGCTACGACCTCTCCAAGGGGCTCGCCGGCTCCTGGGGCACGCTGGCGGTGGCTACCGACATCACCATGAAAGTTCTGCCGGCTGCCGAAACGGAAACGACCTTCTGCATCGCCGGGCTGGACGATGCGGCGGCGACGCAGGCCATGGCCATCGCCATGGGGTCGAGCGCCGAGGTTTCGGGCGCTGCCCATCTGCCAGAAGGCGTGGTGGGCCGCTTCATTGATGGCGGGTTTTCCGGAGGCGGGCAGACCGTGCTGCGGGTGGAAGGGTTCGGCCCTTCGGTTGCCTATCGCATCGACCTTCTGTCGCGGCTTCTGGGCAACCATGGAAGCGCCGAGACGCTCGATGAAGCTGCTTCGCGCAGGCTGTGGCGCGAAATCCGCGACGGCCATCCCTTTGCCGACGGCTCGCCGGCCCCGGTCTGGCGCGTTTCGGTCACGCCGTCGCGCGGGCATGAACTGGTAGACGCCTTCCGGCGCGCTGCCGGCGCCAACGTCTATTATGACTGGCAGGGCGGCCTGATCTGGATGCGCATGGAAGCGGACCCCGAAGCGGAGATCCTGCGCAAGATGATCGCTCATCTGGGTGGGGGCCATGCAACGCTGGTGCGCGCGCCGTTTGCGATGCGCGCTGCGACGCCGGTTTTCGAGCCTCAGCCGGCCCCGCTTGCCGCCCTTTCAGCGCGCCTGAAAGAACAGTTCGATCCTCAGAAAATCCTCAACCCCGGTCGCATGGATTTCACCTGAACCCGTGATAGATTGCCGCCGAAACGCAACGAGGGCGAAAAACATGAGCGATATGCAACCACAACAGAATGAAGGCCGCAAATCAGATGGCTGGCTCGAGCCGGGGCCAACCAATGTGCAGGTTATCTACATTCTCTATCTTGTCGGCTTCGTGATCGGCATCTCCACCCTGGTGGGCATCGTGCTTGCCTATCTGAACCGCGGCAAGGCAACCGGCTGGGTGGAAACCCACTACACCTGGGCCATCCGCACCTTCTGGATCGGTCTGCTCTTCGGCTTCGTTTCCGCGCTGCTGATGGTGATCGGCATCGGCTTCCTGCTGATGATCGCGGTCGCAATCTGGGCCGTGGTGCGCTGCGTCATCGGCCTGCAGGCGGTGGGCCGCAACGAACCGATCAAGAACCCGCAAAGCTGGCTGATCTAGATCGCCTTGCGTCCATCCGGACGCATACTAGATCGCCGGGCGTCCATCCGGGCGCATAAAGGACGATCCAAACCATGGAGAGAGCATCGGAATATCCGAAAACCGGTTTCCGCTTTTCGGTCCGATGCTCCAGAAGGTACGCCGTGCAGACCAATTTCACCCCTGAGCAGCTTTCCGATCCGCATGTCGCGGAGGCGGAATCGATCCTGCGCAAATGCGTGCACTGCGGCTTCTGCACGGCGACCTGCCCAACCTATGTCACGCTCGGCAATGAGCTCGACAGTCCGCGCGGGCGCATCTACCTGATCAAGGACATGCTGGAAAATGGCCGGGCGGCCGACCGGGAAATCGTCACCCATGTCGACCGCTGCCTTTCGTGCCTTGCCTGCATGACCACCTGCCCTTCGGGCGTGAACTACATGCATCTGGTGGATCACGCCCGGACGCATATCGAAAAGACCTATCGCCGGCCTTTGCTCGACCGGCTGACCCGCTCCCTTCTGGCGCAGATCCTGCCCTATCCCGCACGCTTCCGCGCGGCGCTGAAACTCGCCCGCGTCGGGCGTCCCTTTGCGGGTCTCTTTCGCAGGGTTCCGGGCATGAAGCCTGTCGCGGCCATGCTCGACCTGGCTCCGGGAAGCCTGCCGCAGGCAAAAGATGAACGCGTGACCGTTTCGGGAGAGAAGCGTGGCCGCATCGCGCTTCTGACCGGCTGCGCGCAATCCGTGCTTGATCCGGGCATCAATGCGGCAACGGCCCGGCTGCTCGCACGCCTCGGCGTGGAGACGGTGCAGAACCCCGAAGGCGAAGGCTGCTGCGGCGCGCTGGTGCACCATATGGGCAAGGAAGACGCAGCGCTTGAAGCAGCGCGGCGCAATGTCGATGCCTGGATGCGCGAGATCGAAGGCGGCGGGCTTGATGCGATCGTCATCACCGCGTCCGGCTGCGGCACCACCGTCAAGGATTACGGCCATATGCTGCGGCTTGATCCGGACTATGCTGACAAGGCAGCCCGCGTGGCCGCACTTGCCATGGACATCACCGAATATCTTGCAACGCTCGACCTGCCGGAGCCGGTGATCGCGCCCGGCATCACGGTCGCCTATCATTCCGCCTGCTCCATGCAGCACGGGCAGAAGATCACCCGCCAGCCGCGCGAACTCCTGCGCAATGCCGGCTTTGTGGTGCGCGAGCCGCGCGAGGGGCATCTGTGCTGCGGCTCGGCGGGCACCTACAACATTCTCCAGCCGGAGATCGCCGCGAAACTGCGCGACCGCAAGGTCTCGAACATCGAGGCCACCGGCGCGTCCGTGATCGCCACCGGCAATATCGGCTGCATGACCCAGATCGGCTCCGGCACCGACACGCCCATCACGCATACGGTGGAGCTTCTGGACTGGGCCTATGGCGGCCCGAAACCGGCCGGCATTCGCGATGTCAGCGCGCCGGCGACAGAGACATCGGCAGAGACTGGGGCAATGACTGGGGCAATGACTGGGGCAATGACTGCCGCAGAATGAGAAAAGGGCGATGCTCCCCCAAGCACCGCCCTTCTCCATGAGCCCGGCAGTCCCCTTGCCAGGCGTCCCCCATTCCTGAGGAGCATCGGAGCAATCCGATGTTCTAGATCGCCGTGCGTCCATCTGGACGCACCAAGGACGATCTACACTTTTACTTGGGCATCGGATTAACCCGAAAACCGGTTTCCACTTTTCGGTCCGATGCTCTAGATCGCCGTGCGTCCATCTGGACGCACTAAGGACGATCTACACTTTTACTTGGGCATCGGATTAACCCGAAAACCGGTTTCCACTTTTCGGTCCGATGCTCTAGATCGCCGTGCGTCCATCTGGACGCACTAAGGACGATCTACATTTTTACTGGAGCATCGGAGCAATCCGATGCTCTGCCGGTCAGATAACCACCACTTTGGCACCGACCGGAATGCTCTCGTAAAGCTCGATCACATCCTCATTGCGCATGCGGATGCAGCCGGATGAAACGGCGCGCCCGATGGTCCACGGCGCGTTGGTGCCGTGAATGCGGTAAAGCGTCGATCCGAGATAGAGCGCGCGCGCGCCCAGCGGGTTGGCCGGTCCGCCCTTCATATGCGCCGGCAGGATGCGCCCCTTCGCCCGCTCACGGGCGATCATTTCGGCAGGCGGCCGCCAGTCCGGCCACTGGCGCTTCTGGGAAACGGTTTCCGTTCCCGTCCAGCCAAAGCCTTCCTTGCCCACGCCGACGCCATAGCGCTTCGCCTTCCCGCCCTTCATGACGAGATAGAGAAAGCGCTGCTTGGTATCGACCACGATCGTGCCCGGCGCCTGACTGGTGCGATAGTCGACGATCTGGGGCAGCCATTTCGGATCGCTCATGCGCCAGGCGCGCTCGCTGGCCCGCGGCGTGTAGGCGACCTGCTGCCCGGGAGCCGCCTGTACGCTGGGCGCGGGCACGACGACACGCTGCCGGTTCGCCTGATAATCGCGGCGGGCATTGGAGCGGCGCGGCGTGTTGCGCGCACGCTGATAGGTCCGATACTCCTGTGCCTGATGTGAGCGCTGGGCGGTCTGAACAGGTGCGCGACGCAACTGCATGACCCAGGGCGCGGAAAGATCAGGACTGACGAGAACCGGCGGCGGCTCCACATAACGGTCCTGGGCATGCGCCCCCCAGGAAAACAGCAGCGCGACAGCAATGCCTGCCGCAGACATCATCGACTTCATGACAAGTTTCTCTCTACCATTCGTCTTTGACTAACGTATCCACATCGTTTGCAGGAAACGGGTGGCGGCGATGAGCAAGCACAACCTAGGCGCTTGTTCGTGTCAGGATGCTGACTCCAAGCAGCAACCGAATGGTGAATCCAGGTCCGTAAAATGCCATGTTTCGTGAAAACCATTTGGCGTGGTTACCGGCGCGTTCAGAATTCTGGTGAACTTTGCGTTAAACCGGGCTGATTTCACATTAACCAAAGGATTTCGAGGCAGATGAGCGAAGAGAAGACGGGATTGATCCAGAGCGCCGACGGCAAGACCCGCTGCTTCTGGCCAGGCGAACTGCCCGACTATCTGGAGTATCACGACCGCGAATGGGGCCGGCCCGTGAGCGACGACCACCGCCTGTTCGAAAAGATCTGCCTCGAAGGTTTCCAGTCCGGCCTGTCCTGGCTGACCATCCTGCGCAAACGCGAGAACTTTCGTGAAGCCTTCGACGGGTTCGACTTCGAGCGCGTTGCCCGTTTTACGGAAAAGGATGTCGAGCGGCTTCTGGGCAATGCCGGCATTGTGCGCCACGGCGGCAAGATCCGCTCCACCATCAACAATGCGCAGCGCGCCATTGAAGTGTGCGAGAAGGAAGGATCGCTCGCCCGTTATTTCTGGAGCTTTGAGCCGCAGCCGGATGAACGCCCCGACCTCGTCGACTACAAGACGCTCATCGCCAATCCCAAAACAGAGATCTCGACGCGGATTTCCAAGGATCTGAAGAAAAGAGGCTGGTCCTTTGTCGGCCCGACCACGGTCTACGCCTTCATGCAGGCGATGGGGCTCGTCAACGATCACATAGAGGGCTGCGCCTGCCGCGCAGAGGTGGAAAAGGAGCGGCAGGCTTTCCGCAGGCCCGTCTGAAGCGTGATCCCTGCCTGCCAGCCTGCGATAAAGACGGGCGAACGCAAAAAATGTGTCGCTGAGCCTGATCGAAAATCTTGACTCACCAGCAGGCGCTTACTATCTCAAATCCGCGTTAGCACTCTCCAAAAGGGAGTGCTAATGACGTGTCCGGCACCCGCCGGACGGAGGAAAAGCCTAATTCATCATCCGAATCAAGGGTTCAGAGAACATGGCCAACACGAACTTTCGCCCGCTTCATGACCGTGTGGTCGTCCGCCGGGTAGAGTCTGAAGAAAAGACCGCAGGTGGCATCATCATCCCGGACACCGCCAAGGAAAAGCCGCAGGAAGGCGAGATCGTCGCTGTCGGTTCCGGTGCGCGTGACGAGGCTGGCAAGCTGGTCGCGCTGGACGTCAAGGCAGGCGACCGCGTCCTGTTCGGCAAGTGGTCCGGCACCGAAGTGAAGCTCAATGGCGAGGATCTCCTGATCATGAAGGAATCCGACATCATGGGCATCATCGGCTAACCCACGCCACCAGATCGAAACGGTAACAGAGTTTCTCCAGAAGCTCAGGAGCTAGAGAAATATGGCTGCAAAAGAAGTAAAGTTCGCCCGCGACGCGCGTGAGCGCATGCTCAAGGGCGTGAACATCCTCGCCGACGCTGTGAAGGTGACCCTCGGCCCGAAAGGCCGCAACGTTGTCATCGACAAGTCCTTCGGCGCACCGCGCATCACCAAGGACGGCGTGACGGTTGCCAAGGAAATCGAGCTTGAGGACAAGTTCGAGAACATGGGCGCACAGATGGTGCGTGAAGTCGCTTCCAAGACCAACGACATCGCTGGTGACGGCACGACGACCGCTACGGTTCTCGCTCAGGCAATCGTTCAGGAAGGCGCCAAGGCAGTTGCCGCCGGCATGAACCCGATGGACCTGAAGCGCGGTATCGACAAGGCCGTTGCCGAAGTCGTCGAGTACCTCTCTTCCTCCACGAAGAAGATCAACACCTCCGGTGAAGTTGCTCAGGTCGGCACCATCTCCGCAAACGGTGAAGCAGAGATCGGCGAGATGATCGCCGAGGCCATGCAGAAGGTCGGCAACGAGGGTGTCATCACCGTCGAAGAAGCCAAGACCGCCGAGACCGAGCTTGAAGTGGTCGAGGGCATGCAGTTCGACCGCGGCTACCTCTCCCCGTACTTCGTTACGAACCCGGAGAAGATGATTGCCGAGCTCGAGGATGCATACATCCTGCTCCACGAGAAGAAGCTCTCCAACCTGCAGGCCATGCTGCCGGTTCTGGAATCGGTCGTTCAGTCGTCCAAGCCGCTCATCATCATTGCTGAAGACGTGGAAGGCGAGGCTCTGGCCACGCTCGTCGTCAACAAGCTGCGCGGCGGCCTGAAGATCGCTGCTGTGAAGGCTCCGGGCTTCGGCGACCGCCGCAAGGCCATGCTCGAGGACATCGCGATCCTCACCGGCGGCCAGGTCATCTCCGAAGACCTCGGCATCAAGCTTGAGAACGTCACGCTCGACATGCTCGGCCGCGCGAAGAAGGTTGCGATCTCCAAGGAGAACACGACCATCGTTGACGGTGCAGGTCAGAAGGCCGAGATCGAAGGCCGCGTTGCCCAGATCAAGGCACAGATCGAAGAGACCTCTTCCGATTACGACCGCGAGAAGCTGCAGGAACGTCTTGCGAAGCTCGCAGGCGGCGTTGCCGTGATCCGCGTCGGCGGCTCGACCGAGGTCGAGGTGAAGGAGCGCAAGGACCGCGTCGACGACGCGCTCAACGCGACCCGCGCTGCAGTCGAGGAAGGCATCGTCCCCGGTGGCGGCACCGCGCTTCTGCGTGCATCCGCTCAGATCAAGGCGAAGGGTGACAACCCGGACCAGGACGCTGGCATCAACATCGTGCGCCGCGCCATTCAGGCTCCGGTTCGCCAGATTGCTGCCAACGCAGGTGCCGAGTCCTCCATCGTTGCCGGCAAGATCCTCGAGAACGAGGGTGTTACCTTCGGCTACAACGCCCAGACCGGTGAGTATGGCGACATGATCGCCATGGGCATCGTCGACCCGATGAAGGTTGTCCGCACCGCGCTGCAGGACGCCGCTTCGGTTGCCGGCCTGCTCGTCACCACCGAGGCCATGGTTGCCGAGCTGCCCAAGAAGGACGCTCCGGCAATGCCCGGCGGCGACATGGGCGGCATGGGCGGTATGGGCGGCATGGGCTTCTAAGCCAGTCGCACATCGCTACGATAAAAGAGGGCGCTCCTTTCGGGGCGCCCTTCTTTGTTTGGGACAGTCTTTTGGGGGGGCGCTCAGGGCACCGCCGCCAGAAGCACGAAACAGGCGAAAATCACCAGATGCACCGCCCCCTGCATGATCGTCGTGCGGCCCGTGGCGAGCGTCAGTGTTCCGACGAACAGCGTCAGAACCAGAAGCACGATGTGCTCGGGCTCAAGCCCCAGCGTGATCGGCTTGCCCAGAAACATCGACATGACGGCGATGGTGGGGATCGACAGGCCCACACTGGCGATGGCCGAACCGGTGGCGACATTGAGACTGGTCTGAAGACGGTTTGAGGCTGCCGCGCGCAGCGCCGTCACCCCTTCGGGCAGCAGCACCAGAACGGCGATGATCAGGCCGACAAACGCCTCTGCCAGACCGAGCCCCCGCACGCCCTGCTCCAGCGGGTGCGCCAGCGCCTCTGCAAGCACGATCACCATCAGCAGGGAAAGCGCGAGCATGATGCCGGCGGCGGCTGTCTGCCGCCCCGTGGGACGGCTGTGCATCACCTCGTCCACCACGGCAATGTCGACAAAGTCGCCCCGGTGCCGGACCGTCTGCACGAACAGGAAGACGCCGTAAAGCACCAGAGAGACGACCGTGACGAAGGCGAGCTGCACGGTCGAGTAATACGGCCCCTTCACCGCCAGCGTGAAATCGGGCAGGATCAGCGTCAGCGTGGCCAGCGTGCCAACGACGCTGAACGCGGCAACCGCGCCCTGGCTCTGGAAGGACTGCTCGTGATGGCGCAGCCCGCCGATGAGCAGGCACAGCCCCACCACGCCGTTGAGCACGGTTATCACCGTGGCGAACACCGTGTCGCGCGCCACCGTGCTGTCACCCTCCGAGGGCGAAAGCATCATCGAAATGATGAGCGACGCCTCGATGACCGTGACCGCCACGGCCAGAACGACGGAGCCGAAGGGCTGACCGAGACGCAGCGACAGGATCTCTGCGAAATGGACGGATGAGAAAACGGTCGCGATCAGCAGAACGGCTGCCGGAAGGATGAAGTAAAAGCCGCTCTCGCCGATCAGGTGAAAATGTGCCGCAGCCGCCAGAAGGGCGGCAGCCACGGGAGGTCCGGCGGTTCGCCAGAACCGGGAATGATGCTGGTCTTTCAAAACGTCGTCCCCAAGCAACTCATTATGAAACAAAACGAAATTCCGCCTCGCGGGGCGAGACCTTATGGCGCGTGATAATTCATCGCCGGAAAGAAGAGCAATGGACAGTTTGTCAAAATGGCGGTCGATAGCGCACGGCCTGACCGCCAGCCCATTGCCAAATCCCCTCGCCCGCGCCATTAAACGGCAGCACTTTTCGGGCAGAGCCGGATCAGCACCGCTGCCCCCTTCCCGACGCGCGAATTGACAATGGAGCACGATCGCATGTCCAAGACCCGTACCGAGACAGATACATTCGGCCCGCTTGAGGTCGCCGCCGACCGCTATTGGGGCGCGCAGACGCAGCGGTCGCTGGGCAACTTCAAGATCGGCACCGAGAAAATGCCGGTGCCGCTCGTGCATGCGCTCGGCATCGTCAAGCAGGCAGCCGCCGAAGCCAACATCGAAAACGGCAAGCTCGACCCCAAGCTGGGCGAAGCCATGGTTCAGGCAGCCCGCGAAGTGGTCGAGGGCAAGCTCGACGATCATTTCCCGCTGTCCGTCTGGCAGACCGGTTCCGGCACCCAGTCGAACATGAACACCAATGAGGTGATCTCCAACCGCGCCATCGAGATCCTGGGCGGCGAGATGGGCTCCAAGAAGCCTGTCCACCCCAATGATCACGTCAATATGGGTCAGTCCTCCAACGACACCTTCCCCACCGCCATGCACATTGCTGCGGGACGCGAGGCAGCGGAGAAGCTTCTGCCGGCGCTGCAGTATCTGACCGAAGCGCTCGACGAGAAGGCGAAGGCCTTTGACGGCATCGTCAAGATCGGCCGCACACACACCCAGGACGCCACCCCGCTGACGCTGGGCCAGGAGTTCTCGGGCTATGTGGCGGCGCTGAAATACGGCGCACGCCGGATCGAGGAGAGCCTCGCCGACGTCTACGCGCTGGCGCAGGGCGGCACTGCCGTCGGCACCGGCCTCAACGCGCCCGTCGGCTTTGACAAGGCGTTTGCCGAGAAGGTTGCCAAGATCACCGGCCTGCCCTTCCGCACCGCCGGGAACAAGTTCGAGGCGCTGGCAAGCCATGGCGCACTGAATGCCTTCCACGGCATGCTGAACGCGCTGGCGGCCGATCTCTTCAAGATCGCCAACGACATCCGCTTCCTGGGCTCCGGCCCGCGTTCGGGCCTTGGCGAACTGAAGCTGCCGGAAAACGAACCGGGCTCCTCCATCATGCCCGGTAAGGTGAACCCGACCCAGGCCGAGGCGCTGACCATGGTCGCCACGCAGGTGATGGGCAACCAGACCACCGTCAGCATCGCCGCAAGCCAGGGCCATTTCGAGCTCAACGTGTTCAAGCCGGTCGTGGCCAACGCCGTTCTGCAGTCGATCCGCATTCTCACCGACGCCATGCAGTCCTTCGCAGACAATTGCGTGAAGGGCATCGAGGCCGACGAGACCCGCATTGACGACCTGATGCAGCGTTCGCTCATGCTGGTGACCGCGCTGGCTCCGGCCATCGGTTATGACAATGCGGCGGCCATCGCCAAGTCGGCCCACAAGCACGGCACCACGCTGCGCGAGGAAGCGCTCAAGAGTGGCCTCGTTTCCGAGGACGACTATGAGCGTCTCGTGCGCCCGGAACTGATGATCGCGCCGGCCTGATCGCCGCCGATCGCTTAAGCTCTCTCACCGGCCTGAAAACAAAGCATTTTCGGGCCGGTGATCCGCAATGAGATCACGGCGCTTGCGCTCATTGTCGTCTATTTTGAGAACACAGCGTCACCACTGGGGCAGTTTTTCTACACAATCGCGTCGCGTATATCAGCGTCAACGCATCGTTTGAAAAACATGGAACCCCAGCAATGTCCCAGAACGCAATCATCCTCATCGGCCGTATCCTGATTTCGGTCATCTTCATCATGTCCGGCTTCGGCAAGATCACCGATATCGGCGGCACTGCCGGTTATTTCGGCGCGGTAGGCCTGCCGCTGCCCGTCGTCACCGCCTGGCTCGTCGCCCTTCTCGAACTCGTTGGCGGCCTTGCCATTCTGGTCGGCTTTCAGGCCCGCATCGCAGCCCTCCTTCTGGCGGTCTTCTCCATTGCTTCCGGCCTGGTCGCGCATTTCGACTTCTCCGACCAGATGCAGACCATCATGTTCATGAAGAACCTCTCCATGGCCGGCGGCCTGCTTCTTCTGACCGCTTTTGGCTCCGGCGCTCTGTCGCTGGAACGCGCCAGGGCCTGAACCGGCTACAATCCGCATCTCAGGGAGCCCGCTTTCGAGCGGGCTCTTTTGTTTTTGCCGTTATCCCGGTCTCTTCACGGTTCGGTGAGACCGGCGCGAGATCATCTCAAAAGGCAGTGAGACTGTGTATCTTGCGTTGCACAGACCGGTCTCAACACGCATGTACGGCCATACGCCGCACAAAATGCGTAAGCCCCGCGGAGATCGAAAGATGACGGTGATGCAGACGACAGCGAATGACAGGAACGAGAAACCAAAGCGCTCCCTGCTGAAGCGTCTGGCTCCGCTGTTTGTCGTGGCCGGCGGTCTTCTGGCCGGCTATGCGCTGGGACTGCACGAATATCTCTCGCTCACCTTCCTTTCGGAGAGCCGTGAGGTTCTGCGCGGTTTCGTGGCGCAGAACCCGGTTCTGGCCCCGCTCGGCTTTGCCGTTCTCTATGCGCTCGCCGTCGCCTTCTCCTTTCCCGCCGCGTCCATTCTGACCCTCTTTGCGGGTTTTCTCTTTGGCTGGCTTCTGGGCGGGGCGCTGGTTGCGGTTGCCGCCACGATTGGCGCGTCCGCCGTGTTCCTCGCCGCGCGCGGCGCACTCTCTGGCGTTCTTGCACAAAAGATCGGTGGCCGCGTCTCGCGCATGGCCAGGGGGTTTGAGGACGACGCCTTCAATTATCTTCTGGTGCTGCGGCTCGCGCCGATTTTTCCCTTCTGGGTGGTGAATATCGCGCCCGCGTTGTTCAACGTCTCGTTGCGCACCTATGCAACGGCAACGTTTCTGGGCATTCTGCCGGGCACCTTCGCCTATGCCTATCTGGGCCACGGACTGGACAGCGTTCTGGTCGCCGCAGCTGAGGCCGGGCGGGAAGTGACGCTCGGCGATCTGGTAACGCCGCAGCTAACCCTCGCCTTTGGCGCACTGGCGCTGGTCGCCGCGATCCCGGTCGTGGTGAAGAAACTGCGCCGCTCGCCCGACGCCTGACTGCCCTGAACAAGCAAGAGACTGCCTGAATGACCCTTCTCACTCCCGATATCTGCGTCATTGGCGCCGGCTCCGGCGGCCTGAGCGTTGCGGCAGCCGCTGCCGCCTTCGGCGTGCCGGTCGTGCTGATCGAGCGCGGCAAGATGGGCGGCGACTGTCTCAACTATGGCTGCGTGCCCTCCAAGGCGCTGATCGCCGCGGGAAAGCAGGCCCATCTGATGGGCAATGGCGCTGCCTTTGGCATCGCGCCGGCCGAGGCGGAGGTGAATTTCCGTCAGGTGATGAAGCATGTGGAGGCGACCATCGCCGCCATTGCGCCAAACGATTCCGTCGAGCGCTTCACCGCGCTTGGCGTTCAGGTGATCCAGGAAGAGGCGCGCTTCAAGGATGCCCGCACGGTCACCGCTGGCGATTACGAGATCCGCGCCCGGCGCTTCGTGATCGCGACGGGCTCGTCGCCGCTCGTCCCGCCAATCCCCGGTCTGGAGGATGTGCCCTTCCTCACCAATGAGACGATCTTCTCGCAAACCCGCAAACCATCGCACCTGATCATCATTGGCGGCGGCCCCATCGGCATGGAGCTGGCGCAGGCGCACAGGCGTCTGGGCTGCAAGGTGACGGTGGTGGAAGCGCTTTCCGCCCTCGGCAAGGACGACCCGGAGCTCACGGCCTTCGCGCTCGCCAGGATACGCGAAGAAGGCGTGACCGTGCTGGAACACACGAAGGTCACGCAGGTGAGCAAGCGCGGCCGCACGGGCGTACGCGTTCACATCGAAGACGCCGATGGCGCGCGCACCATCGATGGCTCGCACCTGCTGATCGCCGCCGGACGCACGCCCAACATCGAGGCGCTCGACCTCGACAGGGCCGGCATCACGCATGACCGGCGCGGCATCACGGTTTCCGACAAGCTGCGCACGAAGAACCGCCGGGTCTACGCCATTGGCGATGTGGCGGGCGGGCTGCAATTCACCCATGTGGCCGGCTATCACGCGGGTCTGGTGGTGCGCGCCCTGCTGTTTCGCCTCACTGCGCGCGAGAACCGGACCATCATCCCCTGGGCGACCTATACGGACCCCGAGATCGCCCATGTGGGGCTGAGCGAAGAGGAAGCGCGCAAGCACCACCGCAGGATCAGCATTTTGCGCTGGCCCTATTCGGAAAACGACCGCGCCCAGACGGAGCGCAAGACCGAAGGCCTGATCAAGCTTGTCACCGACCGCAAGGGCCGCATTCTCGGCGCGTCGATTGCCGGGGCCAATGCGAGCGAGATGATCAGTTTCTGGGCGCTCGCCATCTCGCAAAAGCTCGGCGTGCGCGATGTGGCAGGCTACATCGCCCCCTACCCGACCATGACCGAGATTGGCAAACGCGCGGCGATCACGTATTTCACGGAGACGACACGCAAGCCTCTGGTGCGCGCTCTGGTGCGGTTTCTGCGTCGGTTCGGCTGATCAGCCTTGAGAGCGCCCACGACCAACAAAGCCGCATCCGGCCCGGAGAGACGCTGAGCGATGGCAGAGAAAATGGCGGGCGATACCGGCGAAAAGCCGCGCGAGACCGACACGGTGCCGCTGACGCGCGGCCTCTCCACCAAGCTTCTGGTTCTCACCATCCTTTTCGTGATGATCGCCGAAGTGCTGATCTTCATCCCTTCGGTCGCCAATTTCGGAATGCAGTGGATGATGCAACGGCTCGAGAACGCGGCCTCCGTGAGCATCATCCTGATGGAAGGCGAAGATGAAAAACTCGCCCCGCCCATCCGCGACGAGCTGTTGATGGCCACCGGCGTGAAAGCCATCGCCGTGCGTGATGCGGATGTCTCGCGCATTCTCGTCGTGACCGACATGCCGCCCATGGTGGACGAACATATCGACCTTGACGCCATCACGCCGACGGCCGCCATCGCACAGACCTTCTCCACCCTTTTCTTCGGCGGTGACCGTGTGTTCCGCATCTACGGAACCGTGGGCGACACAGGCAAAATCTTCGAGATCCTCATACCCGATGCGGGCTTGCGCGACGCCATGCTCACCTATGCGCGCAATGTGGCGTTCCTCTCGCTGATCATCTCGCTCTTCACGGCAACGCTGGTCTTCTACGCCATCAACCGGATCATGATCCGCCCGATCCGCGCGATGACGCAGTCCATGCTCTCCTTCGCCGCAACGCCGGACGATCCGCGTCGCGTCATCTCGCCGGAAGAACGCGGCGACGAGATCGGCGTTGCAGAACGCGAGCTGGCGCGCATGCAGTCGGCGCTTCAGAAAACGCTGGGCGAACAGAAGCGGCTGGCCGATCTGGGACTGGCCGTCTCCAAGATCAACCACGACATGCGCAACATGCTGGCCTCGGCCCATCTGATGTCTGACAGGCTGAGCACGGTGGACGACCCGGCTGTAAAGATGCTGACGCCGCGCCTGCTGCGCACGCTCGACCGCGCCGTGATCTACACCGAAGGCGTTCTCAACTATGGCCGCACGCAGGAAGCCCCGCCCACCCGCCGCCGCCTGCGGCTGCATGCGCTGGTGGACGAAGTGCAGAGCGTGCTGCCGCTCGAAACCGATGACCGAATCGAATTCGTGAATGCGGTGCCGGAGGATTTCGAGATCAACGCCGATTCGGAACATCTCTTCCGTGTGCTGGCGAATCTCTGCCGCAACGCCATTCAGGCGATGGCGGGCGACAGCGAACCCTCCGTCATCAAGCGCCTGACGGTGGCTGCCGACCGGGAAGACCACACGGCGCGAATCCATGTGACCGACACCGGCCCCGGCCTGCCGCAAAAAGCACGCGAAAACCTGTTTGCGCCCTTCCGCGGCTCCGCAAAAAGCGGGGGAACCGGGCTTGGCCTGGCAATTGCACAGGAATTGGTGCGGGCGCATGGCGGCGCGCTGGAGCTTGTGGAAAGCACTGGCGGACATACGGTTTTCGCGATCAGCATCCCCGATCAGCCGCGTCTGGGCTGACCTTAAATGACGCTAATTGGACAAGCTGTGCAGATATCCAGAAAATTCCTTCGATAGCGCTTGCAATTCTACGCCGCACTCGCTAGTTAACCGCGGTCGGCGGCAGCGAACACTGCTTCGACAGTCGCCAAGGCGGCACGCGCCCGTAGCTCAGCTGGATAGAGCACCAGACTACGAATCTGGGGGTCAGAGGTTCGAATCCTTTCGGGCGCGCCATTTCCTTGAAAAATCGATGGATGACTAAGTGCCGCGCAGCATTGCGCTGGACAGTCCGTCTGTTCGGTTACCCCCTCCCCAATCCGCACAAAACACCCCGCTTCGCATCACACCCCGCTTCGCATCGCGAAAGCACGGCCTGTCTTTTGACACTGGAAACAAGGCGCTCTTACCGCCCTACAGCGCGCAATCAGGGGAGCGTGCGACAAAGCCACGCCACTCCCCTCACCGGCTCTCAGAGGCGCCCTGTGCGGGCGTTACGCGGCTGCGGGGACTGCCTGTCCCTTCGCACCCACGTCTTTCTTCTCCATGAAGCCATCGATCTGGTCGAAGGCCGCGCAGATGTTCGAAGCGAAGGCCATGAACGGGTCGCCATTCACTTCATCCTTCACGATGCCGGCGCAGCCGTCCGGTTTGTTTCCGGCGATTCTGGCTGCGAGCGCATCGACAATGGCTTCCTGATTCTCGGCCACCGTATATCTGGCTGACCATGCGCCGATATCGTCGCAGACGCGCTCCGCGCCCGTTACGAGCGGGTACCATGCAGCGGCCTCGGGACCTGCCGGCGCGGGCTCGAGCATGGCTGCATTGATCTTTTTGCGCATCGCCGCCAGCGCCACATAGGCCTGCCGCTTTTTTGCGCCGATCTGGGCATCGGGCTGCGAAGCGTTCACGGGCTTCAGGGCGAGAAGATAGGCGGCGATCTTTTCCCGCGCGCTCTGGAAGCTGCGCTCCAGCTCATGCGAATGCGTGCGCGGCCAGATGAAGTAGCCGAACACAAGAATGATCGCTCCGCCAATCAGCGTGTCTACCAGCCGCTGCAGACCGTAATCGGTTGTGCCAGCGCCCGGCGACGTGATGTCGATGAGGATCAGCACCATCGGCGTGGCCACAAATGTCGCCATCCAGTAGGCGCGCTGCGCCGCCCACGGAAGAATGCCTGCAAGAACCGCCAGAACGCAGACCAGCGCGATGCCTTTCGGGAACAGGGCAAAGGCAGCAACCCCGACCAGTACGCCCAGAACCGTGCCGATGACACGGTGGACGGACCGGACGAAGATGGAACCCAGATCGGGCCTCAGAACGATGATGACCGTAAGCGGCGTCCAGTACCAGTGATTGCCATCGTTCACCCAGCGGGTGGCAAACGCGATGCAGACGCACAGCGCCAGAACGGCGGCGGACCTGATGGCCTCGCGGTCGAACTTCAAAGCCTCCGCAAACCCGACGCACTTCGACGCGGAAACCGCACCCGAAGCCACGTGCGGCGGCGCGATTTTTTCTGAAGAGCCTGCGCTCCAGTACATCGCGGTGAAGTGCTCCACCGAACGGCTTAGCAGCGTATCGGCGAATGCGCCGTCGGCGGCCGGTGCAGGTTTTTCATCGCGCACCAGCGCTGCGAGACGCTTGAGTTCATGCGCAGCCTGCTCAAGGTTATCCGGCTTGTTCGACGCCAGCGTTGCGGTGAAAATGCGGCTGAGCCCCTGAAGAACGGACGACTCCCAATCGAGATGCGCTGAAGGCCGCCCGTGCTGATGATAGCGGCCGGAAAGCAGGCTGGCGAAGCCCGTGGACATCTTGTCCGTGATCGCCCGGCGAATGGTTTCCTCTTCGGCGGCTTCGGCATTTTTGGAACGCGCCAGCGCAAGCTTCGAAAGCCCTTCAAGCAGGCTGGCGACCAGAACGATGAAGGGACGCTTGCGGAAGAAAAGTGCCTCCACGCCGAGCAGAACGGCGTAGAAGCCGCAGCCCGCGAGGAAATAGGCAGCCGGCTTCCAGAAAGGCGCAATCGCGGGAAGCGCGATAGCGATACAGCCCATGAGAAGCGCCTGAACCAGAGCGGAAGCGAGAACCGATCCGTAAGAGCCGATGAGCCCGACCACAAACGCCACCACGGTCATTGCGGCGACGACAAAGGCCCAGTCGAGATGCCCCACATAGCCCAGAAAAAAGCCAAGCGCTCCGATCGGCGCGATGATCGCGACCTCGCGGAACCGTTCGATATAGGGGCTGTCCTTCTCTCCCAGACACAGGCCTAGAGCGCCAAGCGACATGACCATGAAGGAGCCGGCGGAGCCCGACATGATCCCCGCCAGAATTGGCAGGGCCACGGACAGGGCGGCCCTCAGGCAGCGCCCGATGGGCCAGTGCGCCGGCTTCAGGCGCGTCAACTCACGAAGCCAGGAGTTTGGCCGGGTCTGCGCCGCGTGCGATCGTGTCGACATTTCTGGATTCCCGTGCGTTTCAATGCATTTGGCAGCGAAGGCGCGCGGGATAAAAACCGAAGACGACGCCCTTCCTGCAGCGGAGACAGTTCAAGCGAAGATCGCCTCAGCTCTTTGAAGGCGTCGTGTCTTTCTTGGTGATGAAATAGGGCAGATGCGCCTGGAGGACGTAGATCAGCACGGCCGCAGCCCAGCTGAACATGAGAATGCCGCTGGCCGCCGCCATCGGACCGACAAGCCGGGTTTCGCTCATCTGGGAGGCGTCGCCGAAGCCGAGCGTGGTGTAGCTGACCAGCGCGGAATAGAAGCCATTGCCGAAATTATCGACCAGGCCGAGCCAATAGAAGAGCAGCCCCCAAACCGTGACGGATGCAAACAGCGCGACCGAAAGAATCAAATACATGATCGTCAGGGAGAACGATAAAAACAGGTTCCCTTTTTCATCAAAATCCGACTTCAGCGCATAAACCACCTTGGCGATGATGATCGTCGCCAAAAGATGGATGAACATCGAAATGAGGCTGACGATAAAACCGACCGTAAAATCAAAAACCATGGATTGAAATACCTTATATTAAAATACAACCATCAATATAACCCATCTATATGTTATTATTCATAGAATAAGAATTTCAAGTGAATTCCATGGGAGAGTAACAGCCGGCGCACTGATTTCCCCGAAAATCACCCTGGGACCACCGGCTTTCAGGCGTTTTCGGCAGGCGTTCCCGGCAGGCGTTTAACCGGCTGATTTTCTGGCTTCGCGCGTGATGCGCTCCAGTTCCTGCGCCAGAATGTCATAGACAAGCCGGATGCGTTTGCTGGTGCGCAGTTCGCGGTGGGTGACGAGCCAGACCGGAAAGCGCACGGCCTCAAGTGCAGGGAACAGCTCGACGATGCCGGCGGCGCGCGCGGCGATCTCGCGGCTCATCAGGCTGACACCCTGCCCGCGCCGCACCAGCTCCCAGATGACCACCGAGTTCTTTGAGACCAGCCGAAAATCCTCCGCGCCAATCTCGGCCCCCATGTCCCTCAGAAATGCGGCGAAACGCTCTGCATCTTCGTAGCCGACGAATTCGTGGGGCGCGATGCCGGGCACCGCACCGGGATGACCATGTGCGGCAACCCAGCTCTCGGAGGCATAAAAATGCGCCGTGCTTTCACAGACGAGCCGCCCGATCAGGCCATCCTCTTGCGGCCGCACATGGCGGATCGCAATATCTGCCTCCCGCCGCCGCAGATCGCTCAGACTGTCGCTTGAGATGACGGCAATCGTGATCTGCGGCGCTTCGCGGCGAATGCGCTCCATGATTTCGGGCAGGATATAGGCGGCATAGGTGTCGGTCGCTGAAATGCTGACACGCCCGGCCACCTCTTCCGCCCGCCCCGAGGCGGCGACACACATGGCGAGCGCGGCCTCACCCATGGCGCGCGCATGCTCCAGCAGGCTTTCGCCCGTCTCCGTCAGAACCAGCTTCTTGCCGACCCGCTCGAACAGGGTGACGCCCAGATCCGCCTCAAGCTGCGCAACCTGCCTGGAAAGCGTGGGCTGCGTGAGCCCCAATTCACGGGCGGCAGCGGAAAGAGAGCCGGCCTGTGCCGTGGCGAGAAAGGCGCGGGCGCGGTTCCAGTCAATATTCGTCATGCAAATATGTATATTGGATCTGCAGTGTTCCGCAATTTTCAATTTTTACGCATATGATAGGGAACGCGCCAAAGGAGACGATCATGTTTCGCACTGCCGACAATGCGCGTTTTTGGGATCGCATCGCACGCAAATACACCAGCGACCCCATTTCAGACATGGGTGGATATGAACGGACGCTGGAGCGTGTGCGCCATTATCTGCGGCCTGGCGACCGGGTGCTGGAATTCGGTTGCGGCACGGGCACCACGGCGCTCAAACTCGCGCCTTCGGTTGAAAGCCTGCTGGCGACCGACATTTCCAGCGAGATGATCGCGATTGCGCGTGAGAAGGCCCACAGCGAAGGCATCGGGAATGTGACATTCGAGGTGGCCGCACCTGAAAGCGCGGACTGGCCGGCGGAAAGCTTCGACGCCGTGCTTGGCTTCAATGTCCTGCATCTTCTGGAAGACAGCGGCCGCGCGCTGGGCACCATCCGCCATGCGCTGAAACCGGGCGGGCTTCTCATCACCAAGACGCCGTGCCTCAAAGACATGAACCCGGTCTTTCGCGTTGTCGTGCCGCTCATGCAGATGGTTGGCAAGGCTCCGCATGTGGACTTCCTGTCTGCTGCCGATCTGGAGAAGATGCTGGAAAAGGCCGGCTTCGAGGTCATCGAATGCGCCTATCATGCATCGAGCGGCCGCGACGCCCGCCCCTTCATCGTGGGGCGCAGGCCCTAACTTTTTTATTCCCGATCATCCATGCAGCCAATCATAAATATTACCTAGCAAATCTCTCGAAACATCAAAACAAAATCGAGACAGAAATTTTCTCCAAAACATCGAAAAAGCATTTAAATCGGCATTGATAATCAATTAGAATTTTCAAAGGCCATTTTTACTGGAGGGGGATATGGGCTGGAGGGGAACAGTGCGTTCGATTGCTGCTGCGGCTCGTGCGGCAGAGCGCGATGCACAACGCAGGCATAAACAAAATCAAAAGGAGCAGATGATTGCCGATTCAACATCGGCTGTCGAAGACTGGGAGAACTACATCGATAATCTGGTGTCGATCCACACCGATATGGCTGACATGATCGACTGGCATACGATTGCCGGGCAACCGCGCCCAAGCGAGCCGTTTAAGCGAAATGATAACAGTGATCGCGCTGCAATGGCTCTGGCTAAGTTCAAGCCCAGTTTTTTTCACGCGCTCAGAGGCGGTTCGGCAAAACTCCGCTCCCGACTAGAAGCGCAGATTGAAGAGGCTGCGGTCCGCGACCGAAAGCAGTATGAGGATGCTCTTACCGCTCACGCTAAGGCGGTTGCAGAATGGGAAGATGACACCGCACTCGCCAAACGACTAGTAACCGGGGAAGCCACCGCCATCCGGCAAGTGATTGAAGAAATGCAATCGCTTTCCGAAACGGCTCTGGTAGGCACTGCAATCGAGTTCTCCATCGATCGCAATTTCGTTCACGCCAAGCCGAAAGTCCATGGTGATGACATCGTCCCCAGCATGCGCCGCAAGCAATTGGCGAGTGGACGGCTTTCAGAAACCAAGATGCCTGTCGGTCAGTTTAACGAGCTATATCAGGACTACGTAGCAAGCGCCGCTCTCAAAACAGCAGGAGACTTGTTCCATATCCTGCCCCTCAAAGAAATCTACGTCACCTGCACAGCGAATATGCTGAATTCGCAAACAGGGCACCAAGAGTGGACGCCAATTCTTTCCGTTCAGTTCGTGCGTGACAGTTTCATGCGCCTCAACCTCTCCTCTATTGACCCGTCCGACTCAATGCGGAATTTCCGGCACGCCATGAAGTTTTCAAAAACGAAGGGTTTCGCGGCAATCGAACCGCTTGAGCCCGTCACCGCTAATCAAGGCGCTTTGCTGCAAGCGCCTTGATAGCACTGACCTTCACAGCGCCTGCAACCAAGTGGGTAATGAATGCTGATTGCACCTGTTCGTGCTTGAAACGGCGACTAAGACTGTGAGGCTCCCAAGCCTCAAAGTCATGGAAATAGGCGCCCGTGAGCCAAGGAGGTATTAACTTCACAGGAAGTCGAGCAGCGGCTTTAAAACCCTCCTCCATCCCTCTTTCCCGTTTTGCACAGCGCTGTCAGCAAACTGACATGCTTGCGTAGCGTGGCTGTCATCTGAGCCGGCTATTCGGATCGCGTTCACTCAAACGACGGTCCGCCCCCATGGTCAGCGCGTTCTTCATTTCAGCCCTGGTAATACGTAGTACCGCCTCCACACCGGTGGAGGGCTGAGCGATGTCGCGGCGCAAATCCGGCACGGCAACCTCCCATGACGTGGCGCGCGTGGCGAATGTTTCGCAGGCGCTGGTCAGCCGCGCCTTCACCGGCAATGGCCGCATTGCGCCTGAAACCCGCGAACGCATCCTGAAGGCGGCTGAACAGGTTGGCTGGCAGCCCAATGCGCTTGCCCGCTCCATGGTCACGGGCGACGCCCCGCTGGTCGCCGTCATCACCACCCGCCTCAATTTCGACTGGCGCGCGCAGGTTCTCTCCCGGCTTCTGAAGGCCATTCAGGAATGGCATCTGAAACCGCTTCTCTTTTATGCCGAAAGCGACGCAGAAGTTGACCGGCTGCTTGAAGAGGCGCTGAGCTGGCGGGCGCGCGGCGTCATCGTGACCGCCGGTGTCGTGCGCGAAAACCGCGCCGCCGCGATCATCGAGAAAGGCCAGTTTCTGGTCGCGCTCAACCGCCCGGCCAATCATGAAAAGGGCTTTTCCGTCGCCACCGACAATCCGCTTGGCGGGCGCATGGCAGCCGGGCTCTTTCTGGAAGAAGGCCGCAGGCGGCTTCTGGTTCTGGGCGGTCCGCAGGGAAGCTGGGCGCCCTCGCTGCGCGCCGAAGGATTTTCCGAGGCAGCGCGCGAAGCGGGGCTGCACGCCGCCATCTGGAACAATGACGCCATGTCCACCGAGGCAGGCCGCGCCTGCGCAGAGCGTCTGCTTGCCCTGCCGGGCAGCGAACAGCCCGACGCCGTCTTCGCCACCAACGACGCCATGGCGCTCGGGTTTCTGGATGGCCTGCGCGGCCACCGTTCGATCCCCGACGACATCGCGCTCATCGGCTTTGACAACCTGCCCGCCGCCGACTGGCCGCCCTATCGCCTCACCACCTTTGAGCAGCCGCTCGAGGAAATGATGCGCCGCCTGATCGCCCATGTGGACGTCCATGGCGATGGGCATTTGGGCGGTCAGGCGGAAGACCAGCAACCACAGGAAGAGAGCGAGCCGCGCGCTCGCCTCATCCACTGCAAACCCAAACTCATCACACGCATGACTGCCGGAAAGACAGAATGACCCTGAATGCCCCCTCCCGCCTCGCCCTTGGTAAGACGCTTGCAGAAAAGGCGGGCCGCATCGCGCTCGACTATTTCCGCGCGCCCGATCTGAAAACAGACAGCAAGGGCCCGGGCGACGTGGTGACGGAAGCCGATTTCGCGGTCGAGCGCATGCTGCGCGCGGCCATTCTCGAAGCGTTTCCGGAAGACGCGATCATCGGCGAGGAGCTGGGCGGCAAGGCCGTGGCCAAGGGCTACACCTGGCTTGCCGACCCCATCGACGGCACGGTGAACTTCGCCCGTCGCCTTTCCTATTTCTGCGTCTCGCTCGCGCTTTTGAAGGACGGCCAGCCCATCGCCGCCTGGGTGTTCGATCCGGTAACGGACGAGCTTTTCTGGGCAGACGAAGAACATGGCGCGCGCCTTGGCGACACGCCCATCGCCTGCTCGCGCAATGACAGCATGGTGGATGCGGTGGTCGGCCTCGGCTTTTCGGGCCGGCACGAGCCGGAGCTTTACCGGAACTGCGTCGCAGCGCTCAGCGACCACGATGTGGAGTTCCGTCGCCTCGGCGCGGGCGCGCTGTGCCTGGCCCATGTCGCCGCCGGTCGCCTCGACGCCTATGTCGAGCCGCACATGAACCCGTGGGATGCCGTGGGCGGCCTGTTCATCGCCGCCACGGCCGGCGCTGTCACAAAAGATTATCTGGGCGCGAATGGTCTGGAGCATGGCGCTCCGGTCTTCGCCGCCTCGCCGGCAACGGCAGAAAGATTGCTGGCAATCCTGCCAGCGATGGAATCCGGCACCCCGCAGCATCGGCAAAATGACACGCGGAGTGCCGGAGAAGCCGCGACCTAGGTCGCGCCCTCAACCCCTTGCGGAGAAGACACCAATGAAGGCTCTCACTGCTGCAATCGCCGCCACCCTCATGAGCACCGCCGCCTATGCGGTCACGCCCATCGGGTCGGAAGAATTCAACATCCAGCCGGGCTTCAAACTGGCCGAGCTGACGTCTGAAAATTTCTATGACGTCATCGTTCCCCAGGCCAAGGAAGAAGGCAAGCTGACTTTCTTCGACTTCACCAACTCTTTCGGCCCGCTCTTCACCGACCGCCTTCTGCCGGCGTTCGAGGAAGAATACGGCATCACGGTGAACTACATTCGCGGCAACAACGAAGCTGCCGTGCAGCAGCTCATCGCCGCCAACAATTCTGGCGTGGCCGCGCCGGCTGACGTCTACTTCGTCGGCTCCAGCACGACCGGCCTGCTCATGCGCGAGAATGTCATGGCCAACGTGCCGCTCGCCGATCTTCTGCCGAATGCGGATGGCTTCAATCAGGACATCGCGCGGGTTTCCGGCGGCGTGGACCACGGCGGCTCCTATGTGCCTTTCCACCGCAACCAGACCAGCATCATCTATGACACGCGCACCGTTTCGGGCGATGACGTGCCGACGACCGCCGACGCTCTGCTCGCCTGGGCGGAAGCAAATCCGGGCAAGTTCGTCGTCACCTCGCCGGCCGGCGGCGGTTCGGGCAACGGCTTCATGCAGTCCGTCGCCTACGCCAAGGTGGAAGGCGATGACTGCCGCGCCGAGTTCTCCAACTTCTCCATGACCGAGGACGAAGCCAAGGCCTATGTCGAGGGCGCGTGCCTGAACCCGGTCTGGGATTACTACAAGAAGCTCATCCCGGTTGCCGAGATCACCAATGGCAACTCCGACACGCTGAACCTCGTCGCCAATGGCGCGGGCGCGATCGGCACCGCATGGGAAGACATGGCCTATGACTTCATCGGCCGCGGCCTCCTGCCGCCGACCGTGCGTCAGCAGATCATCGAATCCGGCCAGGTGGGCGGCGGCGACGGCATGTTCCTGCCGGTCGGCAGCGAGCATCCGGCGGCGGCCCTGCTGTTCCTCGACTTCATGAGCCAGCATGACATCCAGCTCGAGAAGCTTGGCGTCAACGGTTCGCGTTCGGCACGCACGGACATCGATCCGGGCAAGAGCTTCACCGAAGAGCAGGCCGCACGCCTGATCCCGACCAACGAGTTCGCCGAGCGCGCGCTTCCCAGCCTGCCCGCGCCGCTTCGTGCAGCCATGCGCGACTACATCGTCGCCAACCTGCTGCGCGCCACCAACTAACCTTCGCACACCATTCGGGCGGCGCTGCCTCGCGGCGCCGCCCATGCGTCAGGATGCATCGTCATGGACACGACACTTTCCATTCGCCGCTTGACCAAGCAGTTCGACAACACCCGCGCACTGAAAGGGATCGACCTTGAAGTGCCGGCCGGCCGCTTCGTCACGCTTCTGGGCCCATCGGGCTGCGGCAAGACCACTCTCTTGCGTTCCATTGCGGGCATCACCGACCCGACCACGGGCGAAATCTGGCTCGCCGACAAGCGCATCGACGCGCTTGCGCCGGAGAACCGCAATTTCGGCATGGTCTTCCAGACCTACGCCCTGTTCCCGCATATGAGCGTGGAAAAGAACGTCGCGTTCGGGCTCGAAATGCGCAATGTCGCAAAGCCCGAAATCGCCACCCGCGTGGCTGCCGCGCTTGAGCTGGTCGGCCTTGGCCAGCATGCCCGCCGACTGCCGCGCCAGCTTTCCGGCGGCCAGCAGCAGCGTGTGGCGCTGGCGCGCGCCATCGTCATCGAGCCGGATGTGCTCCTGTTCGACGAGCCGCTTTCCAATCTCGACGCCAAGCTGCGCGACAGTCTGCGCGAAGACCTGCGCACCATGCAGCGCAAGCTGGGCACCACGTCGATCTACGTCACGCACGACCAGTCGGAAGCCATGGCTCTGGCCGACGAGATCGTGGTGATGAAGGATGGCGAGATTGTCGAACGCGGCACGCCAGTCGACCTCTACCGCCGCCCGCGCTTCCGCTTCACCGCCGAGTTTCTCGGCCTCACCAATGTCATCGAGGCCGACATTTCCGGCAGCGAGTGCCGCCTGCCCTGGGGCGCGGTGCGCAAGATCGAAAACCCGGCCGAACGCGCCTCGGAAGGCATCGCGATCCGCCCCGAGGACATCGGCATCGACGCCGCCAGCGGCGAGGCCGATGGCGTGGTCGAACAGTCCATGTTCCTGGGCGCATCCACCCATTACTGGGTGTCTGCCGCCGGGCAGGAACTGCGCGTCATCACCGCAGGCGGGCAGTCCGACATTCTGGCCACCGGCCAGCCGGTCAAGCTCACCCCGCCGCCGGCCCTTCACCTTCTGAAGACGTTCGAGCCCGTGGAGGCGATGGCATGAAGCCGGTTCGCCTGACAACGATCCTCCTGTGCCTGCTGCCGGGCGTTGGCTATCTCCTCGTGTTCTTCGGCATGCCGCTCGTACGCGTGGTGGTGAACAGCTTTTCCGGGCGCGGGGCCGATGCGGCAGGTTTCACGCTCGACCCGTGGATCACGCTTTTGACCACGCCGGTCTATCTGGATGGCCTGCGCTTTTCCGTCTGGCTCGCCATCGCGCCGACCGCGCTCAGCCTGCTCATCGCGTTGCCGCTTTCGGCCCTGATGCAGGCCAATGAGACGAGCCGCAAATTCTTCGGCTCGCTCTACCGCATTCCGCTGGTGGTTCCCGGCATCGTGGCCGCGTTTCTCGTGCTCGTCATGCTGGACCGTGGCGGCATGGCAAGCCGCATCCTGACCCCGCTCGGCATCACCCTGCCGCGGCTGGTGCGCGACGAATGGGGCCTTGGCGCGATCATCGCCTCGTCGTGGAAGAACATCCCGTTCATGACGCTGATCATTTCCGGCTCCATGGCCGCGATCAGCAAGGATGTGCTCTCCGCCGCCCGCACCCTTGGCGCAAGCCGCCTCACCATTCTGTGGCGCATCCAGCTGCCGCTGGCGCAACCCGGCATCACCGCCGCCGTTCTCCTGACCTTCATCAGTTCGCTCGGCTCCTTTGTCGTGCCGAACCTGCTTGGCCCCAGCTATCCGCTGCCGCTCAGCGTGCACATGTACACGGAGGGCTTCACCAAGGGGAACTGGCCGCTCGTCTACGCGATGGGAACGCTGCTCAGCATCGTCGCCGTGGGCGTGCTCCTCACCTACTACGCAATCATCGGCTCGCTCAGCCAGTCGGACGCGCAAAAGCGCGCGGGAGCCTGAACCATGGCGATCAGCATGAGACATTCCCAACGCACCCAGCTCTGGGTTTCCCTCGGCCTTTACGGCTATCTTTTCCTGACGCTGTTCCTGCCGCTCGGCGTGATTGCGCTCTGGGCCTTCTATGACCCGGCAGTGGGCTGGTTTCCGCCCGACATCATTCCCCGTTCCTTCTCGCTTTCGGCGTGGGGCGACGTGCTGTCGGACCGGCACATCCTGCCCTCCGCCCTGCTCAGCTTCTTCGTCTCGACCGTGGTGACGCTGCTCACCGCCACGCTGGCCTTTCCCACGGCCTGGGCGCTGGCGCAGTTTCCCTTCCGCCTGAAGCGCGCGGTCGAGGTGTTCGTGCTGGCCCCGATGATCGTGCCCGGCATCGTCGTGGCCGTCAGCCTTGGCGAGATCTTCTTCGGCATGGGGCTTGCCGGCACGGTGCAGGGCATCATTCTGGTGCAGACCGTCGGCACGCTGCCACTGATGATCCGCATTCTTACGGCGACGCTCGAGGGCATTCCCAACGAGCTGATCCTCGCGGCCCGCACGCTGGGTGCGGCACCCCGCGTTGCGGTGATGCGGATTGCGCTGCCGCTCGCCTGGCCCGGCTTTCTTGCCGGCGGCCTCTTGAACTTCATCGCCTCGTTCGAGGAGTTCGAGAAAAGCTTCATGGTCGGTGCGCCCAAGGTGCAGACACTGGCCGTGCGCCTGTGGAGTTATCTGGGCGGCGAGATCCTGGTTCTGCCGACCGCCGCTGCCGTCACCTTCCTGCTTCTGGTGCCCATGCTGATCATCTTCTTCATCGCCGAACGGCTGATGAAGGAAGACGTGATGGCTGCGGGCCTCGGAAAACTCTAGATCGCCACGCATCCCACCGGACGCACAAATGACGATCTGGGCTTCTTATGGAGCATCGGAACAAGCCGAAAACCGGATTCCACTTTTCGGTCCGATGCTCGAACGCCAACAAGGACATTCAATCATGGCATTCTCCTTCCACATCGGTGAAACCGGCCCGCTGCACCTTTGCGGCCATCGCGGCAACTCCATCGCCGCGCCCGAAAACACCTTCGCAGCATTGCGCTCCTGCCACGCCGAGGGCGGCCGCAGCTGCGAGATCGACACGGTTCTGACCAGCGATGGCGAGATCATCGTGCTGCACGATCTCTCGGTCGACCGCACCAGCGACGGCACAGGCCCGGCCCGCACCCTGACGGCGGCGGAAATCGCAAAACTCGACGCCGGTTCCTGGTTCGGACCGGAGTTTGCCGGTGAGCGCATTCCCACCCTGACCGATTTCCTGATGCTTGCCCGTGAGCTCGACATGGGTCTGGAAATCGAGGTCAAGGAGAAGGTCGACCTCGACGGCTATATCCGCGAACTGAAGAAGATCGCCGCCGACCCGGCAAACCTCGAACGCATGATGATGATCTCCTTCGACCATGCGAGCCTCAAGCGCATCAAGGAAGAGATTCCGGGCATCCTGACCGGCGGCATCGCCCATGAGCGCTATGGCGACCCGCTTGCCGTGGTGAAGTCTGCCAATCTCGACGAGCTTTGCATCGACCTGGCCGTCTTCGATCTGGACGATGCGCGCCGCCTGAAGGCGGAAGGCATCGCCATTCGCTGCCACGCCTATGCGCCGAAGAAATTCGAGGCAGCGTTGCACGAAGGTCTCGACTGGACCGAAACGCTGAAGACCGCCTTTGCCGAGCGCCTGATCGACACGCTGTCGGGCGATGACGTGGCATGGCTGCGCCGTTTCGTCGAGGAAAACAGCTAAGGCGCTCTGCCTTCTTGCGACACAAATGAAAAAGGCCCGCAACCGGATCGGCTGCGGGCCTTCTTCATATTCTGGAAGCGCGCGCGCTTTACTTGCGCAGCTCGCCTTCGATCTTGTCGAGCGCCTCGGCCTTGCCCATGCCCGTCAGGAAGGCGAGCGTCACGATGGACGGCACGTCGAGATCCGACGGTAACTGCGTGGTGGAAACGATCAGATCGACGCCGGTAAGTTCCGAACGGACTTCCGTTGCCTTGCACTGGCGCGGCTCGATGGTGATGCCGCGCTCCTTCATGGCCTCGGTCACGGCATTCGCGACCACCGTGGAGGTGGCGATGCCGGTGCCGCAGGCGAAAAGAACGGTTTTCTTGCTCATGGACTTCTCCCTACCAATGGAGTCTGAACCGCATCATCGCGTCATGGAGACGATGATGCGGTTCAGGGACTTTTTCTCAAAACAGTTCCGGAAGGGAAACCGGTTCCCGTTCTCCTGGAACTGCCTTACTTCAAAACCGCAGCGACATCATCGACCGACGATGCCTGCATGAGGCCAGAAATAGCCTCTTCGCTCTGGATCGTCGCCATGATTTCCTGAAGCATCTCGATCTGGCGATCCTTGTCGTTGAGCGCCATCAGGAAAACCAGGCCCACCTCGACCGGCTCGTCCGGATCTTCCATATTGGCGAAGGCAACCGGCTTCTTGAGCGTCGCCAGTGCGATGCCCGGCTTCAGAACATGCTCCGGATCCGTGTGCGGCACCGCGACATTCACCGCGTGGCCGAGCGGCAGACCGGTCGGCATCGAGGCTTCGCGGGCGAGAACCGCATCGGCAAAACTGTCCTTCACATAACCGGCAGCCTGAAGTTTTTCCGCCAGCAGTCGGATGACAGCCTCGCGGCTGTCGGTGTCGACCCCGAGGACAATCGCCTCGGGATCGATGTGGTTCATAAGGGCTTCAGCCATTCACTAACCTATTAGCCTTCCTGTGCAGTGTCGTCTTCCGCACCAGCAGCCCGTTCCCAGGCCTGCGTGTTGCGGCGGTAGAGCCAGAAGCACGCCGCGATGAGCGCGGCAAGCAGACCCAGCCCGGCAACGCCGAGATCGCGGATCGCTGCGATGACCACGTAGGAGATCCACAGGAAGCCATCGACCACCGAGGTGATCTGAACCGCGTTCTCGGGCATCTCGAAGCCGGAATCGATTGCAGCGCTGGTGAACAGCGGCGCAAGCGCGTTGGCCACGTAGAAACCGACGGCCAGCGTGACCGTGCCGACGATGACCATGCGGAACACATTGCCGCGCATGAGCGGCGCCGCCATCGCGACGATGAACGGAATGACCGCAAGGTCGGCGAACAGGATCACGCGGTTGCCCGGCAGGATCACCGAAAGGGCGATGGCGATGGGCACCAGGATGAGCGACGACGAGATCGCGGCCGGATGGCCGATGAGGATCGCCGAATCGAGACCGACCAGCAGCTCGCGGTCGCCCGTGCGCTTGCGCACGAATTCCTGTGCGGCTTCCGAAACCGGCAGCAGGCCTTCCATCAGGATCTTCACCATGCGCGGCAGAAGCAGCATCACGGCGGCGAGCGTCATGCCCGTCTGCAGAACCTTGGAGAGAACCGTGCCGAAATCGCCGGCATTGTAATAACCGATGGCGCCGAGCACGAGGCCGATGACCAGACCCAGAACGACCGGCTCGCCGAACACGCCGAAGCGGCGCTCGATGGTTTCGGTCGAGATGTTGATCTTGTTGACACCCGGAATGCGCTCGATGATCCAGTTCACGACGATGGCGATCGGCAGGATCTGCGCGGATGCCAGATGCGGCACCGAAACGCCGGGAATGCCGTAGAATTTCTGCACCGCACGCGCCGACCAGTCGGCGAAGAGCAGCGACAGGGCGGCCATCAGCGCGGTGATGACCAGGCCGTAGCCGAGGCTGCCCGTGGCGGCGACGGCGAGCGAACCGATGAACGCGAAGTGCCAGAAATTCCAGACGTCGACATTCAGCGTGCGGGTCATGCGCGTGAGAAGCAGCACGATGTTGACGGCGATGCCGATGGGAATGACCCAGAGACCGACCGACGAACCAAACGCGATTGCGGCAGCCGAAGGCCAGCCCACATCAACGATATCGCGCTGGATACCCGTGTTGGTGACGATGGCCTGCGCCACGTCGCCGATGGAGCCCAGCATGAGGCCGAGCACGAGATTGATGCCGATGAATGCCACGCCGATGGTGACGGCAGCGCGAAACGCCTTGCCGACCTTGGCCCCCAGAACAACGGCGATGACAAAGATGACGATGGGCAACAGAACCGTTGCGCCGAGTGTGTCCACGGCCGTTTTGAGGCCGCTCAGAAATGCGTCCATTTTCCTCCCCCTGAAACACTGTTCATAACCATTCCCGGAAAGAACATTTGTTTATCTAAATAGACGCAAGTTTATGGCTTGACCTCAGCCGGCTGTCAATCGGGGATTCCTGGCCCCAAAATGCGTTTTTCCGGAAAAAATGCACTCTGTGATTTCCGCATAAGCTGCACTTCGTCGCATATTTCAATCACAAGATGAATACACGGAATGGACGGGGCGATGCAGCTCTTTCAGCACGAAATACCCTTTCTGACCTCCCACGCGGCAACGCCCGCGCCACCTCCGTAAATCAGCCTTGAGAATTCACTTCGCACCGGGTGCGAAGTGTACCGCCAAAGCCGGCCCTCCCGCCCCCCGGGCCGGCCTCTCCCAAAGTCTTGCCTCACTTCTTGTAAGTGTCGGCGAGGCTTTGGGACCCAATTTCTCACGAGCGCAACCGCCTCGTACGGCTGCCTGATCCAGGGGTCCGAAAGTGCCCGCAAAACCGCTAACCGACCACTATTCCATAGAAGTGCTTCTCGATGAGATGGCGCAACAGGGCCACTCCAGTGCGGAAGTGGATATCCTGATGGTGCGGCAGGGACCGGTTGACCTCGACCTTCTCCAGGACTGCAAACGCAATCACCCCTTTTTCGGACCGAAGCTCGTCATGAAAGAGCGCATCAAGCGACTCCGGCTGAAACTTCAGGGCTAGGGTCAGGACCCTGGCGCACTCTTCTGCCTTGCCGACACGAACGCGGGCATCGCGCCGAAGGATCAGGCTCCTTCCGGTGCGTTCTTTGCGTTCGAGAGGCTCGCTTTTGCTGAACAGTCTCACGCCACTCCGCAGGAGCCAGTGAAAAGAAAAGGACGCGATACAAAGCGGCCGCGCCTCTCTGCAAGTCCGCAAGAGAGACGCGGCCTGATCTGCTCCGCCTATTCTTCTGATCTGTGTGAAGCCACCCTCGCCCCTGCCTGATAATGGGCGAGCACACCTTCATACCCAAACAGAGATGCCGCGACCCGCGACGCGATGGATTCGGCCAGATCTCCCTTTGCGTTGGGAACCAGCATTTCTTCCATCAGGGAGGAAACCTGCACTTCACGCGAGTCCGAATCCAGCAGGTGCCAGTAGATCCGAACTTCATCGGACTCGACCTGCACACTGGTCAGCAGCTCATAAACATTGCTGCCTGCTCCATATGTCTCGCGAACGCGGGCGCTCACCGCATCGAGCTTTTCCTCCGGACGCACCCCGACCGAGCGAATTCCCTCCTCCCGGCCGACCTTCAGCCACAGCGCGTCGTTCAGCATGTTCGCGAGTTGGGTGGCGTCCGCACTGGAAGGATTTGCACGAGCGCTGTCGAGCAACAGAACAGCGCCGCCACCTCCGGATTTGCCCGGCTGCCCGAGCCAGACCGGTGCATATGTCGACACGGCTAGAGCCGCTGCGGCAAGCAGTGCTGCACCGGCGACCAGAGAGGGGCCTTTGTTGAAGCCCCGGGACAGATTGCTCATGAAGGCGGATGTCGATGAGCGCTTGTCGAATGTTGGAACATAGGCGCCGAGCGGAATGGCAATCTGGACGACATCGCCCTGCCCGGCCTCGGCATAATACTCCCTGAGCGACTTGCGCAATTGCCCGGCGGCAATGCGGACGATGGGATCGACGGTTGCATCGAAATTGGCGTCGCGCCCGAACACATCGACTGCAATGGTGAAAGCCTTGATCCTGTCGGCGCGCCCTGCCACCGTTTCCTCGACCACGAAACGCAGAAACCGCTTGTTGCGGTCGGACGCTCGAAACTCCGGATTCTCAAGAAGGCGCTCCAGGGCGAGAAGGCGCTCGTCATTCGCCTGCTTTTCGCTCGAAGTCTCCCTGGTCAGCGCCACCTCTTTTCCTGTCGCCCGAGCCCCAGCTTCATTGGTATTTTTTTTCTGCAGCATCATCTCTCGCTTTTCGCAAGTTTCGAGAGCAATTGCGGCGCCGGCGTCTGAGCCAGGCACCATCCTCTCCTGTCATTGTTTCAACCGTCGCGACAAACAGGCAGCAGGGCTGCCCGGCGTAAACGGTGCGTATCGATATCGGCGTGCTGCGTGCCACAAAGTTGGCATGACTGTTCGAGTTGCCGTGGCAGGCATGGCAATTCATGCGCTGGCCAGCAGTGCTACGCATTGGAAAACGCACTACGCATTCGACGCCTGCCACCGTGAGAGTCTTCGGGACTCTCCCAATGGCCTGCCCGGATCATGAACACCTCGAATTAAGCCCCGGAGACTGGACCGAACTCCGACACGCAAAGCTGTGCGGTAACAAAACACCGCCATGGCTCGCCCGTCGCCGATGATTCTCAAAATCCGCACCGCGCGGCTTATGAACAAGTAAGCCACCACACGCGAACGCTACGCCGTAAGGCAGCGTGCGCTTACGGTGTTCCTGTGGAAACCGTTAGGTATACTGCATTTATGGATTGGATGATGACTGGTGCTGCCGGAGAGATTCGAACTCTCGACCTCTCCCTTACCAAGGGAGTGCTCTACCCCTGAGCTACGGCAGCATTGCCAGAAGACGAAAACGCCGGGGTGACGGATGATGCGTCTGCGTTTCGCTCACCACGAACAGAACTGCGTCTGTCTCTGTGATGCGGCGGACTTCTGCCACAATGAAAAGCATTGCGCAAGCGCACATTCGCATTCAATTGCACAGTTTGATAGAAGCTTGTGAAATTTGCCGCCAAAGCCGGCCCAAACGGCGCTCTCTGCGCGCCCTGACAAGGCTGTAGAAAGGCGGTTTTAACTGACATGGAGCCTCATGTGAGCAAAGCCGATAAACAGAATCCGCCCGTCGTCGGCAGCAAGGGTGATGAAGAACGCAAGAATCGCCTCGCAGCGCAATTGCGCGCCAACCTTGCCCGCCGCAAGGCCCAGGCGCGCTCGCGCCGTCAGGGCGAGGCAGACCAGCGCCCCGAAGGCCTGCAATCGAGCCCGGCGGAATCGGAAGAATAACGGCGTTTCACGACGCATTCCCCGCCTTGCGCAGCGCGCGGCCATGTTTTAGGACCAATTTAAACGAATACGTCTTGCGGCAAACGCTTCGCGGCGTCGCATGCTCCATTTCCGCCGCGCATGAAGCATTCTTTTACGATACCGCAAGGCAATCGGCGTATTCAGGCAAGTCGGGGCTGGCAGATCGCTGCCGGCAAATCGGGGACAGCCCACGATCAGACCATGTCGGAACAAGCGCCCGGAAAGTGAGAACGGATGGACCGCATACGCATAACCGGTGGTAACGAGCTGAATGGCACGTTGCCGATTTCGGGCGCCAAGAACGCAGCGCTGCCGCTGATGATCGCGTCGCTTTTGACAGACGACACGCTCACGCTGGACAATGTTCCGCATCTGGCCGACGTCGAAAGCCTGATCCGCATTCTCGGCAATCACGGCGTCGACTATTCGGTGAATGGCCGCCGCGAGAACCAGCAAAAGGGCTATTCGCGCACCATCCATTTCACCGCCCGCAGCATCGTTGACACCACGGCTCCCTACGAACTCGTCTCGAAGATGCGCGCGAGCTTCTGGGTGATCGGACCGCTTCTGGCGCGCATGGGCGTGGCCCGCGTCTCCCTGCCCGGCGGCTGCGCCATCGGCACCCGCCCTGTTGACCTCTTCATCGACGGACTGCGCGCGCTGGGCGCGGAGATCGAGATCGAGCAGGGTTACGTGAACGCGAAGGCCAAGAACGGCCTCATCGGCAACCGCTATGTGTTTCCAAAGATTTCGGTCGGCGCAACGCATGTGCTGATGATGGCCGCAGCACTCGCCAAGGGCGAGACGGTGCTGGAGAATTCCGCGCGCGAGCCAGAAATCGTCAATCTGGCCGACTGCCTCAACGCAATGGGCGCGAAGATTTCTGGCGCCGGCACGGACACCATCACCATTGAAGGCGTGACCAGCCTTTCGGGTGCGCGCCATCGCGTGATCCCCGACCGCATCGAGACCGGCACCTACGCCATGGCCGTTGCCATGACCGGCGGCGACGTGATGCTCGAAGGCGCGCAGGCAGACCTTCTGGAAGCCGTCCTCGACACGCTGGAACAGACCGGCGCAGAGATCACCCGCACCAACAGCGGCATCCGCGTGCGTCGCAATGGCGCCGGCATCAACCCGGTCGACATCACCACACAGCCCTTCCCCGGCTTCCCCACCGATCTGCAGGCGCAGTTCATGGGCCTGATGACCATGGCCAAAGGGCGCTCGCACATCACCGAGACGATTTTCGAAAACCGCTTCATGCACGTGCAGGAGCTGGCGCGCCTGGGCGCGAATATCTCGCTTTCGGGCCAGACCGCGGTAGTGGACGGCGTTTCGGAGCTGCGCGGCGCACCGGTGATGGCCACCGATCTGCGCGCTTCGGTATCGCTGGTCATCGCTGCCCTTGCGGCACAGGGCCAGACAGAGGTAAACCGCGTCTATCATCTGGATCGCGGCTTTGAGCGGCTGGAAGAAAAACTCTCCGCCTGTGGCGCAGTGATCGAGCGTATTTCAAGCTGAACCTGAGTGGCGCGTTAACATGGATTTTCTCAAGCTCGTAGCGCTCGATGATGTCGATCTCGGCATACTTTCGGCGCACCTGCAGGACGCGGTCGTCAAGGTTGGCGATCTTGCATTCGAGCCGTCGAACCGGCGCTTTGCAGCGGCCTTCAACCGCTTTGTCTGGGAAAACGAGACCAAGCGCAGCTTCCTGAGACAGTCCCCGCATGAGCGCCGCCGCAGCGTTCTTCACTTCGACCGGGTCCAGTCCGTGCGCACGGCAGGGATCGACCGCAACCGGCCGAACGACGTTCTCTCGCTTCTGGCGATCAACTTCATTCCTGCGCAGGAACCGTCGGGGGTGGTTGAACTGATCTTCTCCGGCGATGCCGCGCTGCGCCTCAATGTCGAGTGTATCGAGGCGCGGCTCACCGATCTCGGCGCGGCGTGGGAAACGCCAAGCCGACCAAGCCACGACGTCTGACATGGCTTGTCCGGACTCCGATACGGCACGTCTGATCGATGTCGAACTCGATGAGTCCGTTGGCCGCGGAACGCCCGATGTCGAGCATGAACGGGCGGTCGCGATCTTCGACCTGGTCGAGGAAAACTGCTTCCGGCCCGTCGGCGACAAGAAGGACGGCCCCTACAAACTGAAACTCTCGCTTGTCGATTCCCGCCTGGTCTTCGCGATCTCCCGTGAAAATGACGAGGCCGTGGTGACGCATATTCTGTCGCTCACCCCCTTCCGGCGCATCGTGAAAGACTATTTCATGATCTGCGAAAGCTATTACGATGCCATTCGCAGCGCCACGCCCAGCCAGATTGAGGCAATCGACATGGGCCGGCGCGGTCTGCACAATGAGGGATCGCAAACCCTGATGGATCGCCTGAAAGACAAGATCGAGGTCGACTTCGACACCGCCCGGCGGCTCTTCACCCTGGTTTGCGTGCTGCATTGGCGGGGCTGAGGCGCGTCATGTGCACCTGCCACGGCAGGGTGCAGTCATGAGCCCCGGCGTCGCGGAGAAACAGCGTGCGCCGCAATCGGTATTGTTTCTGTGCGGCATGAACGCCATTCGCTCCCCCATGGCCGAGGCGCTGGCGCGGCAAAGCCTGCCAGCCGGCGTGTTTCTGGCGTCTGCCGGCCTTCGCGCCGGCGAGCGCGACCCCTTTGTCGATGCTGTGCTGGACGAGAAGGGCCTTTCGCTGGGCGCGCGCCAGCCGCAGTCCATCGAAGAGCTGGCGGACACCAATTTCGATCTGATCATCACCCTGTCGCCCGAGGCGCATCACCGCGCTCTCGACATGACGCGAACCATCGCGGCTGACGTGGAATACTGGCCGACGATGGACCCCACCGTGGTCAGCGGCACACGCGACCAGATCGTCGCCGCCTACCGCGATGTGCGCGACCGTCTGGCCGCATCCATCGCCCAGCGCTTCGAAACGTGAAACAATTCCGACACAAATTCACGTTTGCCGGGGTTTGGCTTGTTCACAAAGGGTGATGAATGGGCTAGGTTCCGCGCCAAATTCCGGTCGTCGGCCGGAAATATCCTAAAAGAGCCGAAGGTAACGGATGCCAAAGGAAGAAGTCCTGGAGTTTCCAGGCGTTGTCACAGAACTGCTGCCCAACGCAATGTTTCGCGTGAAGCTGGAAAATGAACACGAGATCATCGCCCACACCGCTGGACGCATGCGCAAGAACCGCATCCGCGTTCTGACAGGTGACAAGGTGCTCGTCGAGATGACGCCCTACGACCTGACCAAGGGCCGCATCACCTACCGCTTCAAGTAAGCCGTCTGACGCGGTCGGTGACATTGCAATGAGCGCACTGCAGAAACTCGTGCTGGCCTCTGGCTCGCCCCGCCGCGTCGAACTCCTGCAGCAGGCAGGCATCGAGCCGGACCGCCTTGCGCCTGCCGATATCGACGAAACGCCGCTGAAGAGCGAACATCCCCGCTCGCTTGCCCGCCGTCTGGCGCTTGGCAAGGCGGAGAAGGCGCATGAGCGCCTGACGCAGGATGGCGAGGCGGAAGGCCACTACCTGCTGGCCGCAGACACGGTCGTGTCGGTTGGCCGCCGGATCCTGCCCAAGGCCGAAATGGTGGACGAGGCATCCAACTGCCTGCAGCTGCTCTCGGGCCGCGCCCACCGGGTCTACACCGGGCTTTGCCTCATCACGCCTTCGGGAAAGGTGCGCCAGCGCATCGTCGAGACGCGCGTACGCTTCAAGCGCCTGTCGCATGAGGAGCTGGAAAGCTATCTCGCTTCGGGCGAGTGGCGCGGCAAGGCCGGCGGCTACGCCATTCAGGGGCTCGCAGGCACGTTTGTCGTCAAACTGGTCGGCTCCTACACCAATGTGGTCGGCCTGCCCCTCTATGAAACGGTCAACCTTCTGGTCGCCGAGGGCTACAAGGTACACTTCAACTGGCTGTCCGGACTGGGAGCGCGCTGAGATGGATCAGGACCAGAAAGAAAAGGTCACGCCGCTACGCCCCAAGCGCCCCTGCCCGGAATGCGGCAAGGAATCGCTGCGCGCGCACTATCCCTTCTGCTCCAAGCGCTGCAAGAACGTCGACCTCAATCGCTGGCTGTCGGGAAGCTATGTCCTTCCGGGTCGCCCTCTCGATCAGGACGACGACGACACCGCCTGAAGTCTCCACGCATAAAAAAGCCCGGTCCAGAGGACCGGGCAAGTGGCAGGCTGCCGGGGGGGAACCGGCATGCGGGAGTCAGGCCTGCTTGGGATCAGAAAAACGCTCGAAACTCACGATTTGTGTCAGGCTGCGCCATGTATGGCCGCCATGCGCGCCCGCTCGTGAGCGACGGCCTGTAGCCGTCGCGTCACCTGGGCGCGTGGCACACTGAGCGCGGCGGTATCAACATCACAACGCGTCAGCCCGATATCGGCAAGCTGCCAGTCGGACATTTCCGAGAGCTGACGCGCGGCGCGGCGCGCGCTCAAGAGGTGCGTGAGTTTGGCGCATAGCGACACCGTGAGCGCACGCACCACGCCAGCCGGCTGCGGGACAGCGGTTACGGCGAGAGCATCGGTGTGTGCGCGTGGCATCGAACAAATCCTTCATATCGGCGGTGACACTGGGAAACGGCTCGCCCTGACAGGGTTTGGCCAGGGGGTTGAGAAGGGATAGACGGGCCATTTCCGAAGACAGCGCGATAGTGTCAAAGGCTTATTGATTAGTCGAACGAATGTTTCTAATCTTTATCATCAGCTTCAATGATGGATTGATCCATGGCCGCCCCACTCGACCTCGACCAGCTCGCAACCTTCATCGCGATTGCCGATACGGGAAGTTTTACGCGGGCCGCCGAAGAGGTGCACCGCACCCAGTCTGCCGTGTCCATGCAGATGCGCCGGCTGGAAGAACGGATCGGCAAGACGCTGTTTCAGAAGGACGGCAGAACCAATCGTCTGACGGAGGATGGCGAGCGCCTTCTGGCCTATGCGCGCCGCATGCTGCGGCTGAACCGCGAGACGCTGGCCGCTTTTGATGATGCCAGCCTGGAAGGCCATATCCGCATCGGCACACCCGATGATTACGCCGACCGCTTCCTGCCGGAGATCATGGCGCGTTTTTCGCGTTCCAACCCGCGTGTCGAGCTCTCGGTCGCCTGCGAACCGACATCCAATCTGGTCGAGCACATCCGCAAGGGAACGCTCGATCTGGCGCTTGTCACGCATGATGATTCCAGAGGCGGATCGGAGCCGGTGCGCCGCGAACCGATCCTGTGGGTCAGCTCGGCCAATCACACGGTCCATGAACGCGAGGTTCTGCCCATGGCGTTTGGCCGGCCGAACTGCCTGTGGCGGCGCACGGCCTGCGCAGCCCTCGAAGAGGAAGGCCGCGACTATCGCGTCCTCTTCACCAGCTTCTCGGCCACCGTCATCGCCACGGCGGTTCTGTCGGGGCTCGCCATCTCGGTTCTGCCCGAATGCGCCCTGCGCCCCGGCATGCGCGTTCTGGGAGAGGCCGATGGCTTCAAGGCGCTGCCCGACTGCCATATCGGTCTTATGCGCGGCCACACCGGTCAGGCCGAGATCATCGACGCGCTGGCGCGCCACATCTCCGAGAGCCTGGACAATCTCTCTGTCCCCGCCTTTCTGGAAGAAAACGGCAGCTATGATTTCAACGCTGCGTTCCTGAATTCACGCAACAAACGCCTGCGCCCCGGCCATTTGCTGAATGGCTGGTGAGGCGGGCGACGGGGCACGGCAGATGGCGCGGGCTTGACCCCGTGGTGCCGGAACGTCTCAATCGGAAATTATGGAAAAGATACGCCCAGCCGATTCGCAGAGCAATGTTGCGGAATTCTCCGTCAGTGAGATTTCGGGTGCGCTGAAGCGCACCGTGGAAGACAGGTTCGGGCATGTGCGCGTGCGCGGCGAGGTGTCCGGCTATCGCGGGCCTCATTCATCCGGCCACGCCTATTTCGCGCTCAAGGACGACCGCTCCCGGCTTGAAGCCGTGATCTGGCGCGGCGTCTTCTCCAAGCTCAAATTCCTGCCGCAGGAAGGGCTTGAGATCATCGTCACCGGCAAGCTCACCACCTATCCGGGCTCGTCGAAATACCAGATCGTCATCGAAAGCGTGGAGCCGGCCGGCGCCGGCGCGCTGATGGCGCTTCTGGAAGAACGCAAGAAGAAGCTCGCCGCAGAAGGGCTCTTCGAGGACAGCCGCAAGAAGCCCATCCCCTTCATGCCGCGTGTCATCGGCGTCGTCACGTCCCCCACGGGCGCGGTGATCCGCGACATCATCCACCGCATCTCCGACCGGTTTCCGGTTCATGTGCTCGTCTGGCCCGTTCGTGTGCAGGGCGAGACCACGGGCGATGAAGTGTCCAACGCCGTGGCCGGCTTCAACGCTCTGCCCGAAGGCGGACCACTGCCGCGCCCCGACCTCGTGATCGTTGCGCGCGGCGGCGGCAGTCTGGAAGACCTGTGGGGCTTCAACGACGAATCCGTGGTGCGCGCTGTCGCGGCCTCGGACATTCCGGTCATCTCCGCCGTCGGCCATGAAACCGACTGGACGCTGATCGATCTCGTGGCGGACCGCCGCGCGCCCACACCGACGGGTGCTGCCGAGATGGCCGTGCCGGTGAAGGCCGATCTGGAAGCCTCCGTCGCCCGGCTTTCCGCCCGGCTGAAAGGCGCGGTCTCGCGGGAAGGCGACCGCAAGCGGCAGACGCTGCAGGCGCTTTCACGCGCCCTGCCCTCGCCCGACCAGCTTCTGGCCCTGCCGCGCCGTCGTTTTGATGAGGCCGCTGGCCGGCTCGGCCGCGCGCTCACCGCCGCGACGCAGCGCAAGCGACTGACCTTCAATGGCGTGCGGCTGTCACCAGCCACGCTGGAGCGCCGTCTGAGCGAGGTGCGACGACGCACCGCAGCCTCCGGCGAACGCCTGCCAGGCGTCTTCCTCGCCCTTGTGCGCGCCCAGCGCACGCGCTTCGACCGCGATGCCGCGCGCGTCTCCCCGATGGCGCTCCGGCAGCGCATCGTGCATTGGCGCGACCGCCTTGCACAGGCCGAACGCCGGGCGGACACACAGGTCGCCATGCAGCTCAAACAGGGTCACGCAAGCGCCGATCAGGCCATGCGTCTGGCGAAGTCCCTGTCGCACGAAGGCGTTCTGGAGCGCGGGTTTGCGCTGGTTCGCGGGCCTGACGACCTTCCCATCAAGCGGGCGCGCAACATCCAGCCCGGCCTTGAGCTCCAGATACAGTTTGCCGACGGGACCACCCGCGCGGTTGCCGCCAGCGACGGCCGCAAGGTCGCAGCCAGCCCGAAGAAACCCAAACCCTCGGACAAAGGTCCGAAGGATCAGGGGAGCCTCTTCTAGTTCGCCCTGCGTTCATTCGGACGCACGGGGAATGCTCTGGTGCGCGGTTTAAAATCGGTGACGGGTGCTTCTGGCACACCACCTCTTTTACCGCATTGAAACCTTGTCTACCTAGCGTCCCGAGAGAGCAAGGATAATGCAATGAGTACAGCGCTTCTGATTTCCGGCGTCTTGCAGAATTTGGGTATCGCCGCAATTGCCGCGCTGTTTTACGACATCGTTCTGCGTCGCAGCCCCAATGACGCAACGCGCCACGCATTGATCGCCGTGGTGTTTGCCGCCGGTGCGGTGGGCTCCATGTCGCTGCCGGTTCAGGTGGCGCCCGGCCTCATCTTCGATCTGCGCAACTCCTTCGTAATTCTCGCCATGAGCTTCGGCGGCTGGCTCACGCTCGGTCTCACCACCGTTGCAGCCATCGCTTTCCGCCTGTGGATCGGCGGGGCGGGTGCGATCGCCGGCGCGATCGGCATTCTGGTTTGCGCAGGCGCAGGCCTTGCCTTCGCCATGCTTTTCAAGCGCGAGCGCATCAGCCTTCCGACATTCGGCCTTCTCGGCGCGGTCTCCGGCCTGTCGCTGCTCTCCATGTTCGTTCTGCCATACGAGACGGCAATCGCGCTTCTCTCCAATGTCGGCCCGGTCATGCTGCTCATGAACGTGCTCGGCACCATGCTCGTCGGCGGCATTGTCGAGCGCCAGCGCCAGCAATATGAGCGCGAGAACACGCTGACGCGCGAAGCATCCACCGACGCACTGACCCGCCTCGCCAACCGGCGCGTGTTCGACATGCGCGGCCCCAACATCATGGATTCCGCCATGCGACGGGGCGAGGCCTGCACATTGATGCTGATCGACATCGATCACTTCAAGCAGATCAACGATGTCCACGGCCATGATGTGGGCGACAAGGTGCTCAAGCATCTGGCCGCGCTGGTGCGCGCCAATGTGCGCCAGAGCGACCTTGTGGCGCGTTTCGGCGGCGAAGAGATTGCGCTCGTCCTGCCGATGCATGACGCCAATCGCGGTTTCAACCTCGGTGAGCGCCTGCGCAAGGCCGTCGAAGCCACGCCCTATCTGCACGAGGACGGCGCGGAAATCCGGATCAGCGTTAGCATTGGCGTCTACGCCAACAATGGCGAAGATGCTGCCGAGCCATTTTCAGCCGCATTCAAGCGCGCCGACATGGCGCTCTACCGGGCAAAATCTGCCGGCCGCAACCGCGTTGAAATCGCCATCGCGGCATAGGACCGGAGCCGCTTCACTTCTGACGCGGATTGCGCCAGCGCTGCAGGAGTTCGGCCTCAATGCCCTTGAAGCCGAAATAGAAGAGCACGATCAAAAACCCTTTCGCGAGAATGGAAAGGAACTGCAGGAGACCGCCATCGGCGATCCCCATCAGGCCGTGCCTGAGCAGAAAATCCAGATTGGCCATGGCCACATTGATGAGCTGAAACGACAGAAACGCCGTCAGGAAGGCGCACAGCGCCATGACCATGAACAGAAACAGCCAGTGATAGCGTGACAGTCGAAACAGATCTCTCATTCGACTTCCCCCAGCGCCCCTGCGAGAGGCGCATTGTTGCCTCAGGCAGAACATGGGCGTGAAACCATGTTTCAAGGATAGGCGCTCGAACCCGATGCGCAAGCCCGCCCGCTCAACCGCCGTCCATGCAAAAGGGCGGCGAACAAATGCTCGCCGCCCTTCGTGATTTCACCAATCTTGCGCGCCCGCGAGCGCCCCGCCCTCAGGCGGATTTCACATCCGAGGGATAGCCGGCCGCGTCGAGCGCCTGAATGACGGCGGCATCGGCGCTCTGGCTGTCGATCTGAACCGTCTTCGTTTCCAGGTCGACATTGACCGCTGCATTCGAATCCACGCTCTTGACCGCTTCGGTCACCGCTTTTGCGCAATGCCCGCACGTCATGTCAGGCACATTCAACGTCACCATTTGCTGCTCCTTCAGGTGAAGATCGTCTCGATTCGACAAAGCTAATCCTTCCAGTAACCGGAAGGTCAATCGCCTTTCGCCCTCACGCTTGACCTTCCAGCAGATGGAACCTCTACCCTGCAAAGGCCGATACAGGAGAAGACATCATGATGAACGACTTCATGGGAACGGGAATGATGGGGTTCGGCGGTCTCTGGATGCTGCTGATCGGAATTCTGGTCATTCTCGCAATCGCCGCGCTGGTCAAATATCTGATGAAATAGCCAGCGCGGCCATATTAACGGGTCCTGCCCCGGGGCCGCTCAGCTCACGGTAAACTGCCCCATCATGCCGGCGTCCTCGTGTTCGAGAATGTGGCAATGATACATGAAGGGCGTGTCTCTGCTCGCCGGGTGATCGAACCGCACCAGCAGCTCCGTTTCGCCATCGACAAGAACCGTGTCTTTCCAGCCCTGGTCTTCCGGCCCCGGTTCGCGTCCGTTGACGCTGACCACCTGAAACGACACGCCATGGATGTGAAACGGGTGCGTGAGCATGTTCGTGGTCACGATCCAGCGTTCCGTCGCACCGCGTTCCACTTCTTCGTTGATCACGCCCATCTCGAAGGGGCGGCCATTGATGGAGAAGCCCCCCATCATGCCTCCGCCCCCCATGCCTCTGCCGCCCATGCCACCGCCCATGCCACCGCCCATGCCGCCGCCCATACCCATATCGAGCGAGAAGCGGCGCGTTGCGGCAGTTTTTGCCGGGTCATGATCCGGACGGATGCCGCCGAGATTGTCTGGCAGACGCTTGATCGAGCCTTCAAGACGCTCATCGACAGTGAACGGAAGAACCGGGAACTGCCGCAGCCCCGTGACCCTGTCCACCATGCCAAGCGCGCGTCCCATCATGCCGCCCATGCCTGAATTGGGATCGCCATCGCTCGCAAGCGTCATCGCCCGACCGTCGGAGAAATCGACAAGGATCTCGGCCCGTTCGCCCGGCGACAGGCGCAGTGTCTCCAAAGCCACGGGTACCGGCAGATAGCCGCCATCCGTCGCAACCAGATGCATGGGCCGCCCGTCATCACAGAAGAGCGAATAGATCCGCGCATTCGACGCATTGATCAGCCGCAGGCGGACGATGGATTTCGGCACAACGGCCACCGGATCGAGCTGCCCGTTTATGAGCATCGTGTCGCCTGTCATGCCATGCATGATGTCCATCATGGAGCTTGCATAGGCGAGTTCGCCATCCTGCGTGAAGCGCCGGTCCTGCAAAAGGAGCGTCAGATCATCGACGCCATAGGTGGACGGCAGGCCGCGCTCGTCATCCAGACCATCGGTGACGTGGATTGCGCCGGCAAGCCCGGCATAGACATCACGCGCCGTGCGGCCATGGACATGGGTGTGGAAGAACGCGGTGCAGGGCGACTGGTCGATCTCCATGTCGGGAACCCACTCGCCACCGGGCTCCACGGGCAGATGCGGGCCGCCATCATGCTCTCCGGGTACAAGAAGGCCATGCCAGTGCGCACTGACGGGGATCGGTAGCGTGTTGCCCACCCTGGCCTCCAGCGGCCCCTTCTTCATGCGCACGACGGGTCCGAGATAGGACTGGTTGAAGCCGATGGTCTGGGCGCTCAGCCCGCCGCCGAAATCCGTCTGCCCGGTCTGCGCCACCACCTCGAAACGACCGGTCTCAGTCGTGTCGATCAGCGTCGGCATGCGCAGCGGCGCGCGGTCTGCGGCAAGGGCTGCGGCGGGGGGCAATGAGGGTCGCAGCACGATGCCGGCAGCGCCTATCGCAGCCAGCGCGGTTGCACCTGTGAGAAAGTGACGTCGTTTCATCGTGTTCGCTCCTGCGCGGAACGCGCGTTCAGTTCGTCGTGGCCCTCGCGTATCTCATCGGGCCAGGTGCTCTTGATGTAGGACAGCACCGCAACGATCTCCTCATCCGACAGAATGCCATCATAGACCGGCATTGCCGAAACATAATCGTCGAGATTGGCTGCCGCAGCCACACCGTATTTCGTTATCGCGAAAAGCAGCGTGTCATTGTGGTGCCAGGTGTGCCCGGTTTCGTCATGGGGCGGCGCGGGCATGGAGCCATCCGGCCCGGGCGTGCGCCAGTCCGCGGTCTCACCTTCAAGGTCTGCGCCATGGCACGAGGCGCAATTGGCCGCGTAGATTTCCCTGCCGCGCGCAACGAGCTGCCGGTCATCGGGCTTCAGGAGAGCAGCATCCTCCGCCGCCCCCTCCACCAGCACCAGCCAGAGCGCCGCCGATAGTGCGACCGCGAAAGCGACGCCCAGAACGACTAAGACCGAGCCTGCACGCATGCCTGCCTCGCCTGAACGGGAAATCCGGAGCCGCCGCCATCAGACGAAGCCCGCGAAGACAGGACCGCCACGACGACGGTCATGCCTGCTGCCGGAGCGCAATGCGCCCCGGCCCGAATGCCCGGCAGGGTCATTTCTTACCGGTTTCGAGGAAGACGCCCGGCTGGGTGTCGGCATATCCGTCGAATGTGTAGACCGTGTATTCGGCCTCCGGGTCATATCCCATGCCAAGCGAGCCCATCGGCATGCCCGGAACGGCGATACCCTTCACATCCGGCTTCTCGGACATGAGCTTTTCCACCGCCTCGATCGGCACGTGACCTTCAAGCACATATTTGCGCTCGTCGCCGATCACCGCCGTGTGACAGGCCCCCATGGCGTCAGGCACACCGGCCTGTTTCTTGACGTTGGAGAGGTCTTCAAGGTCGGTCACCTTCATCGTGTAGCCGGCCTCTTCCATGGCCTCGACCCACACTTCACAGCAGCCGCACCACGGCGTCTTGTAGACGGTGATGGTCTTGTCGCTGTCTGCCGGGGCGGCATGGGCCGCGCCAAGAAGCGTTGAAAGGGCAAGTGCGGCGGCAGGCATCTGCTTCAGGATGGCGTTCTTCATTGTGGTTCTCTTTCGAATGATCTCGGGGAGAGCCGCGACAGGAACTGAAATCGTCCAGAGGGCCAGAATGCGCGCCACCGGGGCCGCTCCTGCGCGACCGGGTTCAGGTGGCGGGCTCATGCCCGAAGGAGGCGCCAAGGCGCACACCTTTCTGGAGACCGATATCCTCTCTCGACTGATTGAAATGCGCCGGATACCGGCGCTGAAAGCGATCAGGCGAGGATGGGCGGTCGAAAGAGACGTAAGGGGACGGGCTGATGAAGCGTGACGGTCGGCATGCTGGCAAGCGGAGAGACCGTGGCGTGGAACTGCTGCACCTGGAAGGGCGCGATGTAATGGCAATCCATTGCGCAATTCATCTCGAAGGACATCGCGCCATCGCTGGCCGGCCCGCAGCAATCCATCATCGCAGAATCAGCGGGATGCGCGACCGTTTCCGTGGCGGCGACCGAATCAGCCGCAAACGCCGTCTGCATTGCGGGAAGCGCGCCCGCAAAGGCGAAAACGAACAGAAGCAGGACGGCCAGAAACCTTCTCATGAAGCGTTATGTATCGCGCCATGGCCGGGAAATCCATAGAAACCGGGCGCATGCGACACCGAAACCGGGTCTGGAGGCGTTCAATGGTGCGCCTGACGCGCGCAACGCCGCCATCCGCAATAGCGGAATGCGTGGTTTCGGGCAATGCTGTGAGATGAAGAGAAATGGTACGGTTGGGTGGATTCGAACCACCGACCTCAGGAGCCACAATCCTGCGCTCTAACCAACTGAGCTACAACCGCACACGTGACCGGTGACCGGCGTTCGCGTCAATACGGGCAATTGATCGCTTTTTCAAGCCAAAAGAACAAAAGAAAAAAAGACCGGGGGGAGGATCCCGGTCTTTTTTCACAAGAGACCGAAGGGAGGAGGTTTCGGTCCCACTCGGCAGCAAGCGGGAGGAGGTGCTTTCTGCCGGACTACTCAGAGCGCTAACGCCTCAGGCGACGCGCAGTTCCTTGACGGCCTTCTCGAACACGTCCTTCATGGGCTTCGCCATGGTTTCAGCAGATTTCTGCGACGTGGTCTGGAAGTCCTTCATCTGGTCGACGGCCACTTCCATGCGCTTGCGCATGAAGTTGCTCTGCATTTCGATCAGCTCGGCGAAGGAGCGCACGCCAGCCAGCGCCTCAAGATGGGCGAGATTGGCTTCCGTGCCCTCGCGCAGCGCGGCAATCGACTTGGAGGTCAGCTCGTTGCCGGCGGTCTTGGCGCTCTCGAAAGTGGCTTCGAAAGCCTTCTGGGTCTCTTCCGCGCTCGACTTCATGCGGGAATAGGCCTCTTTCGTCTGCTCGGCGCTCTTTTCGGCGAAAGCGCGGAACTGCTCGCTCGCCTGCGTCGCATCAAACGTCGGGAATTCAACGGTCCCAGTGTCCTTCTGCGTGGTCTTGGTCATATCCGCGATCCTTTGGTTCTCGTTCATGGTGGCCTCTCCTTGGATGGCGCTCACCGATAATTCATGACCAGTATATAGCATCGATCTTTGTGCATTGCAACATCTTTGCTGCACTGCAACATAGCCATCGCTATAACCGTCGCTGCAATTAACCAATCGCGGAGAATTCGCAGCATCGGGGCCTTAGAGTTTGTGGACCTCGCGGCCACATGCTTTTATTAATAAGGCGTTAACATCGTTATCGGGATGCCGCGTTCTGCGGTTGAGGATGGCAGCCCGATGCTGTTTGAAACGATGCGGTTCTCCCGGCCAGCGATTCCCGGCCGGGCGCATACAGGATAATTGTTGGCTCGTTTGAATGGCGTCTGTCTCATACTCCTTCGTTGACATTGCGGTGCTGGACCGGGTGCGTGAGCGCTTCGCAGCGGGCGATGCGCTGCTCGTTCTGTCGCGCACGCTCGACACCGTGATCTGGGCGAACGGCCCCGGCGCGGCCCTGATCGGCTATCGCAACATCGAAGAGGCCATCGGGGCCGAGAGCAATCTTTCGGCAACGACCCGCCGGCAGATCTCCGCCACGCCCGGCTTCCCCCGCATTTCAGGAGAACGCACGGTTGGCACACGGCTTGGCCGCGGCATGCGCGCGCCGGTCGTCAATCTGGAAGCATCCACGATTTCCCTGCCCGGCGGCGAGCAGGCCATTCTTCTGGCCCTCAAGGCCACATCCATGCGCATGCGCGACGATGCCTTCCGCGCCACGGCGGCGGTTGAGGGCTTCGATGCGGCAGACCAGTTTGCGGCGCTCGTCGATGAGAACGGCCTCGTCGCAGCCTCCTCCAGCGGCTTCCAGAAACTCGGCATCGAGCGCGAGACCCTGCGCGCGCTCGTTGACGAAGTGCGCGACGAGACGGATCGCCTGGTCAAGCGCATGGTCGAAGGCGGCGCGCGCCAGCGCCCCGCCGCCATTGCCAAGCTGACCGACGAGCCGGCATGGCACCTTCTGGTCGTGGTGGACGAACAGAACGCGCCGCTTCAGGAAGCGCCTGCTGCTCCGACTGTGACGACCACGCCCGACGACGCCCCCTCCCCGCTCGTGGAAGAACCGGCTGCGGATGCTCCGGCGGCGCAGACCACAGCGTATGACGATGCGCCGGCAGAGACACAGGCGACCGAAGCGGACGTCGCGTCTGCACCGATTGCGCCCTCTGCCGCGCAGGTAAACAACGTCGCCTCCACCATGGAGATGGTAGAGCCCGAAGCGCAGGAGCCCACAAAGACGCCGCAGCGCGAGCGCCCGAAGGGGACCGTGCGTTTTGCCTGGCGCACCGATTCGGAAGGCCGCTTCACCGCCCTGTCCGACGCCTTTGCCGAGGCCATCGGGCCAGCGGCAGCCGACGTGATGGGGCGACGCTTCCGCGATGTTTCGAATGCCTTTGGCCTCGATCCCGATGGCCGCATCGCGACCCTTCTGGAGCGCCGCGACACCTGGTCCGGCCGCACCGTCATGTGGCCGCTGGAAGGCACGGACCTGAAAGTTCCCGTCGACCTTGCAGCCCTGCCGATCTATGGCCGCGGCCGCGTGTTCGAAGGCTTTCACGGATTTGGCCTTGCCCGCATGAGCGACGCCGTAACCGATCCCGAGGGCATCGGGCTAGTGCTCATTCCCGGCGCGCCGCTTCCGACCCGTCCTGTGGAGAGTGCCGAAACGCCGCCTGCACCGGAAGCCGAGGAAGAGCCAGTCGTTGGAGCACCCTTTGACGCTGACTTGCACGACGCCCCTGCGGACGAGGCGGAAGAGCCCACCGCTGCGGAAACCGAAGGCGAGCCGGAAGCACCCGTCAAGATCATCAATCTCTCGGAGCACCGCACCGCGCCTGCGAAGGAAAACGGACTTTCGCCGAGCGAAGCAACGGCCTTCCGCGAGATCGGCGCACGTCTGCGCGAAAACAGCGGGCAGACTTCCGATGCCGACAAGGTCGCGGCATCTGAGACGACAGACGAAGCACCTGTTGAAGACCAGCCCGCCGCCCCCGCCGTCAAAGGCACGGTAACGGAAGACAGCGCACCAGAAGCAGAAGCAGAAGCGCCGTCACACGAAGCCGAAGAGGCAGCACCCGACGATATCTCTGCAGAAACAAACGAGCCGGTAGCGGAAAGCGCCGCTGAGGACGAAACGCCGGTTGAGGACGTTCACGCGCCTGAGCCTGAACTGACGGCAGACGACGGGGCATCGTCTTCAGGCGAAGCCGCGCATCCCGAGACGACCGAAGCAGTGGAAGCAGTCGAAGGAGCCGAAGCCCGGGCGGCGGCAGAAGAAGCGGCGACGCCCGTTTCCACCGCCCCGGCTGTCCCCTCGGCCTTCTTCGAGAAATCCGCCGATGACCGGGAAGAGACCAGCCTTCTGGCCGGTCTCCCGTTGCCGATCCTCATCCATGCCGGCGACACGCTGCACTTTGCCAATCGCGCCTTCTTCGACCTGACCGGCTATGCCGATCTGGACGCGCTTGAAGAAAACGGCGGCATTGGAGCTCTCTTCCCCGAGAGCTACGAGGTTTCACACACGCCGGCAGACGCGCAGGCACTCACGCTCAAGACGGCGCAGGGCGTCGAGCATGATGTGCATGCGCATCTGCAATCCGTGCCATGGCGCACGGGCAAGGCCCTTCTGCTCGCCCTGCAACCGGTGGAAGCCGAAACGGCAGAGCCTGCGCAGGAAGCCTTCGCCGCACCGCTTTTGAGTGAAGCTCCGGCGGAGACCGGACAGACTGCTGAATTGCAGATGCATCTGGCCGAAATGCGCGCCATCGTCGACACGGCGACCGACGGCGTTGTCATCATCGACAATGACGGCCATGTGCGCTCCACGAACCAACCGGCCGAAGCGCTGTTCGGCTTCGATGGTGAGGATGTGGCGGGCAAGCCCTTCACGGCCCTCTTTGCCATCGAGAGCCAGAACGCCGTGCGCGCGCATCTGGAAAGCCTTTCCGACAATGGCGTTGCGAGCGTTCTGAACGACGGGCTGGAAGTCATCGGCCGTGAAGCGCAGGGACGCTTCATCCCGCTGTTCATGACCATTGGCCGCCTGCCGCACGAAAGCGGTTTCTGCGCGGTTCTGCGCGACATCACCCAGTGGAAGCGCGCCGCCGAGGAACTGACCCAGGCGCGCGCCGAGGCCGAACGCGCCTCCTCCCAGAAGACCGAGTTTCTTGCCCGCGTCAGCCATGAGATCCGCACGCCGCTCAACGCCATTATCGGCTTTTCCGAGCTGATGATGGACGAGAAGTTCGGCCCCATCGGCAATGACCGCTATCGCGACTATCTTCGGGACATCAACCGGTCCGGCAATCACGTGCTTGATCTGGTCAACGATCTGCTGGACATCTCCAAGATCGAGGCCGGCGAGCAGGAAATGCACTATGAGGCCGTCTCGCTGAACGACATTCTGGGCGAGACCGTCGCCATGATGCAGCCGCAGGCCAACCGCGAGCGCGTCATCATCCGTTCGAGCTTCGCCTCCAACCTGCCCGATGTGGTGGCCGATCCGCGCAGCGTGCGTCAGATCGCCCTGAACCTGCTCTCCAACGCGGTTCGCTACACCGCTGCCGGCGGCCAGGTGATCGTTTCCACCGCCTACAGCGCGGATGGAGCCGTCGTCATGCGGGTGCGCGACACCGGCATAGGCATGAACCCGGCGGAAGTCGAGGAAGCGCTGAAACCCTTCAAGCAAATCAACAGCTTGAAGCGCAAGCGCGGTGACGGAACCGGGCTCGGCCTGCCACTGACCCGCGCCATGGTGGAAGCCAACCGCGCCGCCTTTGCGATCCATTCGGTTCCCGGCGAAGGCACGCTTGTCGAGGTTTCGTTTCCGCCGACGCGCGTTCTTGCCGATTAGGCCTGCCCGCCCGGAAAATACGGAAAACATGATAATCGCAGTTTAGAATACTTCTAAACTTATGATATTGCTTGCATTTTCCTTGACGGTCGCGAAAATTTTTACGACAAGCCTCCTCGCTGGATGGTCAAACCCAGCACTTTCCATGGGACCTTGAACCCCACAGGCTAGGAGACAGAAATGCTGACCAAGAAATTACTCGCAGCCCGCGCAGGTCTCGCCGCGCTTGTTGCTGCCGGATCGCTCGCCGCCACGCTTCCTGCCGCACAGGCCGAAGGCACGGTGAACATCTATTCCTACCGCCAGCCCTTCCTCATTCAGCCGCTGCTCGACGCCTTCACCGAGAAGACCGGCATCGACACCGAAGTCCTGTTCCTCAACAAGGGGCTTGAAGACCGCATCGCAGCCGAGGGTTCCAACTCCCCCGCCGACGTGATCCTCACCGTGGATATCGGCCGCCTGATGAACGCCAAGGAAAAGGGCATCACCCAGTCCGTCGAGGACGAGACGGTGAATTCCGAGATTCCCTCCGAGTTCCGTGATCCGGAAGGCCACTGGTTCGGCGTCACCACGCGCGGCCGCGTGATCTATGCTTCCAAGGACCGCGTCGAGCAGGACACGATCACCTATGAAGAGCTCGCCGATCCCAAGTGGAAGGGCAAGATCTGCATGCGCAGTGGCCAGCACAACTACAACATCGCGCTGTTCGCCTCGATGATCGCCCATCACGGCGAGGAGAAGGCCGAGGAGTGGATGAAGGGCCTGAAGGCCAATCTGGCCCGCAAGCCGAACGGCAATGATCGCGGACAGGCGCAGGCCATCTTTGCCGGCGAGTGCGATCTCGGCATCGGCAACACCTACTATGTCGGCATCATGATGAACAACGACAAGGAGCCGGAGCAGAAGGAATGGGCCGATTCGCTCAAGGTCCTGTTCCCCAATTCCGGTGACCGCGGCACGCATGTGAACATTTCCGGCATGGCCATGGCCAAGCACGCACCGAACCGCGAGCAGGCTCTTGAGCTGATGCGCTTCCTGGGCAGCGCCGAGGCACAGGCGATCTACGCCGAGACCAACTATGAATATCCGGTCCTGCCGGGCGCGGAAGTCTCTGAAACGGTCCAGTCTTTCGGCGAAATCAAGCCGGATAGCCTGCCGCTCGCAGAGATCGCCAAGCACCGCAAGGCAGCCTCCGAGATGGTCGACCGCGTCGGCCTCGACGATGGCCCGGCCAGCTGATCTTTCCATGAACCGCAAAGCCGGGCCTTGTTCGAGGCCCGGCTTTTTGCTTTCTGCCGGAACGAGTAGCATATTCGAGTTCCGGTACACGGCGTCATGACATCCTATCACACACCGACAGCCCCGCTTCGCGAACGCCGCTTCCCCCGCATCCGGGGCGAGCGTCACGGCTTTGCGCTTGCAGGCAGCGTTGTCATCGCGCTTGCCGTTCTCCTGCCGATCGCCACGATCCTCTATGTGGCTCTGACCGGCTCCGGCGAGGCGTGGCCGCATCTTCTGCGCTATGTGCTTCCCCAGTCGCTCGGCACCACGCTTGCGCTGCTCGGGCTCGTGGCGCTTGGCACGTCCGTCATCGGCGTCGGGTCCGCATGGCTGGTGGTCGGCTATGATTTCCCGCTGCGCCGGCTTCTTGCCTGGGCGCTGGTCCTGCCGCTCGCCGTTCCCACCTATCTGGCGGCCTACGCCTTCGGCGAGTTCTTCCATTATGTCGGGCCGCTGCAGACGGCCGTGCGCAGCATTTTCGGCTTCACGAGCGCACGTGATTACTGGTTTCCGGACATCCGCTCCACCTGGGGCGCGGCGCTGGTGGTGACCTCCGTCACCTTTCCCTACGTCTATCTGACAGCCCGCGTCGTGTTCCTCATGCAGGGGCGCAACATCGCCGATGTGGCGCGCACGCTCGGCGCGCGGCCCTCGCGCGTGTTCTTCCGCGTTCTCCTGCCGGTGGCGCGCCCCGCCATCATCGCCGGCCTGGCTCTGGTCATGATGGAAACGCTGAACGATATCGGCGCGGTGGAATATCTGGGTGTGCGCACGCTCACCCTCTCCGTCTATTCCACCTGGCTCAACCGGGGCAGCCTGGAGGGCGCAGCCCAGATTGCGGCTGTCATGCTGATCATCGTCTTTCTGCTGCTGACGGCAGAGCAGTGGGCGCGGCGCAAACAGCGCTTCCACAGCGCCCGCGCCACACAGATGCATGTGCGCCCGCCGCGTGTTCCGCTCGCCGGCGCACGGGGCTGGCTGGCAACCTTCGCGCTGTCGCTTCCCATCCTGTCCGGCTTCGGCGTGCCGCTCTTCATTTTCGGCGGTTATGTCTCCCGCCGCCTCTACCAGTTCGCCGAACCGCAGATCCTTCAGGCTTTCCTCACCAGCATTGCGGTTGCAGGCGTGACGGCCCTCCTCACGGTCTTCATCGCGCTTCTTCTGCTCAATGCGATGCGCCTCTCCCGCTCGGGCTACACGATGGTTCTGGTGCGTCTTGCCTCCGTCGGCTACGCCCTGCCGGGCACGATCCTCGGTCTCGGCCTGCTCCTCTCTCTCGCCGCCATCGACAACACGGTCGACGGCGTTGTGCGCAGCTATACCGGTCTTTCGACCGGGCTCCTGCTCACCGGCACCGCCGCCTCCATCGTGATTGCCTGCACGATCCGCTTTCTGGCGCTCGCCGAAAGCGCGATCCGATCCGGCCTTGAAAAGCTGCCGCCCAATCTGGATCAGGCTGCCCGCAGCCTTGGCAAGACGGCAAACCAGAGCGCCTTCACCGTGCTCCTGCCGCTCCTGAAGCCGGCCATCCTGACCGCCGCCATTCTTGTCTTTGTCGACACGGTGAAGGAGCTTTCGGCGACCATCCTGCTGCGGCCCTTCGGCTTTCACACGCTGGCCACCCATGTTTATGAAAACGCCTCGCGCGGCGCGGTGGAAGATGGCGCGGTGGCCGCGCTGCTGATCATCGCAACGGCAATCGTTCCAGTCATTCTTCTGTCCGGCCCGCTCATGCGCGACCGCAACGCCTGACCGCAAAAAATCACGAAACACAGGCCAAAAAAAAGCGCCCGAAAGGGCGCTTGAAGGATCTTGTATGCTGTCAAAAACGGGGCTTGGCGAACATCTGTCTAACAGTCGGACCCTGTGTCCGGCTCGTCAAGTTAGCCGACACTATCGCGGCTATCTCTTAACAGAACCTTACCTGGTTACCGACAAGTTTACGCTTCTGTACCACCTGTGAATTCTCGGTAAATATCGGCTTTACCGATCCTTAACCATACGCCCCGCCCTTCAGCTGCGAAGAGCGGGAATATCCCGGTAGAGATCGAGCGCCTCGGGATTGGCGAGCGCCTCCTTGTTCTTCACCTCGCGGCCATGCACGATGTCCCGCACCGCGAGCTCGGTGATCTTGCCCGACTTGGTGCGCGGAATGTCGCTCACGGCCACGATGCGCGCCGGCACGTGGCGCGGGCTTGCGCCGGTCCGGATCTTGGTGCGGATCGTCTTTTCCAGCGCCGCGTCCAGCTCCACGCCCTCTGCCAGCCGCACGAACAGCACGACGCGCACATCGTCTTCCCAGTCCTGGCCGATGCAGATCGCCTCGAGGATTTCTGGCAGCTGCTCCACCTGATTGTAGATCTCCGCCGTGCCGATGCGCACGCCGCCCGGATTGAGCGTTGCGTCGGAACGGCCATGGATCACGATGCCGCCATGCTCCGTCCATTCGGCGAAGTCGCCATGGCACCACACATTGTCGAACCGGTCGAAATAGGCTGCGTGATATTTCTCATCCTTCGGATCGTTCCAGAAACCGAGGGGCATGGCCGGAAAGGCGCGCGTGCAGACAAGCTCGCCCTTGCCTTCGACAAGTGGCTTGCCCTCGTCGTCCCAGACCTCGACAGCCATGCCAAGGCCGGCAGCCTGGATCTCGCCAACCCAGACCGGGAGCGTCGGCACGCCGAGCACAAAACAGGACACAATGTCGGTGCCGCCGGAGATCGACGCCAGATGCACGTCCTTCTTGATCCCCTCATAGACGAAGGAGAAGTTCTCCGGCGCCAGCGGCGAGCCGGTCGAGGAGACCGTGCGAACGGTGGACAGGTCGTGGCTTTCCATCGGCTTCAGATCCGCCTTGCGGACCGCATCGATGAATTTGGCCGACGTGCCGAAATAGGTCATGCCCTCGGCATCGGCATAGTCGAACAGGACATTGCCATCGGGATGGAAGGGCGAGCCGTCATAGAGCAGAAGCGTGACTTCCGAGGCCAGGCCGCTCATCAGCCAGTTCCACATCATCCAGCCGCAGGTGGTGAAGTAGAAAAGCCGGTCGCCCGGCGCCAGACCGGCATGAAGACGATGCTCCTTCATGTGCTGAAGCAGCGTGCCGCCAGCCGAATGCACGATGCATTTGGGAATGCCCGTCGTGCCCGACGAAAACAGGATGTAGAGCGGATGCGAGAAGGGCAGACGCTCGAATGAAACCGGCGCAGCTTCATAGGCTGCAATCGCATCGCTGAACGCGTCCGCCCGGTCGATTTTTGCGGCGGCTTCCGTGGCGTTGCCCAGATAGTCCACGATCAGCGCCTGCTTCACGCTCGGCAGTTTTTCGAGCACGGCAGCCGTCTTTTCCGACACGTCGAACGACTTTCCGCCATACCAGTAGCCGTCCGGCGCGATGAAGATCGTCGGCTCGATCTGGCCGAACCGGTCGAGAACGCCCTGCGCACCGAAATCAGGAGAGCACGAAGACCACACCGCACCCAGAGAGCTTGCCGCCAGCATGGCTGCCAGCGTCTCGGGCATGTTCGGCATCATCGCCGCCACACGGTCTCCGGCTTTCAGGCCGCGATCCCGGAAGAGCTGCTGGAGCTTTGAGACCAGATTGCGCAGCTCGTCCCAGGAGAGACGGCGCTCGTCCTTGTCTTCGCCGCGAAACACCACCGCATCACCGTCACCGCTCTTGCGCAGGAGATTTTCGGCAAAGTTCAGCGTCGCGTCGGGAAAGAAGGAAGCCCCCGGCATCCGGTCGCCATCGACCAGTACACGCTTGCCCCTGTCGCCGATCACGCCGCAGAAATCCCACAGCAGCGACCAGAACCCCTCACGATCCTCGACCGACCAGGCATGCAGGGCCGCATAGTCGGGCAGGCGCTTTCCGGTCAGCGCTTCGGCGCGCTCCGCGAAAGCCGTAATCGGAGCTTCCTTCGTGCGGGTTTCGGATGGCGTCCAAAGCGGCTCGGCTGCACTCATGCTTTCCTCCTAAAGGCCTTTTCGGCAATCGCACCCCTTATGCATTTCCGCTCGTCCTGCGGCAATGGTCTCGTTTGAAACAGCGAGGCGACCCGGCCGTTTCCTTCCGTTTGCGGCATAAACCGGCAGAAAGCGGTGCAATATCCGGCAGACGCGCGACAAATCCTTGAATTGCCATACGCCATGTTTAAACCCGTAAGGAGTTGTGAGGTCGCGGTTTGTCGGCCTGATTGCGTCGTGCTTGACGCCAACCTGTGATAACAGCGTTTTGCACTGGCATCGGGCGTTTCAAACCGGTGCGCAAAGCGCCAGGGATGAGGTTCCATGCCCTCGCCGGCAGTAAAGAAAAGCATTTGGGCACTGGCCATTGCCGCTTTGATCGCGGTGGTGGTGATCCTGTGCCTGCCAATCCTGGCCTCAACCCAGATCGTCCGCGACAGCGTCGCCCAGCAGGTGAGCGCGTGGAGTGGATACCGCGTGCGGCTCGACGATGCGCCTGAAATCCGCGTCTGGCCCTCCTTCAAGGCCGTTCTGAACGATGTCGTCCTGTCCAACTGGAATGGCGACGGGCAACCCGCCGTCATGGAAGCAGAGCGGGTCGAGATCGACCTTTCGGCGCTGGCCGCCCTGCGCGGCGAAGTGGTGTTCACCAAGATCCGCCTCGTGCGCCCCGTGGTGCGGCTCGATGAGAGTGGCGGCGTCATGCGCATTCCGGCCATTCCGAAGTGGGGCAAGCTTGCTCAATCGGTCGAGGCAACGCGCGGCCTGATCCAGGCCAATCCGGCTGAACCCGACACAAGCGCCCTGCCGAACGACAGTTTCGCAACGGTGGAAATCGTGGACGGGCGCGTCATCGTGCTCAACGGCGTCAATCGCCCGCCGGTCTTGAGCAGCGTCACGGGAACGCTCAACTGGCCAGCCCTCGACCGCTCCGCAACGCTCTCCGCCAAGGGCATCTGGCATGGCGAGAGCATCGCCGTGGAAGCCTCCAGCGAAGAACCGCTGATCATGCTCGCCGGCGGCAAGACCAATGTTTCCCTCTCGGTCAACAGCGCGCCACTGACGCTCTCCTTCAAGGGACAGGCGGACATTGTCGGCAACGCCTTCCTGCATGGCACGCTGGAAAGCGCGGCCCCTTCCCTGCAGCGCGTTCTCGAATGGACGCTGCTTGAGGACTGGCCCGGCAGCACCATCAAGGCAGCCAAACTGAAAAGCACCATTACCGGCGACGCCACGCGCGTAAAGTTCGAGAATGCCGAATTCAATCTCGGCGACAGCAGCGCCCGGGGTGTGTTCGACATCGCCTTCACCGACCCGCACCCCACCGTTTCCGGCACGCTGGCTTTCAATGCGCTGGATCTGGGCGTGCTTCTGAACACGCTGGCGCCGGAGCCAGACACAGCCGCCCCACCGGCCGCCCCACCGGCCGCTCCGTGGGCGCGTGACCTGAACTTTGACCTGCGCCTTTCGGCAAATGAAGCCACGGCAGGTTCCGTCTCGATGACCGATATTGCCGCCACCGCGCAGGTTCGCGACGGGCTGGTGAGCCTCGACATTTCCGACGCCACCGCCTTTGGCGGCATGCTGCAGCTTGGCATTCGCCTCGACAGGGTGGAAGGCCACGATCAGGCAGAGCTTCGCATCACGGCTGAAAACCTCAATGGCGGGGCAATGGCCGAGAAGCTGCACCTCACCAGCTTCATGCCCAGGGCCCCTGGCTCCTTCTCCGTTTTCCTCAAAGGGAAAGGCGAGACGCTGGATGAAATCCTTGAGACCTCCGACGGCTCCATTTCAGCCAGTTTCGGCGAAGGCACCGTGCCCGGTCTCAACCTGGAATCCTTCCGCGAGCACAATGACAAGGGCTCCTTCTTCCCACTGACCGAGATCGCCGATGGCGAACTGGCCATCGACGGGGCGGAACTCAAGGCAACCCTTGCCGGCGGCATCGCATGGATCGACACCGCCGAGGCGAAGCTGGAGACGGGCGAGACCATCACTCTGGGCGGGCTCATTCCCTTCGCCGGTCGCGGCATCGCCCTTTCCGGCAGCATCTTGCCTCCCGACAGCGACAAGCCGGTTGATGAGAACGGCGAAGAGGCTTCTGAGGAAAGTGATCCCCGCGAGACCTTCTTCATCGGCGGCTCGTGGAACGCCCCGTTCATCGCACCGTTTCTGATCGAGTAGATCGCAGAGGACAAAGGCTCCCGACGCATCTGCTGCGGTGGCCCTGCGTAGCGAGCGGGGATATCTTCCCGCTCGACTGATCATCTCACATGAAAGAGACAGGCCCGCCCCATCCGGCCAACTCTACGCGTGCCTAGGCTGTGATGCGCGCGGCGGCCTGTTCGTCGCGGCGGCGCTGCACTTCCTGCCGCTTGGTGATGACGGAGGCGATGATCACGCCGGTCGCCACAATGCCGATCAGGATGGTGCAGACCGCATTGATTTCAGGCGTCACGCCCAGCCTGACCTGGCTATAGATCTTCATTGGCAGCGTGGTTGCACCCGGACCGGAGGTGAAGCTTGCGATCACCAGATCGTCGAGCGACAGGGTGAACGCCAGCATCCAGCCGGAAACCACAGCCGGCATGATGACCGGCAGCGTGACCTGAAAGAACGCCTTGAGCGGCGTTGCGCCGAGATCGAGCGCGGCCTCTTCCAGAGACTGGTCGAAGCTCATCAGCCGCGACTGCACCACCACCGCCACGAAACACATGGAAAAGGTGATATGCGCGATGGTGACGGTGAAGAATCCACGGTCGAAATTGATCGCCACGAAGAGCAGCAGCAGCGACAGGCCGGTGATGACTTCGGGCATCACCAGCGGCGCGAACACCATGCCCGAGAAGAGCAGCCGGCCGCGAAAGCGCGTGTAGCGGGTGAGCGCGATGGCCCCCATCGTGCCGAGCACGGTGGCGACCGTGGCCGAAAGGAAGGCGACACGCGCCGTCACCCATGCCGCGTCCATCAGGCCGCGATTGGAAAACAGCTCCACATACCATTTGGTCGAGAAGCCGGACCAGACGGTGACAAGCCGCGACTCGTTGAACGAGTAGACCACCAGAAGCACGATCGGCAGGTACAGAAAGGCAAAGCCCAGCACCAGCGACACGATGTTGAAACGTCCCCAGCTTCCAGCCATCTCTACCTCCCCGCCTCACGCGAGCGCGCCTGCGACCGCTGGAACAGCATGATCGGCACGATCAGGATCAGAAGCAGGATCACCGCCACCGCCGACGATACGGGCCAGTCGCGATTGTTGAAGAACTCGGTCCACAGCGTCTTGCCGATCATCAGCGTCTGCGAACCGCCCAGAAGATCGGGAATGACGAACTCGCCCACCGCCGGAATGAACACCAGCATGCAGCCGGCAACGACGCCCGGCAGCGAGAGCGGGAACGTCACCTTCCAGAACGCCGATGTGCGCGAGCAGCCAAGGTCGCGCGCAGCCTCGATCAGCGATTCGTCCATTTTCTCCAGCGTCGAATAGAGCGGCAGCACCATGAACGGCAGGTAGGAATAGACGATGCCGATATAGATGGCGGTCGTGGTGTTGAGGATGATCAGGGGCTCGTCGATAAGGCCGGTGAACATCAGGAACTGGTTGAGCAACCCCTCGGGCTTCAGAATGCCGATCCACGCATAGACGCGGATCAGGAAGCTGGTCCAGAATGGCAGGATCACCAGCATCAGAAGCGTCGGGCGGATCGCGGCCGGCGCGCGCGCCATGCCGTAGGCAATGGGATAGCCCACGGCCAGCGTGATCAACGTCGAGACGCCGGCGATCCAGATGCTCGACAGATAGGCGTTCGTGTAGAGCGGATCGTCCAGCAGCCAGAAATAGTTGCCGAAGGACAGTGTGCGGATCTTCTCGATCAACCCCGAAATACCGTCCGCCAGATCGAAGGCCGGCATATAGGGCGGCATGGAGAGCGCCGGTTCCGACAGCGAGATCTTGAAGACGATCAGGAACGGCGCAAGGAAGAAGACGAGCAGCCACAGATAGGGAACGGCAATGACCAGACGGGCCGCGATGGCGGAGAGGAAACGAGCCATCGCCGCCTACCGCGTCAGCACCACACCGGCATCCGCCGGGAAGGACACCCAAGCCCGGTCATGCCAGGTCAGAACGTCTTCCACCGCACGCCGCCGGTTGATGCTGCTGGCCTTGACGATGCGCCCGTCATCGAGCTTCACATGGTGGATGGTCATGTCGCCGAGATAGGCGATGTCCCAGACCTCGCCTTCCACCGCGTTCACCGCGCCATCCGGGCGATTGCGCGAAATGTCGATCTTTTCGGGCCGGACGGCGAACCAGACGGTCGCCCCCTGTTCGGCGCCCGCCCCGTTCATGACGGAAAGTTCGAAGCCGGATGCGTCGGCGATCCGCACCTTCTCCCGGTCGGCCGCCGTCACCGTTCCCTCGAACATGTTGATCGAGCCGACGAAGTCGGCAACGAAGCGCGAATTCGGCGCTTCATAGATTTCAGCCGGCGTTGCCACCTGGATGACCTTGCCCTTGTCCATCACCGCGATGCGGTCGGCCATGGTCATCGCCTCTTCCTGATCGTGCGTGACGACCATGAAGGTGAGGCCGAGATCATATTGCAGATCGATCAGCTCGAACTGGGTTTCCTCGCGCAGCTTCTTGTCGAGCGCGCCCAGCGGCTCATCCAGAAGCAGGAGCTTTGGCCGTTTCGCAAGCGAGCGGGCAAGCGCCACGCGCTGCCGCTGACCGCCGGAAAGCTGATGCGGCTTGCGCTTGGCGAAGGGCTCCAGCTTGACCAGTTTGAGCATCGCGGCCACGCGGTCGGCGATCTCGTCCGCCGGCATCCGGTCCTGCTTCAGACCGAAGGCGATGTTCTTCTCCACCGTCATGTGGGGGAACAGCGCATAGGACTGGAACATCATGTTGACCGGCCGCTTGTGCGGCGGAATGCCGGAAAGGTCCTGCCCGTCGAGCAGGATGCGGCCCGAAGTGGGCTGCTCGAACCCCGCAAGCATGCGCAGGAGCGTGGTCTTGCCACACCCCGACGCGCCCAGGAGCGCGAAGAACTCGCGCTCATAGGTGTTTAGCGACAGGTCATCGACCGCCGTGAAGTCACCGAACGTCTTGGTCACGTTCTCGAAAGAGATATAGGGCTTCGCCTGGGGGTCGGCCCAGGGCGCGAAGCTGCGACGTGTGCTGCCGAGCGACTTCATCGGCGGTCCCCTGCCCTGTAGCGCCTTACTGGCCGGTCACAACCTTGGTCCACATGCGCGTGACCTGACGCTGCGTGCGCATGTCGTAGGGCAGCGGAGCCTTGAGCTTGGCCATGGTAGCCTCATCCGGATAGACAGCCGGATCGCCGACCACCTCTTCGTCCATTTCCGCCTGGGCAGCCTTGTTGCCATTGGCGTAGACGACATAATTGGAAGCCTTGGCGATCACGTCGGGACGCATGATGTAGTTGAGGAATTCATGCGCCTCGTCGACATGCTTGGCATCGGCGGGAATGGCCATCTGGTCGAACCACAGCATCGCGCCCTCTTTCGGGATCGCATAGCCGACCTCGACGCCCTGATCGGCCTCCGCCGCACGGTCACGGGCCTGGAACACATCACCCGAATAGCCAAGCGCCAGGCAGATGTCGCCATTGGCCAGACCGTTGATGTATTCCGACGAATGGAACTTGCGCACAAAGGGGCGAACCGCCATCAGCAGTTCCTCGGCCTTTGCGAGTTCTTCAGCCGAAGGCGTGTTCGGCTCAAGACCCAGATAGATCAGTGCGGAGCGCACGACTTCACTGGCGGAATCGAGCATGTAGATGCCGCAGTCCTTGAACTTCGCTGCCAGTTCCGGCGTGAACATCACATCCCAGGTGTCGATCTTGGAAGTGCCAAGGATTTCTTCGGCCTTGCCGACATTGTAGCCGACGCCGGTGGTGCCCCACATATAGTTGATGGAGTACTCGTTGCCCGGATCGTAGACCGCAACCTGCTCGTTGATCATGTCCCACATGTTGGAGAGGTTGGGCAGCTTGTCCTTGTCGAGCTTCTGGAACACGCCGGCGCTGATCTGGCGTCCGAGGAACTCGCCCGACGGCACCACAACGTCATAGCCCGAACCGCCAGCCAGCAGCTTGGTCTCAAGAATTTCGTTGGAATCATAGACGTCGTAGACGACCTTGATGCCCGTTTCCTTGGTGAAATCCTCAAGGATGGAATCGTCGATATAGTCCGACCAGTTGTAGACATTGACGACGCGGTCCTGCGCGCCGGCAGCCGTGGAAACGGCAATCGCGGCGAGTGAGACGCAGGAAGCAAGAAGGGTCTTACGAAGCATGAAATCTCTCCCTTGGGGACTGTGTTTGCCGCGGTTCAAATCACCGCCGGCACCCGCATATTTGGGTTCAACCCTATTGTCGTTTCCAAACTGCGACAAGCGGGATTTTTCTGTTTCAGCTCAAAGATAAGTGGTGCGTTCGAGGGGCGTGATCTCGCTCCAGAAGGCGATGATTTCCGCCCGCTTCAAATCACGATAGACCTTTGCCAGAAGCGGCCCCAGCGCGCGCTCCATGAAGCCGCTTCTGGAGGCGAGCTGCAACGCGTCATCCATGTCGTCGGGCAGCTCACGGCCAAGATCCGCCGTCTCGTCATAGGCGCTTCCCTCGACCGGCGGCGGCGGCTTCGCGCCGCTCTCCATGCCCTCCATCATGCCCTGAATGATGGCGGCCATCACCAGATAGGGATTGGCGTCCGCGCCGGATATGCGATGCTCCACCCGGCGGTTCTCATCATTGGAAACCGGAATGCGCAGCGCCACCGAGCGGTTGTTCTCCGCCCACACCGCATGGGTCGGCGCGTAGGAGCCGGGTGTGATCCGGCGGAACCCGTTCCAGGTGTTGATGTAGAGAATGAGCGATTCCGGCATGGTGTCGATGAGCCCCGCCACCGCCGAAAGCAGCCGCGCCTGCCCCTCATCCCCCGCAAACACGTTTCGCCCCTCACCATCCAGCATGGAGGTGTGCACATGCATGCCATTGCCCGCATAATCGATGAAGGGCTTGGCCATGAAGGTGGCCGTCAGCCCGTGCGCACGTGCGCAGCCCATCACGATCCGCCGCAGGAGGATCACATCGTCAGCGGCCCGGAGCGGATCGGAGCGATGCTTGAGATTGACCTCGAACTGGCCGGGCGCCGCCTCCTTGATGATCGTGTCGATGGGCAGGTTCTGCGCGTCCGCCGCATCGCGGATCATGTCGAACAGCGCGGCGTTCTCGGCGAGATCGTCGAGCCCGTACATGCGCAGACGATCCGGCCCCTCGCCCGCCCCAAGCGGCGTCGACATGCCGGCGGCATCCTGCTTCTCGGGGTCGAGCAGATAGAATTCGAGCTCGAAGGCCGCCACGGGGAAGAAGCCGCGCGCATTGGCCTCGGCCACCTTGTGCTTCAGCACCTGGCGCGAATCCGCCATGAAAGGCTCACCCTCGGGGGTGAATGTCTGCAGGAGCACCTGCGCCGTCTTGCGCCTCGCCCATGGCACGATGGAAAGCGATCCGCGCGTTGCGCGGCAATAGCCGTCCTTGTCGCCGGTTTCGATGTGCAGGCCCGTCTCCTCCACCTCGCGCCCCCAGACATCGAGCCCGTGCAGCGACATGGGAAAATTCACGCCCTCCTGAAACGCCTTTTTGAGGCTGTCGCCCGGCGCCCACTTGCCGCGAATGACGCCATTGGGATCGACAATCAGGAATTCCACGGCCTCAAGGTCGGGATACTCCTCCACGAAGGAGCGATATTCGGCCTCGTGCTCGGGCGAGATGAAATCCCCCATCGCCTCCGCTCCGTCTGTTGAAATTCCTCCCCCGGACGCTGGCGCTACGGGAGAACTGTGCTTACGGTCGTGGTCGGTGACGCTTTCGGGACGATTCAAGATTGACCTGCATCTTCGTTGCGGATGACGAAGCGTGCGCCGCAAATTTGGGCCTTGTCAATGGCGGGAGAGCGCCGGTCGGCACGCTTGCAGGGCATCTGATCGAGGGGAGAAGGCAATGAAAGCAGCATGGTATGAGCGCAATGGCGCAGCCCGCGACGTGCTCGAACTGGGCGACATGCCGACGCCCACGCCCGGTCCCGGCGAAGTGCGCGTGCGGCTTGCCACCTCCGGCGTGAACCCGTCGGACGTGAAGGCGCGGCGCGGCCGGCCGCTCAATGCCGAACGCATCATCCCCCACAGCGATGGCGCTGGCGAGATCGACGCCGTCGGCCCCGGCGTGGACCATGGCCGGGTCGGCCAGCGCGTCTGGATCTGGAACGGCCAGTGGCGACGCCCCTTCGGCACCGCCGCCGAGATGATCACGCTGCCGGAAGCGCAGGCCGTGCCGCTTCCAGCCAATGTGGATTTCGCCGCCGGCGCATGTCTCGGCATTCCCGCCCTCACTGCCATTCATGCCGTCAATCTGTTCGGCGATGTGCGTGGCAAGACGCTGATCGTCATCGGCGCCGGCGCTTCGGTCGGCCATTATGTCACCCAGATCGCCAAGGCGCGCGGCGCGCGTGTCATCGCCACCGCATCTGCCTCCCGCGCCGCCCATGCACGCGCTGCCGGCGCGGACTTCGTGATCGACTACAAGGCCAAGGACGTGGCCGCCACCGTGAAGGGCCTCACCGCCGGCAAGGGCGCGGACGGCCTGATCGACATGGATCTCTATTCCACCACCTCGATCATCTCCAATGGCGCGCTCGCGCCGCACGGCAAGATCGTGTGCTACGGCTCCAGCATGCAGGGCGACATCCCGGTTTCCTTCCCGACCCTGTTATGGAACAGCCTCACATTGCAGGTCTTCGTGGTCTACGAGCTACTTTCCAAAGACCGGGAAACAGCCATCGCCCAGCTCACCACGATGCTTGAGAAAAACAGCCTGAAACACGCGATCGGCGAACGCTTCGCCCTGCGCGACATCGTTGCCGCCCACGAAGCGGTGGAACGCGGCGACATCATTGGCAATGTGATCCTCGACATCGCATGACACGCATCGCGCTCTACTGAAAATCGAAAGCGCTCAGCCCCGTCACCATCTCGTCGAGCCCCAGCGGCCGCGTGACCGGTGGTTCGGCGCGGGCGAGACAGCCGGCGCGCTCGCACAGGCGGCACGCCGGCCCGACCGGTGTGAGCGCATGCGTGGGCGCAGCCCCTGCCTTGCCCGGCGCACCCGGCAGCGCATCGCCATAGACGACACCGTCACGAAAGCCGAGATCGCACCCCAGCAGAAGCGCCGTGCGGCGCGGACGCTCCGCAAACGAGCCCTGCGGCCCTTCCAGCGTGCGCGCCATCGTCAGAAATTCCGCGCCGTCGGGCATCTCCACCGCCTCGACGAGGATCTGGCCCGGCTGGGCAAAGGCAGCGTGAACGGCAAGCTTTGGGCAGCCGCCGCCGAAACGCGCCTGCGGAAAGCCCTGCGCGCCTGCCTTGCGGAAGCGGTTTCCCGCATGATCCACTTCGAGCATGAAGAACGGCACACCCGATGCGCCCGGGCGGGCCAGCGTGGTGAGCCGGTTGGCCGCCTGTTCGAACGAAACCCCGAAACGCGATTTCAACACGTCCACATCGTAGCGCGCGCGCTCGGCTGCCGACAGAAACGCCTGATAGGGCATCATCAGCGCATGCGCCGCATAGCGCCCGAGTTCGAACCGGGCCAGCCGGCGCGCCTCATTGCTTGAGAGCTTGAGCGCCTCGATCTCCGCCGCAATCGCCACCGACATACGCAGAAGACACGCCTCCATGGCGATCTCGCGCAACTGATCGGCCGGCGAAAGCCGCTCCGAGATGAAGAGACGCTGCGAATGCCGGTCATAGCGCCGCCGCCAGTTCGGCATGGTCGCCACCGGCAGCACCCGCACCACGATGCCGTGCTCCTGTTTCAGCCAGCCCCGGATCGCGCCGGAAAGATCATCCCCCGGCCCCATAAGCCCCATCTGCCCCATGAGCTTGTGAAAGCTCTCCGCCTCCTCCTCGATGGCCGGGAAATGGTTGCCATGCCGCTCAAAGGTCTCGCGCACCTCGTCCATCGGCAGACGCGTTGCCGAAATGGCGGTGGTGCGCCCTTCCCGCGCCAGCATTTCGGAGAGGTCGGACATGCGGTCGGCCTGTTCGCGATAGGCGCGGTAGAGCTTGACCAGCGCCGCAGCCGCATTGGGGGCGGCTTCCGCCACATCCACAAGCTCCTGCTCGCCCGGCAGCTCGCCCACCAGAAGCGGATCGGAAAACACTTCGCGAAGCGCGGCAAGCGACAGGCCGGTCTCGCCCTGCAACTCGTCGGGATCGACCTTGTAGACCGAGGCCAGCTTGAGAATGAGCGACACGGTGAGCGGCCGCTGGTTGCGCTCGATCAGGTTCAGATAGGAGGGCGAAATGCCCAGCCCCTCGGCCATAGCCGTCTGGGTCAGACCCTTGGCGGTGCGTACCCGCCTGATACGGGCTCCGGCGAATATCTTCTGATTGGCCATGGTCGGCCCCCTTGTTTTCTGCGTCCCCGGCGAGGCGCGGCCGTTCCGGCATGGATCCCCGGGTCAAGCCCGAGGATGACGAAGCGGGACCGCTATGAAGCCAACCAGCACCGACGGTGGATCATGAGAACCATAGCCGACTGGATCAACGCCTGTGCCTGTGCCTGTGCCCTTGTCTGCGTCTGCGTCTGCGTCTGCGTCTGCGCCCGTGTCTGTGCCTGAGCCTGAGCCTGAGCCTGAGCCTGAGCCTGAGCCTGAGCCGCCCCCGTCGTGTCCGTGGTCCCCATCGTCATCCTTGGGCCTGACCCAAGGATCCATGCCTGAACGGCCACCACTTTACACACCTTTACAAAACGACCCCGCAAACTCGCCCTTACATCTTTTACAAATTTACACGCCCGCCCTGTCAAAATCCAGACATGCTGACACGAAAATATCCCACAAAACCCGGTTTTCTCTCCGCTTTCGCTGCGGCGCAATGTAAATCCTGTAACGAAAGCGGGGCACAGAAGCATCACGCCAGACAGCCCCTACCGCGAAACAGATCCTGTACGGAGGCAATAATGACGGATTTTTACAACCTTGTTCCCAGCGCTGCGGAAGGTCGCTTCGATGGCATCGAACGCCCCTACACGCCGCAGGATGTGCAGCGGCTGCGCGGCTCGGTTACCGTCCGTCACACGCTGGCCGAGGAAGGCGCAAAGCGCCTCTGGAAGCTCATCCACGAAGAGGACTTCGTCAACGCGCTCGGCGCGCTCTCGGGCAACCAGGCCATGCAGATGGTCCGCGCCGGTCTGAAGGCGATCTACCTCTCCGGCTGGCAGGTCGCCGCCGACGCCAACACCGCTTCGGCCATGTATCCGGACCAGTCGCTCTACCCGGCCAATGCCGGCCCGGAGCTCGCCAAGCGCATCAACCGCACGCTTCAGCGCGCTGACCAGATCGAGACTGCGGAAGGCAATGGCCTTTCGGTCGACACATGGTTCGCTCCGATCGTGGCGGATGCGGAAGCCGGCTTCGGCGGCCCGCTCAACGCCTTCGAGCTGATGAAGGCCTATATCGAGGCGGGCGCTGCCGGCGTCCACTTCGAGGACCAGCTCGCATCGGAAAAGAAGTGCGGCCATCTGGGCGGCAAGGTTCTGATCCCCACGGCGCAGCATATCCGCAATCTGGATGCCGCGCGTCTTGCAGCCGACGTCATGGGCGTGCCGAGCCTGGTCATCGCCCGCACGGATGCGGAGGCCGCCAAGCTGCTCACCTCCGATATCGACGAGCGCGACCAGCCCTTCGTCGATTACGAGGCAGGCCGCACGGTCGAGGGCTTCTACCGGGTGAAGAACGGGCTCGACGCCTGCATTGCCCGCGCTGTCGCCTATGCGCCGCACACGGATTTGATCTGGTGCGAAACGTCGAAGCCGGATCTGGAGCAGGCGCGCAAATTCGCCGAGGGCGTGCACAAGGCGCATCCGGGCAAGCTGCTCGCCTACAACTGCTCGCCGTCCTTCAACTGGAAGAAGAACCTGGACGACGCAACCATTGCCAAGTTCCAGCGCGAGCTGGGCGCCATGGGCTACAAGTTCCAGTTCATCACGCTGGCCGGGTTCCATCAGCTCAACTTCGGCATGTTCGAGCTGGCCCGTGGCTACAAGGACCGGCAGATGGCGGCCTATTCGGAGTTGCAGGAAGCGGAGTTCGCCGCAGAGGCCAACGGCTACACGGCCACAAAGCACCAGCGCGAAGTCGGCACCGGCTATTTCGACGCCGTGTCCATGGCCATCACTGGCGGCCAGTCTTCGACCACCGCCATGAAGGAATCCACCGAATCTGACCAGTTCCGCCCAGCAGCGGAATAACACCAACGGCAAATCGCCGGGAAAGGAGAACGGAAATGACACCGAACACCCGCGTCAAGGAACGTGCAGAAGAGCAGGCAAGCGCCATGTCTTCCGACCAGCAGGCCATCATCCGCATGGTGGCAAACGACCTGCACCGCCTCAACCAGTCGGTCATGAAAGCGGTCGATTCCGGTGTGTCCGTCGAACTGGTCCGCTCGGCGCGTCATCATGGTGGAGAAGGCAACTGGGGAGATCTGTTGGTGCCTGTCATCGTCACCAACCGTCTGGCTGGCTCCTGACACCAGCCTGATTGATCTCCCGTCAAGCGCCCGCGCACTGTCTCCTGCGCGGGCGTTTTTTCTTGAACAGAAAACGGTCATTCGATCTTGTGATCAAACAATACAAATATCTGAAATCCCGACCTAATTTCCGGTTCTTTCTTGAAAAAACCGGTTTCACCAACAAGAAACAGGCACATAACAATTCTGACTTATTTGTAACTTGACATTTCAACCGCGGTGACATTCATTCCCGTCAGATTTCAACCGGGCATTGAATTTCTTATTCTAACCGTGGGCGAAGACATGATGGCAGACAGACCTGTAACCGATCAGCCGACCATCGATGCATGCGAGGCGGTCTCCAACAGCTGCGTTGCAGATCTGTCCCAGGCACTGGTTGTCGCCTCATCTCCGGTGAACAGGATTGTGCTCTCGCGCATCGCGCAGCGTGCCTATCTGAAGGCCAATGCGCTCGAACCCGCCGAGGCAACGCGCATCCTGTCTGCCCCGACACCGCTCTCCCGGCCCGGCGTGGTGATTGTCGACATCGACGCGCAGACACGCGCCACCAGCGAACTGTTCACCCATCTGGAAAGCCACCGCCGCGCCTCCCCGCGCGGCCTGCCGCTCGTCATCACCATTGTCGCCTCGCGCCACAAGGACACGCTGGCCGAATCACCCGTGGACGCCCGGGTCGTGCGCCCGGTCACGCCGGAGGCATTGCAGCCGGTCATCGACCGTCTTGTTGCGGGTGTGCAATCCTGACGCGGGGCCTTCCCTTCCCTTCACGCCCACGTCTATACTCACGCATCCAACCAACGATCCCTGGTGTTTGATGCCTGACAGGAAAAAGCTAACCCGCCGCAACGGTCGAGGTAACTCCGTTCGTGCGCCCGCATTTCTGAAAAACCTTCGCGGTGTGAAGGACTGGAAGCAGGTTTCCGCCTGGCTGGAATGGCGCGGCATCGAAGACATCGAGTGCATCACGCCCGATCAGGCCGGTGTTGCGCGCGGCAAGATGATGCCGTCGAAGAAGTTCACGTCCAACACCTCACTGGCGCTGCCTTCGGCTGTCTTCATGACAACGATCTCTGGCGAATATCCCGAAGATGGCGGTGACTTCGTCTACCCGGAGGATGACGGCGACCTGAAGCTTCTGCCCGATCTCTCCACGCTCTCTTCCGTTCCGTGGGAAAGCGACCCGACGGCGCAGGTCATCTGCGACCTCGTCCATCAGGACGGGCGCGATGTCGCCTTCAGCCCGCGCAACGTTTTGAAGCGCGTCGTCGCCGAATATGCGAAGCATGGGCTCAAGCCCATCGTCGCGCCGGAAATCGAGTTCTATCTGGTCGACAAGAATCCCGACCCGGACTACCCGCTCACGCCCCCGGTCGGCCGCTCCGGTCGCCCCATTGGCGGCGGTCAGGGCTATTCCATCGCCGGCGTGAACGAGTTCGACGAACTGATCGACGACATCTACCACTTCTCCGAGGCGCAGGGCCTGGAGATCGACACGCTGATCCACGAGGAAGGCGCCGGCCAGCTCGAGATCAACCTGCGTCATGGCGATCCGATCGAGCTTGCCGATCAGGTGTTCATGTTCAAGCGCACCATTCGCGAAGCGGCGCTCAAGCACGACACCTACGCCACCTTCATGGCCAAGCCGATCCAGAACCAGCCCGGCTCCGCCATGCATATTCACCAGTCGGTGGTGTCGCTCGAGACCGGTCACAACGTCTTCTCCGACGAGAATGGCGAAGAGACGGAGATGTTCCGTCATTTCATCGGCGGGCTGCAGCGGCACATTCCCAATGCGCTCATCATGCTTGCGCCCTATGTGAACTCCTATCGCCGCCTGACGCAGGGAACGGCGGTGCCGGTCAACACGCGCTGGGGGTATGACAACCGCACCACTGCCTTCCGTGTGCCGCGCTCCGACCCGGCGGCGCGCCGCGTGGAAAACCGCATCCCCTCGTCCGACGCCAATCCCTATCTGGCGCTGGCTGCCTCGCTTGCCTGTGGTCTCGTCGGCATTCTGGAAAAGAGCACGCCCGATGCGCCGGCCGGCAAGGCGGTCAATCAGGATGAGATCGAGCTGCCACGTGGCCTTCTGGAAGCCGTCGCCCTGTTCGAGGACGACGAGCCACTGAAGGAAATGCTGGGCGCGCCCTTCGTCTCGACCTTTGCCGCAATCAAGCGGGCCGAGTTCGAGACCTTCATGAAGGTCATCAGCCCCTGGGAACGGGAATATCTGCTTCTGAACGTCTAGAGCGTCTCCGCTTTTCGTTGAACCGCGAAACGCCCTGAATTATTGATTTTGCGCAATTCCGGACGGAAAGAGGGGTGCGTCCATGCCCTATCAGTCGCCCATATCGCCCGGCTTCTCCTGGTATGAAGCAACCGTCGGCGAACGCCCGCAATACCCGTCGCTCGATGGCGACCGGCGGGCCGATGTCGCCATTGTCGGCGGCGGCTTCACCGGCCTGTCGGCGGCCGCCCATCTGGCGAAGGCAGGCGTCAATGTGGTTCTGATCGAGGCGCACCGCTTTGGCGATGGCGCGTCCGGGCGCAATGGCGGCCAGCTCGGCACCGGTCAGCGCGCCTGGGCCGAGGAGCTGGAGGCCGAGCTTGGCTTCACCCGCGCCAAAGCCCTGTTTGATCTGGCCGAGGAAGCCAAGGCCCACCTCATCGATTTCGCCGCCGCCAACCGCATCGAGATCGACTATCGTCAGGGCCAGATTTCAGCCGTCCACAAGCCCCGCTATCTGGACGAATACCGCCGGCATGCCGACATCATGCGTGACCGGTTCAACTATCCGCATATCACCTACATGGATGCGACCGAGACCGCCGGGCGGCTTGGCTCCACACGCTATTTCGGCGGCATTCGCGACACCGGCACCGGCCATATCCATCCGCTGAAACTCGTGGTCGGCACGGCGCGTGTGGCCCGTGAGGCGGGCGCGCATCTCTTTGAAGGCACGCCTGCGCTGAATATCAGCTCCGATGCCGGCGGTGTGCGCATCGAAACGCCTTCGGGAACAATCACCGCCGAGAAGTGCTTCATCGCCACAAACGCCTATGGCGGCGATCTGGAGCCGGAGAGTGCGGCCCATGTCATGCCCATCGGCTCCTTCATCGGCGCAACACCGCCGCTTGGCGATGACAGTCCCGTTCTGCCCGGCGGCGAGTCGGTCGACGATTCCCGTTTCGTGGTGCGCTATTTCCGGCGCGAGCCCAATGGCAGCCTGCTTTTCGGCGGACGCGAGATCTACGCGCCCGGCGAAGACAAGGCGATCCACCACCACATTCGCCGCCAGATTGCCGAACTCTATCCCGCGCTCAAGGACGTCGAACTCACCCATGCATGGGGTGGTTATGTGGGCATAACCATGCCCAGACGCCCCTTTGTGCGCGAGGTCATGCCCAATGTGATCTCGGCCGCCGGCTGGTCCGGCCATGGTGTGATGCTGTCGAACTTCGCCGGCAAGCTCTATGCGGAAACCGTCTGCGGAAACCGCGACCGGCTGCGCCTGTTCGAAGAACTGAAGATCCCGCCCTTCCCCGGCGGTCGCCATCTGCGCCCGTTCCTGATGTTCCTGGCGCTCAACTGGTACGCACTGCGCGACCGGATTTGAGGGCGAAAAGACACGCTGCATTGACGTTGTGCGTGGTTCGACAAGCTCACCATGAGGGTGGGGCGCGGCTGCAAGAACTATCTGCAACCTCGCGGAGCCAGATTTTCCTACAGGGTCACACATCCCTCATGGTGAGCTTGTCGAACCACGCAAAACGCTCCTGCCACAAAATCGGACACGACCGAAATCATCAGGTGAACCGAACCGCTTCAGCCCCGTCCTACAGCGGCCAGAAAAACAGGATCGCCGGCACGGAAACCGCGATAATGAGGATTTCCAGCGGCAGGCCCATGCGCCAGTAATCGCCGAAGCGATAGCCGCCCGGCCCCATGATGATGGTGTTGTTCTTGTGGCCGATGGGCGTCAGGAACGCACAGGAAGCGGCCACCGCCACGCCCATCAGAAACGGATCGGGCGAGACGTTGAGTCCCTGCGCAACGGAAAGGCCGACCGGCGCTGCAATCAGCGCGGTCGCCACATTGTTCAGGAAGTCGGACAGCGTCATGGTGACAACCATCAGGATCGCCAGGATCGCCCATGCCGGCAACGAGCCGGTCAGCGAGAGAATGGAATCCGCGATCAGCTTCGTGCCGCCGGATTCCTCAAGCGCCAGCCCGAGCGGGATCAGCGAGGCCAGAAGCACGATCACCGGCCATTCCACCGATTCATAGACTTCGCGCGCGCCGACCACATTGAACAGCGCATAGATGGCGACCGCGCCCGCAAGCGCGATGGCGAGCGGCACGAAGCCCATCACCGAAATGGCCACGGCAATGGCAAACACGGCCACGGCGAACAGCGCCTTGCCGCGCTGGATCACGTTATGGCTCTTTTCCGCCAGCGGCAGAACGCCCAGCCAGTCGGCGGCGTCGGCAACGCGGCTTTCCGGCCCAAGAAGCAGGACCACGTCGCCCGCCCGGATCGGCAGTTTGCGCACCCGCTCGCGAAACCGCCTGCCCTGCCGCGACACGCCCAGAAGCGTCACACCGCGGCGGTAGAGCAGCCGCAGGTCAAGCGCCGTGCGCCCGACCATGCGGGCATTGTCCGGCACAATGGCCTCAACCAGAACCAGAGATTTGCCGCGAATGCCGCCATGCTCTTCCGAACCCGGCGTATCGAGTTCCGCAGCGCCGATGAACGCCTCGATGGATTTCGGATCGCCCTCGAGAATGAGCTGGTCGCTCTTGCGAAGCTCTTCGCCAGCGGAAAAACCGGGCAGACGCTTGCCGCGCCGCACCAGTCCGAGCACGGTCACATCGTGCTCATCGGCCAGCGGATAGAGATCGCTCACCGGCCCGTCGATGAATTTGCATTTCTCCTTCACACCCGCTTCCACGACGAAGAGACCCGCCTCGCCGTCATCTCCGGCAACCGCCTGCCCGGTTTCGGGGATCAGCCGCCAGCCAACCAGCGTCACGAAGGCGATGCCAACCACGGCGCAGACGAGCCCCACCGGTGAAAAGTCGAACATGGAGAAGGATTCGCCAAGCGCGCGACCGCGAAACTCGGCGATGACGATGTTGGGCGGCGTGCCGATCAGCGTGATCATGCCGCCCAGAATGGTCGCGAAGGAAAGCGACATCAGCGATCGGGAAACAGGCCGCTTCGCCTTCTTCGCAGCCTCGATGTCGAGGGTCATCAGCATGACCAGTGCGGCGACATTGTTGATCACCGCCGAAAGGCCGGCGCCAATCACCGACATAAACCCGATATGGGTGGAGAGAGAGCGTCCCGAAGACAGGACGAAACGCGCGATCAGCTCCACCGCGCCCGCATTCATCATGGCGCGCGAAACGATCAGCACCAGCGCGATGATGACGACGGCCTCATGGCCGAAGCCGATGAAGGCGTCATGCGCATCGACGACGCCGGCGGCCACCGCAATGATCAGCGCGGCAAAGGCAACAAGGTCATAGCGAATACGACCCCAGACAAGAAAGGCAAACACGACACCCAGCAGACTGAAGAGAAAGATCTGCTCGTAGGTCATGCGCTTGCCCTTTTCATGCCGACCGCCGGACAAACGCCGGCGGCCTGAAATTGTTCTGTCCGGTTATAGGTAATTCCGTGCTCCAAGTCAGGTTCCCGGAGAAACGGAATTCCTAAAACCGTCCACAGGCAGGGCTGCGTCAGATGCAGCGGCCGCCGTCCACTTCCAGCGCAACGCCGGTGATGAACTCGGCTTCCGACGAAGCCAGCCAGAGCGCTGCATTGGCAATGTCGAGCGGCGTGGAAAGCCGGCCAAGCGGGATGGAAGAGCGGAACTGCGCGCGCTTCTCAGGCGTGTCTTCGCCCATGAACTGGCCGAGCATGCCGGTTTCGCCGGCCACCGGGCACAGGCAGTTCACGCGGATGTTCTTCGGCGCAAGCTCAACGGCCATCGACTTGGTCGCGGTGATCGCCCAGCCCTTGGATGCGTTGTACCAGGTGAGACCCGGACGCGGACGCAGGCCTGCCGTCGAAGCGGTGGTGATGATCGAGCCGCCGCCGAGCTTCTCCATGACCGGCACAACGGCCAGCGTGGAATGATAGATCGCCTTCATGTTCACTGCGCCGATGAGATCGAACGTCTCTTCGTCAACTTCCATGAGGGAGGTGTTACGGTGCGTGTAGCCGGCATTGTTGATCATGATGTCCAGACGGCCATGCGCCTGCATGGCGGCGTCCACCATCGCGTCCACATCGGCTTTCATGGAAACGTCTGCGGTAACCGGCAGCGCTGCTTCACCGATCTCTGCGGCAACCCGCTCTGCGCCCTTCGCGTTCAGGTCGGCAACGATGACCTTCGCGCCTTCCTCGGCGAAACGCTTCGCCATGCCTTCACCGAAACCGGATGCTGCGCCGGTGATGATGGCAACCTTGCCTTCAAGTCGAGCCATTTCGAAAATTCCTGTAATTGTTAGCCGTGGTTGAAAACGATTGTCTTGGTCGCGGACATGTCGAACAGGGCTTCAAAACCCTTCTCGCGTCCGTGGCCGGATTTCTTGAAGCCGCCGAAGGGCAGCTCCACGCCGCCGCCTGCGCCATAGCCGTTCACGAAAACCTGGCCGGCGCGCACGCGCTTGGCGACCCGGTGCTGGCGCGCGCCGTCGCGCGTCCACACACCGGCCACCAGACCGAACTCCGTGTCATTGGCGAGCCGGATGGCGTCTGCCTCGTCCTCGAACGGGAACAGCGAAAGCACCGGTCCAAAAACCTCTTCCTGAGCGAGCGCTGCCTGCGGATCGACCGCGCCGAACAGCGCCGGCGGCTGATAGTAACCGCCCTCGGGCGCGTCCGGGTGCACCGTGCCCTGTGCGAGCAGCGGAATGCCGGCTTCCTGCGCTGCGGCAATAAAGCCGGCAACCTTGTCGCGCTGCGCCACATTGACGAGCGGCCCGATGTCGAGATCCGCATCATGCGGGCCCGCAACCAGCTTGGAGAAGCGCTCGGCCAGCGCCGTCGCCACCTGCTCGTAGATCGGCTTTTCGATCAGAACGCGGCTGCCGGCAGAGCAGGTCTGCCCGCCATTCTGGATGATGGCGTTCACCAGAACGGGAAGCGCTGCCTCGATATCCGCATCGGCGAACACGATCTGCGGGGACTTGCCGCCCAGCTCCATCGTCACGCCACGATTGTTCACCGCCGCTGCCTGCTGGATCGCGGTGCCGGTGATCGGCGAACCGGTGAAGGTCACGTAATCGACCAGCGGATGCGAGGAAAGAGCCGCACCAGCGCTGCGGCCATAACCGGTGATGACGTTGAACACGCCAGCCGGGAAGCCGGCCTCAAGCGCCAGCTCGGCCATGCGCAGCGTCGTCAGCGAAGCGTCTTCCGCCGGCTTCACCACCAGCGTGTTGCCCATGGCCAGCGCCGCGCCGATGACGCGCGCCAGAATCTGCATCGGGTAGTTCCAGGGCGTGATACCCGCCACCACGCCATGCGGCTCGCGCAGCGTCAGCGCCGTGTAGCCATCGAGAAACGGGATCGTGTCGCCGTGGATCTTGTCAGCCGCGCCGCCATAGAACTCGAAATAGCGCATTGTAGCCGTCACGTCCGCCGTGCCCTGACGGATCGGCTTGCCGGTGTCGCGCGATTCGAGCGCAGCCAGCTCCTCGCCATTCTTCTCCACCAGATGGAAAAGACGCGTCAGGCAGCGCCCGCGCTCCACGGCCGGCATGCGGCTCCACGGGCCTTCGTCAAACGCCTTGCGCGCCGACTTCACCGCCAGCTCCACATCGGCTTCCGTGGAAGCCGGGATCGAAGCGAAGACTGCGCCGTCGGACGGGCTGCGAACGTCGATGCGTTCTCCCGAGAGCGAATCGACCGAACGCCCGTCGATGAACTGCATGAAAGCGCGGCCCTCAGCCACGCTGCGCGAAAAATGGGTTCCCATCCCTGCCGCTCCGGTTTGTAATGTCTGTATGCGAGCCTGTGCTCGCGAAGGAAACATGGGAAAACCCGCCATGCGATGCTGTGTCAAGGCACAAATGGGCGCACCGGCTTGGCTCAGCCCGACAGACGCGCTGCCGCGCAATCGCATCTGGCTTTTTTAAATCGATTAGACTATAGCAACGGCAACTTGGTATGAGGCTAGGGCAATTCCAGGAAAAGCGGGAACCGGTTTTCCGTCCGGAATTGCGCAAGAACAATCAATGAGAGCGTTTTCGCGGTTCAACGAAAAGCGGAAACGCGCGAGCGGAGAAACCATGACCAGCCAGACAATTCCGGTCGAGCCTTTCGATCTCGTGGTGTTCGGGGCCACGGGCGATCTCTCCGAGCGAAAGCTGCTTCCGGCGCTCTATCAGCGCCAGCGGGCAGGTCAGTTCACCGACCCCACGCGCATCATCGGTTCATCCCGCTCGAAACTGTCCGACGAGGACTTCCGCACCTTCGCCGAAAAGGCCATCCGCGAGCATGTCGCCAAGAGCGATATCGAGCCGCAGGAGCTGACGCATTTTCTGGCCCGCCTGTCCTACGTGCCGGCGGACGCGAAATCGGGTGACGGCTTTGCCGACCTGAAGACCGAGATCGGCGACAGCGACAGTGTGCGCGCCTTCTACATGGCCGTCGCACCCAGCCTGTTCGATGACATTGTCGGCCAGATCGACAAGCACGGCCTGTCCACCGACACGGCCCGCGTGATCGTCGAAAAGCCCATCGGCCGTTCGCTCGCCTCCGCCCATGAGCTGAACGACGCCGTGGCGCGCGTGTTCGACGAGCACAACGTCTTCCGCATCGACCACTATCTCGGCAAGGAGACGGTGCAGAACCTCATGGCGCTGCGCTTTGCCAATGCGCTCTATGAGCCGCTCTGGAACTCCGCCCATATCGACCATGTGCAGATCACCGTGGCCGAGACCGTGGGGCTTGAAGGGCGCGCGGGCTATTACGACAAGGCCGGCGCGCTGCGTGACATGGTCCAGAACCACATGCTCCAGCTTCTCTGCCTCGTGGCGATGGAAGCGCCGGCCTCCATGGAAGCCGACACGGTGCGCGACGAGAAACTGAAGGTCCTGCGCGCCCTGAAGCCGATCACCTCCAATGCCGCAGAGAGCGTGACCGTGCGCGGACAATACCGCGCCGGCGCGTCCAATGGCGGCGCGGTGAAGGGCTACACGGAAGAACTTGAAAGCGGCGAGAGCAACACCGAGACCTTCGTCGCCATCAAGGCGGAGATCGAGAACTGGCGCTGGGCCGGCGTGCCCTTCTACCTGCGCACCGGCAAGCGGCTCGCCACCCGCGTTTCGGAAATCGTGATCCAGTTCAAGCCGATCCCCCATTCCATCTTCGAGGATGGCACGGGCAAGGTGTTCGCCAACCAGCTGGTCATCCGCCTGCAGCCGGATGAAGGCGTCAAGCAGTGGATGATGATCAAGGACCCCGGCCCCGGCGGCATGCGCCTGCGCCATGTGCCGCTCGACATGAGCTTTGCCGAATCATTCAATGTCCGCAATCCGGACGCCTATGAGCGCCTCATCATGGATGTCATCCGCGGCAACCAGACGCTGTTCATGCGTCGCGACGAGGTCGAGGCTGCATGGCGCTGGATCGACCCGATCCTCGCCGCCTGGGAAGACAACCAGCAGCCCGCGCAGGGCTACACCGCCGGCACCTGGGGGCCGTCCTCTTCCATCGCGCTGATCGAGCGCGACGGACGCACCTGGCATGAGAGTGTCTGAGCATGGCCAATTGCGAGTGGCATGAATTCGCCTCCTCCGAGGCGCTGGCCAGGAACCTGTCGGAGACGGTTGCCAAAAAACTGGCATTAGCCGTGAAGGAACAGGGCCACGCGGCGATTGCTGTTTCCGGCGGTCGCACGCCCGCGCAGTTCTTCGATCAGCTGTCGCGATGCGACATCCCGTGGGACAAAGTCACCGTCACGCTGGTGGACGAACGTTTCGTGCCAGCCGATTCACCGCGCTCCAACGCCCGTCTGGTCGCCCGGCATCTCCTGCAGAACAAGGCTGCCCGCGCCGCCTTTGTCGGCCTCTACCAGCCAGCCGACGAAATGGAAGAGGCCGCCAGCCAGTCGGCAAAGGCGATTGCCGCACTGCCCCGACCGCTCGACGTGGTCGTGCTCGGCATGGGCAATGACCGGCACACCGCCTCCTTCTTCCCCGATGCCCCGACCATCGAAGCGCTTCTTGAGCCAACGGAAGGGCCGGACGTTTTACCGGTCGCGTCGAAGGCGGCGGGCGAACCCCGCCTCACGCTTTCCATGAACCGGCTCGCAGGCGCACGCTTCCTCGCCGTCCACATAGAGGGCGCCGACAAGAAGGAAACGCTGGAAACAGCGCTCTCCGTCCCACCCGGCCCGACATCCCCCATCGGCGCGGTGCTGGCCGAGACGAAAGAACCCGCCCACATCTACTGGGCTCCCGCAGGCCAGGCGTAAAACGCCGGCCCGCCGCGCCCCGCGCTCCTTCCGCGTGGGGCCAACTGCAAGACAGGACGCCATGCCATGACCGCAAGACCCGAAATCGAAGCCGTCACAGCCCGCATCCGCGAGCGCTCACGCGCCAGCCGCGAAGCCTATCTGGAACGCATCGAGCACGCTGCCGGACAGGCCGTTCATCGCGGCGTCCTTTCCTGTGGCAACCTCGCCCACGGCTTTGCCGCCTGCGGACCGGCAGACAAGGCGGCCCTTTCCGGCGACCGGGTGCCCAATATCGGCATCATCACCGCCTACAACGACATGCTCTCGGCGCACCAGCCCTTCGAGCCGTTTCCCAACATGATCAAGGACGCCGCGCGCGAAGCCGGCGGCGTGGCGCAGGTTGCCGGCGGCGTGCCTGCCATGTGCGACGGCGTCACCCAGGGCCAGCCCGGTATGGAACTGTCGCTCTTTTCGCGCGATGTCATCGCCATGTCGGCTGCCGTCGGCCTGTCGCACAACATGTTTGACGCGGCCGTCTATCTCGGCGTCTGCGACAAGATCGTGCCGGGCCTGGTCATCGCCGCCCTCACCTTCGGCCACCTGCCTGCGATCTTCATTCCCGCCGGACCCATGACCTCCGGCCTGCCCAATGACGAGAAAGCCCGCATCCGCCAGCTCTACGCCGAAGGCAAGGTGGACCGTGCGGCGCTGCTGGAAGCCGAGTCCAAATCCTATCACGGCCCCGGCACCTGCACCTTCTACGGCACGGCCAACTCGAACCAGATGCTGATGGAGATCATGGGCCTGCACACGCCGGGTTCCTCCTTCGTCAATCCCAACACGCCGCTGCGCGATGCCCTGACGAAGGAAGCCGCAAAGCGCGCACTCGCCATCACCGCGCTCGGCAACGAGTTCACGCCCGTTGGCCGCATGATCGACGAGCGCTCCATCGTCAACGGCGTGGTCGGCCTCAACGCCACGGGCGGCTCGACCAACCACACCATGCATCTGGTCGCCATGGCGGCCGCTGCCGGCATCCGGCTCACCTGGGACGACATCGCCGAGATTTCGGACCATGTGCCGCTCGTCGCCCGCGTCTATCCCAACGGGCTTGCCGACGTGAACCATTTCCACGCCGCAGGCGGCATGGGTTACATGATCCGCGAACTGCTCGACGACGGCTATCTGCACGAGGATGTGCGCACCATCTGGGGTGAGGGTCTGCGCCCCTACACGGTCGAGGCCAAGCTCGCCGACAATGGTTCGGTCGTGCGCCTCTCCGCACCCGCCACCAGCGGCAACGACAAGGTGCTCACCACCGCCGCCAAACCCTTCCAGCAGACCGGTGGCATCCGGGTTCTGTCGGGCAATCTCGGCAAGTCGATCATCAAGGTTTCCGCCGTCAAGCCGGAGCACCGCGTGATCGAGGCCCCTGCCCTTGTCTTCCATTCGCAGGAAGAGATGCAAACGGCCTTCAAGGAAGGCAGGCTCGACCGCGATTTCATCGCCGTCATCCGCTTCCAGGGCCCCAAGGCAAACGGCATGCCGGAACTGCACAAGCTCACGCCGGCGCTCGGCGTGCTTCAGGATCGCGGACACCGCATCGCGCTCGTCACCGACGGGCGCATGTCGGGTGCATCCGGCAAGGTGCCGGCGGCCATCCACGTCACGCCCGAAGCGCTGGACGGCGGCATGATCGGCAAGCTGCGCGATGGCGACCCGATGCGCCTCGACGCAGACAAGGGCACGCTTGAAGCGCTGGTCGACGCCGAAGAGTTCGCCGCACGCGAAAGCGCCGCACCCGACCTCTCGGGCAACCAGTTCGGCATGGGCCGCGAGCTCTTTGCCGGCTTCCGGCAGCTCGCCGGCCGTGCCGATCAGGGTGCAGCCGTATTCTGAGCTGGAACAAACTGCGGTAGCCGTGCATTCTTCCTCTGATCGGAGGGAGTGTGAACGGCTACTGGTTCCTCTTCAGGCGGCTCACGCGAGCCCTGTGGTTTCTGCCGGCGCTGTTCTGCGTCTCGGCGGTCATCGTCATTGTCCTTGCCTATCTTTCGGCAGACCTGCTGCCCGAAAGTCTGGATGAAAGCGCGCTTCCCATAACCGTTTCGGGAGAAGCGCTGCGCAACATTCTGAGCATCGTCGCTTCCAGCATGCTGGCGGTCGCCGTCTTCGCGCTTTCAACGCTGGTCAACCTGCTCACCAGCGCCGCGCAGACAGGCTCGCCCCGCGCCGTGCCGCTTTTCTCCGGCAATCGCGCCGCCCGCACCACCATTTCCGTTTTCATCGGCGCGTTTCTCTTTTCCATCATCGGCATAATCGGCCTGTCGAGCGGCATCTACACGCTTGGCGGACGGCTTATCCTCTTCGCCGCCACCGTCATCGTGGTCTTTGCCGTTGTCTGGGCGTTGATCCGCTGGGTGCGCGAAATCTCGGTTGTCGGACGCGTCGTGGAGATGACCAGCCGGCTTGAAGAGACAACACGGGAAGCCCTCACCCGCCTTGGTCGCGACGGGCGCTATGGCTGCACCGCCGCCACTGCATTCCCTACGCCTTCAGGGCAGACTGTCAGCGCCGGTGCGGTCGGCTTCGTCCAGCATTTCGACCCGCACGCGCTGCAGGAGCTGGCGGAGGCCAGCGATCTCACAATCCATGTTCTCGTCCGCCCCGGCGATTATGTGGACCACGCCACCGCGCTTGCCGTCATCAGCGGCGAGGCGGACGATGCCTGCCTCGAGGCGGTCCATGACGACTTCATCATCGGTGAGGAGCGCACCTTCGATTCCGATCCGGGGTTCGGCTTCCTCGTTCTGGCCGATGTCGCCCGCCGGGCGCTTTCCCCCGGCGTCAACGACCCTTCCACCGCAATCCACGTTCTCACCGTGCAGACCCGGCTTCTGGCCGACTGGGCGCTGACGGACAAGGAGGCGGGCAGCGATAACGACGAGCCGCCCTACCCCAAGGTGACCTTTGCGCCCGTGAAGCCGTCCGCTCTTTTGGATGCAGCCTTCCGGCCCATATCCTACGAAGCCGCCTCCGGCGCGCCCGATGTCGGACTGGCGCTGTTGCGTGGCCTGTCCTCGCTTGCGCGTGTCGCGCCGGGAGCCTTCCACGACGCCGCCACGGCGCTGGCCGCAGACTTCACCGCCCGCGCGACCTCATGCGCCTCCCACGCACCTGATGTGGCTGCACTGCGTAAAGCTGCTGCCGAAATCGGTGGCGTGGTTTCGGACGCCGAGCGCCCTCGCCCTTCGACAAGCTCAGGATGAGGGCTACTGAGAGGCCGCAGTTGCTTCAAGCTCTATGCCCGCTTCTTAGTCAGCACGGGAGCCTCATTCCGAGGTTTCTTGGGCGTGTGTAGTCAAGCTCTCAACTGTGTGGGTATGACGGGAGAATCGGTCACTCAGTAGCCCTCATCCTGAGCTTGTCGAAGGGCGGGGGCGCTCGGCTCCACCGTCACGCCTCCGACTCCACCCGCCCCTCAATAACCAGCCCGGCGCTCTTCGGATGGCGGGCGGCCAAATTGCTGGCGATAGCTCTGCGCGAAATAGGAATGAGAGGTGAAGCCCGTCGCAATCGCCACATCGAGGATCGGCATGTTCGTCTGCCGCAGAAGCTCGCGCGCCCGCTCCAGCCTGAGCCGCATGTAGTAGCGCCCCGGTGTCATCCCCAGATGCCGCAGGAAAAGCCGCTCGACCTGGCGCACGGAAAGGCTCGCCGTGCCGGCAAGCTGCGCCGCCGAATAAGGCTCATCCAGATTGTCGGCCATCAGCTCGACGATCTTCTTCAGCTTCTCCGACTTGCCTGTCAGGTCGCGCTCCGGCCCCGTGCGCTGCCGGTCGCCGGCGGAGCGGATGCGCTCGTGCTGAAACTGGTTGGCGACGTCATTGGCAAGATCCGCGCCAAGGTCCGTCCGCACGATTTCCAGCATCAGGTCGATGGAAGTCGTCACGCCCGCGCAGGTATAACGCCGGCGGTCGATCTCATAGACATTGCCCGTGCATTCGATATCGGGAAAGCGCTCCATGAAGGAGGCCCGGTTCTCCCAGTGGATCGTGCAGCGATGGCCGGCAAGCTGCCCGGCCTCGGCAAGCAGATAGGAGCCCGCCGCCAGCGCACCCAGCGCAGCACCGCGCCGGCCAAGGCTGCGCAATGCGGCAAGCACCACGCTCTTGCCGGGAAACTCGGTGGTGAGCCCCACGCAGACAAAAAGAATATCGACAGGCGGAAGATCGGCGACTGCGTAGTCGATCTTGATCGGCAGCCCGTTGGACGCCATCACCGCCTCGCCATCGGCCGAAACGGTCACCCAGCTATAGACGTCACGCCCTAGCAGACGGTTGGCCGAGCGCACCGTGTCGATGGCCGCCGCCAGCGAAAACATCGAAAACTTGTCGACCAGCAAAAATGCGAAATGCCGTCGGTCCTGCCGCGCCTCGCCCATGGGCAATTGTTCTAAAACAGGCTTGTCCGGCAGGAGAGGCATGGCAGATGGTCCCGATCAGAAAGCTGGTGGTTCAAGCCCCGCAGTGCGGAATGCGGAAGTGAGCGTGTTGGCCATAAGCATGGCGATGGTCATCGGCCCCACGCCGCCCGGCACCGGGGTGATCGCGCCGGCGCGCTCCTTTGCTTCGGCAAAGGCCACGTCACCCACAAGCCGCGTCTTGCCCTCGCCCTTTTCCGGCGCGGGAATGCGGTTGATGCCCACATCGATCACGGTCGCGCCGGGCTTCACCCAGTCGCCCCGAACCATTTCCGGCCGTCCCACTGCTGCAACGAGAATGTCGGCCGTCGCGGCCAGCGCCGGCAGATCCTTCGTGCGGCTGTGCGCAACGGTCACCGTGGCGTTGGCGGCCAGAAGCAGGTTCGCCATCGGCTTGCCCACAATGTTGGAGCGCCCGATCACCACTGCCGAGAGGCCGGAGAGATCCCTGCCGCGCACCCGCTCAAGCATGAGCATCGCGCCCGCCGGCGTGCAGGGCACGAAGGCGCTGTCCAGCGCACCGGTTCCAAGCCTGCCGACATTGATGAAATGAAAACCGTCGACATCCTTGTCCGGATCGATGGTCTGGATGATGCGCGCTTCATCGATGTGCCCGGGCAGCGGCAGCTGCACCAGAATGCCGTGGATCGCCGGATCGGCGTTGAGTTCCTCGACCAGCGCCACCAGCGCGTCTTCCGACGTTTCTGCCGGCAGCGAATGCTGAACCGAATGGAAGCCGCATTCCTTGGCGCGGCGCGACTTGGACGCCACATAGACCTGGCTTGCCGGATCTTCGCCGACGATCACCACCGCCAGCCCCGGCGTCACGCCGTGTTCGGCGAGCGTCGCAGTCTGCGTCTTGACCTTCGCAACCACATCTTCTGCGATCGCTTTTCCGTCGATGATATCGGCCATGTCTTTCCCCGGTCAGGCGTCAGTGCGTGCGGCCTCCCGGTCCACGCCAAGGCGCTCGCATCGGGATCGCACTCCAGCCCGCATAATGGGGAAAACGCAGAACCGCAATCCCGGCTTCGCGTCGTTTGACGACGTTATTGGGAAAGAAGGCGAATTTGTCTGGAACGCGCCCGCCGTTCGACAGCGTCAGGCAAGACCGCCTGACGCCGGAAGCGTCTAGTACCGGAACCGGTTTGCCCGGCGCACGGCCAGTGCATCGACCTCACGACGCACGGCTTTCAGACGATGGTGGATTTCACTGAAGCGGTCGTCGCCATCGTCTTCTTCATGAAACGGCTCGCCAGCGCTCTGCGGACCTGCCGCAAATCCAGCCTGCGCCATCGGCGGCACCTGCTGCCAGACGGGATAGGCCGGCATCATCGGCATGTTGATTCCCGGCTGCCCCATCACAGGCTGAAACGGCGCCATTGCAGGCATCATGCCGGGCTGCATCGCAAGCTGTGGCGTCTGCCACATCTGCTGCGGTGCATATTGCGGCTGCGGCTGCGGCTGGGACTGAACATGCGATTGCGAAGCTGCCGACGCCCGCACCCGATGCCGTGGCTCCGCATACCGATCGGCAAGATCATCGATCTCATCGTCCAAATGCGCCGTAAACGCATGGTCGAGATCATCTTCATCCTCACGCGCGTCCACACCGGCCATTGCATAGCGCTCACCCGAACGCGGACGCCATTCGCCAGAATGCCGGTCTGATGCAGCATCCCGCAGCCGGTCGTCGGACGCGTGCCGCCAGGATCCGCCACCGGGCGGTGTCGGGTCAGGCTCCGGGTCATAATCGTCATAACCCTGGCTGCCTTGGCCGCCATCGTCTTCCTCGGCCTGACGCTCGGCCATGTTTTCGCGCAGGCTCTGGATCGCCCCGCCGGCAGCGCCAATGCCCACGCCGAACAGGAAGCCAAGGATCATGCCCGCCATCGCGATCGACGAACGCGACGGCCCGATCGGATCGAGCGGCGGCACGGCCTGCGAAATCACGCTCACGTTGGCGGTGTTCAGGCGTTCCTGCTGACCGGTCTCACGGGCGCGCAGGAGCAGCGATTCGTACACCGAGCGCTTCGCATTCGCCTCGCGCTCAAGCTCGCGAAGCGTCACCTGCTCCGATGCCAGATTGCCCTTCTGAACCTTCAGCCGCGCGAGCTGGCCGGCCAGATCCTGCTCAAGCTGCACGGCGCGCTGCAATTCCACCTGGTTGGATGCCGTCACCCGCCGCAATTCGCGTGCGATCTCCTCACGCGCGCCGGAGAGCTCCGCTTCCACGGCAAGCCGCTCCGGATGACGCGGGCCGAACTTCACGGCCAGTCTGCCCGCCTGCTGCCGCAGGCTCGAATACTGCGCCAGAAGCTCCGTCATGACGGGCGAAGAGATCTGCTCCGGCAGCGCACCACCCAGAACCTCGTCCACGTCCAGAGAGCGCGCAGCCGCCGCACGCGCATTCAGCTCCGACGTGCGCGCCCTGGCGTTCGAAAGCTGATCATTGAGACGCAGGATCTCCTCATCGGTGATCAGACGCCCCTGCGCATCCACGATGTCGTTCTTCGCCTTGAAATCGGCCACGGCCCGTTCGGCCTCTTCCACTTCGGCCCGAAGCGAGATGAGCTGCTCGGTGATCTCGCGATTGGCGCGGCCCGCCGTTGCAGACTGAAGCTCGCCGAAGGTCGACAGGAACACGTCGCGGGTGGTGGTGGCGATCAGAGAGGATTTCTCCGGATCCTCCGTCTCCGCGCCGATGGTGATGATGAAGGTCTTGGCGTTACGGCTCACATCCAGCGCATCGGCGAGATTATCGACCGCTATGGAATGCCGCGCCGTGCCACCATCCTCTTCGCCGCTGCTGAGCAGCGCCGAGATGAGCGCGCGCGGGCTCAACAGCAGGCTCACAATGGAACTGCCCCCCGAACCGTTGAATTCCGGGTCATCCGCCAGATCCAGTTCGTCCACCACCCGCGCCAGCACATTGCCGGAGGTCATGATGGCCACCTGGTTTTCGATAAGCGCCAGCGTCGCATCCGAGGGCAGACCGCCCGGCGTCAGATCGCGTTCCACCAGCTGCAGATTGCGCGGATCGAAAATGAGCTGCGTTGCCGCGTAATACATTTTCGGCGTCGACAGCGCGACCATCACGCCAAGAACCGCGCCGATGATCGTCGTCAGAAGAATGAGCCACTTGGCGCGAAAGATCCCGCTGATCACGCGCACGGGATCGATCAATGGCCGCCAGAGCCGCTCATTCGCATCACGCTTTCCGGTCTGCCTGCGCCGGCTCTGCGGGCGCTCGCGATAGGCTTCGGGCTCTTCGTCAATCACGGTTCGCCGCACGGCCACATCGCGCTCTTCGCGCATCGGCGCACGCGCGGGCTCTGCGGTCTGCGCCCCGCGCTGCGGGGCCTCCGGCAGCGGAAACATCCTGTCGAGCAGGCGTTTTTGGAGCGGGGTCTTTTTCGGTGCGGCGCGTTCTTTCCGAACCGGTTCCTCGACCCGGCGCGCAGGCTGTGCGCGCTTCGGGGAAACGTCGTCCCGCGCGCGGTCGCCCGCCTCGGCGCGACGCAGATAGGCATCCGCCGAGGCTGCCCGCTCCCGGCGCGCCTCGCGCATTTCCGCATCCCTGTCAGAGCGCGGCAATGACGAACGGTCCGCAAGATCTTCCTGCGTTGTCACACGATCATCACGCGGCGGCTGCATCGACAAAAGCGAACGCGAGCGCCCGTCTTCCCTTGACCGTTTCCTGTTGGGATTTTCGGCGTCGAACATCGTGTGTGCAGCTTCCGCAAATGATGATGAAGCGGGCACATCAGCCCGCGATTATGTTAACCCAAGCTAAAGAGGCACAGGTAACAAACAGTTAACGGTAAGCTCCACGTAATTGTTTTTTGCCCCTGCGTCAGCCAGCAGAACAGCGCATTAAGTTTTATTGCTTATGCTCGCCGCAGAACCGGCATTTCAGGCTCAGAATTCAGGGGCGCCCCATCTCGCTACGCGACATCATCACCAGCCAGCGCCAGGTGCTGCGGGACTACCTCGCCACGATCAGCGGATCGGCGGGCAGGCTCGTCTTTTCGCTCGCCTATTTCGTGATTCTGGCCAACAGCCTGTCCATCGCCGATTTCGGTCTCTTCGCCACGGCCTCCGCCGCTGGCGTGATGGTCGGTCGCATTCTGGCGCTTGGCTTCACCGCCACGCTCTACCGCATCGCCACCGTCAAGCCGCGCCTGCTCGGCACATACGCCGCCGGTTTCCTCGTGCTGACGGTCGCTTCCCTGCCGCTCATCGCGCTGGCGAGCGTGGCGCTCTATCTGGTGTTCTTTGCGGGCGACATGAAGGTTCTGCCCTTTGCGCTCGTCATCGCGTCCGACGCCATTGCCTGGCGGCTCACCGAAACGGTGATCGTGGTCAACAATGGCCTCAACCGCTTCGGCCGCGCCGCCGTCATTCTCATCGTCAGCGTCGGCATCCGCGCGCTGGCGGCCCTCCTGTTCACATTCCACGCGAGCAGCGACCTCCTCACCTGGACCGTTTTCTATCTCGCGGCAAACAGCGCGGCGCTCGTCTTCGCGCTCCTGTTCTACTGCCCCCGCCAGCGCCTGCGCCTGCAAAGCGCGCTCTACTGGCGTCGCCTTCCCGACGCGCTCTACGTGGCCGGCGCAGAAGTGCTGTTCTATCTGCAGATGGAGCTCGACAAGCTTCTGGTTCTTGCCCTTGGCAACCCGCAACTTGCCGGCATCTACGCCATCATCATGCGGCTGGTGGACCTGACCGCGATCCCCATCCGCTCCTTCTCCATGCTGCTAGTCCAGCGCATGATGCGCGCACCGGAAATGCTCAACCGCTGGAAACTGCGTCTTGGCATTGAGGGCGCGATCTTCGCCGTGTCCACGCTGGCGCTGGCGTCGCTTGCGGTGATCCTGCTGTTTTACCCCACGCTGCTCGGGCGCAATGTGGCCGAGGCAGCACCTCTGGTCATTCTGGCGCTTGCGGTTCCGGGCCTGCGCAACCTGACCGAATATCAGGCGGACCTGCTCTTTGCCCGCGGCCAGACCTTCATTCGCGCGGTCAATCTCGGCCTTCTGGCCCTGGGCAAGGCCGCACTTCTCTCGCTGGTTCTGAGAAACTTCACCGAGACACGGGACATCATTCTTTCGCTCAACGCGGTCTTCGCGGTGCTTTACGTGCTGTCGATGGTGCTCACCTATCGCGCTCTGGCCAGACCGGCCAAACGCGTCTGATACAGACCCTAACCGATCACACGGCGCAGCGGTTCCAGGCTCGTCTCGGTGAAGGACTGAATGCCGATGGCCACCTGATAGGGCTCCATCCCGGCAATGAAACGCTCAATGCCGGTTTCATCCAGCTCCGGCCCCAGCCAGTAGATGTGGCAGAGCGCGCGGTCGTCGTGGAAGTGTCCTTCCCCGTTCAGAACCTCATCCACATAGCGGCCATAGAGAATGCACTCAGAGAAACGGCGGTCGCTCGCCACCACATTGATCCACGGCCTGCCGTGAACCGTCTCGATACGCCTGAGCATGTCCAGTACGGTTTCGCGTCGCCATGCGATCAGTGTGGTGATGTAGTCATGGTCGCTGGTCTGCCCGGCAGGAAGGTCAAGCGCCCTGCCCGCATTGGCCAGCCAGTCGCGGTGCCCCATGTCCATCAGCGAATGCATGCCGCCGCTTTTGCGGTATAGCCGCATCTGGCCATCGCGCCAGAAATCGCCGCAGTCGAACGGCTTCAGGAACACGACGTCGGAATCGCAATAGACAAGCGCGTCTTCCGTCGCCTTTTCGGCAAAGGCGATGCGCCGCAATTGCTGCACATGCCATCCGCGCAGCGGCGCAAGCCGCGTGCTCAACCAGACATGGCGGCGAAAAAGACTGGTCGGATCGCGCACCGCATGCAGCCAGGATGGCAGGAGATCACGCTCGTCGACCACCACCCGGCGGTCCGTTTCCAGTGCGCGAAAACGCTCGACATCATGACTGGCGACAAGCAGGTAATGGCGTGTGTAGCCGGTCACATACCGGTCCATGCTCTCGCACAACAGCCTGCATCGCTCGAAATCACCGGCATAGCTGGGCGTCACGATTGCGGCGTTCTGTTGCGCTCCCATGCCTAGCCTCCGCCTGCCTTGCCGCTCAGCTTCTGGCCAAGCACCCGCAGGAGAAACAGCGGATTGCCCACCACATAGCGCCGCCACAGACGACGCGGCTCAAGCCCCAGCCGGAACAGCCATTCAAGCCGCAGCCGGCGCATCCACAGGGGCGCGCGCGGCACCGCGCCGCTCAGAAAATCAAGAAGCGCGCCCACCGCAATCGGCACCGTGCAATGCTCGCCCCCGAGCTTCCCGGCAATCCACAATTCCTGGCGCGGAACGCCCATGGCCACAAGCAGCACGTCCGGGCGGATCTCTTCCAGCCTGTCGAGGATGGCCTTCTCTCCCGCACCGTCAAAGTAACCGTCATGCAGGAAGACAAATTCGTGTTGCGGCGCGTGCTCTGCAAGCTTCTCGGCTGCGGCAAGCGCGTTGTCGCGCCGCGCGCCAAGCAGGCCCACCGTCAGCCGGTCCTTCTGCCGCCTGAGGAATTCCGGCACGAAATCAGTGCCGTTCAGATTGTCGGGAAACGGCTCGCCGTAGAGCATCTTTGAAGCGATATCGACACCAACGCCATCCGCCAGCACCAGAAAGTCCGCCAGGACCTGGCGAAAGCGCGCGTCCGCAACGGCCACATTGGCGTTATGCGCATTGAGGAACGTCACTTGCGTGAAGCGCCGTTCGGCAATGCTTTCGGCCAGCATCGCAATTGCCGCGTCACGGCCAATTGCCGTCACATCCGTTCCCAGAATGTCGCGCCGCTCGGGCACCGGCGTGATCTTGTTCGGCGCGTCCACGTTCATGCGGCCTCGTTCTGCCGGCCAAAGCCAGACTGCTGAAGCCCGTGAAGCACGGCCTTGTCGAGCGCGTTGCGCTGCTCTTCATGGAATGTCCGCCCATCAAGATCGACGGGCGATCCGGCCGCACGCACCAGCGCATCTGCAAAGGCGCGCGGCTCGTCGGCAAGGGTGCAGTTCTCCGGCTTGTAGGAAATGCCGCGCAGTGCGCTCTGCGTCGCAACGCTCGGCAGGCCCAGTTCAAAGGTCTCGATCGTCTTCAGCTGCACGCCGGTTCCGGCGCGGCTGACAAGCGGGACCACCTTGCCCGACCGCACAAACTCCACCGCGTCGGGAACACGCCCGACAAAGGCGATGCGGGGGTGTTCCTGCGCCAGGCTCGCCGGCGCGTCACCGGCCACCGCAATGCGAAAATCGTCAGGCAGGTGCGGCACAACCTGTTCCAGAAACCAGTCGAGCCCGATGCGATTGGGCGCCCAACTCCACGTGCCGATCAGCGCCGCGTCGTAATCCGTCCTGCGTTCATCGCCCGTCACCTCCACCGGCGCATGCGCCACCAGCGGCAGAACTGCCGAGCGCCGGTCATCCGCCACGCCCAGAACCTGCCGGTCATCCTCGGAAAGCGTGTAGATGAAATGCGCATCGGCGCACAATTGCGCTTCCAGCGTTTTCAGAAGCTTCGCCTCACGGCCAAACATGAAACGCGCAATGGGGCTGCGTGCGGCACGCGCGCTCTGCTCGGCGGAAACATACTCCACATTGTGCGCCACATAGATGTTCGGCAAATGGGCGAAGATCTCGCGGAATGCGCCTGCAAACTGCACGGAATTGAAAATGACGCCATCCACCGGACCAAGGCCGTCGAGTGCGGCGCGCACCTGCGCCGGCGAGGCAAGCAGCATCTTGGCGGACGAGAACGTCATGTTGCGCGTCATTGCACGGGCAAGCCATCGCAGCTTCTGAAGACCGCCCGCCGCTTCGGTGCGCGGGTCCATTTCACCCAGAACGACCGTATCGTCGGCAATGTTGCGCGCCTCACGTCCCTGCCAGGCAAAGCCCATGACGGAGACCCGGCACCCCGCGCGCGACAACGCGCCGAGGATTGCCGCATTGGCAATCTCGTAGCCACTCTTGGGCGTCCCGTCGGGAACGATGGATGTCGCAAAGACCAGATGCATGCACTTTTCCTGTTTGGAACGTTCTGTCAAACAGCAATGAACTCTTCATTAAGGGAGAAGCCGGAGAAACACTTTTGGCGGGCATAACATCATTTCCCTGCCGCAAAAACCTGCCGCACTTAACGCCGCCTTAATTGCCGCCACCGCTTATAGAGCGCGAAACAAGGGGGCATTGGCGGGATCGTGACGCAGGACAGGGCAGACAAGTCGGTTTCAACCGTCGCGCGAACGCCGTCGCTGAGCGTGCAGGACATCGAGTGCGTTGTCACCGTTCCCACCTTCAAGCGCCCCGATCAGCTTCTCGACACGCTCCATTCGCTTGCCGCCCAGAAAACCGCGCGCCCCTTTGCCATCATCGTGATGGAAAACGAGGCCGAGGCACACGAAGGCGCAGACGCAGCCGCCCCGCTCTTTGCCGATGGCACGTTCAACGGCCTCGTCATCATCGCCCATCAGCGCGGCAATTGCTGCGCCTACAATGCCGGCTGGGAAACCGCGCTGGCTGAATTTCCGGCCTTTCGCTATCTCGCCGTCATTGACGATGACGAACTCGCCTCTCCGCACTGGCTTGAGAACCTCTGCGCCACGGCGGAGAAATTCGACGCCGATATCGTTGGCGGCCCGCAGGTGCCGGCCTTTGAAAAGCCTGCGCATGAGCGCTGGGCGACCCACCCGGTCTTCGCCCCGCCCTATGATGAAACAGGCCCCGTTGCAGCGCTCTATTCCTCCGGCAATCTTCTTGTGACGCGCCGCGTTCTGGAAGCGATGCCGCGCCCCTTCCTCGATCTTCGGTTCAACTTCATGGGCGGCGGCGATTCCGATTTTCTCAGCCGTGCGCGCCAGAAAGGCTTTCGCCTTGCATGGTCGGCAGAGGCCGAGACGCAGGAGATCGTGCCGGCGCGCCGGGTCGAACGCGACTGGATCCGCGCCCGCGCGCTGCGCAACGGCGTCATCTCCACACTGGTGGAAAAGAAGAAACGGGCAGACGAAGGCTTCGGCCGGCTGCGTGTCTTCGCCAAGAGCCTGGCGCTTCTGGCCCTCTCCCCGCTGCGTGGAGCCGCCCGGCTTGCAAAGACCGGCTCCATCTCCACCGCCATGTATCCCGTCTATGTCGGTCTTGGCCGCGTCATGGCCGAATTCGGCTACGCGAACGAGCAGTATCGCGAGCCGGAAAAGAACTGACGGCCTTTGCCGCCAACAAAACGCTTCGCCGCTGTCGACTTCCCTTCGGTGATTGTGTATCGGTCCCGCTCCCCTGACCGATCCACATCCCCCAAGGACATAAGCTATGCGAGCGCTGAGCGGCGGCATCGACTTCGGCACGTCGAATTCAACAGCCGGTTTCATGGAAAACGGCCAGCCACGGCTCATCGAGCTGGAGCGTGGCGAGGTCACCATGCCGAGTGCGGTGTTCTTCAATTTCGAGGACAACCGCACCTATTTCGGCCGTAGCGCCATTTCCTGCTACACGGAAAATGCCGAAGGCCGGCTTCTGCGCGCCCTGAAAAGCGTTCTCGGATCGTCGCTGATCCACGAGAAAACGCGCATCAAGGCGCATTCCATCGCCTTTTCCGACATTATCGGCTCGTTCCTGCATTTTCTGAAGGACAGCCTCGAAACCAATCTCGGCGGACCGGTCGACAACATCGTGCTCGGCCGACCGGTGCAGTTCGTCGATGACAATCCGGAAGCCGACCGCCGCGCGCAGGACGAGCTTGAAAAAGCGGCCCAGCGGCGTGGCTTCAAACACATCGAGTTTCAGTTCGAACCCATTGCCGCGGCCCTCGATTACGAGCAGCAGGTCAGCGGCGAGGAACTGGCGCTGATCGTCGATATCGGCGGCGGCACGTCCGACTTTTCCGTCGTGCGCGTCTCCTCGGAACGCGCGAAGCAGGCCGACCGCAAGGACGACATTCTTGCCAGCCACGGCGTGCATATCGGCGGCACGGATTTCGACCGCCTCCTGAGCATCGCCCATCTGATGCCGGAACTCGGCTACCGCACGCTCACCAAAGACGGCAAGCGCCAGCTCCCCGCCGGATATTATATCGATCTTGCCACCTGGCAGCGCATCCACATGCTCTACACCAACAAGGCGATGACCGATCTCAGGCAGATCCGCTACGAAGCGGCCCAGCCCGAACTGGTGGAGCGTATGATCGACGTGGTTTCAAACCGGCAGGGCCATGCGGCCGTGGCCGAGGTGGAACGGGCGAAGATCGCGCTGACCGACCTGACGGAGAGCGCCATCGAGCTTCCGCTCACCGAGGAGAAGCTGCATCTGGCCGTCACGCGCGACGAGCTGAACGACGCCATTCGCGTCACCGTCGAGCGCGTTCAGAAGGCCGTCAGCGAAACCCTCGTCAATGCCGGCATCGGGCCTGAGCGGATCACCGCGCTGTTCCTCACCGGCGGTTCGTCTGCCATCCCGCTTCTGCGCGAAAGCGTTCTGGGCATGCTGCCGGCCGCTTCCGTGGTCGAGGGCGACATGTTCGGCTCCGTCGGACGCGGCCTGGCCCTGGACGCCGGGCGCAGGTTCGGCGTCTGAGCCCACTCTTTCGGACCGGGGCGCCAAAACGCCCCGGCCCACATCCTTCTGTTGCATTCGCCGTCCGCACGCGGCATTCCTCTCCCATCATCAAGGGAGAAGTTTCATGGGCAAATCGGTCATTCTCGTCGGCTGCGGAAACATGGGTTACGCCATGCTGAAAGGCTGGATCGCGGCAGGCAAGCTCGCCTCCGGCGACGCCACCGTGATCGAGCCGAATGCGGACCTGCGCGCCCGCGCCGCAGCACTCGGCGTGACGGTTACCGACAGCGTCGACACGCTGGAGCAAGGCGCAGACATGATCGTGTTCGCCGTCAAGCCGCAGGTCATTCGCGACATCGCCCCCGCCTATGCCCGCTTTGCCGACAAGGCCACCTTCGTCAGCGTTCTCGCCGGCACCGGAACGGCCACATTCGAGGAAATTCTCGGCCGTCATGCCGCGGTCATGCGCTGCATGCCCAACACGCCCGCCGCCATCGGCAAGGGCATGATGGTGCTGTTCTCCAACCGCAATGTGAGCGACGGGGCAAAAGCCTTCGCCGGGGAACTGCTTGCCACCAGCGGCGCGGTCACCACCATCGACAATGAAGAGCAGATGGACGCCGTCACCGCCGTTTCCGGCTCCGGCCCGGCCTACATCTTCCACTTCATCGAGTGCCTGACGGCTGCCGGCGAGAAGGCCGGCCTGCCGAAGGAAACCGCAAAGCTTCTCGCCATGCAGACGGTCTATGGCGCGGCCTGCCTTGCCAAAGAAAGCGATGACGAGCCCGGCAAGCTGCGCGAGCAGGTGACAAGCCCGAACGGCACCACCGCCGCCGCGCTCTCCGTCTTCATGGATGAGAACCGCCTTCTCGATCTGGTAAGCGACGCCGTCGACGCCGCCAAGAAGCGCTCCATCGAACTGGGAAAGTAGAGGATCGGCGCAGGCCCCTCATCCGCCTGTCGGCACCTTCTCCCCGCCAGCGGGGAGAAGGTGCCGACAGGCGGATGAGGGGCGAGCACCCCACGCCATCACCCTTCGCCGAACACCATCGCATCCTGCCGCGCCCTGAGCGCCACCAGCCGCGAAGCCGCGTCGGGCGCAACATTCGCGTAGGTCAGAAGCGCGCCCTTCTTCACCGGGGCCGTCACCGTGCCGCCCTCAAGCAGCCCGCATGGCACGGCCTTCGCCGTGCGCGCCTCTTCCGCCGTCATGATCCACGAGCGGTAGGAATATTCGCCGATGGCGTCGAGCCGGTCGCCGGGCTTCAGATCCTTCTTCGCCACCGCACAGACTTCCGCAACCGGCCTGTCGAGCGGCACCATGTCCGCCTTGTTGTAGAGCACGGCGCGCGCGCAGGTGAGCGGCACTTCCAGCGAGGTCAGGTGATAGGGCCGGAAGAAGGTGTAATACGGCCCCTCCCCGAGCTTCAGATCGTTCATGCGCTCGCGCAGACGCGGATGATCCATTTCCGCCACCACGAACACGCCCGGCGCGACACCCTTGCCCACCGTGAAGTCGACACAGCCCTTCTTCGAGAGCACGCCGCCATCGGCAATCGGGCAGAGAACGCTTGAAAGCTCCTCGCGGCTCGCCGCCGGGCCATGCATGCCCGGCTTGTCCGGTACGAGGCCCGTGGCATTTGCGATGGCCGCCATCTCTACCATCGTCTTGGAGCCGTCGACGAACTCGACCAGCATCCGCACATTCATGTTGCGCCGTTCCGCTTCCTCCGCGTAGTCGTCCGGCACAGCGTCGATGTTGAGCGGATTGTTCTTGCCCTTGCCGGCGGCAACGATGTCGTGCCCCATGGCCGAAACGAACTCGATCAGTTCCATGCAGGAAGACGGCTCGTCGCCCGCACCCAGCGAATAGGTCACGCCCAGCCGTGCAGCCTCGCGCTTCAGATAAGCGCCGATGGTCACATCCGCCTCGACATTCATCATGACGAGATGCTTGCCCGCCTCCATGGCCGAAAGCCCGATCTCCGCGCCAACCGCCGGCTTGCCCGTGGCGTCGATCACCACGTCCACCAGATCGTTTTCGGAAACCAGCCGGGAATCGCCCGAAAGCGCCGTCTTGCCGGCGCGGATCGCGTCGCTGATCGCGCCCGCCGTTTCAGCCTCCACCGCGCTCCCGGCAGCGCGTCCGGCAATCTCGATGGCCTTTGCCGCGCGTTCGGGCCGCGTGTCGGCAATGGCCGCCACCTCGATGCCCTTCATGCGCGCCACCTGCGTGACGATGTCCGTGCCCATCTCGCCGCAGCCGATCAGGCCGATGCGCACCGGCCGCCCCTCTTCCGCCCGCTGCTCAAGATCGCGCGCAAGACCCGTAAGCGCCACATTCGTCATCCGATGTCCTCCTCGTTTGGCGACCGAGATAGAAGCGGCCCGGCGCGGTATGTCAACCGCTCTTCACCTGCACCGGAACCGGACTGTTTTTCTTGATATCTTTCAGAACGAGGTTGGTGCGCACATTGGCGATGCCAGGCAGGCGGAACAGGAAATCCTCCAGAAACCGGTTATAGGCCGCCAGGTCCCGGCACACGACGCGCAGATGATAATCCGCCTCTCCCGTCGTGGAGTAGCAGTCGAGCACTTCGGGCCGCCGCCGCGTCTCGGCGATGAACGTGTCCACATGCCGGTGGTCATGCCGCGTCAGCGACACATGCACGATGGCCTGAAAACCGAGCCCCGCCTTCTCCACGTCCAGCAGAGCCGCATATTGCGTGATCAGCCCCGCCTCCTCCAGCGCCTTCACCCGCCGCCAGCAGGCTGAAGCCGACATGCCGGCCCGCTCCGCCAGCTCCTGGTTCGAGAGCCGGCAATTGGCCTGAAGTGCGTCCAGAAGCCTCTTGTCCTGTTCACTCAGCTTTTCGGGCATAGGTCCAAATCCTGAAAAATTCTCCGGCACACCCACCTATAGCGGATAATCCTTCCAGAAACCAAATTCCAATCGCCAAATCTGGCACAAAATTCCACCTCCGCCGGTTTAGAATTCTTCCAGTCTGCACTGGAGGAATTGCATGACCGTCCAACCCAAGGCCGGCGAACTCGCGCGCTATCAGCTCGAGGACCGCTACACCCAGGAAAAGGGCCGCGTCTTCATGACCGGCACGCAGGCGCTCGTGCGCGCCGTGCTCGATCAGGCGCGCCGCGACCGCGCGAACGGCCTCAACACGGCAGGTTTCATCTCCGGCTATCGCGGATCGCCGCTGGGCGCGCTCGACCTTGAGTTATGGAAGGCGAAGGACCGGCTCGACGCCGCCCGCATCGAATTCCTCCCCGCCGTCAACGAGGATCTCGCCGCCACCGCCGTGCTCGGCAGCCAGCAGGTGGAGACCAATCCCAAGCGCGAGGTCGAAGGCGTTTTCGGCCTCTGGTATGGCAAGGGGCCCGGCGTCGACCGCTCGGGCGATGCGCTGAAGCACGGCAACGCCTACGGCTCCTCGCCCCATGGCGGCGTGCTGGTGGTTGCCGGCGACGATCATGGCTGCGTCTCCTCCTCCATGCCGCACCAGTCGGACGTCGCCTTCATGTCGTGGTTCATGCCCACGCTCAATCCGGCCAGCGTGTCGGAATATCTGGCCTTCGCAGAATATGGCTACGCCCTGTCGCGCTTCTCGGGCATGTGGGTCGGCTTCAAGGCCATTTCGGAAACGGTGGAATCGGCAGCCTCCGTCGACATTCCCGCCCCCCGCGCGTTCGAGACACCCGATTTCACACCGCCTCCCGGCGGGCTCCACTATCGCTGGCCGGATCTTCCCGGCCCGCAGATCGAGGAGCGCATGGAGGCGAAGAAGCACGCCGTTCTGGCGTTTGCCGAAGCCAATCCCGTCGACCGCCACATCTATGACGTGAAGGATGCCCGTTTCGGCATCGTCACCACCGGCAAGGCCCATCTCGACCTGATGGAGGCGCTGCGCCTTCTGGGCATCAGCGAGGCCGAGTGCCGGAAGCTCGGCATCGACATCTACAAGGTCGGCATGGTGTGGCCACTCGCCCGCCGCGCAGCACTCGACTTCGTGAAAGACAAGCAGGAAGTCCTCGTCATCGAGGAAAAGCGCGGCATCGTCGAAAGCCAGTTCAAAGAATATTTCTACGACTGGCCCGGCCACAAGCCGCACGCCATGGTGGGCAAGCGCGACGAGGATGGCGAACGCCTCGTGCCGTGGACCGGCGAGCTTTCGCCACGCCTGCTTCTGCCCATCGTCGCCCGGCGGCTCGAAGGCATCTTCCCCGGCAGCGGCTTCATCGCCCGCGCTGAAAAGATCCTCGCCGCACCGGCCATCACCCTGCAGGTGGAAGGCGCGACCCGCACTCCGTATTTCTGCTCCGGCTGCCCGCACAACACCTCGACCAAAGTGCCCGAGGGGTCCGAAGCGCTGGCCGGCATCGGCTGCCATTTCATGGCGAGCTGGATGGACCGCAACACCACCTCGCTGATCCAGATGGGCGGCGAGGGCGTGAACTGGGCAGCCTCCTCGCTCTTTACCGGCAAGAACCACGTCTTCCAGAATCTCGGCGAAGGCACCTGGTATCACTCCGGCTCCATGGCCGTGCGGCAGGCGATTGCCGCAAAGGCCAACATCACCTTCAAGATCCTCTACAACGACGCCGTCGCCATGACCGGCGGTCAGCCGGTGGACGGCCCCGTCAGCGTTCAGGCGATTGCCCACGCCTCGCGCGCCGAGGGTGTGGAGCGCATTGCGCTCGTCTCCGATCACCCGGACAAGTTCCAGCCTGGCGAACTGCCGGCCGCCACCACCATCCATCACCGCCGCGAGCTCGACGCCGTCCAGCGCGAGCTGCGCGAGGTGAAGGGCGTGTCCATTCTCATCTACGAACAGACCTGCGCCACCGAGAAGCGCCGCCGCCGCAAGCGCGGCCAGATGGAAGACCCGAAGAAATTCGTCGTCATCAACGACCTCGTCTGCGAGGGCTGCGGCGACTGCTCGGTGGAATCCAACTGCCTCTCCGTCGAACCGCTCGAAACCGAGTTCGGCACCAAGCGCAAGATCAACCAGTCGTCCTGCAACAAGGACTTCTCCTGCGTGAACGGCTTCTGCCCGAGCTTCGTCACCGTCGAGGGCGCAACCCGCAAAAAGCGCTCCGGCATGGAGTTCGATCTGACGCGGCTTGCCGGCGATCTCCCCGATCCGGAGCCTGCAGCGCTCGACAGGCCCTTCGACCTGATGATCACCGGCGTCGGCGGCACCGGCGTCGTCACCGTTGGCGCGCTCATCACCATGGCCGCGCATCTGGAGGGCAAGGGCTCCAGCGTGCTCGACTTCACGGGCTTTGCCCAAAAGTTCGGGCCGGTGCTTTCCTATGTCCGGCTGGCGTCTGCACCCGACGCCATCCATCAGGTGCGCATCGATCGTGGTGCAGCGGATGCGCTGATCGGCTGCGACATCGTCGTGTCGTCCTCACCCAAGGCGTCGGCCAGCTACCGCCCCGGCATGCGCGCCGTGGTGAACCTTGCCGAGATGCCCACCGGCGATATCGTGCGCAAGCGCGATGCGAGCCTTCACGTGGACCAGCGGCTTGCAGCCATCGAAGGCGTGACGGGCAAGGATGCGCTTGCCGCCATGGACGCCAACCGCCTCTCTGAAAAGCTCATGGGCGACACGGTGTTCGCCAATGTGATGATGCTCGGTTTCGCCTGGCAGAAGGGCCTCGTGCCCGTCTCGCTCAACGCGCTTACCCAGGCCATCGTGCTGAACGGCGTCGCCATTGAGAAGAACCACCGCGCCTTCCTCATCGGCCGTCTGGCGGCGGAAAAGCCCGACGCGCTGAAGGGCCTGCTCGACCCGAAGCCGCAGGCCGACGGAACGCTCGACGAGATCGTCACCCGCCGCGAGGCCTTCCTGACCGACTATCAGAACCCGGCCTATGCCGCGCGCTACCGCCATCTGGTGGATCGCGTTCGCGCCGCCGAAGCGCCGTTCGGCAGCGACGCCGTCAGCCGGGCCGTTGCCCGCTCCCTGTTCAAGCTGATGGCCTACAAGGATGAATACGAGGTCGCGCGCCTTCACACGCAAACGGGCTTTTCCGCCCGCATCGCAGAAGAGTTCGAGGGCGACTATCGCATCGTCCATCACCTCGCGCCGCCCTTCCTCGCTTCCGGCACGGATGCGCGCGGACGTCCGCTCAAGCGCGAATTCGGCCCCTGGGTGCGCCTGCCGTTCCGCATGCTCGCCCGCATGAAGCGCCTGCGCGGCACCGCCTTCGACCCGTTCGGCCGCACCGCCGAGCGGCGCATGGAGCGCGAACTGATCGGCTGGTACGAGGCGCATGTCGAAAAAGCGCTTGCGCAGCTCGACACCGGCAATGCCGCAACGCTTGCCGAAACCCTGGCGCTGCCCATGCAGATACGCGGCTACGGCCCGGTGAAAGAAGAGGCCGCAAAGCGCATCCGCACCGAGATGGCTGCGCGTCTGTAGACACAGCCTGAAGACCGCACCTCTCTCTTGGGCTCTCCGCTCCTTCGGCAGGCGGAGGAGCCTCCTTTCCCACCCTCTCCCTCGTCATCCTATGGTCAAGCCATAGGATGACGAGGGAGAGGGTCGGCGCGTTCTCATTCACGCCCCCTCCCATTCTTCTCCACCCCCTGCGGCAAACCAGGCAGGGAGAAGACGCGCGCTTCCCAATTCACGCTCCTTCATATCTCCCGCCCTCCCTTCGACAAACTCAGAAGGAAGAGAACCCACCCCCACCCCTCTCCTTCGTCATCCTCGGGCCTGACCCGAGGATCCATGCCGGAACGCCGAACACAAAGCCCAGCCCCTCAAAGCAAGCCCATCGCTTCCCACGCCGGTGCCGTCGCCACCGCAACGGCATGGAGCCTATGGTCAAGCCATAGGATGACGAGGGAGAGGGTCGGCGCGCTCTCATTCACGCTCCCCCCCTCATTCTTCTCCACCCCCTGCGGCAAACCAGACAGGGAGAAGACGGGCGCTTACCAATTCACGCTCCTTCATCTCTCCTGCCCTCCCTTCGACAAACTCAGAAGGAAGAGAACCCACCCCCACCCGCTCCTTCGTCATCCTCGGGCCTGACCCGAGGATCCATGCCGGAACGCCGAACATAAAGCCGAGCCTCTGAAAGCAAGCGCATCATTTCCCGCACCTGCGCCGTCGCCACCGCAACGGCATGGATCCTATGGTCAAGCCATAGGATGACGAGGGAGAGGGTCGGCGCCTTGCATGCCAACCAGAGGGCGTGCAGCGCAAACGCGCATGATGCGCGCCATGCGCCCGGCATCCCAATCCCTTGCTCCCGCTTCCTGCGTATGCAAATAGCATTGGTCAAACAGCCAAGGAGGAACCCCATGACCGCCATCACCCGCCGCACGCTCGGTGCGCTCGCCCTCACCACCGCTCTCGCCGGCTTCGCGCTGCCCTCCGCCGCCGCCGACAAGATCAATGTCGGCATTCTGTCGCTCACCTCGCATTCGCCGAGCATCATCGCCGAAGCCAAGGGCTATTTCGACGCGCAGGATATCGATGTCGAGTTCGTGTCCTTCCAGGCTGCGCAGCCCATGGCCGTCGCCATTGCCTCGGGCGATGTCGATTTCGGCATGACGGCGATTTCCGGCGGTCTCATCAGCCTTGCAGACAAGGGCGTGATCAAGGTCATCGGCGGCGCGCTGCAGGAAACGCCCGAGATCGACGGCCAGAAGATCCTCGCCTCCAAGGCTGCGTTCGACGCCGGCGTTAAAACGCCTGCCGACCTCAAGGACCACAGCTTCGGCATCACCACCACCGGCTCCTCCTTCCACTACATGGCGCACAAGATCGCCGACAAGGAAGGCTTTGACCGTTCCGAAATCCACGTGAAGCCGCTGCAGAAGGTGCCGGCCATCATCGCGTCGCTCAAGAGCGGCCAGATCGATGCATGGTCCATCGTGCCGAACATTGCAGGCGCGCTCACCAAGGGGCCTGAAGTCGTCGAGATCGGCAAGATTTCCGACTATGTCGACGATTACCAGGTCACCACGGTCTTCACCTCCACCAAAAATGCGACCGAAAAGAAGGACCTCGTCGAGCGCTTCCTGGCCGGTCTCTCCGAGGGCATCAGCGACTACAACGCCGCCCTGGTCGACAAGACCATGAGCGAGGAAGACACCGCGGCAATCGTCGGGATGATCCACAAATACGTCTATTCCGACCAGCCGCTCGACAAGGCCGATCCGCGCATCCGCGCTGGCGCCATGCGCATCAACGAAGGTGCGGCGCTGAGCGTGGCAAGCGTCGAGGACCAGCTTGAGTGGTTCAAGTCGGAAGGCCTCGTGCCCGATGGCGTGACGATGGAAAAGCTGGTCGACACCAGCTTCGTGGAAACCCGCTAACAGCGAAGCCGCCCCGGCCTGCCGGGGTGGCGTTTTTGGACCGATGCAGCTTCTTCTTCAGAACATCACCCACCACTATGGCGGCACCACCGTCCTCGATGACATCTCGCTTACGGTGGATGACGGCGAAATCGTCTGCATTGTCGGCCCCTCGGGCTGCGGCAAGTCCACGCTTCTGCGCATTGCCGGCGGACTGGAAAAGCCCGATCAGGGTCAGGCGCTTCTTGCCGGACCTGAGCCGGATGGCTCGCTCAACCCCCTCACCTACATCTTTCAGGATTTCGCCCTGCTTCCCTGGCGCAGCGTGGAAGGCAATGTGAGCCTGGTTCTGGAAGATCACGGCATCGCGGCAGCCGAGCGCAGGGCGATCATCGCCGATGTGCTTGCCCGCACCAATCTTTCCGATTTCGCCAAGGCGCTCCCGCGCCAGCTCTCCGGCGGCATGAAGCAGCGCGTGGCCATTGCCCGCGCGCTCGCCGTCAAGCCGGCCATCATGCTGATGGACGAACCGCTCTCCGCACTCGACAGCCAGACCCGCGAACTCCTGATGGACGATCTGGTTACGCTGTGGACCCGCGAGCGGTTTTCCGCCTGCTACGTGACGCACAATCTCAACGAGGCCGTGCGCCTTGGCCGCCGCATCATCGTGCTTTCCCGCCGCCCCGGCCGCATCCGCGACGTGGTCGAGATCGACATGCCCCTTGCCGAGCGCGCCGACCGGCTGGCCGAGCTGGAAACCCTGCAGCGCCGCGTCTGGGAAATCATGCGCGAGGAAGCCCGCGAAGCCGACAGGGAGATTTCCGATGTCGCATGACGCCACGCACGAACAACCCGCCGCCGATGCAGCAGCCGCCAATGAGAGCGGCCAGCGCCCGGTTCCCTTCCGTGGCGGCGGCTTCGTTCACCGTTCGCTCGGTCCCGTCGCCCCGCTTGTTTTCCTCGCCATTCTGGCGGTCTGGGAGCTGGGCTCGCGTTCGGGCTTCATCAGCCCCATTGCGCTGCCAGCCCCGTCAGAGGCGTTTGGCGCGCTTGTCGATCTTTTCCAGACCGGCATGCTCTGGAAGCATCTCGGCGCGAGCCTCTACCGTCTTGTCGTCGGCTGGACGCTGGGCAGTCTTCTGGGCATCGCCGTCGGCCTGTTCATCGGCCTGTTCTCGCTTGCCCGCGCCGGGCTTCTGCCGCTCGTCTCGGCCCTGTTCCCGGTGCCGAAAATCGCGCTCCTGCCGCTCTTCATCATCTGGTTCGGCATCGGCGAAGGCTCCAAGGTGGCCACGATCCTGTTCGGCACCTTCTTCCCGACCGTGATCGCCACCTATGGCGGCGTCGACAATGTGGACCGCAATCTGATTCGCATGGGCCAGTCCTTCGGCATGTCGTGGCTGTCCATCGTGCGCAAGATCATCCTGCCAGGCGCAATGCCGGCCATCCTGTCCGGCTTCCGCATCTCAGCCTCCATCGCCATCGTGCTTCTGGTCGCCGCCGAAATGATCGGCGCGGAATTCGGCGTCGGGGCCTATATCCTCATGGCCGGCGCGCTTTTCGCGCTGGATCAGCTCATTGCGGGCGTGGCGCTCCTGTCGCTCATCGGCCTCATCATTGCGTGGCTGATCGGCAAGCTGGAGAAGCGTCTGCTTTCGTGGAGAACATGAGCCTTTTTGCCGCTTGTGAAAAAACTCTTCGCAAATCGACAGAAGGGCGCTTGCCAGCAAAAAATCTCGTGCTATAAACCACGCGCTTCCGGCGGAAACCAACACCGCCTCGCCTTGTAGAAATCTCTGCACCGGCACCGTGAAGCAGGGTTTGCCCAGATAGCTCAGTTGGTAGAGCAGCGGATTGAAAATCCGCGTGTCCGTGGTTCGAATCCGCGTCTGGGCACCAACCACCTTTTACCCCTTGTAACTCCACGTAACAAAGCCCTTGAAAAACAAGGGGTTTCGCTCATCCGCGTATCTAGCTGTAACAGCCCGTAACTCCACATAACAGAGCAAACCACGGTAACGGTTTCTTGGAACGGAGGCATCTAGGCCCCGGTGCCGTGACTCGGATTGAGATCGGAGAGAGAGCGAATGCTGACCGCAGTTAAAATCAAAAACGCGAAGCCGAAAGATCGCCAGTACAAGTTGGCTGATGCGCAGGGGCTGTACCTCCTCGTTCGCCCGAACGGCTCGAAGCTCTGGCAATACCAATATCAGATCGGCAACTCCCGGAAGACTTTCTCAGTGGGAGCGTGGCCCGATGTCAGCCTGGCCGAAGCTCGCTCTGCACGTATGGCGGGTAGAAATCTCGTGCGCCAAGGTATCGACCCGATGGACAAGCGGAAGGTCGCCGTCGAAGCTGAGACCGGTAAAGTGACTTTCGGAGAAATCGCCGACGAGTACATTGAGCGGATGGAAGCCGAGGGGCGGGCAGAGAGGACCGTTCGAAAAAACTCATGGCTCCTAAAAGATGTTGGAAGGTCGATCCGCTCCACTCCGATTGAGGACCTCAAGGCGGCTGAGATACTCACCCTCCTGAAAAAGGTCGAAGCTACCGGGAAGCTCGAAACGGCGAGACGCTTACGCACGGTCATTGGATGCGTATTCAGATTCGCCATCGCAACCCTCCGCGCAGAAAACGACCCCACTGTCCTCCTCCGGGGCTCACTCAGGAATGTCCCTGCTCTGCGTCCGCTTATCGCCGCCGCACAGGATGAGGTAAATCACCTCTCCCCGTCGAGCATAATAGACTCGATAGCCTGGGCCGTAGTCGATCTTCATCTCACTGATACGCTCGCCCAAGTCTCTCGACTGGCCGGGGTTTGTCCGGCTTCAGCGCCAATGAGACAATTTCGGCTTAACGGATAGAGGAGGATTTCTGGTTTATCGTAGCCCTTCAAGGGACGGAGATCCGGGACACACAAGGAGCTGGCGGAGAAAGTCAGCAAGGACATCCGCCGTGCCACCCGCAAACAGTATTCGGCGGAAGGGAAGATCCGCATCGTTTTGGAAGGCCTTCGCGGTGAGGTGTCGATTGCCGCGCTGTGCCGGCGTGAAGGCATTGCCGTGAGCGCCTATTACAACTGGTCGAAAGAGTTTCTCGAAGCCGGCAAGAAGCGGTTGGGCGCATTCCTATGTGATATTCTACCACAACCAGATGCTCGACGAAGTTCGCGCGCGCCTCGGAAAAAGCGAACACATTCTCGTGGCGCAGGAACTCGCGGAGTACATCGAGAGCCAGGGCTCCAAGGGTGTCGCGCGCAACCGACTTGCGGATCGTAAGCGGAGCTTTGCTGCACTAAGCAAGAGAGATGAAAACGAAGTCGTCTTCCTCATGGAGCGCAACTTCAACATCCTCTACACGCATGTCGGCGGTCGCGGCCCGAAGGTGCGGAAATTCATCCACGCGAAACACATGCGCGACGGCTGAAAAAATTAGCGTTGTAACTATGCGTAACAGCCCCGCTTCGGCGGGGTTTTTCTTTGCGCGCTTTTCATTTCGACAATTTCGCAAATTTGCAGCGGCTCATTTCAGGCGCGTTGGCAAGTTTCAGCCGATGTTGGCAAGTTGTTGGCAAGTTGTTGGCAAGTTTCAGAAGGGCTAAGTCGTTGAAACGTATGGGCTATCGAGGCGAACTTGCCAACTTGCCAAGGGGGGCTCCGAGTCTGGCTGAACGAGGAGGGGAAAAACGACAAAAAGAAAATCTAGGTATGGATACCCCTTGGCAAATTGGTAAGTTCTTTTCGATAATTTAATAAAAACAACTACTTAACCCTTCTGAAACTTGCCAACAACTTGCCAACTTTACCCCTGAAACTTGCCAACAACTTGCCAACATCGGTCAAACGGCCACCCCAAAACCGTTTTGAAATTTTTTCTGAAAACTCCCGAGAACCGCGGTCTGCGCCCCCCGCGACAGAGACACCAGGCAGGAAGGACCCGGAGCCGCACGGCGTCACCTCATGTCACTTGCCGTAACATTGGCCGCGCATGTGTTGCATGACATTCCCTGACACGCTGTCACACGTGATCACTGGCAATAGCTGGCTGTAACTACCCGTCACACGTCTACCGCTACAGGCGCACCACACGCGGCCACTGCTATGGTCCGTGCCCATTACTCAGGGACGCCGCGCCATGCCGACCATGCGCACCACGCCTAGCGGATAACGCCGCTCGATAGCGCCCGTCGCCGACCATGTAGAGCCTAGCCGCTCACCTGGCATTGCCCTTTCGATGACGCCGAGCCCTATCGGCAGGGCGTCGGAACAATCGCAATTAATCACCTCAAATTTCACTTTCATATGGACTCCCGAGATGAACCAAGCGCATGAGCGGCTGCGCCGCATTGCCGACGCTGGCGAGCATGTAAATGTGGTTGCGGTTTCAACAGACCCCGCCGCATAGCGCATGTCGGATGGCGAGATGATTAAGGATTGCATTTCCGCCGTCCAAGATATTTCCAATAGCGGCGTTTGCGGATCCAGCGTCTCGCGCGGTTATCTGGATGAGCGCACGACTCGGATTGATGAGGCGACGGCGCGCAAGTTGCATCCGGCATTGTTCGCCTTTCTCGATTTCCAGCCGCATAATGCGAAAGTCAATTTACAGTTTGAATCGGAATATGCCGAAATGATTTCCAAGCTTTCATTTATCGTTTTGATGGCAATTTCGTCATTTGGCTTGATCGTCAACAGCGATTCGCCGTGGGAAGCTCTTCTAGCCGCCGTTATCGCGTCGATTGTAGCCATGCGTTTCCTATAGAGGCTCGCATATATCAAGGATTGTTCGCCGCCTAGTCTTCTACCTGGGCGGATTTTTTTCTTCAGCCAAAGGCGAATGGAAACACGAAAACCCGCGTTGACGGAGTCCGGGCTTTCGTGCTCCAAGATCGACGATAGTATTAAGGAGTCCGGGTGATGAAAAAGCTAATTTTTCCGCTAGTGGCGGTGCTCACCTTAACAGCTTGTCAAATGACCGGTGGCACAGTCTATGATAAACACACGGGGAAAACGATAGTTCATTCTAGGTCTGTAAATGTTAAGCCGGGCCTATTGAGCAACATGGATGTCACGGCCGGGTATTCCGACCGGAATGGCTATGGCGTCCAAATTGACTATACCAGTTACGATTGGCACTTCTTCCGTCAGGTTTGGTCATTCGGAAAGAAGTATAAATACGTTGTCGCCCGTGAAGATGCCGTCATGTGTGGGGGGGCTGGAGGTTGCCTCAATCTGGAAAAAGGCGCAATTCGGATTCCCGAAAGTGACTTTCGCCGTTTCGCGAAGACGGGGTTTGAGTTCAAGCTAATCGGGACACGCGGTTCTGTAGAGGCGAAGATTCCGGCGTCACTCTTTCAGGAAGTGCTAGAGCGACAAGGCAAGTGACATCATAAAGAAAGCACGCGTCACGGTTCCCCATGGCGCGGGCTTATCGGCAGGTTTGGAAGGTTCGGCCACTAGGTCTCTAAGATCCAGGCTCTATCCGCTGGCCTGCCCCTGTGAGGTGGTCCGATTTCAGTCTTAATGTATAATTGGGGTTTTGGTGAGTGCTTGGGCAGATGATGGAACCGATCCGCGTGGTGGCGCAGGCCAGATAATGGCCTCTGGTGCCGGCGGTTTGTATCCGAGCGATGTGTGCGCCCGCTCGGTGATGTACAACTCAACGGCGGAACGCCCACGGGACCGATGATCGGCGGGAGCTTCATTATCCATGGCATCCCTGGAGCGGGCGGAAGGTTTATACTCATGGAATGATGGAGAAGTCTGGCGCGGCAGTATTCCGCTGCAGCCTCTCCGGCCGGGCATCGGATCAATGGCTGGAGGTTCCGGCGTGGATGTTCGATCGGGTCACCAGCACAAGCTGGCGTACGATGACGGTCTCCCATCTCGATCTTGCCACGCTTGGCACCTTAGCGGCACTTCTCCGGGACACGCAGCCGTCTCGGATTCGCAGAAGATCAGCGCAGCATTGGGCTCTCACGAAGCGAATCGGGTAGATATCTATGCCGCGTCCACCCACTACCTATCAGCTCGACCTGTTCTCCAGTCAAGGCAACCAACGCCAAGCCGTGACGAAGCTGATGATCAGTACCTGCCCCAAGCTGGTCCCTCAGCGTAATGTAGGGTCTGCAGGTTGGGTTTGGGTAGTCTGGTTCGCCGTCTTGGGCAAACGCGCCGTACGCGGAGCCCTCAAATTGCTCAAGCGCTCGGCGCGCTTGCAGTGACGTCTGGTTCCCCAGCGATGACTGCGGCCTGAGAAACGCATGGCTGAGTGGTAATTCCGAACCCTTACCGGTCATTCGTCGTATCTGCTTGGAATGCACGCGCAACAAGCACTACCGCCCCATTCGTGCCAGTTGTCCGCTTAGGTCCGGCTGTCCGCAGACTGGCCGCTCAAGCAATACGTAGCGACAGGCCCACACAGCCCGTTGCGGGCATCCCGCCTTGTGGAGGGAAACGCGCCTGCCTTCAACCTTTTGAACGCAGCCAAGGCAATCCCACTTCTGGACAATGTGGGCAGAAAGCCTGGGACGCTAACACGAGCGTAGCTTGTGTGGAGAATGGTCTTCATATTCTCACGCAGCAACCAGAAAATAAGGCTTATCCCAAGCCCCCAAGGTTGAGATATTTGATCTCCAGATAATCCTCGATCCCGTATTTGGACCCTTCCCGCCCCAGGCCTGACGCCTTGACGCCCCCGAACGGTGCCACTTCGTTCGAAATGGCGCCGGAATTGATTCCGACCATGCCGTATTCTAGGGCTTCGGAAACGCGGAAAATACGGGCCAGATCGCGCGTGTAGAAATAGGCTGCCAGCCCAAATTCCGTATCGTTGGCGGAGGACACGACCTCAGCTTCATCGCGGAACCGGAACAACGGGGCGAGCGGGCCGAAAGTCTCCTCGCGCGCAACGATGGCATCATGCGGTACGTCGGTCAGGATGCTCGGCTCAAAGAAATTGCCGCCAAGCGCGTGCGGCTGTCCCCCGGTCAGAACCGACGCACCGCGCGACACGGCATCGTCTATATGCGACCGTATCTTGGTCAGTGCCGCGGCGTCGATCAGTGGGCCCATAGTGACGTCTTCCTCCAAGCCGTTTCCGACGCGGAATCTCTTGACGGCCTCGGCCAGCCGTTCGGCGAAGGCATCGTAAATACCGTCCTGCACATAGATGCGATTGGCGCAGACGCAAGTTTGCCCGTTGTTCCGGTATTTTGAGACGATCGCCCCGGTCACTGCAGCATCTACATCGGCATCGTCAAAGACGATGAACGGCGCGTTGCCGCCCAGTTCCAGCGACAGCTTTTTCACGTCATACGCACATTGCGCCATCAGCACCCGGCCGACGCCGGTCGAGCCTGTGAAGGACAGTTTGCGCACAATCGGGTTGCCTGTTAATTCGCCGCCGATAGCGGTCGCATCACCTGTCACCACGTTGAAAACGCCTGCAGGAATTCCCGCCTGATGCGCCAGTTCCGCCAGCGCCAGCGCCGAGAACGGCGTCTGCGGGGCGGGTTTCAGAACCATCGTGCAGCCTGCGGCCAATGCCGGCGCCGCCTTGCGCGTCACCATGGCCGACGGAAAATTCCAAGGCGTGATCGCCGCCGTGACGCCGACGGGTTGCTTCAGCACCAGAATGCGCTTGTCGGCCTGTGGCGAAGGGATGATGTCGCCATAAGTTCGCTTGGCCTCTTCAGCGAACCATTCGATGAAGGATGCGGCATACTGGATTTCGCCCCGCGCTTCTGTCAGTGGTTTGCCCTGCTCAGCCACCATCAGCAACGCCAGGTCTTCCTGATGTGCCAGAACCAGTTCGAACCAGCGCCGCAGCAGCGCCGCGCGATCCTTTGCCGTCAGCGCGCGCCACGCAGGCAAGGCGCGCTCCGCAGCGACAATCGCGTCGCGTGTTTCATCGGCGCCCAACACGGGGACCGAGCCTAACACCTCGTCTGTCGCCGGGTTGCGTATCAGGTCCGTCCGGCCATCGGGTGCATCGACCCATTGGCCATCGACATAGGCTTTCTGGCGAAGAAGCAAGGGGCGATCCATCGGTTCAATCCTTATCATGCTGCGATCAGTTGCCCGGCCCGTAGCCCTCGCCATCGGAGGGGCCGGGCAGCCCGAGGATGTCGGCCGCCTGCAGTGCCAGCCACAGCGCGGCCACGTCCGCCGTGCTACTGAGCGAGCGGCCGGTCAGTTCCTCGACCCGGCGGATGCGATAGGTCAGGCTGGTCTTGTGGATATTCAGAGCGTTCGCTGCCGCTTGCCAGGAACGGTTATGTTCCAGAAATACACGCAAAGTATGCAGCAGGCGGGCGTTCGATTGCTCATCATGGGCTGCGACCGCCCCCAGAATACGACGAAAGGTATCCCATGCCTCTTCGATAGACTGGGGCAGCCAGGGCAAGCGGTCCGCGATCTGCGCATGATGGACGACCGGTCGCTCGGGCGTGCCGTGGGCAGCCGCCAAGCGCGCCTCGCGCAGGGCCTCGATCATGCGGTCCGCGCTGTGTAGAGAATCGCTGAGCCCCAGCGGCACGCCAAGGATGGCCTGCACAGCCTCCGCATCCTTGGACGAGAGCAGGACCAGAACCTCCTGCCCGCGTGACAACAGCAGAAGGGACGTTTCCAGCCGCTCGAACCGCCGTGCCCATTCCGTCAGCGGCAGCGGGTCGGCGCGTGCGACGCCCAAGATCGCCGCGTCCAGCGACAGGCCGCAGGCGTTCAGACGCCGGGTCAGTGTTCCGGCCTTAACCTTTTGGCCCACAATCTCCTTGAGCAATTCAGCGTTCTGGCGAAAACTCCGCTCGTGTTCGACATGGCGATGTTCTAGCGCGATCCCCAAAACCGAAGCCAGATGGCTCATCAGGCTGTAGTCGAGTAAGTCGCTGTCCGACCGCCTTGCCAGAAGGACGTAATCCTGCCGAGATGGAATCGAGATCGCCAGCACTTCGCCCTCGTTCAGAGGAAAGCGGCGGATGGCGGCCTGCGCCGTCCCTCGCTCAAGGGGTCTGTTCAGTATCTGGCGCAGGCCTGCAGACAGTTCAACAGCCCGCGGCAGCCACAGCGCCGCCGCTTGACCGTCCCAAAGCATCAACTCGGCCTGAACATCCTGCGCCAACCGGTCGAGGAGCACAGCCAGATCATGGCCCTCGATCGCCATGCGGGCACTGACGTGCAGGCGCGCAAATGCTGCACGACGGTCGTTTTCGCGCGACCGCCAGGCGTCGGCGACCGCTCGGGTCACGCTGGCGAAGGGGACGCCATATTCAGTCAGCAGCACGGGAAAACCCAGACGGTCGGCGCTTGCCTGCAGCGCGGTCATATCCTTGGGACCCTGCATGTTTTCACCGATCATCATGCCCGCAAGGCCCGCATCGGATAGCCGCTGGATATAGGCGGCCTGACCGGCCCGGCTTTTCGGCACGCCCATGCCGGTCGTCATAAGCAGGTCGCCCTTGCCCAGCCATTCGGTCGGGTCCGCCAACTCGCAGACATGCGCCCATTGCACCTGCCCTTCCTGGCCGGTATCGCCACCGATAAAACGTGTGCGCAGTTCCGGCATGTTGACGATATCCACGATGCGAAGCGACATGATTGGAACCTTATGCCTGTAGCTGACCCTGAACGCAGTCTACCGCCAGTCCGGCAATAAGGCAGACCGGATATCAGCCGATAATAAAATAGGCCTTGCGGACGGTTTCCCGGATGTCCCATTCGCCTTGCGTGTCAGGTGCGAACCAGATCGAGTCTCCGGCTCGGAAATTGACTATCTCACCGTTATCGGGGGTGAAACTACCGCTGCCCGCGATGAAATAGCTGTATTCAGCCTGCGGCACCTGACGCCGGAACCGACCGGGCGAACACTCCCATATCCCGGCATTGCCTGAAGGCGTCGCGGTGTTGCCCGCGATCCGGGTCACCGCGATCTGCGGGCCGGTCGGCGCACCGACGGCGGCGGGGGTGGTGAAATCGGCATCCGTCGTGCGGATCAGGATTGGACTCATGGTCATTTTCCTTCAGTTCTTATCCTCAAGACCCGCTGGCGCCAGTCCGGCCAGCAGATTGTCCAGCGACCTTGGCCTGCGGCCCTGCATCTCGGCGATTTCCGTTCGCCGCACGGCGTTGCGCACTATGCTGCCCCCGACATAACGGAACGGTTCGGGCGGAAAGGTCTTTGCCCTGCGCCCAATCAGCGAACTGCGCGACCATTCATCGTCACGGCGCAGGGCCATGCTGGCCAGGATGTATCCGCCCAGACGGCTGGGGCCGACGCCATTGCCGCTCCATCCGATGCCATAGCAAATGTTCGGCTGGCCGCGCAGATGGCCAAAGACCGGCACACTGTCGAAGGTCCGGTCGATCGGGCCGGACCAGGCACTGTCCAGACAAGTCCGGCTCAGCATCGGGAATGTCACGAACAGATCGTCGCGGGTCTGGGCGGCAGTGGCGGCATCTTCGCTGAACACCTTGCCGATGGCATCGCCAAAACTCATGGCGCCCGTGCCCTTGCCGAAGGCGATCCGGCCATCGCGGGTTGTCCGGTAATAATCGACCATCAGTTGCGAATCGGTGATCGATTCCCCGCCAGTCCAGCCGATTTTCTCCAACCTGTCGCCCAGAGGTTGCGTGATCACGATGGAACTGTTCACCGGCACGATAAGCCGCGCCAGTTCGGGGATCGACGCCGACCAAACGTTGGTGGCCAGCACGACCCGGTCCGCGTCCAGCGTGCCGCCATCGGTGATCAGGCGCACGGGCGCACCGGGTTCGATCCGATGGATGTGACTGTTCTCAAAAATGGTTACGCCGGTATCCAGCGCCACGCGGCGTATCCCCTGCACCAGGGCGTAGGGCTGGACGGTGGCATTCGAGGCCTCGAACACGCCGGCCAGATGGGTGGGCGAACCGGTGCGGCGGCGCACCTCCTCCCCCGAAAGGCGCTGGAAAGGCTCTGCGCCAAGCGCCGCACATGCAGCCAGCGTGCCATCCCACGTGTCGATATGCGCCGGACTGGTCGCCGTCCAGAGCCAGCCCTTTTGCGTGAAATGCGCGTCGATGCCATGACGAGCGCAGAATTCGCCCAGATCAAGGATAGCCTTTTCAGACTGCTGGCCCAGAAACCGCGCCTCATGATCGCCGCACAGCGCGCGCAGCGTGCCGATCTTGGGCCACCATGACATCGCAAAGCCGCCATTACGTCCCGAGGCGCCGCTGCCGCAAAGATGCTGTTCGATGATGGCGACGCGGCAATCGGGTTCAAGTTCGCGGATGGTCAGGGCCGTCCACAGCCCGACAAATCCGCCGCCGACGATGGCGACATCGGCATGATGGTTGCCTTGGAGCGCGTGGCAGGAGGTCGCGGCTGGCACCGAGGTCTGCCAGTGGCTTGGCTTCAGGGGCGGGGAGGCGCGAAATTTCATAGGGCAATCCTCGTCGGGTCGGCGCGGTCCGATGGTGCGGGCGGCCGGAACAAGGCGGCAGGCCGCCCTGTTCCTGTTGCATGGTTGTGCGGGTCAGCCGCGCAAGCTACTGGTCGCCACCTGGTCGACGGTCATCGTCGCCGGGTCGATCACGACGCCATAGATGTCGCGCGCCGCGTCGATGCTGATGTATTCGTCCAGCACGTCCTCAACCACCTCTTCGACTGAGCGGGCCTTGGGGTTGCCCCAACCGCCACCGCCGGTGCTTTCAAACATGAAGGTCTCGTTTGCGCCGAACTTGTGCGAAGCCAGCAGCGGGTTGTGCCAATTGCCGTCATCGTCGATGCCGCCGATCACCTCGATCCTGCCGTCCGCACGGATGTGGCTGGACCGCTGCACGGCGCTGGACAGCCCGCAGGCTGCGCCCGGACTGCCCGACAGCGTGCGCGAGGTTTCCATGCCAAGCTCGCCCCCACCGAAGAAGCGCACCTTGAAGACCGAGCCCAGCCCGCCACGATACTTGCCAGCACCGGCCGAATCCTTGCGCAGCTCGAACGCCTCATAGGCGATGGGGAAGAACAGCTCGGCCGTCTCGGCCGCCATGTTCATGCAGTTCCCCAAGGGATCCATGGTCACGTTCATGCCGTCCGAATATGGAGTTCCGCCCCAGCCGCCCGCCGGCAGGTCCGAAAACACGTCGGTCTTGCCGTCTTTGTCCACGTAACTTGCCACGAACCAGTTGGCATCGGCGCAGGTCGAGCCGGTCACACGTTCCGGGATCGCCTTGGCCAGCGCCTGCCAGATCGCCGAGGTGATCTTGGCTGCCGTCAACGTGGTACAACCGATGGTGGGCGCGGGCCAAGTGGCGTTCAGCCAACAGCCCTCGGGCAAGATCACCTCGATCGGGTTGAACAGGCCCTGGTTCTGCGGAGCCTCGGGGGCCAAGAAAAACTGCAACGAATACAGCGCCGCCGACATCGTGTTTGCCTTGGGCGAGTTGATCGCACCCTGGCACATCGGATCGGTCCCGGCGAAGTCCACCGTAATCTGATCTTCCTTGACCGTCAGCGCGACCTTGACCCGCACCTTCTCATGCGTGATCCCGTCGGTATCCGCGTAATCCTCGGCCTCATACACACCGTCGGGAATGCTGCGAATGCTCTCGCGCACCATCTTTTCAGTGTAGGCTTGGATTCTCTTCATCGCGGCGCGAACCGTATCAGCGCCGTACCGCTCGCAGGCACGCTGCATTTCCTGTTCCGCGGCCAAAAGCGCGCCCAGATGCGCCTGCGTGTCGCCTTTGATGAAATGCGGCGTGCGGGTGTTATTGAGGATAATCGCCATCAGATCCTCGTTCAGCTTACCCTCGCTGAAGATCTTCAGTGGCGGAAGGCGCAGACCCTCGGCGGCGATATGGGTGCTGAAGGCCTGGCCACCGGCGCCGCCGCCGCCCAGATCCATCCAGTGCCCGCGGCTGACCGCATAGCCGATCAGTTCCTTCCTGAAATAGATCGGCTTGGTAAAGGTGATGTCGTTGATATGCGTCCCGCCCCGATAAGGGTCGTTAAGCACCAGCACGTCGCCCTCGTGGATGTTCGCGGCGCCGATGCCCTTGACGGCTTCCTCGGCCGAAAACTTCATCGCGGCAAGGTGGACTGGGCAGTTCGCCGCCTGGCTGAGCAGTTGCAGATCCGCGTCATAGATGGCGTTCGAAAAATCCAGCATGTCCGCGAGGATCGGCGAGAACGACGACCTCTGCATCACCGTCGCCATCCGGTCAGAGGCGAATTCGAAAATGCTGCGCATCACCTCGAAGGTGATCGGGTCGATGTCGGTTTCGGTCTTGTTGTGATCCATGGCCTCCCCTCCTCAGATTTCGATGTCGATAATAAGCGCGCCCATCGCGTTCACATGGGCAAGCGTTCGCGGCGGCAGCACGGTGCAGGCGTGGTCGTATTCGACGATCACTGGTCCGCTGATGTGGTGATGCGTGGTCAGGGCCTCGCCGTCATAGACCTCGCAGTCATGCCATTCGCCGTCGAAATAGACTGTGCGACGGCCTTTCAGGGCGACGCTGTCATCGGTCGAATAGTGCGGCTCGACCGGGGGCGGATCATCCATCCCGCCGATTGCGGTCACACTGAAGGATACGAAGGCGGGCGCGAAATCGTCCGAGCTGACGCCGAATTCCTGGAGGTGAACGCCGTGGAACGCGTCCTCTATGCCCGGCAAATGCTCGGCGGTCAGCCGGCCATTCGGCAGAGGTGTATCCACCTCGTAGGACTGCCCGACATAGCGCATCTGCGCGCTGCGGCTGATCTGGATTTCGGCCTCGTAGGTAAAGCCCTGCGCAACCAGTTCCCTTTTCGCTCGCGCCTCGAGATCGTCCAGGATCGCATTCACGCGGTCCAAATCAGCCTCTTTCACCGGCGAGTAGTAGAACTGTTCAATGTCTTGCCGCAGATCCATGACCGTGGCGCCAAAGGCTGAGGCCACGCCGGCATGGGGCGGCACGATGACCTTCGGAATGTTCATCGAACGGGCCACGAAACAGGCCGCCAGCGCACCGGCACCGCCAAAGCTGGCATAGACGAAGTCACGCGGGTCGCGGCCGCGGGCAATCAGCACCTTCTTGACGGCTTGCGCCATGTATTCGCAACCGATGTGGATCATGCCTTCGGCCGTCTCCAGCATCGGCAGGCCGATCTGGTCGGCCAGCTTCTGCATGGCGGCCTCGGCACCTTCGAGGTCTAGATCCAGCTTGCCGTTCAAGGTGGGGTCAAGCCGGCCGAGGATCAGGTTGGCGTCGGTGATCGTCGGCTGCGTGCCGCCCCGGCCATAGCAGACTGGACCTGGCTCGGAACCGGCGCTCTTCGGGCCGACACGAAGGCTGCCGCCGGCATCGACCCAGCCGATCGAACCGCCCCCCGAACCGACGCTGTGAATGTCCAGCATCGGCACCACGATCGGGACCTCCCATTCCAATTCGTGATCGCGGGTAATCAGGCCCTTGCCGTCTTCCACGATGGACACGTCAAAGCTGGTGCCGCCGACATCGGTGTGCAGGATGCGGTCGAAGCCGCTTTGCTGGGTCAGATAGCTACCATAGGCCACACCGCCGGCCGGGCCGGATTCCAGCATGTCTTCTGGGTGATGGCGCGCCGCTTCGGCCGACATGACACCGCCGCTGCTTTTCAGGATCAATAGCTTACCGGTGAACCCGCTGGCGCCGAGGCGCTTTTCTAGGTCGTCCATGTATTTGACCATGACAGGCATACAGGCGGCACGCACAGCGGTCGTCACAAAGCGGCCGTGCTCCCGGAAGATCGGGCGCGTTTCCGACGATAGGACGATATGCACGTCGGGACATTCCTGGCGCAGCATGTCGCGCATCTGCTCTTCATGCGCGCCGCTGGCGTAAGAGTTGATGAAACCAATGGCGACCGATTGGATGCCGGCATCCCGGATCTTGCGCGCCACATCGCGTGCCGCGCCCACATCCAGCGGGCGTTCGGTCTGTCCGTGAACATTGGTGCGCTCGGGCACTGTATAGCGGTAGCGGCGCTTGATGACCGGCTTCGGCTTGGTCTGGTAGGGATCATAGAGATTCTGGCGGTGCTGACGCCCGATCTCGATTGTATCGCGGAATCCCTCGGTGGTAATGAGGGCTGCGTCCGGGTAGCTGCGTTCAATCAGTGCATTCGTTGCCGTCGTCGTGCCATGCATCAGATACGAGATATCCGAAATCTCGATCCCGGCCTCTTTGATGGATTCAAGAACCGCAATTGACCGATCCTGTTTCGTCGTAAGAACCTTGGCGGTAACTTGCTTGCCGGTGTTTTCTTCCCAGGCAAACAGGTCTGTGAACGTGCCGCCCACGTCGATTCCGACCCTCCACATTACGTCTCCTCCTTCGCTAGCTGATATCTTGGTTGAGGCATTCCTGCAGATGCGGACCGCAGCAGGCAATCAGTCGAAAACAGGATTCTGATGATCGAATTTGTGTGATCGACTTATGAAATCCGTTCTCGAACGCTGGCTTCGGTTGGCATCAGTCTTCCATCATGCCCCTCGAAGCCGCAGGCAAAGGCGACGGCTTTGACCCGTGACTTACTCGTGATCCCGGTTCGATGAATGAATGGCCGCTCTCGCGTCGTTTTCTGCGGCTGCAATGAACGACGATTTCATCTGCATATTCGGCGCAGCCGACATTCTTCGCGGAAAAATGGATGCGTCGGAATTCAAGGAATACATCTTCGGGATGCTGTTCCTGAAAAGATGCTCTGACGTGTTCGATCAGGCGCGAAACGACGTTATCAAGAAGCGCATGGAGCAAGGCGCATCTGAAGAGCAAGCAACATATGATGCCGAGAATAAGGTTTGGTACGGAAAGACAGGCGCATTCTGGGTGCCCGCTCAATCTCGCTTTAGATATCTCATTGATGAAGCTCATGAAAACATCGGCGACAAACTCAACAAGGCGCTTGGCGGTATTGAATCCGAGAACAGTGCGCTCGCAGGAGTTCTCGACCACATCGATTTCACCCGAAAGGTCGGCCAAAGCAAGATCAGTGATCAGAAGCTCCGGCAGTTGATCAACCACTTCGGCGAAATTCGCCTTTGCAATGAGGATTTCGAGTTTCCCGATCTTCTGGGGGCCGCATATGAATACCTCATTGGGGAATTCGCGGATTCCGCCGGCAAGAAGGGGGGAGAGTTTTATACCCCCCGTTCAGTCGTCCGTATGATGGTTCGCCTTTTGAAGCCAACCCTCGAACATGACATCTATGACCCCTGCTGCGGGTCGGGTGGTATGCTCATCGCGGCCAAGGAGTACATCGATGAGAATGGTCAGGACGGGAGCAAGGCCAACCTCTTCGGCCAGGAATTCGCGGGTACTGTTTGGTCGATCGCCAAGATGAACATGTTGCTCCATGGCCTCAACAACCCTGACTTGCGCAATGAAGACACTTTGGGCGAGCCGCAACACATCGGCATATTCGTGTTGCAGACATCTTCCGACGCGCCGGCCTAGATGACCTTTCGAATGATGAGGACTGTCTTCAGGTGCTTTCGACAGAGAAGGCCAGAGCGGAGTTTACCGTCAAGCTCAAGGATTTCCTGAAATCACTTGAGCTCATCCTGCCTCGCCCTGAGGGTTTGCCCTTTGTTCGAGACGCCAAGAGGCTTGCATACTTGCAAGCACGCGCCCGCAATCGATATCGCGACATGCCAGTCATAGGAGCGGATATCGGTGCCAAAGTGCGAAAGCGGATCGACGATCACGTCATTTCCCTCGGCATTGACCCGAAAATTCCGCCCGTGCAATTGACGGATGCGGAATTCGAAAATCAAGTCGGGCAAGCCGCAGGTAACCGAGCCAAGGCCTCGGAAATGGAACACGCGATCCGATCTCACATACGCAAGAACCTCGAAACGGACCCGGTCCGTTTCAGGAAAATGTCCGAACGGCTAAACGATATCCTGAAAGGTTTTGGCGAGCAGTGGGACAAAATCATCGAGCATCTGCAAGCCATCATCGACGAACTTCGTGCTGAAGCCAGCGATGGTGATGAAACCACACTGGACATTCCCGAGCTTTATCTGCCCTTCCTCCGCACCGTCCTGGCGGCGAGTTCTGCAGATCAAACCACCTCGGCCGACCAGCTTCGAGCTTTGCACGAAGTGACACGCCGTGTGGTGGATAGGATCATTGAGGAAATCAGCGCAAACCGCTCATTGTGGAGTAGCTTCAAGATGGCGGATCAGGAAAGCCTCAGATCGGAGATCTTCGAAATCATTTTCGACGCGCAGATCCAAGGGTTCGGTGTCGACGATGCGGAAGCCCTCGCTGATCAGCTGATGCAGCAGGCAAAAGCCAATGATGGCAAACTGCGAGCGGCCTGATGTCCAAGCTGCCCATGACGCCAATCCGAACTGGAGGAAAGCCCGCTCGAGCGAGCGAGCATCGATTGGAGATTGATGGTCTTGCCTTCGATGTTCATCGTAGTGATCGCCGCAAGACCATTCAGATCACAGTGGAACGTTCCGGAGACCTGTCGATCGTGGCTCCTTCGACCGTGCCCGTGGATCAACTGGTCAGCTTCGTTGAGGAGAAGTTGGTCTGGGTCCACACCAAAGTCGAAGAGAAAGCAAGGCTGCAACAACGTGCTCCAAGGAAGGAATTCGTTGAGGGTGAAGGCTTCTTGTACCTTGGCCGGAGTTATCGGCTGCGTCTTGTCGATAACCAGCTTGTAGATCTCAGTCTAAAGAATGGCCGGCTCTGCCTGCGACGCAGTTCTATCCACCGGGGACGTGACATCTTTGTCTCATGGTACACGCGAAGAGCCCAGCAATGGTTCGAAAAGCAGGTCACCGAGCTTGCCAAGCGGATGGGTGTAACCGTGCAAGAGGTCAAAGTTCAAGACCTTGGCTTCAGATGGGGGTCTTTCGGTTCAGACGGTCGCGTTTCGTTTCACTGGAAAGCTATACTCTTGCCACCACGCATCGCCCAGTACGTTGTGGTGCATGAATTGGCACATGCTTATCACCCAGATCATTCCGCAAATTTCTGGGTCAAGGTGGAGCAGCATTTGCCAGACTGGCGTTGGAGAAAAGATTGGCTGGCGGAGAATGGAATTCAGGTTGAGGGTTTATAAAACTCAGCTGTTCACCGCACTGGTTGGGAAGGTCCGCCATGGGCCGTGAGCGGCGAAGGTTGGTTTTCATAAAGGCGCTAGTCCGCTACACTGCCGCATGTCAGATTGGGGCCCAAAGCGGCCTTAGAGATGCCGCTCGATTTCTGCCACAGCGTCCGGGACAGAAAGCCCTGCCATGTCGAGCTTTACATCTGCCGCAGCCCATGGCGTGTAGTCGCGGGACAGCACCTTTTGCCAATCAGGCTTTTCGAGGCCGGGCACGTCCATCTCGCGCCCTTCGACCCTCGCCCGATGCATCACCGTGTCAGAGCAAATGGCTTCAACGCCAAGAAATCTAGCCTTGGACCGCTTTGCGGCAGCCGTGAATATCTCGCGTGTGATCTCCCAAGGGTTTACGCAATCAATGATTGTCGTATGCCCTAGATCAAGTTTCGAGGCCGCAAGGGCTGCTGCAATATGGCAGCTTTCCGGGCCTATGTCTCGGTCAGGATCAATCGCCCAGATCGCGGCGTCGATCTCGTCAATCCTTAGATATACGGCCCCCGTCGCGACCGACAGCGCGTGAAATTGTGCTTTTACCAGTTCCCGGCAAGCCTGCGAACGAAATGAGAATAGCCAAAACTGGGCCTGTTACTAACTGTTGATGGTGTTCATTTAGCCGATAGCTGAATTACCGAAAAGTCCCACATTGCCGCCGTCTGGTGGCCAGCCGTCTTTGCAGATGCAACGAATGGCTGCTTCGGTGGGCCACAGCGTAGCGGCATATCAGCAGGTGAATGACTGGTATGGGCCGTTCTCTAGCGTGCGCCAATCTTACCAAACATCGGTCGCGATCTCGCCCAAAGAGCATCCTCAAGGTCCTGAACAAGGGCTTGGTCTACTTCGCCACGGACGACAGTGACTTCCACGTTTAGTCTATTTTCTGCATTGGGACACCACAGGTGCATCTTCAGCGCATACGTTCCTGCCGAACAGTCGTTCAAATGCTGAGGAAGCCTCTGCCTGATTTTTCTTGAACTACCAACATAGACGGTTCTGCTTCCAAGCACTCTGTTGTTTCGAGTCAGCTTGACACCGCCTGGAGGCACGTAATCTTCAAAGGCTAGCCTCAGGCTGTCTGCGCCATCTTGGTTATTCACGGTGAGCCGATAAATGGCTGCACAATTGATGTCCCCGCCGAGCAGTGGTGTGATCCAATCGCGGATCTGCGCAGCGTTGACCCCAGCTCTAATCTGCTCGAATGAGAAATCTCTCCGGATTACATCTGCGAGCAGTACGCGATCCAGAGCTCTAACTCGATCCAGAAGGTCTTGGCGAGCACAATCCAGCACGTCATTATTAATCAAACTGCCAAACTCCTCCGCAGTCTCTGAGTAGTATATTGCAGTCAACGCGGAGGTGGAACAATAGGTTAGGGTCAAAACCCGTTGATAGCATTGATTTGACGCAGCAAATCAGATTCAGTTTGCCAAATCAGTGATTTGGAGGCTTGGATGGGACATCTGTTTTGGCTGTCGGATGAACAATGGGCGGTGATTGAACCGCTTGTTCCGGCGAACAAGGGCGGAGCCCGCAGGGTCGATGATCGCAGGGTAATCTCCGGCATCATCCATGTTCTCAAGGTGGGTTACCGGTGGTGCGATTGCCCGAAAGACTACGGGCCTTCGACCACGATCTACAACCGCTTCAACAGATGGTCACGAAAACGCTTCTGGATCGATCTGGTCGAGGCGCTTGCGACATCCGGGGCGGTGACGAAGAGCACGTCCATCGATAGCACCTACGTCAAGGCGCACCGCTCGGCGCACGGCGGTAAAGGGGGGCGAAAAATCAGGCTATCGGGCCCTCGCGGGGCGGGCAGACCACGAAAATCCATGCCCTTACCGACGTGATCGGTCGCCCATTTGCGTTCATGCTGACCGGAGGCAATGCGGCAGACAGCCCGGTAGCGCCCCATCTGCTGGCCGGACTGAAGGGAGCAAGGTATCTGCTGGCCGACAAGGGATATGATGCAAACAGCCTGCGAAAGCACCTGCGCCAATCTCACATTGTCCCGGTCATACCGGGCCGGTCAAACCGCAAGCGCGCCATCCGGTATGACACCAGACGCTACAAGAGCCGCCATCTCATCGAAAACGCCTTCTGCCGCCTGAAGGACTTCCGACGCGTCGCAACTCGCTACGACAAACTCGCCAGGAACTTCCTGTCCGCTGTCGCCCTCGCAACACTCGTCGCATTCTGGCTATGATTGAGTCTCAGCCCTAGCCTCCGATTTGGTTTCTGCTCTGAATGTCTGGAATTTAGGGTGCAACCGGGGCGCCTGAAGTTGCTTCCAGATGGCGGCTTTGGGCCGTGAGCGGCGAAGGTTGGCGTCAACTAGGCGCTAATCCGCTATCCACCGCATGTCCGGTTGAGAGCCCAATCGGACAGTCGGCTGCTACACTCCTCCTATCCGCTTTCGACCCCATTTCGGTCATCAAAGACCCGCTCGTCACATTCCCATAACTGCCATTCGTCGTGCCCGCCGCCGGTCAATATCGCGGTAGCGAGCAGGTTGGGGACCTGCTTAGTCGGAGTTGCATAGCGGTCCATATGCGGGTCAAAATCAGCGGCTCAAGGATAGACAAGGCGATTCGATGGTCGACTCAATCAAGTCCGTGGATCTCAAGCTTATCGCCGATCTGTTTGGTGATGGATATGTGATGGACTTCACCAACGCGACCTATGCGGACTTTTTCCGAGATGACGTTGGCATCGAGATTTATGACGACGTCTATTCCGACAACGGCAACAGTAAGGGCAAGCGGCTTCGCACTTTCATGCAGAAAGGGCAGCGCGCAGCGATTCTGAAGGCTCTACCCGGCCTGTGGGAATGGCGGGTAGGTTACCTGGCAAAAGAGTATCCCGGTCAGGCGGATACCGTGCCGCAAGCCTTGGATCGGCTCAACGCTTTGATCGAGCGCTTGGGCGGCACGCGTATCGGCAGCGCGCAGGCCAAAGCGGCAGTATCACCATCGGCACCTGCCGCAGCTAAGCCGAGCGGTGGGGTTCTAGCCGCTCTCGAACAGGAGTTCTTGGCGCTCATGGCCATGGATGAGCAGCCGCATCGGCGTGGCTTGTCGTTCGAGCGCTTCTTGAAGAAATGGTTCGACGTTTGGGGGCTCGACCCCAATGCATCGTTCGCGACGAAGAGCGAGCAGATCGACGGTAGTTTCCACCATGACAGCACCACGTATATAATTGAGGCGAAGTGGCACACGAAGCCAACCAACGGTGCCATGCTGCATGCCTTCCAAGGCAAGCTGCAGGAGCGGCCGGACTGGACCCGAGGTCTCTACGTCAGTTATGGTGGATATTCCGATCAGAGCTTTGACGCCTTTACGGCCAAGCGCCTTATTATGATGGACGGCACCGATATATACCATGCGCTCAATCGACAGATTGACGTGGGTGAGGTCATCCGTCGCAAGGTGCGCCGCCACTCAGAGCATCGGCAGCCGTTCGCCCGGGTGACTGACTTGTTTCCTTCATAGAGTTATTCATGACTTTTACGACCGACGAGCTGCATCGCGATGCTCTTGAGATGCAATCCATTCTTCGCGACAGCGAATGTTTCAAGCGCCATCAGGCGATAAGCCTCGATAAACTCTCCGAACTCCTGACGGCATTGGCTACAGGTGGCAAAATCACCAGTCGCAACACCGCTGGCCACGACGTCGTCGCGCCGATCGGCAAGATCGAAGTCAAATCGAGAGTGCTTGGCACAGATGGGCCGTTCCCGCGGGTGTCTCTCAGACCAAACAAGCTCGAGGCCGACTACGTTATGGCAGTGCGTTGGACATCCGACTGCGTGCTTCATGCCGCATACTTGTTGCCAGCGGCATCGGTGCGACCGCTGTTCTCCGAACGTCTGCAGGCCTCGGGCTCACTTGCTCACATCGCGTGGCAGAAGTGGATTGCTGCTCCGCTGGTGTCCAACTTCACTGAGAAGTTCGAACGCGTCCTCGCCTCTTTGCCAGCAACAAGTTCTGCTTCCTAAGCGTGCGGATACCTGTGGCATCGTCTTCGCTGACCAGTACAAAAAACTCGGCTCATGCGACTGCACGTCCGGGCTGCTATCGATGATATTTCACTGGAAGCTGCCAGTCTCCTTCCCCCGTCCAAGGCAGGCACTTACCGCTATGATACCGAACGGCAGCTAGGTCCGCATTGCCGACGCCTCACCGCAATGGAGTTTGCGATCGCAATGAATGGCTGCTTTGGCGGACTGCATCGCAGCACGTTATCAGTGGGTGAATGTCAGCAAAGGGCCGTTCGCTTCGCGCAGCGCAGCCTGGCCGGTGCGACGGGACTTGTAGTGGTAAGTAGAGGTGTCGAACTTCAGTGCCTTGCAGGCCCGTCTGATCGACATCCCCCAGTCCACCAGCATCTCGCGATCGAGCGTCAGGTCAGCGACTGATCTTCTTCAGCCGACTGTTCTCGTCCTCAAGGGCCTTCAGTCGGCGCATCTCGTCTGGCAACAGTCCAGCATACTTTTTCTTTCAGTTGAAATACGTCGCCTGGCTGATTCCGGCCTTTCGGCAGATCTCTGCCACGGGCACGCCGTCATCGCCCTGCTTCAGAATGAACGCCTTCTGCGCGTCCGGTAACTTCGATGCCGTCATCGCTCTTCGCTCCATCCCAGCCAGAGAACCCTAAGCGGAAAACTCTAACCAAAAGCGCTCCAGTTTGCGGGGATTAGAGCAGCCCCGAGTTGCATCCTCGACTTCGTTAAGAGAGGCCATGGTGAACGATGATTTGAGCGCCCTCACTTACATCGGGAAGCCTCTCGCCAAGAGGGAGAAGGCCAAGAGCCAGACGGGTGTGACGTTCGACTGGGGCGCGGGTTTGGAAAGCATATCCGGCTGCATTGTCCTACTCATTCTGACTCTAAACACAGTAGGATCGTGCCGGGTGCATTCAGCGGTATGAACGCTAAAACTGTCTGCTGATTTTGACATAGAAAAGGGCGCAGCCGACAGACCGCGCCCTGCATTGAGCCAATAGGGATTGTTTATCCGGCTTTGGCTCTGTGAACCTCCAGCGTCTCCTGTGAAAGCTTGTGGCTTACCCTCTCGACTGCCGAACGCTTGATTTGCAGCGCCTGCGAAATGGCTGATGGCGAAACGCCCTCGACCAGCTTCTCGGCGATGAACTGGTTGCGAAGCTCCTTTGGTACTTCGCGTGGCTCCGTTTCGGATGTGCAATCTTCCGCAATGGGTGTGAACCAGTTCACCCGGGGCAGTTCACCGGCTGGCCCCGCGAGGGATTGACGCCCCTCCGCCGTTGACAGAATGGCTTTCCCTCTGCATCAATCCCCTGATTTCGGAGAGCTAGCGCTGCTGGAGGAGCATCGATGCGAACGGAGCTGCAAACATCATTGCCGGCTTCATTTTACTGTCTGGCGGCAATGCCGCTCATTCCTAATGATGACCAGACCGATGTTGCCCCCATTGCAACCCTCGGCGGTAGACCGATCAAGATCGAAGTACCCTTCATCAACATTGAGGGTGGCAAAGGAAACCCGCTGGGTTCCAAATCCCATGCGAAGCACACCGTAGTGGCAGTGGCTAAGGCTTACCCTGTAGAAGCCCTTATGTCCTCCATTCCGTCGGATGCGATCGAGAGCGTCGACGAAGCAAAATCCACGACAATCAAAGTCGAATGTTCGGTTCGTCAAAGAAAACTCCACATCGGAGATTCAGTTGTCCATGCTATCAAGGGGATGGACAAAATTTCCAAACCACGGTAACGACCACGGTAACGGGATCATAGCGAATTGTAATTTCCCGTTTAATTTCAATGTGCTATGGTGATAAAGCGAATCCGCGTCTGGGCACCACTCCCCTTCAGCGCCTCCAATCATCTCAAGTCAACGCACACTTCTCGCGAAGAAGCCGTCCGTCAGCTCTGAAACACCTCAGTCTTCTGATGAATTCGGAATGAGGCTGAGCTTTCCATGCATGACATGCCGTTCGGCAATCACATGCTCTGCAAGCCGCTTAACATCGTCCGGCAGCCCCTTGAGGATGCTGATTTCAAGGCATCGGTCATGGTCGAGATGCACATGCATGCTCGCGACCGAGAGTTCGTGGGCATGATGAAACGCGTTGGTCAGCCGCTTCGCCAGATCCCGCGCCTCATGGTCATAGACATAGCTCAGAACGCCGATGCAGCTTTTCTGCGACCCCGTTTTCAAAAGGGTCTGCTGCATGCCCTGCCGCGTCAGGTCGCGAATCGCCTCCGATCGATTCTGATAACCGCGCTCACGCACGACCTGATCGAGCTCATCCATCAGGTCGTCATCCAGCGTAACGGTTATGCGTCGCATTGCTCGCCCTCATTCACGGTAAAGCCGCCATGCCGGAAAAGGCTGACGGGCGGAAGAAAATCACAGGTCGAGAATGCGGTCTGCGATGCGGCGAAGCAAGGGCATGTCATGGCTGATAACAAGCATCCCAAGCCCGTTTTTCTGCGCATGCGCTAGCAGGGCCATCCAGATCTGCGCCTGCGTGAGGGGATCGAGCGGTGCGGATATCTCATCGGCAACGAGATAGCGCGTGCCAGGCGCAAGCGCGCGCAGCACGGCGACCCGCTGCAGCTCCCCGCCGGAGATTTCATGCGGATAGCGGTCATACCACGCCTCTGAGACGCCGAAGGCGCGCAGCATGGCTTCGTCAGGACGCCAAGCCTCGCTGATGACCCTGCCGACAGTCCAGCGCGGATCAACCGAGAAGGCTGGCGACTGAGAAAGATACTGAACCGGATTGAACCCGCGCGCATGCGGCTCACCGTCGATGGTGACCCGCCCGGACAACGGCCGGTAGTGACCTGAAAGAATGCGCCCCAGTGTCGATTTGCCGACCCCGGACCTGCCCGTGAGGCCGACCACCTCGCCGGGGCGGACCGCAAGGCTCACATGATCGAGCACGCGCCCTGCCGCGCCATAGGAGAAACAGACATCCCTTGCTTCAAGCATGTTGCGCCACCTGAAAGCCGTTCTGCGGCAGGGCCTGCCACAGGGCGCGGGCGTATGCGCTGCGCAAGCCCTCTCCCGCGCCATCAAACGCGCAGGCCGCCTCCTCGCCCTCCATCCTTCCATTGCGGATGAGGCACACCCGGTCGGCATAGGGCAGCGCGGCAGCCAGCGAATGCGTTATCAGAAGCACGCCCTTCTCCTGATCCGCCAGCCCCCGCAGTTTCGACAGCACGATTTCGGCGTTCCCGTCATCCAGCCCGCTGGTCGGCTCATCGGCGATGAGCAGATCCGCGTCACCAACTGTCGCAATGGCCATCATCATGCGGCGCGCCATGCCGCCGGAAAGCTGGTGAGGAAAGGCTTTTGCCGCACCTCCATCCAGCCCGAAAGCCTCAAGATGGCGCGCAAGCGTCTCCCTGTCAGTGGGCCGCCCTGCCCGCCGCGCCGCCCAGCGCAACTGCTTCGCGCACCGCGCCAGCGGCTCCAGATGGCTGATGGATTGCGGCACGAGCGCCATGCGCCGGCCACGCAATGCGGGGAGAGTGCGCTCGTCCACCGGCTGGCCGTCCAGACGAATGCTCCCAAGCATGCGGGCATTGGGCGGCAGAATGCCGAAGGCCGCATGTGCGATCAGGCTTTTGCCACTACCGGACGCACCGACAAGCGCCACCACCTCCCCGCGCCCGATGGTGAAGGCAATGTCGTTGAGAACCGGCGTCTCGCAGGAGGCGAGAAGCCCATGATAGCGCCGAAACGACAGGCCGAAGCCGCTGAAGGAAAGAAGCGTCATGTCTGCGCCGTTCTCGGGTCGAAGATCAGCCGCAACCCGTTGCCCACCGCATCGAAGCACAGAACGAACAGGAGCAGGCACAGCCCCGGAAACAGGCCAAGCCACCATTTTCCGGCAGTCAGATAGCGCATGGAATCGGCCAGCATCACGCCGATGGCCGGCGAAGTCGGCTCAAGGCCGAAGCCGAGAAAGGTCAGGCTTGCCTCATGCAGGATCGCATGGGGAACCATCAGGACGAACCCCACCAGCATCTGCGGCACCAGCTGCGGCAGAACATGGCCCACTGCGATGGCCGCCCACGACTTTCCGAAATGGCGGGCCGAAATGATGTAGTCCGCCTGCTTTATCTGCATGACCTCCGCACGCAGGATGCGCGCCAGACGCGGCCAGTGCGTCAGCGCCAGGGCGAGCGTCACCGCGAAAGGCCCGCCGCCCAGCGCAAAGCAGATCAGGATCAGCAGCACCAGATGCGGAAGACCGATCGTGGCGTCGATTGCAAGCGACACCAGCGCATCCATCCAGCGGCCGGACGCAGCTGAAACCAGAACCATCACGACTGCGATGAGGACGGAACAGGCCGATGCGAACAGGCCGACCCAGAGGCTGGTTGTCAGCGCCTTGGCGGTGCGCGCAAACATATCGCGCCCCATCTGGTCCGTACCGAACCAGTGGGCCCAGTCCGGCGGGACAAGGCGTGCCGTGAAGTCCGGCGCGACGCCCGCACTTCCAGCCATGAGCGCTGCCACCGGGATCAACAGGATCAAAAACAGGCACACCGCAGCGGCGGCGAATGAGCGAACACGGTTGTCCATGCGCGGAAGAATCAGCGGTTCAAGGCTCTGCCGCTCACCGAGCTCAGCCATGATCGCCTCCCGTCAAAAGGTCGCCATCGCGAATGCGCGGGTCGACGAGGCGGTACAGCATGTCCGCAATCATGTTGCCCACGGAGACGAACAGCGTCAGGCAAAGCGTGATCGCCAGAAGCAGCGGCACGTCTCCCTTGATGCCGGCGGCAACCGTCGCCTGCCCGAGCCCCGGATAGGAGAAGACCTGCTCCGCCAGAATGGAGCCGCCAAACAACTCTCCCAGAGAGGCAAACAGAATGGTCACGGCGGGAAGCGCGGCATTGCGCAGCCCGTGCCTCAGAACGATGTCCAGCTTCGTCGCGCCCTGTGCGCGGGCATAGAGCGCGGCATCGAGGTTGAGGATCTCGATCATCTTGGCGCGCGTGTGCAGCGCCACCTGCGAAACGCCGAAAACGGTCAGCGCCGCCAGCGGCAGGGCGAGGTGGCGCAGCCGGTCTGAGAAGGTGACGTCCTCCGGCACGACACCGATTGGCCCCGCGCAACACACCGGCGCCCATCCAAGAAAGACAGCAAAGGCGAGCAGCAGAAGGATCGCGATCCAGAAGGTCGGCGCGCAGGAAAGAACATAGGCATAGACACGGATCACCCGGTCGATCCACGACCCGGAATTCGCGCCGGCCACGACACCCAGCGCAAAACCCAGAATGCCGGACAGAAGCCACGCCAGCCCGACGAGCGGAAGCGAGGTCCAGAAGCGGCTGGCGATCACCTCCGAAACCGGGGCGTTGTAGATCATCGAATAGCCGAGATCGCCCTGGAGAATGTTCTGCGCCCATCGAACGAACTGCGTCAGCGGGGCCTCGTTCAGGCCCCACCGCTCCGCAATCAGCGCCTTCTGTTCCGGCCCGACCCGCGCAATGTCATCGCCGAGATAAGCGTTGACCGGATCGATGGGAGAGATTTTCGCCAGCGAAAACGCCACTGCCGCGACCAGCAGCAGCACGACGGCGAGCCGCCCCAGCCTGTAGGCCAGCCCGACAGCGAGAGATTGCGCTAAAGGCCTAGTCACACGTCCAGGCCCACTGATCGATCATGGATGTGATCGGCCAGCCATGCCCGTGTGGCTCAATCTGCGTCTTGCCGATATCGAGGCACTCATTCGTGAAATAGATGTGGTCCAGATTGACGAGCCACGCCCAGCCGGCAAGGCCGCGCGCCGAAAACCCGGTCTCGCCATCCCACTCCGCCGCCTGCCAGTGGGGATAGGAGGCCTCCAGCGTCGCCGCCTGCTGGGCGGCGGCCAGATGCGCGTCCACGACCGTGTCGGAGAAATAGCCCGGATTGTAGAAACCCACGCCGCCCCAGTCGGAATTGTAGAGGCTGTAGACTTCCAGCGGGCTGTGGCTGCCCCATCCCAGCATCACCGGTTCCTGATGGGCGAACCGTTCGATCTGCTCCCAGGACGCGCCGGTGGGCTGCGCGTTGATTCCGAGCGCCTTGAGCTGCTCGGCCACCACAACGGTCAGCGCCTGACGCACCGCATCGGATGCCGGGTAATAGATCTTGAAACCCGCCTTCACGCCATCCTTCGCGCGAAAGCCGTCATCGCCCACCGGCCAGCCGGCCGCATCCAGCATCGCCCGCGCTTCGTCGGGAGCGTATGTCACGGCGGCATCGGCGTTCGACCACGGCATGCCATCGGCCGGTCCGGCTGCGGGCCTGCCGAAACCATTCAGCACCACCTCGACAAGCTGCTCACGATCCACACCGAGATTGATCGCCCGGCGAATGGCGGGATCGGAGGTCACCGCATTGCCCACGGCCTCTCCCTGTGCATTCACCTCACCCGGCTCCTGCATCGGGAAGGTCAGTCCGCGATTGTCAACGGACATCACCTGGAGGCGCTTGAAGCCGTCGATCATGTCATCGGCCATCAGGGCGGGAACAGACACCATGTCCACCTGACCAGCGCGCGCTGCGGCAAGCCCTGCATCCTCTCCGGTGAAGACGAATGTAAGCCGCTCGAACTGTGATTTCGGGCCGTAATAATCGGGATTGGCTTCAACGATGAGCTGTTCGCCCTCGGTCCACGAAACCAGCCTGTAGGGACCGGACCCGACCGGGTTGCGGGCATAGCCCTGCCCGTAACTGTCTGACGGGACGATGCCCAGCGAATAGAAGTTTTCCGAGAACGTCACCCAGGGGCGCTTCAGTTCGATCCTGACGGTCAGATCGTCAACCGCCTCGGCCTTTTCCATCACCGTCAGGTCAAGTGCGCCGCCAGCCGAAGCAGCCTCGTTGAACGTGAACGCGACGTCTTCCGCCGTGAGCGGCGTGCCATCGGAAAAGACCACGCCCGGACGCAGGGTCACGGTCCAGACCAGCCGGTCGTCGGACAGTTTCCATTCGGTCGCCAGATCAGGGACCGTGTTCAGATCCGCATCGCGGCGCAAGAGGGTCGACTGGAACAGCGGATGGCCATAACGGCCCCAGCCAAGAAGCGGGTCGTAGCCCGTGTCCGGCTCGCCGCCGATTGCCAGAACAAGATCATTCTTGGCGAATGCCGGAGCGCCGGCAATCAGGGAGCTTGTTGAAAAGAATAAAAGACCGGCCCAGCCCGCGAAACTGCGATTCATCTACAAATGCCCCTCAAATCAATTTCATGCCAGCCTGCAAGCTACCAACAGAAAGTATGACGTCAATAGAAAAACATCATACTTTCTGAATTCGTTTCACGGCGCGTTTCGATCAGATTTTCACCCATTCCGAGAATTCAGAAAAACGGCTCAAAACGCGCGTAAAAATCAGAAAATCAGCAGAGAAATTGGGAATTTTTCTGACTTTTCCGGAATTTCCGATGCGGGTTCATTTCTCAGAAAATCAATTAACCATCACGCCAGACCGGTGCTGTCTTCCCCCTTCTTTCTCGGGTCGATGCCGGCCTGCATGAGTGTCTTTTCGAGGAGCAGATCATAGATCGGCCGCCCGCCAATCCACTGCGCCACCATATTGGCCGTCACGCAGGTGGCGATCAGCGGCATCACCATCGTGTAAGAGCCGGTCAGTTCCAGCGTCAGCGCCACGCCGACGACAGGCGCCCGCACGGAGGCGGAGAACAGCCCGCCCATGGCGGCGATGCCGAAGGCCAGCGGAACCATCGCGTCATGCGGCACGGCGAATGTCATGACCTCACCAAAGGCGAGACCGACACACATGGAAAGCGCCAGCATGGGAGCGAAGATGCCGCCCGGCGTGCCCGCCGAATAGCTGGTGACCATGGTCACGAAACGCAGCACCGCCAGCATCAGCAGGATTTTCAGACCTGCTCCGTCTGCCGCCAGCGACTTGATGACACTGTCGCCGCCGGTCACGGCCATCGGCATCACGATGAACAGCGCGCCAATGGCCAGCCCCACGATTGCGGGAAAGAGATAGGATGCGCGGGCATTGACGCGCGCGGCAAACGTGCTGGTCCATAACAGGCCCGCATTGAGCGTGACGCCCAGGACGCCAAGCAGACAGCCGAGCAAAACGAAGGCAGGCAGCATCCAGACCGCCGGGCTATCGACCAGCATGGACAGGTCCGGCGCGGTGCCGCCGATGATCTGCGTCATGACGGTGGCCAGGAAGGCCGCGACGATCACGCCCATATAGGTGCGGAACGTGTAGGGAAACTGCCGGCGCGTCTCTTCCACGATGAAGAGAACAGCCGCGAGAGGCGCGTCGAACGCGCATGCAAGACCTGCCGCGGCACCTGCGCCCAGCATGCCCCGCCGCTCGATCTCGCTGACCTTGAAGAAGTCCGTTATGGCCGCCGAGAACGATGCGCCGATATGGATCGTCGGCCCCTCGCGGCCCAGCACCAGTCCAGAGCCGACCGCAGCAATGCCGGCGAAGAACTTGACCGGCAGAACCCGACGCCAGCGCACGACCCGCAGGCCCTGCATCGCCCCCTCGATTTCCTGCACGCCACTGCCGCCCGCCTCGGGCGCATAGCGGCGCACGACATAAACCGCCAGCAGCGTGATGCACATGGTGATGAGCGCAGCCGCGACCACGAGCGACGCGCCGTCCACATATGCCGAAAGCAGATGAGGCCAGGTCTGCAGCCTGTCGATCATCAGGTGGAACACGGAGCCGACCGCGCCCGTCAGGATGCCTGTCAGGCTTGCCAGAGCGATGTAGCGCATCTGCGCGCCCCGGTGTCCCGGCCGGTCCAGTGTTGCGATTGGGTTATCCATGGCTGCGACTTTGACTCATGTGACTTTTGGCGGCGTCGTTCATCGACGGTTGGAGAAGCTGTGTCGTTCCACTCATGTCAGGATTGCGATCCAGATGAGTGCAAGGGCGATACACAGGATCGAGACAGGAATGCCCGCCCGGCAGAATTCCCGCATGCTGATCTTGATACCAGCAGCGGCTGCGCGCTCGACGACGATAATACCGGCGAGGCTTCCAAACACGATCAGGTTGCTCGAAAAACCCGTGCCAAGCGCCAGCGCCGCGCCGAGGGCATCCGTTTCTCCCGAATGCGGAATGAACGGCACCAGAAGCATGACAGCCGGATTGTTGCCGACCACATTGCTCAGGCCCGTTATGACCAGAAAGAGTGTCGCCGGATCGGAAAAGTCGATGCCGGCTGCCTGCAATTCGTGAATGACCTTTTCCGGCAGCCCCGTCGCCGTCAAAGCGGCGTTCACGACAAACAGCCCGGTGAGGAGCAGCATCAGATTGCCGTCCACGGTTCCCAGAACATCCTTCGACGCGACACGACGATTGACGAGCATGACCGCTGCCGCCGACATCGCCACCATTTCGCGCGGCCAGTCGGTGAAGACGAAAGCCGCGATGATGGCGACGGTGATCACCGCTGCCTTCAGCGTTTCGAGGCGGTCGAGCGGGGGGTTCTCGACGGGGGCTGCGGTTGGGGTAGCGGGGCCGGCGGACACCGTGTCCAGCGTCCAGCGATTGCGGTAAAGCCACGAGACGGTCGCCCACACAACCGGCAGGGAGATGAGCGCAGGCACGAGCGCGATCTCCATGAAGCCCGTAAAGGAAAGGTTCAGCGTCTGGGCCGCGATCATGTTCTGCGGGCTGCCGAGGATCGTGGCGACGGACCCGGTGTTGACGGCAAAGCAGAAGCCCAGAAGAAACGGGATCGGATTGAGCCCGCGCGACAGCGTGATCGCGACCAGAAGCGGCGTCATGGCCACCACGACCACATCCTTGGTCAGAACCGAGGAAAGCGCGCCGCCCGTGACGATCAGAATGGCCAGCAGGGCTGGCGGCGACACCTGCATCGAAGCGACCTTTGCTGCCGCCCAGGGGTAGAAGCCCGAAACCGTGTAGGCCCCCGACACGATCATCAGGCCGAACAGAAGCCCCAACGTCTGGTAGTCGATGGCAGCCCATGCGGCCTCCGGCGAAATCCGTCCGAAACCGATCATGGCGAGCGCGCCAATCACCGCCGCACCTGTGCGATCGACGCGAAAGCCCGGAAGATAGCCGAGCATGAGCGCCAGATAGACCAGCAGGAAGATGATGACGGTGATATCCACGATTTCCCCCTGTGGCCCGCCGACGGAAACAAGCCACGGCAGGCAAAAGGACTTGCAGTTTTGAAACAGGACGATGGCCTGACAATCCTTAAACCGTCAGGCCATCAACCGTCAGGCCATCGCGCCTGATGCTTCGTTGCTGGCGCGGTGCGCCAGACAGGTTTTCTCTACTTCGCCGGTGCGTCCGCCGCCTTGCCGACCAGATGCTCGCGCACACGCTTGTGCGGATGCGGGGCCAGAAGCTTCTTTGGCACGATGAAGAGATAGAGCGTCAGAACATAAGGGGCCGTGAAGGACGGCAGCCCGAGTGGCGACATAAGCACATCGTAGGCCCCTTGCAGGAAGACCGTCACAATCGTCGCCAGAAGCGCATAGGCAATGACCTTCGGCGATGTCTTGAGGAACACCACGCCGATCGCCATGGCGGTGAGCACCGCACTGAAACCAAAGAGCCCCTGGCTGACCGATGACGGGTCTGCCCGCAGGACAATGGCGGCGATCATGGCAATCAGAGAGCCAAGCACTGCCGCGATGCCGGCAGGCCGCGAGGCGATGAGAATACCAACGAGGATAATGACGCCACTGATCTCGTTGCCAAGCAGGAAGACCTGACCGATGTTCCGGAAGAAGATCTGAACGAGCTCGACCGAAGACGGGATCACTTCCGCGCCCTGCACATAGTCGGACACCAGTTTCGGCTGCTCGCTGGAAATGTCGAGCGCACCAAATGCGTAAGCGCCCGCCATGAGCAGCCAGCCCGTCAGGACAAACGGCCCCGTCGATCCCGGAATGCCCCAGCTCTTGGTGATGGTCGCGCCCATGGCGGCGGTCACGACCGTGCTCATGGCCGCCCCGACAATCACATAGAACCAGAGTTCCGGCGATGCGGTGATAAAGGTCGGCATGGCGATGCCGATGAGGATGCCGTTAAAGCCAAACAGGCCGGACGTGATGGAGGCTTCGTCGCACTCAAGCAGCCTTGCCGTGAGTGTTGCCACCACCAGACCGACAAGCGCGCCGATGGTCGTCGCCCAGTCTCCGCCCGCGAAGCTCGCATAGGCAATCGCCACCAGGAACAACAGGCCCGTCAGCGCGTTCTCCATGAAGAACACCTGCCCTGCGCCACGCAGGCACTGAAATAAAAAGCCTTGCCGATTTTCGTTCACAGCAGCCCCCTCACGGATTGATTAGCGCCAAAGGAACTCTTCGGGCAGTGTGCGCCCGCGAGCCTCTTCCCGTACGACTTTCCAGAAACGCCTGACCTCGCGGCGCACATCGTAGCTTTCGATGCCGACGGCGCGCAGCATCAGCCCCGCCCCGTTGGGCAGCGCGGAAACGCCGGAGATTGCGCGCGGATTCTCATCCGGCCAGTTCGTGTCCATGCGCGCCTTGATGCGCTCGGCCGTTTCGGGCGGCGTCAGGCACATGATGTTTGCAAACGCGTCGAAGCCGCGCATCACGGCGGCGAAGTCGCCGGTGTTGTTGCCCTTTTCGATCAGCACCTTCTCGGTGAAGAGCTTGCGCCCGTCCGGGCGGCGCACATTGACCGACATGGAGAGGAGATCGAGGCCGAAACGCTCGCTTGCATGGTGATGCTTGCGGCCGGTCATCATCATCTCGCCATAGATCACCGTGGCGCTCTCATCGACGATCAGGTCCGTGTCGTTGATGAAGCGGGAATCCCGGTAGGGAATGGTGACATCCGGCAGATATTCCAGATACGCGTCCGCGCCGACGACAACCTCCTGATGCTGCGAGGCATAGTTGGCGTCCATCTGGTGAATGCGGTTCGCGCCCTGCGAGGTGACCTGCGCGCAGGCCCCCTCACCGACCGAAATGTCGATCGTGTAGCGGTCGCCCTGCAGGATGCCGCCGCCGACCGAGATGATCGCGCATATCGGCAATTCCGGCATGGCCTCATCCCAGTAGAGCGCCTGCTGCACGAGCAGCGGGGCCACGCGGTAGAGGTCTGAGAGGACCGACCGGTCGCCGCGCCTGGTAAACCCCAGACGCAGCTCCCCGATCTTTCCCGGGCCGGCAGCACGCATCTGCGCAGGTTCGGTCTTGAAGCCACTGAGCTCCCGATAATCGTCGAGCCTTCGCAGGCGTTCGTGCAATGCCATGGCGTTACGCTACCGTGTCTTCAGCCTTGGCTGCCGGCTTCACGTCGAACAGCGCCATATCCATGATGAGCTGCATCAGCTCGTCGACGCCTTCACCGGTCTTGCAGTTGGTGAAGACAAACGGCTTCTTGCCGCGCATGAGCTTGGAATCGCGGTCCATCACGCCAAGGTCCGCGCCCACATGGGGAGCGAGGTCCGTCTTGTTGATGACCAGAATGTCGGACTGGCAGACACCGGCGCCATTCTTGCGCGGGATCTTGTCGCCTGCGGCCACGTCGATGACGTAGATGTAGAAGTCGGCAAGCGCCGGGCTGAAGGTCAGCGTCAGGTTGTCACCGCCGGACTCGATCAGGATCACGTCGCTGTCGGGATACTTCTCTTCCATCTCCTCGACGGCGGCGATGTTCATCGAGGGGTCTTCGCGCACTGCCGTGTGCGGGCACGCGCCGGTTTCAACACCGACGATCTTTTCCTCGACGAGGATGCCCTTGAGCGTGCGGCGAACCTGCTTCGCATCTTCGGTCGTCACGACGTCGTTGGTGATGATCAGCGGCTTCACGCCGAGATCAAGCAAACGCGGCGTGATGGTCTCGATCACGGCCGTCTTGCCGGAGCCAACCGGACCGCCAATGCCAATGCGTGTGATTTTCTTCATTTTGCCAATCCTGCTTCAGCCAGCCACTCAGTTCATGAACAGCCGGACATGTGTTGTCGTGTGATGCGCCACCAGAACGTCGAAGACCGGCGCAAAGCTGGACATCTCTTCCAGCTCCAGGCCGCAGACGCTCGCATATTCGTCCTCGACGCTTTCCTGCGCCGCAAAGAGAATGCGCTGGGTATCGAGGTGATCGATCCGCATGAGGCGCACGGCCGCGCTCATGATCATCGCGGCGACGCCATATTGATGGACGACGAAAGCCTGCTTCTCGTCCGCGCCGAGCTGCGCAAAAGCCATGGCCTGACCGATCGGGAAACAGCCGGGCGTTTCGCCTGCCTTGATCCCGGCCAGCCAGCGCTCGAGATGCGGAAACGCACTGATCTTCAGCGACAGTTCGGCAAGCTTGCGGCCCATGCGGGCGAGCATGAGCTGCTGCTCTTCGCCGACACGCCGGTTCCACAATGCCTGGTCTGCCGCCAGAACGCCGTCATAGTCGCCCGCGGTGATGGCCCGGTGCGCGTGCAGCAGGGCGATCCCGTCCATGTGGGCCGCCTGCCGCAGAACAACCTCGACGAAGCGCTGGAGGCTGTCAGCATCGGTGACAACCTCGGTCTGCAGCGCCGATTCCAGGCCATTCGAAAACGCGAACGAACCAACCGGAAGCGTCGAGTCGGAGAATTGCAGCAGCCGCGACAGAAGCAGCATGTCATTCTTCGGGCGTTTCGCCCCCTTCTTTCGATCCGCCATCGGCCTTCAGTGTTCGTGCACGTGGTGGTGGTGATGGTGCGGCGTCGCGTCGGCACCGGCAAACAGCATGCGCACTTCGCTTGCGTCCAGTTTGGCGGCGATTTCCTCGCCCGGCGCAAAATGGCTCTTCACACCTTCAATGGCGTGGGTCTTCATCACCGAAGCCATGACCTTCTGGTCGACGGAAAGCGGCACATAGACCGTGCTTCCCTTGATCACGGCAGGCCAGTGCTGGTTGCCGAGCGCATGGCCAAGCTGGAAGCAGATGTTCAGGATTTCCTGCGGCGTGCGGCTCTCGAGGCTCTCAAGCTCGATCACCATCACTTCCTTGAGCGCGATGCGGGCCACGACGATGAGGTTCTTCGCCTCGTCATGGTGGAGGATGTCTCCATTGTGCAGGTGCTGCGAACGCGGCAGCGAAATCGCGATCTCGACACCGCCTTCGCTCATCTTGCGCAGACGGCTTTTGGGGGCTTCCCACTGTTCAAGCGCCAGATAATCCACCTGCAGGTCTTTGGCCTTCTCCTGCCAGACCGGATCGTTCAGGTTTCCAAGAGCATTTTCGACAAGAATCATTTTCTATCCCTGGATGCTGTAGCGGTTGCGCCAAAATTCGTCCGCCATGCCCGCGAAACCGCCGGGCTGCGGCGGAAACTGCATCGGCGTTTCTCCGAAACAGACTTCTGTGAAGGGTATTGAGACGCCCGCGCAGAAAAGCCGAAGCTCCTGCGCGGGCGTCATGTCTCTTAGCTGAAGAAGTGGAGCTGGTTCAGCGGCAGGCTGGTTGCCGGCTCAATGGTTGCATGCTTGCCATTGACGGTGACCGCGAAGGTTTCGGGGTTCACCTCGATCACCGGCAGCGCGCTGTTGCGAACCATCGAGTCCTTGCTGATCGTGCGCGTTCCGTGGACCGGAATCACGTGCGACTTGAGCTCGTAATGGTCGACAATGCCGTCTTCGTAGGCCGCCTGCGACGTGAAGGTGACGCGCGTCTTCGGCAGCGCCGAACCGAACGAACCATACATCGGGCGGTAGCGAACCGGCTGCGGCGTCGGCAGCGATGCGTTCGGATCGCCCATCAGCGCCCAGGAGACGAAACCGCCCTTGATGACCATTTTCGGCTTCGCGCCGAAGAATGCCGGCTCCCAGAGAACCAGATCGGCCATCTTGCCCACTTCAATCGAGCCAACCACATGGCTGACGCCCTGTGCGATGGCCGGGTTGATGGTGACCTTGGAGACAAAGCGCAGCACGCGCTGGTTGTCGTTGCCGGACGTGTCGCCCTCGTAGGCTCCCATGCGCTTCTTCATGAGATCTGCGGTCTGGATCGCGCGGACCCAGTTTTCGCCGACACGGCCCATGGCCTGGCTGTCACTGGACAGGATGGAGATCGCACCGAGATCGTGCAGCACGTTCTCTGCGGCGATGGTTTCCGGACGAACGCGGCTTTCCGCGAACGACACGTCGGTCGGGATCTTCGGGCTGAGGTTGTGGCAGATCATTGTCATGTCGAACAATTCTGCCTGCGAGTTGATGCCGTAGGGCAGCGTCGGGTTGGTCGAGCTCGGAATGACGTTCGACTGCCCGGCAACGCGGATGATGTCCGGCGCGTGTCCGCCACCCGCACCTTCCGTGTGGTAGGTGTGGATCGTGCGGCCCTCGAAAGCGGCGATCGTGTTTTCCACGAAGCCGGCTTCGTTCAGCGTATCGGTGTGGATGCAGACCTGGATGTCGAAATCGTCTGCGACACCGAGCGCGGTGCGGATCGCTTCCGGCGTGCTGCCCCAGTCCTCATGGATCTTGAGGCCCATGACGCCGGCGCGCAGCTGCTCTTCCATCGGCAGACGGGTCGAGCAGTTGCCCTTGCCCAGAACGCCTGCATTGACCGGCCAGCCGTCGAACGAGCGGAGCATCATCTCCACGTTCCACGTGCCGGGCGTGATGGTCGTGCCATTGGTGCCGTCGGTGGGGCCGATGCCGCCGCCAAACAGCGAAGTCACGCCATTGCTGAGCGCGGCCTCGGCCTGCTGCGGGGAGATGAAGTGCACGTGCGCATCGATGCCGCCGGCCGTGAGGATCAGGTGCTCACCGGAGATCGCATCGGTGCCCGGTCCAAGCGCGAGACCGGCCGTAACGCCCGACATGATCGCCGGGTTGCCGGCCTTGCCGATGGCGCAGACCAGACCGTTCTTGATGCCGACATCGGCCTTGATAACGCCCTGCACCGCGTCAACGATGGTGACGTTGGTGATGACGAGGTCGGGCGCGCCGGCGGCGCTGGTCAGCTCATTGTCGAAGCCCATGCCGTCGCGCAGCGTCTTGCCGCCGCCATAGACGGCCTCTTCACCGTAGACGCGCAGGTCTTCCTCGATCTCGATGTAGAGATCGGTATCGCCGAGGCGGATCTTGTCGCCGGTCGTCGGTCCGTAAAGGTCGGAATACTGCTGCCTGGAAATCTTTGCCATTTCATAAGTCCTGTAAAACGAGATTGCGCCCGGGCGATTATTTTTCCGTCTTGAAGCCGTACCGCTCGACGCGCTCCATGGCATCGGCGAGACGCGGACGGGAATCGTCGTAGCTCTCGTCGCCGACCCAGCCATTGACGAGGCCGTTGAAGCCGATCGCGCGCTGCTTGCCCTGATACGGGACCAGCGTGACTTCCTTTTCATCGCCCGGCTCGAAGCGCAGGGCTGTCGTGGCAGGGATGTTCAGGCGTTTTCCGAAGGCCTGCTCCCGGTCGAATTCCAGAGCGGCGTTCACTTCGAAGAAATGAAAGTGGGAACCAACCTGGATCGGACGGTCGCCCGTGTTGCGCACCTTCAGGTCCGTGGTCGGGTAGCCGGCATTGATTTCAATGTCGCCTTCGCCAAGCACCAGTCCGCCGACTGGCGTTTTTTTCTGTTCGGTCATTTAAGAAGCTCCCTTCGCGGCACGCACTACTGGATAGGATCGTGGATCGTCACAAGCCGGCTACCATCGGTGAACACGGCTTCCACCTGCACGAAAGGAATCATCTCGACGACGCCTTCCATCACATCGTCGCGGGTGATCTCCTTGCGGGCGATCTCCATCACTTCCTCGACGGTCTTGCCGGCGCGCGCGCCGTTGAGAGCGGCCACTGAAATGAGCGAAACGGTCTCGGGGTGATTGAGCTTCAGCCCCTGATCCTTCCGCTGCTGAGCGACCTGCGCAAGCGTGTAAATCAGAAGCTTGTCGATCTCTCTTGGTGTAAAGTGCATGTACTTCTTCCCTGTCAGAATGGATAAACTTGCACGTCGCGCAGGTCGGTGGGGCACCGACATGCAGACAATCCCTGCCAGCCGCAGATCCAGAAAAAGCGCAACTCCTCCGGATCAGAGCTGTTTGACGACGATTTAGCGACACACCTCCCAAATGCTTTTATCGCTCAAAGAAGACAAAAAAGCCCGCTTGATTGTAAAAACACCCAAGGCGAACGTCGCGCCGCCACGTAAAAGCCACCCTCCTTCAAAAACCCTCTAATACCTGCCATATAATACAGAACGCATACAAGCGTATTTCATTTTTTATTGATTAACCAGAGGTTAACATAGAAAAACGCCATACATATACTAAAACGCTTGCACTCCATTGAAATACAACTTGGCGGCGTGCACGCCAATGAACGCAAATCCGAACGAAACGACGATCGTGATGAAGACGTAGTAGAAGGCGGCAAGGCTTTCGCCCTTATCGATCAACTGGATCGTATCAAGCGAGAACGAGGAGAATGTCGTGAAGCCGCCCAGAACGCCGGTAACGACAAGGGCCCGCCACTCTGCAGAACTGACGGCGGCGCGCGATATGATCTCGACAGCAACACCGATCACGAAAGAGCCGATGATGTTGACGATCATCGTGCCCCAGGGGAAAGCATCTCCCCAGATGCGGTTGGCGAGAAGCCCGACCGACCAGCGCCCAACCGAGCCAACGGCTCCACCGAAAGCGACAAGAAGCGCAAGAGAAAAGTAATTCATCGCCCCAGCAAGCCCCACTGAAATCCATTACCTATGTAAACCATTAATACACCGGACTCACACACGCAATGAATTCATATGGAATTTTTAATATACTTGACTACATAAATAAAAATTGAAAATATACAATCAAGAAACCGCCTGATATAAACCGATATATGTCGACTGGTCTATTCTCAAAAACTGGTATCCATACGTGTTGACAGCTTCGCATTCTAAAAAAGCGCCAGCGACTCACACACTCCCCACCCCTCCAGGCCGTCGAAAAGGCGCCCATGGATGCGCAAGCCGCCTTCGGGGCCATACCTGGCCAGCGAACTCCTGCAAATTCTGACGAATACTGACCAAATCTTACAGGTATCGCCGCTTTTTAGCCGCTTCACGAGAAATGACGGTTTTCACCGGCCTTGCCTTCTTGCACCGGCCCAAAGCTTGCGTCATCAAAGGTCATGCTCGACCTCAAGACGCTGCTGCTGCTGGAATTCTGCACGACGACACTCCAGGCAATCGCCTGGGTTCTCGTGTGGATGTCCTGGCGTCATCTCTATGAGCTGAAAGTCATCGCCGCCGGCTTCGTGGCCATCGCGCTCGGCCTGCTTCTCCTGCTTCAGCGCGGTCAGGAAGCCTCGGCGCTGCGCATTGTACTCGACAACATGATCATCAAGATCGGCCTGGTTCTGCTTGCCGATGGCATGGCCCGGTTTCTCGGCCAGCCAAGATGCCTGAGGATCGGCATCTTCTGCCTTGTCGCACATCTCGTCTTCTGGTCCATGGCGGTGGCGCTCGCACCCGAGCGCCTCGAACTACGCATCCATGCCTCCACGGCTTTCACCGTCGTCATGATGGGGGTCATGATCAAGACCCTCTACATGGACCGCACCCAGCCGCCCTTCCTGCGCTGGATCACCATCGCTTTGCTGGGGGAATATATCAGCGCAAGCCTCCTGCAGAGTTTCCTGCTCTACTGGTACCCGGACACTTTCGCGAATGGCGCGCTGCTGAGCGATGTGAACGCCTGGTACTTCTTCCAGGGCCATCTGTTCATCGTCGGCTTTTTCATCTGCCTTCTGTTCATGGTCGGCATGCGCCTTTCAAACGACCTGCGCGACAGGAACTCGGCGCTCGCCGGCGAGGTTGCCGAACGGCGGCGGTTGGAAGGCGAACTCTCCGCCAGCCTTGATGCGGAAAAGGCCGCGCGCGAAGAGCAGCGACAGCTCATTCGGATGGTGAGCCACGAATTCCGCACCCCGCTGGCCGGCATCCGCTATGCCAGCGAGATGCTCGAGATGATGCTCAAGCGCCGCTCGGAGGCCGTCACCAAGCGCCTCAGGAGCATTGATGACGCCGTCTCCCGGATGACCATGCTCATCGACCGGTTTTTGTCGACCGAACGACAGGTCGAGGGCGTGCTCAAGGTCGAGCAGCTGGACATCGGCGAACTGACGCAGGACATCCAGCGGCATTTCGATCAGGTTGGTCTTGGCGACCGACTGCACTTCACGACCATCGAGGCGGTTTCCGATTACTGGGCGGATGTCGAGATGCTGCGCACCGTAATCGTCAACCTGATCGACAACGCGCTCAAATATTCAGCCGACGACAAACCGGTCGAGATCGCCATTTCCGCGCGCAACAAACTTCTCATCATGGAGGTGTCTGATCGCGGCATCGGCATTCCCGAAGGGGCGCTCAGCCATGTGGGACGACGCTTCTTTCGCGCCCCGAACACGGGAAAGACGGCGGGCAACGGTCTTGGGCTTCACACATGCCGGCAATTGCTTGGCTACCACCGTGGCGCGGTAAACCTGAAGGCGCGCAGCGGCGGCGGCACTGTCGCAACCGTCATGCTGCCGATGCCCGGCCTGGTGCCGATGAACGATACGGAGCGGTGGGAGGAGAAAACCGCATGAGCCGGATACTGATTGTCGAAGATGAAGATGCTCTCAGGGGCGACCTGATCGACTACATGCACCTGCAGGGGTTTGACGCAGCCGGCGTTGGAACGGCCGGTGAGCTGAAAAAAGCCCTTGAAGTGCAGGCACGGCCCGACGTTGTGATCCTCGACATAACCCTGCCGGACGGCGACGGCTTCCATCTGGCGGAGATGATCCGGGCAAGGCTCGATTGCGGCATCATCATGCTGACTGCGCATGGCGACACAGAAAGTCGGGTGCGCGGCTTTGACAGCGGCGCGGATATCTATCTCGTCAAGCACAGCAGCCTGCGGGAGATCACCGCAGCGGTTCACAGCCTGCTGCGCCGCCTGCCCCAGAACCAGGCACATGACGGGCAGACAGGAACCTGGGTGCTCGATACGGTGAGCTGGACCCTGCTTTCTCCCGATGGCAGTTCGGTAAAGCTCACCGCGACCGAGAATTCCTTCATCGGCGCACTGATCGAGAATTCCGGCACGCCACGCTCCCGCGAGGAACTGGCCCGGATCCTCTCCCGGCGGCAGACCCAGTTCGACAACCGCCATCTCGACGCGGTGGTGAGCCGCTTACGACGCAAGATCCTCGACCAGACCGACATCGACCCACCGATAAAATCCGTCTACGGCGTCGGCTATTCCTTCAGCGCAGCCGGAAAGATCGGCAGTCCCGACCTGAGCTAGGGTCAGGACCTCAACCGTTCTCATGCCTTCAGGGATTGCTCCCGAAATACTGCACCGCAAGCTCGCGGATCGTCCCGTCCTCCCGGGCCCCGATCACCTCGACGGTGAGCGGTTTGCGCAGCGGGCTCTGCGGCGGCAGGCCGAAGCCGTATTTGTCGGGATTGAAAACCGCGCCGACAACCGAGAAAGGCGCTGCCGGGTGGTTGTTGGCGAAATACTCCAGCACCGGCTTGTCGCCGATGATCGCATCCACATGCCCTTTGAGAAGGGCATCGGCGGAGCGCGAAATATTGGGGAACGGCACCACGGCCAGTCCCGCAGCCTGTGCGAACTCCTCGGCCGTGCTCCCGTCCGTAACCGCGATAACGCGGCCACCGAGATCGGCAACGCTGTGAATTTCGCCACGCAGGGACAGGGTGGTCATCACGCTGGTTACCGAAGAGGTCACGAATGCGACGACAATCACACCGAAGACGAGCCACAGGCCCTGCCAGACACGCCCGAACCAGCCAAACAGGTTCTTGCGCGCAGGCGGCTTGCCCGAGGTGGCAATCGTCATGACAGAGTAAAAGCTCTCCGCCAGCCCGTCGCGCCAGCGTTTGGGAAATGATGTGTCGAAATGCCGGTCAAAGAGCGTGTAGCCAAACGTAGCGGCAAGAACGACGAAACCAAGCCACGCATAGGCTGTAAGAAAGCCTGAATCCCGCAGGCCCCGCAGCAGCTCCCACAAGCCGTTCGAACCACTGTCATTGACCATGATGCGCAGACCGGAATCGAACCATGGCTGCGTGAATTCGATGCGTTCGGCGCGCGTCTCGGTGATCGTGAGATTGGTGACGGCGACATCCAACTCGCCTGCGGCCGTTGCATTGACCATCTCGCTGACGGTGTCGAACGGCACGTAACGATATTCCAGCTCCAGTTCTTTGGCCAGATACTCCCAGAGATCGATGGCCATGCCGGAGAAGCGCCCTTCCTCTTCGGAAACGAAGGGCGGGCTTTCGTGAACCCCGACGATCAAAGGTTCGTCCTGTGCGGCCGCGGGTGCCGCGACGCCCAGGGTCATGGCGCAGATGACAGCCAGCGCCAGACGCTGAAACCAGATGGCGGTAAAGCGAAGAAGGCCGCGATTACGAGGTGGCGTTTGCTGGTTCGTCATGGTGGCGTGCACGGAAAATCAGGGAAGGATCGAGATGGTGATAAAGGCGGCGAAGATCACCAGGTGAATGCCGCCCTGCATGATCGTGGTTCGCCCGGTCGCCAGCGACAGCGTGCTGGTGAAGAGCGTCAGCACGAGAAGCACCATGTGCTCGGACGCCAGACCGAGGATCAGCGTCTTGCCCTGAAAAACCGAAATCAACGCAACGGTCGGAATGGTCAGACAGAGGCTGGCGAGCGCCGAACCGAGCGCCAGATTGAGGCTGGTCTGGAGACGGTTCTGTGCAGCCGCGCGGATGGACGCAATGCCTTCGGGCATGAGCACCATCAGGGCGATGACCACGCCAACCAGTGCGTCGGGCAGGCCGGCCTGTTCTATCTTCTCCCCCACGGGATCGGCCAGGATTTCCGCGAGCATGACAACGGCGACAAGCGACACAGGCAGCGCCAGAAGCGAGGATATGAGCATACGGCGTGGCGGAGGCTCATGCGCATGATCCTGCCCATGTCCCTGGGGCTCTCCTATATCGAGAAAGTCGTCGCGATGGCTGAACATCTGGACGAACAGGAACAGCGCATAAAGGCTGAGCGAAACGACGGCGACGAAGATAAGCTGTGCCGGCGCATAAACCGGCCCCGGCTCGCCGACCGTGAAGTTTGGCAGCACAAGACCGAGCACGGCCAGCGTGCCCAGAACGCCCAGAGCCGCCGTGGCGCTGCGCCCCTGAAAGCCCTGCTCATGATAGCGAATGCCGCCGACCAGCAGGCAGACGCCGACAATGCCGTTCAACACGATCATGATGGCTGCAAAAACGGTATCGCGGGCCACCGGGCTGTCGCCTGCGGGATCAGCCAAAAGAACGGACACGATCAGCGACACTTCGATAATCGTCACGGCCAGCGCCAGAAGGATCGAACCGAAGGGCTGGCCAACCCGATGGGCAATCACCTCGGCATGATGGACTGCGGAAAAAACCGACAGAAACAGAAACGGCGCAGCGAGGAGTAACAGAAAGACTGAAGTCGTTTCACCGGCCTGATGTTCGATGAAGAACGATAAGCCAAGCGCCACAATGGGCGCTGCGAGTGTCCAGGCTGGATTACGAATCATTTCGCCAATCTTCCAAGCAATAAATATCGAAGCGTATGTGAGGGGCCTGACGCCAAACGGTTAGCCATATTACGATTATGCGCATCGAAGCATTATCCTGCGCCCTGTACGAATGAAACCCGCGCATTCTGAAAACCTGTTCACAGGAAACACGGTTCTTTGGCCCATCCATTCGGATTCAGACGGTTTTTCCCGAATTTCCGGCGAGTCAACCGTCAACATGACGTATTTTTCCGGAGTCCTGCCGCGGCTAAACGCGTGAGAAGAAGTAAAACGACGGTCTTGACCTTGCCTTCGGGAAACGAAAGAACTCCAATAGATGCTATTGGCGCCGACACGCTTTTTGCAGGAACGCTGTAATCTTGGTGTCGAATTGGTGACCTAAGTCTGGAAGCAAGTGCAGCGCGACCGCTGCGGGTTTGAGTAGCAATGGGGCGTTGTGTGTCGCGAACAACAAGAGTCACTGTTTCCCGTCTCCCCAGGCTTGCCCTGCTACTGGCCCTGAGCGCCTTACCGGCAGCCTGTGTATCCGAGATGTCCGAGCTGACCTCGCCCGCGCCCGACCAGGCGTGGAATGCTGAAGGCAAGAGCGGCGACTATTCTGTGCCGGCAAATATGGAGGCGGCTTCCCCCATCTCCAGCGCCGACCAACGTTCTCCCGCATCGTCCACCCCGCAGATCCGCAGGGACCACGCCTACACGCTGCCCGAGCTGATCGACATGGGGCAGCGGCTGAACCCTGCGACGCGCGTTGCATGGGAGCAGGCGCGGCAGGCGGCCACCGCCGTGGGCATGGTCGAGGCCACCTTCCTGCCCGTCATCACGGCCAACATCATCGCCGGTCAGCAGGAGGTGACAACGCCGATCCCCACGCTGACAGGCGGCACAGCCTATCTCGACACGACCGTCAGCGGCGCGGTTCCGAGCGTCACCCTGCAATGGCTGATCTTCGATTTCGGCGAACGACAGGCATGGCGCGACGCCGCCAAGCAGAACGCCTATGCAGCCAGCGTGAGCTTCAACGGCACGCATCAGGCGCTGATCTACAACATCACGCGCGCCTATTATCAGTATGGTGCGGCCAGCAGGAACCTGCAGATCGCGCGGCAGACGCTGACCAACAGCCGGCGTCTGCAGGATGCCGCCAACACACGCTACAAGAACGGTGTTGGCACCACGATCGAAACCGCACAGGCGAAACAGATCGTCGCCCAGTCCGGTTTCCGCCTCGTGCAGGCCGAAGACACGGCGCGCGATTCCTATCAGGATCTGCTTGGCGCAGTTGGCCTCTCGCCCCACACCAACATCAAGATTGCCAGCGATGCGGCGCGTCGTCTGCCGCGTCCGCGCGCCCTGCCGACCGAAGAGCTGGTCAGGACCGCGCTCGCCCGCCGGCCCGACGTTCTGGCAAGCTACGCAGCGGTGAAAGCCAGCGAGGCCAATGCCCGCGCCGCCGACGCCGCCTTCATGCCAAAAGTCTATCTCGGCGCGATGGCAGCCGCGAACAATGGCCGCATTCAGGCCGGCAGCCTGCCGGGCCTCGGGCTTCAGAACACCTCGACCGGCATCGTCGTCGGCGCTTCGGTGCCGATCTATGATGGCGGCCTGCGCGCCAACCAGCGCCGTCAGGCGCAGTCGGTAACGAGGGCGGCCATCGCCACCCATGAGCAGGTACGCACCGCAGCCATCCGCGAGATTGTCGTCGCCTCCGACACGCTGCGCTCGGCGCTGGCTTCGCACAACGCTGCGAGCGAACTCGTCAATGCGGCCAGCGTCACCTACAACGCGTCGTTCGAGGCCTTCAAGAACGGGCTCGTGCCGATCACCGATGTGACGACGGCGGAGACCGGGCTTCTGGACGCGCGACAGGCGCAGGCCGACGCCCATGCCGCCTCGCTGATCGCGGCCTCCACGCTCGCCTTCTCGCTCGGGAACATGACCTCCAAGAACGCACCGTCACAGGCGGTTCGCTAGTTCCGGTCATTGTTGCGCCGGAACACAATCCATTCGCCCAGGAGAATATGATGCGGCTTCGTTTGGGAAAGAAATACGGGCACCTGGTTCACGGCCTTAACTGTGCCTGCCACAGTCCTGAAGCGCTCAGCCTTTTTCAGCGTGTCGACAAGGGCCTGTCGCGCCGCTCGGTCCTGCGCGGCATCGCGGCAACACTGGCCGCGCCCGCTCTTGGCGTTGCCTCGCCAAGCTTCGCACAGCCGGCTCCAAAGCCGATCCTGCTCAAGAATGTGCGTATTTTCGATGGCCGTTCGGCGCAGCTCATCGATGGCAAATCCATCCTGATCGAAGGCGCGCGCATCGCAGCCCTGCCGGCGCAGGACGACACCGTGAGCGATGCCGAAATCATCGATTGCGGCGGACGCACGATCATGCCCGGCATGATCGACGCGCACTGGCACACAATGCTTGCCGGCATTTCCCAGGTGACCGCGATGACAGCGCAGGTGCCCTATGTGCATCTCGTTGCGGCCGAAGAGGCGGAGCGCACCGTCATGCGCGGCTTCACCTCGGTTCGCGATGCGGGCGGCCCCTCCTTCTCCGTCAAGCGTGCGATTGATGAAAGCCGCATCCCCGGCCCGCGCATCTATCCGTGCGGTGCCATGGTGTCGCAGACTTCGGGCCATGGCGACTTCCGCCCGCTCTACGAGCTGCCGCGTTCGCCCCAGACCAATCTGAGCCATGCGGAAGAAGCGGGCATTTCGGCGATCGCCGATGGCGTGCCGGAAGTTCTGCGCCGGGTGCGCGAACAGCTCATGCTCGGAGCGAGCCAGATCAAGATCATGGCGGGCGGCGGCGTTGCCTCCGCTTACGATCCGCTCGACAGCCTTCAGTTCACCGAGGAAGAAATCCGCATGGCCGTGACGGCCGCTGAAGACTGGGGCACCTATGTGTGCGCCCATGTCTACACTTCGAATGGCATCAAGCGCGCCCTGGCCGGCGGCGTCCGCTCCATCGAGCACGGGCAGCTTGCCGATGAAGAGGCGGCGCGCCAGATGGCCGACATGGGCGCGTGGTGGTCCATTCAGCCATTCCTCGCCGATGAAGATTCCAACATGTATCCCAATCCGTTGCAGCGCGAGCAGCAGAAGCTGATTGCCGAAGGCACGGTGCGCGCCGTGGAGCTGGGCAAGAAGTTCGACGTCAAGATGGCGCTGGGCACCGACATCCTGTTCAACCCGCAGGCGACCGCCAGCCAGGGCAAGCAGCTGACCAAGTTCGCCCGCTGGTATGACAATGCCGACGTTCTGCGGATGCTGACGAGCGGCAATGCCGACCTGCTGGCGATGTCGGGACCGCGCAACCCCTATTCCGGCAAGCTCGGCGTCGTTGAAGCCGACGCCTTTGCCGATCTTCTGCTGCTCGACGGCAATCCGCTGGAAAACATCGACCTGATCGCCGATCCCGAGACCAGCATGAAGCTGATCATCAAGGATGGCCGCATCCAGAAAAATACACTGGGAGCATAGGAATGCGTGCATCACTGGCTGTTCTGGCTGCCGCCACCCTTACAGCGACTGCACTTGGCGCGAATGCCTCGGACCTTCCTGTTCCCGCAGGGAACGAGGGCGAAACCGAGCGCCCGTGGGTGCTGCAGATCACGCCCTATGTGTGGGGCACGGGCCTCAGCGGCGATGTATCGCCGTTTCGCCGCGGCCCGACAATCGGCATCAAGAAGAGCTTCTCCGATGTGATTGAGGATCTCGACTTTGCCGGCTTCGTGAATGTCTGGGGCCGGTATGAGCGCTTCGTGTTTTCAGCCGACATGCTCTACGTCTCGACCACGGACAGCAAGGTCGTCCACGGCACGATCCCGCGCCCGCCCGTCTCCGTGCGGCTTGATGCATCGATCGACACCAGGCAGTTCACCTCGACGCTGCAGGCCGGCTACCGCGTGATCGAAACGCCTGACTTCACATTCGACGTGCTCGGCGGCGTGCGCTTCTGGCACATCTCGAATGATGTCGATCTGGACGTCGAGGTCGCCGGCCAGAAGCGCAGGATCAGCTATGGCGAGGATTTCGGCTGGGTCGATCCGGTCATCGGCGCGCGCGCGTTTCTGCGCATGACGGAGAAGCTCTCGCTTCAGGCACAGGCCGATGTCGGCGGGTTTGGCGGTGGATCGAACTCCACCTGGTCGGTTCTGGCCACGGCGAATTACACGATGACGGATCACCTGTCCGTGTCAGCCGGCTACAAATATCTCGACATCAATTACGAAGATGACGGGCACGTGTTCGACACGACCATGAGCGGGCCGGTTATCGGTCTTACCTATCGCTTCTGACCAATCGGCATAACGGTTTCGGGCATGCATGGCCCGAAACCGCCCGCAACCAGCAGCGTCGTCCGGAGCGACGACCGACAGACGAAAAGGAGGTTACCGTGCGAAGACAATCCAGCCCCCGCACCGGTGGCCGTTTCAGGTTCCTCTTGCCGCTGGCCACGCTTCTGGCCGCCAGTGCGCCCGCTCATGCGGCAGCGCCCTCGGTGCCCATGTTCGGCAGTTTTTTCCCTTACTGGCTGCTCAGCCTTTTTGCCGGCGTCATTCTGACGGTCATCGTGCGGCTGGTTTTCGTCCTGATCGGTCTCGATGACATCCTGCGCTGGCGTGTCCCTGTCTATATGAGCATGGCTCTGGGGCTCACCTTCATCATCTCTTTCCTGGCATTTGGGCGCTAGAAAATGAAGCACTCCCCTTCCCGTCGCGTTCTCGCCGTCCTCGGTGGTGCAATCAGTCTGGCGATCATCGCTGGCGCAGGCGCGCTCGCCTATCGCAGCCATCTCGAGACACAGGCCAATCCGCTATCCGACGATGCATCGCTCGATGCCGAAACGGTGAGCATCGCCGCCGGCGTTGCCGGGCGCATCAAGGCCCTGCATGTGAGCGAAAACGCCATGGTCCGCGAGGGCGACATTCTTGTCGAGCTGGACGATTCCGCATACCGGATGGCGGTGGAGCAGACCCGTGCGGACCTGGAGATCGCAACGGCGGCCGCCCACGACCAGACACGCAACATCCAGGCCGAGCGCGCCAATGCACAGATCGCCGCCGAGCAGGTTGCGCGCGCCACGGCCAATCTCGAACTGGCGACCCAGACGCTCGACCGCCTGCTTCCGATGCAGTCCAAGGGCTATGTCTCCGCGCAGCAGATCGATGACGCCAGGACCGTCAAGCGCGATGCGGAAGTCAGCCTGAACGAGGCGCTGCGTCAGCAGGAAGCCGCCGAGGCGCTGGTGGGCGATGAAGAAGGCGTCGAAGCGCTGATCCGCGCCCGTCAGGCCGCCCTCGCCATCGCCGAACATGAGCTGGCCGGCACGGTGATCCGCGCACCCGCCGATGGGCGCGTGGTGGATCTGACGGTCGGCAAGGGCGGATATGTGCTGCCAGCGCAGTCCATGTTCACCCTCATCAAGACCGATGCGTGGTTTGCCTCCGCCGCCTATGTCGAAACCGTTCTCCCGAGCATTTCCGTCGGTGATTGCGCCACCGTCTACGCACTTGCCGACCGCAAGCGGGCAATCAAGGGAACCGTGGAGAGTATCGGCTGGGGCGTTTCGTCAAAGGATTTCATCAGGCTGCCCGTGGGCCTGCCGATCGTGCCGAAGTCGCTCGACTGGGTGCGCGTTCAGCAGCGCTTTCCGGTGCGCATCCGGCTGGTCGATCCCCCGGAAGATCTCATGAGAGTGGGCGCATCCGCCGTTTCGGTGATCCACCGCGATGACTCCTGCTAGCTCACCCCTTTCGCGCCTGCTCAGCCAGGCCTGGGCCGACCTGCAGCCTTTTGCCGGCCGCTTCGGGCTGACCTGGCGGGTCGCGCTTCTGTGCGCGATCGTCACCGCTGCGGCGATGATGTTCAAGATTCCGGAAGCGTCGATCAGCTGCTACCTGATCATCTTCCTGATGAAGGAAGACGCCGTTCAGAACTGCCTGATGGGTTTCGGGCTGATCCTGCTGGCCACGCTGGTGGTCGTGCTCATGATCCCGGTGATCAATATGAGCATCGACAGCCCGGCCATGCGGCTGGCGATCATGTTCGGCGTCTCCTATGTCTTCCTGTTTTTGAGCTCGACCACACCGCTCGGAGAGCAGGCCGCCATTGTCGGCCTCATCGTCGCTTTCATCATGACGCTGGTGACGGATGTGCCGATTGGCCAGATCGGCAATCAGGGGCTTCTCGCGGCCTGGAAAATGGCCTGCATGCCCATGGCCCTGATGATCCTGTTCAATCTGGTCCTCGGCATTCCCGCACAGACACTGGTGCGCAACAGGATCGTGCGCCGGCTGCGCGCCAGTGCAGACGTGCTGGAGCACCCTGACGCAGGCGAAGAACTGCAGGAGCTGCTGGCCGAAGGCAACGACCTTTCCCTGCAGCAGATGCTGACGGTGAAGCTGCTTCACCTGATCTCCAAAGAGAAATCGACATGGCTGAACGGTGCTGTCGAGACCAGCTATCGCGTCATGCTTGCGTCGCTCGCACCTGCGGGCAGCATTACCCCGGAACGCGCCCGTGCACTGGCAGACGCCCTCCGGCAGGCTGCCGATGAGATCGCCTCGGGCAACATCCCGGCTGCCCCTGCACCCGAAAACGCGACCGATGACAGTGCTGCCGCACGCAAACTGTCCGAGGCGCTTGCAGCGCTTTCACAACCCGATGGCGGCGCGTCGCCGAAGCCCGCCCCGCAGCGGCTTCTTGCGGCTGACGCCTTCACCAACCCCGATCACCAGCGCTATGCGCTGAAAACCTCGCTGGCCGCGATCATCTGTTACCTGATCTACACCGGCATTCAGTGGGACGGCATCCACACGGCCCTGATCACCTGTTATGTGGCCGCGCTCGGCACGACGGGTGAAACCGTGCGCAAGCTCACGCTGCGCATCGTTGGCTGCCTCATCGGCGCTGCCATGGGCGTTGGCGCGCTCCTGTTCGTCATGCCGCACCTCACCAGCATTGGCGGACTGATGATCCTCGTCTTCGCCGGCACGCTGGTGGGCGCGTGGGTCTCCTCCGGAAACGAGCGCATCTCCTATAGCGGCGTCCAGATCGCCCTCGCCTTCCTGCTGACCACGCTGAACGGATTTGGCCCCAGCTTCGAGTTCTCGCAGGCCGGCGACAGGATCATGGGCATTTTCGTCGGCATCTTCGTGATCTACGTCATTTTCACGCAGTTCTGGCCGAAAAGCGTCGTCAACGAGGTGCGCGACACGCTCGACCGCGTCAGTCGCGATCTCAAATCTCTGGCTGGCGAAACCAAGGATCGGCGCGACAGCGATCTGGCAATTTCCATGCGCGCCTTTGGCGATCTGGAACACGCTGACGAGATGCTGGACATGGCCTATTTCGAGCCTCGCAGCGAGCGCGCGCCCAATGAGCAGCTTGATGGGTATCGCGTGACGCTGGAGGACATGCGCAACCGGCTCTGTGGCCTTCAGGCCAGGGCATAAAGCCGTGCTCCGGAGACCGAAACAGCGTGGTTAACAAAGAGTTCAAAGCTCAGATTGGAGAAGATTACAAATTTGTAATCGCAAACACCGAACTCGTGTCACGTTAATGGACAAGTATTGTTCGCCAGCTTAGTGTTTCCCTGAATCGCATTGAGGAATATCGTATATGTGCACATCTCTTATTTACCGCGACGTCTCCGACAACGTTTATTTCGGGCGGACACTGGAGCTTACGACCGACCTGCCATACCAGGTCGTCTATTTCCCGGCCGGTGTTCCGTTTTCCTCAGAAAGTGAAGGTCACCCGGCCCTCAAGTTTACAGGTAAATACGGATTTGTCGCCGTAACCATGCCCGGCCGCCTGCCGACGGCAGAGGCCCCGCTGGGCTTTCAGGATCTCAAGCCGCTGGAAGGCATGAACGAAAACGGGTTGACCTTCAGCCTCCTCTCCTACCCCGCTGCCGGTGGCGCCCAGAAGGCCGTCGCTGCAACGCAGGCCGTGCTTTCGGCCACGGATCTGGGTTCGTGGGCGCTCAGCCAGTTCGCCACTGTGGCCGAGGTCAAGCAGGCCCTCGGCGAGCAGCCGGTGCTTCTGGAAGCGCTGGCGCTTCTGGGGGGCGTTGAATCGCCGTTCCACTACGTCGTTCACGACGCATCGGGCGCCTGCCTGGTGATCGAGTTCAACAAGGGTGAGATGAAGCTCTATGACAACCCCGTCGGCGTGATGACCAACGGGCCGGAGTTCAGCTGGCACCTGACCAATCTCGACAATTACACGTTCCTCAGCAATGTGGACAAGACGAGCGCGACCTTCGGAAGCTACAAGGCCGTGCAGCCGGATTCAGGGATCGCCACGGCCGGCCTTCCCGCCTCCAACACGTCGGTGGGACGTTTCGTCCGGGCCGCCTACTACGCCCAGTACACCGAGAAGGCGAAGACCGCCGATCAGGCCGTGCAGACGCTGGCGCATGTCATGAACAATTTCGACCGCCCGCGCGGCGTGACCATTGACTATCCGAGCGAGGATGGCGGCCATCTGGAGGTCGCAGGCCTCTCAAATTCGAGCAGCGAAGCCTATGCGACGGAGTTCACCTGCTGGACGAACCTGTCGGATCTGGCCCGCCGCCGCTTCTATCTGCGCACCTATCGCAGCCTGAACTACACCTGCTTCGACCTCAATGAACTGGCTGGTTCGAAAGAGGTCTTCGTGCTGCAGATGGACAAGTTCGACGGTCTCTCCGCAGACGCGACCGACCTTCTCAAGCAGGCCAAGGCCGCCTGATCACGAAACGACGTCATGCGGCCGGCAAAACGCTTGCCGCCGCATGACGCTCCTCCCTGCCCCAACCGAATTCGATAACCGACGGGCTGGTGCAACACCCCCGTCCGCCACGCGATGGAGAGCCCCCATGAGCAAACATCGAAACGACAATCTGGACGAAGTCTACGGCGCCGGCGATCTGGCGCAGGCGCTGCCCAAGTCGCAGTTCCCCGGCACCGAGCGCGATGCGCGCCATGTCTATTCCGCCCTGCGCGACGAGCTGATGCTCGATGGCAATGCGCGCCAGAACCTGGCCACCTTCTGCCAGACCTGGGAAGAGCCGGAAATCCATCAGCTGATGGATGACTGCATCGACAAGAACATGATCGACAAGGACGAGTATCCGCAGACTGCGGAGATCGAAATGCGCTGTGTGCGCATGCTTGCCGATCTCTGGCACGCACCGGAAGGCCCCGCCACCGGCTGCTCCACCACCGGTTCGAGCGAGGCTGCCATGCTTGGCGGTCTGGCCATGAAGCGCCGCTGGGAAGCCAAACGCAAGGCCGAAGGCAAGCCCACCGACAAGCCCAACATCATCACCGGCCCGGTGCAGATCTGCTGGCACAAGTTCACCCGCTACTGGGACATCGAGCACCGCGAGATTCCCATGGAGAACGGCCGCCTGCTGATGACGCCCGAAGAGGTGCTGAAGCTGTGCGACGAGAACACGATCGGCGTCGTGCCGACGCTCGGCGTGACGTTTACCGGCGAGTACGAGCCGGTCAAGGCTGTCAGCGACGCGCTCGACAAGCTGCAGGCCGAAACCGGCCTCGACATTCCGATCCATGTCGATGGCGCAAGCGGCGGCTTCCTCGCTCCGTTCTGCGCACCGGAGCTGGAATGGGACTTCCGCCTGCCGCGCGTTCGCTCCATCAATGCGTCGGGCCACAAATTCGGCCTCTCGCCGCTGGGTGTGGGCTGGGTCATGTGGCGCGAAGAAGCCGACCTGCCCGAAGAGATGATCTTTTGGGTCAATTATCTCGGCGGCAACATGCGCGACATCGCCCTGAACTTCTCGCGCCCGGGCGGCCAGATCGTCTGCCAGTACTACAACTTCCTGCGTCTTGGCCGTGAAGGCTACGCCAAGGTTCACAACGCCTGCTACAAGAGTGCCAAGTATCTGGCTGACGAGATCGCCAAGCTGGGCCCGTTCGAGATCGTGTTCGACGGCGACAGGGCGCGTGGCATTCCGGCCGTGTCCTGGAAGATCAAGGACGGCACGGAGCCGGGCTTCACCCTGTTCGATCTGGCGGACCGCCTGCGCGTGCGCGGCTGGCAGGTGCCGGCCTACACGCTGCCGGCCAATTGCCAGGACCATGCGGTGCAGCGCATTCTCGTGCGCAACGGCGTGAGCCTCGACCTCTGCTCGCTCCTGATCGAGGACATGAAGGCCGCGCTCGAGCATCTCGAAGCGCACCCGAAGAAGACGCCGCTCGGCAGCGAAGACTTCTCCGGTTTCCACCATTGAGCGCGGCCGCACGGCTGCCCTCCAACCGGGACACGCGATGAGCACGCTGTCTGATACCGAGAACAAGGGGGCCACGCACGCTCGTGGCCCCTGGCCTTTCATCACATTGCGCAGTTTCGTGCTGCACGGCCAGCACATCGTTCTGAAATCGCGTGAGCGGCGCAAGGGGCTGATCCGCTTCCTGCAGCACGATGATGCGCCTGCCTGGCGGCAACCCGCCTACAATTGGTGGATGGGTCTCATCTTCGCCTGTGGCGCTTCGCTTTTCATGCTCGGCGCGGCGCTCTCCCTCGTGCATACCTCGCTGGCGAACTGGCAGATCGGCCTCGTCTTCTTTCTGGGGTCCATCCCCTTCACCACCGCTGCCTTCATGCAGAACCTGCAGGCCGCAAATGCGCCCGACGACGCACCTCCCAAGGCGCGGGCTGCTCCGCAGCCTTTCCGGGTGATCGGCTGGCGGCCGGGCAATCTGGGCTGGCTGAGCACGATCACGCAGTTCGTCGGCACCATTGCCTTCAACTTCAACACGCTCGACGCCATCCATCCGCTGCCGGGCTGGTATGCGCAGGACCTGACCATCTGGCTGCCCGGCATTGTCGGCTCCATCCTGTTCATGATCTCCGGCTATCTGGCCTTCATGGAAATCAGCCATGGCTACTGGTCATACAGCTCGCGCGACATCGACTGGTGGATCGCCTTTTCCAACCTGTTGGGCTGCATCTTCTTTCTGACCGCCGGCGTTTTGGCCTTTGTGCCCAGAGGGCCTGAACCGGGCTGGATCGCGGATGTTGCCAACATCCATCTGTTCCTTGGAGCCACGGGCTTTCTGGTGGGCGCAGTTCTGATGATGCGTGAAAGCAGGCAGGTCGAAACAATCGACAACGCCCGCAAAACCGCTTCACAGGCGACAACATAGTTTTCCGGATGGGCGCAGAACGCCCGTCCATGGATGCCCCGCCTCAGGCAAAAGCCCTGCGGCGACGATTGCAACAATCATAAATTAGACTATAAGACTCAAGTTTAATTTCAACGGTTGCAGCAGGGTGCATTCATGACGATGCCAGGTTCTTTTCGCGCGCAGTTGCGTCTCCCGCAGATGGCCGGTTCGCGATTAACGGATGCGCTGATCAAGGGTATGGGCGCAGAGCCTCTCGAAGAGACGACGCAGGGCATGCGGCTCGCGCACACATTCGGCCGCATCGCCGTCGAGACGCAGGCATCGGGCCTTGATATCAGCCTCGATGCGGATGACCGTACGTCGCTTGCCTATCTGCAGCTCAGCATCAGCCACCGCCTGCAATCGCTCGAAAAGGGCATTGAGCTTCCATGGGACAGCGACAACAGGCCCGGCATGCTGCTCCCCTATTTCCGCAAGATGCAGGTGGTCTCCACGCAACACATCACGCCCTCCATGCGGCGTGTCCGGCTTGCCGGTGAGGATCTGGAACGGTTCTCCCGCAACGGGCTTCACATGCGGCTTCTGTTTCCGCCCGCCGGCAGCGCCTCCCCTTCTTGGCCGCAGATCGGCAGGAATGGCGACGCCGTCTGGCCCGACGATGAAAACCGCCCGGTCGCACGCGTTTACACGATCCGCACGATTGACGTGGCCGCCGGGCTGATCGACGTGGACATGGTTCTCCATGAGGGCGACGCCTATCCCGGCGCAGGCTGGGCGGCGCGTGCAAAGCCGGGCGATATCGTCGGCATGACAGGACCGGGCGGCGGCGAAGCCCCGCACACCGCCACGCTGGTGCTTCTGGGCGATGAAACCGCCCTGCCCGCCATCGGCCGCATTCTGGAGGGACTGCCGAAGGAGACGAACGCCATCGTGCGCATCGAGATCGCCAGTGAGGAGGAGAAGCAGCTGCTTTCCACCCGCGCGACACTCGATCTGGAATGGCTCGTGCGCGGCTATGCAGAGGCTGGAACGACGACGCTTCTGGTTGAGGCGGCAAAAGCTCTGGATATCAAGGGAGACGACCCCGATCTCTTCGTCTGGGCTGGATGCGAGTTCTCCGCCTTCAAATCCATCCGCAGTCATTTGCGCAAGGAGCTGCGCCTGCCCAACCGGCAGCATCTGGTCGTGTCCTACTGGAGGCGCGGCGTGGCCGGCGTTCACTAGAGAAGTCTCAGGAAAGTGGGAACCGGTTTTCCGTCCCCGGACACGCGATTGCGCGCCGGGCCGGACTTCAGATCCGGCCCGGCTTCAAGGCTCAGATTTCCACCGTGCGGCCGGAGCCGCCAACGCCGAAAGCCTGTAGCAGCGCCGTCGGCGGTGCGACTTCCCGCTCACTGCCCGACTGAAGCAGGAAAGCTGTGGTCTGCGGCTCGCGATAGGCTTCCGTCGCCGCGCGCGATGCGCCCGTGCACAGGGCGCGGATGGCGCGAAAGCAGCCGCTATGGGTGACGACCACATGCGCCTGATGACGGTCGAGCCCATCGAGCCAGCCTTCAATCCGCGCGAAAAGCTCATCCTTGCTTTCGCCCCCGGGCACCCGGTAGCCCCATGGATCGGCTGCATGCTGTCTGAATTCCTCGGGCCGGTCGGTCTCCACGTCACTGAGCGTGTTTCCTTCCCAGGCGCCATAGGCGCGCTCGGCGATGTCGGGCGCTTCGATGAAACGGTCAAAGCCGATCTGCCAGCAATCCGCCAGAATGGACGCCGTCTGCCGGGCGCGGCCCAATGGGCTGACCCAGAAGCACACATCCCCGGGCAGGGTTCGCATATGCGCATCGACCGTTGCGGCGACGGCAAGACACTGCCGCATGCCATTGAGCGTCAGGGGCGCGTCCCTGCGCCCCTGCAACCGCCCCTGCCGGTTCCACTGGGTCTCCCCGTGACGGATGAGCAGGATGGGCGGATAAAGACCGGGCTCCCGGCCCGACGCCTCACATGCGTCACCGGCATGACCCGCTTCACGGGCAAGCATCTCGTCAGTCATGGATCAGAACGCCCTCCTGATGGCGCACGTCGAGGCTGACCGCCTCACCGGCCTGCCGCCGCCCGCTGCCACGGTTATGGACTTCGTCCACGAGGAGCGTCTGGCCGGAGACCTCGACCGCGTAGCGGATCATGCCGCCAAGGAACTCGGCGGATTGAACCGTGCCGGTGAGGCTCCCGTCCCCATTCTGCGCAAACGAAATGCTCTGCGGCCGCAGAACGAGCTTGCCGGCGCCGGCCCTTGCATCCGCCGCACAGGGGATGGCGATGCCGGACGGAAGCACGAATGCGTTTCCGTCCGTCCGCTGTTCCACCACGCCTTCCAGCACATTGGCCGTGCCGAGGAATTTTGCCACGAAGGCATTGGCCGGCGTGTCGTAAACCTCGTCGGGCCGCCCCACCTGCTGCACGACGCCATCGGCCATGACCGCGATGCGATCGCAGATCGTGTTGGCCTCCTCCTGATCGTGCGTGACAAAGATGGTCGTGATGCCGAGCCGCCTTTGCAGTTTCAGGAGATCCTGCCGCATCTGTACGCGCAAATTCGCATCCAGATTGGAAAGCGGCTCATCGAGCAACAGAACACGCGGCTCCACGACGATGGTGCGGGCAAGCGCAACACGCTGCTGCTGGCCGCCGGAAAGCTGCGAGGGATAACGCTCGGCATACTGGCTCATGCCGACCATCTCCAGCGCCGCACTGACGCGCTTTGCAGTCTCCGCCTTCGGCACACGGCGTTCATCAAGACCGAAGGCGACATTGCGCGCGACCGTCATGTGGGGCCAGAGCGCGTAGCTCTGGAACACCATGCCGACATTGCGCTTCCACGGCGCGGTGCCGACAACATCCTGCCCGCCAAGCAGGATCTGCCCTCTGGGCGTCGGTCCGAAACCGGCAATCGCGCGCAGCAATGTGGACTTGCCGGAGCCCGAGGGACCGAGGAAGGCGAAGAACTCGCCGGGCTCGATCTTCAGGTCGATGCCTTTCAGCACCTCCGTCCTGCCAAAGGAAAGCGAGACGTTGCGAATGTCGATCTCGACCGGCTCCACCCGGCCTGCGCCTTTGTCTGCGGTTTCAGCGGGGCCGTCGCCCGTCATGGATTTCATGGGCATGTTCATCTCAATGTCCTCCCCCTGGGGCGCTGGCGGCAGCCTGGTTGCGGCGGGCGTTCTCGACCAGGCGATGCGACAGGTAGGTCGCAAGCCCGACGATCACGACCGCCATGATGCCCAGCGCTGCGCCGGGGCCGCGGCCTGCCGCCGATTGCATGAAAAGATAAAGTCCGTAGGCCAGCGGCGCGTCTTTCTCGCTGGAAACCAGCATGATCGTCGCCGAAAGCTCCACGGCTGCGGTTGCGAAACTGGTCACGAAACCGGCCACCAGACCGCTCACCATGAGCGGCACGACGACACGCCGGACCGTGCGCAGTTTCGATGCGCCGAGGTTCTCGGCCGCTTCTTCGAGTGCCGGTGAAATCTGCTGCAACGCGGCGGTGCATGAGCGCAGCGCATAGGGCAGACGCCGGACCGCGAGCGCGATCACGATGATGCCCCACCAGGTTGCCAGAGGCTGGCCGGTGAGCGGCATCTCCACACCGTAATAGACACGCAGATAGCCAATACCCAGCACCACGCCGGGAACGGCGAGTGCGGAGACCGCCATATAGTCCAGCCATTTGCGCCCGATGATGTTTGTGCGCAGAACCAGATAGGCGATGGCCGTGCCGATGATGATGTCGATCAGGCCCGCGAGCCCGGCATAGAGAAGCGTGTTCTGGATGAAGCCCCAGGCCGAGGTGAGCGCTGTCTCATAGTGCGCGAGCGTAAACCCGTCGGGCAGGACGCCAAACGACCAGACCGTGCCGAAGGACAGAAGCAGGAGCCCCAGATGCGGCGCGAGAACCAGCGCCAGGATCAACAGAACGACGATGTAGCAGAGCACCGCCTCGCGCCGTGTGAGATCGCGCCTGGAAAGTCCGCCACCGCCCTTCTGCGTGGTCGAATAATCCTTGCCGCGCATGCCGAGGAACGACACCCACATGGCGAAGATCGAGAACACGATCAGGATGCACGAGATCACGTAGCCCATCGGATCGGAGATGCCGACCGAGGAGATGCGCAGATAGGCCTGCGGGGCGAGCATGGTGTTGACGTTGAGCAGAAGCGGCGTGCCCAGATCGTCGAACACCTTGACGAAGACCAGCGATGCGCCGGCGATATAGCCGGGCATGGCCAGCGGAAACACGATGCGCCGGAACATGCGCACGCCGCTGGAGCCAAGCATCTGGGCCGCTTCTTCCATGGAGCGGTCGATGTTGCGCAGGCTGGCCGAAAGATTGATCAGGATGAATGGGAAATAGTGCAGGCTCTGCACGAAAATGACGCCGTTCAGCCCCTTCATGAAGGGGATCGTGATGCCGAAATATTCACGCAAAAGCAGGTTCACGCTGCCATTCGCGCCAAACAGAAGCTGCATCGCCACCGCGCCGATGAAGGGCGGCATGATGAGCGGCACGAAGGCCAGTGTCTGGATGATGACCGAGCCGGAGAAGTTGAACCGCGTGGTGAAATAGGCCAGCGGCAGAGCGATGGCGGATGCGATGACCACCGACATGCCCGCCACATAGACGGAATTGTAGAAAGACTGGCGAAACAGCGTGCTGGCGAAAAAGTCCTGGAAATTCACCAGTGTGAACGCGCCGCTGGAGGGATCCTGAAAGGCGACCTGGATGACTTTCAGAACCGGGACAACCAGAAATGCGCCGAGAAACAGGACGACGATGCCAGCCGCCAGATAGGGTCCGACAGACACGTTGAGCGCCGGCCGCCGAAGGGCTGCAGTGGGCATGGAAATGCTCCGTGGGAACAGGAAATCTTGAATGGCCAAACCGGCCCTGGAGCATCGGACCGGGAACCGGTCGCGGCCCGATGCTCAATCAATGGATCAGATCGTTCCTTGAGCGTCCGAATGGACGCCGGACGACCTAAAGCAGAGACTTGGCCTTCTCGGCCAGTTCAGTGGCCTTGCGGTAGTTCTCGACCACCATGGCGTCCCACTGCTGCTCGATCTCGGCCTGGCGGCCTTCGACCTTGGTGTCGGCCTCTTTGCGCTTCACCGTGAAGATCGCATTGAAGTCCGGATCGGCGGCTTCTTCAGCGGAGACCGGAAGCGCGTTGATGAGGGCCTTTGCTTCCTCGATCAGCTTGGCGGCCTCGGCATTGCCGGAGCCGGCTTCGGCGAGCGCGGCGTCCGCCGCCTGCACGGCAGCCGTGGCGTTGCGCAGATCGTCAAGCCGGTAGGTGATCATCACGTCGAAGAGCGAGTTGATCACATTGTAGCGCTGCTCCGACACGTCGCTGTCGAAGTTCACCTTGGTTTCGATCGAACCGTCGAACGGGTTGGGCAGACCTTCCGGCGCGCCCGCATAGGCGTTCTTGTTCACCGGCAGACGCATGATCTTCGGATCGAAGAGCAGTGCCTGGCCCTTTTCCGACAGAAGGAAGTCGATGAACTTCTGCGCAGGCCCCTCATTGGGCGCATTGGCGACAACGCCGATATTGGCCGGCACCAGCGCCGTCACGCTCGGATAATGGAACTCGACCGGGAAGCCGGAGGCCTTGGACGAGAACCCGAAGAAGTCGATCACGATGCCGACGCCGAACGAACCGCTGTTGACGCCGTCCGGCACGCCGAAGCTGCGCTCGGTGATCGTCTTCGCATTGCCGGAAATCGCCTTCAGCGTCTTCCAGCCTTCCTCCCAGCCTTCACCCTGGAGAATGGTCTCGATGGTCAGGTGCGTGGTGCCGGAACGCGATGGCGAGGAAATGCCGACATGGCCGTGATAGACCGGCTTTTCGAGGTCGTCCCATTCCTTCGGCGCGGGCAGTTCGTAGGCGTCCATGTAGCGGGTGTTCCACATAAAGCCGTAGCCCGAGAGGGCGAAGCCCAGATACTGGCCGTCCGGATCGTTGATCGGATAGCCGTTGAGATCGGCCGGGATGCCATCGACCTCTTTGGAGTAGCTGCCGAGAAGCTCTTCGCCCTTCAGCACTTCGAACGCATCCGGCGCAGAAGCCCAGAAAATGTCGGACTGGTTGTTCTGCGCCGTCTCGATCAGATATTTCACGCCCGAAGACGTGCTCTTGTTCACCACCTCAACGGCAATCGAGGGGTTCTCCTTCATGAAGGCGGTCTTGAAAACATCCGTCAGATCGGAGGGAAAGGACGTTACGATGACGAGCTTGTCGTCGGCCGCATAAAGCGGCGACGCCGCCAGCAAGGCCGCTGCCGCGACCCCCAGTCCCAGCGTGCGATACGGCTTGCGTTTGATGTCAGGCATAAAATTCCTCCCAGAAATATACCGCGATCTTTTTCATCGCGAACAATCAGGAGCAACCGGCGTGCCAGTTTGCGCGCTGGCCGGAATTTTTCGGCAATCCATTGATGTTCATGGGAAATTCAGGACGCGCGACTGACCTTCGAACGGGTCGCTTTTGACCCATCCGCCTTAATCACGTGTCACTTTCGACACGTTCATCCTCCACGAAATCCTCCCGCACGAGGCCGTGGCGCTGCATTCTGAGATAGAGCTTCTTGCGCGGAATCCGCAGATGATCGGCGGCCATCTGCACCCGTCCGCCAGTCCGGCGCAGGGCTGCGGCAAGAACGCGTTTTTCGAATGCGTCAAGCTGGTCGGCAAGGCCGGGTTCCGCTCCGCCCATGGCGCTGCCCTGCGTCTCGCCATCAATACCCAGCGCATGACGCTCTGCGACATTGATCAGCTCGCGGACATTGCCCTTCCATGGCCGCCGGCTCAGCTCTTCCAGCAGGTTCTGGTCCGGCTCGACAAAGCCGCGCTGAATGCGCCGGCCCGCCTGCTGTACATAGTGCATGAAAAGAAGCGGCACATCTTCCGGGCGCTCCCTGAGCGGCGGAATGGAAAGCATCGCGACGGCGATGCGATAGTAGAGATCGGCGCGGAACGTGCCTTCCTCGGATGCCTCTTCGAGATCCTTCTTCGCGGCAGCGACCACCCGCACATCGATGCCGATCTCGTCCTTGCCGCCAAGCCGCGTGATGGTCTGCGACTGGAGCGCGCGCAGAAGCTGGGTCTGATGGGCAAGCGGCATGCTCTCAATCTCATCGAGAAACAGCGTTCCTCCGCTCGCCTGTTCCAGCCTGCCGATGCGCCGGCGATCCGCCCCCGTAAAGGCACCCGGCTCGTGGCCGAACAGTTCGCTGGCGATCAGCGTGTCCGGCAACGCGCCGCAATTGAGCGCGACAAAGGGGCCGTCGCTGCGCTGGCCGAGCGAATGCAGCGCATTGGCCACCACTTCCTTGCCCGACCCGGTCTCGCCATAGATGACGGTGTTGACGTCGGCCAGCGCAACGGCGGCGATGCGCTTGCGCAAGCGCTGAATGGCCTCGCTGTTGCCAATGAGCTGCTTTTCCAGCGCGTAGGGCGCGCCCGCGCCGCTGAGCAGCTGGCGGTTCTGAAGGATGAGTTGGCGCATTCTGGCGCCGCGTTCCACCGCCGCCAGAAGCACCTCCGGCTCCGCCGGCTTCTCGATGAAATCATAGGCGCCGTTGCGCACCGCCGACACCGCCATGGGCACATCGCCATGACCGGTGATAATGATGACGGGGATATCGCGGTCGATCTCCTGAACGGCCTCCAGAAGGGCAATGCCATCCATGCCGGGCATTCTGAGATCCGAGACGACGACGCCCGGCCAGTTCCGGTCAAGCACGCGCAGCGCCTCCCGCCCATCAGCGAAGGTGAACGGTTCATAGACCTCCAGCGCCAGCGTCTCCGCCCAGGCGTCACGGATTTCCATGTCGTCATCCACCAGAATTACCGGTATCGCATTCATGTCTTGAACAGCTCCACGGTTGCGATCACGCCGCCTTCCTCCCTGCGTTTCAGTTCCAGACGGCCACCCAGATCGCGAATGACATTGTACGATATGGAGAGGCCGAGCCCGAGCCCTTCGCCCGGCGGCTTTGTCGTGAAGAACGGGTCGAACAGCTTTCCTTCAAGCCCCTCGGCAATGCCCTCGCCATTGTCCTCCACCTCGATGCGCGCCAGCATTTCGGTCTCGCTGATGCGGATGGTGAGCCGTGCCGGGTGAACCGGCTCGGTGGCGTCGAGCGCATTGGAAACGAGATTGACGAGCACCTGCTCCAGAAGTGCCGGCTCCGTCATCACGTGAACCGGGTGCGGCGGGTGCTCCATGACAAGCGCGACCCCCTGCCGCTCGATCCGCTCCTTGAACAGGGTCAGCGCGTTCGCGACCACCTCCGTCACATCGTTGCGCACCAGCACATCCTGCGGCCTGCGGGCGAAGGTCTTCAGATGATTGGAGGTTTTCGCCAGCCGCTTGATCAGCCGTTCGATGTCGCCCAGCTTCTCCCTGCCCTTGTCGATGTCGCCGCGCTCCAGATAGCGCAGCGCATTGTGCGTATAGGACCCCATCGCCGTCAGCGGCTGGTTGAACTCATGCGCAATACCCGCCGAAAGCTGCCCAAGCGCGGCAAGCTTTGCCGCCTGCACCAGTTCTGCCTGCGTTTCGCGCAGTTCGGTCTCCACCTGTCTGCGCCGCTCGATCTCCGATGTCAGGCTGACATTGGCCTGCCGCAGCTCGCGCGCCCGCTGGTCGAGCGCTTCGGATTTGTCGCGGAAAAGGCGAACCGCATCCGCAAGCTGGCCGATTTCGTCGGAACCCGACACGCCCACCTGAATGCCCTTCTCACCACTCGCAATGCGCCCCATCGCCTCCAGCACCTTCATCAGACGCTGGAACAGATGCCCGCGCACGAAGAAGTAGGAGAAGGCGAGCAGAAGGAGCAGAAGAATGGCGGTGCTGAACGCGTTGAACACCCGCCAGCCCGACAGGACATCGTTGATTTCCGCAGACGCAAGGCTCGACCGAAGGCCGCTTTCGCGCACCGCACCGGCAACCACATTGCCTAGCTCTTCAAGCAGCGAGGCGTTCATTTCCTGCAACTGCGCGCTTTCAGCCAGAAGCCCGCTTTCGTTCAACCGGCGATCCAGAAGGTTGTCGGGCTCGGTGGCGAACAGGGCGATGTCGTCCCAGATCTGGCGCAGCGTGATGGCGCTTGCATTGCTCGCGATCAGCGCCGCATTGGCGTTGCCCTCATCGACCGTTTCCGCAAGCCGCCCCTGCAACTGTTCGATCAGGCGGAAATCGGTCTCGCTCGCGCCGCGCAGGATCATCCCCACCGCCAGATTGGCGCTGGCGTGCAGACGGCCAAGCGCCTCCGTCAGACGCACCTCGCGCTCGACGAGACTGCGCCGCGCATTGTCGGCGAGGCCTTCGCCCGCCCGCGCCTCAAGCGCCGATTCCACATTGAACTTGGCGTCCACCAGAAGCGGATCGACCTCCAGCAGAAAATCGCCGTGCAGGCGGTTGAGACGCGCCGTCTCCTCCTCCCGCTGCTTGGCGAGAACGAAGCGCCGCGCCACATTGCGGTCGAGCGCCAGCACATTGGCCTCCACCTCGGCCAGAACGCCGCCCAGCCCGCTGAACGCCTCATCCTTTCCCATGCCCGTCGCCAGAAGCTGGCGAAGGTGCCCGAAATGGTCCTCGAGCCGCTCCAGCGCGGATTCCCGTTCGAACCGTGTGCGCGCACTGCCAAGCATGGGCACATCGACGCGAATGGCCTGACCGATTTCGGCCAGCCGGGCGCTGGCCGCCGCCGTCTTGAGATTGTCCGACGCCAGATTGGAAATGGTGTTGCCGACATTGCCCAGCGTGAAATTCGCCACCAGCATCGCCACGATGGCGAAGCCGGCAATCGTCGCCATGGCGACCAGAAGCTTGCTGCGCAGGGAGGTGGAATGGCCGTTCACGGCGCGCGCCCGGATGTGAGTTCGGCCAGCCGGGCGTCTCCGCGCGCGATCAGTTCGCGGGCGCGGCTGAAGCGGCCTGAAAAGTCGCGCGACCAGCTGTCCCGCAATGTGCCTTCGCCATCGGCGGAAAGATCGACCAGATCGCTTCCTTCGAGCTGCGAAATCAGCTCTGCGGCATCCGACATGAAGGAGGCGACCGGCACGGTCTCCACCCGGTCGCGCGCCTCGGCGATGAGATTGCGCAATTGCGGATCGTCAACGGCTTCCGGGGCCGCCACGAGGCGGTCGATGCCGGCCCGGATCTCGGCGAGTTCCAGATAACGATAGGTGATCATCTCGTCGAACAGCGCATTGACGATGGGAAGGCGGCGCGCGGCAAGGGCCGCATCGAAGGCCGCACCTGCGCTGTGTTCAGGCTCGAACCCCACCTGCCCCCAGAGGTCCGGATTGACGGGGATGCGCGCAATGGCGGGGCGCAAGAGCAGGTTCTGCCCCGTGTCGGAGCGCAGGAACTCAACAAAATCCACCGCCAGCGGGTTCTCCGCGCCGGTGCGGGCAATGCCGACACTGGCCGGGAAGACCGCACTGTCGCGCAGCGGCGCAAAGGCGATGGGCGGCTGCGTTTCATTGGCCGCCTTGGCCAGAAAGTCGATGCCAATGCCCAGCTCGAACCGGTTTCGGGCGATGCCCTCGCGCACGCCGAAACTGCGCGCCGTGACGGTGGCCAGATTGCTTCCGATACGCGACAGGAGCGCCCACCCTTCATCCCAGCCCTGGTTCTGCAGAACGGTCTCCACGAACAGATGCGTGGTGCCGCTGCGCGCCGGCGATGTCATGCCGATGCGGTTGCGATAGCGGTCCTGCGCCAGAAGCTCCACCTCGGCGGTTGGCCCTATCGTCTCGCCATCGGGCTTCCACATCAGGCCGATCTGCGACAGCGCGAAGCCGAAACGCGCGCCGCTTGCATCATCCACCACCAGCCCGCCGAAATGCGACGGATCGGAAGAAAGCTCCGGCCGGTGATCGAGCAGGCCGTCGGCGTCGAGCGCAGCAAAGGCAACGGGCGAGCTTGTCCAGACCACATCGGCGACCGGGCGGCGACCTTCACGCATGTGCCGCATAAGCGCGATCGTGTTCTTGTTGGTCACGCAGGCGCGGCCATAATCGCTGGAGAACCGCTCCACAAAAGGCCGGTAAAAGCTTTCGGGGTAGGAGGTGATGATCTGGAGCCGGCACCCCGTGTCGGCGGCCTGTGCAAACGCCGCCCCCGACAGCCAGACGCAGGCCGACACCACCCAGCAATGTAACAATCTGCGCAAAGGCTCTCCTCCCAGGGAGGCCAGGCCGCACGGCATCGCCGCGCCTCCTCGGCGCATCAACCTCCCCCTGTCACGATAGCGCAGCCCTCAAGGCCCCGCCACTTCGCCAGTTCCGGCGCGACATCCCAACTTCGCGCCAGCGCCATTCCTGCCTTACCCGGGCAAAGCCCGTCAACATGCGAGGTGCGCCTGGTGGACTATTGCGTCAGGCCGCGTAGATTGCACCGGTCAATCGACCACCCGCAGACCAAGAGGCGCATCATGGCACCTTCCCGGCTCACAACCCTCGTCAGCGTGGCGCATCCATGGATGTGCGACACGATGGGGCACATGAATGTGCGCCACTATGCGGCGATGTTCGATGACGCCAGCTTTCAGCTGCTCGGCCACCTGGCCGGCCCCGAGGCCATCGACAACCACGACCTTGGCTGGGCCGATGTGCGCAGCGAAACCGAATACAAGCACGAGACCGAAGCCGGCGCGCTTTTGACGATCCACTCCCATGTGACGCGTCTGGGGCGCTCGTCGGTGAGTTTCGAGCAGGTCATGACCGGCAGCATCGATGGCGTCGTGCGCGCCGTGAACCGCACCACCACGGTGCGCTTCGATCTCAAGGCACGCCGCTCCGCGGAACTCGAAACCGGCCTGCGCGCCCGCGGCGAAGCGCTGCTCGTCGCTTCGGACTGACGCCTCAGCGGTCGTAAACGCGTTCCTCGAACGGGGTTTCGGCGATCAGTGTCTGGAGCCCGGAGATCAACGCCTTCTCCGCCCGGTTCAGAGCCTTTTCCGGATTGGTCAGCATGAAGATGTCGATCTGTGGCGGCCGGTCATAGGGCGGCAGACGCCACAGCAACCCGTCATTGACGTCGCGCCGCGCCACATGCAGCGGCAGCGGGCCGATGCCGAGCCCGGCAAGGATCATGCGCCGCACCTCCTCAAGGCTTGAGGAAACGCCAACCACGCTGCTGTCCAGCTTGGCCTCGCTGCGCAACAGCGCCACCGGACGCAGCGAATCCGAAATATGGTCCGTATGGAAGGACACGGAGGTCTCGCCCTTCAGATCGGAAAGCTTCAGCCCGTGATGGCCGAACAGCCGGTGTTCAGGGCCGCAAAAGAAACCGAAGAACTCGCGATAGACCATCGTGTAATCCAGCGCCGGGTCGCGCTGGCTGACAAGGCAGATGCCGAACGAGGCGCGCCGCTCGCGCACCTGCCTGGCCACATCGATGCTCGTTAACACGTTCAGCGTGATGCTGGCGCGCGGATAGTTTTTGTGAAATTCCGCAAGCGCGCGGTCGAACAGGGGCGATTCCACATGGCTTGCGAGCGCGATGGTCACATGCCCCGTCACCTCGTCGCTGATGCCGCGCATCAGGAGCGGCAGCTGCGAGATCGCGCCGAACGCCTCAATGCTCTGCTCGTAGAGGAGCTCGCCCACCTCGGTCAGTTCGAAGCGCGTTGCGTCGCGCTCGACCAGCCGCCGTCCGATGCGGTCTTCCAGCCGCTTCAGCGCGTTGCTCACTGAGGGCTGTTTGAGGTTCAGCTGGTCGGCCGCGCCGGTGATGCTCTTCACCTCGGCGATCACCACAAAGGTGCGCAGAAGGTTCCAGTCGAGGTCCCAGACGAGCCTGTCGGTGCGCTGATTCATCATTCACCAAATCTATGACTTCTATTCCCATTATCTATTTGCGTAATGCATTGGCAAACGCAATCATGAACGCGAATGACCTGCAAAAAATCAGAACAGCATTCACCCAGAGGAACGGAGGAACCCAATCTCATGACCAAGATTCTGTCTCGCCTGATGGCCGTCTCGCTCGGCCTCGCCGCCTCGTTTGGCGCGTTTTCCGCCGGGGCCAACGAACTGGAAGCGATCAAGGAAGCCGGCGAGATGAAAATCGCCATGTCGGGCCAGTACCCGCCCTTCAACTTCGTCAACGACCAGAACCAGGTGGTTGGCTTCGATGCGTCCATCGGCATGGAAATCGCAAAGCGTCTGGGCGTCGAGGGCGAGATCGTCACCACCGCCTGGGACGGCATCATCGCCGGCCTTCTGGCCAGCAAATACGACACCATCGTCGGCTCCATGACCATCACGCCGGAGCGCGAGAAGGTCGTAGACTTTGTCGGCCCGTACTACCATGCCGGCCGCGCCGTGTTCGTGATGGAAGATTCCGAGGTTCAGGCGCTTGACGATCTGAAGGACAAGACCCTCGGCGTAACGCTCGGCGAGACCCATGAGAAGTGGGCGCGCGAAAAGGGCGGTTGGGACATCCGTACCTACAAGGGCCTGCCCGAGCTGCTGCTTGAGCTGAAGTCCGGCCGCATCGACGCCATTGTCGTCGACAACATCCCCGTGCGCGTGGCCGTGAAGGAAACCGGCGACAAGGTGCGCATGCTCGAGACCCCGGACATCGAGGGCGGCGCAGTGGCCATCGGCATCGCCATCCGCAAGAACAGCCCCGAGCTGAAAGCCGCCATGCAGGAAGCGCTCGACGCGATGATGGAAGACGGCACCTACGAGAAGATCTCGATGGAATGGGTCGGCAGCGACATCCGCTGATCCCGCAATGACCATCCGGCCGGCGCGTTCCAGCGCCGGTCGCCCCGCCTGCCCCTTTCCGGAGCTTCCGTATGGATTTCTCCCTGATGGTGCGCGTCTTCCCGTTCTTTCTGGAAGCCGCACTGGTCACCGTTCAGATTTCCGCGCTGGCGCTCGTTCTCGGCCTTGCCGCCGGTTCGCTTGCCGCCGCCGCCAAACTGTCGCGCTCGCGCATCATTCGCACGATCGGCACGGTCTATGTCAGCATCTTTCGCGGCACGCCCTGCCTGATCCAGCTCTTCATTCTCTATTTCGGCGGTCCGCAGATCGGCATCCATCTCGACGCCTTTGCCGCCGGCGTCATCGGTCTTGGCCTCAACATCGGCGCCTATATGGCTGAATCGATCCGTGGCGCGATCCTCTCCGTGGACAAGGGCCAGACGGAAGCCGCGCGCACCATCGGCTTCGGCCGGGCGCAGACCATGCGCAAGGTGGTTCTGCCGCAGGCCGCCCGTCTGATGATCCGCCCGCTCGGCGTCAACACGGTCGCGCTGGTGAAGGGCTCCGCCCTGGTCTCGACCATCTCCGTGGTGGAACTCACCTACACCGCACAGCGCTTCATCGGTTCCACCTACAAGCCGTTCGAGATCTTCGGCGTCGCCGCCCTTCTCTACATGATCATCGTTTATGCCGTTGCGCGTGTCGTCGACCTGCTCGACCGCCGCTACGCGCTGAGCTGAGGGAGCGACCCATGCAAGGTTTGGATTTCAGCGTCGTCACTCCCTATCTCGGCCTCCTGTGGATGGGTGTCTGGTGGACCATCGTTCTCACCGTCACATCGTCCATACTGAGCTTCTTCAGCGGCATTCTGTTTGCCGTCGCCGTGCTCTACGCTCCGGCCGTCATCGCCTATCCCGTGCGCTTCTTCATGTGGCTGTTCATGGGCACGCCGCTGCTCCTGCAGCTCTTCCTGATCTATTTCGGCCTCGTGCAGATCGGCATCGACATTCCCGCACTTGGCGCCGGCATCATCGGTCTTGGCCTGCACTTCGCCGTCTACAATGCGGACATTCTGCGCGCCGGCATCACCGCCGTCGATCCCGGGCAGTCCGAGGGCGCGCGCAGCATCGGCTTCGGCCGCTGGCAGACGCTGCGCTATGTCGTCATCCCGCAGGCCGTGCGCAACACCGCGCCGCCCATCGGCAACAACATGATCGCCCTCTTGAAGGAATCCTCGCTGGTCTCGGTCATCGGCATCGCCGAACTGGTCCACGCCGCCCAGCTCGCCATCAGCGAAACCTTCCGTCCGTTCGAATTCTACATCACGGCCGCCGCGCTCTACTACATCCTGAACCTCGTTCTGGAAGCTGGCCTGCGGCAGGTCGAAAAGAAAGTGGAGGTCTCTCGATGAGCACCCGCAACCCCATGGTCGAGGTCAAGGACGCCCGCAAGGCCTATGGCTCCTTCGAGGTTCTGAAAGGCATCGACCTTTCCGTCGAGCGCGGCCAGATCGTCGCCATCATCGGCCCCAGCGGCTCCGGCAAGAGCACGCTCCTGCGTTCCATCAACCACCTTGAAACGCTCAATGGCGGCGAGGTCTGGCTCGATGGCGTTCAGGTCAACCAGCCGCTCACCGGACGCGCCTTCGAGCGCCACATCAATGCGGTGCGCCAGCAGATGGGCATGGTGTTCCAGCACTTCAACCTGTTCCCGCACCTCACCGTGCACGACAACATCGCCATGGGTCCGATCATCCTCAAGGGGATGAGCAAGGCCGCAGCGCGCGAACTCACGCTGGAGCTTCTTTCCAAGGTCGGCCTCGCCGACAAGATCGACGCCTATCCTTCCCGCCTGTCGGGCGGCCAGAAGCAGCGCGTGGCCATCGCCCGCGCGCTGGCCATGCAGCCCAAGGTGATGCTCTTCGATGAAGCCACCTCCGCGCTCGATCCCGAGCTGGTCGACGAGGTGAACATGGTGATGAAGCAGCTCGCCGCCGAGCACATGACCATGCTGATCGTCACCCATGAAATGCGCTTTGCCGGCGAGGTCGCCGACCGCGTCCTGTTCATGGATGGCGGCGTCGTGGTGGAGGAAGGCCCGCCCGGCGAGATCTTCACCGCCCCCAAGCAGGAGCGCACCCGCTCCTTCCTCAAGAAGTATCTTGCCGCCTGAGACCATGCATATCATCGAAACCGAGTTTCCCGATTTCGGGCTGACGCCAGAGCAACGCCGCGAGGCGGTTCTGGGCCACTATTACGAAATTCCCGGCATGGACGGCGCACGCGGCGAAATCTGGTGCTACACCGACGCCTATGCCTATCCGCCGGGCGCGACGGTCAACCTGCATGTCAGCGCGACCGCTTCCCGATACCGGCTGGAGATCGTGCGCGACGGCGCTACCGAAACCCCTGTCCTGTCGCAGGACGGCCTTGCCGCCGCCTGGCAGGACACGCCCGACCAGTGCTCCGTCATCGGTTGCGGCTGGTCCGTCTCCCACGCGTTCCGCATCGGTGAGGACTGGCCGTCGGGCGCTTATCGCATCACGCTGACGGCAGAGGGCCGCGACGGCAACCCCGTCACCTGCCACCATGTGTTCATCGTGCGCCCGCTTGCCGGTCGCAAGCCCGGCCGCGTCCTGCAGGTCGCCGCCACCGGCACCTGGACCGCCTACAACACCTGGGGCGGCTCCAACCACTATCAGGGCATCACCGGCCCCGGACGCAACCAGTATGCGCCCATGGTCAGCACCGAGCGCCCGTTCTGCCGTGGCTTCGCAGTTCTGCCGGAGAGTGCGCCACGCGTGCCGCTGGAGATCTACACCCCGCCGGCTGCACCCCCGCGCTATCCGCACATGGAATGGGCCTATGCCAATGGCTATTCCAAGAAATACGCCTCCGCAGGCTGGGCGAGCTATGACAGCCATTTCTTCCGCTGGGCGGAACGCGCCGGCTACGCGGTCGATCTGGCGAGCCAGCACGAGCTGCACTTCACGCCGGAAATCCTCGACGGCTATGACTGCGTGGTCTTCGTCGGCCATGACGAATACTGGACATGGGAAATGCGCGACGCTGTCGACAACTATGTCGAGAATGGCGGCAGGGCTGCCCGTTTCGCCGGCAACTTCATGTGGCAGACGCGGCTTGAAGACGATGGCAAGAAGCAGGTCTGCTACAAATACCGCGCCCGCGCTGAAGACCCGGTCTACCAGTCGGAAGACAGGCGCCGCACCTCCGGCTGCTGGGAAGCTGAAGAGACCGGACGGCCAGCCGCAGGGACATTCGGCCTCAACGCCCTGCGCGGCCTTTATGTGGGCTGGGGCGGCTGCGCGCCGCGCGGCGTGCGCGGGTTCCCGGTCTACCGGCCCGAGCACTGGGCCTTCGCCGGAACCGGCATCTATTACGGCGACCTGCTGGGCGCGGATGGTCACGCCTTCGGCTATGAAGTGGACGGTCTCGACTATGTGATCCGCGGCGGTCTGCCGGAACCAACGGAAGATTCCGGCGCGCCCGAAGGGCTCGAAATCCTGGCGCTCGGCATGTCCTCCCTCAAGGAGGAGAGCGCCGACATTCCCGCCGACGACCAGTTTCTCTCCGATGCCGACGCAAAATTCGTCGCCGAAACGCTGGTCGGCAACCAGTCCGACGAGGCCGTGAACCGCATCAAGCGCGGCTCGGGCATGATCGTCAATTTCCCGCGCGGCCGTGGCGAGGTGTTCCACGCCGGAAGCTGCGAATGGGTGGCCGCGCTGAAACGCGGTGACGCGATGGTCGAGCGCGTCACATCGAATGTCCTCGACCGTTACCTCTCCCGCTGAGCGAGACACGCCATGCAGAATGAAACTTCGACACAACGCCCCCCGTCTCACCTCTTCTACCATTCGCGCCTGCGCCGGCCGCTGGTGGACCGCGCCGAGGGCATCTATCTGTGGGATCAGGAAGGCCGCCGGATGATCGACGGGTCGAGCGGCGCAATGGTCGTCAATATCGGCCACGGCAACCGCAACGTGCTCGACGCGATGAAGCGCCAGATGGACCGCGTGACCTTCGCCTATCGCCTGCATTTCGAGAACGAGCCGGCGGAAGACCTGGCCCGCATGGCGGCGGAGCGCCTGCCGGAAGGCATGGACCGCATCTTCTTCGTTTCCGGTGGTTCCGAAGCGGTGGAATCCTGCATCAAGCTTGCCCGCCAGTGGGCGCTTGCCGTGGGCCAGAGCGAACGCTGGAAAGTGATCTCGCGCTTCCCCTCCTATCATGGCGGAACGCTGGGCGCGCTTGGCGTGACCGGCTATGCGGCGCTCAGCGACCCGTTCTCGCCGATGATGCGCGAGATGCCGAAAATCCCGGCTCCCACCGCCTATCTCGACCGTGACAATCTCACGATGGAGCAGCGCGGCATCAAATATGCCGACATGCTGGAAGAGAAGATTCTGGCCGAAGGCCCGGAAAGCGTGCTCGCCTTCATCATGGAGCCCATCGGCGGCGCTTCGACCGGCGCGCTGGTTGCGCCGGACAGCTATTTCCCGCGCATCCGCGAGATCTGCGACCGCTACGGCATTCTCCTCATCCATGACGAGGTGATGAGCGGCGTGGGGCGGACGGGCAAATTCCTCGGTGGCGACCACTGGAACTGCAAGCCGGACCTGATCGCGCTCTCCAAGGGCTTTGCCTCCGGCTATTGTCCGCTTGGCGCGATGGCCGCTCCCTCCCGCCTCGTGAAGCCTGTTCTCGATGCCGGCGGTTTCCAGCACGGTTTCACCTATGCGGGCAATCCGCTCGCCTGTGCGGCCGGTGTCGCGGTGCTCAACGAGATCGACCGTCTCGGCCTGATCGACAATGCAGCCCGGATGGGCGAGGTGCTGAAGGGCGAGCTTGAACGCCTCTCCGAGCGCTTCCCCTTCATTGGCGATGTGCGCGGCAAGGGGCTTCTGCTCGCTGCCGAATTCGTCTCCGACCGGGAAACGATGAAGCCCCTGCCCAAGGAGCTCAACGCGCATCAGCGCATGGTCGACATGGCCTATGAGCGCGGGCTCATCATCTATTCCAGGCGCACGCGTGGCGGGGTCGAGGGCGATCACTTCCTCGTCTGCCCGCCCATGATCGTCACACGCGAAGAAATCGGGTCCATCACGGCCATTCTGGGCGACACGCTCGAAGCACTGGCCGCCGAACTCGATCTTCCCGTCAACCGCTGAGCTGCACCATGACCAAAGACACAAAGACCGATGGCATGAAGAAAAAGCCAAACCGCAAGGTCGTCGTGACCTGCGCGGTCACCGGCTCCGTGCACACGCCCTCCATGTCGCCCCATCTGCCGATCACGCCTGACCAGATCGCCTCCGAGGCCATCGCGGCGGCAGAGGCCGGCGCGTCGATCCTGCATCTGCATGCCCGCGATCCCGAGGATGGCCGTCCCTCCGCCGATCCGGCGCTGTTCATGCAGTTTCTCCCGCGCATCAAGCAGTCAACCGATGCGGTGGTGAACATCTCCACCGGCGGCTCCTCGCTGATGAAGCTGGAAGACCGCATCGCCGCAGCCCTGCGCGCCGAGCCCGAAATGTGCTCGCTCAACATGGGCTCGATGAATTTCGGCCTCTTTCCGGCGCTGGAAAAGAAGACCGACTGGCAGCACGAATGGGAGCCGCAGCTTCTTGAGGCGACGCGCAGCTCCATCTTCCAGAACACTTTCGCCGACATGGAGAACATCCTGACCCGGCTCGGACAGGGCTGCGGCACCCGGTTCGAGTTCGAGTGCTACGATGTCGGCCACCTCTATTCGCTGGCCTATTTCCGCGATCGCGGGCTGGTCTCCGGCCACCTCTTCATCCAGTTCGTGTTCGGCGTGCTGGGCGGCATTGGCCCGGACCCGGAAAACCTCACGCACATGAAGCGCATTGCCGACAAGCTTTTTGGCGACGATTACAGCTTCTCGGTTCTGGCCGCCGGCCGGCACCAGATGCCGATGATCACCATGTCGGCAGCCATGGGCGGCAATGTGCGTGTCGGGCTGGAAGACAGCCTGTACAATGGACGCGGCGAACTGGCGCGCTCCAATGCGGATCAGGTAAAACGCATCCGAACCGTTCTGGAGGCCCTCTCGCTGGAGATCGCCTCTCCTGCCGAGGCGCGCGACCTGCTGGGCCTCAAGGGAGGCGACCGGGTCGCATTCTAGAGCAAGTGAGAACGCCCCGGGGAATATCCCATGCCGAACCACGCCGTTGCCGACACCGGCTTTTCGATCCGCCCCGCGACGGCGGATGACGCGCAGACCATCCACCGCGCCATCATGGATCTTGCCGCCTATCTGGGCGAGCAGGACCGCGCGGTCTCGCAGGTGGAGGATTTCCGCCGCTTCGGCTTCGGGCCGGACGCCGCCTTCTCCTGCCTGATCGCAGAGGCCGACGGGGCATTTGCAGGCCTCAGCCTCTTCTTCCCCGTGTTCTCCACCTGGCTCGGCAAACCCGGCGTCTACGTGCAGGATCTCTACGTCTCGCCAGCGGCGCGCGGGCGCGGCGTGGGCGAGGCCCTGCTGGCCGCCACGGCGGCCTGGTCGCAGGCGCGCGGCGGAGCCTATCTGCGGCTTTCGGTCGATGCCGAAAACCGCAACGCAAAAGCATTCTACGCCCGGCTGGGCATTGGCTGGAACGAAAACGAGCACGCGCATGCCGCCTATGCGGCGACATTCGAGGCGCTGGCCAGCCGTCAGACAAGACAGGAGTGATGATGAAAGCCTTCTACGCCGTAGAGCAGAAACAGCACAATCCGAAAGCCTTCCTCTCAAGCGGTGCGCCGCAGCCGAACCCGGAACAGCCCGAGCGGACCGAGCGTCTTCTTCTGGGCGCGAAAGCCGCCGGCTGCGCCATCGAACGTCCCCGCGAACACGGGCGCGGTCCCATCGCAGCCATCCACACGCCGGAATATCTGGACTTTCTGGAGCACATCTACACGCGCTGGCAGCGCATTGAGGGCGCATCCGAAGAGGTGATCCCGAACATTCACCCGCTTGGCCGCAATGGCCGCTACCCGGCTTCTGCCGTGGGACAGGCCGGCTACCACATGGCCGACACCGCCTGCCCCATCTCGGCCGAGACCTGGGACAGCGCCTGCTGGAGCGCGTGGAGTGCTGTGGAAGCCGCCGAAGCCGTGATGAGCGGCGCGCCCGCCGCCTATGCGCTTTCGCGCCCGCCCGGCCACCACGCCTTTGCCGATGCCGCCGGCGGCTTCTGCTTCTTCAACAATTCGGCAATCGCCGCGCAGCATCTTCGCAAACAGGCTGCCCGCGTCGCCATTCTCGATGTCGACCTGCACCACGGCAATGGCACGCAGGGCATTTTCTATGCCCGGCCCGACGTGCTCACCGTCTCTATCCATGCCGACCCCGTGCGCTTCTACCCCTTCTTCTGGGGACACGCCGACGAGCGCGGCGAAGGACCGGGCCTTGGCTACAATCTCAACCTGCCGCTGCCGCGCAAATCGGGCGATGAAGCCTTTCTGGAAGCGCTTCAGCCCGCCTTCCGCCGCATCCGCGCCTTTGCGCCGGACGCGCTGGTCGTGGCGCTCGGCCTTGATGCATTCGAGGGCGACCCCTTCGGCGGACTGTCCGTCAGCACGCCGGGCTTCGCCCGCATGGCGGAGGCGATCTCCAGCCTCGGCCTGCCAAGCGTCATCGTGCAGGAAGGCGGCTATCTGTGTGACGCGCTGTCAGACAATCTGACTTCGTTCCTCACCGGCTACGCCTCCTGATCGCCTGATCGGGCGAGGCGGCGTTTTTCCAGAAACACTGCCTCGCCTCTAAAGGCTTTCGAGCACCGTCTTCATCTGCCGGATTTTCTCCGCCGAGGTCCGGCGCTCGGTCTGCGGCGCAAAGCCGAATGCGGCAAGCCGTTCATCGGTGGGAACAGAGATTCCACAAGACGCATGAAACGCGCTTATGCCCGTCCGCTCGGAAATCGCGACGGCATTCTCGGGAGCGACACCGGACCCGACCATGATCTCGATGCGCTCGCCGGCATGCGCCTGCATGTCTTTGAGTGCCGAGAGCCCGTCAATGGCCGTCAATGCACCGCCTGACGTGAGAATTCTCTCAAAGCCAAGCGCAATGGCCGTGTCGATCGCCGCCAGCCGGTCTTCCACCGTGTCGATCACGCGGTGCAGGGTGCGCCCCATGCCGTCGCTGGCCGCGCAGAGCACCGAAAGCACGGCTTCGTCGAGAAGGCCGTTAGCGGTCGCCGCCCCCAGAACCACGCCGGCAAGGCCCGCATCCCGCGCCGCCGCAATGTCATCCACCATCAGCGCAACCTCACGCTCGCCGAAGCAGAAATCGCCCTGGCGCGGCCGGATCATGGCATAGGCCGGCACGCCGCACCCTGCCGCCGCCCGCATCAGGCCCGGCGATGGCGTCAGCCCGCCAAGCGGCAGCGCCGAGCACAGCTCAATCCTGTCCGCCCCGCCCTCGACGCAGGTTTCCACGCCTTCAAGCGTGTCCACGCAAACCTCAAGCGTTGCCCGCATTGTGTGCCTCCCTTGCAAAGATTGCAGCGCCCGCCAGCGCCTTTTCCGCACCGCCCTGAACCGGGACAAGCAGCCGTTCGCTGCGCTCGATCAGGCAGCGCTGACGCACCTCTCTATCAAGCGCTTCAATGAGTGTTTCATCCTGCGCCAGCCCGCCGCTGACCGGGATGATGGACGGATCGACCATGTTGACGATGTTGGCCAGCGCGCCGCCGACAATGTCGAGAAAGACATCGACGGTGCGTGTCGCCCATTCCTCGCCGGCATGCCATTGCGCAAGGATCGTCACGCTGTCGCTCTCGATGCCATGCAGGTGCCGGTGCAGCCGCTCGATGCCGCGCGCGGCCCCCAGCGTGTCGACACAGCCCACCTGGCCGCAGCCGCATTCAATCGCCGGCAAAACGGTGCCCGTGCGCATCGCGCTTGCCGGGCCGTGACCCCATTCCCCGGCATTGCCGGTCGCGCCCGTCATCACCCGGCCATCGATCACCACCGCGCCGCCAATGCCCGTTCCGATGATTGCGGCGAGCACCTGCCGGTGTCCGATGCCCACGCCCGTCTGCGCTTCGGCGAGCGCAAAAGCGTTTGCATCGTTGATGACATAGACCGGGCGCGAGAGTGTTTCGCGCAGATCTGCGGCCACGTTGCGGCCGGTGATGCAGGGAATGTTGGCGCTGCGCGCAAGCCCGGTCACGGGATCGATAACCGCCGCGATGGAGATGCCCACCGGCACATCGCCCTCGCCTGCCATCGCCTTCACCGTTTCGCGAAAAGCGTCGTAATCACGCGCGGGCGTCGCCTGCCTGCCGCGAATGACGGGCCTGTTGTCCGATCCCATGTCGGCAACGATGGCCTTGGACCCGCCGATGTCAAAACAACATATCATTTCAATTCTTTCGTGTTTGATGGCATAAGGCCGCGAAGGCCAGAACATTACAAGAAGACCGGAAGAATCCATGCCCGAAGACAAACCCGCGCGACGCAAAAGGCCGACGATTGCCGATGTCGCAAAGCGGGCGGGCGTGGCGCCGGCGATTGTCTCCCGTGCGCTCTCGCCGGAGCGCCGTCCGGTCTCGCGCGAGAAGCGCGAGCGTGTTCTGAAGGCGGCCGCGGAGCTTGGCTACAACCAGAACCCGCTGGCGCGCGGCCTGGCTACCAATTCGCTCGACATGGTGGCGGTCATCGTCAACCACATCACCGATCTTTCCGATCTCGACCTGTTCGACCCGCTGCTCGAAGCGATCCAGGCGCTCGGCAAGCAGGCCGTCATCATCCGTGTCGGCAACACCGAGAAGATCGAGGATTTTCTGCGCAACAGCGCCGCGTTTCACGTTCATGCAGCGCTCGTCTTTTCCGACTTCGCCGACGCCGAAGGCGTGCGCACGCTGTTCCACAGCGACAATGTTCTGATGCTCAACGGGCGCTTCGACGCCAAGTCCGCCTACATCACCATCGACGAGGCGGCAGGCATTCGCGAGGCCGTGACGCGCGCGCTGGAACGCGGGGCGAAGACCGGCGCGCTGGTCACCGGCCGTCAGACCTCGCTCATTGAGCAGGCCCGCATTCAGGCCTATCGCGACATCTGCGCCGGGGCAGGTCTCGATCTCGTTCAGGAGCTGCAGGGCGACTATTCCTATGCGTCGGGGCTCAGCCTTGCCGGCCGCATCGACGGCGCAAGCCTTCCCGATGCTATTTTCTGCACCTCGGACGCCATGGCCATGGGCATGATGGACGGGCTGAGGGCGCGTGATCTTCTGCCGCCGCGCGACTATCGTCTTTACGGGTTCGACGCCGTGGTGAACGCCAATTTCAACGCCTTCGACATCTCCTCGATCGGCTTTGACAAGGCGGAACTGATCCATGGCATTTCGATGTTTCTGAAGGATCCGGCCGGCTATCGCGACCACCCGGAAGTGCATGAACTGCGCACCCGTTTCGTCGAGCGCAGCACCGGCTGACAAACCGACATTCGATCAATGAGAATGCCCGCCGGCAAGGTTGCTCGCCAGCGGGCCGTTCGGGTTTACCAGAGCGGGTTCAGCTCCGGCGGGTTGGCGTCTTCGCCCCACCACTTCTTGTAGTTTGCCTCATAGGCGCCGGACTGGATGTAGTCCGAGACAAACATGTCGAGCCAGCGCACGAAATCCGGATCGCCCTTGGCGACGGCAATGCCGATCGGATCGTTGGAATAGAGACCCGGCACCGTGACCAGACCTTCTTCCTGTGCTGCGAGATAGTCGAGCATGGAGGAATCCTCGATGCCGGCGTCAACGCGCTTCTGGCGCAGCAGCAGAACGCCATCCGGCGAGAACGTGTCGGTGTAGACCAGTTCCGCACCCGGCACTTCACGCTTCAGGAAGGCTTCACCCGTGGTGCCGCGCCCCACAACGACGCGCTTGCCATCGAGGTCGGCGAGGGTCTTGATCCCTGCATCGGTCTGGGCAATCACGCGCAGGCCGGCGCGGTTGTAGGGGATCGAGAAGCTCACCGCCTTGGCGCGGGGCAGCGTTGCAGACGTGTTTGCGACCACGATGTCGAGCTGGCCGGAAACCAGCATCGAAACACGCGCATCGCCCGAAACGTCGGTGAACTCCACCGGCACGCCGATCTTCTCGGCAAGCAGGGTGGCCACGTCCACGTCGTAGCCGACGGGGTTGTTCTTGTCGTCGCGGAAGCCGATGGGCTCGCCGCCCAGCGACACGCCGATGCGCACCTTGCCGCGCTCGATGATGTCATCCAGCATGCCGGCTGCCGCCGGTCCGGCGAGCGCGGCACAGGCCGCCAGCGCCACGATGGTCTTCTTCACGAGAGATTTCATTGAACTCCTCCTTCTTAAATCAGATCGGTTGCGATTGCCGCTTTTCCGGAGCGGCCATGGAAGGCTCCCAGAACCAGTAGGCAACGGTGCCCTGGCCATGGAGATTGACGACACGGTGATTGCCGTGCGTGTCGAGCGCGTGGATCACCACTTCGCCGATGAAACCGGTGTCGAGCGCGAGCAGATCGTCGGCTGCACTCTGGATCGCGTCATCGAGAGACAGACCGCATTTCATGCCGTGTACGATTGCGTGCGCCGTCGCCGAACGCATGGTCATCTCGCCGGTATGCGTGCACGCCGCCGCGCCATAGCGGCTGTCGGCGTAAAAGCCTGCGCCGGGGATCGGGCTGTCGCCCACGCGGCCCGGATATTTCCACGCCCAGCCCGAAGTCGAGGTGACGGTCGCAATCCCGCCGGTCTGGTCCTGCCCCAGAAACACGGTCGTGTCGCGCACCCGCTCGGGGTCGGTGATCGCGCCCAGAAGCCCCGCCAGCGGTGTGTCGGGGAAAGCGCCCTTCTGTTCCTCGGTCATCAGGCCGTCGAGCTTTTCCCACCAGACGTGCTTGCTGTCCGGATAGAGCATGTCGTCGGTCGTGAAACCGATTTCATCAGCAAACCTGCGCGCGCCCTCTCCGGTCAGCATCACATGGGGCAGCCGGCGCATCACCTCGCAGGCGAGCGCGGCCACATGCAGCGTGCGCGGAACGGCGGCCACCGTGCCCACGGCGCGGGTCGTCCCGTCCATCACGCCGGCGTCGCATTCCATCACGCCCAGCATGTTGGGCCAGCCGCCATAGCCGACGCTGCGCACCTTCGGATCGGCCTCCACGAAGCCGATACCGCGCACCAGCGCATCCACGGCGGATTTCCCGTTCTTCAGGTCGGCAATGGATTCGGAAAATCCGGCTTCGGCCTCGCAATTGGCAAGAAGTATCACGCGTCAGTCTTTCTTCATCTTGGTCAGGAACTGGCGGATGCGCGGCACGGCAAAGCCGCCATCCTCCGCAAAGAAACGTTCGGTGGGCATGTCGACGATGAGTTCGCCCTGCTCCAGAAAAACGATGCGGCTGGAGATGCGCCGCGCAAACTCGACCTCGTGGGTCACGAACAGCATCGTCGTGCCGCCGCGCGCAAGCTCGGCCAGAATGTCCAGAACCTCGCCCGTCATCTCCGGATCGAGCGCGCTCGTCACCTCGTCCAGCAGCAGGTAACGCGGGTCCATCGCAAGCGCCCGGCAGATGCCCACGCGCTGACGCTGGCCGCCCGACAGGCGCTGCGGATAGGCCGTCGCGAGCTCGGCGAGCCCCACCAGCTTCAGGAGTTCGCGCGCCCGCGCCTCGGCTTCCGCGCGCGGCTTCTTCAAAACGTTGATCGGCGCCAGCGTGATGTTCTCCAGCGCCGTCATGTGCGGGTAGAGATTGAACAGCTGGAACACCGTCGCCGAGCGCCGCCGCGCCGCCGCGAGCCCCGCCTTGGTGGACACATCATTGCCATCGACGGTGATCCGCCCGCCAGAGACAGCCTCCAGCCCGTTGATGCAGCGGATCAGCGTCGACTTGCCCGAACCGCTCGAGCCCAGAATGGTCACCACCTCGCCCGGCTCGATGGTCAGGTTGATGCGCTTCAGGACCGTCGTTTCGCCAAAACGCTTTTCGACGTCTTCAATGACAATCATGTCAGATTCCTTCCCAGACGACCGACCTGCGCAGCCGCTTTTCAATGCGCGCGCCCATACTCGCCAGAAGCTTTGCCAGCGCGTAGTAGAGGAGCCCCACCACGGTCCACACGATGAATGGCTCGAGCGTGCGCAGATTGAGAATGTTGCCGATCTTGGTCAGATCGAACACGCCGATGACCGAGATCAGCGATGTGACCTGAAGCTGGTTCACCAGAAGGCCGACCAGCGGCCCGATGGAGAACGCGGCAGCCTGCGGCAGAAGCACGAAGCGCAGGATCTGCCAGCGCGAATGCCCATAGACCTTTGCCGCCGCCACCTGCTCCGCCTCCACCGCATCGATGCCCGAGCGGAAGATCACGAATGCGAACGCCGCCGTGTTCAGGCTGATGGTGAGCGATGCCGCCACGAATGGCGTCATGTTGATGTGAAAGAAGGCCGGCAGGCCGAAGAAAACCAGAAAGAGCTGAACCAGAACCGGCGAGTTCTTGAGCGCTTCGCTGATGGTGACGATCACCTGCCGCAGCACCGGCACGCGGTAATAGTCGACCAGGGTGAAGAGCGCCGCGATCAGAAGCCCGACAAGCGTGGTGAGCGTGAAGAGCCCCACCGTGACGCCCAGCCCCTGCGCAAGCAGCACCAGATCATAGGGCGTGAAGTCTGCATACCTCATGCCGCGCCTCCCGTATCCATCGCCCGGTTGAGCCGCCTGTGAACCGTGTTGATCAGAAGCGACAGCGCATAGGTGAGCGAGGCGTAGAGAACGAGCAGCACGAGATAGACCTCGAACGGCTTGAAGGTGGTCGAAGCCACGATCTTGGCGGTGCCCGTCAGTTCATTGATCGTGATCGTCGACAGGATCGAGGAGGTCAGAACCATGTTGATCAGCACCGAGCCCATCGGGCGCACGGAGGTGCGCAGCGCAATTGGTAGAACGATTTTGGTAAAAATGGTCCAGCGGCTGAGGCCACTCACCTTCGCCGCCTCGATCACCCCCTGATCCACCGCCAGAATGCCCGAGCGGATGACATCGGAAACAAACGCGCCACCGATGATCGACAGGGCGATCACCCCGGTCTCGAACGCGCCGATATAGATGCCGATTTCCGGCAGGCCGTAGAAGAAGAAAAAAAGCTGAACGATGAACGGCGTGTTGCGGAACACGTCGCTATAGGCGAACGCAACCCCGCGCACGATCCGGTTTCCGGACGTGCGAAGCGACGCCATCAATGCCCCGATGAGAACCGCCCCGATGATTGCCAGCGTACAGGCGAACACGGTGAGCAGAAACCCGTCGAGCATGAAGGGCAGGTGCGGCCGAAGCGTAACCCAGAGCTGATTCAACGTCCCCCCTCTCCTCAAAAGTGAAAGCGCTTTCATTTAATGAGACAGTCGCCGCCCGTGTCAAGGCCGCAGGCGCGGATTCATCCCGCGCGTCCATGGAAAGCATGTTGATTGTGGAAGAGGCATGACGCCCGTGAGATCTGCTCAACGGCGCGACTGGAGCAATTCCAGGAAAAGGGGGAGCACTCTAACCCCGAAAAATCAAAAAGCTGACCCCGCCTCCCGGCAGAGCGGGAGACGGGGTCGAAAGCGCTGGAAATTAATTTACCGGCAAACCGGATCAGAGCACCTTGGAGAGGAACTCTTTCGTGCGCGGCGACTGCGGATTGGCAATCATTTCGCGCGGGTTGCCCTCTTCGACGATCACGCCGCCATCCATGAAGATCAGCTGATCGCCGATCTCGCGGGCAAAGCCGATTTCATGGGTCACCACCACCATGGTCATGCCGGTTTCGGCAAGATCGCGCATGACCTGCAGAACCTCGCCCACAAGCTCGGGATCGAGCGCGGAAGTGGGTTCGTCAAAAAGCAGAACCTTGGGCTTCATCGCCATGGCGCGGGCAATGGCCACACGCTGCTGCTGGCCACCGGAGAGTTCGCGCGGATAGCTGTCGACCTTCTCGGACAGGCCGACACGGGCAAGCAGCTCCAGCGCCTCGCTCTTGGCCTGCTCCACCGGCACGCGGCGCACATGCACCGGCGCTTCGATCAGGTTCTCCATCACCGTCATGTGCGAGAACAGGTTGAACGACTGAAACAGCATGCCGATCTCGGCGCGCCGCTGGCAAAGCTCGTTGTCCTTCACCTCATAGAGCCTGTCCTTGCGCAGATCGTAGCCAACGAATGCGCCGTCGACGAGCAGAATGCCGCCGGTCAGCTTTTCCAGATGGTTGATGCAGCGCAGGAACGTGCTCTTGCCGGAGCCGGAAGGCCCGATGATGCAGGCGACCGAGCCCTTCGGAACGTCGATGTCCACGCCCTTCAGAACGTCCAGCGTTCCAAAGGATTTGCGCACGCCGCGCGCGAACACCATGGAGTCTTCCGGCACGCCGAAGCGGGCGCGGTTTTCAGATGGAGTGTTGCTCATGTCGCCGCTCCCTTTGCGCGGGTTCCGAAGGCATTGCGCAGGAGGCGCGTGGTCAGGGACTGGCTGCGGGTTTCACTGCGGCCGAAATGGCGCTCCAGGAAATGCTGCCCCACCGACATGATCGAGACCACGGCAAGATACCAGACGGCCACCACGATGAGCAGCGGAATGGTCTCGAAGGTGCGCGCATAGATCGACTGCGCCGAATAGAACAGGTCGTCCACGGCGATGAAGGTCACCAGCGAGGTCAGCTTCAGAAGATTGATTGCCTCATTGCCCGTCGGCGGCACGACGAAACGCATGGCCTGCGGCAGCACGATGCGCTTCAGGATGTTGCGATAGGGCATGCCCAGTGCGCTTGCCGCTTCCGACTGGCCGGTCGGCACCGACTTGATGCCGGCGCGGATGATCTCGGCCATGTAGCCCGCCTCGCAAAGCGAGAGCGCCACAACGGCGGAGAAGAAAGGCGTCATGAAATCATTGGTGCGGATCGAGAAGATTTCACCGACGAAAGGAAGTGTCAGCGAGAATTCGCGCACCAGCAGCGCCAGGTTGAACCAGAAGATCAGCTGGATCAGCGCCGGCACGCCGCGGAAGAACCACACATAGGCGCCCGCGAAGCTGCGCAGCACCGGGCTTGGCGACACGCGCATCACCGCGACGATGGTGCCGATGACGATCGCCAGGAACATGATGACGACCGTCAGCACGAGCGTGGTCATGAGACCGCTCATGATCGACGGATGGAAGAGGTAGCCGGCGGCTGTCTCCCATCCGAAGGCCGGATTGACGGCAAAGGCGCGCAGGATGAAGTACGATAGCACCAGGGTGAACGCCGTCCCGATCCAGATGCCGTAATTGCGGCGCGGCACGACGACGAGACGGTCGACCTCCTCCACCACGGATGGCTGGGGCCGAGCCTTGCTCGTATCAACCTTGCTCATCGTTTCTCCAAACTCGCTACAGTGGGACTACAGGCCGATTACTCGGCCCGCAGCGCGTCCATGGTGTCGACGAAATAGGGTTCCTTGATCGCGTAGGCGCCCATTCCATACTTGTCGAGGATCGACTGATAGGTGCCGTTCTCGAACAGTTCGGCGAGTGCCGCGACCATCATGTCGGCGGTTGCCTGATCGCCCTTCGCAATGGCGAGGCCAAGCGGCGCGACGTCATAAAGCGTCGGCAGAACGATGAGCTTGCCATTGCTCGTGACCTCGAAATAGCTCGATGCGGTCGCGTCATCAACGCGGGCGTCGATGCGGTCGGCGAGCACGGCCTGTATGATGTCCGTCGACGTGTTGAACACCGACTTGTCGATCGCTTCCTTGCCCTTCTCGGTGCATTCGGCGCTCAGCTTGTCGACCAGGAAGTCGGAACCGCTGCCCGCCGAAACGCCCACGCGCTTGCCGCAAAGCGGCATGTCGCCGGCGAAGTCGTCCTTCTTCTCGGGCGATGTCGAAGCCGCGATGCCGGCCTTGATGAACATCACGAAGTCGACCTGCTCCAGGCGCTCGGGCTTGGCCGAAAAGGTTTCCCAGGCGATCTTGAAGCGACCGGCCGCCAGGCCGGGGATCATCGAGGGGAACGGGGTGCGCTGCACATCAAGCTCGGCATCCACCAGCTTGGCGACTTCGCCGGCCAGTTCGATGATGATGCCGGTCGGCTTGCCGTCTGCATCAAGATACTCGAAAGGCGCGAAATCGATCGTGTTGGCGACCGACAGCTTGCCGCTTTCCGTAACTTCCGGCGCAACCGGAATGTCGGAAGCCGATGCCGAAGCGCTCAGCCCCATCAGTGCGGCAAGGCCGAGGCCCGCCATCTGCGAAACATGTTTGTTCATACCCGTTCTCCTCTGGACTTATCCATATATGCCTCAGCCCCCGAGGCATAATCCCTTTGAAAACGGCCCTGGCGTCCTTCGGGACGATCAAGGCCGTTTCAAGCGCGAAGATCAGTTCGCCGCAGCTTCTTCAGCGGCTTTCTTCTTGCGGTAATGATAGTTCTTGTCGATGCGCTCCATCAGGTAATCCCCATAGAGCACCGGCTCGTATTTCGGTGCAGCGCCCTCGGGCACGCAGGCCGGCAGCGCCTCGATCTGCGCTTCCATCGACGGATCGAAGAAGAAGGGCTGCGAGTAGCGCTCACGGCCCGACCGGTTGATCACCCGGTGCGGCGTGGAGACGAACACGTCGTTCGACCAGCGGGCGAGGATGTCGCCCACATTCATGACGAAGGAGTTCGGGATCGGCGGAGCCGGCACCCAGTCGCCACCCTTGTTCTTGACCTCGAGACCGCCGACATCGTCCTGCGCGAGCAGGGTGATGAAACCGTAATCGGTGTGCGGTGCGGAGCCGAACAGCCCCTCTTCCGCCGGCTGCGTGGGATAGTGCAGAAGGCGCAGGAAGGTGGTCGGATCGTCGAAATGGCTGTTCAGCTCGTCCGGCGACAGGCCGAGCGAGATGGAGATCGCGCCAACCATCTTGCGGGCCAGCGTGTTCATCTGGTCCACATAGCGCTCGATGGTCTCGCGGAACTCCGGCAGCATCACGGCGTCCGGCCACTGGTTCGGCCCCTGAAGCGGCTTGTCCGCAGCCACGCGCGGATCATCAGCGTCGACCTCATGCATGAAGAAGAGCGACTCGCTCTGGTTCGGCTTGCTCACGGTCGCGACCGACGAGGTGACGATGGTGGAGCCGGCGAACGGCAGGTAACCGCGGAAGTTCTTGTCGATCCGCAGTTTCAGCTTTTCTTCTTCGGGCAGAGCGAAGAACTGCCGGCTCGCCTCGCGTACGGCCTCGATGTCCTCCTGCGCGATCTGGTGACCGATGATGTAGAGGAAGCCGATGTTTTCCAGATAGCCGCGCAGCGTCGACGCGACTGCGCGCACGGCGTCCTCGTCGCCGCCATAAAGACCCGAGACGTCGAGAACCGGAATCTCCGAAAAATCGCCGCGTTCACTCGTTGACATGACCACCATCCCAGCTTGAAGATACTATACAGTACTGTATTTATGCATATCGGATTGTGCTCGGCAATAGCCGAATCAGACGGAAATGGGAACCGACATGGCGCCACGTAAGATCATCATCGATACCGACCCGGGGCAGGACGACGCCTTCGCGATCCTGTTCGCCCTGGGTTCCCCGGAAGAACTCGAAGTGGTTGGCATCACGACCGTTGGCGGCAATGTGCCCCTTTCGCTCACCACCAAGAACGCGCTCAAAGTTGTGGAACTTGCAGGCCGCCCCGACGTGCCGGTCTTCGCAGGCTGCCCCGGACCGATGGTGAAGCCTCTGATGACGGCGGAATATGTCCACGGCGAAACCGGGCTGGACGGCGCCGAACTCCCCGAGCCGACGACGCCCGTGCAGGACGAGCATGCCGTCAACTGGATGGTTCGCACGATCATGGACGCGCCCGAAGGCGAGATCACCGTCTGCACGCTCGGGCCGATGACGAACCTCGCCATGGCCATGACCATGGAGCCGCGCATCATCCCCCGCATCCGCGAAGTCGTGCTGATGGGCGGCGGCTTCTTCGAGGGCGGCAACGCCACGCCGGCAGCCGAGTTCAACATCTTCGTCGACCCGCATGCGGCCCACAAGGTGTTCCACTCGGGCGCACCCGTCACCATGGCCCCCATCGACTGCACCTACACCGCACAGATGACGCCGGAATGGCTCGAAACGCTGGGCGCCACCGGCAGCCGCGCCGCACTCGAGGCCGCCAACATGGCCGGTTTCTTCTGCCAGTATGGCGATCATAAATTCCCGACCAAGGCGCGGCCGATCCACGATGCCTGCGTCACCGGCTATCTGCTCGTTCCGCAGGCCTATGAGCAGCGCGAGTGCTATGTCACGGTCGACATCTCCTCGTCCGAGACCATTGGCATGACGGTGGTCGACTGGTGGCACGTCACCGGCAAGCCGAAAAACGTCAATGTGCTGCGTCGGATCGATCCGGCTCCGTTCTTCGACCTCATGCTGGAGCGCATCAGCGCCCTGCCCTGACGCAATCGCGGCAATGCACGATGGCGCTGCGCACCCAACGGGGTGCGCAGACCACTTTAGAGTTTACGGATGACCGGCCCCGCAACTTCTGTTAGCGAAAGCCGTTCGACAGGAAAGAGACCAGCAGGTTCCCAGAACAACAGCGCGTGAATGCGCACCAGAAGTGGAGGCAGCCCGTGGCGCAGAAGAAGGCATCGAAATCCGCAAAGGACAAGAAGACGTCATCGCGCCAGACGCTGTCCCGTGAAGCCTGGGCCAGGGCGGCGCGCAAGGTTCTGGAAAAGCGGGGCATCGCCGAGGTCAAGATCGACCGCCTCGCCCGCCACTTCAAGGTCACGCGCGGCAGCTTCTATTTCCACTTTTCCAGCCTCAAGGATCTCCACGAAGAGCTTTTGAACGAATGGCGTCGTGCCAATTGCGCGCCCTTCGAGGCCAAGCGCGACATCACCGATGTCGACGGGCTGCAGTTCTTCACGGAGATCGTTCACATCTGGGTGGATGAAGACCCTTTCAGCCCGCTTCTGGATCTCGCCGTGCGTGACTGGTCGCGCACCTCGAAAGCGCTCGGTCAGGAAGTCGCCCGCATGGACGACCTGCGCATCACGCTCCTGCAACGCGCCTTTCGCGCCATGGGATACGGGCCGGAGGAGAGCCTTGTGCGCGCCCGGCTGACCTATTTCCACCAGATCGGGCAATACGCGCTCTCCTTCAAGGAAGATCCCGACCAGCGCAAACGCCATGCGCCCATCTACGGAAAAGTGCTGCTCGCGCCGCTGGTCCAGGAGCCCAACCTGCCAAAAGACTGGCAGGACGGGGAAGACCGTTAAACGGCAACCAGTTGTCGCGTTTAAAGGCTTCACGACCGGCAAGAAGCGCGAAATCGGTGCATTTCTGCAACTATTTCGAGCCGGCTAAGAATAAACCGTTGACGAAAGAAAATTTCTAAATAGGTTGCCGCTACGTAATTTCGGGTGGGGGCCCTATGGGACGAGTGATCGAGATCATCGCAATCGCGGTGATCTGTTGGGGTGTGTTGTTTTCATTTTTCTGGGTGGTGAACACCGCGTTTTTTTGCCCGCGCTATTCCAATGCGCAGGCTGCAATTCATATTGCGGAAGCTGTCGGCCTCTGCGTCATCATCATCTTTCTTTTGGACTTATTCATCGCCCGGGTCAGCCAGAGGAAGTAGCGGTTCGAGTATTCAGCATCGCCCGCACCGCATCTCATCCAATGGTCTATTGACAGATCCGCTCCAGCAAAGAGACTGACTGAAAGACACTGTCAGACGGCCCGGGAGGCCGGGAGCCAAGACAGCGTGGAGGCGCTGGCTGGCAGTGGCAGGCAAACCATGGGGAGGAAAGCCATGGATGGACGCAGTCTGTCGTATCATGCGGACAGGGTTCTGGCGGCGGTCGATTCCAACCGCTCGGCCAAGTCCGCGCTCGTGGCGTCGTGGCAGCGCTCCTGCCGGCTCCATCGGCTCGACCCGGCCGAACGCCGCAACCCGGAACGCATTTCCGATGCGGAACTGGCTGCCGCCCGCGCGCGGCTCGAACCGCTTCTCCGCTCCGCGCAAACCCCGCTCGACCAGCTTTTCCTCGCCGTCGGCAGCTCCGGCTGCTGTGTGGTTCTGGCCGACCGGCAGGGCATTCTGATGGAACGGCGCGGCACGCCGGGCGATGACGAGACTTTCCGCCAGTGGGGGCTGTGGACCGGCACGGTCTGGAGCGAGCAAAGCGAAGGCACCAATGGCATCGGCACCTGCCTCGTGGAGCGCCGCACGCTGACAATCCACCGCGACCAGCACTTCCACTCCCGCAACACGCTTCTCTCCTGCACCACCGCGCCGGTCTACGATCATGAGGGCCATCTGGCGGGCGCGCTCGACGTTTCTTCCTGCCGCGCCGATTTGACCGACGGCTTTGTCAGTCTCATCGCCACCGCGGCCAGCGATGCCGCCCGCCGCATCGAGGCGGAGGCGTTTCGCCTCGCCTATCCACAGGCACGCATCATGCTCCTGCCGGCGGCGGACCCGTCAGCCCTCATCGCGGTCGACAGCGACGATCTGGTGATCGGCGCAACACGCACGGCCCGCGCGCTTCTCGACCTCCCGCCTGGCCCGCTTGCCAATCCACTGCCCGCATGCGACGTGCTGGGCGGCCCGCAGACCGCGTCGCCCGGCCTTGCCGGGGCCGAGCGCAGCGCCCTTCAGCGCGCGCTTGTCAGCGCCGGCGGCAATGTTTCCGAGGCCGCGCGCCAGCTCGGCATTTCCCGCGCCACCATGCATCGCAAGATGGCCAGGCTCGGCGTCGGCCGCACCCATTAGCGCCTTCCGGGATGTTTTGATGCGTCACCTGTCGCAGATCTGAGACAGGTGACGCACGCCCCCGCTCTTCCCCCTCTGCCGCACCGGAAAACCCGCGCCTACCCTTCCCTTCATGCCGCATGACGCGGTTTGAATTCGGGAGGATTTCATGAACAAGGTTGAATTCGCACGCAGCGCGAAAGCGCCCTTCGCAAAGCGTTATGACAATTTCATCGGCGGCGCGTGGGTCGCGCCGAAATCCGGGCGCTATTTCGAAAACACCTCGCCGGTCACCGGCCAGCCGCTGGGCGAAATCGCCCGCTCCGACGCAGCCGACGTGGAGCTGGCGCTCGACGCCGCCCACAAGGCCAAGGACGCCTGGGGCCGCACCAGCCCGGCTGAACGCGCCCTCATGCTCAACCGCATCGCCGACCGGATGGAAGAAAACCTCGAGCTTCTGGCGCGCGCGGAAACCTGGGACAATGGCAAGCCGATCCGCGAAACGACCGCAGCCGACGTACCGCTCGCCATCGATCATTTCCGCTACTTTGCCGGCGTCCTTCGCAGCCAGGAAGGCTCCATCTCGCAGATCGACGACGATACGGTCGCCTATCATTTCCATGAGCCGCTGGGCGTGGTCGGCCAGATCATCCCGTGGAACTTCCCGCTTCTCATGGCCTGCTGGAAGCTCGCGCCTGCGCTCGCCGCCGGCAATTGCGTGGTGCTGAAGCCCGCCGAGCAGACCCCGGCCTCGATCATGCTGTGGGCCGATCTCATCGGCGACATTCTGCCGGAAGGCGTTCTGAACATCGTCAACGGTTTCGGCCTTGAAGCCGGCAAACCGCTCGCATCCTCCAACCGCATCGCCAAGATCGCCTTCACCGGCGAAACCACGACCGGCCGGCTCATCATGCAGTATGCCAGCCAGAACCTGATCCCGGTCACGCTGGAGCTTGGCGGCAAGTCGCCCAACATCTTCTTCAAGGATGTCACCGCCGAGGATGACGACTTCTTCGACAAGGCCATCGAGGGCTTTGTCATGTTCGCGCTCAACCAGGGCGAGGTCTGCACCTGCCCGAGCCGCGCCCTCATCCATGAGGAGATCTATGACGCGTTCATGGAGCGCGCCCTGAAGCGCGTGGAGCAGATCGTGCAGGGCGACCCGCTCGACCCGGCCACCATGATCGGCGCGCAGGCATCCTCCGAGCAGCTTGAGAAGATCCTGAGCTACATCGACATCGGCAGGCAGGAAGGCGCGGAAGTGCTGACCGGCGGCGAGCAGGCGCATCTGCCCGGCGATCTGGCCGGCGGCTACTACGTCAAGCCGACGGTCTTCAAGGGCCACAACAAGATGCGCGTCTTCCAGGAAGAGATTTTTGGCCCCGTCGTTTCGGTCACGACCTTCAAGGACGATGCCGAGGCCATGGAAATCGCCAATGACACGCTCTACGGCCTGGGCGCGGGCATCTGGAGCCGCGACGCAAACCGTCTCTACCGCTTTGGCCGGGGCATTCAGGCGGGCCGCGTGTGGACCAATTGCTACCACGCCTATCCGGCCCATGCGGCCTTCGGCGGCTACAAACAGTCCGGCATCGGTCGTGAAACGCACAAGATGATGCTCGACCACTACCAGCAGACCAAGAACATGCTGGTCAGCTACAGCCCCAAGAAGCTGGGCTTCTTCTGAGAAAAGGAAAGCCGGCTTTCGCTGGCGTCAGACTGGCCTTTCCCCGTTCGCGGGGGAAGGCATCCGCTTCGATGGAGCTTCCCCATGTCCACCAGCGCCAGACCCATGTCCAACAAAGCCAGACATGACAAGGTTTCTGCAACGCCCGAAGCGCGTGCGCTTCTGGACGAGATCATCGCCGATCATGGCCCCGTCCTCTTTCACCAGTCGGGCGGCTGCTGCGATGGATCTTCACCCATGTGCTACCCGCGCGGCGATTTCATCGTCGGCGATCAGGACGTGCTTCTGGGCCATATCGGCGACACGCCGGTGTTCATCAGCGCATCGCAGTTCGAGGCGTGGAAACACACCGACCTGATCATCGACGTGGTGCCGGGGCGCGGCGGCATGTTTTCGCTCGATAACGGGCGCGAAAAACGCTTTCTCACCCGCTCGCGCGTCTGCGCCGCACCCGTCCGCGAATAGGCCCTATTCGGCGGCTTCCGTGTAGGAGGCCGGCAGATAGTTGAGAACCGGCCCGAGCCAGCGCTCCACATCCCCCACGGCCATGCCCTTGCGCGCGGCATAGTCTTCCACCTGGTCGCGCTCGACCTTGGCAACGCCGAAATAATAGCTTTCGGGATGCGACAGGTAGAGGCCCGAGACCGACGAGCCCGGCCACATGGCCATGCTTTCGGTCAGTTGCACACCCGAATTCTTCTCCGCATCCAGAAGCCTGAACAGCGTCACCTTCTCGGTGTGGTCGGGTTGCGCCGGGTAACCCGGAGCCGGGCGGATGCCGAGATACGGCTCGGCAATCAGCTCTTCAGGCGTGTAGCTTTCATCGCCCGCATAACCCCAGAACTCCTTGCGCACCTTCTCATGCATGCGCTCGGCAAAGGCTTCCGCAAACCGGTCGGCCAGCGCCTTCACGAGGATCGAGTTGTAGTCGTCATTTGCCCGCTCGAAGCGCTCGGCAATCGCCACTTCCTCGATGCCCGCCGTCACGACGAACCCGCCGATCCAGTCCGGCTTGCCGCTGTCCACCGGCGCAACGAAGTCCGACAGCGCGACATTCGGCTTGCCGCCGCGCTTGGTAAGCTGCTGGCGCAGGGTGAAGAAGGTCTCAAGCTCTTCTTCGCGGGTTTCATCCGTGAAGAGCCGCACATCATCGCCAACCGCATTGGCCGGCCAGAAGCCCACCACTGCGCGCGGTGCGAACCACTTCTCGTCGATGATCTTCTTCAGCATGGCCTGCGCATCGGCAAAGAGCTGCCGCGCCGCCTCGCCCTGCTTCTCGTCCTCGAGAATTTTGGGGTAACGCCCCTTCAGTTCCCAGGTCTGGAAGAACGGCGTCCAGTCGATGTAGCGCGCCAGCTCCTCAAGATCCCAGCTTTCGAACACTTTCGTGCCGGTGAAGGCGGGCTGCGGCGGCGTGTAGTCCGCCCAGTCGATCCGGTGCGGATTGGCGCGCGCCCTTGCGATCGGCAGACGCTGCTTCTCGCGCTCGGAGCGCTCATGCGCCTCGGTCACCTTGCGATATTCCTCGCGCACGCCATCGATATAGCCGCCACGCGCGTCCGGCGAAAGCAGGTTCGAGACCACGCCCACCGCACGGCTCGCATCGTTCACGTGAACCGCCTGCCCGCGATCATAGCTCGGATGGATCTTCACCGCCGTGTGAACACGGCTGGTCGTCGCACCGCCGATCAGAAGCGGGATGTCGAACCCTTCGCGCTCCATTTCGGCTGCCACATGCACCATCTCGTCAAGTGACGGGGTGATCAGGCCGGAAAGCCCGATAATGTCGACCTTCTCTTCGCGCGCGGTCTCGAGGATCTTTGCCGCCGGCACCATCACGCCGAGATCGATGATCTCGTAATTGTTGCAGGCGAGAACCACGCCGACGATGTTCTTGCCGATGTCGTGGACATCGCCCTTCACCGTGGCCATCAGGATCTTGCCGGCGCTCTGGCGTTCGCCGCCGCCATTGGCCTTCTTTTCCTCCTCCATATAGGGGAGCAGAACGGCCACGGCCTGCTTCATCACGCGGGCGGATTTCACCACCTGCGGCAGGAACATCTTGCCTGCGCCGAACAGGTCGCCGACCACGTTCATGCCGGCCATCAGCGGCCCTTCGATCACGTGCAGCGGGCGCTCGGCGTTCAGCCGCGCTTCCTCGGTGTCCGCGTCGATATATTCCGTTATGCCGTTGACCAGCGCATGCTCCAGCCGCTTCTCGACCGGCAGCTCACGCCAGGAAAGGTCCTTTTCCTTGGCCTCGCGCCCGCCAGTGCCGCGAAAACGCTCGGCAATCTCCAGCATGCGCTCCGTCGCCGTGCCGCCGGCCTTCGGCGTGCGGTTCAGAACCACGTCTTCGCAGGCCTCGCGCAGCTCGGCATCGATGGCGTCATAGACGGCCAGCTGACCGGCATTGACGATGCCCATGTCCATGCCCGCCTGAATGGCGTGATAGAGGAACACCGCGTGCATTGCCTCGCGCACGGGCTCATTGCCGCGGAACGAGAAGGAAAGGTTCGACACGCCGCCCGAGATATGGACATGCGGCAGGGTGCGAATGATCTCGCGCGTCGCCTCGATGAAGTCGACGCCGTAATTGTCGTGCTCCTCGATACCGGTCGCGATCGCGAACACATTCGGATCGAAGATGATGTCTTCGGGAGCGACACCGGCCTTCTCGGTCAGAAGCCTGTAGGCGCGGGTGCAGATTTCCACCTTGCGCGCCTCGGTGTCGGCCTGACCGGTTTCGTCAAAGGCCATCACGACCATTGCCGCGCCATACATGCGGCACAGATTGGCCTGATGCAGGAACGCCTCCTCGCCTTCCTTGAGCGAGATGGAGTTCACCACGGCCTTGCCCTGCACGCATTTGAGGCCCGCTTCGATCACCTCCCATTTGGAGGAGTCGATCATCACCGGCACACGCGCGATATCGGGTTCCGCCGCCACCAGATTGAGGAATTCGATCATCGCCTTTTTGGAGTCGATCAGGCCCTCATCCATGTTGATGTCGATGATCTGCGCGCCGCCTTCTACCTGGTTGCGCGCGACATCCAGAGCGGTCGCGTAATCACCGGCGGTGATGAGCTTGCGGAACTTTGCCGAGCCCGTGACATTGGTGCGCTCGCCCACATTGACGAAGGGAATGTCGTCGGTCAGCGTGAAGGGCTCGAGCCCCGAAAGGCGCATCTGAGGCGCACGCTCGGGAATGCTGCGCGGCGCGTGCTTGGCCACCGCGTCGCGGATCGCGGCAATGTGCTCCGGCGTCGAACCGCAGCAGCCGCCGACCACGTTGATCAGCCCCTCGCGCGCAAACTCCTCGACCTGCGCAGCCATGGTCTCCGGGCTTTCGTCATACTGGCCGAAGGCGTTCGGAAGACCGGCGTTCGGATAGGCGCAGATCAGCGTGTCGGCCACGCCCGAAAGCTCCGCCAGATGCGGGCGCATGGCCGCAGCGCCCAGCGCGCAGTTCAGACCGATGGTGAGCGGCTTGGCGTGCCGCACCGAATGCCAGAAGGCCGTCGGCGTCTGGCCGGAAAGCGTGCGTCCGGAAAGGTCGGTGATCGTGCCGGAGATCATCACCGGCAAGCGCACGCCGCGCTCTGCGAAGATTTCCTCGCATGCGAAGATCGCCGCCTTGGCGTTCAGCGTGTCAAAGATGGTTTCGATCAGCACGATGTCCGTGCCGCCATCGAGCAGCCCGCGCAGCTGTTCGCCATAGGCGACGCGCAGATCGTCGAAAGTCACGGCGCGGTAGCCGGGATTGTTGACGTCCGGCGAGATGGAGGCGGTGCGGTTGGTCGGCCCGAGCGCACCGGCCACGAAGCGGCGCACGCCGTCCTTCTGCTCGGCGCGGATCGCCGCGCGGCGGGCAAGCCGCGCACCGTCGCGGTTCAGCTCATAGACCATGTCTTCCATGCCGTAATCGGCCTGGGCGATGGTCGTGGAAGAGAAGGTGTTCGTCTCGAGAATGTCCGCGCCCGCCATCGCATAGCGGAAGTGCTCTTCCTCGATGGCCTTGGGCTGCGTCAGGTTGAGCAGATCATTGTTGCCCTGCTGGTGGCAGGCGCAGCCGGTGAAGCGGTCGCCGCGGAAATGATCCTCGTTGAAACCCAGGCCCTGGATCTGCGTGCCCATCGCGCCGTCGAGGATGAGAATGCGCTCGCGCGCGGCCTTGTTCAGCGCGGCGAAGATTTCCGATCCGTCCGGCTTTTCGCCGACCGGCCCAAACAGTTCATCGATAGACGGCATGTGCGACGCTTTTCATCCTTGATACGACAATGGACCTGCATCACATAAAGATATCTTTATGTCAACATGCAGGCCCGTTGATCATATCGCGGTCCAGCGTCGCATCCATGCCTTTTCGCAGGCCCTGTCAGGCCCGGTCAGACCCGGTCAGATCTTGGCCACCGCCTCGAAACTTTCTTCCAGAACGCCGAGCAGATGGTCCGCATTGGCCCTGGAGAAGATCATCGAGGGGCGCATCTTCAGCACATTGTCATGCGGCCCTTCGGTGCCCATCAGAACGCCCCGCGCCCGCGCCTCGTTGCAGATGGCGCGCGCCGTCGCCGTGGCCGGAACCTTGCTCTCACGGTCTTCCACCAGCTCGATGCCGAGGAACAGGCCCATGCCGCGCACATCGCCGATCACGGGGTAACGCGTCTGGAGTTCGGCAAAGCCGGCTTTCAGATACTCGCCGATTGCCGCTGCATTCTCCCGCAGGCCGTCGCGCTCGATCGTGTCGATCACCGCAAGCCCCACCGCGCAGGAAACCGGGTTGCCGCCGAACGTGTTGAAATACTCCATGCCGTTCTGGAAGGATTCCGCGATCTCCCGGCGCACCACCAGCGCGCCCATGGGGTGACCATTGCCAATGGGCTTGCCCACCGTTGCGATGTCCGGCACCACGCCCTGCGTCTCGAATGCCCACCAGTGGCTGCCGATGCGGCCAAAGCCCACCTGCACCTCGTCGGCGATGCAGATGCCGCCTGCCGCACGCACCATGCGGTACACCTCGTCCAGATAGCCTTCCGGCATGAACACCTGCCCGGCAACGCTCGGGATGGATTCGGCAATGAAGAAGCCCGGAGCCTCGCCCTTGGCCGCCATGGCGTCGATCTGCTCGCCCACGCTGGCGGCAAAGCGCTTCGCCAGCTCTTCCTGCGGCCAGTCGGCCGGCGCGCGATAGGCGTCCGGCAGGTCGGCCACGTGCACATGCGGCCTGGGGCCATGCCCGCCCTTGCGGCGGAACTTGTAGGGGCTGAGATCGATCAGCTCCTGCGTCGTGCCGTGATAGGACCAGTCGAGAACGATGGCGTTCTCCCGGCCCGTATGCGCCCGCATCATGCGCAGCGCCAGACTGTTTGCCTCCGAGCCCGAATTCACGAAGGCCGCAATGCCCAGCTCCTTCGGCATGGTTGCCGTCAGCCGCTCCGCATAGGCGACGATGTTGTCGTGCAGATAGCGCGTATTGGTGTTGAGCGTTGCCGCCTGTGTGGCGAGCGCCTCCACCACCGCCGGGTGGCAATGGCCCAGATGGCAGACATTGTTGAAACAATCGAGATAAGCGCGGCCACGGTCATCGATCAGCCACACGCCCTCGCCCTTCACGAACTTGATCGGCTCCTCATAGGAAATCGACAGGTTCGGCAGGAGCAGCGACTGGCGCTTCTCCACGATCTCGGCCTTGGAAAGCCGCCCCGCATCAACCGCCACAAGCCCGGCAAAGTCGCTGGCGTCGGGGAACAGTTCCCCCCACGTTTCCAGATAGCGCGTCTCGCCGACGCCCAGAATGTCGTCGGCGCTCATCGTCGTGTCGCAGGAAATCTGCAGGTGCAGATGGGGCATCCAGCCGCCATTTTCCTTCGGCCCGCCCATATGGGCCAGAAACGCGCCGGCCTCGACCCGGTCGCCCACCTTCAGACGGTCCGCAACCTCATGGGCAAGATGCCCCCACAGCGACAGGAAGGCCGGGCCGTCTTCCGGCTCATGCTCCAGCACCATCACCGCGCCATAGCCAAGCCGCGCGGCCTCCACGCCCACTTCCTTCACCGTGCCGGCAAGCGGCGCATAAAGCGCGACTCCCGCCGGCAGGAAAAGATCGAGCCCCAGATGGCGCCTGCGGCGCTCGCCGGCGATCAGGCGGGATTCGAAAATCTCGCTGGTGTAGACGCCGCGCTCCTCGCCCCATGGGCCAATGCCCAGAATGCGCGTCGCGTCGCCCACCGCGTCTTCCCAGAGCGCCTGCGCCTCGTCCGGCCGCTCTTCAGCCGAGGCGATGGCAATTGGGTCGCTCTGGTCGCCAAGCGGCACATGGGCGGTCGGATAGCTCGCCGCCGCGCGCACCAGCACCGGCGCGAAATTGCGGCGGTTGTCCGCCAGCCAGCCCTTCACCGCGCGCGCGCCGGGCCTCGCCTCGAAGCCGCAGGCATTGCGCAGAATGGCCGTGGCGAAACGCGGATCCATCGCGCCGAGCCGGCGCAGAAGATCCCACGCGGGCTTTTCGCTCACCGCGAGATAGGGATTGTCGGCCACTTCCGACTGGCGGCTGGCCGAGATCGTCACCGAGGTGACGAGCCGCATGGCGACAAGATCGAACAGAAGGTCGACCTCTTCTTCACGCAGCGGATACTGCGCATGGAAACCGGCCGCCAGCGCGCCGATGGCCCCCAGCGGGTCGTCGCAGTCAAGCGCGCCGTATGCGCCGGCAATGGCCACTTCGCAGATCAGCGCGCTGTAGAGCGCATCGCCGAAATCGATCAGGCCGCAGATCTTCGTGTGGTCCGCCGGATCGACCAGCACATTCCAGTCATTGGCGTCGTTGTGGATCACCCCGCCGCGCAGGCAGGAGAGCCGTGGCAGAACATCGGCTTCGAAACGGTCGATGAAGCGCTCTGCCAGCGCGCGGTCATCCGCATCCCGGATCTTGTCCAGCCGCGCGCGGCTGTTGCCGGCAAGGCGCAGATCCCAGTCCAGCGGGCGCACCGCGCCGGGATGCATGAAACCGTTGAGCGCATTGTTGAAACGGCCAAGCAGTTCGCCGAGGCTTTCCATGGCCGCCTCGCTGCGCGGCGCCTCGGCAAGCGGCATGCCCTCGATCCAGCTGACAAGCCGCAGCCGGTGCGTTCCGCCACTGGCGGAAACCGCCTCGCCAAGCGCCTCGCCTTTCAAGGTCGGCAGGAGCGCCGGCACGGGCAGGTCGGGCGCGTGCCGGGCCATGTGCTGCAGGAGCGCCGTCTGGAAATCGCTTTCCAGGGCGGGTTCAGCCGCATTGATGATCTTGAAGATGAACGCGCCTTCCGGCGTCTTCACCCGGACATTCTGGTCCCGCTCGCTTTCCAGCGCCGAAAGCGCGCCTTCAATGCCATACACATCCAGCAGAAGCCGGCGCACCTCTTCCTCGGAAAAGCGCGGAACCGTGTCGAGAATTGCAGTCATTCGCCCTAATCTCCCAAGCGCAGCTCTGGATCGTCCCGCATCCACCCGGACGCACAGGAACGATCTGGACCGGGCGGCAGACCTGTCATCCACCCATGCCTGCCCGGCCCGATGCCGCTATCCGTTTCACGATGCGGCCCCGTTCGCAAGCCGCTCGGGCGAAACGTCACACAGCTTTCGACTTCAGTTCCGCGATCAGCTCCGCCGTCGTCACCTGCCGGCAATAGCCCTTGATGGTGCGCAGCGAATTGTCGTGCCGCTCCTGGCTGTAGGTCAGGCAGGCATCCGTCACCTGCGTCACCAGATAGCCCAGATCGCAGGCGTCGCGAATGGCGCTCTCCACGCACTGATCGGTGATCAGCCCGCAGATGATGAGCTGCTTCACGCCAAGATTGCGCAAAATGTAGTCGATATGGGTCGAGACGAAGACCGACGAGGAGGATTTGGGCAAAACGATCTCGTCTTCGCCCGGCGCGATCTGGTCGATCACCTTGCCGTCCCAGGAGCCCTTGGCCACGTTGAAGCCGGTGATCTTGTAGTCGAGGCTGCGGTCGCGCCCGTCCAGCGTCAGGCTTTCGATGGTGGTGTACATCACCTCCACGCCGGCGCTGCGGCAGGCCGCCTGCAGCTCCTGCATGCGCGGGATCACGTCTGCGTCGAGCCGGTCGAAATACCAGCGGTATTTTTCCTCAAACGTCTTCTCGTCGAGATCGGCGAATTCCGCCCCTTTCCTGTGGGCGCTGAAATTCTGCACATCCACATAGAGGATCGCTGCCTGGCCCGGCTCGATGGGAACGTTGCGCGTCAGTTCCATTCCTGTAACTCCGTTACGAAGCGATGCACGACGGCGGTCATGAGCTTTGCCCACTGCGCCTGTCCGACGGCATCTGAGATGAGATCGTTGCGAATTTCAATCAGGCTGTGCGGCAGACCGCTCAGCTCGCCATGGCGCGGCACGAACCAGTCCGACTCGTCGTCAATCGTGTAGGGCTCGTTCATGCCCACCGTCATGTCCGGCGCGTTTTCCAGAACGAGCTGGCGCAGGCGCTCGGAAGTGCGCACGTCCTTGCGATAGAGAAAGCTGATTTCCCAGGGGCGCGGCACGCCATCCTGAAGCTGCGGGTTGAAACTGTGGATCGACAGGATCGCCCGGCAGTGCGGCGCTTCGCGCATCATCGTCACCGCCGCATTGAACGGCTCGAAAATCTCGCGCGTGCGGTGGGCGCGCGCCTCATCGCTCAAGGAGCGGTTGCCCGGCACGATCACGCCATCGCTTACCTCCGGCATCGCGTCGGGCGCTTCCGGCGGGCGGTTGCAGTCGATCACCAGCCGGCTGTAGCTCTGAAACACTGCCGGCGCGCCGAGCTGTTCGGCCATCAGCCGCGTAACGGCGGCCGCACCGATGTCCCAGCCGATATGCGCCTCGCGCGCATCGTCCGAGAGGCCGAGCCCGTTCAGGGCTGCCGGCACCGTCTTGCCCGCATGCTCACAGACCAGCAGCACCGGGAAGCTGCTTTCCTGATTGATAATGGTGACCGGGTTCGGGTCGAGCGACGACAGAAGCCGACCGCTCTCTCCGACAGATGTGTGAAGGCTCATACTTTCTCCGCCTTGAGGGCTGGCGAGGGGATAAGGCCGTTCGGGCGGAAGATCAGCACGAGAACGACCAGGCAAAGGGCGATCGGATCACGGAACTCCTGCATGCCGGCAGGCAGGTAGGCAGCCAGGTAGATCTCGATGAAGCCCAGAAGGAAACCGCCGGCCACCGCACCGCGCAACGAGCCGAGGCCGCCCAGAATGGCCGCGATGAAGGCCTTGAGAACGGGCGTGAAGCCCATCAGCGGATCGACCGAAGCGCGCTGGCTCACCCACAGCACGGCGGCAACGCCGGCCAGGAAGCCCGACAGCGCGAACGCGCCGGCAATCACCGTGTTGGCGCGGATGCCCATGAGGCGCGCCACCGAGAAATCCTCGGCTGCCGCCCGCATGGCGATGCCGATGCGGTGATGCTTCATGAAACGGTCGAGGAAGATCAGCATGACGATAGTGGTGGCGATGGCCGCAATCTTGTTGACGCCGATCACCAGCCCGCCGAAGCGCACGCTTTCAGACAGGATTTCCGGCACCAGAACGGCCTGCGAGCGGGCGGAGATGAAGTTCTGGAACAGAACCTGCAGGATCATCGAGACCGCGAAACTGGTTACCAGCATGGTCGCGCCGGAGGCGTTTCTGACCGGCCGGAAGGCAATGCGCTCCATCACCACGGCGGCCAGCACCGCCGCCGCAATCGCCAGCAGAATGGAGAAGGCGAACGGAACGCCGGCCAGCCCGCAGGCCATCAGAATATAGCCGGCGATGGTCATCAGCTCGCCATGGGCGAAGTTGATCAGCCCCATGGTCGAGAAGACCATGGCAAGGCCCAGCGCCAGCAGCGCATAGGTACCGCCCAATGCAAAGGCATTGACGGTTTGCTGTAGAAACAGATCCATTACTCGGCCCCCAGATAGGCAGCTTGCAGCGTTTCGGAATCGCGCAGTTCCGCAGCGGTACCGGAAGCAGCGATGCGGCCGCTGGCCATCACGTATCCACGATCCGCGATTTCGAGCGCCATCGACACATTCTGTTCGACGACCATCAGCGTCACGCCCTGCTTGCGCAGAACGGTGATCAACTCGAAAATCTGCTCGACAATCTTCGGCGCGAGCCCCAGCGACGGTTCGTCAAGCAATAGAAGACGCGGATTGCTCATCAACGCGCGGCCAACGGCCAGCATCTGCTGCTGGCCGCCTGACAGCGTTCCAGCAAACTGCTCACGGCGCTCCTGCAGGATCGGGAACAGATCGAAGACCCGCTCCCAGGCGGCTTTCACCGCCGCCTTGTCCCGCATCGAATAAGCGCCCATGAGCAGGTTCTCCTGCACGCTCAGCGTGCCGAAGACGCGCCGCCCCTCGGGCGACAGCGTCATGCCCAGCGAGGTGAAACGCTCCGGCGCACTGCCGGTCACGTCCTGCCCCGAAAAGACAATCTTGCCCCCGCTCGCCGGCGCAAGGCCGACCAGCGCGTTGAGCGTGGAGGACTTGCCCGCGCCATTGGCGCCCAGAAGCGCGATGATTTCACCTTCATGCACATCCAGGTCGATACCGCGCACCGCCTGAACGGCGCCGTATTGCACTTGGAGTGACTGGACGGACAACAGCGCAGACACGAGCCCTACCTCACTGAACGCGGGGTTCGGGGATGAGCGAAGCATCCGGCGTCGGCTGGCCGATAAGCTCACGCTCACCGTCCTTGACGCGGATCAGGCTCACCGAGCGCAGCGGCATGCCGTTGGTGCCCTTGTAGGTGATCGTGCTGGTCGCGCCCTGCACGTTCTCCAGATTGGCAATGGCGTCACGCAGCGTGTTCGCATCGGTGGAACCGTCTGCCGCGATCACGGCCGCTTCCAGCACCTTCACCAGATCGTAGCCAACCGCGTTGAACACGGTCTGCGGGGCCTCGCCGTTCACCTCTTCGAACTTCTTGTTGAAGGCTTCCAGCTCGCTGCCCTCGGTCGGGTGACCAGCCGTGGTGAAGACGAGGCCTTCAGCCACCGCGCCAAGCGAGAAAGTGGTCGGGCTGTCGATGCCGTCGGAACCGATCATCTGGCTTTCCACGCCGGCTGCGCGCAGCGCCTTCAGCATGGAGGGGAAGTCCGGCTCATAGGTCGAGGTCATGATGACATCGGGCTGCGGGTCGAGCGCCGCAATGCGCGTGGCAATCGCCGAAAAATCCTGCTGGCCGATCGTGTGCGTGTCCTCGCCCAGCATCTTGCCGCCGAGCTTCTCGAACACTTCCGCGAAATAGAGCGGCATGGTCGTGTACTGCGTGTCGGGCGAATAGATGATGTAGGCGCTGCGGTGGCCTTCGTCATAGGCCCATTTGGCCGAAACGGTCGCCTGCACATTGTCGCCGGGGAAGTTGGCGAACATGTAGTCGCCGCCGATCTGCGGCAGCGTCGGCGAGGATGCGCAGGTGGAGATCGCCGGGATCTGCGCATCGGTCACGACGCCGATGGCCGCCAGCGACGGGTCGGCGTCACACGGCAGCACGATCACGGAGACGCCCTCATCCACCAGTTCCTGGGTGGCGATGGAGGTCTGCGCGGCGTCGGAGCGCACGTCCTTTTCCAGAAGCTCGATCTTGATCTTGCCGTCGATGCCGCCGGCAGCGTTGATCTCGTCGACCGCGATGTGAATGCCGTCGATCACCGGCGTGTCGAACGGCGCGAGCGCACCGGTCTGCGCCGTGGCGACGCCAACGCGCAGCGTTTCGGCAGCCGCCGGAAGCGCCATGGCGCTGGCGAGAAGCGTGGATATGAGCAGCTTGTTCATGTCAGTTCCCTTTTTTCTTTTTTCGTTCGTTTCGATCAGGCGGTCTTGCCCGGCCCCAGATAGGCTTCGATGACCGCCGGATTTTCGCGGATTTCCGCAGGCGCGCCATCCGCGATGAGCCGGCCTTCGTTCAGCACGACGATGCGGTCGCACAATTCGTTGATCAGCTTGAGGTCGTGATCCACCAGCACCACGCCGAGCCCCAGATCCGCCGAGAGCACTTTCAGCCGGTCGATCAGATCGTCGGTCTCCTCGCGGTTCATGCCGGCAGCCGGTTCATCGAGCAGCAGGAGCGTCGGCTCACAGGCCAGCGCCCGGGCAATCTCCACCCGGCGCTGCTCGCCATAGGACAGCGTGCCCGCATCCTCGCCGGCGCGCTCATCGATGCCCAGCCGCGCAAGTGCCGCGCCCGTGCGCTCTTCCGCATTCTTTCCGCCATGGGTGGAAAGCGCTGCCGCAAGCACGTTCTGGTAAACGGTCAGCGTCGGGAACAGGCGAATGTTCTGGAACGTGCGCGCAATGCCGTAATCGGCGATCTTTTCCGGGGCCACGCCGGTGATCGACCGGTCACCCAGAACGACATCGCCCTCGGTCGGTTTCAACACGCCGGAGATGATGTTCAGGAGCGTCGTCTTGCCCGAACCGTTCGGCCCGATCAGGCCGAGAATCTCGCCCGGATTGACGGCAATGCTCACATCGTCGACCGCGCGCAGACCACCGAACTGCATCGCCACATGGTCGACTTTCAGCCGGTCGTCGCTGTGGCGTTTTGCAAGCGCCTCGGCCCTGCCGCGCTTCGGCTTGTAGGGGAAGACGCGCTCCTCCCACTCCTTCAGCCCCATCACCCCTTCCGACATGCGGAACATGGCGAACAGGATGAGCAGGCCGATGCCGATCTGCGTCGTGCCGAACACCGCCGGCAGTTCGAAACCGCCAATGCTCATGCCGCTTTCAAAGCGCCGCAGGATCTCGGTGATGACCGTGATCAGAATGGTGCCGGAGATCGCACCGGTCACCGTCGTCATGCCGCCGACGATCAGCATCGCCAGAAGCAGGAACGTGTCGTGGAAGTAGAATTTCTTGGGGCTGAACGCACCGAGAAAATGGGCGATCAGCGCGCCCGAAAGCGCCATGATTGCAGCGCTCAGAACCCATGCGATGAGCCGCTCGCGCTGCACGTTGATGCCAACAGCCTTGGCCGCAATCGCGTTCTCGCGGCCGGCTCTCAGGCGCAGACCAGACAGGGAGTCGCGGTACCAGCGCGCCGCGATCAGCGCGATCACGCAGGCCACCGCCGCCACCAGCAGCGTGGTGTCGCGCGGCACGCCGAAGAAGGACTGCGCGCCCCGCGTCACGTCGCGCCAGCCGATGATCACGCCATGCACGATCACCAGAAGGCCAAGCGTTGCGATGGACGCCGCCGAGCCTTCCAGCCGGCCGATGGCGATGCCAATCAGAAGCGCGATGATCGCCGTTACCAGAACGGCGACGATGATGGCTGGAACAAGCGAGAGTTCGGTTGCGGCGAGCCAGTCCGGCAACCCCCGCAGCGTCGCCATTTTCAGCCCCGCCGGCAGCGTCAAAAGGCCCGACACATAAGCGCCGATGCCCATGAAGGCCAAATGGCCGAAACTCAGGATACCGCTGTTTCCGCTGTAGACGCCAATGCCCGTAACGGCGATGAGCGAGATGAAGAAAACCGTGAGCACACGCTCAGCGGCAGCGCCGAAAAGACCGGCGATCACAACGCCCGCCACCGCCAGAACAACGATGGCGAGAGCGGCGGCAATGAAGTGCTGGCGCGATGACGTGAACATGAACTCCCCTCTTGCTCCCCTGCCCTTTAGCTTTGATATTATTTTTTCACAGTCAACCAAAAATTTTCATATTGACTTATGTTTTTCAAAATCGTCTGTTCGCCTTGGAGGAGATCAATGCAAGTCAGACAACGGTTGGAGAACCTGTCGAGCGAGCTCACGGCGACCGAACGGAAGCTGTGCACCGCGCTGTTGCTCGACTACCCCTATGCGGGCCTCGACACGATCCAGGACCTGGCGAAGAAGACCAAGACGTCTCCGCCATCCATCTCGCGTTTCGTCACGAAACTGGGCTTTCACGGCTATCAGGATTTCCAGCGTCATCTGATCGACGAGATCCGGCAGTCGAACCGCTCGCCGCTGGATCTGCATGTGGGCGACCGCGCCATACAGGGCGACTTTCTGGAAGATTTCGTGGCCCGCGCGGTCAATCTCATTTCCGCCTCGGCATCGGCCACGACAAGCGCCCAGTTCGAGCGCGTCTGTGCGCTTCTGGGCGATGAAAAGCGCAACATCTACCTCATCGGCGGACGCATCAGCGATGCAATCGCGCTCTATGTGTCACGCCATCTCCGCCAGGTCAGAAGCGGCGTCTTCCACCTGCCGGCCGACCCGGAAGTCTGGCCGGAATATCTGCTGCGCATGCGCTCGAAAGACGTGCTGTTCGTGGTCGATTTCCGCCGCTACCAGCGCAAGCTTTCAGAGCTGGCGCGCCTTGCCCGCGAAGAGAGCGGCGTCCAGATCGTCGTCCTCACCGACAAGTGGATGTCGCCCGCCGCCAACCACGCCAACGAAGTTTTCGCCACGCCCATCGAAAGCGGCACTGTCTGGGACAGCTACGCCGGCGCAATGGTGCTGATGGAGGCCATGCTCACCCGCATCGCCGAAACCAACTGGGACAAAACCCGCAAACGCATCGAAGCCTGGGACTCGCTCCGCTTCGATCATGGAGCACGCGACGATGATCAGTAATCCTCTCATGTTCGCCGCCACTTCGGACTTCTCCGGCGTGACGCGCGGCAAGGCGTTCCCCCTGAAGGAAATGGAAAAGCGCTTCCGGCAGGGTGTCGGCTGGACGCCCACCAATGTGCAGATCACCTGTTTCGACGCCATCGCCGACAGCCCCTTCGGCTCCTTCGGCGACCTGATCCTCGTGCCCGATGCAGACACTGCCGTGACGCTTGATCTGGAAGATGGTGGCCCGGTGGAACGCTTCGTTCTGGGCGACATTCTTGACCTTGAAGGCACGCCGTGGAGCTGCTGCACGCGCTCGATTCTGAAACAGGCCCTCAAGCGGCTCGAAGATGTCTCGGGGCTCCGCCTCATCGCCGCTTTCGAGCATGAATTCCAGACCCGCGAAACGCCGCCCGGCCCCGGCGAAGCCTTCGGCCTTGCCAGCTTCGCCAATCACCGCGCCTTCGGCGAAACCGTCATGGCCGCGCTGGAGCTGGCGGGCGTCAAGCCCGACACCTTCCTGAAAGAGTATGGCGCAGACCAGTTCGAGGTCACCAACGGTCCCGATCTCGGCGTCACCGCCGCCGACACGGCCATCAAGGTGCGCGCCGTCACCCGCCTCGTCGCCGAGCGCATGGGCCACCCGGTCACCTTCGCTCCGATCTGCGATCCCGCCGGCGTCGGCAATGGCGTCCATGTGCATATGAGCTTCATCGACGAGAACGGCGCGCCCGCCACCTACGACCCCGACGCGCAATGGGGCATGTCGGAAAAGACCGGCTCCTTCATCGCCGGCATTCTGAAATACATGGACAGCATCATCGCGCTCACCGCGCCCTCTGCCATCTCCTATCTGCGCCTCACCCCGCATCGCTGGAGCGCGGCCTTCAACAATCTGGGCTATCACGACCGCGAGGCCGCCGTGCGCATCTGCCCGGTCACAAGCGCCAGCCCCGACAGCGCCGCAAAACAGTACAATTTCGAGTATCGCGCAGCCGATGCCGCAGCCTCCCCCTATCTGGTGCTCGCCGCCCTCGCCCATGCGGGGGCACAGGGCATCGAGGAAGGCCTCGCCGCCCCGCAGGTCACCGAAGAAGACCTGTCCCTCCTTTCACCCGACGCGCTTTCAAAGCGCGGCTTTGTGCGCCTGCCGCAGTCGCTCGACGAGGCGCTCGACCGGCTTTCCGCCAATGAGCTGGTCGCGCAGTGGCTCGGCAGCGAGGCGGTGGAAACCTATGTGAAGCACAAGCGCGGCGAGATCGACCAGACGGCTGATCTCGATCAGGCAGAGCGCTGCGCCCGTTACAAGGCCGTCTACTGACGGCCTTTGGGGGCAACACCCGACACACGGAAACACAACAGGGAAAGCAGGCATGAACGGACTGTACGACCGCGAAAGCCGCAGCGTTTCAACGCTCGCCCATCTGCGTTTCTTTCCGCAGGCCGTGACCGGCGGAAAGGGCAGTCTCCTGCGTGGCGATGACGGGCGCGACCTTCTCGATTTCGCCGCTTCGTGGGGCGCGGCCAGCCTCGGCCACGGCCACCCGGCCCTTGCCGAAGCCGTCAACCGCGCGCTGACCGATCAGGCGGGCGCGAGCTACCTTTCCACCGCCAACGAGCCCTGCGTTCTTCTGGCCGAGAAACTGCTCTCCATCGTGCCGGAGCGCGCCGCTGGCCGTGTCTGGTTCGGCCATTCCGGTTCGGACGCCAACGAGACCGTCGCCCGCGCTGTGGTCGCCGCGACGGGCCGCAAACGCATCCTGTCCTTCAAGGGCGCTTATCATGGCGGCACGGTCGGGTCGGTGGCCATTTCCGGCCACCCCGCGCAGGGCGGCATCGACAAGGCGTCGGGCCTGAGCCTCGTTCCCTATCCCGATGCCTACGCCGCCGGCAGCCCCGAGGCTGCCGCCAGCGCGGCGCTTGCGCATCTCGAAGAGCTTTTCGCCACCACCGTCCCGCCGGAGGAAGTGGCGGCCTTCTTCATCGAACCGATCCAGTCCGATGGCGGCATGCTGGTGCCCCCGCCCGGCTATTTCCGGGAAATCCAGGCGCTCTGCCGCAAACATGGCATTCTGCTGGTCTGCGATGAGGTGAAGGTGGGGCTCGGACGCACCGGACGGCTCCACGCATTCGAGCACAGTGACATCGAGCCCGACATCATTGTTTTCGGCAAGGGGCTCGGCGGCGGCCTGCCCATATCGGCGGCGGTCGGCCCCGAGGCGATCATGAACCACGCCTCCGCCTTCTCCTTCCAGACGCTTCACGGCAATCCCGTCTGCGCCTCTGCGGGCCTCGCCGTTCTCGACACGATCGAGCGTGAAAACCTCGTCGCCAATGCGGCCAGCGTGGGCGACACGATGCTCACCGCGCTGTGCGATCTTCAGGAAAGGCACGAACTTATCGGCAATGTGCGCGGCCACGGTCTTGCGCTGGGTGTCGAGCTGGTCAGCGACCGTAACGCCCGCACACCGGCCATCGAGCAGACCACGCTTGTCGTCTACCGCGCCTTCCAGCTCGGCCTCGTCATCTACTATGTGGGTATCAACTCCAATGTTCTGGAGTTCACCCCGCCCCTCACCATGAGCGAGGAAGAAGCCCTGCGCGGCATCGCCATTCTCGATCAGGCGCTGGGCGATGTGGAGGCCGGACGGGTGGACCCGCAGCTTCTGGAGCACTTCGCCGGCTGGTAGCTTGTCCCCGCGCCGCGCTCATTGCTGCGCGGTCGGGCTTTTCGCACCTTCCGCCGCAATGGCGTCGGGCGATGCCTCTTTCGCAAAAAGGAACGGCATCGCCACCACCACCAGAACGGCCTGCAACACGAAAACGCTGGAATAGACCGCGTCAGGCGCAAAGCTCAGCATCTCCATCACCTGGATCAGGATCTCGAAGAGTTCCAGCCCCACTTCCGTTCCCACGATGATCACGAAGGCGATGAAGAGCGACAGATGTGCGTTCCTGCCTGCCGCGCCGGTAACCGCAAAAACGGCAGCCGTCGTCAGCAGCCCCGTGCCGAAACCTGTGAGCGCCTTCGACCCCAGATAGACCTCGTAATAGGGAAAGCCGAAATAAAGCATATAGGAGCCGAGGCCCGCCGCCGTGATCACCGCGCCGGCGAGCATCAGCGCCCGCTGGATCGGCATGCGCGCAAGGATCGCCGTCGCTCCCATGGCCGCCACCACCTGCGCCAGCGCGCCAATCGTTGCCCGGTCGGCAATCAGCGTGTTGGAGCACATGTGCTTCACCAGATAGGCGGTGTCGTAAAAGCCCGTGGTCGCCACATTGACGAAAAAGAGGAAGGCAAACACGCCAAGCGTCGCCCCTTCCACGGGCGCTCGCGGAGCCTGTTCCGCAGCCCTTCCCCGGCGCGCCCGCACGATGAGATAGGCAAGGCTCGCCGCGAACAACCCGGCCGCAATCTGCGTTTCCGGCGCACTGATGCCCGAGAGCGACACCAGCGTTGTCACCGCCTCGAAGGTGATCAACACGGCAAGAACCGGAAGAAGCGCGAAGCTGGCGGCCTTCTCTTCCCCTTCGTCGCCCGCCGTTTCCTTCACGGGTTCGCGCACCATCCAGAGGCCCAGCATCAGCAGGAAAGGCACCATGGCGAAGCCGGCAAAGAAGATGTCCAGCCCATAGCGCGGCGCAATCACCCGGACGAGTTGCGGCGTGACCAGAAACGCCGCCGGCATGGCCACCGCCCACACACCCGTCAAAAGCTTGGAATGCCGCTCGCCGCCCCACACGGTCATCATTTGTGCAATGGGCGCGAGCGCCGCCAGCGAAAAGCCAATCAGTGGAAACAGCACCACCACCAGCGCCTCACGCGTTGCCACCGGCGGCGCAACCCAGAAAAGCACCGCCAGCCCAAGGCTGGAGACCCCCGCGATGAGACACATCGCAGCCGCCAGCGGCCGTGCCGGAAAGCGCTGGATCAGCCGTGGCGTGATCAGAAGCGACAGAAGCACCGCGCCCAGAAGCAGCTCGATGATCACCGAGGTCTTGTTGACGGAAATTTTTAGAAAGCTCGCAAACGTCCCTTCCGAGACGAACACGGCGGAGCTGACCACCGAACGCAGCCCGTTGCCGAGCAGCACCAGGAGAAGCAGCAACGGCAGCGCGGCCTTGTTCATGCAGGTTTCAGCCCTTGTTCAGGTGCTCGGCCAGCCGGATGCCCATGGCGGCGATGGTCAGCGACGGCGCGTTGACCGGCGCGCTCACATGGGTCGAGGTGCCGAGAATATAGAGGTTCGGGTGCTGGTGCGCCTTCAGATCCGGCCCCACGACCGAACGCTTCGGGTCGGTTCCCATGCGCGTGGTGCCGGCGATGATGGCGTTGGAGAGATAGGGCGTATCTTCCTTGATGTCCTTCGCCCCCATCAGGCCGAGCACCTTCTGGTTCACCTCCCGCGCCACAGTGATGCCAGCCTGCGTGTAATCATCGACCGTGAAGTTGATGCGCGGGCGCGGCACGCCGGACGTGTCCATCTTGTCGGAAAGCGTAACGCGGTTCTCCGGCACGCCCAGCGTTTCCGCCGAGGAGTTGAGCCGCACATGGCGCGAAATCTGCGCGTTGAGCGTGTTGACCAGCTCCGCCCCGCGCATGCCATTGCCGATCAGATCGCGCGACAGTTTCTCCGCATCCGAATTGCCGCTCCAGCCATTGTTCATGAACGATGTGCCGAAGGCCGCATATTCCTTGCGGAAATCGCCGTCGCGATACTCGATGATGCCGGAGGTCTGCTGCGGCCCGCGATAGGGATAGACCGGATCCGTCACCGTGCCGGACACGTCGATATTGTACTGCGACAGGAGGTAACGCCCGACCTGATCGTGCGCGTTGCCAACCCCGTCAGGCGCAGTTTCCTGCTTGGAATTCAGCATGAGGCGCGGGTTCTCGATGGCGTGCCCGCCCAGAACGAAGATATTGCCGGTCACCTTCTGCGTCGCGCCGTCCGGGCGGCGGATCGTCAGCGACACGACTTCCTGGTCGGCCCCGATTTCAATGAAGGTCACAAGCGCGCGCAGTTCGATGCGTGCGCCAGCCGCCACCGCCTTGTCCATGTCGAACGAGGCGTCGTATTTCGCCCCGATGGGGCAGATCGGCACGCAGGTATTGTTGCCGCAGCAGGCTGGCCGATTGTCGAAGATCACCGAGTTGCGCGCATGCGAGAAGCGCTTGGAGGTGAGCCCCATCTGATCCAGCGCCTTCTGGATCTGTAAATCCATATAGGAGGCGGGAATGGGCGGCATCGTGTAGCCTTCGCCCGGCTTGCGCGGCGCGCCCCATGTGAAGTCCGGGTCGCCCGAAACACCCCAGCGCGCTTCCGCCTGTTCGTAATAGGGGATCAGCTCGTCATAGGTAATCGGCCAGTCCGCGCCCCGGCCATAAAGCGTGGCGCTCTTGAAATCATTGGGCCGCAACCGGTCGGCAAAGCCCGTCCAGTGCCACGTCGTGCCGCCATAGATGCGCAGATACGCACCGACGAAACGCACCGGCCCCGCCTGATCGTAAAACGCGTCGTAATCCGTATCGGTCGGGTGTGGCGCCCAGTCCTGACTTGGATATGGAGCCTGCGGACCCTTCACCGGATTGGCGTAGAAATCGGCGAGATATTCCGAGCGCGGCTTGCTGTCGCCGGCTTCCAGAACAAGAACGTCGCGGCCCGCTTCGGCGAGGCTGCGCGAAAGATGCGCCCCCGCCATGCCGGACCCGACGATCACGATATCGGCGTGCAGGTCGCTCATGCTGCCTCCCACGGATTGAGCCAGTAGCCGAACTCCGGCCCCGAGCACAGGCCCGGCGCTTTGGCAAAGCTCAGCGACTTCCATCCCAGCGCGTATGGATAATTGATCATCGGCGCATTCTTGTCGGCGGGGTCGGCCGAGCCTGTGAACAGATAGGCGGCGATCCAGCGCACCTGCTCTTCCCGGTCCCCCTCTTGCGCATCAAGCACCGTGGCGATGCCCGCGCGGCCGAAATGGGTCACCAGATCCTGCCGCGCCGGCACACCGAACGTTTTGGTGAAATCGCGCTTCAGCGCATCGCGCAGGATCTGCGGCGTCTTCACCGGGCCAGCAATGGCCGAGATCAGCCCCTCCCAGACCGTGTCGTCATAGGCGGAGCCCAGACGCGCCGCCTGCGCCACGGGCGCCACGGGCGTAAGCGCCATGGCGCTGCAGCTTCCGATCAGGAAGGCGCGGCGGGAAAGGCGCGGCCCCGTCACTGGACCGACACCTTGACGAAACCGCGCGAGCGGTTGGACCCCTCGTCCACCATCATCATCGCCGCATGCAGCTTCTCGACGCTGATCCACACCGGCGGATATTTGTATTTCGCCACATCGAGGATCAGAACGCTGTCGGTCTCCTCGTCATAGGCGCCGATGGGCGAAATGTGCCCGTCGCCTTCCTGGGGCAGCGCCTTGCGCGAATAGTTTGCGATGAAGCGCGCATCGCGGTCTTCGAGCGTTTCCCGGATCGCCGTGCGCAGTTCATCAACGGATGTCTCGTCGGCAAAATGGTGTTCCGCCGCAAGCCCCGTGTTCTCGATGAACGTGTCGAGTTCGGCCAGCGTCAGCCCCTCATGCTCCACCATCGCATAGGGTTTCAGTTTCTGGTTGGCCTCATTGAACAGCGTGTCCTGCGTGAACAGCGTCCACGGATAGAGCCGGTCGGGCGAAGGCCGCGGAATGCCCAGCGCATTGGCCACCGCCGCCACGGTCGCCGGCCCGCAGAAGGTCAGGATCTGCTCGCTCTCCACATAGGTGGCGAGGCTGAAATAGTCGCGGTTGAGGTCGGCGTCGAGCAGGCGCTCCTCGCCCTGCTCGCTCGTCAGGTAGAGAAGGTCTTCAGCGGCAAGTGTCGGCGTTGCGCAAAGCGCGGCAACGGCCAGCGCGATCAGTTTTGTGCGAACCATTCCGAAATCTCCTTGATGTCCTCGTCGCTCAGTTCCTTGGTGTAGAAGCGCATCACGTCGGCCGGCCCGCCGGTGCGACGGCCCTCGCGATAGGCCTTGAGGGCGGCCTCCAGATAGTCGGACCGCTGGCCCGAAAGGATCGGCACCCCTTCCACCAGCGGATTTCCATCCGCCGAATGACACGAGACGCAGCCCGACGCCTGTTTCGGAACGGCGTTGTCCTGCGCCTGGGCAGCGAACGGCATCAGGAGCAGTGCTGCGAGGCTAAGCCTTGATATTGACATTGAGCATCATCCCCAGGTCTTCGTGTGGAAGGATATGGCAGTGCATGACGAAGCGGCCGTCGAACTCGGTGAAGCGCATGCGCACCGTGGCCGACCCCGCAGCCGGCACGGCAATCGTGTCCTGCCAGTGCTTGTAAGCCAGCTCCTCGCCATTGATGTGCGTCACCTGCATCGGGTTCACATGCACATGGATCGGGTGCGGGAACGGTGTCGTGTTGACGAACTCCCACTCTTCCGCCGTCCCCAGACTGGCGACGATGTCGTCGCGCGAGGGATCGAACGGCTTTCCGTTGAGCGTGAACACCGTGTCCTTGTACATGCCGGGCGTGTCGGTCACGCCGAGCACGATCTGCTGGCGTTTTGAGATTTCCTCATCGGTGATGTCGGTCAGGATCTTGTTGTCGGGCAGCTCTTCCTCGGGAATGCGCGTGCCCATCTTCACGTCCGGCCCGATCCGGTCCGTATCCGCCGGCAGCACCACGACCTGCGCCATGCGCACTTCCGGAAGCGCCGTCTTGCCCTGCGAGAAGGCAGGGCGGATCAGCTCGTAGACACCCACTTTCGGTGCCCGCACCATCACGTTCGACCTGTTGCCCGGCGCGATGAAGATGCGGTCGGTTTTCCGCGCGAAATCATAAGGGTTGCCGTCGAAACCGATCTCGAACAGGTCCAGACCGTCCAGCGTCATCGGCAGGAACTGCTCATCGCCCGCATTCAGCCAGCGCCAGTGCTGCACCTCGCCTTCGCGCATGTAGATGCGCGGCTGATATTCGCCATTCACCAGCCAGTAGCGTTCCGAATCCAGGTTCCAGATCGTGTCATAGCTGTCGAGCTCGCCGCTTGTCGGATCCACCACCGGGCACTGGAACACCATCACGCGCTCGATGGCTTCAGCCACCTCCGGAACGTCATCCAGCGTGCCGCGCACGATCATCATGCCGCCGCAGCCAGAGGCCACCTGCACCGCCACCGAACCGTGCCTGTGCGGGTGATACCAGTAATTGCCCGCCGGATGATCCTCTGGAAGCTGGACCAGATAGTTGAAGCTCTCGCCCGGATTGATCTGCAGGTAGACGTTGTCGCTGTTGCCCTTGGGGCTCACATGGAAACCGTGGAAATGCAGATTGGTCGAGTTGAACTGGTTCGGCGTGTTGGTCACCGGGTCGTGGTCGCGGTTGGGCGGCATCCGGTTGTGGAGCGCGATCTCCATCTCGTCCCCCGGCGACACGCGAAAGGTCGGTCCCGGGATCTCCCCTTCATAAAGTCTGAGCTCCGCGCTCGCATAAGGCAGATCGTGGCGGGTGATCTTCATCGTCAGGTCCGTCTGGAAACGCCCGTCGACGGAGTGGATTTCGCGCGGGTTCTTCAGATCGCCTTCCATGCCGAGCGGCGAGCGCGCCGGCACGAGCCGCGGATCGTCCTTGCCCTCGGCCACTGCCGCATGGTCCGGCCGCAACACGGCCAGCGCCGCCACGGTCGCCAGAGCCGTGGAACCGAAAAGGAGGGCACGCCGGTTCATCTGCATGTGCAACATCCTGCCTTGCTTCAATCAGTTCGTATGTTTCTTGCCGCCAGCGCGCAGACCGCGCGCCGCTTTCAGTCTTTCTTTGCGCAGCGGTGCGGGCCCTGTGCGCCCACCTCGATCGGGCAGGCATTGCGGAATCCCCAGACGAAATCCGTCTGAACCGCCACCAGTCCCGGCGCCAGAACCTGGTCGCCGACACCGTAATAGGCGCTGGTGGTGAACCAGCTCGGCGCCGGCACGCCATTGGTGCTTTTGGGCAGGCCGGCGTCACTCAGATCGCTCACGAAGATCGATAAGTTCGGTAACCCCTTCTCGGTCACCGATGCGCGCGCATGGCAGCTGATGCAGGAGCTGGAATTGGTGAAGCCGGCTTCCGTCACCGAATTGCCGAGCTGCGTCGGCCGGCCCGTGGGCGTCACGAAATTCGTCTGGCTGCCCTTGAGGCGATAGTTGCGCCAGGCCGGATCGGCGGGCCTCGGCGTGCCGCTCTCATTGGCGGCTCCGGTTCCGATGCCCAGCGTCCTGAACACCGCCGCCAGCCCGTCGCGCATCTCGCTGTCGGCGTCATAGGTCCGGGCAAGATCGAATGCGACCACGGCGCCGTCCGCCATTTCCAGCTGGTTCGGCGACACGTAATTGTCTGCCGGTTCGGGCAGATCATCCCGCGCGGTCGGCCCCTCGCTCACCCGCGCCACATAACCGAAACTGTCATTGCAGCCGATCCAGTCGCAGCGGCCCTGATTGTCCACATGCTCGAACGTGGTCCAGAACCAGTTGGGCAGATCCTTCGAGGAGATGTGAAACGACAGAAGGATATAAGTGCCGGTCTCCGGCGTGTTGCCGCCCTTCGGCAAATCGAGCGTGATGTAGTCGGCGTTCTTTTCAAGATCGATGCCCAGCTCTTTCGCCTTGCGGATATCGAGCAGGTTCGCCTTGAGCATGAGCGAGCGGATCGGCAGGTCGATCTGGCTGAGCGGTCCCGTGCCGGCCACGCCATTGTATGGCGCATAGTGCTCCATGACGCCCGCACGTGTCTGAAACACCCGGCCAAGCCCGTCCGTGTGATAGAGCCCGTTTGCGAAGATGTAATCGGTCATAGGCCGGTTGTGATAAACCAGCTCCACCTGCTCCGCGCCGATCACTGCGGTCTTGAGCTCCGGCGGCACGTCATCCCAGTCGATGCTGCCGTCACCATCCCGGTCGGTCTTGGCCGCATCCTCCATCGACACCTGATGCGCCTTGCTCGGCTCATGCGGTGTGTGTGCCGGCATGCCCAGCGCCGGGTCGGGGCGCACGGGGCAGTGTTCGGGATCGGGATTGTTGGAAACTTCGACCGTGCTGCAGCAGTTTTCCGTCTGGCCGGGCTCGCACACCGGCCATGGCGCGGTCGGCCACATCTGCACATCGGTCGTCCAGCGCGACCAGAATTCGCCACGCACCGCCTCGGTGAAAATCTTCCAGGCGAAAGCATCCGGACAGCTCATGGACGGATTGCTTATCTCCGGCCCGAAGTCGAAGCGCCCTTCCCCGTCCACCGTAACTGCGCATTCCGGCGAATCACGCAGGTCCGCCAGATACTGCATCGCAAAATCAATGGAATTCGGATTGGCCGATACGGCCGAAACTGAAAGCGAAGTACTTATAAACGCTAAGAAAAAAGCCCTTTTTGCGACCCTCGCCTGATCGCAAAAAACGCGAGCCACGCGTTTTGATTGCCTCTGGTGCGCCAAAAGCCTTGTGCCCCCTCACAAGTTTGTTTTGCACCAGTGTTTATCACAAACCTTGACGGTTAGTTGAGAATAAATTCCGCAATTGAACGGTTTCTCCACTCCGCAGGCTCTGCAGATGCCGGGCTCTACAGATAATGCAGCCCCAGAAGATGCCCCTCCACCTCGCGCACCTGCACGACGGTGTCATAGATGTCCTCAAGCACCGCTTCCTGCATCAGGTCACCGGCCTCGCCCTGCAGCACCACGCGTCCGTCGCGCATCGCCACCACGTGATCGGCATAGATCGAGGCGAAGTTGATGTCGTGGATCACCACGGTAATCGACTTCTTCAGGTCGTCCGCCGTGCGCCGTAACAGCTTCATCATCGCCGCCGCGTGTTTCATGTCGAGGCTGTTGAGCGGCTCGTCCAGCAGCACATATTTGGTGTCCTGCGCCAGAACCATTGCCACGAAGGCGCGCTGGCGCTGACCGCCAGAAAGTTCGTCCAGAAACCGCCCGCGCAGAGCGTCGAGCCCCAGATAGGAAATCGCCTCGCCGATATGGCGCTCGTCTTCCACGGTCGGCCGCCCGCCCGAATGCGGAAACCGGCCAAACGCCACCAGTTCGCTCACCGTCAGGCGCATGCCCACCTGGTTGTTCTGCTTCAGGATCGCCAGCCGCTTGGCCAGCACCGCGCCCGGCGTTTCCTGCACATCCAGACCATCCACCAGAACCCGCCCCGAAGTCGGCGCGGTCAGGCGCGCAATCATGGAAAGAAGAGTCGACTTGCCCGCCCCGTTCGGGCCGACAATCGCGGTGATGCCGCTCTCGGGAAGCGACAGGCTGACATCGTCAACCACCGTCGCATCGTCATAGGTCTTGGTGAGATTGTGGATGTCGATCATCGCCTGAGGTTCCGATAAAGCAGCAGCATGAAGGCAATGCCGCCGGTGAATTCGATGATGATGCTGAGCGCCGTGTCGAAACCGAACACGCGCTCCAGCACGGTCTGCCCGCCCACGAGCGCAATGATGGCAAGCAGCGTCGCCGCCGGCAGCGTGTATTTGTGCCGGTCCGTGCCCACGGCCTGATAGGCGAGATTGGCGACCAGCAGACCGAAGAAGGTGATCGGGCCAACAAGCGCCGTCGAGACCGAAACCAAAACCGCGATCATGGCGAACAGCAGCAGCACCACACGCTGATAATCAATGCCCAGATTGATCGCCACGTCGCGGCCAAGCGCCAGCACGTCGAGCTTCGTCAGGAGCCGCCGGCTCACAAAGGCGGTCGCCAGAACAATCACCGCCGACACCGCCAGCAATTGCTGGTCGATGCTGTTGAAGCTGGCGAACAGCATGTCCTGAAGCGCGATGAATTCGTTGGGGTCGAGAATGCGCTGCATCATGTGCGCCAGGCTGCGGAAGAAGACACCGCACACCACGCCCGCCAGCACCACCAGATGCAGGCTGCGCTGGCGGCTGAGAAACAGCCAGTAGAAGAGCGCCATGGACATGCCCACCATGAGCAGCGTCTCCAGAACGAAACGCAGCCGCATGTCCACGCTGGCGAGATCGCGCGTGCCCAGAAAGAACACCAGCGCCGTCTGCAGGGCCACATAGAGGGAATCGAAGCCCATCACCGCGGGCGTCAGAATGCGGTTCTGCGTCACCGTCTGAAACAGCACCGTCGCCGTCGCCACCGCATAGGCCACCAGCACGAGGCCGAGCAGCTTGGCGCTGCGAAACGGCAGCACGAAATCCCAGTTGCCCTTCACGCCAATGGTCATGAAGGCCAGTGCCGCCGCAATGGCGCCAAACGCCAGAACGACAAGCGCCACGCGGGGCCGTCGCCATGTCGGATTTTTAGCCAAAACGCGCCCGCCGCCGCAAAAGGAGATAAAGGAAAATGCCCGAACCGAGCACACCCGCCACCGTTCCCACCGGGATCTCATAGGGAAACCGCAGCGTACGGCCGACAATGTCGCAGGCAAGCAGGAAGCCCGCGCCCGACACCGCCACCCAGGGCAGCGCACGGCGCAGATTGTCGCCCACCGTCATGCTCACCACATTGGCGACGATCAGCCCCAGAAACGGCACCGTACCCGCGGTCACCACTGCCGTCGCCGAAACCATGGAAACGATGACGAGGCCGAAGGCGAGGATGCGCCCGTAGTTCAGACCGAGATTGCGCGTAAAACTTTCGCCAAGCCCGGCGACCGTGAACCGGTCCGCCGCCACATAGGCAAGCAGCGCCAGCCCGCCCGCGATCCACAACAGTTCGTAGCGCCCCCGCAGGACGCTTGAAAAGTCGCCATTCGTCCAGGCGGAAAGCGATTGCAGAAGATCATAGCGATAGGCGACGAAGGTGGTCATGGCGTTGATGACGCCGCCGAACATCAGCCCCAGAAGCGGCACGACGAGGCTGGAGCTTGCCGGGATCTTCGACACAAGCCGCAGGAACAGGAAGGTTGCGGTCAGCGCGAAAACCGAGGCCACCGCCATCTTGGAAAGCATCGGCAGGCCGGGCGCGAACAGCGCCACCGCCAGAAGACCAAGGCTCGCAGCCTCGACCGTGCCGGTCGTCGTCGGTTCAACGAAACGGTTGCGAAACAGCATCTGCATGATCAGCGCCGCAACGCCCATCGCCATGCCCGAAAGCACCAGCGCCAGGGTGCGCGGAATACGGCTGACGAGCAGAAGCTGAATGGCCTGTGCGTTGCCGTCACCGCTCAAAAGATCACCGAGCGGCATGTCGGCCACGCCGATGAAAAGGCTGATTGCAGCGAGAACGATCACCACGCCCACCGCCAGAACGAGGCCGGCGGCGGGGTAGATACGTTGGGGCATGCTGGCGGCAGCTTGCATAGCCTTGTCAGTCGACTGGTGTGAGCGCCTTGGAGAGCGCGTCGACTTCTGCCTGGAGGGCAGTCATGCCGCCGCCGACCAGATACCAGCGCACGGAATCGGCATAGTAGATATTGCCTTCCTTCGCGGCCGTGGTCGCTGCGACGAGTTCATTGTCCAGCGTCTGCTTTGCCGACTGGCCTTCGCTGCCGATGGCCGAATCCCGGTCCACCACGAACAGCCAGTCCGGATTTGTCTTCAGGAGAAATTCGAACGAAACCGCCTCGCCATGGGTCGCCTCCTGCACATTCTCGACAGCAGGGATCACGCCGAGATCGTCATGCAGCCAGCCGAAGCGCGAGCCCGGACCATAGGCCGAAACCTTGCCGCCATTGGTGAGGATGATCAGGCCTTTGCCGGCATCCTTCGCCGTCTCGCGCAGCGCTGCAACGGAGGTGTTGAGCTTCTCGATCAGTTCCTCGGCCTTCTCTTCACGGTCGAAGATCACGCCCAGCTTGCGCGCATTGTCTTCCGCGCTGTTGAGGAAGTCATCCTGTGCGACCGTCAGGTCGATGGTCGGCGCAATCTTGGAAAGCGCCTCATACTGCTTGGCCGAGCGGCCCGCGACGATGATCAGGTCGGGCCTGGCGGCATTCACCACCTCGAAGTCCGGCTCGAACAGCGAGCCGACCTTGGCGTAATCGTCGCTCTTGTATTTGGACAGATAGTCGGGAAGCAGCGCGTTGGGCACGCCGGCCACGTCGACGCCCAGCGTGTCGAGCGTGTCGAGCGTGGCGAAATCGAAGGTCAGAACCGTCTTGGGCGTGTCCGGCAGAACCGTTTCGCCCTGCGCATGTTTGACGGTGATTTCGTCGGCATTGGCATAGCCCGGCAGGAACGCCGCAAGCGCGATGGCCGAAGCCAGAAAGCGCGCGGTCAGGGGGTTCGTTCTTGTGATCATCGACATGCTCCAAATGTCAGGGATGACGGGTGGACGCCACCTGCCGGTTTCCGTTTTGCGCGGTCGGCAACGCCCTTGTCTGGATTTCGGTTAGCAAATATGATTCCTACAATCAACTTTTCTGTGCGGACATTCCAACACTCAGTTTCAACCGCCGTTTTCCTGGAGATTTCCCATGCTGCAATCCAAAGCCGTCATCGCCACCGAGCATGCCTCGAAATATCTGCAGCAGCTCTGCAAGCATTTCGCGCACAAGGTTTCGGTCGATTACGACGCCTCGCAGGGCAAGGTTGATTTCCCCTTCGGCGACTGCCTCATGCGAGCCGACGAAACCTCGCTGACGATCGAGTGCGCTGCCAAAACGGACGAGGAACTCGCCCGCGCCCAGCACGTGATCGACGATCATCTGGCCCGCTTCGCATGGCGTGAGAAGCCGCAGATCGCCTGGAACGTGTGACGGCATTCGAACCCTGAATGTCCGCAGATGACGGTTTGCCCCTCCCGCCACCGAACCGGTGATGGCGGGAGCGTTGGATGTCAGCGAGAAGGTCATGAGGCTCAGAAAGTGGAGGTCATGCCCACCCACACACGGCGTCCTTCGACAACCGTGTTGATGTCGCCCACGTCAATGCGCTTGTCGAACACATTGTAAACCGCCGCCTTCAGGGTCACATTATCGTTCAGCGCATAGTTCGCTCCGAAATCGACCGTGGTGTAGGCATCGTATTTTCGCGCCAGAACTTTCGAACCGTCGCTCGACAGGATCGGCTTGCCTTTGGAGCCGATACGCAGGCCCGCATTCACCTCCGACCCGTGATAGCTGACCTCGCCCCACGCGCTCAGCCCCTCGACCGGCGTGGTCCAGTCCGCCCGCAGGCTGGCCATATGCTGCGGCGTGCGCATCAGCGGAAAGCCTGCATAATCGCCGGTCTTCTGCTTCGAATGCGTGTAGGTGTAGCTGCCCCGCAGGATCAGATCGTCACGCACATCCCATTCGCCCGTCAGCTCCACGCCCTGCGTGATGGCCCGGTCGATGTTGAAGAAGCGCCAGAGGCGGTAATTCGGGTCCTCGTCCCAGCGGGCATGCGACCCGTCTGGCTTGTAGATCATCGCATTGCTGATCTTGTCCTTGAAGTCGTTGCGGAAATAGGTCGCGCCCAGCCGCACGCCACCGAGACTGTCCCAGAGACCGCCGATCTCGATGCTGGTGCTCTTCTCGGCTTCAAGGTCCGGATTGCCGATGATCACGCCACAGGTGCCGTCCGGTCCATAGCTGCAACCGCGCCCGCCCGTCACATAGGCGTAGCCCGGCGCAATCGCGCGAATGACCGGAGCCTTGAACCCCGTCGAGACACCGCCCTTCAGCGTTAGCTGCGGCGTCGCATGCCACACCGCATAGGCGCGCGGGCTGAACTGCGTGCCATAGATCTCGTGATTGTCCATGCGGATGCCGCCAGTCAGCGCGAAATCCGGCGTGATCCACCACTCGTCCTCGGCAAACAGCGCCCATTGCGAAACGCCGAATTTCTCATCGCGCCCCGTGCGACGGCCGGGGTTCTGATCGGTCAGCAGCGCATCCAGATACTGCCCGCCCAGCACCAGCGTATGCGCCCCGTAAAAATCGAGCGGCGTGGTCGTCTTCACGTCGAAAACCGTGTTGCGGACCAGCGGCGAACGCGGATCTTCCGCATATTGTCCGGTCTCCTTATCGCGCATGAAGCGGGTGCGCTCGGCCCATTCCTGCGAGAGGGAAACCTCCGATGTCGTCCAGTCCCAGCGCCCCGTATGGCTCAGCGACCAGTGCCTGCGGTCCAGCCGGTCGTAATTGTCCCGGCGCGTGCTGGTTCTGTCCTCGGTGTGCGTGCGCAACAGCCGCGTCCTGCCCGCATCCAGAACCAGCTCATGATCCTCGTTCGGGGTGAAGGTCAGCCGGCCGGTGAGATCGAGATCCTTCTTTTCCGGCAAGCCGCCCTTGTTCCGGTCTTCGCCGCGCAGGAGACCGCGCCCCCAGACCTGCAGGCCCAGCATGTCGCGCACCACCGGCCCGCTGGCGTAGAACGACGCATTGCCTGCATCGCCATGGTCGGTATGCTGCTGCAGCGTTCCGTCGACCGAGACCGTCCCGGTCCATTTATCGGCCACCTTGCGCGTGATGACATTGATGACACCGCCCATCGCATCGGAACCGTAGAGCGCCGACATCGGGCCACGCACCACCTCGATCCGCTCGATGGCGGACACCGGCGGCAGGAAGCTCTGCTCGAAACCGGAATTGCCATTGGAGCGCGACTCGCGCGTGTTCTGCCGCTTTCCATCCACCAGGATCAGCGTGTATGCGCCCGGCAGACCGCGGATGGAAATGTCTTCCCGCCCCGGCGACCCCGTCACCGCCACGCCCTGCACATGGCGAAGCGCGTCGGTCAGGTCGCGGTAAACACCCTTTTCCAGCGCCTCGCGCGGCACCACGGTTATGCTCGCCGGCGCATCCACCACGCTCTGCTCGAAGCCGGTCGCCGTCACGACCAGCGTGTCAAGAAGCGTGACCTTCTGGTTTTCCGCCTGTGCCAGCGCGCCCTCCACCGGCAGGGCGACACAGCCCAGAAAAGCCAGTGCAAGCCGACCGGAAGAAGAAACGGCGCCGCGCAAACCGGCACGCGCCGGGCTGCGCGGAACCGCATCGAAAAAGCTATAAATCATTATGAATTCTCAATAAAATTAAATGCTTGAAATACGGGCGACTTACCTCCCGTTAAAAGATGATGTCAACACTCATCTTTTAGAGCGTTTCCAGATTGCCCCGCACAGACATGCCCCAGCGGCACAAAGCCTTTTCAGGCCATGCGCGCAGCAGGATCGGCAATCGGTCGATGAAGCTGTGGAAAAGCGGGCGGCGGAACCCCGCCCGAAAAGGGGTCAGGAGAAGCGGCGGGACGCGAGCAATTGAATCCCGCCGCCTCTGCTCACTCGGCCGCCTGTGGCAGCGCGAGCTGTTCGTTGTCCTGCATGGCCGCATCCGTTTTTGCAGGTGCGCCCGCCTCCGGCCGCTTCACGCGGTAGAAGGCGGCATAGAGCGCCGGCACGAACAGAATGGTCAGCACGGTCGCCACCGTCAGGCCGCCCATGATGGCGAAGGCCATCGGCCCCCAGAACACATTGGTCGAGAGCGGCACCATGGCGAAGATGGCGGCCGCCGCCGTCAGAACCACGGGCCGCGTACGCCGCACGGTGGCCTCGATAATGGCGTCCCATTCCGCATGGCCGGCTTCAAGGTCCGCTCCGATCTGGTCGACCAGGATCACCGTGTTGCGCATGATCATGCCGGCCAGCGCGATCAGGCCGAGCAGTGCCACGAAGCCAAAGGGCTGGTTGAAGATCAAAAGCCCCAGCGTCGCCCCGATCAGGCCGAGCGGCGCTGTCGCGAAGACCAGTGCAAGGCGCGAGAAGCTCTGCAGCTGGATCATCAGGATCGTCAGCATCGCCAGCAACATGATCGGAAACACGTCGAACAGCGCCGCATTCGCCTTGGCGCTTTCCTCGATGGCCCCGCCAAGCTCGATGCGATAGCCGACCGGCAGATCCTCGATCAGCGGCTGCAGCGTCGGCCAGATCTGCGACGACACATCCGGCGCCTGCACGCCCGCCGGCACATCGGCCCGCACGGTGATCATCATGTCGCGGTTCTGCCGCCACAGGATCGGCTCCTCATGGCCATAGACCACCTTCGCCACCTGCGAGAGCGGCACCGGCTGGCCGCCGCGCGTGGCAATCGTCAGATCGCCCAGATGCGCCACGTCGAGCCGTTCGCTTTCCACCGCGCGCGCCACGACATTGACGGTCTCGATGCCGTCGCGCACCGCCGTCACCGTGTAGCCGGAAAGCAGTGTCTGCAGCGTGCGGCCAATGTCCTGCGGGGTCAGGCCAAGCGCCCGCGCCCGGTCCTGATCCACTTCCAGCCGGATCGACTTCGCCTGCTCGTTCCAGTCCAGATTGGGGTCGAGCGCATTCGGGTTCTGCGCCATCACATCGCGCACATCATAAGCGATGCGACGCACTTCCAGCGGATCGGGGCCAACCACGCGGAACTGCACGGGGAAGCCCACCGGCGGGCCGAACACGAGTTCGGTCACACGCACCCGCGCCTCCGGCAGACCGCCGTCTGCGATGTAGTCCTGCAACCGCGCTTTCACCCGGTCGCGGGCTTCCGCGTCCTTCGTGTACATTTCGATGGTTGCGAAATTCGGCTTCGGCAGCTCCGGATTGGAAGCGAGGAACCAGCGCGGCGCGCCAGCGCCCACATAGGTGGCGTAGGTCAGAACCTCCTCATCCGCCGCGACCACCGCTTCCATGGTGCGGGCGGAAGCCTCCGTCGCCTTGATCGGCGCGCCTTCCGGCAGGCGGATTTCCACCATCAGCTCCGGTCGCGGCGAGGTCGGGAAGAACTGCTGCTGCACGAAACCGAATGTCCAGATGGAAGCCGCAAACAGGCCGATCACCGAGGCGATCACCACCCAGCGCCAGGAGACGCACCAGTTCACCACCCGGCGCAAAGCATTGTAGAGGCGCGTGTCATAGATGTCGTGATGCTGCCCGCCCTCGGCCACCGCACCACCATGCTTGTGGAAGTCCGGCAACAGCTTGACGCCGATATAGGGCGTGAAGATCACCGCCACGAACCACGACGCCACCAGCGCAATGGTCACCACCCAGAAGATACCGCCGGCATATTCGCCCGCCGTCGACTTGGCGAACCCGACAGGCAGAAAGCCCGCCGCCGTCACCAGCGTTCCGGTGAGCATGGGAAAGGCCGTCGACGTCCAGGCGAAGGTCGCCGCCTTCAGCCGGTCATAGCCCTGCTCCATCTTCACCACCATCATCTCGACGGCGATGATCGCATCGTCCACCATCAGGCCAAGCGCGATGATGAGCGCGCCAAGCGTGATGCGTTCAAGGCTCATGCCCAGCATGTCGAGCGCGATCATCACGATGGCCAGAACCAGCGGCACGGCCAGCGCCACAACGATGCCCGTGCGCCAGCCGAGCGACAGGAAGCTCACCGCCAGCACCACGGCCAGCGCTTCCAGAAACACCTTGATGAACTCGCCGACCGAATCCTGCACCACTTCGGGCTGGTTGGCGATCATCTCCAGTTCCAGCCCCACCGGCATGTCGGCCCTGATTTCGCTCATGGCCGCATCGAGGTTTTCGCCAAGCTTCAGAATGTTCGCGCCCTCGGCCATGACCACACCAATGGCCAGCGCCTGATGCCCGTCATGGCGGGCAAGGAAGGCCGGCGGGTCTTCATAGCCGCGCCGCACATCCGCAATGTCACCCAGCCGGAACACGGTTCCGTTCGCCGCAATTGGCACCGACGCGACCGCGTCCACGCCTTTGAGCGCGCCTTCAACACGCAGGAACACCCGGTCAGAGGCCGTTTCGATCTCGCCTGCCGGCGTCACCGCGTTCTGCGCCGCGATGGAGTTGAAGATCACCTGCGGGTCGATGCCCAGCGTCGCAAGCTTTGAATGCGAGAACTCAACGAAGATGCGCTCATCCTGCGCGCCGTAGAAGCGCACCTTCTCCACGTCGGGAACACGCAGAAGCCGCTGGCGGATGTCTTCCGCCGCGTCCTTCAGGTCGCGCATGGTCGCGCCTTCGCCGCTCAGCATGTAGAGCGCGCTGTCCACATCGCCGAACTCGTCGTTGAAGAACGGCCCGATAACGCCCTGCGGCAGCTGCGCGCGAATGTCGCCCACCCGCTTGCGCACCTGATACCAGAGCTCCTCCACCTCACCCGGCGGCGTGGTGTCCTGAAGCTGCACCTGCATGAAGGTGGAGCCGGGCTTGGAATAGGTGCGCACCTTGTCGAAATAGGGCACTTCCTGAAGCGTCTTTTCGATGGGATCGGCGACCTGCCGCTGCACTTCCTCGGCGGTGGCGCCCGGCCAGACCGCGTTCACAACCATCACCTTGATGGTGAAGCTCGGGTCTTCCGCCCGGCCAAGCCGCGCGTAGGAATAGGCCCCGCCAAGCGACAGGACGATGATCAGAAACAATACGAGCGTCTGGTGGGTGACGGCCCACTGCGAAAGGTTGAAGCGTTGCATCTGAGCCCCCGGTCAGTCGGCGCTGGCGGACTGGATTTCGGCGAGCCGGACACGCTCCCCGTCGCGGAGCTTCTGCACTCCAAGCGTCACGATCTTGTCGCCGTCTTCAAGCCCCCCGGCGATGATCGCATTCTCCGTCTGGTAGGCCTCGACGACGACCGGCCGGCGTTGGAGTTCGTGCGAGGGGGGATCGACAACGAACACGACCGGGCCCCGGCCGTCGTCAAGAACCGCCGTCATCGGTATGCGAGCAACCGGTGACGGATCTCCTTTGGTGAGTGAAACGGTGGCGGTCATGCCAAGCCGGACATTCTCGTCCGCCTCCGGCACGGAAAACCGCACGGGATAGGTTCGGCTCGTGCCATTGGCCTCCGGCGCGATCTCGCGCACCGTCGCCGCATAGCGCCCGTCGCCGGCCCACAGGGTCACTTCGGCGGTGGAGCCTTCCAGATCGGCAAGCCGGCTTTCCGGGATCGAAACCTCGACCTCCTTCTGATCGAGCCTTGCAACGCTCACCACCATCTGTCCGGGCGAAACCACCTGCCCGGCCTCAACGCCCGTGGCGCTCACCACGCCATCGGCAGAGGCCGTCAGTTCCGCATAGCCCATCTGGTTGGTGGCGAGTGCAACCGCGCGTTCGGCCTGATCGAAGCGCGAGCGCGCCTCATCCACGGCCAGCGACTGCGCATCGAGCGCGGCCTCGGTCACATGCCCGCGCTTGAACAGCGTGCGGGCGCGCTCCAGATCGGACTGCGCCTTGGTGAGGCTCGCCTGCGCCGCTGTCAGCGCGGCGCGCTGCTGTTCGAGCTGCAGGTTCAGATCCACCGGGTCGAGCTGCGCCAGCGTCTGCCCTGCTTTCACCCGGTCGCCCACATCCACAAGCCGGGCCGCCACCTTGCCGCCGACGCGAAACGCCTCGGCCACTTCCGTGCGCGGCATCACGGTTCCGGTGTAGGTGCGGGTCTCGGCAAGCGGCGCAAGGCGCACCGTCGCCACGCGCACCACCGGGTCTGGCCGTTCGGCCACTTCCTCATCCTGGCAGGCGACAAGCGCCAGCGCCATTGCGCTCAAAAGAACGGTCCGTTTCATCGTCGCCAGGGGCATGAAAGCCTCACCTTATAAACGTTGTTAACTGATGATTCTCAATAATCATCACACTTTAGGCGCACGAAACAGACTCTGGCTTCCGGTTTCCCGGTAACGCCCTAGTTTCGCTTGCCCAGCCCTCTCAGAATAAAGCGAAGCTGCTCGCGCAGCCCCTCTTCACTGTCTTCGCCATGCAGGATGCAGTGTTCGATCATCTGCGGGTGCAGAAACGTCATGAACGCCGTTTTGACACAGCGCGATGCTTCTGCAGGATCGTCCACGTCGAAATCGCCAGCCGCGACGCCTTCGCGAATGATCCCCTCAATGATGGTCGTCATGCGTTCTATGTGCGACTTGATGATCGCCCAGTTCTCATGCATCGCAGCTGCCACCATCTCATGCGTGCGGCGCTCCTTCATCAGGGTCGCCTTGTTGTGCTCATGGATGGCGATCAGCAGCTTTGTCAGCTTCTCCGGCGCAGGCGCGTCAGTCCGCGCGATGGTAAAGGCGATATCGGCCACCTCTTCCACGATGCGCCCGCAGATGCACTCATTGATCGCACCCTTGGAGGGGAAGAACCGGTAGATATTGGCCGGGCTCATGCGCAGTTCCGCCGCGATATCAGCGACCGAGGTCTTCTGATAACCGATGCTGCGAAAGAAGTTCTCCGCAACCTCCAGAATGCGGGAGCGGGTCTCTTCAGGATCTGTGCGCGTGCGTGAAACTGGCTTCATCATCTAATTCCTGATGATTTTCAATAATCATCACTATTCATTGAGTCAAGCGTTGAAACGCGTTCTGCCACGTCCCGCTGGCAGGCTACAGGCCCGGCCAGCCGCAGACGTGAGGCTTTGCCCGACACTGGCGACCGGACAACACCATGAATCCCTTATAAGGGCGGCAATCGCAAGGCGCAAAAGCCTGAAACACCTTACGTCAGCGCGCATCCTCAAGGATCATCGCAGCAGCCTTCTCCGCGATCATCAGCGTCGGTGAATTGGTGTTGCCCGATGTGATCACCGGCATGACCGAGGCGTCGGCGATGCGCAGCCCCCGAAGCCCGCGCATGCGAAGCCGCGGATCCACCACCGCCCCCTCATCCGCGCCCATGCGGCAGGTGCCGACGGGATGGAAGATTGTCGAGCCAACCTGCCCCGCCGCCTCCACCAGTTCTTCTTCGCTCTGGTACTGCGGGCCCGGCTTGAACTCTTCGGGGCTGTATCGCTGCAAGGCCGGCTGCGCGACGATGCGGCGCGTCAGCCGGATCGCATCGGCAGCCACCTGCCGGTCGCTCTCGGTCGAGAGGTAATTGGGCCGGATTGCCGGCTGCCGGCGGAAATCGTCAGACGTCAGATGCACCGAGCCGCGACTGTCCGGCCTCAGATTGCACACGCTCGCCGTGAAGGCAGGAAACGGATGAACCGGCTCGCCGAACCTGTCGAGCGAGAGCGGCTGCACGTGATATTGCAGGTTCGGCGTCTCGCGCGCCTCATCCGAACGAGTGAAGAGGCCGAGCTGGCTGGGGGCCATCGACATCGGCCCCGAACGTTTCAGGAAATATTCCAGCGCAATCGCCGCCTTGCCTGTCAGGCTGCTCGCCTGCTCGTTCAGCGTGCGGATGCCCGACACTTTGTAAGCGCAGCGCAATTGCAGATGGTCCTGAAGATTTTCGCCCACGCCATTCTGCTCGAACTCAACGGGAATGCCTGCCGCCTGAAGCACATCGCCGCGCCCGATGCCCGACAGTTCCAGAATGTGCGGTGAGCCTATCGCGCCTGCCGCAAGCACCGTCTCGCGGCGGCATCCGGCCTCGCGCGCCGCGCCGTTCTGGTCATAGGCAACGCCCGTCACACGCCCGGCTTCCAGAAGCAGGCGGCGCACATGCGCGCCCGTTTCCACGCGCAGATTCTTCCGGTGGCGCACCGGTTTCAGAAAAGCTTTCGACGCATTCCAGCGCACGCCGCCGCGCTGGTTCACCCGGAAATAGGACGACCCCTCATTGTCGCCCCGGTTGAAGTCTTCGACCCTTGGAATGCCCAGCCCTTCGGCAGCTTCCTGAAACGCGTCGAGAATGTCCCACCGCACCCGCGCCTCTTCCACGCGCCATTCGCCGCCCGCGCCATGCATCTCGTCGGCGCCCCGGTAATAATCCTCGGGCTTCTTGAAGAATGGGAGCACGTCGTCCCATGCCCATCCCGTGCAGCCCATCTGCCGCCAGCGATCATAGTCGCGCGCCTGACCGCGCATGTAGATCATGCCATTGATGGACGAGCAGCCGCCCAGCACCTTGCCGCGCGGATAGGCGAGCGAGCGCCCGCCGAGCCCCGGCTCGCTTTCGGTCGCAAAACACCAGTCAGTGCGCGGATTGGAGATGCAGTAGAGATAGCCGACCGGAATGTGGATCCAGGCGTAATTGTCCCGCCCGCCCGCTTCGAGAAGCAGAACGGAGACATTCGGATCGGCGGAAAGCCGGTTGGCCAGCAGGCATCCTGCCGTTCCCGCACCGACGACGATGTAGTCGAACGTCTCCGCCATGGCCGTCAGCCCCACTCACCGGCAGGCGGAAGAAGATCCGCCCTGCGCGCCTCCATGGGCAAGGCTACGATGCGGCAGGTTGTTTTCGCAAGATCAGAACTGCGCGATTACGGCACTGCTTTGGGAGCATTTCTTTTTCGGAAAAAGCGCCTGGTTTTCCCGAAAAAGCCCGTCATTTTTCTGAAAAATCGCCGTTTTGGAGAATTTCAGGCAATATTGTCGCAAGCGCAATTGTCACATGGTCAAGCGATTTGCTTTGCCCGACACTGCGCGCCCCAATGGAGGCCGAGATGAAGAACGCCGAATACACACCGACTGACAATCCCATGCTGACCGGCGCGCTCGGCCGCTGCCCGCAGTGCCAGAAGGGGCATATCTTCAAGGGCTATCTGCAGATCGCTGAAAACTGTGACGTCTGCGGTCTCGACTTTTCCTTCGCCGACCCGGCGGACGGCCCGGCCTTCTTCGCGATGACGATTGCCGCCGTTCCGGCCCTTGCCTTCGGCGTCTGGTTCCAGATGGCGTTCGAGCTGCCGCTCTGGGTTCATATTTTCACCACCGTGCCGCTGACGATCCTGAGCTGCATGGCGCTTTTGCGCCCACTCAAGGGCTGGCTGGTCTGCTCGCAATACTTCCACAAGGCAGCGGAAGGCTCCATCGACTACGCCTGGCACGAACAGGCGGCCGAAGCGCAGAAGCAGGCCGACAAGGCCTGATTTCTCAGACCTCCAGCGCCGTCTCCATCATGATTTCCTGAAGCGCGTCGTAGGCGGCGACAACCGTCTGCGCCTGCGCTTCATGCGCGAGCCGGAAGGCATCGCCATAGATGGTCTCGTCGGGATATTCCGTGATGAGCATCATCGGCGCCTCGTGACGATCGTCTTCGGAGATCGTGATCGGGAAGCCGTTCAGAACCTCGAACTGCAGCGTGCCCGCATGGATCTCGTAAAGCCGGATCTGGCGCGCGTTGAATTCGACCAGTCCCGGCACTTTCGCCAGTTCCGTCGTGACCTTTTCCAGAAGCCGGCGTGTGCGCTCTCCCCAGCCCGCCTTGTGGCGGACGATCAGGAAGAAGCCCTTGGGCACTGTCCACATCTCGAAACCGCGCGGAATGTAGCCGGTCAGCGGCCGCGTCCACTCATGGGCGGGATAGCCGTGCAGATTGATGTGAAGGGCCGCCTTTGTGCGCTCGAAGCACAGACGCCGGATGCCCTTTTCATAAAGCGGCTCGGCCTCGCGATATTCAAGATCGTCGCCCAGCGCGGTGTAGCGGGCGGCGTGATGCATGTGATGCGGCTGGCTCTGGCAGAGATGCCAGTGCAGCGCATAGCCATCCGGGTTCTCCAGCGGCGAGACGGTGAAATGCGCGCCTGTGCGCTCTGAGAGCATCGTCGCGCCGCGCAGTGCGCCGGCGACGCCGGAAATCTCGTTCGGGTGCTGCCCGCCGCTCAGCATGATCGGATGATCGCTTCCGCTGACATAGCGCCCTGCCACCGCGCGGCCTGCGCGCGAGTTGACCGCAAACGCCTCGCCACCGATCCGCTCCAGCGTCTCGTTGACGGCGGCGACCGAAAACGGTCCCGTTGCCTCGTGCAGCGGCTGTGCGGGCCATGCGGCAGGCTCGGTGGTGAGCGGGCGCGTTTCGACCCGGACGGTGAGCGGCCCCTCGCCTGCCGCGATCACCGGAATGATCTGACCGGGCTGAAGCCCGCGCGAACCGAGCGGACGGCCGGACTTCTTCTGGAAGAGTTCAAGCAGCGAGAAATAGAAATCCTCGTGCAGCGCCTCATGCAGGCTGATCGCTTCCTCGCCAACCGGGAGGCGTGCGTCTGCGCCGGGCATGGACACGGCAATGTGCAGCGCCTCGAAGAAGGGCTCGCTGTCACCCCAGGGATGCGCATCGATGGCCTGAACCGTTTCGTGGAACAGACGCTCGAAATCGGTTTCCAGCGCCTCATCGACGCTGCGGCCATCGGGATGGCGCACACGCAGCCAGCCGCAGGGCGAGAGAAGCTCTTTGCCAATGTGATCTTCGGCAAGCCGGTTGGGCGCGAACACCGCATGGCGCGAGACAGCGCCATCCGCCGCCGTGATCTCGACGCTGTATTCGAGCGCGCCGCCGGCCTCGGCCGGGGTGAAGGCGATTTCCGCCGCGCCCACCATGCCGGCAAGCGGATAGGCCTCCAGAAGGAAACGCTGCCCGGGCGCAGCCGGGCTCACCGGGTAGGTGATGGCGATGCGGCTTGCTCCGGCTTCCGCCTCCTCGGTGAAGAAATGAACCAGCGGCTTGTAGGCGCTGTAGAGCCGTGCGTTGACGCCCGCTGCCGCAAAGCGCTTCCCGGCGGCGCGACGCGCTGCCTCATCCTCGAAAAGCCAGGCCTCCAGCTCTGCGCCGCGCCATGCCTCACTGGCATAGTCGGCGACCAGACGGTCGAGCGTTCGGTCAAAGGTCTTTTCGAAGATCGCGGTCATGTTTCTGTCCGTCCTGTTGGATCGAGGAGATCGCGCAGCCAGTCGCCAAGCAGGTTCAGGCCGAGCACGGTGAAAAGAATGGCAAGTCCCGGGAAGACGCTGACCCACCATGCGTTCTGCATATAGGTGCGCCCGTCGGCCAGCATGCCGCCCCAGCTCGGGATGGTCGGATCGACGCCGAGACCGAGGAAGGTGAGCGAGCTCTCCAGAAGGATGTTGGTGGCGACGTTGAGCGTCATCAGAACGATGACCGGGCCGGCCAGGTTCGGCAGAAGGTGCTGGAACAGGATCTTGAAATCCGGCACGCCGATGGCCTTGGCCGCATGGATGAACTCGCGGTCGTTGAGCGACAGGACGGAGCCGCGCACAAGGCGCGCATACTGCACCCACTGTGACACGATGAGCAGGATGATCGTGTTGGTGATGCCGCCGCCCACAATGGCGATGAAGGTGATGGCGAGCAGGATGAAGGGCAGTGCGAGCTGCACATCGGCAAAGCGCATCACCAGCACATCCCAGAAGCCGCGATAATAGCCCGAAATCAGGCCCATCACGACGCCCACGACCACCGCGCCGGCAACCGAGGTGAAGCCGACGAGCAGCGAGATCTTGCCGCCGGAGATGACACGCGCAAGCACATCGCGCCCCAGCGGATCAGTGCCGAGAATGTGCGCCCAGTCGGTGAAGGGTTTGGTCAGGCGGGCGGCAAGATTGATCTGCTCGCCACCATCGGGGAACAGAAGCGGCGAGAGAAGCACCGCCAGCGTCATCGTGCCGGCGAGCAGGATGCCGAGGATGAACTCGATGTTCTTGAAGTGACGCAAACGCGAAACAGCCTGTGCCATGATTGCGTCCTTTCCTAGCGGTTGCGGATGCGCGGATCGACCAGCCCGTAGGCGATGTCGACCAGCAGGTTGATGCCGATGATGAGCAGCGACAGAACGGTGATGACCGCCTGAAGGACCGGATAGTCACGACCGGCCACCGCATCGAAGGCCAGCGTGCCGAGGCCCGGCCAGTTGAACACGCGCTCGATGACGACGATGCCGCCCAGAAGGCCGCCGAACTGGAGGCCGAAATAGGTGATGAGCGGAATGGCGCAGTTTCTGAGCGCGTGCTTGTAGAGCACCTTGGTCTCGCTCAGCCCCTTGGCCCGCGCCACCTGAATGTATTGCGAGCGCAGCGTCTCAAGCATGGCCGTGCGCACCAGCCGCACATTGGTGGCCGTGAGAATGACGCCCATGGTGACCGCCGGCATGATGTAGCTTGCAAAGCCGCCCATGCCCGAAGGCGGCAGCCATTGCAGCATCACCGAGAACACCAGCACCAGCATGATGGCGAGCCAGAAATTCGGGAAGGAAAGACCGACCAGCGACAGGATGCGGATCACCTGATCGGCGGTCTTGCCCTTGTTGACCGCGGCGTGAATGCCAAGCGGAATGGAAATCGCGATGGACACGAACATGGACGAGAAGGCCAGCGCCAGCGTGGCCGGCAGGGCCTTGGAAATGAGCATGGAAACCGAGGTTCCACCAAGGAAGCTGCGGCCGAAATCGCCAACGAACAGCCCTTTGATGAAATCCCAGTACTGGGTGATGAAGGGCTCGTTGAGGCCGAGCGCCTGGCGGATGTTCGCCAGATCCTCTTCCGTGACGCTGCCCGCGCCCTGGGACAGCATGAGCGCCGGGTCGCCGGTCAGCCGGATGGCGAACGACACCGTGAGGGTGACGACGAAAACGACGAACACCGCCTGCAGGATGCGTTTGAGAAGAAAACTGGCCACCAGAGCCTCCGGGATAAATTCGTTGCGCGCCGCGTGATCCTTTTGCGGTGCGCGATGTTCAAGGGGCCGGGGGCGACACGGGCCGCCCCCGACATGCAAGTCGCAGTCCTTTGACCTTCGCATTTGTGCGCGGTCGGCTGAGAGCACCCGACCGCAAAATGCTGAGGAGGACTATTCGACCTCAACCTCGTTGAGACGCATGCGGCTGTCCGGCGGCGCGATGAAGTTCTTCACCCGCTTGTTGACGCCGTAGAGCGCATTGAGGTTGTAGAGCGGCATTTCGAGAGCGCGGTCGGCTGCGTAGGCTGCGATTTCCTGCAGCACCTTCTCACGCGCATCGACATCGATCATCGGGCGCTGCGATTCCAGAAGCGCATCCAGCTCCGCGTCGCTGTCATACGGGTTCCAGCGCTCGCCCGTGTGGTACATCAGGTAAGCGGTGTTGTCGTAGTCGAGCGTCCAGCCGCCCCAGCTCTGCTGGAACATCTCGCCGGTCTTGCCCTGCGGGATGATGTCGTTGAGCAGAACGTTGGTCTCATACGGCTTGATGGTGGCGTTGAGGCCGGCCATCTGCAGGTAGCTGGCAACCGCCTGGGTGACTTCACCGAAGGTGGCGTCATTGCCGCGAATGTCGATCTGAACAGCCGTGCCGGGCGCAACGCCGGCTTCCTTCAGCAGTTCCTTGGCCTTGGCCTGGTCGAACGGCAGCGGCTCCATCTCCGGGTCGTAACCGAAGGACAGTTCCGACTGGAACGATGCGATCTGCTTGGCCTGACCGCCGAGAACGGCGTCGATGATGGCCTCGCGATCCACGGCCATGATCATGGCCTTGCGCACGCGCTCATCGGCGGTGATGCCGTTGCCGGTGTTGAAGCGCAGGGCATAGACCGTCGGGCTGGTGACGGAAACGATTTCGAGCTTGTCGTCGGCCTCGATGGTGGGAACCATGGAGATCGGGATGGTCGGCGGAATGACGATGTCGACACGGCCGGCCTGCAGCTCGGCAACGGCGGTGGCCGGCTCCGAGATGAAGCGGTACTCGACGGCGTCGAGCTTCGGTGCGCCGCCCCAGTGATCGGCGAAGGCTTCAAGCTTCACGCCGACCTTCGGCTCGTAGGATGCCATCTTGAACGGACCGGTGCCAACGGGATTTGCGTTGACGAAGTCTTCTTCGTTCTCGGTGACGTATTTCGGCGGCACGATCATCGCGCCATAGCCGGCGAGCTTGGTGATCAGCACCGGATCGGGCTGGGTGAGGATCAGATCGACGGTGAAATCGTCGATGACGTCGACCTTCTCGATCACGGCGTAGTTGGAACGCTGCGGGCCCTTCTTGCCTTCTTCGCCGAGCAGGCGGTCGAAGGTGAACTTCACGGCGTCGGCGTTGAAATCCTCGCCATTGTGGAACTTGACGCCTTCACGCAGCTTGAAGCGGAGACGCTTGCCCTCGTCGAGCACTTCCCACTCGGTGGCGAGGCCGGGGACGATCTTCGTGTCGGGACCGCGATAGACCAGGCCATCATAGATGTTGGTGGCGACGGACGACCAGTTCACCAGGAAGGTGTCGATCGGGTCCCAGCTGCCCGGGTCCTGCGGGGAAGAGATGGTGAGCGTGCCTGCGGCCTGCGCCGGCATGACGCCGAACGGCAGAGCCGCCAGCACGGCGGCGAGTAACGCGCCGCGTGTATTGCCCAGTTTCATGTCAAAGTCCTCCGTTTCATCTGCGTTTGTGTTCCAGCAATCAGCCTGCGGCGTTCTGCGCGACCAGATGGTCGGGCGCGATCTCCACCAGAGGCTGAATTTCGGGCTCGTCGCCGACCCTGCGCACAGGGCTCGGGATTTCGCCTTCGAGCATGGGCCGGTCGGGCCGCTTTGTCGGGTCGGCGATGGGAACCGCCGAGAGCAGTTTCTTCGTGTAGGGATGCGTGGCGCGCTCGAACACGGCCTCGCGCGACCCCGCCTCCACGATCTGCCCCAGATAGAGCACGGCGACGCGGTGGCTGACCTTCTCGACCACGGCCATGTCGTGGCTGATGAACAGGTAGGACAGGCCCTCGTCAGCCTGCAGCTCCATCAAGAGATTGATGATCTGCGCCTGCACCGACACGTCGAGCGCCGACAGCGCCTCGTCGGCGATGATGAGCTTGGGCCGCGAGGCAAGCGCGCGGGCGATGCAGATGCGCTGGCGCTGGCCGCCGGAGAATTCATGCGGGTAGCGCCGCGCATGCTCGGCCTTGAGGCCGACGCGCTCAAGCAGTTCATCCACACGCTTCTGCCGGGCGGCGGCGCCTTCGATCAGGCCATGCGTGACAATGGGCTCTGCGATGGAGAAGCCGACCGTGCGGCGCGGATCAAGCGAGGCGAACGGGTCCTGAAAGACATACTGCACCTTCTGGCGCAGGCTGTGACGCTCGGCCGACGACATGGCGGAAATGGCCTTGCCCTCGAAGAAGATCTCGCCGCCTGTCGCTTCCTGAAGCTGCTGGATGGTGCGGCCGATGGTGGACTTGCCGGAACCGGACTCGCCGACCAGCGAAAGGGTCTCGCCCGGCCAGATGTCGAGGCTGACCTTTTCCACCGCGTGAACGCGATGGGTGACGCCGCCGAAGAAGCCCTTCTTGATATCGAAACGGGTTTCCAGGTTCTTCAGCGTGAGGATCGGGGACTGATCGTAGCGCGCGGTGTCCTGAAGATGCTCCTCGCCCACGAGACGGGGCGTTTCGCCATCCATGACGGCAACCGGCAGGCGCTTGGGATATTTCTCGCCGGCCATGGAGCCAAGGGTGGGGACGGCGGACAGAAGGGTCTGCGTGTAGGCATGCTGCGGATTGGCGAAGATCTGGTCGACCGGGCCTTCCTCGACCTTCTGGCCGCGCCACATGACGACCACCTCGTCGGCCACCTCGGCCACCACGCCCATGTCGTGCGTGATGAAGATGACCGCCATGCCGAGCTTTTCCTGCAGGTCGCGGATGATGGAGAGGATCTGCGCCTGAATGGTTACGTCGAGCGCGGTGGTGGGCTCGTCGGCGATCAGGAGTTTTGGCTTGCAGGCAAGCGCCATGGCGATCATGACGCGCTGGCGCATGCCGCCGGAAAGCTGGTGCGGATAGCGCGACAGCAGCGCGCGGGCATCCGGCAGGCGCACCATCTCCAGAAGGTCGCCGGCCTGACGCAGCGCCTCTTTTCTGGAAACGCTTTCATGCAGCATCAGCACTTCGGTGATCTGGTCGCCGATGGTGAAGACCGGGTTGAGCGAGGTCATCGGCTCCTGGAAGATCATGGCGATGTCCTTGCCACGAACCTTGCGCATGGTTTCGACCGGGGCCTTGGCGAGATCGACCGGACCGTTACCGCCATTAAACAGGATCTCGCCCTTGGCGATGGTTCCATTCATGTGATCGATCAGCCGCATGATGGAGAGCGAGGTGACCGATTTGCCGGAACCGGACTCGCCCACAATGGCCAGCGTGCGCCCCGGCGCGACCCTGAAGCTCAGATCGTCCACGACCCGGTTCGAGCCGAATTTGACGGCGAGTGAACGAATTTCCAGTAACGTGTCCTGTCCGAGCTGCGGCATAGGTGCTCCCATTTGAAGGGTAGGCCGAGATGTCTCATTGAACCCGGCTGCATCTGGCCCCAACTGTTAGTCCAGTTTGACGACAGACGCATGTTTTCCGCGCGTTATGAGCGGCCTCCCAATCAAAAGAAAACATTTCCAGATATTTTGTCAATAAATTATCATTGAAGGACGCAGATTTCCTCATAGCCGCCTATCTATCGGGGCTTTTCCAGCACAACTGACGTCGCGAGAGACAATCCTCTCGACACGCCCTTGATAGCTTCGTTTCGCGAGATAGGCTTAAGACCTAATAAGATTTTGGCATCTGGGCCTCGCCGGGAATATTGTTGTTCCCGTCGGGGCCTTTTGCGTTTTAAGGAACCAATGTGAGCGTCTATCCGGTCGGAGTTTTGTTTTCGCATAGCGGCGGCTATAGCCGGGCGGCCGAGCAGGGTTACTTCGGCGCGCTGGCGGCGGGCCATGGTGTGGGAAGCGGCGGGGCGATAAGTCGGCTCAAAAGAGCCTGACAAAGAAGACCAGGCTCATCACCGTTCCGACCAGAATGACCACCGCGCGCACCACGGCAGGCGGCAGCGCGCGGGCCAGCGGTGCACCCGCATAGCCGCCAATGGTGGCGGCTGCCATCATCACCAGCGCCTGCGGCCATGCAACGATGCCGGCAAGCGCGAAGGTGGCGACCGAGATGGCCGAGAGGATGAAGGACAGACCGTTCTTCAGGCCGTTCATCGTGTTGAGGTCACGCATGCCCCAGAGCGAAAACAGGGCGAGCAGGACAATGCCCAGACCGCCATTGAAATAGCCGCCATAGATGGAGACGACGAGGGTGCTGATCCGCCCCTCACCTGCCTCGCCACCGCCCGAACCGTGGCGGCGCGCCCAGCTTTGAATGCGGGCGCCGAAGGCGAAGATGAGCGTGGCGGCTGCCAGCAGGAAAGGCACCACCAACGAGAACGCTTCGTTGGAAGACACCAGCAGCAGGAGCGAGCCGATCAGCCCGCCAATGGCCGTGAGGCCGGCAATGCGCAGAAGCCTGGACCGGTCGAAAGCCGCGAGCTCCGAACGGAAGCCCAGCGCTCCGCCCAGATAGCCGGGAAACACGGCGACGGCGCTTGTCGCGTTTGCCGCAACGACGGGCACACCCGTATAGACCAGCGCCGGGAAGGTGAGAAACGTGCCGCCGCCTGCGACCGTGTTGAGCGTGCCGGCAAAGAACGCCGCGACCGCCAGGATCAAATACTCTTCCATGCGTCCCCCACGCTCTGAAAAACCGGACTTGCATCAACCGCCTGGATCGCGGCGGCTCCGAATGAACCACGGCGATCCAGAGCCACTTATCCGATCCGCGCGAAAAGGGCCAATGGCCTGCACCGGCGGAGCATTGGCACAGACGGGTGCGCGCGCACGGAAACAACGTGGGATAGTATGAAAAGAAGGCCTTCAGCCTTTGTTATGAATGTGACATTAGGGAAGTTCTCTGGAGACTTCGAACGTTTCGCCCCTGCGAAGCCCTTTCGCGACACGCCTGGAAAGCATGATGGAGAACACCCCTGCGATCAACATGACCGGCTTTGTCGGTCCTGCGATCATGCTCCTTTTCGCCCTCGGCTTCGTCTGGGTGTGGCTCGTGGACCGGCGGCAGCTGAATTCCGCCATTCTTGCAGCCGCCTGCGCCTTCCTGAGCATGGGCATGACCTTGCAGCTTCTGGAATGGCCGGCGGGGCCTGGTCCGAATGTGCTGTTTTCCGGCTTTTTCTATACGCTGGCCGTGCTGCTGGCGAGCGACGGCATGTTACAACGCGCCGGCAAACGGCTCAGTCTGTTAGCCGGCATTTCCCTGATGATCGCCATCATGGCGCCGCTCTGGTATTTCTCCTATGTCGAGCCAAGCCTGCTGATGCGCATCTATGTGCAGAATTTCGGATATGGCGCCATTCTGCTCATCAACGCCCTGCGCCTGCGGCCGACAAAGGGTGCAGGTGCTGCGGACCGGGTGCTCTTCTGGGTGCTGCTGGTCTTCGCCATTCACTTCTTTCCGCGCACGCTTTTCACCACCGGCCCGGCGATAGCGCATGATGGCATTGCGCCGGATGGCTCGCTGTTCTGGCAGACGCTCCAGCTCTCGCTCTCGGTGCTGGGGGCCATGCTGGCGCTGGCCGTGCTCGCCACCATTCTGACCGACATGATGGAAGACCTGCGGCGCGATCGCGACCGCGACGGGCTGACGGGCATTCTGAACCGCCGGGGTTTCGAAGAACGCGCCAACAGGCTTGTGAATTCGCGGCGCAGAGCAGCCATGTCGCTCATCGTGTGCGATCTCGACCACTTCAAGCTCCTGAACGACACCCATGGCCACAGTGCCGGTGATGCGGCGCTGAAGGTCTTCGGCGCCATGCTTCTGGAGACGGCGCGGTCCACCGACATTGTGGGTCGGATCGGCGGCGAAGAGTTTGCGTTACTCCTGCCCAACACCGACCTCGCCAGCGCACGCGACATGGCCGAACGCCTGCGCCGGAACCTTGCAGCCGACGACTTTCCGCTGACGCAGAAGGGCATCGACCTTTCCGCAAGCTTCGGCGTGGCGGAGAAGGCTCCGCAGGACACGCTTGGCACGCTGTTCAAGCGGGCCGATGGTTATCTGTATGAGGCCAAAAACGACGGACGCGACCGCACCGTGGCGCGGGAGGTTTCCAAAGCCGCGCCGCCACCTGCAGAGGAATCCCAGTCCGGGCAGACGGGCTCTCAGACACATAACGGCTGAACACTTATAACGAAAAAGGCCGGGCGCGAGACGCCCGGCCTTTTTTTGCATCTCGTGATCCCGGTCAGGCGAGCGCGCGTTTGGCCATGGCCTTGATGAGATTGGCGCGATAGGCGGCATCGCAATGGATGTCGGACATGAGGCCATCGGCGGAGACGGACACGCCATCCACGGCGGCAGAAGACCAGTCTTTCGAAAGAGCCTGCTCAAGCCCGTCATGGCGGAAGACGCCATCCGAGCCTGCGCCGGTGACCGCAACACGCACCGCGCCATCGCCGCCTTTCGCGACGAAGACGCCCGTCATCGCATAGCGCGAGGCCGGGTTCGGGAATTTTGCGTAGCCGCAGGTTTCCGGCGCGTCGAAGCTGACCGCCGTGACGATCTCACCCTCATCAAGCGCGGTGGAGAACAGCCCGGTGAAGAAATCATCCGCAGCGATCTCGCGCCGGTTTGTGTGGATCGTCGCGCCAAGCGCCATGAGGCCTGCCGGGTAGTCCGCCGCAGGATCATTGTTGGCGATGGAGCCGCCAATCGTGCCCTGATGGCGCACCGCCGGATCGCCAATGCCGCCGGCGAGCTTGACGATGGCCGAGCAGAGCTTTGCGAGCTCCGCATTCCCGGCGACGGCCGCATGCGTGGTCATCGCGCCGATGGTGACGCTGCGACCGGACACGCTGACGCCCACAAGATCGGCAATGCCGCGCAGGTCGATCAGGTCTGAAGGAGCGGCCAGCCGATGCTTCATGGTGGGGAGCAGGGTCTGGCCGCCAGCGAGCAGCTGCCCGTCGGAGGCTGCGGCGAATTTCTCCGCTGCATCGTCGACACTGGTGGCGCGGTGATAGGTTACGTCATACATGGCAGGCCTCCCTATTCTGCAGCGATCTTGGTTGAGGCAGCCTGCAACGCCGCCCACACGCGCGGCGGCGTGGCCGGCATCTGGAGATCGTTGTTGCCGATTGCATCGGTGATGGCGTTGATGACCGCCGGCGGCGTGCCGATGGCCCCGGCCTCGCCGCAGCCCTTCATGCCGAGCGGGTTGGACGGGCTCTTGGTGGAATGATGGTGGATGACGAAGCTCGGCACATTGTCGGCGCGCGGCATGGTGTAGTCCATGTAGCTGGCCGAAAGGAGCTGGCCTTCATCGTCGTAGACCACGGTTTCGAGCATGGCCTGGCCAACGCCCTGGGCGATGCCGCCATGCACCTGGCCTTCCACGATCATCGGGTTGATGATGGTGCCGAAATCATCGGAGGCGACGAACTGGATGATTTTCGTCTCGCCGGTTTCCGGGTCGACTTCCACCTCGCAGACATAGGTTCCTGCCGGGAAAGTGAAGTTTTCCGGATCGTAGAACGCGCCCTCCTTGAGCCCCGGCTCCATGCCGGCGGGCAGATTGTGCGCCGTGTAGGCGGCAAGGCCGACCTCGTGCCAGGCCATGGCGCGGTCGGTGCCGGCGACCTTCACCTCGCCATTCTCAACGACCAGATCGTCTTCGGAAACTTCCAGCACATGGGCGGCGATCTTCTTGACCTTGGCTTCGACCTTGTCGAGCGCCTTGACGATGGCCGAGAGGCCGACCGGGCCGGACCGCGAGCCATAGGTGCCCATGCCGAACTGCACCTTGTCGGTGTCGCCATGGACGATCTGAATATTCTCGATGGGCAGGCCGAAACGCTCCGCCACCACCTGGGCGAAGGTGGTCTCATGTCCCTGCCCGTGGCTGTGGCTGCCGGTGAGAACCTCGATCGTGCCGACGGGATTGACCCGCACTTCCGCACTTTCCCAAAGGCCGACGCCCGCGCCCAGCGAGCCGACGGCTGCCGAAGGGGCAATGCCGCAGGCCTCGATATAGGAGGCGAGGCCGATGCCGCGCAGCTTTCCGCGCTTGGCGGCTTCTTCGCGGCGGGCGGGGAAGCCCTTGTAATCCGCGGCCTCCAGCGCCTGATCGAGATTGGCGGCGAAGTCGCCCGCATCATAGGTCATGATGACGGGCGTCTGGTGCGGGAACGCCTTGATGAAATTGGCGCGCCGCAGCTCTGACGGATCGACGCCCAGCTCCCGCGCCGCCGTTTCCATGATCCGCTCCACGAGGAAGCACGCCTCCGGACGACCGGCGCCGCGATAGGCGTCCACCGGCGCGGTGTTGGTGTAGACCGTGCGCACATTGCAGTAGATGTTGGCGATGTCGTACTGGCCCGAAAGCAGCGTCGCATAGAGATAGGTCGGCACCGCCGACGAGAACAGCGACATATAAGCGCCGAGATTGGCGACCGTATCGACCTTGAGGCCGACAATGCGGTTGTTCTCGTCAAAGCCGATGCGCGCGGTGGAGACATGGTCGCGGCCATGCGCATCCGTCAGGAACGCCTCGGAACGGCTCGATGTCCATTTGACCGAGCGCTTCGTCTTCATGGACGCCCAGAGGCAGGCGATCTCTTCGGGATAGATGTAGATCTTGGAGCCGAAGCCGCCGCCCACATCCGGCGCGATGACCCGGAGCTTGTGCTCCGGCGCGACCTGATAGAAGGCCGACAGCACCAGCCGCGCCACATGCGGGTTCTGGCTGGTCGTGTAAAGCGTGTAGTGGTCTTCCGCCTCGTCATAGGTGGCGATGGCCGAGCGCGGCTCCATCGGATTGGGCGACAGGCGGTTGTTGACGATCTCAAGCTCGGTAACGTGGGCTGCGCCCGAAAGCGCCTTGTCGACCGCTGCCTCCTCGCCGATGCCCCAGTCGAAGATCAAATTGCCGGGCGCATTCTCATGCACCTGCGGCGCGCCGTCCTTCAGCGCGTCGACCGCGTGGACGACTGCCGGCAGCTCCTCGTAATCAACGACCACCGCTTCCGCCGCCGCGCGGGCCGCCGCCTGCGTTTCGGCCACCACGAGGACAACCGCATCGCCCACATAGCGCACCTTGTCGGTGGCGAGCGCCGACCATGCGCCCATGTTCATGGGGCTGCCATCCTTGGAATTGACGGCCCAGCCGCAGATGAGATTGCCGATGCCATCACCGGTGAGCTGCTTGCCGTTGAGGACCGCGATCACGCCGTCCATTTTCTCCGCCTCGGCACTGTCGATGCCGGTGACCTTCGCGTGGGCGTGGGGGCTGCGCACGAAGGCTGCATAGGCCTGCCGCTCATTGCGGATATCGTCGGTGTAACGGCCCTTGCCGGTGATGAAGCGCTTGTCTTCCTTGCGCAGGACGCGCGCGCCAATGCCTTGTTCCGTCATGTCTATCCTCCCTCAGCCTGCGGCCATCTTCGCCGCGCCATCCTGAATGGCCCGAACGATGTTGTGATAGCCGGTGCAGCGGCAGATATTGCCTTCCAGCTCGTGGCGGATCGCCTCTTCGGTCAGCTCCTTGCCGGCGGCCTGATAGCGGGCAACCATGTCGGTTGCCGACATGATCATGCCGGGCGTGCAGAAGCCGCACTGCAGACCGTGATTTTCCTTGAAAGCCGCCTGCATGGGATGAAGCTCGCCATTGGCCAGCCCCTCGATGGTGGTGACCTCGGCCCCTTCGGCCGACGCAGCGAGCGTGGTGCAGCTCTTCACCGCGCGCCCGTTGACATGAACGACACAGGCCCCGCACTGGCTGGTGTCGCAGCCCACATGCGTGCCCGTGAGACGCAGATGCTCGCGCAGGAAATCCACCAAAAGCGTATTGTCCGGCACAGAGGCGCGCGCCGCCTTGCCGTTCACCGTCATCGAGACTTCGGTCATATATTCCTCCCTTGCCTTGGGCCGCGCCCGCGCCTGCGGGCCGGAATCCTAGGTTACGATCCGTCCTGCTCCTTCACATGGATCAACGAGATGGCAGGACAATCCATTGGCGCCATTGGCGCGTCCGGCCCATTGGCGCGTCCGGCGGTCTGCTTCGGCATGAAGCGCCGGGACGACGCCGGAAAACCGGATGAAATGTGCTGAACGCTTCTGTGGCTGTGCCGGGCGCACAGCAAAGATGCGGCATGCATGCGCATAGCGGCTGCCCTCACCGCTTCATGGAAACGGGGAAACACCCACTCATCTTGATTTGTGGCAGGTCCAGAGGGGAGATTTTCCTCCATCTTCCCTGAAACCGCGCCAGCAATGCAATTCGCCAAACGAGGCCTCCCACGCCCGATTGTGGCCGCGCAACGCGACCGAATGCATTTTCCAGTTCACTCCCGGAAATCATTTAAGCGGCGTTTTACTCGAATGCCAAGGCCCCTTTGGTATAGGGCAAGAAAAGGCCAAGATCAGAAGCCGTTGGGCGCAGGATCATGCATTTTGAAGGCATTGCCCTCCACCCGGTAGATGGAGCAGTTGCGCTCGACCGCGCCCGATGACGAGAAGCGGAACGAGCCAAGCACGCCCCGGAAGCCGGAGCGCGAGGTGAGCGTGCCGCTTGTCAGCCCGGCAGCCCCTCTGGCGCGGGCGATGCCGATGGCGAGGGCTGCGGCATCGAAACCATAGGCCGCATCCCGCGACATGGCCCTGCCGAATTCGGTGCGGAAGCGCTCGGTAATTTCGCCGACGGCCAGCTGATCGACACGGCACATGAGAACGCCTGCGCCTGCGGGACCGGGCGGAAAGTCGGGCGTGGCGAGGATGAGCGCGCTGGCCGGCAATGCGCCGGTGGCGCGAAGCCCCGCCAGCGTGGCTGCCGGCGAACGCAGGCCGGGGGCAAGAACGATGGCCTGCGCCCCCTGAAGCTGCGCGGCTCTGGATGCAAGCTCGCTCGTGGAGTTGGCCGAGACCGGAATGTCTGCGATGACCGTGCCGCCTTTGGCAGAAATACCGGAACGCAGGCGCGCAAGACTGGCCTGATCTGCATCGGCAGCGTGAATGATCACGATCTTCTTGCGGCCCGCGCCAATGGCGTAGGCCGCAGCCTCGATGCTGCTGTCGACCGCGTCGGACAGGAAGGCGAAGACGCCGTTCTTGCGCTGAGCGCCATTGGTGACGAACGCCACCACAGGCGGATTGCCGCCCGATGGAACGGCGTTCAGAAGACCGGCCTGCGCCGGGCCGATGATGATCTTCGCGCCGCGCTCGACGAGCGCATCAACCGCAGTTTTCGTGCCTGAGGCATTGGCTTGCGCGTTGTAGATGGCGAGCGTGACCGCATCTCCGCCAAGCTGCTGCGCGGCGAGCTTCGCGCCATCGCGGTAATCGCGTTCGGAGGCGCGCGCGGCGCCTGCAAGCCCGGTGACCATGCCGATTGTCACGGGCCCGGAGCCGATGGTCTCGAGCCCGGCTGCGGAGGATGCAACCTTGCTGTCTTCGACATTGAGCGTGTCTTCGACGCCGGATGACTGGCAGGCGGCGAGAGCCAGCATGGCGCAGACCGCAAGAGGCCGCGTCAGACGCGCGAGCAAAAACGCGCGATCACCAGAGCGCTTTTGAGCAATTCCGGACGGAAAACCGGTTTCCACTTTTCCTGAAATTGCTTCAGGGCGCAGCAACGGCTCGGAAGACACTCTCATCGGGACACCAGGCACCCGGATCTACGGCAGATCAATACATGTACCGAACCATGCGCGAGTGGAAACACTCGCACTTGTTCAGATAGTCCTCATCCCGGTAGGCGGACTGGAGATAGCCATAGGCCTTGCCGCAGGCGACCTTGGCCTCGGAGGCCCAGACGAAAGCGGGGCGGCCCGAATTGATCCATTGCGGGCTGTCGGCAACGGCGACGGCCTCATCCATCAGGCGGACGACCTCATTGGTGAGGGTGGCGTTGTTTTCGATGGTGAGAAGTTTGGCATTCCCGGCCACCGGGCAATAGTCGCCGGTGGAGAGATCGGCAGACTGTGCCCCGCCGGCCAGAATGGTCCCGACAACGACAGCAAGCCCCAAAGTAAGCTTCTTCATAAGTCCCCCGTGGCGTTGCCGCCTGTGGTGTGTTGTGTTCCCTGGCCGGGAAATTACACGGTTCCCAGCGGTTTATCAAACATGCGGCCGCGCAATGGCGGCCGCATGTCATGTCATTTCACTCAGACTGTGCCCGAAGTGTCACTGCCATTATCATCCTCGTAGAGGATCTTGATGGAGGCTGGGGGTTGCACGTCGAAGGTGGCGACTGTCACCCAGTCATCACCGCCGGCGGTTCCGTCCGCATCCACCTGCAGTTCCTTGCCATCGCCGGGGTTGAGCCGGACGAAATCACCGATATTGTCGCCGGTCGAGAGCGAAACCAGCTCGGTGAGGTCCACGACGTCCTCGGAGCTGAAGCCGATGATCTCATCCGGGTTCATGCCGGTGAGCGCGGAAGGATCGAGCACCACCGTGTCTATGGCACCATCGGTATCGGTGAGATCGTAGGTGTTCTCGCCAATTCCGCCGTAAAGCGTGTCAGCGCCTTCACCACCGATGAGGAGATCGTTGCCGCCAAACCCGTAAAGTACGTCGTTTCCGGCAAGACCTGCCAGAAGGTCGTCACCGGTTGTTCCTTCCAGGGCGTTCGCGCCCATATCATCTACCGAGGTCCCGACAATGTGATGTGCATCGTTTGGAACAACGGTGAAATCCAGCGTCGAATCGACGGTATCTCCGTCATAGTCGGTTCCCCGAACATCCAGCGAAAGATCGATGGGCTGACCTTCCTGACCGTCCGTACGGAAGCTGACATCGCCGATATCGAAGTTGCCGTAATCCTTCGCATCGAACGTACCACCCCCTCCGGGAATGGAATCGCCTTCACCATTGGTGATCGCAAACCGCGAGAACCCGTCCGAAGTCGCAACGCCCACGGTGTCGCCAACATTGAGTTCCGTTACATACACGCCAACCACATCACTACCGCTGGTCACGTAGTAGACGCGATGCGTCGCATCGAGGAGAGCGCCATTGGCATAATCGCCGACGTCGTACTCCACGCCATTCAGCACCACAGCAGTGATGGCGACCTTGCTTTCGCTCAGGAAATTGGAAACATCGGGCGCCTGGTTGGAGTTGAAGATATTGTTGGAGAACGCAAAATTGGTATTCAACGCTTCCACGTAGGCCACGGCCGGATCGTTCGAGCCCGTCTGGGTAATCTTGACCGCAACGCTGGTGACAAGCTGTGTGTTGCTGACCGTAAAGTTACCCGAGTTCGGACCGATATTGGAACGCACAAACTCCTCGGCAAAGTCCAGCCGCAGCGTCGCGTCCTGCGAGATGCTCTGGCTGCCGACACCCGTTCCGCTCTGAGACACGTTTGCCGACGACAGATTGCCTGAACCATTGGTTCCGGAGATCAGAACATCGAGCAGTACGGGCGCCCCTTGAAGCGGGAGATCGTTGACTTCATTGAAGAGATAATTGCCCGGATTATCCCCTTGAGTGTACGGATTGAAGGTGGCCATCACCGTTCCGTCGTCAAGCGGAGCGTCCAGATCCACCGTATAGGTATCATCCGGATTGATGGTGACCGTCAGAACCTGTGTCTGACCCACCTCGCCATAATTCACATAACCCGTAAGCGCGGTTCCTCCGGCATTTAGCACCAGCGTGATTGGCTCACCGCCTGAGGTCACCAGCTCACCGCCGGCATCCCGAAGCTGGGTCACCCCCGTCGTGATGTTTATAAATCGCACCGAGCCGAACTCGTCGGCACCGACCGCCTGTTCGAAGTTCAAATCGAAGGTCGCCGGTCCGGCACCCAGATTCGCAACATAGGCATGCTCGGGGACGAAAACGACCGGAACATCATTCTCCACCGCGACCGAAAGACCCGCATCAAGCACAATGCTATCGCCGTCACCATCGAAGGCCCGGAAGGCATTCGAAATATCGATCACGGCAGATGCGTCTTCGTCACCGGAAGGAGTATTAAGCGGAATGTGATCGACCTGATCGAGGAGTTCGAAGGTGAACTCGTCGTCTGTCGGGTCGGTCGTTCCCGTACCTGCGGTCTTGGTGATCGTGAACACCACCCGACCGTCGCTCGCCACACCCTGGATGACATTGCCATCGACATGCCAGGCAAGCGTATCACCCTGCGAGGTCACACCCGCAATGGCCGTTCCCTCGAGGCTCGGGTCGGTGTTTAGAACGACAGCACCCGCACCGTCCGAACCGAAACTCACGAGAGAGGCGATTGTGGCATAAGTGAACACCGCTGTCGTCGTCTTGCCACCTTCATTGTTGCCCGTGGAGCCCCGAATGCCAGGAAGCACTGCCAGCGGATCGTAATTATTGAGCGCATCCTCATGAACGGTTTCGGAGGCAGTGTCGGTATTGTTGGTGGGTCCGTCATCCTCGATCTCGAACACGCCACCCGACAGATCGAGATCCGCCGTCACGCTGTCGCCGTCCTGATCCGTCACCGTCTGCTGCAGAACAAGCGTGCCCGCTGCAAGCGACAGCGCCTCGGCGTCATCCGCATCGCCGGCGTCACCATGCCAGATGTTGTTCAGCTGCGTGAACGTCACCGTGCCCGTGTCATCAACCGCGATCGTGAAGTAATCCACGCCATCGGCCGAGCCGGTGATCGTCTGGCCGTCCGCGCTCAGGCTGAGCGTGATCTCCGTGCCCTGCGTGAACGTGCCATCGACGCTGTTCAGCGCATAAAGGCCAGACGCCACAGGAACGCCTGCCCCTGACAGCGCAAAGCCATAGGTGGTCGTGCCGGCACCATCCGTCCCGTAGTTCACCGCGGCGAAGTTGCCGGCAAGCGCAAGCGTCTGGATTGCAACGCCATCGCCAGCACCTGGAAGCGGGCTCTCATCCAGCGTCAGGGCGCCGGTGGCAACAGCCGTCACGTCGCCAAGAACAGGACCATCATCCTCAAACTTGATCAGCGCGCCGAGTTCGGCCGTGTCGCTGGCGGTGTCGCCATCGCCATCGGTCAGAACAACGTTCAGCGAAACGAGACCGCTGTTCATCACCTCCGGCGTCAGGCTTTCGTCGTGAGCTTCAGCGTCGGAACCGGGGTTCTGGTCGTGGAACAGCGCACGCGACTGGGAAACGGTGATGTCGCCCGTGTTTGCATCCACACTGATGCGGAACACTTCGTCACCGCCGGTTTCCGTGCGGCCAACGATCGCGCCGCCTTCATCGCTCAGAACCACCGCTTCGCCCGAGAGCGTGTCGGTCAGGCCGGTCGCGCCGGCGTTCAGAACCAGCGAGTAGACCTTGGACTGCGCGCCATCGGCACCCGCCGTCGCCGTTTCTGTGAAAAGAGCTGAGCTGGAAACGGTCACGTCGGCCAGAAGACCGCCCACATCGCCGTCGTCGGCATCATTGTCCGTTTCATCAAGGACAATTTCGCTTTCTTCCGCAGGTGCGAGGTCGATCGCCGGCCCGTCATCAGTGATGGTGACGGTCAGTTCGTCGGACGCCGTATCGCCATTGCCGTCGGTGACGACGAAATCGAACGTGTCGGTGACCACATCGTCTGCGCCGGTCTGGCCGGCATTATCGTGATCGATGGTGTTGGTGGTCAGCACATATTCGAAACCGTAGGTGCCATCGCCATTCGGCGTGACGATCAGCTCGCCATAGACACCCTGAATGCTGCCGCCATTGGTCACGTCGACGCTGACGCCGGACGCATTTGTGACGACAAGCGAACCAAGGCCATCATCGCCCGGATCGACCAAGACATTGCCCAGCGTGCTGGTGGTGCCGCCGCCGGATCCGCTGGCAAGCGCGCTCTCATTGACCTGTCCGGGCGGCGCTCCCAGGCTCACAATGCTGAGCTCGGGGAAATCGTTTTCACGGATCGAGGGGAACAGCTCACGCCGCTCCAGCGTGCCGAACTGCAATGCAGTGGGCGGCAGCAGGTCGATCACGGGGCCGGCATCGCCGATATCGCCATTGGGGGTGTTGAAGCCGCCGCCGCCGCTCTGGGACGCGGCGGACACCACGGTCAGCGCGCCATCGGGGCCGGCCGCGACGTCGATGCCGTTGGCCTGAAGAGCGGCAGCGAGCGCGAGCTCGGGGATTTCCACATCGCCGATCAGGAAGGTGGGCACCTTGAGAGCGGCGTTGAGGATGGTGACGGTGGAGCCGTCGGGCTGCACGAGAACCAGATTGTTCCCGTCGAGCCTGATCTCGTCGATCGAGACCCCCTGCGGAAGGCGGACAACATTGTCTGCATCCGGTGTGATCGTTTCCGGCACATCCGGCACGGCTGCCTGAGAGGTCGGCTCCGCGACCGGCTGACCGGTCGCCGGGTCGACGGGCGTCGGCTCCGCGGCAGTCTCGTTCTGCGCGAACTGGAGAGCGTTCTGCTCTGCCTGGCTCAGGCGCGTGCTGGTTGAAGACTGTTCAGCGGCAGTTGCGCGCTCGTCGGTGGTATTCGTGCGGTCATTGTTGGCCATGGGAACCCCCAGAAACAGATGTTCCCGGGAGCCAGACACGCCGTTTTAGTCGGCACAATATGAACTGAGCATCATTGATATATCATCATATTCCGAACGGGCGAAAATTTCCCGTTGGTTAATGCTTGAATATAAGCAATTATACATTTGCCTATAATTATCCCTTTTTGACAGCCTACGCCGGCTGCTCCCGCCCGCCATTCTGCCCAGAGACCTGAATGGTAAACAGAGATGAAATAGACAAAATCCCATTTTAAATAAATTGAACAACATATCTAAGTATAAAATAATCCAAATAACTTAATCGGCATTTCATTTGCGCCTCTTATCGTCATTGCAAGATCAGGGGACGATCAAATGAAAAATTCCAGAGGCCTATACATAGGTGCAAGCCTTGCGCTTGCCATCTCGGCATCCGCCTCACTTGCCATGCAGAATGAAGCGCAGGCGGGGGCTTATGCGCCATCGCCGGTGCAGGTTTCCTTCATCTCCAGCATGAGCGCCATGTCGGCGGCCGCGACAATGACGGCGGCGACCCGAGGGCTTGTGGAACTCAAGATGCAGTGGGAACGGGCGGCTTCGCGCGCCGCTCCCCAAAATGCGCGCTTCGCGGCAGGCGCCGGCAAAAGGCCCGCCGGAGAACGCAGGCAGGCGGGAAGTGCCGCCACGGGCGTTTTCGGCTCCGTGGCCATCCCCTTTCGCGCCCTGCCATCCAGCGCCAGCTGGAAAGCCGTGTACCCATCCATAGCGCGCGCCGATTTCGCCGCCTGCACGGAGGCCGGAGACTGCGCGCCACGGGCGAAAGACCTGGCGCAGCTTGTGCGTGACGTCAAAGCAGGCCCCTTCTCCCGCAAGCTTGCGGAGATCAACCGGGCGGTCAACCGCAGGATTGCCTATGTCTCGGACCGGAACAATTATCGCCAGCTGGATCTTTGGGCAAAACCCCGGGACATTCTCCAGCGCGGCAAGGGCGATTGCGAGGACTATGCCATCCTGAAGATGGCGGCGCTCAACGCTGCGGGCATTCCGCTCGGCAGCATGTCGATCGTGGTGCTTCAGGACCAGCGGCGATCCCTGTTTCACGCCGTTCTCACGGTTTCCACGAGCCAGGGGCATTATGTGCTCGACAATCTGCACGACCGCGTGATGAAGGACACCGCCTTTGGCGACTACCTGCCGCTTTACTCGCTGAGCGCAGACCGCTCCTGGATCCACGGAAGAAAGCGCGACGGCTCCATGGTCGCAACGCTTGAAGGTCTGCCCTCGGATCTTTCTCCGGGAGAAGGCTTCGACAATGCGGCAGCGCCCCAGAACCGGGTGACCGGCGTGAATGGCGGTTAGGGTCAGTTCGGCAGGATGAAACCGACAATCGCGTCAAGCCCGGCCAGCGGCGCAAGGATGGCGTTGAGACGACCGCGGATAAGCTGACGGTCCACACCGATCACAAAGCCCACCATTGCCGGTCCGCTGCCCTTCATCTTCAGCTTCTCGATCAGCTCTGAAAACTGGATATCGAGCGACAGGCGCACACCCCGCGCCGTGGCATCCGACGGCAGGCTGGACAGCCGCGACTGCACAAAGGCGATGAAAGGCGGATTGTGGGCCATCAACTGCCGGTCACCGGCAAGGGCGAAACAGGGCGACGGGCAGGCCATGACCATGTTGCGCACGGCCTGTCTGCCGGTTCTGGCCCGCATCAGATCGAGCTCGCCTTGCAGGTGGGAGACGGTTTCCACCCTGAGAGCCGATGTGAGGTTTGAGCCCTGTTCAAGCCGGTTCTCGCAGGCCTCGATCACATCGCCGACACTGCAGTCCTTCTCATCCGCGATCTCCTGCAGGGACGACCAGAATATCTCTTCCAGCCGGATGCCGCGCCGCGCGGCCCCGACCCTGAGGACGCGAAACCGGGGCTGGAAGGCCCAGTTTTCTTCACCGTGCGTTTCAACCGCTTTGTCCATGGCCGTCACCGCTCGCGCAGCGCTTCGGTGCGCGCCTTGTTAATCGGCTTCATCAGATAGGCGAGGATCGTCTTCTTGCCCGTCATGATGTCGGCAGTCGCGATCATGCCGGGAATGATCTTGTGGCTCCTGCCATCCCGAACCAGCTCGGCCTGATCGGTCTTGACCCGCACCTGATAGAAGGTTTCGCCCGTATTCTGATCCACGAGGCTGTCGGCGGAGATGTTCTCCACCTCGCCCTCAAGCCCGCCATAGATGGAAAAATCATAGGCGGAAACCTTGATCAGCGCAGGCTGACCCGGCCGCACGAAGGCGACATCGCGCGGCGATATCCGCGCTTCCACGAGCAGCGTGTCGGATGTGGGCACCACGCCGGCCACCACGGTGCCGGGCTCCACATAGGCCCCGATCGTGTTCACCTCGAGCGTGTTGATGATGCCATCGACCGGCGAGCGGATATCGGTGCGCGCAACCCGGTCGGTTGCCCCGCGAATGGTCTCTTCAATGACCGACAGTTCCGCCAGCGCCTGTGTCTTTTCCACCAGCGCTTCCTGCTGAACCTGAAGCGCCAGCTCCTCGATCTGCAGCGTGGCCTCCTTGATGGAGGCTTCGATGCGCTCGACCGACTCGCGCGTGGATTCAAGCTGGCCCCGCGTCTCGGATAGTTCCTTCTGCACCCGCAGAAGCTCGGTCTGCGCCACCAGCTTGCGCTTGACCATGGGCTCCAGAAGATCGGCCTCACGCTGGGCGAGCGACAGGTTTTCTTCCAGCCGGGAGATGTTCGCGTTTGCCTCGTCGAGCTCATTCATGCGCTGCGTGCGCCGTTCGATCAGCACCGAACGCTTGTTCTTGATGTTGTCGGCGCGGGCGCGCAGCAGGCGCGCTTCGTTCTGGCAGATGCCGGGTGCAACCTCCTGCAGCGATTCGGGGCAGATATATTCGGCTTCGAGATCGCCCTTCTCTTCAAGCTCAAGTCTGGCGATCTGGGCGCGCAGCGCGCGGGCGCGGGCTGCGGACTCGCCGAGCGACGACGCCGTGACCGTATCATCAAGCTGAAGGATAAGGTCGCCTTTGCTGACGGTCTGGCCGATCGTGACAGCGATTTCCTGCACGACACCGGCCTCGCTCGACTGAATGATCTGCGTCTTCGAGATCGGTATGATCTTGCCTTCGCCGCGCGCAATTTCCTGCACCTCGGCGATGGACGCCCAGCCAACAAATGTCATCAAGAGGGCTGCAATAACGACTAACCCCAATCGCGCAGCCAGTGGTGGACGGTCCATTTTCAATCCGCCTTTCGTCTTTTTATGTAAGGTCGCGCGCCACGCGGGCAACGCCTGGAGCTATTGCCCCCTTCCCGAACGCCCACCTGCGGCGTTCTTTTGCAGTTCTGCGATTACCCTCTCCTTTGGTCCGTCGGCGATGACACGGCCCTGATCGATGACCACCAGCCGGTCGACGAGTTGAAGCATGCTGTGCCGGTGCGTGGAGATCACCAGCGTCACATCATCCCGGAAGGCGGATTTGAGCCGCGCGATGAGTTCGCGCTCGCTTGCCAGATCCATCGCGCCAGACGGTTCGTCCATGAACACGATCTTCGGGTCGCTCAGGAGAATGCGCGCAATCGCGACCGCCTGTCGCTGACCGCCCGAAAGCTGACTGCCGCGCTCGCCCACCGGCATGTCATAGCCCCTGGGATGACGGGCGACGAATGCATCGACACCGGCAGCCTTTGCGGCTTCGACCAGCTCGTCATCGGTCGCGCCGGGCTTGGCCATCAGGAGGTTTTCCTTCACCGACCCGGAAAAGAGGTCTGCGGCCTGCGACGCGAAGACGACGGCGGAGCGCACCACGGACGGGTGATACTGGCGGATATCCACCCCATCGATGAGCAGATTGCCGCTCGACGGCGGATAGAGCCCGGCAAGCAGGCGGCCAGCCGTGGTCTTGCCGGAGCCAATGCGCCCGATGATGCCGACGCGCTCACCACCCTTGATGGCGAGGTTGAAATCGTTGAGCGCGGGGCTGGCGCCCCCCGGATAGGTGAACCCGACATTGCGGAAGGCAACATCGCCGGTGCGGATTTCGCGGTTCACGAAGCCCGTGCTCTCCGGCCGGTCTTCGGGCTGCTCCATGATGGCGTTCAGAATGCGCAGCGACAGAAGCGCCTGGCGCATGCGCGACAGGGTCATGGCGATCTGGCCGAGCGGCGCGACGGCGCGGCCCGACAGCATGACCGTCGCGATGATCGCGCCCGTCGAGATATTGCCCTCGGAGAACTCGTAGGCGCCCGCAACGACAAGCGCCACGGTGACCAGCTGCTGCACGAACTGCGTCATGTTCGACGCCCAGGAGGACAGCTGCTTGATGCCCTCGGAGGTGCGCGAGGCATTCTTGGCAAGCTCGCTCCACCGGCGCAGCAATGTGCGCTCGGCGCGCAGCGACTTGACCGTTTCGATTGTCGCAATGGTTTCCACGAGAAGCGACTGGCGCTGCGATGCCTCATTGTTTGCGGCGGCGACACGGCGGCCGATGCGCGCCTGCGCAATGAGCCCGATGATCAACGCGAGCGCGAAGGCGGTTGCCGGGATCAGCGCCAGCCAGCCGGCAACGCTGTAGATGACCAGCAGGAAGACGAAAACGAAGACGCTGTCGATCAGCGTGCTGATCGTGTTCGAGGTGAAGAACTCGCGCACGAATTCATACTGCGTAACGCGGCTCGCATATTCGCCGGTCGACATGGGACGCGACGCCATGGTGGCGTGCAGCACTTTTTCGAAAAGCAGATAGGAAAGCTTCAGATCCGCTTTCCGTCCGGCGTAATCAATGAGGGCTGCGCGAACGCTTTTCAAAAGCAGGTCGAACAGGATTGCCCCGGCGACGCCGAGCGCCAGAACCCAGAGCGTGGCGGTTGCCTGATTGGGCAACACCCGGTCGTAGACATTCATGACGAAGAGCGGCGATGCGAGCGCCAGAAGGTTCACGAACAGCGCGGCTATCGCCACCTGCGCATAGGACCGCCAGAATGGCGCAAGCGTGGTGGTGAGCCAGTGGCGCTTTTCCATCTGCTGAGGCAGACCGGCATCCGCGCTTTCGGACTTGTTCTCATAGATGATGCTGAAGGAGACGATCAGCCCGACTTTTCTGGACAGGACATTCTTGAGTGTGACGCCTTCTTCCGCGATGGGATCGGGCAGAAGCGTGGTGCGCAGGCGGTCTCCATCGAGCGGCTCCAGAAGAGCCTGCGCCGTGCCATCCGCATAGACGACAAGCACCGGCAGATCGATGGATCCGCTGGCGAGATCGCGCCGGCTGTGCTGCTCCACTTCCAGACCGATACGTGCGGCGAGCCGCTCGATATCTTCCAGCGACGGATTGCTCTCATCGAAGGGCGTATCGGAAAAGAGGACGGTTTCAGAACTCGGGCGCGCGAGAAACTGCGCGACCTCCCGAAAGGCAAACCTGAAACTGTCTGCCAGGAGCGGCGTGTCGGCTGTAGGGTTGCGAAGTTGTTCCACCTTGCCCCCTTGCCTGCTGCCCCGACCGGCTATTGAGACCGAATCGGAGCGAGAAGATCGAGCGGCAGATCGTTGGTCTGTCGCGATGGCAGTCTCTTATACGTCTCCGTCGGCGCCGTTTCAGGCACGTTGAACTCTGCCCGTGCGTAGGCCTCCGACTGCTTCGCACTGGAGAGGTTCATCGTGTCGAGCAGTGTGCCGGTGGCCGCCAGAATGCGATACTCGGCAAAGCGCGCCGCATACTGCGCGGTCTTGGACAGAACATTCACGCTGAAGCGCGTGTTCTGTGCGCCGAGAACATCAAGCAGCGAACGCTGGCCAACCACGAGCTGCTCGCGGTAGGAACTGACCAGTTGGGCATTCGTCTGCGCCTGCTGACGCAGGGTCTGCGACAGATCGATCTGCCGCTGGCGGCGATCCCAGGAAATGCGGACCGCTTCCTCAACCTCACGATAGGCCTGATGAAGGACCAGACGCTGCTCGCTTGCGCGGCGGATCTGCTCCTGCTCATTGGCGACGTCGATACCGCCGCGATAGAGGTTCCACTTGGCGACGACGCGCGCCTGCAGATCATTGGTGCGGCCGTCCGAACCATCAATGTCGTAACCGGCGCGGGCGCGGCCCTCGGCGCTGATCTCGGGCAGCATGTTCGAGCGCGCGGCGTCGACCAGCGCATCGGCTGCATCGATATCGGCGTTGGCGACCTTGATGCGCGGGTTGTTGGCGCGCGCAATGCCGATGGCCTTGTCGAGCGAGGCCGGCAGCGCGGATGCCACGGAACCCGGCATGGAGGGATTGCTGAGCGGCTTGCCGACGAGCTTGTAGAAACGGATCTTCGCCGCTTCGAGTTCTTCCTCGGCTTCCTTGAGACGCGCCCTGGCGGACAGCGAACGCTCCTGCGCCTGCTGACGGTCAGCCTCGGTGAGCGCACCGCCGGAAATAAGCGAGCCGATATCACCCAGCATCGACTGGTGGAAGCTCACATTCTTGCGCGCTTCATTCACGATCTCGACCTGAAGCAGATATTCGAGATATTCGCGCACCACCTGAAGGGCGATTGTTTCCGAACGCTCGAGCACGCGGAAGGATGCGGAGTCCACACGCGCAGCCTGACGATCAAGCTCGGCGCGGCGTCCGCCGCCATCAAACAGCTTTTGCGTGATGGAGAGACCGATCTCCGCCGGGTAGAGCGGATCGTCCTCAATGCCGGTGCCACGGCGCGAGGGATTGTCGAGGCGACGCGCGCCGACCGACGCTTCAAGATCGACACTCGGGAGATAAAGGCCCCGCGCCTGCCGCAACTCGAACTCAATGGCTTCGCGATTTTCGATCGCCTGCCCGATCTCGGGATTGGATTCCAGAGCGACCGCCATCGCTTCCTTTACGGAAAGGGCGTTTGCGGCAGTCGAAAACACAACGGCGCCACTCATAAGAGCGGCTGCCAGAACGCGCGTAATGCGTGGCTTAAGCGTCATTATCCCCCCTTTGACTGCACGTTCCCTGCGCAGCAAATGGATAAGCCCGATCCCACATCGGGTCTCAATATGATGTTATGCTAGGACAACCATTCACGACTGGCTATGTCCCAAGTCGCGCTCCTACCCATTTTGGAGTAGTTTAGTCGCCTCATTTAAATAGAGGTGTTGCGCCGGCGCAACAAAATCCACTTCCTGTTAAGCATTTCAACCCTGAAATGCAGGAATTCAGTCAGCCTTACTGCTTTATCTCACGACCACGAGAGCGCCAATTTTGACATTGTTATAAAGGGTTATAACATCATCATTGGTCATGCGGATGCAGCCGGACGAGACGGCCTGCCCGATTGTCCAGGGCTGGTTCGTTCCGTGAATTCTAAACAGGGTTGAACCCAGATAGAGCGCGCGGGCGCCCAACGGATTTTCCGGACCACCTTCCACGAGGGTCGGCAGGATGCGCCCCTGGTTTGCTTCACGACGGATCATTTCGGCGGGTGGACGCCAGTCCGGCCATTTCGCCTTTCTGGTGATGCGTTCACGGCCACGCCAGGCGAAACCCTCGCGTCCGACGCCGATCCCGTAACGCACCGCGGTGCCGTCGCCACGCAGATGATAGAGGCGGCGCTCGCCCGTATCGATCACAATGGAGCCGGCAGGCAGGTTCTCGGAATAAGGCACGACCGCCGGCTTGACGGCGGCGTCGCCCCACGGCGCCTTGAAGGAGAGCGTGCGCTCACGGCGGACCCAGCGGCCCGTTGCCGGATCGAACTGGCGCACGGTGACCGTCTCTTCGGCGACTGCGCCACCAATCAGCCCCGGCAACACCGGGAGCATGAAAGCCAGCAAGAGCAGAAGCCGACAGAGCGCAGACATCATCCACGTCCTGTCACGAACGCGGTACATTCCTGAAATGCTCATTCAGCCTCCTGCCCGGCCAGTTCAAATGTCTCGTCTTCTATGCGGATGGTGGTGGCGTTGGGCGCCGAGATGGATCTTTTGCGCCCATCCGCGCAGATCAGCGTCGGCCATTCCCCGACCTTGCAACCGACTTCCGCATAGAGGTTTGCCAGTGGCGCACCGCGCGCGATCACAAGCGCCCCGTCAGCAAGCCGGATGACATGCTGATCCTGCGGACCAACAAACGCCCAGACACCGCCATCCCCGGACGCTGCGTCGAAGCCACGGCCATAGATCGCATCGCCATTCCGGCCGACCAGCATGTGTCGATTGGCGGACATCGCCCAGGCATATCGTTCCAGAACGCCGGGCTGGCCATTGTAGAGCGTGGTGATGTCGGTTTGCGCAGCGTTGTCGAGAGGCATGGCCGGCTGAAACACCCGAGCCCCGGGTTCATCCGCGCTGCCGGCCCCGCAGCCAAGCAGGAATACGGCGACCAGCAGGAAACTTCGCATACGGTTCATTGCCGCCCCTTGCAGCACCGCCGCGCCCCCGACGGGAAAGCGCCGATGCCGTCAGCAAAAGCTGCGCCGCCCATGCAACCTGCTGCATGGGCGGTGCACTTGCGATCATTCTGAGGCTAAACAATCTTTGAGTCCAGCGCCCATAGCGGGCGGGCCGGAGCGCTTCTATTCGTGGCTCTCGCCGTTTTCGCGCGTTCCCATCGCATTGATCGCGCTGAGGCGGAACCGGTCACTGTCGCTCTGGCGCGCCATTTCGAGCTGCTCCGACGCGATGCGCATCAGACCGCGGAACTCGATCTGGTCTTCAAAGATCACGCCGCCGATATCGACGCCGAGTTCCACGGGCTCGCCTTCCGCCAGGAAGCGCGATTTGGTGATGGCGGTGCGAATGCGCTCTCCCACATCGCGGGCCTGTTCAACCGTCGCGCCGGGAAGGAAGACGCCGAACTCGCTGTCGTTCAGACGACCGACCACATCGCTGCGGCGCACATTGGCGCGGATCACCGATGCGATCTGGCGCATCGACTCCTCACCCCAGCTGAAACCGTAATCGATGGCGATGTCGCGCACATTCTCGGCTTCGAGGATCAACAGCGCGCCAAAGGTGCGCCCTGCCTCGGAAACCGTCGCGGCGCGGCGGCGCTCCACCAGCGTTGTGAACATCTCGCCGTTGAACACCTCGGTCGAGGGATCATGAGCGGCGGAGAAATTCCGGTCCCGCTTGAAGCGGCGCAGCTGCTCGCTTGCCTGCCCGATATAGAGAAGCAGCGGCGTGGCGATGACCACCGGCAGAATGAGCGCGGCAGCAAGGCCGCGCTGATAGGGATTGATCTCTTCGCCGAAGAAGAGGAGGTAGTGGACAAGGAACGAAAGCCCGACCGCTGCCAGTGTGCCAAGCAGCGTAAAGGCAATGAGCCATGTCCAGCGCGGTTTGCGTTGCAAGAGCGACTTGTCCATATGCTTTCAACGTCCCCAGTGTGACTGATCCCGTTGGTAACCGGCAAACTTCTAATAAAAGTTGACGGGACCCTTCGTCTTTTAACGATTCGCATAAGACGCTTCCGACCACAACACGCTTAAGCCAATGAAAAACAGGAATATTATTCCTTAATTCCGGCTCTGACGCGGCAGAAGAAAACAATCTCCCCACAAGCAATGGCAAGCCTCAGGGTCGGACCTTCCCAACCAGCGTGCAAGATCAAATCGGGTTTTCCAAAGAGAATGCGCCGGGAGAGCGCCGGTCGTTAAAATGCCATGGATCGTGTTTGTTTGCCGGTTACAATTTTCTGCGCATGGTCCTGCCATACCGGGGGCACCGAAAAAGGAACACCATGCCGACAGATTTTGCGTCCGTGCACGCCCACCTCGAAAACGCACAGGCCGAACTGACCGGTTCCGATCCGGCGACGCACCAGTTGCGCGAAGCCATCGGACTGTTGCTCGATGCCGCGCTCAAGGCCGAATTCTCGGCAAAGCCGGAAGCAGACAATGTGGTCCGCTTCCCCCGCGTGGCGCGCGCCCGACCCGGCCAGAACTCGCGCCACGGTTAGATCGCCGTGCGAAAATTGCTGCGTCAGGCCTGAGCGGCAAGCACCCGGTTGCGCGCCTTCTCGGCCTCACGCGCAATCGCGCGGTCGCTTTCGGCTGCGCCCTCCACATGCGTGGTGGTTCCTGTACGGTCCAGGAAGACGAGCGCCACATCGGCGTCCGCGCCGACCATCACGGCCGCGACCCGCTGATACTGCGGATCGCCATCAAGCCTGTGGTTGAAAAGAATCTGCCCGTCCACATCATCCAGCACCGACAGAAGCGCGGCCTCGAAGCCCTGCGCGATCAGGTCGGCGAGGTCGAGCAGAAGCTCCAGCTGGACAACCTCAAGCGACGGTTCATTGTGCACGGCGATGTTACTCGAATCATTACTCACTTCTAAGAAGTTAGCCGAGTGAATGAAATGCGGGCAACGCAGGCATGTGAACAGATTGTGTCGTTTTGAAACAATTTCACTTCCTCAAAAACCACGCCTTCTCTCCAGCACGTCTCTCAGCCACGCCTTCTGATTGCATAAGTAAAATCGGGCGCTTGCAGCTTCTTTGAGGCATCAGGGCGGCAATCCACAAAATTACGTACAAAATTACGCCCCAAATTACATATTGAAATCGATTACATTTGCCATACAATCGATTTCATTGACGTGGCGGAAGACATCTTTCGCGGAGGACACGTCATGGAGGAGGAGTGCCGCACGATCGGCGAAAAGGCCTTGGCTGCCTGTGCCGTTGGTGCATTTCACCAGGGAGGAGTTCATGAAAAAACTGGCAATTGCTGCCGTGACCGCCGCTGCCCTTGCGGGCACTGCGCTTTCGGCTTTGGCCGAGGACTTCAAGATTGGTCTGTCGAACGGCTGGGTGGGCAGCGAATGGCGCACCCAGATGATCGAGGAGGCCGAGGAAGCCGCCGCCGCCTGGAAGGACAAGGGCGTGAATGTCGAAGTGGTCGCCCAGAGCGCCAATGTCGACGTGCCCGGCCAGATCGCGCATGTGCGCAACTTCATCAGCCAGGGCGTTGACGCCATCATCATCAACCCCAACAGCCCGACCGCCTTTGACCCGGTGTTCGCGCAGGCCAAGGAAGCCGGCATTCTGGTAATCGCCACCGATGCCGAAGTCTCTTCGCCCGACGCCCTTTACGTGGGCATCGACCAGAAGGGCTGGGCCATGGAAAGCGCCAAATGGCTGGCCGACACGCTGAACGGCGAAGGCAAGGTCGTCGCCATCAACGGCGTTGCCGGGCACCCGGCCAACGAGATGCGCGTTGCGGGCTACCGCGAAGTGTTCGGCGAGCATGACGGTATCGAGATCGTCAATGAAGTGAACGCCAACTGGGATCAGGCGCAGGGCCAGCAGGCCATGCAGAACCTGCTCGCGACCTATCCCGACATTGACGGCGTTTGGGTGCAGGACGGCATGGCCGCCGGCGCATGGCGCTCCATCATGGACGCCGACAAGGCTGGCGACATCGCCGCAACCGGCGAAATCCGCAAGGACTTCATCGACATCTGGACCGAGAACAAGCTGAACTCAGGCGCTTCGGTGAACCCGCCCGGCGTGATGGCAAGCGCGCTCAATGTGGCCGTGCTGATGCTGCAGGGACGTGAACTGAAGGAACCGGCCAAGGCCGGGCAGTATGAGAACGCGCTCTATCTGCCGATCCCGTTCATCAGTTCGGACAATCTGGAAGAAGTGGCCGCCTCCGTTGACGGAAAGCCGGGCTACTATTCCTACACGAGCTCGCTTTCCATCGACGACGCGGAAGCGCTGTTCAAATAGGACGACGCCGGCAAAGGCCCCTCGCCCTCACCCTCCCCCCACATGCGGGGAGAGGGAGACATCCACGCCACGGCCATTCTCCTTCGCGACGTTGACGGGAGAAGGCGCGGCGGGCGGATGAGGGACTGACGCCGACCTTTCAGCGATTGATGTAGACATGACCAAACTGAATCTCAGCGGTGTAAGCAAGGCTTACGGCGCCACGCTGGCGCTACGCCGTGGCGACCTTGAACTGGACACCGGCGAAGTGCATGTGCTGATCGGCGCCAATGGCTCCGGCAAGAGCACGCTTTGCAAGATCGTGGCAGGCAGCGTGCGCCCGGATGCGGGCGATGTGCTGCTCGACGGGCGCGCGGTGACCGTGAGCGGGCCGCGTGCGGCGCAGGCGCTGGGCATCGGCATTTTCTATCAGGAACTGAGCCTCGCCGATCATCGCAGCGTGGCCGAAAACATCTGCCTGCCCGATCTGCCGAAGCAGAGCGGATTCTTCATCGACCGGGCGGCATTGCGCCAAAAGGCCGAACGCTACATCGCGCTGTTCGAGGCCGTGGCCGGTGCGGAACTCAGGGCCGACACGAATGTGGGCGATCTGCGCGCCGACCAGCGGCAATTGGTGGAGATCATGAAGGCGCTGGCGACGGAAGCGCCGGTTCTGATCTTCGACGAACCCACCTCTGCCCTCGACCGCGCGCAGGTGGACCGCTTCTTCGAAATCCTGCGCGGCCTCAGGAATGACGGCCGCAGCATCGTGTTCATCTCGCACCGCATGGACGAGATTTTTGCCATCGGCGACCGCGTGACCGTGATCCGCGATGGCGAGACCATCGGCACGATGGCCATTGCGGAAACGACCCCGGAGGCCGTGATCCACATGATGGTGGGCGAGCAGGAAGAGCTTGCCGCCCCAGAGCAAGCTGCGCCACCCGCACAGGCAGCATCCACCGATGCGGCGCTGACGGTTGAGAACCTCACCGGCGCGGGCTTTCGCGATGTGAGCTTTACGGTCAGACGGGGCGAAATCCTCGGCCTCGGCGGCCTGCACGGACAGGGCCAGTCCGCTCTCCTGAAGGCGCTTTTCGGCGCGCAGCCGCCCAGTGCCGGCGAAGCGCGGATAGCACGAGAGCGGCTTCGCACCGACAGCCCGCGCAGCGCCATCGCCCAGGGCGTGGCCTATGTTTCCGGCGACCGGAGCCGCGACGGGGTGATCACCGGACGTCCGATCCTCGAAAATGTCGCGCCCATCCATGCGCTGCGCAACAGGCTCGTGCTGGCGCGCCCGGGGCGGCTCGCTGAAAAGGCGCTGCCGGCGCTCAAGGCGCTGAACACGAAATTCGCCGGGCTTTCCCATTCCATCGGCTCGCTGTCGGGTGGCAACCAGCAGAAGATCGTGATCGCTCGCTGGCTGATCGACAAACCCGACATCCTGCTGCTCGACGACCCGACCAAGGGCATCGATCTTTCGGCCAAGACAGACCTTTTCGCGCTGATCCGCAGGCTCGCCGAGGAAGGGCTCGCCATCGTGCTCTATTCGTCGGAGGACGCCGAGCTCCTGAACAATGCCGACCGCATTCTCGTGTTCAACGGCGGCGCGGTGAGCCGGGAGCTGAGCGGCGCGGCGCGCACCCGCTACAATCTCTACCAGGCAGCCTACGAGGCGGCATGATGACGACCAACGCTTCTCTCACAAAACAGGATGGCGGCGGTTTCGGCACGCTTTTGAGGCGCTTTCCGTTCCTGCCTGCCCTTCTCATTTTCGCGGTGCTTCTGGTGCTGAACGGCATCTTCGAGCCCAACAGTTTGAGTTTTCGCTCACTGACGGGCCTCGTGCGCACCTATATGGCGCTGATGCTTCTGGCGGTTGCCCAGACCTATGTGGTCTATGCCGCCGACATCGACCTTTCGGTCGGCGCCATCGCCTCGCTGGTCAATGTGACGATCATCGTGTTGATGCAGCATATGGGCGGTGGGGGGCTCTCGGTGCTGGCCGCGCTCGGCGTGGGTGTTCTCGTCGGACTGGCCTGCGGCCTCGTCAACGGCTTCGTGGTCGCGGCGCTGCGCCTGCAGGCCATCGTCGCCACCTTCGCCACAAGCATCTTCTTCACCGGGCTGGCGCTGGTGATCCTGCCGGTGGCCGGCATGCCCGCACCGACCGTTTTCTGGCGCACTTATGGCGGCAGTTTCTTCGGCATTCCCTTTGTCTTCTATGCCGCTGTGGCGCTTGCAATCCTGCTTTGTCTATTGGCCCGCACCCGGCTTGCCACACAGCTTCTGGCGGTGGGCGACGGGCAGCAGGCGGCCTTCCAGAGCGGGCTTCCCGTCACCGCTATCCGCATTGGCGGCTATGCGCTGTGCGGCGTGTTCGCTGCCCTTGCCGCCTTCTGCATCACCGGTGACACGGCAAGCGGCGACCCGCTGGTCGGCGCAAAGATGACGCTGTTCAGCGTCGCCGCCGTGGTGCTGGGCGGCAGCGCGCTTTCCGGCGGGTTCGGCACGGTTGCAGGCTCCGTCATCGCGGCGCTGATCATCGGGCTCATCAATTCGCTCGTCTTCTTCGCGGGCACCCCCTCGCACTGGCAGAACCTGGTGCAGGGGCTCGCCATTCTCGCCGCGCTGATGGTGGGTGTTCTCGTCAGCCGCAGGGGGCGTGCATGAACCGGCTGCTCGACATTGCCAAAAACCCGCTCACCATCGCACTGGTGCTGATCGCAGCACTTCTGTTTCTCGGCAACACGCTTTCGCCGGGCTTCGCCTCCGGCGGGCAGATCCTGCGGCTCCTCATCGTGGCAGCGCTGCTGGGCATTGTCGCGGCTGGCCAGAACCTCGTCATTCTGGGCGGGCGCGAGGGCATCGACCTGTCCGTCGGCGGCGTGGTTTCGCTTTCGGCCATTGTGGCCGGCAATGTGATGAACGGCATGGATGGCGGCATCCCGCTGGCCATTCTCGCCTGCGTAGCGACGGGCGCGCTGTTCGGCCTGTTCAACGGGCTCGGCGTGACGCTGCTGCGCATTCCCCCGCTGGTGATGACGCTTGGGATGCTGGGCGTGCTTCAGGGGCTTCTGGTGGTGATCCGGCAGGGCATTCCCTCCGGTCGCGCAGCCCCGGCCCTTTCGGAATTCGTGACCAGGCCATTCCTGCTGGGCCTGCCGGGCATCATCTGGCTGTGGATCGGGGTTGGCCTGCTGATGGCCTTCATCCTGCACCGCACCGTGTTCGGCCAGCGCATCTACGCCATCGGCTCCAACGAGCAGGCGGCCTTCATGGCCGGTGTGCCCGTGCGGCGCACGCGCATCGCTCTCTTCATGCTGTCGGGCGTGTTCGCCGCCATTGCCGGGCTCTGCCTGCTTGGTTATTCCGGCTCCTCTTTCGCAAATGTAGGGGAGCAATACATGTTGCCATCGATCATTGCCGTGGTGTTTGGCGGAACCCCGCTTTCCGGCGGCAAGGGCGGCTATACCGGCACCATGGCCGGCGCGGTTCTGCTGGTGGTGCTGCAAAGCATCCTGACCACGATCAACATCGATGAATCCGGACGGCAGATGGTGTTTGGCGCCACGCTTCTGGTGCTGATGCTGTTCTATGGCCGCGGTCGGGGGCTGCGCGCATGAACCGTCGGCCCAAGATCAAGGACATTGCCGAGGCGCTGGGCGTTTCGTCCGCCACCGTGTCGCGCGCGCTGAGCGGCAGCGATCTGGTGACGGAGGAGACGCGCGCGCGGGTGCGCGAAACAGCGGACGCCCTGCACTATCGGCCAAACGCCAGCGCCCGCAGCCTGCGCACAGCCCGCTCCATGGCAGTACTGATGGTGGTGCGCGATGTGGGCAACCCGTTCTATCTCGACATTCTGAAGAGCGTGGAGGCCACGGCCCGCGCCGCCGGCTACTCTGTTCTGATGGGCAATACCGAGAACGATCCCGAGCGCGAGATCGAGTATTTCGACATGCTGCGCGACGGTCATGCCGACGGCATGATCCTGATGACGGGCAAGCTGCCGGCGCAGGAGGGCGCGCGCAACAGGCTGCCGCCCAATGCGCCCATCGTGGTGGCGCTGGAAACCATTGAAGGGTCCGGCTTTCCGCATGTGCAGATCGACAATGTGGCCGCCTCCTGCGAGGCGGTGGAGCATCTGATCGGACTTGGCCACCGGCGCATCGCCCATATTTCCGGGCCGGTTCCCGAAGTGATGAGCCTTCGCCGACAGGAGGGCTATCGCCGCGCCATGCGCAATGCCGGCCTTGCGATTGCCGAAGGCTATGAGCAGCGCGGCGACTACCTGCTGCATGGCGGGGCTGCGGCCTGCAAGGCGCTGTTTGAACTCGCCGAACCGCCGACGGCGATCTTCGTGGCCAATGACGAAATGGCCTTCGGCGCGGTTCATCACCTGCGCGAGATCGGCCGCGACGTGCCCGGCGATGTGTCCGTCGTCGGCTTCGACGATCTCTATCTGAGCGAAGCGTTCTACCCGCCGCTGACCACGGTGCGCCAGCCGCGCACCGACATCGGCCGGCAGGCCATGGGCATGCTGCTCGAAATGCTTTCAGGGGCCGCCGTGCCCAGGGAACCCGTGGTGCTGCCAGCCACGCTGCGCGTGCGCGGCACCACCGCACCACCGAAAACAGAATGAAAGGGGAAACAACCATGTCCGCACAGCCCGGAAAACGCCTGCGCATCGGCCTTGTCGGCACCGGCTTCATTGCCGAATTCCATCTGCGGTCCATGCTCGGCGTGCGCCATGTCGACGTGACCGGCGTCTACAGCCGCAAGGCGGAGAACCGCGAACGCATCGTGAAGCTGGTGGCGGAACTGGGGCTGGGCGACTGCAAGAGCCATGACAGTCTGGCATCCATGCTGCAGGCCGACGATGTGGACGCGGTCTGGATTCTCTCCCCCAACGACACGCGCCTTGAGACAATGCGCACCATCCATGACGAAGTCGTTTCCGGGCGCAGCAAAGTGTTTGCGGTGGCCTGCGAAAAGCCGCTTGCCCGCACGCTGTCCGATGCGCGTGAGATGCTGCGGCTCGTGGAAGACGCCGGGCTGAACCACGGTTATCTGGAAAACCAGGTCTTCGCCCAGCCGGTTCTGCGCGGCAAGGAGATCATCTGGCGGCGCGCCGCCTCCACCACCGGACGCCCCTATCTGGCGCGCGCGGCAGAAGAGCATTCCGGCCCGCACGAGCCGTGGTTCTGGCAGGGCGACAAGCAGGGCGGCGGCGTTCTGCTCGACATGATGTGCCACAGCGTTGAAGTGGCCCGGCACCTTCTGACGGAACCCGGCAGGAAGCGGGATTCCCTGAAGCTGAAGGCCGTGCACGGCACCGTGGCCAACCTCAAATGGACACGCCCGCGCTATATCGAAGACCTGAAGAACCGCTTCGGCCCGGAAGTGGATTACGCCAATCGCCCTTCCGAGGACTTTGCGCGCGGCAATGTGATCCTGGAGGACGAGGACGGCAACGAGCTGATGATCGAGACGACAACCTCCTGGGCCTATGTGGGGGCGGGTCTGCGCATCCAGCTTGAGCTGCTTGGGCCGGAATACGCCATGGAGTTCAACTCGCTCGGCACCGGCCTGAAAATCTTCATGTCGCGTGAAGTGAAGGGCGAGGAAGGCGAGGATCTGGTCGAGAAGCAGAATGCCGAACAGGGCCTGATGCCCGTGCTGGAAGACGAGGCCGGGATCTATGGCTACACGGATGAAAACCGGCACATGGTGGAGTGCTTCCGCAAGGGCGAGGAGCCCCTGGAAACCTTTGCCGACGGCGTTGCCGTGCTGGAGATTCTGATGGGGCTCTACCTGTCGTCGGAGACCGGCGACACGGTGCGTTTCCCGAACCCGGACCTGGAAAACTACGTGCCTCTGGTGGCGCGTCGATAAGAAACCGATGGTTCGCCGGCGGGCCTCTCCCGCCTGCCGGCGAATGGCCCTGTCACGGCTGTGCCTGCTTCAGGGCTGCAAGAATGCGATACCCTGCCCGCACCCGGTCACGCACCGACACATTCCTGTTGGCCAGAATGGCCACGCCGATCCTGCGCCCCGGCACGAACGCCACATAGGCCGAGAAGCCCCTCGTGGAACCGGTCTTGTTGACGAGCACCTTACGGCGCGGCGGGAATGGCGGCTTCAGATGCATGGCAGGAACATCGTCGCGCGCCATTCTTCTGGAATTGCCATCGAGCAGACGCTTCAGGCTGACCGGATAGGCATATTGCTCCCAGACCAGATCCTGCGTGATGGCGTCGGCCTTGTAATAGCCGGTGAGCGCCTGACCGATGGCGCTTTGCATATCCGGCTCCAGATCGCCGCTTTGCATATGCGCCTCGACATAGCGGATGAGATCTGTCGCCGTTGTCTTGACGCCGTAGGGTGCAGAGGCCAGCGCATTGTCTGACAGGCGGGCGGGTTCGTTCTCCGTCGTATAGCCCTGCGCATAGTCCCTGATCCGGTGAGGCGGAACCTGCGTATAGGTGTTTGCGAGCCCCAGCTTCGGCAGGAGCAGATTTGCGAGGGCATCGTCATAGTCCCGCTGAAGGGCGTCGGCCGCGATGGAACCGAGAAGCGCGATGCCGATATTGGAATAGGTGCGCTCCGTACCCGGCGAATAGCGACGCTCCCAGCCCCTGCAATAGGCGACAAGCGCGTCCTGACTGTCCACGCCCGGCGGCAGGAAGAGTTCGAGCCCGCTCGTATGGGTCGCCAGTTCCAGAATGCGCACGGCATCGAAAGCGCTGCCCTCAAGCGCCGGAACGCGCGAACTGACCTCGTCGAAAAGCGAGAGCTTTCCCTGCACATGCGCGTAGGCCGCAAGCAGACCGGTGAATGTCTTGCTGATCGAGCCGATCTCGAACAGCGTGTCGTCATCCACCGCCGCACCGCTTTCACGCGAAGCGACGCCGTAGTTGAAGATGCGATGTTCCCCCCCGACCGTGACCGCGATTGCAAGACCGGGAAGATCGTGGTCCTGCATGAGCCGTCGGGCTTCGGTTTCGACTGTCGCGGCCGGTTCTGCCGACGCGGTGAGACCTGATGCCCGGGCGGGCGACTGGGGCTGGAGACCACAAAGAAACAGTGCAGCGGCCACGGGCAAAATCCTGACCTTCACTGCGTGTTGCCAAAGCTTATGAAGCATAAATTTACTCTAAAATATCAATAACTTGCCCCTTGAGATCAGCAGATACGCCAATTTTCAGAAAACACAAAGCGTACTCTCTCAACAAATCGCGTTTCAAAATGAAACAGGCAGACGGCGCCCCCGGAATGCGGGGGCGCCGTCTGCCTGAAAAGCACCCAGAATCGGCCTGAAAGCCTGTGTCGCGAGCGCGAACTCAGCAGTGGCCGATCATCCATTTCTTGCGCGGAGAAGGCGGGCCCTTCTTGCCGATATTGCACAGCGAACAGCCGCAACCGGCCAGATGTTCCTTCTTGACCACGCGCGGCTCGCTGCCGCTTTTTTCCGAGCGCGCCAGCGCGCGCCGGAGCGTGCCGTTCATGAGGCTGAGGCTTGGCGCGGCCACATCGCGACTGCTCGGCGTCTGGCAACTCGGGCAGGCGCATGCATTGCCTGCATCAGCCATGGACGTCCACTCGTCGAAAGGTCCGCAATCTTCGCAAACATAATTGTAAAGCGGCATGTTGGTCTCCGAAAATTCTGTCTCGCATGGTGCGGCGGCCTGACGCCGCCGCACGAAAAAGCTCAGAGCATTCCCTGAAGCAGCAGGAACCCCGGCAGCCAGCCGGTGATGATGCCCGTGAGGAGCGTGACGACCGCAGTGGCCTGCAGGATCGGACGCTTGAGGGCAAGCAGCAGGAAATACATGAACCAGAGCACCGCCCAGATGGCCCAGTTGAGGCCGAGCCAGGTGTCGGTGAAGGTCTGCGCGCCGGCCAGTCCTTCAATCGCGATGGGCACGACGGTGATCGCCACGAACAGGCTGAACCAGCCGAGCCCGCGGCCATCGACCGCGACCACGCGGTTGTAGGCGACCCAGAGATAGGTGGTGGTGAACAGCAGCGTCAGCGCCGCAGACTTGACCGACGCGGCATCCGCCGCAGCGCCGAATGCCGAAGCCAGCGCGACGCAGAGCGTGACGAAGCCGGACACCACATTGATGACGACAATTTCCTTGTCGTCGATCTTTCCCATCAGCCACAGCCCATTGAGAAACAGGACGGCGCCGACGTAAAGCAAGGCAAACCCGAGCAGCATGGCAGCTCTTCCTCCCGAAAGGCGGGTTCAGCCGGGTCCCACCCCGGCTGTCCCACTCGTTTCTTTTGAAAACGGCCCGACGGAGCACCGGAACAACCGGGAGGTGGTCTGCGCCTCCCGGCCCGATGCTCCAAGCCACTCAGCTTGTTCGCGCGACATCCACGCCGGAGACCTGTTTGGTCGGCCCGGTCGAATTTGGATTGATGTCGAAATCGAAAATCGCTGTCGGAATGGCCAGCGTGGCGCACACATTCGGTATGTCCACAATGCCGGCTATTCGGCCCTCCACCGGCGCTGTGCCGAGGATACTGTAGGCCTGCTCGCCCGTGTAACCGAACTTCTTCAGATACTCGATCGCGTTGAGACAGGCCCGGCGATAGGCCACATGCGCGTCCAGATAATACTGTTCGCCCGTGTGCTCATCGACCGAGATGCCCTCGAAGATCAGGTAATCGTCGAAATGCGGATCAATCGGGCTAGGCTTGAAGATCGGGTTGACGACACCGTATTTCGCCATGCCGCCCTTGATGACATCGACGCTGATGTCGATCCAGCCGGCCATTTCGATAGCGCCGCAGAAGGTGATTTCGCCATCGCCCTGCGAGAAGTGGATGTCGCCCATGGAGAGACCGCCACCCTTCACATAGACAGGGAAATAGACCTTGGAGCCACGCGACAGGTTCTTGATGTCGCAATTGCCGCCATGTTCGCGCGGCGGCACGGTGCGCCACGCTTCTTCCGCCGCCTTGCGTGCTGCATCACCCGACATCTGGCCCATGAGCGCCGTGTCGGAATAAGGCAGTGCGGCCAGCGGCGGCACCCTGTTCGGGTCGGTCGAAACCAGCTCTTCCTCACGGCGGTTTGCTTCGGCCAGAAGCGCATGATCGGGCAGACAGCCGATCAGGCCCGGGTGAATGATGCCCGGATAGCGCACGCCCGGAATGTGGCGCGAGGTCGTGTAGATGCCCTGGAAATCCCAGCACGACTTGGTTGCGTTCGGATAGTGCTCCGTCAGGAAGCCGCCGCCATTTTCCTTGGCGAACAGGCCGTTGAAGCCCCATTCGGATTCAGGCATTGCGCCGATATCGAGAATGTCGACGACCAGCAGATCTCCTGGCTCTGCGCCCTCGAAACCGAACGGACCGCTCAGATAGTGAACGCGGGTCAGGTCGACATCGCGCACGTCGTTGGCGCTGTCATTGTTGCCGATCTGACCACCGGTCCAATCGTAGCACTCGACGCGGAACACCTCACCGCGCTTGAAGGTCTCAACCATCGGAATATCGGGATGCCAGCGATTGTGCGTCTTGATCGCTTGATCCTCGGGCGCCTTGTTGAGATCGACTGAAAACACTGTTTTAGGCATAGGTCTCCTCCTCTTGAACGGCCAGTCGGAGGTTCCAGTGTCGAGCCCCCCGTCATTTTTGCGCCCGCCCGCAAGATGCGACCGGACGAAACCGTGCCGGAGAAGATTAGGTCTGGACTGTAAGCCGATTGGCTCTGGAGAACGCCCGCTTTGTAATTTTTTGTAACCGCCCGGGGACATTCCGGAGAATTCGTTTTCGCTTGAACAGCCTGAAATAAGCTCTGAATTTCAGTCATTTGCCGTGAGCGCATCCAGAGCCGCCAGCGCCTTGCCCGCCCCGGTTACCTTTGGCCGGATACAAAACGCGCATTTTCCAAAAGACCGGAGCAAACTCCCTTCTCGACCGATGCAACCGTTTGCGACTATCGTATGAGCCATGGGGATCACGGACGAAAAACATCGCGTTCTAATTGTCGATGATGATCAGCGTCTTCGGCGCTTTCTTCAGCGTTTCCTCACGAGCGAAGGCTATGCCGTGACCAGCGCCGAGGATGGCCGCTCCATGCGCCGCGCAATGGCGGATGAGGACTTCGATCTCGTCATTCTCGATCTGACCTTCCCGGTCGGCGAAGACGGTGTCTCGCTGGCGCGTGGCCTGCGCGCCCAGCACGACCTGCCGCTGATCATGCTTTCAGGCAAGAACAACACGATCGACAAGGTGGTCTGCCTGGAGCTGGGGGCGGACGATTACGTGACCAAGCCGTTCGAGCCGCGCGAGCTTCTGGCCCGCATCCGCACCGTCATGCGCCGCTTCGCCAAGCGCATCAGCATGCCGGAACCGCAGGAGAAAAGCCGCTCGCCGATCATGTGCTTTGCCGGCTGGCAACTTGATCCCGCACGGCATCAGCTTTCCTCACCCCGGGGAGAATCGGTGCGTTTGACGAGCCAGGAATTCCAGCTTCTGGCGGCGCTGGTGGAGCGGCGCGGGCGTGTTCTTTCGCGCGAGCAGATCCTCGACATCGTCGCCAACCGCAACTGGAACCCCTATGACCGCAGCATCGACGTGATGATCGGCAAGATCCGCCGCAAGCTGCGCGACAATGCCCGCGACACCCAGTTTATCAAGACCATTCGCGGTGTCGGTTACATGTTCGCGCCTCAGTCCGAGGAATAATGCGCCGGCAAATACAGATTGACGCTGGTGCCCTTGCCCGGCGTGCTGAGAATGCCGAGACGGCCACCGGCCTGCCGCACGAAGCCATCCACCATCGACAGGCCAAGACCGCTGCCCTGCCCCGGCGGCTTGGTGGTGAACATGGGCTGGAGCGCGCGGCGGCGCACCGCCACCGGCATGCCATGACCGGTATCGCGCACCGACAGGAGCACATAGCGCCCCGGTAACAGCCCCGAAGCGACGCGCGCATCCTCCGGGCGAACGATCACATTCGACGCGTCGAAATGCAGGCTCCCGCCGCCCGGCATCGCATCGCGCGCATTGAGCGCCAGATTGACGAGGCTCGGCTCCAGCTGACCGGCGGGAATGAGCACGCTGTTCAACCCGTCTGCGACATTGAGCGAAACGGACACCGTATCCCCCAGCGTGCGCCCCAGAACCCGCATCAGGGGCGGAAGCGCCTCGCCAAGCTGCACCACGGCAATGTCTTTCGCGCGCTGGCGGCCAAAGCGCAGCAGGCGGTCGGTGAGTTCGGAACCCGACCTGGTGGCCTCGAGCGCATCGGTGACCAGTTCGGCCAGTTCCGGCTGGTCGGCCAGCCGCTCCTCCAGCCAGCGCAGATTGCTCAGGAGAACGGCGAGTATGTTGTTGAAGTCATGCGCAATGCCACTGGTGAGCTGGCCCATCGCCTCCATGCGCTGCTTCTGCCCGAGCCGCTCGGCGGCCAGCCGCTTTTCTTCCAGAAGCCGGATGCGCTCGAAGCAGCGGGCGAGCGTGGCAAGCAGGTCTTCGCTGTGAAACGGCTTGCAGAGATAGTCATAGGCGCCGGCCTGCAACGCCTCGACGGCAGTGTCGATGGAAGCGTAGGCGGTGACCATCACGCACACCACGTCCGGTTCGCGCTGGCGGATCTGGCGCACCAGATCGACGCCATTGCCGGTGCCGAGCCGCACATCGACCAGGGCGACCGCGATCCGCGCTTCTTCGAGGAAGGCGAGTGCTGCCTGCGGATCGTGGGCAACCACGATCCTGTAGCCTTCGAGTTTCAGGAGGCCCGACAGGCTTGCGGCGAAATCCTCGTCATCGTCGACGATAAGCACGCAATGGTCTTCCGCCGGTGTGGTTTCACGCAACGGATGTTCGCCGATGACTTCTGCGGGGAGGTCGAGTTCACGATCAGTCATGCCTTGCGCACTCCCGCACAGGGCAGAACGAGCGATACGGTGGTGCCGGCACCCTTCTGGCTTTCGATGAGCACATCGCCGCCATGCTGCTCCATGATGCGCTTGACGAGCGGCATGCCGAGCCCGACGCCAAACGCCTTGGTGCTGAACAGCGGCTCGAACACGCGCTCGGCCACATCCTGAGACATGCCGCCGCCATTATCGGACACCGACAGGTAGACGCGGTCGCGCAGGCGCTGCGTGGAGATGATGATCTGACCGCTTTGCTTCCCGCGTTCCTCGCAGGCCTGCGCCGCATTCTGCAGAACATTGGAGAAGGCCTGCCGCAGACGCTCTGCATCGGCAAGCACGTCGCACCCGGCATCAAGCTTGAGCGTGATGAGATGCGCGATCTCCTGATCCTCTTCGCTCAATTGCTGCTTGACCCAGCGGTCGATGGCGACGGGCGACATGACGGGCGCGTGCTTGCGCGAGAAATCCAGAAGATCCTCGATGATGCGCACGCAGCGCCAGGCATTGCGTTGCAGGCGCTGCAATTCGCCGGTGACGGGCTCATCCGCGTTCTTGAGCGAGCGGCGCAGAATATCGGCAGAGGTGACCATGGTGCCCAGCGGATTGCGCAGCTCATGGCTGACCGTGGCGGTGATCTGACCGATTGCCGCCAGACGCTCATTGGAGGCGAGCTCCTGCTGCGCCTGCCGAAGCTTTTCAAGCGATGTCACCAGATCGCGCTCCGCAAGCTCGCGGCTTTCGTGCGAAAGAACGATCCACCACGCGCCGATGGCGAGCAGCGGCAGGAGCGCCAGAAACACCCGCAGGAGAAGCGCGCCGCTTTCCACATGCGGCTGAAGCGCGGTCGGCTCGATCAAGCGGTAGGTCAGCAGAAAGACGGCAGCCGTCATCACCGCCAGCGAGAACAGAACGCCGCTCACCTTGAGCAGGCGCTGCGTCATGCGTGGCGCGATCTTGCTGCGCAGGGCGCGGCCCAGATAATGCGGCGCTTCCAGATTTGCGCCGGGAACCTTGCAGGCATCGTGGCAGTGGGAATCGAGACTGCAGCAGAGCGAGCAGATCGGACGCCGGTAGAAAGTGCAGTGCACCATGTCGGGCCGCTCATATTCCAGTTCGCAGATTTCGCAGCGCACCACCGGCTTGTCCGGCTCGGCAAGCGGCACGCGCGGGCGGGCGAGATAATAGCGGCCGCGTGTCGCCACGCCGATCAGCACCGCGCTTGAAAGCGCGGTGAAGAAGGCGATGGGGGCGGCATAGGCTTCCGCCAGATCACCGAAACTGCCCATGAAGCAGATGATCGCGAACAGCGAGGCAAACGCCATCGACCCGCAGCCGACCGGATTGAAATCGTAAAGATAGGCGCGCTTGAACTCGGTGAAGGGCGGGCTGACGCCCATCGGCTTCAAGATGGCGAGATCGGCGAAGATGGAGCCGATCCAGGCGGCGGCGATGACCGAATAGACCGCCAGCACCAGCTCAAGCGTCTGGAAGATGCCGAGCAGCATCAGAAGCAGCGAGATCAGAATGTTGAAGATCAGCCAGACCACGCGGCCGGGGTGATAATGGGTGACGCGCGAGAAGAAATTGGACCAGGCGAGCGAGCCCGCATAGGCGTTCGTCACATTGATCTTGACCTGCGAAATGAGAACAAAGATCGCCGCCAGCGCCAGCACGGTGCGCGGGTCGTCGCTCACATATTCATAGGCCTTGATATACATGTGGATCGGTTCGAGCGCCGTCGATGGCGAGAGGCCGGCCGAGACCGCAAGCACCGCCAGAAGACTGCCGCACAGGATCTTGAAACCGCCGACCACGATCCAGCCGGGACCGGCGGAGATGACCGCCGCCCACCAGCGCCAGCGGTTTTCGCGCGTCTTGTCGGGCAGGAAGCGCAGATAATCCACCTGCTCGCCGATCTGGATGGAGAGCGCGAACAGGACACCGATGGCCGAACCGAAGGCGAGCACATCGAACCTGCCATCCGGCGTTTCGCTGCCGGCAAACGCCATCCACTGATCGAGCGTTTCGGGATGGCCGACCGCAATGTAGATGAAAGGCGCAAGCAGCATGGCGATCCAGATGGGCTGGGTGACCATCTGCAACTTGCTGATCATCGTCACGCCCATGAAGGTGATCGGGATGATAACGAGCGATGAGATGATGTAGCCCAGCACCAGCGGCACATCCGCGAACAGCTTCAGCGCCTGCGCCATGATCGCGCCTTCGAGCGCGAAAAAGATGAAGGTGAAGGTCGCATAGATCAGCGACGTGATGGTGGAGCCGATATAGCCGAACCCCGCCCCGCGCGTGAGCAGATCCATGTCGATGTTGTAGCGGCTCGAATAATAGGCGATGGGCAGGTTCGTCACGAAGACGAACAGGCAGGTGATCAGAACGGCGGGAAACGCATTGGCGAACCCGTAGCTGAGCGTGATCGCCCCGCCGATGGCCTCCAGAGCCAGAAACGAGATGCCGCCGAGCGCGGTGTTGGCGATGACGAATGGAGACCAGCGCCGGAACGACCGCGCCGCATAGCGCAGCGAATAGTCCTCCAGCGTCTCATTGGCGATCCATGAATGATAGGATCGTAAGGCAGGCGATTGCGGTGTTTCCACTAACCCGCACTCCGCCCTGCACACCGCCAGTCAGGCGAAGCCTGTGCTTTACGCATCTTGTTGAGGTTCTCCCATTCTCCCCGTTAAATGATCACACAAAGCCGGCTTCGAGACCAGTCCCCGCAGCACGGGGGGAACGGCGTTCTTCCCCACCCGGTTTGTGTGAGAGATGGGCCGCGCCGGCGCAGTGCCATAATGCGCCGACCGCGTTGAGCCTATTGCTTTCGCTTCATGCCCGTTATCTGTGTGCCGTCGCTAAATCGCCCAACCGGCAGCGTTTGAGTTGACAAAATCTCCCCGCGCCCTCAGACGCACGGGGCAATCATGTGTCCGTAGGGTCAGGACCCATCAATATGGCCGCAATGGCGTTCGATAGACCAAGAGATGCTAGGAAAAACCCGCAGAGCGGGGGCTTCCCCCGGTCAAGGGGTTTGACGCAGCAGCTCGCGGGTCTATCGAGCGTCCTTCGGATCGGCCTGATTTGCACGGCTACTTTGTCGCAAGACCTTGAAAGACGTGAAGTCTTCCTGCGGTCTTGCTTCGCGTATCCGCACAAATCAGGCCGACCATTGCGGCCATATTGATGGGTCCTGGCCCTAGAGGCACAGGCACATTCGGACGTCGCGAGCGGCGGCAAAACAGCTTGAGGGGAAGCATGAGCGAGACATCCGACATCATCGTCATCGGCGGTGGCATTGCAGGCATCGGCGCGGGCGCGCGCATGGCTGCGGACGCCAGCGTGACCGTTCTGGAGACGGAAGAGGCCATCGGTTATCACGCCACCGGCCGTTCGGCTGCGATCTACATCCGCAATTACGGCAACGACACCCTGCGCGCCCTCAATGCGGCTGCCGAACCGGTGTTCAAGGAGCCGGAAGGCATTTCTGACGAAAGCCTGCTCACCCCGCGCGGCCTGCTTTATGTGGCGACCGAGGAACATGTCGGCGCGCTCGACAAGATCCTCGAAGGCGCGACGGGCATGGAGCGGCTCGACGCGGACGCTGCGGTTGCGCGTGTGCCCATTCTGCGCCGCGAAAACATCGTGGCGGCGGCGATTGAGGAAGGCGCGCAGGACATCGATGTCGACCGTCTGCTGCAGGGCTTTGCGAAGATGCTGCGCCATCAGGGTGGCCGCATCGTCAACAAAGCCCCCGTCACCGCCATTTCGCGTGCGGATGGCGTGTGGACGCTTGAAACCCCGCAGGGCTCGTTCTCCGCACCCATCATCGTCAACGCCGCAGGCGCATGGGCTGACGAGGTCGCGAAGCTTGCCGGTGTGCAGCCGCTCGGCCTGACGCCGATGCGCCGCTCGGCCGTGATCCTGCCCGCACCCGAGGGGCACGACGTCACGCGCTGGCCGCTTTTCGCCTGTGCGGGCGAAGGCTGGTACGCCAAGCCCGATGCAGGCAAGCTGATGGTTTCGCCGGCTGACGAAGATCCGTCAGAGCCTTTCGACGCCTGGCCCGACGACATGGTGCTGGCCGAGGGCCTGCATCGTTTTGAACAGGCCGTCACCGTGCCTGTGACACGCATTGAACGGAGCTGGGCGGGCCTGCGCAGCTTCTTCCCCGATCGCACCCCCGCTGTCGGCTTCGCGCCGGATGCGGAGGGCTTTTTCTGGCTGGCCGGCCAGGGCGGCTATGGCGTACAGACCTCGCCTGCCCTTTCCGCGCTCGCAGCCGACCTGTGCGCCGGTCGCAAGTCCGGCCTCGCTGAAACCGTGGTGCAGGCACTTGCGCCACACCGCCTCATCAAGACCTGAAAGGAAAAAACATGTCCGATATCAAACGCGTCGACACCGGCACCCGCATGAGCCAGGCCGTCGTTCACAACGGCACCATCTACCTGGCTGGCCAGGTCGGCACGCCGGGCGCAAGCGTCGCCACGCAGACCAAGGACATTCTGGCCAAGATCGACGCCCTTCTCGAGCAGAACGGCTCCGACAAGTCGCGCATCCTGCAGGCGACCATCTGGCTCGCTTCGATGAACGACTTTGCCGAGATGAACGACGTGTGGGACGCATGGGTTGCTCCCGGCCACGCACCGGCCCGCGCCTGCGGCGAGTCCGCACTGGCAACGCCCGAATACACGGTCGAGATCATCGTCGTCGCGGCAGCCGGCTGATCAGGCCCCGCGCTTGACCGGTATCACCGGTTCCCGGCTCGCCCGCGCGGCGAGCCGGACCAGCATCAGGCCCACAATGCCCGTGACGAGAAAGCCTGATGCAAGCGGAATGGTCGTTTCGTTGTAGAACGCGCCGAAGGCCACGGCGAAGACCACCGCCACAAGGCTCGATCCCGATGCGATCAGCGATGCGCCGAGCCCGGCCAACTGGCCCAGAGACTGCATCGCCATGGCATTCAGATTGCCAAACAGAAATCCGATGCAGAAGAAGATGGCAAAGCCCAGCGCCATGAAGGCGGGCAGTGGCGGCTGCCCTTCCCACACAAGGGACAGGCCAAGCAGGCAAAGCCCGAACGCCACGAGACCGCAAAGCGCATATTCGCACATGGCCTGCATGCCGAAGCGACGCACCACCTGTGCGTTGACCATGGAGGCCAGACCGATGCTGGCGGCGAAGGCTGCAAAATAGGCCGGGAACAGACTGTCGATCCCGTATACATCGAAGAAGATATCGGCTGCAGTGCTCAGATATTGCAGATGCGCGCCGAACACGAAGCCCGTGGACACGATCAGAAGCGAAACGCGCCGGTTGCGCAGAACGCGCGAACCGTTTTGCAGGAGCGTGACCGGGTGAAAGCGGATGCGGTTTTGCGGGGCCAGCGTCTCGGGCTGGCGCATGACAAGCCAGATGCAGAGCAGGATCGAGAGCGCCAGATAGACCGCGAAGATGGCCCGCCAGCCGGCGAACGCCAGCACCGCCTGCCCCATGGCGGGCGCGATCATCGGCACCAGAATGAACAGCACGAACATGAAGGACATGATCCGCGCCATGGCCTCCCCCTCGAACTGGTCGCGGACCAGCGCGCGCGTCGCGATCTTGGGGCCGGCGACGCCGATGCCCTGCAGGATGCGGCCGAGCACGATCATTTCCACCGAGGTGGAGAGCATCGCCACCACGGTTCCGGCCATGTAGAGCGCGAGCCCGCCGACCAGCGCCCGCTTGCGGCCGATGGCGTCGGCAATGGGGCCGATCACGAGTTCGCCAAACACCATGCCGAAGATGAACAGCGACACGATGTGCTGCGTGGACAGGGGCGGCTCCACATGCAGATCGCTCTCGATCAGGCGCAGCGCCGGAAGCACTGCGTCGATGCTGAGCGCGGTCAGCGATGTGAGGAACGCATAAAGCGCGATGCGCTCGAAGGAGATTGTGCGTTTTTCCATCGGCTCATGTTTATCAGATTGGCAAAGGCACATCAGATTGGAAGGGGACGCCGTTCCTCGATGGCCTCCATGGCGAAATAGGAGGTGACCGATTCCAGCTCCACCTTCTGGATCAGGCGCTGGTAGACGGAATCGAAGCTCTGCATGTCCGTTGTCACGATTCGCAGCATGTAATCGTAATCGCCGCCAATGCGAAAGAAGTCGACCACTTCCGGAATGCTGGACACGTGCTGGCGGAAGGTCTGCAGCCAGGTTGTCGAGTGATGGCGCGTCTTGACCATCACGAAAACCACCAGCCCGAGCCCCAGCCTGTTGCGGTCGACATTGAGCGTGCGCCCGCGAATGACGCCGCGCTCCTCCAGCGATTTCAGCCGGCGCCAGCAGGCATTCTGCGACAGCCCGACCTTCTCCGCCAGGTCGCGTTGCGACAGGCCGGCGTCACGCTGCAGCTCGCGTAATATTCTTCTATCAAACTGATCGATTTTCTCACTCATATTCGATCATATGACCCAATTTTGAGAGTTTTGCCATCACTTTGTGTGGGAATGATCGCTCATCATTGTGCGATCTTTGCGCATTGATCAACTTCCCGGACCGCCGCCATGCCCAGTGACCTTCTCAAAGCCTTTGCCGACAACCTCAAGCGCACAGACCTCGACGCCTATCTGCGTGACGGGCTGATCGGCGAGAATGCCGTGATCGACGGTCCTTTCGGCAAGAAGACGCTGGTCTATGCCGACTATGTGGCGTCAGGCCGGGCGCTGGCGCAGGTGGAGGATTTCATCCGTAATGAAGTGCTTCCCTATTATGCGAACAGCCATACGGAAGCCTCCTATTGCGGTTCCTTCTGCACCCGCCTGCGTCAGGCGGCGCGCGCGGAAATTCACCGGATCGTCAACGCCGACGACAAGACCAGCGTCGTCTTTTCAGGCGCTGGCGCGACCGCCGGCATCAACCGGCTGGTGCGGCTTTTGCAGATCTCCGAGGCCGTGGCCGCAGGGGCGCGCGTCGTGGTTTTCACCGGGCCTTACGAGCATCACTCCAACATACTGCCCTGGCGTGAAAGCGGCGCGGAGATCATCGCCATTCCCGAAGCCGCGACCGGCGGCCCGGACCTGGGCGCGCTTGCCACGGCTCTTGAGGCAAATGCCGATGCGGCGCTGAAGGTCGGCACGTTTTCCGCCGCCTCCAACGTGACCGGCATCACCACCGACACGGACGCGGTGACCCGGCTTTTGAAGGCCCATGGCGCGCTCGCCATCTGGGACTATGCCGGTGGTGCGCCCTATCTGGAAATCGACATGAAGCCCGGCACGGACTGCGCCAAGGATGCAGTGGTGCTTTCGCCCCACAAATTCCCCGGCGGACCGGGCGCATCGGGTCTTCTGGTCCTGCGCAACGACATTGCCCGCACCGCCTGCCCCTCCATGCCCGGCGGCGGCTCGGTGAGTTTCGTCTCGCCCTGGGGCCACGAATACTCGACCTCGCTTTCAGCGCGCGAAGAAGCCGGCACACCCGATGTTCTGGGCGACATCCGCGCGGCCCTCGTGCTCATCATCAAGGAAGCGCTTGGACAGGACTTCATCGACCGGCGGCATGAAGAGCTGCATCAGCGCGCAATCGCCGTGTGGTCGAAGAACCCGTGCCTGCAGATGCTCGGCAATCCGGCTGCCCGGCGTCTGCCGATCTACTCCTTCCGCATTCTGTGCCCGGAGAACGGCACGGTGCACCACCAGCTTTTCACCCGCATGCTGAGCGATCTGCACGGCATTCAGGTGCGCGGCGGCTGCGCCTGCGCCGGCCCTTATGCGCACCAGCTTCTGGAGATCGACGAGCCCACCTCGAATGCGCTCTTGCAGAGCATTCGCGACGGGCAGGAGATGGAAAAGCCGGGCTGGGTGCGGCTCAATCTGAGCTATCTGATGACGGACGAGAAAGCGGACTTCATCATCGAGACCGTCGACCGGCTGGCGCGCGAGGCGCAGCGGCATGCAGGCGCTTACGACTTCGATCCGCGCACGGCCCGCTTCCGCCACAAGACGCTGGCCATGGCCGGTTAGAGCATCAACCCGTGAGGGTCGGCGTAGTGCGTGGTTCGACAAGCTCACCATGAGGGAGGGCTTTGGCTACCAAAGCCGTCACTACGCCTTTGGCCAAGGTTCTCCGCCAGGAGGGGATTGCTCCTCTCATGGCGACCCCCTGAGCCTGTCATAGGGCTAACCACGCACCGCCTTAATGCAATGCCCCATCCTGCACGGTGGTGCGCCCTACTCCTGCTTCGGCAGGTTGTTGGCGCGCCGGGCCATCTCGGCTTCATTGGTGGGCTGCTCGGTGAAGCCCTCGATGTCGGACACCTCTTCCACATCGCGCTCGATTGCCAGCGGACTTGCCACATAGGCGGTGGCCAGCTCGGCCACCGAGCGCAGCGCATGCACATGGATGCGCTCATAGCCGTGCGAGGCATCCACACCGAAGGCGATCAGCGCCGTGCGAACGTCGTGCCCGGCCTCGATGGCCGATGCGGAATCGGAGCGGTAGTAACGGAAGACATCCTTCTGGTAGCGAATGTCTTCCTCGCGGCACAGATCCACCATCTTCTTCGTCAGGTGATAGTCGAACGGCCCTGCCTGGTCCGCCATGGCGATGGTGACGCCGAACTCTGCCGAATTCTGCCCCGGCGCGGTGGTGCCATTGTCGATGGTGACCATGGAGGCAATCTCGGGCGTGACGATGGACGCCGCGCCCACCCCCACCTCTTCCGCGATGGTGAAGAGCCAGTGCGTGTCGACCGGCAGCGTCACCTCGTGGCGCAGCAGCGATTCCAGCGCGGCAAGGGCGATGGCGACGCCCGCCTTGTCATCCAGATGGCGTGAAACGATGAAGCCGTTTTCCAGGAATTCCGGCTGCGGGTCGATGGCGACGAAGTCGCCCACATCGATGCCAAGATTGTGCGCGTCGCTGCGGCTCCAGCACATGGCGTCGATGCGCAGCTCCACGTAATCCCAGCCGACGGGCATCTCGTCGACGCCGTCATTATAGGTGTGGCCCGAAGCCTTGAGCGGCAGGATGGTGCCGCGATAGCTGCCCTTCTCGGTGTAGATCGTCGCCCGCGCGCCTTCGGCAAACCGCGCGGACCAGTGACCGATGGGCACCATCTCGAAACGGCCATTGTCCTTGATGTATTTGACCTGCGCGCCGAGCGTGTCGAGATGGGTGATGATGGCGCGCGCGCCCTGACGCCGGCCGCCGCGCACCACCGCGCGGATCGCGCCGCGCCGCGTCAGCTCCGGTTCGAGGCCAAGCCGCTCCAGCTCTGCCGTGACATGGCGGACAATGGTGTCGGTGTAGCCCGTCGGACTGTCAATCGACAGAAGCGCCTTGAGCTGCGCGACAAGATAGGAAACGTCGATTTTCAGTCGCGACATGCAGTTCTCGTCATTTCAGCGGGCCTCGTCATTTCAGCTTGTGCCGTCGGCCACGGATCAGGCTTTGGGCGTCAGCGCACGTTCAGCGGATTTTGCACCGGAGCGCGGGAAGAGCAGGTCGACGAAGCGCTCGGCGGTCGGTTGCGGTTCATGGTTCGCCAGCCCCGGCCGTTCATTGGCTTCGATGAAGACATAGTCCGGCTGGTCGGGCGACTTGATCATAAGGTCGATGCCGACAACGGGTATGTCAATGGCGCGCGCGGCGGCGCAGGCCGCTTCAACCAGATCCGGATGCACGTTTTCCGTCACATCGTGAATGGAACCGCCCGTGTGCAGATTGGCCGTCTTGCGCACCTCCACTTCCTCGCCCTTGGGCAGGATGCTGGAAAGCGCATAGCCAAGACCGGCAATGCAGCGGCGCGTCTCGTCATCGACGGGGATGCGGCTCTCACCGCCCGTGGCGGCCGCCCGGCGGCGCGACTGATGCTCGATCAGCTCTTCGATGGTCCGCTGCCCGTCTCCCACCACGCGCGGCGCACGGCGTACGGCGGCGGCAACCAGGCGATAATCGATGACGACCAGACGCAGATCCTCGCCCTCGAAACAGGCTTCGACCAGAACCCGGTCGGAAATCTCGCGGGCGGCGCGGATGGCGTTTTTCGCCTCGTCCAGCGTTTCAAGACCGACGGCAACGCCCTTGCCCTGCTCGCCACGGGCCGGCTTTACCACCACGCGGCCATGCTTCGCGATGAAGGCGCCGAGCGCCGTGTCGTCATCGCCCGCCTCCATCTGCTCGGGCACGGTCAGCCCTGCACGCTCCACCACGCGGCGCGTGACCGCCTTGTCATCGCAGATCGACATGGCGACGGCCGATGTGAGCTCCGAAAGGCTCTCGCGACACTGGATCGAACGGCCGCCGAAGGACAGGCGGAAGAAGCCGCCCTCGGCATCGGTCACATCCACCGCAACGCCGCGCCGGTGCGCCTCATCCACGATCAGGCGCGCATAGGGGTTGAGCCGGTCGAACTCTTCCGGCGGATGGGTGAACAGTTTCTCGTTGATCGGGTTCTTGCGCTTGACCGCAAACACCGGAACCCGGTGAAAGCCGAGCTTCTCGTAAAGCGCGATGGCCTGTTCGTTGTCGTGCATCACGGACAGGTCCATGAAGCTTGCCCCGCGCGCGGCGAAATGCTCCGCCAGCCGTCGCACCAGCATCTCGCCAACCCCGGCATGCCGGCACTGCGGATCGACGGCGAGGCACCAGAGAGACGTTCCGTTCTCGGCATCCTGAAACACGCGGCGATGATCAACGCCCGTGACCGTGCCCAGAATGTCGCCGGTCTGGTCATCTTCGGCGACGAAATAGGTGACGGCGCGGCTGTCGCGATTGGTCCAGAAAAAGTCCGGGCGCACGGTGACCATGCCCCGGCTCTGATAGATCGCGTTGACGGCGTTGGCGTCCGCCTCGGATGTCAGCCGCCGGATGAAGAAGCCGCGCGGCTGCCGCCGGCTCGGGCGATAGGTGGCCAGATCAAGCCGATAGGTGTGCGAGGGATCGAGGAAAAGTTCCTGCGGCGCCATGGACAGGAGCACATGCGGGTCGCGAATGTAGAAGGCGATGTCGCGGCGGGCGGGGCCTTCGTCGCGCAAGGCGGCGGCCAGCTCATCATTGGTCTCAAACGTCTGGGCAAACAGAAGCCTGCCCCAGCCAAGCTCGAGCGAGACGTGCTTTTCCTGCCGCGCGGCTTCTTCATCCGGCGGCGCGTGGGTCGGCTTCATGGTCTCGCTTCGCAGGCGCTTCAGGCGGTAGCCGAGCGCCTTGTCGCTGCGCCCGCGTGAAGCGCGCAAAGCCACGTCCTCTTTCTTGGCCATCGGTCACACCCCGTGGGTTTGCAGCCAGAGTTCGAGCAGCCCGACCTGCCAGAGTTCCGACCCGCGCAGCGGCGTGATGTGGTCGGCGGGCGCGGCGTAAAGCCTGTCCAGATAGTCCTGTCGAAACAGTCCGCGTTCGCGCGCCGGCTGCGAAGACAGCGCATCGCGCACCATGTCGAGATAGGGACCATCGACATATTTGAGCTGTGGTACAGGGAAATAACCCTTCTTGCGGTCGATCACCTCATGCGGGACCACCTGCCGGGCAACTTCCTTCAAGACGCCCTTGCCGCCCTGTTTGAGCTTTTCCTCCGGCGGAATGCGGGCGGCCAGTTCGACCAGTTCGTGATCGAGGAACGGCACGCGCGCCTCCAGCCCCCAGGCCATGGTCATGTTGTCGACCCGCTTCACCGGGTCATCGACCAGCATGACGGTGGAATCGAGCCGCAGCGCGGCATCAACCGGCGTGTCTGCGCCGGCCCGCGTCAGGTGGGCTGCGACCAGATCGCGGCTTGCATCCGTATCGGCGATCCAGTCGGGCGAAAGCTGCTCTTTCAGAACCGCGTGCGAGCGGTCGAAGAAGACGTTCGCATAATCGCCCACCACATCGTTTGAGTTCATCAGCGGCGGATACCAGTGATAACCGCCGAAAATCTCGTCTGCGCCCTGCCCCGACTGCACGACCTTGATGTGTTTCGAAATCTCCTTGGAGAGAAGGTAGAAGCCCACATTGTCGTAGGAGACCATCGGCTCCGACATGGCGGCGAACGTGCCGGGGAGCGCGTCCATCAGATCGGCTGACGGCACGAAGATCTTGTGATGATCGGTGCCGAATTCTTTCGCGATCAGATCGGAATAGACGAACTCGTCGCCCTTCTCGCCATTGGCCTCTTCAAAGCCGACGGAGAAGGACATCAGATCCTTCTGCCCCGCCTCGGCGAGCAGGCCGACGATCAGGCTGGAATCGACACCGCCCGACAGAAGGACGCCGACCGGCACATCGGCCACCATGCGGCGTTTGACGGCAAGGCGCAGCGCCTCCAGCGTGCGGTCGCGCCATTCGTCGGGTGACAGCATTGCCGTTTCGGGATCGCGCGCAAACGGCGGGTCCCAGTAGACCCGGTCGCGCTGGCTGCCATCCGGCTCGATCACGCGGATCGTCGCGGGCGGGAGCTTCTTCACGCCGTTCAGAATGGTGCGCGGCGGCGGCACCACAGCGTGGAACGTCATGTAATTGTGCAGCGCATGGCGGTCGATGGATGTGTCGACATCGCCCGCCGCCAGCAGCGCCGGCAGGGTGGACGCGAAGCGGATGCGGCCCGGCGTCTCGGCCAGATAAAGCGGCTTGATGCCGAACCGGTCGCGCGCCATGGCGACGCGGCCCGTGTCGCGCTCACGCAGCACGAAGGCGAACATGCCGTGAAACCGGTTCACGCATTCCTCGCCCCAGGCATGCCAGGCCTTGAGGATGACTTCCGTGTCGCCGGTGGAGAAGAAGCGGTAGCCCTTGCCCTCCAGCTCGGCGCGCAGCTCCGGATAATTGTAGATGCAGCCATTGAACGCGATGGTGAGCCCCAGCTCCGGGTCTTCCATCGGCTGGCGCGCCTTTTCCGACAGGTCGATGATCTTCAGCCGGCGATGCCCGAAGGCGGCGTTGCCGTGCACGACCGCGCCCGCGCCATCAGGGCCGCGCGGGGCCAGGCAGTCCATCATTTTCGAAAGAGCGACAGGTGAGGCAGGGCGGCCGTCGAGCCGCAGTTCTCCGCAGATTCCGCACATGGATAGAGATCTGATCCTTTGTTTGTCATTGCTTCGGAGCGCACTTTAGTTATAGTTATGATTATTAGATGTCAAATGAATGGCGTCCGCATGAGTTCCGACAAGACAACTGACAAAGCCGCCGACTGGTTCCGCAATGAAGAGTTACGCGCGGTCGAAAAATCCATTCGCCGCATCGTTCGCGCAAACGATGTGCAATCCAAGGCGCTCGCCAAGCAGATCGGGCTGACCGCAGCGCAGCTTGTGATCCTGAAGGCCACCGCCGCCCTTGGCGAGGTCACCACCACCGTGCTTTCAGCCCATGTGGACCTGAGCCCGGCAACCGTCATCACCATTCTCGACAATCTGGAAAGCCGCCATCTGGTGGAGCGCTATCGCTCGCGCGATGACCGCCGTGTGGTGCACACGCGGCTCACGCCCGAGGGCGAGGCGCTGGTGCGGCGCGCGCCCGAACCCATGGGAGACGCCTTCGCGCATCGTCTGGCCGCACTCGATGAGGAACGACGCAACCAGTTGATCGCAGCGCTGGCCACCATTGCCGACATGATGGCGCCGCCCGGCGGCGCGCCCGCTTCGGCCGGGCGCGCGAAGACCACTCTGTCGCATTGAAATGCACGCTAACGCGCAGTAAATCCTGAGAGATCACGCGCATTCGACCGCGATTTGATCGAGCGCAAGGCGACGGCAGGCAAACGTGTCAATTTGCCCGCAACGCACAATGGACGCGGGAAAGGTCGGACACTATGATCGCGCCGCACAGCAGGAAGGTCCAATGAATTACCAGCGTTTTTTCTCCGAAGCGATCGATCAACTGCACGCTGAGCGCCGCTACCGCGTTTTCGCCGATCTCGAGCGGATCGTCGGCGCGTTTCCGCGCGCGCTCTGGCGCTCTGATGAAGAAGCGCGCGAGATCACCGTGTGGTGCTCGAACGACTATCTGGGCATGGGCCAGCATGAGAGCGTGATCTCCGCCATGCAGGACGCAGCCGGCGCCATGGGCGCGGGTGCCGGCGGCACGCGCAACATCTCCGGCAACAACCATCCGCTGGTGGAACTCGAAGCCGAGCTTGCCGATCTGCATGGCAAGCAGGCCGGTCTGGTCTTCACCTCCGGCTTCATCTCCAACGAAGCGTCCATCTCCACCATCGCCCGCCTGCTGCCGAACTGCCTGGTGCTCTCGGACGAGTTAAACCATGCCTCGATGATCGAGGGCGTGCGCCGCTCGGGCGCAGAGAAGAAGATTTTCCGCCACAACGACGTCGAGCATCTGGAAAGCCTGCTCAAGGCAGCCAGCCCGGAACGCGCCAAGCTGATCGTGTTCGAATCCGTCTACTCCATGGATGGCGACATTGCGCCGATCGAGGCGATTGCCGATCTGGCCGACAAGTACAACGCCATGACCTATATCGATGAGGTTCACGCCGTTGGCATGTATGGCGCGCGTGGCGGCGGCATCACCGAGCGTGACGGCCTTGCCCACCGCATCGACATCATCGAGGGCACGCTCGCCAAGGGCTTTGGCGTGATCGGCGGCTACATCACCGGCTCCACCGCCGTGATCGACGCCGTGCGCTCCTACGCTTCCGGCTTCATTTTCACCACCGCGCTGCCGCCGGCAATCGCCGCAGCGGCCACCGCCTCGATCCGCCATCTCAAGGCGTCTTCGGTCGAGCGCGACGCGCAGCAGCGCCAGGCGCAGCAGACCAAGGACAAGCTCTCGGCGGCCGGCCTGCCGGTCATGCCCTCGCAGACGCACATCGTGCCGCTTCTCGTGGGTGACCCGGAACTGTGCAAGCAGGCAACCGACCGGCTGCTCGAGAAGCACGGCATCTACATCCAGCCGATCAACTATCCGACCGTGCCGCGCGGCACGGAGCGTCTGCGCATCACGCCGACGCCGTTCCATGACGATGCGCTGATCGACACGCTGCGCGACGCGCTTCTGGAAACCTGGGAAGCGCTCGGCATTCCCTTCAACGAAGCCGACCAGCCCCAGCAGGCCAAATCCGACCGCGTGGTGTCGCTTCTGGTGCCGAAGTCCGGCGGCTGACCCAGCCCGAAAATCCGAAAATGAAAACGCCGCCGGAATTGCTTCCGGCGGCGTTTTTCGTGGATGGCCACCGCTTCCCTTGAAGAAAGCGGAAGCTGACTATTTCTGCTTGGACAGAAGGTCACGGATTTCCGTGAGCAGCTGAACATCGGCAGGCGGCGCGGCAGGCTCGGCCGGCTTTTCAGCTTCCTTGCGGCGCATCGAATTCACGCCCTTGACCATGAGGAAAATGATCCAGGCGAGGATCAGGAAGTTCACGACCACGGTGAGGAAGTTGCCATAGGCAAACACCGCGCCCTGTTCGCGCGCGGCCTCCAGCGTCGTCGCCGTGACGGCGGACGAGAGCGGCACGAAGTAATCCGAAAAATCGAACCCGCCGAAGATTGCGCCAACAATCGGCATGATGATGTCATCGGTGAGCGACCTGACGATCAGACCGAAGGCCCCGCCGATGATCACACCGACCGCAAGGTCCATCACATTGCCGCGCGCAATGAATTCCCGAAATTCCTTCATCATAAGGGCCTCTCCCCAATCTAGCTGCACCCCCGGCGACTCAAACGCCGCCAGCTCGGGCTACATAACAATGATGCAAGCAAAAAGTGCAACAAAAACTGCATTTTCGGCTATGAGACAGTACCATTCGCCGAAAGAAGCATTGGACAGGTCCCCGTGGCTGTGTTTGCCTTCCGGGTGGCCTTCAGAGGAGGAGTTGGCACACAAGTGCAGGGCTGGGTTATCGCCATCATCGCCGTCGCCTATGTGACGCTGCTCTTCTTCATTGCAAGCGTCGGCGACAATCGCGCCTCGCGAAAGGCCGGACTTGGCTCGCGCCCCTTCATCTACGCGCTGAGCCTGGCGATCTATTGCACGTCCTGGACCTTTTTCGGCTCCGTTGGCCTTGCGTCGGAGCGCGGGCTGGAATTCCTGGCGATCTATATCGGTCCGGTTCTGGTTTTCCTGTTCGGCTTCCCGATCCTGAAACGCATCATCCGGCTGGCGAAGTCCGAGAAGATCACCTCCATCGCCGACTTTCTGGCAGCCCGCTACGGCAAGAGCTTTGCCGTTGCCTCCGTCGCCACGCTGATCGCCACCTTCGGCACGGTTCCCTATATCGCCCTGCAGTTGAAGGCGATCTCGGATTCCGTCAGCCTCATGGTAACGCATTACGATGGCGCGCCGCCGACCATGGACTTCTTCGTCGGCGACATGGCGCTGATCGTGACCTTCCTTCTGGCGATCTTCGCCGTTCTGTTCGGCACGCGCCATGCGGACGCAACCGAGCATCAGGAAGGGCTGATCCTGGCCGTGGCCGTGGAGACGGTGGTGAAGCTCGCCGCCTTTCTGGCGGTCGGTGTGGCCATCACATTCTTCTTCTTTGAAGGGCCGGTGGAACTGGCGCGCACGGTAAGCACCCTGCCCCAGGTGCAGGAGGCCTATACCTATCCGACCTCGCTCGCCACCTGGATCGTGATGACCACGCTGAGCGCATTTGCGATCATCATGCTGCCGCGCCAGTTCTACGTGACCATCGTGGAAAACCGCAGCACGGCCGAACTGGAAACGGCGAGCTGGCTCTTTCCGCTCTATCTCATCCTCATCAATCTCTTCGTGCTGCCCATCGCATTTGCGGGGCTGGCGATGGTCGGGGATGCGGCGAATTCCGACCTCTATGTACTGGCGCTGCCGCTTCTTGCCGGGCACGATGCCCTGGCGCTGATCGCCTTCATCGGCGGTCTTTCCGCCGCCACGGCGATGGTCATCGTGGCCAGTGTGGCGCTGTCGATCATGATCTCCAACGATCTGGTGATCCCGCTCTTCCTGCGCCGGCTGCTCAGAACCGACCACCGCGAAAAGGATGACTGGTCGACCATCATCCTGAACATCCGCCGCGCGGCCATCTTCATCATCCTGTTTGTGGCCTTTCTCTATTATCGGGAAACCACCCACAACACGCGGCTCGCCGCCATTGGCCTGATCTCGTTCGCGGCCATCGCGCAGTTCGCGCCGGCCTTCTTCGGCGGGCTGATCTGGCGCGGCGCAAATGCGCGCGGAGCGCTGCTGGGCATGGGCGCAGGCTTCACGATCTGGGCTTACACGCTGCTTTTCCCGTCGCTCGCACCGCAGGACACCGGCATCATCATCGACGGGCTCTTCGGCCTGCCGGCGCTGAGGCCGCAGGCGCTTTTCGGCACCGTGGCCGAGCCCCTCAACCATGGCGTCCTGTGGAGCCTTGCGGTCAACACGCTGTTCTTCGTGCTGGGCTCGCTCTCGCGCGCCGCCCAGCCGCTGGAGCGCATTCAGGCCGCCATCTTCGTGCCGCGCGACACGGGGCCCATACCGACCCTGCGCCGCTTCCGCACGGTGGTCACCGTCAACGATCTCAAGGACACGATCTCGCGCTATCTGGGAGCCGAACGCACCGAGCGCTCCTTCGCCACGTTCGAGGCGACCCATGGCGTACGGCTCAACGGCAACGACCAGACAGGCATCGCGCTCGTGCGCTTTTCCGAGCAGCTTCTGGCCAGCGCCGTCGGCTCCTCCTCCTCGCGGCTTATCCTGTCGCTCCTGTTTCAGCGCAACGACCGCTCGCCCCGTGACGCCCTGCGGCTGCTTGATGACGCCTCCATGGCGCTCCAGCACAACCGCGACCTGCTGCAGACCGCGCTCGACCAGATGGAGGAAGGTGTCACCGTTTTCGACCGGGATTTCCAGCTGATCTGCTGGAACAGGCAATACCGCCTGCTCTTCAATCTGCCCGACGAGATGGGTCAGGTCGGTGTTTCGCTCGACCGGTTCGTCAATCTGCTGGTGGTGCGCGGCGAGCTGCCCGTCGACGCCTACACGATGACGCTCAACCGGTTTACCGATTTCGGCATGCCGTGGGAGATCCGCCTGCGCAAGAGCGGCCGCATCATCGAGATGCGCACCAACCCGATGCCCGATGGCGGCATCGTCGCCACCTACACCGACATCACGCCGCGCGTGGAAGCCGATGTGGCGCTGAAACGCGTGAACGAAACACTGGAGCAGCGGGTGGCCGACCGCACGGCGGAGCTGATCCGCTTGAATGAAGAGCTGGCGCAGGCGCAGGTGATCGCCGAGGAAGCCAATCTCGGAAAGACGCGCTTTCTGGCCGCCGCCGGCCACGACATTCTGCAACCGCTCAATGCCGCGCGGCTCTACTGCTCGTCGCTTCTGGAGCGCGCAAAGGCCGGCGAGACGCGGGAATATGTCAGCAACATTGAATCCTCGCTCGATTCCGTGGAGGCGATCCTCGGCGCAGTGCTGGACATCTCGCGGCTGGACACGGGCGCGCTGAAGCCTGCTCCCAGCGTTTTCCAGTTGGATGGCCTGCTGCGCCAGATCAGCACAGACTTCATGCCGCTGGCCGATGAGAAAGGGCTGGACCTGACCATTGTGCCCTCAACACTGACGGTGAACACGGACCGCAACCTGCTGCGCCGGCTGGTGCAGAACCTCGTTTCCAATGCGATCAAATACACGCCGAGCGGCCGTGTTCTGGTGGGGGTGCGCCGGCGCGGCAGCCTGCTTGAGCTACAGGTGATCGACACGGGCATCGGCATCGCCACCGACAAGCTGAACACCGTGTTCCGCGAATTCACGCGGCTGGAGGAAGGCGTGCGGCAGGCGCAGGGGCTGGGACTTGGCCTCTCCATCGTCGACCGCATCGCGCGCGTGCTCAATCTGGAAATCCGGCTGGATTCGGAGAGCCAGCAGGGCACCCGCTTCTCGGTCATCATCCCCGTGAGCGCGACGCCGGCCCAACCCGCCGAACGGCCAAAACCGTCGGCTGCCGTGCCGCAGGCAATGCTGGAGGGCCTGCGCGTTCTGTGCATCGACAATGACCCGCGCATTCTGGATGGCATGCGCAGGCTTCTTGAGGGCTGGGGCTGCACCGTGCTGACGGCGACCGGATCGGCCACCCTGCCCGACCTTTCGCACACACAGCCCAACATCATCCTCGCCGATTACCATCTGGACAATGAAGTCGGGCTCGACGTGATCGCAGCCCTGCGGGCGCGTTATGGTGATGCGATACCGGCGATCCTGATCACCGCCGACCGCTCGAACGAAGTGCGCGCGCAGGCCGAAGCGCTGACCGCCATGGTGCTGAGCAAGCCGTTACGTCCCGCATCGCTGCGCACACTGCTCACGCGCTGCCGTCAGATGCTTGCCGCCGCCGAATAGGCAGCAATGCCTCAGTCCTCGGTTGCGATCGTGTCTGCGCCGATCTTCGAAAGGCGGATCACCGCCTGCGTGCGGCTGTCGACATCCAGCTTCTGCAGAACCGCCGAGACATGCGCCTTGATCGTCGCTTCGGAGACGTTCAGCTCATAGGCGATCTGCTTGTTCAGAAGCCCTTCGGCCAGCATGCTCAGAACCCGCGTCTGCTGGGGGGTGAGCGTCTGGAGGCGCTGGATGAGATCGGCGACCTCCGGATCGCCCTCGGCACCCAGATCGATGTCCGCCGGCGTGTAGATATCGCCATTGAGCACGGCCTGAACCGCCGTGCGGATCTCGTCCATGCCAGAGGATTTGGAGATGAAACCCGATGCGCCAAGTTCCAGAGCGCGCCGGATGGTCTCGGGGCTGTCATGAGCGGAAACGACGACAATGGGCAGGGCCGGGTTCATGCCGCGCAGCGCAATCAGCCCGGAAAGACCACTTACGCCCGGCATGGTGAGGTCGAGAAGGACCAGATCGACGCTGTCATCGACAAGCGCCTTCGCCCCCTCGAAATCGCCCGCTTCCAGTATCTCGCATGCACTGTCCAATCCAGAAAGTGCGCCTTTCAGCGCCCCCCTGAACAGAGGATGGTCGTCGGCGACCAGAAATCTATAGCCAGATACCAAATATCCCTCCCGCGCCCGCAGCATTATTGTCGTGTTCTTCCGCTACGGCTCCTCCACCGCGATTATGCGGGGAATAGCCGCATTTTCAAGCTCGACGGTGGCAAAGGGCTGCCGCCACGGGGCCGGAACTCGCAGAAGTTTTACTTGTCTGCCCATAACCTATGCCACAGACTGGTAAAGGGGTGACAACCCCGCAGGCTGATCATGGAGAAAATCCACAGGGTAGCGACATTCTGCATCGGACGAGCGGTCATGTTCGGTGCGCTCGCCATTGGTCTGGTGATGCTCAGCTTTTCGTTTGATCTGGTCGTTGCCTTCAGCGCCGGCGCGCTGATGACCCTGATCATGTCGGAAATTCTGATCCTGAAGGCCTACGCAACCGCGCGGCAGAACCCCCGGAAAACCGAGACCTGGCTCTATCTCAGCCCCGACGCCCGACCGGCGGGGCGGTCGGGAGCCAGGGTGTTCATTTCGATATTGAAGGACATCTATCTGCGTTTCGCCGCCTTGAGCCTCAAGGTCGGCTGCGGCTTCTTCATATTCTCGATGCTGCTGCGCCTCATGCGCGCGGCCGCGGTCTGAAAAACGGTCAGGAGCGTTTGCAGCCCCTGCTCAGATGCGATCAGGTGCGATCAGGCGCCGGAGTGTTCGGCGTGGTCGTGGTTTCTTCTTCCTCGAAGTCCTTCACGATGCCCATGAAGCGACGGAAAAAGCGTTCCATGAGCCCGAGCGTCTGCTCGAATTCTTCTTCCGACGGCAATTCGGAAGCGGCCTGCGGATTTGCATTTTCAAGCGCGGCAAGGCGCTCTTCCAGCGCATCGAGCCGGTCCTGCAGAGCCGTGATGTCTTCCTCATAGGCCGTGCGCTCGTCGGCGGCCGGAGAGCAGACCAGCTGGCCGGAACGTTCGCGGCAGATCGACATGGAGCCGGTGCGGGTGTCCATCCGCACATAGCCTTCTTCCGTGCGCTCCAGCCGGAACCGCTCGGCATCCTGCGCCATGGCGCCCGATGTCATGGACAGGACGATCAGCGCCCCGGTGGCCGCAATGGTCTTGCGCATTGGTCCGCTCCGCTTTCATGCAATTGGTGATGGGATCATGAGCAAGGAATGCGCCATAAATGGGATCGGGCGCAATCCCCCGAAAACACCTTTTCGACCCTTTCGCTGAACCCGCATTACAAGTATAGCCGCAGGCATGGCTGACATGATCTATAAAATCGCACCCCGCACGCTCTGGCAGGAAGCCGAAGAGGCGGGGGTGTTTCATGGCGCACCTGTCGACCTTGCCGATGGGTATATTCACTTCTCGACCGCCGGGCAGGCTGCGGAAACGGCGGCCAAACATTTCGCCGGTCAGGACGACTTGCTTCTCGTTGCCGTCGACGCCGACGCGCTGGGCGACGCCCTGAAATTTGAAGTGTCACGCGGCGGGGCGCTTTTCCCGCATCTCTATGCTCCGCTTTCGCTTGATGCGGTTTCCTGGGTTCGCCCGCTGCCGCTTGGCGCGGATGGAGCCCACGTCTTTCCAGAGCTTGCCAAATGAAGTCCCTGCTCGACAAGATTGCGCGCCAGGCCCTCTTCCGGATGGATTCCGAGCGCGCTCACAACCTTGCAATCATGGCCCTGAAGAGCGGCATGCCCCTCGCCCGTCCTCCGCAGATCAGCAAACGCCTCAAGACGATTGTCGGCGGCATGGTGTTTCCCAATCCGCTTGGCATGGCGGCCGGCTTCGACAAGAACGCCGAGGCGGCGGACGGCCTGCTGCGCCTTGGCTTCGGCTTTGTCGAATGCGGCACCGTGACCCCGAAGCCGCAGGCCGGCAATCCGAAGCCCCGCCTCTTCCGGCTTGAAGAGGATGCCGCGCTGATCAACCGGCTCGGTTTCAACAATGACGGCCTCGTCGCCGTGCGCGAGCGCATCAAAGAGCGCGCCGGGCGTGGCGGCATCGTTGGCGTCAACATCGGCGCCAACAGGGACAGCGAAGACCGCATCGCCGACTATGAGACGGGCGTGCGCGCCTTTGGCGACATCGCCTCCTATCTCACCGTCAACATCTCCTCGCCCAACACCGCCGGCCTGCGCGCGCTGCAGGACCGGGAAAACCTCTCCGAGCTTCTGGCCCGCGTTCTGGCGACACGCGACGAGGTTGCCAAGCGCCGTCGCTCGCCGGTGCCGCTGTTCCTCAAGATCGCTCCCGACCTGACGGAAGAGGCTATGTCCGACATTGCGGACGAGGTGCTCGACAAGCGCATTGATGGCCTGATCGTCAGCAACACCACGCTTTCCAGAACCGGCGCAACCAGCCGGCTTGCGCATGAGAAGGGCGGCCTTTCGGGCCAGCCGCTGTTTGAGCGTTCGACCATCGTGCTTGCGCGCATGCGCCTGCTGGTGGGCCCGGCCATGCCGCTGATCGGCGTTGGCGGGGTGGACTCGGCCGAAACTGCGCTCGAGAAGATCCGCGCCGGTGCCGACCTTGTGCAGATGTATAGCGGCATGATCTTCGGCGGCACCTGCCTGCCCGGAAAGATCCTCGAAGAGATGAGCGCCTACGCCCAGCGCGAGAACCTCGCCTCGCTGCGCCAGATCCGCGATACGCGGGTGGATGAGTGGGCCGCGCGCGCCCTGAACTGACGCGCGCCCGCAAACCTGACGGCAAAAGACGCTACGGCATTTTCGCTGAACCGCGAGAACGCCCCGACGCATTGTTTTTCGCAGTTCCGGACGGAAAACCGGTTCCCGCTTTTCCCGAAACTGCTTTAACTCCCGAAGGTCTGCCGTGCGCGCGCTGGCAGGATGGCTGCCAGACTGATGCCGCGCACGATCAGGAAGATGTGCAGCGTCGCCCAGAGGCCGTAATTGCCGAAAGCGCGCGTCAGAAAGAACAGGCAGACGAGATAGACGGCGAGCGACAGCAGCATCATGTTGCGCATGTCGCGCGACCAGGTCGCGCCGATGAACACCCCATCCATCTGAAATGCCAGCACGCCGGAGACCGCGATCAGCGCCGCCCATGGCAGGAACGCGCTGGCGATCTCGCGGACATCCTCGGCTTTCGCAATGAAAGCGACGAGATCGTCGCCGAACAGCACGAAAACACCGGCCAGCGCCAGTGCGAGACCAAAGCCCCAGACGATGGTGAGCCACACGGCCTGCCGGAACGCCGGCCGATAGCGCGCGCCCACCGCCCGCCCGGCAAGCTGCTCGGCCGCAGTCGCCATGCCATCGAGGAAATAGCCGGCGATCAGGAAGAAATTCATCAGCACCGCATTGGCCGCCAGCGTGACCGTTCCGAACTGTGCGCCCTGCCGCGTGAACAGCGCAAAGGCTGCCAGAAGCGAGAAGGAGCGGATCATGATGTCGCGGTTCATCGCCACCATGCGCATGATTTCCGGGAAATCGAACACCCGCGCCAATGAAACGCGCGGGCCGTTTCTGAACCGCCATGCCAGAAGACCAAAGCCCGCCAGCGCACCCAGCGCCTCGCCGCCCACCGTGCCCCAGGCCACGCCCTCGATGCCCCAGCCCAGCGAAAGACCGAGAAAGACCGATAACGCGATGTTTGCGCCGTTGAGGATCACCTGAAGGCCAAGGCCGAGCCCCCCTTCCCCGCGCCCCAGCACATAGCCAAGGATGGCGTAGTTGATCAGCGACAGGGGCGCGCCAAGAATGCGGATCGCCACATAGGCATGCATGGCCTCGGCAACGCGCGGATCGGGGTTCATGAACCGGACGCCGGCGGCATTGACCAGCGGCCCGAGCGCGACGACCAGAAGCCCGCAGACGAGCGCAATCGCCAGAGCGCGCCACAACACCGCCTGCTCTTCCAGCACATCGTCGCGGCCGAACGCCTGCGCAACCAGCCCGGTGGTTCCCGAACGCAGGAAGTTGAACGTGGTGAACACCACGTCGAAGACGATGGCGCCCGCCGCCAGCCCGCCCAGAAGGGCGGCGTCGCCATATTGCCCGATGACGGCCGTGTCGGTGATGCCGAGCAGCGGCGTGGTCAGATAGGCGAGCGTCATCGGCACGGCGATCGACAGGACCAGCCGGTTGGTGACCTCGAACGGGCGCGCGGCCCGCGTCGGCGTGGAAACGTCCATTCCCGCCGGCCTAGCGGCGATAGCTGAGAAGACGCAGGATCAGGAACGCCGGCACGACGATGGCTGCACCCAGCAGGATGTAGCTTGCAAAGCGGCCGAGCGCATCAAAGCCCATGTTCCACAGATGCACGACCGTGTCGCGCAGCGCATAGAAGATATCGAACGGCGACCAGTTGAAGGCGCTCATGACGAAGCCGACGATGAGCGACACGATCAGCAGTTTGATGATGACGCGCAGCGGGCTGTCGCCCAGAAATCTGGTCAGTGCCGACACCGGAATGCTCCTTGATCTTGACCGCAAAGAGATACGCACCCGCTGGCGCGGGCGCAAGCTTGCGCGCTGCGAAAAAGGAAATACCGGCTGAGCCGGACTGGAGCGGGTAGCGGGAATCGAACCCGCGCGTTCAGCTTGGGAAGCTGACAGGCTACCATTACATCATACCCGCGCAGCGCGCATTAATCCGCGACCCGCGGCCCGGCGTCAAGCGGGATTGTGGGCCAGCGCGCCCGTACCTAACGCATCCCAGCGCTTCGACCCGGGCCTGATCAATCTGATTTTGTATGCCGAGTACAAAAATCCAGACTTCCGTTTCATTACTCTGGTCAATGGATTCAGGGGCGTTTTCGCTTAGGGTCAATTCGTGGTTGGATGGGTGAGGAGGAAACCTACCAGCCTTACCAATCGAAACATCCATCACAATCGGGAGGGGCAGATGATCTGGAAAAGTACACTACAAGCTTGCGTGGCAGCCGCGATGCTGTTGGCGACAGGGGCTCATGCCGAAACGGTATTGCGCTTCGGTCATCCCAACGTTGCAGGCGAAATCTCGAGCAAGCTCTATGATGAATTCGTCGCACGGATCGCCGAGCGGACGAATGGAGAGGTCACCATTCAGGTGTTCCCGGGCGAGCAGCTCGGCAAGGAAACCGAGATGGTTCAACAATTGCGCGACGGCGTTCTGGACATGACGGCGGCCTCGATGGCAGCCACCAGCACGCTGGTGCCGGCGATGGAGATCCCGAGTGCGCCGTTTCTCTGGCAGAACTGGCTCGAGGCCGAAGCGGTGATTTCCGGGGCTGCCATGCAGCCCGCCTTCGACGAGCTGGAAGAAAAACACAACATCATTCCGCTCACCAAGATCTGGTACTGGGGCTGGCGCAATTTCACGCTCTCGGAAAAGCCGGTGCGCGCGCCAGCAGACATGGCCGGCCTGAAAATCAGGGTTCCTGAATCCCCGGTCTGGGTGGAGATGATCCGAGGGATCGGTGCTGCACCGACGCCCATTCCCTTCAGCGATGTCTACACGGCACTGCAGCAGGGGACGGTCGACGGTCAGGAAAACCCCATTCCGACCATCTACGCCCGGAAATTCTACGAGGTTCAGAGCTACATCGTGATGTCGCGTCACATGCTTCAGAACAATCTGATCCTGATGAACAAGGAGTCTATGGCAAAGCTCGATCCACGCCATCAGCGGATCATTCTGGAAGAGGTTGGCGCAGCTTCTGCCAAAATGACGCTTCTCCAGCAGCGAGCCGAAGAAAACATGCTGAAGGAAATCGCAGAGACGGCTGACGTCACCATCGTTGATGATCCGGACCGCGAAGCGTTCGCCGAAGCCACGACTGAAGCTGTCTTTGCCGCCCTTGCCGAGCGCTGGGGTGCGGACAGGATCACGACGGTGCGCGAAAACATCTCCGCCACCCGCGGGCAATAGTCTGCCATCAGCACCGGACCGCATCGGCGGTCCGGTGTTCATTGTCCTGTTGTTGGGGGGAGACCAGTTTGAGACAATGCATTCTATGGCTCGACAATCGCGTGCGCGAGATCGAGCACCATGCCCTGTGGCTGCTTCTGGCCACGATTTTCGTCATTCTGACCGCGACTGTCTTCTTCCGCTATGTGCTCGGTTCCCCGATCACCTGGACAGAAGAACTGTTGACGATGCTGTTTACCTGGATGGTGTTCATCGGCGCCAGCTCGGCCCTTTCAACCCACCAGCACATCCGCATCGACATGATGCTGCGCATACTTCCACCACGCTATGAATTACTGGCGTCCGTGGTGGCCGTTTTGATCTGCCTGGTCGTGTTCCTGGTGGTCATCCATTTCGGCCTCAAATATGTGCGGACGACCTGGGGCGATCGAACACCGATGATGGATGTCACCTACGGGTTCTACACGCTTGCTCTTCCCGTCACGAGCATGTGTGCCACACTTCATGTGATCCGCAACTGCCTGGATGGCGGTGTGCGCGACGCGCTCAAGAGCACGATCGAGGTTCAGGCAGGTGAAGGGGATGCGGCATGATCACCACCCTGCTTCTGCTGCTTCTTCTGTTTCTTCTGGTCGGGGTGCCGACTGCCTACGCGCTGGCGGCCTCTGCCATTGCCGTGATCTGGCTTGAAGGAATACCGCTGACCATTGCCGTGCAGCGCATGACCGCCGGCGTCCAGTCCTTTCCGCTTCTTGCCATCCCCCTGTTCATCCTTGCTGGCACGTTGATGAACGCGTCGGGCATATCGGAACGCCTCTTCGCACTGACCGGTTCGCTGGTCGGTCACATCCGGGGCGGCATGGCTTATGTCAACGTGCTGACAAACGTCTTCATGTCCGGCATTTCGGGATCTTCGCTCGCCGATTGTGCGGCCACGACACGCGTGTTCGTGCCACAAATGGTCAAGCACGGTTACGACAAGGGATTCAGCGTCGGACTGACGGCCTCCGCCGCCGTCCTCGCTCCCATCATCCCGCCATCCATCCTGCTTGTCATTTATGGCTGGCAGGCGAATGTCTCGATCGGCGATCTGTTTGTGGCGGGGATCGTGCCGGGGCTGGTCATCGCCACCGCGCTGGTTGTCACGGTGGCGATCATGACACGGCTTCGCGGTTTCGGGCGCGGTGCGGCGTTTTCAGCCAGGGCGCTCCGGCAGACCTTCTTCCAGGCTTCCTGGGCGCTGTTGATGCCGGTAATCATCATTGTCGGCTTTCGCATGGGCATTTTCACTGCGACCGAGGTTGCGGCCATTGCGGCAGCCTATGCTTTCCTCGTCGGCCTTCTTATCTACAGGACCTTGAAGGTCGTCGAGCTACCGGGCGTGTTTGCAAGCGCTGCGCGCGATACGTCGTCGATCCTCGTCATCGCGGCGACCGCAGCACCATTCGGCTGGATCCTGTCCATCGGTCAGGCTCCGCAGCAACTGCTTTCGTTCCTGACCGGCTTCTCGGACAGCCCGATGCTGATCCTGTTGCTCATCAACATTATCCTGCTTGTGCTCGGCACATTCATGGAAACGCTGGTACTCATCATCATCCTCGTCCCGATCCTGCTGCCGCTCATCGAAACGCTGGGCATCGATCCGGTTCACTTCGGGATCGTGATGATCATCAATCTGGTCATCGGCCAGCTGACACCGCCCTTGGGCGTTCTGATGTATGTGACCTGCGGGATTTCGGGGACCAGCATCGCTCAGTTCATGCGGGCGATCCGACCGTTTCTCATCGCCCTGATCCTTGCCTTGCTTGCGATCACATACATTCCGGCACTGGCGCTCTATCCGACAGCGTTGCTGCGATAATCTGGATAAAGCAATGCCCCGTGGGTCCCACGGGGCATTGCTAGTTCAACGGCGATTTGCGGGCGTTCAGGCGACCCGGCTGTGCAGACGTCCGATCTTCTCGATCTCGATGACGATCTCGTCACCAGACGCCATCGGGCCAACACCGGATGGTGTGCCGGTGATGATCAGGTCGCCCGGCTCCAGCGTCATGATGCCCGACACGAATTCGAAAATGCGGGCAATGGGGAAAATCATGTCGTTCGTGTTGGACGACTGACGCAACTCGCCATTCTGCCAAAGCTTGATGTCGACATTGTCGGGATCGAGGTCGGTTTCGATGACCGGCCCGACCGGCTTGTAGGTGTCGAAGGATTTGGCGCGGGTGAACTGACCATCCTTCTTTTGCAAAACCCGATTCGAGACATCGTTGGCGCAGGTGTAGCCGAAAATGTAATCCCCTGCATCGCTGGCGGCGACATTGCGGGCCCTGCGGCCAACGATAATGCCGATCTCGGCCTCGAAATCGATGCGGTCATCGGCATTGTCGATCTGGATTTCCTCGCCATCGGCGATGATCGCGGAAGGCGCGCACATGAAGAGCATCGGCTCTTCTGGAACCGGAACGCCGGACTCTTCGGCATGGAGCGTATAGTTGAGCCCCACGCAGACCAGCTTGCTTGGCGCCACCGGGGCAAGCACACGCACGGTGTCGAGCGGAACAACCGTGCCGGTTTTCTCGATCCCGTCGAAGGGAGAGCCCGACAGGACGGCAATGGATGAGCCTTCAAGCAGCCCATAGGATGTGATTCCCTGATGGGAAAAACGAACGATTTTCATGATGAAACCTCTGTATGAATCGCGTCAGACGCGGGTGGGGATATAGGGCCGCATCGCCTCGAAACTGGCAGCGATTGCGTGACCGGCATCAGGAATCTGGAATGTCTCGACCGTCACATAGCGGTCGAACCCGGAATCGATCACTGCACCCATGGCGGCGTCGATGCCATAGCTTCCGTCGCCGACCGGCAAGCGGTCGGAATCGGTGATGTGAAAATGCCAGAAGAGATCACCGGCCGCGCGAATGGCTTCGGCCACCGTTTCCTGCTCGGTTAGGATGTGCGCGGTGTCGAGCATCACGCCCAGGCTTGAGACGCCAAGACTTCGCACGAAGCTGCAGGTCTCACCTGTGGTGAGCAGGCAATTTGCATAGTTGCGGTTGACCGGCTCGAGCACGATTGGAACATCGGGAAACGCGGCGGCACATTGCGTGATTGCCGCGCCGATCCAGTCGAGCGTCTGTTGTGGCGCGACGCCATCGATATACCGGCCGCGCAACCGACCGACATTGACCATCGCGCCATATTCGGATGCAAGGTCCATCGACGCCATCATGCGATCAATGGCTTTCTGCCGCCGGCTGGCATCAGGATCAGCGAAGGAAAGCCCGTCCTGACCGTAAACCTCGCCGGTGCAGACCGCCGGCATGTCGAGCCCCTGACCGCGAATGGCGGTGGCAAGCGCTCGCCGGTCGATCCGCGCCGGGTCGCACACCAGAAGCTCGACGCCTGAATAGCCCGTTTCGGCAATGCTTTTCATTGCCGCCTCTATCGGGCCCTGAACCGCGGTCACCCTGGCGGGTTCCACGTCTGGCGTGGCATACATGTAGGCAAGCTTCATCATTGCTGAAACCGGAAATCGTTCTGTTCGGCCAGCTTCTGATGGATAACTTCCTTGCGCACCACGCTGACATTCGGGATGGCGAATTCCTGAATATTGAAATACTCTGCCTTGGCCTGTTGACCATTCGCCGTGTCCATCACCAGTTCGACGATCTCTTCGCCGACCTGCTTCAGTGACTTGGTTCCCTCAAGGACATCGCCTGCACTCAGATCGATGTCCTCGCGCAGGGCTTTGAACGTATCGTTGTTGGAGCTGATCTTGAGCACAGGCGCAATGCACGACCCGGTCGGCGTTCCCTTGCCGGTCGTGAAGAGCACCATATGCGCGCCTCCGGCAACCTTGCCCGTGACCGAGGCAATGTCGAAGCCGGGCGTATCCATGATGACCACGCCCTTCTCTGTCGGCCGCTCGCCATATTTGACGATCTGAACAATGGGCTGGGTGCCAGCCTTGTAGATGCAGCCAAGCGACTTTTCCTCGATGGTCGTCAAGCCGCCTTCAATATTGCCGGGCGAGATGAAGACGCCGCTGTCGTCCTGCGTGGTCATGGACAGCTCGATCTCGTACTCCTTGATCAGGGTCATCAGATCCTGCTTGATTTTGTCGGTTTTCCCGCGTCGCCAGAGAACCCGTTCTGCGCCGACCATCTCTGTGATCTCAGACAAGACGACCGTTCCGCCGGCTCCGACGAGGATATCGGCCGCCTCTCCCACTGCCGGATTGGCAGTGAGCCCGGAAAACGCATCGGAAGAACCACATTCCAGCGCGACGATCAACTCGCTGACGTCGCCTTCATCATCGGGTTCGGCCGCGATCTGCCCCTTCAAGCGCTCAACGATGCCGATGCCGGTATCACGCGTCGAGCGGGCACCACCCTCCTTCTGGACGATAAGCATTTCGACCGGCTTTCCAGTCGTTGAAATCGCGTCGGCGATGCGCCGGGCAGACGCTGTCTCGCACCCCAGGCTCACCACCAGAACAGCACCCACATTCTGGTGGCGGCCATGGCCGATGAACGTGTCCTCCGTGGTGGTGTTTTCCTCGGCATCGAAGGTGCACCCATAAGGATGCATGAAGGTGACCGCACCGGTCTTCGAAGCGATGTCGAGCGCCACACGGTTGACGCAAGAGACCGTCGGAATGACCAGAATGTGGTTTCGTATGCCGATCGAGCCGTCGGCGCGGCGATAGCCCTTGAACTTCATGTCACTCACCCTGCTTTCGCGCGTGGATTTCATCGAACCGGCGCCCCTTGGCGCCGCGGCAATTGTGAACGTGCACCCAATGGCCCGCCAGGATCGCCTCGGTCGCTATCCCGATCACCTCGCCATATTTGTGGATCTCCTCCTGGGCCGCAATGTCGCGCAACGCGATCTTGTGCCCGCGCGGGATCTTCTCCTCGACCCTCAGGGGACGTCCATTTCCGATGCCCGAGACGATGACGGTCTCTGCGGGCAACAATTCGACTGTGGCGGTTGCCACGTGATCGCTTTCCTTGATCTGGATGGCTGTCTTTTCCAACGTCAAACTCCTGAATGACTCACACGGGCCTCGTCTAGAGGAACAGGCTCGGCAAGAATGTCGACAGTTTCGGGAACAGGATTGTCAGTATGAGCACGATGACCATGGCCGCGAGGAACGGAAGCACCGCCCGTGATGCTTCGGCAAACCGCACTCCGGCGATCTTTGCACCCGTCATCAGCGTAACACCGAGTGGCGGTGTGTTGGCCCCGATGCACAGATTGACCACGAACATGACGCCGAAATGCAGCGGGTCAATGCCATATTGATTGACCACCGGCATCAGGATCGGAATCAAAATGATGATCAGCGCATTGCTCTCCATGAAGGTGCCAAGCAGCAGGAGCAGGAAGTTGAGCAGGATCAGGAACGTCATCGGATCAGGCGCAACGGCTGCGAAGAATGCGGTGAGCTGCTGGGGGATCTGCTCGGTCGCTACGATCCACACAAACAGATGGGAAATCGCCACGATGAGCTGCACCGGCACCGCGATGCGCATCACCTGCATGCAGATCGCCGGCAGGTCCGATATCTTGACCTCTCGGTAGATGATCGCAGACAGCAGGAACGCGTAGACCACGGCCAGAACCGCAGCCTCCGTGACGGTGACGATACCGCCCAGTATGCCGCCGAGGATGATGACCGGCAGCAGAAGCGGAAGCACCGAATCCGAAACCGCAGACACGAATTCGCGCCATGTCGCGCGCTCGCCCTTGCCATAGCCACGCCTGCGGCTGATCACCAGGGATACGATGATCAATGACAATGCCATCAAGAGCCCAGGCACCAGACCGCCAATCAAGAGGCCGGCAATCGAGATGTTTCCGGTCGCCCCCAGAATGACCATGGTCAGGCTTGGCGGGATGAGCGAAGCAAGCACGCCACTGCAACCCTGAAGGGCTGCCGCGAAACCCGCTGCATAGTTTTTGGCCTTCATGGCCGGGATCATGATGGAGCCGATGGCCGCGGTGTCGCCGATAGCGGAACCGGACAGGGCGCCGAACAGGGCGCTGCCGGCCACGGTGACCGCAGCAAGCCCGCCCGAGATATGGCCGATGACGGCGTTGGCGAGCCGCATCATGCGCTGCGTGATGCCGCCATGCTCCATCAACACGCCGGCAAACACGAACATGGGGAGCGCAAGAAAGGGATAGGAATAGATGCCGGTCGCCGAACGCTGCGCCACGAGCGCGAGATTGATGTCTTTGACGAGAAGATAGCTCAGGCAGGCAAAGCCGATTGCAAAGGCTATCGGGACATTGATGATGATCAGCCCCAGAAGCAGAACGAAAAGAACGATGCTCATGAACGATGCTCCTGCGTTTCAGCGGTGCCGAACAATGCCTGCAACAAAGCTTCGATGGAGACGAGCACGAGAAGTCCGCCGCCGATAAGGACGCCCATATATTGCCAGGCGCTGGAAATCTTGAGGCCCGGCATGATTGCCTCTCTGGCGGTTTCAACGATGAGAAGTGCGCCATAAGTCAGCGCCAGATTGAAGGTGAGCACCACAAACGCACCGATGATTTGCATCAGCCGGTTGAGCGATGGCGGCAGCCATTCAACCAGAAGGTCGATGGCAACATGTTCCTTGCGCTCGAGCATCAGCGCCGAACCAAGGAACGTCATCCAGACCATGAGAAGAAGCGCCAGTTCTTCAGACCAGACCAGTGGCGATTGCAGGAGATAGCGCCAGATGATCTGCGCGAACATCACGCAGGTCATGGTCAGAAGCATCAGCATGAGAAGCCACTGGACCAGCTTGACGAGAAGCTGTCTGGCGCAAAGCAGGTATTGCGTCATCGCGGAAGCCCCAATTGCGGCAGGCCGGCGCGACACCGGCCTGCACACGCGTTCACCTAGTTTGAGTATTTGCGCACGATGGCGAGGAGGTCTTCCCCAAAGACGCCTTCATACTTGTCCCACACCGGCTGAACCATCTCCTGGAATGCCGCCGGATCCGGCCGCGTGATTTTCATGCCCTCAGCCTCGAGCTTGGCGAGCAGTTCCTCATCGCTCGCGCGGATCATCTCGCGCTCTTTCTCTTTCCAGATTTCGGCCTTCTCGCTCAGGATCGTCTTCTGCTCATCCGTCAGCTTTTCCCAGGCCTTGCTGGAGATTGTGAGAATGGCCGAGCCCCAGATATGTCCCGACAGCGCCAGATTTTCCTGCACCTCGTAGAATTTCGACGCATAGATCGTTGCCAGCGGGTTTTCCTGTCCGTCGACGACCTTCTGCTGAAGCGAGGTGAAGACCTCGGAGAATGCCATCGGTGTGGGAAGAGCACCGAGTTCACGGAACGTATCGAGACGCAGCTCGGCCTCAGGCACACGCAGCTTGATCCCCTTGAGGTCCTCGGGCGTTTCAATCGGGCGGGCCGAATTCGTGATATGGCGATAGCCGCTTTCCCACCAGCTCAGCGTGTTGATGTTCTTGGCTGCCAGGATTTCTGCGAGCGCATCGCCAAGTTCACCGTCCACGGCAGCATAGGCTTTCTCGCGGGTTGGCCAGGCATAGGGCAGTTCCTCGATGATGAGACGCTTGTCCAGAACCTGAAGAGCGCCGGTGCCGAACAGGCCCATTTCGACGGTTCCCAACTGCAGACCCTCGGCCACCTCACGGTCCCCGCCAAGCTGGGAACTTGGATAAACCTGGATAACAACCTCTCCGCCGGTTGCTTCAGAAACATCCTTCGACAGCCCCTCCAGAGCAATCTGCCAGGGGTGGTCTGCCGCAAAGACATGGCCAACCTTCAAGGTCGTTTCCGCATTCGCGGCGCCTGCAGCGAACGTCAGTCCCGCGCCAAGCCACGCGGCGGCAAGCGTTGCTTTCGTTTTTGCCAGATAAGTCATGGGTTCCCTTTCTTTTTTAGTTTTGGCTGAAGTACTGCGCGATAATTTCTCCGTAGATATCTATCGCGTTGAAAAAGTCCTCGACGACGAGATGCTCATCGGTTTGATGGGCCTGTTCCGGCGCACCCGGGCCAAGAATGATGATGTCATCGCCATGCGCACCAAAGGCCGAAGCGTCTGTGAAGTACTGCGCCCCGCGAACGACTTCGGCGCCGGGGGAGATCTTTGCGAGAACCTGTTGGCTGATCCGGACAATTGGGGCCTCCTCATCCGTCAGCAAGCCGGGCAGGTTGAGTGAGCATTCCACCTGGAAACGCGCTTCAGGATCTTCTTTGACCAGCGCATCGACGATTGCTTCGACCTGGGTCAGAACGCCCTGCTGGTCCTGCCCGGGCACCGTCCGGATGTCGATCGTCATTTGACAGAGGTCGGGTATGACGTTGGGTGCACCACCGCCATTGAATGTCGTGACCGCAAATGTGGGCGCCGATAGCAACGGTGTCGTCGTGGGACCGAGATCGATGGACTTGAGGCGTTCATAGAACAGATGGAGCTTGTCGACAGCGTTTGTACCAGAGCCGGGCATCGAACCATGTGCGGTTCTGCCGAAGCTGGTCACGCGAAGCCACATCACCCCCTTGTGCGCGATGACCAGACGGTTGTCGGTCGGCTCCGCGACGATCATGGCATCAAATCCGGGGATTTGCTGCCTGCTGACCATCGTCGATGCGCCAAGCGCACCGACCTCTTCGCCGAACGTGGCTGCGAAAATCAGTTCACCTTTCCAAAGATCTGGCGCGAGGTCTCTCTGTTTCTCAAACGCGAACAGCAGCGCCAGCAGCCCCCCCTTCATATCGGCAGTGCCGCGCCCGAAGATGCAACCGTTTTCAATCGCCGCCGAGAAGGGATCATGCGTCCATGCGGCGTCACCGATCGGCACCGTATCGAGATGGCCGCTCAGGACGAGGCGTGGACCCGGCCGTTTCCCCCGCCCTTGGCCCCGCAACGTGGCAACCAAATTTGCCTGATGCTCATTCTCCTGGAATATCTCGCAGTCTATCCCAAGATCATCCAGTCGCGCCTTGATCATGCGGGCCAGGACGATCTCATTGCCGGTCGATGAAATGGTGTTGCAGCGCACGGCTTGCTGAAGAAATTCAAGCGCATCAAGCCGCGCCGGCGATGCCACCGGATTGTTAGGATTCAACTGCTTCCCCCCTTAAGCCTACTGGGAGCGTATCGATTCGGAAGCCGGAAAACTATTGACCAGCATCATGAAACGCCGGCAAATTTCTTTGTACTTTGGATACAATTCTGTAAGGTTGTCTGTGCGTGCGGGTTGCGCATGGGGCGGGGTTTCAAGAGCATGGTGTTGACAATCGGAAAGGTTCTGGCCCTGCTGGCAATGCAGGAGGGCTCTCTCCTCGCCGGACATGAGGGCGTGGACCGGGTCGTCAAAACCGCAACGGTGCTTGATGCACCGGACGCCGTACGCTGGCTGCGGGGTGAGGAACTCGCTCTGACTTCGACCTACCCCCTGCTGCAACTGCGCCACAGTCTCGATCACTTCGTCGAAGAACTCGTTGAGCATGGGGCGTCGGGTCTCGGCCTGAAACTCAACCGTTACATGAAACGCGTGCCGCAAAAGATGATCGACTGTGCCAACGCCCTCAACTTTCCCATAATTGTCGTTCCAGAAGATGTGGCATGGGTCGAAATCATCACACCGATCATGTCGAACTATTTCGAGGCGAAGGCGGGTGGTGTTTCCCAATCTGAACTCTTCGGCGAAAGAATGGGGAAACTATCGCTGGTCGATTCGACGCTTCAGGATCTGCTTGATGACCTCAATGCTCTGCTGGCCAATCCGGTGATTGTTTCCAGCCCGATGGATGGCCTCGTGCTGCATGCTCCCAGCGAGCCGAGCAAGGATATTGCCGATGCACGGGCTCTTCTGGAGGAAGAGGGCTGGCCAAGCGAAACCATACAATCCCACAAAACGTTTACCCGCAGAACCGGGCATAACACGAGCATCGTCTTCACATCCTTTGAGCAGTCCAACGGAATGACCGGGACGCTCGTCGTGATAGAACGGAACCGCAAACTGACCAATGAAGACCTCGACCATCTGGGCTATGCAAAGGTTCTCATCTCCCTGAAAGTCCGTCAGATCAGGGCCGATCAGAGCACGATTTTCGAACGACAGAACGAATTGGTTCTTTCATTGATCGACCGCACTCTGGGTTCGCAGACTTATGCCGCTCTGACCGCACGTTACAGTGCGATCGGCAGGCATCTTCATGCACGCTATGTGGGAATTGTCGTTGCGTTTCATGACGCCACTGCCGACCGCCTGCTTGGATTATCAAATGCCTTGAGGGTGCATTTCTCCCAACATGGCGAAACCATCACCGCGGTGATCGCAAACAACCGCGTTGTGCTGATGGCTCCCGAGGATGATGAAGGGCTTTGCCAGCCCGACTTTTTCAAGGAGCAGGTGGACAAAGGACTAAAGGGGATCGGGGCTGATGACGTCCTGTGGTCGGCAGGCATCAGCCAGGTAACGGCGGTGGAACATTTCTACCGAGCCTATGAGCAGGCGGTGCAAGCGCTCGAACACGGCCGAAGCACGAGCAAGACCAGCGGAGTCTTCCTTTATGATGACACCGGATTTTATCGGCTTTTCTCGAAAAGTTCCATGCAGCCGGACGTGAACCGTTTCGTCCATGAATGGCTTGGAACACTCATTGACCATGACAAGGAACACCGTGTCGACCTGATCGAAACGTTTCGGGTTTTCCTGGATGCCAATGGCAACTACCGGGAGACTGCAAGGGTGTTGAACCTACACCATAACACGGTGCGCTATCGTATCTCCCAGGTCACGGAACTGACAGGCAAAAAGGCGCTGCAACCGAAACTGCGCCTGCATTACCACCTTGCTTTGAAGTTGCTTCCACTTGTGTCCTGACATTGACCTGCCACGGAACTTTCATCCAGCCGCGACCGGAGCCCGGTTGGTGTTTGCGCCAGATGGCGCAGGTTGAGCAATCGTCCGACGCGCGGAGCTTTCATCTCGCGTAGTGGGTCGGGCGATTGCGGTGGTTAAGGTTCGGGCGTAATAAGCCGGGTTTGGTAATCCAAGGCCGAGTGCGGGCGTTCCGTGTTGTGGTCTGCCGTTCGGGCTGCTGACTGAGGCGAGTGGGCGTTAATAAACGAAAACAAATGAGAAGAGATTTCTTCCATAGACGAAAACCTCGACCTTGAGACGCCGACCACTGGCTCGTCTCTGGCCGATGGATCGTAGACCAGACAGGGCACATTAGCGTTGATTGCCGATTTGATCCCAATCTCACTATCCTCGATAAGGACAGAACGGGTCGCTGTGCAGTTTATAGCGTTTAGCGCATGTCTTAAGAGGCCAGGATCAGGCTTTGCAATCCCAATCGTATGGGCGGAGAAGCATTGATCCTTGAAGTCATCCCAAAGTCCATGTTGAGACAGCATGAGTTTCATCTTCTTCTCGCTGCCGTTTGAGACAACGCAAAATGGGACATCTGCTGCTTTCAGCCTCTCAATGAGCTCTGGGATTCCTGGGATGATATCTACCCCCTGCCCCAAACGCTCAAACACACGCTCGTACAGGATAGCCTTCCAATTCGAAGGCAAATCGCCCCCCCCCCGAGCCGTCGCTATTACGTCTTCAATGGACTTGCCCATGAAGCTGGTCAGACATCTCTCAAACGACATCGAAATACCGCGTAGCTCGAGCTCATCTCTAGGCTCAGGACCCATTGATTTAAAAAAATGGCTGTGATTCAGACGGGCGTATAGGAGCCTGACTGATGAGTAATTTGTTTTGGCTGACGGACGAGCAAATGGCTCGTCTTCAGCCATATTTTCCCAAGAGCCATGGTCGCCAGCGCGTTGATGATCGCCGCGTTCTGAGCGGCATCATCTTCGTCAACCGTAACGGGCTCAGGTGGTGCGATGCACCGAAGGAATATGGCCCGGCTAAGACGCTTTATAACCGTTGGAAACGCTGGGGCGACAAGGGCATCTTTATCCAGATGATGGAAGGCCTGGCTGTGCCTGAAGCTGCAGAGCACAAGACGATCATGATCGATGCGACCTATCTCAAGGCCCACCGCACGGCTTCCAGCCTGCGGGTAAAAAAGGGGGCGTGGGCCGCCTGATCGGCCGCACGAAAGGCGGCATGAACACCAAGCTTCATGCCGTATCGGATGCGAATGGTCGCACGATCAGTTTCTTCATAACGGCCGGTCAGGTCAGCGATTACACTGGTGCTGCTGCCTTGCTTGACGAGCTTCCCAGGGCCAAATGGCTTCTGGCCGACCGTGGCTATGAAGCCGACTGGTACCGTGACGCGTTACAGGCGAAGGGGATCACCCCCTGCATTCCGGGTCGGAGATCCCGCAACAAGACCAGCAAATACGACAAACGTCGCTACAAACGGCGCAACCGGATCGAGATCATGTTCGGGCGTCTCAAAGACTGGCGGCGTGTTGCGACGCGCTATGACAGGTGCCCAATGGTCTCCTCTCCGCCATCGCTCTCGCTGCAACAGTGATCTTCTGGCTCTAATCAACGAGTCTGGAGCCTAGGAATCCTTTCACGCAGCCGAGGGAGACGCGCTCTTATCAGATCATATAATTGATGCGAGATATGCGCATGTTGGCGCATCCGAGGCTCAAATCGTTTGTCAAAGTAGCTTGTTATTCTTTTCCATCACCTGCCCTTGACCAACATGCCTTCAACCATCAACATTATTTCGGAAGGTGACCACCATTTTTATGGTGTGGTCACTGCACTAAATTGGATGGAAGAATTTTAAAAAAAAGTATTTCTCTCTGGCGCAGCCTAACCTTGGCAGTCGCACTCTCAGCCGCTTCAATACCAATCGCCGACGCCTGTACTCGCGTGGTCTATCATGGCCCCGAGAAACGCATCTTGACGGCGCGCTCTATGGACTGGAGTTTGCCGATGCTATCCAATCTTTGGGTGTTCCCGCGCGGCATGTCCCGAAATGGTGAAGCGGGCGAGAATTCACTGACATGGACGTCAAAATACGGAAGCATGATTGTTTCTGGCTATGACATCTCCACAGTTGATGGAATGAATGAGGCTGGCTTAGTAGCCAATATGCTTTGGTTGGTGGCGTCTGAATATCCTGAAAGTGACGGCACCACTCCCCAAATGTCGCTGGCGATCTGGGCGCAGTATTTCCTAGACAACTACGGCAGTGTTTCTGAAGCTGTAGCTGATATGGAAAACAACCCTTTTGACGTGGTGACTGCCGACGTACCCGATCAGCCCGGACGTTTGGCGAAAGTGCACCTTTCACTCTCGGACTCCAACGGCGACAGTGCTATTCTGGAGTGGCTCGACGGTAGACTGGTCATTCACCACGGCCCTGAATACCGCACCATGACGAATGATCCCACATATGATCAGCAGTTAGCGGTGGTCGATTACTGGCGGGACGTCAATCCACGCGAGGTACTGCCTGGCTCAACCCGTTCTCCTGATCGTTTTGCTCGTGCCGATACCTATATCGACATGGTGATTCAGTCGGATGATCCGCGTATCGCAGCAGCAGCTGCCATGAGTGTGATCCGAAACGCTTCTGTCCCTTATGGCATTACCACCCCAGAGGCGCCGAACCTGTCTACAACTCGCTGGCGGGTAGTAGCCGATCATAAAGAAAAGTTGTTTTACGTTGAATCTGCGATTTCTCCGAACCTCTTCTGGGTCGATCTGAAGAATCTGGATTTTTCTCAGGAAGCCGGAGTGCGGAAGTTAGATTTAGGTGTGGACATGGTTGAGCTTCAATCAGGCGAGGTTTCAGCCGACTTTACTCCTGCCAAACCATTTCAGTTCGAGCCGGTTCACTGAAACCCTCCGCCCACTACACTGGAACGTGGTGGGCGGACCACTCTGATCCCCCACCAATAGAGCGATCCCTTCTGCCCACAGCGCAAAGCGCGCGGTCGGCCCACGCTCCGCAGCCACGTCTTGCACACAGGTATGGATAAAACCGCTTGGAGAGATCAGAATCTTCATAAAGCAAAGAAACCGATGACAATCTTCACTGCGTGAAGATGAGCTGCGCTCATGCTTGCTTTGGTTTTGAATTGATATTTTGAAGACGCCCAATGCCAATTTCACCCAATCGAGGGTAACAGCCGGGATATTTTTGGGTTTCTATATAATCCACTCTGTTACCCTCGATTGGGCCAAATTTTTAGGTGATTTTTTTTGAAGGGATTGATAAAATTGTGAAAAAGGAAACAAAAATCCCTTCACACAGTGAAGGGGAGCTACGCTCATTTTGATAATTTTTTTATTTTATAAATATAGAATATTGTGAATCCTTAATTTTTCTTACCCCCACACCCATATACAACTTTTACGGATTTTTGCTTTTCTTCAAACCTCTCCGAAGCATCTCCCCAACCGGCTCGGATTGACAGGACGCATAGTAATCCTCTGCGGTCTCGGCAATCCCCACCCCCCTTGTCGGATAGCACTTCGGACGCTCCCCCAAATCAACCTCCAACCGCTCCTGATCCGGCTCAGAAGGCTGCGGAATCCAGTCGAATTGGTCGCCGGCAGATACTGGACCGACGAACACCGTTGCGAGCAGCAGCACCAATATTTGCCGTCTTACCCAATCCATATCCATCATTCGCCGGCTGATTTTGTATAAGACTCCCACATCGGAAGCCCCAGCGCTATCGCCGTACAAGCGTATCCAATATGCGCCGGTGCGCCTTCTCTACGGTATTTCGCGACGGTTGCTCTAGATATCTGCAAAATTGTTGCAGCGCGACGATCGCTGAAGCCGACATGTTTCAGCCATGCCTCGAATTGAACTGCGGACATCGCGACACGACATTGCCTACGCCTTGATGATTGCTTTGCAGACGCCGAGATATTCACCGCACATCCTTCCTAGACAATTTGATAATTCAGCCGCTCGCACCAGACGTCTTCGCGTGCTGACAAGCGCTCTATGATTTGCTCAATCTCTTGGGGTGATGGATACCGATTGGCCTGACCGCGACATTCATCGAGGAACCAGCCAAGACGGCCCAGCCGCGTGAACTTCAGCAACAGGCGCTCCGGCTGCTGCACCTGGTAATAGAAGGCGACACCCGCCTGCACATCGAGGCATGCGGAATAGAATTGATCGTGATCGGTCAGGCAGTTTTCAAGTTCGCGAGCCACTCGTGCGAGCTCGGCTGAGGTTTTGACAGGCACAAGCCCATCAACCAGCCATGGAGCCTCGGGGAACGGCAATGCTGCGATCATCTTGCGAAGGACACCAAAAGGACTGCTGGCACCAGAGACCGCATTGAGAACGGATTGATCGCCTGTCAGCGCAGCAACACGCCGCCCCAGCCAACAGATTTCGGCGACCTGAAACAGCGGCGCATTGCTTCGAAGCGCGTGACTGGCAAGACGTGCGGTGAACGGATCGGTCGGCAGCATGGCGATCTCAAAGACCAGACGCGGGTCGATCCGGCTTGAATGCTGCAATACGCGGCTGAGGCTGTCCCGCCGGTTCATCGCCTGATATGCGGCACGATAGAAACCCGGAGATTGCGAGCGCGGTCCGAGTTTGGATAGCAGCTGCACCATGCCCGGCGGACAATTGCCGAATGCCTCGCGCAATAGGTGTTTTCGCCGTGTTCTGGAAAGCCACCAGCGCAATTCAGAATGGGGCGGTGACTGATCATCGAATGCAGCAATCACCGCATGCCAGACATGACGCTGCGCAGACGACGCCAATAGATAGTCGGCAACAGTATCGCCCTGCCAGATCGCCATGATCGACGGCGTGAAGTCACCTGCAATGAAACGCACGAGATCAGGAACAGGCCCTGTATCTGAGCCTGTCTTCAATAAGTGCTCTTGAACCATGGGCCAGAGCATCCGCTACGGCTCCAGTCAGCTCAACGACGTCAGTAGTAGTACCGCTTGTTGCGGAACAGATACATCAGCAGGTAGCCGGGGAGCCAAAGTCCGCTGGTGATCAACGACAGCAGAATGTGAAACCAATGCGGGAACCTGCGAAGCCCTGCGCCCTCACCTGCTGCCGCCGATGATGCAGATGCCGCCGCCGCTCCACCAGCATTCATGAACACATTTGGATTGCTGCGTTGCGATTTCAGCAGTTCCAGATCACGCATTTGCGGATCGAGGATTTCACCACAATGGCGGCACTTCTTCGACTTTGGATTGATCGGTTCGGAGCAGTAGGGGCATTCGATTGTTGTTGCTTGAGACGTCTCTTGCATTTGGCTCTCCTGAAAAAGCGGTAGTGGGGCTTGCGCTTAATTCATGGTCCTATAATACGTGGTTTTATTCAAGCGCAAGTGATTGCTTCCGCCCATGGATGTGCAAGAGCTTGTTGGTTGGAATTTGCGAAGGCTGCGTGTTGAGAGGAAAATCTCTCAGGACGAGCTTGCGTTGATCGCCAATGTCGAGCGCGCGTATGTCGGCTATCTGGAGAGAGGCCGGCGCAATCCGACGATTGCAACACTGGATCGCCTTGCCGCTGCACTCGACGTGCACATATCGCAACTGTTCGCCAAGCCTGCCGCAGGCACACCAAGACCAGAACCGCTAAGGCCAGGTCGGCGTAAGGCGAGCTGATTGGGTTGGTCAAAACCAACACATCATCATCGTGCTGATTGCTGGAAATTCAGTGGCCTGAAGACGGAAACCGTACCACCTGACAAATTGCCTGATGCTGCGCCGTGGTTTCCACGGTGGGCGGAGACCTGCGCCGAAGCTGCAGAAGCTTATTGGCTAGCTCGATAACGATGGCCACGGAGGACTTCGAAGTTTGTGGGGAGCGCTCAGAGAGGTCAGAAATGGAACCGCTTTCAGAAAAATCACTTCGGCGTCGCATCATTGAGATGATCTTATCCAGTGTGAGCGATTCAAACAGCAGGCGTGCATTGGCTGCTTTCTGGCGTTGCCCATACTTCGGAACCGGTCAGGACGCTTAGGCCGCAAGCGGTGGCTCCTCGCGGTAGCTGAAGTTCAGCATGTGATGCTTCCATACCAAATAGGAGAGACGCATAAATCATCTATGTTAAAGATTGGAGCGCAGCAAAGGTGCGAGGAAGCATATGTCTCATATGAGCGTGACTGTTCGCCTTAGGCCGATACGGTTTGGGTTTCTTGTTCGGCCTACAGATGCAGATGCTCTTCTGGAGATTTTTCGTGTCAACACTTGTCTCTGGGGTGGTAAATTCAATCCCATTATCCCGTCTATCAAGAGAATACCCCCGTGGTGGGATCGGCATGGTTCCGTGAATGAAACCGCGACACAGGTCATCAATGGTTATCTAGATTTTTTTGAGCCCGACTTTCTCGTAGAGGCTTCGTCGGGTCTAGCCGACGGATTGGGATTTGAAGATGACCGCGTGCTTCAACTTAATGATGTTCTGACGCGCGACGGAGATCGCGATCAACGTGGCCACGGCCTCAGTGTGCTGGATCTCTACCGCGAGCTCTATCGCAAAGAGTTCCAATTCACACGGCGGCATGAGCATGGAATTGTACACGTCGCTACGCGGGAGAAGCCATTTCAGGCCTTCAGCGCCTGCCTGGCAGGCGACTTCCCAATATCCGATAACCTCTCCCACTTTGAGAAGACTTTCATCGACGTTTTCGATCCCGAGACCAGCGTATTGGATGGTAATGCGCTCGCCGAATTCTTCCGATTGGGTAGGCTATCAGCACTCCGCATGGGTCACACAAAGCTTACCATTGACTATCACGATCATAGCGACCCAGCGCTATTTGTACTAGATGCGACAAAACCTCAGGACTTGATTGACTTCTGGAATCTTCGCGCCATTCGCAGCAATGTTCTGCCAATCCCTATGCAGTGGGCGGGCGACCTATCAGCTTTCGCGAAGAAGTTTGTTGAGCTGAATTATCGGCCCCTTCCTGGCAATCCTCACGGGGTAATGATCCAGCCGCACGTGATGTTTGCGCGCTCCATTCCAACAGATGTTCTGGATCAAATATATAGCGACCACTTCAGAGTCGAGATTGAAGGGGCGAATGTCCGCCAGGATTGGTACCCACAGCTGTGGCGGCCCTCACCAAATTTCTATATGCGCGAAATGCGACCAACGCTGTCGGCAGACAGGAAAACCTTTGATTTGTCAATCGATCCCCATAAGCCCGATCTAAGGTTTGAAGGGCTGCATCCGGAGTTTGCGTCGGAATTTGGAAACGAACATCGATGGGCAAACGTGGTCAACCTGCGGGATTGGGGACTTAATGATCAAATTGCTACGGTCTATCCAACAAACCATCGGCATGGGCTCTTCACCCGCTTGAACTTTGCTGCGGAAGATTTGCTAGCCACAACCGAAGGCCTAGTCGACTTCCCAAGGTTCCGAGGCGTTTCGCAATTCTGGCGATTGTCGGACGGTGCAGCTGCTATTCAGGAATGGTTAAAGACGCAAAACGTGAAATCTTCCCAGTCTGATGCCGGGCGAGCCACGCAGCAGATCATCCAAACACTCGGCGGTTTTTGGGGAGTCAGAAGTATAGCTCATGTGGAGATAGTTCAGCTTCTAGATGAAATATCGCGCAAGTCAGGCTCGCAGAGCCTACATTGCAAAGCATTTCAGAACCGTATCCACAACGCCACCAAAGATGATATTTGGCGACAGAGGAATTTCGACACATTAGTTCAGCACAACGCGGTTGAACTCGGCCTCGAAATCAGATGTGAAAAATGTTCCAGTTGGAGCTGGCACCCGCTTAAAGAGCTCGGCTATCGGGTACAATGCGGCCTGTGCCTACAATCGTTCTCCTTCCCGATCATTGACCCGACATCTAGCCAGCATACTCGTTGGTCCTACCGCCTCGTTGGCCCATTCGCGCTCCCAGACTACGCGCGTGGAGGTTACGCAGCAGCGCTGACGTTGCGCTTCTTTGCCGACGTTATCGGACAAATGGACCACGCTCAAATTACGTGGTCGGCCGGACAAGAGTTGGAACTCGGACCGAAACAGAAAGCGGAAGCTGACGTCATTCTTTGGTATCAGCGCAAGCAACTCTTCGGCACCGACCACCCTACCGAAGTGGTATTTGGTGAGGTGAAGAGTTTTGGTCGGGATGCGTTCACGCAAGAGGACATTGAAAGAATGAAGGCTCTGGCTGAGCGCTTTCCCGCCTCGATCATTGTCTTCGCCACAATGAAAGAAGCGAGCGAGCTCACACGCCAGGAAATCGCGCGATTGAAAAAGTTTGCCGCCTGGGGGAGAAAATTCCAGACACAGCAGCGCCGTACACGAGCGCCTGTCATTATCCTAACGGGTACCGAACTATTCGCAGCACACGACCTGAAGTCAGAATGGGAGGCTAAGGGAGGCAAGCAGGCCGAAATCGCCTCTCTTGGGAGGGCAAGAATGGAAAACCTTCGGCAGCTAGCCGATTATACCCAGCAACTCTATCTCGGCATGGAATCTTACAGTAGCGACCTCAATAAGAAGTGGCAAAGGCGGCGCGCACTGAAACAGCGGGCAGCTGATTGCGCATCAGGTGGAACAAAATCACAATCATCTACCGCTCTAATTAAATAAGACAGCTCAATAAAACGTCTGAAAAAATTCTAAAAATATAGAATAACAACGCATTTAAGTGCCCGCTCCGTTTTGTCCGTAATTTCGTTCAGCACTTCTTGCTGCTCGCTGCAGGTTTGACAACAATTGGTTGCGAGAGGATTCAAGCGGGTGAGTGCACCAAGCCGCGGAAAAACCACGACGACTGGAGTCGTCGCGCAGCGGCGTAAATAGCGCAGTCATATAATCGTAAAACGTTTGAACTCGTGTACGCCTTAAGTGCAGCCTCCGTACGACATCGCGCTCACCATAAACAGCATCAGTCTGACTGCGGAGCAAATGCCAAGTTTTTTCGTCTGGAATGAATGTATCCATCATAACGTTCTCGAGGAACATCATGTCAGATAAGAAATAACGCACTATATATGCGCCGAGCCGACTGACTATGAATTTAGAATCAAATGTTGGTGGCGTATGAGAAGTTGTGTGAATAAACCGTAACCGGCAGAGATCTTCAAGCACACGAGCGGTCAAATCATCTCCGAAGCCGAGTATTCGGAAAATTCTCCGAATCTCAGTCCCCTCCAGATGCCGGAATGAGGCATCCCCGCTCATACTGACGATTGCCGAGAGCACGTACAGTCTTAGCATTTGCGCCTCGGTTTTGGCGAGGCGGCTGTCAAACGGATTCCCAACGACAGAGAACTCTTCATAGTATTGCGTCTGGGTCCCGATCATAATTGCCCGCAGCGCCTCGTGCTGCGGCATCACATATTTTCCGGTACTTTCGTATATTCGCAGCGCTTTGCCAGAGGCTGTCCAGCCCGACTGTAGAAACTCTCGGGTCATACGCAAAGCGAGCCGAATGTCCGAGGTCGCCAAGACGTCAATAAGATTGCCGATGGCCGTACCCAGAACGGAACTCTGGACAAGCTCTATAATAATTGGGAGATTTTCAACTTTAACTTCCGCACCGTTCTCTGCTGTAAATTCACCGGATTTGCCCTCTAGCAGCTGGCGTGCGACAAAAAAACGCCGAGCCAGCACAGCGTCAACGAGCGGCGGCTCAATGCTTATCGGGTCAAAATCAAAAGCATCGAAGACTGGACTATTTTTGTGTTCGACATAAGTCACTTCCCGCATCGAAGAAATCAGGCTGGCTCCAATTTTCTGTGCCAATGCCATTGCATCAGAGAATATTGCTGACTGGATATTGGAATCTTCGAATTGATCGATGTTATCTACTACGAGAAAGACACCTGCTCCACTCGCTGCGTACTTCAGCACCTTTTCGACATAGGGAAGCCCTTTGCTGAAATCATCCATCAGCAATTGACTGATCCTGCGCTTTCTCTCTGTATCATCATCGCTGAGAAGGAAAAGTGGCCCACGGAAAAGAGCATCAATCTCGTCTTTGTACGCATGCTTCACGCATCGCTCATAATCGGACAAGAATTGATCCGAATTAATTCCGTTAATCAGCGCAGCCACGAGGAAATCAAGTGGGGACTCCTGAGGAGAGAACGACCTGAAGTCGACATGGAACCAATGGGGATAGGGGCGATCACTTCGTGGTTCGAATACCGTCGCGGCACTGACTTTGCGGGTATAATTGAGGAATGTTGTCTTACCTGCACCAACCTGACCGAGAACAAGCATAGCGATCGGACGCGCTCGATTCCCAGCTTCCGCGATGCGGCTAGTCACCTGCCGCGCTCCCTTGTCACGGAGGGCTCTAACAGGAGCCTTTTGGGAAGGAATCTCGCGCTTTGAAATGTGGATTCGTACACGGCTGTCGAAGCGCATGCGATCAGGCGTTTGAACATACATTTTCGCCAAGAGTTCCGGGTCCGCGTTGACTATGTCCTCCGTGAATGCAGTGACGATTGCGTCCTCGATTAATGGATAGAGGCTATGACGAGTGATTTTAGAGAACCCGGATGGGAAGAAGCGATTAAGTCTTCGATCTTCAATCTGATTCTCAATGCGGCCTAGCAACTCATTTTCAAGGCTTCCATTAATCACTGCATCGCGAGAGAGAAGATCGGTAAACTCGGCGAAGTCAGTATACAATGCCGATCTCAACGTGGGGAAAATGATCGCAGACGAATCGGCAAAACGCACTTGATCGACCCGACTGGCCGGAAAAATAATCCAACTATTCCCATTGGTAACAACCGCGAATGGCAAACTCAGCTTACGTGCGTAATCTCGGGCTTGTTGGATCGCTTCACCCGTAGCCCCCGTCATGATTTTGCCCCGAAGCCGCGTCCTGCGGGCATCAGGCACCTCGGCGAAGGTAACCCCAACACGTTTTGCTTCGACAACGACGGCAGTCATGCCAGTTCTGATTGTATAGTCGGCCCAAGTAGTTAATCCGTCCTCAGAAACGCGCTCTTCGTTGTGAACGTCTGAATGGGTCCAGCCAAGCACATGATAGAGGACGTCAGTAATCACCTTAACACGCGTTTCTGCCTCATTTGCGTCATGCAAAAGGAGGTTTTCATATTGTGCCAGGATCGATTCGGCTGTTGGTCGGGGCAGCATAGACATGCCAAAATCTAACCAGTTGAGCTGAACTTTGGAAGCGCTCTTCGAAACTTAAACAAAAGAGAGTCAGCACGATAGCATGTCGAGGATAATCCAAACGATCGGTACAATCAAAGGTCTGGCGTAGAGGATTTTATTGCAGTCCGGCCTAGAGTAGCTTCGCGGACAATGTGGGGTTCGCAATATGTATGCGAAACAATCGACCGACCCTCTGCAATACATAATCAACGGTGGAAGTGGGGACGCTAACCGGCACATAGCACACCGTCACATTTCACCCAGCCGCAACAAACCTGTTGATCACGTCTCGCGCTTTCTGCGTTACCGCAGCCTGCTCCAAATGAGCATATCGCAGCGTTGTCTTGATGTCGGAATGACCAAGCACCGACCGCACCTCGTAAACGCTGAGACCATTCTGGATTAGGCGAGTTGCATGTGTGTGGCGAAGCGTATGGATCGAACAATCCGCAAGCCCTGCCCGCCGAAACGCCTTGCGGATCGCAATCGCCGAATATCCTCGCGGACCACCAGCCTTGTTGGTGAACACATACTCACCGGTTCGCGAACGCCATCTGCGCTCGACAATCTCGACCACGCGATCCGTCATGAACAGCACACTCTGGTTGCCAACCTTGGAACGCCACAGGTCGATTGAGCGCTCTGAAAGGTTGATCTGCTGCCAGCGGATGTTTGCGATCTCGCTATACCGCGCACCGGTATCCAACAGGATGACGACCAGATCGTAATTGTCCTGAAGCACCGCCCTCGCCTTCTTGCTATCGGGCAGACCATTGCGCCGGCCATCCGGGTCCAGTTCGGCAAGCAATCGCTTTTCCTCGGCGACTGACAAATATCGGACCAGCTTGTTTGGAACCTTGACCTGCGGCGGATCGATCGGTGGGCAGCGATAGCCATCCTTTCGCGCCTTGTTGATCGCAGCCACGATGCAATTGACCCCGTGCTTGATTGTTTGCGGCTTTCTGCCTTGGCTGGCGCGGCGGCTGACATATTGCTCGATGACACAAGAGGTCACAGCCTCGAGAGGCGTTGCCGCCCTGATCAGCCTCAGAGCGGTCTTCTCGATGGACAACAGATTGGAATGGCTTGGTGTCCCGCTCTTTGAATCCACATAGCGGCGCATTGCTTCGCCGAATGTGATTGTCTTCGTCTGACCAAGCAGCATCGACTGCTGAACATCCGACCTGATCTTGTCGGCGATCTTCGATGCGACCTTGCGGTCGGCTGTCTTGGTCGAGCGGACAAACGTCTGGTTGTCGATCTGGAACTGCACATACCAGAAGCGGGAATTCGGGCGCTTTATCAGGGTCATGGAACAACCTCCGCGAGCTCCTTCGTCAGATATTGTGCGCAGGGCAACGCATGCTATCGTTTCAACCTCTGGGCGGCCTTTGGTCGTACAGCACTGATGGGGGAAGCATGTCCTGGCTAACCAAGAAGTTGCCGGTTTCAATTAATCAGCGCCTGATCAACAAGAACGACCGCAATGACACAATGGCCTTCACTGAAGGTTGGACGGCGCAAGAGGTCACGATTGAAGAATTGGCCGGTGCGATTCTGAGTGGTTACGCATACAGCGCGCAGTTTTCTGGAAATCGAAAAACATCGAACTTTCAGAGCGGCGGGTTCGTTTCGGTCGATGTCGACGCTGGTATCAGCCTTGATGACGCAGCGAACATCCACATCGTCGAACAGTCGGCCACGATGATCTACACGACAGCGAGCCACACTGAAGAGGTGCATCGGTTTCGCATCGTTTTCGCACTGGAAGAACCGATCACCGATGCAAAAGCGTTTCGCGCGCTCACACGCTCCCTTGCGCTCAGAATAGGTGGAGACACTGCTGCCACCGATCCGGTTCGAATTTTCTTCGGCAATGACAAAGCCGACATCACTGTATTTGATGGCGGGTTGTGCCGAGATCAGGTCAACGAACTGATCGACCAGAGTTTCAATGCGGTGACGACGAGTCATGGCGCTGAGACATCGGAGAAGAGAACCCAGCGCTCCTTGAAGTCCGTTGCACCAGACCAGTCAGTGCGCACGGCCGATAATCGTGAAGCCAGATTGGAGGAGCTTGCGCGGTCCACAACGATCTACTGCCCGTTCCACCACGACACCAACCCCAGCGCCTTCGTGATAGTCAGCCAGCGCGGCATCAATGGTATCCATTGCTCAGCGTGTGAAGCGAGTTTCTGGCCGTCGAACTCGGATCGCTTCGATTTCTATTCGTTTGATGATGCCGCCCAAAACGCTGCAGAGAAGATCGCCGCTGATAAATCCGACGAACTGGATGAGGTTTTCTGGCGCCCTGAAACACGGCCCGGAGAGATTGAATTCCTCAATCAGCAATATGTTTCTGTTGCGCCAGCCAACCCGGGCGTCACCTTTATCAAAAGCCCAAAAGGGACCGGAAAGACGGAGTTTTTGAAAGAGATCATCAGCAAGAAAGCCAAATCTGTACTGCTGATTGGACATCGCCGCTCGCTGATCAGACAAATGTGTGATCGGCTCGGATTGGACTGTTACCTTGATGAGATTGAAAACCCGCAGACACGAACGGACGGTCGGGAATTCTACGGCATTTCACTGGATAGCATCCAGCGAGTTCAAAGACTGAAGCAGTATGACTATGTGCTGATTGATGAATCAGAGCAGGTTCTGGCGCATTTTCTGTCGGATACGATATCGAGCAAACGGCAACGTATTTTCGTTCACTTACGGCAGCTGATTGCCTCGGCAAAACATGTGATCGCGCTGGATGCTGATCTGGGCTGGATTTCATTCAACAACATCTCGCTTTGGGCGCGCGAGGTCAAAAAAGACACCCCAATCAAGTTGTGCATCAACCAGCATGAAAGTGCAGGACGCAAAATTGAGATGTACCCCAGCAGCAAAGCGATTGCCGGAGACATCGAGTCCTCAGTCAATGCTGGCTACAAGGTGTTTGTCACGTCGAATTCAAAGACCACCGTCGACAAAATTCACGCCTCGATCACCAAACGTTTCGGCAAAAAGAAGAAATCGATCCTGATCACGTCAGCGACGACAAACACCGATAAGGTCAAGGACTTCCTCGGTGATCCAGCGATACAATCCCTCAAATACGATGCCGTCTTTGCTTCTCCTTCGATCAGCTCGGGCGTCGACATATCGTTTCCAGATAACGAGCAGATTTTTGACGTCGTCTACGGGTTGTTTGAAAATGGCATCACAAGCCATTTCGACTGCGACCAGCAGCTTTCCAGAGTTAGGCACCCGAAGGCCATCAAGGTTTACGTATCGGGGCGCAGGCATTTCTATGACACGTGCGCAGATACTGTGATGAACGATGCTGTGCAGTCAGACCTGATGGAGCACTTGCTGACCGGACTGGATCAATATGGGCAGCCGGTATTCGCCAAAAGCGATCCGTTGCTCCAGCTTGTTACCCCGATTTTGACGCAGAACCGCGCGTCGATGAACGACCTCCGAAACAATTTCATCGACTACAAGGAACGGCAGGGTTTCACGGTTCTACAGACCGAACCCGACGACCATATAGTTATTGCCGGTGCTGAGCTCCTTAAACATGGCGCCTCATTGAGCGCGCAGGAGTATGCGGATCGCCTGATGATGGCGGATCGCTTGGATGACAACGAATTTGAGGATGTTCAAGCGAGGCACCGCGCTGGGCGGCAGCTCTCCGAAACAGAAGCGGCCGCACTCGCCCGCACGTCAATCGAGCGCTTTTACAAAGAGGATTTGACCAATGAGCTGATCAAACTGGATGACAAGGGGCGGTTCCGAAGGATTGTACATGGCTTTGAACTGATCAGCGATTACGAGATGATATCGATACTCGGGAAAATGTCAGATGCGCAATCCGGCAACACCCTCTCGTTGGACTCCTACAACGCATTCCATCCGCAGATTTTTATGATCAAAGAAGTGATGGAATTGGTCGGCCTATACCGAGAGGGGGAATTTGACACCACGAAAGAACTGTCCTCATCCGACATGGAGGGGTTTGTCGCGTTCCTTGACGAGAATAAGCACCGCTACAGGATCAATTTCGCACGTGATTTGCGCAGCGATTATCGGTCGAAGCCATTCAGCCAGCTTGGTTTTTTCCTCAAAGAGATTGGTTTGAAGCAGCGGTCAAGAAAAACGACTGCAGATGGGAAAACCGTTTATGTCTATCGAATAGATGACGGGATCTACGAGAAGATGAAATTGATTGCTCAACGGAGGGGCAACCCAACCAATTAAATTACGCGATTAAATTCGCAGCGACCGATTATTATAAAATATTTTTGAATCATGAATCCCTTCACGCAGTGAAGGAGCTTCGCTCATTTTATATTTTTATTATTATATTTATTTTTAAAGGGTAACAGCCGGGATATTTTGGGGTTTCTATATAATCCATTCTGTTACCCTCGATTGGGCCGATCAGCCTTTCGCTTCCTTGGCGTATTTTCGGCGGCAATTGTACCAATACGTCAATGCGCCCTTGGGTGTCAGGCCCGCTCCCTCTATCATCGCTGAAACAACGGTTTCCTGCGGCTGAGTGCTCAGAGCGCGATAAATCGCCATCGACGCATCGACCTTGGTTTTACCCTGCGCAATCAACGCCTGCCCCTGTGCGATTGCCTGCTCGATGGCCTTCGCATCGTCTTCACTAATAACAACCGACTGCTTCTCTGCTTCCTGCTTCTTCGCTGCCATTTGACAAACTCCTTTTGACTGCGGCGACCATCCTCCTGATTGATCACAACAGACAACGGAAAAGGCTTGGCAGGATTCCGAGGTGGTTCGATTACTGTCGGCAGGCTTGCCCGGCGGGTAGAGAACTCCGGCTCAATGACCGCCTTGAGACCACAAGCTTTTCCGGATTTTGTCGAAAGGAAAACTGGGGCCGTTTCCTTCCCTGCAGGCCAGAATTCCAGGCGCACTCCAAGGCGCGAAGAGATTTATAACTTACTGATAAATATGGGATAATATTTCGCGGCGATAGTTGGGAAGCTGACAGGCTACCATTACATCATACCCGCGCAGCGCGCATTAATCCGCGACCCGCGGCCCGGCGTCAAGCGGGTTTGTGAGTGGGTGGTGCGGTTGTTGCTGGTTTTGGGGCTGGTGGCGGGATCAGGCCAGAGACGCAGAAATATCTTCCACGATACAAAAGAAGTGCCTCAAAGCCCGAGAAGATATTCCACCGTGACACATGAAGCTGTGCAACATACCCGGCAGGCATTCCGCCTGGGCATCCACGCCCGCTTCAATGAGGCGCGTGGCAAAAGCGAGCCCCATATCGCGCAAGGGGTCACACTCGGCGTTGTAAATCCGCGTGGGCGGCAGCAGGTACAGATCCGGTTGGGAAAAAAGCGTGTTTTCCGGCAGTGCGCCTTCATCAGGCGCCTTCAAATAGGTTTCGCAGAACCAGCGCATCTCATCCGTATCCAGATTCATGCCTTTCGCGTAAGTCGCAACGGATGGATAAATCGGATCCTCCCCGATGAAGGGCCGCATGTCGGTGACTGGATAGATGAGCGTGAGACCGCGAAGGGAAAGGCAATTGGTGCGGTGTGCATGCAGAGCCGCATTCACCGCCAGATTTCCACCTGCACTTTCCCCCATCAAAACTAACCTTGCAGGATCGAGACCCAGGGTTTCAGCGTGCTCCGCCAGCCACTCCATCGCATCCGCAGCGTCCTCTACCGCAGCCGGGAACGGATGTTCAGGTGCCAGACGATAACCGATGAAAATCACCACCGCCTGCGTGAGGTACGCCAGAGCCCGCGAATGGGCATCATAGGCTTCCGCATCACCGAGCACGAAACCACCACCGTGAAAGTAGACAATGGCCGGTTGCGGCCGGCCTTCCCCGTCGGGTCGATAAAAGTGAATATCGAAGGTGCCGCGACAGTCTGAAGCCGGGATATGGACCACGTCGACCTCATGGCGAATCGGATAGCCATTGCTGCGGAACATGGCGCGCATTGCCGAGCGCGCATCGTCTACCGCCATATCCTGAAGAAGAGGTCCGCCCACGGGCTGAGAGCGGTCGAGCATGCGTCGGAGAACCGGGTCAAGCGTCATCGGATTTCTTTTCTTCTCGTCCCAAACCGGTGATGTGCTCGGAAATGCATCTGCGCAGCAGATCCAGGTCGCGCTTCTCGATCGCATCGACAATGTCAAAATGATCCTGCGTCGCGCGCTGAAGCTGGGCGACCGTCTGCCATTGCCCCACCGGGGCGGCAGGGCCCTGCTGACGCATGTCAAGCATCAATTCACGCAGCACCTCATTGCGACAAAAACCGTAGAGGACACCGTGAAAGGCGTAGTTGGCCTCGATCTGTGCAAATGAGGTTCCGTTGAATGCGGCCTCTCGAAATGCCTCGGCAAGCTCCCTAAGCCGGGCGATATCGGCATCTGTGGCCTGGCTGATGATATCGCCCGCTGCATGCGCCTCAAGCAGCGCGCGCACCTCGCCAATCTGGCCTTCGCGCACGGCGTCGGGCTCGGGAACCCTGTAACCGCGATTGGGGATATGCTCCACCAGCCGCTTTGATTGCAGATAGGTCAGCGCGTCGCGGACCTTGATCCGCGTGCAGTCATAGCGGCGCTCAAGATCAATCTGCTTCAGCCATTCTCCCCTGCGCAGAACGCCAGAATTTATATCCGCCATAATGCGCTGGGAAATCTCGTCAGGCCGCATCTTCTCGCCGTTTCGATCCTGTTTTCGCGCCATCGTATGAGCAGGTCCTGCGTTTCGTTCGCGGCGAACATAATGGTGAAAAATCAGCGAAGCAATATCATCGTAAAAATTGGCGCCAATTTATAAAATTATTTTGACACCAAAAAATCCCACCGTTAACGTCCCCGCAAATGAGTTCAGGAGGCTTTCCACATGCTGCCACAGGTGCAGGACAGTCCGCAGGAGCGGGCCCGCGCATTGTACTTGACCGGAGAGACGACCATCATCGCCTGCCGACACGATCCGCGCTTTTCATTCATGCTCTACATTCCTGAAAGTGCATGGAGCGAACCGGAGCGGGAACTCGACCTTTTGGTCTCCGTGCATGGGACGATGCGCCTGCAGTCACTGTATCGCGGTGCGTTTTCCGGCTTTGGCCGGTTCAACAACTGTATGGTTCTTGCCCCACTGTTTCCTGTTGGCGTGCGTGGCGACATGGAAGCCGGTGGCTACAAATACATGATCGAGGGCGATATCCGGTACGATGAAGTCTTGCTGGCGATGGTTGAACAGGCTGGCGAACTCATCAATCGCCGTTTTGAAAAGTTCATGCTGTTCGGTTTTTCGGGCGGCGGGCATTTCACCCACCGGTTCCTTTATCTGCATCCCGAACGCCTCAAGGCTGTCTCGATCGGCGCCCCCGGGTCGGTGACGCTGCTTGATGAAACAATGGACTGGTGGCCGGGCATTCGCAATTTCGCGGACGTGTTCGGACGTGGCATCGACTTCACAGCCCTGAAAAACGTCAAGGTGCATATGTCGGTCGGGGCGCTGGATACCGAGGAATGGGAAATAACCTTTCCCGAGGATTCACCCAAATACATTCCCGGCGCCAATAGTGCCGGCCGCAACCGCAATCATCGCCTGCATGCGCTGCGCGAAAGCCTGCAAGCGCGCGGTGTGGCGGTCTGGCACGACACTGCTCCAGGCGTCGCCCACGACATGATGGGCGTTTTCCCCTATGTTCAACGATTTTTCACCGAGGTGCTGAAGGAGCGGCTGTCCGCGCCGGGTGCGCGCTGATGATGGCTCCCCCCAAGCTTGTCGAGGTGGAAGGACCAGCCTTCGAACGCGGCCTCTCTTACGGGCGGCAGGCGGATGCGCAAATCTGCCACGGGCTGGCCGTCTATGAGGATCTGTTTCGGCAGCACGAACTCGACTGGGACAGCGTCCTCGGCTACTCCGCACGTCTGTGCGAGGCACTGGCCGTTCGTGTTCCCGATGCGATCGAAGAACTGCGCGGCATTGCCGAGGGTGCAGGCGTGAAACTGGAGGAAGTACTGGTCATCAACGGCCGGAGCGAAATCATCAATCTCCATGCGCAGGCCCCCAAAGACACTGCCTCGCTCGACGATGGATGTACGGCAGCGGTAGTGATGCCCGATCTCTCCAAGAGCGGTCGCCTTTTGCATGTTCAGAACTGGGACTGGCTGCCGGAATGCGCCGACAGCACAGTGGTTCTGAGAATCCGTTCGGACCGGCATCCAGACATCCTCACATATGTTGAAGCAGGCGGCCTCGCGCGCGCCGGTTTCAACGATCAGGGCGTGGCCATAACAGGAAACAACCTGGTCAGCGCACAGGATGGAACCCGGCCTTACGGGGTCCCTCTCTCGGTCATCCGGCGACGCGTTCTGGAAGCGGGCGGCTATTCCCAAGCCCTAACTGAGCTGTACCGCCTGCCACGAACCGTTTCCAACAACATGACGATCAGTTGCGCGCGCAGCGGCGACTGCCTGAATTTCGAAACCACGCCGGACGAGATCTACTGGCAGGCGCCCGAGGGAACGTGCCTGACCCATTCCAATCATTTCGTTACGCCTCAGGCGCGAATCCGAGAGCGCGACAGGGGCATTTCCCGTGGCGCGGACACTCTGTTTCGTGACCGGCGCCTGCGCCAGCTCATTGAGGGAAAAGGGGAGCGGCATGACCTCGACAGTCTGGCGCTGGCGCTTGACGACCGCTTTGGCTCGCCGCGCGGCATCATTCGCACGCCGGAGGGAAATGAAGGCGAAACCAATGCCTATCTCTCCGCCACCGTGGCGATGATCCTTATGGATGCCGGCGCGGGAGAAATGCGGGTGCGTCAGTTGCCCTACGCTTCCGCCAATACAGAGCGCTACCAACTCCAGTGACAACGAAAACCATAATCGACACAAGAGGGAACAGCAGATGAGACAAAGAACAGGAAATTTCCGTTCGATTGCGCTTGCGACACTGGTTGGGCTTGGCGGCATCACGCCGGCCATGGCCGACAACATGGTGAGGACATCGCTCAACGCTGACATTCGCGGCACCAATCCGGGCGTCACGCGCGACGGCAACACTGATGAAGTGCATGGCCACATGATCGAAGGGCTCGTAACCTATGCTGACGATTTCAGCATCATCCCCATGCTGGCAGAGACCTACGAGATATCCGAAGACGGGCGCACCTATACGTTCAAGCTCAGAAAGGGCGTAAAGTTTCACAATGGCGAGGAAATGACCGCCAGTGATGTGGAATGGTCCTGGAACCGCCTGGCGGGCGAAGCTTCCGAATCACACTGCAAGAACTTCTTCAACGGCGAGAACAATATCAAGGTAACGTCCGCCAAGGCACAGGGCGAAGACACCTTCGTCATCACCCTGGCGGAACCCTATTCGGTTTTTCTGGCGACGATGGCACGCTTCGACTGCGGTTCGATGGCCGTGCTGCACCCCGATTCGATGAATGACGACGGTAGCTGGAACAGGCCAATCGGCACTGGCCCCTACATGATGGGAGACCATGCACCGGGGCGCTATGTCGAGCTGAAACGTTTCGAGGACTATTCCAGCCGGGACGGGGAGCCCGATGGCTATGGTGGCGGCAAGAACGCCATGGTCGACGTGCTGCGGTGGGAGATTGTCGGCGAAGGCGCGGTATCGAAGACGGCACTTGTCGCCGGAGACCTTGATCTGGTCGATATCGACGCCATGACTGCTGCCGAACTCAAGGATCAACCGGACTTCAGCGTGGATGCAGCCGAGTCTGCCGTGTGGGACACCTACCTCCTCAACTCTGACGACCCGGTCCTCTCTGATGTCCGCATCCGCCGCGCCATGGCGCATGCGATCGACCCACAGCGCATCATGGCGGCCATCACCGAGGGCTTTGGCAAAGCCTCACCATCACCGGTGCCGCCGATGTCGGCCAACTACACCGATGTGCAGGCGAGATATCTGACCTATGACGTGGAGAAGGCCAAGGCGCTCTTGAAAGAGGCCGGTTACAACGGAGAGGAGATCACCATCCTCGCAACTCGCCGCAACGGCGCTTATTACGAACGGGCCTTGATGGCGCAGGCCATGATGATGGATGCGGGCATCAATGCCAAGCTTGAAGTGGTCGAATGGGGCAGCCAGCTCGAAGCCTATCGCAACGGCTCCGGTTACCAGATGCAGAGCTTCACCTTTTCACCGCGCCTTCACGCCGGGCTGAGTTTCGAAATGTTTACCGGGGATGCTGCCCGCAAGGCATGGAAGAACCCGGAAGCGGTGGCGATGATGAACGAGTCCCTGCGGACGGGTGATCCGGAGGAGTTTCAGGCAAATATCGACTGGCTGCATGAAGCTTTCATTGAAGAAGTCCCCGCGATCGGACTTGGACACCGCACTCTTTTCACCGGCATGTCCAACAGGATTGACGGGTTCGAGAACTGGGGTGCGGGGCTGCTGCGCGGCTGGATGCTCAGAGTGAAAGACTGACGGAAGACCAGGGAGACGACCATGCCCATCTTCGTGCTCAAGCGCGTTCTGATGTCCATCCCCACCTTCGTGATCGTGGCGGTGATCATCTTCGCGCTGGTGCGGGCACTGCCCGGAGACCCTGCGTTGATGATGCTGGGCGGCAATATCGATGACGAGGCGACCCTGCTGCAGATGCGCAGGCAGTTGGGACTCGATCAGCCCATACCCGTGCAGTTCATCGTCTGGCTACGCGAGGTATTCTCTGGCAATCTGGGAACGTCCATCATGACGGGGCAGGAGGTGGGCAGCCTCCTGTGGCAGCGCTTCGGAGTGACGGCGACAGTCGTTCTTCTGGCCATGGGGTCTGCTCTGCTGGTGTCGATCCCCGCTGGCCTTCTGGCGGCGCACCGCCACAACAGCCGCACGGACTACGCCATCGTCTTCCTGACCATCCTCAAACTTTCCATGCCGAGCTTCTGGGTCGGGCTAATGCTTCTTGTCCTGTTCGGGGCGACACTGGGCTGGCTCCCGACTGTCGGTTTCGTTTCGATCAGCGACGATCTGGGCCGGGGCATGGTCTATCTCATTCTGCCGGTCACATCGCTGGCCCTTTCCGAGATAGCGGTTCTTACCCGCATGATGCGGGCAGGCAGTCTTGAGATCATGGGCCGGGACTACATCACGCACGCTCGCGCCAAGGGACTGCCTGAACGCAAGGTCCTGTGGCGCCATGTCTTTCCGAATGCATTCGCCCCCACACTGACCATGGTGGGCGTAATGCTTGCGGGACTGCTGGCAGGCGCGGCAGTGACCGAGACGGTTTTCACACTGCCTGGCCTCGGCAAGCTTCTGGTCGATTCCATCTATGCGCGGGACTATCCGGTGCTGCAGGGAGCACTCCTGTTCATCGCCGCAGTCTATGTACTGACCAATCTCATTGTCGACATCGCCTATTCCTTCTTCGACCCAAGGGTGCGTCTTTCATGAGTTTCTCGAAACGTATTTTGGGCAAGGCCAACGGGCTGGCCGGCATTATTCTCGTCAGCCTCGTTCTCGGTGTGGCATTGCTGGGCAGTGTCTACACGCCCCATGATCCTCTCAAGTCCGATCTGCTTAACAGGTTTGCGGAGAGTTCCCTTTCGCATCCGCTCGGCACTGACATGTTCGGGCGGGATATCCTGTCGCGCCTCATGCGTGGCGCATGGGTTTCCGTTTCAATCGGGTTTGCCACCCTGCTGATCCCGGTGGTTTTGGGAACACTGCTTGGCGCTGCGGCTGGTTACTTTCGTGGCTGGTTCGACCGTTCATTGATCGTCGTTCTGGATGCACTCATGGCCTTTCCGGGATTGCTTATCGCGCTCGGTTTGATGGCGATCATCGGGCCGAACCGATACGGGGTCATCTTGGCGCTTTCCGTGGCTTATCTGCCTGCCGTTACCCGCGTGGTGCGCGGCTCCGTACTCTCCGTCAGCCAGTCGGAGTTCGTCGAAGCATCCACGACCATGGGAAATTCGCGCTTCTACACGCTCCTGGTGCATGTTCTCCCCAATTGCGTTGCTCCACTCATTGTACTGACCACGATGATGTTTGGCTGGGTGCTTCTGGCGGAAAGCGCCCTGAGCTTCCTCGGTCTCGGCGTACCGCCGCCCGAACCGAGCTGGGGCAACATTCTCGCGGAAGCAAAGGCCCATCTGATGCGCTACCCGATGCTGGGGCTATTGCCAGGGCTTTGCATATCGGTGGCGCTCCTTGGCGTGAATTTCCTCGGCGACGCCCTGCGCGACGAGCTGGATCCGAAGTCCACCACCTCGAAGGAGGTCAACTGACATGACAGTCAGCACAGAACCCACACCTGTCCTTTCAGTCGATGATCTGGAGATTTCTTTTGGTACGCGGTCGGTGGTCAAGGGCGTGAGCTTTCGACTGGCTCCCGGAGAGATCATGGCGCTGGTTGGCGAAAGCGGCAGCGGCAAGAGCATGCTTGGACGGGCGATCATGGGGCTCTTGCCGCGCGGCGGAGCAGTGACGCGTGGGCGCATTATGTTCCAGAAGCACGAGGTAACGTCTCCAAGATCGCAGGAAGAGCTGCGATTGATACGCGGCAAGCAGGTCGGTCTGATTTTTCAGGAACCCCTCTCCTCACTCAATCCGAGTATGCGGATCGGTGAGCAGATGTATGAGGCGATGCGGGAACATACAGATCTGACCGAGACGCAGATCCGGGAGCGCGCGCTGGAAATGTTGCGACAGGTGAAACTGCGAAATCCGGAAGGACTCCTGAAGCGCTACCCGCATGAATTCTCCGGCGGAATGCGTCAGCGGATCATGATCGCCTCGGTAATGATGCTGAAGCCAGCGTTGCTGATCGCTGATGAACCGACCACCGCGCTAGACGCGGTCGTGCAGAAGGAAGTTCTGGACATCATGGCCGAGGTTGCTCGCGCCAATGGCACTGCGGTCATACTTATCTCGCACGATCTGGCGGTTGTTGCAGCATATGCTGCCCGGATCGCGGTCATGGAAAAGGGCGTCCTCGTTGAGGCTGGCACCACGCAGTCCGTGCTTGCACGCCCCGAGCATCACTATACCCGCAATCTTCTTGCCGCCACGCAACTTGGAGAGCCAAGTCCGGTCAAGGGAGAAGGAGGCCCGCCCCTGCTTGCTGTCGTGGGGTTGCGGGTGGAGTTCAGGGAAAAGCGCTTATTCGGCCTGCTGCGAGACACCACGACCCATGCGGTGCGCGATGTATCCCTGACGGTGCAACCCGGCGAGTTTGTGGGGCTCGTGGGCGAGAGCGGTAGCGGAAAGAGCACCATAGGCCGGTCGATCGGGAAGCTTGCTCCCAAGGCCGGAGGCCGTATCGTGTTCGACGGTCAGGATCTGGACGATTGCCCACCAGCTTTGGAGCGCCAGCTTCGCCGGCGCATCCGCTTTGTGTTTCAGGACCCCTATTCGTCGTTGAATCCGCGCATGCGGATCGGGCGCATCGTGCGCGAGGGCTTGCGGCAGGACGGAACCCTGTCCGAGGAGGCCAAACGTGCAAGAGCTGATGAAATGCTGGAGGCGGTCGGCCTGCCGCGTGGGATGGCGCAGCGCTTTCCGCACGCTTTATCCGGAGGGCAACGCCAGCGTGTCGCCATCGCCCGCGCCCTTATCAGCAAACCTGAACTGATCATCGCGGACGAGCCCGTCTCGGCGCTCGATGTTACAATCCAGGCGCAGATACTTGCGCTATTCAAGAAACTGCAGAGCGAATTCGGCTTCGCCTGCCTTTTTATCAGCCACGATCTTCATATCGTCGAGCAGCTGTGCGCGCGCCTGTACGTGCTCAACAAGGGCCGTATTATGGAACAGGCCGAAACCGGCGCACTCTTCGACGTCCCACGTCATCCCTACACACGACAATTGCTTTCTGCTTCGCCACGACTGGAACGTATTCAGGAAGGGGTAAAGCTGGCATCAGACGATGGCGTTTGCGGTGCAGCGATGGACAAGCTCCCGTATTACGACGCGGCTGGCACTGAAACACCTTATCACCTCACCGAGGCCGCGCCCGGCCATTACGTTGCACTGCGCGGTGCGGCGGCACGGAAGGAATAGCAATGACCAAAAAAATCCATCGACCCTACGTCCCGCCACTCTATCGGGCCAGTGATGCGGAAACGCGAGAACTTGTGCGTACATATCCACTCGCGACGATCATCACGTCCCAACGCGGCGCAATGGAAGCAACGCAAACCCCACTATTCTTCGAAAGCGATGCCCCCGGCTGCAACACCGTCATCGGGCATATCGCGCGGATCAATCCGCAGGCCGAGGACGTCATGGAGCCGGGGCCGATCCTGGCGGTGTTCAACGGCCCGTCTGCATATGTGTCGCCAAGCTGGTATGTGGAAGACGAAGACGTGCCCACCTGGATTTATCAGGCGGTCCATCTGCGCGGTGAGGTAGAGCCGGTCGGGTGTGCGGATATGCGCGCCTTGATGGAAGACATAATTCGCCTGTCTGAACACCGCATAGGCGGCGCGTGGCAGCTAGACAGGATCTCCGAAGCGGACATTGCCCGCATGATGCCGAGAATTGTGGGCTTTCGAATTCAGATCACGGCCCTGAACGGTATTTCAAAACTGGAGCAGACACGGTCGGCCAGAAATCGCAACGGCGTTGCAGGAGCACTGGAGCACGGCCAGGAAATCGGACGCGACGTGTTGGCCGGATTGCTCTGTGAATAGATGGAGTGGTTGGTGCGGTTGTTGCCGGTTTCTGGGGCGAGCAGGTCCCAAGGTCTGACGCTTCGTCAGCGAAGTCGCCACCCCATTTCGAAATCAAACATTCAGGCTCAGCATCTTTCTGAGCAACGTGCTGAGCTGCCGGGTTTCTTCCTCGGTCAATCGCGCCGCAATCCGTTCCTGATAGGACTGGGTAAGCTGGAATGTCTCCATTATCGCGGCTCTCCGCCCTCGTGATGAGGAAATTCAGGCCTGCGGCTGCTCTCTGAAAGCCCGCACGGCGGCCATGAAGGCATCGACGATCACCGCGCGTTCATCGGCGAGCGTGAAAGCCACCTCATCATACATGCGGCTCATCTCATGCACGGGTATGCGCCGCACGGCATCCGTACGGCCCGTGCCGTGCCGCCACATGAACCCGACACCCAGATCGTTGGCCACCGCCTCATAGGCGGCGTCGCGCGTGTCGAGCAGCAGCAGCGGCGATGGTTCGAAACCGGCGTTGCGAAAGGCGCGGTCGACCACACGCTGGGTGGAAGACCCGCGCGTGCGGAAGATCAACGGCGCATCCATCAGTGCGGCGCAGGTGAAGGTGCGCACACGCGCCAGCGGGTTGTCGGCATGAACCACCGCAACCACATCCTGCCGCACCAGAAGTTCGGTCCGGAACCGGCCATCGACCGGAACGTCCGGCAGCACGCCCACATCCACCTCGCGGGCCAGCACCGCCTTGACGATCTTCTCAAACGATCCCGTCTCCACCGCCACCGAAACGCTGGGGTGCCGCTTGCGGAAAAGGGCGATGACGGCCATGCCGGGCATGGAGTTTCCCAGCCCCACGGAAAGGCGACCATCGAGCAGGGTCGTATGACGGGTGAGGATGCGTTCGGCCTCGCGCTCCTCCTCGCTCATCCGCTCGGCGATGTCGCATAACTGCTCGCAGACGGGCGTCGGATGCAGCACGCCGTTCCGGCGCAGGAACAGCCGCACCCCGTATTCCGCCTCCACGTCGCGCACATGCTGCGAGACGGCCGGCTGCGAGATGCCGAGCTGCCGGCCGGCGGCCGCATAGGAGCCGCCATGCGCCACGGCGTTGATCGCGCGAATGCGCGAGAGCGTTATCGGCATGTTTCAACACCCAAGGAGTTTCTTTGCCCGGACCAAGGAGTATCCTCGGTTTGTTACAGCAGTGTCACAGAGCCCGCGCAGGGTGACGGCAGAACAGAACTGCAAACCAGCTTCATCGCCAGGCAGCCTCAAGGTCAGGACCCGGGCCACCCCGGTCACCACCGGCGCGCCCTGCCGCGTGAAGCCGGCTCAGAAGGACACTGCCGTTTCATGCACCCGGTCTCTTCCATGGCCAGCCTTTCGCAGCAGCCGCTCGACCACTACGAAGCCATCCTGTGCGATCTCGACGGCTGCCTGATCAGCGGCGCACACGTCTATGAAGGCGCACGGGAGTTCGTGCGCCGCAATCGCGACCGTCTGTGGATCGTCTCCAACAATTCCTCCGACACGGCAGAGACACTGGCGAAGCGGCTCGCCGGCCTCGGCTTCGACATTGATGCCCGCCACATCGTTCTCGCCGGCGAACAGACCCTGCGCAGGCTCGCCCGCAGCGCCCCCGGCGCACGGGTCGCGGTCTATGCCGATGCGCCGCTCGCCGAACTGGCTGTCGCGCTCGGCCTCACCCTCGATACGGATGCACCGCAGGTGACCGTTCTGGCGCGCCAGACGCGGTTTGATCTTGGATGCCTGACCCGGCTTGCCCGGCAGGTCGATGCCGGCGCGGCGCTGCATGTGACAAATCTCGACAGAACACACCCCGGCCCCGACGGAGAGCCGGTGCCGGAAACCGGCGCGCTTCTGGCAGCGCTGCGGACCTGCTGCCCGGACATCGCCTTCCGCTCGCTCGGCAAACCCTCGGCCGAACTGCTGGACATCGTTCTGGATGACGCCGGGGTCGACGCCGGCCACGCTGTCTTCATTGGCGACAACCCGGACACCGATGGTCTGGCGGCACAGGCCGCCGGGATGGCGTTCCTGCGCATAGAGCAGCCCGCACCAAAGCCTGCGGCAACCGCGTCCATCCGCAAACCCGCCACCGAAAACGGGAGAGCATCATGCTGACCTACCTCGCCCGAACGATCATCAAGCTTGCGGTGACGTTCTTCGCCATCGTGACGCTCGTTTTCTTCGCCACACGCCTGTCCGGCAGCCCCATCGACTTCGTCATCGGCGAAGGCATCACCCAGGAAGACCGCGCTCTGCTGATCAGCTATTACGGCCTCGACCAACCGGTCTGGTCGCAGTACCGCGCCTTCCTCACCTCCTTCTTCGACGGGCAGTTCGGCCTCTCCTTCGTGGAGCGGCGGCCGGTGGCGGAGATCGTCGCCGAACGCGTCTGGCCATCCCTGCAACTGCTTTTGAGCAGCGTCGCGCTCACACTGGCCGTCGCGCTTCCGCTGGGCATTCTCGGTGCGGTCTATCGCAAATCCTGGATCGGCAGCGCGGTGATGATGCTCGCCTTTCTTGGCTACGCCGTTCCCAACTTCGTGCTCGCCACCTTCATGATCCTCGTGTTCGCCTACTGGCTGAACTGGCTTCCGGTGGTGGGCAATGGAAGCTTCTGGCACTTCATCATGCCGACCATCACCATGTCGGGCGTTCTGATCGCCGGACTGACGCGCTTCACCCGCAACGCGATGCTTGATGTGCTCGGCCAGGATTACATGCGCACAGCCCGCGCCAAGGGCCTCTCGGAATCCGACGTCATCTTCAAACACGGCCTGCGCAACGCCTCGATCACCATCCTCTCGGTGGTGGGGCTTCAGATCGCCGGGCTCGCCGCTGCTGGCAGCGTGGTCGTTGAAGCGATCTTCGCCTGGCCCGGCATTGGAGACCTTTTGGTCCGTTCGGCCATCATGCGCGACTACCCGGTTCTGCAATTCGGCGTCATCGCCGTCTCCATCGCCGTCCTCTTCATCAATGCCGCCGTCGACATCGCCTACGCCTATGCCGACCCGCGCATCCGTCTTGGAAAGGCCTGATCGATGGCCGACATCACCGCCTCCCCCTCCTCTCCCGCACGCAACCGCCTCGAAGGTCTCGTTGCGCTCTGGCAGGATGCGGACGCCATCCAGCGCATGGCGATGGTTCTGGCCATCCTCCTCGTGGCCGCTGCAATTCTGGCCCCCCTGCTCGCGCCCTTTGCGCCTGAGCATCAGAGCCTGATCGCACGACTGCGCCCGCCCATCGGCTTCGAGCGCTACAGGGACGGCTACCTGCTCGGCACGGACGAGCTCGGCCGCGACGTTCTCTCCCGCTCGCTCTATGGCCTGCGCCTGACGCTGACGCTCGCGCTGCTCGGATCGACCATCGGCCTGGTGATCGGTGCCGTTCTCGGTGTTCTTGCGGGCCTGATCGGCGGTGTGTTCGAGGATCTCGTCATGGGGCTGGTGGACACGCAGATCGCCATTCCCTTCACCCTGATCGCCCTTCTGCTTCTGTCCATCTTCGGCTCGAGCCTTCAGATCATGGTTCTGGTGCTCGGCATCCACGGCTGGGAACAGTCGGCGCGCATTGTGCGCGGCGAGGTGCGCAAGCTCACGCAGATGCCCTTCATCGAAGCCGCCCGTTCGGCGGGCGCCACCGACGCGCGGATCGCCTTCCGGCACATATTGCCAAACGTGGTCTCTCCGCTCGTGGTGCAGTTCACCCTGTCCTTTTCCAACATCGTCCTGCTGGAATCGACGCTTTCCTTCCTCGGGCTCGGCGTTCAGCCGCCAACCGCCACGCTCGGTGCGATGGTCGGCATCGGCCGCGATTACATGCCGACCGCTCCGTGGATCGTCGTCGTTCCGGCCCTGATGATCCTGCTTGTCACCTTCGCGGTGCAAATCCTTGGCGACTGGCTGCGTGACCGGGCGGATGTCCGCCTGCGCGCCCGCTAGTCGCCCTGAAAAGAGGCCGGCAAGGCCCGAACAGTCAACCAGCCACCCAAATCCTGGAGCCAGACATGAAACGACTTCTCGCAACCACCGCCATCGCGGCGCTGTTCGCAGCGCCCGCCTTCGCGGTCGAACTCACCGTCGGTGCGGCCAATGTCGCCCCCTATCTCGACCCCGGCCGCGACCACTCCAATGTCGGCTCGCAGTTCTACCACAACGCCTTCGACACGCTGATCGCCAAGACCGTTGTTGACGGTGAGACCGTGTGGAAGCCCGCCCTCGCCACCGAGTGGACACTGATCGAACCGACCGTGATGGAGCTTAAGCTGCGCGAAGGCGTCAAGTTCCACAATGGCGAAGACATGACGGCCGACGATGTCGTGTTCTCGCTGAACCGCATGTATCAGGCGACCTTCCCGCCCTATCAGGTGCGCTCGCGTGACCGGCTCAGCAATTTCGCGAAAGCCGAGAAGATCGACGACCACACGATCCGCATCCACGCCAAGCGTGAAGAGCCCCTGTGGGAGACGCTCCTGAACCTCCAGCAGGTCATGATCATTCCCGAGGATTACACCAAGGGGCTCACCGGCGATCCGGCCGTTGCCGAGAATGACGACTTCGAGGCGTTTTCCCTAAAACCGGTCGGCACCGGTCCCTACAGGATCGCCACCTTCTCGCCCGGCGAAGAATTGGTCTATGAGCGTTTCGCCGATTTCTGGGGCGACAGCGCGCCGCTTGATCGCGTCACCGTCAAGCGCATGCCCGAAACCGCCTCGCGCATGACCGCGCTCAAGACCGGCGAAGCTGACATCATCACCAATGTCGCTCCCGACCAGCTTGCGCTGATCGAAAGCGACCCGGCGCTGAAGACCGTCGGCGCGCCGACCGCCCTCTTCCACGTGATGATCATGAACATGAATCATCCCAGGCTTGAGGACCCGCGCATCCGCCAGGCCATGAGCCTCGCCATCGACCGCGACATGCTCAACGAAGCGCTCTGGCTCGGCAAGGCGGTCGTTCCTTCCTCGCACACGATGGAAGAGTTCGGCCCGCTCTACATGCCGGAGCTGAAGACCTTCGAATACGACCCGGAGAAAGCAAAGGCGCTGCTTGAGGAAGCTGGCTATGACGGCTTCGAGATCACCTTCGACACCGCTCCGACCTACTACACCAATGGCCTTCTCGCCGCGCAGGCGATCATGGAAATGTGGGCCGAAGTCGGCATCAACGGCAAGGTGCAGGTGGGCGACAAATGGACCGGCAACGCGCCGGAGATGATGGCCCGCAACTGGTCGAACCCGATGTACTTTTCCGACCCGTTCGGCTCCTTCGGCGTCATGTGGGCTCCCAATGGGCCTTCCGAATCCGAAGGCCGCTTCAACACCGATGAAGACTATGCGGAGATCTGGGAGCGGTTCCGCTTCTCCGACGACGTGGAAACGCGCAAGGCGGCCTATGCCGAGCTGATGGACCGTATCAAGGCCAATCCGCCCGTGCTGCCGCTCTACCGCCCCTACGAATCCTGGGCGATGCGTCAGGACGTGAACTGGGCTCCGCAGCCCGGCAACATCCCCTACGTGCTCGACTTCCGCGCCGGCGCGATCGACTTCGCCAGCAACTGACGTTCCGGCCCGCGCCGCCAGACCGGCGCGGGCCCTCCTTCACAATTCGAGGAACCAACCATGTCGACCCGTATCTGCCTCGTCGCCGACATTCACCACGGCAAGCCGTCCCTGACCAAGCGCGGCGACACCGCGCTGGAGCTGATGGACGACTTCGCCCGCTTCACCAATGATGCCCGTCCCGATCTCGTGATCGATCTGGGCGACCGCATATCCGATCAGGACCGCGACACGGACCTCGTTCTGGAACGCGAGGTGGCCGAGGCCTTCAAGGCCGTCGAAGCCCCGGTCTGCCACATCAACGGCAACCATGACCGCGACCATCTGGAAGTTGCCGACAACGAGGACATTCTCGGTCAGGCGCTGGGCCACCAGACGCTCGACATCGGCGACTGGCGCATCGCCCTCTGGCGCGCCGACACCTTCATCCGTCGCGGGCCGGATGTGAGCGGCTTCCAGCTTGGCGAGCCCGACATCCTGTGGCTCTCGCGCACCGTTCAGAACGCCGACCGCCCACTGCTGGTGCTGAGCCATGTGCCCGTCTCCGGCCATTCGCAGATCGGCAATTACTATTTCGAGTCCAATCCGGGCGTCTCCACCTACCCGCAGGCGGTCCGCGCCCGCGCAGCGCTCGCTCAGGCGCGCGTTCCCGTTGTCTGCGTCGCCGGCCATGTCCACTGGAACACCATCACCCGCGTTGACGGCATCACCCACCTCACCCAGCAGTCGCTGACCGAGAGCTTCACCACGCAGGGCGACCCGGCCGGCGCCATGGGAATGCTCGAGCTGGACGGCACCAGCGTGCGCTGGCGCGTGGAGGGCAAGGACCCCATCGATCACGCTTTCACCGCGACCGCCACACGCTGGACACCGCCGGTGCCGCCGTTCCACGAACTCCCGGACGTCGTCGCACGCAAGCGCGGAGAGCCGGCATGAGCACGCCCGTCCTCTCGGTCGAAAACCTCCACGTCGCCTTCGGCAACCACGCTGCCGTGAAGGATCTTTCCTTCAGCATAGCAGCGCGCGAAACGGTTGCCCTGGTGGGAGAGTCAGGCTCTGGAAAGTCGGCGACCGCCCTTTCCATCATGCGCCTGATCGAACGGGAGGGCGGGCGCATCACCTCCGGCGCGATACGGCTGATGGGCGACGAGCCCACAGACATCGCAGCCCTTTCAGACAATGCCATGCGTGCGCTGCGGGGCCGGCAGGTCTCGATGGTCTTTCAGGAACCCATGACCTCGCTCAATCCGGTTCTGACCATCGGTGAGCAGATCTGCGAGGTGTTTATCCGGCACAACAAAATGTCGCGCCTGGCGGCCACTCAGGCAGCCACCGAAGCGCTCGACAAAGTGCGCATTCCCGAACCCGCGCGCCGCCTCAAACAGTATCCCCACGAATTGTCCGGCGGCCTGCGCCAGCGCGTGATGATCGCCATGGCGCTTGCCTGCCGACCACGCCTCCTGATCGCAGACGAACCGACCACCGCGCTCGATGTCACCACGCAGGCGGAGATCCTTTCGCTGATCCGTCAGTTGCAGGAAGAGATCGGCATGGCTGTCCTGTTCATCACGCACGACATGGGCGTGGTGGCCGAGGTGGCCGACCGCGTCGTCGTCATGCGTCACGGCGTGAAGGAAGAGGAGGCCGGGGTCGAAGACCTGTTCGCCCGGCCGCAGGCTGCCTATTCACGCCAGCTCATGGAAGCCACCCCGAGGCTCGGCGCTGGCGCGCCCCGGCTTCAGGGCGTTCGCAACACCATCCTCGAAGTGAACGGCCTCACCACCCGCTTTGCCGGCAAACGCAGCATTCTTGGGCGGAGCGGAAAGGCGTTCACCGCCGTCAACAATGCGTCCCTCACCCTGCGCGCTGGCGAAACCCTTGGGCTGGTGGGCGAATCCGGTTGTGGCAAGTCGACCCTCGCCCGTTCGATCCTGCGTCTGGTGGAGCCCGTTGAGGGGACAGTCAGAATTGCCGGCCATGACATGATGCAGCTCGACCGGCAGGGCCTGCGCGCCGCCCGCCGGGATGCCCAGATGGTCTTTCAGGACCCCTATGCCAGCCTCAACCCGCGCCTTCCGGTTCATGAGCTGATCACCGAGCCGGCCCGCATTCACGGCATGGTTCGGCCATCGGACTGCCGTGACATGGCTGTCAGCCTTGTGGAGAGGGTCGGGCTGGAAGCCGATGCAGTCGACCGCTTCCCGCACCAGTTTTCCGGCGGCCAGCGCCAGCGCCTGTGCATTGCGCGCGCCCTGTCGGTCAAGCCAAGGCTGATCGTCGCCGACGAGGCCGTGTCGGCGCTCGACGTCTCCATCGCCCGGCAGGTGACCGACCTGATGCTCGACCTGCAGAGAAGCGACGGCCTCGCCTTTCTCTTCATCAGCCACGACATTGCAGTGGTGGAGCGTGTGAGCCATCGTGTTGCTGTCATGTTAGCCGGCGAGATCGTCGAGACGGGGCTGACCGACGACGTGCTTTCAAACCCGCAGCACGCCTACACCAAGCGCCTGCTTTCCGCCGTTCCCCGCGCCGATCCGTCTCTCCGGAAAAACCGCCGCACCGCATCCGACACCGGCTCTCTGCTCCCAGCGGATAACCTTCCCATGGCCGTGCAACGGGGTGACATGAGCGCCCAACGCGAAATGGCTTAAACGCTGACGGAGGGCAACCGTTGGGTGCGTATAAATCCGCGCCCCGCTGCCTGACGTCAAGCGGGTTTGTGAGTGGTTGATGCGGTTGTTGCCGGTTTTGGGGCGGAGAGGTCCCAAGGTCTGGGCGCTTCGTCAGCGCAGTCGTCTGACGCGGGCATTGCGGAACAGATACAGGGCGCAGAGCGCCGTTGCTGACAGCGTCATGGCAAGGAAGGGCAACGCGCCTCGGTTCAAGCCCGGAAACATGAAGAAGACGATGGCTGCGCCGATGATCGCAGTCAGGTAATTGGCGGAGACCAGTCCGGCGGGGCCATCTCGAACGAGGTGAACTCGAACCCGGGAGCGACCGTGCAACTGACCAGCGTGAACGCGCCCGTGCTCTCGGCCGATTGCCAACATCCGACCGGCACCACGCATTGGGGACGTTCCCCAGCAGCGATATGGGGACCGAGCAGAAATTCGACGGCCGGCTCCCCCGGTTCCGCAATACCGAGCTTCAACGGAGCGCCGGCATGAAAGAGCCAGATCTCAGATGCATCGGTGACGCGATGCCAATGGGATCTCTCACCCTGCTGCAGCAGATAATAGATCGCGGTCTGCACGGCCCGGCCATTGATTTCACGATCACGGAATGTTTCGACATAGTGGCCGCCTTCGGGATGAGGCTGCATGCCGAGTGCCGAAATGATGTCAGCTGCCGAGGTGACCGCACTTCCGTTCATATCAAAAACTGCCTTTCATTTGACGCCCAGGGGAAGACCGCTTCATGGAGCCCTCTTCCCGAGCCGGGATGCCTGCCGAGCACCGGATCGGCAGGCTTCCCGTCATTGTCGCGATTAGCACTTTCAATGTCTATGCTTCAGCCTCTCCTGTCAGACCATCTTTGACAACGTTCCGTCCTTTCGGACCAGCTGGTGATACATTGCCATAAACACATGCCCCGCGATCAGGACGAGCAGAAGCCATGCAAGCCATCCATGGAGGATGTTGGCCGGCGTGACCAGAAAATCTATCTGGACGCCAGTGGGTTGCAAAACATCGATACCATAGATGCTGAGACCACGACCGCTTCCGATGCCTCTCAGTATGGCCAGCGAAGGCACCACGAGCATCAGCAGATACATCACCATATGCGCCGCGCCGATCAACCGGACCTGAACGGAAGAACCAGTGTGGTGCGGGCGATTGCGCCAATTGAAGATCCCCCAGCACGCGCGCAGAAAGGCCAAACCCCACAGCGTGAAGCCAACAGGCTGATGCGTGCTCCACATGAATGCCTGAACAGCGTTTTCCGTTTCAGCCAGACGCAGCATCGCACCACCAAACTGCCAGGCGAAAAGGAACGCCATTAGCCAGTGGAATGACTTGCTGATCACCCCGTAACCATCACTTGTATCTCTGAATGCCTGCATGAGCTCCAAATCCTGCACCTATGTTGCAGCGCAGCATTCAGCACGGACCAAACCCCGTTTCAAATTAACATTTGTCCATTCTCTTGAACCACGAGCAGGGACCGGATCAGCAACACGCGTGACCAGAGAAACCCGGCGTGCTTTCCGTCGCCTCGGCGAGGCGGGTCAGACGGGAACCCCGTCCAACACCTTCTTCACCAGCCACTCCCGAAAAATCGCTGCCGTTGTGTCGTGCTCCGGCTCATGTAGCGAAAGCAGGAAATAGGCGCTGCCATCGGGGTGAAACCCCTGGGGACTGGCAAGCAATCCGGCGCGGATATCATCCTGAACAAGATGCCACGGCCCAATTGCCACCCCCAGACCCGCAACGGCCGCTTGCAAGCTGAAGTAGAAGTGCTCGAACTCCCGAGAGGCATTGGCTGCATGGGATTGGCCGGAAATATCGCCCCATACCTCCCAGGCTGACCGACGGGTGCGGGTATGAAGCAGCACTGCGGCGGCATTCATCCGATCGTTTTCGAAGAAAGTTGCAACCTTGTCGGGGCGGCAGACGGGACCAATCCGCTCTTCGAACAGATGCTGCGCAAAGTAGGTTCTTGGCCAAATGAAATCGTTGCGACGGATGGCGAGGTCGACACCTGATCCAAGGGATACAGGCCCGCCGCCGGCCAGCAGGCGAATATCCGCTGCAGGATGCTCCGCATGAAACTGCGGCATTCGCGGGATAAGCCAGCGCATCATTAATGTCGGCTCGCATGAAACAGTGACGGGTGCACTGACATGTTCAGCCTTGATGCGAAGAGCTTCTTCCTCGATTTGCCCGAGCCCCCGCGCCACCACATGTGCGAACCTGCGGCCAGCATCCGTCAAGAAAACCGCCCGATTGCGACGCTCGAACAACTGTGTCCCCAGATCATCCTCTAGCAGGCGCACGGCACGGCTCACCGCGCCATGCGTGAGATTCAAGCGTTCCGCTGCTTTGCTGAAACTCTCAAGTTCAGCAGCAACCCGAAAACAGGCAAGAGCCGGGAGCGATGTGACGTGCTGCCTCATACGTCATTAATTCTCACACATTCCGTCAGAAGTCATCGTTTTTGCCGGCATCCCCTTCGCGTTAACCAGGGAAAAAACGAGAGGATCCGCCTATGACCGAATGGCTGGCCGTCATCACCATCACCACATTCGCCGTCATCAGTCCGGGGCCGGATTTCGCAATGGTTGCCCGCAATTCACTATCACTCTCCCGACGTGCGGGCATTTTGACTGCGATCGGCATTGGCGCGGGCGTGCTGGTTCATTTCGGCTATACGCTGCTTGGCATCGGGTTTTTGATCCGTGAAACACCGGCGTTACTTGGCGTGTTGAAGCTGGCCGGCGCGGCCTATCTGGTCTGGCTGGGCGCGAAGATGCTGCGCAGCTGCGACGCAGAAACACCAATCGCAGCGAATGAACCTGCCCTGTCTGACCTGGGCGCCTTGCGCATCGGCTTCCTGACCAACGCGCTGAACCCGAAGACAACGATTTTTATCGTCAGCCTGTTCATCCAGATCGTTCACGTGAATACGCCGCTGGCGACACGGATTGCCTACGGGCTGTATATCTCACTTGCCCACGTTGCATGGTTTGCCGTGGTCAGCCTGTTCCTTGGCGCGCCCCGTCTCCAAATGCGCATCTACAACCTCCGACACTGGATAGACCGGATATTCGGCATATTGCTGGTGGGCTTTGGCATAGCACTGGCTGCGACCAATCTTGCCCCATGAGTTCAAGAGTCGCCTGACTGGGCGACACGACCGTCCGGCAGCTTTTGGCAGCCGACCGGCTTAAGGCTACGGCCTCGCACCATCACGATGGCGCACGCAAAACGTCCTCTTTGGGAGGCAGATCATGCGCCGGGTGCAGCCTAATCACGGAATGGAGCGCCGAATCTCCGGTTGGCCTGCCCCGTTCGGGCGGTGCGGAACAGATACAGGGCACAGAGGGCCGTGGCTGACAGCGTCATGGCAAGGAAGGGCAACGCACCCCGGTTCATGCCCGGGAACATGAAGAAGACGATGGCTGCGCCGATGACCGCAGTCAGGCTGAGCGCGTTGCGCAATGTCAGCCGCCTCAGGAATGCAATGGTCAGAGCGCCCTGAATGCAGACGAACAGGAAGGCATACTGCATCGTGATGCCGTAACTCACGCCGCGAGGATGCCATCCTGTCAGGGGTGGCACAGCATACGCAATGAGCGCCAGTGAAAGCACGTAACCGATAAAAAGAAGAATGCTGACGAGAACGGTTCGGATCATCTCTCGCCCGACGACAACCTGATTGATGCACATCGCAGGGAGAACATTGAACATGATCCAGTGACTTGGCGGGAATGCGTAGAGCCCGTCCTATTAACGGGTCTACGCATCTTTTTTAACGGCTCTATGGCCACGAGGCAATTTGAAGTCAGTTATTCTCCGGGTCGGTCTCTGCGGCAAAGGCGAGAACGGTAACCTTAAAGGCAGCGTACAAACTTGGAATGCCAATTATAACTGAGAGAATAATCACTTCGACATTACCGAACCCAAGCAAACCCGAAATTGACCAAACCGCAGCGATAGCGACCACGAGGATATGAAAAACGACAAACGTCGTGACGGCAAGGAAGCCAACCAGACTCCCAAAATTGATAACACGTTTCATGAGAAGCCCTGCCCGCGAAAGCGAGCATGAAAAAATCCCAGCCAAGCATGACTGGCAAAGTGGCTACACAGAAGCCTCCGTGCGCCGGTGAATTACCCCACACAAGCGGGGGATCAGTTCATGCGAATGACGGTGGAGCCCTTGCCCGACGAAAGAATGCGATCTCGGGCACACGACGCTGCTCAGATGGACTGAGTGCATGTGCCGCCTGGGGGAGCGAGTGACGGAGATCAAGAGAGCTTGCTATGAGAGCCTTATCAGCTCCACCCCCGTTGTTTCCAACAAGGTACCGGTGCTCTGACCGGGATCCAATTTCAGCAAAAGTGGCTCGGATAATCGAGCCGCTATGCATCTCTGAAGGCGTGATGCTTTGCTCACCGGCAAAGGCAATTGCCGGCGACAAACTCTGATACGCGCCCAGCTCCAGGCAAACAACAGCCAGAAGCAGGAGGCAGGCTTGGCGCAAGAATGCCAGCATCACCCAAAATGTTCCGAACGATTTCGGTTCGCTGAATGTGGCATGCGGGAAACGAGGGTACCAGCGAAAAACAACGCCCCACCGCTTTCACAGCCTTTCATGCACCACCATGTCGTAACCCGACACCAGGGACGGAACCGATCAGAGCATGTCAGAGGGCTTTCGGCGGAGACCAGTCAGGCGGGGCCATCTCGAATGACGTGAACTCGAACCCGGGAGCGACCGTACAACTGACCAGGGTGAATGCACCCGTGCTTACGGCTGATTGCCAACATCCGGCCGGCACCACGCATTGGGGACGCTCCCCAGCAGCGATATGGGGACCGAGCAGAGATTCTACGGCTGGCTCCCCCCGGCTCCGCAATACCGAGCCTCAATGGAGCGCCGGCATGAAAGAGCCAGATCTCAGAGGCATCGGTGACGCGATGCCAATGGGATTTCTCGCCCTCTTACAGCAAATAATAGATCGCGGTCTGGGCGGCTCGACCATTGATTCCCCGATCGCGGAATGTTTCCACATAGTGGCCGCCCTCAGGATGAGGCTGCATGCCAGGTGCCGAAATGATGTCGGCCGCTGAGGTGACCACCTTTCCGCTCATGTCAAATATTCTCCTTCATTTGCCCAGGTTGGGTAAAGACCTTTTTATAGGAGCCTGCCCCAAGGCGAGATGTTTGCAGATTGCCGGATCGGAGGCGCGAAAACCGGGCCTCTATGGATTTTCTGGCTTGCGCATCAGATTGAGGTTTTTAGCGGCCTGCACCATTGCTTCCATTGCATCAAGCAAGCTGTTTTTCGAACAAACACTCGTGATTTCAGCGTAGAATTCAGCATGAACTCTTGGCGTCGCAATAGACACAGAATGGAAAAATGGCTTCGATAGGTCAAATCCTATAAAATCATTATCTCGAATTACCTTTTTCATCAAAATCACAAATGGCAAATCCTCTTCCTTTGGAAGACCAACTCCATTCTCGAATGAACCTGCTTTCTTATATTCCCTGATCGAAGCGTCATGATACGCGAATATGACCTCTTCATTTTTCTCAGAAATTTCTGCGCAACTCAGCCCTGTGAGCTCAGCCTCTGTATAATGCCTTATTTCATGGGGGCGCGACAAAATGTATAGCGCCACCGCAGAAGCGGAAACAAAAAGAAGAGCACTTATAATAAATAGCTTCATTCGCCCAAATAAACTGCAGCAAGCTTCCCTGTTAAAGCCATCGAGTGCAGGGCGCACCCGCCCCTTGTGACCAACGACACGGTCTACGAACGCGCTTCTTATTCGCGTCGCGATCAGTCACTGACCATCAGCGTGCCTGCAAAGCCTCACCTTGCGCAGATGGGCTGGCGCGATGCCCGCGGGCAAATGAAGGAAATTGCCAACATAGGCCCTTGGCAAACCACGCGACCCTCTGTACTGAACAGTACAGACAATACCTATCATTACAGTGAAGTGACTATGCTTACATTTTTTACGCGTCATCAACCCGCTCAACCCGCCAAGGCCGTCATAATGGCCGGGATCGGGGGCTTCTGGCCATTGGCGCGGTGGGCGCGCTCAGTGTCTATGCGAATGCCCCGCTCATCATGGCCCCGTTCGGCGCGAGCTGTGTCCTTCTGTTTTCGGTGCCGGCGAGCCCGCTGTCGCAGCCGATCAACGTTATCGGCGGACATCTGCTCTCGACCATGGTGGGGCTGGCTCTGAGGATGGCCTTTCCGAACGAATGGTGGGCGGCCGCAATTGCAGTGGGGCTTGCAATTGCTGTCATGGCCGCATTGCGGGTTACGCATCCGCCGGCGGGCGCAGACCCGCTGGTGGTATTTTCCAGCGATCCCGAGTGGGACTTCCTCTTCATGCCGACCCTTGCCGGGGCCGCCATACTGGTGGGCGCAGCCACACTGTTCCACCGGGCGAACGGCACGCCCTATCCCATGGAGAAGGTCTGATGGCCCGACTGGTGGCGGAGCGGAGCGATGTCATTCCGGTGCTGGCGGAAGTGTTTCGGCGCTACGGATATGACGGCGCGAGCGTTGCCCGCATCACGGAGCACACAAAGCTCGGCAAGGGGAGCCTCTATCACTTCTTCCCCGGCGGGAAAGAAGAAATGGCAACGGCGGTGCTGGCGGATGTTCATGGCTGGTTCGAGAACAACATCTTCGTTCCGCTGGAAGAAAAAGAACCCGAGATCGCACTGGCCAGCATGTTCGCTGCGGTTGAAGACTATTTCGATTCAGGCCGGCGCATATGCCTGGTGGGCGCATTTGCACTGGAAGAAACGCGCGACCGTTTTGCAAGCGAGGTGAAAACCTATTTTGCCAGATGGATAGAAGCTCTTCGCAGGGCGCTTGAAGGCGTCGGCTTCGATGCAGAGGAGGCAGGTCGCAGGGCGAACTCCATAATCGCCGGCATTCAGGGCGCCATCATTCTGGCCAGAGCGCTTGACGATACGGAGAGCTTTTCCGGTTCACTCGGCCAGCTGAAGGGGATGACCGCGCGGGACGGAGCCATTCCGCAGAAGCCTGCGTAATGGAAGCCCCGGCGGCACCAGATTCCGGTGCCCGTGCGATTTGCCTCAAACGCCCTGTGCCAACAAAGGCCCGGCTTCCACCGGCACAAGGCTTTCAACAGGACACGCACTTGGAGCGTTTCGCCGTCGCTGGAATTGCTCGAATCCGGAGGCGTATGTCAGGACGCCTCAGGCTTTGAACGCGAAACCCGCTTGACCTTCTCGCGAATGGTCTGAAAGACGACATAGAGTGCGGGAATGACGAAGATGCCAACGGCTGCCGCCGCAAGCATTCCACCGGCCACCCCGGTGCCCACGGCGCGCCGGCTGAGCATGGAAGCCCCTTCTGCCGTTACCAGCGGGATCAGGCCGGCGATGAAGGCGAAACTCGTCATCATCACCGCACGGAACCGCGCGCCCGCCCCTTCAATCGCGGCATCAAGGATGCTTGCACCCTGCTCCCTGCGATCCTTCGCGAACTCGACGATCAGGATGGCGTTCTTGGCAGCCAGCGCGAGGAGCACGATCAAGCCGATCTGCGCATACACGTTGAACGGCAGCCCCGCCAGAAGCAGAGAGATTACCGCGCCAAGCACGCCAAACACGACGGACAGCAGAACAGGCACCGGAATGGTCCAGCTCTCATAAAGCGCGACCAGGAACAGGTAGGCGAAAAGGACAGCCATGGCGAGGATGACAGCCGTCTGTCCGGATGCCTGTTTCTCCTGCAACGCGGTTCCCGTCCATTCATACCCGTAACCGGCGGGCAGTGAGCTGGCGGCCACCTCTTCCATCGCCGCAAGAGCGTCACCAGTGGAGTAACCCGGTGCGGGGTTTCCGCTGATCTTGGCCGCCCGCAGATTGTTATACCGGCTCAGGACCAGCGGCCCGACCGTATAGCTCACTTTGGAAAAGGCTCCGATTGGCACCATCTCGCCCGTGGATGAGCGCACCTGAATACGCGCAATGTCATCGACCGAGTTTCGGTTTTCCTCGATGGCGGAGACCTGCACCTGCCAGGAGCGGCCAAACAGATTGAAGTCGTTCACATAGGCGCTGCTCAGCGTGGCCTGCAGCGCGGCGAACACATCGCTCACGCGGATGCCCAGCGAATAGGCCCGCTCCCTGTCGATATCCAGGAAGAGCTGCGGGCTCTCGGCAGAGAAGGTCGTGTAGACCTGCGACAGGGCCGGATGCTGGTTCGCCGCAACGGATACGGCCCGCGCAACAGCCGCCAGATCAGCGGGCGAGCGCCCCTGCGTATCCGTGATCTGAAGCTCAAATCCCGAGCCCGACCCGAGCCCCATGATGGGCGGAAGATTGAACGCGAGCACCTGCGCTTCACGTTCGGAAAGCCCATAGAGATTGGCCGCGTCGATCGCGCTGAACACGGTCGTTTCTGCCGTCGTCCTGTCCTCGAAAGGCTCCATCGAGACCAGCGCAAAGGCCGCATTGGATTTGGCCGCGCCATCCAGGATCGAGAAACCGACAACACTCGTTACGCTCTCGACACCCGGCAGGCCCTTCAACATGTCCTCCACGCGGCGCTGGGCAGCGGCCGTGCGATTGACGGAAGCCGCCTCCTGCAACCGCGTTTCAACGAGGAACGAGCCCTGATCCTCGGCAGGAAGGAAGCCGGTCGGCGTCTTGTTGAACAGGTAGCCGGTCAAAAGAGCGGCCGCCACCAGAAGCACGATCCCCAGAACCGCGCGCCGGGCGATTGCACCGGCGACCCGGGCATAGCCATTCCGGGTCGTGTCGATCTGCCTGGACAGCCAGCCCATGACGCCGCGCTTTGGCCCGTGATGCGGCTTCAGGATGATGGCGCACAGCGCGGGAGACAGCGTGAGCGCGTTCACGGCCGAAATCACCATCGAAACGGAAACCGCAACCGCGAACTGCTGGAACAGCTGCCCCGAAATACCGGGGATGAATGCGACCGGAACGAAGACGGACAAAAGCACCAGGGTGATCGCGACGATTGCGCCCGTGATCTGCCCCATGGCAGCCCGCGCCGCATCCGCCGGCGACATTTCCGGGTTCTCCTCCATCTTGGCTTCGACGGCTTCCACAACCACGATGGCGTCGTCGACCACGATGCCAATCGCGAGAACAAGCGCAAGAAGCGAAACCGTGTTCAGGGAGAAACCCATTGCCAGCATGACAGAGAACGTGCCGACAAGAGCGACGGGAACCGCCACCAGTGGAATGATGGTGGCCCTGAAGCTGCCAAGAAAGACAAACACCACGATGATGACGAGTATGAAGGCCTCGATCAACGTGTGCTCAACAGCCGTGATGCTGTCCTGAACGAACTCCGAGCTATCGCCAATGATGTCGTATTTGATGCCATCGGGGAAATCGGCTGCGGCCTCTTCCAGGATCACCTTGATGTTGTTTGCGGCGTTGAGCGCATTGCCGCCGGGGGCGAGATAAATGCCGATCATCGTCGCAGCCACACCATTGTAGCTGGCCGAAACATCGGAATTCTGCGCGCCAAGCTGGACATCGGCGACATCACCGACCCGCACGACCGAACCGTCCGGATTGGATCGAATGATGATCCTCGAGAACTCCTCCGCATCGCTCAATCTGCCGGTCGTGGTGACATTCAGCTGCAGACTGGGATCGTCCGTCATCGGCTGCCCGCCGACCCTGCCGGCAGCAGCCTGAACATTCTGGGTGCGAAGGGCAGCTATGATATCCGCCGGCACAAGCCCCAGCGCGGCCAGCCTGTCGACATCGAGATTGACCCGCATGGAGAACTGGTTAAGCGCGAATAGAGAAGCATCGCCGATGCCCGGAACGCGCTTCAGACGATCGATCAGATTGATGCGGGCATAGTTGGTCAGCGTTTCGCCGGTGACCTGATCGTCGCTTGCATAAAGCGTTATGCCCATCAGCAGGGACGTTGACTTGGCGGCAACGCGCACGCCGATCTGATTGACTTCCGCCGGCAGAAGCGGCTCGGCCAGTGCCACGCGGTTCTGCACATTGACGGTGGCGATGTCCGGATCCGTGCCGACCTCGAAGCTCACGGACAGGATGTACGTCCCGTCTGCGCCAGACGTCGACTGCATGTAGATCATGTCGTCGACACCGGTGACCTTGTCCTCGATGATCTGCGCAACCGTTTGCTCGGTCACTTCCGCGCCCGCCCCCGGATAGCTGGCGATCACGGAAACCTGCGGCGGAACGATATCGGGAAACTGCTCGACAGGCATGCGCGCCAGAGCGAGCAGACCGCTCAGGAAAAGAACGATCGAAATGACCGCAGCGAGGCGCGGCCGGGAGATGAATACATTGGCAATCATGGATCAGCTCCCCGAAGCTAAAGCTGCATCCACCACAATTCCTGGCCGAACCTTGTTCAGACCGTCCGTGATCACATTCTCACCCTCGGTGACCCCCGTTCTGATAACGGAACGCCCGCCAACGGTTCGATCGATCTCGACCCTGCGCTGCTCGACGACATTCTCGCCATTCACGACCATCACATAGGTGCCGCTGAGATCGTGAAGCACGGAGCGCTGATCCACAGTGAGCTGGGGTTCCGGCTCGCTTGACGCGAGCACGACACGAACCAGTTCCTGATCCAGCAAAACGCCATCGGCATTGTCGAAGCGCGCGCGGAGATTGATCGAGTCCGTGCCGGGACTGACCGTGCTTTCAATGAAGTCGAGATCTCCCGGCAGCGAATACTCCGACCCGTTTGCGAGCACCAGGTTTACAGACGCTTTGGTGCTGGCCTCCCCTGCCTGAACGCGCTCGGAATAGTCACGATAGACCGCAGTTGGCACAGGAAAGATCACGTGGATCGGATCGAGCTGCGTGAGCGCGACAAGGGGGCCGCCCTCAGGACCGATGAGCGCACCTTCATCAACTGTCGCAGCGCTAAGACGCCCCGCAAAAGGCGCTTCCACACTGGTGTAAGAGAGATTGAGCTCCGCCCGCTCCAGAGCCGCACGCGCGCGAATGAGCGCGCCATCGGCATTGCCGAGATTTGCAATGGCGTTGTCCAGCATGGCCTGCGACGTGGCCTGCCGCTTGACCAGTTCCGCCTGCCGCTCCCTTTCAAGCTCGGCAGACTTTTGCAGCGCCTCTGCAGACCGCACGGCGCCTTCCGCTTCTTTAACGGCGGCGGCATAAAGGTCATCATCAATCTGGAAAAGGATATCGCCCTTGTTCACCCGATCACCCGGCTGAAAATCGATGCTCTCCAGGGTTCCTGCGACACGCGGCCTGATGGCCACACGCTTCTCCGCTTCAAGGCGACCGTTGAAGACAGCGGTCTCCCCGACATCCACCAATGCAACGGGTTCCACGACCACCGCCGGCGGCGGCATGTCCTGAGCGACCGAGTTTGCAGAACCGCCCATCAGGAACAGCGCGGAAAGGAGCAATGCCCCCGTTGCGTTGCGCCCTCTGTCAAACCTCAGACCGGACACGCGACTGCTGCGGTTTCTGGACATCTAACCCCCTCCCTCCGGCCTGAACCGGTGCCACCCCCAAGGCGCAACACGGTTTCGCTAATATAAACGGCTAATTAAACAATATACGGCGCAACCTCAGAGTCCAGAGGATGCACAATTTTGCTTTTTTGATCGCTGGCGACGATCACCGCGCGCTCATCGGCAAGCGTGAAAGCCAACTCATCATGCATGCATACATGCGGTTCATCTCATGCACGGGGATGCACCGCACGGTATCCATCCGGCCCGGGCCGTTACATGAAGCCCACGTCCGGGCCGGCAGACACAAGAGAAGAAAGTGACAGCCCCTCCACGGATCGCGGACCCGCGCCCCTTGACGCAGAAGGCTAGGGTCAGGACCGGAAGCATATTGGATCTGGCAGTAAAATTCACAAAAGAAAGAATTCTTCGAAGCCCCTTCCATCGAACACTTGTTTGGGGAAGCGGCTCATTTGGCACAGTGAAACCCGGCTACCACCACCTCAAGGTCTCAGCAGTCAGAGGCCCGCTGACGCGCCAGCCCCTCGGCCCCTCGGATAATGTCGCTGTCGGCGACTCGGTCCTTCTGCTGCCGAGAATTATTGATCGTCCGCACAAGAACATCGCGGGGGCATCATTCCCCACATCGCCCAACAGAGCGCCCCTGCGGTCGCCGATATGGCACTCCACCCGGCTCAAGAGTGTTCGACCTCGCCAGATCAGAACCACTGGATGCAGATTGGAAAACCACTGGTCGGCGGACAGTGGAAGCTCAGAGATCACTTTGAAAGTATCAATCGAACGGGAAACAGCGTACAGAGCGCTATCTTCCTGAAGCAATACGAAGAAAAATCGGTTTCACCAGACAATCGACTTATTGAGAAAATTTCTGACAAGCTCATCACGACACTTCCGAGGTAACCAGAAATGTCCATTTATGTGATTAATCTTGATCGCTCCCCCGAAAGGCTCGAGAGAATTTCTTCCATACTTTCCGATATGGGCGTCGGCTTCGAGCGCGTTGAGGCTGTCGATGGCAACAAGCTTAAAGCGGAAGAGATCGATCGCCTATCTGGGCCGAAATCGGATGGAATGCCCTGGACGCCGCAGGAAATTGGCGTGGCGCTGAGCCATAAGGAATGCTGGAGGAGAGCGGCTGCAAGCCCCGACAGCGCCAGCATCATCTTTGAAGACGATCTCTTTTTCTCCGATGACGCAGCCACATATCTGAAGGACACATCCTGGCTTCCTGATGAATTCGATGCGGTCAAACTGGAGACGGTAGGAACTCGGGTCATCAGCACCAGAAGCGGCAGCGTTTTTAAAGGGCGCAGGATCGTTCGACTGTATTCGGATCAGTTGGGCTCGGGTGCCTACATTATTTCCCGCAATTTCGCCCAGGAGCTGGCCCGCCTTCCTGAAAAACTCTCTGGCCAGTCGGACGTGCTTCTATTTGAGAATTCTCGGGAACGCCGCATATACCAGATTTCCCCGGCGATTTGCATTCAAGACTACGTCCTGAATGGACACAATCCTGGAACAATCCTTGCAAGCACCCTTGAGGATGAAAGAATCCCGCTTCGAAAAAACCCAAAGCCCAAGGGTAAATCTAAGCTTAAAAGGGAATTAACGAGGCCATTTTACCAATTTCTGAATTTGACAAAAAAAATACTTCAATACATGAAGGGTAATTCGGTAAAACCGATCGCATTCAAAAAGTAGTCTTCTTCGGGGCAGCGGCGTGGCATTATCCGAGATAAATATCCCTTCTTACGTGCTCACGATTGAGCAAAAGGGAGGTGAGCGCCGCAATCACGCGATCCAGCAACTGTCTGCACTGGGGCTACGCGCATCTTTTATCCAGGGCTTCAAAAAGAACGACCCATCAATCCTTTCGGCGTACAATGGGTTTCTGAACCGCCTGTTGAGCAAGCGCAGCCTGACCAACGGTGAAATCGCGGTCTACTGTGGCCATCGGAAAATCTGGCGCGAATTCCTGTCTTCAGACCACGCATACGCACTGGTCTTCGAAGATGATTTTCGTGTCATCGATGAGGAGAAGTTTTCGAGGGCCATCCAGGACGGCCTGACGCAGCCCCAAAACTGGGACATCCTGAAGTTCTTCGACTTCAAACCCAAACGGGTGCTTGAGCGCAGGGCCATCGGTTCGACCGGCATCGTCAGATATAAATACGCAGCCTCTGGAGCCGTCGCATATCTGATCGACCGAAAGGCGGCACAAAAGCTCTCATCCAGAAAGCGCTTCTTCCGTGCCGTCGATGAAGACCTCTCCTGGCCCTGGGAACTGGGCCTGTCCATATGGTCAGTCTCTCCCAATCTGGTGGAAGAGGTCAGCCACAACCTCGGTGGCTCTCTGCTCGAAATGGATCGCAAGTCCACCAAACGCCGAAGAAACATTGCACGCTCGCTGTGGGGCAACGTGATCCAGGCTTACAAGCTGGCGCGCTCGAAGGCGTACAATAGCAGCTTCGGCTGAGGCCACTCCCAGGCATTGATGCAACGTCCCCCGCCTCGCCGGAGCGGCATCTCGCTTTTCAACCTGACCAACAACAACCGCACCACCCAGGTTCGCACAATCGGTCTCGCATCGATGAGAAACGATGGCGCGGAGAAGTGAGAAGGCATAAGATGCGGCCTGTTCACTGATCCGGGCTCAGGCCGCCAGCGCGGTCATTTCGAGGTTCTCACTTTGCATTTCCATTCCGGGGAATGTCTTCGCATCAAATACGCCTTGCCGGACCCTGCGGACGGTCTTGACCGCACAGGCACATTTTTCGCGTCAGGGCGACGGTGGCATGCCTTTTGATATTCGAACGCCACATGCACGCGACCTCGAAGCGCTGCTTGCGATTGAGAATGCAGCGTTCCCCGGCGACAGGCTGTCGCGCCGCTCCTTGAGACGCCTGATGGAGGCGAAGAGCGCCATCATCTGTGCGACCGAGGAAGACGGGCGCATCATTGGCTATGCGCTGGCGTTGACCCGGCGCACCAGCACCATTGCGCGGCTTTATTCCATCGCGGTTGATCCTGCCGAAAGCGGCAGGGGCGTGGCGGCGGCTCTGCTTCTGGAACTCGAACGCCGGGTGCTGGACAGGGGCCTGCGCGCGGTGCGGCTGGAAGTGCGGGAAGACAATGAAGGGGCGATCCGGCTCTATCAGCGCGCCGGCTATCACCCATTCGGCCGATACGAGAATTACTATCAAGACGGCATGAGCGCGCTTCGCTACGAAAAGGCGTTGCGCGCTTTCAACACGGAGAGCGGCCCCAGATGAGTTGGGTCATCCTGACAGGCAAGAAAGGCGACCTCGACGAGACCGCCACCCCCTACAAGATCATCACCAATCGCGATTACCTGGCGCATCCAGCCCTGTTTCGGGGCCAGCGGCCGAAAATCATCAACCTGTCGTCCAGCTACGCCTATCAGAGCCGCGGATATTATGCATCGCTTCTGGCGAGCTCTCGCGGCCATCGCGTCATTCCCTCGGTCGAAACCATGATCGACCTGTCGGCGCGCAAACTCTATGAAAACGCACTTCCCGAACTGGAGCAGGCGCTCAATCGCTGCCGGGCGGAGACAGGCGGCGCCTTCCCTGCAAGCGTCAGCGTGTTCTTTGGCATTGGTCCCGACAGGGGCTGGGAGCGGTTTGCAAAACTCCTGTTCGACTGGTTTCGCGCTCCCGCGCTCGAAGTCGCCATCAAGAACGGAGAATGGGCGACGATCACGCGCATCGGCTTTCGCCCGCTATCGCGCATGAGCGCGGCGGAGAAAGAACGCTTCACCGCCTCCCTGCACAGCTATACCAGCCGGCAGTGGCGCGACAGCCGCACCCGCGTTCCGGCACGCTACAGTTTCGCAACGCTGATCGACCCGCGCGAGGAACTGCCGCCATCGAGCGTGGCCTCGTTGAAGCACTGGTCGCGCATTGCTGCCCGGATGGGGGTGGAGGTGGAGCCGATCACCCGGAAGGATCTGCCGCGGCTGGCAAATTTCGATGCACTTTTTATCCGCGAGACAACGTCCATCTCCAACCACACATATCGGTTTGCACGCCGCGCGCAGCAGGAAGGGATGCCGGTCATCGACGATCCTCTCTCGATGATCCGCTGCACCAACAAGGTCTACCTGAACGAGCTGATGGCAACGCACCGCGTGGCGGTTCCGCCGACCGTGATGATTGCCGGCCCCGCCGATCTTGAACGCGCGGCTGACCTGCTGGGTTTTCCGCTGGTGCTCAAAACGCCGGACAGCTCGTTTTCGCGCGGCGTGAAGAAGGCCTCGAACATGGCCGAATTGAAAACACTGGCGATGAAATGGCTGGAAGATTCCGATCTTCTCATCGCGCAGAAATTCCTGCCGACCGCGTTTGACTGGCGCATCGGTGTCCTCGATGGCGAGCCCCTCTTCTCCGTGCAGTATCTCATGGCGAAGAAGCACTGGCAGATCGTCAATCACGAGCGGCAGGGGCGTCCCGACGAAGGGGGCTTCCGCTCGTTCCGACTGACCGAAACGCCGGCTAACGTTCTCGATACCGCAGTGCGCGCCGCCCGCTGTATCGGAAGCGGCCTCTACGGCGTCGACATCAAGGCGACACCGGAGGGCATTCACGTCATCGAGGTCAACGACAATCCCAATCTGGATCACGGCTGCGAGGATGCCGGAGAGAAAGACGAAGTCTGGACCCGTCTGACACAGTGGTTCATCGACCGTCTGGAGCGCTGAAAAACATCTCTGCGGCCAGTCACCTGCCCGACTGGCCGGGGTTGAGGCCCTCAGGCCCGCGACTTTCCACCGGCTGTCAAATCACCGTCGCACGCCTCCGCTAGGAGTCTGGGCATTTGCCGAGACAGGTCGGCTCGGTCCAGCACAAAGCCAGAGGAATGCCGTCATGAAAAAGCAGGATATCGTCAGTCTCTCCTGGGATGAATTCGATGAAATGCGCGATCCCCGCCCCGATGCCAATGGCTTCGATGCGGTTGTCGAGCGCGCCATTTCGCGCCGTGGCTTTCTGGGCGGCGTGCTTGCCTTCGGCTCTGCCGCAGCCGTGATGGGCAGCGGAGTTCTCTCCTCCACCACCTCCGCAAAGGCGCAAGTCTCGGCCTTCGCGTTCGAGCCGATTGGCATCGCCACCGACCACGACATTCACGTCCCGAAAGGCTACGCCTGGAAGACGCTGGTGCGCTGGGGCGACCCACTTTTCAAGGAAGCCGAGGGCGCCTATTCGCCGGAAACGGGCGTGTCCGTCGACATGTCCGACAAGGTGTTCGGTGAGAACACCGACGGCATGGAAACTTTCGTCGACGGCGACAAGACGATCCTTGCGATCAATTCGGAATATGTGAATCCGAAGATCAACCTGCCGGCCGCCTCCGAAGGCATGCCGCAGAACGCCGATGAAGTGCGTCTTCTCAAGAACATGCAGGGTGTCACCGTGCTCGAGATCGCCGACAGCGGCGACGGCTATGAAGTCGTGCTCGACAGCCCCTACAACCGTCGCATCACCCATGAAACGCAGATGACCATGGACGGCCCCGCCGCCGGCTCCGATCTGGTCAAGACCAACGCAGATCCTGAAGGCGTTTCGCCCAAGGGCACGATGAACAATTGCGGCTCCGGCAAGACGCTCTGGGGCACCTATCTGACCTGCGAAGAAAACTTCAACGGTTATTTCGGTACGACCGCCGAGCGTGAAGCCACCGAAGGCGAAAAGCGCTACGGCATCGGCGGCGAAGGCCGTTACGCCTACGAAAAGTTCGAAGAGCGCTTCGACCTCGCAAAAGAGCCCAACGAGCCGAACCGCCATGGCTGGGTCACGGAAATCAACCCGTTAGACCCGTCCTCCACCCCGGTCAAGCATACGGCGCTCGGCCGCTTCAAGCACGAGAACGCCGAGATGGTGCAGGCCGCCGACGGACGCATCGTGGTCTATATGGGCGACGACGAGCGCGGCGAGTTCATCTACAAATATGTCTCCGACAAGAGCTGGGCCGAAGGCCAGCCGACCGACGGCCTGCTGTCGAACGGCACGCTTTATGTCGCAAAGTTCAATGACGACATGACCGGCGAGTGGCTGCCGCTGACCCCGGAAAGCACGGGCATGGAACTGGCGGACATTCTGGTGTTCTCGCGCATGGCTGGCTCCAAGGTCGGCGCGACCACCATGGACCGCCCCGAATGGGTTGCCGCAAACCCGCTGCGCGTGGAGGTGTATTGCGCCCTCACCAACAACAAGAACCGTGGCGTGAAGGCCAATGCCGGCGGTGATGAACAGCCCGTCGGCGGCCCCAACCCGCGTGAGACAAACAATTACGGTCAGATCGTGCGCTGGCGCCCGGCTGGCGAAGACCATGGCGCAGACGGCTTCACCTGGGATCTCTACGTCATGGCCGGCAACCCGACCGTCTACGACAACGTCTATGCCGGCTCGGAAAACGTCAACGAAGGCAACATGTTCAACTCGCCCGACGGCATGGCCTTCTCCTCCGATGGCATGCTGTGGATCCAGACCGACGGCGACGACAGCAATGAAGGCGAGTTCGCTGGCCAGGGCAACAACCAGATGCTGGTCGGCAATCCCGAAACCGGCGAGATCGCCCGCTTCCTGACCGCGCCGAATGGCGCGGAAGTGACCGGCCTCAGCTGGTCGCCGGACGGCAAGGTCGCCTTTGTCGGCATCCAGCATCCGGGCGGCAACTGGCCGGACGGAAACGGCAAGCCGCGCTCGGCGGTCATCGCGGTCTGGCGCGAAGATGGCCAGGCCATCGGCTGATTGCCCACTGCCTGCAGATCACAGAGGGGACGTCCTGCGGGGCGTCCCCTTTTGCATGGGGGGCGAATTCGCAGATGGCGCACCATCCCGCTTAACCCCACTCATCGCACGGTCGAGCCGCACCGGGCGCAACAGCCAGCCCTTTTCGTTTCAAAACGAGCCGTTTATGACGGCTTGACGCAGACACATTTCCACCCCACCTGTCAGCCGCCCCGCATAATGCAATTCACCAACCGGATCACCACACCGTGCAAGCGCTCAAGAGCCTGATTGAATCCCGCCGTTTCGAGGCGGTCATCACCGTCCTCATCGTCATCAACGCCGTCACGCTCGGGCTCGAAACCTCAGAGCGCGCCATGGCCGCCGTTGGCCCGCTGCTGCTGACGATCGACCGGGCAATCCTCGGCGTCTTCGTGCTGGAACTCATGGCGCGCTTCGCGGTCTACCAGAAGAATTTCTTCCGCGATCCCTGGCGCATCTTCGATCTCTTGATCGTGGGCATCGCGCTGGTGCCGGCAACGGCCGGCCTCTCGGTGCTGCGCGCCCTGCGCATTCTGCGTGTGTTGCGGCTGGTCAGCATGGTGCCGTCGCTGCGCAGGGTCGTTGGCGGCCTTGTCGCGGCGCTGCCCGGCATGGGCTCCATCATGCTGCTTCTGGGCCTCGTTTATTACGTGTTCGCCGTGATGGCGACGAAGCTTTTCGGCGCATCCTTCCCAGACTGGTTCGGCACGATCGGTCATTCGGCCTATTCGCTGTTCCAGATCATGACGCTGGAAAGCTGGTCGATGGGCATCGTGCGGCCGGTGATGGAAGTCTATCCGCTTGCCTGGATGTTCTTCATCCCCTTCATCGTCTCCACCACCTTCACGGTGCTCAACCTCTTCATCGGTATCATCGTCTCGGCCATGCAGGCCGAGCATGATGAGGAAGCATCGGCAGAGCGCACGGCGCTACAGGCCGAGCAGGAAGTCATCCTCGATGAAATCCGCGCCCTGCGCAAAGAGGTGCAGGCGATGAATGCCGAAAAGCAGAAGGCGGAGCGCTGATCGGAACGATCAGCGCATCCGGAAATGCTTGGAGAGCTTGAGCGACTGGCCCTGATAATTGGACTTCAGGTCCGCGCCATAGAGCGCGCTCGGCCGCGACAGCATCCGCTCATAGACAAGCCGGCCGACGATCTGTCCATGTTCGAGAATGAACGGGACTTCGTGGCTGCGCACTTCCAGAACCGCGCGGCTGCCAGTGCCGCCTGCCGATGAATGGCCGAAACCGGGATCGAAGAAGCCGGCATAGTGCACGCGGAATTCGCCCACCAGCGGATCGAAAGGCGTCATCTCGGCGGCATGGAAAGGCGGCACATGCACCGCCTCCTGCGACACAAGAATATAGAACTCGTCCGGATCAAGGATCAGGCCGCCAGCGCCATCGCCGGTGAGCGGCTCCCAGAAATCGGCAACCTCGTGCTGGTCGCGCTTGTCCACGTCGATCAGTGCCGTGTGATGCTTCGCGCGGTAGCCGATCAGCCCGTTGGCGTCGCCACTCAGATCCACCGAAAGCGCAATGCCGCCCTTGGTGATGTTCGGCTCTTCCGCCGCCACAAGCGTTTCACGCGCATGCAGGTCCGAAAGCGCGCTTTCATCGAGCAGCGCCTTGCCGGTGCGGAAACGGATCTGCGACAGGCGCGAGCCGGTGCGCACGACGATGGGGAAGGTGCGCGGGCTCACTTCCATGTAGAGCGGGCCGGAATAGCCAGCGGGGATCTTGTCGAACTCCTGGCCATTGTCGGTCATCACGCGCGTGAAGATGTCGAGCCGGCCGGTCGAGCTTTTCGGATTGGCGGAGGCCGAGATGCCATCCGGCAGATCGAGCCCTTCCAGAAGCGGCACGATGTAAACACAGCCGGTTTCCAGAACCGCACCCTCGCCCAGCTGGATCTCGTGCAGCTTGAGCCGGTCGAGCTTTTCCGAAACGCGATGGTTGGGACCGGGCAGGAAGCTGGCGCGCACGCGATACGCCACAGCGCCAAGCCTGAGGTCGAGACTGGCCGGCTGAATCTGGTCAGGGTCCAGTGGGCGGGCCGAGGCCAGCGCCCCGTTGTCGAACAGTGCCGCGATGTCCTTGTCCGGCAGAATTCCCGCTTTTGCCAACGCCCCTTCTCCTTGCACAGGGTTTAATTGAACGAGGTTTAGCGCCGCTCGTCGTTGACGCAAGGCGCTTGAGGGTCTAATGGACCTTTATCCCGTGGTGATTTGGCCGGTCGGCTTGCAGCCACGTTAAAGAAGTCGCTAAAAGGCCGCGCTCGATGGACGAACCGGCATGCGACTTTTCGCGGCCGGTTTTTTTGTTGGGTAAAGAAGCGATGACCGATCATTTCGAAGACAACTGGAAACCACAGACAACCCTCGTGCATGGCGGGGTCACCCGCTCGCATTTCGGCGAGACCTCAGAAGCGCTCTATCTGACTCAGGGCTTCGTTTATGACAGCGCGGAAGCCGCCGAGGCGCGTTTCAAGGGCGAAGAGCCCGGTTTCGTTTACTCGCGCTATGCAAACCCCACCGTGGACATGTTCGAGCGCCGCATGTGTGCGCTGGAGGGTGCAGAAGAAGCCCGCGCCATGTCATCCGGCATGGCTGCCGTCACCGCCGCCCTTCTCTGTTCGCTCAAGGCGGGCGATCACGTGGTCGCCGGCCGCGCGCTGTTCGGCTCCTGTCGCTGGGTGGTCGAGACGCTGATGCCGCGCTACGGCATCGAAACCACGCTGATCGATGGCGCAAAGCTTGAGAACTGGAAAGCCGCCGTGCGGCCCAACACCAGGCTGTTCTTCCTCGAAAGCCCGACCAACCCGACGCTGGAAGTGGCCGACATCGCCGGTGTCGCCGCACTTGCCAACGAAATCGGCGGGCGACTGGTGGTCGACAACGTGTTCGCCACGCCGCTCCTGCAAAAGCCGCTGGAGCTTGGCGCACACGTGGTCGTCTACTCCGCCACCAAGCATATTGACGGTCAGGGCCGCTGCCTTGGCGGCGTCGTGCTTTCGGACCGGGAGTGGGTGGACGAGCACCTGCAGGATTTCTTCCGTCACACCGGGCCGAGCCTCTCGCCGTTCAACGCATGGACGCTGCTCAAGGGGCTGGAGACACTGCCGCTGCGCGTGCGCCAGCAGACCGAAAGCGCCGGCCGCATCGCGGATCTGCTCGCCGGGCATCCGAAGATCGCGCGCGTCATCTATCCCGGCCGCAAGGACCACCCGCAGGCCGACATCATCGCCAAACAGATGAAGGGTGGCTCGACGCTTCTCTGCGTCGAACTGAAGGGCGGCAAGAAGGAAGCCTTTGCGTTTGAGAATGCGCTGAAAATCTTCCAGATTTCCAACAATCTGGGCGACGCCAAGAGCCTCATCACGCATCCCGCCACGACGACCCACAAGAACCTGTCGGACGAGGCGCGCGCCGAGCTTGGCATTGGCGACGGCACGCTGCGCATTTCGGTGGGCCTTGAAGACGGCGACGACCTTATCGCCGATGTCGAGCGCGCGCTGGACGCGGTCTAAACCTCAGCCCCGCGCTCCGGGCCGGTTCAGCCGAACCGGCCTGCCGCCAGCACGATGCGCGACACGGTCGTGTAGAGCGTGATGAGAGCAAAGGCGTAGGCAAAGATCGCGAACCATTGCGGGAAAAGGCACATGGCCACGAACACGGCCAGCGTCTCGCTGGCCTCGGCCAGCCCTGTGGTGAAGAACAGCGATTTCTCGCCCCGCGCCCTGCTCTTGAGACGGTGTTTTTCGGCCATCACCGCATAGGCGAGAAAGCTCGCCCCGTTGACGTAGAACGCCAGAAGCAGCACCCCGCCGGCAATGGCGTTGGCCTCCGGATCGGCAATCATGAAGCCAAGCGGCACCGCGCCGTAGAAGGCGAAATCGAGCACAATGTCGAGATAGCCGCCGAAATCTGTCTTGCCGTTGATGCGCGCCACAGCGCCATCCAGCCCGTCGCACAGACGGCTGGCGAGAATAAGCGCCAGTCCGGCCCAGTACGCACCGAATGCGATGGCCGCCGCTGCGGCCAGCCCCAGAACCAGACCTGCATAAGTGATGGCGTTCGCGCGCACTCCCGCCGCCGCGAGCTGCGTCGCCATGGCCGACAATCCGGGATCGATCTTTCGGTGCGCCCAACCGTCAAGCATGTTTCACCACTGTTTCCCTGCTGAACGGCCCATGATTAGCGTCTTTCCTGCTCTCATGCCGCTCACAATGGCGTCATGGGAACGTTATGGGGAGCGTCATGGGGGAGCATTACGGGGCCTTCCTGAGCGAAGACGCCATGAGCTCTGCCGTAATTTCTGCTATAGTCGCGGTCTTTCATGAAGACGCGCAACGCGATGCTCGCGTGGCGCGTCCAGCAAGAGCTTGCCCCAATGTATCGAACCGTCACCCAATCCATCGAAGTGTGCGCCGAGCCCAGCTATCTGTCGTCCCAGTCGGACCCGGAAAGCCGTCATTTCGTCTGGGCCTATCGGATCACCATCACCAACCATTCGCCCGAAACCGTTCAGGTGGTTTCGCGCTACTGGCACATCACCGATGAAACGGGACGGGTGCAGGAAGTGCGTGGCGAGGGCGTGGTCGGCGAACAGCCGGTGCTGCAACCCGGCGACAGCTACACCTACACCTCCGGGTGCCCGCTTACGGCACCCTCGGGCATCATGGTCGGACGCTACACCATGCGCGGTCCGCATGGTGCATTCTTCGATGTGGACATCCCGGCCTTTTCGCTCGACCTGCCGGGCGCGGCCGCCCGGATCAACTGAAGTCGGCGGGGTCGAACACGTATTCCGTCGAGCAGAACTCGCAGGTCACACGGATGGAGCCTTCATCCGTGCTCTCAGCCAGCTCTTCCGGCGTAAAACCGTCCAGAACCGCCTTGATCTTGTCGCGCGAGCAGGAGCAGTCGTCCAGCACGTTCGTGCCTTCATAGACACGCACGCCATGCTCGTGGAACAGGCGATAGAGAAGCCGCTCCGACCCCACGGTGGGATCGACCAGCTCGGTCATCTCGGCCGTGGAAAGCAGCATGCGCGCTTCCTGCCAGGCATCGTCTTCGGGATGCGTCGAGCCGTCATGGTTCTCGTCGCCGTCACCGCCGTGCAGATCCGCGCCACGCATGCGCTCATGCGAAGCCGGCAGGAACTGCAGGAGAACGCCACCCGCGCGCCAGTGTTCCTGGCCGCCATCGGCGCCCGGCAGAACCATCTTGGCCACGCCAAGCCGCACCTCGGTCGGGATCTGTTCGGACTGGCGGAAATAGGTCTTCGCCACGTCTTCGAGATTGGTGCCGTCGAGCTGGACGATGCCCTGATAGCGCTGCATGTCCGAACCCTGATCCACCGTCAGAGCCAGAACGCCGGCACCGAGCAGATCTTCAGGCGAATCCTTGCCCGCTTCCACGGCTTCCGCCAGACGGTCCTCATCGAACCGCGCATAGGCGCGCACCGAGCTCGGCGTTGCGAAATCGGCAACCAGCATGTCCACCGGCCCGTCGGAACGGGTCTGCACGATGAACTTGCCCTCGAATTTGAGAGAGCTGCCCAGAAGCACCGTGAGCACGATCACTTCGGCAAGCAGCCGCGCCACCGGTTCGGGATAGGTGTGACGGGCGAGAATCTGGTCGAGCATCGGCCCGAGCTGGACCGCGCGGCCGCGCACATCCAGAGGCTCCACATCGAAGGGCACGACATGATCGTCGCCGGCGAAGCCGAACTCGCCCAATTTTCTCGCTTCGCTCGTCACCGGGTTAAACACCATGCAAGGACTGCTTTCTGTGCGTGAAGACGGTTTTCAGCCTCGTCAAACACCACTGAATGCGGGCCGTCAATAACCTCGTCGGTCACTTCTTCGCCGCGATGCGCCGGCAGGCAGTGCATGAACAGCGCGTCGGACCTGGCGTGTTTCATCAGCGCTTCGTTCACCTGGTAGGGCATGAACACGTTCCCGCCGCGCGCGCGATGCTCCTGGCCCATCGAAACCCAGGTGTCCGTGACGACACAGTCGGCGTCCGCCACCGCTTCTTCTGCGGTCTTGGTGAAGGTGATGCGGCCACCATTGGCGCGCGCCCACTCGACATATTTCGCGTCCGGCTCGCTGCCCTTCGGCACCGCGATGTTGAGACGGAAATCCATGCGCGCCGATGCCTCGATGAGCGAGTGCAGAACATTGTTGCCGTCGCCGGTCCAGGCGAACAGCTTGTCCTTCACCGGGCCGCGATGCTCCTCGAAGGTGAGGATATCGGCCATGATCTGACAGGGATGCGTATCATCGGTCAGGGCGTTGATAACCGGGACCGTCGCATTTTCCGCCAGTTCCAGCAGGCGCTCATGCGCCGTGGTGCGGATCATGATCGCATCGACATAGCGCGACAGAACCTTCGCCGTGTCGGCGATGGTTTCCGAGCGGCCAAGCTGCATCTCCGCACCGGTCAGCATGATGGTCTCGCCACCCAGCTGACGCATGCCGACATCGAACGACACGCGGGTGCGCGTCGACGGCTTGTCGAAGATCATGGCAAGCGCCTTGCCCTCGAGCGGCTTCTCGCGCTCGCCGGCTTTCAGGCGCTCCTTGCGCGCACGCGCATCGTCCAGCATGAAACGCAGGTCCTGCGCGTCCACGGTCGAAAGATCAATGAAGTGGCGAAGACCGCTGGCCATGCCCGTCTCCCTGGTTTTATCAAGCATCGGCTTTTTCGGTCGCGTTCACCGCGGCAGCGGCATCGTGAATGCGCTTCACCGCCTCGCGAATTTCGTCTTCGGTCACGATCAATGGCGGCAACAGACGCAGCACATTGTCGCCAGCCGGCACCACCAGCATCTTCTGGTCGCGCAGGGCTTCCAGAAGGCGCAGGTTCTGCACCTTGCATTTGATGCCGATCATCAGACCTTCACCGCGAATACCCTCGATCACATCGGGGAACGCGTCGGCAACGGCGGCAAGCCCCTGCTTGAGCTGGAGGCCGCGCGCGGCGATGTTTTCGAGGAAACCGTCCTCCAGCACCACATCGAGCACAGCATTGCCGACCGCCATGGCGAGCGGATTGCCACCAAACGTCGTGCCATGGGTGCCGGGCGTCATGCCCTTGGCAGCCTCGGCCGTGGCAAGGCATGCGCCGAGCGGGAAACCGCCGCCAATGCCCTTGGCAACCGCCATCAGATCCGGCGTGATCTCGGCCCACTCATGGGCAAACAGCTTGCCCGTGCGCCCGACGCCGCTCTGCACCTCATCAAGGATGAGCAGCAGACCGTGCCGGTCGCAAAGCTCGCGCAGACGACGCATGAATGCATTGGGAACCGGGCGCACACCGCCCTCACCCTGGATCGGCTCCACAAGGATAGCCGCCGTTTCCGGGCCGATCGCCTTTAAGAGCGCTTCCTCGTCCCCGAACGGCACCTGATCGAAACCTTCGACCTTGGGGCCGAAACCTTCAAGATACTTCGCCTGTCCGCCGGCAGCGATGGTAGCGAGCGTGCGACCGTGGAACGCGCCCTCGAACGTGATGATGCGGATACGCTCGGGCTGGCCGTTCACATGGTGATAGCGTCGCGCCGTCTTGATCGCGCATTCCAGCGCCTCTGCGCCCGAATTGGTGAAGAACACCTTCTCGGCAAAGCTGCTCTCTGCAAGGCGCTCGCCCAGACGGGCCTGACCGGGAATTTCATAGACATTGGAGACATGCCAGAGCTTGCCGGCCTGTTCCGTCAGCGCCTCTACGAGGTGCGGGTGCGCATGCCCCAGTGAATTGACGGCAATGCCGGCAGCGAAATCGAGATAACGCTCGCCATCAGCCGTTTCGATCCAGCAGCCCTCGCCGCGCTCGAATGCGAGGGGTTGACGGGCATAAGTTCCATAAAGCGCAGATTCACGCATCCACACGGTCTCCGCTGAGCCTGAGAATTGGTTCCTGCCTCGCGCGGACGCGCGTGCAGAAGGGTGAAATCAAAATGCCGCCCCAAGGGCGGCACTACGGGATTTATCGGTTGTTTCCGCATAAGTGTCAACGCACGCGGCACGACAGCGAGGTGACACCGAAAACCAGCAAATTGGGGAAAACCCTAAAAAGCGAATCAGCTTACGGTAAGGACTCTTGTCACGGAGTCAGACGATAAGGTAGTTTCTGGTCAAGCAAAAAGACTACATTTTGTGCGGCGGACCACTTCTACCATGATTATATGGTGCTCCCTCGGCTTTGGCTGAGCGAGACTGGATTCGGATTCCGCACGCTGGACAGGAGCGTGTCCCGATGAACTGGACTGACGAAAGAGTCGAAACCTTAAAGAAACTTTGGGCGGAAGGACTGAGCGCAAGCCAGATCGCAGCCCAGCTTGGCGGCGTCAGCCGCAATGCCGTGATCGGCAAGGTGCACCGCCTCAAACTCTCCAGCCGCGGTCGCGCAACGAGCCCGCGCACGCGCCAGAAGAAGGCAGCCACCGCAGCGCCGACCACGACGACGACCACCACGCGTCGTCCCCGCGCCACGCGGCCAACCACGGTGTCCATCGGCGCAACCGCGCTTCAGGCGCAGTTCGATCAGGAGCCGGTGGCCCAGACCTATATCCGTCCGGTTTCGGACGTGGTTGTGCCGATCTCGCGCAAGCTGGAGCTGGTACAGCTCACCGAAACGACGTGCAAATGGCCGAACGGCGACCCGCTGTCGGAAGAGTTCAGCTTCTGCGGCAACGAAGCCGGCGAGAGCGGCCCCTACTGCGCCTACCATTCGCGCATCGCCTACCAGCCCGCTTCGGAGCGGCGCCGGGCGCGCTGATCGCGAAAGACTTCTCCTCTGCACTACCCGGCTCGCATCATGCGCAGCCGGGTTTTTCTTTGCCTGAGTGAAATCTGAAGCACCGCACGGGCCGAGGGCGCGAGAAGCCCCTCGCCCTCGCCTCAATCAACGACTACCGGCTTGCTTGCCCGCTCTCGTGGCTAGTTTTCGGGCGCAGCGACAACCCGGTGGCTCTGATCTTCCTTTGGACGCTCGAGCGGTAACTGCCGGCCCGTCACGATGTGATGCACCGTTTCCGCGATATTGGTCGCATGGTCGCCGATGCGTTCGATGTTCTTGGCGCAGAACAGAAGATGGGTGCAGGCCGTGATGTTGCGCGGGTCTTCCATCATGTAGGTGAGCAGCTCCCGAAAGAGCGACGTGTACATGGCGTCGATTTCCTCATCCCGGTCGCGCACGAAACCGATGCGCTCCACGGAACGGGAGGCATAGACATCGAGCACTTCCTTGAGCTGGGTCAGCGCCAGGCTCGCCAGCGCCTCCAGCCCGCGGAAAAGACGGATCGGCTGACTGCCCTCGGTCACCGCAACAACGCGCTTTGCGATGTTCTTGCCGAGATCGCCGATGCGCTCCAGATCCGATGAAATACGAATGGCGCCCACGATCTCGCGCAAATCGTCGGCGACCGGCTGGCGCTTGCCGATGATGATAACGGCGCGTTCACCGATCTCCCGCTCCTTCTCATCAAGGAACAGATCATCCTCGACCACCTTGCGGCCCAGTGCGGCATCCGACTGCACGAGCGCAGCGACGGATTCCGCCACCATGCGCTCAGCATAGCCACCCATGGCTGCAATCTGGTCCGACAGATAGTTCAACTCATCGTCGAATGACCGCATCGTGTGCTGTGTCTGCATGGTTTCAATCCTTCTCAGCCCGGCCTTCTCAGCCCGGTCGGCCTCGTTGCCTGCCATCCCTACTAAGTTATTGTGATGGCGGTAAAATGAAAGTGGTGACGCAATCTGCGCCCGGACTGTTCTGCCTTACCCTGCCGGCGGCACGGGCGGGAAATGAACGGTGAACGAAGAGCCCTCTCCCGGCGCCGATTTCACGGAAAGCCGCGCATCGTGCCGCGTCAGAATGTGCTTCACGATGGAAAGGCCGAGGCCCGTCCCCTTCTGGATCCGGCTCGTTTCGATATCCACGCGATAGAAGCGCTCGGTGATGCGCGGGATGTGCTCTTCGGGAATGCCGGGACCGAAGTCGCGCACCGTGATCCGCACCTCATCCATCGGGCTTGCCTGTTCGGCCGATACGATAACACGCTCACCGTCACTGCCATATTTGCAGGCGTTTTCGATCAGGTTCTCGAAAACCTGAACAAGCTCATCGGAATGCCCTGCGATCAGCATCGGTTTGACACCGAGCTCCGAAACAAACTCGACATCATTCTCGCCGGCAATGTGACGCATGGACTCCATCACGCCCTTCACGAGCTCCACCACATCGAGTTGCGTGCTCGGCTTCTGATAGGGCTTCATCTCCAGCCGTGACAGCGACAGGAGATCATCGATGAGCCGCGCCATGCGCTGCGTCTGGTTCTGCATGATCTGCAGGAACTTTTCCCGCGCCGCCGGGTCATCGCGGGCCGGGCCGCGCAGCGTTTCAATGAAGCCCGCAACGGAGGCCAGCGGCGTGCGCAGCTCATGGCTGGCATTGGCGATGAAGTCCGCCCGCATCCGGTCGATCCGGCGCGCTTCGCTCTGATCCTTGAAGAGCAGGACATAAAGGCCAGTATCATTGCCAATGCGGCTCGCCACCACCCGGTAGGCGCGCTCGACGGGCACCCGCTCCGCATAATTGATCGCGACGGACTCCTCCGCACCCGAGATCACCTTGGCGACCAGCTCATGCATTTCAGGCGCACGGAATTTCAGGCGCAGCGACACGCTCTTCGACACAGGGCCGAACGCAAGATCAGCCGCCTCATTGGCATAGAGTATGCCGCCATTGCTGTCGAAGATGTACAGCGGGTCAAGCACCGCCGCCGCCAGATAGACGGCAGGCAATGAATTGATGTCGCCCTTCTTCGGGCGCGGTTTCTCGGCCTTGCCATTGCTGCGTGCGCCCGCAAAAAGGGCGCCAGCGGCTTTCAGGGCCGATCCGATACGAGCAACAAGACCGCGCTCAACGCCGTCCTGATTTTCCTGCCCATTGTTCTCATTCGCACTCATTACGAAGTCCATTCCCGCGATCGTCAGGCACGCCCGCTTCAGGGTCTCTTGTTATGAAGAAGAATTGTCATTCCGTCTTCACCGCTGGACCTTGTATCAAGCTGCAAATAGCATTGACACTCTCATGATTCAGGATCGGTTTTATGAACAAGCCTTTGGAAAACCCTGCCCGCGAAAAAATCAAACCTTTCAAGCTCACGATTGCAGGCGAGGAAAGGACTTTCGACATTGACGAACCGGACCTTCCTGACTGGGTCAAGGAGCGGGAACTCACAGCCGGCGGTTTTCCATATGACGAAAAAATGGACCGTGACGACTACGAAAAGCAGCTCGAAACGCTGCAGATCGAACTGGTAAAGCTGCAGGCATGGATGCAGAAAAGCGGCGCGCGGGTGATGGCGCTCTTCGAAGGGCGAGACGCTGCCGGCAAGGGCGGTACGATTGCGCGCATTCGCACCTATCTCAATCCGCGCAATGCCCGCAATGTCGCGCTGCCCAAGCCCACCGAGACGGAGCGCGGGCAGTGGTATTTCCAGCGTTACGTCACCCATTTCCCGACGAGCGGCGAATTGGTGACCTTCGACCGCTCCTGGTACAATCGCGGCGGCGTCGAACCGGTGATGGGCTTCTGCACGCCCGAGCAGCATGAGCAGTTCCTGAACGAAGCGCCCGACTTCGAGCGGGCCATCGTCAATGACGGCATCCATTTCTTTAAATTCTGGCTGAACATCGGCCAGGAAACACAGCTTGAGCGCTTTCATGACCGTCGTCACAGCGCGCTCAAATACTGGAAATTCTCTCCCATGGACGTGGCCGGCATTCAAAAGTGGGACGCGTACTCCCGCGCCCGCGACACCATGCTGGAACGCACCCACAGCGCCCACGCGCCCTGGACGGTGGTACGCGCAAACGACAAGCGCCGGGCACGGTTGGCGGTCATTCGGCGCATATTGCTCGCCATCGCCTATGACGGGCGCGATCTCGACGCCATCGGCCCCGAAGACCAGCTGATCATCGGCGCAGGCCCCGGCTTCCTGGATTAACGCTCGGTTACACTCAAGCACGGTCGTGTCGGGCGAAAACGCCCGATACGCATGGCTTTTCACTGCCGACCAACCCCATCCACTGAATCACTGCCACATCCGGGCTTCCGCGAACTGGCCCACCGGATCACACCTGCCGTTCCTGAACCTTCGCGGCAGACAAAGGGCCGCGGCTGTGCCGCCTGTGCGGCGTCTTCTCCCAGTGATGGGGCTTCCAGTAGAGCTGCCAGATGCAGCGCCACGCAGCCACCGACATCAGACACCAATAGGCCGGGGTCCATGCGACCCGCTTCCAGAAAGCGGGGCGCTCGGTTTTCTGCAACGTTAGCCACCCGAGCAGCAGGAAAGCTGCGTGCCCGAGAACCACGTTCACCAGGTCAATGTAAAGCAGTGACTGCTGGAAGGTCTGAAACTCCCCGCCCAGCATCAAATAGACGATGACGCCGAATGCGGTCAGGAAGAAAAAGCCATAGGCCAGCGCCGAAAGAACCATTCCCGCAAACAGAACCTGCATGATCCCGAACGAACCCAGCCCAAGCTCCCTTGCTGTCAGGTGCGGATTACGCATATGGACGAGCCATGTTTGCGCCCACCCCTTGAACCAGCGTGTGCGCTGCGGTAGCCAAGTGCGCACATCCGTAGGCGCATCTTCCTGCGTCGGGCTCCAGATGACACTGGCACGATAGCCGAAACGGCTCAGACGAGCGCCGAGATCGGCGTCCTCGGTAACATTGTAGGGATCCCAGCCGCCTGTCGCTTCCAGTGCCGCACGGCGAAAATGGTTGGAAGTTCCACCCAGCGGAAGCATCAGACCGCGCCGCGCCAGCCATGGCAGAACCGCCCGAAACAGCGCCGCATATTCCAGCGCGAACATCGCAGAAATCCAGCTCTCCCGGCTATTGGATATGGTCAGCGGCGCCTGCACACAGGCCAGCTTCTGGTCAGCGACCTTGAAAGCATTCCAGGCTTCCACCAGCTGAAACGGATGCGGCCGATCTTCAGCATCATAGAGCGCCACAAACGCGCCGGAGGTCATCGGCAGGGCATAGGAAAGCGCCTTGGGCTTTGTGCGCGGCCCGCCCGAAGGCACTTCAATCACTTCGATATAGGGACGCAGCTCCTGCGCGCGAAGCGCTGCAAGCGTTTCATGGTCATCCGCTTCGCAGACCAACTTGATTTCCAGCTTGGCGCGCGGCCACACGATCTTGCCAAGCGACATCAGAAGATCGGGAACGATCTCGGCTTCCTTGTAAAGCGCCACCAGAACCGAATAGACCGGCATTTCTGCTGGCCTGATCGTACTGAAGCGCGGACCCGGGGAGCGTCGCAAGCCAAGACCGACAACCACCCGAAGCAACACGCAGGAAAGGAACGCCAGCGAAAACGCGCCATGCAGAACCAGCAGCGTGGCGGAAGGCGCAAAAACGGCGGCAAAGAGCAGCGACACCACCCCAGCACCCAGTGCCGCCCCCTGCCAGGCATTCACCACGATGCGTGCCGACATCTCCGGGGCTTCCGTGAATAGCCTCTCCGTGGCGACCCGCATCAGCGTGCCCTGCGAGCGCCTGGTGATCGCATCCCGCAATGCGCTGGGCTGAACCACGCGAATGCGCTTCGACGCCCGCGGATACCGCTCCACAAAAGAACGCAATGCGGGAATGTTGAGTTGGTCAGGTGCGATCAGGACGATGGACTGCCCACGCGCATCAACAGAAAGGCTGACCCGCGCGCCACCGCGACGCGCCAGAGCCGCCAGCCCCTGCCACCCACGCATGACAAGCGCATCGGCATCGGGGTTGCGCAGAAAGGACAATCCCAGATTGTCGGCCAGCGCCCGAAAAAGCGCCTGCTCGGGCACCAGGCCGGAAGCAAGCAGTTCCGTTTGAAACGAAACGCCGGCAAGGTTCGCCCGCGCTTCAATGCGCTGCGCTTCCGCCTCGGTGATCGAAAGTGTTTTGAGAATGGGCAGCCAGTCAGATGCTGGTGACGGCGTTGTCACAACAGGCATTTCGCCTGTTCCACCAGACCGATCTGAACCAGATGAACGGCCAGAGGCCCAGCCTGTCTTTGACATATTCATCAGATGGTCCATGACAACCACCTAATTCAATGTGAACGCGTTGCTCTCGGTAAACGTGAAACTTCGTCTTCTAGGAAATCCAGGCCAGAAAGACCAAAATTTAAAACACAGCAACGATACGAATACGCTCCCAACAATCGAACGATCCATTCACCTCACCATTGAATGATTAATCTATCAATTCGATTTCCCCGCCTTTCAGTTTGGATAAATCACCCATCATCGTCAACCAGAAATAGAATTATATAAAAAACACGCCTTAATCGAAGACGCCACAGCGAATGGCCTCGGCAACCGCATGCACACGATTGGCAGCGCCCAGTTTCGTCTTTGCATTCAGGAGATGCTTTTCCGCTGTATGCTCGGAGATCCCGAGAATCTGCGAAACCTCCCATTCGGATTTTCCGAAAGCCGCCCATTCAAGACACTCTTTCTCTCTCGGCGTCAGGCGCGGCGCTTCCCCAAGGCGATAAAGCGTGTGACCGGGACCAAGCTTTCTCTTGGCCTGCTCGATGTGATGCGTGACCTCGTCATGATCGATGCACAACCGCTCGGAGATTTCACAATGAGAGCGACCACGGGCGGCGAGCTGAAGGCATTCCTTTTCAAGCATGTCCAGGTCGCCATATCGATCCGCGCCGCGCAATCCGAGCGCATGGGCAACGGCACAGGTTGCCGCGAAAGAGACGACACCGAGATCCTTCTTGGAAAGCTCGGCCTCTTCCCCTCCGAAAGACATGATGATCTGGCTGCCTTCGAGGGTAGGAAAAGACATCGCAATGCCGTCAACCAGCTTGAACCCCTTGGCCTCGCTCATCATTTTCGATGTCTGACGGGTTTCCTCGACATCATTCAGGATATCGCGCCACAAAACGGCATTTCCGCTTTCGCGGACATGTTTTACGATCGGGTCATGAAAAATGTATCCGCGCGAGACATATCGGTCGATCCATTCCTGGGGCCAGCTGCTCAGAACGAGGTGCCCAACCTGGTCTCCGGGTGCGGCTCCTCTGGGCGGCAGCGTCCCCGCACACACCGTATGCAGCCCGAAACGCTGCGTAAAAGCGATCAGGACGTTGCAAATCGCTGCCGGTGTCTGCGCCTTCTGGATAGCGTCAACAAAAACCCGCGTTTCCCGGAAATCACCCATACATGCCTGTCCCTGCCCCACATTCCTCGCGACTCACCCCCAGAATGCGGACAATTCGCCTTTGTCTTAAACAATAAAGCCTATCGGTAATAACAATGGAATTGTTCCATAGACAAAAAAAATCAGTAGAAGCAACAAAACATAATTCGTCGGCTACTATTCTATGAGAAAAATGCTGCACCGCAACAAGGCAATCCTTGCAATCATTTTGACGCTTGCATCAATACCTGCACCGGCAGAAGAAGCGACGCCACCAGCCTTCACGGATCCAAAGCAGCAGCTGTCAAAACCGGATATTTCATCGCTTTCCAGACTGCGTTTTCTCACAACGGTCGATTTTTATCCGTTCAATTATCTGGACGAGGAAAACCGGATCAGTGGCGTTCACATCGATCTCGTTCGACAGATATGCGGCGTGCTCGGCATCTCGGAACGATGCCAGATACAGGCGCTGCCATGGAATGAAATCGGTCCGGCGATTGAAAACAGTCGTGCCGAAGCCGTCATCGCCGGACTGGCGATCACCGAGGAGAACCGCGAGCGCTATCTTTTCTCGCGCCCCTATCTGCGTTTTCCGGCAAGGCTTGTGACGCTTCGCTCGGCCCCTCTGGCCGAACCGCTCCATGAAGCGCTGAAGGGCAAGCGCATCGGCGTCATGGATGAAACCGCCCACGAACTGCTACTGCGCAACCTTTTCACGGAGGTGCAAAGCGTCGTCTACACGCGAAACGACTGGCTCCACGAAGATCTGAAATCCGGGAGGATCGATGGCATATTCGGCGACGGGGTGAAGCTGGGCTACTGGCTGGCGAGCAGGGATGCGCAGGACTGCTGCGTCTTTTCCGGAGGCGCCTATTTCGCACCCGAATATCTCGGTCAGGGGCTTGCCGTGGCGGTTCCGAAGGACATGCCGCAACTCGTCGAAGCCATCGACTTCGCATTGCAGAGCATGAATGCGACCGGCGGCTTCACCCACACCTATCTGCGATACTTCCCGGTCGACTTCTATTAGGCGACCTAACGTCGGCGAAGGCTGCGGAACGGCAGCACCAGCATCCACACGAGCTGCGCCGTGAAACTGCCGCGATAGTCCGACAGGCCGATTTCGATGTCGTCATGCCCGCGCTTCGGCTGCGCGATATAGGTGCCGAAAAGGCGATCCCAGAACGGAAAATTGAACCCGTAATTGGAATCCGTCTCCCGCCTTATGGTCGAGTGATGCACGCGGTGCATGTCCGGCGTCACCAGCACAAGACGCAGGATCCGGTCGAGCCCGAGCGGGATTTTCACATTGGAATGGTTGAACATGGCCGTGCCGTTGAGCACGATCTCAAACAGGAGGACTGCCAGAACCGGCGCGCCCAGCAGCACCACGATCGCCGCTTTCCAGAGCATGGAGACGACAATCTCCAGCGGATGGAAGCGCAGCCCCGTGGTCACGTCGAAGCCATTGTCGGCGTGGTGCATGCGGTGGATACGCCACAGAAGCGGGATCTTGTGGCTCGCCACATGCTCCAGCCACACCGCGAAATCCAGAATGATGAATGAGATGACGCCGGCAAGAAGCGGATGGACGCCAAGGGCATGGAAAAGCCCCCAGCCCTCCGCCTCGACCCACATGGCGGCCCCCACGGCGGCGGCGGGAAACACCACCCGCATCATCGCGGACGAGATCAGCACCATTGAAAGATTGGCAAACCATCGGCGCGATTTCAGCGCGCCGACCATTTCGGGTCGCTCGAGCCGCGGCGACCACAACTCGTAAAGCGCCATGATCGAAAAGATGCCGACAAAGGCGAAGAGGCGGATGGCCGCTTCGGAGAAGAGAAAAGAAGTCATGCCGCCATTATTCCGTAGCGCCGTTCAAACGCCAGTCACATGCGCTTGAACGGCCATATGTGTCAGCCGAGCGCCCGCTTGCGCGCCTGCGCCGTGCGCTCGATGGCGGCGGCGACCAGCGGCTCCAGATGCAGCCTGCTGCGCACGATGTGCAGCAGGCGCTTTTCTTCCGGTTCCACATGCCGGTCTGCTGCGACAACCTCGACAGCCAGCGCATAGGCGGTGTCGTGCAGCCTGGCAGGCACGGTGTCGCGCACGGCGTTCAGAATACGCTCAAGCCCGTCATCTTCCTGAAGGATCTGCTGGCACTGCCGCGCCACCTCGATAATCCGGTTGTCGTCGAACTCCTGAAAAACCGGCCAGGAGCGGATCGTGTCGCCGATAATGGCAAGTTCCGCATCGGTCATGTCGCGGTCGGCGGCCGACATGACGACCATCAGGTAAATCAGGGCTTCGTGGGCGGACGGCTGCGCCATCTTGTTCTCCGCTATCACAATAAGGGAGCCTGAAAGTAGGTAGCCGGGCGTCATGCCGCAATGAAAAATCGTCGCTTCGATTGACGCACCGGCTGAGCCGCCTTACAGGCTTGGCCCTTGATCGAAACGAAATTCTGGAAAGCGACATGACGACGGCAAGCCAGGACGCGCTTGAATTGACGCCCGAAGTGATTGAGGCCGCAGCCGACAGCAAGGCGTGGCCCTTCGAAGAGGCGCGCAAAATCGTCAAACGCTACGAAGGCGGCTTCCCCGAAACCGTGCTCTTCGAGACGGGCTACGGCCCCTCGGGCCTGCCGCATATCGGCACTTTCGGCGAAGTGGCCCGCACCTCCATGGTGCGCCATGCCTTCCGCGTGCTCACCGAAGACAGGATCAAGACCAAGATCCTGTGCTTCTCCGATGACATGGACGGCCTGCGCAAGGTGCCGGACAATGTGCCCAACAAGGAGATGCTGCGCACGCATCTGGGCAAGCCGCTGACAAAGGTGCCGGACCCGTTCTCCAACGAATACCCATCCTTCGGCGCGGCCAACAACGCCCGGCTTCGCGCGTTCCTCGACCGGTTCGGCTTCGACTACGAGTTCGCTTCTTCGACCGAGTACTACGCCGCCGGCCGCTTCGACGAAATGCTGCTCACCATGCTCGAGCGCTACGATGCGGTGATGGACATCATGCTGCCATCGCTGCGCGAGGAGCGCGCGCAGACCTATTCGCCCTTCCTGCCCATCCACCCGAAGACGGGCGTGGTGATGCAGGTCGCTCTGGAAGAGCGCAAGCTCGACGCAGGCAGCATTGTCTGGCGCGATCCCGAAAGCGGCGAATTGTTTGAGACGCCCGTGACCGGCGGCCACTGCAAGCTGCAGTGGAAGCCCGACTGGGCCATGCGCTGGGCCGCGCTGGACGTCGATTACGAAATGTCCGGCAAGGATCTGATCGACAGCGTCAAGCTGGCAGCGCAGATCTGCGCAGCACTTGGCAAGAAGCCGCCGGAAGGCTTCAACTACGAACTGTTCCTGGACGAGAACGGCCAGAAGATCTCCAAGTCCAAGGGCAATGGCCTGACCATCGACGAGTGGCTCGCCTATGCCCCGACCGAGAGCCTCTCGCTTTACATGTTCCAGAAGCCGAAAGCGGCCAAGAAGCTCTATTTCGACGTGATCCCGCGCGCGGTGGACGAGTATTACACCTTCCTGTCGGCCTATGACCGTCAGGACTGGAAGAACCGTCTGGGCAACCCGGTCTGGCACATCCATGACGGCACACCGCCGGAAATCGAACTGCCGGTGCCGTTTGCGCTGCTGCTCAATCTGGTCAGCGCCTCAAACGCGCAGAACACCGACGTTCTGTGGGGCTTCATCTCGCGCTATGCGCCCGGCGTCACGCCGCAGACGCATCCCGAGCTGGACCGTCTCACCGGCTATGCGCTGCGTTACTTCGAGGATTTCGTGAAGCCGTCCAAGGCGTTCCGCGCGCCCGACGAGGTCGAGCGCGAGGCGCTTGCCGGCATCAACGAAGCCCTTGGCGCACTGCCGGCCGACGCCGATGGCGAAGCCATCCAGAACGCCATTCTGGATGTGGCGCGCGGCATCGAGCGATATCAGGACCACAAGCGCAAGAGCCCGAATGGCGGGCCGGGTGTCTCGGTCGCCTTCTTCCAGATGCTCTATCAGGTGCTTCTGGGCCAGGAACGCGGCCCCCGCTTCGGTTCCTTCGCAGCGCTTTACGGCATCGCCGAAACGCGCGGCCTCATCACTGCCGCGCTCAACGACGAGCTGTCGGCCTGACAAACGGATCTGGCCTTTTCGCGCTCCCTGAGTCGCGCTTCTTGAGCGGGAAGAGGCCAGTCCCTTCAATATCTCGGATTACGAACCGGAAGGCCCGCCGCTGAATATGCCCTTGCCGGCATTGCGGGCCGCCTTCGCCTCTTCGGCGTAAGGGCCATCTGGGCTTGCGAGCGCCCAGCCATTTTCCACCAGCCAGCTGCCCACATCGTAACCGGCGAGCGAACAGCGCATCGGCGCATCGCTCTCATTATCGGAAGCAGCCTCATTCGCCGCCCCGCCTTCCGCATGGCACTCCAGCGCGCGCCCGCGAAGCCAGTAACGAAACGCCGTCCGCGCCCGCTTGCCGCAAAGCCATGCGCCGCCACTGCTCGCATCACAGGACTGGTCCGCGCCGATGACGCGGATGCCGGCAATCGTGATGGTGCGCCCTTCGGATTCGAACATGCCCGCCGCAATGGCGACAGGCCGATAATAGAGCGTGTCCTGCGGCTTGGGCTCGGGAGCGGGGCCCGCCAGTTCACTGAGCGGTGACCGGGGCTGCGCCCGTTCAAGCCCGGTGGAATCGATCGGCGGCGGCGCGACAAGCTCCGGCGCGATGACACGCGGCTGCCGACGCTCCTGCGCCTGCGCGGAACCGGGCGTCAGAAGTGCAGCAGCGCCAGAAAGAAGCGCCAGTGAAAGAACGCCTGCCCTCTTCATTACTGGCTCGCCCACACAATACGCGCCATCCATTCCATCTGCGTTTTCTCGATCACACGATTGGGATGTTCGGGGTTCAGCGAAAGCAGTTCGACCTGCTCGCTGGTCTGCCGCAGCAGAACCTTGGCCATGACCTCGCCGCCCGCCGTCTTGACCACCACACGATCGCCACGCCGTAAGCGGGCCGTGGGATCGACGATCAGCGTGTCGCCGTCACGATAGAGCGGCATCATGGATTCACCCTGCACCTGAAGCGCATACGCGCCTTCGCGCGCCGCGCCCGGCAAATCCACCTGCTCCCAGCCCTCGCCGAGCGGGAACCCGGCATCGTCGAAGAAACCGCCGGCGCCCGCCTGCGCAAAGCCGATCAGAGGCACGCTGGACGGTGGATTTCCATAAGGTTCGGTGGGCCTAGCGTCACGCTGCAGAAGCGCAAAGAACTCCGACAGCGTCGTGCCCGTGGCAAGCATGATCTTCGACAGGGATTCGGTTGACGGCCAGCGCGGGCGTCCATCGGCTGAAAGGCGCTTCGACTTGTTGAAGGCAGTCGAATCCAGGCCTGCCTTCCGGGCCAGACCGGAGGCGGAAAGCGAGTGACGCGCCGCCAGCGCGTCTATGGCTGCCCAGACCTTGTCGTGCGAAAGCACGCGACACATCCTTCCGGTATCAAAGAGACAGGAAAATATACCTGTCTTTTGCTTTTAGCGCCGGCGGCAGGGCTTGTCCACAAACCCATGCTTGCCGCCAGACGCGCCACACCCGCAAATTAAGCCGACTTACTATCAAGTGACATTGCGGGCTTCCCTGCACCATGCAGGGGGCATCACGTCACGGTCAGCGCGGAGCGCGCTTGGCCAGAATACGCTGCAGTGTGCGGCGATGCATGTTCAAACGCCGCGCCGTTTCCGAAACGTTGCGGTCGCACATCTCATAAACCCGCTGGATATGCTCCCAGCGCACGCGGTCGGCGGACATCGGATTTTCCGGCGGCGCAACCTTTTCGCCCGACTGCCGCGTCAGGGCGGCGTAGATGTCGTCGGCATCGGCAGGCTTTGCCAGATAATCGACAGCGCCAAGTTTCACCGCCGTCACGGCCGTGGCGATGTTGCCATAACCGGTCAGAATGACCGTCCGCGCATCCTTGCGCTTTTCGCGGATGGTGGCCACCACGTCGAGGCCATTGCCATCGGCAAGGCGCATGTCGACCACGGCGAAAGCCGGCGGCGTGGCCCTTGCGCGCGCAACGGCTTCTTCCACGCTCTCGGCCGTTTCCACCGTGAAACCACGGCTTTCCATCGCCCGCGCCAGACGCGTCAGAAAGGGTTTGTCATCGTCAACGATGAGAAGGGAGCGGTCTTCGCCCAGAGCGGCGTCCGGGTCTTCCACGGTGTCGCTTGTCATATCCAACACGTTCAGCACGTTACTCTTCCTAGAATCTTTCTAGCCTAAATCTGTCAGCTTTCCAATTTAGGACTATTTTCGCCCATTTCCAGATTGTTATCCGGAGCAACAAATACGGCTCTGGGCCAGATAACCTCGGCATAAGCGCCTTTTCCGCTTTCAGCGAGGTTACCAAAACGAATCTGTGCGCCCGAGCGCTCGAGCAGTGTCTTGGCGATGAACAGACCAAGCCCGAGCCCGCCGCCGCTGCTGGAGCCCGGCGCGCGCTTGGACATATAGGGTTCGCCGATCCGGTCAAGGATTTCAGCCGGGAAGCCGTGTCCGTCATCGATCACCAGAAGGCCGACCTTGTAGGAATCCCAGTGCCAGCGGATCGTCACGCTCTCTTTCGCGAAGTCGACCGCGTTCTCGACCAGATTGCCAAGCCCGTAGATCACGCCCGGATTGCGCCGCCCCACGGGCTCCGGCCCGTCGGTCACGCCGGGCTCCAGACGGATATCGATGCCGAAATCGCGATGCGGGGCCGCCGTTTCCTCGATCAGCGAGGTGAAGGGCTGCCGCGCCATATGCGCCTCGCCCTCCGATGACAGGCTGGTGAGCTGGCGCAGGATCTCGCGGCAGCGCTCGCTCTGGGTGCGCAGGAGCGTCACATCTTCGCTGAAGCGGTCGTCATTGCCAAGCGCACGCTCCATCTCGCGCGCCACCAGCGCAATGGTGGCAAGCGGGGTGCCGAGTTCATGCGCGGCGGCAGCAGCCAGACCATCGAGCGCCGAAATATGCTGTTCGCGCTGCAGCACGAGTTCGGTGGCGGCGAGCGCATTGGCCAGAAGCCGCGCCTCCTTCGCCACCCGGTAGGCATAAACACCGGTAAACGCGATGCTCGACACCACGGCGATCCACACGCCGATGATGTAGATCAGGGGCATCACCAGCTCCGTCCCCGGGAACCAGGGAAGCGGGCGATGGAACACGGCGAGCGCCGTTGTCAGCGCCACCACCAGAAAGCCAAGAAGCGCAGTCCAGCGCAACGGCAGCGATGTGGCCGAGATCACCACCGGCACCGTCATCAAAAGCGAGAACGGGTTGGTGAGACCGCCCGTCATGTAGAGCAGGCCCGCAAGCTGAAACGCATCGAATGTAAGAATGCCGAGAGCGGGCAGCGGTGCAAGCCGGTGCGCCACTGAATATCTGAGCGCCAGATGCACGTTGAGCCAGGCGGATGCCGCGATCAGCGCAAAGCACATGCCCACCGGCAGCGGGAAGTCGAGCCCGAAGGCGACAACGATCACCGCCGCGCTCTGACCGATGATCGCCAGCCAGCGCAGCTTGATGAGCGTGTTGAGCCGCAGGCCGTGGCTCGGATCGTGTGCCCTGATATCCTCAAGCATGGCGGCGTTATGGGGGAAGTCCGCCCGCACTCCAAGAATTATTTTTTGCGCGGTTTGGCGCGATGTGTCGCGGCTGCGTTCGCCGGATCTTCCGGCCAGACATGCTTGGGGTAGCGCCCGCGCATGTCGGCGCGCACATCCGCCCACGATCCGGCCCAGAAGCCCGGCAGATCCCGCGTGGTCTGGATTGGCCGGTGCGCCGGCGACAGAAGCTCCAGCTTGAGCGGAATGCCATCGGCCACCGTCGGGTGTTCGGTCAGACCGAAAAGCTCCTGCACGCGGATCGCCAGAACCGGCCCCTCCGCCTCGTAGCGAATGGGCACATGGCTGCCCGAAGGCGCGTCGTAATGGCTGGGCGCCATCCTGCCGATGCGCCTTTGAAACTCGTGCGGCACCAATGCAGTCAGCCCTTCGCGCAGGATGTGCGGCGCCAGTCTGGAAAGCGACGCCTCGCCGGTGAGAAAGGGCAGAAGCCACTCATCCAGCCGGTCGAGAAGCGCCTCGTCGGACATGTCCGGCCATGGATCGCCCTTCGCCGCATGAAGCCAGGCAAGCTTGCCCCGAAGCGCCTTCGCCTCCCTGTCCCATGGTAGGAGCGACAGCCCGTTTGCCCGAACGGCGTCGATCACCGCGCGGTCGGCGGCAGCGCCCGATGGCGGCGGCAAAACCTGCTCGGCCAGCACCAGCGCGCCCAGCCGGCGCACCCGTCGTTGCCTGAGCGTGCCCGCGCTCCGGTCAAAGCGTGTCTCGGTAACCTCCTCGATCAGATGTCCGAGTGCCGCCACGATCTCTTCTTCGTCAATCGCCGCTGCCGAGGCGATGCGCGCATTCTGCGCCCGCCCCTGCAGATCGGCGACGACCAGAAAGGCGCTGCCGGCAAGCCGCTCCTCCGGGGCAAGCACGCCGCCACGACCATTCGCCATGACGAAATGCCCATGTGCGCCCCGCGCCTTTGCAACGCGGTCGGGCCAGGCGTTGATGAGCAGAGCGCCCGCATGCGGCGCATCGCCGGCGCGTTCGCCGCCGGCCGCCTTGGCAAGCCGCGCGGCCAGTCGGCGCGCCTGCTCCGCCCGCGCACCCCGCTCCCTGCGGAAGCGCTGCAACCGGTCGTCCAGATCGGCAGACCGGCCACCCAGCCCGCGCTCCGACAGGAGAACGGCGAGTTCGGCTGCGGCCAGCGCGTGTCCATCTTCCGCCGCGCGCGCAACCATATGCGCCAGGCGCACCGGCAGGGCGAGCCTGCGCATCGCTTCGCCCGCCGCCGTCAGCCGCCCCGCCTCGTCCAGCGCCTCAAGCCGCTGCAAGAGGCCGCGCGCCTCGGCAACCGCCGCAGCCGGCGGCGCGTCCAGAAAGGAAAGAGAAGCCGGATCGCTCACACCGAAGGCAGCGCAGTCGAGCAACAGGCCCGACAGATCCGCCTCCAGAATTTCCGGCGGCGTGAAGGCGGGCAGCGCCGCCGTCTGTTCCGCCCGCCAGAGCCGAAGCGCAATGCCCGGCGCGGTGCGCCCCGCGCGGCCCGCCCGCTGATCGGCGGAAGCACGCGAGACGCGCACCGTTTCAAGCCGCGTCAGACCCGTTGAGGGCTCGAATTTCGGCAGCCGCGACAGGCCGCTGTCGATCACCACGCGCACACCGTCAATGGTAACCGAGGTTTCCGCAATGGCCGTCGCCAGAACCACCTTGCGCCGCCCCGCATCCGCCGGGCGGATGGCCGCATCCTGCGCCCGCCCGTCGAGACCGCCATAAAGCGGCGTGATGTCCACATCGGCGGGCAGCCGTTCGGCAAGACGCTCCGCCGTTCGCTCGATCTCGCGCTGACCGGGCAGGAAGGCGAGCACGCTGCCCTCCTCCTCCGCCAGAACCGTGCGCACCGCCCGCGCCATCGTTTCCTCGATGGCCTCGCCGGCGGGCCGTTCCGCATGGCGCAGCTCGACGGGAAAGCTCCGCCCCTCGCTTTCGATCACCGGCGCATCGCCAAGAAGCGCCGCCACCCGCGCGCCATCGAGCGTGGCCGACATCACCAGAAGCCGCAGGTCCGGCCGCAATGCGGCCTGCGCATCAAGCGCCAGCGCCAGCGCGAAATCGCCATCAAGCGAGCGTTCGTGAAACTCGTCAAACAGCACCGCCGCGATGCCGGAAAGCTCCGGATCATCGACGATCATGCGCGCGAGAACACCTTCCGTCACCACGAGAATGCGCGTTCTGGCGGAGACCTTCCGCTCCATGCGCATGGCGTAACCCACTGTCTCGCCCGGCTCCTCGCCAAGGATCGCCGCCATGCGCCGGGCCGCAGCCCGCGCGGCGAGCCGGCGCGGCTCCAGAAGCACGATGCGCCCGCGCGACGCCCATTCGGCGTCCAGAAGTGCGAGCGGCGCAAGCGTCGTCTTGCCCGCTCCCGGCGGTGCGACCAGCACCGCCTTGCCCTGCGTCTCCAGCGCCGCGCTCAGCGCCGGCAGCACTTCCGTTACCGGAAGATCGGGGAGTTTCAGTCTCTCCATCACGCGCCAATCCGCACGATGTCGCCGCCGGCGGCCTCCGCGTCGGCCTCGTCATGCGTCACCAGAAGCACCGGCAGCCCGCTATCGCACGCCTTGGAGAAGACCAGTTCGCGGGTCTGTGCACGCAATTCAGCATCAAGCTTGGAAAAGGGCTCATCCAGAAGCAGGGCGCGCGGCGAAGAGGCCAGCACACGCGCCAGCGCCACCCGCGCCTTCTGCCCGCCCGACAGCGTTGCCGGATCGCGCGTCTCAAGCCCCGCAAGGCCCACGCCCTCAAGCGCCTGTGCGACACGCTCCGCCCGCGCCGCGCGGCCGCGCACCGCCTCAGGCAGCGCGAACATCAGATTGCCGCCCACACTCATATGCGGAAACAGAAGCGGATCCTGAAAAAGCACGCCCACATGCCGGTCTTCAGGCTTCAGCGCCGTTACCTCGGTTCCATCGACGAAAACCCTGCCGCGCGCCGAAAACACCGGATCGAGAAACCCGCCAATATAGGCGAGCAGCGTGGATTTTCCCGCACCCGACGGCCCCATGACCGTCAGCACCCCGCCGGGCGCAACCCGTCTGGTCAGCGAAACGATCTCGCGCCCTTCAAGCGCAATCGTCACCCGGTCGATGAAGAGTCCGGCTTCCGTCAAATCCCGTGTCCGTTCAAACATGCATGTCGCGATACCGGCGGAATATCAGCGCCGGTACGATTGTGGCAACGGCAAAGCCGGCGGCCGGCAGCACCATCTGCATGAAGGCATAGATGCCGATCACGCGGCGATTGCCACCCGAGGCGAGCGCCACCGCCTCCGTGGTGATGGTCGTCAGCCGCCCCGCGCCGATCAAAACCGTGGGCAGATAGAGCCCCACCGACACCGAAAAGCCGATGGCCGCAACGGCAAGAAGCGGCCGCGCCAGCATCGGCAGGCGGATCTGGAAGAACCGCCGCACCGGCCCCTTGCCCAGCCCCGCCGCAATCTGGTCGTAGCGCCGGTCAAAGGCCCGCCAGGGATCTTTCAGGGCGAGCCAGGCATAGGGCAACACGAAGACGAGATGCGCGAAGACGAGCGCCGCCAGCGTCGCCTCCACACCGGTCAGGATGAAGAGAAGCTGGAGCCCGAACAGGAACGCCACCTGCGGCACCAGAAGCGGCAGATAGAGAAGCGCCAGCGCGCCCCGCCCCGGCGGACGCCCCATCTCATCCTCCCGCACGAAACACAATATGGCGATCACCGCCGCAACGGATGTGGAAATGAACGCCACGAACAGCGTGGTTGCCAGCGGCGCCACCAGATTGGGCAGAACCCGCATCCAGTTGCGCAGATCGAAGCGCGCCGGCAGCAGGTCGGGATATTGCCACAGGCCCGCCACCGACCACAGGCCGAGCGCCACAAGCCCGGCAAAGATTGCGCCGGCAGACACAAGCATCGCGGCCAGCGCGCCCCAGCGCAGAACACTGTCGCGCCGAAAGCGCCGCCCGGCGCAGGAAAACCGGTCGCGCAGCCGCGCGCCGAGCTTCTCGAAGCCGATCCAGATCAGGATTGCGGCGGCTGTGACGCCCAGTTGAAGCACCGCCCCCGCCGACGCCAGAAAGCGCATGGAGAGGTCGGGATCGTTCATCCAGTCGACCAGCCGAACCGCCAGCGGCGCGGGCGTGGTCGGGCCCAGAATGGCGGCCACATCCACCACCGATGTGGCAAAGGCGATGACCGCGAAAACGGGCAGACGGATCTGCGGATAGATCGACGGCCAGAGGCCGAACACGAAACCGGAGATGCGCCCATATCCCATTGATGCAATGAGTGCCCGCATGCGCGCCGGCTTCACCTGCGGCAGTGCGGCCAGCGTGACGAGAAGCAGGAACGGAATTTCCTTCACGATCAGGCCCGCCATCATCGACAGGCCGAACGGATCATGCACGATCAGGAGGTCGGGCGGGCGCTCCCAGCCGGTCAACCCCGGTGAGATCAGCCGCGCGATCATGCCCGACGGCGCAATGAGAAAGGCGAGCGCGAAGGCGCTGGCCGCGTGCGGCACGGAAAGCAGCGGCGAAATCAGATGCTGGATGCGTGCAAAGAGCTGCGTGCCGCCCCAGGCGGCGGTGAAAAGCATCACCACCGCAAGCGAGATCGCCGCCGTCGCAAGCCCGCTGAAGAGGCTCATCAGCGCCGACATGAAAATGGCCGGCTCGGAAAACAGCATGGCGAAGGGCGCAAGCCCGAACTCCATGCCACCCAGCGCCGGCAGATAGCCGAAGGCCGGCAACAAAGTGCCGGCCAGCCCGAACGCGACCGGAACGGTCAGAAGCCCGATGGCGAGAAAGGGACCGAGGCGCGTCAGCATCAGGCTGGTCCCATGCCTTGGCTAATTTCCAACCCCATAGCGCCGTTTCCACTCGGTTTCGATGCGCTCCATCCAGCTCGGATGCGGCTCGTCCAGCGCCGGGCCGAGTTCGTCGGGCCGCAGCGTTGCGACGCCGAGATCGATGGCGTCGAAGCGGGCGCGGTCATCCACATCCAGCCTGTCGAGCGCGAGCACCGTCGGATCGCCCCAGATGGCTGGATCCTGCTTGCGCGCCTGCGCTTCGGGCGACATCAGGAAATTGGCAACCACCAGCGCCCCCGCCTTCGCCGAAGCATTGTAGGGGATGGTCAGGAAGTGGGTGTTGGCCAGCGTGCCGCCGGGAAAGGTGAAGGAACGCACCGTGTCCGGCAGCTCGCCATTGGCAATGGCGTTCGAGGCTTCAGCCGGATTGAAGGCGAAGATGATGTCGAGTTCGGAATCGGCCAGAAGCTGCTTCATCGCCGGGTAATTCTGCGGATAGGCACGGCCGGAGCGCCACATGGCCGGGTTCAGCGCATCGAGATAGTCGAAAAGCGGCTTTGCCACCTGATCGAACGCATCTTCATCGACCGGTTTTTGCAACACTGCCGGGTCTTCGACCGTTTCGGCCAGAACCTGCTTCAGGAAGGAAGAGCCGATGAAATCCGGCGGCTGCGGATAGGAGAAGCGGCCGGGGTTTTCCTGCGCCCATTTCAACAGCCCGTCGGCATCCTGCGGCAGGTCTTCCACATGGATGCGCGCGGTGTCGTAGAAGAAGACGAGTTTCGCCATGCCCCACGGGCTTTCCAGCCCTTCCACCGGCACGGTGAAGTCGGTGCGGATGGTCGGCTTGTTCTCGACATCCACAAAGGCCCAGTTGGGCAGTTTTTCCGCCCAGCCCGGCGAGAGGATCAGCCCCTGCTGCTTCATGGCGGCGAAGTTCTCGCCATTGATCCAGATGAGATCGACCGTGCCGCCCGCATCGCGACCGGCAGCCTTTTCCGCCACCACGGTGGCGACCGCGCTTGCGGTATCCTCAAGCTTCACATGTCTGAGCGTCACGCCGTAGCGTTCTTTCAGCGCGTCACCCGCCCACTCGATGTAATCGTTGATGTTCTGCGAACCGCCCCAGGCGTTGAAATAGACCGTTTCGCCACGCGCATCCTTCAGAACCGCATCCCAGTTCGAGGGATCGGGCTGCGTCGTATCGGCGGCGGCTGAAACCGCGCCAATGGCCAGAAGTGCAGTCGAGAATAGCAGTGCGCGCAAGCGAAACCCCTTTGTTGCCCTTGTTTGAAACCCGTTGGGATAGAGCACGTCAGGGCGGATCAAATCAACGCAAACCACCTCGCGTTGCGGTCACTTCGCGGTGAGTTGTGGGTGATGGGCGCTCTCAGCCGGTCTCGTCCGCGCCGGGAATGTGTAACTCGATACGGTCGGCGGCAAAACGGGTCTCGGAATACTGCACGGGCTGTCCCTGCGCATCCACATTGATGGCAATGGTCACCAGAACGATCGCGCCGGGCGAAAGCTGCAGGTCTTTCAGATCGCCCGCTTCTGCGTGCCGGGCTGTTACAGTGGTGCTGTGGCGCAGATAATCGGCAAGGCCCAGTTCCCGGAACGAGGCCGTGATCGAGCGCGTTCGCGAAAAAATTTCCGCCATGCCCGCAAACCGCTCTGCGTCGAACCAGCCACGGGCGCGGGAAACGGGCCGTCCATCGGCATGCGAAAGCGTCTCCAGCCGGATCACCGGCGCGCCGGGCGAAAGACACAACGCCTTTGCAACATCAAGGCTCGCGGGCTCCACCGCATGATCGAGCAGATCGGCGGCGAGCCCGCGCGACTGCCCCGCCAGCCCTTCCGAAAAACGCGTACGGCTGCGGATGGGATAGGCCAGCCGCCTGCGTCCCTCGATAAAGGTGCCGCGCCCCTGCTCTGCGCGTAAAACGCCTTCCTGCACAAGCGCCGCAATCGCCGTGCGCACCGTGTGCCGGTTGACGCCAAAGCGCTCCGCAAGCGCCACTTCCGGTGGCATGCGCCCTCCCTGCCCCAGAAGACCTTCACCGATCTCGCGCCGCATGCGGTCGGCGATCTGCCGCCAGAGCGCAACGCCGCTGCGCCGCTCGATCACCGCTTCCTTTTTCTTCGCCTGCGCCAAAATCCCGTTCTCCCCGGCTGCGCTGTCATCAACGCGTCATGGACACCCGTTAGGCAAAACCCATAATATGTTTGGTTGTCTAGAACAATAGACAAATTGGCGAACGAGGAAGGAGACATCATGGTCTCACGACAGGAAAGACAGGCGGTCACCGAGCGGCGGCGCGAAGCGATGGCGGTGCTGGCCATGGCGAGCGGCGCCGATCTCATGCAGCTCTGGAACGAAGCCGGGCTGCCCGACGAGGCCGAAACGCTGCGCGGACCTGAAACCGGCCTTGTGACCGTTCGCGGCCGCATGGGCGGCGGCGGCGCGCCGTTCAACTTCGGCGAAGCCACCGTCACGCGCGCCACCGTCAAGCTTCCCGGCGGCGAGGTTGGCCACGCCTATGCGCTTGGCCGCGAGAAAATGAAGGTGCGGGTTGCCGCCCTCATCGACGCGTTGCGCCAGCAACCTGACCTTGAAGCCCGGATCGAGGAGAAGATCCTCGCGCCGCTGCGCGCCCGCCGCATCGAGGCCGACGCGACCCGTCGCGCCGAAACGGCGGCCACCAAGGTCGACTTCTTCACCATGGTTCGCGGAGAGGACTGATGACGCTCGATTCCATCGCCATCGAAGGCGGTTTCCAGAACCCGGTCTTCGACGCCCAGACCATTTTCCGCGCCGTCATGCAGGCCATGGCCGAGCCCGGCACGATCCATAAGGGCATTGCGCTCGCCAAGCCGCCCGCACCGCTGACGCCGGAGGCCGCAGCCGTCGCGCTGGCGCTTTGCGATCAGGACACGCCGATCTGGCTTGACCCCGCGCTTGCGGGCGACGAGGCGGTGCGCGCCTGGCTCGCCTTCCACACCGGCGCGCCGCTCGCCAACACGCCGGCCGATGCGCATTTCATCCTGGCGGCCGATCCCGAACACCTGATCGGGCTGGAGAACTTCGCCCAGGGCTCGCAGGAATATCCCGACCGTTCGGCAACGCTCGTTCTTCAGGTGAGCGATCTTTCGGGCGGCGAGGAACTGGTTCTCGACGGCCCCGGCATCGAAAGCGAGGCGCGCCTCGCACCCCGTCCCATGCCGCGTCACTTCACCCGCCAGTGGGCGCAGAACCACGCCCGCTTTCCGCGCGGCATCGACCTGATCCTGGTCAGCCGTGAGGGCCTTGCGGCCCTGCCCCGCTCCACCCGCATCACCAGCCAGGAGGCCTGAGCCATGTATGTAGCCGTCAAGGGCGGCGAAGCCGCCATCCAGAACGCGCACCGGCTTCTGGCCGACCGTCGCCGCGGCGACCGCAACCTGCCCGCCATCACGCTCGAACAGATCGCCAGCCAGCTTTCGCTTGCCGTCGACCGCGTCATGTCCGAAGGCTCGCTTTACGACACCGGCCTCGCGGCACTTGCCGTCAAGCAGGCGCGCGGCGACATGATCGAGGCGATCTTCCTTCTGCGCGCCTACCGCACCACCCTGCCGCGCTTCGGCTATACGCGCCCCGTCGACACGGCGGCGATGCTGGTCGAGCGGCGCGTCTCCGCCACCTACAAGGATCTGCCCGGCGGGCAGCTTCTCGGCCCCACCTTCGACTACACGCACCGTCTGCTTGACCCGGAACTGGCCGAGGACGCCGAACCGGCAGCGCCCGAGGCGCGCAGCGAGGCCGAAGAAGCCATGCCCCGCGTGTCCGACATTCTCGCCAATGAAGGCCTGATCGAGGAAGACGGCTCCCTGCCGGAAGACCGCGAGCCCGGCGACATCACCCGCGAGCCGCCGGAGTTTCCCATGGAGCGCGACCAGCGCCTTCAGGCCCTGTCGCGTGGCGACGAGGGGTTCCTTCTGGCGCTCGGCTATTCCACCCAGCGCGGCTATGGCCGCAACCACCCCTTCGCCGGCGAGATCCGCATTGGCGAGGTGGATGTGGAGATCGACGTGCCGGAACTCGATTTCCCGCTCACGCTCGGCCGCATCCGCGTCACCGAGTGCCAGATGGTCAACCAGTTCAAGGGCTCGCAGAAAGTGCCGCCGCAGTTCACCCGCGGCTACGGGCTGGTGTTCGGCCAGTCGGAACGCAAGGCCATGGCCATGTCGCTGTGCGACCGGGCGCTGCGCGCCAACGAGCTGGATGAAGACATCACCGCACCGGCGCAGGACGAGGAGTTCGTCATTTCGCACTGTGACAACGTGCAGGCGACCGGCTTCGTCGAGCACCTGAAGCTGCCGCACTATGTCGACTTCCAGGCCGAGCTCGGTCTGGTCCGCCAGATGCGCCGCGAATACGAGGAGCGCCGCGAGGGCGCAGCCGCAGACACCGAGCGCCGGGAGGCCGCCGAATGAACGCCCACACCGACAACATCGCCCAGTACAATTTCGCCTATCTGGACGAGCAGACGAAGCGCATGATCCGCCGCGCGATCCTCAAGGCCATCGCCATTCCCGGCTATCAGGTGCCCTTCGCCAGCCGCGAAATGCCAATGCCCTATGGCTGGGGCACCGGCGGCGTGCAGGTCACCGCATCCGTGATCGGAACCGACGATGTGCTCAAGGTCATCGACCAGGGCGCGGATGACACCACCAATGCCGTCTCCATCCGCGCCTTCTTCCAGAAGGTCGCCAATGTGGAGGTAACCACCCACACCGCCGACGCCACCATCATCCAGACGCGCCACCGCATCCCCGAGGAACCGCTGAATGCCGGTCAGGTGCTCGTCTATCAGGTGCCCATTCCCGAGCCACTGCGCTTCCTCGAGCCACGCGAGACCGAGACGCGCAAGATGCATGCGCTTGAGGAATACGGCCTCATGCATGTGAAGCTCTACGAGGACATCGCCCAGCACGGCCACATCGCCACCACCTTCGCCTACCCGGTCAAGGTCGAGGGGCGTTACGTGATGGACCCCTCGCCGACGCCGAAATTCGACAATCCGAAAATGCACATGTCGAAGGCGCTCCAGCTTTTCGGCGCAGGCCGCGAAAAGCGCATCTATGCCGTTCCGCCCTACACGCGGGTCGAAAGCCTCGACTTCGAGGATCATCCCTTCGAGGTGCAGACCTTCGATGAGCCCTGCGCGCTGTGCGGCGGCACGGATGTCTATCTCGACGAAGTGGTTCTCGATGATCGCGGCGGGCGCATGTTCGTCTGCTCCGACACCGACAATTGCGAGGCGCGCCGCGCCGAAGGCCATCGCGGACATCTGTCCGGCGAAGAGGCTGCAACGTGAGAAACGACAGCGCATCGATGACAGCGCCCGGATCGCGGTCCTCCTCCTTCTCCCCGTCGGCGGGGAGAAGGCGTCGGCAGGCGGATGAGGGGCTGCGCAAACTTTTGAAAATTCGCGGAGAAATCCAATGACTGACGAACCGCTGCTTCGCGTTCGCTCCATCTCGAAATTCTACGGCAACCGTATCGGCTGCAACGACATCTCCTTCGACCTGTGGCCGGGCGAGGTTCTGGCTGTGGTGGGCGAGTCCGGCTCCGGCAAGACCACCCTCCTGAACTGCCTCTCCACCCGCCTCCTGCCGACCTCCGGCACCGTGTCCTACCGCATGCGCGACGGGGCCTTCCACGACCTCTACCGCATGAGCGAAGCCGAACGCCGCTTCCTGAAGCGCACCGACTGGGGCTTCGTGCACCAGAACCCCTCCGACGGTCTGCGCATGACGGTTTCCGCCGGCGCGAATGTCGGCGAGCGGCTGATGGCCGTGGGCCAGCGCCACTATGGCGACATCCGCGCCACCGCCACCGACTGGCTCGGCCGCGTGGAGATCTCCAGCGACCGCATCGACGACCAGCCGCGCGCCTTTTCCGGCGGCATGCGCCAGCGCCTGCAGATCGCCCGCAACCTCGTCACCGGCCCGCGCCTCGTCTTCATGGATGAGCCGACCGGCGGTCTCGACGTGTCGGTGCAGGCCCGCCTGCTCGATCTCCTGCGGGGCCTCGTTCACGAACTTGGCCTGTCCGCCATCGTCGTTACCCACGACCTCGCGGTCGCCCGCCTTCTCTCCCACCGCATGATCGTCATGAAGGACGGTCACGTGGTCGAAAGCGGCCTCACCGACCGGGTGCTCGACGATCCGCAGGCGCCCTACACCCAGCTTCTCGTTTCCTCCATCCTGCAGGTGTGATCATGGCAACGCCCCTCGTCGTCTCCGAAGTCTGCAAGAGCTTCACCATGCATCTCCAGGGCGGCATCCGCCTGCCCGTGGTGTCCGATGTCTCCTTCTCGCTCTCCGCCGGCGAATGCGCCGTGCTTGGCGGCCCCTCGGGCGCCGGCAAGAGCTCCATCCTCAAGATGATCTATGGCAGCTACGCCATCGACACCGGTCAGGTGATCGTCAGCCATGACGGCAATCTGGTGAACCTCGCCACCGCCGATCCGCGCACCGTCATCGCCATCCGCCGCGACACGATTGGCTATGTCAGCCAGTTCCTGCGCGCCGTGCCGCGCGTTTCCGCGCGCGACGTTGTGGCCGAACCGCTCATCGCGCGCGGCGAAGTTCTGGAAACCGCCCGCGGCAGGGCCGAGATGCTGCTCGAACGCCTCAACCTGCCCGAGCGCCTGTGGGATCTGCCGCCCGCCACCTTCTCCGGCGGCGAGCAGCAGCGCGTGAACATCGCCCGCGGCTTCATCACCGACCACCCCGTTCTGCTGCTTGATGAACCGACCGCTTCGCTCGACAAGGCAAACCGCGAAATCGTGGTTTCCATGATCGACGAGAAGAAGAAGGCGGGCATCGCCCTTCTCGGCATCTTCCACGATCAGGATGTGCGCGAGATCGTCGCCGACCGCATCATCGACGTCACCGACTTCGCACCAGGCAGGAAAGCGGCATGAAACAGCTATCGGAAAAGCCGGCCATTCACCCCACCGCAAAGGTCGTCGAGTCCACGCTCGGCCGCTACACCGAAATCGGCGAGCGCTCCCGCGTGCAGGAAACGGCGTTCGGCGACTACTCCTACATGACGCAGGACTGCAGCGTCTGGTGCGCGCAGATCGGCAAGTTCTCCAACATCGCCGCCGCCGTGCGCATCAACGCCACGAACCACCCCACATGGCGGCCGACCCTGCACCATTTCACCTACCGCTCCGGCGATTACTGGCCGGATGCCGAGCATGACGCCCAGTTCTTCGAATGGCGGCGGGAGAACATGGTGCGGATCGGTCACGACACATGGCTTGGCCATGGCTGCACGATCCTGCCTGGCGTCACCGTCGGCGATGGCGCGGTGATCGGCGCAGGCGCGGTCGTGTCGAAGGATGTCGCGCCCTACACGATTGTCGGTGGCGTTCCCGCACGCACGATCCGCGAGCGTTTCGACCGCAAAACCGCCGAGCGCTATCAGGCGCTTGCCTGGTGGGACTGGGACCATGACCGGCTGCGCGCCGCGCTGGACGACTTCCGCTCGCTGAACGCGGAAGAATTCCTGGAAAAGCACGGCGGCTAAAGCAATTCCAGGAAAAGCGGGAACCGGTTTTCCGTCCGGAACTGCGTAAAAGAATATCCGATTTATTGATGGAGCATCGGGGAAACCGGAAGCCGGTTATCGCTTTCCGGTCCGATGCTCTCATCGCCGCGCCAACGGGTCGCAGCTTTCCCTGAATATGATTGTCATGTTTTTATTGACAGGAACGCCCGTCCGCGTGTTCTATGCGCCTGCATCTGCGCGATGCGTCCATGGTGTTGGGGCCTTTAACCCTTTCGATCGCAGGACGTCTGTCGTCGCCCGCAAGCCCTGCCTGCCGCAAAACCTGCCGGCAGTCTTTCGCTGATACGGGCGCGTTTTCCGACACACTCCGGCACGAAGGTTCAACCCTTGCCTGTGGGCTTGACCTTGCAAAGCCACGGAGCGTTTGACGTCGCCATGCTCGTCTGTCAGTGCAACCTGATCACCCAGAAAGAGGTCGAGGACACCATCGTTTCGATGCTGGACGAAGACCCCTGGCAGCTCATCGTGCCGGCCAAGGTCTATCACACGCTTTCCAAACGAGGTCGCTGTTGCGGCTGCTTCCCAAATGTGGTGGAAACGATCATCCGTGTAACGGAAGAATACCACCACCGTCACGCCGAAAGCGAAGGCGCTGAAGTCGTGACATATCTTGACCAGGTTCGCGCCCTGCGCGAGCGCTACGGGAGCAGGTTTAATGAAAGGCGACAAAAAGGTTATCGAGCGGCTTAACGAAGCCCTCACCCATGAACTCGGGGCGGTCAACCAGTACTGGCTGCACTATCGCCTTCTGGAAGACTGGGGCTTCACCAAACTGGCGAAGAAGGAACGCGAGGAATCCATCGAGGAGATGCACCACGCCGACAAGCTGGTCGAGCGCATCATCTTCCTTGAAGGTCATCCCAACCTGCAGGTCGTTGGACCGCTGCGCATCGGCCAGAACCTCAAAGAGGTTCTCGAAGCCGATCTGGCTGGCGAGCACGATGCCCGCAAGCTGTACAAAGAGGCCCGCGACGACTGTAACGCCGCCGGCGACTACGTATCCATGAAACTGTTTGAAGAGCTTCTGGCCGATGAGGAAGGCCATATCGACTTCCTCGAAACCCAGCTTGAGCTTCTTGAGACCATCGGCGAGGCCAAATACGGCCAGCTGAACGCCGGCTCTGCCGACGAAGCCGAGTAATCTGGCTTAGGAATGGCCGGTCGAGCACCCGCTCCCGGCCATTCCACTCCCGTGATCAATGCGCTCTTGGCCGCTGTTTTGTACCCGGAACGAGCGCCGCATCGCCCAGCTTGCGCGCCGCCCCGGTTCGCTCCGCCACCACGATCAGCCCTTCTATGGGCTCACCGCGATCCATCCGGATCACCGCCTTCTCCAAAAGGACCGGCTCGAACCCCGCTTCCGCCAGCGCTGCACGCAGATGCGGCTCGGAATGGGCATAACGGCGCGAGGCGCGCAGCACCATTGCCTCCGGCCCCGCGTGATGTTCGACCGAGAAGACGAAGAGCGCTCCCGGCGCAAGCGACGCGCCCGCCGTCGCAAAAAGCCGCTCCAGCGCGCCCAGATACATGAACACATCGGCCGCCGTCACCAGGTCGGCCCTGCGCGGCAGGGTCGAGAGCGCCGCTAGATCGGCCCGCTCCAGACGGTCGTATATGTGCTTTCCCCCGGCCCGCTTCAGCATCTCGGCGGAGATATCGAGCCCTTCCAGAAAGCTCACGCGGGATCGCAGACGCTCGCCCATGAGGCCGGTGCCACAGCCAAGATCGACCGCATGGGCAAAGCTGTCGCGGCCAAGGCGCAGAAGCGCCTCTTCCAGCAATTGCGGCACGCGGTAGCCAAGCTTGTCCACCAGCGAAGCGTCGAAGGTTTCGGCATATTGATCGAACAGCGTTTCGACAAAGGCGGAAGGAGCGGCTTCAAGACCGTCCAGCGCGCCATGCAGCTCAAGCTTGAGCGCTGCGCCCAGCCTGTCTTCGCGATCAAGCCGCAGCACCGTGCGCCAGGCGTCCACCGCCGCCGCGATCTCGCCGGCCTCGGCCAGCATTTCGCCATGTCGATAATGCCCTGCGATCCAGTCCGGCGCGAGTTCCAGCGCCTCGCCCATCAGGCTGGCAGCGGCCGCAAACTCCCCGTTTTCCAGCAACATCTCGGCGTACTCCGCCCGGCGATCGGCCAGGAGGTTACCCGAGGTGAAGATGAATGGGTTCATACAGTTTGAATTTTTCCGGGGTGCCCTGGGTCAGGACCCACGCGGGCGGTGGGCGTTTATGCTCCCGGAAATCTCTCCTGACAAGCATATCTTTCACCATCAGAAAAAAATCCTATCTTGTGGTTCCATGAAGCCGCACGATCTGCTCCACCCGCGTCCGGCAGGGCTTTATTGCCCGCCCGGCGATTTCTACATCGATCCCGTTCGCCCGGTGGAGCGGGCGCTCATCACGCATGGCCATGCCGACCACGCCCGCGCGGGCCATCGCCACGTGCTGGCGACAGGGCAGACACTCGACATCATGGAGCTGCGCTACGGCGCGGATTTTGCCGAAAGCCGGCAGGCCCTTGCCTATGGCGAGAAGCTTTCCATCGATGGTGTCACCGTCTCGTTTCACCCCGCAGGCCATGTGCTCGGCTCGGCGCAGATCGCGGTCGAGGCCAACGGGCTGCGCATCGTCGCCTCCGGCGACTACAAGCGCCATCCAGACGCCACCTGCGCACCATTCGAGCCGGTGCGCTGCGATGTCTTCATCACCGAAGCGACCTTCGGGCTCCCCGTCTTCGTCCATCCCGATCCGCTGAACGAAATCCGCAGGCTGACCGCCTCGCTTGCCCAGTTCCCCGAGCGCGCCCACATCGTCGGCGCCTATTCGCTCGGCAAGGCGCAGCGCGTCATCGGCCTCCTGCGCGCCGCCGGTCATGATGCGCCGATCCTCATTCACGGCGCACTGGCGAAACTCTGCAACTACTATCAGGGTCAGGGCATCAAGCTCGGCAAACTCGCCCCGGCCACCGACGAGGAAGGCATTGTCGATCGCGGCGCGGGCCAGATCATCGTCGCCCCGCCCTCGGTTTTCGGCGAGCGCTGGACGCGCCGTTTCGCCGACCCGCTCAATGTCTTCGCTTCCGGCTGGATGCGCATTCGCCAGCGCGCCAGACAGCGCGGCGTCGAGCTTCCGCTGATCCTGTCCGACCACGCCGACTGGAACGAACTCACCGCCACCATCCGCGAAACGGAGGCGGGCGAAGTGTGGGTGACCCATGGGCGCGAAGAAGCCATCGTGCGCTGGTGCGAGCTGAACGGCATCGTCGCGCGTCCGCTCAACCTTGTCGGCTATGAAGACGAGGCCGAGTGATGCAGCGTTTCGCCGATCTCCTCGACCGTCTCGTCCTCACCCCGTCGCGCAATGGCAAGCTGCGGCTTCTGACGGATTACTTCCGCACCGTGCCCGATCCCGACCGGGGCTACGCGCTGGCCGCACTCACGGGCGGCCTCGATTTTCCGGCGGTCAAACCCGCCATGCTGCGCACCCTGATTTCGGAGCGCATGGACGAGGTGCTTTTCGCCTATTCCTACGATTATGTGGGCGATCTCGCCGAAACCATTTCGCTGGTCTGGCCCGCCTCCCCCGACAGCGAGATCCCGCCGCCGGCGCTCTCCGAAATCGTCGAATCCCTTGCAAAGCTTGGCCGCGCCGAAGCGCCGACGGTCATTGCAGGCCTGCTCGACCGGCTCGACCCTTCCGCCCGTTTCGCGCTCATCAAGCTGGCGACCGGGGGCCTGCGGATCGGCGTTTCGGCGCGGCTTGCCAAACAGGCGCTTGCCGCCTTTGGCGACAGGGATGTGGGCGAGATCGAAGAGCTCTGGCACGGACTCGAACCGCCCTATGAAGCGCTTTTCGCCTGGCTGGAAGGCAGGGCCGGGAAGCCGGTCAGCGCAGCAAAAGCGCTGTTCCGACCGGTCATGCTCGCCCACCCGGTCGGCGAGGGCGATCTCGAAAAACTCGATCCGGGCGACTATGCCGCCGAGTGGAAGTGGGACGGCATCCGCGTACAGGCGGCGGGCGAAGACGGTGTGAAACGGCTTTATTCGCGCACGGGCGACGATATTTCCGGCGCATTTCCCGATCTTTTGGCGGAATTCGATGCCGAAATGACGCTGGATGGAGAACTTCTGGTCGGAAATCCGGGCCTCAAAACCGGCACGTTTTCAGATCTGCAACAGCGCCTGAACCGCAAGACGGTCTCGAAGAAGATGCTCGCCGAATACCCCGTTTTTCTGCGCTGCTACGATCTTCTCCAGATCGGCGATGATGATCTGCGCGCCCTGCCCTTTACCGAGCGGCGCGCCATTCTGCAAAGCGAACTGCCGGCGCTTTCAGAACACCGGTTCGACCTTTCGCCCATGGTCGGCTTTTCAGGCTGGGAGGAGCTTGAGGAAAAGCGCCGCAATCCGCCGCATCCCATCATCGAAGGGGTGATGCTGAAACGGCGCGATTCCACCTATGTGCCGGGTCGCCCAAAGGGGCCGTGGTTCAAATGGAAGCGCGATCCGTTCACCGTCGATGCGGTCCTGATGTACGCCCAGCGCGGCCACGGAAAACGGTCGAGCTATTATTCGGACTATACATTCGGCGTCTGGAGAGGCCCGGACGACGCACCCGAACTGGTGCCGGTCGGCAAGGCCTATTTCGGCTTTACCGATGAAGAACTGAAGCTGATCGACAAATATGTGCGCGACAACACGGTGGAGCGTTTCGGCCCCGTGCGCTCGGTGCGCGCGGAGCCCGGCCATGGCCTCGTTCTGGAAGTCGCCTTTGAAGGGCTGAACCGCTCGACGCGCCACAAATCGGGCGTCGCCATGCGCTTTCCGCGCATCTCGCGCCTGCGCTGGGACAAGCCGGCGGCCGAGGCCGACCGGCTGGAAACCCTTATGGCGCTTTTGGCGGACTAGCGGGCAGTCACTGCGTTGCGACCGCTGCGCGGATCGCGAAGATGTCGAGCGCCTTGCCGCCGCCCGTCACATCGGGAACGATGGTGATGGCGCCGCCGCCATTGGGCCGCTCATCCGGCAGCGTGACCTCGAACAGATAATCCGCCCGTGAGGGGCCGACCACATAGCGGGTGCGTCCGCAACCGCCGAGCGCGCCGAAATTGCACGACAGCGAAAGCTGCGTTTCCTCGCCATCCTGCGAACGCGCCTCGATGCTGAAGATCGCGCTGCGGCCTGCCAGCGTTTCGAGAATGCCCTGCCCCACATCGAAGGTGACGCCGGCATTGCCCGCCGTGCTGATGCGCAGGAACACCCGGTCATCATTGCGCATGACATCCACATTGCCGCCATTGGACGCGGCGACTGTCGTCGGGTCGGTCGGATCGAACACGGTGATCCACTCGCCCGCAGCGCGGCTCGTGCCCGATGCGCCCGCTGAGCCCGTGGTCTCGTCGCTGCCCGTCGAGAACTCTTCTTCCTCAAGCGCCAGCGGCGGATTGGGAACGCTGGTGTCGCGTTCGGCGCTGGACATCAGGATGCCACTGGAAAACGTCCACCAGAGCCCCATGGCGACAAAGGCCACCAGGGTCGCCACGAGAAACAGCATGGCGTAGGGGCGGCGCTGCCTTGGCAGGGCCGCGCGAATGCGGCGCTTGGTTTCCGCATCCGACGGCTGGTCGGGTGCGGAAGGCCGGTCTGCGCGGTCGATCTGCGGCGTGAAATCGCTTTCGGCGCGCCGCACTTGTGCGCGACGCGGCTCCGGCGTTACTCCGGGCGCCACTTGGGGCGCCACTTGGGGTGCCACCTCGGACGAACGCGCCTGACGCGGCGCGGGCCTCGGCTCCTGCCGCTGTGGCGCTTCGGGTTCCGGCGCGGCCGGGCGACGGGGCGCGGCTGCGGGAACGAATTCCGTTTCGATTTCGGTGATCGTCGCCTTCAGGTTCTCACGCCGGGCGAGTCTCGCCTCGTCCGAGAGATCCTCGCGTGCCTCAAGCGTGCGCTCCAGCGCGGCAAACGCCGAGCGGTAGACCTTCTCACGAAAGGACCGCTTGTCTGCGTCGCCCTTTTCGAACGCCTTTCTTATGGCTTTTTCTATTGCGTCCAAGGCTGGCTGCCCTCTTTGCCTGCTTTGCCCCATGGTTAACCGTTGGTGAGTATGCAATCAACGGTGATAACAAGGTGTGAACAATCCATCGTTCCGGCGCGACGCGCGGAAAACGGTTCACAAACCGCTCAAAACAAGGCCGGAGGAGACTGGAATGCGTGATTTCGCGCTCGAAGTTCATTTTTCCCGCTGGGAGTTCAATGCCCGGCATCACATGACCGCTTCGGACATGGAGAGCATGACGCTCGGCGAACTGACGCAGATGGCAGGGCCGACGGCCCGCGAACAGCTCGACAGTCTCTGGCTCGGCTACACGGAAACCTGGGGCGCGCCTGATCTGCGCGAGGCCATCGCCGCCACCTATGACGGACTTTCCGCCAGCAACATTCTCTGCTTCGCCGGGGCGGAGGAAGGCATCTACGCCGCCATGCGGGTGATGCTCACGCCCGACGACCACGCCATCGTCTCGGTGCCCAACTATCAGGCGGCCGAGACCGTGCCGCTCGGCCTGTGCGCCGTTACCGGCGTGCCGCTTCTGGAAGACGAGAACTGGCGGCTCGACCTCGACGCGGTGCGCGCCGCGATCCGCCCCAACACAAAGCTCATTTCCGTCAACCTGCCCAACAACCCGACCGGCGCGCTGATGCCGCAGGACGATTTTGCGGAACTGGTGGAGATCTGCCGCGCGCATGATCTCTATCTTTTCAGCGACGAGGTCTATCGGCTTCTGGAGCGCGACGAGAGCAAGCGCCTGCCGCAGGCCGCCGAGATCTATGAGAAAGGCATATCGCTCAATGTGATGTCCAAGGCCTACGGGTTGCCGGGCCTGCGCATTGGCTGGATCGCCAGCCCGGACACGGCGCTCCTGCTGAAATTCGAGCGCTACAAGCACTACCTCTCGATCTGCAATTCCGCCCCCAGCGAGCGTCTGGCGGTGATGGCGCTTTCGGTGAGCGACCGCATTCTTGAGCGAAACCGCGCGCTGATTGCCGAAAACCTGGAGAAGGTGGACGCGTTCTTCGCCGACCATGCCGACCTGTTCGACTGGACACGGCCCGATGGCGGCTGCGTGGCCTATCCGCGTTACAGGGGGGCCGATGGCGTGGAAGCGTTCTGCCGCGATCTGGTCGAAGAGCAGGGCGTGCTGCTTCTGCCCGCCTCGGTCTACCACTCGGAGCTGATGGATGCGCCGGCCGGACGCTTCCGCATCGGCTTTGGCCGCCGGGGCATCGACGCGGGACTGACCGCGATGCGGGCCTTTCTCGAACGCCGTCACAATGGCGTTGCGGCCGGGTGAGGAGACGCCCGGCGCAAAAAATGCGACAAGGGTTCCCGGGACGCTTCGGGAGCCCGCAAGATCAAGGGTTCCCAACAAGGGGTGAGATGCTGTAGAAGTTTTGACGTTTACGAATACGTCAATTGAGGGGATAGCCAATGGCGCTTCCGGCCGTTTTCGACAAATTGCGTTTGCCCGTGGTCGGCGCGCCTCTGTTCATCATCTCGCATCCGCCGCTGGTGGTGGCGCAGTGCAAGGCCGGCGTGGTGGGCTCGTTTCCCGCGCTCAACGCCCGCCCCAAGGAGCAGCTCGACGAGTGGCTTTCGCAGATCACCGAAGAACTGGCTGCGCATGACGCACAGAACCCGGATCGTCCCTCCGCCCCCTTCGCGGTCAACCAGATCGTTCACCGGTCCAATGACCGGCTGGAGCATGACCTGAGGGTCTGCGTGGACCACAAGGTGCCAATCGTCATCACCTCGCTGGGCGCGGTCGAGGAAGTGAACCAGGCCGTCCACTCCTATGGCGGCATCGTGCTGCACGACATCATTCACGACCGCCATGCGCGCAAGGCCATCGAAAAGGGCGCTGACGGGCTGATCGCGGTTGCAACCGGGGCCGGCGGCCATGCAGGCACGCTCTCGCCCTTCGCGCTGGTGCAGGAAATCCGTCAGTGGTTTGACGGGCCGCTGCTTCTCTCGGGCGCCATCGCCAATGGCGGCGCGGTTCTGGGCGCTCAGGCCATGGGCGCGGACCTCGCCTATATCGGCTCGCCCTTCATCGCCACCCACGAGGCGCGCGCCAGCGACGACTACAAGGAGATGATCGTCTCTTCACGCGCAGCCGACATCGTTTATTCCAACCTGTTCACCGGCGTGCACGGCAACTATCTGAAGGGGTCCATCGTCAACGCCGGCATGGATCCCGACAACCTGCCGGAAGCCGACCCCTCGAAGATGAATTTCGCCAGCGCCGACGCAAAGGCCTGGCGCGACATCTGGGGCAGCGGACAGGGTGTCGGCGCGGTGAGCGAGATCACCGGCGCAGGCGCGCTGGTGGACCGGCTTGCGGCAGAATATGCCGCCGCAAAAGACCGGCTCTGCACGCCGCGCTGAGACCAGATCCTGATCCTGATCTTGGAGAGATCAGCCCTCGTCGCTCAGACTGTCCTGCAGCGCCGAGACGATCTTTTCGAGCAACGCCAGATAGTGTGCGCGCTCCGCATCGGTGAGGGTTTCGAGCGCGAGGCCGTTCACAGCACCAACCGCCTGCCTGACACGCACCGCCTTTTCCATTGCAGCCGGGGTCAACCCGATCAGCCGGCTGCGCCGGTCTTCCGGGTCGGCCCGTCTCTCAATCAGACCATCGCGCTCCATGCGCAACAGCGTTGCCGCCATGGTCGGCTGCTCGATGCCGGCGCTTTTCGTGAGCGCCTTCTGCGTTAGCCAGGCTCCCTCACCCAGCGCGAAGAACACCGGCAGCATGCCGCTGGTCACGCCGATGTCCCTCAAATTGCGGTCGATGGCGCGCGCGAAAAGCCGCGCCGCCCAGTTCGTCATATAGCCTGCAGATCGTTCACGCCTGAAAGTCATTTATATAGCTTGCTATCCATTTATATTGCATGCTATGTATATTGCATCGACGGTATCCCCGCAAGGAGAAGGACCATGCGCTGGAAAAGCACTGATGACCGCTATGGAGCGGTTGCGATTGCCATTCACTGGACGACGGCCGTGGCCATTGTCGGCATTCTGGCCTCCGGTTTTCAGGCGGCAGACGCGATGGAGGCGGCAGACAGGCTCGTGCTTCTGCGCATCCATGCCACGCTTGGCATCTCCGTGGTGCTTTTGACGCTGATGCGGATCGGCTGGTGGTGGCTGGGCGATGCCAAACCGGCCGATGCCGCCGGCACGCCGCGCTGGCAGGCGCGAGCCGCGCATATCGTGCACGGCCTGCTTTACGTGATCATTCTTGGCATGGGAGCCAGCGGCATCGGCATGCTGGCGCTCTCCGGCGCGGGCGCGACCCTTTTTGCAGGCGCCACGACCCCGCTGCCGGACTTCACCACCTATCTGCCGCGCACGCCGCATGGTCTGGGAAGCCGGCTTCTGATCGCGCTTCTGGCATTCCACACCGCCGCCGCGCTCTACCATCATTTCGTCATGCGCGACGGGCTTCTTGGGCGCATGGGGCTGGGGCGCTAACGCCCCGCTCACACGCCGCCGGCCAGAACGCACCGGCAATGGCAAAGGCGTTTAACCCGGCAGGCCCTCCAGCCGGGTTACCTCATCCAGACCGTCATCCCAGTTGGCGCGGCTGGAAAGACAGATATGCGCGTTCGGGCGAATGTCGACCGGTGTGTCGAGGCTGCCCGCAGGCACGACGAGAAGTGCGCCATCCATCTGGATGCCTGGAACTGCCGAGCCGCATTCGCTGCAGAAGCTTTTTTCATGCCGGCTTTCGGGCACCCGGTAAGTCTTGATCCGGTCTTCTCCTGACAGCCAGGTGATCTTCGCCACGGTGGAGAAAAGATTGGCCGCATGCGCCGACCCGGTATCCTTGCGGCAGCGGGAGCAGTGACAAAGAAAGAAGCTCTCGAACGGGCCGGAAATCTGAAATTTGACTGCCCCGCACTGGCAGGAACCCTCGTTCTTCTGGGCCATATTCTCCCTCATCTCTTTTTGAAGCGGCCGTGTCTCTATCACAAAGCGCCCGTGCGCGCATCCAGATGCACGCCGCCCGCATGAGCGGCCATCGCCCCCGGGCGGCTCCGGCGCTTCAATTGCCGCTGTGTGCTGTCAGAAAACCGTCATCTCATCGACATGCAGGTTTCATCCGCACCCGTTAGGCGAATGACCAACAAGGGCGACAAGCCCACGGAAGAGCCGCAACAAGGCGCTTAACGGGAAGAGCACATGCTTGAAATTCGTCAGGTCACCCGTCGTTTCGGGCCAAACACGGCCGTGCGCGACGTGGAACTGAAAATCGAACAGGGCCAGATGGTCGGTGTCATCGGTCGCTCAGGCGCCGGCAAATCGACGCTTCTGCGCATGATCAACCGCCTGATCGATCCGTCCGAAGGATCGATCTTCTTTCAGGGCAAGGAAGTCTCCGCGCTGAAAGGCGCGGAACTGCGTCGCTGGCAGCGCGACTGCGCGATGATCTTCCAGCAGTTCAACCTGGTGCCGCGCCTCGACGTGCTCACCAATGTTCTGCTTGGCAGGCTCAACCACCGCTCCACGGTGCTCAACCTGCTCAACATGTTTACGCGGGAAGAGCGCATCCAGGCGATTGCAGCGCTTGAGCGCCTCGACATCGCCCAGACGGCGCTGCAGCGCGCCGGCACACTTTCCGGCGGCCAGCAGCAGCGTGTGGCGATTGCCCGTGCGCTCATGCAGGAGCCGAAGGTGATCCTCGCCGACGAGCCGATCGCTTCGCTCGATCCGCTCAACGCCAAGGTGGTGATGGATTCGCTCGCCGACATCAACGCCCTCGAAGGCATCACCGTCATCACCAACCTGCACACGCTCGACACGGCGCGCGCCTATTGCAACCGCATCGTCGGCATGGCCAAGGGCGCGGTGGTTTTCGACGGCCCGCCCGAGGCGCTGACCAGCGAAGCGGTGCGCACCATTTATGGCGGCGAGGAAGGCGCGGAACTTTCCGAAGCCATCACCTCCACCAGCATCAATGTTCCGGCTCCGCAGCCGGCAAGGAAATCGACCGGTCAGGCTCAACCGGCGCTCGCCGCCGTCTGATCCACGGGATCGTCTCGCCCGCGTAACGGGCTCCACCTGCTTGAAACCCCGCCGGCAAGGCCGGCACCCAAATGGAGAGACATCATGTTCAAGAAAGCTCTTATGGGCGCCGTTGCGCTCACCGCGATCATGGTTGGCGGCGCACAGGCCGAAGATCTGAAAGAGTTCCGCATCGGCATTCTCGGCGGCGAAAACGAAGCCGACCGCCTGCGCAATTTCTCCTGCATCGTCGACAAGCTCCCCGAGGTTCTGGGCGTCGAGAAGGTCGCCCTGTTCCCGGCTGCCGACTATGACGGCGTGATCCAGGGCCTGCTCGGCGGCACGCTCGACTATGCCGAGCTCGGCGCTTCGGGCTATGCAAAGGTCTATCTGGAAGATCCGGAGGCCGTTGAGCCGATCCTCACCACGGTGCAGACCGACGGTTCGACCGGCTATCACTCGATCATGGTGGCCCGCAAGGATTCCGGCATCGCAACGCTGGAAGACATGAAGGGCAAGAAGCTCGGCTTCGCCGATCCGGACTCCACCTCCGGCTACCTCGTTCCCGCCGTCACGCTGCCCAAGGCAGTCAACGCTTCGGTTGAAGAGTTCTTTGGCGAGACCGGCTTCGGCGGCGGCCACGAGAACCTGGTTCTTGAAGTCGTGAAGGGCACGTTCGACGCCGGCACGACCTGGGCTTCGGGCGTTGGCGAGTTCTCCGACGGCTACACCTCCGGCAACCTGCACAAGATGGTCGAGAAGGGCATTCTCGACATGGACGATCTGGTTGAGCTCTGGAAGTCGCCACTGATCCCGAACGGCCCGATCGTGGTTCGCACCTCCATGGACGCCGACATGAAGAACACGTTCAAGACCTTCATGATGGAATTGCCGGAAGCCGATCCGGAGTGCTTCGCAGCCATCCAGGGCGGTGACTACAAGGGCTACACCGAAGTGACGCCGGCATTCTACGAGCCGATCATCGACGCCCGTCGCGCCAAGATCGGTTCCTGATCCCTTTCCCGCAATCTGACGCGCCGCCGGCCCGTGCCGGCGGCGTTGTCGCACAGGCGTGCCAAACATGACAGCAACGACCCATTCCCCGCTTCTTTCCGAAGCTGGCCAGGCCGTGGAGCGCCACTGGCGCGAACTGGCCGGACGCCGTCGTCTCTACACCATTGGCGGCATCGTGTTCATGGTTCTCGCCATGAGCGGTTCGCTCTGGTTTGCCAATGAATCGAACGCCGGCAAGTTCTTCGACCGACTGCCCTATCTGTTCGACTTCGTGGGACAGATGATGCCGCGCGATGGCTGGGAAGTCTGGCGCGCCCTGTTCGACCTGCCCTCGCCCTATGACGATGGCAGCCTGAAATACAATTATCCCGACGGGCGGATCTATCTCACCGAGACGCTCTATCTGCCCGAATATTTCTACAAGATGCTGGAGACCATCAACATTGCGCTGGTTTCCACGCTGATCGGCTTCGGCCTTGGCTTCGTTCTGTGCTTCCTGGCCGCATCGAACCTGACGACGCGGCGCTGGCTGCGCTTCTTCGTGCGCCGTTTCATGGAAGTGCTGCGCGCCTTCCCCGAGATCGTGATCGCCGGCTTCTTTCTGGCCGTGCTGACCATCGGGGCCGTGCCCGCCATCATCGCGGTGTCGATCCACACGGTCGGTGCGCTTGGCAAGATGTTCTTCGAAGTGGTCGAGAACGCCGACATGAAGGCCGAGGAAGGCCTGCGCGCCGCCGGTGCGAACTGGGTGGAGCGCGTCTGGTTCTCCATCGTGCCGCAGGTCATGCCAAACTTTCTGAGCTACGCGCTGCTGCGTCTGGAAATCAACGTGCGCGCCTCCACCATCATTGGCGCGGTCGGCGGCGGCGGCATCGGCGAGGCACTGCGCCTCTCGATCAGCCGCACGCATGAAGCCAAGACGCTCGCCATCATCCTTCTTCTGTTCTGCACCATCGTCGCGGTCGACCAGCTTTCGGCCTGGCTGCGCGGCCGCATTGTCGGCAAGCAGGCATTCGAATTCGGCCGGGGAGGCTGATCATGACCGAGATCGAAGCCAACGCCATCGCCGCGCGCCACGCGGATGTGTTTCACCGTCCGCTGATGGAGCGCCTGCGCGGCGTGATCATCATCACCGCCATCGCCCTCTACATGATCTTCGCCTGGTGGTTCTTCGCCATCGGGCAGGTCATCTCCAACGGCAACTGGGACATTGCGGGCAGCTATCTGGCCGACTGGGTTTCCTATGAAATCCGCCCGGACATCGAATATGACGGCGATGCGCTGGATGTTTCCTTTCCGCGCTTCTCGCCGCTCGGCAGCGACCCCAAACCGGAATGGCTGACGACCGAGACCGCCATGGTCGAACGCCGCGTGGCGGCAAGCGCTGCGGCGGGCAACGCCACGGGCGGCGCAACAAGCGGAGCCGGTTTCCTCGGCTCGCTCGACGCCGAACCGGCCAAAAAGGAAGACGGTGGCTTTCTGGGCGCGATGGCTCCTTCTTCCACCACCACGGAAAGCCCCGCGACCGAGGCGGAAGCTGCGCCGCAGGCTCCCGCGACGATGCGCGAGGAAGCCGTGGTCAGCGCCGACATCTCCTTCGGCGGCGACACGCATATCCGCGTTCAGCCGGGCTTCGTGACCGTGACCCACAGGGGCGAAACGCTGGAACTCGACATCGAGGAGCGCGTCAGCGTCAATGCACGCGGACCGCTGCCCGACTGGGCAAGCCAGCGCGCGCCGGGCGCGAAGGTGATCGTACGCTTCGGATTTGCCGGACGCGCCGAGATCGAGGATGACGAAGTGAAAGTGCGCCGCCGTTTCATCGGCTGGGAGAACTTCTTCTTCGACACCCGCTCGCCCTATTGGGACATGTCGGCCGGCGAGGTTCTGGGAACGATCTTCTTCGGCGACCGCATCGAAGCGGACCGCTCCAACCTGTCGCTCGCCTGGAACAATTTCGTCAACAATGCCGACTGGCAGCATGGCGATGTGTGGCTGAAGCTGCTGCAGACCATCGTCATGGCCTTCGCCGGCACGGTGCTGGCGTCGATGCTGGCCTTCCCGCTGGCCTTTGCCGCAGCCCGCAACATCATGCCCAACCGGGTCGTCAATCAGGTGCTCAAGCGCTTCTTCGACTTCCTGCGCTCGGTGGACATGCTGATCTGGGCGCTGTTCTTCACCCGCGCCTTCGGGCCGGGACCGCTGGCCGGTATCTCGGCGATCTTCTTCACCGACACCGGCACGTTCGGCAAGCTCTACTCGGAAGCGCTGGAGAACATCGACGACAAGCAGCGTGAGGGCGTGCGCTCCGTCGGCGCGGCTCCCGCCTCGGTCCAGCGCTATGGCGTGGTGCCGCAGGTTCTGCCGGTCTTTTTGAGCCAGGCGCTCTATTTCTGGGAGTCCAACACCCGCTCCGCCACCATCATCGGCGCCGTTGGCGCCGGCGGCATCGGCCTCAAGCTCTGGGAAGCGATGCGCACCAATCAGGACTGGGAAAACGTGGCCTACATGGTCATCCTGATCCTGCTTGTCGTATTCGTCTTCGACAACATCTCCAACCTTCTGCGTCAGCGTCTGATCGGCAGGCAGCCGTGAAGAGGATGACGCAGGGGAAATTGGCTGCTAGCCTTCGCGGTCCTTTTGAGGGATTCGTTAACCTGTCACACAAATCGCCTATTGCATCGCTTTCGGCGAGGATATGCTCATGCGCTACGCAATCTACTTCACACCCGAAAAAGACGACCCGCTGACGCGGGCCGCCGCACGCTGGCTCGGCCGGGACGCCTTTACGGGCCAGTCCATCGCGCCCGTGGAGGCAGGCCCCTTCTCTGCTGCGGAGATTTCCTTTCACACCGCAGCCGCGCGCCGCTACGGCTTCCACGCGACGCTGAAGGCCCCGTTCCATCTGGCGGAAGGTCAGAGCGAACAGAGCCTGATCGCCGCGCTGGCGGACTTCTGCGAGCGCACGGAGCCCGTGCTCATTCCGCGTGCGGTTGTGCGTCGTCTCGACGGTTTCTTTGCGCTGGTGCCCGAGGACCGCTCCCCACGGCTGGATGCGCTGGCCGGCAACATCGTGGAGGCGTTCGAGCCCTTCCGCGCGCCGCTGACCCAGGAAGAGCTGGAGCGCCGCAACCCCGAGGGCCTGTCGCCCAGCCAGCTCAAGAACCTCTACAAATGGGGCTACCCCCACGTGTTTGAAGCATTCCGCTTCCACATGACGCTGACCGGCCGCGTGCCGCAGGCAGAAGCTGTCCGCATGGAGCGCGCCATAGACGCCTTCTTCGGGCCGCTTTTGTCGGAACCATTGGAAATCGGCTCGCTGGCGCTGTTCATCGAGCCTGAGCCGGGCGCACCTTTTCAGGTGAGATACTCCCACGCGCTCGGCTGGAACAAGACAAGAAAGACCGCCTGATAATGACGCAAGAACTGGTTTTAAGAAACGCCCGCATCGTGCTGCCCGATGAGGTCATCGAAGGCAGCGTGGTGATCCGCGACGGGCGCATCGTCGACATTGCCGCCGGCACTGCATCCATCGGCGAGGACATGGAAGGCGACTACCTGCTGCCGGGCCTTGTCGAGCTGCACACCGACCATCTGGAACGCCACTACGCCCCGCGCCCGAAAGTGCGCTGGAACCCCATCGCATCGGTGCTGGCGCATGACGCGCAGATCGCCGCTTCGGGCATCACCACCGTGTTTGACGCGCTGCGCATCGGCCTCGACGAGGACAGCAATCTCGGCGCGGATGAAATGCGCGAACTGGGCAACGCCATCGAGAACAGCGTGGAGGCCGGCCGCCTGCGCGCCGATCACTTCCTGCATCTGCGCTGCGAGGTTTCCGCACCCGATTGCCTGGAAGGGTTCGAGCTCTTCAAGAACGACAGCCGCGTGAAACTCGCCTCGCTGATGGACCATTCCCCGGGCCAGCGTCAGTTCACGAGCATCGACACCTACAAAGTCTACTACATGAACAAGACGGGCATGACGGAAGAGGATTTCCGCCAGTTTTGCGAAAAGCGCGTTGCGCAGTCGCAGACCTATTCCAGCCGTCACCGCAACGCCATCTCCGACATCTGCCGCGAGCAGGGCATCATTCTGGCGAGCCATGACGACGCCACGATGGAGCATGTGGACGAGGCAGCGACGCAGGGCGTGCGCGTGGCCGAGTTCCCGACCACACAGGAAGCGGCAACCGCCTCGCGCGACGCCGGCATGCAGGTGCTGATGGGCGCGCCCAATGTGGTGCGCGGCGGCTCGCACTCCGGCAATGTCTCCGCGCGCAGCCTGGCCGAGGGCAACACGCTCGACATCCTGTCTTCCGACTACATTCCCTTCAGCCTCGTTCAGGCCGCTTTCGCGCTGGGCGAGACCGTGGACCACATCTCACTGCCGCAGGCCGTTGCCATGGTTTCCAAGAACCCGGCAGAGGCCGTGGGTCTCGACGACCGCGGCATTCTCGAACAGGGCCGCCGCGGCGACGTCATCCGCGTGCGGGTGGACGAGCATGTTCCGATCGTGCGTTCGGTCTGGCGCGAGGGGGCGCGGGTGGCATGAGGGCATCGGCCACGCTGGAGCGTGTCATCGACGAGCAGGACGTCCCGATCCGCCATGGCGTATTCATCGCCGTCGCCGGTCCTTCGGGTGCCGGCAAGGACTCTGTGATGGACTATGCGCGCCAGCGGCTCGGGCCGCAGGACAGCGACGTGACCTTTGTGCGCCGTGTCATCACCCGTGAGATGGACGGCGCCGGCGAGGCCCATGACTGCCTGACACGCGCCGATTTCGATGAAGCCGAGGCAAAGGGCGCATTCGCCGTGAGCTGGGAAGCGAACGGACTGAAATACGGCCTGCCGGCAAGCGTGGATGACATTGTGCGCGACGGGCATGTGGCCGTGGCCAACGTGTCGCGCGCCGTCATTCCGCTCCTGCGCGAGCGCTATGGCAATGTGGTCGCCGTGATCGTGACCGCCTCCCGCGACGTGCTGGCCGAGCGGCTTTCGAGCCGTGGCCGCGAAACCCGCGAGGAAGTTCTGGCGCGGCTCGAACGGGCGCACGCGAAGGAACTGACCGTCGAAGACGCGACCGTGATCGACAATTCCGGCACGCTGGAAGAAGCGGGCGAGCGGTTTCAGGATGTTCTGCGCCGCGCCGCCGCCTGGAGCGCGGTAAGCGATTCCGTGTAAGGCTCCGCCTCCCGTTTCGGATATGTGAGTAGATACTGAAAGCGCCTCTTGGCGCTTTCTCTGTTCTGGTTTAGTTCTAGTTCATCTTGGAACACCGGACGCACCCCATCGACGGCATTGCCGCCCCGTCTCTGCCAGCGCCCTTCAGCGCGTGGTTCGCCACGCGCGGGTGGCAGCCGCGCGCGCATCAGCTCGAACTTCTGGCGCGCACGCAGGCCGGTCGCTCCGCACTGCTGATCGCCCCCACCGGTGCGGGCAAGACGCTGGCCGGCTTTCTGCCCACCCTCACCGATCTCGCGGCGCGGCCGAAGCGCAAACCCGGCGCAGCGCGGCGTGGCGTGCACACGCTCTACATCTCGCCGCTCAAGGCGCTCGCCGTCGACATTCAGCGCAATCTGAACATGCCTGTGGCCGAGATGGAGCTGCCGGTGACGATGGAGACGCGCACCGGCGACACGCCCACACACAAGCGCCAGCGGCAGAAACACGCACCGCCGGACATTCTGCTCACCACGCCCGAACAGCTCGCCCTTCTGATCGCCTCGCCCGATGCGGACAGGTTCTTCTCGGATTTGCGTTTCGTGGTGTTCGACGAATTGCACTCGCTGGTGATTTCCAAGCGCGGGCATCTGCTTTCGCTGGCGCTGGCGAGACTGCGCCGGATGCGGCCGGAGCTTCAGACCATCGGTCTTTCCGCGACGGTGGCCGAGCCCGATGAGCTGCGCCGGTGGCTCGTGCCGCAGGATGCGGCCCGCGCGCTGTCCGATATCGTGACCGTGTCGGGTGGCGCAAAGCCGCACATCACAATTCTGGAGACAGAGGAGCGCGTGCCCTGGGCCGGGCACTCCGCGCTCTACGCCATTCCGAAGGTCTATGAGGCGATCAGGGCCCACCGCACCACGCTGCTCTTCGTCAACACGCGCAGTCAGGCGGAGCTTCTGTTCCGCGAATTGTGGCGCGCCAACGATGACAATCTGCCCATTGCTCTGCACCACGGCTCGCTTGATGTCGCCCAGCGGCGCAAGGTGGAAAAGGCGATGGAGACCAACAGTCTGCGGGCCATCGTCGCCACATCGACGCTCGACCTTGGCATCGACTGGGGCGACGTGGATCTGGTCGTGCATGTGGGCGCGCCAAAGGGGGCGAGCCGGCTGGCCCAGCGCATCGGCCGCTCCAACCACCGCATGGACGAACCGAGCCGCGCCATTCTCGTGCCGGCAAACCGTTTCGAGGTGATGGAGTGCCGCGCCGCCCTTGAGGCGAACTATCTGGGTGCGCAGGACACGCCGCCACTGGTGGAAGGCGCGCTCGACGTGCTGGCGCAGCACGTTCTGGGCTCGGCCTGCGCCGCCCCCTTCGACGCCGACGTGCTCTATGGCGAAGTGGCGAGTGCAGCCCCCTATGCCGCGCTTGATCGGGCAACCTTCGACCGCATCGTGGATTTCGTGGCAACCGGCGGCTACGCGCTCAAGACCTATGAGCGCTACGCCCGCATCCGCAAGACGAAAGACGGGCTGTGGCGCATCGCCAATCCGCGCATCGCCCAGCAATACCGGCTTAATGTCGGCACCATCGTGGAATCCCCCATGCTCAACATCCGCATGGTCAGGCGCGGCCGGGGCAACGCCTCGCGCGGCGGACCGGTGCTGGGCAAGGTGGAGGAATATTTCCTCGAAACGCTCACGCATGGCGACACCTTCCTTTTCTCGGGCCGGGTGCTGCGCTTCGAAGGCATTCGCGAGAATGAGTGCCTCGTCTCGGCGGGCGGCGGCGAGGATGCAAAAGTGCCCTATTACGCCGGCGGCAAGTTTCCGCTCTCCACCTATCTGGCGTCCGAAGTGCGGGCCATGCTGGCCGACCCGAAGCGCTGGAAGGCGCTGCCCGAACAGGTGGCCGAATGGCTTTCCATCCAGCGCGACAAGTCGATCCTGCCGCGCCGCGAAGACCTTCTGGTGGAGACCTTTCCGCGCGGCGAGCGCTTCTACATGGTGCTCTACCCGTTCGAGGGGCGGCTCGCGCACCAGACGCTTGGCATGCTTCTGACCCGCCGGCTGGAGCGGGCAGGCGCACACCCGCTCGGCTTCGTCGCCAATGATTACGCCATCGCCGTGTGGGGCCTGAACGACATGGCCGCCATGCTGAAGGACGGACGGCTGAGCCTCGCCGCGCTCATGGACGAGGACATGCTGGGCGACGATCTGGAAGCATGGATCGCCGACAGCTGGCTTCTGAAGCGCACCTTCCGCAATTGCGCGCTGATCTCGGGACTGGTCGAAAAGCGCCACCCCGGACAGGAGAAGACCGGCCGGCAGGTGACCGTTTCCGCCGACCTCATTTACGACGTTTTGCGGGCTCATGAGCCTGACCACATTCTGATGCAGGCCACCTGGGCAGACGCCGCGCAGGGCCTGCTTGATGTCAGGAGACTGGGGGAGATGCTGTCGCGCATTCGGGGTCGAATCGTGCATAAATCTCTCAGTCGCATTTCACCGCTGGCCGTGCCCATCATGCTCGAGATCGGCAAGGAGGCCGTGGCCGGCGACGCCAATGAGGCGCTGCTCGGCGAAGCCTCACGGCTTTCCGGCGAGGAATTGATGCAGGAGGCTCTTGAGGCATGAACAGCCTTGCACCCGCAACCGGGACAAGCACCGCGCTGACGGTCCGCATCGCCGGACACGAGGCCGTGTGCGACTGGCGCGGCGTGCTGTTCTTCCCGGAGATGAGCCTCATGGTCGTCTCCGACCTGCATCTTGAGAAGGGCGCGGCCTACGCCCGGCGCGGGCGCATGCTGCCGCCCTATGACACCGCCGCCACACTGAAGAGGCTGGCAACAACGTTAGCCGACTATGATCCGGAGATTGTCATCAGCCTTGGCGACAGTTTTCACGACGATCACGGCGCGGCGCACATGCCCGGGCCTTTCCGCGCGCGGCTGGTCGAACTCATCGGCGCGCGCGACTGGCAGTGGATCGCCGGCAACCACGACCCTGCCCCGCCGCCGGACCTTCCCGGCCACTGCGCGCAGGAGATCGCCATTGACGGGCTGATCTTCCGTCATGAGCCGGCAAAGGGAAGTGCCCGTGGCGAGATTGCCGGGCATCTGCATCCCGGCGCGCGCATCGTGCGCCGCGGTCGCTCGGTGCGGCGCGCATGCTTCGCCTCAGATGGTAGCCGGCTTATTATGCCCGCATTCGGCAGCCTGACCGGTTCGCTGAACGTGCTCGACCGCCCTTTCGACGGCCTGTTCGCGCGTGAGCGGCTGGCCGCCTACATGCTGGGCCGACAGGGCATCTACGCCATTGCAGGCAGCATGCTGCGCTGAAGCACAGCCCGGAGAGCGCGCGCTCAGTCCTTGCGGAAGATGATCCGCCCCAGCCAGCCGGTGATGATGGCGATCAGCACGGCGGCGATGCCGTAGATCAGGCTGTTCTGATGGGCGAATTCGTAAAGCCGCTGCTCAAGACCCGCTTTGCGAATGGTGAGCTGGGCCGATGTTTCGCGCAGGAACACGCTGTTGCGGAACAGATAGGCGCGCGCCCTGTGCGTGCCGACGGCCACATTGGGGGCCAGCTTGAGGGACGCGCGGAACAGGCTTTGCGAGAGGAAGCGCACGCCGCCAGTCTGCGTCGAGTAGAGCCCGAGCGCTTCCTTGCGCTGAAGCAGCGCCTCGGTGAACTCCTCGATGGTTTTCGGATCGCCATCGGCCTTGAGCGGCTGGAAGTGCAGATTGTCCGCACCCAGCGCGAGCCTCTTGTATCCGTCGGGCGTGCTGATGTCCTGCGGCGCGCGCGTGAGCGCCATGGAATAGGATTCCGGCACATCGCGGAAGATGACCGATTCCGTGTTGATCCACATGCCCAGCACGCGTGTCTTCTTGCGCACCGTGACGGCGCGCGGCGGCCCTTCCAGAACCACCACGACATCGTAGCGCCCCTGCCGCGCCACCAGCGGGTCGGCATTGTCGAGCGCGCCGAAAATGGTCAGCTCCGCGCCGCTGAAATCGGACGTGATCGACACCTGATCGGTGGAAAGGCCGATCTGGATGTTCTCGGGGATTTCGTCCTGCGCCCGCACCGGCAGGGCCGGCAGGAGCAGAAGAAGCGAGGTGGCGGCTGCCAGGAAACGCGCGCGCATGGCTCACATCGCTCCCGTGGACAGGCTGTAGACACTCTCCGGCTGCACGAACAGGTCGAAGCCAAGACGCAGCGCCACCGCCAGAACCAGAAGCGCCAGAAGCGCACGCAGCTGCTCGCCGCGCAGACGCTGCCCCACCCGCGCGCCATATTGTGCACCGGCCACGCCGCCGACCATCAGCAGGAAGGCAAGCACGACATCGACGCTCTGGTTCGCCGTGGAGTGAATGATGGTGGTGAAGGCCGCCACGAAGATGATCTGGAACAGGGATGTGCCAATCACGACATTGGTCGGCACTTTGAGCAGATAGATCAGCGCCGGCACCATGATGAACCCGCCGCCGACACCCATGATCGACGCCAGGAAGCCAATGAACGCACCAAGCACCACCACCGGGATGACGCTGACAAACAGCTTCGACGCGCGAAAACGCATCTTGAGCGGCAGACGGTGAATCCAGTTGTGCTGGCCGGGCTTTCTGAGCGTGGCTGTCTGGCCACCGCGCGAACGCCGGATGGCGCGCACGCTCTCCATCAGCATCAGGCCGCCAACGACGCCCAGAAACACCACATAGAGCAGCGAAACGATGAGATCGAGCTGGCCCAGCCGGCGCAGATAGGCGAACACGAACGCGCCGATGGACGCGCCGACAATGCCGCCGGCGAGCAGGACCGTGCCCAGTTTGACATCAAGAGACTTGCGCTTGAAATGCGCCAGCGCGCCCGAGAAGGACGACGCAATCACCTGATTGGCGCCGGTGGCGACAGCGATCGCAGGAGGGATGTTGTAGAAGATCAAGAGCGGCGTGATCAGAAACCCGCCGCCAACCCCGAACATGCCGGACAGAAAGCCCACCGCGCCGCCCATGGCAAGCAGCACGAAAACGTTGACGGACATTTCGGCGATTGGGAGATAAATACCCACCCGCGGCACCCGAATAATTGTTTGCCCGGCAGCGGCGCCGGACGAGGTGTGGAAGCATTAATGCGTGCTTCCGTTCTGCGCCCTACCGCCCGCGAAGTCAAACCGGGAGGTGGCAGAAACCGGAAAAGTTTGAACGGCTTGCCACACAAAGATGACGTGCGTCTTCCGGGACACACATCAGCCTGCCGGCAAACGATGCCGCGACAGCTTACTGAGCGCTTACAGCCGCTTCATTCTTCTCCAGAAGGGCACGCACCAGCGCCTCATCGACCTGCCCCGTCGGGTTCAGGCCATTGGCCTTCTGGAACTGCGTGATCGCGGCCTTTGTCTTGGCGCCCATGATGCCGTCAGGCGTGCCCGCATCAAAGCCTTCCTTGTTCAGGATAAGCTGGATGTTGGTGATCGCCTTGGTCATGTCGACGCTCGCCGTGAGCTCGCGGCTTTCACGCCAGGATTCCGGAATATCGACCAGATTGACCGCCGGATCGATCTTCTTGACCTTCCAGAGCGCCGTCTTGTTTTCTGCCTGTTTCAGCTGCTCGGGCGACAGCGCAGCGGCGATTTCGTCGCGCTTGGCGGCTGCATCCCTGTCACCGCCCTGGGCGACGATGGCGAACCATTTGTAGGCTTCCGTCAGGTCCTGCTGCATGCCCATGCCCTTGGCCGAAAGGATGCCCAGATTGAACTGGCTGTCCTTCACGCCATGCTCGGCAGCTTCAATGAACCAGCGGGCGGCGGATTTGTTGTCGGCCGGGCCATCCGCACCCATGGCGAACAGCACACCGAGATTGTGCATGGCGCTGGCATTGCCCTGCTGGGCTGCAAGCTGGAACCACATCTTCGCCTTGGCGGCGTCACGGTCCACACCATTGCCCTTCTGGTAGAGGTCGCCCAGCCGATACTGAGCCGGCGCAAACCCTGCTTCGGCTGCCTTGGTGTACCATTCGGCGGCCTTCGCCAGATCGGCCTGCGTGCCACGACCTTCTGCGTAACGGCTGCCGATCTCGAACAGTGCCTTTGGGTCGCCCTCGGCTGCGGCCTCGCGAAGCGGCACCGGACCGGCATCCACCGGAACCGTGTCCAGCGAAATGGGCTTGGGTGCTTCAGGGGCAACATCTTCCGGAATGCTGACGGTCTCGTTGCCCGTCAGGGTTTCCTCGAACTTGCTGACCGGCTCTTCCAGCGGCGCGTCCAATTCGGGCATGGAGGCCAGCGTATCGACGACGCCATCCGTTGCCTGCTCTTCGGCAGCAGCAACCCTGGCCGGTTCTTCATCCAGCACGCGCACCTTGCGCTCGACCGGGGCAGGCTCGGCCTGCGCCATCACCGGCGCGGGTTCCGCACTGGTGGTCTCATTGGTCATCTGCGCCGGAATGGCTGTGGAATTCGCAAGATAGGTCTTTCCGACCTGATAGCCGCCCGCCGCGACGATGCCCGCGCCGAGCATCACCACCAGAGGCTTCTTGCTCCGCTTCAGAAAACGTTTGATCCCGAAGCCGCCGGTATCTTCCGCCGCATCGCCCTGACGCTTTTTCAGGATCTCGGCCTCGGCTGCAGCCGCCTGCGCCGCGCGACGCGCCGCCGCGATGAAATCCGACTTGGCAGCATCATCCGTTTCCGGACGGACGGTCGCTTTCTTTTCGTCACGAACACGACGCAGGATCGCATTCAGGTCCGGCGCGCCGGAACCCGGTTCCAACGGCTCATTGATGCGGTCGTCATCCAAATCGATGGCTTCAAGGCTGGCGTCCAGTTCGGCGGGCGCTTCGCTCTCGACCTCGTGCTGAGGCTCGTTGCGCTGACGGTCGCGACGGCTTCCAAGAGCGCGCGTCAGCCCGCCCAGAAGCGATGATTTGCCGGGGGCCTTTTCCGTTTCCTGCGCATCCTCGTCCAGCGCAGCGCGCGCGGCGGCAGCGGCCGCTTCGGCGGGCGAGCGCTTCGGCATCGCCTCTTCCGCAGCGCGTGCAGAAACCGGAGACACGTCATTGCCGGGATCGATGGAAGGAGCGGCAGCGACCGGAATTTTTGCCGGCTCTGCCTGCACAGCCACGCCCTCGCCAGCAGTTCCTTCGACAGCGCCAAGCCGGTCCACGATCTTGAGCAGCGTGTCATGGATCGCGCCGAACGTCTTGGTATTGCGCTCGTCGGACTTGCGGGTCAGCGCTTCGAGCGCCTTCAGTTCTTCGCGCAGTTCGCGGTCGAAATTGCTGTCGAAATTCTGCGTGTCGCCCAGCGCGCCGATTGCCTGCTCGGCTGCCTGCCGTGCGGCTTCGACCACCGAAGCGCGGTTTTCCTGAATGGAGCGTTCGATGTTCTCCAGGCGGGGCCCAAGATCCTCGAACTCCGGCAGGTCCGCCGTCGGGCGGGAGAAATGTTCGGAAAGGCTGCGCACCTGCGCCTCGAGATTGTGGATCACCTCCGGATCAATGGACGAAGCCTGCGACGAAGATGTCTGCAGGCGACCGGAAATGTCGTCGAGCCGCATCTCAAGGGCGCGCAGAGCCTCATTGCCCGGCGCTTCACGTGTGCTCGTGTCGAGCCGCGCCGCCAGTTCGTTGAACCGGGCGTCGATGGTCGCCATGAGATCGGCCTCGTTGCGCACGGGCTCGCTGCCGCGCTCGTCGATGCGGGCGGCAATATCCTGCAGCCGATGCTCGATATCGTGAACCAGTGACCGGCCCTGCTCTGCGGCGTCGCCATGGCGCTGTTCGATCATCTGCGACAAATGCGCGAACCGATCTTCAATACCGCGCAGCATGTGCTCGGGGATCTGCGGCTCCGGTGCGTTGTCCAGCTTGTGCGCGATGCCGGCAATCTGGCTGGCCAGCCGCTCAACCGTCTGCTCCGGCATGTCGATACGCGCAGCAATTTCGTCCACGCGCTGCGACAACGAATACATCTGCTCGCTGAGATGCCCGACAGCCTCGCCACCCGGGCGCTCGCTCAGAAGCTCGCCCACCTGATTTGCCAGCGAAGAGATGCGCGCCTCGATGCGCTCGAAGGGCTGCGGATCAAACGAAGCAGCCTGCGTTTTCGGCATGGTCGCAGCAATCGCGCGGCTGATCTCGTCAAGCCGCTCATCGATGGCGGCATAGAGTTCGGGATTATCCTGCTGCTTGTGCTCGACAAGCTGATCCAGCGCGCCTGCGAGCGTGCGGACACGATCCTCCAGAGACTGGAGCGACAGCGATTCCGGCAGGCTGTTCACCGCATGCGCGATCTGCTCGATCCGCTGGTGCAGCATGTCGATGGCGGGGCCGCTGCGGCTCAGATCGCTGGAAACGCGGTCTTCGAACGCGCTCCACCTGTCGTCGAAAGCATCCCAGCGCTGATCCACGGCGCGCAGCGTTTCTTCACGCGCGAGACTGGAAATGGAAGACTTCAGCTCTTCCATTTCGAGCCGCAGCATCTTGACGTTTCTGTCGTCACCGCGCTCGGCGAGATGGGCAATGGCGTTGGACAGGCGTTCGAATTCAACAACCAGTTCGCTGCTGAGCGCGCTGTTGGGAACGGAGGCCATGATGCCTGCCAGCTCCTTGCGCAGCGCGCCGAACTCGTCGCTGATGCCCGAACGCATCACGTCGCGCAGATCCCTGCGCAGGGTCTTGAGCTCTTCGGCAATGTTGCCGATCGAATTGAACTCGCGTTCCTGACGGCGGGAGCGCTCAAGCTCATGCGCCGCGTGTTCGAGCGAGGCGCGCGAAGCCGGCTCCTGCCGGGGCGCGGGCATGCGGCCAGCCGGTCGTACATAGGAATGCGAGACCGTTTCCGACAGCTCCTGGATTCGCCGGGCGACGTCATTTTCATCCACCTGCTGGTCGAAACGTCCGGTCGCTTTTCCAAGGCGGTTTTCCAGGTGGTCCAGCGTCCGACTGATCTCGTCAAGCGACGCATCTGTCCCGGGTCGCCGCCGGCGACCGGCATTGATATTTTCCAGATAGGAACGCTTATTGTTCATCGGAACGCCCGCCTCTCCACCGTTTACCGGTTGGCCGTCGAGATTTCTTGCCACGCGGGACTTTCAGCCTTGAAATGCCGGAAGGCAGAAAACAAACACTGTTAAGACACCCACGGTCAGCAGCAGGCCTCGAAGCGAATGCGAACAAGCACCGTGTGCTGACGGTTCACATTTCACTGATCGTGGTAAACACGGAGTTAACAATCCTTACCGAAGGTTAAGTCTTCGGTGAGAAATCCCGTAAAAAGATTGTTGGCAAGCCGATCACATTTTGCGCTGCGGCCCTTGTAATGCCGCATTCTGCACCGCATAAGCGCGCCCTTTAGAGCGTGTCTGGGCGGCACAATTTTGCCACTGGCGAAAACTTAACGTCAGACATGCCCATCCCGGTCCCCCCGCCGGAGCGCACATCAGTACGGAACAGTGATCATGACGAACATTGCAGTGGCAGTCGAAAAGACGGCCGAGGGAAATGATTTTCCTGAACAGTCCCCGGAGCATGCCCCGGAACACGCCGGAGAATACACCCGCATCGGCGAGATGGCGCGGGAGTTTGGCGTAACCCTGCGCGCCCTGCGCTTTTATGAAGACAAGGGCCTTTTGAGGCCGGAGCGCGCCGGCACAACCCGCCTTTATTCCCGCACGGACAAGCTGCGCCTGCAGCATATCCTGCTCGGCCGTAAAATCGGCTTCTCGCTGAACGACATCAAGGAAGTGCTCGACCTCCACGAGCCGGACGGCGGAAACGTAAAGCAGCTTCAGCTTGTTCTGAAGAAGTCGGAACGCCAGATGGTGCGGCTTGAAAAGCAGCGCGCTTCCATTGATGACGCGATCAATGAGCTGAAGACCCTGATCGGCGAGGTCTCGACGCGCCTGGACGGCGCATCGCCCCTGCGCGACGCAGGCTGACCACCTCCGCCGGCTACCCCTCTTTCCTTCCGGTTCATCACCAGACCCCGCGCGGACACGCACCGCGCGAGGTCTTGTCGTGCGCTGCGTCGTTTTTGACGTTTACGCAAACGTCAAAATTTGTTAGAGCGACTGTAACGCTGCGCGAATGGCCTCTTCGCGCCTTTGTTACGAGAGCTGGAGGATTCTCATGCCAACCTATCAGGCGCCCGTGCGCGACACGCTGTTCGTGCTGAACGATGTTCTGGGCTATGGCAATCACGACAATCTGCCGGGCTTCGCCGACGCCTCGCCCGACATTGTCGAGGCGATCCTCAGCGAAGGCGCGAAACTGGCTGAGAACGTCATACAGCCGCTCAACCGCATCGGCGACATGGAAGGCTGCACCCGTCATGCCGATGGTTCGGTGACGACGCCCAAGGGCTTCGACGGCGCTTATCGTCAATATTGCGAAGGCGGCTGGCTTGGCCTTTCCGTGCCGGCGGAATATGGCGGTCAGGGCCTGCCCTACACGGTGCACACGGCGGTGAGCGAGTACCTCGTCTCGGCCAATATGGCGCTGATGATGTATCCGGGCCTCACACAGGGCGCCATCGCCGCGATCCTCGCGCATGGCACCGATGAGCAGAAGCAGAAATGGCTGCCGAAAATGGTGGAAGGCACCTGGACCGGCACCATGAACCTGACGGAGCCCCATTGCGGCACCGATCTCGGCCTTCTGAACTCCAAGGCCGTGCCGAATGGCGACGGCAGCTACCGGATTTCCGGCCAGAAAATCTTCATCTCGGCCGGCGAGCACGACATGGCCGAGAACATCATCCATCTGGTGCTTGCACGCATTGAGGGCGCGCCGGCGGGCGTGAAGGGCATCTCGCTCTTCATCGTGCCGAAGGTGATGGTCGATGACGAAGGCGCGCTGGGCGATGGCAATGCCGTTTCCTGCGGGGCAATCGAAGAGAAGATGGGCATCCACGGCAACGCCACCTGCGTCATGAATTATGACGAAGCCACCGGCTATCTTCTGGGTGAGGAGAATGGCGGCCTGAAAGCCATGTTCACGATGATGAACGAGGCGCGCCTTGGCGTCGGCCTGCAAGGCCATGCCATCGGCGAAGCCGCTTATCAGGGCGCGGTCGAATATGCCCGCGAGCGCCTGCAGGGCCGCGCGCTGACCGGACCGAAAGCACCGGAGAAGAAGGCCGATCCGATCATCGTTCACCCGGATGTGCGCCGCAACCTGATGACCATCCGCGCCTTCAACGAGGCCGGCCGCGCGCTGATCCTCTGGACCGCGCTGAAATCCGATGTCGCCCATCTCTCCGAAGACGACAAGGAACGCGAGACGGCGTCCGACCACATGGCGCTGATGACGCCGGTGGTGAAAGGCGTGCTCACCGACAAGGGTTTCGAGCATGCGGTGATGGCGCAGCAGATGTTTGGCGGCCACGGTTACATCGAAGAGCATGGCATGAGCCAGTTCGTGCGCGATGCCCGCATCGCCATGATCTATGAGGGCGCGAACGGCATTCAGGCGCTCGACCTCGTGGGACGCAAGCTGCCCGCCAATGGCGGTCGCGCCGTGCAGGCCTTCTTCAAGGAAGTGGGCGATTTCTGCGAAGCGCACCGCGAAGACGAGACCATGGCCCCCTTTACCAAGGCGCTCAAGAAGGGCCTCAACGATCTGCAGGCCGCATCACTCTGGCTGATGCAGAACGCCGTTCAGAAGCCCGACAATGCGGGCGCTGCCTCCCATGACTACATGCACCTGATGGGCCTCGTGGCGCTCGGCTACATGTGGGGCCGCATGGTCAGGACGGCGCAGGAGCAGCTTGCCGCCGGGGCAAATGGCGACGCCGCCTTCCTCGAAGCCAAGATCACCACCGGACGCTACTTCATGGAGCGCGTCATGCCCGAGACCGCCGCGCATCTGGCGCGCCTTTCGAGCGGTGCGGACACCATGATGGCGCTTCCAGAAGAGGCGTTTTGACTGGCGTAACGGCCACACCCGTTCTAGCTTGCACGTGCCAGCGTGCAAGCCGGTCCCTGAGGAAGCGCGACGTGTCAGACCCGCAGCCCGACTTTGACCATCTCCGGCCCGCCGGCCCGCAGCGCACCTGAAGCGCCGAACAGATCCCGGGGCTGGCGATTGCCAGCCCTCTTTGAACCAATTGCACGACCCCGCGTTGGGTCCATAAAGCAGGGAGACCGATATGGCTGACGCTTATGTATATGACGCCGTGCGCACGCCGCGCGGACGCGGCAAGAAGGACGGTTCGCTGCACGAGGTGCCCGCCGTGCGCCTTGGCGCGAAAGTTCTTGAAGCCGTGCGCGACCGCAACGGCCTCGACACCGCAAAGGTGGACGACATCATTTTCGGCTGCGTCGATCCGGTCGGCGAAGCCGGTTCCGTGATCCCGCGCTCGGCTGCCTTCGAGGCGCGCTACGCGAACGCGGCTCCGGGCATCCAGATCTCGCGCTTCTGCGCGTCGGGCCTCGACGCCATCAATCTGGGCGCGGCCAAGATTGCCGGCGGCTCCGACGAGATCGTCATTGCCGGCGGCGTGGAAAGCATGTCGCGCGTCGGCATGGGCATGTCCGGTGGCGCATGGTTCATGGACCCGTCCGTCGGCATTCCCTCCTATTTCATGCCGCAGGGCGTGTCTGCCGACCTGATCGCCACGAAATACGGCTTTTCCCGCGACGACGTGGACGCCTATGCGGTGGAAAGCCAGAAGCGCGCCAAGCACTCCTGGGACAAGGGCTATTTCAAGAAATCCGTGATCCCGGTGGAAGACCAGAACGGCCTGACCATTCTCGATCACGACGAGCACATGCGCCCCGGCACCGACATGCAGGCGCTTGGCCAGCTCAACCCCTCCTTCGTGATGCCGGGTGAAATGGGCGGTTTCGACGCCGTCGCCGTGCAGCGTTATCCGGAGCTTGAGAGCATCAACCACGTCCACCACGCCGGCAATTCGTCGGGCATCGTCGATGGCGCGGCCGCAGTGCTGCTCGGTTCGCGCAAGGCCGGCAAGTCCATGGGGCTGGAGCCGCGCGCAAAAATTCGCGCCTTCACCAATATCGGCTCCGAGCCAGCGATCATGCTGACCGGCCCGGTCGACGTGACGGAGAAGCTTCTGAAGAAAGCCCGGATGAAGCTGTCGGACATCGACCTGTTCGAGCTGAACGAGGCTTTCGCCTCGGTGGTGCTGCGCTACATGCAGGCTTTCGAGATCGACCACGACCGGATCAATGTGAATGGCGGCGCAATCGCCATGGGCCACCCGCTCGGCGCAACCGGCGCGATGATCTTCGGCACGGTTCTCGACGAGCTGGAGCGCCGCAACCTGAACACGGCGCTTGTCACGCTGTGCATCGGCGCGGGCATGGGCACCGCAACCATCATCGAACGCGTTTGAGCTGTCGGGGAGAGATCAGACCATGACCGACTACAAGAACTTTACCGTTGACGTGGACGCAGACGGCGTCGCGCTCGTCACCTGGGACATGCCGGACCGCTCCATGAACGTCTTCACCGAAGAGGTGATGAACGAGCTGGATGCGATCATCGATCACGTTGCCGGCAGCGATGCGATCAAGGGCGCTGTCATCACCTCCGGCAAGGAGACCTTCTCCGGCGGCGCGGATCTGACCATGCTGCAGAAAATGCTCGGCCTGTTCGAGAAGGAAAAGGCAAACGACCGCAAGAAGGCGGTCAAGCTGCTGTTCGACAATGCCGGCCGCATGGGCTGGCTCTGGCGCAAGCTTGAAACCTCCGGCAAGCCCTGGGTCTCGGCCATCAACGGCACCTGCATGGGCGGTGCGTTCGAGCTGTCGCTCGCCTGCCATGGCCGCGTCGCAGCCGACAGCCCGGCAGTGAAGATGGCGCTTCCGGAAGTGAAAGTGGGCATTTTCCCCGGCGCGGGCGGCACCCAGCGCGTGCCGCGTCTGGCCAAGCCGCAGGAAGCCCTGCAGATGCTGACCACCGGCCAGACGCTGACGCCACAGAAGGCGAAGGCCATGGGTCTGATCCACGAGATCGCCGCGCCGAAGAAACTGGTCGAGACCGCGAAGAAGATGATCCTCGACGGCCTCAGCCCGGTTCAGCCATGGGACGAGAAGGGCTTCAAACTGCCCGGCGGCCCCGTCTACTCGGCGGCGGGCGCAAACCTCTGGCCGCCGGCAATCGCCATCCTGCGCCGCGAGACCTACAACAACTACCCGGCAGCAGCCGCGATCCTGAAATGCGTCTATGAGGGCATGCTGGTGCCCTTCGAGACGGCGCTGACCATCGAGCAGCGCTATTTCACCGAGATCATGCAGACGACCGAAGCGAAGATGATGATCCGCTCGCTCTTCGTCTCGCTGCAGGAACTCAACAAGGGCGCGCGCCGCCCCGACAACGTGCCCGTCAGGAAGTTCAAGAAGATCGGCGTTCTGGGCGCGGGCTTCATGGGCGCGGGCATCGCCTTCGTCACGGCCAAGGCCGGCATTCCGGTTGTTCTGATCGACCGCGACACGGCGTCCGCCGAAAAGGGCAAGGCGCATTCCGCCGAGCTGATGGACAAGAGCATCAAGCGCGGCCGCGCCACCGCCGAGGACAAGGAAAAGCTCCTCTCGCTCATCACCCCGAGCGAGGATTATGCGGAGCTTGAAGGCTGCGATCTGGTGATCGAGGCCGTGTTCGAGGATTCGGAGATCAAGAAGACGGCGACGGAGAAGGCCGAGGCCGTTCTGAAGCCGTCGGCCGTGTTCGCCTCCAACACCTCGACCATTCCGATCTCCGGCCTGGCGAAAAACTCCAAGCGCCCGAAGAACTTCATCGGCATCCACTTCTTCTCGCCCGTCGACAAGATGATGCTGGTCGAGATCATCATGGGCAAGAAGACCGGCGACAAGGCGCTTGCCATGGCGATGGACTATGTGCGCGCCATCAAGAAGACGCCGATCGTGGTGAACGACACGCGCGGCTTCTACGTCAATCGCTGCGTCCTGCGCTACATGCAGGAGGCCTTCTCCATGGTCATCGAAGGCGTGCCCGCCCCGATGGTGGAGAATGCGGCGAAGATGGCCGGCATGCCGGTCGGCCCGCTTGCGCTCACCGATGAGACGGCTGTCGATCTCGCCCAGAAGATCATGAAGCAGACCGTGCGCGATCTCGGCCCCAAGGCCGTCGATCCGCGCCACATGGAGCTGATCGACACGCTGGTCGACAAGCATGGGCGCCTTGGTCGCAAGAATGGCAAGGGCTTCTATGACTATCCGGCAAAGCCCGCGAAGAAGCATCTGTGGGCCGGCCTGAAGGATCTCTATCCGCAGAAGAACCCGGACAAGATCGACGTCGAGGAATTGCAGGAGCGCTTCCTCGCAACGATTGCGCTGGAAGCGGCCCGGATCATGGAAGAAGGCATTGTCGTCGATCCGCGCGAGGCGGATGTCGGCTCCATTCTCGCCTTCGGCTTCGCGCCCTACACGGGCGGCGCCCTCTCCTATATCGACGGGATGGGAGCAGAAGCCTTCGTCGCCATGACCAAGCGCCTGCAGAAGAAGTACGGCAAGCAGTTCAAGGCTCCGAAACTCCTTCTGGACATGGCCGAGAGCGGCGAGACTTTCTACCAGCGCTTCGCGCCCGAAAAGGCGGCGGAGAAGAAGGCCGCCTGAGGCGTACCGTTCAGAATGAAAACCACCGTCCCGGGCGCGCTCCGCATCCGGGACGGTGAACAGGTCAACGCCCAACATCGCGGTTTCCCTGAAGCGCCTGAAGCGCTCTATTTTTTTAGCAGTTCCGGACGGAAAATCGGCTCCCACTTTTCCTGGAATTGCTCTAGGGTCAGGACCTATAAATATGGCCGCAATGGTCGGCCTGATTTGTGCGGATACGCGAAGCAAGACCGCAGGAAGACTTCACGTCTTTCAAGGGTTTGCGACAAAGTAGCCCGTGCAAATCAGGCTGATCCAAAGGACGCTCGATAGACCGGCGACCTGCCGCGTCAAACCCCTTGACCGGGGGAAGACCCCGCTCTGCGGGCTTTTCCTAGCATCTCTTGGTCTATCGAACGCCATTGCGGCCATATTTATAGGTCCTGACCCTAGGACGAGCACCGACCGCAACGCCAACCTCCCCGGGATAGAAAATCATGTATGTCTGGATGCGTCTTCTTCGCGTGGCCGCCACACGCAAGAGCCGGGGCGTCTATCGGCTGGGCGACGAGAGCAAGCTCTCCTTCCGTTGCCTGCCCACCGACATCGACATGAACATCCACCTGAACAACGCCCGCTACATGATGCTGGCGGATATGGGGCGGATCGACATCTTCCTGCGCAGCGGACTGGTCGCCGCAGCCCGCAAGCGCGGCTGGGCTCCCTTGCTCGGTGGCCTGCAGACGGCCTATGTGCGCGAGGTGCGCTTATGGCAGCGCTTCGAAGTCGTCTCCACCATCGAAACATGGGAAGACACGCAGATCATCGGCCAGCATCGTTTCGTGCTGGATGACGGGCGCGTTGCCGCCATGGTGCTGACCACGGGCGGGGTCTACGACAAGCGGGGCAAACGCTTCGTGCCGGTCGACGAATTGATGCGCACACTCGGCCACGATGGCGCGCCGCGTGCGCCCAATGCGGAAGAGAAAGCCTTCATCGCCTCGCATCAGGGCCTGCGCGCTCGCGCAAAAGTGTTGTCCTCACACCTTTAAGTCGCCAGACCGCATCGCTACTCTCCGGCCACCAACATGCACCGGAGACATCGATGACAGCGACCGTCGACTATTACTTCACTTCCGCTTCGCCCTTCACCTATCTCGGCCACCAGGCTCTGCGCACCGTGCTTTCCAAGCATGGCGCGGATGTGCGCGTGAAGCCGATCAACCTGATGGGTGTCTGGGAGATCTCCGGCGCGGTTCCCCCGCCCAGGCGCCCCCCGGTGCGCCAGCGCCAGCGGCTGGTGGAGATCCAGCGCATCGCCGATTTTCGCGGCCTGCCGATCAACAAGACGCCCAAACACTGGCCCGTCGACCCGGAGCTTTCCGACCGCGTGATCGCAGCACTAGCGGCAGAGGGCCATGATCCGCTGAGCTATATGGAGCGCGTCTTCGCCGCCGTGTGGGCCAATGAGGAAAACATTGCCGACCCGGACACGCTGACCAGATATCTGGAACTGGAGAAGTTCGACGCAGCCTCCATTCTGGAGAAGGCGCAAAGCGAGGCGATTGCCGAAATCCGCGCGCAGAACACCAGGGACGCCGTAGAGGCCGACGCGGTGGGCGTGCCCACCTTTGTGCTGAACGGCGAGGCCTTCTTCGGGCAGGACCGCGTCGAGTATCTCGACCATGCACTTGCGACAGGCCGTCAGCCGATCACGCCGTAAGCCTCAGCCTGTCTCACCCTCGGCCAGCGGCACGTCGATGCCCGCAAGTTCCGCAGCGGTGAGACGCGCCGCCCCCGCCCGCGCAAAGCGCAGCATCATCGCCTTGCGGGTGGCGGCGGCAAGGCGGTGCTCGTCCGGCTCGCGCAGGATCTCCGCGCCATAACCGTCCGACAGGATGAAACCGCATTCCTCGGGAAAAATCTCCGCCGGCACTTCCGGGTGGGTGGCGAAGAAAAAGCGGTCGGAGTGCAGGCGATAATCCGGCCATTTCCGGTCCACCCGAAAATCCTCCACTGACGACTTGATCTCGATGATCCAGATGTCGCCCTTCTTCGTCAGCGCCACGAGATCGGCGCGCCGGCCGGTGGCGAGCGTCAGCTCCGGCAGCACCACCGCCCCCATGGTGATGAGCAGGCGCTGCACGCCCCGGCGAATGACCATGGCGCGTTCCGACTGGCGACCATCGGCCAGCGGGTTGACGGGAATCGGTGAAATGATCGGCATGGAAGGATTATGCCATCAACGGTGAGCCGCTTGAAGCGTCACTGCGCCCCGGCAATATCGTCCAGGATCGGACAATCGGGCCGGTTGTCGCCATGGCAGGCATTGATGAGTTTGCTCAGCGTGGCGCGCATGGCCTGCAGTTCCGCAATTTTCTCGTCGATTGCCACCACATGCGAAATGGCGATGCCGCGCACATCGTGGCTCGCCCGGTGCTTGTCGCGGTAAAGCGTCATCAGCTGGCGGCATTCCTCGATGGCGAAGCCGAGACCGCGCGCGCGCTTCAGAAAGGTCAGGAAGTGCAGGTCTTCATCGCTGTAATCGCGGTAACCGTTTCCGGCCCGCGCCGGCGAAACAAGGCCGATTTCTTCGTAATAGCGAATCGTCTTTGCCGGTAGGCCCGAACGACGGGCCGCCTCGCCAACGTTCATGACACGTCTCCTGAACTTCCACGCTTGCTGAATTCCGCCATCTGAAACTGGGGATTGTGTTGCGCGTTTGCAATATCACGCGGCAATAACGGGATTACGCAACGTAAGACGCATCCAAATCTTGTCATTTCATTAACCAGGAATTTAAGAATGATGGTCAAAGTGCGGCGCAATTCAGGCACACTTAACAAATTGGGGGACCGGGGGAACATATGAGATTCAAATCAATCGTCGTGGCTGCGGCACTGGGACTTGCAACCGCTCTTGCCGGGTGCACGACGGGTGGGCCTCTCAAGGTGTTCACCTCCGACTACGGTACGGTGAAGGATGCGGGCTACCAGCTGCCGCGCATTCCGATCAGCCAGGTTCCGCGAAAATATCATCGCCAGATCGTCTCCTACGAGACGAAGGAAAAGCCCGGCACGATCATCGTCGATACCAAGGACAAGTACCTCTATCTGGTGCAGGAAAACGGCAAGGCCATGCGCTACGGCATCGGCGTTGGCCGCGAAGGTTTTGAGTGGTCCGGCACGGCGCGCGTTGCGATGAAGCGCGAATGGCCCACCTGGACCCCGCCCGCAGCCATGATCGGCCGTCAGCCCGAGCTGGCGAAATGGCGCGGCGGCATGCCGCCCGGCCTGTCCAACCCGCTTGGCGCGCGCGCGCTCTATCTCTTCAACCGCAGCGGCGACACGGGTTATCGCCTGCACGGCACGCCGGAATGGCGCTCGATCGGCAAGGCAATGTCTTCCGGCTGCATCAGAATGATGAACCAGGACATCATCGACCTTTACAACCGTACCGAAATTGGTGCTAAAGTAATCGTTAAGCGGTAGTAACCGTCTCAGCAACAGGGGTCGGCCTTGGTCGACCCTGAAAAAAACCGGGCCTCAGAGCCCGGTTTTTTCGTATCTCTCCATCCTTAGCGCTTCGGATGCACAAAGGGCGCTCCAGCCGGATGAGGGGCTGACGCCGCGTATGAAAATCCCGCCATGTTGTGGGTTCGCGCAAGCTGGCGCTCGCCCCTCATCCTCACCTTCTCCCCGCACGCGGGAGAAGGGGCCTCGAAGACGGTGCCCGCAATTGCGCAAGAACATTGAATAAGGCGTTTTCGCTATTGAATCCAAACATCGTGCGAAAAAGAGAGCGCCAAGGAGGGGTCAGACGACCTGTTCGACCTCCCGGACTTCCGGCACGAAGTGGTGCAGAAGGTTCTGGATGCCGTGTTTCAGCGTCGCCGTGGAAGACGGACAACCGGCGCAGGCACCCTTCATGTGCAGGAAGACCGTGCCCTTCTCATAACCGCGGAAGGTGATGTCGCCGCCATCCTGCGCCACAGCCGGACGCACACGCGTCTCCAGAAGCTCCTTGATGGTGGAGACGATGGCCTCGTCGGCCTCGTCGTAGAACTCGCCATCCTCGGAGGCAGGCAGGCCCGGACCGCCCGTGGCCATGACCGGCTGACCGGACATGAAATGCTCCATGATCGTGCCGAGAATGGCCGGCTTCAGATGCTGCCAGTCGGGACCGTCTTCCTTCGTGACCGTGATGAAGTCGTAGCCGTAGAACACGCCCGTCACGCCGGGCACGGCAAAGAGGCGCTCTGCCAGAGGCGATGCCTCTGCGGCCGTTTCCGCCTGACGGAAATCGGCGGTGCCTTCTTCAAGAACAACACGGCCAGGCAGGAATTTCAGCGTCGCGGGATTGGGAGTCGCTTCGGTCTGAATGAACATTGTAACTTTCCGATCTGGCGTTTCTTGGAATAATTCTAAAATAAGCAGAAAGCCTGCCGCATTCAAGCATGCATGTGGCCAGACCGCCCTGCGCCATGCCGACGCAGAAAAGACGACCCGAACCGCTGAGGGAGCATCGGAACAGCCGAAGCCAGATCCATGTCCGGCCCGGTGTTCTGGAGCACATATGGGAAGCGCCCGCCCCTATGCCAGGCTTTCGATTTCCTCGTCGCTCAGATTCTGCGGCACGACCGTGACGGGAATCGGGAACGCGGCCGTTTTCCCGGCGATGGAGGAGACGAGCGGACCCGGCCCTTCCTTGGAACTGCCGGCTGCCAGAACCAGGATCGCAATGTCCTGATCCTCTTCGATCAGCTTGTGGATCTCGTCGGCCGATGCGCCTTCACGCACCACCAGTTCCGGCTCGATGCCGACCGTTTCGCGCACCTTGGTGGCGTGGGTGTCGAGCGCGGCGTTTGCCGTCGCGGTCGATTCTTCCCGCATGATCTGCTCGACGCCGAGCCAGTGCTGAAAATCGCCCGGCTCGATCACGAAGAGAAGGACGAGCGCGCCGCTGGTGGCCTGGGCGCGCCGCGCCGCATAGGCCACGGCCCGTTCGCATTCGGGAGTGTCATCGATGATGGCAAGGAACTTGCGGCGGTGCCCTGCCTCGCGGATCAGTCGCTTAGAGACCATTCACACGTCCTGTGTTGCAGGCGAGTGCCCCGCCCCATTCCGCGCAATCTGCCATCGCGAAAGGGTTTCGGCAAGACGATGCGTAAAAGGGGCTCACCCGTCGATGAGCCCGATGATTTCACGCACCATCTTCATGGTCGTCTCGGCCTTTTCGCGCGCCCGGCCCGCGCCCTCGCGCAGAACGCCGTCGATATAGGCCGGATCGGCCAGGATGCGGCGCATCTCGCCGGCGATGGGGGCGAGTTTGTCCACGGCGAGTTCGGCCAGAGCAGGCTTGAACTCGGAGAACTGGCGACCGCCGAACTCGGACAGCACGTCGGCCTTCGAGACGCCGGACAGCGCGGCATAGATGCCGACAAGGTTTTGCGCCTCGGGACGATCGGCCAGACCGTCAACCTCGGACGGCAGAGCCTCGGGATCCGTCTTCGCCTTGCGGATCTTCTTGGCGATGGCGTCGGAATCGTCGGTCAGGTTGATGCGCGACAGGTCGGACGGGTCCGACTTCGACATCTTCTTGGAACCGTCGCGCAGGCTCATCACCCGCGTGATCGCGCCTTCGATAAGCGGCTCGGTGAGCGGGAAAAAGCCGTTCACCTTCTCCTCGCCGACTTCCATCTCAACGCCATAGCCAAGCTCGGCAATGCGCTGGGAGAAGTCGTTGTTGAATTTCTGCGCAATGTCGCGCGTCAGCTCAAGATGCTGCTTCTGGTCGTCGCCCACCGGCACGTGGGTGGCGCGGTAGACGAGAATGTCAGCGGCCATGAGGCTCGGATAGGCGAGCAGACCAAGCGAGGCGTTCTCGCGGTCCTTGCCGGCCTTGTCCTTGAACTGCGTCATGCGGTTCATCCAGCCGATGCGCGCGACGCAGTTGAAGATCCATGCGAGTTCGGCGTGCTGCAGCACCTGGCTCTGGTTGAAGACGATGTTCTTCTTCGGGTCGATGCCGCTCGCCAGGAAGGCGGCGGTGATCGAGCGCGTCTGGTCAGCCAGATCAGCATGCGCCATGTTCGCGGTCAGCGAGTGCAGATCGACGACGCAATAGATGCACTCATGGCTGTCCTGCAACGCCACAAACTTCTGCAGCGCGCCCAGATAGTTGCCGAGGTGAAGATTGCCCGTCGGCTGAACGCCGGAGAAGACGAGCTCCTTGAATTCGCTCATGGATCTTTCCTGAATGCCTTTTGGAGCGCGAAAACCGCGCGCCTTGGCTTATGAACGACGCGAAACCGGCAATCAAGCCCCACGGGCCGATTGCGTTTCCGCACCACCGGCCGGAAGCGTCTTGCCGCGCGGCGCAAGCCCCACCAGAAGGCCCGTGCGGCCGGGCAGCCATTCGGCCGCGATGGCGAACAGGAAGGAGCCTGCAAACGTCGCGATCAGCACCAGCGCATATTCGGTCCAGACATCGAGCCCGAGCGGCAGCACGTAGTAAAGCGCCGCCACCACCACGGTCTGGTGTACGATGTAGAGCGGGAAGACCTTGCGGTTGAGCCATGCGACAACGGCGCTCGGCGCGTTGAGATATCTGGCCGAGAAACCGCACAGCGCCAGGATCATCGTCCATGCGAGCGCCATGAGCAGCGTCTTGAAAAGCGGCGTCATCGCCTCGTAATCACCGATGAAGAAGCCGCCTTCTCCCGTCCAGGAAAACAGGTAGAGCGCCACAGTCAGCGCCGTGGCGAGCGCAGCACTTCGCCAGCGCAGGGTGATTACATTGCCAATCAGCGCCTGATGATAGCGGGCGAAAAGGAACCCCAGCCCGAACCAGCTGGCCCAGACCGCAAACCACGCCCCGTCATTGTAGAGCGCATTGGTCTGGCGCGGGAAAATGGGCGACAGCGCGAGATTGAGCACGAGCGGCAGAAGGAAAAGCAGATAGACCCACCCCGATGCGGCGACCCGCTGGAACCAGTCATTCACCGGCTTCATGAAGGGCTGATCGATCAGCCGGAACACCGGATAGCAGACGAAGGTCATCGCCAGCAGATAGGCCACGAACCACATATGCGCCCATGTGAAATTGCCGTCTGGATATTTGCCTTCGGTGAAATAGCGCGTGAGCCAGAAGGTCAGGAACGAGCCCTGATAGCCATCTTCATACATGCGCTCATACCAGACCTGCGGCACGATGATGACGCACATGGCGAAGATCAGCGGCGGGAAAAGCCGCATGAACCGGCCCGTCAGGAAACCGAGATCATGGCAGCGGCGATAGACGAACCACGTGCCCATGCCCGACACGAAGAACAGGAGCGCCAGCCGCCAGGCGCGCGGGAACTTCATGATCAGCGACAGCGCGGCGCTGCCTTCCGGCGCTTCGATCAGCCATTTCATGTCCGGAAAGAACGCCACCGACGCATGGTAGACGATCAGCAGCATGAACGCCGAGACGCGCAGGAAATCGATATAGTAGAGCCGTTGCTGCATGCCTCTCCCCCGAAATGGCAAAGGCGATGCTACACGCACCGCCTTCGAATTCCGTTAATGAGAGGGATGAGCGGTCTTATGCGTTTTTGCGCCAGCGGCGCGCAACGCGGGCAAGCTCACTCCGGTCGATGCCGCCCGTGAGAAGGGCGACGCCGAAATAGGCGACCACCGCCACACCGACAATGGCGGCGACCGTGAGAATGCGCACGATCAGCAGATCGTGGCCGACGAATTGCGGCAGGGCCGCGAGCAGCGCCCACACGACGCCTCCCATCACCACGCTTGCAACCAGCATGAATGTGATCCGCCTGAGCGTGACGGGCGAAGGCCGGAAATCGCCCCGCCACCAGAGCGTCGCCGCCAGAAGCAGGACATTGACCCATGCCGAAAGCGCCGTCGCCCCGGCAATCGCCACATGGCCATAGACGGGGAAGAAAAGCAGGCTCGCCGCAATGTTGACCACGACCGTGACCAGCGAGAACCACATCGGCGTGCGCATGTCTTCACGCGCGAAGAAGGCCGGCTGAAAAACCTTGGTCAGCACATAGGCCGGCAGGCCGCTGGCAAAGGCGGCGAGTGCCGCAGCTGTCATCGCCGTGTCGATGGCGGTGAACTGGCCGCGCTCGTAAAGAACAGCGACGATGGGCGCCGGCATCACCATCAGCCCGACGGCGGCCGGCAATGTGAGCCCCAGCGCGAACTCCATCGACCGGTTCTGCAAATGCTGTGCGTCGGCCTGATCGCCGGCCTTCAGCGCGCGCGACAGTTCTGGCAAAAGCACCACGCCCACCGCAATGCCGATCACGCCCAGCGGCAGCTGGTTGATGCGGTCGGCGAAGTTCAGAAGGCCGATGGCGTTTTCCTGTGTGGAGGCGATGATCTGCCCGACCAGAAGATTGATCTGCATGATGCCGCCGGTCAGGAGCGCTGGCGCCATCAGCACCAGCAGGCGCTTGACGCCCGGCGTGAGACGCGGGCGACGCACCCGCATGGAATAGCCTGCCCGCCGCGCGCCTTGAATGAGGAAAAAGAGCTGCGCCAGACCCGACGCGAACACCCCCCAGGCAAGCCATACACCCGTCTGACGCGGATCGAACTCCCAGAAAAGTGCGGCCAGAAGAACGCCGATCAGGATCACATTGAGCAGCGTCGGCACCAGCGCGGCCAGAAAATAATGCCGCATCGCATTGAGGATGCCGGAAAACATGGCCACCAGCGACATGCAGAACAGATAGGGGAACATGATCCGCGTCATGACCACCGTCAGATCGAACTTCTCCGGCGACGCCGCAAAGCCCGGTGCGATGATGGTGGAGACCAGAAACGGCATTGCGAGCATCGCCGCCGCCGAAAGCGCCAGAAGCACGGTCATCAGAACGGCCAGCACATCTTCGCCGAACCGGCGCGCGGCCTCCACGCCGCCGCCCTCCATCTCCTTGGCGAAAAGCGGGATGAAGGCGGTGTTGAACGCGCCCTCGGCAAAGAGCCGCCGGAACAGGTTCGGAAAGCGGAACGCGGCGTAAAAGGCGTCCGTCACCGGGCCAACGCCGATGGCGGCGGCAATCAGCGCCTCGCGCGCAAAGCCGAGAATGCGGCTGGCCATGGTGGCGCTGCCAACGCTGGCGAATTTTCCGATAAGGCTCATGGATGGAAAGACCTGAAAATGGGGGCCGGACAGGGGCTGCAATTGGAACGATGGTGACGCTGAGATGCGCTGGCATGGCCCCTCGGGTCAAGCCCGAGGGTGACGAACGTCATGGGTGGCCTGTGCGGCACAGCATCCAAACGCCGGCAAACACCACCCCTTTTCGTCATCCTCGCTCCCTCTTCGTCATCCTCAGGGCTCCTGCACCATCCCGGACCACCATCATCAGCCCGGCCTTTTTCGCAATGGTCAGACGCTCTTCCTCACCCCGAACCACCTTCATCGTCCTCTGAGCTCCCGCGTCATCCCGGGCCACCATCGTCAGCCCCGGCCCTTTTCGGGCCCCTCAGGCGCTCGCCCTCACAGCCCCACCTTCGTCATCCTCGGGCCTGACCCGAGGATCCATGCCGGAACGCTGCTCCCGCCACCGCCCTGCAGGACAGCCCCCGCCACCACCCCGCTCATTCGGCAGCCGCCTGCGACTTGCCCTTTGCCGGACGCTCCACCCTGCTCTCCAGCGTCTTGAGAAGAGCCGTGCGGATAGCCTCCAGCCGGTCGGCGCTGACGATCTTCTGGCCCGTCAGATCGGTGACGTAGAACGTGTCGATGACCTTTTCGCCAAAGGTGGTGATGTGCGCCGAGGCAATGTCCAGCGACAGGTCGGAAAGCGTTTCGGTCAGTTCCGAAAGCAGGCCCGGCCGGTCGAGCCCCTTCACTTCCACCACGGAAAAACGGTTCGACAGCGTGTTGCCGATCTCCACCCGTGGCTGAACCCGGAAAGCCTTTGTGCCACGGCGCGGCTTTGCGCGCTTCTCGATCACCTCGGGCAGGTAGGACTTGCCGGACAGGACATCCTCGATGAGCCTGCGCACGCTTTCCGCACGCCGGCGCTCATCCGCATCGAAATCGAACTCGCGGCTGATCAGGATCGTGTCCAGCGCGCGGCCATGCGTTGTGGTGAAGATCTGCGCATCGACAATGTTCGCCCCCGCCGCCGAACACGCCCCTGCGATGATCGACAGGAGACGCGGATGGTCGGGCGCAAAGATGGTGATCTCGGTCACCGCCTCGAATGTGTGCGGCTTGACCATGGTGGCAAGCGGACGCTCTTCCTTCTCCGCTTCGCGGATGAAATCCGCATGGCGCAACTGGTCTTCGAGATCGACGGCGAGCAGATAGGCCGAGTAATGGAGGCCGAGATAGTCCTCGATCTCCTTTTCCTGCCAGCCGTTTTCGGCGAGCGCCGCAGCAAGCCGCAGGCGTGCTTCCTCGGCGCGGGTGGCGCGCGAGGCTTCCGAGAAACCGCCGGTCAGAAGCACTTCGGTTTCATAATAGAGCGTGCGCAGGAGCTGCCCCTTCCAGCCGTTCCAAACGCCGGGGCCGACGCCGCGAATATCGCACACGGTCAGCACCAGAAGCAGTTTCAGTCGCTCCACCGACTGCACCTTGTCGGCAAAATCCTGGATCGTCTTGCGGTCGTTCAGATCGCGCGTCTGGGCGACCATGGACATGTCGAGATGATGTTCCACCAGCCAGGCGATCATCTCTGTTTCCTTGGGATCGAACCCCATATGCGGGCACAGCCTGCGGGCGATGCGCGCGCCCGCGATCTCGTGGTCTTCGGGCCGCCCTTTGGCGATGTCGTGCAGAAGCACCGTGGTGTAGAGCACCTCGCGCCACGATTTCAGCGACGGCATCAGCGAGTGCGAGAGCGGATGCAGCTTCTCCCCGTCGCCATGCTCGATTTCCGAAAGCACGCCGATGCAGCGGATCAGATGTTCATCGACCGTGTAGTGGTGGTACATGTTGAACTGCATCATCGCCACGATCTTGTTGAAATCGGGGATGAGCTTGCCGAGCACGCCGGCCTCGTTCATGCGACGCATGTTGAGCGCGGGATCGCGGTCTGACGTCAGCACGTCCATGAACAGGCGATTGGCTTCCCTGTCGCGCCGCAGATTGCGGTCGATCAGCTTCAGCGAGCGCGTGAGCAGCTTCAGCGCCTCGGGGTGATATTCGAGCCCGTGCCGGTCCGCGAACCAGAACAGCCGCAACAGGTTCACCGGATCGCGCTCGAAAACGCCTTCATCCGCCACGTTGATGCGGTGATTGTCGACGATGAAATCGCTGGTGCCGGCGAGTTTGCGGCGCCGCCGCGAGAAGTTCATGAAGAAGCGGTTGAAGCCGGGCACATGCTTGCCCTGCTCCTCCTCCAGCGCTGCGCAGAAGATGCGCGTCAGGTCGCCCACGCCCTTGGCCGTCAGGAAGTAGTGCTTCATGAAGCGCTCGACATCCGAGAGGCCGGGATGGCTCATATAGCCAAGCCGCTCGGCGATATCGCGCTGAATGTCGAAATGCAGCCGCTCCTCCGCCTTGCCGGTGAGGAAGTGCATGTGGCAGCGCACAGCCCAGAGAAAATCCTCGGCCTTGCGGAACTGGAGATATTCCTTGCGGGTGAAAACGCCCTGCCCCACCAGATCCTCCGCGCGGCGCACGCGGTAGAAATATTTGCCGATCCAGAACAGCGTGTGCAGATCGCGCAGGCCGCCCTTGCCGTCCTTCACATTCGGCTCGACCAGATAGCGGCTTTCGCCCGCCTTGGCGTGGCGCAGGTCGCGCTCGGCGAGCTTGGCCTGGCTGTATTCCGCGCCCGTGTCCTTCACCACTTCTTCGTCAAAGCGCGTGACCATCTCTTCATAGAGAGGTTTTTCGCCACAGATGAAGCGCGCCTCCAGAACCGCGGTGCGGATCGTCATGTCGGTGCGCGCCTGGCGGATGCACTCATCGATGTTGCGAGTGGCGTGGCCGACTTTAAGCCCCATGTCCCACAGCATGTAGAGCACATATTCCACGATCTGCTCGCCCCAGGGCGTCTGCTTGTAGGGAAGCAGGAAAAGCAGGTCGATGTCGGAACCCGGCGCAAGCGTGCCGCGCCCATAGCCGCCAACGGCGACAATCGCCAGACGCTCGGCGGAAGACGGGTTCTGCATGGGATAGACATGCGTGGCGGCGAAGTGGTGCAGCTCGGTGATCACCACGTCCATCAAATGCGACAGCCGCGCCGCGCAGGCCGTGCCGCCGCCATCGTTCATGAGCATGGTTTCGGCCGCCTTGCGGCCTGCCGCGATGTGCGCCTTCAGCGTCGCCATCACCTTCGAGCGCAGCTCTGAGCCGCCCGTGTTTTCTGCAAAACCGTCCAGTTCGGCGCGCAATGCCGCGCCATCGACGATCTGATCGAGCTTGAGTGGAACCTTGGCCATGAGCATCCCGGATTGGCGGCGCTGTATAGCGTGTTTTCGCGCGCCGCGAAACGACTGTCAAAAGATGCGGTTGCAGCGCTGACGCCCTGCCGCTATGTCGCACGGGTTTCGCACACCAAGGACACGGGTTTCAAATGGAGCTTCCCGCCCCGCTGCGCCAGGCAGTCGACGCGTTTCTGGAAGGCACGTCGCTTTCCGAAATTCAGGGCGCTGCCCAGCGCCTTTCGAAGCGCTACCGCGCCGAAACCCGCGATGGCAGCCTGCATGTGGGCGATGCGCTCGCCGCCAAGGCCTATCTGGCAACCCGCCTGCCCGCCACCTTTGCCGCCGTGCGCCAGTGCCTTTCGGAAACGGCCGCGCGGCGTGAGGATTTCGCTCCATCGCGCCTGCTCGATGTGGGCGCCGGTCCCGGAACCGCGCTCTGGGCGGCCCGCGCCGAATGGCCGGAGCTCGGTGCGGCCACGCTGGTCGAAACCAGCCGTGCGATGCGTGACGCCGGTGCAAAACTGGCCGAAGCACTCTCCATCGACACGGACTGGCAGGCAGCAAGCGTGGAAGACGGGCTTGCGGACATCGCGCCGGCGGATCTCGTGACGCTCTGCTATGTGCTGGACGAGCTTGCCCCGGCAGCGCGCGATGCTCTGGTGGACCGCCTTTGGGCGCTGACCGCCGACACGCTGGTAATCGTCGAGCCCGGAACGCCAGCCGGCTGGCAGCGCATTCTTGCCGCGCGCGACCGGCTGACTGCTCTTGGCGGACACATTCTGGCCCCCTGCCCGCATCATGCGCCCTGCCCGGTGAAAGCGCCCGACTGGTGTCATTTCTCACGCCGCGTCGCACGCTCGCGCCTGCACCGCACCGCCAAGGGCGGCGAAGTGCCGTGGGAAGACGAGAAGTTCAGCTATCTGGCAGTTTCGCGCCATGCGCCCGACGACTGCCCCGACCGCGTGCTCGCCCCGCCGAAAACGGCCAGCGGCATGGTGCGCCTGAAACTGTGCACCAGCGACGGCGCACTCGACGAACGCCTCGTCACCCGCCGCGAAGGCCGCACCTTCAAGGCCGCCCGCAAAGCCGACTGGGGCGACGCGCTTTAGGGGCGCTGGAGGGGTTGGGATGCTCAGGCATGGATCCTCGGGTCAAGCCCGAGGATGACGATGGGAGGAAGCGGGACGCGGTTGCGCGAAAGATCGGGGTGTATGCGCTTGCCGACCTTCTTCCGCTGAGGTGATATTGCCCGGTTGAAACGGAGAGGTTTTCCGTGACCGGTTACGTCTACATGCTCGCAAGCCAGAAACGTGGGACGATCTATATCGGCGTCACCAATGATTTGGGGCGGCGCATCATCGAACACAAGACGGGCCGGATGCCTGGCTTTACCAGTCGATACGGTGTGGCCCGGCTTGTCTGGTACGAGGAGCACTTCGATATGCGCGACGCTATCCAGCGTGAGAAGTCATTGAAGCGCTGGTCTCGTCAGTGGAAGATTGAGTTGATCGAGAAATCCAACCCGGAGTGGAACGAGCTTTTGCGTGGATGGGGCTGGTCCTGACGCTTCGAAGCGCAGGGCATGGATCCTCGGATCGAGCCCGAGGATGACGAGCTTCTTTTAACGCCTATGCGCGGATGGCATCTGCCAGTAACCCGAAACCCGTCTCTTCGTCATCCTCGGGCTTGACCCGAGGATCCATGCCAGAACGCCACATGCCAGAACGCCCGCCCCGGCGTGACCTACTTCTGCGCAGCCAGCTGCTTCAGCCGATAGAGCGCGTCCAGCGCCTCGCGCGGGGTCAGGTCGTCGGGATTGATCGCCAGCAGTTCCTCGCCAACGCGATCCGGCGTCTTCGACGCTTTCGCTTCCTGCTTTGCCGCCACCGAGAACAGGGGCAGATCGTCGATCAGCTTCGATGCCTTGCCCGAGGTCTCGCCCTCTTCGAGCTGCTGCAGCACTTCGCGCGCCCGCTCCACCACCGCATGCGGCAGGCCGGCAAGCCGCGCCACCTGCACACCGTAGGAACGGTCGGCCGCGCCGCGTCCCACCTCGTGCAGGAACACCACGTCGCCCTCGAACTCCTTCACCCGCATGGTGACATTGGAGAGCCGTCCGAGCTTTTCGGAAAGCGCGGTCATCTCGTGGAAATGGGTGGCGAACAGCGCCCGGCAGCGGTTCTGCTCATGCAGATATTCAACCGCCGCCCAGGCGATGGACAGACCGTCGAACGTTGCCGTTCCCCGGCCGATTTCGTCGAGGATCACCAGCGCGCGCGGGCCCGCCTGATTGAGGATTGCCGCCGTCTCCACCATTTCGACCATGAAGGTCGAGCGGCCGCGCGCCAGGTCGTCGGATGCGCCGACACGGCTGAACAGCCGGTCCACCACGCCGATGCGGGCAACGGCAGCCGGCACGAAGGAGCCCATCTGCGCCATCACCGCGATCAGCGCGTTCTGGCGCAGGAAGGTCGATTTACCGCCCATGTTCGGACCGGTGAGAAGCCAGATCGCGCCGGCCTGCTCCTCACCCGTTGGCGACAGGTCACAGTCATTGGCGACGAACGGCTCGGCCAGCTGCCTGCGCAGCGCCTGCTCCACCACCGGATGGCGTCCGCCCTCGATGTGAAATTCGAGACTGTCATCCACCTGCGGGCGGCAATAATCTTCGGCCTCGGCAAGCGTGGCGAGCGCGGCTGAAACATCGAGCACCGCCAGTGCATCGGCGGCGGCGCGAATGGCGTCGGCAGCCGCCACGGCTTCTCCAAGCAGCTTCTCGAAGGCCGCCAGCTCGATCTGCTGCGCCCGGTCGGCGGCATTGGCGATGCGGGTTTCCAGCTCGGCGAGCTCGGTGGTGGTGAACCGCATGGCGTTGGCCATGGTCTGGCGGTGGATGAAGCGCGCCTTGGCCTCGTCCGTGCCGTTCATTGCCGCCGCGTTGTTGGCCGTCACCTCGATATAGTAGCCGAGCACATTGTTGTGCCGGATCTTGAGCGACTTGACCCCGGTTTCCTCCGAAAGCTGCCGCTCCATCTCGGCGATCACCCGGCGCGACTGGTCGCGCAGCGCGCGCATCTCGTCGAGTTCTTCATTGTAGCCCGCGCGGATGAACCCGCCGTCGCGCTTCAGAAGCGGCAGCTCATCGGAAAGCGCCCTGTCGAGATGGGCCGCGAAATCCATCGGCAGGCCGGCAATGCCCGAAAGCGCCCCGGCGATCTCTGCGGGAACCTCCCTGCCCTGAAGCAGCTCGGCCACGCCATGCGCCGCCTCAAAGCCGGAGGCAAGCGCGCCAAGGTCGCGCGGGCCGCCACGGTTGAGCGCCAGCCGCGAGAGCGCGCGGGCAATGTCCGGCACGCCTTTCAGAAGCCGGCGCGCATCGTCGCGCAGCCCTGCCTCGGACAGGAAGAAGGACACCGCATCAAGCCGCCCGCCAATCGCGTCCGGGTCGGTGAGCGGCGACATCAGCCGCTCATAGAGAAGCCGGCTGCCTGCCCCCGTCACCGTGCGGTCGATCGCCTTGGCGAGACTGCCATCGCGGCTGCCCGAAAGCGTGCGGCCAAGCTCCAGGTTTGCGCGGGTGGCCGGGTCGATGAACAGGCTCGCGCCCTCATCGTCACGCTCCGGCCGGCCAAGCGGCGGGCGCTCCGCCTTCTGCGTCTTTTCCACATAGGCGACCGCGCCCGAAATGGCCGAAAGCTCGGCGCGCGAGAACCGGCCGAACCCTTCCAGCGTCGCCACGCCATAAAAGCGCGTCAGGCGCATCTCGGCGGATGCGGAATCGAACATGTTTGCCGGCTGTGGATTTGCCGTCCGCCCCAGCACGTCGAACACCGGGCGGTAGGACTGGTCGTAATAGAGCGCTTCCGGCACGATCAGCTCGCGCGGGTCGATCCGCAGCACATCGGCCAGAAGCCGGTCGGGCCGCGTGGGCGCAACGCGGAACGCGCCGGTGGAAATGTCGATCCAGGCCAGCGCCAGGCTCTCATCCCCGCCCTTCACCCGGCCAAGGGCCATCAGGTAGTTGGCTTCTGAAGGATCGAGCAGCTTTTCCTCGGTGATGGTGCCCGGCGTGACCAGCCGGATCACATCGCGCTTCACCACCGATTTGGAGCCGCGCTTCTTGGCCTCGGCGGGATCTTCCATCTGCTCGCAGACGGCCACGCGATGGCCAAGCCCGATCAGCTTCTGCAGATAATCGTCGGCCGCGTGCACCGGCACGCCGCACATGGGAATGTCGTCGCCCTGATGCTTGCCGCGCTTGGTGAGCGTGATGCCCAGCGCCCGGCTGGCGATCTCCGCATCCTCGAAGAACAGCTCGTAGAAATCGCCCATGCGATAGAACAGCAGCGAATCGGGGTTCGCCGTCTTGATCTCGATGAACTGGGCCATCATCGGCGTGGCCCCGGCGGCAGCGGCCTGCATCGCCTTTTGGCGCATGGGCGTTTCGTCGTTCAAGGAAGGGCTCCCCGGCCTTTGCATTGGCTTTGTACTGGCTTCAAATCAACAGCTTCAAACTGCTTGGCCATTTACTGGGCAAAAGTGTAGCCTTATGCACCCGTCACTGGCAAAACTCCACAGAAAGCACATGCCAGAGCCCGTCTCCCGGAGGAAACACACCGACATGCCCGCCAGCAACAAGCCCGAACGTCAGGGACCGTCCGTCAGCCCGCAGGAAGCCCTCGACTTCCACTCCACCGGCAGACCCGGCAAGCTCGAGATCACGCCGACCAAGCCGATGGCGACCCAGCGCGACCTTTCGCTGGCTTATTCGCCCGGCGTGGCCGTGCCCGTTCAGGCCATTGCGGAAGACCCAAGCCGCGCCTTCGACTACACGACGCGCGGCAACATGGTGGCCGTGATTTCCAACGGCACGGCGATCCTCGGCCTCGGCAATCTGGGCGCGCTCGCCTCCAAACCGGTGATGGAGGGCAAGTCCGTGCTCTTCAAGCGCTTCGCCGATGTCGATTCCATCGACCTTGAGGTCGACACCGAAGACGCCGACGCCTTCGTGAACTGCGTCAAGCTGCTCGGCCCCTCCTTCGGCGGCATCAATCTGGAAGACATCAAGGCGCCCGAGTGCTTCATCATCGAAAGCCGGCTGCGCGAGCTGATGGACATTCCCGTCTTTCATGACGACCAGCACGGCACCGCCATCATCGCCGTTGCCGGCCTCATCAACGCGCTGCACCTCACCGACCGCGACATCAAGACGACGAAGCTCGTCTGCAATGGCGCCGGCGCTGCCGGCATTGCCTGCATCGAGCTTGCCAAGTCGCTTGGCCTCGCACCTGAAAACGTCTTCCTGTGCGACACCAAGGGCGTCGTCTACAAGGGCCGCGAGCAGGGCATGAACCAGTGGAAGTCGGCCCACGCAGTGGAGACCGACAAGCGCACGCTGGCCGAAGCGCTCGAAGGGGCGGATGTGTTCTTCGGCCTTTCGGCCAAGGGCGCGCTGACCCCGGCCATGGTGCAGTCCATGGCCAAGAACCCGATCATCTTCGCCATGGCCAATCCCGATCCGGAGATCACGCCGGAGGAAGTCGCCGAGATCCGCACCGACGCCATCATGGCGACGGGCCGCTCGGACTATCCCAACCAGGTGAACAACGTTCTCGGCTTCCCCTACATCTTCCGTGGCGCGCTCGATGTGCGCGCGACCACCATCAACGACGCGATGAAGGTGGCCGCCGCCGAAGCGCTGGCCGAGCTCGCCCGCCAGGACGTGCCGGACGACGTGGCCGCCGCCTATCAGGGCAACCGCCCGAAATACGGCCCCAACTACATCATCCCCGTGCCGTTCGATCCGCGCCTCATCTCCGCCGTTCCGGTGGCCGTGGCAAAGGCCGCGATGGATTCCGGCGTTGCCCGCCGTCCCATCCTGGACATGCAGAAATACACGAACGAGCTTTCCGCCCGTCGCGATCCGCTCGCCTCCACCCTGCAGCGCATCTACGACCGGGTGCGCCGCCAGCCCAAGCGCGTGGTCTTCGCCGAGGGCGAGGAAGAACAGGTGATGCGCGCCGCCGCGTCCTATGTGAACCAGAAGCTCGGCACCGCCATTCTCGTCGGGCGCGAGGAGCAGATCCGCGAGACCGCGCGGCACGCGGGCGTGGACCTTTCCAAATCCGGCATCGAGATCATCAATGCGCGGCTTTCGCGCCGCAACGCCATCTATGCCGACTATCTCTATGAGCGCCTGCAGCGGAAGGGCTATCTCTTCCGCGATGCGCAGCGCCTGATCAACAACGACCGCAACCACTTCGCCGCCACCATGGTGGCGCTGGGCGATGCGGATGCGATGGTGAGCGGCGTGACCCGCAACTATTCGACCGTGCTGGACGATGTTCGCCGCGTGATCGACGCCCGCCCCGGCCACCGGGTCATCGGCGTGTCGCTGGCGCTGTGCCGGGGCCGCACCGTGCTCGTGGCCGACACGGCGGTGCACGACATGCCCAATGCCGAAGAGCTGGCCGACATTGCCGAGGAGGCCGCAGGACAGGCCCGCCGCATGGGCTATGAGCCGCGCGTGGCGATGCTCGCCTACTCCACCTTCGGCCACCCGCCGGGCGAGCGTTCCGACCGTGTTCAGGAAGCGGTGAAGATGCTCGACAAGCGCCGGGTCGACTTCGAATATGATGGCGAGATGGCCGCAGACGTGGCGCTGAATTCGAGCCTGATGCAGCAATATCCGTTCTGCCGCCTGTCAGGCCCGGCAAACGTGCTCGTCATGCCCGCCTTCCACTCCGCCTCCATTTCCACAAAGATGCTTCAGGAACTGGGTGGCTCCACCGTCATCGGCCCGCTTCTGGTGGGGCTGAACAAGTCGGTGCAGATCGTTCCGCTGAACGCGAAGGATTCGGACATCGTGAACATGGCGGCGATTGCGGCGTATAACGCGGCGGTTTGAGGGAAAAGGAAGAAGAGGCTATACTGCACTGCCGCGTCTCATCCTAAGACGACTTAGGATGAGACCGGACCTTCAGCCGGCATCTGCCCCCTCTTCTTCCTCAGCTATCCGTTCGCTCTCAGCGCTAATACCGTCTTCCGTGGTAGAAATCTCTCTTATCCTCGGCGCAGAAGGCTGCCATGCCTTGATGCGTTGGCCAGCGCGTTCGTAAAACTCAGGAACCAGTTTTTCTATATCGACTATGAAATTCTTCCTCTGCCCAAACCGCCCCGCTAGGCTGCGAACCAGACAAATTTCCAAAGTATGCAATTGAGCATTCGGCCTGTCTTGAGAAATTACATCTGGATTTTCACGCAGAGTTGCTAAAGCGTGCTGAGTATAAACCCCCGGACCGGTCCAGTGCAGACGAACGAATAAGTCCTCAGGCGCTTCATTGTTCAGTTGACGCAACAGCCAGTTCAACCTTGCCGTAGATTTCACTTTATCGGCGGGAGCGCGCACCTTCATTGAAGCTGTAACTGTTTTCGTTTTCAGGTCGACGCAGAAATCCAAGGCTCCAGCAGCATCTCTTATATCCCAAGAAGTGAGTATGACGCTGTTCTTACTCAATTCCTCAAGATCTGATTTAAGCCGCGCTTGGCTATCATTCCGGTGGACACGTGGAAGACGTGTAGCGACTTGAACCCCGATCTTTCGTGACAGTATCAATGAGAGATCTCGCGCTTCTTGATACCAGGCATCGATGACCTCTTTGGCAAGTGGCGAGCGATGTGAAATCGCACTTCCATTTGCGACCGACTGCACCAATTCAGTCCAAGCGGCCGGCATACTGTCGAAGCCTTTCACACCAGCGCTATCGTGCGTTAGAAAACGAGCCAGTTCTACGAGAACACCTTCCTGGTCCTCATCTGCGACCTCGTCGTTCTGAAGCAAGAGATCAACCTGTGTGAGAATGTGCATCCAAGACCAGTGATAGAGTGCCACCTTAGACACGGCGCGCCTTGAGACGGGCACTGGATGCTCGTTAGGAGCGGGAGTAAATTGATTTGAAATTGTGATGACAGCATCAACATCATTGGTGCGAGCTAACTCCAGATATCGCTCCAGTTGATTTGGGTTGAGCTCCGCATTCCCGACCTTTGCTTCGACCAGGGCCTTCCATTCACGACGCCCTACTTTGAGAACGATCAACCCATCCGGCCTATCGCCTTTGATCTTCTCATCCTTCTTGAAACACACTTCAGTGTAGCAAATGACCCGAGCCCGCGACCCCGCGCGCTGGCCGACGGTGGAGAGCATCGCGCGCCCGAACTCTTGGACATGCGCCAAACATGCCAGCACAACTGAAGTCGTTCTTCCTTCCTTAGAAGTATCTGAAAGAACGGGGAATAATCGCGCCTTCTCGCCTTTTACGAGATATTCTGGAATCGAATTCATTAAATCTCCCCCTAAGTCACCCATCGCAATACTGCTGTGAGGGAGTAAAAATCGCAAGCGCCTTAGCGAAAGGTGCTTCTTGATAATTTAAATCGCAACCCAAAATGCGAAGACTGCCTCAACGCTCGGCAAGGCAGCCTTTGCAAAAGTAAAGTGCGAATAATAGCTCGTAAAATATTATTATCCGGCAAAAAGCCAATCCGAAACTCAAGCAGCAAAACGCTGCGCTTCGGCCCCGTAGTAATTGATATACCGGTCCGAGATCGCCTCCACCGGCAGGACCACGAACACATCCGTGGTGCCGAAATCATGGTCGATCACGCAGCCATCGCCGAAGCGCGCGCCGAGGCGCAGATAGCCTTTTACCAGCGGCGGCATGGCGGCAAGTGCGGTGCGCATCTGGATGGCTTCCTTCGGCATCAAATCCATCGGCGCATAGCGGCTGGCCACGGCGCGCACATGCCAATCGGCCTCCACCTGGCAGAAATGCCCGAGGAAGGAGAGCGCCTCCGCATGGGCGGCCGGCACCACGCCGGGGAACGAAGCGCAGCCCATCATCACGTCGATGCGCTTCTTGCGGCAATAGGCCCAGATGCCCTGCCACAGAAGCTCGATGGTGCGCTTGGTGCGATAGGCCGGCAGCACACAGGAGCGGCCAAGCTCCAGAAAGCGGCGGCCATCATGGCGGGCCATCAGCGTTTCGATGGCGAACTCGTCTTCGGAATAGAACTTTCCGGCCCGGCGCGCGCCCTCCGGCGTCAATAGCCGGTAAGTGCCCACGATCCGGTCCACATCTTCGCCCGGAAGCGTGGTGTCCAGCACCAGAAGATGGTCGCAGACGGCGTCGAAACCGTCCATGTCGCGCTCTTCGGCCATGCCGCCCTGCGGCGCGCGCGCGCCCATCTCCTCGTAGAACACGCGGAAACGGATGGTCTGGGCGGCGGCGACTTCCTGCTCGCTGCCGGCAAGGCGCACTTCAAGCGGCCCGATACGGCCGAGCAGTGCACCGTCGGCGCCGTCAAGCAGCGACGCTGCGGCCCGATCATTCAAAGAGGTCTGGTTCAGCGCGATGCCCTGCATTGCTCTTACTCCTCCGCGTGGCGTTGACGCTGAAATACTGCTCTGCTGCGACAGAACTGTGACACTAAAGCATCGGACCGAAAAGTGGAATCCGGTTTTCGGCCATTCCGATGCTTCATCATTATTTGTGATTGTCCTTCGTGCGTCCGCATGAACACACGACGATCTGGCGTCGAGGTCGTGATTCACGAGAGGCAGGTATCAGACCACCGCGTGCATATCCAGTGCGGTGAGCAATTCATCCGGGTCCAGCGGCTTGGTGACGAACCCGTTGGCCCCGTGCGCCAGTACGCCATGGCGGGTTTCTTCCTGCCCGTCGGCGGTCAGAACGAGGATCGGCAGCGGCGCGAGGCCCGTTTCCTCCTCATGCCGGCGGATCGCATTGATGGCGTCCAGCCCGTCCATCACCGGCATGTGCAGATCCATCAGAACGATGTCGTAGCGCGCATGCGCCTCATCGTTCACCGCTTCCACCGCCTCGCGCCCGTTCGACACGATGCGCACCCGGTGGCCGGCCTTGCCGAGAGCGGCGCGCGCCAGCATGGCATTGATCTCGTTGTCCTCGGCCACGAGGATGTTGAGCCCGTTCTTGCGGTGCGCCTGGCGGGGCGCGCTGCCGGCCTCTTCGCCCGCATCGGCCACGGGCCAGGCGATTTCGCCATGCGCGCTCAGAAGCTGGCGCACCAGCGTGTTGCAGCGCACCGGGCGGGCGAGGAAGGCTCCGTAGCCACTGGCGCGGAAAGCCGCCAGACGCCCGCGCTCCGAGGGCGTGATCAGGGTGAGCGCGCGCCCGCCGCCCACGCCAAGCCCATGCAGCCGGGTGATCAGCGCGCCATCGTCGCTTTCAAGCGAGGCGTCCACCAGAACCGTGTTGAACGGCGCGCCGCCATCTTCGGCCAGCCGCGCCGCATCCTCTGCGCTGGCGGCAATTGCCGCGCGCCCGCCATGGACGCGGATCGTCATGGCGATGGTCTCCGCCTCCTGCGTGAAGGGCGAGAGGATGACCGCGTTCACCTCTTCCAGAATGGGCTCCACGCGCATGCCCTCATCGTCGCTCTCGCCAAGCGGCAGGAGCACGGCGAACTCCGAGCCCTCGCCCGGCGTGCTGGCAACGGTGATGGAGCCGTTCATGGCGTCGATGATGCGCTTGGTGATGGCAAGGCCAAGCCCCGCGCCGCCATGGCGGCGGGTCGAGCTGCCATCCACCTGCTCGAAATCCTTGAAGATGCGGTTGATGTCGTCCTTTTCCAGGCCCGGCCCGGAATCGGCCACCGCAATGCGCAGCGCCGGCTGGCCGTTCTTCTCCGCCCGCGTCACCGCCACGGTCACGCCGCCCTCATCGGTGAACTTGACCGCATTGCCGAGCAGGTTGAGCAGCACCTGGCGCAGACGCCCCGGATCGGCCGTGATCGTCTTCGGCAGGTCGGGCGCGATGTAGCAGCCAAGCCCGATATCCTTGGCGAAGGCGCGGGCCGCCAGAAGCTCCACCACGTTCTCCACCATCTCATGAACCGAGAGGCGGCGCGGCTCCAGCTCCAGCCGTCCGGCCTCGATCTTGGAATAGTCGAGCAGATCCTCGATCAGCGCCACCAGCGCGCTTGCCGAGGTGGAAACCGCCCCCACATAGGTGCGCTGCTCGGGCGTCAGCTCCGTGTCGGCCAGAAGCGTGGCCATGCCCATAATGCCGTTCATCGGCGTGCGGATCTCGTGGCTCACCGTCGCCAGAAAGCTGGATTTCGCGCGGCTCGCCTGCTCGGCCCGTTCGCGGGCGTTGATCAGCGCCGTCTCGGCCCGTTTGCGCGCCGTGATGTCGCGCGCGATGGCGCGGTGCGAGACCGAGTCCGCCTTGTCGTCACGCACCGAATGCTCGATCCACGAATACCAGCGAATGCCGTTGCGCGTGTGGATCGCCACATCGGTGGAGCTCAGGCATTCGCCATCGGAAAAGGCAGCGTCCGGCACGAGGCCGATATCGATGCCAAGCTGGCTAAGCGTGTGCCCCATCAGCGAAGACGGATCGCGGCCCAGCAGGTCTGCGAACACCCGGTTCACATAGACGATGCGGCCACCCCGGTCGCGATGCACGATCAGATCGCCCAGCGCGTCGACAAGCCCGTGAAAGCGCTCTTCGCTTTCGCGCAGCTCCCACATGCGGTCCGCCAGATCTTCCAGCTCGCCACGATTGACCGCTTCCTTCTCCGCCAGTTCCGAGACAAGCCGGCGGTCCATGGTCGAGGCGCGGAAGGCCACCGCCAGCGCTATGCCGCCCAGGATCACCAGCATCATGCTGATGAGCGGCGAAGCGCCCGTCAAATGGCTGAGCCCGGCAATGAAGATGATGGCGAGCCCGACCGCGACCTCGCCGTAATGCGTCTGCACCGGCAGCGTCAGCGACACCGGCGCGAGCGCCGGCGGCTTGATGCGGATCCGTTTGCGTGGCTTCGTCTCTGTCGCGAGCTTCTTCGCCGGCTTTGGATCGATTATGTGCTTCCCCGCCCTTTTCATGGCCGCGACTTTACGCGACGGGAATTACGGAAGCTTTTGGCGGATCGCTCGCATTTTAACGGTTCCGCGCCGTTACGGCATCTCCACCACCACCCGGCCGCGCACCCTTCCTTCGATGATGTCTTCCGCCGCCGAAAGCACGTCGCCAAATGGGATCACGCTGGCGATGGAGCTGAGTTTCGCATGGTCGAGTTCGGTGGCGATGCGCCGCCAGGCTTCCAGCCGCAGCGCTTTCGGGGCCATCACGGAATCGATGCCCAGCAGCGACACGCCGCGCAGGATGAACGGCGCAACGCTTGTCGGCAGGTCCATGCCCTGCGCCAGCCCGCAGGCCGCCACCGCCCCGCCATAGGAGGTCATCGACAGCACATTGGCGAGCGTGTGGCTGCCCACGGCGTCCACGCCGCCGGCCCAGCGCTCCTTGCCAAGCGGCCGGGCGGGGCCGGAAAGCTCCTCCCGGTCGATGATCTCGGCAGCACCCAGTTCCTTCAGATAATCGGCTTCGGAGGCCCGCCCCGTCGAGGCGATCACGTGATGCCCCTGTCCGGCAAGCAGCGCCACGGCGACAGAGCCGACACCGCCGGCAGCGCCCGTCACCACCACCGGCCCGCGCTCCGGCGTGATGCCGTGGCGCTCCAGCGCCATTACGCACAGCATGGCCGTGTAGCCGGCTGTGCCCACCGCCATCGCATCCTTCGCGCTCATGCCGTCGGGCAGCGGCACGAGCCAGTCGCCATTGACCCGGGCGCGCTGGGCATAGGCGCCGTAATGCGTCTCGCCCACGCCCCAGCCATTGAGGATGACGCGGTCGCCTTCCTTCCAGTCGGGATGGCTCGATGTCGTGACCGTGCCGGCAAGATCGATGCCGGGAACAAGCGGAAAGCGGCGCACCACAGGGGCCTTGCCGGTGATGGCGAGCCCGTCCTTGTAGTTCACCGTGGTCGCTTCGACGGCAATCGTAACGTCGCCCTCCATCAGGTCGTCTTCGGAAAGCTCCGTCCAGGCAACGGATTGCTTCTTGTCTTCATCCCGCGAAATCAGAACCGCTTTGAACGTCTCCGTCATCACTCACTCCGGCTGGTTACGGTCTTCAATGATGAGAGAGAGTGCGGCGCGCGGGGCGCAAGGTCAATCCGGGCGCGCCTCACCGCCTGAGCGGCCCGGGCGCCCGCGCCGCCAGTCGAGAAACTCCTCGAGGATCACAAGCCCCGCTCCCACGGTGATGAAGACATCCGCCAGATTGAAGATCGCAAACGACCAGACCGGCGTGTGGAAGTAGATGTAATCGGTGACGAAGCCGAGGGTCAGCCGGTCAATGAGATTGCCCACCGCGCCGCCCAGAATGAGCGCGAAGCCTAGCCGCGCCCAGGTCTGCGAAGCGCCGGTGCGCAGCGCCAGATAGCCGATGAACAGGATCACCCCCGCCATCACGATGCTGAGCCCGATGCCGCTCATGCCCGAGAACATGGAGAAGGCGATGCCGGTGTTGCGCGAATGCAGAAGCGAAAGGAACGGCAGAAGGTCGATCCGCTCATGCAGCGGCATCATCGTCTCGACCAGTTCCTTCACCACCTGATCGGCAAGCGCAAACAGAGCAATCAGAAGGCCGTAGAAACCGATGCTGCGCATGCTCATGCGCCCGCCCTTTCCTCAAGCGGCAGCGCATCGCGCCGGATCTCGTAGAGCATCACGCCCGTCGCCACGGCGAGGTTGAGCGAATCCGCCCGCCCCGCCTGCGGAATGCGCACCAGCGTGTCGCAGCTTTCCGCCAGCACGTCCGGCAGGCCCTGCTGCTCATTGCCCATCAGGAGCAGCACCGGCCCCTTCCGGTAATCGACGGTGCGGTAGTCGACCGAGCCCTTCAGATGCGTGCCGACCACACGGCCGCCAAACCCCTTGCGCCAAGCAAGAAACGCATCCTGGCTCGCGCGCACGATCGGCACGGCGAAGATGGAGCCCATGGTCGCGCGCACCGTCTCGAAGGAGAACGGGTCGGTGCAGTCGCCAACCAGGATGATGCCCTTTGCGCCAACGGCGTCGACCGTCCGCAAAACCGTACCCAGATTGCCCGGATCACGCACCCGGTCGAGCGCCACCCACACCTCGCCATCGGCCGGCTTCACGCTGGCAAGCGGCGTCGTCTTCTGCTCGAAAACGCCCACCACCATCTGCGGATTGTCGCGCTTGGTTACGGCCGACATCACCTTCTCGCTGACGATCAGCACGAGGCCGCCGGCAGCCACGGTGCGGGCGGCAAGCCGCTCCACTGCTTCATTGCCGCGCCCCGCCTTGGCGTAGAGCAGTGTGCGGATCGTCCAGCCGGCGTCGAACGCGTCGATCACCAGCTTCTGCCCCTCGGCGATGAAGGCGTGTTCGCGGTCGCGAAACTTCTTCTGCGCCAGCGCGCGAATGTCCTTGATGATCGGGTTGGTCAGGCTGGTGACTTCCTTCACCTGGCCCGGCCTGCGCCGCTCGTTCTCATGTCCGCTCATGACGCCACCCAGCGCGAAAACAGCGAGGTCGACAGGGCCCGGCCCGCCGATTGCTCGCGAATGATCAGTTCACCCGATTCCACCCGACCGCCATAGCCCGCAAATGTGTCACGCATCAGCGCATGAATGGCAAAGAAGGAAGAGCGGATGGAATAGGCCGTCAGCACCACGGCCAGCGGCTTCGGCGTCAGGATCGAGCGGCAGAGATCCGCCAGATAGGGCAGATCCTCGAACAGCTGCCACACCTCGCCCTTCGGTCCACGGCCATAGGCCGGCGGGTCGAACAGCACGATGTCGTAGCTGTTGCCGCGCCGCGCCTCGCGTTCGGCAAACTTCACCGCGTCTTCGCAGATCCAGCGGATCGGCTTGTCGCCGAGCCCGGCCATTTCCTGATTTTCCCGTGCCCAGCCAATCGCCTTCTTGGAGGCATCCACATGGGTCACTTCCGCGCCGGCGCGGGCGGCCACCAGCGAGGCAAGCCCCGTATAGCCGAACAGGTTCAGCACCTTCACGGGACGGCGCGCCTCGCGCACCAGCGTTTCCATGTGTGACCAGTGGGTCGCCTGCTCGGGGAAAACGCCCACATGGCGAAACGAGGTGAAACGGCCCAGATAGTCGATCCCGTCATGGCGCATGGGCCAGGTCTCGCCCAGCGGCTCCTTCGGAAAGCGCCAGCGCCCCATGCCCTCTTCATCCGTGTCGCCGGTGAAGATGGCGTCGGCCTTCTGCCACTCGGCCGGACCGAGTGCGGGCTGCCAGATCGCCTGCCCCTCAGGGCGCACAATGCGGTAAGGACCGTATTGCTCGAGCTTCTGCCCGCCGCCGGAATCCAAAAGCGCATAATCGTCATTGGGCAGCACTTCGAGAATGACGGGCAAACGCTCGTCAGGAAGCTTGCCCTGACGGCGCGGCGGCGCGGGGCGTGAATTGGGTTCGGACTGGCCCTGCGTCTTCTCGCGGGGGGCCGTCTGTTTTTTTGGGCTGCGCCGGTCATCGTTCCGGCGCTTGGCGCGCGCAGGCTTCAATCGGGTCTCCGCCAATGAGCTATAATGCCCGCGCTTCTGCCACAGGCGCGCGGGACAGGCAACAAAGCCGTCAGCGATGCTTTTCGTAGATCGCGATACCGCCGGCCAGATCTTCGATGGCTGCGCCGACGGATTTGAACAGCGTGATTTCGTCGTCGCTCGTCCGCCCCGGCTTCTCGCCGCGTGTCAGCTCGAAGAAATCCGCCTTGATGTCATCCGCCGTAAGTGCGCCGGCGGCAATCGCCTGAACGACGTCGCCGGCCTCCTTGGTCGCGCCGGCATGCGTGTCCACGAAAACCGACGCACGGCGCATCGCCTCGTCGTCGCTCTCGCGCATGGTCGGCGTGAACGCGCCCACCAGATCCACATGAACGCCGGGCTGCAAAAGCGCGCCCTTGACCAGCGGCACGGTGGAAAGCGTTGCACACGACACGATGTCCGCTTCGCCGATGGCTGCATCGAGATCGCCGGCCACGGAGGCGTTCATGCCCTCAGCGCGCAGCGTCTCGGCAACCTTCTCGGCATTTTCGCTGGAGCGGTTCCAGATCCTGATATCGTCAATCGGCCGGATCGCCGAATGGGTGCGCGCCAGCATGGGCGAAAGCGCGCCCGCTCCGACGATCAGCAGCTTCGAGGCATCCTTCCGCGCCAGATAAGAGGCGGCGAGACCGGAGGCGCATGCGGTGCGCCATGCCGTCAGGCGCTGGCCGTCGATCAGCGCCAGCGGTTCGCCCGTGGTGCCGTTCATCAAGAGATAGACCGCCATCACCGCCGGTTTGCCGATGGCGTTGTTGTCCGGCGAGACTGCCGCGATCTTCACGCCGATATAACCGGAATCGTCACCCGCCAGCCGCGAAAAATCGCTCCATGCCGGCATGAGAAGAAGCGTGCTGTCCGCGCCTTCAGGCCGTTCGATATTGTGGTGATGACGCACCGGTTGAACGGCGCCCTTCCTGAAGGCTTCGCCCAATGTCTGCACGAGTTCGGCATAGTCCAGGCACGCGTCGACCTGGTCGGCGGAAATGGAGAGCATCGGCTGGGCCTTCTGGCTGGAGGGTCAGGAGGGGGATTGCGGGATCTGCGGTGCGTTCGGGCTGGCCGGCGGGGCCTGGCGCAGCTTGTCGACTTCCTTCTTGCGCTCGCGCGCATCGCGCCGGTAGCGCCCCTGACGCAGCCAGGTGGCGAGACTGCCGACAATCATGCCGAAACCAAGGGCGGCAAAAAGATAAACGAACAGCGGCCACTCGATGGTGAGCGCCGGATTGCCCGGATTGAACGGGTCGATGGTGAAAGGCACTGCCGCGCGGTTCGCCACTGCAAGCGCGATGATGATCACCGCCAGGGGCACGAGGACAAGAACGAGAATGATGCGGTTGGCCATTTCAATCCACTGCTATCTAAAAAGTAAGTGCCCCCTGAAGAATAGGTGTCCTGGGGAAGGACTAGCTGTCCTTGTCCTCATTGAGGCGCTCGCGCAGCTCCTTGCCGGTCTTGAAGAAGGGAACCCACTTCTCCTCCACCTCAACGGATTCACCGGTGCGCGGGTTGCGGCCCGTGCGGGCGGGACGGTTTTTCACCGAGAACGCGCCGAAGCCCCTTAACTCCACGCGATTGCCTTCTGCGAGCGCGTCCGAAATCTCTTCGAAGATCGCGTTGACGATGTTCTCGACGTCGCGAAGGTAGAGATGCGGGTTGCGATTGGCGATCGTCTGCACGAGCTCTGATTTGATCATGGATTCTTTTCCGCCGCTGAAATGGCCTGTTTAACGCCCGGTCGTTTACGACACAATGGTGATTTTGTTTGCTTTTTTTAGTCAGGCAACCTTCTGTTTTCAGGTTGCCAGACCGACAGCAGACCGTCAAGGAAGATGCGATCCGCGCCCAGCTCGCGCAGGATGTCCGCGCCGCCTTCCGGCACACCGAGGAAACGCGAGGCAAGGTCCGGCAGGAACAGGTTCCCCGTTGTTTCGCGCTTCTTCCACTCCACCACGTCCAGATCTTCGTCCAGCCCCTGTGTGACCAGCCAGGCCTTGGCTTCGCGCTCACCGCCGAGTTCATCGACCAGCCTGAGTTCAACGCCCTGCCGGCCGGTGAAGACCGAACCATCAGCAACCTCGAGCACCTCGTCGCGCGTCAGCGGGCGGCGCTCTGCCACCAGATCGACGAACCAGTCATAGCTGTCGAGGATCATTGAGCGGATCATCGCGCGCGCTTCTTCGCTGGTCGGCTTGAAAGGAGAAGGCTCGGCCTTGAGCGGCGAGGATTTGATTTCCTCCAGCTTCACGCCAATCTTGTCCATGAGGCCGCTCACATCGGGATACTGGAACAGGACGCCGATGGAGCCGACGATGGAGGACTGCCGCGCAACGATGTGATCCGTGGCGCTGGCGATCATGTATCCGGCGGAAGCGGCAAGCGTCCCCACCTGTGCGACAACGGGCTTTTCTGCGGCCAGAAGGCGGATTTCCTCGAAAATGGCTTCACCGCCAGCCGTCGTACCGCCGGGGGAATCGATGGTCAGGATGACGCCCTTGACCGCCGGCGTCTCGCGAATCCGGTCGAGCCGCTCAAGCAGTTCGTCATCCTCGAAGATCGTTCCGGAGATTTTCACCTGCGCAATGTGGCTGGAAGACACGCCGGCCGCATCGCTCATCAGGCGCTGCGTGGCGAAGCCGATTGCCAGCACGATCACCACGAAGGCGGCAATGCGCCAGAAGGTGAGCTTGCGCCGCAGACGCCGACGATCGATCAGTTCATCCGCACGATTGGACATGACAGCCTCGCTTTCACCTTCACCGGGATTTCGTCCTAAACCAGCGCCTTTTAGTCCAAAGCCGCCCCCGGAACCACCGCCTTGTACAAGATTTCGCCGGGAATTCGCGCAACAGCTGCAAACACGAAGAAACTTGCACGTAAATCATTGTCGTTAATCCAAAAATAGCCATATTGGGGTGAGATTTGGAAGCAAGGGGCAAGTTTAGGATCTGAGGCTTTCCGGCTACGCAGTTCTGACCAAGGGGTCGGCGACATCGTTTCGCCGTCAGGCGCGAGGTGCATTCCTCGATGTGCATCCCTCCGGGGGATGGCGCTGACTGTATCCGGGAAGGGCCATGCCCGGGCGTCCACCCGGGCGTCCAGTTGACTGGCCGCCAAGCTCACGGAAAAGCGCAAAGCACATGAGTAACCCAAAAGACAATGCCGCAGGCGCGGCAAGGAGAGGTCACGGCGACGCGATCCGCAACACCGAGCGCGGCGCCGAAGACTTTGCGCTGGCCTCGCGTCACTCCCGGCGCGTGCGCCTTTTGAAGCGCGTGCTGCCGGCTGCTGCAATCGCCATCACGGTGGTCTTCGTTGGCTATTCCTACCTGTTCTCCGGCACACGCGGGGCAATCGATCTGGCCAGCGCCTCCATCGAGGGCGGCTCGCTGGTCATGTCCAGCCCGGAGCTGAACGGCTTCACCAGCGACGACCGCCCCTACAAGATGACCGCCGAACGCGCCCGCCAGAAGCTTGGCGGCGAGGATGTGATTGAGCTGGAAGGCATTCGCGCCCATGTGCCGGTCGATGGCGACAATTTCGCCACCATTCAGGCAAGCGACGGCGTCTATGACCGCGGCAACAACCGCCTCGACATCACCAGCGAAATTGCGCTGCGCACCACGTCGGGCATTGTCGCAAAACTCGACTCCGCCGAAATCGACATCGCAAAAAGCAGCCTCTCCTCCTCGAATCCGGTTGAAATCGAACTTGACGGGACGAAGATTGCAGCCGATTCCTTCGCTGCGGAGGAAGGCGGCAAGGTGTTTGTATTCGATAAACGCGTTCGCGTTACAATCGACCCGTCACGGATCCGTGAAACCGCCGACGCACGCAACTGAGGCTGCGGCACAAGAGGGAACGGAAAGGAACATCATGCGCATCAGAAGCTTCTCAGGGCTCGCCACGGGCGCGCTTCTTTTGGCCGGCCTTTCGTCCGCCGCACTTGCGCAGGATTCGCAAAGCCGCCTGACCGGGCTGCAGCTTTCCGGCGACAAACCCATTCAGATCGAGAGCGAGCGGCTTGAGGTTCGCGAAGAAGACAATGTCGCCGTATTCTCCGGCAATGTCTCCGTCGTTCAGGGTCCGACCCTGCTCAAGGCCGGACGCATGAAGGTCTACTACCTCCAGGACGGCGGTTCGGCCGCAACCGGCAGCGCCAATATCGACCGGCTTGAAGTGGACGGGAACGTCTATGTGAAGTCGGAAAACCAGGTCGCCACCGGCGACAGCGCCACATTCGACATGAAGACCGAAGTGCTTGTTCTCTCGGGCAAGGAAGTGGTCCTGTCCGAAGGCGAGAACGTTATCGTCGGCTGCCGTCTCACGGTTCAGATGAAGAATGGCCAGGCCGAACTCGATGGCTGCAAGGACACGAAGGCCGGCGGCCGCGTGAAGATGCTCCTCACCCCAGGCTCCCAGAACAGGCAGTAACCCGCGTTGATTTCCAAGTTGCGTAAGAAGCGGGCCGCCAAGGAGCCCGCGGCAGAGAATCCTGCGAGCGGCAAGCTTCCCGAGTACAAGGGCACGCTCATCGCGCGCGGCCTCACCAAGGCCTATAAGGGCCGCCAGGTCGTCAGCGGCGTGTCCATCGGCGTGCGCGCCGGCGAGGCCGTGGGCCTGCTCGGGCCGAACGGCGCCGGCAAGACCACCTGTTTCTACATGGTCACCGGCCTCGTGCCGGTGGATCAGGGCACGATCCACATCGACGGCCACGACGTGACCGGCATGCCCATGTATCGCCGCGCCCGGCTTGGCATCGGCTACCTGCCGCAGGAAGCCTCGATCTTTCGCGGCCTGACGGTCGAGCAGAACATTCGCGCCATTCTCGAAGTGGTGGAGCCGAGCCGCAAGGAACGCGACAAGAACCTCGACGCACTGCTCGAAGAGTTCAACATCAGCCATCTGCGCAAATCGCCCTCAGTCGCCCTCTCGGGCGGTGAGCGGCGGCGTCTGGAAATTGCGCGCGCGCTTGCCAGCCGACCGAACTTCATGCTGCTCGACGAGCCCTTTGCCGGCATCGATCCCATCGCCGTGACCGATATTCAGCAGCTCGTGCGTCACCTGACGGCGCGCGGCATCGGCGTGCTCATCACCGACCACAATGTGCGTGAAACGCTGGGCCTGATCGACCGGGCCTACATCATCCATGCCGGTCAGGTTCTGACCCACGGCCGCCCCAACGAGATCGTCGGCAATGCCGATGTGCGTCGCCTCTATCTGGGCGAAGGCTTCACGCTCTAAGCTGCGGCTTCACTGCTTTCTGGCTTGACAAGCAAAAGTCGGGCCAATTGAATCCCGTTCTGCGGCAGCATTGTTGCCGCACCGAACAGGGGCCAAAACTTCATGGTGCTCGCGCCAAAACTCCATCTGCGTCAGACACAATCGCTGGTCATGACGCCGCAGCTTCTGCAGTCCATCAAACTGCTGCAGATGACGCATGTGGAGCTTGAGCATTTTCTCGACGCCGAGATCGAGCGCAATCCGCTTCTGGAACGGGGCGAAGAGAATTCGGAAGAACGCGCCGAAACCTGGCAAAACGAGCAGGAACCACGCGAAAACACCGCAAAATCCATCTCGGAAAAACTGGATTCTTCGCTCGAAAACCTGTTCCCCGACGATCCCGGCACGCAGGAGCGCATCAGCGCCGACCTCTCGGCCCAGTGGAAATCCGCCGGCGGAAACGGCCTGCAGGGCTCCGGCGGCAGCGCCTTCGACCTCGAAAGCACCACCGCCGCCGCAACCACGCTGCGCGACCATGTGAACGGTCAGATCGCGCTCGCCTTTTCAGACCCGGCGCAATTGCTCATCGCTCATGAACTCGCCGATGGCCTCGATGAGGCGGGCTATCTGGCTGTCGAAACGGCGGAGATTGCCGAACGCATCGGCGCGGATCACGCAACGGTCGACGCCGTGCTCGCCACCTGCCAGACCTTCGACCCGCCCGGCATTTTCGCGCGCGATCTGGCTGAATGCCTTGCCCTGCAACTGATTGCGCAGGACCGCTACGACCCGGCCATGAAGGCGATGGTCGACAATCTCGACCTTCTGGCAAAGCGCGACTTCCGCACGCTCGGCCGGCTCTGCGGGGTGGATGCCGAGGATCTGGCCGACATGCTGGCCGAGATCCGCATGCTTGATCCCAAGCCGGGCATGGCGTTTTCCGGCGGCACCGCCGATCCGGTCGTGCCCGACATCGTGGTGCGGACGGCAAGCGACGGAAGCTGGGCGGTGGAGCTGAACCCGGAGACCCTTCCGCGCGTTCTCGTCAACGAGCCCTATTATGCCGAGATTTCTCCCCAGGCGCGCGACAATGAGCGCGAATTCCTGAGCGAATGCCTGCAAAGCGCCAACTGGCTGGCGCGAAGCCTCGACCAGCGGGCCAGAACCATCCTGAAGGTGGCGTCCGAGATCGTGCGCCAGCAGGATGCCTTCCTCGTCCACGGCGTGAGCCATCTGCGCCCGCTCAATCTGCGCACCGTGGCCGAAGCCATCGGCATGCACGAGTCCACCGTCAGCCGCGTCACGGTCAACAAATACATGATGACCCCGCGCGGCACATTCGAGCTGCGCTACTTCTTCACCTCCGCTCTCGCCTCGGCGTCGGGCGGCGATGCACACTCGTCAGAATCCGTGCGCGACCGCATCCGTGCGTTGATCGACGCGGAGAAACCGGCCGCCGTTCTTTCCGACGACGCGCTTGTGGATATGCTGCGCTCGGAGGGCATCGACATAGCCCGCCGCACCGTCGCCAAGTACCGGGAAGCGCTCAATATTCCCTCTTCGGTACAACGCAGGCGCGAGAAGAAGATGCTGGCGGCGGCAGGGGCCGGCTCCTGACCCGAAACCCCGGTCGAATTGACAAGACCGCCGGAAAACACTAGAAGCCCGCCCGCATGGACCACAGGCCTGAGAGCCTTTTAGACTTTTGTCCGTAGTGCCAGCAAACGAAGAAGGGAAACGCGGCAGACCGAGATCACAATCCGCCGCGGCACCTTGTACATGCAAGCCACACGTATAAACTCGATTCGTTCGGTGTCTGATCAGGAAAGGTCTGTATTCAGATGAGCTTACGTATTTCCGGAAAACATATGGACATCGGCGAAGCGTTTCGCTCGCGTATCGAGGGACGCATCGGCGAAGCCGTCGACAAATATTTCGACGGTGGGTTTGCTGGTCGCGTTACGGTAGAAAAGTCGGGTTCTCGTTTTGCCGCCGATTGCATGATCCATCTCGACACTGGCATGGTGTTGCAGGGCACGGGTCAGGCGCAGGAGCCGCAAGCCGCTTTTGATGCTGCCGCAGAGCGCATCGAAAAGCGTCTTCGCCGCTACAAGCGCCGGCTTAAGTCCCACAACAACGGCCAGCATGTCGATCAGATGGACATTGCCTATCGCGTCATGGCCCCGGTGGCCGAAGATGAAGAAGAGGTCCCGGAAGACTACGCGCCGACCGTGGTTGCTGAATCGAAGATGGCCCTGCAGACCATGTCTGTGGCTACCGCCGTCATCGAACTCGACACCAAGGACAATCCTGTCTTCGTGTTCCGCAATGCCGGAAGTAACGAAGTGAACATTGTCTACCGACGCGCCGATGGCAACATCGGCTGGATCGATCCGTCGGTAGTGGCAAGCGCATAAGTTCCGTGCCAGCGTCAGCGCCGGCCATCGAGCATGGCCGGCGGACAGACAAAGCAAAGGATGCATAAGACATGGATCTGAGCGATCTGATCGACCAGAAAGCGGTGATCCCGGCGATGAAGGCCAATTCGAAGAAGCAGCTTCTGCAGCTTCTTGCCGAAAAGGCGGCTGGGGTAACCGGATTGCCGGAGCGCGAGATCTTTGACACGATCCTGCAGCGCGAACGCCTGGGCTCCACCGGTGTGGGCAATGGCGTCGCCATTCCGCACGGCAAGCTGCCCGGCATAGACCGCATCACCGGCGTGTTCGCACGCCTGGAAACGCCGGTCGACTTCGAAGCCATCGACGATCAACCCGTCGATCTGGTCTTCCTGCTGCTTGCGCCGGAAGGCGCCGGCGCTGACCATCTCAAGGCGCTGTCGCGCATTGCGCGCGTGCTGCGCGATGCCGAGAACACCGCCAAGATCCGCGGCACCAAGGATGCTGCCGCCATTCACAGTTTCCTGGCGCAGACGCCGGCTTCCAACGCCGCCTGATCGTCTGCGACAAGCCTGATCGTCTGCGACAGGCAAAATGCCGGAACGGCCTTCTCACATCGAGAAGGCCGTTTCCTTTTGCGTGACCGCAATTTCGACGAAGGGAACCGCCGGATCATTGCCCCGGCGGATGTGCATGCGCCGCTCAGCCAGATCCATGGCGATGGTGCAGATCGTGCCCTTGCGCCCCAGAAACCCGTCACTGTCCCGATACGGGGCCAGGATCGCGTGCTCGGGATGCGTATTGTCGGAAAGAACGGTTTTCAGCCGGGCGAGATCAGCCGGCGTTCCCGGCGTCGTCAGCGCACGGATGCGCTCAAGCCGCGCCGTGGAATTCTCCAGAAGCTCGGCATCGACCGGGGCCTTGCAGGTGACGTAGTGATTGGTGTGCGTGGTCGCCGTACCGCCCGGCTCCATGCGCCGCGCCGCGTCGCCCTCATACTCGATATTGATGGCGCGGCCGTCCCTGCCGGCGACCAGAAGATTGAGCGAGCGCCCCACCCCTGCCCGCTCCAGCGTCTCTTCAACATCGGCCCAGGAGCCGGCGTCGAGAAGTGACCGCAGGAGAATGTGGGAAGGCACGCCGCGCGTGGGCTTGGGCGTCGGCAGGAAGTTCAGGCACACGCCGAAGCCCGCATCATTGAGGCCGACCTTGGCCAGCATGCCGGGCTCGGTCATCGTCAGAAAGCGTTTGCCGCGCTCATCTTCCGAGCGAATGAGAACGACCAGCTCTTCAAGCTTTTCCGACCAGTCCCAGTTCTGCCCCACAAAAGGGGTGCCAGTGTATTGCACCACCGTGCATTCCGACGCTGAGAGTGCGGAGAGAAGCTCGCTGCGCGCATTGAGCGCAACGATCCAGAGAGGATCGACATCCGCACCATCGGCGATGCCATCCATCTCGGCGCAGGCGCGCGGATCGAAAGCCGCGATCACATCGCGAAACTGCGCGGCGGCCGCGAGGATTTCGCCTTCGGGGCGGTCGAAATAGGCTTTGTAGATAGAAAGCGTACGGGCGATCCGCTCATTCAAGGCCGAACCGATCTGGCGGCCTCTTTCTTCCGGTTTGCCCCAAACATCAATAAGCGGAAACGTCCTGCTGCTGGCCGGCATGGCCTTCCTCCAGATTTGACGGCAATCACGATGTAAGTGCCTGCGCCATTCCCTGGAAGATCGGCCCGGCTGTCAAGACGAAAAGGAGACGGCTACCGGCAATCTCTCACCGAAATCCGTCATGCAAGAGTGACTTTTGACAGTGGCTTTCCATCTGCGCGGAAGCGGCGGCGCCTGTTTCCGCGCAGAACGTGTTCGGTCAGTGGAGACTGACGGTCTCCAGATCGTTCTGCATCGCGCCTGCGAGCGCTGTGTCGCGGGCGTCTGCCAGTAAGATGGGCTGACCGTCTGCGCCAAAAAGCGCCCAGAGCCGAGTGCCCGGCTTCAGGTCAGGCATGCCGGGAAACTTGCCCTGCAGGTCTTCGGCATCCATCTCGCGCATATAGGCCACTGCACCCTCGCCGATGTGGGCGAGCTGCTGCTGGGTAATGGCGATCTTGCTTTCATGTTCGGTCATAGAAGCCTCCTTAGCGCAGGCGTTTCCCATGGAAACCAACCCGCTGAAGAGCCCAAGGTTCCGGGACGGGTCAGCCCGCCCGGTTTCCTCCCGAATAAGACCAGTATGTCAGTCTTTCACGGAAATGTTTATTTTTTGTACCAGCCGTTCCGGCTCGGGTCGGTCCAGGTCTATGGACAGGAGGCCGTTCTTGAGATCGGCGTTCAGCACCCGCATGCCTTCCGCCAGCACGAACATGCGCTGAAACTGGCGCGCGGCAATGCCGCGATGGAGGTACTCACGCTCGCCTTCTTCGGTCTGTCGGCCGCGAATGATGAGCTGGTTTTCTTCCGTTGTGACGTCCAGATCATCCGCACCGAAGCCCGCTACGGCCAGTGTTATGCGGAGTCTCACGCCCTGCCCGCCTTCGGCGCGGATGCGCTCGATATTGTAGGGCGGGTAGCCATCGCCCGATTTCGCAATGCGCTCGAGCGTTTTTTCCATGCTGTCGAACCCTAAAAGGAGCGGATTCGAGAAAGGCGTCATACGCGTCATTTATTACAGTCCTCAAAGAGCGACGTGGATAGAAGAAAACCCGAATGGCATTTTCTCCGTTGCAACTGATATGGTCGCTCAAACCCTGCGTTTCAAGCATTTTGGAGCAACTGCATGACGGCGGCGCGCAAGATTATTATCGACACGGATCCCGGTCAGGACGACGCTCTTGCCCTGTTACTGGCGCTGGCCAGCCCCGAGCTGGACGTGCTGGGCATCACCGCCGTGGCCGGCAATGTGCCGCTGGCGCTGACGGAGAAGAACGCGCGCAAGATCTGCGAACTGGCCGGAAAGCCCGGGACGAAGGTTTTCGCCGGCGCGATCCGCCCGCTGGTGCGCGATCTGGTGACGGCGGAGCATGTGCATGGCCGCACCGGCCTCGACGGTCCCGAACTGCCCGAACCCGAAATGCCGCTTCAGGATGGCCATGCGGTCGATTTCATCATCGACACGCTGATGGCCCATGGCGAAGGCGAGATCACGCTCTGCCCGCTCGGCCCCCTCACCAACATCGCGCTGGCGCTGAACCGTGAACCGCGGATCGCCACGCGCATCCGCGAGATCGTGCTGATGGGCGGCGGGTTCTTCGAGGGCGGCAATGTCACCCCCACGGCGGAGTTCAACATCTATGTGGACCCGCATGCGGCCGATGTGGTGCTGCGCTCGGGCGTGCCGGTCGTGATGATGCCGCTCGACGTGACCCACAAGGCGCTGACCACGCGCGCCCGAATCGCCGCCATTCGCGCGCTCGACACGAAGGTCGGCACGGCATGCGCCGAGCTTCTGGAATTCTTCGAGCGCTTCGATGAAGAAAAATACGGCACCGATGGCGGGCCGCTGCACGACCCCTGCGTCATCGCCTATCTTCTGAAGCCCGAACTCTTCACGGGGCGCAGCTGCAATGTCACCGTGGAGACCGGCTCCGAGCTGACCATGGGCATGACGGTGATCGACTGGTGGCGGGTGACGGACCGCCCGGAGAACGCGCTCGTGATGCGCGACATCGACGATGACGGCTTCTTCACGCTCCTGACGGAGCGGCTTGCGCGGCTTTAGGTCGGGTTGCAGTCAGGTGAAAACACCTGACTGCTGAACGCTCAGGCGAGCGCCGCGTCCACATCCTTGCGCAGCGGAATGGCCGGCTGCGCGCCGGGTTTCAGGCAGGCGAGCGCGCCTGCCGCCGCAGCCTGACGCAATGCGGCTTCCAGTTTCAGCCCCTCGGCCAGCCCTGCCGCCAGATAGCCGCAGAACGTGTCGCCGGCTCCAACCGTGTCGACCGGCGTGATCTTCATCGACGGGCAGGTAACGAAACCGTCCGGCGTTGCAGCCCACGCGCCTTCACCGCCCAGCGTCACGATGACGATGCGGCCGGTCTTTGCCACGAACGCTTCCATGCGCGCGCGCCGGTCTGCGCCTTCAAGCCCCAGCGCATCGGCGTAGAGGTCGAACTCGGTCTCATTGGCGACCACGTAATCCGCATCGGCAAGCAGCGACGCCGCCTCGGGCCGGTAGGGCGCGGTGTTGAGCACCGAAATGGCCTCGGCCCTGCGCGCTTCCTCGATGGAGGCCGCAACGGTCTCGATCGGGATTTCAAGCTGCAGAAGCACATGGTCACCGGCGGCCAGTGCGGCCTGCGCCACATGGCCGGGCAGAACATCGGCATTGGCGCCCGGAACGACGGCGATGGTGTTTTCGCCTTCCCGGTCAACGAGGATATGGGCCGTGCCGGTGGCGCTTTCGGCCCGGTGCACGGCGGAGAGATCGACGCCCGCCGTCTCCAGAAGCTCCAGCGCCTCGCCGGCGAACGGATCATTGCCCACCGCCCCGACAATGCGGGTGCGCGCGCCGGCCCGCCGTGCGGCCAGCGCCTGGTTCGCGCCCTTGCCGCCCGGCGCAGTGACGAATGTGTCGCCGGGCACCGTTTCGCCGGGCTTCGGCAGCCGATGCACCGTGGCGATCAGGTCGAGGTTGATGGAACCGATAATGACGATCAAGACTGTCTCCCGCGCTTATTCGCGCCGGAAAGTAGAGCATCGGGCCGAAAAGTGGAATCCGCTTTTTCGGTTGTTCCGATGCTCCCTCAAGAGACGTCTTTGCGGGGTCAGGCTTGCTGATTTTCCTGCGAGAGCTGCCCCGCTTCCCAGCCAAGGATGGCGCGCTTGCGCGTGAGGCCCCAGTGATAGCCCGTGAGCGCACCCGACTTGCCGACGGCGCGATGACACGGCACCACGAAGGAAACCGGGTTGGCACCCACCGCTGCGCCAACCGCGCGCGAGGCGCTTGGCTTGCCGATGGTGCCGGCAATGTCGGAATAGGCGCAGGCGCGACCCATCGGGATTTTCAGCAGCGCGTCCCAGACCCGCACCTGAAAATCGGTTCCGATCAGCACCACGCGCAGCGGCTCGTCGGCGCGCCAGCGCGACGGCTCGAACACGCGCGCCGCATAGGGCGCGGTGGCGGCCATGTCTTCCATATAATCGGCATTGGGCCAGCGCGAGGCCATGTCCTCGAACGCCGCACGCTCCTCGCCCGCATCGCAAAAGGCAAGGCCCGCAAGGCCGCGTTCCGTGACCATGACCAGGGCCTGACCGAAGGGCGAAATGTGAAACCCGTAGCGCATGGTGAGCCCCGCCCCGCGCGCCTTGTATTCGCCAGGTGAAATCGCCTCATGCGTCACGAACAGATCGTGCAGACGGCCCGGCCCCGACATGCCCAGCTCAAGGGCAGCATCAAGCAGCGGCATGCCGGAATCGAGAAGCCGCCGCGCGTGATCCAGCGTCACCGCCTGCAGGAACGCCTTGGGCGAAAGCCCCGCCCAGCGCGTGAAGAGTTTTTGCAGGCCGGTCGGCGTGTCGCCCACCTCCTGCGCGATTTCCTCCAGCGAGGGCTGGTCGCGATAATCGAGGCTGATCTTTTCGATGACCCGGCGCACGATCTCGTAATCGGTGCCCTCCGGGGTCACATCGCGTTGCAAAAGCGCGGTCTGCATGTTCATGGCGTCCATTCCCGGCGCCGGCCGCTGTCGCGCCGCGCCTCGTCAAATCTCTATCGAAGCCGACAATGACGGTTTCAGCGCATCCGCACCACCCGTTTCCTGCAAAGCTCAGCGCCCCTTGGCGGTGGCCAGCGCCTGCCCGAATGCGGTGGCGAAGCTTTCACGGTCGTCGGGGTTCAGAAAGCTGCCCAGTTCGACCCGCTCGCCACGCATTTCCACCGCCATGTCGGTGATGCCGATCTCATCGTGACGGTCGATGCGGAACCGCGTCCAGAACGGGTTGAAATGATGCTCCTCCGCCTTGCCGGAGGGCGGCACTTTGCGAATGTCGAGGCTGGTGCGCGACAGGCGCACTTCCTCGCGCACCCGCGCGGCGCGATAGTTCACCCGAAACGCCACATAGATGGCCAGAATGTCGAGCCCGAAAAAGCCGAACACCGGCCATGCGCCGATCCGCAGGAAGACTGCGCCGATGGTCATCCACACAAGCAGGAGAAGGCCCATCAGAACGGCAAACCCACGCCCGCTCAGCGAGCGATAAGGCGTGAGCAACGCCTGAAAAACAGGTGCGTCTGCGGTGTTTGTTTCAGCCATGATCCCGATTATAGAAGGCACATGGAAAAGCCCAAGAAGAAAATTGCAGCACCCCGCAAACCAGGCCGCACCCGCCGCCGCAGGACCGTTTACACGCCAGAGGAGATCCACGAGATCTTCCGCCGTTTCTCGGTGCAGCGCCCGGAGCCGAAGGGCGAGCTGGAGCATGTCAACGCCTTCACCCTTCTGGTGGCGGTGGTGCTTTCCGCGCAGGCAACCGACGCCGGCGTGAACAAGGCGACACGCGATCTCTTCAAGGTGGCCGACACGCCGGAGAAAATGCTGGCGCTCGGCGAGGAGCAGGTGGGCGAATACATCCGCACCATCGGCCTGTGGCGCAACAAGGCGAAAAACGTCATCGCGCTGAGCGAGGCGCTGATCCGCGATCACGGGTCACAGGTGCCCGACAATCGCGAGGCGCTGGTCACCCTGCCGGGCGTCGGGCGCAAGACGGCCAATGTGGTTCTCAACATGTCGTTCGGGCAGCCCACCATGGCCGTCGACACGCATATCCTGCGCATCGGCAACCGGATCGGGCTTGCGCCGGGCAAAACGCCCGAGCAGATCGAGGACACGCTGGTGAAGATCATTCCGGCGGAGTTCATGCGCCACGCCCATCACTGGCTGATCCTGCACGGGCGCTATGTCTGCAAGGCGCGCAAGCCCGACTGCGTGGCCTGCGTGATCGCCGATATCTGCAAGTCGGCGGAGAAGACGAACGAAATCCCCGCCCCGCTGGTGGAGCTGGCTCCGCAGGCCTGATTCAGCAATTCCAGGAAAAGTGGGAACCGGTTTTCCGTCCGGAATTGCGAAGCTCTAGCCGCGCAACTCCACCCCGCGCGCCGCACGGGCCGCGTCTTCCTGTGAAATCAGCTTGTGCAGGTGCACCATCATGGCCGCCGCAAACAGCGGCGTCAGCAGGTTGAGGATCGGCACGGCCAGGAAGCCCGCGATCACCAGACCGGCAAGGAAGATGGTGCCCGCATGGCGGCGGCGCAGCGCCTTTGCATCCGCCTCGCTGCGGAAGCGCATGGCGGCGAATTCGAAGAATTCACGCCCCAGCAGATAGCCGTTGACGAGGAAGAAGGCGAGAATGTTCACGCCCGGCACCAGAAGCAGCAGGAGCGCGATGATGTTGCCGAGAATGACGACGCCGAAAAACTTGATGGATGTGGCTATGGCCGCGCCAAGCGGCAGCGCCTTGCCGGGCGGGTCCTGCGGATAGTCTTCCTTCTCCACCACCTCGGCCACATCGTCGAGGAAGAGACCGGCGATCACGGCGGTCACCGGCGCGATGAGAAGCGCAAGCCCGGCTGCAAGTCCAAGCCCCGCCGCAATCCCCGCGACGAAGCTCAGCCAGCCCAGCCATGAAGGCATATCCGGGAAGAACGCATCGAACCACGGCAGCGCGAAATACTCGAACAGTTCCTTTGTGCCGAGCCACACGCCGACAAGCACGAGAAGCGTCAGACCGAGCGTCTTGAAGAACACGCTGCGGAACTCACGGGAGAAAAGACGGCTTATGGCGGCGCGCGCCGCATCAAGGATCATACGGGTAAAGGGCCTTTCACGGTGTGTCTGCCGCTTCGAGATAGGGTGCGCTCAAGGCCGGTGCAAGGCGCACGGTTCGCACCGATGGCTTGCAAATCCCGGTCAAACCGCTAAACCGCCCGGAGATTTGAGCCAACAACGCTTCCCTTGCATATCTGGAGATCTGAACTTGAGCGAATATGACGTGCTGTGCATCGGCAACGCCATTGTCGACATTATCGCCCGTTGCGACGAAGCGTTTCTGGAAGACAACAACATCATCCGCGGCGCGATGAACCTCATCGACGTCGACCGCGCCACCCTGCTCTATGACCGCATGGGACAGGCCATCGAGGCTTCCGGCGGCAGCGCTGGCAACACGGCGGCCGGCATTGCGGGCTTCGGCGGCAAGGCTGCCTATTTCGGCAAGGTCTCCGACGATGCGCTCGGCAAGATCTTCGCGCACGACATTCGCGCGCTGGGCGTCGCCTTCGACACCAAGCCGCTTGACGGGCATCCGCCGACAGCCCGCTCCATGATCTTCGTCACCCCGGATGGCGAGCGTTCCATGAACACCTATCTGGGCGCCTGCGTGGAGCTTGGCCCGGAAGACGTGGAAGAGAAAAAGGCCAGCGGTTCCAAGGTCACCTATTTCGAGGGCTATCTGTGGGACCCGCCGCGCGCCAAGGAAGCGATCCGCATGACCGCCGACGCGGCCCATGCCGCAGGCCGTGAAGTCGCCATGTCACTGTCCGACCCGTTCTGCGTCGACCGCTACCGCAACGAGTTTCTGGAACTGATGCGCTCGGGCCGCGTGAACATCGTTTTCGCCAATGAGCACGAGCTTCTGTCGCTTTACCAGACCGCGTCCTTCGACAGTGCACTGGAAGAAATCCGCAGAGACACAAGCATGGCGATCGTGACCCGCTCCGAGAAGGGCTCGATCATCGTCACCAGGGATGAGACGATCCCGGTCGACGCCATTGCCATCGACGAACTGGTGGACACCACCGGCGCAGGCGATCTCTATGCGGCAGGCTTTCTCTACGGCTACACGAACGGGCGCAGCCTCGCCGATTGCGGCCGGCTGGGCTCATTCGCCGCCGGTCTGGTCATCCAGCAGTATGGCCCGCGCCCGCAGAAAGACCTGCGCTACGAGGCCGAACAGGCTGGCCTGATCTAGGGGTACTACTCTAGCTCTTCCGGCGGACGGCCCGGGCGCGAACGATAGCGCGGGATCGTCCAGCCGAATTTGAGGGCGCCGCCGCGCACGAGAAATGCGGCGGTGACGGCGATCAGGGCCGCCACAGCGCCCTGCACACCTGCCAGATCGGCCACGGTGAACACGCTGGCGCCGACGAGTGCGGCAGAGACATAGACTTCCGGACGCATGAGAACCGACGGTTCGCCCGCCAGCACATCGCGCAGCACGCCGCCGAATGTTGCGGTGAGCATGCCCGTCACCACCGCCACGATGGCCGAACCGGACGCTTCAAGCCCCTTGGCCGCGCCCAGCACCGAATAGGCGGCAAGGCCGGCGGCATCGAGCCACAGAAGCAGCCGATAGCGATATTCCACCAGCGGCGCGCCAAAGAAGACGAGCAGCGCCACGACGGCGCAGACGATGATGTAGATGTGGTTTTCGACCCAGAAGACCGGAACGCCCAGAACGAGATCGCGCAGCGTGCCGCCGCCTGTGCCCGTCACACCGGCCAGGAACATGAAACCGATAAGGTCGAGTTCCTTGCGTGAGGCCGCAAGCGCGCCTGTGGCGGCAAACACCGCAACACCCGCATAATCAAGAAGCTGAATAGGATCCATCTGGCCCTCCCCGGCACTCTGGATAGCCGAAGGGCGGATGAATAGGAAGCAAGCGCCGCTACAAAGCGATTTTTGCGCCCGGAAAGGGGTGAAGGAGAGGTCTGTCGCCGCGGGCGCGCGATGCCCCGCGGCGATGAACAAATCACGCTTTACGCGTCGCGTTCGGCCTGCGGATTGGGCGGGCCGGGTTCTGCCGAAGCATTCTCGCCATTCTGCACCGCGCCGGCCTTCGGGCCGCCCTTGGCGACGCCGACCATGGCCGGGCGCAGAACGCGCTCGCCGATCACGAAGCCCTGCTGCACCACCTGAACGACGGTGTTTTCAGGAGTTGTCGGGTCCGGCACCTCGAACATTGCCTGATGGAAATGCGGGTCGAAACGCTCGCCCTTCGGGTCGAGCTGCTTCACGCCATGGCGCTCCAGCGTGGAGAGCATGGAGCGCTCCGTCATCTCGACGCCTTCCATCAGCGAGGAAAGGCCGCTCTCGGCAGCCGCGCGGGCTTCCGCCGGCACCGCTTCGAGCGCACGGCGCAGATTGTCGGAAACCGTCAGCATGTCGCGGGCAAAGCCGGCGATCGAATAGCTGCGCGCTTCGGCGACGTCGCGTGCGGTGCGCTTGCGCAGGTTTTCCATTTCGGCCGCGAGGCGAAGGGCGCGTTCCTTCAGCTCCTCGTTTTCCCTGGCCAGCCGCACCAGGACGTCTTCTTCCGAAACCGCCTCGCCGCCGGCGTGCGCTTCGGACGCCTTCAGGTCCTGCTCCTCGGCCGTTCCGGGTCTGGTTGCTTCGTTGTCCTTAGCCTGATTGGTCATGACAGTCCGTCTATGGTTCTAGAATTGTTCGGGTATTGCGTCCGATATCGAGGTTCGTGCGGGCAAAATCAAGGGGTGGGCTGACGCATTCGCGCAAGGATTCCCGGTGTAACTTAATCTGCTAGCGCAGAAGGCGGCCAACGATCTGGGCCGTATAGTCGACCATCGGCACGATGCGGGCATAGTTGAGCCGCGTGGGCCCAATGACGCCAAGCGCGCCAATCACGCGCGATTCCTGATCACGGTAGGGCGCAACCACAAGCGACGAGCCGGAAAGCGAGAAGAGCCGGTTTTCCGAGCCGATAAAGATGCGCACGCCCGACCCTTCCTCGGCCATGTCGAGAAGCTGGATGAGACCTTCCTTGGTCTCCAGATCTTCGAACAGCCGGCGCAGAAGCTCCAGATCGGCCTCCGCCGTCAGGTTTTCCAGAAGGTTTGCCCGGCCACGCACGATCAGCCGCGCCGGCTGGCCGCTTTCCGTCCCCGCCCACACGGCGAGCCCCTGCTCCACCAGCTCCTGCGAGAGCGTGTCGAGCGCGGCGCGTGTTTCTTCCTGCAGGCGCGACAGCTCGGTCCGCGTTTCGGCGAGCGTGCGGCCACGAATATGCGCGTTGAGGAAGTTGGACGCCTCGTGCAATTGCGAGATGGTGACGCCTTCCGGCAGATCAATGACGCGGTTTTCCACGTCGCCATTCTGCGAGACGAGAACGGCAAGCCCCTTGCGCGGCTCAAGCTGCACGAACTCGATATGCTTGAGCGCTGCCTCCGACTTGGTGGCGAGCACCAGCCCCGCGCCGCGCGACAGGCCGGACAGAAGCTGGCTCGCCTCCGTCAGCATGTGATCGAGCGAATGACCGCTGCTCGACGCCTTGACCTGCGTTTCGATGATGCGGCGCTCATTGTCCGACAGGTCGCCGATTTCCATGAAGGCGTCGACGAAGAAGCGTAACCCCTGCTGCGTGGGCATGCGGCCGGCAGAAACATGCGGCGCGTAAATGAGGCCCAGATGCTCCAGGTCGCTCATCACATTGCGGATGGTGGCCGGCGAAAGCTGCGTGGAGAGAATGCGCGAGAGGCTGCGCGAGCCCAGCGGGTCGCCGTCTCTCAGATAGGATTCGACGATGACGCGGAAAATCTCGCGGGAGCGGGAATCCAGCGATTGCAGTGCGTGTTCGTGAAAATCTCTGTCCAAGACTGGTTTCGTCATTCGCGGCCTCTGATATGTCGAATATAAGCGGCATCCCATGGATGACAACAGTCATGAAGGTGCGCGCACAGCTGGATTTCCAGTCATTTCCGGATTTCCTTTGCGTTGACGCACCCGCGAAGCTACAAGCCGCCAACACCAAATGACACTGGAGAGAACCGCCCATGCGCCCTTCCAAACGCGAACCCGATGAAATGCGTGCCGTCAGCTTCGAGCGGGGCTTTTCCAAGCACGCTGAGGGGTCGTGTCTGGTGCGCTTCGGCGACACCCACGTGCTGTGCACGGCCAGCCTCGAAGAGCGCGTGCCGCCATGGCTCCGCAATTCCGGCCAGGGCTGGGTGACGGCGGAATACGGCATGCTGCCGCGCTCCACCGGCGACCGCATGCGCCGCGAGGCCTCTTCCGGCAAGCAGGGCGGCCGCACGCTCGAGATCCAGCGCCTGATCGGCCGCTCGCTGCGCTCGGTCGTCGACCTGCAGGCGCTTGGCGAAAAGCAGATCACCGTCGACTGCGACGTGATCCAGGCCGATGGCGGCACCCGCACGGCAGCCATCACCGGCGGTTTCATCGCCCTTTCGGACTGCCTTTCGTGGATGGAAGCACGCCAGATGGTCAGCCGCGACAAGGTCCTCAAGGACCATGTGGCCGCCATTTCCTGCGGCATCTACAACGGAACGCCCGTTCTCGACCTCGACTATCCCGAGGATTCGGCTGCCGAGACCGACGCCAACTTCGTGATGACCGGCAAGGGCGGCATCGTGGAGATTCAGGGCACGGCTGAAGGCGAGCCCTTCTCCGAGGACGAGTTCGCAGCCTTGATGGGACTTGCCCGCAAGGGTATCACCAAGCTCGTGGACATGCAGAAGATGGCAATCTCCTGAGCTGGATCGCCGTGCGTCCCATTCGGACGCACAAAGGACGATCTGAACCTTAGATGGAGCATCGGAATAGACCGAAAACCGGTTTCCACTTTCGGTCCGATGCTCTGATCCCGAAAGGGTCGTAACCGAGCCATGCAACCCCCGGCCATACTGGAAGCCGCGCTCTATGTAAGTGACCTTGCCGAAGCCGAGCGCTTCTATGGCGAGGCGCTCGGGCTGGAGCGGATTGCAAGGGTCGAGGGCAGGCATGTGTTCTTTCGCTGCGGGCAGACCGTGCTGCTGCTGTTCAACCCGGCGGCAACCGCCGGACCACCCGCAGCCGCCGCACGGCGCGCGCGGACAGGGCCACCTCTGTTTTGCCGCAACTGCCGAAGAGATTGCCCACTGGAAGGCGCATCTCGAATCGGCCGGCATCGCAATCGAAGCGGATTTCGAATGGCCGGGTGGCGGTCGCTCGATCTATTTCCGCGATCCTTCCGGCAATTCGCTCGAATTTGCCGAACCGCGCATCTGGGGACTGACTTGAGACCGATCGACAACAAGACCTTCGTGCTCGCCAGCCATAACAAGGGCAAGCTTCGCGAGTTTTCAGACCTTTTGGCCCCGTTCGGCTACACGGTGCGCTCGGCTGCCGAGCTTGGCCTGCCCGAACCGGAAGAAACCGGCACGACGTTTGAAGAGAACGCCCGCATCAAGGCGCTTGCCGCCGCCGAGGCCACCGGCCTGCCGGCGCTGTCGGACGATTCCGGCCTCTGCGTGGATGCGCTGGACGGCGCACCCGGCGTCTACACCGCCGACTGGGCGACGAAGGATGACGGCAGCCGCGACTTCATGATGGCCATGGAGAAGACGCAGAAACTGCTTGCCGAAGCTGGCGCGGACACGCCGGAAAAGCGCACCGGCCGCTTCGTGGCGACGCTTTGCCTGTGCTTTCCCGATGGCGAGACCGAATATTTCCGCGGTGAAGCCGAAGGCCATCTGGTCTGGCCGCCGCGCGGCACGGACGGGTTCGGCTATGATCCGGTGTTCCAGCCCGAGGGCTATGAAGTCACCTTCGGCGAGATGACGGCCGAGGAGAAGCACGGCTGGAAGCCCGGCGACGAGCACGCCCTCTCCCACCGCGCCCGCGCGTTCCAGAAGTTCGCCCGGGCAAGGCTGGGCGCCGCGTGATCACCCCGCTCGATAGGACGCCGGGCTTCGGCATCTATCTGCATTGGCCGTTCTGCGCGGCCAAATGCCCCTATTGCGACTTCAACAGCCATGTGCGCCACCAGCCGGTGGATCAGGAGCGCTTTGCCGCCGCCTTTGAGCGCGAGCTTGCCACCATGCGCGCCCGCACTGGGCCGCGCACCGTCACCAGCATCTTTCTGGGCGGGGGCACGCCCTCGCTGATGGAGCCGCGCACGGTCGGCGCGCTGCTCGACGCGGTCGCCGCCAACTGGAATGTTCCCGACGGCATCGAGGTGACGCTGGAGGCCAATCCGAGCTCCGTGGAGGCCGACCGTTTTCGCGGCTACCGCGCTGCCGGCGTCAACCGGGTTTCGCTCGGCGTGCAGGCGCTCAACGATCGCGATCTCAAATTTCTCGGCCGCCTGCACAATGTGGAAGAGGCGCTGAAGGCCATCGGCCTTGCCCGCGAGACCTTCCCGCGCCTTTCCTTCGACCTGATCTACGCGCGCCCCGGCCAGAGCGAGGAAGCCTGGGCCGAAGAGCTCAGACAGGCGATCGGCCATGCCGCCGACCACCTGTCGCTCTACCAGCTCACCATCGAGGAAGGCACGCGCTTCCAGCTTCTCCATGCCGCCGGCAAGCTCGACATGCCCGATGGCGACCACGCCGCGCGGCTCTACGAGATCACGCAGGAGGTGACGGCGGCGCACGGCCTGCCGGCCTATGAGATTTCCAACCATGCCCGCCCCGGCGCGGAAAGCCGCCACAACCTCGTTTACTGGCGCTATGGCGAATATGTCGGCGTCGGCCCCGGCGCCCATGGCCGTTTCATCGAGAATGGCCGCCGCCATGTGACCTTCACCGAGAAGATGCCGGAAACCTGGCTGGAGCGGGTGGAGACCAAGGGCCATGGCGTGATCGGCGGCGAGGTGCTGACGCATGACGAGGAAGCCGACGAGTTCCTGCTGATGGGCCTGCGCCTTGTCGAGGGCATCGACCTGCCGCGCTACGAGGCGCTTTCCGGTCGCGCGCTTTCAAACAGCCGCATCGCCGTATTGCAGGAAGAGGGCCTTGTCGAGCCCATCGGCAACACCCGCCTGCGCGCCACCCCGCAGGGCATGATCGTGCTGGATGCGGTCGTGGCCGATCTGGCGCGCGAATAGGCCGGCATTCGCGGGTCTCAGAAACCGATTGCAGCATATGGCAGGAGCGAATGCGCCTGCCGCCGCCTCGCCTTGTTGCCTCGCCGGTGGCCCGCTATAGCTCGGGGCCTGGGAAGAGGAGACGATTGATGGCAGAGCTGACGCTGACGACGTTCGACTGGGTGCCCGAGCTGCCGCGCGGCTATGTGCGCGACCTAAGGATAAGATGGGCTCTGGAAGAGGCCGGCCTGCCTTACCGCGTGGAAAGCGCGGCGTTCAGCGACCGGCAGCCCGGGCATTTCTCGCACCAGCCCTTCGGGCAGGTGCCGTGGCTGACGGATGGCGACACCTCGATCTTCGAAAGCGGCGCGATCCTGCTGCATCTGGGCGAAAAGAGCGATGCCCTCATGCCCACGGATGAAAAGGGCCGCAGCGAAACCATCGCCTGGCTGTTTGCAGCGCTGAATTCGGTCGAGGCGGCAAGCCTGCCCTGGACGATCTTTCAGTTTCACGGCCTTGCCGGCGACACGCCCGGCTGGAAGCCCCTCAACGACTTCCTGAACGCCCGCCTGAAGCACATGGAGAGCGTTCTGGCTGACCGCGAATGGCTGGCGGACAGCTTTTCCATCGCAGATATCGCCATGGCCGATGTGCTGCGACTGGTCGACCGTTTCGACGGGCTGGCGGGTTATCCGGCCTGCCGCGACTATGTCACCCGCGCCACCGCCCGCCCGGCCTTTGCGAAGGCGCATGCCGACCAGATCGCGCATTTCGCCGCCGCAGACTGAGCCGACGCTCCATCAAAGGACGGTCTAGAAAGACCCGCCGAACCGGGTTGGCGCTGCATCGATGACCTGTGGGCGACCCTCACGCACCTCGTAGACCGCATAGCCGCGCTCGGTCGTGCCATCGCCATTGAAGCGGAACAGCCCGGTATAGCCATTGAAGCCAACCGGCGTTTCAAGCGCATGGCGCTGAACGCCGCCGCCGCCCTTTGCAATGTTGGCCACCAGAACGACCGTGTCATAGGCGAGCGCCGATGTGAGCGAGGGCTCGGCCCCGAAGCGCGCCTGATAGCGCTGCTTGTAGGTGTTGACGCGCGCCTGATCCGTATCGGCGAACCACGCACCCTGAAGCGCGGGATCGGCGAGGTTGGCGCTCGTCCACTGCCCGGTTCCGAGGATCTTCTTGTTGGAAACGTCGATGCCGGTTTCCGTCATGGTGGTGACGATTGTCGCCGGGCTGCTGCCGCCATCGGGAATGAACACCGCATCGGCGGCCCGCACGGCATCAGCCACGCTCTGCACGGCTTCATAGACGGACATGTTGTCATAGGCGTAGCGCGCCACCGCCGTCAGCTCACCGCCGGTTTGCTGCATGGTGCGCCGCGCCTCGGCCTCGGCGAGGTCGCCCGCCGCCCCTTCCGGCAGGATCGCCACAACGGAACGCACGCCCTGACCGGCGGCATAGGTGAGCGTGCGGTTCACGACGCCCTGCGGCAGGAATGAGTTGAGGTAGACGCCCGGCGAAGCAGCCGCACGGTCCGACGAGAATGCGATCATCGGCGTCTGTGTTGCCTGCAACGCCGGCGTTGCAGCGCGAACATTGGCCGAGAAGAGCGGCCCCAGAACGGCAGACGCGCCTTCCGTCAGCGCCTGCGTGGCGGCGGCGGTCGCGCCTTCAGTCGTGCCGCCCGTGTCCTTGACCACGAGTTCCAGCGTCTGCATGCCGCTGTCGTCCATCGCCAGCAGGGCCGCGTTCTTGAGTTCGGCGGCGATGCGGCTTGCGTTGCCCTCACCCGTCAGCGGCAGGAGAAGCGCCACCCGCGTATCGCCCGAGCCGATCACCTCGCCCGTGGCCGGCTGACGCGGGGCATTGTCCGCGAAAGGCTGGTTGAAGCCGCTCTGGCCATTCGTCTGCGGCACGCCGTAAGGCACATCGCTGCCCATGCAGCCGCCAAGCGCCAGAAGCGCTGCAAGCGCGCCCGTGAGAAACCCGGCCCTGCGACCGGGCATTGTCCATAACTTCATTACCGCATCCGTCCCAAATTGAGCGCGCGACTTTGCAACCCTCATGTCGGCATGTCAAAGAGATGAGCGAATAAGGACCAATGAGCTATGGATAACCCGCGCGTGGAGAAAAGTTTCGTCGTCGGCAACGCCCGTATCGGCGCCGACCCGCTGGAGCCCGCGCTCTATCTGGTGGCGACGCCCATCGGCAATCTGGGCGACATCACGCTGCGCGCGCTCCACATTCTGGCGGGCGCGGACATCGTTGCCTGCGAAGACACCCGCGTCTCGCGCGTGCTGATGGCGCGCTATGGCATCAGCCACAGCCTCACCGCCTATCACGAGCACAATGCGCGCGAGGCAGGGCCCCGCCTGCTGGCCGCCATCGAGGATGGCAAGAGCGTCGCGTTGATCTCCGACGCCGGCACGCCGCTTGTCTCCGACCCCGGTTACAGGCTTGTCGATCAGGCCGTTGAAAAGGGGCTGCGCGTCGTTCCCATTCCCGGCCCCTCGGCGGTGCTGACGGCGCTTTCAGCCTCCGGCCTGCCAACGGATGCCTTTCTCTTCGGCGGCTTTCTGCCGGTCAAGGAAGGCCAGCGCCGCGCGCGGCTCGAAACCTTCCGCCAGACGCCGGCCACGCTGATCTTCTTCGAATCCCCGCGCCGGCTGGCCGACAGCCTTGCCAGCATGGCGGCAACACTGGGAGCGGACCGCTCCGCCTGCGTCGCGCGGGAACTCACCAAGACTTTTGAAGAGTTCCGCCGCGGCACACTGGCCGAACTGGCCGAACATTATGCCGAAACCGGCGCACCCAAGGGCGAGGTCGTTGTCTGCATCGGGCCGCCGCAGGAAGAGGAAAGCGTCAGCGCCGAGGATGTCGACCGGCTGCTTCTGTCGCTCTCCACCGAAATGTCGGCCTCCAAGGCCGCCGGCGAGGCGGCGCGCATGACGGGCGGCCGCAAATCCGAACTTTATCAGAGGCTTCTGGCGCTGAAGGCCGAAAGCGATGCCGGCTGAGGCGCGGCGCAAGGCCTACAGGCTCGGCCATCGCGGCGAATGGTTCGCAGCAATGGCCCTGCGCCTCAAGGGCTACCGCATTCTGGCCCGGCGCTACCGCACGAAACTCGGCGAGATAGACCTGATCGCCCGGCGCGGCGATGTGGTCGCGATTGTCGAGGTCAAGGCGCGGCCGACGCTGGAACAGGCAATGGACGCGGTCGGCTATCAGGCGCAGATCCGCATCGAACACGCCGCCGATCTGTGGCTTGGCCGCCAGCCCGACCACGCCCGCCTTTCGCTCCGCTTCGACCTCGTCGCCATCCTCCCCCGCCGCTGGCCGGTGCATGTGGAGAATGTGTTTCAGGGGGGATAGTTTTCACCCCTTGCGCCTCCTCAGCGCCGGCTCACCCGCATGGGCAGGCCGCCCTGTGGCTGGGTGGTCAGTTTCTGAACCGGCCATGGCTTCGTTTCCGGCAGCGTGTCGAAACGGAAGCGGGAAAGCAGGATGGCGAGCGCTATGACGGCCTCCTGCATGGCGAAAGTGGCCCCGATGCACACGCGCGGCCCCGCGCCGAAGGGCAGATACTGATAGCGGTCGAGCGTCTCCCGGTTGCCCGGATGGAAGCGCGACGGGATGAAGGCGTCGGGATTGTCCCACAGCGTCCGGTGGCGATGCACCGTCCATGGCATGACAAGCACCTGCGCGCCCTTCACGATGGTCAGGTCTTGGTAGCGATCCTCCGCGATTGCCTCGCGGTTGATCGAAGGTGCAGGCGGATAAAGCCGCAACGCCTCCTCGAAGGCGGCGCGCGTCAGCGGCATGGCGTCGAGCCAGTTGACCGGATCGGGCTCGCGGGCGAGCACCGCATCGATCTCGGCTTCCACCTTCTCGCGCTCCCAGGGGGCTTCGGCGAGACAGTAGATGGTCCAGCCCAGCGCCCGCGCCGTGGTCTCGTGACCGGCGCCGATGAAGGTGATGATGTTGTCCTCGATCTCCTCGCGCGTCAGCCCTTCCGGCCCTTCGGCGCGCAGGAGAAGCGTGAGGAAGTCTTCCGGCACATCGCTGCCGCGCGCCATCTTCTCTTTCCGTAGAGTCATGGTCTCGGCCACGATGTTGCGGAAGAAGGTGAGCGAGTTGCGCCCCAGAAGGCGCGTGATGCGGGGCAGCCAGTCCGGCGCGCCCAGAAGATCCAGCGGATCGACGCGGCCCATCGTTTCAAACAGGCGATCCACCTGTTCGGCGAAACTGCCCGGCTCGCCCGCAATTTCGCCGGAGAAAAGCGTCTCCGCCAGAATGTCGAAGGTCAGGAGCGTCATGTCGCGCGACACATCCACCGGCCCTGCCGCATCTTCATAGCGTTCGACGAAGGCGCGGCTGCGCTCCAGCATCGGCTTTGCGAAACCGGCAATGTGGCGCGGCGTGAAGACCGGGGCCATGGCCTTGCGCGAACGCCGCCATACGGCCCCTTCCGCCGTCAGAAGACCGTCGCGCAGGATCGGGCGAAGGATCTTCTGGCGCACCCGCGCCATCTTGTAGTTTTTCGCATTGTCAACGAGCACATGCCGGATCAACCCCGGATCATTGGCGATGACCAGCGGCCCGCCAATCGTGTTCTCAATGTTGATCCATGGTTCGTTGTAGGAAGGCTCGCCCCACAGTTCGAGCGGATTGCGATAAACGATCCGCATCATCTCGAGCGTGGAGGGCGGCTTGGTGCGCGGGCTGGGCGCCGGCGGCACAAAGGGGGCGGGCTGGCTTTCCATGATCGCTTCCTTTCCCGCTTAATCTAGTGCCTGTCATACAGCGCTTCAATTTGGGCGCGGCTATGAAAAGGCGGGAACTTCATCACCGCTCGCGCATTGTTGAGACACCTAGGCCGATGAAGACAAACCGGAGTGCACTCCGCAGAGATGCGGAAGGATAAGTCATGAATTGGAATCAGATCGAAGGCAATTGGGAACAGTTCAAGGGCAAGGTCCAGCAGAACTGGGGCAAGCTCACCAATGACGATCTCGACGTGGTGCGCGGCAACCGCAAGGAGCTCGCCGGCAAGCTGCAGGAGCGCTACGGCAAAGCGCAGGAAGAGGCCGAGCGCGAGATCGACGACTGGCTTTCGCGCCACTGAGCGCACGCACTGACTGCGCCCACTGACCGCGCTTTGAGACATCCCTGCCCCAAAGCAAAAAGCCCCGGCAATGCCGGGGCTTTTTTTGGATGAGATCCTGGATCAGTGGTTTTCGTGCTGTTCGCCCGAACCACCGACGGCCACAATGTTGTAGGGCATGCCCTCAACGGCAATGTCGCGCGCCTTCTCGAAGGTATCTGCGTCGACCGCACGGATAACGCTCTTGAGCGGGTCGGTGACCATGATCTCCTCAGCCGTGACGGCGATGCGCGGACGCGGATCGGACCAGTGGCCATCCATCGAATAGGCTGCCGTCAGCTCAACCGACTTGTCGATCTTGCCCGAAAACACATTGATGCGGTTCAGCTTGCCATCCTCGGTGAAGACATAGGCGAACTTCGGACGCACCGGGTCTACCACGAAGTGCACGGCGCGCACCGGCAGTTCGATCAGGCGGAAGGCATCTTCGTCTTCCGGGTCGATCAGGACGAGGTTCGACTTGCCGAAATTGCCGAGGAAGTACTGCAGCGCCTTGCCGCCGGCGAGCGTTGAGACCTTCAGATCGTCGGGCAGCGACTTCGTGTAGGCGAGATGCTGGATCACGGGCGCGGCACTGCGGCTTCCCGAAACCAGGAGCAGGCCCGTATCGCAGGCGATGGCCGTGATGTTGCCGGAGGTGGCTTCACCATGCAGGCCCGGGCAGGCCGCGGCATCCCCCACGGCTTCTCCCTTGGCGTCCACCACCTGCACACCCTCGGGCAGCTCGCTCGGATCCTTGCTGTTGGGAACGGTCGCGATGGCGTGCGCGCCATAGGGAATGACGACGCCATGGTGCGGTGCGGAGGTCTTCAGCTCGCGGAATTCGGGCTTGCCGTCCTGCACCTGCTTTTCCGAAACCACGCGGGCCACGCCCTCGCCATCGAAGAACAGGGCGATCTCGCCATAATGGGAGACGAAATGCACCGGCCGGTCGCCATCGACGGAACCGTCGAGCGCCTTGGGAGCGCTGACTTCCATGTCGGCATGATCGCCGTGGTCGTCGAAATGAATGCCGCTGGAGAACGCCGTCACCGTGTTGGCGTCACGCTGGACGGCAAAGACGGTCTCATTGCTCTCCGTGGCGTAGACGCGCGCAGGAGACTTGAGCGAGAAGGTTTCAATCGTCTCGCCCTTTTCCGCATCAAGCACACGAAGCTCCGGCGCGGAGTGGTCGGCGACGAACAGCCGCCAGGCCTCGTGCTCATCGGCGTGGGCCGGATGCAGCGCGGCGAGCGCCGCACCTGCGCTCAAAAGCCCTGCACGCAGAAGGACTATGGAAGGACGCATCGTTTCTCTCCTATTTGTTATAACGTTACTGATTTTGAACAAGAAAAAGCCGGCTTTCTCCCCGGTAGAGAACCGGGCCCAGGCAAGTCTGGAAACTCATGGCCACCCCAGAGGCGGGCGGCTACTGAAACGGGTTTTGGCACGGGGCCGTCATCCGGCCGGGCTGGTAATGGGCTCGGAACCCGGCCGGATGAGCGGGCCTGGAAGCAATCGCCTCCATGCCCCTGAACCTATTTCGTGAGACAGGTCTTCAGCGAGGCCGCCATGCCGCGCATCAGCTCGAAATAGAGATCCTTGCCATCTTCGATCTCGGCGCCCAGCGGATCGAGCACACCGGATTTCGCGTCAGTGCCTTCGGTGACCACCTCCACGAGACGCGGCTCGAACTGGGGCTCGGCGAAGACGCAGGCCGCGTCAAGCTCACGCACCTTGGTGCGGATTTCATCGACACGCTGCGCACCGGGAATGATCTCGGGGCTGACGGTGATGGAACCGGCTGCCGCAAGGCCGAACTGCTTCTCGAAATACTGATAGGCATCGTGGAACACGATGAAGGGACGGTCTTTGACGGGCTCCAGCTCGGCGGAAAGCTCGGTCTGGAGCGCCGCGATGCGCTCGTTGAGTGCGGCGGCATTGGCCGCATAGGCAGATGCGTTCTCCGCATCGGCCGCACTGAGCGCCTCGGCAATGGCGCTCACCATGATCTTCGCATTGTCCGGGTCAAGCCAGAGATGCGCGTCGGGACCATGATCATGGGCGTGATCGTGGCCGTCTTCTTCCGCTTCGTGGCCGTGGTCGTCATGGTCATCATGATCGTCGCCATGCGAGTGCGCTTCGAACGCGCCGCCCTCGCGCATCTCGAGCAGGGTCAGGCCCTCGCTGTCGGAAAGCGCCACCTGCGTCGCCTCGCCGGCCAGCGTTTCCAGCGGCTTTTCAAGGAAGACTTCAAGGCCCGGCCCGACCCAGAACACCAGATCCGCGTTGGCCAGCATGCGCGCCTGCGACGGGCGCATCGAATAGGTATGCGGCGAACCGGCGCCCTGCAGGATGAGCGCCGGCTCGCCTACGCCCTCCATCACCCCGGCCACGAGAGAGTGCACGGGCTTGATGGACGTGACGACCTGCATGTCGGCGGCGAAAGCTCCGGTCAACGCGCCCGGCGTCAACAGCGCAAGGGAGGATGCGGCTGCGGCGAGCGAAAGGCGAAACGACTTCATGGAAGGCTCCTGTAGGCATTGAACGGACGGACATGGCATGCACGCCCAACCTTCACCACTTCGGTGAATGTTATGACATTACATATCCTTGCGTTACGCTATAACGTGTGCCATATCCGCTGACAAGTCGGAAAAATCACATGCTGAAAAAACAAAGCCCCTCCCCCGAAACCGCCGGTGAAATGCTGGTGGAGATGCACAATGCCGGCGTGAGCCGCAGCGGGCGCTGGCTGGTGCGCGGCGTCGACCTTTCGGTGCGGCGCGGCGAAATCGTCACGCTGATCGGCCCCAATGGCTCGGGCAAGAGCACCACCGCGAAGACGGCCATCGGCGTCATCCAGCCGAACGAGGGGCATGTGCATCGCGCGCCGGGTCTCAGGGTAGGTTATGTGCCGCAGAAAGTGGCCATCGACTGGACGCTGCCGCTGACCGTCGAGCGCCTGATGACGCTGACCGCGCCGGCCGGCAGCGCCGAGATCAAGGCAGCGCTCGCGGCAGCGGGCGTGGCGCATCTGGCGGGACGCCAGGTGGCCGCCCTTTCCGGTGGCGAGTTTCAGCGCGCGCTTCTGGCCCGCGCCATGCTGCGCAAGCCGGACCTGCTGGTGCTCGACGAGCCCGTTCAGGGCGTCGACTTTACCGGCGAGGCCGCGCTTTACGAACTCATTCGCGAGATCCGCGACCGCACCGGCTGCGGCATCCTGATGATCTCGCACGACCTGCACATCGTCATGGCCGACACGGATACGGTGATCTGCCTGAACGGCCATGTGTGCTGCCGCGGCGCGCCGCAAAGCGTCATGGACAGCCCCGAATACCGCAAACTTTTCGGCACGCGTGCGGCGGAAGCGCTGGCGCTCTACCGCCATCACCACGACCACACGCATCTGGCCGACGGGCGCGTGCGCCATGCCGATGGCACCATCACCGAGCACTGCCATCCCGAGGATGGTCACCACCATCACGACCATGCGTGCGACGCCAGCGCGCCGGCGAAGGGAGCAAACAATGCTCGATGATTTCTTCACCCGCGCGCTTGTGGCCGGTGTCGGCCTTGCCCTGGTAACCGGCCCGCTTGGCTGTTTCGTCGTGTGGCGGCGCATGGCCTATTTCGGCGATACCATGGCGCACTCCGCGCTTCTGGGCGTCGCACTGTCGCTGGTCATGGAAATCAACCTGATGGTCGGCGTGTTTCTGGTGGCCGCGCTCGCCTCGGTGGCGCTCATCATCATGGAGCGGCGTCGCGCGCTCTCCACCGACGCCCTGCTCGGCATTCTCTCGCACTCGACACTGGCGCTCGGCCTCGTCATGGTGGCCTTCATGACGTGGGTGCGCGTGGATCTGATGGGCTTTCTGTTCGGCGACATTCTCGCCGTCTCGAAACTCGACATCGCCGTCATCTATGGCGGCGGCGCGGTTGTTCTCGGGCTGCTGATCTGGCTCTGGCGGCCGCTTCTGGCAGCCACCGTCAACACCGACATCGCGCAGGCCGAGGGGCTGAAACCCGAGCGCTCGCGCCTGATCTTCATGCTCCTCATGGCGGCGGTCATCGCCATCGCCATGAAGCTGGTGGGCATTCTGCTCATCACCGCGCTGCTCATCATTCCCGCCGCCACCGCCCGCCGCTTTGCCGGCGGGCCGGAGATGATGGCCGTTCTGGCCGCCATTGCCGGTGCACTTTCGGTCATCGGTGGGCTGACGGCGTCGCTGCAATTCGATACACCGTCCGGACCTTCCATAGTGGTGGCTGCGCTGGCGCTGTTTCTCGTCAGTCTCATGCCGTCGCCACGGGCAGAAACCGATGATCGCGCAACGGAGACCAAGCCATGAGTGCCGACCTGACACGCAACCAGGCGCTGGTGATGAAAACGCTCTCCGGCGCAGAGGCTCCTCTCAGCGCCTACACGATCCTCGACCGGCTGCGCGGCGATGGCCTGCGCGCGCCGCTGCAGGTCTATCGTGCGCTCGACAAGCTGACCGAGATGGGCCTTGTGCACCGGCTGGAAAGCCTAAACGCTTTCGTCGCCTGTGCGCACCCGAACTGTCACGAAAAGGAACTGATCGCCTTTGCCATCTGCGAGGCCTGCGGCAAGGTGGAAGAATTTTCCGACGAGATTGTGAAGGACCGGCTCGACGGCTGGGCCAGAAGCCACCGCTTCAAGCCGGCCAAGACCACGATAGAGATCCGCGGCAATTGCGGATCATGCGTGGCGAAGGCCTAGAGAGCCTCTCCATCGCCCGGCGGCTGCAAAAGCAGCGCCTTGGCCCTTGCCGTTCTGGGATTGCGCATCGCGCTTTTGAGCCACAGCAGGTAATAGGCGATTTCAGGATTGCCGCGTGGCCCTGCGATCACGTCCAGCGCACCGGAGCGCAGATGCGCGGCCACCAGATAGCGCGGCAGAACGCTCCAGCCGAATCCTTCGACCACGAAGTTCCTGAGCGCTCTCAGATCGGGCGTCGTGACCGCCTCTTCCGCATTGCCGATGGACATCTGATTGTGCTCGATCCACATGCGGATCAGATAGCGCTGCAGATCATAGGAGAGGAACGGAACCTCCTGCAGCGCTTCCGATAGCGCCGTTTCACGCCCGATCCGCTCCACGACCTCAGGCGCAGCCACCAGCAGCAGTTCCTCACGGCCATAGAGCGCAGCCTCGATCCGTGGATCATCCGGCACCTTGACCGCAAAGGCGAAGTCTGACCGCCCCTCGACCAGCATGCGGGGTGGCTCGTCATCAACGGCGGGGTGAAGCTGCACCGCCAGATTGCTGTGCATCAGGGTCTTGATCCGGTCGGTAATGAGATCGGACAGAATGTCCGACGGGCCGCAGAGATGGATCGTGCCGGAAACACGCATGGAGCGCGCCCGCACCTCCGCCAGAACATTCTCCGCCACATCGATGGCGCCGGTGACGCGGCTGGCCAGTTCGTCGGCAATGACCGTCGGCGTCACGCCACGGGCGTGGCGCGTGAAAAGCTTGCGCTCAAGCTGCGCTTCAAGACTGGCGATATGCCCGGTGACGGCTGGCTGGGTGAGCCCAAGCTCATGCGCGGCCCGACTGACAGAACCCTGGCGGTAGACCTCGACGAAGCTTCTCAGATGCGTGATCGACATGTTCGAGGCATAACATATCTTATGCCTATTCAAAAATCCGATAATTGGTTTTCTGGCATGGCAACACCGATCTTCAGGTCACGGGCAGCGATGAGGCTGCCGAAGAAATTGTCTGACCAAGGAGATCATGATGTCCAAGCTTGTCGCGATCAGTTTCAAGGATGATGCAACGGCCTTCGCCCTGCGTTCGGATCTGGCTGCCATGCAGTCCGATTATCTGCTCGCCCTGGACGACATTGTCGTCGTGACCAAGGACGAGAAGGGCAAGCCCAAACTGCACCAGCCCGTCAGCTTGACCGGGGCCGGCGCCCTGAGCGGCGGCTGGTGGGGCACGCTCATCGGCTTCCTTTTCCTCGCCCCTCTGGCCGGCCTCGTGATCGGTGCGGGCACCGGCGCACTGGCTGGCAAGTTCACGGATATCGGCATCGATGACCGCTTCATGCGCGATGTCGCCGCGAGCCTGGAGAAGGACGAAGCCATGGTGTTCATGCTCGTCCGCGATGTGACAATCGACAAGGTGATGGACGGTCTGAGCGCCTATCGCGGCAAGGGCAGGATCCACACGACCTCGCTCTCCCGCCGCGATGAAGATGAACTCAGGAAGCTTATCGAAGCCGCCTGACCAGACCCTCAACCCCCTATTTCCCCCAACCCCAATTGAAAGGACAGGATCATGTCCGACAACAAAGTTGCCATCGTCACCGGTGGCGGAACCGGCCTTGGCCGCGCCATCGCGATACGTTTTGCCGAAGACGGCTTCTCGGTCGTCGTCAACGGTCGCGAACAGTCCAACCTTGATGAGATGGTCGCAAAGCTCGGCCCGGAACGGGCCATGGCCGTCGCTGCGGATATCTCCGTGAAGGCGGAAGCAGAACGCCTGATCTCCGAGACCCTGACGCGCTTCGGGCGCATCGACGTTCTCGTCAACAATGCCGGCGTGGCCAATCCGGGAACGGTGGACACGCTGAGCGACGACGATTTCGAAGCCATGCTGGCCATCAATGTCAGCGGCCTGCGTCACGTCTCTCTTGCAGCCCTTCCCGCCCTGCGCCGGTCGGGAGGCAACATCGTCAACATGTCGTCCGTTTCGGGCATGCGCGCCGACTGGGGCATGTATGGCTACAACGCCTCGAAGGGTGCCGTGACGCTGATGACGCAGGGCATGGCGCTGGAACTCGGGCCGAAAGGCGTGCGCGTCAACGCAGTGGCCCCTGCTACGGCGAACACACGCCTGGTCAACGGCCTGAAAGGCAAGCGCGGCGCGCTGGAGGCCTTTGCGGATCGCATCCCCATGGGCCGGATCGTCGAGCCCTTCGAGGTCGCAAACGCGGTGGCCTTTCTCGCCAGCGATCAGGCAAGCTTCATCACCGGCGTCATTCTGCCGGTCGATGGCGGCCTGACCGCATCGAACGGCCAGCCCAACTTTCTCACCCTGATGGCCTCCTGATCCTGCCGCCGGTGAAAGACAAAAAACCTGCCCCCGCGTCTTTCACCGGCGCTTATCCTTCGCCCTGGAACCGGACCCACGCAATGTCTGAACGCTTTCTGCGCAACACCCTGTTCTTCACGTTTTTCTACAACCTCATGGGCTTCGCCACATTCATGTTCCCCGCACAGTTCGGCGGCATGGCGGCGCTGCCCACGGATGTGCCCTTCCTGTATTCAGGCTTCATCGCGACGAACATTCTGCTGTTTGCCCTTGTCGGCCTTTGGCAGGCCCGCGCGACGACGCTTCACACACCGGTGCTCGTGATCTTTGGTGTGAGCAAGATCGTGTTCTTCGGCCTCATGACAGCCGCCTGGTCTCTTGGTGAAGTCGCATTTGCCGGTGTCGCCATGAGCGCGGTGGATCTGGCGATGGGCGTCATCTTTTTGCGTGGAGCAAAACGGTTCGCTGCGTGAAGCATGCCTATCGCGGTGCAGGCAGGTCCCAGTCCCGGTAAAGCGCATTGAGCGCACCCGCCGTGTGGCACTCGACGGCGGGCAGACCGGAGCCACGCACGACCTCGGCATATTTGGCGTCGCTGTTGCGGGTCTTCACGAGGATCCAGTGGATCATCGCCCACTTCACGCTGTCCTGCGCGCCTTCCAGATGTCCCGCGCGATCAGACCGGTTGGCGAGCGTGCGTCTGAAATAGCGCGCAATGCGCAGCCACGGGCTGGACGTGACCAGAATGACGCCGGTTGCCCGCGCCAGACGCTGCGGCATCAGGCGCGAGTAATTGCCTTCCATCACCCAGCCATCTTCAAGAATGGCCGCATCGTGCAGCGCCGCGAACTCGGCCTCCGGTCGCGGCTGCCAGTCGGTGTTTGGCAGGTGCTGCAGCTGATCGAGATGAACCGGCGGCACGCCAAGTTTTTCGGAAAGGGCGATGGCCAGCGTCGACTTGCCCGCATTGGACGGACCGAGGATCGCTATGCGCTCTCCAAGCGAAGACAGGGGCAGCATGTGGGACACCCATTGGCCGTGAGGCAAGGAAGCGCGATGAGCGAAGGACGCACCGGACCCCGGCGCGCCCGTCATTCTTCCCGCACTTGCCTACTCGCCTTTTTCGACGTGGTTGTTGCGCAGCCGCGTAACGGCGTTGCCATGCGCATCGAAGCCCTCATAACGGGCAAAGCGCAGCGTATGAGGCGCAAACTCCGCATAGCCCTGTGCGGTCACGTGACCGATGGACGAGGTCTTCATGAAGTCGTGCACGCCGAGCGGCGAATGCGCCCGCGCCATGCCCGACGTCGGCAGAACGGCGTTCGGCCCCATCGCGTAATTGGCCATGGACCCCGCCGCATATTCGCCCAGCAGGATTTCCGACGCATTGCGCACGTGCGACAGATATTCGAACGGCGTCTTGGACAGGATCTGAAGGTGCTCCGGCGCGTAATCGTTGACGAAGGCGAACGCCTCTTCCGGCGTGTCCGCCAGAACGATGCCACCGCTTGTGCCGCCCAGAACATCGGAGGAGTAGCGCACGCGCTCGGCGCTCATCTCCGCCCAGTATTTCGGCAGCGCATCGCGCACCTTTTCTGCAACCTCGCGCGACCAGGTGACGAAGAAGTTGGAGCTGTCGCTGCCGTGTTCGGCCTCGACCAGCAGGTCGAGCGCCGCGATCTCGGGATCGGCGCTCTCATCAGCGAGCACGATGCTCTCGGTCGGGCCGGCGGGAAGCCGCGAGGCGATCTGCCCCTGAAGCAGCCGCTTGGCAGCGGCGATCCACGGGCTGCCGGGACCTTCGAACTTGGCGCAGCGCGGCACCGTGTCCGTGCCGAATGCGGCAGCAGCAACCGCCTGACCGCCACCGGCCTTGTAGACATGCTTCACGCCGGCAATGCGCGCGGCAACCAGCGTCGCCGCATCCACCTTGCCGTCCGGTCCGGGCGGGGTGAGCACGATGGGCATCGGCACGCCGGCCACCACGGCCGGGATCGCCGTCATGAGCGTCATGGAGGGGAAGGTGCCCTTGCCGCGCGGCGAATAGAGCGCAACGCTGTCAATGGGCGTGGCGCGCTCGCCCACCAGAACGCCGGGGCGGATTTCCTTCATCCACATTTCCTGCGGGCGCTGCGCCTCGTGGAAACGGCGAATGTTGTCGGCGCAGAATTCCAGCGTCTCGATCATCTCCGGATCGAGCGTCTTGAACGCAGCGTCGAAATCCTCTTCCGTCGCAGCGATCGCGTCCGGCTCGACCTGGGCCTTGTCGAACATGCGCGCGAAGCGGGCCAGCGCCACATCGCCTTCCTTGCGCACCGCCTCGATGATGGGCGCGACATTCTCCAGGAAATGGGTGAGATCGTCTTCCGTTCGTGTGAGGAGCGTCTTGCGCTCTTCAGCAGACAGTTTCGACAGTTCGTGCCAGGCAACGCGGTTCGACATTTTCATCCACCAGTTCAAAGGATGCGTTTCGGCGCCACGTATAAATCATTTTCGGGCGAGGCATAGGGTCAGGACCAATCAAATCGGCAAGATTGACCGGCCACGACCTCATGCCGCAGCGCCAGCCGCTCAGCGCAGCATGTCGCCATAGATGCCGGGGGTGGAATCGGGAATCTCGATTGCGCCGCACTGGCTCTTGTAGAATTCGATCGGCCCGGCGCTGCCGATCACGCCATAGACATAGCCCGCATCGCGCATAGCCTGGAGCGTGGCCATGAGCAGCGCCGCCCCGACGCCGCGCCCGCGCGCGGCCTCGTCAACGCCGGTCGGACCGAAGAAGCCCTTCGCCGTGGCGTCGTAGCAGGCAAAGCCCAGAAGCTTTCCGTCTTCCACCGCGACCAGAACATTGGCGGGCTGCGCCGCCATGGCCACGGCGCACTCGCTGGCCCAGTTGCGGCTGAAATGCTTCTCGGCGAAATCGCACACGACATGCATTTCCGGCCCGATGGCGCGGCGAATGACAATGCCCTCGGCCACGGGTTTGGCCGGCGGGAGCTTGTAGAGGGGCACGAGCATATCAGTCATGGTCTGCATCCGAATAGGCAACGAAATGGTCTGGCGCAACTTCACGATAACCGGAGATGGGACGCGCCGCACGTGACCGCACGGCCTCCGCCTGCCGCGTAAAGGCAAGCCCGTCGCCATCGGCGTCGTCGAAACGCTTCGCCGGATCGGGCACGGCGGAAATGAGAAGGCGCGAATAGGGATGGCGCGGATTGCGGATAACCGCATCGGACGGGCCACGCTCCATCACCTGCCCGGCATACATCACCGCCGTTTCCTCGGCGATGTAGTGAGCGGTCGCGATATCGTGCGTGATGTAGAGGAAGGCAATGTTGCGCTCTTCCTTCAAGCGCCGCATCAGGTCGAGCACCGATTTGCGGATCGACACATCGAGCATGGAGGTGGGCTCGTCGGCAACGATCAGCTCCGCGCCCACCGCAAGCGCACGGGCGAAGCTGACACGCTGGCGCTGGCCACCGGAGAGCTGGTGCGGGAACTTCTCAAGCGTGGTGTCGGGATCAAGCTCCACATCGGCCAGCGTCTGGCGAAGCCGCGCTTCGAGATCCGCCGTCCCGCCATGCAGCCGCAACGGGCGTTCGAGATGGTGACGGATCGTGTGGGTGGGGTTGAGCGAGGAGAACGGGTCCTGAAACACCATCTGCACCGCGCGCAGATAGGCGCGGTCGCCGCTGCGGGTGCGGTTTTCAAAAATGTTCTCGCCGCGAAACCGGACGGTGCCGGCGCTTGGCTCGAAATGGCGGATCACGGCGCGCCCGCAGGTGCTCTTGCCCGACCCGCTTTCGCCGACCAGCGCCAGCGCCTTGCCGGGTTCGATGGAGAAGGTGACATTGCGCAGCGCATCCACGCGGCGCACCGCGCCCAGAACCGGGCGCACATGGAAGGTCTTGGACACGCCTTCAAGCGACAGAAGCGGGGCGTTCATGCGGCTGCTCCCTCAATGCGCGGCATGGCTGCCCAGAGCTTGCGCGTATATTCGTGCTGCGGATCGGCCACCAGGCTGCGCGCCTCGCCCTGCTCGACGATGCGCCCTTCCAGCATGATCGCGATGCGGTCGGCGAACTGCGCCATCAGCGCCAGATCATGCGTGATGAAAAGTACCGAGAAGCCGAGCGTTTTGCGCAGCGCCACGATCTCCTGCAGGATCTCGCGCTGCACCACCACATCGAGCGCGGTGGTGGGCTCATCCATGACCACGAGGCGCGGCTTGAGCGTCAGCGCCATGGCGAGCACCACCCGCTGGCGCATGCCGCCGGAAAGCTGGTGCGGGAACGAGTCGAGCCGGTCTTCGGGGATGCCGACCATGGCCAGCATTTCAGCGGCTTTCGCGCGGGCAGCGTCGCGCCCCATCTTCTCGTGGCGGGCAAGCATGTCGCGGAACTGCTCGAACACCGTCAGCACCGGGTTGAGCGAGTTCATCGCGCTCTGGAACACCATGGACGCCCCGCTCCACCGCCACGCCTCGAGCCGGCGGCGTGAAAAGGCGAGAACATCCTCACCCTCGAACAGGATCTTGCCATCGCTGATGAAGGCCGGCGGCCGGTGGAGCCGCATGATCGAGAAGGCGATGGTGCTCTTGCCACACCCGCTTTCGCCGGCAAGCCCGAGGATCTCGTTCTGCCCGATGTCGAGCGAGACATTGCGCACGGCGCGGAACGTGCCATTCGGCGTCAGGTAGTCGACGCACAGATTCTGAACCGAGAGAAGCGGCGTTGCGGTCTCCATGCTCATGCCTCCTTCTCTGCAAGACGCGCGCGGTCGAGCTTCTTCTGCAGCTTCATGGCCTTGCCGATGGCGCCCAGCGTGCGCAGCCTTGGATTGGAAATCTCGTCAACGCCGAAATTGAGCAGCGACAGGCCCACGCCGATGATGACGATGGCGACGCAGGGTGCGGCCATCTCCCACCATGCACCGACGGTGATCGCCGAGGCGTTCTTGGCGTTGTAGAGCATCGTGCCCCACGAGACGGAGAGCGGATCGCCGAGCCCGAGGAACTCCAGCGTGGCCTGGGTGATGATGGTGAAGATCACGCTGCCGATGAAGTTGAAACCGATGATCGACAGGAGGTTCGGCAGCATTTCCACCAGGATCATGCGCCAGACAGGCTCGCCGATCAGCTGCGAAGCCTGAATGAACTCGCGGTTCTTCAGCGTCATGGCCTGTGCGCGTGTCACGCGCGCGCCCCACGCCCATGATGTCAGGCCGATGATGATGGCGATGGAGAGCGGTCCCACTTGCCCGAGAAACGCCGCCAGCACCAGAAGCAGCGGCAATTGCGGCAGCACCAGCACCACATTGGTTGCGAAATTGAGCGTCTCGTCCGTCGCGCCGCCATAATAGGCGGCGGTCAGGCCCACCACGGTGCCGATCAGCGTGACGATGATCCCGGCCAGAATGCCGACCATGAGCGAAGTGCGCGTGCCCCACACGAGCTGGGTGTAGACATCGCGGCCCATGCGGGTGGTGCCCATCACATATTCCGCGCTCGGCGGCTGATGCGGACGGCTCACGCGCTTGTTGGGATCGTGGTCGGTGATGAGCGGCGCGGCCAGCGCCACCACCACGTAGAACACGACGATGAAGACGCCAAAGGCTGCCTTGCGGTTGCGCACGAAGATCTTCAGGAGATTGAGCATCACGCCCTCCTCAAGCGCGGGTCGAGCGCCACATAGGCGATGTCGACGGCAAAGTTTGCGCTCAGCATGGCGAGCGTCATGATGAGAAGCTGGCCCTGAATGAGCGGGAAATCGCGGGCGATCACCCCCATGTAGAGCAGGTTTCCGAGCCCCGGATAGTTGAACACCACCTCGGTGATGAGCGAGCCGCCGAACACCGAGCCAAGGCTGATCGCAAAGGCGGTGATGGACGGCAGGAAGGCGTTGCGCGCCGCATAATTGTAGCGCACGCGGGCATCCGAAAGCCCCTTCGCCTCCGCCAGATGCACGTAATCCTCGCCGAGCTGGCCGATCATATTGTTGCGCATGGTGATGAGGTAGCCGCCCACCAGAACGATGCTGAGCGACAGGACCGGCATCAGCGCGTGAAAGAACACGGAGGACAGGAACGGCCCGCTGAGCGACGGCTCAAGCGAAGGGTCGAATGCATAGCCGGCCGGCAGCCAGTTGAGCGAGACGGAGAAGAGGAACATCGCCGTGATCGCGATCACCACCGGCGGGATGGATTGCAGCGCCAGCGCCAGCGGGGACATGAAACTGTCGAACCCGCTGCCACGCCGCCAGGCGGCGCGAATGCCGAACAGCGTGCCGAGCGCATAGGCCAGAAGCGTCGCCGTTCCGGTGAGGAACAGTGTCCACGGCAGCGCGCGGGCAAGCAGGTCGAACACCGGCGTCGGGTAGTATTTGACGGAAAGGCCGAAATCCCAGGTGAAGATCGAGCCCAGATATTTGAGATATTGCAGATACAGGGGTTCGTTGATGAAGCCGAATGTCTCCATCAGCGCCTCGCGCGCCTCGGGCGGAATGGTGCCCTGGGCCTGGGCCAGCATGACGTCTGCCGGATTGCCCGGCATCAGCCGCGGTATGAGGAAATTGAATGTGGCCGCCACCAGAAAGGCAACGAGATAGAACGCCAGCCGGCGCAGAATGAAGCGCATGGTGTCCCCCTGCTCTGTGCGCCGTCAGGCGGCCCGAAGGCCACGGCGTCTTTTCTGAAGGCGGGGCGAAGGCCCCGCGTCAGCTCCCGGTTTCCCCTCCGTGGAACCCTTCTCCCCGCGAACGGGGAGAAGGGGGGAGGATGCAGTCAGATCGAGGATTGGATCAATCTTCGACCGGACGCAGGGAGAGCAGGTGGAGGAGACGCTCCGGCGTCTCGTCGTGAACGACGGGCTTGGCCTGAGGATTCTCGGCGCTGAAGAAACCCGTGAAGCGCTTGGTGTTGTACTGGTACCAGAGCGGGTTGTTGAACACGGCGATGAACGGCATGTCACGACCGACTTCCATCTGGATGTCGTTCATGATCGCGCGCTGCTTCTCCGCATCAACGGTCTGGAAGAAGGAGTCCAGCAGGCCGTCGAGTTCTTCATTGTAGTAACGTGTCGCGCCGAAGCGGGTCTTGCCCTGGTTCTGCGAATGCAGGCCCAGATCATACTGGTAATGCGGCGTGACACCGGTGAAGTAGGCGTTCATGGCCATGTCGAAATTGCCGTTGATCAGGCTTTCCGACCAGACCGCATGCTCGGGCGTGGCCACCTGGGCCTCGATGCCGATCGCCGTCAGACCTTCCACCGCCAGCTGCACCGTGTTGATCCAGTCGGTCCAGCCATTCGGCACGATGATGTTGAACGAGATCTTCTTGCCGCTCGGCGTTTCCAGATTGCCGTCGCCATCGGTGTCCTTGTAGCCCGCCTCGGCCAGAAGCGCCTTGGCGCCCTCGACATCATAGCGGGTGAACTTGCCATACTCGGCATCCACTTCCGGGTTGTTCCAGGAGTGGTAGGCCTGACCGAGACCGGACGGATACTGGTTGATGGTCGGGTAGCCGTAGCCGGCAATGTCGACCATGGCTTCACGGTCAAGCGACATGGAAACGGCGCGACGGAAATCCACGTCGCTGAACGCTTCGCGGTTGCCTTCGTTCTTGGATTCCATGTTCACGTTGAACATGACGAGCGAGCCGGCCGGGAACCAGTATTTGTGGTTCTCGGGATCCTTGCCGACAAAGGTCTTTTCGATGTCTGGCAGGAACGAGCCCATCCAGTCCAGTTCGCCACGGGCGGCAGCCGCCAGCGCCTGATCGTTTGTGGCGATCTGCGGGAAGCGCATGCAGTCGACCTTGAGGGTCTCCGCATCCCAGTATTTTTCATTGCGGCACTGGATGTATTCCTGCGGCGTGAAGCGGCGGATCTCCGTCAGCGGGCCGGTGCCGACCGGGTTCGGGTTGGTGAAGGTCACCGGGTCTTCGACGCTTGACCAGACATGCTCGGGCACGATCGCCAGACGGACGATGGAGTAGATCGCGCCGGAATTGGCATCGCTCAACTGGAAGCGGACGGTCTTGTCGTCCACAGCCTCGACCGTATCGACGAGCTTGCCATGACCATAGATGTCGAGCGGCTTGTTCTCCTTCACCAGATTGAGGCTGAACACCACGTCATCAGCCGTGAAGGGCTCGCCATCGGACCAGGTCACGCCGTCCCGCAGGGTGACGGTCAGCGTCTTAAGATCTTCGGAGAATTCATAACCCGTCGCCAGCCGATAATTCGGCTCACCGCCTTTCAGGGTATTGAAGATGATCAGCGGCTCGTAGATGAAGTCGTTGACCGAAGGCAGTCGCGAGGACTGGTTGAAGGGATTGTAGTTTTCAATCCACGCCGTGCGCTGGATCGGCAGGGCCGTGAGAACGGATTCAGCCGCGGCCGCTTGCATCTGCAGAATACCGGCGGCAAGGACCAGCCCGGCCGTCAACGAATGTTTCATGCTTTCCTCCCTCAAGAGTCCGGGCGGACCGTCCGCCCTCTTCTACTGCTCCGCCAAAGGCTCCACCCTGGCGCGACACGCGCCGGCAAGAACAGTCCAGTCATTCTGGTAGATAGGACCAATCTAATGCCACCGTCTATTTCGTAAATTTCGTCAGTTTCGTTGCATTCGCCTTCGGGCGTGGCTCGCGGTCTTGGCGGAGCCTTCGGCTTTCGCTAGCGTATTCATTGAAAGGCGTGCTTTTTGCCGTCTCGGGAGGATTACATGAATTGGCGCAGGATTTTACCGGCCGGTTTCCAGGCGCGGCTCTTATTGGTCTTGCTTGCGGTATCGATCGTGCCGCTGGCGATCAGCGCTGCCGCCTTCTACTCCCTCGTCAACGCAAACATTGCACGCGAAACCTTCGAGAAGATCGCCTTTGCGCGCGATGCCAAGACCAGTGAACTGACACAATATGTGTCTTTCGCCAAGCGGCAGGCCGAAAGCCTCGCCCAGACCAATATAGCGCGCTACTCGATTGGCGATTTTTACGGTTTCAGCTACGCCATGAGCCAGATGGCGCCCGATGAGGAGCAGGCGGCGGAGGAGCTGCGCAGCCTGTTCGAGGTCGGGCCGAACGAGCCGGCGCGGGCCGAAGCGCCCAGCCATGACCGGCTCCTGCGCGAAGCCCTCGCCTACGCCAATGCGCACAGCCAGTTCCACGAAGAATATCTGACCTTTGTTGAAAGCTCCGAGTTCGACAATGTCTATCTCGTCAATGCGCGCGGGCGGGTCGTCTATTCCGTTTTCAAGGACGATTATCTGGGCAGCCTCCTGACCAAAGGCGATTCAACGCTTTCCAGCGCGCTGATGGAGCTGCGCTCCGCGCCCGACGACCGGCACATCGTGTTTTACGATTTTGCGCGCGATCCGCGCACCGGCGAATTCGCCGCCTATTTCGCTGTTCGCGTGAGCCTTTATCAACGCGCCAGCGGCGCGGCCATTCTGCGCCTGCCCGCCAGCAAGCTTGCCGCCCTTCTGGGTGGGCATGAAGGCGTCAACGGCACGCTCAGCCTCATCTCGTCGCGCGGCGCCGTCATCGCCTCTTCGGCCCCTGCCCTCAAGACCGGCGTGAGCGCCAGCGTGCCGGAGGAGATGGAAGCGAAAAGCGGTGTGACGATGCTCGAAACGGGACTGCTCGGCGCACCCGTCCTTTCGGCATGGACGCATCTTCTCCTGCCCGACGCCACCTGGCTCTTCGCCGTCGATGCAGACGCCGCATCGGCCTTCGCAGCGAGCACCAGACTGCGCAACCTCATCCTGGCGCTGGCGGCACTCGCGCTGCCGCTGATCCTGCTTCTGTCCTACTATCTCGCCCGCTCACAGACGCGCCCCCTGAAATCCGTCACCGATGCGGCAGAGGCCGTGGCCGATGGCGCGCTGGACATGAGCCTGCCGAAATTCGACAAGCCGACGGAATTCGCGAGGCTCTCCCATTCCGTCGCCCGCATGCGCGATGCGCTGCGCGATCAGCTTCAACTCATCAGCCAGAAGAACCGCGAACTGGAAGTGCATATCCGCGAGATCGGCGAGAAGAATGCGGAGCTGGAACAGGCCGACCGCATGAAGGACCAGTTCCTCGCAAACACCTCGCATGAGCTGAGAACACCGCTCAACGGCATTATCGGCATCTCCGAAACACTGGCTGCGGGTGCGGCCGGCGACATCGCACCGACACAACGCAACCAGCTTCAGCTCATCACCTTCTCGGCGCGCCGCCTGTCGCGCCTCGTGGACGATTTGCTCGACCTCTACCGCATCCGTCAGGGCCGCATGCGGCTCGACATTCAGGGCGTCGATGTGGCCACCAGCGTGCGCCAGGTTCTGCTTCTCTCCGAGCCGCTGCTTTCCGGCGAGCCGGTGAGCCTCAGGGTGGACATTCCCGATGTGACGCCGCCGGTGATCGCCGACCCGGTGCGCTTTGAGCAGATCCTCTACAATCTCATCGGCAACGCCATCAAATATGTCGATGACGGACACATCCACGTCACCGCATGGCATGAGGGTGAAGGCGACAGCGCGACGGTTTCCGTCGCCGTGGAAGACACCGGACGCGGCATCTCGCCCGAAAATCTGGAGCGCATCTTCCAGCCGCTTGAACAGGCCGAATCCGGCGACGTCACGCAGAAGAAGAGCGGGACCGGCCTCGGCCTCGCCATCGCGCGCAATCTTGCGGCCCTGCTTGGCGGCACGCTGACCGCGACCAGCGAGCCGGGCAAGGGCTCGCGCTTCGTGTTGCAGCTTCCCGCCGCCAGCGCCGATGCGGCAGAACAGGCGCGCGGGAAATATCCCGGCGGCCTGCACCAGACCATCAACGCGCTCGATGCCTTCGAGACCTCCGTCTCCGAGCGCGGCGACGCCAATGCGCAGACCATCGTTGTGGTGGATGACGAGCCGATCAATTTACAGGTGCTGCGCAACGTGCTCCTGCCGCAGGGCTATCGCGTCATCTGCGCCGACAATGGCCGCGACGGCATCGAGGCCGTTCTGGAACACAAGCCCGACCTTCTCATCCTCGACGTGATGATGGACGATCTCTCGGGCCTCGAAGTGGCGCGCAGGCTGCGCCGCCAGTTCTCGCTGATCGACCTGCCCATCATCATGGTTACGGCGCGCAGCCGCACGCGCGACATGATCGCCGGCTTCGAGGCGGGTGCGAACGACTATGTGGTGAAGCCCTTCGTCAAGGATGAGCTTCTGACGCGCATCTCCACCCTGATCGACGCCTCGCGCGCCCGCAGCCGTGCGGAGGAAAATCAGGAACTGCGCGACGAGGTGGATCGCCGCATCCAGGTCGAAGACGCATTGCGCCTGTCGCAGCGCCGCATGGCGCGCCTGCTCGACGCGCTGGAAGCCGGTCTTGTCTGCGTCAACGACAAGACGATCATCACCTATGCCAACCGGGCTGCGGAGACGATCTTCAGTCGCCCGCTCGACCGCGCCACGCCCCTGTCTCTCCTGCTGCCGTCGGACATGGCCGCGCTGCTCGACACCCAGTGCCGGGTGGATGGCGAAAGCAGCGCCACGCTGCATCTGGGCGGGCGCGAGTTCACCATCAATGCGTTCGAGCTGGAGCCCGAAGCGGGCGCGGGCATGGCGCTCGTTCTGAGCGACGCCTCGCTGGAGGCCGAGAACCTGCTCGTTTCGGTGCGCGGCGCCATCGACAGCGCGCTGCCGGTAATGGCCGGCGAAGCGCAGGCCGAGCCCGGCCCTGCGTCGGATGAAGCCTATCGTGCCCTCATCGTGCAGGTGATGACGGGCAGCCTCAACCTGTGGCGCGACGTGACCGGCAAGGAGCGGATCGAATTTGCCGAGGAGAGCGGCATCTGGCGCGTCAGCCTCGACAAGACATCGCTGCAGACCCGCACGCTCGACAAATATCTGCTGATCGAAACGCTGCCGCTCAACCCGCGCTGGCGCGATGTGGTGCGCTCGGCCGAGTTCACCCTTGCCCGCGCGGAGGCTGCCGACCGGCAGGCCGAAGCGCAGAAACTCGCCGCCGATCTCGCGCGCCTGCGTGAGCATCTGCGGATCGCCAACTCACCCCGACAGCGGCAGGACCAGCCCACCGCCGCCGATCTCTGAAATCCATCAATCCAAGCATTCTTTTTTCGGGAGGAACACCGATGCCGAACAGCCATGCCTGCCGCCTGCTGACCAATTGGGACGCAGAGCGCCGCGTGATCGAGCTGAAGCTCGAAATGACCGAAGGCGCGCCCATCAGCGGCGCGCAGCTCGCCACCACCTCGCTCTTCCGCATTCATCCCGATTGCGAGATCGAGGGGGCGACGCTTGCCGACCAGCTTTCCAACTACCACGTGTTCCTCCAGCCGAGCGGCGCAGTGCTTGCGCCGGGCGAAAGCTGGGTCATTCGGGCAGACCGGCTGAGCCATGTGCTGCGCCACTACACCTATGGCCCCAAGAGCGCGCATCTCATTCTGAAAGACGGAACCACCTGCCCCGTGGACGTCGAACCAATGACGCTGAATGGCGTTCCCGGCGAGCCGAACTGGGAAAAACTCGAGCCGACCGCGCTGCCGGAAGGGGCGGCCCCCGTCTCCGTCATTCCCGCACCGCTGGACGTTCAGGTGGATGGCCGGCGTGACACGGCTGCACCCTTCGTGCTCGCAGCCGGGGCCACGCCGGATGCGCAGAAAGCGTTCTCGGTGGTCAGCGCGCTTGCAGGCCGCCTCTTCGCCGGTGAGGAGGCGCTGTTCGGCCACGACGGCGGACATGTGGTGACGACGACGGCCGGTCCCGATCTGGGCGATGGCGCCTATGCGATCACTTTCAACGCGGAAGACATCGCGCTCAGCGCCGGTGATGAAAACGGCTTCCGCCACGGCCTCATCACGCTGGGACAGATGCTGCGCGGCGCACGGCTTCGCCCGGACGAGTTCACCCTGCCGGCCAGCGGCGCGATCAGCGACAGGCCGCGTTTCGGCTGGCGCGGCGCGCATCTCGATGTCGCCCGCCAGTTCTATCCGATGCAGGACCTCAACGACTTCCTCGACTGCCTCGCCTGGAACAAGCTGAACCACTTCCACATCCACCTGAACGATGACGAGGCGTGGCGTCTTGAAATTCCGGGCTGGCCCGCGCTGACAGAGCGCACCGCGTTTCGCGGCGGCAACGAAATCCTGCCGCCGCTTCTGGGCACGCCGGCAGAGCGTTCCGGCGGTTTCTACACCGGCGACGACATGCGCGCGCTGGTCGCCCATGGCGCGGGGCTCGGCATCGAGATCATTCCCGAGATCGACATTCCCGGCCATTGCTACTGCGTGCTGCGCGCGCTGCCCCAGCTCTGCGATCCGGGTGAGAACCGCATCTACTATCGCTCGGTGCAATACTTCCCGAACAACGCGCTCAACCCCGCGGTCGACGCCACCTGGACCTTCCTCGGCGATGTGTTCGACACGCTGGTGGACATCTTCCCGGCACGCTACATCCACGCCGGCGCGGACGAAGTGGCCGAGGGCGCATGGCTGGAATCCCCGCTCGCCCGCGCGCTGGGTGAAAAACTGTTCGGCAAGGTCGAGACCTTCTCGCTGCAGTCCTATTTCCTGAAACGCGTGCAGGAGATGCTGCGCGAGCGCGGTCGCGATATCGCAGTCTGGGAAGAGGGCGCGCTTGGCGGCGGTCTCGATGTGGACGGCGCGCTGCTTGTCGCATGGAAGGAATCGAAGAGCGGCCGCGCTCTGGCCGAACAGGGCTATCAGGTCGTGCTGGCCCCTGCCGAGCATTACTATCTCGACATTGCCCGTTCGACGGAATGGTGGGAGCCCGGCGCAAGCTGGGCCGGAACCGTGACGCTGCGCGACGCCTATGACTATGAGCCGGGCGGCGACTGGCCGGATGCGCTGAAAGATCAGCTCGCCGGTGTGCAGACGTGCCTCTGGTCGGAGAACCTGGCGACGCCCGGCCTCTTCGCACATCTGGTCTATCCGCGCATCTCCGCCATGGCCGAGACGGCGTGGTCGGCAAGTGAGCGCAAGGACTTTGACCGGTTCCGGGCGATCCAGGATCTGATGCCCGTTTCACACCGCACGGTGTCGTAAAGAAATTCCGCCCTCATGGTCCGACAGACTGACCATGAGGGCGGAAACAGTGTCAGCCCTGCAACTGGCGGCTGGCGAGATACGCAGCCTTTGCCGGCACCGAGAGCCAGGCCTTTGCAAGCGCCACGCGCTCGGGCGTGTAGTGATGCTCGACATCGAGGATGTTGACGGTGCCGACCAGCGTATCGCCCAGCACCACCGGCAGGTTGATGACCGAACCGCAGCCGAGTTCACCGATCAGCGTGGCGTCGGGGAACACGGTGTCGATGTCGGCCAGCGTGTTGGCGACAAAGCATTCGCGCTTCTTGTGCACCGTCTCGAACCAGCGGTCATAATGGATCGGCTTGGTGCCGGACACCGGATATTCTTCCGGATGCGAAGTGTAGGAACGGCTTGCCGTTTCGGTCTTCATGTCTGCCGTCATGAAGGTGAACAGCTTCGTGCCGACCACGGCACGCGTCAGCTCCAGCAGCGCATCGAAGGGTGCATCCGGGGTCGTGGCGAGTGAAAGCGCACGGTCGAATTCGGCCAGCGGGCCGGTGTAGTCGGTCATTTTCAGTCTCTGTTATGCGGGTTGGAGCGTGCCGCCACTGGCGGCGTAGAGTTCGCGCGAATAGGGATCGGAAAGCCGACCCGTCTTCAACGCATCCACCTCTGCGATCTCGACAACACGGCCGTGACGCATGACCGCCATCCGGTCGCAGAGGAAGGAGACCACGGGCAGATTGTGGGTCACCATCAGATAGGTGAGCCTCTGCTCGCGGCGAAGCTTCTTCAGGAGGTTGAGGATTTCCGCCTGCACCGACACGTCGAGCGCCGAGGTGGGCTCGTCGAGCAGCATCACGCGCGGCTCCAGCATCAGCGCACGGGCAATCGCCACGCGCTGCCGCTGGCCACCCGAAAGCTGGTGCGGAAAGCGGAAACGGAAACGCTGGTCGAGACCGACCGCGTCGAGCATGTCCTTCACGCGCGTGTCGCGTCCGCCGATGCCGTGCACGGCAAGCGGCTCGGCCAGGCAGTCATCCACCGTCTTGCGCGGGTGCAGCGATCCGTACGGATCCTGAAACACCATCTGGCAGACTTTTGCGAACGCGCGGTCCGGCGCATGGCCGCGCGGCTTTCCAAGCACGGAGATCTTGCCGGTCCAGTCGGGCGCAAGCCCGCTGATCGCCTTCAGGATGGTCGACTTGCCGGAACCCGACTCGCCCACCAGCGCGAAGCTCTCGCCCTCGGACACCGAGAAATTGACATCGAACACCACCGGCGTCTTGCCGTAGCTGATCGAAAGGTTTTCGAGATGAATTGCGGCGTTCTTCATGTGCCCGCTCCCGTGGTCCAGGTGCTGCGGTCGAGAACCGGCAGTTCGTCGCGGTCCTCGTTCATGCGCGGCATGGCCGCAAGAAGCCCCCTCGTATAGGGGTGCGTCGCCTTGTGCAGATCGCTGGCCTTGCACGATTCAACGATCTCGCCGCTGTTCATCACGAGAATGCGGTCGCAATAGCGCGAGACGAGGTTCAGATCGTGGCTGATGAGGATCAGCCCCATGCCCTTGCCGGTCACGAGATCGTCGATGATGTCGAGCACCTGCGCCTGCACCGAAACATCGAGCGCTGAAGTCGGCTCGTCGGCGATCAGAAGGTCGGGCTCCGGGATGAGCATCATGGCGATCATGACGCGCTGGCCCATGCCGCCCGAAACCTCGTGCGGATAGAGGTTCGCCACCCGCTCCGGCTCGTTGATGCGCACGGCTTCCAGCATGGAAAGCACCCGCGCCTTCAGCTCGCTGCGCGGCAGCTTCTTGTGGGTGAGCAGCGCCTCGCCGATCTGCTCGCCGATGGTCATCACCGGGTTCAGCGAGAACTTCGGGTCCTGCATCACCATGGAGATGCGCGCGCCGCGAAGCTCGCGCATCTGCCGTTCGCTCTGCGACAGAAGGTCGATGCCGTCGAAGGTCATCCGGTCCGCTGTCACGCGGCCCGGCTTGCGGATGAGCCGCAGGATCGACCGGCCCGTCATCGACTTGCCGGAACCGGATTCGCCGACGATGCCCAGGCGCTCGCGGCCAAGCGAGAAGGAAATGCCCTTCACCACGTCGACCGGTCCCCTGGACGTCGGGAAGGTGACTGTCAGGTTTTCGATTTCAAGCAGCGGTGCGCTCATTGCTTTTCTCCCTGCTTGGGATCGAGCACGTCACGCAGACCGTCACCCAGGAAGCAGAAGCCGAGGCTGACGAGAATGATCGCAAAGCCCGGCATGGTGGCGACCCACCACTGATCGAGGATGAAGTTGCGCCCGCGCGAGATCATCGCGCCCCATTCGGGAAGCGGCGGCTGCGCGCCGAGGCCGAGGAAGCCGAGGCCGGCGGCGGTGAGGATGATGCCCGCCATGTCGAGCGTCACGCGCACGATGGTCGAGGACGCGCAGAGCGGCAGCACGTGACGCAGAATGACCCGCGTTGCAGAAGCGCCCTGCAGCCTGACCGCCGAGATGAATTCCGAATCCCGGAAGGTGATCGTCTCTGCGCGTGCGATGCGCGCATAGACCGGCCATGCGGTGATGGCGATTGCGATGATGGCGTTTTCGATGCCCGGTCCAAGCGCCGCCACGAAGGCGAGCGCCAGAATGAGCTTCGGCATCGACAGGAAGATATCGGTCACGCCCATCAGGACGCGGTCGACCCAGCCGCCGAAATAGCCGGACACCGCACCGACCACGAGGCCGATGGGAGCGGCGATGACGGCCACCATGGTGACGATCAAGAGCGTGATGCGCGCACCGTAGACGACGCGCGAATAGATATCGCGGCCAAGCTCATCCGTGCCCATCCAGTGTTCGGAGGAGGGCGGCATGAGGCGGTTTGCGAGATCCTGCCCAACGGGGGAGTAGGGCGCAATCAGCGGGGCGAAGATCGCCATGACGACCAGCACCAGCACGATCAGCGCGCCGACAACGGCGAGCGGATTGCGTAACAGTGCGGTCCAGACGCGCCATGCGCGGCCCATATTGGCCTGCAGGCGCGAAGTCGGGGAATCGTCGAGAAGCCAGTCAATCATCGGCGTGCCCTCGGGTCGAGGATGCGGTAAAGCACATCGGAAATCTTGTTGATCATGATGAAGACGGCGCCAATCACCAGCGTCGCGCCGAGAACAGCGTTCATGTCGGCGGTCAGAAGCGCGGTCGTAAGATAGTTGCCGATGCCCGGCCACGAGAACACGGTCTCGATCATCACCGAACCTTCCAGCAGCGCCGCATAGGACAGGCCGATCACGGTGATGAGCTGGATGCGGATCGGATAGAACGCATGCCGCCAGATGACGCGGCGCTCGGACACGCCTTTAACCCGCGCGGTCGTCACATATTCCTGCCCGAGCTGGTCGAGCATGAAGGAGCGCGTCATGCGGGCAATATAGGCCAGCGAGAAGAAGCCGAGGATCGACGCCGGCAGCATCAGATGGTCGAGCGCGTTCCAGAAGATATCCCACTCACCGGCGATCACGCTGTCGACCAGATAGAGCCCGGTCACGGGATCGAGCAGGCCGTCATAGAAGATATCGACGCGGCCCGGACCGGCAACCCAGCCAAGCCCCGCATAGAATATCGCCAGACCGACAAGGCCGAGCCAGAAGGCTGGCACCGAATAGCCGAGCAGGCCGAGCACGCGGATCACCTGGTCGATCCAGCTGCCCTGATGCGTGGCGGCGACAACGCCCATGGGCACGCCCAGTACGACGCCGATGATGATGCCGATGGTGGCCATTTCCAGCGTCGCGGGGAAGACGCGCGCCAGATCGTCGACCACCGGACGCCCGGTGGAGATCGACATGCCGAGATCGCCCGTCAGAACGTCGCCCACATAGGCGAAGAACTGCACGATGAGCGGCCGGTCGAGCCCCATGGCCTGACGCGCCGCCTCATAGACTTCCTGCGTCGCCCGGTCGCCAACGACCGAGAGCACGGGATCGATCGGCACGACACGACCGATGAAGAAGGTGATGGCCAGAAGGCCGAGAAAAGTGCCGGCGACGACGACGGCGAAACGCAGGACGCTCGCAACGCCTTCCCAGGCACGGCCGGCCAGCATGCTTAAACGCGCACTGGCAGCCCCTGTGGATGGTTCAAATGCCATGGCTTGTTTGCTCTCTGGCCGCTGTTTTTGTTGATGGACGCCCCAAACGCGCCTCCTGTCCCTTGGCTGGCCGGCAGGCCTGCCGTGAGACAAACCAGACGCCAACATCTTGTTTTCATGCAACTTTGGGGCGCTCAAGCTCGTCCCGCGCCCTGCCAAGTCAGTCAAAAAAGTGCTTGGATCATACAAAAAAATCTGATTACATCAAAAAAATTTTTGTGGGGGAAAAATCTTTGAGTAGCCCGACGGTCCGCGCCACACCCGAAGTCGACACCAGGATTGGTGTGCTTATTCGTGCACGCCGCCGCCAGCTCGGCCTCACGCTTCAGCAGCTTGGCGAGGCGGCCGGTCTTTCCGTTGGGTATCTGAGCCAGGTGGAGCGCGACAACGCCACGCCGACGCTCGGTTCCCTTGCCGGCATTGCCCGCGCGCTTGGCGTCGGCCTCGACTATTTCGTCTCCCAGCCCCGCGCCGAAGACGGCCTGACGCGGGCCGAAAGCCGCCCGCAGTTTTCCATCGCCGGATCGCCCATCGTCTATGAGCGGCTCGGGACCGAGTTTCCCGGCAGCCAGCTTTCTTCCTTCCTCCTCACCGTACCGCCCGGCTACGCCTCGGAGACGGTGAGCCATGAGGGCGAAGAGATGATCTACGTCCTCGAAGGCTCCATCACCCAGTATCTCGATGGCGAAGAGATGGAGATGAAGGCCGGCGACAGCCTGCATTACCGGGGCAACACCCCGCACGCCTGGAAGAACGGCACCGACAGTCCCGCACGCCTGTTGTGGACCGGCACGCTGACCGTGTTCGGCGCCAATGGCCAGGCGACCAACCGCATTGAACTGGTTTCTCCGGACAAGGGCAGCCCGAAAGGCTCCCGGTCGGGAACCGGTTCGTCAACCAGCAAGACCAAGAGCAATTCCTGATCCATAAGGAGGAGAAAACAATGAAGCTCTTCAAAACGGCGCTCCTTGCCGCCGCTCTCACCATGCCGCTGTCGCAGCATGTGCTCGCAGCCACGCCGGACAACGTTCTGGTCGTCGCGCAGAACATCGACGACATCGTCGCCATCGATCCGGCGCAGGCCTACGAGTTCTCGTCGGGCGAGCTGGTCACCAACATCTATGACCGTCTCGTGCAGTACGACGCCGAAGACCCGACGGTGCTCGCTCCCGGCCTCGCAGCCGAGTGGGAAGCCGATCCGGAAGCCAAGACGATCACCTTCACCATGCGCGACGGCGCGACCTTCCATTCGGGCAATCCGGTCCGCGCGGAAGACGTGGCGTTCTCGTTCGCCCGCGTCATCAAGCTGAACCTGACCCCGGCCTTCATTCTCACCCAGCTCGGCTGGACGCCGGAGAATGTCGACGCGATGGTCACCGCCGATGGCGACAAGGTCGTCGTGAAATATGAGGGCGACTTCTCCCCCGCCTTCGTGCTCAACGTTCTGGCCGCCCGCCCTGCCTCCGTCGTCGATGAAAAGACGGTCATGGAGCATGAAGAAAACGGCGACATGGGCAACAAGTGGCTCAACGCGAACTCCGCCGGTTCCGGCCCGTTCAAGCTGACCGCCTACCGCCCGGGCGAGCTGGTGCGCATGGGCGCCAACGCCGACTACTTCAAGGGTGCGCCGAAGGTCGAGAACGTCATCATCCGTCACGTGGCCGAAGCAGCGACCCAGCAGCTTCTCCTGCAGTCGGGCGACGTGGACATGGCCCGCAACCTGACGCCGGACCAGATCAACGGCATCAAGGCCGACAACATCAAGGTCGAGACCTACCCGCAGGCCGCCGTGCACTTCGTGTCCTTCAACCAGAAGACCGAAGCGCTGCAGCCGGAAGCCGTCTGGGAGGCCGCGCGCTACCTCGTGAACTATGAGGGCATGGCCGACAGCTTCCTCAAGGGACAGATGGAAATCCACCAGGCCTTCTGGCCAAAGGGCTTCCCCGGTTCCTATGACGAGACGCCCTACACCTACGATCCGGAAAAGGCGAAGCAGATTCTCGCCGACGCCGGCATTGAAACGCCGATCAAGGTCACGCTCGACGTCATCAACTCGACGCCGTTCACCGACATGGCGCAGTCGTTGCAGGCAAGCTTCGCGGAAGCCGGCATCAACTTCGACATCATCCCCGGCACGGGCTCGCAGGTCATCACCAAATACCGTGAGCGCAGCCACGAGGCGATGCTGCTCTACTGGGGCCCGGACTTCATGGATCCGCACTCCAACGCGAAGGCCTTCGCCTATAACCGCGACAATTCCGACGACAACTACCAGGCCACCACCACATGGCGGAACGCCTGGGCCGTGCCGACGGAGATGAACGACAAGACCGCTGCCGCTCTGGCCGAATCCGACGCTGAAAAGCGCAACGAGATGTATGTCGAGCTGCAGAAGGAAGTGCAGGCCAAGTCGCCGATCGTCATCATGTTCCAGGCTGCCTACCAGGTCGCCATGGACGAGAAGGTGAACGGCTACGTCAACGGCGCCACCTCCGACTTCGTCTACTACCGGCTCGTCACGAAAGACTGACGAACGCCGCACCAATCGAGGCCGCCCCGCCAGCCGGGGCGGCCTCTTTCCTTTGCATAGCGCCATTCTTTTCAGGAGTTTCTGATGTCCAACACCTCCGCCCGGCGGCTTGAGGCACTGCGCCAGCGCATGAGCGAAACCGGCACCGACCTGGTGGCCATCGGCCCGTCCAGCCACATGGTCTACCTTGCCGGCCTCGACCCGCACGGCGACGAACGCCCCGTCATGCTTCTGATCTCGAAGGATCATGCCGGCTTCCTGATGCCCGCGCTCAATGTCGACAGCTCGCGCCAGAAGACCGACCTGCCCTTCTTCCCCTGGCGCGACGATGACGGCCCGGACGCAGCCCTCGCCGGGCTTCTCAAGGCATCGAACCTGCCGGAGACCCCGAGCGTGGTGATCGACGAGACGATGCGCGCCGATTTCGCGCTGCTCCTGCTCGACGCGCTGCCGGGCGCAAAGCGCCGCTTCACCGACGACACGGTCGGCCATCTGCGTGCCCGCAAGGACGAAGACGAGTACAAGCGCCTGAAGGCGAGCGCGGTGCTCAACGACAAGGCGGCCATGGCCGGTTTCGATGCGCTGAAACCCGGCGTAACCGAGCTGGAAATTTCTGCAGCCATCCGCGACGTCTACAAGGCCGCGGGCGCTGTGCCGGTGTTCACCAGCGTCTGCTTTGCCGGCAATGGCGCATTCCCGCATCACCACACCGGCGACACGAAGCTGAAGGAAGGCGACGCGGTTCTCATCGACACAGGCGGCCGGCTGGACGGCTACCCCTCCGACATGACGCGCGTCGGCTATTACGGAAAGCCCGATGCGGAGTTTGAGAAGGTCTACGCCATCGTCGAGCAGGCAGTTGCCGCGGCTCTGGCGGCTGCAAAGCCCGGCGTCACCGCAAAGACCATCGACAAGGCCGCGCGCGACGTGATCACCGAGGCCGGTTATGGCGACTTTTTCCCCCACCGCACCGGCCACGGGCTCGGCATCGACATTCACGAGCCGCCCTACATGACCGCCACCTCCGAGACAATTCTGGACGAAGGCATGGTGTTCTCCATCGAGCCCGGCATCTATCTGCCCGGCAAGTTCGGCCTGCGACTGGAAGAGATCGTCATCATGCGCGCCGACGGTGCGGAGATCCTCTCCGACCTGCCGCGCACCGCGCAGCTGCGCGGATAGAGGCTCGCAAAACCAGGCGGCGGTCGGGAAACCGATCGCCGCTTTTCTTTGGGCTGAAGGTCTGATACGCCTCCAGCCGCCGGAGAGTTCCGGCACCGGTCGCAGCCTACCCGGTCATTAAAACAAGGAACCCGATCATGAAAACGCTCGTCGTCTGCTCAGGCGGACTCGATTCCGTTTCCCTTGCCCACAAGGTGGCGCGGGAACAAAACCTTATTGGCCTGATCTCCTTCGATTACGGCCAGAGACATCGCAAGGAGCTGGATTTCGCGGCAAAGGCAGCCGCCCGGCTCGGCGTCCCCCACGACCTTCTCGACATCTCCGCCATCGGCCGGCATCTGGCGGGCTCCGCCCTCACCGACGCCATCGACGTGCCGGATGGTCACTACGCCGAGGAGACCATGCGCGTGACGGTGGTGCCCAACCGAAACGCCATCATGCTCACCATCGCCTTCGGCATTGCCGCAGCGCGCGGGGCCGATGCCGTGGCCGCAGCCGTTCATGGCGGCGATCACTTCATCTATCCCGATTGCCGGCCGGGCTTCATCGATGCGTTTCAGGCCATGCAGGACGCTGCGCTCGAAGGCATGGGCGCGGTCAGCCTCTACACGCCCTTCGTGAACGGCACCAAGGGCGACATTGTGCGCGAGGGCGCGCGCGTCGAAACGCCGTTTGCCGAAACCTGGTCCTGCTACAAGGGCGGCGAAAACCATTGCGGGCGCTGCGGCACCTGCGTGGAGCGGCGCGAGGCCTTCCACGAGGCCGGCGTTCCAGACCCCACCCTCTATGACGATCCGGACTTCTGGCTTGCCGCCACCGGCCGGCAGACCACCCCACAACAGCCCACCGCACGACAGGCCACCGCACAACAGCCCACTGGGGGGGCAGACCATGTATAGGGTCAGCAAGGAGTTTCATTTCTCCGCGTCGCACCGCCTGACGAACCTGCCCGACGACCACCCTTGCGCGCGGCTGCACGGGCACAATTATATCGTGGTGGTGGAACTGGCCGGCGAGCGGCTCGACAATCACGGCTTCGTCCGCGACTACCGCGAGCTCAAGCCCCTGAAAGACCATATCGACGACACGCTCGACCACCGGCACCTGAACGAGGTGTTCGGCCATGACGGCGTCACCGCCGAGTTTCTGGCCAAGGCGCTTTTCGACTGGTGCCGGACGCGCTGGAGCGAGGTGACGGCGGTGCGCGTGAGCGAGACGCCCAAGACCTGGGCGGAATACCGGCCATGAGCACGCTGCGCATCGCCGAGATTTTCGGCCCCACGATCCAGGGCGAAGGCGCACTGATCGGCATGCCGACCGTGTTCGTGCGCGCTGGCGGCTGCGACTATCGCTGCCGCTGGTGCGACAGCCTCCACGCCGTCGACAACGCCTATCGTCATGACTGGCTGCCGATGCAAAGCAAGGATGTAATGGACCGCATAAGGGACCTCTCCGGCGGCAACCCGGCCATCCAGCCCTTCGAACGGCTGATCGATACGGGCCGCGCCGAGGGCTATCGCTTCGCGCTCGAAACGCAGGGCTCCGTCGCCCGTGACTGGTTCGCAAAGCTCGACATGCTGGTTCTGAGCCCCAAGCCGCCCTCCTCCGGCGAGACGGTGAACTGGGAGCGTTTCGACGCCTGCATCGCCGCCGCCGGCAATGCGCCCATGGCGATGAAGATCGTCATCTTCGACGAGGCCGATTATCGCTGGGCGCGGCATGTGGCGGACCGCTACCCCGCCCTGCCCCTCTACCTCCAGCCCTGCAACCACACCCCGCCGCCGCCAGAGACCGAGGCCGAGGATGCTGCCATCGACATGGACGGCATTCTGGAGCGCATGCGCTGGCTGGTGGACCGCACCGTTGCCGACCGCTGGTTCTCCCCCCACATCCTGCCGCAGCTTCACGTGCTCCTTTGGGGCAACCGGCGCGGCGTCTGAAAGGAAGCGACCGCAATGACCGACAAGACCATCTACGACAATCTGACCCTTCTCGGCGACAAGACCGAACTGCCCGCATCCCCCGAAGAAGCCGTGCTCGAACGTGTGCCCAACCCGCAGGAGGATGTGCGCTACGCCGTGCGCTTCACCGCGCCGGAATTCACCTCGCTCTGCCCGCTCACGGGCCAGCCCGACTTCGCCCATCTGGTGATCGATTATGTGCCGGCCGGCTGGCTGGTGGAGAGCAAATCGCTAAAGCTTTATCTCGGCGCGTTTCGCAATCACGGCGCGTTTCACGAAGACTGCACCGTCTCCATCGGCCGCCGCCTCTGCGACCTTCTGGAACCCCACTGGCTGCGCATCGGCGGCTACTGGTATCCGCGCGGCGGCATGCCCATCGACGTGTTCTACCAGACCGGAGAACCTCCAAAGGGCGTGTGGATCCCCGATCAGGGCGTCCCGCCCTACAGGGGGCGTGGCTAGGGAGAGAGGGAGCGTTCAGGACGCACTCTGCTTCGCAAGCAGCGCATCCCTGTCGAGGCGCGTCCTGAAGAAGCGGCCGTCGAAATAGGTCTCGTCGCGGATATCGGGCAGCGCCTCGGCCGTCATGTCGGCGAAGCGCCCTTCGGAAAGGCGCGCGGAAACATAGTCGGCGAACACACCGATGCGGCGCTGCCGTTCCCGCCCCACGCGCCGCTCCTTGCGTGAGGGAAAACCGTGCGCCGCCATCTTTCTGCGCAACCAGAATTTGAAGCGCTGCGGCCCCGTCAGTGTGAGCGGGCGCGCCAGCGCTGCGGCGTCGCAGCCGGCATCTTCCAGAAGCGCATCGTACACATCGATGATGGCTTCATCGATATTGGTCGCGGCGTCGCCCCGGCGGTCGAACCAGGGCTTTTCATACTGACAGAAATGCACGAACACCGGATCAATTGCCGCAAACATGCCGAAACCGAGCACCGACGCCTGAAAATTGAAACGCGGGCTCAGCTCCGTCCATGCGCCATCGAAGAGCCAGGCAAGAAAATCCTGATCGAAACGCTCGGCCTGCGGGTATTTTTCAAAATATTCGACAAGCCTGCCGGCAAAGTCATGCTCCCGCCAGCGCTGCGGGTCGATAACCAGAACGCCCGAGTTGAAGCCACGACCGGATGAAATGCCCAGTGTCTCCAGCCAGTCCTCCCGGCACAGATTTTTGGCCGTTGGCGGCAGCTCGAAAAGCGTTCCGTAATCTTCCACGGCGGCAAGACCGGACGGCAAAGCCACGTCCCAGATCGCGTGATCGGGCTTCATGCTCAGGACATCGGCATCGAGATAGATCAGCCGGCTATATTGCTGCAGGCGCGCCGGAGCAAACAGCCGGAGATAAACGATATGCGGCCAGCTGCGGCTGCTCGGCAGCCCTTCCGGAAGACAGGGCATCAACGCGTCGAAATGATAGTGAATGCGCCCTTCATGCTCGACCTGCCGTACGGCGGCTGCGGGATCACGCCTTTCGACAAAGATGTGAACATCGCAGCCCCAGCTGCGCGCAATATGCAGGGCCTGCGCGCTGGCAATGCAGCACATCCCCTCATCGACGACAAAATAGAAAGCGTTCAAAACCTTGCCTCGGAACAGGCAAGGCTTCCGTTTCCTATCTGAAAAGAAAGTCCACTTGCCGATCAAATTTCGAAATATCGAACTCGGGCATTGAGTTCCAAATAACGCCGTCCTTATGAACGACGGCCCACTCCTTCCAGCACGCAAAAACGTCATTTGAAAGGCGACGGATAGCCGGCGAATATTCTACGCAGAACGGCAGCCCCGCCATGGAGGGCCAGCCGGCGATGGCGTCCCCCTCGAAGCCTTCCACATCCATCCAGACCAGTCCGATCTCATCCGGTGACACGCCCAGATCGGCCATCACGTCCTCGATGCGCACGACAGGTACATCCACGGCAACGCCGCTGCCGCCATCGTGCAGAAGGCTGCTCGCACCGGTGTTGAGCGTGTTGAGAAAAAGCCGGGCCTCACCGGGCTCCCTGCCGGCCGCCGCTTCCATGATCGTCACCCGGTCGGTCAGATCGTTGATGGCCATGTTGGCCTTGAGGATCCACAGATGTTCCGGGTGCGGCTCAAAGCAGATCGCCCGTTCGAAGCCGCCGAACTTGAGCGCATAGATCGTCTGGGTTCCGATATTCGCACCGACATCGACAAAGATCCCGCGCCGCGCCGCCGCCTCGAACACCGCCATGGTTTCTTCCCGAAACCAGCCCTTCTCCTGCCGAATGGCTTTTCCGATACACTGGTCCTGAATGCTGACCGCACATCGGTGATCATCGAGCTCGACGATCAGCGCGCCCGCTTCTTCATAAAGATGCCGCTGAAAATACCGCGAACGAATGAGCGGCTTGATGATGCGTTCGTCCCGAAAATTCCGGGCGCTCTTTTCAAGCGTCTTGAGAAAACCCATGGCCTGCATCCCGGATAACCGCGCGGAAACACAACCTTAATGACAGAGCCCGGCGATCACGACAAGCCTGTGGTTGCGGGCCGGATGGAGAGAGCAGGAATTGGTGGATGCCCCGCCGAAGACCATGAAACCGAAATCCACGCAAACGCCACCGCCCAAAGATTATTGACTACAATTAGGCACCATATTATATGCCACCATATGAATGAGATGCTTGAACAGAAACACCTGGCGCTGCTGAACGAAGCCGAGCGCCGCGCCACCGCCCCCACGCACAACATCCGCGCATGTTTCGAGCTGCTGACACTGGCTGGCGCGATTGATCGCGACTGCGCCGCCCGGCTCGTGCCGCACCGGCTTTCCGAAAGCAAGTTCGTCCTGCTTTTTCTCCTGCACGACAAGCCCGAGGGGCTTTCGCCGCATGAGCTGGCGGAACGTGCGGGCGTGACCCGCGCAACGATCACCGGACTTCTCGATGGCCTCGAACGCGACGGCTTCATCGCCCGCCGCGGCGGCCTTGATGACCGGCGGAAGGTCGCCGTCAGCCTGACCGAAGCAGGACAAAAGACGGCGCGTGACCTGTTCAACGAACACACCGAATGGGTCGCTTCGCTGTTTGAAGGCTTCGCCGACGACGAGCGCAAAACGCTGAACACGCTCCTGCAACGCATCTGGCAAAATCTGGAAACCGGCAGACCACAGGCGGGCCAGCCAAAGGATGCGCGCGCATGAGCGCAGCAAAGCCCGCAGGGCGCAGCGTCAGGGATATAAGCCCGGATCGCCTCGCCCGCCTCAATGCCGGAGAGATTGAAGCCGCGACGCTCACCGAGTGTCTCGCCGTCGATTTTGCCGTGCTCATGGGCAATGTCCTGCCGGAAATCGGCACAGACACGCTGGCCGAAATGAAACAGAGCGCAGCGCAAGGCATATCAAGACGCATGGCGCTTGCCGCGCAATTGATCCGGCAGAACCTTGGCGACACCGCATTGGACCGGCTTGGGCAGCACCCTTCCGACACCGCGCGCGGCTGGGCCTGCTTCATGGTCGGCGCGGCCCAAATGCCCCTTCACGACAGGCTTGCGGCGATACGGCCCTATGCCGACGACCGGCATTTCGGCGTGCGGGAATGGTCGTGGATGGCCGTCCGCCGGCATCTCGTCGCCGAACTCGAAAGCGCCATCGCGATGCTGGCCGCGTGGAGCGCAGATCCGTCGGAGCGCGTCCGGCGCTTTGCCTCGGAGGCTATCCGCCCGCGCGGCGTGTGGTGCACGCATATCGGCGCGCTGAAGACACAGCCACAGCTTGGGCTTCCGGTCCTCGAACCGCTTCGAGCGGACCCTTCCGGCTATGTGCAGGACTCGGTTGGCAACTGGCTGAACGACGCCGGAAAAGACCGGCCGGACTGGGTTCAGGCCCTGTGCGCCCGGTGGTCCGCCGAAAGCCCGACACCTGCGACAGCCCGCATCTGCAAGCGCGCCCTTCGCTCTATCAAACCCGATCTCCAACGTTGAACCGGAAGTGAACCATGGCGCACTATCTCGCCGAACTCTACACCCCGAAACCCGCCTGGCTCGACCTTTCCGAGAGCGAACGCCAGGAATTCTTCGCCGGCATCGGCTCGGCCGTTCCGGCCCTGTCCGCCCTAGGCGTGGAGGCTCTTGCGCTCGGCAAGGTCGATCAGACCAAACTGCACGCCGCGCCACAGACATTCTTTGCGATCTGGCGCTGCCCCGACGACGCAGCGCTCGATGCGCTCGTATCCGGCATCGCGCAATCGGGCTGGCACGACTATTTCGACACCATCAACGCCGGCGGCGAAGCAACCGATCTCGCCGGACACCTCACGCAGTTGAGTGAAGCCGCGCAACGATAGCCGGGAATGCTGCTTGAATTTCCCGGTCTAGCAAGGCGGACTTTCCCGTCTTGCCCGCGAATGCGACAGTCGGGAAATTTCAGCTGGAGACTATCCATGAGCGACAAGGAAGTCATCGACAAGCTTCTGGCTGCCGAGCGGTGGGAGGTTGAAAATTTCATCCGGCTCTATCAGGTGCCCGAATTCGACACCGACATTATGATCAATCACCGCTGGAACGCTCTCGACATGCTGGCCCATATGGTGGCCTGGCATGAGAGTTTTGCGCTCAATCTGAGCCTCCTTGCACAGGGCGAGCCCCCGCAACCGCCTCGCGGAACACTGCGTGAGGTCAACCGTCAGGGCGTTCTGGACCGCAAAGGTCAAAGTTCAAAACAACTGATCAGTCGGTTCCGCAAGGCCCAGAGGTTGATCGAAAACAACATCTACAACGAAGACATAACGCTCATTCCGTATCGCAAACCGGGCTCAAGCTATAGCCGCGCGCAGCATCTCGACGTTGTAAGAGGCCATATTCGCGGCCACTTCTGGGAGGTGATTGACATGTATGTAAAGAACAGTGCGGCAACCTGCGACTGAGGGAGATCTACTTGGATCTGTAGCGAATGGCAGCTTCGGGCGACAACAAGGTCGGCGGAAGCCATTACCGACATTCAAGAGTTATCAGCTGATTATGGCGGAGAGAGAGGGATTCGAACCCTCGATACGGTTTCCCGTATACACGCGTTCCAGGCGTGCGCCTTCAACCACTCGGCCACCTCTCCACGGCGCTGCATTTTTCAGCTGCGCGACGCTCATCTAGTCGATCTGATCGCGAATGCCAAGACCAGTCTGTGACAGATTTGCAATTTGACGCATTTTCCTGTGTCCGGAGTTCACAAACGCTCAACTTTCCGTAGCGCAATTGCCATCCCGCGCACCGCAGCCTATGTCTCGACAGGTAGTTTCAAATGCACTGCGCGAACACACCCAAGGGGAAGCAATGTTTCGCTTGATCTTTCGAATCCTGGCCCTGTTTGCCCTGGCCGTCGCCGTCGTGATGGCGGTGATCGACGCCACACGCTCCATCGCCGCTTCCGCGCTCATCATCACCCCGCTGGGTGAAAGCTGGTATTCGGTCTCGCCCGATACGCTCAATCTCAGCCAGGCGCTGATCCAGCGCTACACCTTCCCCGTCATCTGGGATCCGGCCATCATCTACATTCTCACCCTGCCGGGCTGGCTGGTCTTCGCCGTGCTCGCGCTTCTCTTTCACGCCATCGGATACCGGCGCAAACGCCACGCCTTCTCATAAGGCGCGCGGAAAGAGACCGCACAGCCAGGCAGCAGATCGCCCGCTTTCGTACGGCCACAAAACGCGCGCTCCGAACTATTGATATGTCCGAAAACCGGATTCCACTTTTCGGCCCGATGCTCTCCACTGAACCCCGGCAAGACTATCCAAAGTCGTTTTTCCGAACGGTCAAAATTCCACGTGAAATTTGAATTCAGCCATGCTAGAGTGCTGGCAAGAGGAGAGTAATTTGCTTTCCTCATGCCGTCCCCGCTGGTCCACGGCCGGTTACGGGATGCTCGCAAGGGCGCGGGAGCGAACGGGCCTTGGTTCCGGTATCCGCTTCTGCGGCACAGGCAAAAGAGACAGGATAACCGACAGGGTGTGGATCACATGAAGCGTATTGTCCTCGGCCTTCTGGCCGCAACCGCGATGTCCGCAAGCGCATTTGCGGATGAGATCGCTCCGGCTCTCATCTACGATCTGGGAGGCAAGTTCGACAAATCCTTCAACGAGGCAGCCTATAATGGCGCCGAGCGGTTCAAGGAAGAAACCGGCATCGAATATGTGGAGTTTGAAATCTCCAACGACGCCCAGCGCGAGCAGGCCCTGCGCCGCTTCGCCGAGAACGGCCGCAACCCGATCGTCATGGCCGGCTTCACCTGGGTGGACTACCTGAAGAAGGTCGCCGCAGAATATCCCGACACCGACTTCACCATCATCGATGATGCGGTGGACGCGCCCAATGTGCGCTCGGTGACCTTCAAGGAGCAGGAAGGCTCCTATCTGGTCGGCATGCTGGCAGCACTCGCTTCCGAAACCGGCACGGTCGGCTTCGTCGGCGGCATGCAGGTTCCGCTGATCGGCAAGTTCGAGTGCGGCTATGTGGGCGGCGCCAAGGCAGCCAACGCAGACGCCAAGGTCATTCGCAATTACACCGGCGACACGCCGTCGGCGTGGAACGACCCGACAAAGGGCGGCGAGATCACCCGCACGCAGATCGACCAGGGCGCAGACGTGGTCTATCACGCCGCTGGCGGCACGGGCGTTGGCGTTCTCCAGGCTGCGGCGGATGCCGGCAAGCTCGGCATCGGCGTCGATTCCAACCAGAACGGCCTGCATCCGGGCAAGGTTCTCACCTCCATGGTCAAGCAGGTGGACGTCGCCGTCTACAATGCCTTCATGGACGCCAAGAACGGTGAGTTCAGCTACGGCCTTCAGGATCTCGGCCTTGCCGAAGACGGTGTCGGCTACGCCATGGACGACAACAACAAGGACCTCGTGACCGACGAGATGAAGGCCACCGTCGAGGCAGCCAAGCAGAAGATCATCGACGGCGAGATCGTGGTGCACAACTTCCTGAGCGACAACGCCTGCCCCTATTGAGGCAGCGCTTTCGCTCCGGCGACACATTCCAAAGGGCCGCCCGTGCGGCCCTTTTTCCTTTCCTCTCCGCGGCCGGAATGTGTTAGGCCGCTTCCATATTTTCTCCGTACAGTCTTCAGGAGCTTTCCATGTCCGATCTCGCCCCGGTTCTCGATCAGCTCGATCGTTCCATCGATCAGAGTCTGGAGCGGCTTTTCCACCTTCTGAAGATCAAGTCGATCTCGACCGATCCGGCCTTCACCGCCGACTGCCGCAAGGCTGCCGAATGGCTGGTGGACGATCTGAACTCCATCGGTTTCGACGCCAGCGTGCGCGACACTGAAGGTCACCCCATGGTGGTGGCGCATCATGATGGCGAAGGCCCGCACGTGCTGTTCTACGGCCATTACGATGTGCAGCCGGTCGATCCGCTGGAGCTGTGGGACGAAGACCCGTTCTCCCCGTCGATCAAGGAGATCGAGCCGGGCCGCAAGGCGATCCTCGGTCGCGGTTCTTCCGACGACAAGGGCCAGCTCATGACCTTCGTGGAAGCCTGCCGCGCCTATAAGGCGGTTCACGGCAAGCTGCCCTGCAAAATCACCATCCTGTTCGAGGGTGAGGAGGAATCCGGTTCCCCGTCGCTGCGCCCATTCCTGGAAGCAAACCGCGAAGAGCTTTCCGCAGAGTTTGCGCTGGTCTGCGACACCGCCATGTGGGACCGCGATACGCCGGCGGTCTGCGTTGGCCTGCGTGGCCTGGTCGGTGAGGAGATCACCATCAAGGCCGCCGACCGCGATCTGCATTCGGGCTTCTTCGGCGGCGCCGCTGCCAACCCGATCACGGTTCTGGCGCGCATCCTCGGCGACCTGCACGACGAGAATGGCCGCGTCACCGTGCCCGGCTTCTATGAAGGCGTGGAAGAAACGCCGGCAGAGATCCTGAAAACCTGGGAAGGTCTCGGCGAGACCACCGAGGATTTCCTCGGCCCCATCGGCCTTTCCAAACTGTTCGGCGAGAAGGACCGTTCCGCGCTGGAGCTGGTCTGGGCGCGCCCGACGGCAGAGGTGAACGGCATCACCGGCGGCTACACCGGCGAAGGCTTCAAGACGGTCATCCCGGCCGAAGCCTCGACGAAGGTTTCCTTCCGTCTCGTACACAAGCAGGATCCTGAAAAGATCCGCGCCGCCTTCCGCGCCTTTGTCGAAGAGCGGCTGCCCGACGACTGCCGGGTGGAGTTCCATCCGCATGGCGGCTCGCCGGCCTTCCAGCTCGACTATGACATGCCGCTTGTCACCAGGGCGCAGGCCGCGCTGACCGACGAGTGGTCCAAGCCGGCGGTGGCCATCGCCATGGGCGGCTCCATTCCGATTGCCGGCGAATTCCGCCGCATGCTCGACATGGAGACGCTGCTTGTGGGCTTTGGCCTGCAGGATGACCGCATCCACTCACCCAACGAGAAATACGACCTCAACTCGTTCCACCGCGGCCAGCGCTCCTGGGCCCGCATTCTTGATGCCCTGAGCAAGCAGTAAGCCGGGAAGAAGAAGACATGACCATCCGCTTTCACAAGAACGATCTGCCGGATCTCAGCAATTACGATGTCGACGCCGTGGCCATCGACACCGAGACGCTGGGCCTGAAACCGCATCGCGACCGGCTTTGCGTCGTCCAGCTTTCGCCGGGCGACGGCACCGCCGATGTGGTGCAGATCGATGCCGGGCAGAAAAAAGCGCCGAACCTCGTCGCCCTTCTGAAGAACCGCAAGATCACCAAGCTGTTCCACTATGCGCGCTTCGATCTGGCCGTGCTCTATCACAGCTTCGGCGTCATGCCGGAGCCGGTGTTCTGCTCCAAGATCGCCTCGCGCCTCACCCGCACCTATACCGACCGTCACGGCCTGAAGGATCTGTGCAACGAGCTGCTCGGCGTCAGCCTGTCCAAGGCGCAGCAATCGTCCGACTGGGCCGCCGAGACGCTTTCGCCCGAACAGCTCGAATATGCGGCATCCGACGTGCTCTACCTGCACCAGCTGCGCGAAAAACTGATCGTTCGTCTGGAGCGCGAGAAGCGCACACGCGAGGCCGATGCCTGCTTCCGCTTCCTGCCCACCCGCGCCAAGCTGGACCTGATGGGCTGGGAAGAAGCCGACATTTTTGCCCACAGCTGAGCGCAACCCGGTCGATTTCGTTTAATTTGACTTAACTGCGCCTTAAACCGCTGCCCTTTACTGTGCCCGCACTTGGCAATGCGGGCACAGGATCACGGGGCAACAGGCTGTATGGCGCGTAAGACGAAAAACCGAAGGATCGAACCGACATTCGACGCGCCCGCCGCGCGCCGTGGCGGCGATGATCTCAAGCTCGGTGACGCCGATCGCGTCGTGCCCTCGCGCCAGCGGCGCAAGCCCGCAAAGGGCAAGAGCACCAAAGGCGGAAAAAGCGCCCGCCGCGCAGGCCCGCGCCGCAAGAGCGGTGCCGGTGGTAGCGGTGGCAGCGGTTTCTTCGGCTTCCTGCGCACCGCCGTCTACTGGTCATTCGTGCTGGCGCTGTGGGGCGGCATCGCCGCCGTGGGCATCACCGCCTATTACGGCGCGAAGATGCCCTCCGCCACCACCTGGGAAATCCCCGACCGGCCACCCAATGTGAAGATCGTCTCCGCCGATGGCGGGCTGATCGCCAATCGCGGCATGACCGGCGGCGAGGCCGTTGGCCTGCACGAAATGTCGCCCTTCATCCCGCAGGCCGTGATCGCCATCGAGGACCGCCGCTTCTATTCGCATTTCGGCGTCGACCCCATCGGCCTTGCGCGCGCCATGTCGGAAAACCTTCTGGCCGGGCGGCTGACCCAGGGCGGCTCTACGCTCACCCAGCAGCTTGCCAAGAACCTGTTCCTGAAGCCCGACCGCACCATTGAGCGCAAGGTGCAGGAAGTGCTGCTCGCCTTATGGCTGGAGCAGAAGCACTCCAAGGATCAGATCCTCGAAATGTATTTGAACCGGGTCTATTTCGGCTCCGGCTCCTATGGCGTCGAGGCAGCCTCGCGGCGCTATTTCAACAAGTCCGCGCGCGACGTCACCCTGTCGGAAGCCGCCCTCCTCGCGGGCCTTCTGAAAGCGCCCTCGCGCCTTTCGCCGGCGCGCGATCCGCAGGCCGCCGAAACCCGCGCGCAGGTGGTGCTGACCGCCATGCGCGACCAGGGCATGATCGGCGACAGCGAGATGACCACCGCCATGAGCCGGCCCGCCACCCGCGCCGCCGCCTACTGGACCGGGTCCGAACACTATTTCGCCGACCGTGTGATGGAAGAACTCCCCGGCCTCATCGGCGATGTGAAAAACGACATCATCGTCGAGGCGACGGTGGACTTCCGGCTTCAGAAACAGGCGGAAAAGACCATCCGCAGCCTGATCGACGAGAAGGGCGGCAAGCTGGCGGTCAGCCAGGGCGCGCTCGTCTCCATCGACACCACGGGCGCAGTGCGCGCCATGGTGGGCGGCTACGACTACGCCAACAGCCAGTTCGACCGCGCCTCCGAGGCACGCCGGCAGCCGGGCTCCGCCTTCAAGCCCTTCGTCTACATGGCCGCGCTGGAACAGGGTCGCCGCCCCGACAGCGTGCGCAATGACGCGCCGATCAGGATCGGCAAATGGAAGCCGGAAAACTACAAGGGCAAGTATTACGGCCCCGTCACCCTGTCGGAAGCGCTGGCCCGCTCGCTCAACTCCGTTGCAGCGCAGCTTGCCATGGAAGCCGGTCCCAAATCCGTGGTGGAGCTGGCCCAACGCATGGGCATCGAATCCGACCTCAAGGCCAACGCCTCCATCGCGCTCGGCACCTCCGAGGTCACGCCGCTGGAATTGACGGCGGCCTACCTTCCCTTCGCCACCGGCGGACTGCGCCCGGAGGTCCATTTCGTCACCCGCGTGACCACCTCCTCCGGCAAGGTGCTCTATCAGCATGACCGGCCACGCATGACGCGCGTGGCAAGCGCGGAAGTGATCGGCATGATGAATTCGATGATGCAGGGCGTGGTGGAAAACGGCAGCGCCCGCGCAGCCGCCATCGGTCGCCCCGCCGCTGGCAAGACCGGCACCACGCAGCAGTCGCGCGATGCGTGGTTCGTGGGCTACACCGCCGATCTGGTGACCGGCGTGTGGTTCGGCAACGACACGTCCAAATCCACCAGGGCGACGGGCAGCTCCCTGCCAGTGCCGGCATGGAAGGCTTTCATGGAAGAGGCCGAAAAGGGCCGCCCCGTAAAGCGCCTGCCCGGCTCCTGGTCGCCCGGCGCATCCTTCGGCGGCGGCGTCGCCGCGCAGCCTCAGGAGCGCCCCGTCCCGCAAGCCGCTGTTGGCTCTGGCGGTAATGGCGGCACCAACACACAAGCGTCGCAGGCCTCTGAGGCCCGGCCTACACCGCCCGCCCCAGTGCCCGCCCCAGTGCCCGCACCCGGCGGCGGAAACCCCGACCACACGGCTTCCGTGCGCCGCCCCGTGCCACCGGCGGATGTCGGCGGTGCGCCACAGCGCAGCCAGACCTCCATCCTCGATATCATTCTGGGAAATTAGAGTGCCGCCATCCGCTTTGCCTATCGCTTTCCCCTGCGCTGTCGCCTACATAGGAACGGAACAGGGAGAAGGGCATGGCGGACGAGCGGAAGACACTGGTTTTAACCGGCGCAAGCCGGGGCATTGGCCACGCGACGGTGAAGCGTTTTTCCCGCGAGGGCTGGCGCGTCATCACCTGCTCGCGGCAGGCGTTCGCCGATGACTGTCCGTGGCCGGCCGGCCCGGAAGACCACATCAAGGTAGACCTTTCCGACCAGGAAGACGTGGGCATCGCGATCGCCGAGATCCGGCACCGTCTGGAGGCCAATGGCGGCCGGCTCGACGCGCTGGTGAACAATGCGGCCATCTCGCCCAAGCTTGAGGGCGGCAAGCGCATGAACTCCATCGACACGCCCATGCATGTGTGGCGCGATGTGTTTCAGGTGAATTTCTTCGCGCCAATCATGCTGGCGCGCGGCCTCTTTCGCGAGCTTGGCAACGCGAAGGGCTCCATCGTGAATGTCACGTCCATCGTCGGCAGCCGCGTCCACCCCTTTGCCGGAACCGCCTACGCCACGTCCAAGGCCGCTCTCGTGGCGCTGACCCGCGAAATGGCGGCCGATTTCGGCCCCCATGGCGTCCGCGTCAACGCCATTGCGCCGGGCGAGATCGAAACCTCGATCCTTTCTCCCGGCACCGACAAGATTGTTGAAGGCATTCCGCTGCGCCGCCTTGGCCAGACCTCGGAAGTCGCCGACACGATCTTCTTCCTGTGCTCGGATCAGTCGTCCTACGTGTCCGGCTCGGAAATCCACATCAATGGCGGCCAGCACGTCTAAGACATCACGCAAGGGTGCAGCGTAACAAACGTTGCAGCGTTTCCGCGAAACGCTGCAACGGTGCACACCTGTCCGGCGCACAAGCTGCTATTGAAGCAGCACTTTCTCGATGTCGCTCACCGTGTGATTGGTCAGCGTCTTGGCGATCTCGCCGATCACCCTGTCTTCCACTTCCTTGTGCATTTCCTTGCGCAGCTCGCCCAGCACCAATGGCGGGGCGACCAGCACGAGCTTGCTGTACTTGCCCTTGTGCGCAAGCTTGTAGAGTCGCTCGGCGACATCGCCGGCAAAGCGTTCTTTCTCGATGCGGTGCCAGTCTGTCTCGTCCACGGCGCTGCGGTGCCCGCCATTGCCGTCATTGAGACGTCCCGGCCTGTCGGTGCCCTGCTCCCGGCTTGGCGGGTTCTCTTCCTGCATCAAACGCACGACCTGAAGGTTGGGATAGGTGGCGTCGCCTTCATTGCGAAGGAACAGCGCCTTCTCACCATCAGCGACCACAACCCATGTATCGTGTACAAGCCGGAACTCAGCCATTTCGATCTCCATTGCTCAAGTCGGTCTCCGGGAAACGCGGGCTGGCGCTTCCCGTTCCCACAAAACTGATATGGGTATCGCAGCGAAGCCGGGGAAGGATTTCCTGCGGAAAAGCGACGCTGCGGAAAAGCAATCTTGTCGCACCCCTGTGCCACGGTGAGTGTATTTCTTCTCAGGAACCCATGCAAACCGCCATTATTCCGGGCATCTTTCAACAAGGCTCGCGATCATGGCGACAGACACTCAAAAGCTTGCGGCTTTTCCCGTGTTCATGCGGGTGGAGAACCGCGCCGTCGTCATCGTCGGCAATGGAGAAGAGGCGCTTGCCAAGGCCCGCCTTCTTGGCCAGTCGCGCGCAGCACTCACGCTTGTCGCCGATGCGCCCGAAGACGCCCTCGTTTCCTGGGCGAAGGCCAACGAAGCGCATCTCATCCGCGCGCCCTACGCGCCGCCTTATCTCGACAATGCAGCACTGGTATTCGCCGCCACCGATGATGAGGCGCAGGACCGCGCCATCATTGCCGACGCACGGGCGCGCTCCATCCCCGCCAATGCGGTGGACCGGCCCGAGCTTTGCGATTTCTACACACCGGCTCTGGTGAACCGTGCGCCGCTCGCCGTCGCCATCGGCACAGAGGGAGCCGGCCCCGTGTTGGCGCAGATGGTGCGGGCGCGCGTGGATCAGATGCTCTCCCCGTCGCTGGGCGCGCTCGCCCATCTCGCCACGCAATACCGCGACGCCGTCGACCGGCTTGTGCCGCGCGGGCTTGCCCGCCGCCGCTTCTGGAAAGCCTTCTTTACCGGCGACACGGCGCATGCCATGGCCCGCGGCGACGCGGCGGCAGCCCGCCGCAGCGCCTCCAGCCTGCTGGCCGCCGGCAGCGACATACCCGGCCACATCGCACTTGTGGGCGCAGGCCCCGGCGCGGAAGATCTGCTGACGCTGCGCGCCCAGCGCCTGCTCATGGAAGCCGATGTCATCGTCTACGACGCGCTCGTGCCCGAGGCCGTGGTTGCCATGGGCCGCCGCGATGCGGAACGCATTTCCGTCGGCAAGCGCAAGGGCTGCCACTCCAAGAGCCAGGAACAGATCAACGATCTTCTGGTGACGCTTGGCCGCGAGGGCAAGCGCGTGGTGCGGTTGAAGTCCGGCGACCCGCTGATCTTCGGTCGTGCGGGCGAGGAAATGGCGGCACTGCGTGAAGCAGGCGTGTCCTACGAGGTCGTGCCCGGCGTCACCGCCGCCTTTGCGGCCGCCGCCGATTTCGAGCTGCCGCTGACGCTTCGCGGCATCGCCTCCTCCATCGTGTTCACCACCGGCCACGACCTGAAGGGCCGCACCCTGCCGGACTGGGCGAGCCTTGCCGTCTCCGGTGCGACCATCGCCGTCTATATGGGACGCTCCGTGGCTGCCGATGTGGCTGGGCGTCTCGTCGAGGCCGGCCTCTCGCCGGACACCGCCGTGGCCGTGATCGAGAACGCCAGCCGCGACGACAAACGCCTGCTGCATGGAACGCTGAGCGACTTGCCTTCGCTTGCCGACCGCAGCGAACTGACCGGCCCCGTGATGACGCTGATCGGCGATGCCGTGGCCGGCGCAAATTTCGAGCGCTCCGAAGCGCTCGCAACCTATAAGCACCAGCTGGAGCGCGCGTGATGAAGATAGTAGCCGCCAATCGCCTGACCGATGGCGAAACCGTATGGCTGGGCGCAGGCGACCGCTGGGTCGATACGATCGACGCCGCCCATGTGGCGCGCGACGCCGAAGACGAAGCGCGCATCGCCGCTGCCGGCAGCGCCGCGCTCGCCGCCAACATCGTGATCGACGTCACACTGGTCGACGTGGACATCGCCGAAGGCCGCATCCTCCCCAAGCGCCTGCGCGAACGCATCCGCGCCGGCGGGCCTTCCATTCACCCCGAGATCGGCAAGCAGGCGCGCAACGCCGCGCAGCACGCCGCCTAACGTCAGGCCACGTCCCATGTACCGTTACGACGAATTCGATCATGCCTTCGTGCAGGCCCGCGTTGCAGAGTTTCGCGACCAGGTGGAGCGCCGCCTTTCCGGCGAGCTGACGGAAGACCAGTTCAAGCCGTTAAGGCTGATGAACGGCGTCTATCTTCAGCTTCACGCCTACATGCTGCGCATCGCCATTCCCTATGGCTCGCTGACCGCGCGCCAGATGCGCAGGCTGGCCCATATCGCGCGCACCTATGACAAGGGCTATGGCCATTTCACCACGCGCCAGAACCTGCAGTTCCACTGGCCGAAGCTGACCGACATTCCGCGTGTGCTCGAAGAGCTGGCGGAGGTGGAAATGCACGCCATCCAGACCTCCGGCAACTGCATTCGCAATGTGACGGCAGACCATTTTGCAGGCGCCGCCGCAGACGAGGTGGCGGACCCGCGCCCCTATGCGGAGATCCTGCGGCAATGGTCGTCGCTCCATCCGGAGTTCTCCTATCTGCCGCGCAAGTTCAAGATTGCCGTGACGGGCGCAGAGCGCGACCGCGCCGCCATCGAGGTGCACGACATCGGCCTGCACCTGAAAAAGAATGAGGAAGGCGCGCTGGGCTTTGCCGTGTTCGTCGGCGGTGGCCTTGGCCGCACACCCATGGTCGCCAAGAAGATCCGCGACTTCCTGCCAGAGCAGGACCTGCTCTCCTATGTGACGGCGATCCTGCGCGTTTACAATCTGAACGGACGCCGCGACAACAAGTACAAGGCGCGCATCAAGATTCTGGTGCACGAGACCGGGACCGGCGAACTGACAGCGCAGGTGGAAAAGGAATTCGCCGCGCTGAAGGAAAGCGAGCTGAAGCTCCCCGATGCCGACATTCGCGCCATCGAGACCTATTTCGCGCCCCCGAAGCTCAAACCCCGCCCGGAAGGCGACGCAGCGGTGAGCAGTGCAGTCAAGACCGATCCCGGCTTTGCCGACTGGCTGCGCCGCAATGCGCACACACACCGTAACCCCGACTATGCCTCCGTGACCGTGTCGCTCAAGGGCATTGGCGAGGTGCCGGGCGACGCCACCGATGCACAGATGGACGCCATTGCGGATCTGGCGGAGCGGTACGGCAATGACGAAATCCGCGTGAGCCATGAGCAGAACCTGATCCTGCCCCATGTGGCGCGCGCCGATCTTCCTGCGGTTCATGCGAAACTTGTCGAGATCGGTCTTGCGACCTCCAATGCCGGTCTCATCACCGACATCATCGCCTGCCCCGGCCTCGATTACTGCGCGCTCGCCAATGCCCGCTCCATTCCGGTGGCGCAGGAGATTTCGCAGCGTTTCGCCACGCAGGCCCGGCAGGACGAGATCGGCGATCTGCAAATCAAGATTTCAGGCTGCATCAATGCCTGCGGCCATCACCATGTCGGCCATATCGGCATTCTGGGCGTCGAGAAGAAGGGCACGGAGCTCTATCAGGTGACGCTTGGCGGTTCGGCGCGTGAGGGCTCGACCATCGGCGAGATCATCGGGCGCGGCTTTGCGCCGGAGGAAATCACCGACGCGGTGGAAACCATTGTCGACACCTATCTCGCAAAACGCGAAAACCGCGATGAAACCTTCCTCGAAGCCTATCGCCGGCTCGGACCGGCGCCGTTCAAGGAGGCGCTTTATGGCCACGAAGCCAAGGCAGCTTGACCGCGACTTTGCCGCCAGTGGCGACACGGGCGACCTCGCGGCTGCGCTGAACCTGCGTTACGGACACCTGCCCGCCGAGGAGATCATTGCCGTGGCAATCGATCTCTTTGCGGATGCGGGCGGCATTGCCGCCACATCTTCCTTCGGTGCCGATTCCGCAGCGCTGCTTCACCTGATCGCAGAAGCTGCTCCCGGCCTGCCGATCACCTTCCTCGACACCGGCCAGCATTTTGGCGAAACGCTTGAATACCGCGATCAGCTCGCGGACGATCTGGGCCTGACCAATATCGAGATCATCAGGCCGCTTGAGGATGCTCTTGCCGCTGGCGACCCCGATGGCATCCTGCACCAGAGTGACACCGACCGCTGCTGCGCGATCCGCAAGGTGGAGCCCATGGCCCGCGCCATCGCGCCCTATCGCGCCTGGTTCACCGGCCGCAAGCGCGGTCAGGCTTCTACCCGCGCCGAGATGCCGGTGTTCGAGGCCGTTGGTCCGCGCATCCGCGTCAACCCGCTGGCGCGCTGGTCGACCGAAGACCAGGCCGCCTACATGCGCCGGCACGGACTGCGCCAGAACCCGCTGGTGGCATTCGGCTATCTGTCGATCGGCTGTTTTCCCTGCACGAGCCCCGTGAAGCCTGGCGAAGACCCGCGTTCGGGCCGCTGGGCCGCTCAGGCCAAGACCGAATGCGGCATCCATCTGCCCGGCCTCGAAGACACGCTTTCGACGGCATCGGGATAGGAGTTTTTCATGAACACGACCGATATTCGCCTCTGGACCGCAGACGGCTTTCAGGACGACCGCTGGCAGAAGGCCGAAGACGGTTCGGCTCTTGATGACAGCGCGCATGTGATCCTGTCACTTGCAGCCTTTCTCGATCTTGACGACGAAACACGCACAAAGGCGGCCGACCGCATTGGCGTGGAGCTTCAGCCAGGCGATGCGCTGGACGCGCTCCTGCCGCATCTTGCGCGTCTGCCGCTGGTGGCGCTCGCCTTTCCCGCCTTCAATGACGGACGCAGCTATTCCAAGGCCGAACTCCTGCGCACACGCCATGGCTATCGCGGTGAGATCCGCGCCACGGGCGATGTGTTGATCGATCAGGTCGCGCATATGCTTCGGGTCGGCTTCTCCAGCCTGGAAATCGCCAATCCGCGCACGCTGGAGCAGCTCCAGTCCGGCCGGGAAGCGGGCATTCCGCTTTACTACCAGCCGGCGGCGAAAGCGGCCGCGGCACCCGGCTCCTATGCATGGCGGCGGGTTTCGGTCTGACCCCCCCCGGAATCAGGACTGCAAATCACGGTTATCGCGCTGTTTTGCGGGATTTTGGCTCGCTTTTCAGGGGATTATCCCTATATTAAGACCTCAGGGGTGCATTCGGCAGAACTTCTGTTATGGTGCGCCACATCTTGAGTCGCCCCTTTGACGGGCGCTTTTGCATCTCTGCGCCGGCTGATGCCAGGCTCCCGCACCGATGTGGAATAAGATTGAACGTGAGTTGCCCTTCGCGCTTTCGAGCGCCCTGGCCAGGCTCAATCACTGAAACGCCAACTGAAGAAGGAAGTCCATTGCAGGTTATCGTTCGCGACAACAATGTCGATCAGGCCCTCAAAGTGCTCAAGAAAAAGCTCCAGCGCGAGGGTGTTTTCCGGGAAATGAAAGCCCGTCGTTCTTATGAAAAGCCGTCGGAGAAGCGCGCACGCCAGCGTGCCGAAGCTGTCCGCCGCGCTCGCAAGCTGGCCCGCAAGCAGGCTCAGCGCGAAGGCCTTCTGCCGAAGAAGCGCCGCGCAGCCTAAGGGCTGATGCCAGGCAAGCCTGGTTTTTGTGAATTTACGAGACAGGGACGGTGCGGCTTTGGCCCCGTCCCTGTTTTGTTTTTTGGATTATGGGATTGCCCTGCGCCCACCCGGATGCATTGCAATCGGTCCAAGCCATTGATGGCGCATCGGAATAATCGGATTACACGTTTCGTCCCGATGCCCGGGTCGGCAGTTCAGCCTGCGCGGCTTTCGGCTTCGTCCAGCTTTCCCAAAAGATCCTGAAATTCGTCCGGAATTTCCGAATCCAGCGAGAAATGCGGCAATTTGTTCAGAAACCGCGTGTTTTCGGGCTGACCAAGACGCTGCCTGACACTGCGCGCAGTGTCAGCGCGATATGCGTCGCTCCGGCGCTCCTGTCGTTTGTCCTGTTGCGTCATTGTCCTTGCTCGATGTTGCAAATCGCACTCGTGAGATAAAATCCCGAGTTGTGGATTTGTTCCGAGAAATGAGGCGCTTCAGCCACATTCAGGCAACAGGGTAAACTTTTCCTAAAATTGTAAACACCGCCCAAAACACCGGGAATTTGGTGTCTTTGGGACGTGACAGCATGATCGAAAAAGCGATACGGACGCCGCGCCGGGGATGCCGCCACCAAAGATGGCGACATCGGTATTCTGTCAGCGTCCTGACGATCAGGGCTGCGTGTAGGCGGTCTTCACCGTGGTGTAGAACTCGACAGCATAACGCCCCTGCTCACGCGAGCCGAAGCTCGAGCCCTTGGTGCCGCCGAACGGCGCATTATAGTCGACGCCGGCGGTCGGCAGATTGACCATGACCATGCCAGCCTGGGACTTCTGCTTGAAGTCGCTCGCATATTTCAGCGAGGTCGTGCAGATGCCCGAGGAAAGGCCGAAGCTGGTGTCATTGGCGACGTGCAGCGCTTCCTCGTAATCCTTCACGCGGACGACGCTGGCGACCGGGCCGAAGACCTCTTCACGGTTGATGCGCATATCGTTGCGGGTGTCGGTGAAGAGCGCCGGCGCCATGTAGAAGCCGGGCTTGTCGAGCGTCAGGCGCTCGCCGCCAAAGGCAAGCCTGCCGCCTTCCTGGCCGGCGATCTCCACATAGGAGAGATCCTGCTCAAGCTGCTTCTCATCGACCACCGGCCCCATCTGGGTCCTGGGGTCGAGCGCATCACCAACCACAAGCGCCTTGAGCTTGTCGGTGAGCGCGGAGACGAACCGGTCGTGAATGCCATCGGCCACGACAAGACGGCTGGAAGCGGTGCAGCGCTGGCCGGTGGAGAAGAATGCGCCATTGAGCGCGGCCGCGACCGCCACATCCAGATCGGCATCGTCGAGAACCACCAGCGGGTTCTTGCCGCCCATTTCGAGCTGCACCTTCTTGAGATGCTGTCCGCAGGCAGCGGCGATGCCACGGCCGGTGGGCACGGAACCGGTGAAGGAGATGGCGCGAACCTTGGGGTTCTCGATCATGCGCGGGCCAAGCTCGGAACCGCGACCGGCAACCATGTTGAACACGCCTTCCGGCAGACCGGCGCGGGACAGGATCTCCGCCAGCGCCCATGCCGAACCCGGCACCAGCTCGGCCGGCTTGAGCACGATCGTGTTGCCATAGGCAAGCGCGGGCGCGATCTTCCAGGCGGGAATGGCGATGGGGAAGTTCCACGGGGTGATGAGACCGATCACGCCCATCGGCTCGCGGCGCATGTCCACCTCGACGCCCGGACGGATGGAATCGAGGCGTTCACCCGGCAGTCGAAGGGCTTCGCCGGCAAAGAACTTGAACACCTGACCGGCGCGCACAACCTCGCCAATGCCTTCCGGCAGGATCTTGCCTTCCTCACGCGAAAGCAGGTGGCCGAGCTCGTCCTTGCGGGCGATGATCTCATTGCCGACAGCATCCAGAATGTCGAAGCGCTGCTGCGGCGTGGAACGCCCCCAGCCTGGCGCGGCATCATGTGCGGCGTCGATGGCGCGGTCGAGATCCGCAGCGCCGGAGCGCGCCGCCAGGCCCACCACATCGCGCGTGTCCGACGGATTGATGTTCTCGACCTGGCTGTCGCCGTCAATCCATTCGCCGGCAATGTAGTTTTTGAAATGCATGCTGCCCGTTTCGGTTAGCGCCATTGGTGGAATACCCCCGCTTATCTCAGTTTGGTTGGTCCGGAGCCTAACCCAGGCAGGGCAGGCCAGTCATGCGATGCTTCGTTATGCCAGCCTGCCATTTGCGCATGAAACCTGAGCGGAAATGCCGGAAGCACCGGCGCGGGCCAAGGCCCGCACAAAAGAAAACGCGGGTGAAGCTGCCCGCCTCACCCGCGCCTGCGTTTTTCAGTGCTGATTTCTGTGCTGATTTCTGTGCCGGCAGCCTTTCTGGGAAAGCGGCGCGGCTGAACGCTCCGTCAGATCAGCACTGGCCGGGACGAACGATCCGGTAGCCGGCGGCCTGTGCCGAGCAGGCATTGCCGAAGGTGCGGCGCTGGCCGTTCTTGCGTGCGCATACCGGGCGGTATTCGCGGGTGCAGATCTGCGGACGCCCGGGCCGGTCGGACTGGGCCCGGCACTCGCCCGGCCGAACGATGCGATAGCCGGCGGCGCGCGCCGTGCAGGCATTGGCAAAGGTGCGCTGACGATCACCCCGCCGCGCACAGACCGGCTGGAATTCCATCGTGCAGACCTGCGGGCGATCCGGACGCGGTGGACGCGGACGGTTCGGCCCCTCTTCAACAACCACCGTACAGCTCGTCAGAATGACGGCTGCGCCCGCAAGCGCGCCGACACGGGACAGAATTTTTGCAACAGACACCGCGAGACCCTCTCTCTTTCAAATATTGACGCCGGCTCCCGGCGCAATCCCCATGCGCAGATTAGACGATTTTGAAGAAGTCACCAGTGTATCGAGAGATGCTATGCTTCCGGCCCGCAGCCGAAGACGGCTCTACTGCTATTGCAGGCGGCGCACGGTCTGGCTTTCGGGGAAGCAGGTCGGAGAGACCCCGTTTTTCTGCTGCCACTCGCCGATGGAGCGGCGCGTCTTGAAGCCGACCAGACCATCGGCCCCGCCGACATCGTAGCCAAGCCTTTCAAGCCCGCGCTGCATGCCCGCCACATCGCTGCGATTGAAGCCGCCGACACGGCCCCACGAGGTGGCGAATTCATTGTTGCCATACATGATGCGGTCGCCCGCATGGCCCACGAAAAGCGCGTAGAGGTCGCTCTCGTTGTAGTCCTTGAGGCGGTAGAAATTGGGCGTGACGATGAAGGCCGGACCAAAGCGGCCGGCAGGCATCATCAGATAGCCCTTGCCGCGCAGCTCATGCCCGGGAAACGCCTTGCCGCCAACCCGGCGAACGCCGAGCGCCTGCCAGTCTGCAATGCTCTTGCCGCGATCCGGGCCCTCGAGCGCGCAGGAAACGCCCTGCGGAACAGTCACTTCAAAGCCCCAGTCGCGCCCGCGCACCCAGCCATGCTGCGCCAGGTAATTGGCGATGGAGGCAAGCGTGTCGGCCTGCGAATTCCAGATGTCGGCGCTGCCATTGCCATCGCCATCGACGGCATATTTCAGGTAGGAAGTGGGCATGAACTGCGGCTGGCCCATGGCGCCGGCCCAGGATGAGCGCATGGCGCGGGGCGAGACGCCGCGACGCTCCACCATTTCGAGCGCTGCCAGAACCTCTTCGCGGAACATCGCCTTGCGGGTGGCGAGAAAGGCCTTGGTGCCGAGAACCTCGAATGCGTCATAAGGGATTTTTGCCCCGCCAAAGCCGGATTCCCGCCCCCAGACGGCGAGCACGACGCCGCGCGGAACGCCATAGCGCTTTTCGATGGCCGACAGCACGCCATTGAGCTTTCCAGCCCGCGCGCGCCCGCCGGAGACGACGCCCCCGATATGCTTGAAATAGGCCGATGGCGCACGGAACTCCGCCTGATGCTGCCTGTCGCTGCGCGGTTTGCTCTCGCCCGGCAAAACGAGGTCCGGCAGTTTCAGATTGGGCGACACATTCGCGAAGGCGGCGTTGAATGTGTTGGCCGAAATGCCCCGGCGCTGCGCCTCCGGCCACAGATCGCTGGCGAGCCAGTTGCGGAACTGCGCCTCAACGGACTGCGCCGCAGCCGCGCCCGCGGCAAGCAAAACGCTCAGAATGACAAGAAGGCGGATCATGCGCTGGAACATCAAGGCGTCTCTCCCGTCGCCGCAATGGGCGTTTGATCGTCTGATAGCATGGTAGCGGCACAACCGCCGCGCTGGCTAGATCGCGTCCACTTCTCGTTGAATCGTGAAAACGCTCTCATTCATTGGTCTGGTGCAATTCCGGGCGCCGACTTAGAGGGCCCCCTTCTCCCCGCACGCAGAGAGAAGGTGAGGATGAGGGGCGAGCGCAAAGTTCTGCGAACCCACAATGCGGCTAGATTTTCACGCACGGCGTCAGCCCCTCATCCCCCTGCCGGGACCTTCTCCCCGCTTGCGGGGAGAAGGAAGCCGTCATTCAGCCAGAGTGTTTCCGCTTTTCGGTCCCATCCCTAGAAACTGGTGCGCGATTTGAGCGCTGCCGACAGCGTTCCCTCGTCGAGATAGTCGAGTTCGCCACCCACCGGCACGCCGTGGGCAAGGCGCGTGACCTTGATTTCCATCCCTGCCACCTGATCGGTGATGTAATGGGCGGTGGTCTGCCCCTCGACCGTCGCATTGACGGCAAGAATGAGCTCGGACACCCCGCCTTCGGAAACCCGGCTGACGAGCCCCGCAATATTGAGATCGCCCGGCCCGACGCCATCGAGCGGCGACAGCGTGCCGCCAAGCACGTGATAGCGTGCGCTCATCGCGCCGGCGCGCTCAAGCGCCCAGAGATCCGACACATCCTCGACAACGATGATGGTGCTGCCATCGCGGCGCGGATCGGTGCAGATGGTGCAGGGATCGTGCGTATCGACATTGCCGCAGGTGGAGCAGATGCGGACTTTGTCCAGCGCATCCGACATGGCGGCAGTGAGCGGCGCGAAGAGCTGATCCTTTTTCTTGATCAGATGCAGCGCCGCACGCCGGGCCGAGCGCGGCCCGAGCCCCGGCACACGCGCCAGAAGCTGGATAAGACGCTCGATTTCAGGCCCGGCGATGGATTTTGACATGCAAGGATACCATTGAGGGGCTGATCCGATTGCGGATCAACGCCCGTTCTCCTGTCCTGGAGCGCCGTGCGTCCATTCGGACGCACAAAGGACGCTCTAACCTATTGAATCCACGCATCGTGCTTTCCGAAAATCAATCCCGATTTTCGGGGCGATGCCTAGAAAGGCAGCTTCATGCCCGGAGGAATGGGCAGGCCAGCCGTCATTTCCTGGGTCTTTTCCTGCATGGTGGCTTCGAGCTTGGTCTTCGCATCGTTGTGCGCCGCCAGAATCAGGTCCTCGAGGATCTCCACATCGTCTTCCTTGAAGAGCGACGGGTCGATCTTGAGCGCCTTCATCTCGGACTTGCCGCTAAGCGTTACCGTGACGGAGCCGCCGGCAGCCTGGCCCTGGACTTCCATCTGGGCCATTTCTTCCTGCATGGCCTGAAACTTGGCCTGCATCTCCTTGGCCTTGCCCATAAGGCCCATCAGATCGCGCATTTTGGTCTCCAATTCATTCAGAAATCGTCGTCGTCATCATCATCCAGATCGACCGCCTCGACGGGACCGGATGCATCGTCGATCGCATCCGGGTCGGTCGCGTCGGGGATGCGGATATCGATGATCTTAGAGCCGGGAAACTTGTCCAGAATGGCTGCGACGGCGGGGTCCGCCTTCGCGTCGGCCATGGCGCTCTCGCGCCGCCCCTCTTCCACCTCGGAAAGCGTGGGGCCGCCGGCCTCGCTGGAAAGCATGACGATCCAGCGCCGCCCGGTCCACTCCTTGAGCCGGTTGGTCAGGTCGCCCATCAGCGTTTTGGGCGCATCGGCGGCGAGATTGACCTCAAGCCGGCCGGGCTCGATCGAGACGAGGCGCACATAGCTCTTGAAGCGAACCTTGAACGCCATGTCGCGATTGGCGTCGGCCAGCTTTGCAATGTCTTCAAGCGAGCGCAGCGGCACGGCATCCGCCTCGGCCTCTTCATGCACGGCCTGCTGCTGCATGGGCGCAGGCGCGCTTTCGGGCGCGGACTGGACGAGACGCATGGTCTGGCCGCCGCCACCGCCGGACACGGAAACATGCTGCGCGGCGACCGCCGAACCCATTGCGCCGCCGCCGCCAGCGCCCCCACCAGCGCCCCCACCAGCACCATTGCCCGAAGGCGCAGGCGCGCCATGGCCGGAGGGCTGGCCCTGACCATTGCCGGCAGGCATGTCGTCGAGCCGCTTCATCGCTTCATCGAGCGTCGGCAGATTGGCTGCGTGGGCGATGCGGATCAGCACCATCTCGCCGGCGGCCACCGGCCGGCCGGAAGACTGCACTTCCTGAATGCCCTTGAGCAGCATCTGCCAGGCGCGCGAGAGAACACGCACGGACAGCGTTTTGGAAAATTCGAGGCCGCGGGCGCGCTCGTCTTCCGACAACGAGGCGTCTTCAGCCGCCTCGGGCACGAAGCGCAGCCGCGTGACCAGATGATTGAATTCGGCGAGATCGTTCAGCACGGTCGCCGGGTCTGCGCCGACATCGTATTGCGCGCGGAACTCGGCCAACGCGGCGGCGACATCGCCCTTCATCAGGTTTTCGAACAGGCCGATGATGCGGCTGCGATCCGCCAGTCCCAGCATGTCACGCACGGTTTCCGCCGTGACCTGGCCGGAGGAATGGGCAATCGCCTGATCGAAGATCGACTGGGCGTCACGCATCGAGCCTTCGGACGCGCGCGCGATCATCGCCAGCGCCTCGTCTTCCGCCTCCACGCCCTCCAGCCCGCCGATGCGGGCGAGGTCTGCCTTGATCATGGCTGCATCGATGCGGCGCAGATCAAAGCGCTGGCAGCGCGACAGGATGGTGATCGGAACCTTGCGGATTTCCGTCGTCGCGAAGATGAACTTCACATGCGGCGGCGGCTCCTCAAGCGTCTTCAACAGGCCGTTGAAGGCCTGATTGGAGAGCATGTGAACCTCATCGATGATGAAGACCTTGTAGCGCGCGGAGACCGGCGCGTAGCGCACCTGATCGATGATGTCGCGAATATCATCGATGCCGGTGTGCGAGGCCGCGTCCATCTCGACCACGTCGACGTGGCGGCCTTCGAGAATGGCGCGGCAATGCACGCCCTCAACGGTCAGATCGACCGTTGGCGCATCGATGGTGTCTGTCTTGTAGTTGAGCGCACGCGCCAGAATGCGCGCCGTCGTGGTCTTGCCCACACCGCGCACGCCGGTCAGCATCCACGCCTGCGCGATGCGCCCCGCGCCAAATGCATTGGTGAGCGTGCGGACCATCGGCTCCTGGCCGATCAGTCCCGTGAAATCGCTTGGACGGTACTTGCGGGCCAGAACCCTGTAGGCGCTGCCGGCCTTGTCGCTTGCGTTCGTGCCGGCGTCGGTCATTGCCCTGTCGCGCTCCGTGTTTTGCCCTGACGCTTCCAGTGTCCCCTTGGACGAGGTTGTGCGTCAATGGACAATCTGGACGGCAAGGCTGGATTCCGGTGAATGCGGCTTAGAAAAGCAAGAAGAAGGTGGGAGGCTGGCACGGCGACCCGTGCCTGGCTCGTTAGGGCTGCTTCCTTCCGGACCTGACCCGGTTGGCGAGTGGCTCGTCCACCACCAACCTCCCGGCCCCCATATCGGAAATTGTGAAGCCAAATGCAAGGGAGGAGTTTCGCTTTCCTGTCGATGACCGGCCGATTGCCCGCAACCGCCGCGCCCGCATCCGGGCCGGCCTACGGGTTAACCGAAACGGCGAACTGCCTGATATGCGCAATTATGCGGTATGAGGTGATTTCGCCCGACCGCAAAATACTCTAGGGTCAGGACCTACTAATATGGCCGCAATGGCGTTCGATAGACCAAGAGATGCCAGGAAAAGTCCGCAGAGCGGGGTCTTCCCCCGGTCAAGGGGTTTGACGCAGCAGATCGCCGGCCTATCGAGCGTCCTTCGGATCGGCCTGATTTGCACGGCTACTTTGTCGCAAGTCCTTGAAAGACGTGAAGTCTTCCTGCGGCCTTGCTTCGCGTATCCGCACAAATCAGGCCGACCATTGCGGTCATATTAGTAGGTCCTGACCCTAGCCTTGATTGTCATCATGAGGAAAAGCGATGCTGCCGGACGCCAAGCAGGGTTTCGAGCTCAATCCACGGCTGGAGGCTGAAAGCCTTCACGTTACATGGCTCGGCCTTTGCGAGCTGCGCCTTTGCGACGACCGTCGCTGGCCCTGGCTCATGCTGATTCCGCAGCGCCCCGGCGCGGAAGAGATTCACGAGCTGACCCCGCTCGATCAGGCCATGGTGAGCTTCGAGACCAATCTCGTCGCCCAGGCGCTCAAGGACATGACGGGCTGCACCAAGATCAACACCGCCGCCCTCGGCAATGTCGTCCGGCAACTGCACATCCATGTGGTTGCCCGCAATGAAGGCGACCCCGGCTGGCCCGGCCCCATCTGGGGCCATGGTGTGCGTGAGCCCTATCGCCGCGAAGACCTGCATCAGCTCGCCGAAACGATTCGCGGCAAACTCTGACCTTTTCCTGAAAACGGACTTCCCTCTTCCATGACCTTCCCATTTTTCGACGAACGGCGCGACGAAGCCAGCCAGCGCGTCGCCTTTTCCGGAAACAGCATCGACCGGCAATCCGAGGCGCGCACCGACGATGATGCGCTGAAGGCGCTCAGGGACGAACGGGCGCGCGTGATGCTTTTTGGCGAGGGACGGCTTTTCCTGCGGGTCGCTGGGGAAGACGCATTCGACCCGTATCTATCGCCGGCGGATCGGGCGGCCTGTGCACCCGATCTGGAGCGCGCGGTGCTTCTGGGGCATCAGGAAAGCGTGCCGGTTCTGGCCGTGCCGGCGACGGCGGACCCCGAGACATTGCCCGGCCACCTCAAGGCCATCGACTATCGCTCGATCTACATGCAGGGACTGCTGGACGCCGATGCGCTCGGCGCGATGGCGCAGGGCGCATCGCTTTTGGCGTGGCACGCCAATCACCGTTTTTGCGGGCGCTGCGGCAGCGAGAGCGAAATGCGCGACGGCGGCTACAAGCGGCACTGCCCGGCCTGCGGACGCGACCACTTTCCGCGCACCGACCCGGTGGTGATCATGCTGGCGGTCCGCGGCGAGCGCTGCCTCATGGGCCGCAGCCCCCATTTCGCTCCGGGGGTCGTGTCGTGCCTTGCCGGCTTCGTGGAGCCGGGCGAGACCATAGAAGCCGCCGTGCGCCGCGAAACACGCGAGGAATCAAACATCGAAGTCGGCACGGTCGCCTATCACGCCAGCCAGCCCTGGCCGTTTCCCTATTCGCTGATGATCGGCTGCTACGGCGAAGCCATGAGCGAGGAGATCGCCATGGACGAGAACGAGCTGGAGGAATGCCGCTGGTTTTCGCGCGCCGAAGTGCGCCAGATGCTCGAAGGCGCGCATCCCGGGGGCTACCGTGTGCCCCCGAAAGGCGCGATCGCCAACACGCTCATCCGCGACTGGGCGCTCGCGACGGAGAGCTAGAGCGCTTCCGCTTTTCCTGGAATTGCTAGTCCTCGTCTTCGCTCTGCATGGCGCGGAACGGGTGCCCTTCATAGACGCCCAGAATGCGCACTTCGCGTGAGAAGAAGCCAAGCTCTTCCAGCGCCAGCGCCACATTGCGGTCGTCCGGATGGCCCTGAACGTCTGCGTAGAACAGCGTCGAGAAGAACTTGCCGCCGAGCTGATAGCTCTCCAGCTTGGTCATGTTGACGCCATTGGTGGCGAAACCGCCCATCGCCTTGTAGAGCGCTGCCGGCACGTTGCGCACACGGAACACGAACGTGGTGACCATGGTCTGGTCAGGCGAGGAACGCGCGGCCCATTTCTGCTCCTTGGAGAGCACGACAAAACGGGTGACGTTGTTGTCCGTGTCCTCGACATTCTCCATGGCGATGTCGAGACCATAGAGATCGGCCGCCAGAAGCGGCGCCAGCGCAGCGTTGGAGCGCTCGCCCATCTCGGCCACAAGGCGTGCAGCGCCCGCCGTATCGCCGGCAACCATGCCCTTCCAGCGCTTGTTGCGGATTATCTCGCGACACTGCCCCAGCGCGTGGATGTGGCTGTAGACCGTCTTGATCTCCTCCGTTTTCACGCCCGGAAGAACCATGAGCTGAAAATGGATCGGCAGGAAATATTCGCCGACAATGTGCAGCTTGGAGCGCGGCAGGAGGTGGTGAATATCGGCAACGCGGCCGGCAATCGTGTTCTCGATCGGGATCATCGCCAGATCGGCAGCGCCCGTTTCGACCGCGTTGAAGCAGTCCTCGAATGTGGGACAGGGCAGCGGCTCCATGTCCGGAAACATGTTGCGGCAGGCCGTGTCTGAATTTGCACCGGGTTCGCCCTGGAAGGCGATCTTGTTGGTCTTGGCTGCCATCTTCACATGTCCGTTTCTGCTAAAAGTCTGGTCCTGGCTTTTTCCAGGTCTTCGGGCGTGTCCACGCCAAGCGGCACCGAGGCCACGATCTGCGCATCGATGCGCATGCCGGCCTCGAGTGCGCGCAACTGCTCAAGGCGTTCGCGCCGCTCCAGCACCGAAGGCGGAAGCGAAACGAAGCGCTCGAGTGCGGCGCGACGATACGCATAGATGCCCACATGATGGTAGAGCGGCCCTTCGCCCCATGGCGCGGTGGCGCGCGTAAAATAGAGTGCGCGAAGCCGGCTGGCGTCTGCCGGGAGCGGCGCGCCAACGATCTTCACAACATTCGGATTGGTCTTTTCCGCCTCATCGGTGATCTCGACGCCAAGCGTCGCGATGTCGATCCCGGGATCATCCAGCGGACCGGCAACAGCGCGGATATCTTCCGGCGCGATGGTCGGCAGATCGCCCTGCAGGTTGATGACGCGTTCGCACGTGCCCTGCGGATCGAGCTTGCCCAGCGCCTCAAAAATGCGGTCAGAGCCGGATTCATGGTCGGAACGGGTCATCACCGCATCGAAACCGGCCTTCTCCACCGCATCGGCCACTTCCTGCGTGTCGGTGGCGACCGCCACCCGGCCAATGCCGCTTTCACGCGCCCGTTCGGCCACGTGCACGATCATCGGACGCCCCGCAATATCGGCCAGAGGCTTGCCCGGAAGACGGGTAGACGCCATGCGCGCGGGGATTATGATGAGGCTGGACATTGGGGCGCGAACTCTTTTGAAATGATAAAGTGGCAAAAAGTCTCACAGGGAAGTGCCTTATATGTGTTGCATGCGCGGAGCAAAAGCCCTAGTTTCCGCGCGATTTTACCGGCATCGGTCGAACGCGGGGGACACCGGCGCGGAAGTTTGGATCTTCACGCCGCCGCGAGCGTCCGGAATAGGGAGCCTCAGGGCGTATGAACTCTTTCGAACTCAACAAAATCCTCGGCGCGCTGCTTGCCGCCGTTTTCGTGGTCTTCTCGGTCAGCCTTCTCTCGGATGCGATCTTCGCTTCGCCGCCGCCTGCCACACCGGGCTACGCGATCGAGGTTGCTGAGGACGACGGATCGGGCGCGCCTGCAGAACCGGCCGAACCGGAATCCATCGCGCCGCTGCTCGCCTCTGCCGATGTCGCCAAGGGCGAGAACATCTTCAAGCGCTGCCAGGCCTGTCACACCGTTGATGACGGTGGCGCCAACAAGGTCGGCCCGAACCTCTGGGAAATCGTCGACCGCCCGATCGCCGGCCACGAAGGCTTTGGCTACTCGGCGGCCATGGAAGAATTCTCTCAGGGCGGCACCGTGACCTGGACCTACGAGAATCTCGACCACTTCCTGACCAACCCGAAGGGTTTCGTCTCCGGCACGGCGATGGCTTTCGCCGGTCTGAAGAAGATCGAGGACCGCGCCAACCTGATCGCCTATCTGCGTGAGAACGCTGCGACCCCGGTTGCCCTGCCCGATCCGGAGCCCGAGGACGAGGCTTCTTTCGAAGAGCCGCTTTCGCCGGATGAGCGCACGGACCTGACCGTGGAAGACGAAGATGCTTCGCTTCCCGCAGGCGTCAGCGACGACCCGGCCACGGGCGAGGAAGCTTCGGCCGACGAGACCGAAGGCGAAGCAACCGCCAACTAACGAAAATTTAATTTCGTGGAACTTGAAAAGCCGGTTTCGACCGGCTTTTTTGTTGTCCGAACATATAGTTTCCGGAAAACCACATGGCCCTTGCCATGTGCGGGCGATGGTCTACCTTTCGGCTGAGAACGAAAAACAATTATGAGGAGAATGCCATGCGGGTAATCGGTGCAACAGCAACAAGGGCGGCCTGCATGGCCGTGGCACTCTTGTTCGCCGGCACACCCGCAAGCGCCGAAGACGAATGGCTCACCAGTTCGTCCCTGATCGAGCCCGAAGGCCAGACAGGTGACTTTGAGCGATACGACTATGTGAACCCGGACGCCCCCAAGGGCGGCACGCTCAATTCCGTGGCGCTGGGCACGTTTGACAGTTTCAACCCGTTCATCGTGCGCGGCACGCAGGCTGCCGGACTGAACTATTTCGGCGGGCTGCTCTGGGACACGCTCATGCAGCAGTCGCTGACCGAGCCGAGCACCAGCTATCCGCTGATCGCCGAGGCGTTCAAGCATCCCGAAGACAATTCATCCGCAACCTACCGCATCGATCCGCGCGCGCGCTGGCATGACGGCGAGCCGATCACCGCAGAAGATGTGGTCTGGACGCTGAACATGCTCAAAAAGCACAGCCCGCAGCACACCCGCTATTTCTCCAGCGTGGTGGAGGCCGTGGCCCTTTCCGAGCGCGAGGTGGAGTTCCGCTTCGACCAGAAGGGCAACAAGGAGCTGCCGCACATCATGGGCGACCTGCCGGTTCTGCCCAAGCACTGGTGGGAAGGCACGGACGCCGACGGCAAGAAGCGCAATTTCACCCAGCCGACCCTGGAAAAGCCGCTGGGCAGCGGGCCATACCAGATCGAGAGCTTCAAACCGGGCTCGGAAGTCGTCTGGAAACGCGTGGAAGATTACTGGGCCGCCGACCTGCCGGTGAATGTCGGGCGCTACAATATGGATCGCCGCCGATACACCTATATTCAGGACGAGAACGCCGCCTGGCTGGCCTTCACCAAGGGCGGGCTGCAGGACATCCGCATAGAAAACCGCTCCCGGCGGTGGGCGACCGAATACAATTTCCCGGCCTTCAAGGATGGCGATGTCATCAAGCGCGAATTCCCGACGGGCGGTGCGGAACCGATGCAGGGCTTCGTGCTCAACACCCGGCGTCCGAAATTCCAGGATCGGCGCATTCGCGAGGCGCTGACGCTCGCCTTCAACTTCGAAGACATGAACCGCACGCTGTTCTTCGACAGCTACACCCGCACCGACAGCTATTTCGAAGGTTCGGAACTGGCGGCGACCGGCCTGCCGGAAGGGCGCGAACTGGAAATCCTCGAAGAGTTCAAGGACAAGCTGCCGGCAGAACTCTTCACCGAGGAATTCAGGCTCCCGGTCTACGACAATCCGCAGGCCGAGCGCACCTATCTGCGTGAAGCCATCAAACTCTTCTCCGAGGCTGGCTGGAGCATCAAGGGCGGCAAGATGACGAACAATGGCACCGGCCAGCAGTTCACCATCGAGTTCCTCGGCAACAGCCCCACCGACGAGATCACCACCGGTCCCTACATGGCCGCGTTGCGCAAGATCGGCATCGACGTGTCGCTGCGCATCATCGATCCCTCGCAATATGTGAACCGCATCCGCAATTTCGACTTCGACGCCGTGGCGAGCATTTTCGTCAACTCGCTTTCGCCGGGCAATGAACAACGCGAATACTGGGGCGCCAAGGCCGCCGACATTCCCGGTTCGCGCAATCTGGCGGGTGTGAAGGATTCGACCGTTGATGCGCTGGTCGAGAAAATCATCTACGCGCAGGACCGCGAGGAGCTGGTTGCGGCCAGCCGCGCGCTCGACCGCGTGCTCCTGTGGAACTACTACTGGGTGCCGCAGTGGCATGCGCCCTATATTCGCATCGCCTACTGGAACAAGTTCGGCATTCCGGAGAAACAGCCGGAATATACCGGTGTGGATCTGGAATCCTGGTGGATCGATCCCAAGCTTGAAGAGGCGCTGGCCGCCAAGTATCGGAGCCAGAATTGAGCCGCCCTGCGGCCCGACAGTGCGGCGCATCGCGCCGCACTTTTCTGGCCCTTGCCGGGGCAGCGGTGGCTGCCCCCCTTCTGCCGCACGACGTATTTGCCAGCGTCGAGACCGGCAAGCCGCTTCATGGCCTGTCGGCCTTTGGCGACCTCAAATACGCCCCCGGCTTCAGCCATTTCGACTACGCCAGTCCGGATGCCCCGAAGGGCGGAACGTTCAATTTCCAGCCCGGCTACTGGTACTACAATCAGAACGTTTTGACCTTCAACACGCTGAACGCTTTCGTGCGCACGGGCGACGCCCCGCCGCGCATGGAGATGTGCTTCGCCTCGCTGATGACGCGCGCCTATGACGAGCCGGACGCGATCTACGGCTTTCTCGCCGAAAGCGTGACGCTTTCCGAAGACCGGAATGGCTTCACCTTCGCGCTGCGGCCGGAAGCGCGGTTTCATGACGGTTCGCCGATCACCGCCGAGGACGTCGCGTTCACCTACACGCTGCTCAAGGAGAAGGGGCACCCCCAGCTTCTGCTGCCGCTCGCCGAGTTGACCGAAGCGCGGGCGGACGGGCCACACAGCGTGCACCTGCGGTTTTCCGGCCAGCAGTCGCGCCGCAACATCCTGACCGTCGCCACCTTCCCCATTTTCTCAAAGGCCTTTGTCGAGGAGAATGGCTTCGACAGTTCCCGCATCGTGCCGCTGCTCGGCTCGGGGCCCTACAGGGTGGGGAATTTCTCCGCCGGGCGTTTTGTTGAATACAAGCGGGTGGAGGACTACTGGGCGCGTGATCTGGGGCCGCTCAAGGGTTTCAACCATTTCGACACGGTCCGCATCGATTTCTATCGCGACCGCAATGCCGGTTTCGAAGCCTTCAAGAAGGGCGACGTCAACTGGCGACAGGAATTCACCTCCCGCATCTGGGCGACGGGCTATGATTTTCCGGCCATGCGCGAAGGGCGCGTTCTGAAGACGGAGATTCCCGGCGAGAAGCGCGGGCAGCTTTATGGCCTGGTGCTGAACCAGCGGCGTGAGCAGTTTCGCGATGTGCGGGTGCGCGAGGCCATCAGCCTGTGTTTCGACTTCGAATGGACCAACCGCAACCTCTTCTACGACGCCTATACGCGTTCGCATTCCTTCTTCGAGCGAGCGCCCTTCATGGCCGAGGGCGCACCTTCACCGGAAGAAGAGGCGCTTCTTGCCCGCTTCCGTGGCGAAGCGCCGGAGGCGGCCTTTGGCGAAGCGGTGATGCAGCCCGTTTCGGACGGATCGGGCCGCGACCGCAACAATCTGCGGCGCGCCCGGCAGCTTTTGACAGAGGCCGGCTGGACGCCGCGCGATGGCGTTCTCCACAACGAAAGAGGCACCCGTCTCACGCTTGAATATCTGGTGCGGGACGAGATCTTTCTGCGGCAGGATGCGAGCTTCGGCGAGAATCTGCGCGCCATCGGCATTGACGCTTCGACGCGGCTTGTCGACGCATCGCAATATCAAAGCCGGCAGAGCGCCTTCGATTTCGACATGATCTCCGCGGCGATCGGCATGGACGCCACCCCCGACGAGGAAGGGCTGGAACAGCTTTTCCATTCGCGAACGGCGGCTCTGGAAGGCTCCTACAACTTTGCGGGCATCACCGACCCGGTGGTCGACGAACTGATCGAGATCGCCGGCAAGGCCGAGAACCGTGACGACCTGAACGTAACGCTAAAGGTGCTGGACAGGGTCTTGCGCGCGCGGCGCGACTGGATTCCAAATTGGCACCTGACGAATCACCGTGTGGCCCACTGGGACATGTTCGGCTACAGCGACAACAAGCCGGACTACTTCTTCCCTGCGGAGGCTCTGTGGTGGTTCGATGAAGAAAAGGCGAAAGCGATTGGCAAGGCGTAAGGACGGCGTGGCAAAACTCCCAGCACTCCTGAACACGAAGAAAGCAGCAGACTGATGGGCGCGTATATTCTCCGTCGCCTGTTGCTGATGATCCCGACCCTGCTCGGCATCATGGCCATCTCCTTCATTGTCGTGCAGTTCGCGCCCGGCGGCCCGGTGGAACAGGTCATCGCGCAGATCACCGGTCAGGCCGGGGGCGCCGATGCGCGCATCTCCGGCGGTGGCGGCGATTTCGGCAATCAGGGCTTTGACGGCAGTTCGGTCGAAAGCAGCGGCGCGACCTCGAAATATCGCGGCGCACAGGGCCTCGACCCGGAATTCATCGCCTCGCTCGAAAAGCAGTTCGGCTTCGACAAGCCGCCGCTCGAGCGCTTTGGCCTGATGATCTGGAACTATGCCCGCTTCGACTTCGGCGAGAGCTATTTCCGCGACATCTCCGTGATCGACCTTATCCTTGAAAAGATGCCCGTCTCCATCTCGCTGGGGCTCTGGATCACGCTGATCTCCTACGGCATTTCCATTCCGCTCGGCATCCGCAAGGCGGTGAAGGACGGCTCGCCCTTCGACGTGTGGACCAGCGGCGTGGTGATTGTCGCCTACGCCATTCCCGGCTTTCTGTTCGCCATCCTGCTGATGGTGCTGTTTGCCGGTGGCTCCTTCTTCGACTGGTTCCCGCTGCGCGGCCTGACCTCCGACAATTGGGAAAGCCTTTCCTGGCCGGCGCGCATTCTCGACTATTTCTGGCACCTTGCCCTGCCGCTCACGGCCATGGTGCTGTCTGCCTTCGCCACGACGACGCTTCTGACCAAGAACTCGTTCCTTGACGAAATCCGGAAGCAATACGTGACCACCGCGCGCTCCAAGGGGCTTTCGGAACGGCAGGTGCTTTACGGGCATGTGTTCCGCAACGCCATGCTGATCATCATCGCCGGTTTTCCGGGCGCCTTCATCTCGGCCTTCTTCACCGGCTCGCTTCTGATCGAGAGCATCTTCTCGCTGGACGGGCTTGGCCTGCTCGGTTTCCGGTCGGTCATTGACCGCGATTACCCCGTGGTGTTCGCCAACCTCTACATCTTCTCGCTCATGGGCCTTCTCATCAGCCTGATTTCCGACGTGACCTACACGCTGATCGATCCACGCATCGACTTCGAGCGGAGGGATGTGTGATGTCGGACGTGCAGGTGCAAAGCGAGGTGGCGACGGCGCGCCGCCCGCAGTCGCGGCCATGGCTTTCGCCGATCAACAAGCGCCGCTGGCAGAATTTCTGCGCCAACCGGCGTGGCTACTGGTCGCTGTGGATCTTCCTGATCCTCTTCGTGCTGTCGCTGTTTGCGGAATTTCTCGCCAACGACAAGCCGATCCTCGCCTATTACAAGGGCGAGGTGCTCTACCCGGTTCTGGTCGATTATCCCGAGGAGAAGTTCGGCGGTTTCCTCGCCGTGACGGACTATCGCGATCCGATCATCTCCGAGGAGATCGATGCGAATGGCTGGATGGTCTGGCCGCCGATCCGCTACTCCTATCGCACGGTGAACAACGAGATTCCCGAGGCGGCTCCGGCCAAACCCTCCTGGATGTACACGAAGGAAGTGCGCTGCGAGCGGTATCCGCTGGGCGTGGATGACCCCGCCTGCACACCCGGAAACTGGAACTGGCTCGGCACCGACGATCAGGCGCGCGACGTGCTTGCGCGGGTGATCTACGGTTTCCGCATCTCGGTTCTGTTCGGTCTCATCCTGACCGCCGCCTCGGCGCTCATCGGCGTCAGCGCCGGTGCGATCCAGGGTTATTTCGGCGGCTGGACGGACCTTCTGTTCCAGCGCTTCATCGAGATCTGGTCGTCCATTCCGGTTCTCTACCTGATCCTGATCATCGCCGCCGTGCTGCCGCCGGGATTCTTCATCCTGCTCGGCATCATGCTTCTGTTTTCCTGGGTGGCCTTCGTCGGCGTGGTGCGCGCCGAGTTCCTGCGCGCGCGCAATTTCGAATATGTCAGCGCGGCCCGCGCGCTCGGCGTTTCCAACCGCACGATCATCTTCCGGCATCTTCTGCCGAACGCCATGGTCGCCACGCTCACCTTCCTGCCCTTCATCCTGAACGGTTCGATCACAACCTTGACTTCGCTCGACTTCCTCGGCTTCGGTCTGCCGCCGGGCTCCCCCTCGCTGGGTGAGCTGCTGCGTCAGGGCCAGCGCAATCTGAACGCCCCGTGGCTCGGCATTGCCGGCTTCCTGAGCCTCTCCATCATGCTGTCGCTGCTGATCTTCATCGGCGAAGCGGTGCGCGACGCCTTCGACCCGCGGAAGACGTTCAAATGAGCGAGCAGCCTCTTCTTTCGATCCGCGATCTCTCCGTTTCCTTCACGCAAGGTGCGCAGGAGACGCTGGCCGTCGACCATATCTCGTTCGAAATCGGACGCGGCGAAACCGTCGCCCTGGTGGGCGAATCCGGCTCGGGCAAATCGGTCTCGGCGCTGTCCGTGCTGCGGCTTCTGCCCTACCCGGCTGCCAGCCACCCTTCCGGCCAGATTTTCTACAATGGCGTCGACATTCTGGCCGCCGACGAGGCGACGCAGCGCAAGGTGCGCGGCAACGAGATCTCCATGATCTTTCAGGAGCCAATGACCTCGCTCAACCCGCTGCACACGATCGAGCGGCAGATCGGCGAGACGCTGAAGCTCCATCGCGGCATGGGCGACAAGGCCGCGCGCGACCGCACGCTGGAGCTTCTCACCCAGGTCGGCATCCGCGATCCTGAAAAGCGGCTCGATTCCTTCCCGCATCAGCTCTCCGGAGGCCAGCGCCAGCGCGTGATGATCGCCATGGCGCTCGCCAACGAGCCCGACCTCCTGATCGCCGACGAACCGACCACCGCGCTCGACGTGACGGTGCAGGCGCAGATCCTCGAGCTTCTGGCCGACCTGCGGCGCAAGAAGTCCATGTCGATGCTGTTCATCACCCATGATCTCGGCATCGTGCGAAAGGTCGCCGACCGCGTCTGCGTGATGACCGACGGCAAGATCGTGGAAAGCGGGCCGACGGAGCAGATCTTCACCAACCCGCAGCACGAATACACGCGCCATCTCATCGCCGCCGAGCCCAAGGGCCGCCCGCCAAAGGCCGATCCGAATGCGGAAACGGTGATGCAGGGCGACGACATCAAGGTCTGGTTCCCCGTGAAAAAGGGGCTCATGCGCCGCACGGTCGATTACATCAAGGGCGTCGACGGGGTCGACGTCACGGTGCGCGCCGGCCAGACGCTTGGCGTGGTGGGCGAGTCCGGTTCCGGCAAGACGACGCTCGGTCTTGCGCTTGCCCGCATGATCGCCTCGAAGGGCGAAATCCGCTTCGACGGACAGGAAATCGACAGGCTGAGCTTCCGCCAGATGCGCCCGCACCGGCATGCGCTGCAGGTGGTTTTCCAGGACCCGTATGGCTCGCTCAGCCCGCGCATGTCTGTCGCTGAAATCATTCAGGAAGGCCTGCGCATCCACCAGCCCGGCCTTTCGGCGGAAGAGCGCGACGCGATGGTCGTCGACGTCTTGAAGGAAGTGGACCTCGATCCCGAATCCCGCTTCCGTTATCCGCATGAATTCTCCGGCGGCCAGCGCCAGCGCATCGCCATCGCCCGCGCCATGGTTCTGAAGCCGCGCTTCGTGATGCTGGACGAGCCCACCTCCGCGCTCGACATGAGCGTTCAGGCGCAGGTGGTCGATCTCCTGCGCGATTTGCAGAAGCGGCACAATCTGGCCTATCTCTTTATCAGTCACGACCTGAAAGTGGTGCGCGCGCTCGCCAATGAGGTGATCGTCATGCGCGCCGGCAAGGTGGTGGAGGCCGGTCCGGCGGAGCAGATTTTCGATGCCCCGCAGACCGACTACACACGCGCGCTGATCGCAGCCGCGTTCAACATCGAAGCCACGCCCGGCGGCGTGGTCAGCGAATAAATCCAAGGGGCACGCCATGAGCACACCGCAGCGCGGTCGCGTCTTACTGTCTGTTACCGGCTTCAATCCGCAACGCTGGTACGATCTTCTTTCGCAGGAGCGGGACGTCGTTCTCGAACCCGACGGCGCGGAGGATCCGTCCATCGACTATGCGGTGGTCTGGAAACAGCAGCCCGGCGTGCTCGCCAAACTGCCGAACCTGAAGGTGATCTTCTCCATCGGCGCAGGCGTGGACCACATTTTCAATGACGATCAGGTGCCGGATGTGCCGATCGTTCGCGTGGTGGCGGAAAACCTCACCCAGTATATGTGCGAATATGTGAACTGGCGGGTGCTCGATCATCACCGCCAGGGCGCGCTCTACCGCACGCAGCAGACGAAGAAGGTCTGGCACGAGCCGCGCCAGCCGCCCGCCAACGAGGTTTCGGTGGGCATTATGGGGCTGGGCCAGCTCGGTGCCCGCGCCGCCGGGGCGCTTCTGGCGCTCGGCTTCTCGGTGAATGGCTGGAGCCGCACGCCCAAGGAGATCGACGGCATCGCCTCCTATCACGGCGAGGATGGCCTCACGCCTTTCCTGAACGCCACCGACATTCTGGTCGTGCTTCTGCCGCTCACGCCTGCGACCGACGGCATCGTGAATTACGGCCTGCTGTCACGCCTGCGCCAGGATGGGCCGCTCGGCGGCCCCTGCCTTATCAACGCAGGTCGCGGCAAACTCCAGCGTGAAGCCGACATTCTGCGCGCGCTGGAAGACGGTGTGCTGAAGGAAGCAAGCCTCGACGTGTTCGAGAGCGAGCCCCTCGCATCCGAAAGCCGTCTCTGGGAGCATCCGCGCGTCTTTGTGACACCGCATGCTGCGGCCACATCCGACCCGGCCCATCTGGCACCGCCAATGCTGCGTCAGATGAATGCGTTCGAACGCGGCGAGCCGCTTGAAAACCTCGTCGACCGCAAGGCGGGTTACTGAGGCGCTTCCGCTTTTCGTGAATCGCGAAAACGCTTCAATTCGTTCTTTTGCGTAAATCCGGGTGCCGACTTCAAAGCCCCCTTCTCCCCGCAAGCGGGGAGAAGGTGAGGATGAGGGGCGAGCGCCAGGTTCGGCGAACCACACAATATGGCGAGATTTTCGTGCGCGGTGTCAGCCCCTCATCCCCCTGCCGGGACCTTCTCCCCGCTTGCGGGGAGACGGAAGCCGTCATCCGGCCAGAGCGCTTCTGCGTTTCGTTGAAGCGCGAAAACGCGCCAATTCGTTCTTTTGCGTAAATCCGGATGCCGACTTCAAGGCCCCCTTCTCCCCGCAAGCGGGGAGAAGGTGAGGATGAGGGGCGAGCGCCAGGTTCTGCGAACCACACAATATGACGGGATTTTCATGCGCGGTGTCAGCCCCTCATCCCCCTGCCGGGACCTTCTCCCCGCTTGCGGGGAGAAGGAAGCCGTCATCCGGCCAAAGCGCTTCCGCTTTTCGTTGAATCGCGAAAACGCGCCAGTTCATTCTTTTGCGTAAATCCGGGCGCCGACTTCGAGGCCCCCTTCTCCCCGCAAGCGGGGAGAAGGTGAGGATGAGGGGCGAGCGCCAGGTTCGGCGAACCACACAATACGGCGAGATTTTCATGCGCCGCGTCAGCCCCTCATCCCCCCTGCCGGGACCTTCTCCCCGCTCGCGGGGAGAAGGAAGCCGTCATCCGGCCGGAGCGCTTCTGCTTTTCCTGGAATTGCTAGTCCTCTGAGACGCCCGGCCGGCGGTAATGCGTCGGCCGGCCATACAGCCGCTCGATCCGCTCGATGGCGTCTTTCAGCGGTTCGCGCGCGACGGTCATGGTGTTGCCATTGGCGTGCAGCATCATCTCGTGATCCAGCATGATCGCCACATGCCCTTTCCAGAACACAAGATCGCCGCGCCGAAGGCCATTCTCGCCGGGCTCGATCAGAACGCCGATGCTCTCGGCCTGCATGTCGGTATCGCGCAGCACCGTCTGCCCGGTCATGCGCATGGATGTCTGCACCAGCCCTGAACAATCGATGCCGAAGCCGCTCGTGCCACCCCAGAGATAGGGCGTGTGCAGGAAGCTCTCCGCGACCGAGACGTAATCATCCTGATGATCGTCGATCGCCCGCAGATGGCCCGCGAACATCGCCCCGCCCGTGGACAGGACCGCATAGCGCGTGCCGCGGTTCTCGACCATCCCGGCAACTTTCACTCCCGCGCCAAGGCTATGGGCGGCGACAGCCGGTTTTTTCAGTTCCGGCTCGGGATAGACGAAACTGCGCTGCGCGGTCACGCGGTGCGTGGGCGCTGCCACATCCGTGGCAAGCGACGTGGCGTCCACATAACCCACATAGCCGTCATGGTCGGCCTGCACCCACGCCCAGCCTTCGCGCTGCTCGAAAACACGCACCGTGTCTCCGTAGAGGAACTGGGTGTCGATGCCGGCGTCGGCGCGCGGCGCGCTGTGCACGTCGATGACAGGCGCGCTGACACGCGCAGGCGTGCCGGCGGTGAAACGCTCCGCTTCCACCGTGCCCTCAAGGCGGGCATCGGCAAGGTCCGCCCGGTGGGCGTGAAGGCGGCGGTCGAGTGTCGTCATAGGGGTAGCTCCGCAGCTTTGGCCACCATCACATCGCCGAACCGCTCCACGAAAAGCGCGCCTTCGACGGTGCGCTTGATCAGGACATTGCGGCGGTCGCTCGGGTCGCGGTGGCGTGAAACGAGTTTCAGTGCGCCCATCGTATCGAGGGCGCGGGTAATGACCGGTTTCGAGACATCCAGTTTTTCGGCCAGCCCCCGCACGGTGTGCGGCGGTGGGTCCAGATAGATCGTCAGCAGGATCGCAAGCTGGCGCTCGGTGAGGTCAGGCTCCTTGCCCTGCACCTCGGTGAGGCTGACCTGCTGCCACAGACGCAGCGCCTGGCTTGGCCTCAGCTGGACGGACATATCAGGACCTGCCTTCATGACGGCTTCCGGGCCGGCCACCGGGCCGGCGCGCTTTCGCGATGAAACAAAACCGTTTCGGTTCCGTTTCATTCATGCCGCGAAAGGCGCGCCGAGGCAAGCGCTCCCTGCGCTCGCGCCGCTGAACCTGATCTACTTGCCGTAACGACCCGCCAGAACGCGTTCGATGGCGCGAATGCCCTGCGCCTCGCCGCCGATGGCCGAATAGGGCTTGTCGGACGGGTTCCAGCCATAAATGTCGAAATGCGCCCAGCTCTTCGCCTTCTCCACGAAGCGCCCCAGGAACAGGCCGGCAATGGGCGAGCCCGCGAAACCGTCGAGCGAGACATTGTTCATGTCCGCGATTTTGGAATCGAGACGCGGCATGTATGGCTTCCACAGCGGCATGCGCCAGAGCGGATCAGACACCGCTTCGGAGGCTTCGGCCAGCGCATCCGCCAGCGCCTCGTCATCGGTGTAGAACGGCGGCACATCCGGCCCGAGCGCCACACGCGCGGCGCCCGTCAGCGTTGCCATGTCGATCAGGAGTTCCGGCTCTTCCTCATCGGCCAGCGTCAGCGCATCGGCCAGCACCAGCCGGCCCTCGGCATCGGTGTTGCCGACCTCGATGGTGAGGCTCTTGCGGCTCGTCAGCACATCACCCGGGCGAAAGGCATTGCCCGCCACGGCGTTTTCCACCGCCGGGATGAGCACGCGCAGGCGGATGTCGAGTCTCGACGCCATGATCATCGAGGCGAGCCCCAGAACATTGGCCGCGCCGCCCATGTCCTTCTTCATGAGCAGCATGCCGGCGGCGGGCTTGAGGTCGAGACCACCCGTATCGAAGCACACGCCCTTGCCAACCAGCGTGACCTTCGGCGCATCGTCCCGCCCCCAGCACATGTCGAGCAGGCGCGGCGCGGCTTCGGCAGCGCGACCGACCGCATGGATCATCGGCAGGTTTTTCTTGAGGAGGTCGTCGCCGGCGATAACGGTCATCGCCGCGCCGTGCTGGTCGGCCAGCGTGCGCATTGCCGCTTCCAGCGCGTCGGGGTCCATGTCGCCTGCCGGCGTGTTGATCAGATCGCGCGCGAGGAAGCTGCCGTCGGCAAGACGCTGGACGCGCTCGGCGTCCACGCCTTCCGGCAGCGCGAAACGAAGCGCGTTGCGCGGCTTCTTGCCATAGCGCGTGAAGGTGTAGGAGCCGAGCATCAGGCCGAGTGCCGCGAGCTCGGGCTCGGCCGGCTTGCCCGCGAAATGCCAGTCGCCTTCCGGCAGATGACGCGCCAGCGCACCGGCAGCAAGCGGGTTTGCGGCGTCAAGCTTGCCAAGGCCGAAGAACGCGCCGGCCAGCGCGCCATTCTCCCCCGGGATCGACAGAACCTTGCCCGCAGCGCCCGTGAAACCGTTCGATCTGGCCCAGGCGATTGCCGCTTCGGGCGCGCCGGACCTGTCGAGGCCATCCGTCTCAACCGCGTAGACCGGCAGCGATGAAGCCTCTTTCGAACTCAGGAGCGTGACGGGCATTTCTTGTCTCCACGTTTACGTTTCATGAAGCGTTTTAACGCTCCGTTAGGGTTAACAGAATATTGCTCTCTGATGAGAGTTGGCCGGAGGGCGGCCGAAGCCAATCGGAGGGCGCGCGCAGATGTTTACCGAACAGCGCACGAATGCAACCGCAAACAGGATAACCATGACGGCCCTGGCGCTCGTTATGGCAACGGCGATCGCCGGCTGCGCCAGCAAGGACCGGATGACCACCGGGTCTGTCAGCCGAAGCACGCCAGGTGCTGCGACCAATGTGGCCAGCATGACCGAACCGCAGTTGCGCAGCGCCGCAGACTCGCTGGGCCGCGCCTACACCAAGAACACCAAGGACAAAGCGACCGCCCTGCGCTACGCATCGGTTTTGCAAATGACCGGCCGCGCCGATCAGTCGCTTGCCGTGATGCGCAAGCTCGCCATCGACCATCCGCAGGATCGCCAGGTGCTGGCAGCCTATGGCAAGGCGCTGGCTGCCGCCGGCGAATTACAGCCGGCGCTCGACGCCGTACGCCGCGCGCAGACGCCGGAATATCCGGACTGGCGCCTCCAGTCTGCCGAAGGCGCGATCCTCGATCAGCTCGGCCAGAAGGATGCCGCCCGCGCTCTCTACACCCGGGCGCTTAACCTGCAGCCGAATGAGCCGTCCATCCTTTCCAATATGGGCATGTCCTATCTCTTGGAAGGCAATCTCAAATCCGCCGAGCATTATATGCGTCAGGCGGCGCAGAGCCCCGGCGCAGACAGCCGCGTGCGCCAGAATCTGGCGCTGGTGGTCGGCCTTCAGGGCCGGTTCGGCGAGGCCGAGCAGCTTGCCCGGCACGAGCTTTCGCCCGATCAGGCAGAGGCCAATGTGGCCTATCTGCGCGCCATGCTTTCGCAGCAGAATGCCTGGAGTCAGCTTTCCGACAAGAAGAAAAAACGCAACTGACCCAGCCGCGCACCGCACACGAAAAAAGGCCGCTTGATGCGGCCTTTATTTTTGAGCGCTTTGAAGGCAGGTGCCCTAGAACAGCCCCTGCTGTTTAATCTGGATGCCTGCCGGTCCGAGAATGACGGCGAACAGCACAGGGATGAAGAAGAGGATCATCGGAACGGTGAGCTTCGGCGGCAGCGCGGCCGCTTTCTTCTCCGCCTCGTTCATGCGCATTTCGCGGCTTTCGTCCGCCAGAACCCGGAGCGCATGGCTGACCGGCGTACCATAGCGCTCGGCCTGGATCAGGGCCTGTGTGACGCTCTTCACGGTTTCGAGCCCGGTGCGCGCGGCCAAATTCTCATAGGCCTGCCGGCGCTCCTGCAGGAACGACAGTTCGGCAGTGGTGAGCACAAGCTCCTCGGCCAGTGCGACCGACTGCGCGCCGATCTCGTCCGAGACCCTGCGGAAAGCTGCCTCGATGGACATGCCCGATTCAACGCAGATCAGCATCAGGTCCAGCGCGTCGGGCCATGCAAGCTGGATCGACTGTTTGCGCTTGGTCGCCAGATTGCTGACATAGAGCACAGGCGCATAGAAGCCGGCATAGGCAGCGATGAGGCAGACGAACAGTTTCACGAAGAAGGGCTGTTCCGGAAGCGCTCCCATGCCGAAAATGTAGATCCCCGCCAGCGCCAGCGTTGCAAAAGGCAGCGTAAGACGGAAAAAAAGGAACTTGGTCAGCGGGTTCTGCCCGCGGAAACCGGCCGTGCGCAGCTTGGCCATGGTGGCCTCGTCGGCAAGCGCGCGGCGCAGGTCGAGCTTGTCGACGATGGCCCGCATGCCGACGGACTGCTTTTCGCGCAGGCCCCGGCGGCGCTGGTCAGCTTCAGCCGCGAGACGGGCGCGCTGGCGGGCGCGCAGTTCCTCGCGCTCCAGCGCCACATTCTTCATGCGCGATTTGAGCGGGTCCCCGCCAAAGGCAGGCAAAAGGGTGAACACGGTCGCAAAAACCGCGACCGCAACCAGTATCGCGATCAGGAAGCTTGGATCGATAATACTTCCAATGGCGTCTGCGGGCATTGCCTAAACCTCGAAGTTGATCATGTTCCGCATCACGATAATGCCGATTGTCATCCAGAGCCCCGAGAAGCCGAGGATCAGGTGCCCGGTGCTCGTCGTGAAGAGCGGGGTGATGTAGGTCGGGCTTGTGAGATAGACCAGGAACGCAACGACAAACGGCAGGGCGCCGATGATCACTGCGGATGCCTTGGCTTCCATGGAAAGCGCCTGCACCTTTGCTTTCATCTTCTTTCGATTGCGCAACACCCGCGAAAGGTTGGCCAGCGCTTCGGAAAGATTGCCGCCAGCCTGTGCCTGAATCTGGATCACGATGCCGAAGAAATTCGCTTCAGGGCAGGGCATGGTCTCCCCCATCCGCAGGCAGGCTTCCGGCGTTGAGATGCCCATCTGCTGGGCCTCAACGATGCGCCGGAACTCCGTGCGGACCGGCTCCTGCGATTCACTGGCGATCAGGCGAATACCGTCATTGATGGGCAGACCGGATTTGACCGCACGCACGATCACATCGAGCGCGTTCGGGAACTCGTTGAGGAAGGCTTTCACGCGGCTGCGCCGCTTGAAGGCGACGAACCAGCGCGGAAACCCGAGCACGCCCACGATCAGTATGCCGGGCAGGACCAGAAGCGGCACGCCGAGGATGAAGGCAATGAGCGTGAGAACCACGCCACTGACGCCCGAAACGACATGAAAGCGCTCCGGCGTGATCTCCATGCCGGCCTGTTTCAGCTGCAATTTCAACGGCGGCTTGCGAACCTTGCTGTCGCGCTTCTTCTGCCGGTCGTCGAGTTCCTTGAGCGAATCCTGAATGGATTTGCGCCGCTTCGCCACTTCGGCGACGCGATCCCGCGATGCCTTGATCGCGGACTGGTCGGTCTGCGCCTTCTTGACCGTTTCAAGCCGGCGGTCGACCTTCTTTTCGCTGGCGATGTTGTTGAACATCAGCGCATAGGCCACCGCCCCGGCGCTGCAACCGGCCAGCAGAATGAAGGCGATCATGGTTATGTCCAGGCCGAACATCGCCTACCCCCTGTCGCCTGAGAAATCGGAAGCTGCGGTCATGTCAGCCAGTCTTCCTTTCCATGCCCTCCAGCGCCGTCGCGAGGCGCTGCTCCTCACCGTAATAGCGGGCGCGATCCCAGAAGTGCGGGCGGGCGATGCCGGTCGAGACATGATCGCCGATGATCTTGCCGTTCGCGTCCTCGCCCTTCATGTCGTAGAGCATCAGATCCTGCGTGATGATCACATCGCCTTCCATGCCGATGACCTCGGTGATGTGCGTGATGCGGCGCGAACCATCGCGCAGGCGGCTCGCCTGAATGATCACGTCCACCGAACCGACGACGATCTCGCGCACGGTGCGCTGCGGCAGCGTGAATCCACCCATGGCGACCATGGATTCGATACGGTTCAAACACTCGCGTGGATTGTTGGCGTGAATGGTTCCCATGGAACCGTCGTGACCGGTGTTCATGGCCTGCAGAAGGTCGAAAACCTCCGATCCGCGCACCTCGCCGACGATGATGCGTTCGGGACGCATGCGCAGACAGTTGCGCACCAGATCGCGCATCGTCACCTCGCCCTCGCCTTCCAGATTTGGCGGGCGGGTTTCAAGCCGGACCACATGCGGCTGCTGGAGCTGAAGCTCTGCGGAGTCCTCACAGGTGATGATGCGCTCATCGGCGTCGATGAAATTCGTCAGGCAGTTGAGCAGCGTCGTCTTGCCCGAACCCGTGCCGCCTGAGATCAGGATGTTGCAGCGGACGCGGCCAATGATCTTGAGGAGTTCGGCGCCTTCCGGCGAAATCGCGCCGAAACGGACCAGCTGATCGAGCGTCAGCTTGTCCTTCTTGAACTTGCGGATGGTGAGCGATGCGCCATCAATGGCCAGCGGCGGCGCGATGACGTTGACACGCGAACCGTCTGGCAGACGCGCGTCACAGATCGGGCTCGACTCATCCACACGGCGGCCGACCTGGCTCACAATGCGCTGACAGATGTTGAGAAGCTGCTGGTTGTCGCGGAAGCGCACGCCGGTCTGCTCGACCTTGCCGTTCACTTCGATATACACGCTCTCCGCGCCATTCACCATGATGTCGGCGATGTCGTCGCGGGCGAGAAGCGGTTCCAGCGGGCCGTAACCGAGTACATCGTTACAGATATCCTCAAGCAGTTCTTCCTGCTCGGAAATCGACATCGCGAAATTCTTGATCGCGATGATGTCGTTGACGATGTCGCGGATTTCCTCACGCGCACTGTCCGGATCGAGATTGGCGAGCTGCGAGAGGTCAATGGTCTCGATCAGCGCCGAGAAAACCTGGCTCTTCGTGTCGTAATAGGCTTCGCTGCGCGTGCGTGTCGACGAGGCTGGCTTTGCCGATGAAGATTTCTCGGCACGGGCAGGCTCCTGACGCGGCCTGGCCGTGGCGGCGGATGGCGGAAGATCGGGTTTGGAGGCCCGTGGTGCTTCCGGGCGCTCCGGCGTCATGACAGCCGCATTACCCGAAACGGGTTTCGGGATCTCAATATGCGGCGTTGCAGAATGCGGGACGCCGGCCCCTCTCTTTCCGAACATCTGACGCTACCAATCCGTATCAGCTTTTGCGTTTCAGCCGTTCCAGAATGCTGGACAGGCCGCTCTTTTTCTGCGGCTTCACCTCGCGACGGCCGGTCAGCACATGGGCCAGCTCGTTGATCGTTTCCACGATCGGGCTCTTGGCATCCATCTCGCCGAGCATGCGCCCGTTATTGGCCGCATTGCCGAACAGCTGCGGCTCGAACATGATCGTCGCCGCCGGCGTCACGCCGAGCGGTTCGGCGAAATCTTCCAGCGAGATTTCCGGACGTTTGGGGATGCCCGCCTGATTGAGCAGCAGCACCGGCGGCTTGTCGTTCGGGCGCAACTGCTTCAGCGTGTCGATCAGGTTTTTCGTGTTGCGCAGATTGGCCAGATCCGGCGTCGCCGTGATGACCACCTCATCGGCCTGCGCGAGTGTCGTTCTCGTCCAGCCATTCCACACATGAGGCACATCCAGGATCAGAACCGGCGCGGTGCGCTGCGTGGTGTCGATGATCTGGGCAAATGCCTCCGGATCGAAATCATAGACCCGGTCGAGTGTCGACGGCGCCGCCAGAAGCGAGAGACGCTCGGCGCACTGCGACAGAAGGCGGTCGAGATAAACCTCGTCGATCCGTTCTGGCGAGAACACGGCTTCGGCGATGCCCTGGGGCGGGTCCTGATCGAAATTGATGTTGGCCGTGCCGAAAGGCAGATCCATGTCGGCCACCACAACCTCGTTCTCGAACAGGTTGGAAATGGCCCAGGCCACATTGTGCGCGATGGTGGACGAGCCGACGCCGCCCTTGGCTCCCACAAACGCAATGGAATGGCCGAGAGGCTCGGCCGTCGGATCGACAAAGATGTTGGCGATGACGCTCACAATGTCGGCCATCGAGATCGGCGCGACCACATATTCCGAGATGCCGGCGCGCATCAGCTCACGATAGAGCCACACATCATTGTAGTGCCCGACAATGATGACCTTGGTGCTCGGGTCGCAGACTTCGGCAAGCTGCTCCAGCGAGGCGAGCATCTCGCGCGGCTCGGCGGATGATTCCACGATCACCAGGTTCGGCGTTGCCGCCGTCTGGTAGAACTCCACCGCAGTGGCAACGCCCCCCATGTGGACCTTGAGGTGCGTTTTCGCCATGCGGCGATCCTCACCGGCCCGTTCGATCGGATTGGACACGCTCTCGGTGTCGCAGAACGCCTGGATCGAGATCCTCGGGATCGGGCGAAGAGACTGCAAATTGGGATCGGGCGCATCCACAGTGTATGCCTCGTGATCCGTTTCATAGGCCAGATTGCTCATTTTATGCCTCTTGCCCCCGCCTAGTACTGGACTTCTCGGTTGCCGCGGAAATCCTCGGAAACCGCGCCGGCGTCGTAATTGCTGTCCGAACCACGATACTTGTCGATCACCCCCATCCGGTTTTCCGCATCAATCGGCGTCTGCTGACGTGGACCGAGGAAATCGTTGGGATTGGCCACCTGCGCGGCGAGATTGTTCTGATAGGAACAGCCGAAATTCGCGTAATGCTTGTTATCCGTGGTGTCGAGAATGTCTTCTGGCCACCGGCCACACTGGTTGGTGGATGCTCTGATCGCGGGATAGGACACGCGGATCGGCGGCGCAGTATCTGCCGACGGCGCCCGGTAGGAAACGACCGCAATGTTCTCGGGCGGCACGCCATGCTTCTGCAGCTGCCGCGTAATCTGGGAAGCGATGTTGGACGCCCCGCGCTCATTGACGGAACCGGTCGGAACCAGCACCGTGACCGTGCCGCCGGACCGCCGGTCGTAACCGCTCATGAAGCCGGCAAGCGTGCCGGCCTGGCCACGCGTCATGCTTTTGGCCGAGACGGCGACCGGCAAATCGATCTTCTGATCCTTCTCGGAGATCACAATCGGGTGGTTTGTGCGGTAATCATCCGGAATGGAGCCGACGATCACCGAGTCCCGCTTCGCGGCACAGCCAGCCAGCAGGGCGGCAGCGCCGATGAGGAGGACAGCACCGGTCGTTTTCAGCCGTGCGGTATTTCCAGTCTCATGTTTCATCATGACCACCCCCGACATGACCTTCTCCCCGCTCACTTGTAGATGTAGCCGACAACGCCGTGGTAGCGGCCATTGGGCAGATCGGTTTTCATGGTTCCGTAGACGCGGTTCACCCGGCCCAGGAACATGCCCGCGCCATCGCTGGCAGGCGTGAAATTGTCATCCGGCTTGGCAAGCGCCGTGCGCGCCGTGGGCTTCGACAGATACGGCGTGACGATGATCACCAGCTCGGTCTCGTTGCGCACGAAGTCGCGGCTGCGGAACAGTGCGCCAAGCACCGGCACCTTCGATAGACCCGGCACACCGGTGAATGCTTGACGCACATCGTCCTGCACCAGGCCGGCAATCATCATCGAACCGCCCGACGGTAACTCGACAGTGGTGTCGGCCAGTCGCTTGCGGATGGAAATGATGTTTGTTCCCTTCGACCGGATGCCCTGAGAAAGCGCAACCGAGCCCTGTGTGGTGGGTTCGGAAACCTGTGTCCTGATTTTCAGGCTGATCCGGCCGGCAGAGAGAACCGTCGGCAGGAACTCAAGGCCGATACCGTATTCGACTTTCTGAATGTCATACGTCGTCTCGCCTGTCTTGTTCTCATCTGAAACTGCGGAACTCACACCCTTGACGAGATTGAACTCGCCGCCGACCCGGAACGTCGCCTTCTCGCCGGACACGGCCGTCAGCGCCGGTTCGGCCAGTGTCTTCATGACACCTGCCTGTTCCATCGCGTTGACATAAGCGTCAATCAGCGAGCCGCCGACAGAGAAGCCACTGTGCGACAGCGACTTGCCCAGACCGGCGAAATTGTCACTGATCGCTCCCCAGGTGATGCCGTCGACGTTGCCGGAGCCGATCATGTTCACGCCGAGCTGCTTCATGACGGAGCGGCTGACCTCGGCGACCGTCACCTTCAGCGTGACCTGGTCCTCGCCGATGATCTGCAGCATATTGACGATGCGGCTCTGCTGGCGCTGTTTGTCCGGGTTGTTGATGGCAACACCACCACCATCGGTCGGTGCAGCGGCGCTTTGCGAATACTGACCCGTGGTCGCCTCACCGCCGCTCACGAAGATCTGCGCAAGCTGAGCTGCGCGCGATGCATCGAGCGGCGTCTCGACTGTTCCGGTCAGCACCACATTGTCGTTGATGAGTTCGACATCGATGTCGGAGTTCGGGATGAAGCGTTTCAGATAGTCTTCCAGGCCCGCAACGTCCCGCTCGACCGCCACGTCGAGGCTGGCGATCTGCTCGCCATTCGCGCCGAAGACGAAGATATTCGTTTCACCAACCTGCTTGCCGAACAGATAGATCCGGCGCGCGGTGCGGGTGACGGCGTCTGCAACGGACGGATTGGCGACGAGAATGTCATAGGCGTCGCTTGGCAGGTCCAGCACCAGCGACTTGTTGAGGCCGAGCTTAATGCGCTGGGTGGCGCTGCTGCTCCTCGTCTTGACCGTGTTCTGCGCCGCATATGCCTCGCTCGCGGGCATGGCGATCTGCAGGGACAGCGCTGCTGCGCAGCCCAGAAGAACACGTGCGGTCAGTCGTGATGTTGTGCCCATAATCCGCCCCGTTTTTTTAACGCCCGTATTTTTCACGGAAGTTCCCCTGCTGGCGCGCCTGATCATTTACGGGTCCCCACTTCGGTCACTTCACCCGACTTGATAAGGCGGACACTGTTGCCACGGCCCCGACCGGACACGAGGTAAGCGCCGCTGGCGTCCGCCTCTTCGCCGGTGTCGGTAATTGCCCTCAGCGAAAGCGTAAGGCGGTCGGCCATCTGCTGCGCCACGGTGATGATTTCGGCCTGCTCCGGCGTGAGCTCCAGCGTGGCGGTCTCACCGACCTTCACGCGGCGGCCTTCCTCATCTTCCTGAATGGTCTGGTCGATGGCGAGGATCTTGATGTTCTTGAGGATGGTCTCGGTGATGAAGCCATTGGCCGAATCTTTGTCCTCGGCCCTTCGGGTCATGATGACGTCAACGAAATCATTGGGCAGAATGAAGCCACCGGCCGACGTGTCGGCTGCGATCTGCGTGGCGACGGCGCGCTTTCCCGATGGCAGAATCGCCGACATGAAGCTCATGCCCTCGCCGATCAGCTTGGAACGCCGCAACGGCTCGCCCGTATAGAGGTTCACGCGGGCGATGGAGTTGCGCAGTTCCTCCAGAGCCTCGGGGCTCTGGTCGCGAACGATCATGTTTGCGTTGATGTTTTCTCTGGGCCAGGCCTGCCAGTTCAGCCCGCTGCCCAGTTCCGAGCCCATGGGAACGTCCTGGCCGATGACCAGCACATCGACGAGATCGACCGTCGGTTCCGGCACGCTGGCCTGCACGGCCGGCTGCTGCGGTTGCGGCGCAGTCAGGTTTTTGGCCACATATCCGGCGCCGAGAGCAGCCAGTACGGCCACACCCAAAATGACGATCCGGGATTTGCTCATGACTTCCGCCCCTCGTGCTCGGACTTACCTTGCGTGAAGCGGAGAATGGGCTTCCAATCGTCAAATTATGGTTAACGTGAAGCTTACAGACGTTATTAATTTAGTGTTGACCGGTCGTCGGATGCCGCTTCGCTCCCCAAAAAAATACCCCGGTGAAACACCAGGGTATCTGCCGATCCGTCAAAGCTGTGAGGCGAAGGACTAACCGCCTGCCAGTCGCGCAACGGCCCATTGCATGATCGGTGTTTCCGGATAGGAGACCAGCCCCGCAATCCCGAGCGCGATGCCATAGGGAATGCCTGCCTTGCCATTGGCCAGATGCTGCAGAAGCGCATTGCCTCCGGCAAAATGGGCCAGGGGGGAATTCCTGAAATAGACAAGCGCCAGCGTCAGGACGCCGCCGAAGATCGCCGCGAAGACAAGATACTGGACGAGCGCCACACTCAGCCCAAACCATACGGCGGTGGCCGCCAGCAGCTTCGCATCCCCGCCCCCCATGCCGCCAACCGCGAACAGAACGAATGTGACGCTCAGCACCAGCGCACCAGCGGCCATGTGAAGACCGATCTGCGACCAGTCCATGCCGGTGAAAGGCGCGATGACGGCAAAGGCCGCCAGAAGGATCAGCGAAACACGATTGGCGATGGTCATGGAGAGAATGTCCGAGACCGCCGCAAACACCATGCAGAATGGAAATATGACGAAAATTGCCGCTTCAAGCATATGACCTTGCCCCGATTTTTGAGCATTCTGCGCGAGCGGGCTTAAGACTTGGTGAAATGCGCGAAAGCGCCCTGTGGCGTGGCTCCGGAAACAAAAAAACCGCCTCCCTTGCGAGAGGCGGTTTCGTTTGGGAGACTATCCCCCGAAAGCGTGGCTTAGTTGACCGTCGCAGCGTCGAGCTTACCGCCGACTTTGCCAAAGATACCCGAGATGCTCGTGCCAAGTTCGCCTGCAGCCGTGATGATGCCCACAGCGATCAGAGCGGCAAGCAGACCGTATTCGATTGCGGTTGCGCCGGACTCGTCCTTCAGGAAACGTGCAAACAGATTAGCCATTTTGTAAAACTCCTCTTCCGCGTTTTTGTTCAGCAAGACCGTCAACGTTTTTTCGTGTGTTGATCGGATGTGCAGAACATACGAAGGAGCTCTTTCAACCAGCTTAAGAAACAGCCTTACCAAAACCTTGCCGCCCCAAAGCGCCCTCAATGGTTAACAGTTGCATAATCACACATACGCAACCCTGGGCCGTTTTGTGACATTATATATATACCCGCACCGGACGGCCTTCTGCGACCGGTTCTGCAACCACGGGGCGGCGCACTTAACCCTTGGTTCACCAATATGGTTCATGGTCTCTTCAGCTTGACTTGGGGAGCAGGGCGATGCGCCACGCATTTTCGAAATCCGGAATGGCCTTGAAATCGGTCGCACTGCTTGCGGGACTGGTCGCGATGCCGGCCGCAACCCTCGCAGACACATCCTCCATCGAAGTGGTAATGAACCAGGCGAAGATCGTGAAGCTGGCCCGGCCTGCCGACACGATCGTCATCGGCAACCCGGAAATTGCGGACGCCGCCGTGCAGGACGCCACCACGATCGTTCTCACCGGCAAGGGCTTCGGCGTGACCAACCTCGTCGTGCTCGACATTGACGGGCAACCCGTCGTTGACGAGCAGGTGGTGGTCAGCCGGCAGACCGTGGATTCGGTTCGCATCTATCGCCGCGCCAATGTGCAGACGCTGTCCTGCACGCCCTATTGCGAGAGCGCCTACAAGACCGAGGCCGAACGCCTTTCCGAAGCCGAGCTGAACTCCAGCCAGTAGCACCTCCCCGCTTTCCGAAAAGCGGCAGGCGCATGGTTTACAAAACCTGAAACCTTGCGCTTCAATTCGACTGGTCGTCAAAACCGGAATGCAACCTGAACGCGCTAATGTTCGTCCCGTTGGGTTTTCACCTCAGGGGCCGGAAATGGGCGAGCGGAAAAAGCAGAACGGTATCGGAGCGCGTCTGGGACGACGCGTCTTACGGCGCTTCATCAAGAACGACGAAGGCGCGACGGCCATCGAGTTCGCCTTTCTCGGCATACCCTTCTTCTTTCTGATCTTCGTGATCCTGGAATCCAGCATCGCCTTTGCAGCGCAGCAATTGCTGACCAACGCAACTGATGACGTGGCGCGGCTTTTCCGGACAGGACAGGAGAAGCGTGCAACGCTCGACGAGACCAAGCTCCGCCAGCTGATCTGCGATCGCATCTCCATCCTCATGTCGAACACCTGTCCCGGCCTTGAAGTCGATCTTCGCCAGTTCGACACATTCGAGGAAGCCGCCAAAGCGGCGCTCGCCCTCAATGCTGACGGCTCGATCAACACAGAGGTCGATCTGGGGCCGGCACTGTCCAAAAACATGCTGCGCGTCTTCTACCACTGGCCCGTGGTGACCAACATTCTGGCCGAGCGGCTGCCGGACGGGAAGATGCTGCTCTACTCGACCAGCACCTGGCAGAACGAGCCATTCTGATGCAGTCGAAACTCTGGCAGAGGCGCAGGGAAACCGAGATGAAACACCACCAGAAGACGGACGGCGGCAGGATGGGGCTCATGATTGCAATACGCGACTTCCTGCGCGACAGACGCGGCGTGGCGGCCATCGAATTCGCGATCGTCGCGCCGATCCTGTTCGCCATGTATTTCCTGACCCTGGAGTTCGGTCAGGCGATCAACGCCAACAAGAAGATAAGCCGCGCCGCCAGCATGATCGGCGATCTGGCAGCCCAGCAGCCTTCGATCACGCCGAGTGAGGCCGATGCGATCATGAAGATCGGCGGCGCGATCCTAAAACCTTACAACCGCTCCGAGCCAAACATCACCCTGACCGCGATCGAGGTGACCGATGAAGATACACCGAAGGTGAAGGTCGTCTGGTCGCGTGAGCTGAAGAACGGCTCCACCGGGCCTGGCCTGCCCAAGGGCAGCAACACCACGATCCCCCAGGAACTCATGAAAAAGGGCGCGTTCTATATATGGGCGACCACATCGCTTGGTTATAAGCCGATCATCACCTGGTCGAGCAATGGTCAGAAGTCGCTCGGCATCACCGCGATGGCGGGTCTCGACAATCTGCAGATGAGCGAGCGCTACTATCTGCGCCCGCGCATGAGCAGCTCCATTCCCTGCTCGGACTGCTGAATACGTGCCTGCCCGTTTATGATCGGCAAAGGGCGATGTTCTGTCCGATTGCAAAGCCCCTGCCACCCTTCTATGTCTTGGTGAACGGGAGCAATGAGAACCGGGCATGGCGCGCGCATTCCTTTTCATTCATGAAAGCTCCGGCTCGACCGGCGTGAACTGCCTCCTGCGGGGCGGTTCAACGCTTTACGGCGCTTGCAGGATACCGCTCCCTCAGCCGCGTGCCCGGCATCAGAGCCCATACTTCTTCAGCGAGCATTCCACACATGCCTGAATTGCCAGAGGTCGAAACGGTCCGCCGTGGGCTGCAGCCGGTCATGGAGGGGGCGCATATCGATTCCGTCGAGCTGCGCCGTCCGAACCTGCGTTTTCCGTTTCCGCCGGATTTCAACAAGCGTCTCGCCGGTCAGGAGATCATCGCTCTTGGCCGCCGCGCAAAGTACCTGCTCATCCACCTGGAAACCTCCGACGTGGTGCTTTGCCATCTCGGCATGTCCGGCTCGTTCCGCGTCGATCAGGATGAGGAAGAGGAACACCCCGCCCCCGGCAAGTTTCATCATGAACGCTCGAAGGCCGAGAAACACGATCATGCCGTTTTCCACCTGAAAGGCGTCGACGGGCGCAATATTCGCGTCGTCTACAACGACCCGCGCCGTTTCGGCTTCATGCTCTTGCATGACGATGGGCGGCTCGACAGTCACCCGCTTCTGGCCGGGCTTGGCATCGAACCGACGGGCAATGCGCTGGACGGTGCGGAACTGGCGGAACGCCTGCTCGGAAAGAAAACGTCCCTGAAAGCGGCACTGCTCGATCAACGCATCATCGCCGGGCTGGGCAACATCTATGTGTGCGAGGCGCTGTGGCGCGCCCGGCTCTCGCCAAGGCGCACAGCCGCGTCCATTGTTTCGAAGCGCGGAACGTCTGAGCGGTGCGAGCGGCTCGCCACTGCCATTCGCGCGGTCATTGCCGAGGCGATAGCAGCCGGCGGCTCATCATTGCGCGACTATGTGAAGGCGGATGGCTCGCTTGGATATTTCCAGCATGCCTTCAAGGTCTATGACCGGGAGGGACAACCCTGCCTGCGCGAAGAATGCGGCGGCACGGTCCGGCGGATCGTTCAGGCCGGGCGCTCCACATTCTTCTGCCCGTCCTGCCAGCGCTAGCTCTTTTCACGAACACGGAGAGGAAAACAGACCATGGCCTATGAAACGATCCTGGTGGAAACGCGGGAGCGCGTGGGATTGATCACGCTGAACCGCCCCAAAGCGCTCAACGCCCTGAACTCGAAGGTGCTCGAGGAAGTCGTCGCAGCGGCTAAAGCCTTTGACGAGAACCCGCGCGTTGGCGCCATCGTGCTCACCGGCTCGGAGAAGGCCTTTGCCGCCGGCGCCGACATCAAGGAAATGGCCTCGAAGAACTATGTCGACGCCTATCTGGAAGACCTCTTCGCTGGCTGGGAAGGGCTGACGCGCGTGCGCAAGCCGGTCATTGCGGCGGTTTCGGGCTATGCGCTCGGCGGCGGTTGCGAGCTGGCCATGATGTGCGATTTCATCATCGCGGCGGACAACGCAAAGTTCGGCCAGCCCGAGATCACGCTCGGCGTCATGCCCGGCATGGGCGGCTCTCAGCGCCTCACCCGCTTTGTCGGCAAGTCCAAGGCGATGGATATGTGCCTGACCGGCCGCATGATGGACGCAGCCGAGGCGGAGCGCTCCGGCCTCGTGTCGCGCGTGGTTCCGCCGGGCGAGTTGATCGAGGAGGCGCTCAAGGCCGCCGACAAGATCGCTGATTTCTCGCTTCCGGCCGTGATGATGACCAAGGAAGCCGTCAACCGCGCCTATGAGACGACGCTTGCCGAAGGCCTGCGGTTCGAACGGCGCGTGTTCCACGCCATGTTTGCCCTGGACGACCAGAAGGAAGGCATGTCGGCGTTCACCGAAAAGCGCTCCGCGAACTTCAAGAATCGCTGAGAAGTGCGACCATCAGGTTCCGCGGCAATGCTGCGGAACCGCAGCTGAGGCGGCCGGTTGGCCGCAGACATGCAGTCCGGGGCGGTTTGAAGGGCAATAGGCGTTGACGTTGCCCGAAAGCTCTACTATAAGCCGCCACGACTGTGGTGGCCCTGCGGCTGCCCTTTTTGTTTTGCGTCCGCGAGAGAATTCGCGGCAAAATCTGTAGAGACGAGAGAGGAAACATGGCCAACACGACTTCGGCCAAGAAGGCGGTTCGCAAGATTGCTCGCCGTACTGCGGTTAACAAGAACCGTCGCTCGCGCGTGCGCAGCTTCGTTCGCAAGGTCGAAGAAGCGCTGGCCGCTGGCGACAAGGCTGCAGCGGAAACCGCCTTCAAGGCAGCACAGCCCGAGCTGATGCGCGCTGCAGGCAAGGGTGTCCTTCACCGCAACACGGCATCGCGGAAAGTGTCCCGCCTCGCCGCGCGCGTGAAATCGCTTAGCGCCTGATATATCGCTTAGATATTCCTGAGAAACCCGGCCATGCGCCGGGTTTTTCTTTGCCCACCAAAAGGTTGGCTCTCAGCACGTCACCGACGTTTGAGACCGGCCTTTTTCTTTTCTTGAAGGAAGACGGCCGGGAATCGTGCAAAGCCGTCACATATCGAACGCCACCCAACGATCGTCACTCGATATTCCCCTTTTATTTCAGTGTTTTACAAACCTTTATCCACAGGTTATCCATGTCATCCCCGACGCCGGAGAGACCCTGAAATGTCAAGTTATTTTTTGAGATTTTTTTCCGCCCCGACTCGGTCACGCGGCAAATGAAAAAGGCTCTTGAATCCAAACAGCTTATCGCCACACCCCTTGGGCGATGCCGATTTCAGCGCGGGAAACAAGAGCAGATTCGACAAAAAAGCGGCAGTCTCGCCCTTGCCCTTTCCACAAGGATTTCGGTAATGTCAGGCCATCGAGAGGGCGGACAGAGCCCAACGAATTTAAGCCCAAATCGGCACCTACTGAAACGCGGAATCCCGATTCTGCGCAGGGGCTTCGTGCGCTCTCGAAACAGCCCTGCCCGCTTGTCTGTCGGGGACCGATCGAGGCGCATCCGCGCCACTTGCTCAAGCGAGCGCAAGGCTATGCTGCCGCCGGCGATTTTATCATCCGGTGGCTGCGCACATTAATTGGAACTGCAGTTTACGTCTGTAGAAAGCAAAAGGAGCGTTTGGGGCCAGGAGTCAGACGAGCAACACTGACTGGAACAAACACACCAATCAAAAAGATACGGGATGAGCAGGGGCAATTAACTCAGGTGGGCTCTTCCGTAAAAACACCACTCAAAGCGACAGGGACACAAGGAATGCAAAGCGGCGCTGAAAGGGAAGTTTCGGGGGGATTTTCTTTTCAAGAGCAGATGTCTCAGAAGGACACTGGGACCAAAGAAGCGGGCAACAGCGACAGCAAGGCAGGACCTTCCGACGCAGTATTCGAGCGCGTGAAAACGCAGCTCCGTGCACGTCTGGGCAGTGAGGTCTACTCCAGCTGGTTCGGTCGTATGAAGCTCATGGAAGCCTCCAAGGGCTCCGTGCGCATCTCGGTGCCGACCGCCTTCCTGCGCTCTTGGATCAACGGGCATTATCTGGACCTCATTACCGAGCTCTGGAAGAAAGAATCGCCAGACACGCTGAAGGTGGAGATCGTCGTACGCACGGCAACGCGCAATGTACGCACCTCCCAGGACAGCAAGCCGGCGGCAGCGCGCAAGGTTTCGACCCGGCCGCAGACCGCACTGGCCACGGGAACGCTTTCGGCGAACCCTGCCGCACGGTCCGCTCCCGCGCAGATGCCGGACCTTGAGGGACGCTCCAACATTCTGGGGTCTCCTCTCGATAGCCGGTACACGTTTGAATCCCTCATCGAGGGCACATCCAACCGCGTGGCATGCGCGGCGGCGCGCACTGTTGCGGAATCCGATTCCAATGCAGTTCGCTTCAACCCGCTGTTTCTTCACGCATCCGTCGGCCTCGGCAAGACGCACATGCTGCAGGCAATCGCCGCAGAATCGCTGCGCCGCAAGCCGCAGGCCCGTGTCGTCTACCTGACGGCGGAATACTTCATGTGGCGCTTCGCAACCGCGATCCGCGACAACAATGCGCTGACCCTGAAGGAGCAGCTGCGCGACATCGATCTTCTCATCATCGATGACATGCAGTTCCTGCAGGGCAAGTCGATCCAGAACGAGTTCTGCCATCTCCTGAACATGCTGCTCGACAGCGCCCGTCAGGTGGTGGTGGCCGCAGACCGGCCGCCCTCAGAGCTGGAATCGCTTGAGCCGCGCGTGAAGTCGCGCCTCAATGGCGGCGTTTCGCTGGAGATCGGCGCACCGGATTTCGCCATGCGCCTTTCGATCCTGAAGCAGCGCCTTGAGAGCGCGCAGGCCGAGGACGCATCGCTGGATATCCCGGAGGAGATCCTGGTCCACGTCGCACGTTCCGTGACCGGCAGCGGCCGCGAACTGGAAGGCGCGTTCAACCAGCTTCTATTCCGTCACTCCTTCGAGCCGCAGATCACCATTGACCGGATCGACGAGATCCTCGGCCATGTGTGCCGTGCGGGCGAGCCCAAGCGTGTGCGCATCGAGGACATCCAGCGCATCGTCGCACGGCACTACAACGTGTCGAAGACGGAGCTTCTGTCCAACCGCCGCACGCGGACCATCGTGAAGCCGCGCCAGGTGGCCATGTACCTCTCCAAGGTCATGACGCCGCGCTCGCTGCCCGAGATCGGCCGCCGCTTCGGCGGGCGTGACCACACGACGGTGCTGCATGCGGTGCGCAAGATCGAGGGTCTGACCGATGGCGACAGGCAGCTTGCACAGGAGATCGAACTCCTGAAGCGCCTGATCAGCGACCAGGCTTAACCGGACAGGCCGGCAGGTTCTCGAACCTGCCGGCATTTTCCTTTTGGGGCGCCGCCGCCAGCCGGAAAGGCGCTCTTTTGTTCCCGGCAGGGGGGGCGCACCGCAGCCAGGAGCCTTCTTTTCCCCAGAATGCGCGGCGAACGAGCGCGTGAGCCCATGACAGGCTTGCGTTTCCCGTTGATTTCCTGTCATTTTGGGTCAAATCAAGCCTGTTCACGGCTGTCCTGGACATGCGTCATGTTTGCCGGGCTATTCTTCATTCAAGTGAGATTGATTGGTCATGCGTGTTATTCTGGAACGCTCCACCCTTTTGAAGTCCCTGAACCATGTTCATCGCGTGGTGGAGCGCCGCAACACCATCCCGATTCTGTCCAACGTGCTTCTGAGCGCTGACGGCGCGAGCCTGCAATTGAAGGCGACTGACCTCGACCTCGAAGTGACCGAGGCTGCGGGCGCGACAATCGAGCAGGCCGGCGCGACGACCGTGCCCGCGCACCTGCTCTACGACATCGTGCGCAAGCTGCCGGACGGCGCAGAGGTGATGCTGAAGACGGACGAAGACGGCAATGCCATGTCGGTGATGGCCGGACGTTCCAGCTTCCGCCTCCAGTGCCTGCCGCAGTCTGACTTCCCCGAGCTTTCCGCCGGCAATTTCTCGCACATCTTCCGCCTCGACTCGGCGGATCTGAAGGCGCTGATCGAGAAGACGCAGTTCGCCATCTCCACCGAGGAGACGCGCTATTATCTGAACGGTATCTTCCTGCACACGATCGAGTCCGAGGGCAGCCTCAAGCTGCGCTCCGTGGCAACCGACGGACACCGACTTGCGCGCGCCGAGATGGAAGCGCCGGCCGGCTCCGAAGGCATGCCGGGCATCATCATTCCCCGCAAGACCGTGGGTGAGCTGCAGAAGCTGGTGGACGCGCCCGACGTGGCCGTGACGGTTGAGCTTTCGGACACGAAGATCCGCTTCACAATCGGCAGCGTGATCCTGACTTCGAAGCTGATCGACGGCACCTTCCCCGACTATCAGCGCGTGATCCCGACCGGCAATGACAAGCAGCTGGTGATCGACCGCCAGACCTTCGCTTCTGCCGTGGACCGCGTTTCGACCATCTCTTCCGAGCGCGGTCGCGCCGTGAAGCTGACCATCGCCGAGGGCCAGGTGACGCTCACCGTCAACAACCCGGATTCGGGCTCGGCAACGGAAGAGCTGGCGGCGGATTACGCATCCGACCCCATCGAGATCGGCTTCAACGCCCGCTATCTTCTGGATGTGGCGGCGCAGCTTTCGGGCGGCAATGCACGCTTCCTCCTGGCCGATGCCGGTTCGCCGACGCTCGTGCAGGATGAAGGCGACGAAAGCACGCTCTACGTTCTGATGCCGATGCGCGTCTAGGCGTCGATGGCTCTCCCTTGGTCGAGCAGACATCCGGCAGGCAGCCCGTAGCCCAGGTTCACGTAACCAGGCTCAGCCTGACCGACTTCCGCAATTATCACGCCCTGGCGCTGGATCTCGCGCCGGGCGCCGTGGTTTTGACCGGCGAGAACGGCGCCGGCAAGACGAACCTGCTCGAAGCCGTTTCCTTCCTCTCCCCCGGCCGGGGCCTGCGCCGCGCCAAGTTCGACGATGTTGCGCGCGTGGGCGCTGAAACGGGCTTTGCCATCCATGCAAGGCTTGAAGGGCCTTTCGGCGAATGCGAGATCGGCACCGGCACCGCCGGAATGCAGCCGGGCGCTGAAACCGGCCGCCGCCTGCGCATCAATGGCGAAACGGCGCGCACCGCCGACGCCATGCTCGAATGGGTGCGCGTATTGTGGCTGACGCCGGCCATGGATGCGCTGTTCACCGGGCCTGCCGGCGACCGCCGCCGCTTTCTCGACCGTCTCGTTCTGGCCATCGACCCGGCCCATGGCCGTCGCGCGCTCGACTATGAGAAGGCGATGCGTGCGCGCAATCGCCTTCTGTCAGAGGATTCGCGCGATGCCGGCTGGTTCGACGCCATCGAGACCCAGATGGCCGAAACCGGCGTGGCGATTGCAGCGGCCCGCGCCGAGATGGTGCGCCTTCTGGCGACGATGAATGAGCGCCTGCCCGCCGATGGCCCCTTCCCCACCGCCGAGATTGCGCTCGAAGGCACGATCGATGCGGAGATCGGCCAGAACGCCGCCGTGGATGTCGAGGAAATGTTCCGCCGGCTCCTGCGCGACCACCGCCCGCGCGACCGCGCTGCCGGCCGCACGCTGGAAGGCCCGCACCGCAGCGAGCTTCTGGTGCGCCACGTGCCCAAGGACATGCCCGCCGCACGCTGTTCCACCGGCGAGCAGAAGGCGCTTCTCGTGGGGCTGATTCTCGCTCATGCGCGCCTGACCGGCGAGCTTTCGGGCAGCGCGCCCATCCTTCTGCTGGACGAGATCTCCGCGCATTTTGATCCGGACCGGCGGGCAGCGCTCTTCTCGATTCTCGAAGAGCTGAACTGTCAGGCCTTCATGACCGGCACGGAGGCAAGCCTGTTCTCGGCCATCGAAGGCCGCGCGCAGTTTTTCTCCGTATCGGCCGGCGCGATCCACGAACCACGCTGACACTCTCCCTCCTGCTGGATAAGATCGCCGCATGACCGAGACAACCACATCCCCCGCCGCCCTTTCCGACACCGAGCTGGAGCGCTATGCCCGCCACATCGTTCTGCCGGAGATCGGCGGCGCCGGGCAGCAGAAGCTCAAGAAGGCACGGGTTCTGGTGATTGGCGCAGGCGGGCTCGGCGCACCGGTTCTGAGCTATCTGGCGGCTGCCGGCATCGGCACGCTGGGCGTGATCGACGACGACACGGTGTCGCTCTCCAACCTGCAGCGTCAGGTGATCCACGACACGGGCAGTGTCGGCATGGAGAAGGTGGAGAGCGCCCGGGCAAGCATTCTCCGCATCAACCCGCATGTGACGGTCGAAACGCATGTGAAGCGGCTTGATGCGGAGAACGCCGCCGGCATCATCGCCGCCTATGACATCGTGGTGGACGGCTCGGACAATTTCGCCACGCGCTACCTTCTGGCCGACACATGCGCGGCGGTTGAGCGCCCGCTCGTGACGGCGGCGGTGGGCCGCTTCGATGGGTCGCTGACCGTGCTCAAGCCCTTCGAGCGGGACGGCGACGGCAACCCGCTGCCGGGCTATCGCGATCTCTTTCCCGAGCCGCCGCCGGCGGGACTGGTGCCAAGCTGCGCGGAAGCCGGCATTGTCGGCGCGCTGACCGGCGTGATGGGAACGCTGGAGGCGATGGAGGTGATCAAGCTGATCACCGGAGCGGGTGAACCGCTGATCGGCCGCCTGCTGCTTTACGATGCGCTGGCAGCCCGTTTTGAAACCGTGAAATACCGGCGGCGTGCGGGCTGAGAGCGCGCAACCCGCCGCAATGCTGCATTGATGCCCTGCGTGGTTCGACAAGCTCACCATGAGGGGCGGGGGCTGTATAGAGGAGCGGTAGAGTTCCCCGAGCCTCCGAACCAGTTTTCCTGCAAGGCACCCCCGTCCCTCATGGTGAGCTTGTCGAACCACGCACCACGCGACGGTCAGGAAACCTTGGGCAAACGAAATCGCTGCGCGGCGAACACCACGCAGTGATCAAGCCCACAAGGCAATGAGTCGTCTGCTCAGACGTTTTTCGGCAGAACCCGGTCCGGCGGGCGGTGACCGTCGAAGAAGGTGCGGATGTTGATGATGACCTTCTCGCCCATGTCGATGCGACCCTCAATGGTCGCCGAGCCCATATGCGGCAGAATCACGATCTTGTTCTTCTTCGCGAGCTTGAGAAGCTTGGGATTGACCGACGGCTCATGCTCGAAGACGTCGAGCCCTGCGCCTGCCAGCTTGCCCTCTTCGACCAGGCGGATCAGCGCGTCCTCGTCCACCACATCGCCGCGGGCCGTGTTCACCAGATAGGCGCGCGGCTGCATCAGCTCCAGCCGGCGCGCCGACAGGAGATGGAAGGTTGCAGGCGTTGAAGGGCAGTTGACGGAGATGATGTCCATGCGGGCCAGCATCTGGTCGAGGCTGTCCCAATAGGTTGCTTCCAGCTCGTCTTCGATGGCCGGGGAAACCCGCTGACGGTTGTGATAGTGGATCGACAGGCCGAACGCCTTTGCGCGCCGCGCCACGGCGGTGCCGACGCGACCCATGCCGACAATGCCAAGACGCTTGCCCCAGATGCGGTGTCCCAGCATCCATGTGGGCGACCAGCCATCCCATTTTCCGCCGCTGCGCAGAACCTCTGCGCCCTCGGTCAGACGGCGCGGCACGGCGAGCATGAGCGCCATGGTCATGTCGGCCGTGTCTTCATTGAGAACATTGGGCGTGTTGGTGACGGTGATGCCCTTCTTGGCGGCGGCCACCACATCGACATTGTCGACGCCATTGCCGAAATTGGCGATCAGCTTGAGCTGGTCGCCGGCCTGCGCGATGAGGGCGGCGTCGATCCGGTCCGTGATCGTGGGAACAAGAACGTCGGCTTCCTTGACCGCAGCCACCAGTTCGGGCTGCGTCATCCGCCTGTCGTCGAGATTGAGGCGCGCGTCGAACAGTTCGCGCATGCGCGTTTCGACCTGATCCGGCAGCTTGCGGGTGATGACGACGAGAGGCTTCTTCCTGACGGTCATATGGTCTCCAAAATAACGCCCTGTTGATACCTCTTTAACCAAGATACGCGACACTGCAATGCCGAGCCGGGCTGCCTTCTCTCTATCAAGCGGTGGCGGCCAAGACAAAGAAAAAGGGTGGAAGCGCTCGTTCCGCCAGAACAAGGTTACCGGGAGTTCCGCAATGCCGGCCAACGCGCCATTCCGTTCACTGTTTGCAGCCCTTGCCGTCGCCATGCTGGTTGCGACGCCAATGACGACACATGCACAGGCAAACACTGAACCGAATGAGAAGGTCGGCCCGAGCGGGCTGCCCCTGCCCCGTTTCGTCAGCCTGAAATCGAGCCGCGTGAACATGCGCGTCGGCCCTGGGCTGAGCTACGCGGTGAACTGGATGTACATGAAGTCCGGTCTGCCGATGGAGATCATCCAGGAATACGACAACTGGCGGCGCGTGCGCGACGCCGATGGCGCAGAAGGCTGGATCAACCAGGCGCTGCTTTCAGGCCGCCGCACGGCCATCGCGGCCCCGTGGTTCAAGGGCAAGGAAGCCGATATCGAACTGCGCGCCGACCCGCAGGAAGACGCGCGCCTCGTGGCCCATATCGAGCCCGGCGCGATCGGCTCCATCAAGCTCTGCAACGGAGACTGGTGCGAAATGGAATTCGCCGGCTATTCGGGCTGGGTGAACCAGTCGCAGATCTGGGGCGCCTATCCCGGCGAAACGATCAAGGATTGATGGCGGACGGCGAACGCCGCAGCCTTAGAATATAGGACTGAAAAGTAAACGCAGGGGGCTGGCGCGTCCTTCGCGCATCCGGCTGGATGCACGGGATCTGGAGCGTTCCCACTTTTCCTGAAATTGCAAAAACGCTCGAGTGTTTTGTTTTTGCGCAATTCCGGACGGAAAACCGGTTCCCACTTTTCCTGGAATTGCTCTAGTGGCGCTTGCGGCGCAGTCTCACAACGATATCGACATTCGCGATTTCCATACCTTCCGGCGGTTCGGGAAGGTTGCGGACCTCGACGCCACGCGAGGGAATGTCGAACACCGTCTCGTCTTCCTCGAAGAAGAAGTGATGGTGATCGGACACATTGGTGTCGAAATAGGTGCGTGCGCCTTCCACCTGAACGATGCGCAGCATGCCCGCCTCGGTGAACTGGTGCAGCGTGTTGTAGACGGTGGCAAGCGAAACGGAGAAGCCGGCATGCTGGGCTTCCTCATGCAGCGCCTCGGCCGAGACATGGCGGTCACCGGAGGCGAAGAGGAGATCGGCAAGCGCGATGCGCTGGCGTGTCGGGCGCAGGCCCGCATTCCTCAAACGCTCTTCCAGCGTGACGTTCTGTCCTTCATTCGAGATAGACAATGAAACCGTCCGTCTTTCCTGTTGCATGAGCCCCGGATTGTATTTCCCGGCTCTGGCTGCAGCATTTTCTTCATCCGACATATATTCGCTCCATTCAAAGCGATCAATAGCGGCAGTTTTTCGGGGGCAGTCATGGCCGGTTTTGCAAATTCCCACAACGGCTGTTTCCAGCAAGAAACAAGCTGTGATAGGGAGAGCGCACAATGACAAGAAAGGTTTCGGCACGACCGGACCATGGACGGGATGGCTTTTGATGGCGCAAACGAAGAACAGCTACGACTACGAAGATCTCCTGGCCTGCGGCCGGGGTGAACTTTTTGGACCCGGCAACGCCCAGTTGCCTGCTCCGCCCATGTTGATGTTCGACCGCATCACCGACATTCAGGAAGAGGGCGGTGAGTTCGGAAAGGGCTATGCCCGCGCCGAGTTCGACATCAAGCCGGACCTCTGGTTCTTCCCCTGCCACTTCATCGGCAACCCGGTGATGCCTGGCTGCCTTGGCCTCGACGCCATGTGGCAGCTGACCGGCTTCTACCTCGGCTGGCTTGGCTTACCCGGCAAGGGCATGGCGCTCTCCACCGGGGAAGTGAAGTTCAAGGGCATGGTCACGCCTGACGTGAAGAAGGTCGAATACGGCATCGACTTCAAGCGGGTGATGAAGGGCCGCCTCGTGCTCGGCATCGCTGATGGCTGGCTCAAGGCCGATGGCGAACAGATCTACAAGGCAACCGACCTGCGCGTCGGCCTGGCCAAGCAGGAAGCCTGATTTTCAATTACTGACTGGCGGCCGACGTTCGGCCCAAGGAGAGCATCATGAGACGTGTCGTCGTCACCGGTCTCGGAATCGTATCCTCGATTGGCAACGACGCAGACGAGGTAACCGCCTCGCTGCGCGATGCGAAATCGGGCATTTCGTTCTCGGAAGATTTCGCCGAACACGGCTTCCGTTGCCAGGTATGGGGCGCACCGACGCTCGATCCGGCTGAGGTCGTCGACCGCCGCGCCATGCGCTTCCTCTCGAAGGGCGGCGCATGGAACCACGTGGCCATGGAGCAGGCGATTGCCGACTCCGGCCTCGAGGAAGGCGACATCACCAACGAGCGCACCGGCATCATCATGGGTTCGGGCGGTCCGTCCACCCGCACCATCTTTGAAGCCGCGCAGACGACCATCGAAAAGGGCTCGCCCAAGCGCATCGGACCGTTCGCCGTGCCGAAGGCCATGTCTTCGACGGCGTCGGCGACGCTCGCCACCTGGTTCAAGATCCACGGCGTGAACTACTCGATCTCGTCGGCCTGCTCGACCTCCGCACACTGCATCGGCAATGCGGCGGAATTGATCCAGTGGGGCAAGCAGGACATCATGTTCGCCGGCGGCCACGAAGATCTCGACTGGACCATGTCGAACCTCTTCGACGCCATGGGCGCCATGTCCTCCAAGCACAACGACACGCCGGCCACGGCCTCGCGTGCGTATGACGCGACGCGTGACGGCTTCGTCATCGCTGGCGGCGCGGGCGTTCTGGTTCTGGAAGAGCTCGAGCACGCCAAGGCGCGCGGTGCGAAGATCTATGCCGAGCTGACCGGCTATGGCGCGACCTCCGACGGTTTCGACATGGTTGCTCCTTCGGGTGAAGGCGCGGTGCGCTGCATGAAGCAGGCGCTCTCCACGGTGACCGGCGATGTCGATTACATCAACACGCATGGCACGGCGACGCCGGTGGGCGATTCCCGCGAGATCGAAGCGATCCGCCAGGTGTTCGGCGACAAGATCCCGCACATCGCATCGACCAAGTCGCTGACCGGTCACTCGCTCGGCGGCGCAGGCGCACAGGAATCGATCTACTCGATCCTGATGATGCAGGCAGGCTTCATCGGCGAGAGCGCGCACATCACCGAGCTCGACCCCGAGTTCGAGGGCGCGCCGATCGTGCGCAAGCGCATCGACAACGCCAAGATCGACACTGTGCTTTCCAACTCCTTCGGCTTTGGCGGCACCAACGCCACGCTGGTTTTCCAGCGCTACGCAGGTTGAGATAAGGTCCATGGACGGTTTGATGAAGGGTAAGCGCGGCCTCATTATGGGGGTCGCCAACGACCATTCGATTGCCTGGGGCATTGCCAAGAAGCTTGCCGAACAGGGCGCGGAGCTTGCCTTCACCTATCAGGGCGATGCTTTTGGCCGCCGTGTGAAGCCGCTGGCCGAGAAAGTGAACTCCAAGCTGCTCTTCCCGTGCGACGTGGAAGACAGCGCTTCCATCAATTCCGTCTTCGACGGTCTGAAGGAAGAGTGGGGTTCTCTCGACTTCATCGTTCACGCGATCGGTTTCTCCGACCGCAACGAGCTGAAGGGCCTCTACGCCAACACCACGCGCGAGAACTTCGTGCGCACCATGGTGATCTCCTGCTATTCCTTCACGGAAGTTGCCCGCAAGGCGGCTGAAATGATGGACAATGGCGGGCAGATGCTGACGCTGACCTATGCGGGTTCCACCCGCGTCATGCCCAATTACAACGTGATGGGCGTGGCCAAGGCCGGTCTTGAGGCAAGCGTGCGGTATCTGGCGAGCGACTACGGCCCGCGCAACATCCGCGTCAACGCGATCTCGGCAGGCCCGGTGCGCACCCTGGCTGGCGCCGGCATCTCCGACGCCCGCTACATGTTCTCCTACCAGCAGCGCAATGCGCCGCTGCGGCGCACTGTGGTGATCGACGAGATCGGCGGATCGGCGCTTTACCTCCTGTCCGACCTGTCGTCCGGCGTGACCGGCGAAATCCACTATGTGGATTCCGGCTACAACACCGTTTCCATGCCCACCATGGAAGAGCTGAAGCGGATCAGCGCCGCCACCGGCGACGACTGAACCGGATCAGATCGGCCCGCTACTTGCGGGCCCACAAAACCTTGAACACCGTATCGCGGCGCAGCTCACCCTGTGCCGCGAAATGCTTTTGGAGGCTCTCTTCATAGGGAAGCTGCCTGTTGGCGACGAGGAACAGCCGCCCGCGCGGCTTGAGCGCCTTTGCCGCCGCCGCGATCATCGCATGGCCCATATCGGGCTCAGCAGCCCGGCTGCGATGGAAGGGCGGGTTCATCAGGATCACGTCATAGCGCTCGTTCACCGGCTCTCCCAGAAGGTCCTGCCAGAAGAAGCGCGCCGGCATCTGCGGCGCCCTTGCGGCCATGTTGCGCCGCGCCGCCTCCAGCGACGCGTGATGCGCCTCATAGAGATCGATACTCTTCACCTCAGTTGCGCGCTCGGCCGCGGCAACGGAGAGGTAGCCCCAGCCAGCCGCGAAATCGGCTATCACGCCTGACAGATTGTCCGGCAGGCATTCAACGAGAAGCGCCGAGCCCGGATCGATACCGTCATCGGAAAAGCCGCCGGCTGCGGTGGTGAAACCGTCCGCCTCGCTGTCGCCGGCGCTCAGCTCGGCCATCAGCGCAGGCTCCAGCCGCTCAGGCCGGCGCAGCCAGAACACGACACCATGATGCTTGGAGGCATGATCCTCAAGCTCCACCAGCGACGCCATGCGCTTGCGCACGCTGCCGCCGCCGTCTTTCTTGGCGCAGGCCGCAATGATGAGCGCGCCGGCGCGCGTCCGGTTCAAAGCCTCGGCAAGGCGCTGTTCGTTCTCACGCCGGTGCCTGCCAAGCAGGACAAGCGCCATGTCATAGCCCTCGCCCACCGGCTCCGGCTCCACGGTCACGCCAGCCTGGCTGAGCGCCAGATAGTCGGGCCGATAGCCCTGAATGGCCGTGAGACTTCCCGAGAAGTCGGACGGCAGCAGCAGGCCGCCCGGCGCGCCCAGAAAAAGCACACGCTCCCCCTCGCCCGGCGGATCGATCAGCCCGCGCTCGAATGGAAACAGTAGGGTGGGAAGCGGTGTGTCGGTCATGGATGCGGTTCCGGATATGAAAACGGGCGCGACCTGAATGGCCGCGCCCGCATGTTGGTTCAGAAGGGAAGCGGGATCAGCCCTCGGCGTCCTCGGCCTCTTCCTTCTTCTTCTCGCGGACGATTTCCTTGCCCGTCTCCTGGTCGACGACCTTCATGGAGAGGCGAACCTTGCCGCGCTCATCGAAGCCCATCAGCTTCACGAACACCTTGTCGCCTTCCTTGACGACGTCGGTGGTCTTGCCAACGCGCTCCTGCGCGAGCTGCGAGATGTGCACCAGACCGTCGCGCGGACCGAAGAAGTTCACGAATGCGCCGAAGTCGGCGGTCTTGACGACCGTGCCTTCGTAGATCTCGCCCACTTCCGGCTCTGCCGTGATGGAGTGGATCCACTTCTTCGCTGCTTCGATTTCCTTGGCGTTGGAAGAAGCGATCTTCACGGTGCCGTCGTCCTCGATGTTGATCTTGGCGCCGGTCTTCTCGACGATCTCGCGGATCACCTTGCCGCCGGAACCGATCACGTCGCGGATCTTGTCGGTCGGGATCTGCATGACCTCGATGCGCGGAGCGAACTCACCCAGCTCACCACGGCTCTCGGAAAGGGCCTTGGCCATCTCGCCGAGAATGTGCAGACGGCCGTCCTTGGCCTGGTCGAGGGCGATCTGCATGATCTCCTCGGTGATGCCATCGATCTTGATGTCCATCTGGAGCGAGGTGATGCCCTCATCCGTGCCGGCGACCTTGAAGTCCATGTCGCCGAGGTGATCTTCGTCACCCAGGATGTCGGAGAGAACGGCGAAGCGCTCGTCTTCCTTGATCAGGCCCATGGCGATGCCGGCAACCGGCTTTGCCAGCGGCACGCCGGCGTCCATGAGGGCCAGCGAGGTGCCGCAGACGGTTGCCATGGAGGACGAACCGTTGGACTCGGTGACCTCGGAAACGACGCGCAGCGTGTAGGGGAACTGGTCCGCTTCCGGCAGCATCGGGTGGATGGCGCGCCATGCGAGCTTGCCATGACCGATCTCACGACGGCCGGGCGAACCCATGCGGCCCGTCTCGCCCACGGAGTAGGGCGGGAAGTTGTAGTGCAGGAGGAAAGCCTCCTTGTAGGTGCCGGTGAGCGAGTCGATGAACTGCTCGTCTTCGCCGGTGCCCAGCGTTGCAACCACGAGGGCCTGCGTCTCACCACGGGTGAAGAGCGCGGAACCGTGCGTGCGCGGCAGAAGACCTGCCTGGGCTGCGATCGGGCGAACCGTCTTCAGGTCGCGTCCGTCGATGCGGCCGCCGGTGTCGAGGATGTTCCAGCGAACGATCTTGCCCTGCAGGCTCTTGAAGACCGTGTTGACCTGCTCGGCCGACCACTTGGTCTCTTCCTCGCCTTCCGGCAGGAGCGTCTCTTTCACCTTCGCCTTGGCGGCGTCAACGGCGTCGTAGCGCTTCTGCTTGTCGGTGATCTTGTAGGCTTCGCGCAGATCGCTTTCGACGATCTTGAGCATCTCGCCTTCGAGCTCGGAGAGATCCGGCGGCGTGAAGTCGCGGGGTTCCTTGGCGGCAACTTCGGCGAGCTTGATGACCGCGTCGATGACCGGCTGGAAGTTCTTGTGGCCGAACATGACGGCGCCGAGCATGACGTCCTCGGGGAGCTGCTGAGCTTCCGATTCCACCATCAGAACGGCATCGCCCGTACCGGCGACGACGAGGTCGAGCTTGGTCTCTTCCATCTCGTCGACATGCGGGTTGAGGACGTACTCACCACCGATGTAGCCAACGCGCGCTGCGCCGATCGGGCCCATGAAGGGAACACCGGAGAGCGTGAGCGCTGCGGAAACGGCAACCATGGCGACGATGTCCGGATCATTCTCCAGATCGTGCTGCAGCACGGTGGCGATGACCTGCGTGTCGTTCTTGTAGCCATCGACAAAGAGCGGGCGGATCGGGCGGTCGATCAGGCGGGAGACCAGCGTCTCCTTCTCGCTCGGACGGCCTTCGCGCTTGAAGTAGCCACCCGGGATCTTGCCGGCGGCAAAGGTCTTTTCCTGGTAGTTGACGGTCAGCGGGAAGAAGTCGAAGCCCGGCTTCGGCTCTTTCGCGGAAACGACGGTTGCGAGAACAACGGTCTCGCCATAGGTGGCGAGCACTGCGCCGTCTGCCTGACGGGCAATCTGGCCGGTCTCAAGAATGAGCGGACGGCCGCCCCATTCGATCTCAACTTTGTGGTGCTTGAACATATCTTGTCCTTTTGCGCCGGAGGGTGCGCCAACGCCTGGCTGCGCGTCTCTCCGGCTCTGCTTCGTTGTCGGACGAGCCACGGGCAAGACAACGGGAGGCTTGGGTTTGGCCGGCTTTGCGCCGCAAGCATCCTGCAATCCTGCCCCATGACCTGTCCATTAGGGCCTCGGCTATCCGGTCTTGCAGGCATGAGATGGCGGCAAAGCCGCCGTCGCAATCATGCCTGGCCGGAGCCGTGAGACATGCAAATCTTTCGCATGCCCAAATGAGACCGGCGGACACCCCTTGGTATCCGCCGGCCAAATCAGCTTAGCGCCGCAGTCCGAGCTTCTCGATCAGCGTCTTGTAGCGGCCTTCGTCCTTCTTCTTCAGATAGTCCAGAAGACGGCGACGCTGGGAGACGAGCTTCAGGAGGCCACGACGGGAGTGGTTGTCCTTCTTGTGGTCCTTGAAGTGCTCGGTGAGGTTCTTGATCCGCTCGGTCAGAATAGCGACCTGGACTTCCGGAGAACCCGTGTCGCCCTGAACGGTGGCAAATTCTTTCAGCAAATCCTGTTTGCGCTCTGCAGTAATCGACATCGGCTTCCTTTCTGGAATTTAGGGAAAAGGGTCGCCCTCAGCCGGGATGTCGTCCAGCCGGGGCCATTCAACAATGCGCACTCAAGGCGCAATGATGGCTGGCATATAGGCGAAATCGCATGCGATTACCAGCCCAAACATTGTCCGTTGCGCCGCCGCTCAGCCCGCCGCTCAGCCCTGGGGCTCCTCGCCGCGCGCCGCTTTGGTGAGATCCGGCTCGAGCCTGTCGACCGGAATCTTGAACACGCATTCCAGCCCGTCACGGTGGAAGACACGTGAAATCTCCGCGTCCAGCGTACCGCCCACCATGCGATCGATGATCTCCGTGCCGAAACCGCGACGGTTTGTGCGCCGGCGCGCCCGCGCCACATGTTCACGCCAGTTGATGACCAGCATGTCGTCCCTGATTTTCCAGGTGATGTCGAGACGCCCGTCATTGTTCGAAAACGCACCATACTTGGCGGCGTTGGTCGCCAGTTCGTGCACGGCAAGACCAATAGTCTGGGCCGGCTGGTTTGCGAGACGGAATTTCGGACCGTTCATCGTCAGGCGATCAGGGCTGTCGGGGCGGAACGGATCGACCTGCACCGACAGAAGTTCATGGAGTTCCACGCCGGCCGCACCGCCGGCGATGAGCAGATCGGTGGAGCGCGCCAGACCGTACAGGCGCTTCTGGAACGCATCCTGGAAACCGGCGAAGGTGCGCGAACTGCGCGCCGTCTGCTTGGCCATGGACGAAACCACGGTGAGCTGGTTCTTCGAGCGATGCGCCACCTCGCGCATGAGAAGACGGATCTCGTTTTCCGCCTGCTCTCGGTCAAGCGCGGCTTCGGCAAGTGCAGAGGACACGGTTGCGACCTCGGCAATCGGATATTCGATGGCGTGGACCGGTTCGCCCGCCCCCAGCCGTCGCGCATCACGTGCAAGCCGGCGCACCGGCCCGGCGATCTGCCGACCGAGAAGCCATGCCGCGAATGCGCCGATGGCGATGACCAGAAGACCGCCAGCCAGAAGCATGCGCAGCGAATAACGCATGGGCTCCTCGATCGTCGTGGTGGAAGCCCAGACCACGGATTTCCAGCCGCTGAAGCCCGATTCATCGATGATCGTGATATAGGTGCCGCCCTCCCGGCCCTCCGCTGGCTCCGCCTCGCGGTAGATGCCATCGCCCTCCAGATCCAGGAAGAACGGCTTCCCGACCTCCGAAGACATGAAGGACGAAGCGACCACGGTGTTGTTCTTGTCCACCACCGAGGCGTTCCAGCCGCCACGCAGCATCTGCTGGGACAGCACGTCCGTCAGCGTATCCGCATAGCGCGTCATCACGAGCGTGCGCGGTGGTCCGGAATCGGGAAAGAACGGCTTGACCACCTTGAAGCTCCACTTGCCGGCGAGCTTGCCGAACAGAACGCCCGAGGTGACCGTGGCCTTGCCCTTCAATGCCGCCTCGGCGACCAGAGGATCATCAAAGGGCTGCAAAGCCTCGCCAAACGGCACATTCGTGTTGAGCAGCGGTTTGAAGTTCTCGTCCAGCACGCGCAGGTTGGAGCCGCTGCCCGCCAGGGCAAGCTTGGCGCGGTAGTAGAAATCCTCCATGTCGCCCTCGGTCAGCGACGGCGTGGTGGAGAGGACGCGCAGCGTGGTGTTCATGCCGCTCAATTCGCGGTCCACCGCCTCGGCGATGGAACCGGCCATGGCTTCGGCCAGTGTCGTCACCACTTCGCGCTGTGCTTCATTGTTGCGTTGAAGCAGAACGACCGAAACCCCGATCGCGGGGATGATGGTGACCGCGATCAGGAGGAACAGAAAGAAGCTGATTGGTTTGGGACCTGAGACAAACGCCCCTATGCGCTCAGACAGTGTTCCCCGAGACGCGCTATCCGTTGACTGCATGCAATTCGCCCGACCCTAGCCTTGTTTGTGTACACAATGCACGAAACGTCCAAGGGTTGCGCGGCGAATTGCAGAAATCGTTCTGTTGCCGGATTGAGATCGGAGTGGTCGGGCCCCGACAGCTTCAGGCGGCGAAAACGCGCTTCGGCTTGAACATGCCGGCCTCGACGGCGCCAAGCGCCACAAGTCGTCCGCGGGCGCTTGCCCAGGCTTCGGGCGCTTCCACCGGCGCATCGCGTCCGCGCACGATCACCGGATTGCCGAGCCTGAGACGCGCTGCGGCGTCATCGGTGACGGCAACTTCCGGCAGCCCTTCGAGCGCCGTTGCAATGTCGAGAAGATAGGCGTCGAGCGCTGCAAAGTCGCCAGCCTCGCGGTCGCAGTCTTCCAGCGCTTCCTCAAGGGCTTCCAGCGTGACGAGCTGTTCGTCCACGAACGGATAGACCTCGGTACGGCGCAGTTCGGCGATGTGGCCGTAGCAACCCAGATCGCGCCCCATGTCGCGTGCGAGGCTGCGCACATAGGTGCCCTTGCCGCATTCGACCTCGAAAACCGCCTCATCCGGCGTGAACGAAACCAGGTCCAGCCGGCCGATCTCGATTTCGCGCGCGGCGATTTCCACCGTCTCGCCCTCGCGGGCAAGATCATAAGCCCGCTCGCCGCCGATCTTCACGGCGGAATACTGAGGCGGCGTCTGCATGATGATGCCGGTGTAATTCGGCAGAAGCGCGCGCACGGCCTCTTCGGTCGGGCGCTCGTCGGATGTCTGGGTGACCGGACCCTCAAGATCGTCGGTGGAGCGCTCCTCGCCCCAGGCAACCTTGAAGCGATAGACCTTCGCGCCGTCCATGACGAAGGGAACGGTCTTGGTCGCATCGCCAAGCGCGATGGGCAGCATGCCGGAAGCCAGCGGATCGAGCGTGCCTGCATGGCCCGCTTTCTCCGCATTGAACAACCACTTGATCTTCGAAACGGCGTTGGTGGACCCCATATTGGCTGTCTTGTCCAGGATCAGCCAGCCATTGATACGACGTCCCTTTCGCTTACCGCGTCGCGCCATCAAAGATCATCCTCATTGCCGTCGTCGTCCCCCAGGTCGCGGGCCACTTCCGGCGACTTCAGAAGGCGATCAATCTTGTTGAAATTCTCGAAACTGTCATCCACCCGGAACCGCAGCTCCGGCATGTATTTCATCTGCCGCAGGGCCGGGGTGATACGGCCGCGAATGTAGCGCGCATGGCGGTTGAGCGCCGCGACGACCACATCCTTGTCGGCAGCGCCCAGCGGCGAAACATAGGCCGTGGCGATCTTGAGGTCCGGCGACATGCGCACCTCGGAAACCGAAATCACCGTATTGGCGAGCGCATCGTCGCTGACATCGCCGCGCTGCAGCGCCTGCGAGATTGCGTGACGGACCTGCTCGCCGACGCGGAGCTGGCGTTGTGAGGGAGCGGAAGACGGCATGGAGCACCTTCTTGCGGGGAAAGCCCTATTGTATCCGCATCGCGGATATCGGCAAATTATGAAAGCGGAAGCGTCAGACGCCGGAATGAGAGATGGGGCATCAAGTGCCCCATCTTCCACGTTCCAAACGTACGCGCACCAGAGCATCGGACCGAAAAGTGAAAACCGGTTTTCGGCAGTTCCGATGCTCCATCAACAATCCGGGTCGTCCTTTGTGCGTCCGGATGGACGCACGACGACCTAGAGCGAGCGCGTGACCATCTCGACGCGATAGGCCTCGATGACATCGCCGGGGCGAATGTCTTCGTAGTTCTCGAACGCCATGCCGCATTCCTGACCGGCAGGCACTTCGGAAACCTCGTCCTTGAAGCGCTTGAGCGTCTTCAGCTTGCCTTCGTGGATCACCACGCTGTCGCGGATGAGACGCACGCCGGCGCCACGCTCGACCTTGCCTTCGGTGACACGGCAACCGGCAACCTTGCCGACCTTCGTGACGTTGAAGGTTTCCAGGATCTCGGCGTTGCCGAGGAAGGTCTCGCGACGCTCCGGCGACAGAAGGCCGGACATGGCCGCTTTGATGTCATCCACGAGGTCGTAGATGATGTTGTAGTAGCGGATCTCGATGCCTGCATCCTCGGCTGCGTCGCGCGCCTGCTTGTTGGCGCGAACGTTGAAGCCGATGATCGCGGCGCCCGAGGTCTCGGCCAGCGACACGTCGCTTTCCGTGATCGCGCCGGCACCCGAGTGAACGATGCGTGCGCGAACCTCGTCGGTGCCCAGCTTGTCGAGCGCGCCGGCAATGGCTTCGATGGAGCCCTGCACGTCGCCCTTGACGATGAGCGGGAACTCTTTCAGGCCCGTGTCCTGCAGCTGCGACATCATCTGCTCGAGCGAACCGCGCTGACCCGCCTGGCGGGCAACGGACTTCTCGCGCGCCAGACGCTGGCGGTATTCGGAGATCTCGCGGGCGCGGGCTTCGCTCTCGACAACCGCAATGCGGTCACCGGCCTGCGGCGGGCCCTGAAGACCCAGAACCTCAACCGGCATGGAGGGCGGAGCTTCCTTCACCTGGTCGCCATGATCGTCGATCAGCGCACGCACACGGCCCCACTCATTGCCGGCAACAATGATGTCACCGGTCTTGAGCGTGCCGGCCTGCACCAGCACGGTGGCGACCGAGCCACGACCGCGGTCGAGCTTGGCTTCGATGACGACGCCTTCGGCGGAGCGATCCGGGTTGGCCTTGAGTTCCAGAACCTCGGACTGCAGCAGAACGGCTTCGAGCAGCTTGTCGAGGTTGGTTCCCTTGACGGCGGAGACCTCGACGTCGAGGACTTCACCACCCATGGATTCCACGAACACCTCGTGCTGCAGCAGCTCGGTGCGGACCTTGTTCGGGTCTGCTTCCGGCTTGTCGACCTTGTTGATGGCAACAATGATCGGAACGCCGGCAGCCTTGGCGTGATTGATGGACTCGATGGTCTGCGGCATCACGCTGTCGTCAGCTGCCACCACGAGGATGGCGATGTCGGTGGCTTCCGCACCACGGGCGCGCATCGCGGTAAAGGCGGCGTGACCGGGCGTATCGATGAAGGTGATCTTCTGACCGTCCTGCTCGACCTGGTATGCGCCGATATGCTGGGTGATGCCACCGGCTTCACCCGAAACGACGTTCGCCTTGCGGATCGCGTCGAGAAGCGAGGTCTTGCCGTGGTCGACGTGGCCCATGATGGTCACGACCGGCGGACGCGACTTCAGGTCCTCTGTCTTGTCCTCAATGTTGAAGAGGCCCTCTTCCACATCGGACTCGGCAACGCGCTTCACGGTGTGGCCAAACTCCTCGGCCACCAGCTCGGCGGTGTCCGCGTCGATCACGTCGCCGGGCTTCAACATCTGGCCCTGCTTCATGAAGAACTTGATCACGTCCACGGCGCGCTCGGCCATACGCTGGGCGAGTTCCTGGATGGTGATCGTCTCGGGAACAACCACCTCGCGGGCGATCTTCTCACGCGGCTCCTGATGCTGGGCGCGCTTGAACTTCTCCTGGCGGCGACGCATCGAGGAGAGCGAACGTCCGCGCGTCTCGCCATCGTCGGAAAGCGCGCGATTGAGCGTGAGCTTGCCACGGCGACGCTGATCGTCGGTGCGCGGCTTTGCAGGCGTGCGCGGAGCCTCAACCTTGGGCGCGGCGCGCTTGATCGGCGTGCCCTTGCTCTTGGAGCGGGCATCGCCATCGTCGCTCGGCGCGGGGGCGGGCGTCGCCTCTGCGGCGGGAGCCGGCGGTGCGCGGCGGCTGGCTTCTTCCTCTGCGCGACGACGCGCTTCGGCTTCGGCCTTGAGACGCTCTTCTTCTTCGGCCTGGCGGCGTGCGGATTCTGCCCGCTCGCGCTCACGGCGCTCTTCTTCTTCTGCCCGGCGCTTGGCGTCCTCGGCAGCGCGCTTGCGCTCCTCGGCCTCACGAACCTTGGAATCCTGAAGGGCGCGACGGCGCGCTTCCAGCTCTTCCTTGGAGAGTTCGTTCAGAACCACGCCGGAACGGTTGCCGCCCTGCGGCGGACGCGGACGCTCACGATGGCGCTGCGGCGCAGGCTTGGGCGCAGCCGGCTTCGGCTTTGCCGCCGCCGGAGTCGGGGCCGGTGCGGGTGTCGGCGCCGGAGCCGCCTCGCCGCGTTCATCAGGCCGCGAGAACTTTCGCTTCTTCGTCTCGACGACGACAGACTTGGAGCGTCCATGCGAGAAGCTCTGGCGCACGGTGCCCTGCTCAACGGAGGGCCGCTTCAGCGTCAGTGTTTTCTTCTTCTCGACGCTCAGCGTCTTGTCGTCACCGGTTTTCGTATCCGTCATTCCACATCCTCTGCGGTGCCCAGTGCAACCGCTGCCGGTTTGTCCGCGCTTTCGCCTCGAAAAGTCCCGAGCGCATTTACGCGTTTCAGCGCCGCCTTGCCCGCGTCCCGCCCGAACACGGCAGCATGTATCACATTTGTGGCTCCCAATGCCAAACTCATTTCTTCTTCGGAAAAGAGTTTGTAAGCCGGTATCGCTGGTCCGCCCATATGAACCACCGCGCGTCGGGCAGCGGTGATCTTGCGAACCCCGTCATGCGAGCCTTCGCGGGCATGCAACACGCCATAGGCCTTGCCACTGCGCACCGAAGCCTCAACCTTCGCCGCACCCAATGCCACGGCTCCGGCCTTGCGCGCAAGCCCAAGAGAGCCGAGAGCGGCTTTTGAGAGCAATTCATCGACCAGAGCGCCGAGATTATCTGGCGGCCTGACCGAAGTTTTCAAGGCGCGGGCGAAAAGGTTCTTCTCCGCTGCCTTGTCGACATGGGCGCGGTCAGCAGTGACCCAGCACCCACGTCCCGGTAGATTGCGCTTCAGATCGGGAACGACCATGCCGTCCGGGCCCGCGACGAACCGGATCAGGTCCTCCGCAGGTCGCGCCTCGCGCGAGACAATGCATTTGCGGTCGTTCATGTCTTCCACGATATCTCCAGAACATCCTGCTAACGCGCATCGCAGCGCGGCTCCACAGGACCACGATCAAACAGGTTTGCAGAGCGCGCTGCATGTGTCACGGGGACCGTCACGCGCTCTGCAGCCATCATATCAGGCCTCTGCGCCTTCTGCCTTCTCGGGCGCTTCCGCACCCTCGACGGCAGCTTCTTCAGCGCCTTCCACTGCCTCGGCCTCAACCTCAGCAGAGGCTTCTGCCTCTTCCTCAGCCTCGGTCACGAGGTCTTCCTCGGAAATCCAGCCCATCTTCAGACGGGCGGCCACAACCATCTGCTCGGCCTCGGCGCGCGAAACGTCGAACTTCGACAGAACGCCCGGCTCGAATTTGGTCTCGCCGTCCTTGCGCTCTTTCCAGCCAACCAGATCGTCGACGGCGTAGCCTGCGAAGTCCTCGATGGTCTTCACGTCGTCTTCGCCGACGGCAACCATCATCGCGGTGGTGATGCCCGGGATCTCCCGCAGCTCGTCCTCAACGCCCAGCTCCTTGCGCTTGGCGTCGAACTCGGCCTCGATGCGCTCGAGATATTCGCGGGCGCGCATCTGGATCTCTTCGGCTGTTTCCTCATCGAAGCCATCGATGGAGGCAATCTCGCCGGAGTCCACGTAAGCCACTTCCTCGACGCTGCTGAAGCCTTCGGAAGCGAGCACCTGGCCAACCATCTCGTCGACGTTCAGCGCATCCATGAAGAGCGACGAACGCTCGGTGAATTCCTTCTGGCGGCGGCCCGACTCTTCTTCCTCGGTCAGGATGTCGATGTCCCAGCCGGTGAGCTGCGACGCCAGGCGCACGTTCTGACCGCGGCGGCCAATGGCCAGCGAAAGCTGGTCGTCCGGCACCACAACCTCGATGCGCTCTGCGTCCTCATCCAGCACCACCTTGGCGACTTCGGCCGGCTGCAGTGCGTTGACGATGAAGGAAGCGGCGTTCTCGTTCCACGGAATGATGTCGATCTTCTCGCCCTGAAGCTCGCCGACAACCGCCTGAACGCGGCTACCACGCATACCCACACAGGCGCCGACCGGATCGATCGAGGAATCGTGGCTGATGACCGCGATCTTCGCGCGCGAACCCGGATCGCGGGCCACCGAACGGATCTCGATGATGCCGTCGTAGATTTCCGGCACTTCCATGGTGAAGAGCTTCGCCATGAACTGCGGATGCGTGCGCGACAGGAAGATCTGCGGGCCGCGCTGCTCGCGCCGCACGTCATAGACATAGGCGCGGACGCGGTCGCCATATTTGAAGATTTCGCGGGGGATCAGCTCGTCGCGACGGATGATCGCTTCGCCACGGCCCAGATCGACGATGACATTGCCATATTCGACGCGCTTGACGGTGCCGTTGACGATCTCGCCGATGCGATCCTTGTACTCGTCATACTGACGGTCGCGCTCGGCCTCGCGCACCTTCTGCACGATCACCTGCTTGGCGGACTGTGCGGCGATGCGGCCGAAATCCATGGGCGGAAGCTGCTCGGCGAGGAAATCGCCGGGCTGTGCGTCCGGATTGCGCGTGCGGGCATCGCGCATGGAAATCTCGCGTGCCGGCTCTTCGACATTCTCGACGACTTCCATCAGGCGCTGCAGCTTCATCTCACCCGTCTGCGGGTTGATGTCGGCGCGGATATTGGTCTCCTGACCATAGCGCGACCGCGCGGCCTTCTGGATGGCATCGGCCATGGCGGCGATGACGATCTGCTTGTCGATGGACTTCTCGCGGGCCACCGCGTCGGCGATCTGGAGAAGCTCCAGCCTGTTCGCACTGACTGCCATATCACTCTCCTTCGGCGTGGGTTCCGGGTTCTTCGTCCCCGGCCGGCTCAGTTGCGTCTTGTTTGGCGGACCGCTGCGCGGCCCTTTCCGATGCGGAAGGGCGGCGATTGCGCTTGCGCTCGCGGCGCTCTTCCTTTTCCTGCTTCAGGGCGTCGCGCACCAGATCGTCCGTCAGGACAAGCCGTGCCTCGGCAATCGCCTCAAAGGGGATACCAAAGAGGACATCCTCGTCCCCATCTTCCTCGACCGTTTCCGGCTCGATCGTCACGGTTTCCTCGTCGTTCTCGACGATGAAGCCGCGGAAGCGCTTGCGCCCGTCGAGCAGGATCGAGGTTTCGATTTTGACCAGATGCCCTTCACCCGCAGCGAAATCTTCCTTGCGCACCAGCGGGCGGTCGATGCCCGGCGAAGAGATCTCAAGCTGATAGGCCGTATCGATGGGATCTTCCACATCAAGCACGGGCGAAAGCGCCCGGCTGACTTCCTCGCAATCCTCGACGGTCATCGTGCCGTCGGGCCGCTCGGCCATGATCTGCAGCGTCGCACCGTCCTGCGCGGTCATGCGGACGCGCACCAGACGATAGCCGATTGCCCCAAGAACAGGGATGATGATCGCAGCAACGCGCGCCTCGATTCCGCTTTCGCGGATCAGCCGATCATCGTCGTTCCTGTCTTCTGAAATTGCCGTCATCCAACCTCCGGACGGTCGTATCTAACAAAAAAGAGCGGGACCGGCGGGACCCACTCTCCGTCATATCGACCAAGAATTTGAACTTCATATAGCCGAGACGCTGCTTCTTTTCAAGGCCCGCGCTGCATTTGCCGGCGCGCTGCTGGCAACCCGGCGCGCAATTGTTGCACCGCACAAATGCATGGCAGCCCTGCCGTAACGTCGGTTCCCAAATCTCCGGCTGCGGCCTAACTATGCTGCATCGCACAATTGAAGGAGCAGAGAGATGTCCGCACGCAGCTTCGTGTCTGGAATCGGTGAATTTTTCGGCGTTATCGAAAGCGCGGTCGCCGTGTCGTCCGCAGTCCGCAATCGCCGTCGCGCACCGGATGCCGATTTGCGCCGTCTCGGCATTGATCCCGAGCAGTTTTACGCCACGCGCAACCGTTAAGAATGCGGCCGTTCAGGCCTGTTACCCTGTGCTAGAGCATTTCCGCTTTTCGTTGAAACGCGAGAATGCCCGAACTCATTGTCTTTACGCAATTCCGGACGGAAAACCGGTTCCCACTTTTCCTGGAATTGCTGCCGGTCAGGCGACACCACCTGACGGCACAATGCTCACGGGCCTGAGAATGGCCCCAGCCTAGCCCCTGAGAAAAGTGAGATAGGCAGGCGTTCTGCCCTCACGGATGGCTTTCGCCTCGTAACGCGTTCCCGGCCAGCCTTCATAGGGCTCGCGCCAGTCATCCGCACTCTGCGCCGGCCAGGTGAAAGCCGGATGCGCATCGCAGTGCAGCAAGGTCCAGTCGACATAGGTGTCGATATCGGACGCAAACCGGAACCGGCCACCGGGTTTCAGCACGCGTGCGAACCGGTCCAGATTGACCGGGTTCACGAACCGCCGCTTCCAGTGCTTCTTCTTCGGCCACGGGTCGGGATAAAGCAGATCGATCCCGCTTATGGACGCCTCGGGAAGCCAGTCCAGAAGCTCCGTCGCGTCATCATTGTAAATCCGCAGATTGGACGGTACGCCGCCGGCCTCATCGACCGCCGAGGCCAGCTTGGCCATGCCGTTGACGAAGGGCTCCACACCGATGAAACCGCTTTGCGGATGGCGCGCCAGCTCGCTGAGCAGGTGCTCGCCACCGCCGAAACCGATCTCCAGCCGCACATTTTCGACCGAACCGGGAAACAGCGCCCGCACATCGGCAGGCGCCGCCTCACCCAGATCGATCAATGCGCCGTCCAGAAGGGCGGCAAGGGCTGCGTCCTGCCTGGGACGCAGCCGCTTTCCGTGACGACGGCCGAAAAAGGCTTCCGTTGATCGTGTGCGCCGTTCTTCAGCCATGTGTCGTTCCGAAAAATCCAGCAAAAGCCGCCTTAAGCGGCTTTTGCGACTGCCTGCTTGAGAGCCTTCACCAGATCGGTGCGCTCCCAGGAGAACGAACCGTCACGCCCTGCCTTGCGACCGAAATGGCCATAGGCTGCGGTCTTGGCGTAGATCGGGCGGTTCAGGTCGAGATGACGGCGAATGCCGCTCGGCGACAGATCCATCACCTCACGGATTGCCACTTCCAGCTCCTCCTCGGAGACGCGGCCTGTGCCATGCAGATCCACATAGACCGACAGGGGCTGGGCAACGCCGATGGCGTAGGAAAGCTGGATGGTGCAACGCTCGGCAAGATTGGCCGCAACGACATTCTTCGCCAGGTAACGCGCGGCGTAAGCTGCGGAACGGTCCACCTTGGTGGTGTCCTTGCCGGAGAACGCGCCGCCGCCATGGGGCGCTGCGCCGCCATAGGTGTCGACGATGATCTTGCGGCCGGTGAGACCTGCATCGCCGTCCGGGCCGCCAATGACGAACTTGCCGGTCGGGTTGATGTACCAGTTGCAGTCAGCCGCGATTCCGATGCCGCCGGAAGAAAGCGCCTCATGAATGTAAGGCTCGACGACTTCACGCACCTTGGCGCTGTTCCAGGAAGGATCGAGATGCTGGGTGGACAGAACGATTTCCGTCACTTCCTTGGGCATGCCATCCACGTAACGGACGGTAACCTGCGCCTTCGCATCCGGGCCAAGCTTGCCGGCATCGCCTTCACCCGCCTTGCGGGCATCGGCCAGAAGCTGAAGGATCTTGTGCGAATAGTAGATCGGCGCCGGCATCAGGTCCGGCGTCTCGCGGCAGGCGTAACCGAACATGATGCCCTGGTCGCCAGCGCCTTCTTCGCCCTGACGGTCGGCGGCATTGTCGACGCCCTGGCCGATGTCGGGAGACTGGCCGTGCAGCAGCACGTCGATCTTCGCGGTCTTCCAGTGAAAACCGTCCTGCTCATAGCCAATGGCGCGGATTGCGCGGCGCGCAGCCGAACGGAAGCGCGACGGGTTGATCAGCGGATTGCCCTGGGAATCCGTGGCGATCTCGCCGGTCTGCTTGTCCCGCTTGAGCAGCGTCTCGGGGACGCGAACCTCACCGGCGATCACGACGCGGTTGGTCGTGGCCAGCGTTTCGCACGCAACACGGACCTTCCACGGATCCATGCCGCACTTCTTGGCTTCCCGATAGACCAGATCGACGATCTCGTCCGAGATGCGATCACACACCTTGTCCGGATGGCCTTCGGAAACGGATTCACTTGTAAAGAGATAGTTCTTGCGCGCCACGGGTATCCCCTCTGAGAAGAAGCCGGTCAATATGCCGGCAACAGGCGCCCCCTGTTAGCCAAGCTCTGCCTCAAACGTCAAGCAAAACGGCGGTCACACGAGTCAAAACGGGAAGTGGACATACGCCCACTCCCCGCACCTGGGTCGTGATCAATCCATCGAACTGTTTGAATGGATGAGATCGAGCCTGGCTCAATCCTGGTTTTCGGTGGCCAGAACCTTGACGAGGTCAATGACCCGCCGGCGGACCTTGGGGTCCGAAATTTTCACGAAAGCACGATTCAGCTGAACGCCTTCGCTGCTGTTGAGGAAGTCTACAACGAAGTCGGCGCTCTCCTCGCCCATGCCCTTCGCGGACTCCGTGTCTTCGCCCGGTGCGCCCTCAAAGAAAAACGACACCGGCGCGCTTAAGACCGAAGCAATGGCCTGAAGCCGGCTGGCGCCGACGCGGTTTGTGCCCTTCTCGTATTTCTGAATTTGTTGAAACGTTATGCCCAGACTCTCGCCAAGTTTCTCCTGGCTCATACCAAGCATGTTTCTACGAAGCCTGATCCGACCACCAACATGAATATCGATCGGATTCGGTTTTTTCTTGTTTTTGTTCATCACTTCCCTCGCCATCCGGCACGGGGTTGCCATTGACCGACGTACCAGCCCGACTCACAGAGCCCCAAGCCTGCGAAAATCGAACTGCGATGTAGTCGGCTTATCCACTATGCGTAGCTTGAAGGGGCGATGTCAATTCGCCCTCAGCCGTCGAACAATACTTGACATCAAAAGCACGAACCCAAAACCAAACGCGATAAACAGCCAGTTGGTTCCCGGCTTTAAAAATTTAAATTGATTATTTCTATCGAGGGGGACCGCGACGTCCATAACACCGACAACATTGAGGTCGAATGCATCGACTATACGGCCCGTTGAATCCACCACGGCCGAGATGCCTGAATTGGCTGAACGCACCAGGGGAACGCCGTTTTCGATGGCGCGCAGGCGTGCCTGGCGGAAGTGCTGATAGGGCCCCGGCGACACGCCGAACCATGCATCATTGGTGACGTTCAGAAGGACATCCGCCTTCTCCGCAGCGCCATCGACAAGCCACGGAAAAATGATTTCATAGCAAACAAAAGGTAAAGCATTAACATCCGAATTGAGCGAGATCGCGTGCCGGGATCCGCCAGCGGTAAACGGCCCTGCCGACTGCACGAGCTCTTCAATTCCAAGCTTATTCAACAAGTTGGCGAGCGGCACATATTCGCCGAACGGCACCAGATGGACCTTGTCGACCGCATCGAGGATCGAACCGTCCGGCCCGATCGCCACCACTGAATTGTAGTAACGCGTCGCGGCCAGCGTTTCGCCCGGCTCCGAGCGCACCGCCCCCGTGATCAGGATCTGCCCCTCGTCCAGAAGGTCGCCCAGTTCCGCCAGCGCTTCGGGGCGATCGGTGAACAGGAAAGGCACCGCGGTCTCGGGCCAGATGATGACGCTTGGCTTTGGCGCACCGTCGATTGCAGGCTGACGGGACAGGCTAAGCAGCAGATCGAAGATGCGCGCCTGCTCCTCGGCGTCCCATTTCTCGGTCTGCATTATTGACGGCTGGACCATGCGAACGGCGATGGTCTTCTCGGCATCACTGGCAGTAGAAAGACTTATGTATCCATAGACCAAATGTATAGCGACAAGACCAATCGCAATACTCATTCCAACGAAGAGATGACGTCGCGTGCCAAGCAATGCAGGCATGGAAAATACAAGGACTGAAAGGAAATTCATCCCGGCTAATCCGACCAGCTTAGCCGATTGCATCGTCAGCAAAGTCGGCATGGCGGCATAACCAATTGCATGCCACGGAAAGCCCGTCAGGACGACGCTTCTAATCCATTCGATGACGCCGAAAGCAAAGGCGAGAGCAACGAGCCTGAAAATTCCGTCCGACCAGAATGATCGCGCAAGCGCTGCAGCCAATCCGTAAAAGACAGCAAGAACTGCCGGCAGTCCGACGACAGCAAACGGCAAGAGCCAGGCAAAGTTCTCTGCTTCGACCAGCAATGCATTGCCGATCCACCAGAGCCCGAACAGAAAATAGCCGAAGCCGAACCACCAACCGATTTTGAATGCCGGTAGCAGCCGCGCCAGAAGCCCCCGACCGTCGCCAACCGCGCCATCGAGAAGCCAGACAAGAATCGGGAAAGAAACAAAGCAGGCGGCGAAAAAATCAAACGGCGGCTGCGCAAATGCAGCCAGCCCGCCGGCCAAAAGTGCGACAAAATAGCGCCGCCATCCGCTAAGCAAAATCAGCCGTCCGGCGACGCTTTCCATCAAACCACCCGCGCAACACGAATCATACGTAGCTGAAGTATCTACAGATTGCCGAGGTTTGAAACCGTTTCGGCAAACTGTTTCGTGTGCATAAGGGCCTGTTTCAGGGGGTAAACGCGGTGGTCAGGAGGCCTGATCCACCCCGTTTTCGGGCGCGCGCGTGGCACGCCGACGCCGCTCAGCCGCCCGATTGTGTACAATACGGACACGTTTGACGCGGCGCGGATCGGCATCGAGCACCTGGAATTCAAAGCCCGGGATGGCCTGCACGACTTCGCCACGCGCGGGCACGCGGCCCAGCGTATTGAAGATCACGCCGCCAATCGTGTCCACGTCCTCGGAGTGCTCCTCGGCGTGGAACTCGTCGCCGATCACCTCCGCGACGTCCTCGATCTCCGCCTTGGCGTCCACGACAAACGCATCCTCGCCGATCTGCTCGATCAGCGGGGCGTCGTCATCGTGCTCGTCCTCGATATCGCCGACAACCATTTCGACAATGTCTTCCAGCGATACGAGACCGTCGGTGCCGCCATACTCATCGATGACGAGCGCCATCTGCGTGCGGGACGCCTGCATGCGCGCCATCAGGTCGGACGCCAGCATGGACGGCGGGACGAACAGGATCGAGCGCAGAAGGCTGAGATCGCCGATCGTGCGATCCAGATCCACCTTTGCGAGGTCAAAAGCCACCGGTTCCGGGGTTTTGCGGCTGCGGCTTCTCTTCGCACGCGCGGTCTTGGTGATGTGGCTGACCACATCACGAATGTGCACCATGCCGCGCGGATCATCCAGCGTCTCGCCATAGACCGGCATGCGGGAATGTCCGGACTTCTCAAACGCGTTGAGCAGTTCGCCAAGCGTGGTGCCGAGTTCGATGGCTTCGATATCGGCGCGCGGCACCATCACATCCTCGACGCGTAGTTCGCGCAGCCTCAGGATGTTCTTGAGCATCGCCCGTTCGCCGGGCGAGAAGGCAGCAGTACCGTGGGTCTGCTCGTCGAGCGCGTCTGCAAGGTCTTCGCGGATCGAGGATCCGTTTCGAATGCCAAGTGCAGCCATCATTCTCTCCCAGAGGGACAGGCGGCTTCCGGAGCTTCGCGGGGGAGGTCTACTAGACCCCTCTTCCCCCTCCTCGGGGGATCTCGTCTCGCCTCCAGGCGCGTCGCCTGTTGCGATCATCGTGTTTTCTGTCATGGCCGTTTGTTCAATTGAGACCTTCAGTTAGGCATAGGGATCATCAATGGCAAGGGTCTGCAACGCTTTGCGTTCCAGATCTTCCATCTCTTCCGCCTCTTCATCGGTCTCATGATCATATCCCATGATATGCAAAAAACCGTGAACGATTAGGTGGGTGAGGTGATGATCGAACGTTTTCGCCTCTTCCGCCGCTTCGCGCGCAACGGTTTCATGGGCGATGATGATGTCGCCGAGAGGCGGCAGTTCCGGTCCCGGATTGATCATGTCGGGGGCCGGAAACGAAAGCACATTGGTCGGCTTGTCCTTGCCGCGCCATTCGCGATTGAGAACGCGGATCTCGGCGTCGCCCGTAAACAGCAGGCTCACCGCGCCACTCTCGTCGGGCTGAAGCGCGATTGTCGCGGCCGCAGCCCCGATGGCGCGCTCGACCAGCGCCTGAAGCGCGGCCTCAGGCGCCCAGTCACCGGCTTCAACGGTGATTTCAATGTCGATTGCCGGGATCTCACCGGCAGGGGAAACTTCAGTCATCGGCTTGTGCGGATCAGTCCCGCGTCTTCTTGTCGTAGGCCCGGACAATGGCTGCCACCAGCGGATGGCGCACCACATCCTTCTCTCCGAAGCGAACCGTAACGATGCCGGGCACGTCGCCCAGAACCTCAAGCGCTTCGACCAGGCCCGACTTGGTGTTGGGCGGCAGGTCGATCTGGCTCGGATCGCCGGTCACGATCATGCGCGCATTCTCGCCAAGCCGCGTCAGGAACATTTTCATCTGCATCGGCGTGGTGTTCTGCGCCTCATCGAGGATGACCACCGAATTGGCCAGCGTGCGGCCGCGCATGAAGGCGAGCGGCGCGATCTCGATCACGTCGGCTGCCAGCGCGCGCTCCACCTTTTCCGCCGGGATCATGTCGTAAAGCGCGTCATAGAGCGGGCGCAGATAGGGATCGACCTTCTCGCGCATGTCGCCGGGCAGGAAGCCCAGCCGCTCACCCGCCTCAACCGCCGGGCGCGAGAGGATGATGCGATCCACAACGCCGCGCTCCAGAAGCATGGCGGCATAGGCGACGGCAAGGAAGGTCTTGCCCGTGCCGGCCGGCCCGATGCCGAACACCAGCTCCGAACGCTCCAGAGCGCGCATATAGGCGTCCTGATTGGCCGAGCGGGCGTACACGGTGCGCTTGCGCGTGGAAATCTGCGCCGCGGCGAGCTTTCCCTTTGCCTCCATCGTCGGAAGGGTCAGCTGCTCATCGGCGGCGATGGCGAGGCGCACGGCCCCGTCCACGTCGGATGGAGCAAGCTCGGTGCCCTTCTGGAGAAGATCATAGAGATAGTCGAGCGCACGGCGCGCCTGCGCCGTTGCCACGCTGTCTCCCTTCACCGAGAGCTCATTGCCCTTGGAGCGAATGTCGACGCCAAGCCGCTGCTCGATCTGGGCCAGATTCTCGTCGAAAGGCCCGTAAAGTGCGCTGGCCAGCTTGTTGTCATCGAAGGTCAGCACGATGTGCGCCATGTCCGACGCCCCGGAGGGCTGGTTCTTCAACTCAGTGCTGGCGGTCAAGCGCCCCTCCTTTACAACACCGGTTCGGCAAACAGGCTGTTCGGTCCCGCTTCCGTGATTCTAACAGAAACAATGTCGCCGATTTCGCCGGCCTTTTCATCAACAATCACAGGCTGGAGCCATGGCGAACGCCCGACGCGCTGTCCCGGCTGACGGCCGGGCTTCTCCAGAAGCACGTCCATCTCACGACCGATCAGGCTTTTGGCAAAACCGCGCTGCTGCTCGATGAGCAGCGCCTGAAGCGCCTGAAGCCGCGCGTCCTTGACCGCCTCCGGCACCTGATCGCCAAGATCCGCACCCGGCGTTCCCGGCCGCGGCGAATATTTGAACGAAAAGGCCTGCGCATAGGTCACGTCGCGCACGAGCTGCATCGTGTCCTCGAAATCCTGATCCGTCTCGCCGGGGAAGCCGACGATGAAATCGCCCGACATGGCGATATCGGGACGCGCCGCGCGAATGCGGTCGATCAGGCGGCGGTAATCGTCACCCGTGTGCTTGCGGTTCATGGCCTTGAGGATGCGGTCGGAGCCCGACTGAACCGGCAAATGCAGATAGGGCATCAGCTTGGGCAGATCGCGATGGGCCGCGATCAGCGCATCATCCATGTCGCGCGGATGGCTTGTCGTGTAGCGAAGCCGGTCAAGACCGGGGATTTCCGCCAGCCGGAACAGAAGCTCGCCGAGCCCCCATTCGCGGCCATCCGCGCCCTCGCCATGCCAGGCGTTGACGTTCTGGCCAAGCAGCGTGACTTCGCGCACGCCGCCCTCGGCAAGGCGCTCCGCCTCGGCAACGATCTGCGCCACCGGGCGCGACACTTCCGAACCGCGCGTATAGGGCACGACGCAGAAGGTGCAGAACTTGTCGCAGCCTTCCTGCACGGTCAGAAACGCCGTCACGCCGCGATTGCGCACCACGCGCTTCTGCGGCTGCGGCAGATGCTCGAACTTGTCCTCGATGGCGTATTCGGTCTCGACGATCTTCTCGCCGCCGAGCGCGCGCTTCACCACCTTGGGCAGGCGATGATAGGTCTGCGGCCCGATCACCAGATCGACGGCAGGCGCACGGCGCAGGATTTCCTGCCCCTCGGCCTGCGCAACGCAACCGGCAACGCCGATCACCGTTTCGCGGCCGGCCTGGCTGCGCTCTTCCTTGAGCACGCGCAGACGACCAAGCTCCGAATACACCTTTTCCGCCGCTTTTTCGCGGATATGGCAGGTGTTGAGGAGAACGAGGTCCGCCTCTTCGATCTGGTCCGTTGGCGCATAGCCATCCGCCGCCAGCGCATCCGACATGCGCTGCGAATCGTAGACATTCATCTGGCAGCCGTAGGTTTTTACGAAAACCTTCTTGTCGGCGGGGCGCATTTCGGATGCGTTGCCAGTGTTTTCGGTGCTGCCATTTTCCGGCGCGATATTCTCTTCCATGCCGGTTTCCTAACGTTTTTGCGTGTCAAAAAACAGACGATTCTTCGCTATGTGATGAATCCGTCAAATTTCGGTGCCGCGTAAGCCTGCCGTAAGCATGGCGCGCACCTGCGCCTCGGCTTCCCGCGTGACGGTCTTGCGGTCGCCTTTTGCCAGAAACGGGATCGGATCGCCATAGCGCACAGCGATATCAATGGGCCGCGACTGCCAGAGCGTGATCAGATTGGGCAGAAGGTCGGTGTCGCCGATCCACGAAATGGCCGCCCGCTCGCGCCGGTCGAGCCGGAGCCCGCCCTTGCGCACATAGATGAGCGCCACCGGCTGCAGCGTGACACTGTCGGCCCTGTCGCTGGCAAGCGCCAGCTGTGCCGCGCCAAACAGCGTGCTCTTGAAGGGAAGGACGCGGTTTCCGTCGCCGGTCGTGCCCTCGGCAAAAAGCACCATCGGATCGCCATCGGCCAGCCGTTCGGCAATCTCGCGCGCCTGTTCCGGCGAGGAGCGACGGCGCTCACGCTCGACGAAAACGGAGCGCTGCTGCCGGGCAAAGGTGCCGAGGATTGGCCATTTGCGCATTTCCGACTTGGCGATGAAGTGCACGCCATCGAGCGAACCAAGCACCAGAATGTCGAGCCATGACACATGGTTGGCGACGATCATCAACGGCCGGTCTTTCGCCGGGCTGCCTTCCATGCGCACCCGAACGCCAAGCATGCGCAGAGTGAGCCGGTGCCACAGGCGCGGCACGATGCGGTCGCTGAGGAGCGGTGTGCGCAGCGCGATTTCCTGCACCACCATGAGCGGAAGCGTGTAGAGCGCGATCACCAGGATCGCGATGACGAAACGAAACGTGCTGAACATCAGCCCTTGATCAGCCCCTCTCTGCGGCCCAGTGCGGCCCCCTTGCGAGGGATGGACGCTTACAGCATTTCTCCGCCGGGGGGAAACACCGCGCTGGCAGAAACCATTTAAAGATCACGGCGCATCACCAGCGCGCTGGTGCGGTTGCCGCTCGCATCGCGGTAATAGTCCGGTCGACCGCCCACCTGCATAAAACCGAGCCGGCGGTAAAGCGCGATTGCCGCCGTGTTGGTTTCGTCCACCTCGAGGAAGAGCGCCGACACACGGTCGCCATGCAGCCTGAACAGAACCGCATCCATCAGCTGCCGGCCAAGGCCCTGGCGCCTGTGACTGCGCGTCACGAGAATGGTGAGGATCTCGCCTTCATCCGCTGCCTGGCGCGCAAGCACGAAGCCGGCCATCTGCCCGGGCTTGCGCCCCACTTCCACGACCGCAAAGCCAAACACGCCCTCCTGCGTGAGGAGAGATTCAAACTCGGCATCGCTCCACGGGCGGGCGTAGCCCTCCGCATGCATGTCGGCCAGAACCAGACTGTCGGCCACTTCCAGCGGCCGCACGACGAACTCACGCCGTCTTGGAAAGAGCGCCATCAGCCTTCCTTTCGCGGCAGGGCGAAATTCTGCTGGGGAGCCGCTTCCGGCGCGCGCAGGTAAAGCGGCCTGGGCGGCTCGCTGCCCGGCCCCTTGGCCGCCGCCAGACGGGCAAAGGTGGCAATGTCAGCCGTTGCTCCGGCAGAATGAATGTCGAGTGCGGATGGCGCGGCTTCGGCGACCAGCGCCGCCGCAGCGCCATAGACGACGGCGTTCTCGCGCAGCGCCCATTCGGCAAGCGCCTCCACCGGCAGGCTTTCCGGCGCCAAAACGGCGCGGCCTTCGCTGTCGTAACCGGCGGCAAACAAATTCTGCACCCGCTGCCCCAGCGCCACCAGAACGGGACGGCCGGGAATGGCTGCATGCGCCTCGGCTCCAAGCGCCTCCAGCGTGGAAACGCCGATGGCCGGAACCTTGAGCGCCAGCGCCAGCCCGCGCGCTGCCGAAACGCCCACGCGCACACCGGTGAACGAGCCCGGCCCGACCGAAACGGCCACCGCCCCAAGCGCGTCATAGCCAAGGCCCGCGCTCGCAAGCGTCTGCTCGATCACGGACATGACATGTTCGGCATGTCCTTTGCCCAGATCCAGCACATGCCGGCCGAGTTCGCGGTCCTTATCGGTGTCATAAACGCAGGCGGCGCAGAGCGCCGCCGCAGTGTCGATTGCAAGAATGTTCATCGAGACGTCAGCCCGGCGTCCTTTTCGTTTCAAACCGCCGGCGAATCCGATGCGCCATCAGCGGGTCAGGAAGCCCTATTTGCCCTGTCCGCCGCCTTGAGTTCAAGACGGCGCGCATGCAGAACCGGCTCGGTGTAGCCATTGGGCTGCTCCCGTCCCTTGAACACAAGGTCGCAGGCCGCCTGGAAAGCGATGGAACCATCGAAATCCGAAGCCATCGGGCGATAGAGCGGATCGCCTTCATTCTGCCGGTCAACGACAGCCGCCATGCGCTTCATCGTTTCCATCACCTGCGCTTCGCTGGCGACACCATGGTGTAACCAGTTTGCCATGTGCTGTGCGGAAATACGCAGCGTTGCGCGGTCTTCCATCAGGCCCACATCGTTGATGTCCGGCACCTTGGAGCAGCCGACGCCCTGATCGATCCAGCGCACCACATAGCCCAGAATGCCCTGCGCGTTGTTGTCGAGTTCCTTCTGGATTTCCTCCGGCGTCCAGTTGGGCCGCGTGGCGACCGGCACCGAAAGGATATCGGAAAGCGCTGCGCGCTTGCGGCTCTTCAATTCGGCCTGCACCGCATGCACATCAACCGTGTGGTAATGCGTGGCGTGGAGCGTGGCTGCCGTTGGCGACGGCACCCAGGCGGTGTTCGCACCGGCCTTCGGATGGCCGATCTTCTGCACCAGCATTTCCGCCATCAGATCCGGCATGGCCCACATGCCCTTGCCGATCTGTGCGTGACCGGAAAGGCCGCATTCCAGACCGATATCGACATTCCAGTTCTCATAGGCCGCGATCCAGGCCGCCTGCTTCATGTCGCCCTTGCGGATCATCGGGCCGGCTTCCATGGAGGTGTGGATCTCGTCGCCGGTGCGGTCGAGGAAGCCGGTGTTGATGAAGACCACCCGCTCGCGCGCGGCGCGGATGCACTCCTTCAGATTGATCGTGGTGCGGCGCTCCTCATCCATGATGCCCATTTTCATGGTGTTTGGCGCCATGCCGAGTGCAGCTTCGACGCGACCGAACAGTTCCACCGCGAAGGCCACTTCTTCAGGGCCGTGCATCTTCGGCTTCACCACATACATGGAGCCCGCGCGGCTGTTCATGCGGCGACCGTCTGCGCCGACATCGTGCAGCGCGATGGCTGCGGTGAACAGCGCGTCCATGATGCCTTCCGGCACTTCATTGCCATCGGCGTCGAGAATGGCCGGGTTGGTCATCAGGTGACCGACATTGCGCACCAGCATCAGCGAACGGCCGGGCAGCGTGAGCGTGCCGCCATCGGGCGCGGTGTATTCGCGGTCGGGGTTCAGGCGGCGGGTGAAGGTCTTGTCGCCCTTCGTCACCTGTTCTTCGAGGTCGCCTTTCATCAGGCCGAGCCAGTTGCGGTAGACGACAATTTTGTCTTCCGCGTCCACGGCGGCGACGGAATCCTCGCAATCCTGGATCGTGGTCAGCGCCGATTCCAGCACCACATCGGCAATGCCCGCCGCATCGGTCTTGCCGATCGGGTGCGTGCGGTCGATCACGACTTCCGCATGCATGCCATTGGTGGCAAGCAGAACGGCGGTCGGCTGATCGGCTTCGCCGCGATAACCGGTGAACTTCGCGGCGTCCTTCAGGCGCGCTTCACCACCCGCGGTTTTCGCCACGAGCTGACCGTCGACAACCGAAAGCCCGGTAATTTCCGTCCAGGAAACACCGTCGAGCGGCGCGCTGCCATCGAGGAAGGCGCGCGCCCAGGCGATGACCTTTTCGCCGCGCTTCGGATTGTAGCCCTTGCCCTTCTCCGCGCCATCATCGTCGGAGATGGCGTCCGTGCCGTAAAGCGCATCGTAAAGCGAGCCCCAGCGCGCATTGGCCGCGTTGAGCGCATAGCGCGCATTCATCACCGGAACGACGAGCTGCGGCCCGGCAACGGTGGCGATTTCCGGATCGACATTCTCCGTCGAGACCGAGAAGGCCTCGCCTTCCGGCAGCAGATAACCGATCTCGCGCAGGAACGCCTGATAGGCTTCCTGATCGGCGGGCGCGCCGTTTTCCCTGTACCAGGCGTCGATCTTTTCCTGCAGCGCGTCGCGCCTGGCCAGCAGCGCGCGGTTCTTCGGTGCGAGATCGTTCACGATCTCCGCCAGCGCTTTCCAGAACCTGTCGGGCTCGATGCCCGTGCCGGGCAGTGCCTCTTTTACGGCGAAATCACGTAGCTCTTCCGCAACCTTCAACCCATGAAGCTCAACGCGATTTTCCATTTGGCAGACACTCCTCTTCCCGATGTCAGAAATGATGCACTGCTTTCACCACGCCAGCGTCACGCGGTCAATTCGCCGGATGGAGAAGAAGTTTCAACGTGAAGCAAGGTTGAGCCACTCTTTTGCCGAACGCCCGATCCGCCCGACACCGGAGGCGAGCATTCCGCACAGGCCAAAAATGCTCTACGGTTGGCCATGGCGTTCGTGGATATCCTGATCGAGATTGCGAACTGGGTGCGGACCGAGCTCATCAATCTCGCCAACCCCTGGACCTTCTACCAGCTCGCAATCATTGCGATCCTGTTCATTGTCGCGAAGCTCGCTTCGCAGGGGCTGGAGAACCGGCTGGAGGCCCGCGCCCGGCGCATCAAGGGGCATCAGGGGCTTCTGCGCGTGATCATCGCGCTGATGCGGCGCACGGACTGGATTCTCTTCGTCATCCTGCTTTTCATCGTGCTTACCGTGCTGCGCGCCAGCACCTGGCCAAGCCGCACCGTTCTGATCTCGCTGACGCTGTCGCTGTCGCTTGCCTGGCTGTTCACCTCGGTCGTTTCGCGCATCATCCGCAACCGCCTGCTTGCCCGGACCATCGGCTGGATCGCCTGGACCTACGCGGCCATCGTCATTCTCGGCGTCAATGACGAGGCCGCCGCCTTTCTCGACACGCTGGCCCTGCCGCTCGGCAAGACGCGACTGAGCGCGCTGGTGCTATTGAAGGCGGCAGTGCTTCTCACCGCCACCGTCTGGCTCGCCATCGTCATTGGCAATTATTTCGATGAGCGCGTCCAGCGCTCCGACGAACTCACGCCGTCGATCCGCGTCCTGCTCGGCAAGCTGGTCAAGATCGGGCTGGTGATCGCCGCCGGCGGCATCGCCCTTTCCTCCGTCGGCGTGGACCTGACGGCGCTTACCGTGTTTTCCGGCGCCATTGGCGTGGGCCTCGGCTTCGGTCTGCAAAAGGTCGTTTCCAACTTCATTTCGGGCATCATCATCCTGCTCGACAAGTCCATCAAGCCGGGCGACACGATCACGCTCGGCGACACATTCGGCTGGATCCGCGAACTGAGGGCGCGTTTCGTCTCCGTCATCACCCGCGACGGGCGCGAATATCTGATCCCCAATGAGGACTTCATCACGCAGCAGGTCATCAACTGGTCGTTCAGCGACGAGATGGTGCGCCTCGACGTGCCGTTCGGCGTTTCCTACGAAGCCGATCCGCATCAGGTCTCCGCACTTGCCATTGAGGCGGCGATCAGCGTGGGGCGCGTGGATGCCGACCGCCGGCCCGTCTGCTGGCTCACCGGTTTTGGCGATTCCTCACTCGACTTCGTTCTGCGGTTCTGGATCCGCGACCCGCAGCAGGGCCTGACCAATGTGCGCGGCAAGGTGCTGCTCGCGCTGTGGGACACGCTGAAGGAAAACGGCATCGAAATTCCCTATCCGCACCGCGAGGTGATCATGAAGCAGCCTGCCGCAGGCCAGGCAAGACCCGCCACCGGGGACTGAGCCTGAAAAGCAAAACGCCGGCGCGGGGCCGGCGTTTCGATGTTCATCCGTGATGCAAAGGGCGCGAAGATTACTCTCCGGCTTCCTTCTTCTTCGCTGCATCGTCCATCAGCTCGTACCACATCGCGTTCAGCACGGCGAAAGCCGCAGCGAGGGGAAGTCCGAGCAACCATGCGAAATACCACATGTCCTGATCTCCTTGTCTTTGTCGCGCGGCCCGCTCAGTAAGCGTGGCCCTTGCCTTCGCGAATTTCCTCTTCGTCGACCTTGCCCCACAGCACCTTGTAGACCCAGCTCGTATAGGCAACGATCAGCGGCACGAAGATGCCCGTCACCACCAGCATGATGAACAGGGTGAGGTGGCTGGACGAGGCGTCCCACACCGTCAGGCTCGCACCCGGTGCGATGGAGGACGGCAGGATGAAGGGAAACATCGACACACCAACGGTGGAGATGATGCCCAGCACCGACAGCGCACTGGAAAGAAGCGTCGTCACCTCGCGCCGTGCGCGGAACAGGATCAGGGCGAGCGCTGCGCCGAGGAAGCCAAACGCCGGCGCGGCCATCATCCATGGATGCGCGGCATAATTGGCAAACCATGCGCCGCCTGCCTGCTCCACCGTTTTGGCGAGCGGGTTGGACGGACCGTCCGTGACGATGGCGCTGGTGATGCGGTATCCGTCGATGCCGGCCCACAGCCACAGCCCGCCGAGCGCGAACAGAACGATGGTCGCGACCGCAGCGATGCTGCCGAAGGCGCGGGCGCGTTCGGCAATCGGACCCGACGTCTTGACCATCAGCCAGGACGCGCCATGCATGACCAGCATCGAAACCGACAGAAGACCGCACAGAAGCGCAAACGGGTTGAGCAGCTCGATGAGCGTCGTGCCCTCATAGAAAATGCGCAGATCGTTTTCGAGCCGGAACGGCACGCCCTGCAGGACATTGCCCACGGCCACACCGAAGATCAGCGACGGCACGAAGCCACCGATGAACAGCGCCCAGTCCCAGGTCGCCCGCCAGGTCGGGTTTTCGCGCTTGGACCGGTACTTGAAGGCGACCGGACGCAGGATGAGCGCGAACAGGATGGCGAACATGGCGAGATAGAAGCCCGAGAAGGACACCGCATAGAGCGGCGGCCAGGCGGCGAAGATTGCGCCGCCGCCCAGGATCAGCCAGACTTGGTTGCCTTCCCAGACCGGGCCGACCGCATTGATGACAACACGGCGCTCCGTGTCCGTCTTGGCGACGAAGGGCAGAAGCGCCCCCGTTCCCAGATCGAAACCGTCAGTGACGGCGAAGCCGATCAGCAGCACGCCGAGCAGCAGCCACCAGATCACGCGCAGGGTTTCATAGTCGATAAGCGTGTGAAGGATCATGATCTTTACTCCGCCGGAACGAAGGCGCGGGGACCGAACGCGGCCTCCGGCTCATCATCGGGTTCGGGGCCCTTCCGGATGGCGCGCAGCATGAGCGTCATCTCGACAATGAAGAGCACGGTGTAGATTGCCGAGAAGCCGATGATCGTCATCAGCACCGTCGAAGCGCCAAGGTTCGACACGGCGGCGGCGGTGGGCAGGATGCCCTCGATGATCCACGGCTGACGGCCGAACTCCGCGACGATCCAGCCGCATTCGGCGGCAATCCACGGCATCGGGATCGTGAACACCGCAACGCGCAGCAGGAACGGATAACGATCCAGCCTGTGGCGGGCCGACAGGTAGAAGAACACGCCCAGCAATGCCACGAAGAAGAAACCGAGCCCGACCATGATGCGGAAGGTCCAGAACAGCGTCGGCACATTTGGAACCGTGTCGTTCGCCGCCTGCGCGATCTGTGCATCCGTGGCCTCGCGCGGATCATCCACATAGGGCTTCAGGAGCAGCGCATAGCCAAGGTTCGTGCCATTTTCCTCAAACGCCTCGCGGGCGTCATCGGGAATGGCCGCAGTGCTGCCTGCCGCACGAATGTCCTGTAGTGCGTCATAGGCGATGATGCCCTTTCTGATGCGCTCTTCGGCATGTCCGACCAGTTCGACGATACCGGGGATCTCGGTCGTAAGCGAGCGCGTGGCGATGATGCCCATCACCCATGGAATGTGGACGGCGTAATGCGTTTCGCGGGCCTCCTGATCGGGGAAGCCGAAAGCGGTGAAGGATGCCGGTGCAGGCTCCGTCTCCCACATGGCCTCAATGGCCGCGAGCTTCATCTTCTGGTGCTCGGTTGCGAGATAGCCGCTCTCATCGCCCAGAACCACGACCGACAACGCGGAAGCTAGGCCGAACGAGGCCGCCACCGTCATCGAACGCTTGGCCAGCTCCATGTGCCGGCCCTTGAGCAGGTACCAGGCGGAAACGCCGAGCACGAAAACGGAAGCCGTGACATAGCCCGCAGAGACCGTATGCACGAACTTCGCCTGCGCCACCGAATTCATGAGCACGGCAAAGAAATCGGTCACTTCCATGCGCATGGTCTGCGGGTTGAAGGCAGAGCCGACCGGGTTCTGCATCCAGCCATTGGCGATGAGGATCCACAGCGCCGAGAAGTTTGAGCCGATGGCCACCGCCCAGGTGGCGGCCAGGTGCCCGAGCTTTGAAAGCTTGTCCCAGCCGAAGAAGAACAGGCCGACAAAGGTCGCTTCCAGGAAGAAGGCCATCAGGCCCTCAATGGCAAGCGGCGCGCCAAAGATGTCGCCCACATAGTGGCTGTAATAGCTCCAGTTCATGCCGAACTGGAATTCCATCACGATACCGGTGGCGACGCCCAGCACGAAGTTGATGCCGAAAAGCGTGCCCCAGAACTTTGTCATCTGCCGCCAGATGGTGCGGCCGGTCATCACGTAGACAGTCTCCATGATGGCGATCAGCACCGACAGCCCAAGCGTCAGCGGGACGAACAGAAAGTGATAGAGCGCGGTAATCGCAAACTGCAACCGCGAGAGATCAACGATGTTCAGTTCCATTGTTTCATCCGGCTTTCCGGCTCCTTTGGTCTTCGGGGGAAGCGCTCAATCCGGTCTCAGACCGTCGAGCAGACTTTCATAGTCGGCCGTGCCACGCCGCACATCGGCAACGATCCGGCCATTGTTCATGTGAAGGATGCGATCCGCCCCTTCTGCTTCGCGCCGTATATGCGTCGATACCATCAGGGTCTTGCCCGAGGCATAATTGGCAACCCGCGCGATCACGTCGTTTGCTGTCTCACGATCAAGCCCTTCTGTCGGCTCATCAAGGAGCCAGACCGGCGCATCGCGCAGCACCAGCCGCGCCATGGCAAGCCGGCGCGCCTGACCGGAAGAGAAACCCGCGCCGCCTTCACCAAGCCACGTGTCGAGCCCGTCAGGCAGGCTCGCGAGGTGACGTGAAAGACCCGCAGCCCCCAGCGCCGCCAGCATGGCGTCGTCATCCGCAGCCGGATTGGCGAGCGCGAGATTGCTGCGCAGCGTGTCGTGAAAGAGTTCCGTGCGCTGGGTGAACAGCGTGGCCGGCAGGCTGGCCACATCGCCCTGATCGGCTGCCAGCTCGCCGGCGATCACCGAAAGAAGGGAGGACTTGCCCGCCCCGCTCTGACCCACCAGCGCGATGCGCTCGCCACGTTCGATGCACAGCGATACATCCGCAAGCGCAACCTCCGCAGCGCCCGGATGGCGTGCGGTCAAGCCTTCCAGACGAATGGCGATGCCGGCTTCCTGCGGAGTTTTACTTGCCGGCGCATTTTCTTCGCCGTTTAGGCGCGGGCCGACGCGGCGCACGGCCATAAGCGTTCGGCCAAGTTCCACTGCGCCACGCCGCAGGGCCGTGAAGGGCTCGGTTGCCGTCAGCGCGACCAGAAGCGCCAGCGCTGCGACCGGCGCGCCAATCTGTCCGGCCTCGGCCAGCGTCGCGACGACGAGAAGGACCGCCGCCAGCAAGACGGCCCCGGCCACGCCGAGCGCGACACTGACGCCGGTTTCCGTGCGGTTCATGGCGTCGTCGGCATCGGCAAGCCGTGCATCCGCTTCGGCCATGGACATGCTCTGGGCGTCGAGGCGGCCTGCCATGACAAGCTCGCCCTGACCGCGCACGAGATCAATGCTGCGCGCGCGCAGAACCTCAAGCGCATGGGCCCGCCGGCGCGCCGGGCGTTCCGCGTGACACGCGGCAAAAGCCGGCACACCAAGCCCGACCGCCAGAAGGAACAGCGCCACGCCGAGGCCGAGGCGAACATCGATGAAGCCGAGCGCAAGCCCCGCGACAAGCGCAGCGCCGGCGGCGGAAAACAGCGGCACCATCACCCTGAGATAGAGCGAGTCCAGTGCGTCGATATCGATGGTCAGCCGGAAAAGAAGACGCGCGGGACGCGCCATCATGGCGCGGGCGGCGCCTGCCACGGCCCAGCCGCGGAACAGTCTCTCGCGCAATTCGGCAAGCACTTCCAGCGTCGCGTCATGAGTGACGATCCGCTCGCCATAACGTGATGCGGTGCGTGCAAGTGCGAGAAAGCGAATGCCGGCGGAGGGCGCAAAAACGTCAAAGGCGAGCGCCGTCGCCACGGAAAGCCCGGCAATGGCTGTGGCGGCGATGAACCAGCCCGACAGGCCGAGAAGCGCGATGCCGCACAGAACCGTGGCGAGCGAAAGCAGCGCGCCGGAGAGAAGCTTGTTGCGGTTGCCCGCCCAGAATAGCGCGGCCACCGCGCGAAGATTGCGGCTGCGGGTCATAACACGCCTCCGGCAGTCTGTGGCGTCTGCAGCGTGATCACGCGATCCATGCGGCTCGCCAGCACCGGATCGTGCGTGGCGACCACCAGCGTCTTGCCCGTGCTGATGCGCAGAAGGCTCTCGGCAATCTCCTGCGCCGTTTCCCGGTCGAGATGCGCGGTTGGTTCGTCGGCGAGAACGAGGCCGGTTTCCGGCGTTGCCGCCGCGCGCGCTAGCGCCAGCCGCAGCGCCTCACCGCCCGACAGGCCGAAACCGCCTTCGCCGATCATGGCCGGACCGCGCGCAGCGGCAAGCCGCGACAGGCTGACCGCCTCAAGCGCATGGGAAACCTGCGTCGGTCCCACGCCTTCGCGGCCCAGCGCGACATTGCTGGAGATCGTGCCGGGGAAAATGTGCGGATCCTGCCCAATCCAGGCGATGGCCCTACGCAGATCTGCCGCACCGGCATCGTCCAGTGTGCGTCCATCGATGCGGATCGTGCCGCCATCTGGCGCAATCAGGCCCGCAATAAGGGCGAGGAGCGTCGACTTGCCCTCGCCGCTTGGAGCCATCAGCGCGACCCGTTCGCCGGGCTGGATATCGAGATCGAAACCGGAGAAGACCGGCGCGCCTTCGGCCGTGTGGCTGAAGCGCAGACCCTCGACCGAAAGCGAGAGCGCACCCGACTGCCCCTCCCGCAAAGATGTCGGCGTGGCGGACGCGCCCACCAGATGCCGGCCCGTCTGCGCCAGTTTTTCCAGCGCCTCGAACGCGGCCTGCCCGGACGCCCGGTCATGCCAGACAGCGGAGAGATCGCGCAGCGGCTCGAAGAAGGAGGGGGCCAGAAGCAGGATGAAGAGCCCCTCGGCCAGGGTCAGCTTGCCGCCCCATGCGCCGAAATTCAGTTCGCCCAGCAGGTGGAACCCGACATAGACGGCGACCATGGCCACACCGAGCGCTGCGAAGAGCTCCAGCACCGCCGACGACAGGAAGGCAATGCGCAGCACCGCCATGGTGCGGCGGCGCAGATCTTCGGCGCTGGCGCGCAACCGGGTGGCGGTGCGGTCCACGGCGTCGAAACTGCGAATGGTCGTCAGGCCGCGCAGCCGGTCCATCAGGAACGCGTTCATGCTGCCCATTTCGGCAAGCTGTTCCTCGCTCGCCTGCTTGGCGCGCCAACCGACCAGCGCCATGAAGATCGGAATAAGCGGCGCGGCGAGCAAAAGCACCAGCCCGGCCACCCAGGAGTAGACGAACACACAGGCGAGAATGGCCAGCGGCACGATTGCCGCCTTCTGACGCGCCGGGCGAAAACGCGCCACATAGGGAACGATGGCTTCCGCCTGCTCCGCAAGCGTGCTGGCGGCCAGTCCCGACGAGGGCCGCGTCGTATCGAGCGGCGAGGTTTCGCAAAGCGCCGCCACCGCCTGAACGCGCAATGCGCTCAGCTGGCTGCGCGCCTGCCGGAAGGCGAGACGACTGCCAGCGCCATCGGCCACTGACCGGACCACACCGAGAACAAGAATGCCAAGGGCGGGAAGCCATGCCGCCGATGCGCCCTCACCCGCCGCAATGCCGCCAACCGCCATCGCCAGAAGCGCCGCCTGCGGGAGCCACAGGAGAGAAGCCGTCACCTGCAGAAGAACCGCCGCGCGGCTGACACCCTTTTCTGCCTGCGCGGCGTCGCCTTGCCGTCCTGCCGGATGCGCGCGCGAAACCGCGCGACCGGCTGCGGGCGCGGAGCGCTCTTCAAGGGCCGCGTCAACACTCGTCATGACGTCTTCGATCCCTTGCGCTTGCGGCCGAGCGAAACAATCCGGTCCTTGGTGTCGATCAGTTTCGTCACTTTGGAGCCGAGGTTCAGCAATGTCGCAAGCTGCTCCGTCTCGAGATGTTTCACATCGTCATACCATTTCGTCAGTTGCTCGATCAGCGTCTGCATTTCCGCCAGCTTGGCCTGTGCATGGCGCTCTTCCTCGCTGCCCGGCGACTGCATCAGAAGCTCGCGCAGCACCGAAAGCGTGGGGTCGACTTCGCGCTTCTTGCGCTCCTCGGCGAGTGTGCGCAGAATCTGCCAGACATCGTCCGGCGTCGTGAAGTAATCGCGCCGGTCTCCTGGAATATGTTTCAGAAGAACGAGATTCCAAGCCTGAAGCTCGCGCAGGCTCATCGAGACATTCGAGCGCGAAATGGAAAGCGCGTCGACAATGTCATCCGCGCAGAGCGGCTTCGATGAAGCATAGAGCAGCGCATAGATCTGCCCAACCGTGCGGTTGATGCCCCAGCGGCTGCCCATTTCTCCAAAGTGCAGCACGAAGGACTGCAAAAGTGGCGGGAGGTTCATGATGAACACACCTGACATTGATTTCAGTAATTTCTGAAATTTGTGTAGAACTCTGCCGTTCCGAACGCAAGCCTGCCGCACACGGTGCGCCGTTATGCAGCAGGGGCTGCGCCCATTGCCGTCACGCTTTCATAGCCCGCCGACATGTCGGCTGGACGTCAGCTTTTGACCGGAAAGGAAAACTCAGCGCTCTATGCGCGTCGGCACCCTGAACCGCGCCACGAGACGCAGGCCTAGAACGGACATGACGAAGAGCATCCAGACCGGGTCTGTGCGGCGGAAGAAGAAGCTCTCCAGAAACGCGTTGAACAGGCTGAACGTCACGATCATCATGAAGAGATCGGCGAGAAAGATGTTCTCGCGGTAGGGCGGGGTGCGCGCAAAGTCGCGCAACGGCACGAAGAGAAAGGTGATGATGGCGGTGCAGAGCGCCAGAAGTCCCATGCCGAGCGCCATGTCGACATAGCCATTGTGCCCGTGAACCGTGCCGCGAATATCCCACGAACGGTCAAACGGGTGGTCGGAGGAAAACACGGTCTGCGTGAGCCAGAAGTTCTCGAACCCGTATCCGAACAATGGCTTCTTCGCGATCATGTCTCCGGCATAATCCCAGATCGGCGTGCGGCCGGTATAGGTGAGATCCGGCGCCAGCGTTGCCGCAAGGTCCTTCACCGGCCCGATATAGACAATGCCGAGCGTTGCCACGGCAAGCGTTGTCACCGCCGCGATCACCAGAACCGGCACCAGCGAGCGCAGCCCGAAGAGACCGGGCAGCGCCACCAGCATGCCGGCCAGCGGCACCGTGGCCGTGGTGGTCTTGGAGCCGGTGTGGAAGACGAAGATCATCGCCAGAACGGCAATCGCCCCGCCAGACCAGCGCCAGCCGCGCCGCCACAGATAGAGCCCGGCGAAGGAGAGCCCGGCCATGACCGGACCGGCAATGTTCTTGTGCGTGAAGACGCCACGCCACAGGCCCGCATGCTGCGCTTCGACATCATAGGCCTGGTGAACCGCCACATCGCGCAGGGCGACGACCCCGAAATAGGAAAGCCCGAGGATCACGAACCCGGCGAAGACAAGCACGCGCGAAAACGCGTCCGCATCGCGCGGCAGTGTCAGAATGGCCGCCACGGTCAGGATGCCGATGAGGGAGAACGCCACGGTGCGCATCGTGTCGGTGGGTACCGGCGTGTTGAGCGTGGCAATGGCGAGGAAGCCGAGCAGCAGAAGCCACCACGGGCTCAGGAGCGCAACCAGCACCCGCCGGTCAACGAGCATCAACAGCGAAGCCAGCGCCACCGCACCCAGCCCGCCAAAGCCAAGCTGATTGACGATGTCGCCGCCGCTGCCGCTCAGCTGCGGCCCGGATGGCTGGAACGGGCGGAAGGAGATCATCAGAATGGTGAGGAGCACCGCCGCGATGACCGTGGAGGGCTGCCCCGTCGCAACCATGCGCGTGATGAAGGAGGGCTTCTTCCGGCTGGCCTCCGCGCGATGCGCGCCTGCACCGTAATCATCCGCCCCGTAGGGCCCTGAATATGTGCTGCTCATGGCCTACCCGCGCCCGCTGCCGCGCGACCCCTGGGAGGTCACGGCTGCCAATCGGGAAAGTTCGGGGTTGCTCGCCATACCGGGATCAGAACCTGTTGCGCTTGCCCCATAAAGCGCCACGCCGCTTAAGGCTGCGTTAATTATGATCCACGCCGTTTGCGCCGATGGGCGGCGCGGCGGATGGCATCACCCACACCGTGCCCGTTTCGGGATGCCGCCCTATCGTCGCGTCGATCCGGTAGACCCGCTTCAGAAGCGCCGGTGTGAGCACCGCGTCCGGCGTGCCCGCCGCAACCAGCCTGCCATGATCCAGAACGCACAGCCGGTCGCAGAACATGGCCGCCAGATTGAGATCGTGCAGCGCGGCAACCACCGTGGTGCCCAGCCCGCGCATGAAACGCAGGAGCTGGAGCTGATGGTGGATGTCGAGATGGTTCGTCGGCTCATCAAGAACGAGAAGCCGTGGCTGCTGCACCAGCGCCCGCGCGACGAGCACACGCTGCCGTTCGCCGCCCGAAAGCGTGCGGAACGCGCGCTCCTGCATCGCCGTCAGCCCAAGCAATTCGAGCGCTGCCGCGATCAGTGCGTGATCATGCGCCGTGTCTGCTTCCAGAAGCCGCTTGTGTGCGGAGCGCCCCATGGCCACCACGTCGCGCACGGTCAGCGGAAATTCCGCCGGCATGTCCTGCAACACCGCGCCCACATTGCGCGCCACCCACTCGGTCGGCTGCCGCCAGGCGTCCTCGCCATCGACGAAAACCGAGCCGGACGACGGCCGGTTGATTCGATAGATTGTGCGCAGAAGGCTCGATTTTCCGGCGCCGTTCGGCCCCAAAAGAGCGACCATCTCGCCCTTTCGAACGCTGATCGACACATCATCGACAAGCACCCGGTCGCCCGCGCGAAACGTGACCGAGCGCAGGTCGAGCGTTCCCGGTTCCATGCTCATCGCGCACCGCCCAGCGCGCGCGCATCGCGCCGCAGCAGCCAGATGAAGAACGGCCCGCCCACCAGCGCGGTGACGATGCCCACCGGCAGCTCCAGCGGCGCGATGACCGTGCGCGCCACAAGGTCCGCGCCAATGGTGAAACTCGCCCCCAGTAGCGCCACCGCCGGCAATGCCCGGCGATGATCCGCGCCGACAAGGAAGCGCACGATGTGCGGCATGATGAGCCCGACAAAGCCGATCACACCAGACACCGCCACCGTGATGCCGGTGAGCGCTGCCGCCAACACGAACATGCTCTGGCGAAAGCGCTGCACATTGAGGCCGAGCGCCACCGCGCTTTCGTCGCCGGCCATCAGGAGGTTCAGCCGGCGCGCCTGCACCAGCATCACGCCAAGCCCGAGCGCAAGGGCGGCAAGCGGTATGGGAATGAGCTTCCATTGCGCCGTACCGAAACCGCCCAGCGTCCAGAACAGGACGCGGGAGGCAAGCTGCGGGTCCGGCGATGTCAGCACGATCAGGCTCGTCAGCGCGCTCAGAATGGCGCTCATCGCCACGCCGGCGAGCACAAGCCGTGTCGGGGTCATCTGGCCGCCGGTCCGCGCCACCCAGAACACCACGAACAGCGTGACGAGCCCGCCCAGAAAGGCCGAGATATGCAGCGTGAACGCGCCAAACCCCAGAAGCCCCCAGCGCATCACCACCACAGCACCGGTGGCTGCACCGGACGAAACGCCCAGAATGCCCGGCCCCGCCAGTGGGTTGCGAACGATGGACTGGATCGTCATGCCCGTCACGCCAAGGCTCGCCCCGACAAGAGCCGCAAGGAAGACGCGCGGCATGCGCGTCTGAACGACGATGGTTTCGTAAGCCGTACGCCAGTCCGGTTCGACCAACGCGTCGCCGAACACGAGATTGGCGAGAATGGCGAGCGCCGTGCCGCCAGGGATATGCACCGAGCCAAGCATCAGCCCGGCAAGAGAGACGCCGAGAAGCAGCGCAACCATCAGGACGATGACCAGCGCATAGCCGGTAACGCCACGCCGCGACGCCCCACCCTCAAGACCATGCTGCACGGCCCCGCCCCGCGCGGGCGGCGCGGACTGGAGAATGGCGATCAGCGCTTCATGGCTGTTCGCCTTTTCCTTTCTGAAGGCCGGTGCATGCATCGTGAGAAACCGTATCTAAGCCGGTTACTTTTCGATCCGGTCGGGATGGAATGCCCGTGCGAGCTTTTCCACCGCATCGATGGAGCTCGGCCCCGGCTGTCCCCAGACGGAATCAATGGTGACGATTTTCTCGCCCGCAATGCCGGGCACGTTCTCCACCGTCGGGTTGGCTTTCAGGATCTCGATGCGCGCCTGGCCCAGCTCGCCAGCCGGATCGCCAACCACCTGACCACCGGCCGTGCCCGAATAATAGACAACGATGTATTCAGGCGCGCGTTCGGCGATCTGCTCCCAGGAAACCTGGCCATAGCGGTTTGCCACATCACCAAAGATATTCGCCCCGCCGGCCCGCTCAACCACATGCGAAAGCATGGTGTTTCCGAGCACGGCGCGCGGTGCGGATTCGCCGCCATTGAAGATGAACACCGGCATGGCCTCAACGCCATCGAGCTTTGCTTCCACCTCGGAAAGGCGCTCCTCGATGTCGGCGATCAAAGCCTCGCCGCGCTCGCGCACGCCGAAGATTGCCGACATGGAGCGGATCTCCGCATAAAGCTCTTCAAACCCGAACTTGCCGAGATTGCAGCCCTCGGTGTTGAGGCGGGTTTTCATGCCCAGATCGTGAAGCTGATCGCGCGTGTGGCGGCTTTCGCTGAACCCGTCCGGATAGCCGGCATAAACGAAATCGGCCTCCGCCTCGATGAGCTGTTCGGTGGTGGCGACCAGCGGCGAAAGCACGGGAACCGTGTTGTACGCCGCCTCGTATTGGGGGCTGATCTTGAGGTTCGCCATATAGGAGGTGCCGGCCATGCGGTCTTCCAGACCAAGCGCCAGCATCATCTCCGTGGCGTTGTTGCTCAGCGTCACCGCCCGCGCCGGCGGCGCCTCATAGGTGGTGGTGTAGCCGCAATTCTCATCCGTGTAGGGAAAGCCCGCCTCATCGGCAAAGGCGGGCGCAGACACCAGAACGAAACCTGCGACCGCAAGCCCGCGCAGACCGATTAATCGCGACATCAATTCACTCCTTCTATGGCCGGCCTGCCGCCGGCGCTTTCAACTGGGGATGGGGTTTGGTCTGGCTGGCCGAGCGCTGGCATGACCTCCGCTGCAAACAGTTCCATGCCGGCCAGCGCCACATCGTTGGCGATCAGGCCGTTGGCGCTGAACAGGCAGCGAATGCTGTTCGCGCCGGTCTCCGCCGAGAGCGCGCGCAATTGCGCAAGGCAATCCTCGGGCGTTCCCGCGATGGTGAAATCCGCCAGCATGGCGGCGCGATCACGCGGCGCAGGCGGCTGCATTCCACGTTCCAGCGCCCGTGCTACGCGCCGTGCATTGAGCTTTTCCAGAAGCGCATCGCCCCGCTCCATGGCCTCTGCCCGGGTCGGCGCGATCATCACGTAACGCGACAGCGATGAGGCAACGAGCGGCGCGCGCGACCCGCCATGGCGATCAAGTGCTGCATGAAACACGGGCAATTGCCGTGCTTCATTGGGTTCGAGGCTTAGGAGAAGCGGAAAACCGTTTCTGGCGGCGATGTCGACCGTCTCTTCCGAGACGCCGGCGACATAGATCGGCGGATGAGGCTTTTGCACCGGCGGCGGCCCGACGGAGACGTTGGAAAAACGCCACGGCCTGCCATCCGCCGAACAATGTGGCTTCGTCCAGGCGTCGATCATGATCCTCAACGCTTCGGCAAACCGCCTTGATGCGTCATCGCGCGAAATCTCGAGCGCGGTGAATGTGCCGGGCTCGGTGCCGCGCCCGATCCCCACATCCACGCGCCCGCCGCTCTGAAAATCGAGCTGCGCGATCTGCTCGGCAAGCAGCAGCGGATGATAGAGCGGCAAAACGAGGATCGACGTGCCGAACCGCAGCCTCTCCGTCCGCGCCAGCACCTCCGCGCCAAGCAGAAGCGTGGACGGATAGGGCAGCGTTTCGCGACCGAAATGAAACTCATTGAACCAGATGCCGCCGAAACCAAGCGCGTCCGCCCGTTCGACAAGACGCATCAGCGCCCGGTGGTCGCCAAGCGCGCCTTCGCGGGCAAAGCCTGCCAGATCAACGCGCATGGCGGGTCTCGCGGTCAGGCGTGACGCTGCCCGGGATCAGTCGAATGAATTCGGCCTGCGCCGAAGGAAATCGGGAAACGGATCGGAGACGTGACGTCCCGATAGACGGACTCGTTGCCGGCAAAGCGCCTGCATGCATTCTGGGCCTCCTGCCGGCGCACCTCGTCCGGCGTTCATGGTCTATGCATGAGGCAGGTCTCCTGACTCGCGGCTCGAACGTTCGGTCCGCCTTCCCGGCTTTCGCCAGTGGCATTGGAAAGAACTTGCCGCTTACAGTTGCGAGGGCAGTCCCGGAATTGGTCTGTCTGGCAGACCGCACCGGGTTCCCTTTTCATCCGCGAAAGGCGGAACCGCATGCGGCGGCGACCCTATCCGCGAAGGAACCGCGACGCAACCGCGAAAGGCGTTTGCGCGAAAGAACGGCCGACGCGCAGCTGACTTGCCGCAACACGCAACGGTTCGCCAAGGCCACCATTCGCGCAAGCGATGAGGAGAGCGCCTTGACCGTGGCTTGCCCGGCAGCACGTGAAGTCGACCTATCTCGCCTTCGAGAAGTTCTACAAACTGCTCTAGCAACCGGAGGTCGCCTTCAGCCCCCGGCGAAATTCACACCGCCGGGCTGCGGGGCGAAGCGGACAAGCCGACTGTCCGTAACGCCGGCCTGACGATGCGGCAGCGCTTCATGGTAGGCCGGGTCGCGCATCATCTGCGCAAACGCGCCGACCGATGGATATTCGGCAATGAAGCAGATGTCCCACGCCTCTGCCTGCGGGCCGATCAGCATCAGCTCGAAACCGCCCCGCCAGACGATGCGCCCGCCCAGCCGTTCCAGAACGGGCGCGCTGATCCGGCTGTATTCCGCATAGGCGTCCCGACCGCTTGCCACCCGGCCATCCGGATAATCCGCCCGCTCACGCAGCTTGATGAGATTGAGCATCTGGACCGGCCCCGGCCGTGCATCCGCCCGAAACGCCTCCCAGATATCCTTGGTAAAACCGGTGTAACGCGTCATCTGCTTCACCTTCCCTGATAGACGGGCGTACGCCGTTCGATCCATACGTCGAGCCCTTCATGCACATCTGCCGTCGCGCACATGCGGGCAAACTGTTCGCGCTCGATCAGAAGCCCCTCTTCAATCGTCGTGTTAATGCCCCGCGTCACGGCCGAGATGATCCGGGTGGCCGCCAGTGGCGAATGCTGCAGGATGCGCTCCGCCAGCTCAAACGCCGCAGGAAGCAGATCTTCCGCAGGCACCACCCTGTTCACCAGCCCCAGCTCATGGGCGCGCTGCGGCCCGAACGTATCTCCCGTCAGGAGCAGTTCCAGAGCGCGCTTTCGCCCGGCCAGTCGCGGCAGGCGCTGCGTGCCGCCAAATGTCGGCGGAATGCCGATATTGATCTCCGGTTTCGCGAAAATTGCCTGGTCGGAGGCAACCGCCAGATGCACCGCTTCGGTGATCTCGCAGCCGCCTCCGAAGGCGATGCCATTGACCGCTGCGATCACCGGCTTGGGAAACGCCTCGAAGCGCGCCGTCATCTGCTGGCCGCGACGACAGAAGGCGCGCACCGCTTCTTCTGCGCCCTGCCTTATGCTCTCGGCGAATTCATGAATGTCTCCGCCAGCCGAAAACGCCCGATCCCCCGCCCCTGTCACCACCACCGCGCCGATTGCCTCATCCGCCTCGATCTCATCGAGCAGCGACAGCAGCCGGTCATTGGTCGCGTAATTCAGAGCGTTCAGTTTCGACGGACGGTTCAGCGTCAGAAGCGCGACACGCCCCTTCCTTTCGCAAAGCACGGTGTTCTGCATTTTCCTGCCTCTCCAGTTGAATTGACAGAAAGGCTAGGACCGGGCACGCTGCATGGAAACTCACTGGTTAGTATACATGGTTGCGCGCATCCGATGGACACGAAACAGCAGAAGCCCAAACCAGCCCGCGAACGGGTCGTCGATGCAGCAAGCAAGCTGTTCTATCGGGAAGGGATTCGCGCCGTCAGCGTCGATGCCGTTGCAGAGGAAGCGGGCGTAACCAAGAAGACCTTCTACTATCATTTCAGGAGCAAGGATGACCTGGTCGCCGAGTATCTCAGTTCCCGCGACCAGCCAAATCTCGATCTGTTCGAAAGCTGGTTCAGGAGTGCTGAAGGCGATGTGGCCGACCGGGTTGAGGCGATCTTCACGGGCGTCGCCCGATCCGCGCGCCATCCCGCATGGCGCGGCTGCGGCTTCCTGCGCACCGCAGCCGAGCTGGCCAATCTGCCGGGACACCCAGCCATGGTGATCGGCGCGAGCCACAAGAAGAAATTCGAGAACTGGCTTTCAGGCGAACTCGCCGAAAGCGGGATCGACAATCCTGCGGCGATCGCCCGCCAGATTGTGGTTCTGCTCGACGGCGTATTCTCAACGCTTCTGGTGCACCGCGACGCAGACTATGCAGAAGCCGCCGGACAGGCCGCCAGAACGCTGATCCATTCGTCATACCCGACACAGAGCACGGCAGCCTGACCGAGGCCCCGCCCGCACAACGGGCTTTGGAAAACCCGTGCCTTCTGAACGGGTCAAAGCGCGGTGCCGGGCTGCCCCCGCTCGGCACATGCGCCGGCGACTGCCTCGAACGGCAGCAGGATCGATCCGAAACGGCTTGGAAACGCCCGCGCCGCCTCGAACATGGCGAGATCCCGCCAGGGTTCAGGAAAAGTGACCGCTTCTCCCGCCAGAAGGCGGCGCAGCAGACCGGCAATCTCGCCGACGCCGGCGCAGGTCTCTCCAGTGGCATGGCGCACGACGATGGCGGTAGACGCCATGCCGAGTGTGCAGGCGCGCGTGCGCCATCCAAGCGCGCCAATCGCATCGCCCCGCCACTGCACATCAAGCGTTACCGTGCTGCCGCAGGTGCGGCTCGTCCGGGTGATTGAGGCATCCGCCGGGACAAGCCGCCTGTCATTGCGAACCCCGGCGCCCAGATCCCGCAGGCCGCGCTGATAGAGCGCGGCCAGGTCCGCATCGGCGCTCATTCGACGCCGTCATCCTTCATCTGCCGGCCGAGAACCGACAGAAAGGTCAGCGCAAAATAAAGCCCGCGCCGCACATCCTCATTGCCGGCCACGCGCAGCAGGCCGAGAAGGGATGGCACCTGGGCCTGTGCGGTCTGTGTCGCGGCATAGCGCGCGGCATTGCCGACGTTCCACGCAGCGCCCACGCTTTCCTCATAGGCCTTCATCAGTTTCTGCACCATCGCGTCGTCGAACATGTCGACGCCGTCGGATGCAAGCGATGCGAGATCGACCAGATTGTGAAGACGGCGCCCCTGCAGGAGCGGTGCAAGCTTCTCGAGAAGCTCCGCGAGCCCGCGCTCGGTGGCTTCATCCATTGCGGCGAGCGCCTTCGGTGCTCCGGCAGCGGCTTCCGGCGTGTCCATGACTGTATCGTTCATTGTTTTCCTCCGGATGCCGATGTCAGATGATGCCGCGCGCGACGGACCAGTAGATCCCGCGATTGAAGGCCTTGCGGAGCAGTCCCCCGACCTTGGTCGGCGGGGTGGGATGCACGTCCTCGTCATAGTCGTACCAGAGCGGCATGCCGGCCTCGAGGCCCATCTGCGCCACGGCCTGAACCTTGCCGTCATAGGCATCGACCGTGCGGCCAAGCCGGATGTCGCCGGCGATGTTGTTGGCGATCACCGGGCACTGGTTGTGACAGGAACCGCCGGCCTTGGAGATCGGCAGATCGACCGTGTCACCCATGATGTAGGCGTTGGGGTGGCCTTCGAGCTGCAGCGTCTGGCGGTCGGTGGGCAGCCAGCCCTCATTGTTCGGAGCCTGCGAAATGCCGCTTTCCAGAACCGCATCGACCGCGCGGATCGGCGGCGTGCACATGAGAAGATCGAACGCCTCTTCACCGCCCTCTTCCGAGTGGGCGATCTTCTTGCCCGCGTCCACGGAGTCCAGCGTGAAGCCGCGCTGATACTTGATGCCCTTGGCTTCAAACACCGGTGGCAGCACCTCACACACCTCCTGCTGCAGGAACAGGCAGTTGCGCAGAAGCTGCGAAACGGTTGGATAGGTGTAGACGATTTCGCACTGCTCGCGCACGCCCTTGCGGCGCAGATATTCATCCACCATCAGCGTGGTTTCCATCGGCGCGATGCCGCACTGATGCGGCACATTCGGCGTCTTCGGGAAGTTGACGGTGATGAAGATGCGCCCCTTCTCGAAATTGCGCAGCTTCTCGGCAAGCTGGCGCGCGGGGCCGTACTGATAGAAATAGTCGCCGCCTTCCTTGAGGCCCGGAATGCGCTCGGGTGCGGGCAGGCAGCCCGTCGAAACGACGATGTAGTCGTAGCCAATCGTCTTGCCGCTCTGCGTCTTCACGGAGGAGCCCGCAAAGTCAAAATGCACCACCTTGTCCACCTCGAACGTGATCTCGGGGCGCAGGAGCGTGCGCTGTTTGCGCCGTAACTCGCCCTCGAAGAACATGTCGAAGGCGACATACATGAAGGCTGGCTTGTAGTAGTGCCATGGGGAATCGGACAGGAGCGTGACCTTGATTTCTCCCCGCGCGATTTCGGGATACATCTTGGCGACGATGCTGTTGGCCGTCATCGTGCCACCGATGCCGCCTCCCACGATAAGTATATGTTTGGTCAACGCTAACCTCCCTGCTTTCACTTAGCTGGCGCAGATATCTTGATCCGTCATCTCAGAGGATTAGCATGCAGGAGAAAGGCAGCGCCGGCGGATGTTTCCAGAATGGAAAGGTTCGATATGGCGGGGGAAACGCGCATGCAGGAAACGGAAATCCGCCAGGTCGTTCAGGCCCAGATCATCGAATGTCTCAACCGTTTTTATGCGATTGAGACTGGTTTGTGGGGCGGTCCTTTGGATGCTTTGATTGTTCGTACGATCATCACGGGGAAGATTGAGGGTCGATTTTACGATCTATCTTCGCTTTCGATGACGTTGGGTCTTCCGCTTTCGACGACGCACCGGAAGATCCTTGAGCTTGAGGCTTCTGGATTTCTGGAGCGAGTGCGCAGCGGGCGTTCGACGCATCTTGTCCCGACGCGCCGGAGCTGCGTTGAGCTGGACAAGAGTTTCGAGGAGATGGTTTCGACGCTTCAGCGTCTTTACCGGGGTGGTCCGGGGCTTGGTGAGGACAGGCGCGGTTCAGCGTCCCGGGAGCGCCTCTGAGCGACGGGGCAACGCATGTCAGGTGTGCCCGCGCCTTTGGGTTTCTGGGAAGCCGGGCGGTTTCTGGGAATCTGGTCGGTTTTCTGGAGCGTTAGAACGCAAAAAACCCCGCGGCGTGTGCAGCGGGGTTTGTTCGTTGATTTGGTTGCGGGGGCAGGATTTGAACCTGCGACCTTCAGGTTATGAGCCTGACGAGCTACCGGGCTGCTCCACCCCGCGTCAACTTTTGTGTTCTTTTTGCATGCCAAAAGGCCGCGTTTGCGGCCTTTTGTTTTTGGTTTGTGTCGAGAAGCTTACATGCGATTTGCAGACCTGGCAGCGACCTACTCTCCCGCGTCTTAAGACGAAGTACCATCGGCGCTGGGGCGTTTCACGGCCGTGTTCGGAAAGGGAACGGGTGCAGCCGCCCCGCCATGACCACCAGGTCGGCAAAGCGCATGTAATCGAGAAGCTGGTTGGCCTTTTGGCCAGTATTTTGTCGCTCTTGATGAGCATAAGCAATGAGAATGATTCAAGCCTATCGAGTTATTAGTACCGGTAAGCTCCATGCGTTGCCGCACTTCCACACCCGGCCTATCAACGTGGTGGTCTCCCACGACTCTCAGGGAATACTCGTTTCCAGGTCGGTTTCCCGCTTAGATGCCTTCAGCGGTTATCCGTTCCGTATATAGCTACCCTGCTATGCGGCTGGCGCCACAACAGGTCCACCAGAGATACGTCCATCCCGGTCCTCTCGTACTAGGGACAGATCCTGTCAATATTCCTACACCCACGGCAGATAGGGACCGAACTGTCTCACGACGTTCTGAACCCAACTCACGTACCGCTTTAAATGGCGAACAGCCATACCCTTGGGACCTGCTCCAGCCCCAGGATGCGATGAGTCGACATCGAGGTGCCAAACAACCCCGTCGATATGGACTCTTGGGGGTCATCAGCCTGTTATCCCCGGCGTACCTTTTATCCGTTGAGCGATGGCCCTTCCACGCGGGACCACCGGATCACTATGACCGACTTTCGTCTCTGCTCGACTTGTCAGTCTTGCAGTCAGGCAGGCTTATGCCATTGCACTCAGCGAACGATTTCCGACCGTTCTGAGCCCACCATCGCGCGCCTCCGTTACTCTTTAGGAGGCGACCGCCCCAGTCAAACTACCCACCATACACTGTCCCGGATCCGGATAACGGACCGCGGTTAGACATCCATGTAGATAAGGGTGGTATTTCAAGGATGGCTCCATCCAGGCTGGCGCCCGAACTTCAAAGCCTACCACCTATCCTACACATGCCGACACGAATG